>CBDFMY010000001.1:0-534608 GCA_965249835.1 Candidatus Poriferihabitaceae bacterium
CTTTACGAGAAGTTGTAACTGCATCTTCGATAGCCTGCGGCGAGTTGATGCGAGTGTTACCGATGCGTTTGATGAGATCGCCGACCCGCAATCCGCGTCTCGCGGCGGCGGCAGCGGGATCCACATCAACGATTACCACGCCGTCGGCGTCCGCCCGGATGCCGTATTGCCGCCGAGTTTGCTGGTTAAGTGCGCGCACGGTTAAGCCAAGTGTGGGAGCAGATTCTGCGGACTCGGCGGCATCTTTATTCGTGTCGGTGGCGAGCAGGGAAGGTTGGCTGCCGCCAATGACGACCCGCAAAGTTTTGCGTCCGGTCATCGCGCCAAATCTCAATGTCAACTTCGGTTTCTTTTTTGGAGCGCGCCACGAGTTTCGGCAGGTCGCGCATTTTGCGAACCTCCTTGCCGTCGTAAGTCAGGATGACATCGCCCGCCTGCAGACCGGCTTTTTCCGCCGGACTGTCTGTGTTCACTTGCGTAACCAACGCGCCGGTGGCTTTTTCCAAACCGAGGCTTTCGGAAATTTCTTCGCTAACGGTTTGAATTTGAACGCCGAGAAATCCGCGTTGCACCACGCCGCTGTCGCGCAACTGTGCGATGACATTGCTCGCCATGGAAGAGGGAATGGCAAAACCGATTCCGACGCTACCGCCATTGGGAGAATAAATCGCGCTGTTGACGCCGATGACTTCGCCTTTGATGTTGAACAGGGGCCCGCCGGAATTGCCGCGATTGATGGATGCGTCTATTTGAATGAAGTCGTCCAGCGGGCCCGATTGAATGTCGCGTCCGCGTGCCGAGATGATGCCACTGGTGGTGGTGCCGCCGAGCCCGAACGGATTGCCGATGGCGATGACCCAGTCGCCCACGCGCGCGGCATCGGAATCGCCAAACTTAAGATAGGGTAGCGGTTTGTCGGTGCTGACTTGCAACAACGCCAGATCGGTTTTTGCGTCTCGACCTTTCAGAGTCGCCGGGCGACGAGTGCCGTCGTCGAACACCACTTCGATTTCATCGGCGCCATCAATGACATGATAATTGGTGACCACCAGCCCTTCGGGGTCAATGATGAAACCCGAACCCACGGCTGTGGTGGTTCGTTCGCGTGGTTGCGTGTGAGGTTGCCTGTGCGGTTGCCCGTGAGGTTGTGTGTTGTGGTCGCGATGAAAACCCTCCGGCGGCTCGCCAAAAAAGCGATGAAAGAATTCTTCCAACTGCGGCAACTGCCGGTCAAGCCCGGGGATGCGTTTCGATTTGGTGCGACCGGTGGTGGAAATATTCACCACCGCGGGCTTCACCGCTTGCACCAGATCGGCAAAGCCGTTGTTGACATTGGCCGCCGGCAGACCGGCAGCGGCGTGGGATGAGGTTGCCGCGAGCGACAGAGTCGGCAGCACGAGGAGCATCGCCAAAGCAAACAGGGCAACGACCAGCGGTGCTGCTTTGGTCGTGGTTCGGATGGAAACAAATTGTGTGTGCATGAAATTACCTTACTAATCTGATTTAGTTGCGAGGCAATATAGCAGAGTAATCCTTACCGCAAGGTGAACAAGGAATTAAATAATCGTAACGCCACGCAGGGAACTTTTTGGGAATAAGGGGTCACGTGAAGTGCGACAGATATTTATCATTGGCGTTTCAAAGAGAGTCACACTTTGCGATTCACTATTGTCCCTCAGTCCGTCATTGCCCGGCTTGTTCCGGGCAATCCAGTTATTAAACTCAGCGGCGTTAGCCGCTATCATTACCGGCGGCAAAGCCGCCGCCGCGCGGCTACGCCGCGTCTGGATCCCCGCCTGCCGGCGAGGATGACGAATTATAAGTAATGGTGAACCGAGAGGACAAAGGCGCGTTGAGACGCCAAAAGTAAACGAGAAAAAAAGTCCATCTACTCCGCAAATGAGTCCGCCTGCCGGCGAGGATGACGGCAGGGAGGGCGAGTGACGATGCGCAACACTACACAGCACAACGACCATGGCGACGAAAAGGCAAGCGCAACTACGACGGATCGCTATAAACTACTTTACCGCCGATGACGGTGGCAACTACTTTGCCGCGAAGGGTGTGACCAAACCACGGGGAGTTTTTGCCGTTGCTTGCCATGGAATCTTGCTTCAGCACCCATTCCCGTGCCGGGTCAAACAAACATACATCCGCCACCGCGCCGACGCCGAGGTGACCGGCGTCAATACCGATGATGGCGGCGGGATTGGCGGTTAGCGCTTTGATTGCGGTGGCGCACGGCAATGCGCCTTGTGTCACCAAATCCATGGTCAACGACAGCAAGGTGTCCACGCCGGAGATGCCGGGCGCGGCTTCGCTAAAGGGCGCGAGTTTGGCATCGGCAACCTGCGGCTGGTGGTCGGAGCAAATCGCGCGGATGGTGCCGTCTTTCACGCCCCGCACCAAAGCGAGCCGGTCGCGCTCGGTGCGCAACGGCGGGAACACTTTATAACGCGTGTCAAAAGCGCCGATGTGTTTTTCGTTCAAGTGCAGATGGTGAATGGCAACGCTGGCACTGACCGCCAGCCCGCGGGTGTTGGCTTCGGCGATCATTTCCACCGCGCGCGCGCTGGAGAGCAAATTGAAGTGCGCGCGCGCGCCACTGGTCTCGATGAGCGCGAGGTCGCGTGCCACGCCCACGGTCTCGGCCGCTTCGGGGATTGCCGGCAGCCCGAGGCGGGTGCTGACCTCGCCTTCATGGACTACGCCGTTGCCTTGCAACCACGGGTCGCAGGGGGTAACGAACACCGGCAATTGATAGGTTGATGCGTATTGCATGGCGCGGCGCATCACCAGCGTATTCTCCACCGCTCGCAAGCCGTTGCTTACGCCCACGCAACCGGCGTCCATCAGCAGCGCCATGTCGGCCAATCGTTCGCCGTCCAGAGCGGCGGTCAGCGCACCGAGCGGATGAACCCGGGTAAAGCCATCCACCTCGGCGCGTTCCCGAATCATGCGCACCATGGCCGGCGTGTCCACCACCGGCGAAGTGTCGGGCGGGCAGACCATTCGCGTGATGCCGCCGGCCGCGGCGGCGCGGGTCTCCGAAGCAATGGTGGCGGAGTGCGAATCAAACGGTTCGTGCAGTCGTGCGCACAAATCAATAAGCCCGGGAAATACCATCAGACCGGCCGCGTCAATTCGTTTCGCCGTATCAAACGTTTTGGCAAAGGCTTTGGGTTTTTTGCCGATGGCGACGATCTTGCCGCGCTGCACATACACATCGCACACATCGTCCATAGCATTTGCCGGGTCCACCACGCGACCGCCGGCGATTAGCAGGTTCACAATCGTTCCTCCGAGCCGCCCATGATGGTTGCCATGATCGACATGCGCACGGCGATACCGTTGGTTACTTGCTCGAGAATCACCGAACGCGAACTGTCGGCAACCTGAGAAGAAATTTCCAAGCCGCGGTTGATCGGACCCGGATGCATCACCATCGCATCGGCATCGGCGTGACGCAGTTTCTCTTCGGTCAGACCATAGCGATTGAAATATTCCCGCTCGCTCGGCACCAACTGGCCGTCCATACGCTCGCGTTGCAACCGCAGCATGATTACCACATCAATACCGCTCAGCCCTTCGATCATATCGCTGATAGCGGTAACGCCCATGGATTCGATTTCCGTGGGGATCAGCGTGCGCGGTCCAATCACGCGGATTTCGGCAACGCCGAGCGTGGTCAAAGCGTGAATCTGCGAGCGCGCCACTCGCGAATGTAACAGGTCGCCAACAATTGCGACCCGCAAGCCGTCAAAGCCGCCCTTGGCACGGCGAATGGTGAACATATCCAGCATCGCCTGGGTTGGGTGAGCGTGGCGGCCATCGCCGGCGTTGATTACCCGCACATGCTCGGGCAGATGCGCGGCAATTAAGTGAGCGGCACCGCTGGCACTGTCGCGCACCACGAACAAATCGGTGTGCATGGCTTCCAGCGTACGCACCGTGTCAATAATGGACTCGCCCTTGATGGTGGACATTCGCGATGCATTCAAGTTGATGACATCGGCGGACAGTCGCTTGCCGGCGATTTCAAAAGTAGTGCGGGTGCGGGTGCTGGGTTCGAAAAACAAATTGACCATGGTTTTGCCGCGCAACAGCGGAACTTTTTTAATTTCACGCTTGCCGAAACTGACGAACGACTCGGCGGTATCAAGGATGCCGAGCAGAACTTCTCGTGGCAGCCCGCTAACGGTCAGGAAATGTTTCAGTTTTCCGTTGGCATCAAACTGAATGGCATCGGCGGCGGTCATTGCGCGTCTCCGACATTAATAATGTTGAGCGCGAGGCGACCGTCGGTGTTGCTGAGTTTGGCGTCCTCGGAATCGGCGAGGTCGAGGGATTGCCCGACCACATCCGCTTGAATCGGCAACTCCCGGCCCGGGCGTTCGATCAACACCGCCAGGCACACCCGCTCGGGGCGACCGTAAGAAAAAATTTCATTGAGCGCGGCGCGGATGGTGCGTCCGGTGTGCAACACATCGTCCACCAGAATAATGTTGCGACCGTCCACCGCCAGCGGCAGGTGGGAGGCTTTGACTTCGGGGTTCAACCCGACTCGGCTGAAGTCATCGCGATAAAAGGAAATATCAAGGGTGCCGAGCGGCGGCGGCAGAGCGAGGGCGGATTGCAAACGTTCGGCCAGCCACACGCCGCCAGTGCGGATACCGATCAGAATTGGCTCGGACAGCTGTTGAGAATTAATCTCATCAGCCATTGTTTTGATTAGCGTTGCCAGTCGGTTGGAGTCATACACTAGGTGCGATTGTCCTCCAGATAGGTGCGAACAATCAACTCGGCAGCGAGGTTGTCGCGATGTTTAATGCGCTTTTGCTGAAGCGACTTGCCCGGCGCGGTGGATTGCATTAACTGATGGTCGGCTTCGGCGGTAGTCAGCCGCTCGTCGACAAACACCACATCCAGCCCGAAACGCCGATGCACCCGCGCGCCGAATTTGCGTGCGCACGCCGACATGGCACTCTCCGAGCCGTCCATGTGGAGCGGCAAACCCACCACCAACTTCGCCGGCAGCCATTGTTCCATCAGCCGCTCGACTTGCGCCCAGTCCGGCATCCCGCGGTTGGCACGCACCGTGGATAGCCCTTGACTGGTGCCGGTGCGGGTGTTACCGGTGGCGACACCGATGCGCCGCAAACCGAAATCAAAGCCGAGCACTCGCGGCGCGTCACCGGGCATTTTCGGCTCGCCGCCGAGGCCGTCAGGCATGACCGACCTCGGTGGATAGTTGCGCGTAGTCAATGCCCAGCAGTTTGGCCGCTTGATGCCACTTTTGGTCGATTTCGGTGTTGAATATGATGGAATGGTCAACCGGCGTGTGGAACCATGAATTTTGCTGGATTTCCATTTCCAACTGCCCGGGACCCCAGCCGGCATATCCGAGAAACATGATGGCGTTGTTTGGTCCGTGACCGCTGGCGATGGCACCGAGAATGTCGCGGGAACTGGTCAGCCACAGCCCGTCACCGATTTCCATGGAATATTCCCAGCGGTGGGATGTCTTTGGGTCGGCGTGAATCACCATCCCCAGTTCCGGGCTAACCGGGCCACCCTCGAACACCGGCTGTTCGGTGTGGTCAAGGCTGGAAACCGGCAGCGAAAGTTCGCCAAACACATCCCCCAGGCGATACTTGGTAAGCCGATTGATGACCACTCCAATCGCCCCGTCGGCATCGTGCTGGCAAATCAGCGAAACCGTTTGATGAAAACTCGGACTGGTCAGTTGCGGCATGGACACCAGCAACTGATTTTTCAGGGAAGGGAACTTCCCGTGTTTGGATTTCTTTTCGGACTTCTTTTTCGGCATCTTTTCGGGCAATTCGTGTGCGGGGCAACCTATCATCGACAATGACTGCCGATTATACTAAATTCCGTTGCTGAATGATGCCGTGAATTCAACTCTTAAGTGCAACTTCACCCCCAGTTCGTCATTGGGGATGTGGTTTGGATTATGAGGCTATTAGTTACTCTCATCGTTTTTTAGTTCTGGGTTCTCGCCTTTGGCGAGAACAACAGACTGGATTCCCGCCTGCCGGCGAGAATGACGGGTTGGGGGACAATGTGAATCGCAAAGTGTGACTTTCTTTGAGAAGCCAAAAGTAAACGAGAAAAAAGCCCAACGTAGCTGGACTTATTTTCGGTTACTTTGTCTTCTCAACGCGCCTTTGTCTTCTCGGTTCACTGTTACCTGTCATTCGTCATCCTCGCCGGTAGGCGGGAATGACGGGTTGGAGGGTAATGGTAAATCGGAAGGTAATAAGTCCTTTTGAGAAGACAATGGTAAATAATTGTCACGCTTTGCGTGACACTAAAACGGCGTTGCTCTGGCGTAGCCAAACTCCTTATAATCCAGACGAATATTGCGCGCCGCATTTTCGTTGTCAGGCAAGGCACGCGAGGAGCGAGGGAGGGAGCATACATTAAGTATGTGACCGACCGAGTGACGATGTGCAACACTACACAGCACAACGACCATGGCGACGAAAAGGCAAGCGCAATGATGGCAAGGCGATGAGTTCTTTTGAGAAGACAACGGTAAACGAAAAAAAACTGACAGCGAAATAGTGAGCCTACACAAACCCCCGATACCCCGATGACACTGCTGCAACAACTGGAAGAGGCCGGTCTCGGTCAACCCCCGGCGGCAGCGGGCAACGCGGGTGACATCTGGCGCGGGTTTGCTTTCGCCATCCAATCCCTCAATCTGGTGGTGCCGCAGGCAGAAGGTCTGCAGGTCGCGCCGGCGGGCGTAGCGGCGCAACCGTTGCCGCTCAGCCGCGAATGGGTCAGGGGCATTACCTCAATCGGTGGGGAAGTCTACACGGTAATCGACTTCGCCCACTTCATCGGTCGCTGGCCAGTGGCATCCTCTGCCACCGCGAATTTGCTGTTGATGAGCGGTGAGCGGTTCAACAGCGCGTTGCTACTGGATAGCCGCATCAGTTTGCGATCTTTCCGCCACGACCTGCCGGCGGCAGAGTCCGCCGATGTGGACCCGGTGCTGGCGCCTTTTTTGCGCGAATCACTGCGCGACGGCGAGCAAATCTGGGGAGTGCTCGATAGTGCGGTGCTAATGAGCGCGGAGCATTTCATCCACATCGGTCGCGGCTGAGTGCGGTATGATGCCAACCCAAAAGCCCATGACCACCGACCCTGCAGATTCCGCCGCCGCTGACCCCACCGATACGACTGACTCGGCTGACACGACTGGCACAACTAATTCGCGTCAACCCGGCAACAACTGGCAAAGCTTCTGGTGGGTGGTATTGCTGGGCGCGTTGAGCGGGCTGGCGTATTTCCACTACCGACCCGACTGGAACGGCTCCGCCGCTGCTATGCCCTTTGAAATGGGACGCGTCCACACCCTGTGGATTTTCGGCGCGGCAACTTTGCTGGCGTTGTTGGCATTGTTCTGGAGCGTCAGCCGGCAAATCCGCCACCGCGGCGACTTTTATTTCCAGCGCACCGGCCGGTTGCTGGATGCCATTCGCGCCTTCTGCGGCGAAGCACCCATGAGTCAATGGCAAGCCGGGCATGACGCGCAGAGCGCGGAAATAGACCGCATCGCCCGCGAAATCCTGTCCTTAACCGATGACATTGCCCGGATTGACCAGCCGACCTCCCAGTCCGCCGAGCGCGCACGCCACTCCGCCGCCAGCGCGAAAAAGGGCGCGGCGGCGATACAAAACGCCATGGCCGGCATCAACGACACCCGCAACCGGATTCACGCGAGTGCCGAGCAACTCAAACAACTCGCGCAAAGTGCCCGACAATTTAATGAAACGGTCGGCATGATTCGCGAAGTAACCGAGCAAACCAGCGTGTTGTCGATCAACGCATCTTTGCGCGGCGGCATGCTCGGCGGCATGCTCGGTGCCACGCAAGCAAGCGAATCTTCGGAGGAAATGCGCCGCCTTGCCGACCGCACGGCGCGCGCGGCGGATACCATCGACCAGCAAGTGCGCGCCATGCAAAGCGATGCCGATGACATCGTATCGTCTTTGGAAATCACCGCCACCGATGTCGCCGTTGGCATCGCGCCCGCCGAGGAAGCGGCCCGGGCATTGGCGGAAATCCAAAGCGCAAGCCGCGCATTGCTGGAGTTCATAGAACAAGCGGCGAGCGAGGCGGCAGCCGGTTCCGCGCACGCGCAAAGCATCGGCGAAAACATCGGGCAACTCCGAATTGCCGGCGAACAATCCGGCGCGCAAGCATCGCAGGTTGCTGAGGGCATCGAAAAACTGAAAGTAACCGCCGCTTCTCTGCCGTCCGAACGATAGCGCATATCTTGACAACCGCCAACCGCTGCTCATGAGTTGAGGAAATGTTTTTTTCGCAAAGCGAAGCGATTCTTTGCCGAGTTCGTGACCATCTCACCGCGTGGCGCGCACACGGCGCGAGTGCCGAGCGGCTGGCGGCGTTGCAAAGTGAATTTGACGCGCTTGAATCCGGCGCCGCGCAAGCCGGTTTTGACGATGTGGCGGAGTTGGGCAACCGCGTGGCGAAACTGCTCGGACAAAGTGGTGAAGTAGCCGATGCCGATGATGTATCTTTACTCAACTTGCTCGAAGAAGTTCACGATGGTTTGGTGGCGGACATCGGTTTTGTCCCTTCGGAAACCCGCGAGCAAATCAAAACACTGATTGGTCTGGTGGCACTGTTACTACACGATGCGCCGCCAGCGACCAGCGCGCCGGATGTGCCGATGCACACGTTCGGTGAAGGTCTGTCGCAACTGCGTGGCATCGTTGAGGTCGCCGAAGGCAAGCAAGTGGAATTGAACTTCTCCGGCGATGCGGTTGAAGCGGAACAACCAGTCATTGAGCGCGTAACGAAGTTGCTGGAGCGCATGATTCGCCACACCATTGCGCATCGCATCCACTCCGCCGAACAACGCACCGCATGCGGCAAGGATGCGGTCGCGCACATCAACATTGCCATTACCGTGCCGCAAACACGCACGCACATACTGGTTGATTATTCCGATGACGGCGAAGCGTTGCACGATGCCGACCACGACCAGGAAGCGATGCGCGATGACATAAAAAAATTGGGCGGGCTGATGGCGATGAAGTCGGCAGAAGACGGGAGTGTTGGTTTTCAATTTGGGTTGCCGGCGGTCATTGACACGCATCGTGCGTTGCTGGTTATGATCGGGGAATATCGTTTCGCCTTGCCTGCGCACATCATCGAACTCGTGATACGAGTTGCGGCGGAGGAAGTAATCACGCACGAGCAGCGAAAATATATTTCCATTGCCGGTCGGCGAATACCCATCATTGATCAAACCGCGATAATCGGCGCGAGAGATAGTTCGCACGCGCAACCGATGACCTTGCTGGTGTTGTTGCGTCTGGCTGACCGCTTTGCCGCAGTTGAAGTGGATGCGGTTCACGACCTCATTGAACTCACCCCTAAAAACGCCGGCGCGCAACTCGCGTCTATTCGCGGCATTGCCGGGGTTGCTCCAATTACCCGAAGCAGCGGGTCGGCGGATTCCAGCCTGGCGTTGATTCTCGACCCCGATGCGTTCATTCATCGTGAAGTGCTTGAGCGAGACCGGCTGACGTTGTTTCCGCTTTGCGAAACACAACCGAATACATCGCCGGAAAAAACCATGCGCGTGGTGGTGCTGGAGACCAGTCGGCAGCCGCTGGTGATTCCGGCAACGATGGTTGCCGAAGTGATCAGCACAACGCAACCGGCTATGCACGAACACGAACCCGGGCACGAACACGAATGGATTGGCGGCGCTGTTGAGTGGCGCGGTTTCACGGTGCCGGTAATCAACGCCGCCGTCTTCGCTAATGATGACGCCGCCGATGCCGACGACACCGACGCTGCCGATGCCGGCAGTAACCAAACCAAACACCGGAAATACGCGGTAATTCTGTTGCCAATGAAGCACCGGCAGCCCGACGAGTTTTTTGCGCTGAGCAGTTTTGCCGCGCCCAGCGTGATTGAAATTGACGACCAACCGGCAGCCGCGCCGACCGATACCGGGCAACCGCCGAAACACCTGCTGGGTTATGTGCAACTCAAGCAGCGGCTCGGTCTCGTTCCCGACCTCCACACTCTGGCGCACGGGATTTTCCATGATCGTTGAAGCCCAGTTGCCCAAAGCCGTCGCAGGCTACGCGCTCCCCGACCTGTTCCAACTGAGCGATTTGATTCGCGAGACGGTGCGGGAAGAGCACGCCGTATTCGATGCCGCAGCCCACGCCGCGGTCGCTCGCACCACCAAACCGGACGGCAGTTGGGTGACCGAATGTGACCGGCGGATGCAAGCCCAGTTGCTGGCGAAACTGCACCACCGCTGGCCGCAGTATGGCTTCATCGGCGAGGAGATGAACCACACCGACCAGGTCGCGGTGTGCGATCATAGCGGCGAAGGTTACTGGGTCATTGACCCGCTGGACGGCACCACCAACTTCACCACCGGTTTCCTTTTTTATGGCATCTCGCTGGCGTTGGTGGTGGATGGCGCGGCGCAACTCGGCGTGGTTTTTGATCCGGTGCGCGGCGAATGTTTTTGCGCGCAAGCCGGACGCGGTGCGTATCTCAATCAACAACCGCTGGCGTGTTCCGCCACCGCCCGCCGATTGGGCGAATGTATCGCCATCGTTGATTACAAACGCCTGGTCGGCGACCTCGCCGAACAACTGGTGCGCTCGCCGCCGTATCGCTCGCAGCGCAATCTCGGCTCCTCGGTTTTGGAATGGTGTTGGTTGGCGGCCGGTCGCGCACAACTGTATTTGCACGGCGGACAAAAGTTATGGGACTTCGCCGCCGGTTATTTAATTTTGACCGAAGCCGGCGGTGCCGCCACCTCGCTTTCCGGCAAACCGCTGGACTGCGCCCGGCTGCGCAAACGCTCGGTGGTTGCCGCGGTCAATCCCGACCTGCTTGAGATTTGGGACGCATGGATAAACGCCAACAGCGCGGTGCCGAAATCTTCGCCTTTGTAGAGGAAACCATGTTCGAAAATACTTTCAGAAATATCGACGACATCCTGTGGAAGGAAGCCGGATGCACCACCGAACTGGATTACACCGAGCAGACCTCGTGGATACTTTTCTTGAAGTATCTGGATGATTTGGAAGGCGAGCGGAGAATGGAAGCGACGCTTCGCGGCAAGTCCGGGAAATTCCTGATGGAAGAGACCTATCGCTGGTCCAATTGGGCGGCACCGAAAAAACAGGATGGTGCTTTGGACCACGACCGTGCATTGACCGGCGATGACCTGATTGCGTTCGTCAACAACGACCTGTTTCCCTATCTCAAGGGTTTCAAGGAGCGCGCCGGCGCAGCGGATACTATTGAATACAAAATCGGCGCGATCTTCAGCGAGATCAAAAACCGGTTTCAATCAGGCTATTCGTTGCGCGACATCCTTGACCAGATGGACAAATTGCACTTTCGCTCGCAAAAAGAAAAGCACGAACTCAGCCATCTATACGAAGCCAAGATTAAAAACATGGGCAACGCCGGACGCAACGGCGGCGAGTATTACACGCCGCGCCCGCTCATCCGCGCCATGGTGCAGGTAACCGCGCCCAAGCCCGGCGAGACGATTTATGATGGCGCATGCGGTTCGGCCGGCTTTCTGTGCGAAGCGTACGACTACCTGCGCCACGGTAAGAAAAAAATCACCACCAGCCAACTCAAGAAACTGCAAGCGAAAACTTTTTATGGCAAAGAAAAAAAGTCCCTCGCCTACATCATCGGCATTATGAATATGATCCTGCACGGCATTGAAGCACCGAACATCGTCCACACCAACACCCTTGCCGAGAACCTTGCCGACATTCAAGAACTCGACCGCTTTGACATCATCCTCGCCAATCCGCCTTTCGGTGGCAAGGAGCGCAAGGAAGTCCAGCAAAACTTCCCCATCCAAACCGGCGAGACCGCCTTCCTGTTTCTGCAACACTTTATAAAACATCTCAAAGCAGGCGGACGCGCCGCAGTGGTAATCAAAAATACATTTCTGTCCAACTCGGATAACGCATCAACAGTATTGCGCAAAGAATTGCTGGAGAATTGCCAACTGCACACCGTGCTTGATTGCCCCGGCGGCACCTTCCAGGGCGCGGGCGTGAAAACTGTGGTGCTGTTTTTTGAGAAGGGCGCGCCGACACGAGAAATCTGGTATTACCAACTGGACCCGGGACGCAGCCTCGGCAAAACCAATCCATTGAATGATGACGATTTGAAAGAATTCGTGCAGATGCAAAAAGTATTTGCTGATACCGCGCAATCCTGGAGCATCCATGCGAGTGATATAGACCCGGAAACTTTTGATTTGTCGGTGAAAAATCCGCATACACCGAAACAAGCACCGTTACGACATCCGCAGGAGATTTTGGCGCAGATTAAACTGCTGGATAATGAGACAATGAAAATTTTGAAAACAATAGGAGAACTGACATGAGCAAGAAAGATATACGCTGGGTTCAGCGATTAAATAACTACTGCGCGGCATTGGACGGACTGAAAGAAGAAGTGGAACTCTCGTCGGAGAGAACGTTGTCGCTTTTGGAAAAAAAAGGCGTCATCAAAAGTTTTGAGTATACCTACGAACTCGCATGGAATGTCATCAAGGATTTTTATGAGTTTGCGGGTGAATCGTGGATGCACGGAAGCAAAGATGCATTCGGCACTGCGTTTGAGAGAGGATTAGTTCCTGACAACGTCCTATATAAAATGATTGCAAGCAGAAAAAATACCGTGCACACTTATAATCAGGATACGGCAGAAAAAATATATTCCGAAATCATGGACGAGTACTATGCTGCGTTTGAGCAACTACGTAGTGCGCTACTCAAACAAAAGGATGAAAGAGGATTGTAAGTCATGTTTGGATTGGATGTGGATACGCTGCGAAATATCAGAAAAACCATCGCACAATTTCCGCATATAGAAAAAGTGCTGATTTACGGCTCACGCGCCAAAGGAAACTACAAGACCGGCTCAGATATTGACATCACGCTAATAGCCAAAGACTTAACTCTGAAAAACAGTGTTTACCCATTGTCAACAGCGCTGGACGATCTCTATCTTCCCTACACCTTCGATATTTCAATTTTCGATCAACTGGAAAATCCGGATTTTGTTGATCATATCTTGCGAGTCGGGAAAACTTTTTATCAGAAAGAAAATAATGTAAGAAAGGGATGGAAAGAAACGACGATTGGTGATGTGTGCGAGTTATACCAACCAAAAACCATCTCGAAGAAAGAAATGACTTCGGACGGAAAGTATTTGGTGTTCGGGGCAAATGGAATTATTGGTCGTTACAACAAATTCAACCATGAAGAATCTCAGTTACTTATTACGTGCCGCGGTGCTACTTGCGGAAGCGTGAATATAAGCGAGCCGCAATCGTGGATTACAGGAAATGCGATGGTCGTTCGCCCCAAAGTGGCCGAGTTATCGCTGAAGTTCTTGGAGTATTTATTTCGTGGAAGTGTTGATTTAACGTCAGTGATTAGTGGCGCAGCACAACCTCAGATTACAAGAAAATCTCTATCGCCTGTCACGATATATTATCCGCCTCTCGCCGAGCAAAAACGAATCGTTGCGGTTCTCGACGAAGCCTTTGCAACCATGGCCACAGCAACCGCCAACACCAAGAAAAATATCGCCAATGCAAAAGAATTGTTTGACAGCGCACTACACAGCGTCTTCCAACATCCGCAACCCGCCGAGGATTCAGTGAGCGATGTCACGGCGGAGTGGCAGAAAGCAGCACTTGGCGAGGTTTGCGAGTTTCGCAGGGGGCTTACCTACAAAAAGAGCGACGAAGTTCCTGTTTCTAAAAATGCAATTTTGCGTGCCAATAACATCACGGTAGAAACCGGGGAGATTAACTTCGACGAAATACGCTTCATTAATGACGAGATAAACATTCCGCTATCAAAGAAAATTATTCACGGTTGTTTGTTAGTATGCACCGCTAGTGGGAGCAAAAAACATCTTGGCAAGATAGGCATAGTTGAGACGGGTTCTGACTATGCTTTTGGCGGCTTCATGGGAATCCTTGTTCCTGCTAAACGCGTATTGCCTAAATACTTGTTCTATTTGACCAGATCCGACATCTACAGAGATTTCATTGATGCTCTGTCTGATGGTATGAATATCAACAACCTCAAGTGGTCTCAACTTTCTCAATTCCAAGTACCTCTCCCACCACTCCCCGAACAACAGCGCATAGCAACTTTCCTTGATAAACTATCCGCAGAAAAACAAACGCTGGTGGACATCTATAAAACCAAAATCCGTTCCCTCGCCGAACTCAAACAATCCATGCTTCACCAAGCCTTCACCGGCGAATTGACCAGCAAATGAATACAAAGAATAAAAGTAAAAACGCGCAGGATTTTATTGCCAAAATTTGTGATGAATATGGCACTGGCGATTTTATATTTAGAGGAACAACCAAAGTTTTTAGCGGAGATGATGACGGGGTCAATTCATCACTTTATAGATGGGCGGAGGATGAAGGTGCTATTGACGAGGACTACACACCACCAATGATCGAAAAGGAAATTGTAGATGACGCAAGAAGACATTTTCCCGATAAAACCAGCAATATAGAGATATTAACCGACATAAGACACTATGGCGGAAGGGTCAATTTAATTGATTTCACCTATAATCTTTATGTATCTCTCTTTTTTGCCTGCAATGGAAATTTCGATGAAGATGGCGAGATTATTATTTTGAATAAAAAACAACTTTCCCTGATACCAGAGATTAAGTATGACGATGATGATTCGAAAGAAGAGGGGGCGAGGACGGGGGCAATAGAACCTGCCAAAACACAGACGAGTCAATTAAGAGTTGTAGCGCAAGACAGCATATTTGTTTATTTTGATGAGGGATACATCGGAAAGCCCTATTTTAAAGACGAAAAAATACCGAAGGAACTGAAAAAAGATATTTTGGATTACATCAGGAAAATCACCAATATCAATCAAAACACAATTTATAATGATTTAATTGGATTTATAGCAAATGAAGAGAATTACGATAAGGCTAGAATCTTTTTTTATAAAGGTAGGGCAAAATCTTCTTTAGGTAAATATGAGGAAGCAATTGAAGATTACAGCAAAGCAATAGAACGCAATCCGCAATTTATTCGGGCATACTACAACAGGGGGGTGACAAATCGTAATTTACGGAGAGATGAAGAAGCAATTAAGGATTACAGCAAAGCGATAGAACTTGATCCGCAATTTACCGTTGCATACAACAATCGGGGGCTATCAAAACATGATCTAGGGAAATATCAGGAAGCAATTAAGGATTACGATAAAGCGATAGCGATCAATTCGCAACCTGCCGTTGCATACAACAATCGGGGGCTTTCAAAGAATAAATTAGGGAAATATAAGGAAGCAATTAAGGATTACAACCAAGCGATAGAAATTGATCCGGAAGATATCGCTGCGTACATCAACCGGGGAAATGCAAACTCTTCTTTAGGAAAACATAAGGAAGCAATTAAGGATTACAACCAAGCGATAGAACTCAATCCGCAATATGCCGAAGCATACTGCAATCGGGGACTTTCAAAATTTTCTTTAGGGAAGTATGAGGAAGCAATTAAGGATTATGACAAGGTGCTAGAACTTGACCCGAACTTTATTGCGGCAATTGCGGCACGTGTCAATCGGGAAAATGCAAAAAGGAAGTTAGGGGATGAGACAGAAGCCGCAGAAAATGTAGCAAAAGCCAAAGAATTGAAAAAATCTAAACCTGATGACTAACCTATCCAACAGAAACGAAACCTTCACCGGCGAATTGACCAGCAAATGAATACAAAGAATAAAAATAAAGCCGCGCAGGATTTTATTGCCAAAATTTGTGATGAATATGGCGAGGGCAATTTTATATTTAGAGGAACAAGAGAGGTTTTTAGCGGAGAATTTGATGGGGTCAGTTCGTCAATTTATAGACCGGCGAAGGAAGAAAATACTATTAACAAACACAACAAACCACCAAAGTTCGAAAAGAAAATTGTAGATGACGCAAGAAGACATTTCCCCGACAAAACCAGCAATATAGAGAAATTAACCGATCTAAGACACTATGGCGCAGAGGTTAATTTAATTGATTTCACCCGTAATCTTTATGTAGCTCTCTTTTTTGCCTGTAATGGCAATTTCGATAAAGACGGCGAGGTTATTGTTTTGAATACAGGGCAACCACTTTTTTCCAGCCCGACAGACATTGAGTATGACAAATTGGAAGATGGAGAGATGGGAATAATAGAGCCTGCCAAAACACAGACAAGTCGATTAAGAGTTGTGGCGCAAGACAGCATATTTGTTTATTCTGTAGAGGGATATGTAAAGGAGGGCTACTTTAAAAGCAAAATAATACCCAAGGAACTGAAAAACAAAGTTTTAGAATTTATTAGTAAATTCAACAATATCAATCAAAACACAATTTATAACGATTTAATTGGGTTTATAGAAAATGAAAAAAATAAAGATACGGCTGGCTTTCGTTTTCACCAAGGTAATACAAAATCTTCATCAGGAAAATATGAGGAAGCAATTAAGGATTACAACAAAGCGATAGAATTTAATTCAAAATTTGTTGCGGCATACAACAGTCAGGGAAATTCAAAATCTTCTTTAGGTAAATATAAGGAAGCAATTAAGGATTACAACAAAGCGATAGAACTCGATCCGCAATATGCCAAGGCATACTATAATCGAGGATTTGCAAAATTTCGTTTAGATGAATATAAGGGGGCGATTGAGGACTACAGCAAAGCAGTAGAACTCAATCTGAAATCTGCTACAGCGTACAACAATCGGGGAGTTGCAAAATCTTGTTTAGGGGAATATAAGGAAGCAATTAAGGATTACGATAAAGCAATAGAAATTGATCCGCAATATGCCGATGCATACTACAATCGGGGACTATCAAAACATCGTTTAGAGAAATATCAGGAAGCAATTAAAGATTACAACAAAGCGATAGAACTCAATCCGAAATATGTCGAAGCATACTGCGATCGGGGACTTTCAAAATTTTCTTTAGGAGAATATGAGGAAGCAATTAAAGATTACGATAAAGCAATAGAAATTGATCCGCAATATGCCGTTGCATACAACAATCGGGGAACTTCAAAAGCTTCTTTAGGAGAATATGATGAAGCAATTAAAGAGTTCGATGAAGCGATAGATCTCAATCCGCAATCTGCCGAAGCATACAACAATCGGGGAAATACTAAATCTTTGTTAGGAAAAGATGAGGAAGCAATTAAAGATTTCGATAAAGCGATAGCACTCAATCCGGAATATACCAACGCATACAACAATCGAGGAATTGCCAAAGAGCAGTTAGGGGATAAGGCGGGAGCCGAGGCAGATTTAGCAAAAGCCAAAGAATTGGAAGAACAGCAAAAGAAAAAATAGTTTGATTAACTCTGAATAGAGCGTGAAAATACTTGATTAATGCGAATGTTGGATACGAGAATTAATTTTTTATTGGAGAAAATACGATGACTGACAAGAAGATTAGAAGTATGACCAAACCCGAATTGATAGCCACTTTGAAAGAATGTGGCGAAAAAATCCATACTGTCAAACAAATACACGATGAAATTTTAAAGATAAGGGAAGACCTGGACGCTGACGGCCTTTTAGACCAACTCAAAGCTGCGCATGCTGATGGTGTTACAAAATACGAAGAGATTGAAGAATTTTACGAAGCAATGTTCGTCGATGACGCAGAAAACAAGTCTATGAAAATTGGGCTAGAGGAGACGATTGCGCAAATCGAAGAAATAAAGAAGGAAATGCTTGGAAGCCCTGAAAAAGGTGTTTCTGGGTATATTGATAAAATCAAAGAATCGATAGCAAAACACGACGAAAAATGTGGTGAACTTTTGCGAAAAATTGAAACAGATCTTTCAGCTGGTGCCACCGCCTTTATTTTGGCAAAAAACTTTAGAGACAAAGTAGAAGAATGTAAAAAAAGTCGTAAAATGTGGGAGAGATGGACAGTTGGTGTTTTTTCATTAGCCGGTGTAACGTTGTTTATTCTTTCTCTTGATATGTCTATTCCATCAAACAGTGAAGAAATAATATTTTATATTTTTCGATCTTTTTCGTTGCTCGGTGTCTTGGTTTGGTTGGGGGTATTTATGGGAAATAGGCGCGCAGAAAATAGGAAACTTGAAGAGTCCTACAAACACAAAGAGGTGATGGCGAGTTCTTTTTCGGGATATAAAGAATCCATTAAGGAGTTGGACGATGCTGAAAAATCATTGCTTACAAAACACATGGACAATTTACTGGATGCGATTAAAAAAGACTCGAGTAATTTTCTGAGCGCGAAGGGCGAAGGACATCCTTTGACAGGTGGAGACAACCGAAAGACAGGGGAAACCCAGTCCGAACCCAGATGACTGACCAACCCAACAGAAACGAAGCCTTCACCGGCGAATTGACTGCCGACAAGAACACATCCGAGCGTACACTTCTAAAGGCTGACGCATGAACCAACGAGTGGAAGAATTACTCGCGGCGGGCGAATCTCGCAATGTGGAATTCAAAGCCGCCAAGCAATCACTGAGCAGCAATCTCTTTGAAACAGTTTGCGCGTTTCTTAATCGGGACGGTGGAGATATTTTGCTCGGAGTGACGGATGCTGGCATAGCCACGGGGGTTGATCTCGATTGTTTGCCGCAAATGAAAAAAGATTTTGCCAACGCCATTAATAATCCGCAAAAACTAACGCCGACTTACTATTTGAACATAGAAGAAGCCGAACACGATGGCGTGATGTTGTTACATATAGTTGTACCGCCAAGTTCACAGGTGCATCGCTGCAATGGGCGCATATACGACCGCAATGAAGATGGGGATTATGACATCACTGATAATCTGGATCGGGTGGTGGAACGTTATAACAGCAAGCAAAACTACTATTCTGAAAACAGAATCTACCCCTACGCCACCCTGGCTGACCTGGACTCGGAAGTGATTGAAAAAGCGCGGAAATTGGCAGGCACCCGTCAATCAGGACATCCCTGGTTATCCATGAGCGATGAAGAATTAATTGATAGCGCGCAACTACGACAACAAGATCATCAGCGGGGTCTAACCGGTTTGACGCTGGCGGCTATCTTGCTGTTTGGCAAAGACAGCACCATTTTGTCGGCATTGCCACACCACCGCACCGATGCTCTTTTGCGCCGCGTCAATGTTGATCGATATGACGACCGGGACGACATCCGAACTAACCTGATAGACAGTTACAGTCGCCTGCTTGCCTTTGGTGAAAAACATCTCAGTGACCCCTTCTATCTGGAAGTGGATCAACAAGTCAGCCTACGCTCTTGGATTATGCGGGAGATTGTCGGCAATTTGCTGATGCATCGTGAATATAGCCATGCCTTCCCCGCCAAACTGATCATTGAATCCAAGCGATTGCTCACCGAAAACAGCAACAAGCCAAACGCTTCGGGGCGCATTGACCCGCAGTCGTTTTCACCTTTCTCCAAGAACCCCAGCATTGCCCGGGTATTCAGAGAAATCGGCCGGGCAGATGAATTGGGTTCAGGGGTTCGCAAGTTGTACCGATACTGTAAGGACTTTTGCGGACACGACCCGGAACTAGTAGAGGACGATATATTCCGCTTTTCATTGTCGTTTGTCGGCTCCGTGCATGAAACGCAGGGGGAGATTTCAGCGTTGGGGGGGGGAGAAAACTCCGGGAGGGGGGGGGAGAAAACTGCGACAGAACCATCAAAATTGATACAGAACAATAAGTTACGACAGGGCTCAGGGGGGGAGAAAATACCAGATGGGGGGGGGAGAAAATCTCAGGAGGGGTCGGAGAAAACACCAACAGGGGGGGCGGAAGAAATCGGAGAGGAAGCTGCAAAGGGATTAAAAAACAATCACTTAGAGCAGTCTAAAGAGTCGGAAGAAACCCTGGGAAAAATTCTTGGACTGATGGGGGAAAATACCAGCATCAGTGCCGTGAAAATCGCTCACATCCTCGGCATAAGTCGGCGTGCGGCGGAGAAACATATAGCCACATTGAAAGCCGAAGGCAGGATTAAGCGCGTTGGTCCGGACAAAGGCGGAGTCTGGCGGGTGTTATGATGAACAACACCGGGCCATGTGCGGGATATGAACCGAATTGGGCTTGTCAAAAGTGTTTTATAGCAAAACCAAAAAATCGTGTTTTTACTGTGAAAATTGATAATTTTCAACAATTTAAGTGTTTTATCGCTAATCTGGAAGAGCGACCATGATGCCTGGCCAAGCCAACAGAAACGAAACCTTCACCGGCGAATTGACCGCCGACAAGAACACATCCGAGCGCGTCCCCTCAGAGGCCGGCGTATGAACATCCGTTTCTTTCTGTTTTCAACCGCGCGCTGAAACGCTCTTTCAATCGCTTATTCCACCGACCCTTCGGCTAACTCCCCCGCGCAATCTGCTCAAAACCCTTACTGATTCCAACCCGAATATGCGCCAGTTCCCCCGCAAGAGTCTCTTGCGTTTCAGTTGCCCTCGATTTTGATCGCATCTTTTTCACGCCGTAGCCTGCTCATCAAAACGAATCGGCTTATATTTTCTTAAATCCATCCTGCTTTTCGCCCGATGAAGATCATAATAATCCTGCATCAGCATCCAACTTTCCGGCGAGCGGCCAAGTACTTTAGACAACTTCAGCGCCATCTCCGATGACACGCCGGATTTTTCGTTGAGCAACCGATTGAATGTGCTGGCACTGACTTGCAGTTTTTTCGCTACGGCATTTGATCCCAAGTCAAACGGATCCATATAAACGCGCCGGATAAATGCGCCCGGATGTGGTGGATTGTGCTGTTGTATATTCATTTAATGATAGTCCTCATAATTAACAACATATACATCGCCATTTTCAAATCGAAACACGATGCGCCAGTTGGCATTGACGACGATGCTCCAATGGTCTTTCAATTTCCCTTTAAGCGGGTGAAGCCGCCAGCCGGGGATATCCATATCATTAGAGTAACGCTGTTTTAGTGTCACGCTTTGCGTGACACTTATTTACCTTTGTCTTCTCAAAGAAATCACTCCCGTCCGATTCACCATTGTCCCCCAACCCGTCATTCTCGCCGGTAGGCGGGGATCCAGTCTGTTGTTCTCGCCAAAGGCGAGAACCCAGAACTAAAAAACGATGGGAGTAACTAATACCGGCATAATCTAAACCACATCCCCAGACCGTGATTCTCGCTGGCAGCGAGAATCTATTATAACCCCCAGCGACGTAGCCGCTATCATTTCGGCGGCGAAGCCGCCGGTTTTTAGCACACTTTGTTTTGTTTCGTTGTGGTCGTTGTGGTCGTTGTGCTGTGTAGTGTAATGTAGTGTCGTGGTGTATTGTGTTGCGTTGCGAATACACCGGGCGGCTTGCGCCGCCACTCTGGATCCCCGCCTGCCGGCGAGGATGACGAATGATAGGTAACAGTGAATCGAGAAGACAAAGGCGCGTTGAGAAGCCAAAGCACACGAGAGAAAATGTCTGGCTACGCCAGAGCACGTTTTAGTGTCACGCTTTGCGTGACACTTATTTACCATTGTCTTCTCAAAAGGACTTATTACCTTCCGATTCACCATTGTCTCCCCAACCCGTCATTGCCCGGCTTGTTCCGGGCAATCCAGTTATTAAGCTCAGCGGCGTTAGCCGCTATCCTTTAATGGCGGCGAGAATGACAAATTATAATTAATGGTTCAAGATACTTTAAGCGGTCGATTTCGGATAGATGTTAGCAAATATTGATACCTATTTTCGTGGCGCGTATTGAAGCGAAACTCGCACTCTTTCAGATGGTAGTAAAAGGTCTGTTTATGAATGCCCCTGAAGCGGGTAAGGCGCACTTTGCACAGCCCCAAAAATTCTCAATGCCGTTGATGTGATTGCTGCCTCGTGCAAACTCGTTGTGCCCATGTCTGATGCGGTAATGTCGTTTATATCCAAAATCGGCGAGCCCATCGTAAGTTTTGAATCCATCGGTATAAATGACCGTATCCGGTCCGACTTTTTGCCTGATAATCGGCAGTATTTCAGCCATAGAGCAGTTTTTGACGATCTGCGTATAGACTTGCCGCCGCGCCCGAGCATGCCAAACACCGGCACTTTGCCGGCGGCACCGCGTCCACGCTTGCCCCGCACTCGGCGCCGGCCGAAGTAGCTTTCGTCCAGTTCCACCGCGCCCTCCTCAAAGGGGCTGACGCGCTCGCATTGCTCGGCGATGTGTTGTCTGATTTGAGTATACAATCGGTTGGTCGCTGGGCGAGAGATGCCGGTGATTTGAGCGACTTTGCAAGCCTCGATATCAAGGCAAAACAGCCGCAAGATTTCCCTGAATTTCTTCTCGGAAATTCGGCAACGGATGACATACTTGTTTTTCATTTATAGAACAATTAGTTATGACCATTTTACTATACCTTAAAGTATCTTGAACCTTAATAAATGAAGAAAAGGGAACATTTCAGCTTTGGGTTGACGGACCTACGCCGAACAGAGACGGTGCAATGAGTGCTTTTGACTTAGGCCTGCTCCCCTCTGGACATCTGCATTGCTTCCCATCAATAGCGGATGATACGACGGGCAAAGCGATTCCCAGTGCCTCCCTCAGCAATGCATTTGCACATAGCGTGAGTGAAGGTTTGTTCACCCTAACGGCAAGAAAAAGTGGCACCGATCTCTCACCATCATTGCAATATTGGCGCAACTTTGGCCGCCAATATCTGAGTGAACGCTGCCTGATGGCACAGGCGGATCCACAACAGCCTGAGCCTATCGCGCCGTACACAGCCGCCCAAACCCTGCCTCTGCTCAGGAGTGCGCCACCGATGCGTGGGGCAGAGTATCTCTCCGCACAGATACTACAGGACATCCGGTCCTCGCTGGATGACTGGGTCTGCTTACAGATTCAGGCTGCCGGCGGGCTCGATGCACTGCTTGCCAAGAGCGCGCCGCAATGGCATCAGGTAGGCCGTGTCTGTTTTCATCTGGCGGAAAACAAAAATGACCCTGACTTTCCCTTTGCCTTTATGGCGACATATGCTCCGGAGCTGTCAGAGCAGGGTCGTATTCGTCATCAACCTCTCGGCCACGCATTACAGGAGTATGCGGGAGCGAAAAACAAAAAAGCGTTGATCCGCCTCCTTTCACCCGTTCAGCTTGCCGCGCAGTCCAGTTCCCTGATCAGGGAACTGGTTGATACCGGCGACATATATCATCCCCTGGCCTGGTCATCCGAGGACGCCTATGCGTTTCTAAAGGGTGCGCCGCAATACGAGCAGTGCGGCGTGGTGGTCCGGCTGCCTGACTGGTGGAAAAAACGCAGCAGACCACGTGCCGGCGTGACCATTGGTGAAAAAAAGCAGCAGATCTTCAATGCCGATTCACTGCTGGATTTCAAACTGCATATTGAGCTGGATGATGAGGCACTCAGTGAGTCCGAGCTGAAAAAGCTGCTGTCGGCAGGTGATGGCCTCGTGTTTATTAGGGGGCAGTGGGTTGAGGTAGATCAGAGAAAACTGAGCGAAGCCCTGGCCCACTGGAAAAAGATGGAGGCGGAGACGGCAGGCGGGCTCACCTTTGCTGAAGGGATGCGGTTGCTGGCAGGTGCTCCAGCCGATCTGGGTGAGGATGTCCTGGCAGAGAGTCGAACCTGGTCTCTTGTTCAACCGGGCCAATGGTTGGCTGCACTGCTGGACGAACTGCGCGCACCCACTCAGCTGAAGGCTGCCAACCCGGGTAAAGCACTCAAAACAACCCTGCGGCCCTATCAGCAGGAGGGCGTGAACTGGCTGTGGTTACTCTCTCAGTTGGGATTGGGTGCCTGTCTGGCGGACGACATGGGGTTGGGAAAAACCATGCAGGTGATTTCCCTACTGCTTATCTTGAAAAAGAAGCGGTGTGAGCGACCCTCCTTATTGGTGCTTCCCGCCTCTCTGATTGGCAATTGGAAAGCAGAACTTGAGCATTTTGCCCCTTCGCTACGCAGCCTGTTTTTTCACCGTTCCCAGCTGAACAAAAAAGCCATGGATGCCATGGTGAATGAAAGTACGACCTTGAAAGACATCGATCTTGTGGTGACCACCTATGGAACAGTGATGCGTCAAGACTGGCTACAAGAACAGGCGTGGCAGCTGCTGGTGCTGGACGAAGCCCATGCCATCAAGAATCCAACCGCCAGGCAGAGCAAAGCGGTCAAGAATCTCCATGCCAAATCGCGTATTGCACTGACCGGCACGCCGGTAGAAAACCGGTTGTCAGATCTGTGGTCGCTGTTCGACTTTCTAAACCCGGGTCTACTTGGATCAGCCAGGCGTTTCAAGGGGTTTGTGAAACTACTCTCTGAGCGGGAGAGTGACCAATATGCACCGTTACGCAATTTGGTAAGCCCCTATATCCTGCGCCGCCTTAAGACCGATCGATCAATCATCGACGACCTGCCCCAGAAGACTGAAGTGCCTGCCTATTGTGGTCTGAGTAAAGTACAGGCGGCGCACTATCAGCAGGCCGTCAATCAGATGGCGAATGCTATTGAGAACCTTGAAGGCATAAAGCGTCGCGGTTTGGTGCTGTCCTACCTACTACGCTTCAAGCAGATCTGTAATCACCCATCGCAACTGCTCGGGGATGATCAGTACGATCCGAAAAAGAGCGGGAAATTTCAGCGCCTGGCTGAACTCTGTGAAGAGATCGCATCACGCCAGGAGAAGGTGCTGGTGTTTACCCAATTCCGCGCAATGACCACGCCACTGGCAAACTTTTTGGCACAGCAGTTCGGCCAGCCCGGCCTAGTGCTCCATGGCGGTACCGCTGTTAAGCAAAGACAAGCACGGGTTGAACAGTTCCAGGCAGAAGAGGGGCCCCCCTTCTTTATTCTCTCCCTCAAGGCGGGAGGAACCGGCCTCAATCTGACCCAGGCTTCCCATGTAATCCATTTTGATCGCTGGTGGAACCCGGCGGTGGAAGACCAGGCCACAGACCGCGCCTTTCGAATCGGACAGAAAAATAATGTACTCGTTCACAAATTTGTCTGCCCCGGAACGGTAGAAGAGAAGATAGACGCCTTGATTAATGAAAAAAAGGCTCTCGCCAACGATCTATTGAATGGTGGCGCTGACACACTGCTTACAGAGATGGATAATGAGGCATTGCTCAATCTGGTATCACTCGATATTGAAAAGACGCGAGTCCTATAGGTGACATACATGAGTTACGGCGGGTGGTCTCCCTATGTGCCGGTGGCGCAGCGGCGCGCCAAAGCGGCCAAAGAGATTCATAAACTACGAAAAAAGGGCATGGAAATTGAACCCATTGAGGTTGAGGGGCGGAGGATAACCAGTACATTCTGGGGTAAAGCCTGGTGCAATCACCTGGAAAAATTCAGTGATTATGAGAACCGTCTACCCAGGGGGCGAACCTATGTTCGTAACGGTTCGGTATGTCATCTAGCCATCTCCAAGGGTAAGGTCGAGGCCATGGTCAGCGGCTCGGCACTTTATAGCGTTGACATTGACATCAAGCCACTGCCTGTTAACAAGTGGAAAAACGTCCGCAAACAGTGCGCTGGTCAGATTGGCTCCATGCTGGAATTATTGCAGGGACGTTTTTCCGATAATGTCATGGAGACAGTGACCGAACAAAATCAGGGGCTATTCCCCAAACCCAGCGAGATAAATCTTGCCTGTGACTGTCCGGACTGGGCAGAGATGTGTAAACATATTGCCGCCGTCCTGTACGGTGTTGGTGTCAGGCTAGACCATCAGCCGGAACTACTTTTTCTACTCCGTAATGTTGATCATGAAGAACTGGTCACCACCGAACTGGATTTTCAGTCAGCTGCATCTGGAAAAGGAAAACGACGCCGGTTGGCAGGGGCAGATCTTTCCGATGTCTTTGGCGTGGACATGGAAGAGCCGGTAAAACCCGGTCGCAAAACAAGTGCTGTTAGAAAAAAAACGGTCAAGAAAAGCAAGAACACGTTTACGCCAACAGCGGCGGCGGTCACCAGACTCCGCAAGCGATTTCGGATGAACACCTCACAGTTTGCGAAGTTAGTTGGTGTCAAACCGCCCACGGTAACCAACTGGGAAAACGGTAGTGGTAAACTCAATCTTCGCCAACGTACTCTGGATGCACTCACCGAAGTATCTGAACTTACGCCGGAGCAGGCCGAGCAAGAATTAACGCGGGCCTGATAGGAGAATAACAGAGAAAAATTTCTATTCGAGCTACAGGAACTTCAGTTTAGATATATGTTTTGGGTCATGACAACTTAAGCGCTAATCTTTGGAGTCATCCCTTTGAACGAAACCGATAGTGCCTTAAAAGTGTTTTATCGCAAAACCGAAAAACCGTGTTTTTACTGTGAAAAATGATAATTTTCAACGATTTAAGTGTTTTATCGCTAATCTGAAAAAGCGATCATGATGCCTGACCAAGCCACAGAAACGAAGCCCAAACGCGGCTCGACCTGATTACTCCGGCGCTTATCGCCCCCGGTCGTCTGCAAGGCGCGGGCAAGTGTGCCAAACTCAAACAATCTCATCCTCACCAGATATTCACCGGCGAATTGACTGTGCGCTCCAAAAACCTTGATTACACGCTCTCGGAGGCCAATAGATGATCTCCATCGAAACGCTTGAAAAATGGTTGTCCGTTTCAGCCGAAAACGAACATCTGGAATTCAAAGCAGCATCAAAATCCTATCGGGTTGATAATGTATTGAGATACTGCGTTGCCTTGTCCAACGAAGGCGGCGGACATTTCATTTTAGGCGTTACAAATGATCACCCGAGAAAGGTGACCGGCACTCAAGCGTTCGCATCTGCAAAAAAACTAAATAATCTGAAGCGCAGCATTGTTGATCAATTGCGCATCCGGGTGGATGTCGATGAAATTGAACATCCGGATGGCCGGGTTCTGGTTTTTGAAATACCTGCACGACCCGCCGGACAACCATTGGGTTTGAATGGGCATTACCTGATGCGCGCTGGTGAAAGCGTTGTTGGAATGCCCCCCGACCGTCTGAAAGAGATTTTTGCAGAAACCAACGAGGATTGGTTTGTACAAACGGCAATGGAATATGTAAGCGCAGAAGAAGTAATTGCTTTGCTTGATACAAAAATTTACTTTGAGTTGCTCAATTTGCCTTATCCTACACAACCCGCCGTTTTACAGCGTCTTGAAGAAGAAGGTTTTGTTCAGAGTCAATCCGGTAAATGGGCTGCTACCAACTTGGGAGCCATCTTGCTGGCGGAGGATATAAACAAATTCTCCAAGGAAATTGCGCGCAAGACAGCCCGCTTTGTACTTTATGAAGACACGGGCAAAACTCAAACACGTAGAGATATTAAAGGATTTTCTGGTTATGTCGTTAAATTTGAAAACCTGGTGAATTTTGTCCACAACGTGGCACCGCGCAACTATATCCTTGAAGAGACGGTACGTACTGAACAAAGAATGTTTCCCAAACAGGCATTGCGCGAACTAATTGCCAATGCCTTAATCCATCAGGATTTTTCTGTCGGTGGTGCGTCAGTGATGATAGAGATGTATACAGACAGGGTGGAAATATCCAATCCAGGGAAGCCCATCATCCAGATTGATCGGTTCATTGACGGGTATCGGTCTCGCAACGGGCGACTGGCTGATGTTATGCGGCGGCTCGGTATTTGTGAGGAGAAGGGTAGTGGTATTGATAAAGTAATCCAGCGGGTTGAGGTTTTTCAACTCCCTGCTCCAGAATTTAGAGAGGACGACATCCGAACCACGGCCGTTTTATATTCCCATGTTGATTTTTCTGAGATGAGCAGACGGGATCGTATTCGTGCTTGCTATCAACATTGCTGTTTGCGTTATGTTTTTAATGAGCCCATGACAAACTCGTCTTTACGCACACGTTTCCATCTTGCCAGTAACCTGACAGTTACAGTATCTCAGATTATTGCAGCCACAAAAGGAGACGGTTTGATTAAGCCAGAAAATGGTGAATCTGGGGCAACGCGATACGCTCGTTACCTTCCTTGGTGGGCCTGATTCCAACTTAATCGCAAACTGATTTGGTGGAAGAAATGACCAATAATTGCTTTATAAACAATGGGTTGCCAACTTAATCGCAAACCAATTTTGCAGAGAAAATGACCTATAATTACTTGAAACGTGGGGCTTGATTCCAACTTAATCGCAAATCAATTTTGCAGAGAAAATTACCTATAATTGCCTTATAATCAATGGGTTGCCAACTTAATCGCTAATCATGAAAATTACCCCTTTGAACGAAGCCGATGATGCGGGAAAGTACTTTATAGCAAAACCGAAAAACCGTGTTTTTACTGTTAAAACTGATAATTTTCAACGATTTAAGTGTTTTATCGCTAATCTGAAAAGCGACCATGATGCCTGACCAAGCCAACAGAAACGAAGCCCAAACGCGGCTCGACCTGATTTCCCCGGCGCTTAAGGAAGCGGACTGGGAGGTCACAGACGGAAGCTACATCCGGGTTGAGGTCATCACCCTCGGTCGTTTGCAAGGCGCGGGCAGGCGTGCCAAACAGAACATCGCCGATTATGTGCTGGTTTATAAAAACCAAAAACTGGCGGTGATTGAAGCCAAGCGCGAGAGGTTGCCGGTCACCGAGGGGCTGGGGCAAGCCAAGGAGTGTTAGCAACAAATAGAAATGTCCGGTTTTAGAACACATGAGTTGTCCGCTTTTGGCGATGTCGGGAAACCTTGTTGAGGTGCCCGTTATTGATGGCGCAGCGGACATCAGGCAGCCACCGGTAAGTCAGTCTGGATGAGCTGGCCGGCCGCGTCATAACAGGCCAGTTTTCGGGGACCGTGCCACAAAGACAGGGCGCCGCCGGTGTGCCGTAACACCTTCACTTTAGCTTTGATGTAGTGGTAACGGTGGCGGTCTGCCGGTATCTGCAGGGTCCGGCCCTCGAACTCAATGCAGTTGTCCTTGCGTACCCGGCGCTCGTAGTGTTCGCAGAAAATGTTGTCCAACTGCGCTCCCTCCGGCACCGGCACAAAGGCTGAGCCAACTTCCCGCGGCGGTTGCTCAAACTCTTCGTTGAAGGCGGGCAAATACACCTGCCGGAGATACTCATTGGCAGTAGCCATATCGGTGATGGCGGCGGCGGCCAGTTCCTTGACCAGGCGCTCCTGGTGGGTGCGAAAGGCCCGCTCGGAGCGCCCTCGGGCTTGCGGCGAGTAGGCCGCGATCATCTCTATGCCCAGTTGTTGCAAGGCGCGCCGAAACTGCGTCGAGTTGCCCTTGTCCACCTTGCCGCCAGCCGTCGGCGTGTGCCAGTAATGGCTGCCCCGGTCGGTATACAGTGAGCAAAACAAGCCCTCGGCCTCAATCACCTCACGTACCCCCTGGAAACTGCTCCGGGTGCCTTCCTGGTCACAGAAGAACATGGAGTAATGCCGATTGCTGGCATCATCCATGGTGACTATCAAATCCCAGGTCTGTCCCGGCACCCAGGCATGGGTGCTGCCATCCTGATGCAGCAATACGCCCGGCACCGGCGCTCGCTCGCGCCGCTTGCGATGTTGCCCACGGCCCGATGACTTCGTCACCGCTCCGGTAGCCTGCAAGGACTTGCGCACCCAGTTGTAGCTACGCCCACCACCGCCGCGCCGATACCAGGCGTAGTAGTGCCTGACACTCCAGCCCTCATGCCGGCTCCGGTACCGATCCACCAGGCGCATAACCTCATCGACCGGTGCCCGACGGTGCGATACCTGAGACAGCCGCTTGTCGATCAACCCATCCAGGCCTTCTTCCTCGTAACGATTGATGTAACGACGGAAGGTGCGCTCACACACACCCAGTAACTGCGCCGCTTCCTCCTGGCTCAGACGACCCTCGGTCCAGCCCCCATATGACTCTTCAAATCTCATCTGTCGTATCTCCTGTAACACTTCTGTCCGCCTCATAAACCGCCCCCCTCAAGAGCTGGCATAAACCGGACAGATTATGTGTTTTAACAGCGGACAGTTTATGTGTTCCTAACAGCCAAGGAGTATGCCGAAAAGTTGCAAACGCCTTTCGCCTACGCCACCAACGGACACGGCATTTATCGCGTGGATATGCGTAGCGGCGAAGAGGGCGAGGTGGCGCGATTCCTCACGCCGGATGAATTATGGGATGCGGTCTATGGCGAAAGCGAGGCGCAGGAACAGCACTGGCGCGAGCAATTTTCCGCGATTCCTTTTAATGACAAGGGCGGACAGTGGCAGGCGCGCTATTATCAGCACAACGCCATCACCAAAACGCTGGATGCGATAGCCGCCGGACAGAGCCGCATCCTGCTGACGCTGGCAACCGGCACCGGCAAGACCGCGATTGCCTTTCAGATTGCATGGAAACTATTCAACAGCCGATGGTCGCTCGGCAACTGGCGAAACCAACCGCAGGATGGACAGACGCCTGCCCGCCGTCCACGTATCCTGTTCCTGACCGACCGCAACATCCTCGCCAATCAGGCATTCAACGAGTTCAGCGGTTTTGCCGAAGATGCGCTGGTGCGGATTGATCCGCAGAGTATCCGCCAAAGGGGGCGCGTGCCCACCAACGCCAGTGTCTTTTTTACCATCTTTCAGACCTTCATGGTTGGAACGGATGCGGATGGTGAGCCCAAACCAAACTTCGGCGACTACCCGCCCGACTTCTTCGACTTCATCATCATTGACGAGTGTCATCGCGGCGGCGCCAATGATGAAAGTTCGTGGCGGGCAATCATGGAATACTTCGCGCCGGCGGTGCAGTTGGGTTTAACCGCAACGCCGAAGCGCAACGACAATATTGATACCTACAACTACTTCGGCGAGCCGGTGTATATCTACTCCCTCAAGGACGGCATCAACGATGGTTATTTGACGCCCTTCAAGGTCAAGCAGTTCGCCACGACCATTGATGACTATGTTTATACATCGGACGATGATGTGATTGAAGGTGAGGTTGAGACAGGCAAGATATACACTGAGAAAGATTTTAATCGCATCATTGAAATTAAGGAACGGGAGAAGAAGCGAGTCGACCTGTTCATGGGCGACATTGACCAGTCGCAAAAAACACTGGTCTTCTGCGCGAACCAGCAGCACGCGCTTGCAATCCGCGACCTGATTAACCAGACCAAGACCAGCGCCGACCCGAACTACTGCGTCCGCGTTACCGCCGATGAAGGTAAACTCGGTGAGATGCACCTGCGCACTTTTCGCGATAATGAGAAGACCATCCCAACGGTGCTGACGACATCGCGCAAACTCTCGACCGGGGTTGATGCCCGCAACGTGCGTAACATTGTTCTGCTACGTCCCATCAACTCGATCATCGAATTCAAACAAATCATCGGGCGCGGCACTCGGCTCTTTGATGGCAAGGATTACTTCACGATTTATGACTTCGTGAAAGCATGCGAACATTTCCACGACCCGGAATGGGACGGCGACCCGGAAGATCTGGAACCTTGCGAGGTGTGTGGTAACTATCCCTGCCAATGCGAGCCGCCGCCGCCGCAGCCTTGCGCCAAGTGCGGCGAGCAACCTTGCGTGTGCATAAAAGAGTTGCCCGAATCTTGCTTGGTATGCGGGCAGTCTCCTTGCGTATGCGAGAAACCGGGCATGATAAAAATCAAACTCGCCGACGGCAAGGAGCGCACCATTGAACACATGATGGCGACCTCGTTCTGGCATCCCAACGGCACGCCCATGTCGTCTGCGGAGTTCATGGAGAGTCTGTTCCAGGACCTGCCCGCACTATTCAAAGACGAGGACGAATTACGCCGACTCTGGAGCCGACCCGATACGAGACGACAACTGTTGGACGGTTTGGCGGAAAAAGGATGCGCCCTGGAGCAACTTGCCGAACTCTCCGGTTTGATTAATGCGCAAAAGAGCGATCTCTACGATGTGCTGGCTTACATCGCCTATGCCCTGCCTCCCATCAGCCGCCGGGAGCGTGTGGAGATGTGCAAAGCCAGTATTTGGATAAACTATGATTTCAAGAAGCGGGAGTTTCTGGAGTTCGTGCTCAACCAGTATATTAATCAGGGCGTGGGGGAACTGGATGACGAGCGGTTGACCGACCTGATCGATCTGAAATACCACACAATCCACGATGCCGTTGCGGAATTGGGGCCAACGGAGAGCATCCGGAAAATGTTTGTCGGCTTCCAGAAGCACTTGTATGAAACGCCGGCCGCGGGCGAGGCGCCGGGGCAATGATTTTGCAAAAATATCGCAAGCGTTAATATTTTAAGCACCGCTTTGATTTACTATACCGCCACCATGGCAACCCCGATGACAAAAATTAATCGGCGACAAAAAGCCAACGCCATTCGTGCGCTGAGCATGGATGCGGTACAAAAAGCCAATTCCGGGCATCCCGGTGCGCCCATGGGCATGGCCGACATCGCCGAAGTGTTGTGGTGCGATTATCTGAAACACAATCCGAAAAACCCGCAATGGTGCGACCGCGATCGTTTCGTGCTGTCCAACGGCCACGGCTCCATGTTGCTTTATTCGTTGTTGCATTTGAATGGATACGATCTCGACATCAATGAAATAAAAAACTTTCGTCAACTACATTCCAAAACGCCGGGGCATCCGGAATATGGCGACACGCCGGGCGTGGAAACCACAACCGGTCCGCTCGGGCAGGGCTTGGCGAACGCGGTGGGGATGGCAATCGCCGAGAAAACTCTGGCGGCGCAGTTCAATCGGCACGGGCATTGCATCGTCGATCATTTCACATTCGTCTTCGTCGGCGATGGCTGCCTCATGGAGGGCATCTCCCACGAAGTATGCTCCCTTGCCGGCTCCCTCAAACTCGGCAAGTTGATGGTTTTTTACGACGACAACGGTATTTCCATCGACGGCGAAGTGGCCGGCTGGTTCACCGACGACACGCCGCAGCGGTTTGCCAGTTACGGTTGGCATGTCATCGCCGATGTTGATGGACATGATGCCGATGCGGTTGCCGCAGCGGTGGAAGAATCTAAAAATGAAACCGCACGCCCGTCGCTGATTTGTTGTAAAACGATTATCGGTTTTGGTGCGCCGAACAAAGCCGGCACCGCGGCGAGTCACGGCGCCGCGCTCGGCGATGACGAAGTGGCACTGGCGCGCACGCAGTTGGATTGGCAGCATCCGCCGTTTGTTGTGCCGGATGATATTTACGCGGCGTGGAATGCGTTGGATGCCGGCGCGGCCTCGGAAAAAAAATGGAACGAATCATTTGCGCGTTATCAAAAGGAACATCCGCAACTCGCGGCGGAGTTTGAACGCCGCACGCACAACCGACTGCCCGATAACTTTGCCGCGCACTGCGCAAAGTTAATCGCCGACATTGACCGCGCACAAGAGAACATCGCCTCGCGCAAGGCATCATTAAATGCGCTGGAAGGTTTGGCACCGTCGCTACCGGAATTGATTGGCGGTTCGGCCGATTTGGCCGGTTCAAACTTGACCATCTGGTCGGGTTCGCGTGGCATTGAAAGCGATGCCGACGGCAACTACATTTACTTTGGCGTGCGCGAATTTGGCATGACCGCAATCGCCAATGGGCTGGCGTTGCACGGTGGTTTCAAACCGTATACCGCGACCTTTTTGATGTTCTCGGACTACGCACGCAACGCGTTGCGCATGGCGGCGTTGATGAACATTCCGAGCATTTTTATTTTTACCCACGACTCGGTTGGCCTCGGCGAAGATGGTCCAACGCATCAACCGGTCGAGCAACTGGCGAGTTTGCGGCTGATTCCGCGCATGGCGGTGTGGCGGCCATGCGATGCGGTGGAGTCGGCGGTGGCTTGGCAGCAGGCGTGTCAATCCACCGAGCAACCGTTCGCGCTGATTTTCTCGCGACAAAACCTTGCTCACCAAACGCGAACCGCGCAGCAAATGGATGCGATTCAGCGCGGCGGTTATGTGCTTAAACATTGCGATGGCACGCCCGATGCGATTATCATTGCGACTGGTTCTGAAGTCGCCCTTGCCGTTGCCGCCGCCGAGCAGTTAACCACGCACCACATTCGCGTGGTATCGATGCCGTCCACCGATCGATTTGAACAACAGGATCACGCCTATCGTGAATCGGTGTTGCCGTCCGATGTGGTCGCGCGCGTGGCGGTGGAAGCCGGAGTCGGCGATGGCTGGATGAAGTATGTCGGGCGCCAGGGTGCCGTGGTCAGCATTGACCGATTTGGCGAATCGGCGCCGGCGGATGAGGTGTTTGAATATCTTGGTATGACCGAAGCGAGCGTGATCGCGGCGGTTGAAAAAGTTTTGTCATCATCATAAACAAATTGACCAGCGTGGAGTTTTTTCTATGACAATTAAAGTTGCGATTAATGGCTATGGGCGAATCGGGCGAAATATTTTGCGCGCAAAATATGAATCGGCCGAATCAGACAAGGATGAAATCGCGATCGTCGCGATCAACGATTTGGGTGATGCCAAAACCAACGCGCATTTGACGCGATACGACACCGCGCACGGGCCGTTCCCCGGTAGCGTTGAGGTTTCCGGCGATCATCTGGTGGTGAATGGCGACCAGATTGCGGTGTTTGCCGAGCGCGACCCGACGAAATTACCGTGGGGAAAACTCGGCGTTGATGTTGTGTTTGAGTGCACCGGTTTTTTCGCCAGCAAAGAAAAGGCAAGTGCGCACCTCAAAGCCGGTGCAAAAAAAGTCATCATCTCGGCGCCGGGTGGAACCGACGTTGATGCCACCATCGTGTACGGTGTCAATCACGACATCCTAAAGGCAAGCGACACGGTCATCTCCAACGCGTCTTGCACCACCAACTGCCTGGCGCCGCTGGCGAAAGCGTTGAACGATTCGGTCGGGTTGCTGCATGGGTTAATGAACACCGTTCACGCTTACACCAACGACCAGGTGCTGACCGACGTCTATCACAGCGATTTGCGCCGCGCACGTTCGGCAACCAGTTCCATGATTCCCACCCAAACTGGCGCGGCGGCGGCGGTGGGCATGGTGTTGCCGGAGTTGGATGGAAAACTGGACGGGTTTTCGGTGCGCGTGCCGACCATCAACGTCTCGTTGGTGGATTTGACGTTTGTCGCGGCCCGCGCCACCTCGGTGGAGGAGATTAATCATCTGCTGAAGTCGGCGGCCGACGGCAAGGTGCTCGGCTATACCGACGAGCCGTTGGTGTCGGTGGATTTCAATCACTCGCCGCGTTCGTCCACCGTGGATGCCGGCATGACGCGCGTGGTCGGCGAGACGCTGGTTAAAGTATGCGCGTGGTATGACAACGAGTGGGGTTTTTCCAACCGCATGCTCGACACCACTTTGGCATTGATGAACGCGCCCGAATAGTTACAGCAGAATTGTGTTGCGCCTGACGGATATTCCGCTTAACCAGCGCCGGGTATTAATCCGCACGGATTTCAATGTGCCGCTGAAAGAGGGAAAGATTACCTCGGCGGCGCGCATTGAAATGGCACTCAATACCATTCGTCTGGCATTGGCTGGCGGTGCCAAAGTCATGTTGATGTCGCATCTGGGTCGCCCCGAAGAGGGTCGCAATGATGCCGAATTTTCGCTCGCGCCGGTTGCCAAATACCTGAACTGCTCACTCGACCGCGAAGTAAAACTGTGCACCGATTATTTAACGCACCCGCCAACTTTGTCCGATGGCGAAGTCGTGGTGCTGGAAAATGTGCGCTTCAATAAAGGCGAAAAAGACAATGACAAAAAACTCGCGCAAAAATACGCCGAGTTATGCGATGTGTTTGTTATGGATGCATTCGGCACCGCCCACCGCACTCAGGCATCCACTTGCGGTGTTGCGCGTTACGCACGCAAGGCGTGCGCCGGGCCGTTGTTGCTGGCGGAACTGGATGCGTTGGGAAAAGTCATGGAAGCACCGCGCCGTCCGTTGGTGGCGATTGTCGGCGGTGCTAAAACTTTGACCAAACTCAATGCCATCGACGCGTTGGTGCAACACGTTGACCAACTCATTCCCGGCGGCGGCATTGCCAACACATTTCTAAAACACACCGGTTGCAACATCGGCAAGTCATTGCATGATGAGGATTTTGAAGTTTTGGCGCGTGGAATATTGGTGGTAAAAAAGTTATTGAACATGGAAGCGATGGAACACGGTTGCAACATTGAATTGCCCGTAGATGTAGTGGTTGCCAAAACGCTTTCCAACGATGCCCACGCAACCATCAAACCGGTGGGGAAACTCGCCGATGATGACAGGATATTCGACATTGGACCGCAGACCATTCGCAATTACTCGCGCATCATCGCGCAAGCCGGAACCATCATTTGGAATGGCCCGGTCGGCGTGTTTGAATTGGCTCCGTTTGCCGCCGGCACCGAAGCGGTGGGGCGGGCGGTTGCCGAATCCGAAGCATTCTCGGTCGCCGGTGGCGGCGATACGCTTGCCGCCATTGAACAATTTAATCTCGCCGAAAAAATATCCTGCATTTCCACCGGCGGCGGCGCGTTCCTCGAACTATTGGAAGGCAAAACCTTGCCGGCGGTGGCGGCGTTGGAATCTCACGCCGAATAAAAAAAAGTGTGTAAAAACACACTCGCGGTGTAAAGCAAAGGTAAAGAATTCATGTCCGCAAACGAAAATCATCGCAAAACAAGGCGCGGGCGTAAGGCGCGCAGCGATGCGCGGGTGGCGGCGCACACGCAAAAAATGCCAGTCGCCGCCGGGTTCAATGGCGGACGCTTTGTACCGTTGTCAGAAAAAGATGTGGCGCAAATCGATGATGCGGTTCGTCAGATTTTGCAAACCATCGGCATGGCGGAAGTGCCGACAGTGGTGGTGGACTCCATTACCGCGCACGGCGGCAAACTCGGCGATGATGGTCGGTTGCGTTTCCCCGAATCGTTAATCAACGATGCCCTCGCCGGTTTCACTCGCAACTTCACATTGCCCGGACAAGCAGCGGAACATGACATGCACTTGCAGGGCAAGCGCGTTTATGTCGGCTCCGGCGGTGCCGCGCCTTTTGTCGTGGACCTTGACAGCGGACGCTATCGTGCGTCCACGCTGCGCGATTTATATGATGCGGCGCGGTTGGTTGATGCGTTGGAGAATATACATTTTTTCAGTCGGTCATTGGTTGCCGGCGACATGCCCGATGCGTTGTCTCTTGATATCAACACCGCCTACGCCAGCCTCAAAGGCACCACCAAGCCGGTATTCACCAGCGCATCCGAAGCCGCGCATGTCGAATCAATCGCGCAGTTGTGTTTCACCATCGCCGGTTCCGAGTCGGCATTTGTGGCGCGTCCGTTTTTATCTTTCAACATCAATCATGTAATCCCGCCGTTGCGTTATGCGGCCGAAGCCTGCGAGGTCATGGCGGCGGCGGTGCGGTTGGGATTTCCAGTGCACGCCAATTCCTTCGGCCAGTTGGGCGCATCCAGCCCGGTAACCATCGCCGGCTCGGTGGCGCAAAACGTGGCGGAAACTTTGGCCGGAATGATCTTCGCCTGGAGCGTTGATCACGAGGCAAAAGTAACTTTCGGCGCACGTCCGATGGTTACCGATTTGCGCACCGGTGCGCTGTCCGGCGGCGGCGGCGAACAGGCGATGCTAATGGCATGCACCACGCAGATGGCGCAGCATTATGACTTGCCGAACACCTCCATCGCCGGCGCAACCGACAGCAAAATTGCCGATGCGCAGAGCGGTTTTGAAAAAAGTTTGTCGGTGTGTCTGGCGGCGCAAGCCGGTTCCAATGTAATCACTCAGGCTTGCGGTGTGCTGGCGAGTTTGACCGGTTGCGCTTTTGAAAGTTATGTCATTGATAACGACATGCTCGGCGGCGTTTTGCGTTCGCTTAATCCGCCGGAAGTTAATGACGACACGTTGTCGGTGAAAGCGATCGCCGATGTGGTGGCCGGCGAAGGTCATTTTCTCGGTCACGCTGAAACCTTGCGGCGCATGGAAAGTGATTTTCTCTATCCCAAAATCGCCGACCGTCGCCCGTTCGCCGAATGGCAGGCGGATGGCTCACGCGACCTGCGCGAAGTCGCCCGCGAGCAGGCGCGGGAAATTCTAAGCATGCATTTTCCAACGCATATCAATGCCGAGACCGATACCAGGTTGCGCGCCGCGTTAGACATTCGTTTGCCGGAAATTGGCAAGGCGCGTCCATGAAGATTACCTCGTGAAAATTGCAGTGTTCGGTGTCGGTGCCATGGGCTCGGTGTATGCCGGATTACTGGCCGACGCCGGGCATGAAGTTCACGCCATTGACCCGTGGCGGGCGCACATAAACGCCATCAACAAAAACGGTTTGCGGGTGGAAGGCGCCAGCGGCGACCGAGTGGTTACCACTTTGCACGCCGACACCAATCCCGACAGCGCGGCGCAGTGCGAGTTGTATGTCATCGCTACCAAAGCATCCGGCGTTGCTGCGGCGGCGCGCGCCATCGCGTCTATGACGCGACCGAACTCGCTGGTGGTTACCATTCAAAATGGTCTCGGTGCCGGTGAACGCATCGCCGAACATCTGCCCGTGGATCATGTACTGTTGGGGGTGGCGGACGGCTTCGGCGCAACCATGCGCGCACCCGGGCATGTGTTTCATTCGGCAATGAAACTAATCCGCTTGGGGGAAATGCACGGCGGCGTGACGCCGCGCCTTGAGGCGATGGTGGCGATGTGGTGCGGTGCCGGCTTCAAGGCAAAGGCGTTCGCCGACATTCATCAGTTGATCTGGGAAAAATATATTTGCAATTTGACATTCAGCGCGCCGTGCACGGTGTTTGATTGCACCGTGGGCGAGTTGATGGCGGACACCGCCGCTTGGGACATCGCCAAAGGCTGCGCGGCGGAAGGATATGCGATCGCCCGACGCATGGGCGTGGCGTTGTCTTTCACCGACCCGGGCGATTATGTAACCGAGTTTGGCGCCGCCATGCCCGATGCGCGACCGTCCATGTTGCTCGACCATCAGGCCGCTCGACATTCGGAAATTGATGCCATCAACGGAATGGCGGTGGAACTCGGACGCAAATTCGGTATCCCGATACCATATAACGAAACCTTGAGTGCCATCGTGCGATGGCGGGAAGCGAAGTTTTCGAGAACATTAGTGCGCGAATAATTCGACGCGATTGCTACGACAATTACATAAACAAAGTAGCGAATTGCGGGTTAATGTCTACGGCACCGTGATAAATCATATCCAGCGCGACATAAAAAATCAGCGCCAAACCAACATAACCGATCCAGCGATTTTTTTGCAGCAGGTTGGCGATTAGCGCGGCGGCGAAGGTCATGAAGGCGACCGATATCGCCAGCCCGACCACCAGCAACACGGTATGCCCGTCGGCGATGCCGGCAACCGCCAGCACATTGTCGAGCGACATGGAGATGTCGGCAATGACGATCTGCATAATGGATGAAGCCATGGATGGATTGGCCGACGGATTGCCGGGTAATTTTTCGTCGCTCGACTCGGTTGAATCATCGTGCAGTGGGTCCGCCGCCGATGGTTTGCGTAAATCCACCCACAGTTTCCAGCAAATCCACAGCAACAGCAGCCCGCCGACCAGCATCAGCCCGGGGATGGCGAGCAACTGCACGGTAATCACAGCGAACAAGATGCGCAACACAACCGCCGCACCGACACCGTAGAGAATCACTTTACGACGATGCTCTGATGTGAATTTCGCCGCCACTAATCCGATGACGATAGCGTTGTCGCCGGCGAGCACCAAATCAACAAAAATAATTTGTCCGAGTTTCCAAAGTGAATCGAGGTTTTCCATTGCGGGACGCGGAAGGTTATGGGTTATGGTGGCGCCGGGGCACGGAGCGGTTGCAGAACCCCGGCAACGGGGTGTGCATGGGCCGGCGTATTATACTCGCGGCGGCGTGCGTTGCCAGAGATAACTCCGGGTAAAAAAATCCGTGCGAAAAAAAATCAAGCCACGCTGCCGAATGATTTATCAATGGCACCCGGCGGCACTTCCAACCCGGCCAACAGGCAACCTTCCGCAACCGGCCCGCCCGGGCAGATTTGATACAAATACTTCATACCGCCCTTGTTGTGAAAACTTTCTTCCAGTGCATCCTTGATTTGCCGCAACACCGGACGCTCGGCTTTGCGATAATATTCTTGCAACGCACGAATCAACAGCCAATGATCGTCCACCAGCGTCAAGTCCCGTTGCTCGGCGATGCTACGCGCCAGAGATTCACTCCAGCCGTCAGGCGCGTTAGGGAAGTCAGGTTGCGGGTCGCTCATATCAATGTCTCGGTAAGTGGCAGGTGCTACGTTATTATGACAGAAAATATCGTTATTCCCGCGACTTTGCGCTTGCCTTTTCGTCGCCATGCTGTGTTGCGCATCGTCACTCGGTCGCTCACATACTTAATGTATTGCTCACTCCCTCGTTCCTCGCGCGCCTTGCCTGACAACGAAAATACTGCGCGCAATTTTGCGTTTGCCTTTTCGTCAGAAGTTTTGCTATTTACTCTATTCTCCCAATCACCAGAGCGTGCAGGGACGCACGCTGGCGCGTGGAAACAGGATGTTTCCCCCGCGCCAAAAGGGGGGTGCGGGGGGCATCCCCCCCGCAAAGCGCGAGCACGCGCAAGCGAACCTTTGCCTATCAGCCACAGGTTACTCGGCGGCGTAAGCCGCCGCCATTGCCCTTCGCACACCACTGTCATTTGCGGCAAAGCCGCCGCCATTTGCGCGGCTACGCCGCAATAAATAAACCCGTATCCTTACTTGATTCGCTCGGCTAATTTGAGTAACCTGCCAGACTCAATTGTGTGCGCATTTCATGGCACACGCACATCCACCAAACACTCGCAAACCATGACCAAACCATTTGTAGCCGTGTTGATGGGGTCGAAGTCAGACTTGGAAGTGATGCGCACAACATATGGGGTGCTCGACGATCTCGGCGTGGCGTGGGAGAGCAAAATTACTTCGGCGCATCGCACGCCCGACGCGACTCATCGTTATGTCAAGGATGCCGAGCAACGCGGGTGCGCGGTATTCATCGCCGCCGCCGGTCTTGCCGCGCATCTTGCCGGTGCCGTGGCCGGGCTGACCACGAAGCCGGTAATCGGTGTGCCGCTGGATGGCGGTCCGTTGAACGGTAGCGATGCGCTACTGTCCACCGTGCAAATGCCGGGGGGAATTCCGGTGGCGTGCGTTGCCATTGGTAAATCCGGCGCAAAAAATGCCGGCTATCTGGCGGCGCAGATTCTGGCGCTTACCGACAAAAATCTGGCGGCGCGGGTGGATGCCGAACGCAAGCAAACCGCCGAGGCGGTTATTGCCGCGGATGACGCGTTGCAAAAATCCCTCAATGCCAATTGATCGCAAGTTGATCGTAACCCGACCCGTAACCTGACCGCACTTGAACCTTGAGTCACTTATCCACGCCGCTGAGGTAATCCGTTGCGGCGGCGTGGTGGCGTATCCCACCGAAGCGTGTTTCGGTCTCGGCTGTGACCCGCGCAATGTCGCGGCGGTGCGCCGCATCCTGCGAATCAAACGCCGCGCCCGCGCCAAAGGATTGATATTGATCGCCGAGCGTTGCAACCAGTTGTCGATGTATGCGGATTTCCTCGCGGTGAGTCGCCGCAAACAAATTCTTGATTCATGGCCGGGTCGAAACACCTGGTTACTGCCGGCGGTTCGGGGCGTGTCCCGATGGTTGCGCGGCGACAACGAAACCATAGCGGTTCGAGTTACCGCCCACCGCGATGCGGCACGACTGTGCCGATTGGCGCGCACCGCCATCGTCTCCACCAGCGCAAACCGCAGCGGCAGGCGCATGTTAAGAAGTGCCGATGCAGTGCGACGAGAATTTGCTGACGAAATTGATTTCATCGTTGATGGTCGAATCGGTAACGCCAACGCGCCGTCGATCATTCGTCACTTTGCCAGTGGCGAAGTTGTGCGAGGTTGAGTTATGTCAATCGGTAAAGCCGCCCCCGACTCGGTCGCCATGGACGAAGTGCTTGATTATTTCAGCCGATTGCAGGACAACCTTTGCCGGCAGTTGGGGGAATTGGAACCCGCGGCGGATTTCATTGAAGATGCCTGGAGCCACGAGCACGGCGGCGGTGGCATCACGCGAATCATCGAACGCGGCGCGTTGTTTGAAAAGGGCGGGGTGAATTTTTCCCATGTCAAAGGTGCCGAGTTGCCGGCATCCGCCACCGCACCCGGCGCACGCATTGCCGGTAAGCCGTTTGAAGCGTCGGGGGTTTCGCTGGTGATGCATCCGTTAAATCCACATGTGCCTTGTTGCCACATGAATGTGCGTTTTTTTCGTTCCGGTTCCGCCGACAACAAAGATGCGCACTGGTGGTTTGGCGGCGGTTACGACTTGTCCCCGTGCTATGGTTTTGATGAGGATTGCGTTCACTGGCATCAAACCGCGAAGCAAGCGTGTGACCGTTTCGGTGCGCAGCACTATGCGCGTTTCAAGGCGTGGTGCGATGAATATTTTTATCTGAAACATCGCGGCGAAGCGCGCGGCATCGGCGGATTATTCTTTGATGACTACCGCGAAGGCGGTTTCGCCAGCGCGTTTCAATTCGTGCAAGCCATCGGCGATAGTTTGATCGAAGCCTATCGTCCCATCGTCGAGCGGCGGCGCGATACGCCTTACACCGAAGCGCAGCGAAGTTTTCAATGTTATCGCCGCGGACGCTATGTGGAATTTAATCTGGTCTACGACCGCGGCACATTGTTTGGTTTGGAATCCGGTGGTCGAACCGAATCCATCCTGATGTCGTTGCCGCCGGTGGTGCGCTGGCAATACGATTGGCGAGCGCAACCGGGCAGCGAAGAACAAAAACTGGTGGATGATTATCTCAAGCCGAGGGATTGGCTGGGCTGAGTCGATGTTTCGGAAAAAACATTTATGTTAATGTTGTATCGCATTGCGTTGTATGTTGCGTTGCCGCTGGTGATGTTGCGTCTGCTTTGGCGCGCATTGCGGGACCGCCGTTACTTTGAAAACGTCCGTCAGCGTTTTGGTTTCATCGGTGAGATTGAACATCGCATCCAGCCCGGCGGAATTTGGATTCACGCGGTATCGGTCGGCGAAGTAAACGCCGCCACGCCGCTGGTGGAAAGTTTGCTGGAAAATTATCCCGACAAAGCAATCACCGTCACCACCATGACGCCGACTGGCGCCGACCGCGTGACAAAAACTTTCGGCGAACGGGTGCAGCATTGCTATCTGCCTTACGACTACCCCGGCGCGGTGAGACGCTTTCTTGACACCTTGCGCCCGCGTCTGGGGCTGGTGATGGAAACCGAAATCTGGCCCAACTTGATTGCCCGTTGCCACCGGCTCGGCGTGCCGATGATGTATGTCAACGTGCGCGTGTCAAGACGTTCGCATCGCGGTTACCGCAAGTTCCAACCACTCATTCGCCCGGCGTTGCAACAAATCAATCGCTTCGCGGTGCAGGGCAGGGCGGATGCCAAACGACTCGTTCGCCTCGGCGCGCCGGAGTCGGCAATCAGCATAACCGGCAACTTGAAGTTTGATGTGGTTCTGCCGCCCAGCATCGGCGAAGCCGCCCAGTCGGTGCGCCGCAATCTGGGACGCGAGCGGCCGGTGTGGCTGGCGGGAAGCACCCATGAAGGCGAGGAATCTCAAATTCTCGAAGCATTCGCACGCATTCGCACCGAGTTCGAATCGTTGTTGTTGGTAATCGTGCCGCGCCATCCGCAACGCTTCAACGCCGTGTTCCGTCTATGCACGCGGCACAACTATCGCACCGTGTTGCGCTCGCAAGTGCTGGGGCAGATACCGCCGCACACCGATATTTATCTGGTAGACACCATGGGCGAATTGCCGTTGCTGATTGCCGCCGCTGATGTCGCTTTCATCGGTGGCAGCCTGGTGCCAGTCGGTGGCCACAACATACTCGAAGCCTGCGCCGCCGGAATTCCGGTTGTGTTCGGGCGACACATGTTCAACTTCGCCGAAATCGCCGACTTGTTGTTGCAACACGCGGCCGGCATTCAAGTGATGAATGACAATGAGTTGTCGGAAGTAATCCGGCGTCTGCTTGCCGACCCATTGCTTCGAGAGCAATACGCAAACCAGGGCAGGGAGTTGGTGGAAAAAAACCGCGGTGCATTGCAAAAAATCTGCGCGTTGATTGGAAGTGAGTTGAGTGAGAGTGAAATTAGTATGCGGGAATGAGTTGCGCTTGTCTTTTCGTCGCCATGCTTCGTTGCGCATCGTCTCTGCCGCAAATGACAGTGGTGTGCGAAGGGCATCGGCGGCGGCTTACGCCGCCGAGTAACCTGTGGCTGATATGCAAAGGTTCGCTTGCGCGTGCTCGCGCTTTGCGGGGGGGATACCCCCCGCACCCCCCCCTTTCCGGCGCGGGGGAAACATCCTGTTTCCACGCGCCGGCGTGCGTCCCTGCACGCTCTGGTGATTGGGAGAATAGAGTAAATAGCAAAACTTCTATGAGCGTGACAACGAAAGAATTAGTATTGGTTATCCTCGCCGAAGGCGGGGATCCAGTTAAATATCTGTCACGCGCAACGTGACTCCTTATTATTCTCGTGTGCTTTTGGCGTCTCAAAAGGAATCACGGTCTGGAGATATGGTTTGGATTATGACAGTATTAGTTACTCTCATCGTTTTTTAGTTCTGGGTTCTCGCCGTTGGCGAGAACAACTTGCCTGCCGGCGAGGATGACGGCAGGGATGTCATTGTCCAATTCGTCCCCAACTTGCCATTGCGCGCCGTATTTTGCGCGTATCATCCCTGATACGCGCCTTTCGGGCTCGCTTCGCTCGCGCCAATCAATTCATGGCGCTCCCGGCGATTTTTTCGTTGTCAGGCAAGGCGCGCGAGGAGCGAGGGAGTGAGCAATACATTAAGTATGTGAGCGACCGAGCGACGACGCGCAACAAAGCATGGCGACGAAAAGGCAAGCGCAATGCTTAATCCTCCAAACTTTTCCCTACAATCTCCCCCACATCCCTTGACAACTTCGGCAACGCGGCGATTTCATCCAGCGTGGCGCGCATTGGTTCTTTCAATTCGGGGATGTATTTTTTCCAGTGGGTGAAGGCCGAGACCAGCCGCGCGCATACTTGCGGATTGATCGGATCCAGTTGCGCCACCCAGTCGCGAACAAAGCGATAACCGGAGCCGTCTCGGGCGTGAAAACAAAGCGGGTTGGCGTGGCTGAAGCCGACCAATAGCGCATAAACCTGGTTGGGATTGGTCGCATCGAACGCGTCGTGGCGACTTAGTGCTTCCACTTGCGCAAGCGTGTCGGCGGCCGGCACGGTGGCTTGAATTCGCAACCACTTGTTCACCACCAACGGCTCATCTTTCCAGCGTCGATAAAATTCGTCGAGCAATTCTCGTCGTGCCGGGTTGGTGGAGTCGGCAAGCGCGCGCAACGCCGCCACCGAATCCGTCATGCAGCGAGCATTTTCAAGCAGCGCCGTTGCCAATCGATAAGTTTCGGAATCGTCCGGCGAAGCCAGATAGTTGAGACATGTGTTGCGCAAACTTCGAATACCGAATTGTTTTGCATTGACAGTGCCATCGTTGCGTTCATTCATCTGCTGATAACATTCCAGCAGTTTGGCGCGATGGACTTTCGCCAGATGACGTTTCAAATCGTGACGTGCCTGAAATACCGCCGCCGGGTCGATAACATCCATCTGCTCGCTGAGGTAGGCCTGATCCGGCAGCGTTAGAATTACCGCCTGAAGCGCAAGGTCGGCCTCGGCCTCGTTGAGCACCGACTCAAACGCTCGGGTGACCGTGTCGGCGGTGTGGATTTTCTTTCCCGCCTGAATTTTTTTGATGCCCTTCAGGATAGACCCAAGGAATAATTTCTGCCCGGCTTCCCAGCGGTTGAACGGGTCATCGTCATGGGCAAGCAACAGCGCAAGTTCATCCTCGGACTGCGTGTGGCGCAATTCAACCGGCGCACTGAATTCGCGCAGCAACGAAGCCACCGGCGGCGGCGAATTTTTTTCAATCTCGCAGTTGAAACGGAAGGTTTGACTTGGCTCGGAAAGCACCAGCAAATCGTTTCCAAAGTTTTTTGCACTCGCCTCTTCGATGCGCAATGACAAAAGTTTGCCATCGCGATCAAACAAAGCGACTTTTATCGGAATAATTAATGGTAACTTGCGTGATTGTTGCGGGGTCGGCGGGCAATATTGGCTGAGGGTGATTTCAAAAACACCGCGCTCGGCATCAAACGCGGTTTCCACTTCCACCACCGGCGTGCCGGCTTGGCTATACCATCGTTTGAATTGCGCGAGGTCAATGCCGCTTGCACTCTCCATCGCCGCGACAAAATCATCGGTGGTTACCGCTTGCCCGTCGTGGCGTTCGAAATATAAATCGGTTGCGCGGCGAAACATCGAATCACCGAGCAGCGTGTGCAACATTCGAATCACTTCGGCGCCCTTTTCGTATACCGTGGCGGTGTAGAAGTTGTTGATTTCCATGTATGAATCCGGGCGAACCGGATGCGCCATCGGTCCCGCGTCTTCGCGAAACTGGTGACTGCGCAATGCCGCAACATCGTCAATTCGTTTGACTGCGCGTGAGCCCATGTCGGCGCTGAATTGCTGTTCGCGGAACACGGTGAAGCCTTCCTTGAGACTGAGTTGAAACCAGTCGCGGCAGGTAACGCGATTGCCCGACCAGTTGTGAAAATATTCATGACCGATGACCGCTTCCACATTTTCAAAGTCGGCATCAGTGGCGACCGACGAGTCGGCAAGAACATATTGCGTGTTGAAAATGTTGAGACTCTTGTTTTCCATCGCGCCCATGTTGAAATCACCCACCGCTACGACATTAAACAAATCCAGGTCATACTCGCGACCATATATTTTTTCATCCCAGGCCATCGCACGCTTGAGGGAAGCCATGGCGTGCGCGCATTTGTCGATGTCGCGGTCGCGGGCAAAGAATCGCAAGGCGACGGTTCGCCCGCTGCCGGTGGTAAAGGAATCCGCAAGGCATGATAGTTGGCCGGCGACGATGGCGAACAGGTAGGTCGGTTTGGGAAACGGGTCGTGCCAGGTGGTGAAGTGTTTGCCATCCGCGCAATCGCCTTGCTCCACCAGATTGCCGTTGCACAACAACAGCGGAAAGATTTTTTTATCGGCGCGCAAGGTAACGGTGTAGCGGGCGAGGTTGTCGGGGCGGTCAATGGCCGGCGCAATGCGCCGAAAGCCCTCGGCTTCGCATTGCGTACATAGCATCTCGCCGGATTGATATAGCCCGGACAACGCGGTATTTAGCGCGGGTGAGATGGTGTTTTCAATGACGAGTTCAAATTCGTCCGGCACATCGCGCAAGATTAATTGATCATCGGCAACACGATATTGCTTCGCGGTGATGCGCTTGCCGTGCATGGTGATGTTGCCGAGTTGGACCGAGTTGAAATCGCAATCCAGCACCAACTCTGATTTCATTTTCGATTTCGCTTTCTCGCGACGACGAACCCGATGCCGTGCAGTTATTTTGGTCGCAGAAAAATCGAGGTCAACGACCATCTCGGTGGTAACAATTTGATACGCCGGCGGCGCGTAGTCTTTGAGGCGAATGATTGGCGGGGTCGTAGTTTTCATGTTGATGTCCCTTTTGACATCCCTTTGCCGGCCGGCATCACTTTTCCAGATGCTGCAATTTGTCCTTTTTCCCGACCCAGTCATCGGCATCATCCGGCGCCGGTTTCATTTCCGCAATCACCGGCCAGGCCTCGCTCAACTCGGCGTTCAGTTTGAGGAAGTGTTGCTGATCTTCCGGCAGATCGTCTTCGGAAAAAATCGCATCCACCGGACATTCCGGTACGCACAAACTGCAATCGATGCACTCCTCCGGGTCGATCACCAGATAGTTCGGTCCCTCATGGAAACAATCCACCGGGCAGACTTCAACGCAGTCGGTGTATTTGCAACGAATGCAGGCTTCGACAACGATATAAGTCATGCGGGCAACGCTCGGTCTCAAATAAAAAAAATCGGGAATCGTATTATAGGTATTTCGTGCCGCCGGGTATAGTCGTTACTCGGCGGTTACGGTCGCTCGCCGCGGGTTTTTTCAAACCGGCAGCGCGGTGGTGTATTTCATCTGCTCCATGGCGAACATGGAAGTGACATCCGACAACGCGATGCGCCCGATGATGGTCTTATACACCCGGTCGAAAGCGGCAATGTCCGGCACCACCACCCGCAACAGGTAATCGACCTCGCCGCTCATGCGGTAGATTTCCATAATTTCCGGGATGGTTTTCATCTCCCGCGCAAATTTTTTACTCCACTCAATGTTGTGTTGATTGGTGCGCACGGCGATGAATACGGTTACCCCCGCGTCGACCTTGCTCGGGTCCAGTAACGCTACGCGCGCACGGATGATGCCGCTGTCCTCCATGCGCTGAATGCGTTTCCAGCACGGGGTCGGCGACAGGTGTACCTTTTTGGCGATTTCCTTAATGGTCATGCCGGCGTCCCGCTGCAGGTGATACAGAATTTTTCGGTCAACCGAATCGATAGCAAGATTTCCTTCGTTTTGCATAATTTGGGTAATATTTTCTCTGGGGAGAGGGAGTATAGCAGATAAATAGTATTATTTCCTACCATTTATTGCATTACCAACGATTTTTTTCTACATTGAGTGCCCGACCAACCGAACTCCACGCAGGCGACCAATCATAATGTATCAATACGGCGAATCCCACGGCGAACTGCTCCAACAGCGCGCCCGCCAGTTTAAGGGGCAGGTGCGGCGCTTTCAGGGCGGTACCCTCGACCCGGAGTTGTTCAAGCAGTTGCGGCTGCGCAACGGTCTCTACCAGGAACGCTACGCCCACATGCTGCGGGTGGCGATTCCCTACGGCGTTCTCAACAGCGCGCAGTTGATTCGGCTGGCGCACATCGCGCGCCGCTTCGACCGCGGCTTCGGCCACTTCACCACACGGCAAAACATTCAATTCAACTGGCCGGAATTGATCGATGTGCCGGAGATTCTGCGCCAACTGGCGGAGGTCGGCATGCACGCCATTCAGACCAGCGGCAGCTGCATCCGCAACATCACCTGCGATCATCTCGCCGGGGTTGCCGCAGACGAGGTCGCCGACCCGCGGCCGTGGTGCGAACTGATTCGCCGCTGGTCCACCCTGCACCCCGAGTTCAACTGGCTGCCGCGCAAATTTAAAATCGCGGTAACCAGCGCGAAAGACGACCGCGCGGCGATTCAACTGCACGACATCGGGCTGCGTCTTTTCCAAGACGACGCCGGGCAAACTCGCTTTCGCGTGTATGTCGGCGGCGGCATGGGGCGCACGCCGGTAATCGGCAAGGTCATCCGCGAAGACCTGGCGGGCGCGGAGTTGCCCGGGTATCTGCAGGCCATCCTGCGAATCTATAACCAATACGGCCGCCGCGATCATAAATATCGTTCCCGCATCAAGATTCTGGTGAACGATCTCGGCATCGACACTTTCCGGGAAAGGGTCGAAAAGGAATGGCGTAACGAACAAGCGCCGCTACTCAGCGAAGCGGAAATTGCCTCGGCAAAATCTCTCTTCATCAAACCCGCCGCCGACCACGCCGCGCCAAACGCGACAACCGCGGCTACCCCGAAGGTCATCCCGGTTGCGGACAAACGTTTCCTGCGCTGGCGCGAGCACAACACCGTTGCCCACCGGGACGACGATTATCAAATCGTCTATGTGTCCCTCAAGGCGCCGGGCCAGCCGCCGGGGGACCTGAACGCGGCGCAAATGGAGCAACTGGCGGCGTTGGTGCGGGAACACAGTGCCGATGAAATTCGCGTCAGCCACGAACAAAATCTGGTGCTGCCCCAAGTCAAAAAAACCAGTTTGTTTGCGGTGTGGCATGAACTGAACCGCCTGGGTCTCGCCACCCCCAACATCGGCACGCTCAACGACATGATCTGCTGCCCGGGGCTGGACTATTGCTCCCTCGCCAACGCCGGCACCATTCCCATCGCCCAACAAATCAACCGGCGGCTGTCGGAACTCGACCGGTTGTATCACATCGGCGAAATAAAACTCAAAATGTCCGGCTGCATGAACGCCTGCGGCCATCACCACGCCGGCCACATCGGGATTCTCGGCGTCGATAAAAAAGGTCGGGAATGGTATCAAATCACCCTCGGCGGCTCGGCGGAAAACGACACGCGCCTCGGCGCACGGCTCGGCCCCGCAGTGCCTCGGGAAAAAGTCGCCGAGACCATCGAAGTTCTGGTCGAAACCTACCTCACGCTACGGCGGGACGGCGAGAAATTCCTCGACACGGTTATCCGTACCGGCGTTGAACCTTTCAAAGAAAAGGTCTTCTATGCAGATCATCAAAAATCGCGCGATCATCAACGATCCGTGGCGGCTTGAGGACGGCGGCGGCCAAGAAGACGGCCAAGAAGACGACAAAGCCGGCGACCAGGACGGCCGCCACGACTATGTCATCCTGCCCGTGGAACGATGGCTGGTGTTGCGCTCGTCCATTGATCTCGCAGGCCGCAATATCGGCATCCGGCTGAAGCCCGATGACGAAGTCGAATCCATTGCCGCCGACCTCGACGGAATTTCACTGGTCGCCCTGGAATTCGGCAGTTTTAACGAAGGCCGCGGCTATTCCCAAGCCGCGCAACTTCGCCGGCAATACCACTTCACCGGCGAAATCCGCGCCCTCGGCGCACACCGCGACAACCTACCGTTGATGGAACGTTGCGGTATTGACGCCTATCAACTGGCGGACGGCGAAAATCTGCAGCAGGCGATGTTGGCGTTTGAGGAACTTACCGCCTATTATTGACCGCGCCGCACAGGACGCTTACGGACGCGCGCCGCACTGCTCGGCGTAGTTTTGTATAATAGCCGCGACCGGCGCACCAGTGCCGCATCGGTTTTCGCCGTCCCGAGAAAGAATCATGCTGCCTACTGATTTCGATAACCCATGGACACCGGCCGCGAAAAATTATTCAACCGAACGGTTACCGCATCCGCTCGAAACCATTTCGCAATGCCTGAAAATCCAAACCCAGTAGTGATTATCGGCGGCGGGCTTGCCGGCTTGTCGCTGGCGTTGCGTCTTGCCGACCGCGGCGTCGGCGTTACCATTTTGTCCAAGACCGAACTGGATGAAGGATCCACTCGCTACGCTCAGGGCGGGATTGCCGCGGTGCTCGGTGCGGATGATTCGTATCAATCCCACATCAACGACACGCTGGATGCCGGCGGCGGGTTGTGCGATCGAAAAACCGTGGAGTTCGTGATCAAGAACGCGCCCGGTGCGATTCAGTGGTTGATCGACCGCGGCGTCAGTTTCAGTTTGCAGGATGACGTTGCAAACAAAATCGCCGCCGCAGATACCGCCAGCGTCGCAGACACCGAATTCCATCTCACGCGCGAAGGTGGCCACAGCCATCGTCGAGTGGTTCACGCCGCCGATGCCACTGGTGCGGAAGTGGAGGGAACCCTTGAGCAAATGGTGCGCAAGCATCCGAAGATCACTTTGATGGAAAATCACATCGCCATTGATCTCATTACTTCAAAAAAACAACGCGGCAAGGATGCGAACACCGCGAACACCGCTAACACTTGCCTCGGTTTATACGCGTTTGATCTGCGCCGCAAACACACCATCGCGTTGCCCTGTCGGTATATGGTGCTGGCGACCGGCGGTGCCAGCAAGATTTATTTGTATACCAGCAATCCCGACACTTCCACCGGCGACGGCATCGCTATGGCGTGGCGCGCCGGTTGTCGCGTGGCGAACATGGAGTTCGTGCAATTTCATCCGACTTGTTTGTATCATCCCCACGCCAAGTCGATGCTGATTTCCGAAGCGGTGCGCGGCGAAGGCGGAAAATTGGTGCACGCTGACGGGCGGCGCTTCATGCCGGAATACGACCGGCGCGCCGAACTTGCACCGAGAGACATCGTTGCTCGCGCCATCGATCTGGAAATGAAAATTGAAGGTTGCGATAACGTGTATCTTGATATCAGCGACAAGCCGGCGAAATTTATTCTCAAACATTTCCCCACCATCGCGGCGCGATGTCGCGAGTTAGGTTTGGACATGACCGCCGAGCCGTTGCCGGTGGTGCCAGCCGCACATTACACTTGCGGCGGCGTGGTAACCGATCTGGATGGGCGCACCGACATTGCCAATTTATTCGCCATCGGCGAGACCGGCCACACCGGTTTGCATGGCGCCAACCGATTGGCTAGCAATTCGCTGCTGGAATGTCTGGTGTTTGCCGAGTCGTGCGCCGAGTGCATCGCCCGTGAAGCGAGCGGTGGCGATGTCGGCGCACATACTTTTGCGAGTTTGCCGAAGTGGGATGAAAGTCAGGTTACCGACCCGGATGAGCGAATCGTGGTCGCGCACAACTGGGATGAGTTGCGCCGATGTATGTGGGATTATGTCGGCATCGTGCGCACCGACAAGCGGCTGACCCGCGCCGCGCACCGAATTAACTTGTTGCAGGAGGAGATTCGCGAGTTTTACAGCAACTTTCGCATCAGCAACGATTTGATTGAGTTGCGTAATCTGGTGCAAGTGGCGGAGTTGACCGTGCGCAGTGCGATGTTGCGCAAGGAAAGCCGGGGGCTGCACATGATGCGGGATTATCCGGCGGCCAAGTCAGGAGAACCGGCAACGGAAACGGTGTTGGTGCCGTGAAGGTGCGCTTGCCTGACAACGAAAATACGGCGCGCAATGACGAGTTGAGGGCGAATTGGACAATTGTATAAGCTCACTGTTTCGCTGACGGTTTTTCTCGGTTACTTTTGGCGTCTCAAAGAAAGTCACACTTTGCGATTCACATTGTCTCCCCAACCCGTCATTCTCGCCGACAGGCGGAAAAAATCGCCGGGAGCGATTTTTCGCGAGCGAAGCGAGCCCGAAGGGCGCGTATCAGGGATGATACGCGCAAATCCAGTCTGTTGTTCTCGCCAACGGCGAGAACCCAGAACTAAAAAACCATGAGAGTAACTAATACCGTCATAATCCAAACCATATCTCCAGACCGTGATTCCTTTTGAGAAGACAAAAGCACACGAAAAAAACTTGGTACGCCGAACTATTAGTATCATTACGCAAGCGTGACGCACCGGGCGGCTTGCGCCGCCGCTTTAGGATTCCCGCCTGCCGGCGAGAATGACGAATGAAAGGTGATGATGAATTGAGAGGATAAAGGCGCGTTGAGAAGCCAAAAGCACATTGAGAAAAAATCGCCGGGAGCGCCATGAATCGACTGGGCGCGAGCGAAGCGAGCCCGAAGGGCGCGTATCAGGGATGATACGCGCAAATCCAGACGCGGCGTAGCCGCGCGGCGGCGGCTTTGCCGCCGGTAATGATAGCGGCTAACGCCGCTGGGTTTTTTAACTGGATTGCCCGGAACAAGCCGGGCAATGACAAATGATAGGCAATAGTGAATTGAGAGGACAAAGGCGCGTTGAGATGCCAAAGTAACCGAGAATAAGACGAATACTAATTCTTTCGTTGTCACGCCCACAGAAGTTTTGCTATTTACTCTATTCTCCCAACCAACAGAGCGTGCAGGGACGCACGCCGGCGCGTGGAAACAGGAAGTTTCCCCCTGCGATGCGGGGGGTGCGGGGGGTATTCCCCCCGCAAAGCGCGAGCACGCGCAAGCGAACCTTTGCGTATCAGCCACAGGTTACTCGGCGGCGTAAGCCGCCGTCGATGCCCTTCGCACACCACTGTCATTTGCGGCGGAGTTGTCGACTTTGTGTCCGACTGCGTCTGACTCTTTATTCAACTAAGTCCCTGCTTGCGCGAGAAAGAGAAAAAACTAACAGCGAAATAATGAACTTATACAATAATGACGGACAAAAGCCTTAGCCCTTGGCACCACCAACCCGCTGACTCACCCGCAACACCCGCAATCGATGCAACTGCTCGCGGGATTGTTCGCTTGCATTAACCACCAGACGAAATTTGCGCCGGTTTTGTTTCATCAGCAACAATACGCACCAGCCAAGATTCATCTGCTGCAATAATTCCACTTTATCGCAACGCCCATCCTTGCGGTGTAGCAGCCACACTTCGGCGGTGGTCGCTTCCAGTCGGATGACACCCGCCGCGGTGCGTTGTTGGCGCAAATGAAAAATCAGCGAAAGGGCAAGGAGTAATCCGGCAAGCGGCACAAGTGCCAGGTGTTGCCATGCAAAAACTCCTTCGGTCATCAATGGCAACAGCGTCAACGCCACCAGCGGTAGCGGCAGGCAGTGCATCGCAATGATGGTCACCGTCATCCACTTCGGCGATGCGATGCTAACGGCGATGGGTAGATAAAATGCGTTGGACAATGGTTGCCATTCCGTGGTCGGTTGGAGTAATGCCGTGACACAGCCAGTCCGCCAGTTGCGGGTCGGTGCACTCAAGCAAGCGGTTGAATTGTTGTTGTTCGGTTTCGTTTAATTCGCCGTAATGATGCGCGACAAACTCGGATAAAATCAAATCCAGTTCTTTGGTTCCTCGACGACAACGCCAGATGAGTCGTCTGTTTGCGTTGTCATGCACTTTTTTTCAGCGCGATGGCTTTTTTAATTTCCGCGATCGCTTTCGCCGGATTTAAATTCTTCGGGCAGGTTTTGGTGCAATTCATAATGGTGTGGCAGCGATACAATTTGAACGCGTCATCCAGTTGCGCCAGACGCTCGTCGGTGGCTTGGTCGCGGCTGTCGGCAATCCACCGATACGCGGTCAGCAACGCCGCCGGGCCGAGAAAGCGGTCGCGGTTGGCGAGGTAACCATCGCCGTTCCACCAGTAACTTGGACAACTGGTCGAGCAACAGGCGCACAAAACACATTCATATACGCCGTCCAATTTTTGTCGCTCGTCTTCCGATTGAAGACGCTCGCGTTGCGGTGCATCGTCGGCTTGCAACCATGGTTTCACCGCGGCGTATTGCGCGTAAAAATTATTCATATCAACGACCAAATCCTTGACCACCGACATGTGCGGCAACGGATAAATGTTGATGTCGCCGTCAATGTCCGCCACCGGTTGCGTGCACGCTAATGTGTTCACACCGTCAATGTTCATCGCGCACGAGCCGCAGATGCCTTCGCGACAGGAACGACGAAAGGCGAGGGTGCTGTCAATGGAATTTTTGATGTGCAGAACGACATCCAGCATCATCGGTCCGCAGGCGGCAAGGTCCACTTCAAATGTATCCATACGCGGGCGATTGTCGTCGCTCCGGTCCGGATCCCAGCGATATACCCGCACGGTCCGTGGCCGCACCGCGGTTTGGTCGTGGTAGTGGCTACCTTCGACAATTCTGGAATGGGCGGGCAGGGTGAATTCGGCCATTGCGAGTCAAGTGGTCAGAGTGTGGGCGTTGTTAGTTATTAAATGTATCACGCTTTGCTCCCTGGTCGCCATTTCCGCGGCTTCGCCGGACTCAAACACCGCATGGCGGAAAAAATCGCCGGGAGCACCATGAATTGATTGGCGCGAGCGAAGCGAGCCCGAAGGGCGCGTATCAGGGATGATACGCGCAAAATAGGCAAGCGCAATAAAATGAGGCAAGCGCAATTAGTACACCCGTTTCTTCGGTACAATATATTCCACCTCATCAGTCAATGTGTACTCATGCACCGGTCGGTAGTTGATTACCGGTTGCGCTTGCAAATCGGATTGCCACACCAGCGTGTGTTTCATCCAGTTGGCGTCATCGCGTTCGGGATAATCCTCGTGCGCATGCGCACCGCGGCTCTCAAGTCGATTGGCGGCGGAATACATGGATACCCGCGCTTGACGAAGCAGGTTGTCCAGTTCAAGGGTTTCGACCAGGTCAGTATTCCAGATCATCGAGCGGTCGGATACTTTAACCTCGGCAAAGCGCGCACACACTTCCGCCAATTTTTGTTTGCCTTCTTGCATGACTTCACTGGTTCGAAAAACCGCGCAATGACTTTGCATAATCTTTTGCATTTCCAATCGGATTACCGCGCTCGGCACGGTGCCGGATGCGTGTCGCATGGTATCGAATCTGGCGATGATGTCGTCGCCGGCGGTGCGCGATAATTTCGGTTTGATCTTGCCCGGTGCAATTAACTCTCGCGCACGATGCGCCGCGGCACGACCGAATACAACGATGTCGAGCAACGAGTTGGAGCCGAGTCGGTTGGCACCATGCACCGACACGCAAGCCGCTTCGCCGATCGCCATCAAGCCGGTCACGATGCTTTCGGGGTCGCCATCTTTCAGCGTGACCACCTCGCCGTGAATGTTGGTTTGCACGCCGCCCATGTTGTAATGCACCGTCGGCAAAACCGGAATCGGTTGTCTGGTCACATCCACGCCGGCGAAAATTTTTGCCGATTCGGAGATGCCGGGCAATCTCTCCGCCAACACTTCCGCGCCGAGATGTTCGAGATGTAAATGGATGTGATCGCGTTCATCACCGACGCCGAGTCCGTTGCGAAGTTCCATGGTCATGGCGCGGCTGACCACATCGCGGGAGGCGAGGTCTTTGGCGTTCGGCGCGTAGCGTTCCATAAATCGTTCGCCGTTGGCGTTGGTCAGGTAACCACCTTCGCCGCGCGCGCCTTCGCTGATTAAACAACCGGCACGGTAAATTCCGGTCGGGTGAAATTGCGTAAACTCCATGTCCTGCAACGGCAGACCGGCGCGCAACGCCATGCCGCCACCATCGCCGGTGCAACTATGCGCCGAAGTTGCGGAAAAATACGCGCGACCATAACCGCCGGTGGCGAGGATTACGATGTGCGCGGCGAAGCGATGCAACTCGCCTTTGTCCAAATCCCACGCCATCACGCCTTTACATTCGCCGCCGTCCATAATTAAATCAAGCGCGAAGTATTCGATAAAAAATTCGGCGTTGTGTTTGAGCGATTGTTGATACAGCGTGTGCAAAATTGCGTGGCCGGTACGGTCGGCGGCGGCGCAAGTTCGTTGCGCTTGACCTTCACCGAAGTGCGTGGTCATGCCACCGAATGCACGCTGATAAATTTTGCCGTCGGGTGTGCGCGAAAACGGCACGCCATAATGTTCGAGTTCGATGACCGCGTCCGCGGCGTGACGACACATATACTCAATCGCGTCTTGATCACCGAGCCAATCAGAACCCTTGACCGTGTCATACATGTGCCATCGCCAATCGTCTTCGCTCATGTTGCCGAGCGCGGCACTCATCCCGCCTTGCGCGGCGACGGTGTGGCTGCGAGTGGGAAAAAGTTTGGTGATGCACGCCGTGCTCAAGCCTTCCATTGCCATGCCGAAAGTTGCGCGCAAGCCGGCACCGCCGGCACCGACTACGACTACATCGTATTGATGGTCAATGATGGAATAGGCCATGGTGAACTGTCACCACATCACCGCGATCCACAACACCGACATCACCGCGATGGTCGCGGCGCAGATATTAATCGCACCGATTGCGCGCACTGTGTTGCGTCTTGTGCGCGGCGTTGCCACATAATCTTCAATGATGACTTGTAAGCCTAGTTGCGCGTGAAAAAAAGTCGCGATGAGATATGTGATTAGTGCCAGCGCGACTGCCGGTTGCGCGATCCAGTTGGCGATGCTGGCGTGGTCGTCGCTGATGCGTTGCACGATGGCGAATACAAACCACAGCGTCAACGCAATCAGCACGATGGCGGAAATTCTTTGCCATCGCCAATGACGCGATGCGTGCGTGGTATTCATATCAGCCACACCAACGCGGTTAGCGTGAACGCGGCGATCACTACGACCATACCGCTTGTATACGCGACCGGTAATTCCAAACCGTAACCGGCATCCCAGAGCAGATGGCGGATGCCGTTGCACAGATGATAGAAGGTGCATAGCGTCCACACTAACAACAGTAATTTTCCGTACCACGCGGTGAAAAATCCGTGAGTGATTCGGTAACCGGGCGGACCGTCGGCCACCGAGACCAACCACCACACCAACAACAACGCACCGACCGCGATGACGACACCGGCGATGCGATGCAGGATGGACAACACCGAAGTCCATTGCGGGCGATAAACTTGAAGGTGCGGCGACAGCGGGCGTTGTTGCAAGGGCAAACCGGATACCTGATTGGGAGAATTTCTTTGCATAATCATACAACAATTTGAGGTGTCCGGCTTTCAGTTGTGGGAAAATCCCCGCTGGGCTGAAAATCACCAGGAGCAACTCCATGAAACCCGATCGCAAAAAACAACTCGCCGACAAGGTCATCGCCGACCTGAACTCGCTCGCCCTGATCGAAATCAGCGGCGATGACGCGCAAGCGTTTCTTCAGGGGCAGTTGAGCAACGACATGGTTGGCAATGACTCAAACCGAATCGGCCAATTGCACGCCTATTGCAATCCCAAAGGTCGCACGCTGGCAGTGATTCGGTTGGTGCGCCAGGCCGACGGATTCTGGTTGTTCATTCCCGCCGCACTCGCCGACAGTCTCATTCCGCGTCTGAAAATGTATGTGATGCGCGACAAAGTTGACATTGTGTTGCGAACCGAGTTGGTTTTGCGCGGCTTGATTAACGGCGATGATGTCGAGGTTGGCGATGGCATCGAGCGCGTGTCGGTCGACGGCATCGTTCCGCGACAAATTTTAGTCGGAGAAAAAACCGCGATAGATTCTTTCGCACATGCGAGCGGATATACCTTGAAGGGCGATGATCATCTGTGGCGACTGGCCGATATTCTTTCGGGCATTCCGCAGGTTTATCCGCAAACGGTTGAAGCGTTTATTCCGCAGATGATTAATCTGGATTTGGTAGACGGCATCAGTTTCACCAAAGGTTGTTATCCCGGTCAGGAGATCGTTGCGCGATTGCGTTACCTCGGCAAAGTGAAACAGCGGATGCTCGCCGGCAGCGTAAGCGGAATTGAAAACCTTTCCCCCGGCGACCCCATTTATGCGGAACAACGCGGCGATCAAAAAGCAGGTGCCGTGGTGGATGCTGTGCAAACCGGCAAAGATGAATACACCTTCAGTGCCACGGCTCCGACGAACATGATTGAAGACGGGACATTGCTGGTCGGCTCGGCCGATGGCCCGAAGTTGGTGCGTGTTCCGCTTCCATATGCGGAGTCTCTGAAGTAGACTTGGCAGTCCAAATAGGTCTTCAACGAATCGGGTGGGTAGAAGGTGGGTGTTTTTCAGCCAAACGTCTTATAGATTAATTGGACGGCCTGTTCATTATTATTTTTCGGTAACGATGCGGACTCATTCCTGTCCAAGAGCGAAATGCACGGGAAAATGCTGACAACTCGGAATACCCCAGATCATATGCGATGCTTGTCAGCGGAATATCGCCATCTTCCATGTAGTGCAGGGCAAGTTCTTGTCGCGCAGCGCGCAAAATCCCGGAAAATAACAACCCGCGATTCTTTAATTGTCGCCGAAGTGTGGAATCGGGTAATCCCAGAAGCTTTGCGACACTTGAAACCGTGGGCAATTCGTTGCCCAAATACAGTTTTATTTGATCTCTGACAATGATGGATAAATCCTGAGGGCTTTGGTTTCGAATGTAATGCGACTCGAAGAAAGATGTGATAATCGAAAATAAATATGAATCCTGCCCCGGCATCTTCGTAGCGAGGTCGTCACGACGAAATGCGAAAGCATTAGTTCTACGATGAAATTCGATCGGAGCACCGAAAACAGATTCATGCTCTTGGTGGTTGTCGGGCCTTGTGTGCTCAAAACGAACTTCCAATGGACTCCAATGCTCACCCAAGGCGGCCCTGAATATATTACAGAATATACCCAGAGAAAGTTCCGCATCCTGCCTTCTCTGCTCGATTCTTTTGTCATCTATTCGATAATAGAGCCAGATAACATCGCTATCTTGCATCATCCCAAAACTGGTTAATCCTTGATGCGCAGGAAAATACTTAACCACATTTTTAATAGCCGCCAAGAGGGTTGGTGAACAAATTGCAAGATAGCCGAGCGGGCCCAAGAACTCGGGTTTGAAGGTGCTACCAACCTCAAGCCCGAAGTTGTCGTTGTGGGTGTTTTTTGCGGCGGCGGTGAATAATGCGCAGAACTGATTCAGTAAGAGTTCGTTGACCGGGGAATCAATGTCGCCAACAGCAATTCCCGAATGGTCGAAAACCGACGCGACATCGCCTTGATGCTTTTTGATATGCTCAACAACGCCCGTGGCGGCGCACGCCAGCACTTTAGGCACAGCCAACTTAGCAGAATCTATATCGCATTGCCGCATGTCTAATGTTCACCTCGGTGGCGATTCGGTACAACTAACCACTCGGCATCCCAACAGCCAATTTGATCAACCGCCATAGCCACATATTAATCGAAAACTCCCATAAGTGTTAAGTTTTATTTAATCAATGTCAAGCGCAATAAGGGGGCGGTGTGGAGAATTACAAAGCACAATAGGCGTGAGTATGCCTTTTTAACTTTAAAAAACATTGTGTAAATCCACCACCGCAGGAGGTCAAAATGAAACTAACTCGCCGAAAATTCACCACAAGTATTATTGGAGCCGCCGGGCTTGGCGCACTTGGCCCGTTCAAACATGCGTTCGCAGAGCGCAACAATGAACTAAACATTCTTTGCTGGGAAGGATATAACTCAGATGAGGTTTTAGAACCGTTTCGTAGTGCCAATTCGGGGGCAACCGTACGCGCGGAGAGCGGCACATCCGATCCTGATATGATTAACAAATTGCGTGCTGGCGAAGTTAATGTTTGGGATTTAATCAACATAAACCAGCCTTGGGCGCAGGAACAACTATACCCGGAAGGATTGATTAAGCCGCTCAACAAAGATCGTTTCATAGATTATTTTGAGGGTATGTTGCCCGAATTTTCCGCTCCCTACCCGCTGTCTTTTGCTAAAGATGGCAACCTGATTGGCATGCCACAACGATTCGGCCCATTCAGTTTTGTTGTCAACACCGACAAAATCAGCCGCGATATGGCCGAAGACCAAGGCTGGAATCTATTTCTTGATCGGTCAATGAAGGGACGTTATGGAGTATTGACATATGATAACTGGAATATTATGCACATGTGTCTGACCGGCGGGCTGAATCCGTTCAAACCAATGAATCAAGCCGGTGAAGAAACTTTTAAATCCACCGCGGACAAAATTTTCGGCGGCTCAAAATTTCTGACCGACGACTTAGTGGCGATGAACACAGCATTGATCAATGGAGAAATTGATGCGTACTTTACTGGTGGCACATATACAGCCTCGCCGGCGCGGTTCGATGGTGCTACCAATATAAGGGCAATCACCCCGAGGCGTGGTCCGGTTGATGGCAAAGGAGGGGTGGTTTGGATTGAGCTGACGTCTCTGGTAAACAACCCGAATCCTTCCACTCTGGCGGAAGATTTTCTGGAGTATGTGCAACAACCTGAAATCTGCAAGGCGGTTGCGTTCGCCGAGGGCACTTACAACCCGATCGCGCAAATGGGCGAGTCCAAGGTGTTATCAAGATTCAATGCCAACGAACTGGATGCTATTCAGTGGGAAAGTCTGGACGAGGAAATGTCTCGTTCGCTGGATTTTCAGGTGGTGCCGTCATACAACAAATTGAACGAACTATATAACTCTGCCAAGCGCGGTTGATGTCTCAATATTTACGCGCCTGAAATCAGTTTCCAGGCACATTTTGAAAATCAGGGCATATGCCTGCTGAGTTCATTCTGCGGATTGAACGTATTGTGAAGCGGTTTGGCTCTTTCACTGCATTGCGCAATATTAATCTGGAAATAAAAGAAGGCGAGTTTCTGACCGTTGTAGGCCCATCGGGTAGCGGAAAGTCCACCTTCATCCGTATCCTTGTCGGTATGGAGGAGGCGACCGAAGGAGAAATATGGTTGCGAGACAAGCGCATAGACAAACTGCCCGCCAACCATCGCCCCACTTGCATGGTCTTTCAATCCCTCGCGCTTTTCCCCCACATGAGCGTCGGGAAAAACATCGAGTTTCCTTTAAAGATTAAAGGCCAATCGGCGGGAGCGCGTCGTCAGCGTGTGTTGGAGTTGCTTAAACTGCTGCGCTTGCCTCCGGACTATTACGATAAGAGGGTTACTCAATGCTCCGGCGGAGAGCAACAACGGGTTGCACTCGCTCGCGCTCTGGCGTTTGACCCGGAAATATTGTTCTTTGATGAGCCTTTGTCGGCGTTGGATTATCGGTTGCGAAAGTCATTGGAAAAAGAACTAAAGGAATTGCACAACCGAACTGGAAAAACTTTTGTGTATGTCACTCACAGTTTGGAGGAGGCAATGGTGATGTCCGACCGGATTGCGATTATGAATTCCGGAGAATTCGAACAAATTGCCGCCGCTGATGAAATCTATGCCAAACCGGTGAGTCGTTTTGTCGCCGAGTTCATGGGCGAAGTGAATTTGTTTGAACTGACCGCCGCTGAAAATGGTTTTCAAATTGGCGGTGTGGAGATTCATGCGCATGAAAAAACCAAAGCATTCGATGATTTTTTGGCGCAACATGGGCATGGAACTTTGATGGTAAGGCCGGAGTTTGTTCGGTTTCTCGATTTAGGCGAAGTCGCAGATTTCATTGTTGTGGGATCATTGCGCATCCAGTATGCACTGGGCTCACGTATACAATATGAGGTTGACACCACAAACGGTGAGAACATGATTGTAGAGAAACTGCGGGAATACTGTTATCAAGGGAAGGTCGGAGATACCGTGAGAATCGGATGGAATGTTGAAGACACCCACTTAATCGGAGCGAATAATGGAACGCATTGATAAGCGACTCGGACTCCTGTCTTCGGTGCCTTTGTTCGCGGTGTTGGGATTGTTCTTTTTTGCACCACTCACGGTTGTCTTGATTTTCTCAATCATGCCCAGAAGAGTTTTTGATTTGGCGCATGTGCCGGACTTTTCGGCATATGCGGTATTTTTCGAGCACGGATATTACGGGCCTTTACTCTGGTCGCTGGGGATGGCGATTGCATCTACACTTATTTTATTTGTTGTCTCGTGGCCTTTGGCATTTGGCATGGCCAAAGTGTTTAAACGCTTTACGTTGGTTATTACGATTTTGGTGGTCGTGAGCCTGTTTGTTTCAGAGAATATACGCCTGTTTGGATGGGTGTTGACCTTAATGAAAGGTGGGTTGCTGGAGGGCTATTCGCGCGCCCTGACCGGTGAAGGATTTGAAAGTCCATTGTATAAAGTACCGGTCATTATTTTTGGACTGGTTTACGTATATTTTCCTTTCATGCTGTTTCCATTGGCGCAGGGAATCGCGATGATTCCGGACGATGCGCGACAAGCCGCCGCTGATTTGGGTGCCTCGCGTTGGCGCATCTTAGTCGAGATAGACCTGCCGCTGGCAGCCCCCGGAATCGTTGTCGGGTCACTGCTAAGTTTCGTGCTCGCCGCCGGTGCTCTTGCAGAGAGCAAACTGCTTGGTGGCCAAACCATCATTGTGATTGCGGATGAAGTGGAAACTGCTTTCACTTACGGGCAAGATTGGCCGCTTGGGTCAGCGCTTTCGGTTATATTAATCGCCATTATCGGATCTTTGGCGGTATTTGGGATATCGCGAGTAGATCTTGACACGATTATGGGCAGGAGGCGCTGATGAGTCCTTCTTACTCGGTTCGACTTTCGCTCTTTTTGTATGGACTGGTGACAATCATCGTTCTGTATATTCCGCTGGTATCTGTAACTTTCGCCTCAATATCTAAAACGAGGTATCTGTCGTTTCCGATAAAACGTTACTCAGCGGTGTGGTATGGGCGTGCTATTGAAAGTTCGACGGTCAGCGATATCGTTTTTACTTCGCTGAAAATTGCTGTCATTGTAACGATTTTATCGATGGTGATAGGATTTTTCGGCGCGCTTGCTTTCGCACGCTATAAGTGGCGCTTCCGCTCGCTGTTTCAGAAGTTGGTTTTGCTGCCCATATTTTTTCCTCAAACTGTTTTGGGTTTGGCTTTGCTGTTATGGTTCAATTCAATCGGTATTATACCCAGTTGGAAAACCGCAGTCGTCTCGCATCTGGTTTGGATATCGCCGATAGCCACATTAATTATTGCCATACGCGCCTATTCATTCGACCCCTCATTGGAAGAGGCGGCACGCGATATGGGAGCATCCACTTGGGGAATCTTGCGGGAAGTAACGGGTCCATTGCTGTTACCCGGGGTTATTTCAGCCGGGCTGTTTTCATTTCTGCTGAGTTGGGGAAATTTTCCGTTGTCACTATTCACAACTGGTGCCGATTCAACCTTGCCGGAATGGCTCTACGCAAAAATGGTTTCGGGGTATTCGCCGCTGGTGCCGACAGTCGGGGTATTATCTATATTGGCTTCCGCATTTGTTGTCGTATTGGCGATTTTTGTTCATTTAGCGGCGATTCAATTCAGGCGGAAATATTTGTCGCACACTCATACTTGAGGATAAAACTACCATGCTTACTTCGATTCAAAACAAAAGTGTGATTGTTACCGGTGGTTCTAAAGGAATTGGCCGTGGTATTGCCGGAGTATTTGCGCAACAAGGTGCACAGGTTACGATTGTCGCACGCGAAAAAGAGGCGTTGCTCGCCGCTCGCGATGACATGAAAACCGCGGGTGGAAATGTTTCTTGTGTGCAGTGTGATGTCAGCGACTGGGATAGTGTCAGTTCTATGGTGCGGGAAGTTGCGGCAGAAAATCATGCTGTTGACATACTTTGCGCCAACGCCGGTGCTTTTCCACAAACAAAAATCATCGACATGGATCCGTCGGAATGGGATCAAGTCATGGCGACCAATCTGCGCTCGGCATTTCTTTGTGTAAAAGCGTGTATCCCGCAGTTTGAAAAAGCTGGCAAAGGGCGTGTGGTGTTAACTTCGTCCATTACCGGACCGGTAACCGGCTTCCCTGGATGGGCGCACTACGGTGCGTCAAAATCCGGGCAACTTGGTTTCTTGAAAACCGCGGCGATGGAATTATCCAAATACAACACCACTATCAACGCCGTTTTACCCGGAAACATCTACACCGAAGGTTTGCAGGATTTAGGACAGGAGTATCTCAATACGATGGCGGCATCTATTCCCTTGAAGCGATTAGGCAACGTGCGGGACATCGGCAACGCCGCGCTATTTTTTGCATCCGATGAGGCGGCCTACATTACCGGACAATCGTTGATTGTGGATGGCGGGCAGATACTGCCCGAATCTCTTGAGGCGATGGATGAAATCTGATTTACATAGCAAACATCAGACTACGAGGGAAATGGATGAACGACAGTGCTTTGCCTGCAAATATTCTGCCGGAGAAATTGGATATGCTGGCGAACAGCTCGTTGCATTTATGGGAAATGGTTCCAAAAGGTGCCACGGCTCGATTAATTAACGTTTCCGAGAATACTACCTACCTTGTGGATGCGCCGGGGTGGAAATCCGTGTTGCGCCTGCATCGGGAGAACTATCATACTGAAATAGAAATCAACAGCGAACTGAGTTGGTGCGCCGCGCTGAGACGAGAAGGCATCGTTGCCACTCCCGATGTCTATCCCGGGCGAGACGGCAAAACGGTGCAATCAAGCATCGGCTGTGGTTTATCGACTCCTCAACATATGGTCATGTTTCACTTCGTAGAAGGGCGTCAGCCCGATGAAAGTGAACATATGGAGTCACATTTTGAAGAGTTGGGTGCGATGGCTGCGCGCATGCACACGCACTCTATTGGCTGGGCGCGCCCCGATTTTTTTAAACGCCACAAATGGGATATTGACACCATATTCGGCGCCAATCCAACATGGGGAAACTGGAGATCAGCCCCGAATATCACCGCTGACATTGAAAAAATTTTACGCCGTGCGGAAAACGCAGTCATCAAACACTTGTCCGCATTCGGCAAGAGCACGAAGCGATATGGGCTTATTCATGCGGATATGCGCCTGGCGAATCTGTTGGTGAGTGATGTCGGAACGCACCTGATTGATTTCGATGATTGTGGTATGAGTTGGTTTCTTTATGACCTTGCCGCCGGAATCAGTTTTATCGAAGATCATCACCAGGTACCCGAAATTAAATCTGCGTGGGTGAGGGGGTATCAAAAAGTGCGACCACTGTCGAAATACGAATGCGATCAAATCGATACATTCGTGATGCTGCGCAGACTTGCTTTATTGGCATGGATTGGAAGCCACATGGAGTCACCCGAACCCCAAGCGCTGGCACCGGATTTCGCCTGCATAACCGCCGAACTCGCCACCGACTACCTTCGGAGATTTGAATAATCTGTGTCAAGTTTTTCAGATTAGCTGTCAAGCGGTTAAACCCTTGATGCTCGAATCTACCGCCAGCATCAGTAGCGGTAGCGGAAGCAATGAACATTGAAAAGCATGAACTTATAGAGCGGTCGAAAGAATTCTGGAATCCCGGGAAGACCCAGGATTGGCAGGACATGGGAGTTGATCTCGTGATTGATCGTCGTGAAGGCTATTTTTTGTTCGATATGGACGGTCATCGCTTGTTCGACCTTCATCTTAATGGCGGCACCTACAATTTGGGGCACCGCAACCCCGAGTTGGTGGAAGTGCTAAAGGCCGGAACCAATCGCTTTGACATGGGAAATCACCATTTTCCCGCAATTGCACGCACTGCATTGGCGGAAGCTTTAGCCGCCTGTGCACCGGCTGCGGACATGAAATATACCGCCTACGGATCCGGCGGTGCTGAAGCCATAGACATTGCGTTGAAAACTGCGCGGCATGCATCCCAAAAACGAAAAATTGTCTCAATCATCAAAGGCTATCACGGGCATACCGGGCTCGCAGTGCAAGCCGGTGATGAGCGCTTCTCCAAACTATTTCTTTCCGAAGACACTCAAGGCGAGTTTATTCATGTGCCTTTCAACGATTTGAATGCGATGGAGGATGCGCTTACAAACCGTGATGTCGCCGCAGTAATTATGGAATCCATCCCTGCGACTTACGGTTTTCCAATGCCGCACGAAGGATATCTGTCGGGGGTGAAGAGTCTTTGCGAGCGCTATGATGCTTTTTACATCGCGGACGAAGTGCAAACCGGGTTGATGAGAAGCGGCGAGATGTGGTGTTGCAACAAATACGATGTCGAGCCCGACATCATGGTAACCGGGAAAGGAATTTCGGGCGGACTGTATCCGATTGCCTGCACGTTGATAAGCGAGAAGTGCGGAGGCTGGCTGAAACAAGATGGATTCGGTCATATCTCCACGACTGGCGGTGCCGAACTTGGTTGCGTGGTCGCCATGAAAACTTTGGAGATAGTGCAACGCCCCGAAGTAAAAATAATGGTACGGGTCATATCCGATTACTTGCGGGTCGGGTTGGAAAAAATTATGGCGGAGCACCCCGACTTTTTTATCGGGATCAGGCAACATGGTTTAATTATGGGGCTTGAATTCAACCACGAATACGGTGCCAAGTTCGTGATGAAGCATCTATACAACAACGGTGTTTGGGCGATTTTTTCGACTCTCGACCCGCGCGTGTTGCAATTCAAACCGGGAGCTTTGCTGGCTCAGGATGAAGCCGATGAAATCTTGCGCCGAGTCGAGATTGGCGTCGATTTGGCGCAACAGGAAGCCCTGGGGAAAGGGAAAGGACGAAGGATAATTCAATGAAACCGAAAATCCGAACATTGGTGGACATCTCTAGCGCGCCGGCCACATTGCAGGGACAGGCGGATATTGTGCTTGGGCATTCCCGCTGGGCGGCGGCGGTTTTCCAACGATATGACAGAAGATCCACCTTGAAAATCGTTGATGCGGTAGCGGCGACTGCCCATGAAAATGCGCAATACTATGCCGATTGGGCGGTTAAGGAGACCGGGTTTGGTGTTGCTGCGCACAAAAAAATTAAAAACGAACTGACCGCATATCCGTTGACGGAATTTTATCGTGAACAGGATTTTGTCAATGCGCGCTTTGACGAAGATAGAAAAATAGTTGAGATTCCCCGCGCTGCTGGCGTTATTTTTGCCTTGACACCTTCAACTAATCCCATCGCGACATTAAATTGCAAAATTATTCTTGCCCTAATGACTCGCAACGCGATTGTTATCAGCCCTCACCCGGCGGCGAAGGCGTGTTGTATTGACGCAGCGAAAAAACTTTCGGATGCTGCGGTTTCGGCGGGTGCTCCACAAGGTGTGGTGAAGATACTGGAAGAGCCAACTATCCCGTTGGTCGAGGCATTCATGGCTTCTGAAAAAACCAACGTTATTCTTGCCACGGGCGGAACGCCAATGGTGCGTGCCGCTTATTCATCATCCAATCCGGCGATTGGTGTTGGTCCTGGAAACGCGCCGGTGTTGGTGGATTCGACCGCCGATATATTGAAAGCGGCGCAACGCATCGTAGACAGCAAGAGTTTCGACAATTCGGTGCTGTGTACCAGCGAGAGCGTGTTGATCACGTTGCCCGATACTCGGCAGGAACTGGAGCAAGCACTGAGAGTCAGTCATGCTCATTTATGCAACGAAGAGGAAACTGGTCACCTGCGTCGATTATTATTCCACGACCGCGGATTCAATGTGGAGTGTATCGGTCGGGACGCGACCTGGATCGCGCAGGAATGCGGAATTAGTGTTGCCAGGAACACCAAGATTTTGGTCGCGCCAATAACAAAAATCGGGCCGGAGGAACCGTTGAGTCGAGAGAAACTATGCCCGGTTCTTGCTTTTCATATTGCTAAAAATATCCCGCAGGCGATAGATCATGCCAAAGCGGTTCTTCGCCTGACCGGTGCCGGACATTCGGCAGCAATCCACAGCATGGACCAGCGCACGGCAATGGCATATGCAAGTTCCATAGAAGCCTATCGCGTGGTGGTGAATGCTCCCTGCTCTCAGGGTGCCGCCGGTTTCGCGACCAATCTCGCCCCCACATTTACAATCGGCACCGGATACTTTGGGCGCTCGTCAATCGGTGAAAATGTAGGTCCGCAACATCTCGTTCACTGGACCAAAATGGCCTACAACTCGGACCACTTGGAAGAGTTCGGCGGCTATCGTGGACTAAACCCGGTCTTTGATGGACCGCTGCCCAACGCACCTTCCGATGGTGTTACCGGTTCGCCATCCGCCCGACGTGCGGATGATCGCCCGGCTACTATTGATAGCGTGGACCGGAATGAATTGCGGCGCCTGATTGCCGAAGAACTGAAAGACCTGATGCGGAAATGACTCATGGCTGATCTGCGCGCCTTTATTTTTATCGACCAGTTGCAGCCGCAGACGCTGGCTTACCTATCCACTTGGATGAAAGGTAGCCTGCCGAGGCAAAACATGGCAGCCCAGGTCATTGAAATTGCGCCTGGGTTGGATGTGGAAGTGCTGACCGATATCGCCCTGAAGTGTGCAGATGTGCGGGTCGGGCTACTCGTGGTTGAGCGGCAATTCGGTACCATTGAGTTTCATTCTAAATCCACCGCAGAAGTAAAAATAGCCGGCCAAGCCGTGCTGGATGCGCTCGGTGCCAGCGACAAAAATCCAATGCCACCGAAAATTTTGGCTTCAAAAATTGTTACGCACATTGATTCACAGCATGCATTCCTGGTGAATCGAAACAAATTGGGATCCATGGTCTTGGGCGGCGATAGTCTCTATTTGCTGGAATGTCAATCGGCTTCATATGCAATTCTTGCCTGCAACGAGGCGGAAAAAGCGGCTAACATTCGAGTGATTGACTATCGCATGGTCGGTGCCAATGGACGGTTGTATCTGGCGGGCGATGAAGCCGAAGTGCGCAATGCCCGAGAAGCGGCGGAATCAGCTTTCAGGGCGGTCGGGGGCGGCAATTAATGTCCGACCTACGCATGCTCGTGCGCGAGATTCTCGCCGCCGAATTAGAAAAAATGAAGCAGCCTGATTGCGAACCGAGTGGGCGCGAGGAAATTGTTTCAATTTCAAATAACGCTGAATTGAGTGCTTTTGTTAAACGAGTCGCTTCGATGGCGCAAGACGGCGAATTTCGAATGAACATAGAGTCTGACAAATATGTGTTTAAACTAGCGCAACATGGCAGTAAGCCGCCGGAGGCGCATCAGCCCCATTTCAAGCCAGCCGGGCAAGTGCCGACAATCAGGATTGAGCGCGGATTGATTACCGAGAAAGAAGTTAAAAAGTTTCCGGAAGGGCTGAAGAATCTTTCGATTGGCAGGACGGTAAGGTTCACGCCGCTCGCAAACGACGAGATTCGCCAGCGCAACATTAAAGTTGAGAGGGTAACATCATGATACGAGGACGAGTAATTGGTCAAATTTGGTCGTCCAAACACATTGAGAGTGTGCCGAATGGTGCTCTGTTGGAAATCGAGACAGATGAAGGCGAAAAATTAATCGCCTTTGATCCATTGGGTTGTGCTGAAGGTGAAGCAGTTCTGATAACTCGAGGTTCAGTAGCCTCGAATTATTTCTCCGGTATCAATGCGCCAATTGATGCATTGATTATCGGCTCTATCGATGAAAGCACTTAAGCTTTTATTACTATTTAACCGTTTAACATTGGAGAATTTATTATGGCTAATCAGGCAATTGGAATGATCGAAACTCGTGGTTATATCCCGTCGCTCGCGGCAGCGGATGCGATGGTGAAAGCTGCAAATATAGAGATTGTTTCTAAAAACGAAGTTGGCGGCGGACTGGTTTCGGTCGTTGTAAAAGGCGATGTTGGCGCAGTGAAAGCCGCCACCGAGGCCGGTGCGGAATCCGCAAGACAAGTGGGTGAAGTGGTCGCGGTGCATGTCATTCCGCGCCCGCATGTTGATATTAACAAGCACTTCAAAGTGTCAACAGGAAAATAGGCTGTCAACTGAAGGCATCAGACCGTGACCGAACTTCGCGTATATCTGCCTATTCATGATCTGCAGCGACAATTTGCGGCGGCTCTATCCACCCCGGTGCGCGCACGTGGGTATCCGCCTTTTGCCGGCCAGCACAGTTTAATAATTGAGGTTTCGCCGGCACTGGCTATACATAGAGTTGTGGACTTGGCACTTAAAGAAGTGCCAGATCTGGAGCCGGGGATATTGTTCACCGAACGCCAATTCGGTTTGCTGGAGCTACATTCCGGCGATGTGACTGAAATTGAAGAGGCGGGCGCGGCGATACTTGATGGTATTGGGGTGAGTCCGGCCGATCAACATACCCCAAAAATCATGTGGCACGACATCATCAATAATGTAGGCGATCAGCATGCGGCCATATTTAACCGCACCCGAGACGCCTCCATTCTGGTGCCCGGCATGTCGCTGTTGATATATGAAATGGCACCCGCTCTATTTGCATGCATCGCGGCCAACGAGGCCGAACGAGCTGCGCCCGACGCGGTGATTAATGATGTGCAAATGATGGGCGCATCCGGTCGAGTGTTCATGTCGGGCACCAGACAAGAAATGGAGATTGCGCGAGACGCAATCACCAAGACTTTGAAATCAGTGAAAGGACGAAGTCCATGAGCGATTGGAAGACTGCTTATAGAAGTTTTTACTATCAGAATGTGGGCTGTCCGGAAGATATTGTTTTAAGTCGGCATGAAACAGCAGTGTTAGTTATTGATATACAAAACACTTATATGGAGACGCCATCAAATCACCGGGAGGTATTCAGGTGGAAGCCATTTCTTGACCACATGTATCAAACGGTAATTCCAAACACCGTGCGTTTGGTTACGCTGGGGCGAAACCACGGCTTGGAAATTATTTTCGCGAGAATTGCTTGTCTGACGCAGGACGGGCGCGACCGCTCTCTTAGTCAGAAAAAGCAGGGATTCAATAATTTACTTTTGCTAAAGAATCAATTTGACAGCCAGTTGGTTTCAGAGTTGGAGCCGCATGGAGACGAAATCACTTTGCTGAAAACTACCGATAGTGCGCTGACCGGAACCAATCTGCGACTCATTCTTCACAATATGAACATCAAGAACGTGGTGGTTGCCGGCATATTCACAGATCAATGCGTGAGTTCAACGGTGCGCAGTTTGGCAGATGAAAGTTTCAATGTCATCGTTGTTGAGGACTGCGCTGCGGCAGCAACGATGGAATTGCATCGTTGCGAATTGGAAATCATCAACATGATTTACTGCCATGTGGTGCAGTTGGAAGATATTGAAGGATTCATTAAGTAAACTAATGGCGCTAATTCTGGCACTTTTTTCAATAATTCACCATCGTCATCGACCCGAAGTTGACGCGCGTGTCATTGGCCCTCTCTGCTGTCATTCACGTCTTCGGCGAGAATGACGAATTGACGGGATAATAGTGAATCGGGCGGGAATTATTTCTCTCTCGCCAACTCCACCAACTCATACAACCGTTCCAGTGCCTGGCGGGGCGTCAGTTCATCGATGGCGAGGTCGCTTAGTTTTTCAATAATGGCTTGCGCCTGGGGCGATTGTTTTGGGGGTTTTTCTGAAAACAAACTTGCCTGAGAAGCACCAGTCGTATCGGTGGCTTTGGCATCGTCAATATATTGGTGTTCAAGGCCATGCAGTTTTTTTCGTGAAGCGGCGATTACTTCATCCGGCACACCGGCAAGTCGCGCAACTTGCAAGCCAAAACTCATGTGCGCGGGGCCCGGTTTGACGCTATACATAAACACGATGTCGTCGCCATGTTCCACTGCGTCAAGGTGCACGTTGTCCACACCTTCCAACTGTTCCGCGAGGGCAGTTAGTTCAAAATAGTGGGTCGAGAACAATACATATCCGCCGATGCGTTGGGATAAATCTGTGGCGCAAGCCCAGGCGAGGGCGAGTCCGTCGAAGGTGCTGGTGCCGCGGCCGATTTCATCCACCAGCACCAGACTTTTTTCGGTGGCGTTGCGCAGAATGTGCGCCATCTCGGTCATCTCCACCATGAAAGTGGAGCGTCCGCCGGCCAGATCATCGGCCGCGCCGATGCGCGTGAAGATGCGGTCGATGGGGCCGATGGTGGCATCTCGTGCCGGCAGGTAACAACCGGTGTGCGCGAGCAAAGTAATGACCGCAACCTGACGCATGTAAGTGCTCTTGCCGCCCATGTTGGGACCGGTGATGAGTTGCATTCGAGTGGTGTCGTGCAGTTGAATGGAGTTCGGCACGAAACCGGTGTCCAGCGCTTGCTCCACCACCGGATGACGACCTTCTTCAATCACCAACGTCATCTCTTCGCTTAGCATCGGTCGCACCAAGCGCAACTGCACCGCCCGCGCCGCGAAGTTCACCAACAAGTCTAATTGCGCGAGACTGTCGGCGCATTGTTGCAACACCGGCACGCAGGTCGATAACTTTTCCAGCAATTCGTTGTATAACCATTTCTCCCGCGCCAGCGCGCGGCTATTTGCGCTCAACACTTTTTCTTCAAACGCTTTTAATTCTTCGGTTACAAATCGTTCGGCGTTTTTGATGGTTTGACGACGGATGTAGTCGGCCGGCACATTCTCCGCACGCGAGCGCGGCAGTTCGATGTAATAGCCGTGCACGCGGTTGTATTTGACCCGCAGGCCGGCAATTCCGGCGCGCCTCTTTTCGCGGGATTCCAGTTCCAGCAAAAACGCGCCGGAGTCGCGTTGCAGATGACGAAACTCGCCGAGTTCCGAATCGTATTCATCGCGCATCACGCCGCCGTCTCGAATCAATGCGGGCGGTTCATCCACCACCGCGCGATTAAGCAAATCAAAAGTTTGCGGTTGCGGCGCGACCGACTCGCGCACCGACATTAAAAGGGGCGCCGATGCATCTTGCAGTTGCGATTGAATCTCCGGCAACGCCGCAAGTGCTTCGCGCAAACGAGACAAGTCTCTGGGTCGTGCTGTTTTCAGCGCAACGCGCGCGAGAATGCGCTCCATGTCACCGATTGGTTTTAGCGAAACGGTAAAGTTTTCATAACGTTGGTTATCAATAAGCCAGTCCATGGCATCGTGACGCGCGCGCAATACCTCATGATCGCGAATCGGATTATTAAACCAGCGGCGTAACATTCGCGCGCCCATGGGCGAAGTGCAACGGTCGAACAAGTTGACCAGCGAGTGTTCGGTTCTGCCGTCTCGATTTCGTTCGATTTCCAAATTAAGGCGGCTTACCGAATCAATGATGATGGTGGAATCGTCGTATTGATAGTCAATGCCGCGAATGTGCGGAATGTCGTTTCCGAGGAGGTCGCGGATGTATTGAATCAGCGCACCGGCGGCGCGAGTGGCAAGCGGAAACGCATCGCTACCGAACGCCGCAAGGTCGCGGGTGGCGAGGGTTTCGCACAACACCTGATTTGCCCGAGCGGTTTCAAAATACCAATCCGGTATCGACGTTTGCGTTGTCTGATCAAATGCTTTCGGGTCGAGTAAATCCGTTTGATTTTCGGCGAGCAAAATTTCCGCGGCATCCATGCGCACAAGTTCGCCGTGCAACCGTTCGCGATCTTTCAGTTCAAAGCCGTTGAAGCGACCACTGGAAATCTCCAGCGTGGCGATGCCGATGCGCCCGTCCGATTCAAACAACGCCGTTGTATTATTTTCCCGACGATCGGCAAGCAGGTTTTCTTCGGTCAGCGTGCCCGGCGTGATGACGCGCGTGACTTTGCGCTCCACCGGACCTTTGGAAGTGGCCGGGTCGCCGATCTGTTCGCAAATCGCAACCGCCACCGATTGACGCACCAACTTCGCCAAATATTGATCGACGCTGTGATATGGAACGCCGGCCATGGGAATGGGCACGCCGGCCGATTTGCTACGCGTGGTGAGTGTAATGTCGAGCAGTTTCGCCGCGCGTTCGGCATCCCCGTAAAACAACTCGTAAAAATCCCCCATGCGATAAAACAGCAAGGTGTCGGGATAGTCGGACTTAATCGCCAGATACTGGCGCATCATCGGTGTGTGTTGCGCACCGTGCATAGTTTTGTTTGCGGCGTGGTTCACTTCACCGAAGCGACGTCTGCTTTGGCGGTAAGCATAATCATTAACTGGTTAAAAAGTAGTTGATTGGCGGCGATGACTTGACCGGTGTGCAGAAAATTTTGTTTCCCTTGAAAGTCCGCCACCAATCCGCCGGCTTCACGCACCAGCAAACTTCCGGCGGCGATGTCCCAGGCTTTCAAGCCGGGCTCCCAGTAACCATCCAGACGACCGCTTGCGACATATCCGAGATCCAACGCGGCGGAACCGCACCGTCGTATGTCGGAGACTTGAAGTAACAATTTCTGAAAGTTGTGTAGCCACGAATCAAAATCCGCGTGGCGCGCATCTTGCTTGTGACGAAAACCGGTGGCGAGCAAAGCGCGCTCCAGTTTGTCTTGATTGGTTACTCGGATGCGACGGTTGTTGAGTTGCGCGCCTTGTCCGCGAGAGGCGCTATACATTTCATCGCGCAACGGATCGAACACCACGCCGTGTTGCACTTGGCCCTTGTGTCGCACGGCGATGGAGACGGCAAATTGCGGATGGCCATGCAGATAATTGGCGGTGCCGTCCAGCGGGTCGATAATCCATTCCATTTCTTGCTGGTCGTCAGGGTCGGAATCATCAGCGAGTTCCCCGCCGCGTTCTTCGGCGACGATGCGATGATTCGGATGGTGGGAATGAATGGTGTCAATGATGTCTTCTTCGGCCATTCGATCCACCTCGCTAACGAAATCGTTTGGCCCTTTTTCTTCCACCGAAATCCGCTCGATGCGATCGTGATAACGCAGAATGGTTTTGCCGGCTCGGCGGGCTGCTTTGATGGCGATGGAGAGAACAGGATTCATTGAATGGTCTCGTTTGCGGCATTCCATTGCGTGCGCGCCTGCGGCAAAATGCGACAATGAAAGCGTTAGGAAAAAAGGCGGATTATATCCGAGTCGTGCTGGTTCAGCCTACTCATCCCGGTAATATCGGCGCCACCGCACGGGCTATGGCGAACATGGGGGTCAGCCAACTGGCGCTGGTGCAGCCACGCGACTTTCCCGGCGCCGAGGCAACCGCCAGAGCCGCCGGTGCCGATGCGATTTTGGACAATGCCATGGTGGTTGACGATCTCGATCAAGCCATCGCCGATTGCGCGTTGGTGGTCGGTGCCAGCGCACGCTCGCGCTCGATTGAATGGCCGCAATTATCGCCGGCACAGGCAATGGAAAAAGTCGCGGAGACTGCGCGCCACGCACCGGTCGCGTTATTGTTCGGGCGTGAAAGTCGTGGCTTGACCAACCGTGAATTGGAGCGTTGTCATTACCTCGTGCGTATTCCCTCGGAGCCGGCGTTTCCATCGCTCAACATCGCTTCGGCGGCGATGGTGTTGTTGTATGAATTACGTTGCGTGATGGAGCGTGACCAGACCAACAACGAGGGCAACAACGAGGGCAACAACGAGGGCAACAACGAGGGCAACGACGACACGGTTGAGGCAAGCGAGCCGCTGGCGGATGGACGCGAGATGCAACATTTTTATCAACACCTGCAGCAATTGCTGATGCGTTTGCAATTCGCCGACGGCAACGCCGACAAACTTCACCGCAAACTCACACGCTTGTTCAACCGCGCCCGACCTTACGCCCGGGAAATCCGAATACTCCGCGGAATCCTTTCTGCGGTTGAGGAAAAAATCCGGGATTGATTGCTGTGGTCATAGTCTGGTTTGACCGGACAATTCACTACTATCATTCGCCACTCCCGCCGAAGCCCACTCATCCGCCAGTAATTCCGCTTGTTGCAATATTCGGTCCGTTGCCATTTTTTGTTGGTCGGGCGGATAGCCGTATTTATTCAAAAGTCGTTTCACGATAGTGCGAAGTTTTGCCCGCACGCTTTCCTTGATGGTCCAATCAATGGAAGTGCTGTTTTTCACATTCTCCACCAGAATCTGCGCGAGTTCCTTTAAGGTGCCATCGCCCATTACCGCTTTTGCGCTTTGGTTCATCGCAAGCGCGTCATAAAACGCAACTTCATCATCCGACAATCCCATATCCGCGGCTCGCTCATCAGAACCCCTGATTTCTTTTGCGATAAAAATCAGTTCTTCGATCACCTGCGCCGCAGTCAGCAGGTTGTTTTTATATTTTCTAATCGCTGTCTCCAGCATTTCAGAAAACTTCTTGCTTTGGGCAAGGTTTCTTTTTGTTCGGATTTTTATTTCGTCATTAAGAATTTTCTTCAGCAATTCCAGCGCAAGATTTTTCCGTTTCATTCCATGGACTTCTTCAAGAAAATCATCGGAAAGAATAGATATGTCGGGCTTTTTAATTCCAGCCGCGTCAAAAATGTCAATCACCCCGTCCACAACCACCGCCTTGTCAACAATCTGCCTGATGGCGGTTTCTATCTCGACATCACTTTTACCGTTTCCGTTCGATGTAAATTTTTTCAGCCGTGCCATGACCGCCTGAAAAAACCCAACCTCATCTTTTATGTTCATCGCCTTCGGGTCGGGAACGGAAAGCGCAAATGCTTTTGAAAGCAGGGTAACCTGTTTGGTAAATCTTTCCTTGCCGTCATCCAAACCAAGAATGTGTTCCTCGGCTTCCAGAATTATTTTCATTTTCTCTCCGGTGTCGGCCGAGAAGTATCGCTTGTAATCAAATTGGTCGAACATGCCGGTAACCACATCATATTTTTCCAGCATTTGCGCAATCGCTTTTTCCTGTTCAAACGCCGGCGTTCCCTTGCCGCCACTTTTTGTGTAGGAAGCAAGGGCGCGTTTCAAGTCAGAAGCAATGCCGATATAGTCCACGACCAATCCGCCGGGTTTATCTTTGTAAATGCGGTTCACGCGGGCGATGGCTTGCATAAGATTGTGCCTTCGCATGAGTTTGTCAACATAGATAGTGTTGAGACACGGCGCGTCAAAACCAGTCAGCCACATATCCCGCACAATAACCAATCGCAACGGGTCGTCGGGGTTTTTGAATCGCTCCCCAAGCGCCTTTCTGTCACTTTTTGTGGTGGCGTGCTTTTGCCACTCGGCGGGATCGCTTGAGGACGAAGTCATGATTACTTTTACCACTCCCTTGCTTTTGTCATCGTCGTGCCAATCCGGATGCTGGGCGATGATGTCTTCATACATGGCAACCGCGATGCGACGACTTGTGGCAACAATCATCGCCTTGCCCTCAAAAACTTTCTGCCTTTCCGTAAAATGGTTAAGAGCATCCGACACAACAGTTTTTCTGCGGTCGTTGTGTCCAATAATGGATTCCTGTTGCGCCCATTTGGCTTTCGCTTTTTCCGTTGCTGTTGCTGCTTCGTTCTCGGTTATTTCTTCCACTTCCGCATCCAGTTTGTCTTTTTCTTCTTCTTTCAAATGCACTTGAACAAGCCGCGACTCATAATAAATCGGCACGGTCGCATTGTCTTCAACCGCCTGCTCTATGTCATAAACATCAATGTAGTTGCCGAAAACCGCCGGCGTTGACATGTCTTCCTTTTCAATGGGCGTTCCGGTAAACCCGATAAAAGAAGCATCGGGCAGGGCATCTCTCAGGTATTTGGCAAAACCGTATCTTGTCTTTACTCCGTCTTTCACAAAAAAAGTTTTCGCCCCGAATCCGTATTGACTGCGATGCGCCTCGTCTGCGATGACAACGATATTTTTTCTCTTTGACAAAAGTTCAAAGTTTTCATTTTCTCCTTCGGGCGAAAACTTTTGAATGGTGGAAAACACAACCCCGCCGCCGGCTGTTTTCAGAAGTTGTTTCAAATGCTCGCGACTTTTCGCTTGTTCAGGTGTTTGTTTGAGAAGATTTTTTCCCGCCACAAAGGCATCAAATAGTTGACTGTCGAGATCGTTGCGGTCGGTAATCACCAGAATCGTGGGATTTTTCATTTCCTGATTGACCACCAGCAATCCCGCATAAAAAACCATGGACAAAGATTTTCCGCTGCCCTGGGTGTGCCAAACCACGCCTGTTTTTCGGTCGCCTCTCGGCTGATTTTTTGCATTGGGCAGTCCGTATAATTCGGGTTCTTCCCGTTCAACGATGTCTTTCTCGCCGTGTGCTGCGCGTATGGTGGATTTAACCGCTTCCTTCACCGCGTGGTATTGATGATAGGCGGCAATTTTCTTTTCCTTGGTGATGGTTTCCACACCGGTCTCGGGGTTCTTTCTTTGCGTTTTTTCAAAAACGGTGAAATACCCGATCAAATCAACCAGCACATCCGGTCGCAACATTCCTTTGATGACCGTTTCCAGCAAGGGCGTTGTCTTGGGATCTTCCTTTTTTCCGTCCACGGTTTTCCAGCGCATAAAACGCGACCAACCCGAAGTCAGCGCGCCGGCTTTGGCATCCAAACCATCCGATGCGATTAGAACGCCGTTATAACAAAACAAACTTGGGATGGTCTCCTGATAGGTTTGCAGTTGGGCAAACGCTTTATTAACCGACGCGTTTTTATCCGCCGGATTTTTTAATTCCATCACCGCCAGCGGCAGACCGTTTATAAAAAGCACAATATCCGGACGCTTGGTCATCCGGTTTTCCGTAACCGTGAATTGATTACAAACCGCAAAGTTGTTATGCGATGGATTTTCAAAATCAATCAAACGCACCCGCGCACCGACCGTCTCGCCGTTCTTTTGATACTCTTCGGCAACGCCATCCGTCAGCATTGCATAAAAAGTTTCGTTGCTTTCAACCAGATTATGAGGGGACAGGGTGGTCGCCTGACGCAGGGCTTGTTCCTTCACCCCGTCGGGGAGTTCAGGGTTGAGATGATCAATCGCAGATTTCAGACGGTCGCGTAAAACAACCTCGGAAAGATTGCCCCTTTCAAGCACCTGTTCCTCCGGCGACAGATACGCATAGCCCTGCTTTTTTAGCAGTTCTATGGCGAATTCTTCTACATCGGATTCGTAGAGGATTGTCACTTATTTTTTTCCCAGAGAGTCCTTACGGGCAGGGCATACAGGTTCTCCCCAAAACTGAGTGTGCTGTCGCCGGTATAGAGCAACACTCCGCCCTTAAAACGTTCACCCGTTATTTCTTTTAGTTTACGCAAACCTTTAAAATCTGAATTGGTAATTGTGCCGGATGCCTTTACTTCCACCCCGGCAAGAGCAGTTGCTCCTCGTTCTATAACAATGTCCACTTCTGCTCTGCTTCTGTCTCTTTCCCTGAAGTGATAGAAAGCATGCCGTTGTATATGCGCGCTTGCTTGTCTTTGCAACTCTTGCAAAACAAAAGTTTCGAGCAAATGTCCAAGTATATTCCGGTTATCCAAAAGCGCGTCCTTGTTGAAACTCATCAGAGCGCAAATGACTCCCGTATCTCTCAAATGAATTTTTGGAGTTTTTGTAATTCGTTTTTTATAATTGCCGTGCCAGGCCGGTATTCTTTCCAAGAGGAACATTTTTTCAAGCAATACCAAATAGTTTTGGATTGTTAGTCTGTTTAACTTAAATGAAGATGCCAGATTGTTAATATTTAACAGTTGGGCTGTTTGTGCGGCGGCTAATTCAAGCAATTTGGGCAAAGCATCCAGAGCGTGAATGTTGGAGATAAGAGGCGCATCTTTCTCAACAAGCGTCTCAATATATGCCTGATACCAGTTGCTTCTTCTTGTTGCCGGTCGCCGGATAGCCGCCGGATAGCCACCGGCCATAATGCGCTCAATTATTTTTGACTCTGACGGTAAGTTTTGCTTAACGGTGAAGTTCGGAGAAAACAAATCATCAAGAAACCTGAGAGGGGTTTGCTCAAGTTCACTCTGTGAAAAGGGATGCAGTTGAACAATATCCATTCGTCCCGCGAGTGACTCTTTTATCGGCCTCATTTGTAGCAAGTCCACTGATCCGGTCAGCATAAACCGCCCGGCCGAGCGATTGCGGTCAACCGAAAGTTTGATTGAAGGAAAAAGCCCGGGAGCTAGTTGTGCCTCATCCAGAATAACTCGCTCCGGTAATGAATTAACAAACCCCACAGGGTCTGCCACCGCGTAGTTTCTTGTATTGTCATCATCAAGTGTAAAGTATTGATAGCCCAACCGTTTTCCCACCATCTGGGCGAGAGTTGTTTTGCCGCATTGCCGAGGCCCCTGTATCAAAACAACGGGTGAATCCTTCAAGGATTCTTTCAATCTTGGCTCGACATGGCGTTTGTAGGGTTTTTTGATCATTGTGCTGATTGTTACTTTATGTATGTGCTAACTGTTAGTTTATAGATGTGCTAATTGTTAATCAATACATGTGCTAATTGTTACTTTATGTATGTGCTAATTGTTAGTTTGACGGGTGGCTGGGGAAGGTTGGGTGGCGTTTTAGGGGGGCTTTCCGGTTGTTTTCCCACTGTTCGGGGGAATAAGGGCATAGCCCTGTTTTTCAGTAGTTTGATGGCGTGGTCTTCAACATCGGACTCGGAGAGGGGGTCATTGAGCGTCAGGAGGATTTATTTTTTTCAGCAGAGTGCTCAACACGGTTGTGATTTTTTCTTCATTTGTGTCTGCCTTTCTAATATTTTTTATACATTCGTTTTTTATATCTTTAATTATTGATTTAGAATTTTCACTGCCAACATTATTTCTTGCAAAGTGATCTTTTATAGATTTAATTCTATTTGTTTGCAAATCTAATCCATCAATACTGATATTATTTTCGCTCAGTATTTTTTCAACTATATTGAAAAAATAATCTTGCTTATAAAAGTCTTCAATAGTGATTTCTTCACTGTTTAAATCGCTATAGGTATACCAATAATCAGGATTTCCCATATCCCTCTTTTTTTGCTTGGCAGACTGGTCAGCATCAGACAAAATAAAATATTTTCTATCTACTAAATCAAGAATTGAAATAACATGTCCAATGTGTTTCACTCCGCCCGTAAAGCACTTGCCAAAGTTGCTCCACTCTTTGCCTTTCATAAATAAATTAAGAGTTTTTTTGTCAGTATATCCTTCTAATAAAATATTTACCTTCTTTAGATTTTCGTAGATTGAATATCCTATAGCTCTATAAATATTTTCAGCGGATGATGTGCCATCCTCTTTTGCAATTTCAATTCTTGTTTCTTCTTTTTCTTTGGTAACGATCAAGTTATTTTCTATATTTTCTGTATCAATCATCGATATAGAATGAGTTGCATAAACCACCAGGTTGTTTTTACCCAGATCTATCAGTTTGTTTCGTAAATCTTTAGCGCTACTGGGGTGTAGGCCAGTCTCTGGTTCATCAATTACAATTAATTGTTCGTCCATTGCATCTTCTTTGTCTAGTATGCTCATCATCAATAAAAATGATACCAATCTGCGGAAACCATCGCTTCTTTGTGTGAAGTCAAATGCATTTACTTCTTTAATTCCGATGGCTATATTTTCTCCATCCGCGCGGAGCTCTATTGCAACTTTCTCTTGCCTCTTTCCAGTTTTTCTTAATGTATTTATTTGTGTCATTGCTTATTTTGTTAAGTAAGTTTCTAAGGCTGTTAGTTCCTTTGCTTTTTTCTTCCGTAAGTTTGCTTTGAATATCCTCTTTTTTGATGTTTGATAGTAAAAACATGCTCAGTAATGGAAGGCACATATCTGGATTGCCAGCAAATTCGTTTTGGTTAACATAGCTAGGTAAGTCATGCTCACTTGCTGAGTATTCCCAATTAACGACGGGGAATATGTAGTTATCAGGAACGGCATTTTCTTTTATAATTTCTCTTAAACAACCATTAATATCCTCAATCGTTACCTTAGACAAAAAAGGCTTTACGGCTTCTTGTTTTTCACTGCTTAATTTATTAATATAACTTTGATTTACAAAAGAATTAGTTGGTGGAAAAAATTCAAGTTCTTCAGGTATTTGATTGGCGACACGATACCACTGATCGACTGTTTTTACTGTTCCCAATGCCCAAAAACTCCAATATCCTGCTTTATCAGGATGAATAACATACAGAATATATTTTGCATTCTTTTCAACAAATTCCCGAACGGTTAAATTGTCAGTTAATCGATCATCTATTCCTGCAGGAAATAGTTTATAAAATTTATCGGAACAATCTTGAATTTCCTCTGAATGTAGAGATAAAACAAATAAAACCTTTGCTATGCCATCATGTATTTCCCTTTTATCTGTGCTCTCAAATTTGTGTTCTCCAGATAATAAATTCAAAACTTTTAATATATTTGATTTCCCACTTTCATTCTTTCCAACCAAAACCATGTGTCTAGTTTTGGTGAAACTAATCACCATTTCTTTTATGGAACGGAAACCATGTATTTCAACTTTCTCTAATCTCATTTGTCAGCCTGCAGTTTTCAGTTGGTTCATTTTACCTACGCCGCGCATCAACTTTAGCAACAAGAGTGTCGCATAAATTTTGTGGAGCATGGGTTCGGGATTGAAATTATCAATCGCAGTTTTCAGGCGGTCGAGTAAAACAACCTCGGAAAGATTGCCCCTTTCAGGCGTCTGTTCCTCCAGCGACAGATACGCATAGCCCTGCTTTTTCAGCAGTTCTATGGCGAAATTTTCAACATCGGATTCGTAGAGAGCATTCATTTAATACGGTCACTGCTTGACCCAAGGCATATCGCTTGGTCAATGCCAACGAAATGGTCTGAATCCTGAGCGGTTTTCGACTTTGCTTGCGTTTCAAGCGCGTTCATAATTCTGTCCAATTTTCCACACTTCCTTTTCTCTAAATGCCGGTATGGTCTGACGGCGGGCGGCGTTGGTAACGGAAGGAGCGGAAAGTTTGTTTTGCTTGATGTAATCCGATAAACGGATAATTTTTTCGCCTCTCAAGTAGGTCGTTCGCTTGTGCAAAGACTCCAGCAAGCCCACAGATAAAATTCTTTCCATGGTTTTTGTTTCTTGTCTATCGTTGTAATCGCGAAATGCCTGATAGTAGGTTGCCTTTGCTTTGTTGCGTATGGTAATGCGAGGAAATTCCAGTTCCAGTAACTGCATGTTTATAATCTCCCGCCCTATGCGGCCGTTGCCGTCACAAAACGGATGGATCGTTTCAAAATCCAGATGAAACTTTGCTACTTTGTCCAAAAAATAGGTATCAAGGTCGCTCGCATAAATAAGCATGGTTTCATGAATCATCATGGCGACATGCTCCGGATGCGGGGCTATGTGCATTCCCACTCGCACATATTCGCCTTTTTGTCGGAAGCGACCGGCAATAGAGTCGTCAATGCCAGAGATAAGCATGTTATGTAATGAAAGTATCAGTTCTGAAGTGAGCGGTTCGGTTCTGGTTTTGCCGTGTATGTAGTCAATAACCCGCGCCAAATTCTTGGCTTCAAACACCTCCCGCACGGATACATTGCGGGAAAGTTCCATCCCCAATAAAATTTTCTCCGTCTCTTTAAGTGTCAAAGTAGAGTTTTCTATGGCGTTGGAGTTGTAGACGCTTTCAGACACTTCCGCCTCACCCAACAAGGTCAAAAGAGATTCTTTGCCGCCTTTTAAGGCGGCATATTCTTCCCGTAAGGATTTGATTCTTTTTCGCAGAGGGTGGGAGATTGCCATATCTCTATTTTGCACTAATTCACTTAAATATACTAAAAATGCGTGAATTTATACCGGTAAACAGGGTGTATTCACGGGTTTTAGTGCGAATTCTTCTACATCGGATTCGTAAAGGGTTGTCATTTATGCTATTGCCCAGAGAAACTGGCGAGGATTTCTCCTACTGTCCCGCTTGTTGTGCTGCTTTTTCGATCCAATTTCCCAGGTTTTGATATCCATTATCGTTGACCCAGTCATAATAACTACTGCAAGGATAAGTAAGCACTCCAGTGTTTGACACCCAACCAAACTGTACAGTAAAAGGGTCTTCCCCTTTGCGGCCTAAATTCCTATTTTGGTCTTTTACATTATGGATATAAACGCCCAGCAAACCGTTTTGTTTTTCTATGCTTTTCTCGATTTCATATTTCACCCATCTGCTGCGACAAGTTTGGTTTCCGATGAGTACGCAAGTTACGGATGTTCCGTGTAATTGTTCGTTTATCCATGCCTTAATTTGCGAATCTGATGCCCTCTTGAATTGCTCAATGTTTGCGCTGTCAACAAATCCAGCATTTGTATAATTTCCTTTTGAAACCCAACTCTTACGAACCTGATTAACTTGCCAAACATCGTCCCAATCGAAACTAAAAAATACTTTTCTCATTTTAACTGCCCTCAATAATAGATTTTTAGAACTGTAAAAAAACTTAATATAAATAAAGTTTCAAACACATAAAATATAATTAGTGTTGTGGATAACAGAGATGCCGAATAACTATTTTCAGAGTTTTTTGTATGCTCCATAGAAAAATCGGTTGTTTCCTGTTGCCTAACCCTATTATAAACATCTACGAACAGATTTTCTTGCCAAATAAAATAGCCATCCAGGACCCAAAATCCAATTACAGGGACAAGGAATATCAGGATAATCAAATCGACTTGTAGAGCGTTTCTTGAGATAAAAAATATTCCGGCAGCCAATACAGCGAGACTCCAACCTTTCACTAAAAAAGAGTTATGCCCCAACCGGTTGATAATACCTTGAATGATTTCCAAGTGCTTCACTACTCGTTCTGCATCATTCATAATTTACTCTCATCATTCTGATACCACATGCAGTGGATTTTATACTCCTGTTTTATTAAATGCTTCTCCAAAATCAATTTTTCCATTTTTCATGTCATTTCGTGCTTGCAATATTTCATCTTCTGTGGGCAACCCAGTAACAACAATTTTGCAATCAATCGCCAATCGGTTCAGGAATTGATTGATTTCATTGATTAGATGTTCTCGCAAAATTGCTTGCGCCCATCTAAAGCTCAGCATTTTATAAACCAGGTAAAATTCTGTACATTCTTCTGTAGAAGAACTCTTTCTATTCCAACCCCATTTATTGGTCACCCTGTTAGTATAGGCTTCGTTATTTTCCCTGTATTTGCTGTGATCATAATCTGTAGACATTTCCCCGCGTTCTAAGTGTCGCTTATAAAATTCTGGCACAAAACGGTGACCTCTTAGTTTCTTTATAATTTTTTTGTGCCCTCTTTTACCACCCAAACGGTTTGGAATTTGTATATTCCATATCTTTTTTTTGTTGATTAGCGTGTACTTTCGTTTCCACAAACCTCGGTCACCTGCTGGGATAATTTGCAGATACCACGAGAATATCCGGAAGAGATTTTTTGATGGAAACCAGGAAATATGGGTATCGTCATCATTTTTGATAATCTCGTAGAAAATTTGCCCATCCAAAGATAGTTGTCCGGCCATTTTTTTAACCGCGTCACAGAGCATGTCAGATGTGCTGTTCCTGCCGTATCTACCTAGTTGTTCTATGATTATTTTTGCTTTTTCACATTCTGACTCTGTACCTTCAAGGGTTACGGTAAAACTTCCTGGTTCATTTGTATGTTCGTTGGGCGGCATAATAGACAAAGATAAGTCTCGAGTGAACAGAAAGACGTTATTATTTAAATCTTTCTCTTCCGGCAAACTCGGAAAATAAGCAGCCATGGACGGCCTAACATTTCTTCGTGATGGCAGCATCATCTTGGTTCCTCGTCATCACCATTAGTCCTGTTATTGTTTTCTTCTCTGTCTAATGAATTTTTTAAGTTTTGTCCCTTCCACCCAAAATCTAATCCTTCAGCACCCTCTTTATTGGCAAAGTAAAAGACCACAAATATATCTATGCCATCATAAAATGCTCCATGCGGATTCCGAGCGAATGTTCTTATCAATGCACTGTCATGCTGAATAACAGCGTATCGATTTGCATAACCCTGTACGTCAGCCTCGCGCCGAGGAACATCATCCAACCTGTCTTTGATTTTCAACTGCCAGTTTGTTCTCAGTGTGCTTCGATGAGAAACCGACAAAGGCGCGGTGTTGAAAAATATAATTCCGGCAAAAAATGGTAGCGATGATATATTTTCCTCAAAATATTTATCCCACACACCTACTACTATCTCCCATAATTGATCATTACCATGGTAATCCGCCATTAATTTAGCGTATCCAGAAATATCTATTAAATCCAGTAGTGGTTCCATCGCTATTTTGACATTTTGTTGATAATGCCAATCAATTGAAGTTGATGTTGGTTTTAATTTTTCGAATTGTGACATGCAGCCATAAAAATATAGCCTAAAAATATATTTTAATAAATTGTTATCATTTGCTAATAGAGAATCAAAAGATTTCTCACCTGCGATATGCAAAAACTGGCCCACATAATCTGGAAAGTTATCGGGTTTTTTAGATGTGGTCAGTACTATGATTTGTCTTGACATTGATTGTATTAATTCTTTTTGTCTTTCTTGGGAAGTCGTCTCTAATTTTTCATATTCAAATTTCCCCCAAGGCAACTCTTTTATTTTTCGATTTTCACTCATATTGCTCCATTTCGCTTTCCATATCTCTAATTGAGGGTCGATTTTGTGCCAGAACTCCCATTCGTTACTTATTACAGCACTTGTAAGCCATGGGTGTTTGGTCGCTGTTGTTTTTTCAATCCATGATTTGTATAGATCTGTACTTTTTGAAATCAAAGAATTAGTGTTTTCTACAAAAATGTCAGCCTCAACTTGTAGCAATAATTCTTTTTGATACCAAATAGGACTTACCAAATATCTTTCGGCAGAAATTTCAAAATTTAATTTTGATTTGAGCGACTCTAATCGTGGAAGAAAATGCGATGGAAATTTATATTTATATATTTCATCATCTTTGTTCCAATTGATTTTTGACAATTTCTTACTGATCTCTTCAGGGTTAAGTTTTTCTACATACTTATGAAATGCTAACGCGATAGCTGCTGGCATAGTTGAAAATATCCCAGTTATTGCCAGTTTCTCTAATACTTCATCGGTTACTAACTCCTCTTGTGATTCAGAGGCAATTACATCTAATACAGTTTTACCTAAATCCTCTAAAATTCCTAGGGCACGATCGACTTTTCCATTTTTCGCTAATACTGATAGATATTTACTTATATAATCGGCAAAGTCTATTATGTCGGTATATCTTTCCGCTTTTAGATTAATAAGTAAATAATTTTTGAGTATTGGAATAACTCTATCCTCAACCCATTCCTTGTTATTTATAGTTTTTGGTTGTAGGGCTGTACCAGTATGGTGAGCAATCCCGGTCTGTAAATCTGTGGTTTTATACCAATCTGGGTGTTTATATTTTTGCTCATACCACATACTATCAGAAGGTATTTCCTTTTTCAGTTTTTCATAATCAATCAAAAATTTGATGAGATTTTTGCATAAAGTTAAAAATGGTTTTCCCTGCAAATGAGTCTCTCGTGAAGTGATATCAGATAAAGTATGCAAAGTATCCAAAGATAGAGAAGCTTGTTTATAGGCATGATGTTGAAAATTTTTGTCAGCCCAGCGAAACTTTCCCGCCTTAACGGTTTCTGAGTGGCGCCAGAGTTGTGTAAATAGTTGAGAAGAAAGTTCTGTTGGGTCGAAAAGATAAAAAGTGCGCGGGCTTAATTTAACAAATGATATTATTCCAACACCTGAAAGTAATGTCATTACGGGAACTGCCGAATATATGGGAACAATCCCCCCAACCCTCATGGCAATCAAAACCAATCCAAGAAAGGTCAGGAATGAAAGAAAATCCATATAAACGTTTCCAAGTATATCTTGTGCTAAAAGGTCTCTTATATTGCTTGGGGTCTTTGCGTATATAGAGCTACCCACCATACTAATGGCGGCATAATACAAACCAATAAACACACCACCTATACCGCTAATGGTTGCTAGAAATGTCACATAGTCATCAGCATGAATAACTTCCAAGTTGAATTTTTTATACAACTCGTAAAAGTATGGATCAAGAATATCTAAAATAATTGCAAATATTAACGCGAAAAAAATTCGTATCCCTGTTGTCCGCAACATATATAAAAATATAGATGTATTATCTTTGCCTTTTCGTGCGCGGTATTGGGTTTGAAAAATGAATGACCGAATCGGAAATAATATACGATTCACAATCGCACGTAAGCGCCAAAATATTCGATGCTGCGCAAGAAAGAGAAAAATCGAACTGTTCATTTTATTTTTACTTTGATTTGGCCAGTCATTAGTTTTGGCAAGAGAGTGTCGCGCAAGTTTTCTAATGGGGAGATTTGCTTGTTGGTGAGTAGAATTTTTTCAAACAAAGGTGCTATTTTTCTGTCCATTTTTTCTAATATGTTATCGGCTGGAATTAAAGCCATTGAACCTGAAATATCGCTTCTTTTGATATGTCCCATTGTTGTTGCTTTGCTATCAGCAATTCCAATAAACTTGTCTAAATGATGCTTTGTCCAAAAATAATAAAACCATTTTGGATATTTTTCTGAAGTGATTTTGAATAAGTGCTGATTCAAGACACATTTTTGTCCATCCCAGATTTTAATCATTAAACTACCAGACCAAGAGAAAATTACATCGCCAAGATTCACAATATATTTTTCATCTACTTTTGATGTTGAATAATCCGAATTTTCGGAAATACCATTCCTTAATTCTTTGATTTTCAATACTGGTAGTTTATCAATTTCGTTTTCTGGTGGATATTTTTGGCAGGCTAATCCGTTTAAGTATTCTGCTATCTCATCTAACGATACTTCTTCCCAATCGTCACCCGCATCATCTATAAACCACTGGCGGAAGAGGGTTTGCGCCATATCTTCCAGGGTTTTGTTTTGGCGGTGGAGCAGGTCTATTTTGTCGTCAAGCGATGATAATACTTCGGCAATGGCTTTTTGTTCGGGGAGTGGAGGTAGAATGATTTCTAAATCTTCAATATCTGACGGCTTTAAGGATGGATAGACTGAGGTTGACCCCTCAGCTATCATATCTAGCCTTTCTACAATACTATCAGACGTCAATAAATAATAAATGAGCAGTGGCACTGCTTTTAATTTATTTGTCTGAATGACTGAAAAGCCGGTTGAAACAATAAAATTGTCAGGCGGGTTTTTGATAAAACCATAATGCTGTTGAATTGGTCTTACATTTGAATAGATAATATCTTCATCTTTAACTAATCTTTTAGCCCTGCTTGGTGCCTCTAATAGATCAAGTTTTTGTAAACTCTCAATTTTCCCCTTTGTAATGGAACCAGTATCTAAGTAAATAATGGTTTTCTGAGCGTAATCTTTGTCGATACTTTGGCAATTAGATGTCACAACATCCCCTAACTTCACCTCCACCCAACCTTCCAGATTCAGTTTTTTTTGCAACACCACATACTTTTTACTGATATTTTTTTTGAAATTATCAGGGATATTTTCCCAATCCATTACATCAACCGAAATCAACAGGTCGCTTTCTTCTAGATCTTCTTTGAAATCAGCAATTTCTGTCGAGCCACAATCAAAAACAACCAAATCCAAGTCGGATATTTCGCTGGCTTTCCAAGTTACGCGGGAACCGTAAGCCCAAACCGTTTTGTTGGGAATATGCCGCTTGATTATCTTGTCAAGTATAGCAAGTTGGTTTTTATCTAAATCTACGAGTTGTTCTTTATTCATTTTTGATCAACGATTGCTTGACAAATATCTGTGGTGTCCTGAATAAAATCGCCTATTTTCCCCAACGCCCTTTGCGCTTTCTCCAGACTGTAATCATGAGTAGTATCTATCCTTGCTTGAACATAACTATCATCTCCGTCAATCCAATCTTCCAGATTTTCTATCAAATTGTTTTTGTAAGCCATGCGAAAAATAGGTTTCGGAGAACCGGGAACGTTTGTCAATCCTTGATCTTCAAAATATCTTTTCAAGTGTTTGTATAGCGTGTCAAAGCATGTCTCAAACCGCTGTATGACTGACTCTTGAACTGCCTCTTTCAGATTGCCAGACAAATCTTCTTCGTTCTCTTTAAAAAACTCATATTGCTCTCTCAGTCTCTCAAGAGATTGTGCCAGTTTTTCATATTCAACTTCGTTCATTTTCACTTCCCCAGTTTAACTTTTGACAAATTTTTCAAAATCCGACTATTCAATTTCTTTTCTTCCACAATCTGCGCTGCAAACTCCGCTTTCAATTCGGCAAATCGTTCCTCAAAATTAAAATCATCTTCCACTTCCGCCAGCCCGACATAGCGACCCGGGCTCAGCACATAATCCAACTCTTTTACCTTCTCAACTGGCACCGAAGCGCAAAAGCCGGGAAGGTCTTGATATTCTCCGCCTTCCTTTCGCCATTGGTGATAGGTGCCGGTGATTTTACCGATGTCTTCTTCGGAAAATTCTTTTGTTCGCCTGTTGATCAAATGTCCGAGTTCAATTGCATCTATAAAGAGAATGTCACCGATACGATTTCGGTCGCCATTAAACCCATGGCGTTTGTTGGAGACGAACCACAAGCAGGCGGGAATTTGCGTGTTCAAAAAAAGTTTCGCGGGCAGATTGACGATGCAATCCACAATGCCGGCGTCAATGATGTTTTTGCGGATGACATCCTCGTTTGATGATTTGGAAGTCAGCGAGCCTTTGGACAATACAAAACCGGCAACGCCTTTGGGGGAAAGATGGTGTATGAAATGTTGCACCCAGGCAAAGTTGGCATTACCAACCGGCGGCACGCCGTATTTCCATCTGCCATCATTTTCCAACTGCTTGCCGCTCCAGTCGCTGTCATTAAACGGCGGATTGGCGAGAATAAAATCCGCTTTCAAATCCGGGTGCGCGTTATTCAGAAAAGAGCCGTCGTTATTCCATTTCACTTGCGAGCCGTCTATGTTGCGGATGGCAAGATTCATCCGGCAGAGGCGATAGGTGGTCTGATTGCTTTCCTGTCCGTAGATGGAAATATTATTAACTTTCCCTTGATGTTCTTTAATGAATTTTTCACTGGTGACGAACATCCCGCCACTGCCGCAACACGGATCAAAAACTCGCCCCTTGTAGGGTTCTATCATTTCCACAAGCAATTTCACAATGGATGACGGGGTGTAGAACTGCCCGCCTTTTTTGCCTTCGGCGAGGGCAAACTGACCGAGAAAATATTCATACACCTTGCCGAGGATGTCTTTTGATTTTGCGACATCGGTACCGAGGGCGATGTTGCTGAACAGATCAATTAATTCGCCCAGCGTAGAGGGGTTAATGTTCGGTCTGGAAAATACTTTCGGCAAAATGCCTTTCAGGGTTTGGTTCTCTCGCTCAATGGCTTCCAGCGATTTATCCAGAATTTTGCCGATGGTCGGTTGTTTTGCTTGCGTTTGAATGTGCGACCATCTTGCTTTCACCGGCACCCAGAATACATTTTCCCTTCTGTATTCATCCGGGTCCTCCGAGTCTGCGTATTTATAATCGCCTTTGCCTTCATTGATTTTGGCGTGAAGTGCCTCAAAAGAATCGGATATGTATTTGAGGAATATCAGGCCCAAGGCGATGTGTTTGTATTCTGCGGCGTCAATGTTTTTTCGCATTTTATCCGCCGCTTCCCACAGTTGCTTTTCAATGGACTCCGAGTTTGTTTTGGTTTTTGATTTCATGAGGTTTATTGAATAGATTTATTCACGACCAATCGCCGTGGCGGTTAACTCGGAAAGCGATTGTCGTTGCGTGCCGTCGGCGTTGAAGTTATCTGTGGCGAGCCAGGTTTCAAAGGCTTGTTTCACTGCCGGCCATTCTTTATCGATTATGCCATACCACGCGCTGTCGCGGTTGCGACCCTTGACCACCATCATCTGTCGGAACACGCCTTCGTAACTGAAGCCGAGGCGCAACGCGGCATCTCGTGAGCGTTGATTGAGCGCGTTGCATTTCCATTCGTAGCGGCGGTAGCCCAATGCAAAAACATGGTGCATCATTAAATACATCGCTTCGGTTGCCATGGGTGTGCGTTGCATCGCCGGCGCGTAGTTGATATGGCCGACTTCAATCGAACCGGCGGCGGGATTAATGCGAAGGTAACTGGCGATGCCGACTGCTTTGTCGCTGGCGTTGTCTACGATGGCGAAAAATAGCGGGTCGTCTCCGAGGCAGGTGTCGGCGAGCCATTGCTGATATGCTTCCAGCGTGTCGAACGGTCCGTAGGGCAGATACACCCAGATGCGGTGTTCGCGGTCGCAGCGATTAGCATGAAACAAATCGGCGCTGTGTTTTTCCACGCGCAATGGTTCAAGCGTACAATAGGTGCCGCGCATCGTGCGATGCTGCGGTCGTGGCGGCGGCGACCAGTTTGCGACTACCGCGCCGAGGCGCAGGTCGGAGTCGTTGGCATCATTGTTATCATTGCTATTTGTCATGATTGCCAGTATTTTATGCGTTATGGTTGGTCAATAGAAGCGCGCACTCGCAGTGCGTCCCGAACCTTATTTTTGGTTCAAGATACTTTAGGCGATGAAACAATCCCGATGAATATTCACGAATATCAAGCCAAGACATTGCTGGCGCGTTATGGCGTGGCGGTGCCGAACGGCAAGGCGGCGTTTACGGTGGAGCAGGCGAACGCGGCGGCGCGCGAACTCGGCGGGCCGGTGTGGGTGGTCAAGGCGCAAATTCACGCCGGCGGAAGAGGCAAGGGCGGCGGCGTCAAAGTGGTCGACTCGTTGGAAAAAGTCGAGCAAGCGGCGCGTGCGATTTTGGGTATGCAATTGGTCACGCATCAAACCGCAGCCGAGGGCAAGCAAGTCAAACGCATTTACATTGAACACGGATGCGACATCGCCCGCGAATTGTATTTGGGTATGTTGGTGGACCGCGCCAGTTGTCGCATCACCGCGATTGCATCCACCGAAGGCGGTATGGATATCGAAGAAGTCGCGGCGCGCACACCGGAAAAAATTATCAAAGTCGCCATCGATCCGGCAATCGGTCTGCAACCTTTTTATGCGCGCAAGTTAGCGTTCGGTTTGCAACTGTCCGGCGAACAAGTGCGCGCTACGGTGAAATTGTTAACCGCGATGTATCGTGCGTTCACCGAGTTGGATGCGAGTTTGATAGAAATTAATCCGCTGGTAGTGACTGGTGACGGCGCGTTGTTGGCGTTGGACGCAAAGATGAACTTTGATAGCAACGGATTGTTTCGCCAACCGCAAGTCGCCGAGTTGCGCGACTTCGACGAAGAAGCCGCGGCGGAAGTGGAAGCGAGCAAACATGAATTGAGTTACATCAAACTGGACGGCTCCATCGGTTGCATGGTGAACGGCGCGGGCTTGGCAATGGCGACCATGGACATCATCGAATTATACGGCGGCTCGCCGGCAAACTTTCTCGATGTCGGCGGCGGTGCCACCGCTGAGCGCGTTACCGTTGCGTTTAAGATTATTTTATCCGACCCCAATGTCAAAGGAATTCTGGTTAACATTTTCGGCGGCATCATGCGTTGCGATGTAATCGCCGAAGGCATCGTCGCGGCGGCGCGTGAATTGACCATGGAAGTGCCGTTGGTGGTGCGGCTGGAAGGCACCAATGTGCAACAAGGCAAAACGATTTTGGCGGAGTCCGGTTTGGCAATCGTGTCCGCGGACAATCTCGCTGACGCCGCCGAGAAAATAGTGAACATCGTCCAGTCGGGCGACAGCGAGGCATCCTGATGTCGGTATTAATAGACAAAAACACGCGGCTGTTGTGCCAGGGTTTCACCGGCGCGACCGCAACCTTTCACAGCGAGCAGGCGATCGAATACGGCACCAATGTGGTCGGCGGCGTAACGCCCGGCAAAGGCGGCATGACGCATCTTGACTTGCCGGTGTTCAACACAGTCGCGGAGGCGTGCGAAAAAACCAACGCGAATGCCTCGGTGATTTATGTGCCGCCGGCGTTCGCCGGCGATGCAATTTGCGAAGCCATCGATGCCGAAATTCCGTTGGTGGTTTGCATCACCGAAGGCGTGCCGGTGATGGACATGATCAAAGTTAAAAGGATGTTGGAACATTCCAAAACGCGATTGGTTGGACCCAATTGTCCGGGCGTAATCACGCCGGGCATGTGCAAAATCGGCATCATGCCCGGGCATATTCACATGCCCGGCTCGGTCGGCATCGTGTCGCGCTCGGGAACTTTGACTTACGAAGCGGTGGCGCAAACCACAGCCGAATCGCTCGGACAAAGCACCTGCATCGGCATCGGCGGCGACCCGATTAACGGCACCAACTTCATCGACTGTCTGGAATTATTTTTAGCCGACCCGGCAACTGAATCGATATTAATGATCGGTGAAATCGGCGGCACCGCCGAAGAAGAAGCCGCGGAATTTTTGCGCACCAACCAAATAAAAAAACCGACCTGCGGATTCATCGCCGGCTTAACCGCCCCCCCGGGCAGACGAATGGGACACGCCGGAGCCATCATCGCCGGCGGCAAAGGTAGCGCCGGAGATAAAATCGAAGCATTCAAACAAGCCGGCATCGCCGTGGCTGATTCACCGGCGTCTTTGGGAGTTACTTTGAGAGGGGTGATAGGTTTATGAATCACTTGGAAACTCTTATTCGGCAGTTCTATGAATGGCAGGGCTATTTCGTTCGAGGAAATGTGAAAGTGGGCAGGCTGCCTCATGGGGGATGGGAAGGCGAATTGGACGTTTTGGCTTATCATCCAGTAAGCAAACACCTCCTACATATTGAAGCATCAATAGATGCTCTTTCGTGGGATGAAAAAGAAAAAAAGTTTAAGAAAAAATTTGAATGTGGACAGAAATATATTTATGAAGTATTCCCTTGGTTGGATAAAACTTCGAGTAAGTTTGAGCAGGTTGCTATCCTGGTCAGTTCCGGACGTGATAAAGTTGGCGGAGCCCGTGTCGAGTCAATCGACCAATTTATGAGCCGCGTGAAAAAGGAAATCGAAGGTAAGGGAGTGATGGCGCAAAATGCCATACCAGAGCAATATGGATTACTCCGTACTATTCAGATGGTAGTTAACGGATACAACTAAATCTTGAAAAAATAAATGACGACTACAATTGCTGTTTCGTTCCACCGTCATTCCCGCGCAGGCGGGAATCCAGTTAAAATATGCGTCACGTGCAGCGTGACACATTAAAATAATCAAAAAACACAAACAAACATCACCCAATGACATCTAAAAAAGACCTGTCAGAAAGAGACATTTGCACAAAATTCATCCTTCCCGCTTTGGAAAAGTCGGGTTGGGATGTGCATACTCAAATTCGAGAAGAGTTCTCTTTTACCGATGGCCGTATCTATGTCAAAGGTAACTTGACGGCAAGAGGGAATAGAAAAAAAGCGGATTATGTTCTTTATTACAAACCGGGCATTCCCATTGCCGTCATAGAAGCGAAAAATAACAAGCACTCAGTGCGAGCGGGCATACAACAAGCTTTGAATTACGCAGAAATTTTGGACATCCCGCTGGCATACAGTAGCAATGGCGATGGGTTTTATGAGCATGACCATACTTCCAGCGATGGAAACATAGAAAAAGAGTTTTCGCTTGAGGAATTCCCCTCGCCGGATGTGCTTTGGCAACGCTATAAAAAATACAAAAACATCACTACCGATGCGCAGGAGCGCATCTCAAAGCAAGATTATTTCTTTGATGCAACTGCCAAGACCCCGCGTTACTACCAACAAATAGCCATCAACCGCACCGTGGAAGCCATTGCCCGGGGACAGAATCGCATCTTGCTGACCATGGCAACGGGAACCGGGAAAACCTACACCGCCTTTCAAATCATCTATCGCTTGTGGAAAAGCAAAGCCAAAAAACGCATTTTATTTTTGGCGGATAGAAATGTGTTGATTGGTCAGGCAATGCGCAACGATTTTCGTTATTTCAAAGACAAGATGACGCATATCAAACAAAAAAAGATCGACAAGTCATATGAAATTTATTTTGCCCTGTATCAAGGTTTAACCAACTACAACGAAGACAAAGATGCGTATCGGGAATTCAGTCGTGACTTCTTTGATCTCGTAGTGGTTGATGAGTGTCATCGCGGCAGTGCGGCTGATGACAGTGCCTGGCGGGAAATCCTCTCGTATTTTTCCAATGCCACGCAGATTGGTTTGACTGCCACGCCCAGAGAAACGAAAACCATCTCCAACACGGAATATTTTGGCGACCCGATTTACACATATTCCTTAAGGCAAGGCATACAAGATGGCTTTCTTGCGCCTTACAAAGTATTGCGAGTTAATTTAAATGTAGATGTGGAAGGGTGGCGACCTGAAAAGGGCAAGACCGACAAACAAGGGCGAGAGGTTGATGATCATATGTATAACCAAAAAGATTTCGACAAGAATCTGGTCATTGATGAACGCACCGAAACCGTTGCCAGAAAAGTGACTGAATTTCTGAAAAAAACCGGCCGTTATCACAAAACCATCATTTTTTGCGTCGATATTGACCATGCTGAACGAATGCGCACCGCCATTGCTAATGAAAACAGCGACCTGGTGGCAAACAACAGCAAATATGTGATGCAGATTACAGGCGATAACGAGGAAGGCAAGCGCGAACTGGATAACTTTATTGCCCTTGAAGAAAGTCATCCGGTTATTGCCACCACATCAAAATTGATGACCACAGGTATCGATGCTCAAACCTGCAAACTGATTGTGCTGGATAGCAATATTGGCTCCATGACTGAATTCAAACAGATTATCGGACGCGGCACGCGCATCAACGAAGAATATGACAAGCGATTTTTCACCATTATGGATTTTCGCAAGGTCACAGACTTGTTTGCTGACCCTGGTTTTGATGGCGACCCAATCAAAGTCAAAGAACTCGGTGAAGATGATGAATTTGAAACACCTGAAGATGAAATCAAGGATAACGGACCAGTTATAGACGAGGATGGCGAAGAAGTTACTTTTTATGCGGAGAGGGCATCAGACATCATTAACGGTGATGATATTATTACCGAACCCAGTAAAAAACAGTATGTCAACGGCGTGAATGTCGCGGTGCTGAATGAGCGCATCCAATACATGGACGGCGACGGCAGACTCATCACCAATAACCTTAGAGACTACACTCGCCAAAAAGTCCGTGAACAGTATAAATCGCTTGACGACTTTCTAAACAAATGGAACGCGGCGGACAAAAAACGCGTCATCATTGAAGAACTTATCGAGCAGGGCATCGTGTATGAAAATCTCAAAGAGGCAATCAATAAAGAGATGGATATTTTTGATATGGTCTGCCACACTGCGTTTGATCAACCGCCATTGAGCAGAGCAGAACGAGCAAACAATGTCAGAAAACGCGACTACTTCACCAAGCATGGCGAACAAGCACGTGCGGTGTTGGATGCCTTGCTTGACAAATATGCCGATGAGGGTATTGAGAACATCGAAGATATGAACATTCTGCAAGTTAATCCGTTGAACCGGTTCGGAACGCCGCATGAGATTGTTGAGTTGTTTGGTGGTAAGCGACAGTATTTGAAAGCGCTTACTGAGTTAGAATATGAGATTTATAGAGTTGCGTAAATAGGGGGAAAAGAGATGAAAACTAAATTGTTTTATAGCTATAGCCATGAAGATAAATGTCTTAGAAATCAGTTAGACAAACATCTGAGTGCATTAAAACGTAATGGCCTAATATGTCAATGGCATGATGAAAAAATTTGTGCAGGGGACAATTGGACTGATGAGATAGACAAGAATATTACAGACGCTGACATTATTTTGTTGTTGTTTAGTCCTGCTTTTATTGATTCTGATGCTTGTCAAAAAGAAGTAGAAAGAGCGTTGGAGTTAAAAAAAGAGAAGGGCACAATATTTATACCGATTATATTAAAAGAATGTGCATGGAAGGATATCAATGGCATTTCTGATATTGAGGTATTGCCAAAAAAGGGGAAGTCTATAATGCAGTGGGCCGATAAAGATGAAGGGTGGAAGAATGTATATGACGGAATAAAAAATAGGATTGAAAAAATAAAGAACATGATGCCACCAAAACTAAAAGATGACTTTCGAAGAGATTTGTTGCACAACCCCACGCAAAATTCCACATTAGATAATTTTTTCATTTATCCAGATATTTTGGAAAATACTGTCAATGTGAAATTAGAAAATAATGAAGTGGATTCTTATAAATTAGTAAATTTAAACTCTTTTGGATATAAATACATTCTTATTGAAGGCGAAGAACAAATCGGAAAAACATCCTTATGTAATATGCTTTATATCCAATATTTAAATGCCGATTATTATCCTATTTTAATAAACGGTATGGATATAATTGGTAAACCTGATATAAAAAATATAGTTAATAAGGCATGTGAAAAACAATACGAATACAAGATAGATTGTTGGTCAATAGATAGAACAAAAAGGATCTTATTGATAGATGATATAGAAGATCGGAAAATGAATGATGAGCGTTTTTCTGAGTTCATTACATCTATTAAAGAACATTTTGATTACGCTGTTATTTTTTCTGATAATCTATCCAGTTTGTCTGATAAAACTGCCAGTCATAATTATTTCTCGTATTTTCATAATTTTTCTATATGTAGCTTGGGACATAAGAAGAGAGATGAGCTGATCAAAAAATGTATTTCCTATGAGGAAAAAACAGAGTTTGATATTAAAAATATAGAGCAGGTGGCAAGACTAGACAAAGATACCAAACATATAAACACTATAATTGGAACGAATGTTGTTCCCAGTTACCCAGTGTTTATAGTGACTATATTTCATACTTTTGAAGCACTAACACCACAAGAAGCATCACAAACGTCATATGGGCATTGCTATCAAGCTATGATTACCATGAGTTTTCGTAGATCTGGTATTAAACCTGAGCATGTAGATTCCTATTTTAACCTGCTAACAGAATTAGCATATTTCATGTTTAGCCAAAAGAACAAAACAGTTTCGAAAAAAGATCTGGATGAATTTTTGAAAGAATATAGTAATAAATTTTTTATACAGAAAAAGCCCATTGAAACATTGATAAAATCAGTCATTATAAAAGAAAAAAATGGTTTCTATAGTTTTCAATATATCTATATATATTACTACTTTGTCGCTCGATATATCGCTCGAAAAATCGATGATGAGAATGTGAAAATACAGATTGAAGAATTAATGAAAGATATTCATCTGAAAGATAATGCAAACATTATAATTTTTATTGCTCATCACACACAAAACAAATATTTAATGGAAAAAATTACATTGAACGCAACATCAGCTTTTGAGAAGTTTCCTGAAGTTACGCTGTCTGGTAGTGAAAAGAATTTTATTGACACGTTGTCGAATCACTTTAAGAGAAAGATCTTACCTGGCCCCAGCCACAATGTTGAAGATGAAAGAAGTAGAGAATTGGAAGAAAAAGATCGAAGTGACTCGACTACAATAAGAGACGCAGAAAATGATGAAGATCAAAATGACGATCTTATTATTATTGAAGTTAGAAAATCAGCAAAAAGCATAGAAATCATTGGGCAAATTTTGAAAAATCAATCTGGCTCAATAGACAAAAATATACTAACAGAATTGTTTGAGGTGGGGCAGAATGTAGGGTTAAGGCTGTTAAAAGCATTTATGGAAGACATGAAAGATAGTAGAGCAGATTTAGAAGATTTTATTCGGTTAGTAATAGAGGATACAGCAAAAGAAAAAAATGTAAGATTATCGGATAAAAGAATTGAAAAAGAAACTAAAAGAATCGTTAACAAATTGTTGTACTCAATTATCTTTAGTTGGTTACATAAAATAGTAGATTCATTAGGATATGATCAGTTAATTGAAACAGCAGATGATGTTAATGATAAGACCGATTCGGTTGTTTCTAAACTTATTAATTTATACATCCACACTTGGTACACGAAAAAATTAAATTTTGAAAAAATATCGTCCATATATAGAGAGCTTAAAGATGATAAAAATTATCAAGCAATATACATACTAAAAGACATTGTATGTCGGCATATTTATATGCACCCTATTTCTTATAAAAATAAGCAAAAAATAGGTCAGTTACTTAGCTTGTCTGTTAAACACCAAGTAGCTGTGCAACAGAAATTAGAAAAAAAATGACCAACCTAACCAACATCGTTAAATCCATCCGCAATATCATGCGGCAGGATGTTGGCACGGGTAGCGATGAATTACGCATTCTGCAACTCGGTTGGATGTTGTTTCTCAAAATATTCAGCGATAAAGACAAAGAACTGGAACTTCTACAGGACGATTACATTTCTCCCATCCCGAAAGGGCTGCATTGGGACGAATGGGCTGGCGATGACGAAGGGATGACCGGTGATGAACTACTTGCCTTCGTTGACCGGAAGCTTTTTCCCAAGTTGGCGAACATTGATCTTTCCACCGGCAACAAACGCGCCGTGTTGGTGCGTGAAGTTTTTGCCAATAACTACAACTATATGAAATCCGGTATTCACCTGCGCCAGGTGATTAACCATCTCAATGGAATTGATTTCAACAACAGCAAGGACAAGCAGATTTTCGGGCAGATTTACGAAACCTTTTTGGGCGAACTGCAAAGCGCGGGCACTCTGGGCGAATTTTATACGCCGCGTGCGATTACCAGATTGTTGACCGAACTCACTGACCCCAAACCGCACGAGAAAATACTTGACCCTTCGTGCGGCACTGGCGGATTTCTAACCGCCGCCTTGGAGCATCTCAAAGTCAAAGCCACTAATCTAAAAAAACGCACCGCCATACAAGACAACATCATCGGCTGGGAATACAAACCGTTACCGTATCTGCTGTGTAATACCAATTTAATCTTACACGACATCAACCAGCCGAACATTAGATACGACGATTCACTGGCGCGTCCCTTAACCGAATATCGTGAAAAAGATCGCGTCCATATCATTCTGACCAATCCGCCTTTTGGTGGCGTGGTGTCAAACAACAACGAAAACAACTTCCCGCAAACCTACCGCACCAAAGAATCGGCCGACCTGTTTTTAATCCTGATGATTCACTTGCTTAAAACCGATGGCAGGGCAGCCATTGTTTTGCCCGACGGCTCGCTCACGGGCGATGGCGTCAAGCAACGCATCCGTCAAAAACTGCTGGAAGATTGCAACCTGCACACCATTATCCGTCTGCCCAATTCGGTGTTCCAGCCATATGCGTCGGTTGCGACTAATTTGCTATTCTTCACAAAAGGCGAGGCGACAAAAACCATCTGGTATTACCAGCATCAACTGCCGGAAGGCTACAAGTCCTACTCCAAAACCAAACCGATACAGGTGGCAGAGTTTGACAACTTGAAAAAGTGGTGGCGCAAGCGAAAAGAAAACGAACAGGCATGGAAAGTGGACATCAAGACCATTATCCAAAGCGGGTATAATCTTGATATTAAAAACCCGCACCAGCCAGAACCAGAAAAGTCATATTCCAGTGTCGAGTTATTGGGATTACTTCATCACTCGTTTAATAAAAGTGATACACTCATCAATCAAATCAGCGAACAACTAACCCCATATCAAGTCGGGAAGAACGAATGAATCATATCAATGGTATGCAAAAAAAAGTTACCAAGGATAAACAGAAACAGCCAAAAGAGCCTAATGGCACAAGGCTCGCTCTACTCATGCAAGAGGCAGCGTCCAAAAACCTGTTCTCGTATATTGAAGATCCTGCAGCCTGGCAGCGCAAAATTCGCAAGGACAGGCCATTGCCCGGAAGGGATGATTAATGTTTACTATACCCGGGCATCATCCGTTGGGAGATTTCGGGCAGGAATCAGGATATGGAGAAACGCCATACCACAAAAAAAGACAGCCGCGTTAGTGGCGGCTGTCGACCGGGGGTCCTGTGAAGGATGCCATCGGGGTGGTAGGCGCATTTTCCCATACTTTACACGCTTGTCAAGCCCTATTTTCAAAAAACTTTACAGGCTTGTTAAGTCCTTGTTAACCCTTTGTTTTATAGTAAATTTCAGGAGAAAATAGCATGAAAAAGGTCATGGTTTATATTGACGGTTTCAATCTGTATTACGGTATTCGCAGCATCGGCAAGGCGAGCCTGAAATGGTTGGATGTTGAAAAGTTGGCACAAAGTTTTTTGAGGCACAACTCTCATTTGGAGCAGGTTAAGTATTTTACCGCAATGATTAAGGGAAGAGAAGATGAAATCTCTCGACAAAAGTTGTATCTTCAGGCATTAGAGCATCACTGCAATAACTTAACCATTATCAAAGGTCATTTTTTAAGTAAAGGAGAAATTTGCCGAAAGTGTAATCATTACAATTCAACATTTGAAGAAAAGAAAACTGATGTCAATATTGCTTGTGAGATGTTATCTGATGCATATGAAAATCGGTTTGATGTCGCTTTTTTAGTCAGTGGCGATAGTGATTTGGTGCCGGCGGTAGAAAAAGTCATAGCCATTGGGAAAATAGTTATTGTTGCTAGTCCGCCACAACGAAGAAATTCCAAACTTAATCAGGTAGCGACCAATAGTTTTGATATCGATCCCAACCGACTAAAAAAATGTCTGTTGCCTGCAGAAATTCCTGTCAAAAAAGGAAAAATCGTCATGCCGGAAGAATGAAAACGCTGAATACGATGAGTGCGAGATGGAAAAAAACAAAGATCGGCCAGTTTCTTTTTGAGCGTGAAGGAAAATATCGGCCAGATGATGAAATAGTCACCGGGATAAAACGTATAGATAAAATTGATTTCTCCGGTAATTTTCATATCGCAACCAAGCCCAGTAAAACGAATATGATTTTAGTTAAGCCTGGTGATTTTGTTATTTCAGGCATTAATGTATCAAAGGGTGCAATGGGAATTTATACTGGCAAAGAAAATATAACTGCAACCATTCATTACTCTTCCTATACTTTCGATATTGAACAAATTAATGTCGAATATTTCAAACGTTTCCTGAAAAGTCTGGAATTTGTCAGATTGTTGCAAGAACAAGTCAAGGGAGGAATCAAAACGGAAATAAAGCCGAAGCACATTCTGCAGATTGAAATTGATCTGCCTGATATTGAGGAGCAACAAAGAATTGTTTCGTATTTCCAAAACATAGAAACAGAGGACAAAGAATTACAAGAAGAGATCGTCCACCAACAAACTCTATTAAAGAAGATGCGTCAGCAGATTTTGCAGGAGGCCATTGAGGGCAAACTCACCGCCGAGTGGCGACAGCAAAACCCTGATGTTGAACCCGCCAGCGAACTGCTATCGCGCATACAAGCAGAAAAAGAGCAGTTGATTAAAGACAAGAAAATCAAAAAACAAAAATCACTGCCGCCGATTGGTGATGGAGAGAAACCTTTTGATTTGCCTGATGGGTGGGTTTGGTGTCGGTTGGGTGATATTTCAGACAAGATACATTATGGATTTAGTGTTGCTGCACGAATATACAAGCAGGGCATTAAAATATTACGGATAACGGATATTCAAAATAATTTTGTAATTTGGGATAATGTTCCGTACTGTGAATGTAAAGATAAAGATGTAGTCAGATATTTACTAAGCAATAACGATATTCTTATTGCAAGGACTGGTGGAACTATTGGTAAGTCATATATTGTAAAAAATATTGATGTGAAATCATTATTTGCATCATATTTGATAAGAGTTGTTCCTAACCGTAGGTTAAAAGCTGAGTGGTTGAAGTTGTTTATTGAAAGTCCAACTTATTGGAATCAATTACACGAAGCGGCTTGGGGTGCAGGGCAGCCAAATGTTAATGGAACTGCATTATCTAAATTGTTAATCCCGTTCCCACCACTCCCTGAACAAAAATCCATCGTCACCAAAGTTGATAAACTTCTCGCCTTGTGCGATCAAATGGAAACCCAAATCACCGTCAGCCAAACTCATGCCAAACAACTAATGCAGGCGGTATTGAAAGAATCCTTTTCCCATCCGCCCGGTTAGTCGTTCCAGCTCCCGCATATCATTTCCGTCCATCGCCGTTATTGTCCGGAACAAGCCGGGCAATGACAATTCTTATTCGTCATTCTCGCCGAAGGCGGGAATCCAGACGCGGCGAAGCTGCGACAAAAGGAGTTCGGCTACGCCGGACAACATTTTCCACTGGATTCCCGCCTACGCGGGAATGACGAGTGTGTGTTGCCGTCATTGTCGGGTTTGCCCCCGTATATTAATAATCGCCCCCCCACCGTCATTCCCGCCGGCAGGCGAGAATCTATTACAACTCAAAGCGTTAGCCCTTGTCCTTTCGCGGCTTCGCCGCGGTGGTGTCACGCTTCGCGTGACGGCATGTATAACTGGATTCCGCTTGCGCGGGAATAACGATGGCGTGGAGAGTGTATTGACGTGCTAAAATGGGAAAACTCGTTGAGTAATGAATATATGGGAGTAAGAAAAATAATTAAAATGTTAGAAGATGATGGGTGGTATATTGTGCGTGTGCGCGGTAGTCATCGTCAATATAAACACGACAGTAAGTAAGGCTTGGTTACTGTTGCGGGAAAATTAAGTGATGATTTGGCAAAAGGCACACAAAACAGTGTTTTTAAACAAGCAGGTTTGAAGAAATGAAATATTTAATTGTGATTGAAGAAACCAAGACAGGCTTTTCTGCTTATTCGCCAGATATAGATGGTTGTGTTGCAACTGGCAAAACCAGAAAAGATGTGGAGAATAATATGCAACAGGCTATGGAGTTTCATTTAGAGGGGTTACGACTTGAAAAACAAACAATTCCACATTCACATACTTACGCAAACTATTTGGAAGTAAATACAACGCCGAGTAACCCATTCTAACGAGCGGGTTCGTTTAGGGAGAACGCGGGAATGACGACATAGAGAGAGTGGGGCATAACGGATAGAGGTGGCGCGGCGGAGTTGCGAAATGACAAGGGCTAACGCTTTGGGTTGTAATAGATTCTCGCTTGCCAGCGGGAATGACCATCTGAAAGGTAGTTGGTATGCGGCGGTATTGGTTACTCTCAGCGTTTTTGTTTCTCGGTTTTCGCCTATCGGCGAAAAATACAAACTGTGTGCTTCCCGACACATGGTTTACACTTTGTTCCGAAGACATGGTTTACACTTTTCCCGAGGGCATGGTTAGTACCTTCTCAGCAAATGGGTTGTCAATTGGTTCAACTCTACACCCTTCTTCATCAAAATAGCCTAGATCATAGTCCAGGAAGCTGACCAGCCAGATCTGGTCCTCTACTTCACGGATGCCCACAAGTTGGCCAGCGAGTACCTTACTGAAACTTATGGTCTTGTGATGTATGTAGATTTTACCGTCTCTGCTCCCCGCATATCATTTCCGACCATCACCTCCCGCGGCATCAAAGCGTCTGGATCCCCGCTTTCGCGGGAACAACGAAGAGAGAATAGCCGCCCCTCGCCGCCGAAAATTTGTTAACATAACGACACAACAAAACCATGCCCGATTGGGCGATTGATGATGAGCGGAGAATCATGAGCGCGCCGCGAAATAACCCGCCGCAGGTTGCGATGAAACGCCGCCACCCCGGTCGTAGCAAGAAAAAAACCAATCCGCGTCCGAAGGGACGGCAGGTGGATGCCGCGGCGCGTGCGCAGGTGCAGGCGTTGTTGTCCGATGCGTTTGGCGATGATGCGGTGCAACGCGACCGGTTGATTGAGTATTTGCATCTGATTCAAGACCGCCACGGTTGTTTGTCGAGCGCACACCTCGCCGCGCTGGCGGAGATAATGAAATTGTCCATGACCGAGGTGTATGAGGTCGCCACATTTTACGCGCACTTCGACATCGTTAAGGAGGGCGAGGCGAAACCGCCGGCCACGACTATTCGAGTATGCGACAGTATCGCCTGTCAACTGGCGGGGGCGGAGGAGTTGATTGCGCAGTTGAATGCGGCGAAGCCGGCGGACACGCGGGTTGTGCGTGCGCCGTGCATGGGACGATGCGAGACTGCGCCGGTTGCCGAGGTCGGGCATTTTCATGCTTGTCATGCGACCAAAGAAAGCGTGCTTGAGGCGGTGAGCAGTGGAAACACGCACGCGCAGATTCCGAAGTTCATTGACTTTGCGGCGTATAAAAAAGATGGCGGTTATCAGTTGCTGGCCGATTGCGTGAAAGGGAAACACACCGCCGAAAAAATTATTTCAACGCTGGATGATTCCGCATTGCGCGGACTCGGCGGCGCCGGATTTCCGGCCGGTCGCAAGTGGCGTATCGTGCGCGATTATGACGCGCCGCGTTTGATGGCGGTGAATGCCGACGAAGGCGAGCCCGGCACTTTCAAGGATCGTCATTATTTGGAAACCGATCCGCATCGTTTCATTGAAGGAATGTTGATCGCGGCGTGGGCGGTGGGCACGGAAAAATGTTATGTCTATGTGCGCGACGAATATCCGGCGGTGCGCGCGATTTTGCATGCCGAGTTGGAAAAAGTTCGCGCCGCGGGTTTGGCAAAACACACCGAGTTGATTATCCGCCGTGGTGCCGGCGCGTATATTTGCGGCGAGGAATCGGCGATGATCGAATCCATCGAAGGCAAACGCGGACTGCCGCGCAACCGCCCGCCATTTGTCGCCGAAGTTGGTTTGTTTGGTCGCCCGACTCTGGAACACAATGTGGAAACATTGCACTGGGTGCGCGACATCGTCGAGAAAGGCGCGGACTGGTTCGCTGACGCCGGACGCAACGGACGAAAAGGTTGGCGAAGTTTTTCGGTGTCCGGACGAGTCAAAAATCCCGGCGTGAAACTCGCCCCGGCCGGCCTCAGTGCCAACCAATTGATCGAAGAGTATTGCGGCGGCATGAGCGATGGTCACGCGTTCAAAGCCTATCTCCCCGGCGGCGCATCCGGCGGAATCCTGCCGGCATCATTAGCCGACATCCCGCTCGATTTTGACACCTTGCAAGAACACGGTTGCTTCATCGGCTCCGCCGCCATCGTGATTTTCAGCGACCACGACAACATGAAAGAGGTCGCGTTGAACTTGATGCGATTTTTTGAAGATGAAAGTTGCGGACAATGCACGCCGTGCCGGGTCGGCACCGAAAAGGCGGTCAAGATCATGACCAAACCAAAATGGGACATTGGCTTGCTCGCCGAACTCAGCACGGTCATGGCCGATGCGTCCATTTGCGGTTTGGGACAAGCCGCCGGCAACCCGATAAACTGTGTTTTGAAATATTTTCCGGAGGATTTGGAGTGAATTCAAAGCCATCAAAAAGAAGTTTTGCCATGCGTGGCGGAAAAAAGATCTATGAAGGTTTTAACGCCGAACGCAAAGTTAAAAACCGTAAAATCAAAGAGCGAAAGCGTTTGGGTTATGAGGCGTTTGCGAAAGAATTTCCGCGCGAGAATAACGAACTGCCAGAGCAATATACCAATAAAATACTCCGCGGCAACAGCGAACAACTGTTGCAGAAATTGCCCGACAACTGCATTGATATTGTAGTCACTTCCCCGCCGTATAACTTTGGACTGGATTACAGCGGGCATGTCGATACCGATACATGGCATGCCTATTTCGACAAACTTTTCGAGGTGTTTGATGAATGTATTCGGGTGGTAAAGCACGGTGGACGAATCGTTGTTAATGTGTCACCATTGTTCTCGGATTACATTCCAACCCATCACATTATCAGCAAGTTTTTCATTGACAAAGGGCTGATTTGGAAAGGCGAAATTTTATGGGAAAAGAACAACTACAATTGCAAATACACCGCATGGGGAAGTTGGAGCAGCCCGGCCAGCCCGTATCTTAAATACACATGGGAATTTTTGGAGGTTTTTTGCAAAGGCGACTTAAAAAAATGTGGCTCCAAAGAAAACAACGATATCAGCGATGATGAGTTTAAAAGTTGGGTGAATGCGAAATGGTCAATTGCCCCCGAACATAAAATGAAACAATATAGACACCCAGCGATGTTTCCTGAGCAACTTGTGATGCGGGCATTAAAGTTGTTTAGTTTTCGCGGTGATGTGGTGCTCGATCCGTTTAACGGTGCTGGCACGACCACATTAGTCGCCCATAAATTTGGCAGGAAATATCTCGGCATAGATTGCTCGAACGAATACTGCAAAACTGCCGAACAACGAATCGCAGAAAACTTGGGTACATGAAAATGACAATTTCAGAACAATTGAAACAAATCATCAGTGATTACGATGCAGTTATAAAAGTTATTGATAAAGATGCACGGGAAAGCGAAGATCGTGCATACGGTGGATTCGTCCGCATGGCGAAGGGACGGTTGCAAGAGCACATCAGCGAAAACATTGCGCGTATTGCGTGGCAAAACATCGGCGGTAATCCTGATAATTTGGAGATTAACTCCAAGAAAGTTTCTATACCGATGAAACCATCGTACCTCAATCGAATAAAAGATGATGAAGTGGTAAATCACATCAAGAAAAATATAGTTAACTATGTTTATAAACTTTCGGTTGATAAGCATATTTATGTCAATAAAAAATTTGTGATTGGCATAGAGTGCAAAGCGTTTGCCGAGAATGCAATGATTAAGCGCATCTTGATAGATTTCGATTTACTGCAGACCCAATACCCGAATTTATCTTGTTATTTATTTCAGTTAGAAAGCCAACTCGGCGGGGATTATAGCGAATTGACAAAACCAATCTACGGAAGCTATTCGACGCGAACTTTGCAATCATATTTTTCATGCGAATTAAACATCATCACACTATTGCAAGGTGAAAGGAATATTAATCGTCCAATACACAAAAACTTCAAATCATTAAGGTTGGAACAGCTATCGGATGCAATGGAAATTCTGGCGGAAGACATGAAACGTTTTCACTAAAAAATTTAACGAGATAATTAACAGTGAATAATACGATCACTTTCACTCTCGACGGCAAGCCGGTCGAAGCCTGCGCCGGTGAATCCATCTGGCAGGGGGCGCAGCGCAGCGGCGTGGAAATTCCGCATTTGTGTTACGCGCCGCAGCCGGATTATCGCGCCGATGGTAACTGTCGCGTGTGCATGGTGGAGATTGAGGGCGAACGCGTGTTGGCGGCGTCTTGCTTGCGTAAGCCGAGCGAAGGCATGGTGGTTTCCACGACCAGCGCGCGCGCGAAAAAATCTCGCGACACGGTGATGGAATTGTTACTGACCGATCAGCCAACCCGCGAAGTTGCGCACGAACACGACTCGCGCCTGTGGCAATGGGCCGATGCGATGGCGGTGCACGGCAGTCGGTTTGAAGCACGCGCCGCGCCCGACATTCCGGCCGCGGATGCCAGTCATCCAGCCATGCACGTTGCCCTGGATGCCTGTATTCAATGTAACCTGTGTGTAAGAGCATGTCGTGAAGTGCAGGTTAATGATGTGATTGGCATGGCTTTTCGCGGACACAATTCGAAGATTGTTTTTGATATGGATGATGCCATGGGCGCCAGCACCTGCGTGGCTTGTGGCGAATGTGTTCAGGCCTGTCCAACGGGCGCGCTCATGGAAGCCACTTTGGTGGATGAAAATGGCGTAGGGAAGTTTGATTCACTGGCTGACCCACTGACCGAGACTGACAGTGTTTGTCCCTATTGCGGCGTTGGTTGTCAGATCACTTATCAAGTTGCGGACAATGAAATAGTCGCGGTTCAGGGCAAGCACGGGCCGGCCAACCGCAATCGGCTATGCGTTAAAGGTCGCTTCGGTTTTGACTATGTGAAACATCCGCATCGGTTGACCAAACCGCTTATCCGTGTGGATAAAAACAACAAGGTCGGGGATATCGACCTCGATCCTGCCAATCCTTTGTCGCATTTTCGGGAAGCGAGTTGGCAAGAAGCACTGGATTTTGCCGCTGGCGGATTGAAAAAAATCCGTGATGGACATGACAACGGCGGCAATGCTTTGGCGGGTTTTGGTTCGGCGAAATGCACCAATGAAGAAGCCTATATTTTTCAAAAACTGGTACGCACTGGTTTTGGCACCAATAATGTCGATCACTGCACCCGGCTTTGTCATGCGTCATCGGTCGCCGCGCTATTGGAAGGCGTCGGTTCGGGCGCGGTATCGGCGCCCTTTAATGCAGTTGAAGATGCGGATTGTGTGCTTGTGATCGGTGCAAATCCGGTAGGCAATCACCCGGTAGCGGCGACCTTTTTCAAGCAGGCGGCGAAACACGGCACATTAATCGTAATGGACCCCCGAGGCACCGCTTTAAAACGACACGCGACTCATATGTTGCAGTTTAATCCCGGCACTGATGTGGCACTGCTCAATGGAATTCTCCACACCATCATCGAAGAAAATCTATACGATCAACATTATGTCGAGCAACATACCGAAGGGTTTGAAAACCTAAAGAAACATATCGCAGATTTCCCCCCGGAAAAGATGCAATCGATTTGTGGCATTGATGCGGAAACTTTGCGCCTGGTCGCCCGCACTTTTTCAAAAGCCAAAGCTGCGATAATTTTCTGGGGCATGGGCATTTCTCAGCATGTTCACGGCACCGACAATGCGCGCTGCCTGATCGCGCTTTCCTTGATCACCGGCCAGATCGGTCGGCCCGGCACCGGGCTACATCCATTGCGCGGCCAAAATAATGTGCAGGGGGCTTCGGATGCGGGTTTGATTCCGATGATGTTGCCGGATTATCAGTTGGTTGAGGTGGATAATCTGCGTGCGCGCTTCGAGGATGCCTGGGGTGCGAAACTGGCGCCTCAGGCCGGATTGACCGTGGTAGAGATTATGGATGCCATTCACGATGACAAAATATCGGGCATGTACATCATGGGGGAAAACCCGGCGATGTCCGATCCCGATGTGCAACACGCCAGGGATGCATTGGCGAAACTGGATCATCTGGTGGTGCAGGATTTGTTTTTAACCGAAACTGCGTTTTATGCGGATGTTGTCCTGCCCGCATCCGCATGGCCGGAAAAAGACGGCACGGTGACCAATACCAACCGCCAGGTGCAGATGGGTCGAAGCGCGTTAGAACTCCCCGGAGATACCCGCCAGGATTGGTGGATTACTCAGGAAATCGCAAAACGTCTTGATCTGGATTGGAACTATTCCCATCCAAGAGATATTTTTGCGGAAATGACCGGGGTGATGCCGTCATTGAATAACATTAGCTGGGATCGCCTGGTAGCGGAAAGCGCGGTCACCTACCCGTGCGATGCAGCGGACAAACCAGGCAATGATATTGTATTTGAAAATGGTTTTCCTACGGCGAATAAACGCGGAAAGCTTATTGCGGTGAATCTGGTTTCGCCGGACGAATTGCCGGACGATGAATACCCAATGATCCTGTCCACCGGGCGGCAACTGGAACACTGGCACACCGGCTCCATGACCCGCCGCACCAGAGTACTGGACCAGATTGAACCCGAAGCGATTGCCTCGATTTCGCCTCAGGCACTGCGTAATCTGAAGGTTGCACCGGGCGCAAAAATCAGAGTTTCGACACGCCGGGGTGTCATCGAATTAATTGCCAGAGCGGATACCGCTGTGCCCGACAACATGATTTTTATTCCATTTTGCTATGCCGAAGCGGCCGCCAATACACTGACCAATCCCGCTTTGGATCCAGTCGGAAAAATCCCCGAGTTCAAGTTTTGCGCGGCACGGGTGGAGGCGGCGTGATTTCGCAATTTATCACTCCGCCTTGGAGCGGGGGTCAAGCGCAGCCCGTTTGGTGTGGGTAAACTATGAGTTGTGTAACCCGGCGGGCAGCATGAAATCAAGCATGAAAGCGATTCTGCTGAATGGTTTTGGCGGCGCGGAAATGATGGTTTTCGGTGATGCCGAACGGCCGTCTCCCAACGCCGGGCAAATCTTAATCAAGGTCGCGGCGACCTCGGTCAACCGCCCCGATGTAATCCAACGCCAGGGAAACTATGCGCCGCCCAAAGGCGAGTCGGACATCCTCGGTTTGGAAGTGGCAGGCACCGTGGAAGCGCTCGGTGCGCAAGTGACGCAGTGGAAAATTGGCGAGCGGGTGATGGCCCTGATCGGCGGCGGATACGCCGAATATGCAGTCGCCTATGCCGATCATGCCATGGTCATTCCCGAGAACATGGATTTCAACCAGGCCGCTTGCGTGTGCGAAACCTACCTGACCGCGTACCTGAATCTGTTTATGATTGCCGGGCTGGGGCGAGATCAATCGGTCGGCCAGTCAACCGGCCAGCCGGTCAATCAATCCGTATTGCTTCATGGCGGTGGCGGCGGTGTCAATACCGCCGCCATTCAGCTATGCAAACAGTTGGCACCGGATACCGAGGTTATCGTGACCGCCTCCAGTGGAAAAGTTGAACGGGTGAAACAGCTCGGCGTCGATTACGTGATTGATTATCAGAACGAATCATTCGCGGATAAAGTTAAGGAAATTACCGACCAGCGCGGCGCGGATGTCATCCTCGATCACATCGGCGGCGCGTATCTCAAACCGAATATGCAATGCCTCGCGGTTGGCGGCACGCTGATGCTGATTGGCGTGATGGGCGGCGGCGTCGCCGAACTCAATCTGGCGCGCGCCATGGTCAAGCGCCAGCGCATCATCGGCTCGGTTTTGCGCTCGCGCCCGCGCGCCGAGAAAGCCGCCCTCATCGCGGCGTTCGCCAAAACGGTGTTGCCGTTGATGGCGGACGGCAAAATCGCGCCCGTGATCTCCGCAGTCTATCCGTTAGCAAAAGCCGCCGCCGCCCACCGCGCGATGGAAGCCAGCAGTCATTTTGGGAAAATTATCTTGACGATGTGACAATTATTATGAACACGCTTGTTTTTGACATTGAAACTGTGCCGGATACCATCGCCGGTGGTCGTCTTTATGATCTGGATGGTTTGTCCGAGGAGGATATCGCTCGGGCGATGTTCACTCGTCGCATTCAAAAAACCGGCGGTTCGGATTTTTTACCGCCGCACATGCATCGAATCGTGGCGATATCGGCGGTGTTGCGACGAGGCGATTCGATCAATGTTTGGTCGTTGGGTGACAAGGATTCGCCGGAGGCGGAATTGATTACCCGTTTCTACGATGGGCTCGAACGCTACACTCCGACGTTGGTGAGTTGGAACGGCAACGGCTTTGATTTACCGGTGTTGCATTATCGCTCGTTGCTTCACGGCGTAACCGCGAGGCGTTATTGGGAGTCCGGCGATGACGATCGCGATTTTCGCTACAACAATTATCTCAACCGTTACCACTGGCGCCACATTGATTTGATGGATGTGCTCGCCGGATTTTCCCCACGCGCTTTTGCACCGCTTGATGAAATCGCCGTGATGCTTGGTTTCCCGGGCAAACTTGGAATGAGCGGGGCAGATGTGTGGGATGTTTTTCTGGCGGGCGAGATTGGGAAAATTCGCGAGTATTGTGAAACCGATGTGGTTAATACTTTTTTGGTTTATCTCAAGTGGGAAGTGGTGCGAGGCACGCTGAGCCCGGAGCAGTTCGATCAGGAATGTGAACTCGTCAGGGCGTGGCTTAAGCAATCCGGACAGGAACATTTCCGTAAGTTTGTTGAGGTATGGGAGCAAGCCGGATAAATGACGCATTGCACTTGCCTTTTCGTCGCCATGCGGCGTTGCGCATCGTCACTCCCCCGCTTCTCGTGCGCCTTGCCTATCAACGAAAACAAGCGCAATCGTTAACTACCGATTACCAACCTCCTCAGAAGCATCCACAGGCGCAGGCGGAAGCCGGTTCGGGTGAGAGGACGGCGATTCTGCTACGGGTTCGGACTGCGGCGCGGGTGCTTTGCTCGGTCGGCGCTGGCCGACTCGTAACTCCGGTTCGTGGGCGGCAAAATCCCGGCGGGTTGGTCGGTCTGGCGTAACACTTTCCGGGGCGGCTTTGGGCGCACTGCTTTGTCGTCTCGGTTGGCTCGTTTTGCTACCTTGCGCGGAACTTTGACGACCGCGCCGTTCCGGGCTATTTGGCTTGGGTGACTGTGCCCTCTGCGGGGAAGACGATTTCTGTGGAGTTTTTGTCTGATCTCTGCGGGTTCCGCCTTGATTGCCGGTGCCGCGTTTTGCCGGTTGCCGTTTATTGGTGGCGCGTCTGGGTTGCGCTCCTCGGCGGCCAGCCCCTTGTCGGGTGCCTCGGCCGGATGCGGGTTCGGGTTTGCTGGCTTTTTCTTTGTCGGCCGGTTTGGTTTGGTCGGCGGATTTGTTTTCGGTAATCGCTTTCCACAATCGGCTGATAACCCCACCTTCACGGACCGGCTTTGTTGCCGCATCAATTACATGGGCCGGGGCGATACCTTGCTCCAGTTGCACATGGGGCGTCTCGGCCGGCGCGTATTTCAAACTGTCGGTGATGTCTTCTTCCTGACCGGTCAGTTCGACCTGCTGAAGATAACTGGGGATGCCGCTCATCGCCTCCAGTTCGTCGCCACGCAGACGCTTGATTTCAAATTGCGGACTGGAGAGTTGCTCCGACGGGATGATAATTATCCGCGATGCCAGTCGAGATTCCAGTTGATTGACCTCGTGGCGTTTCTCGTTGAGCAGGTAGGTCGCCATGTCCAGCGGCAGAACCACCTGAATCGCCTCGGTGTTTTCTTGCAATGCTTTTTCTTCAATGAGTCGCAACAAACTCAGCGACGAGGACACCACGTTGCGGATGGTGCCGGTGCCTTCGCATCGCGGACAAACCCGATAGTTGGATTCGCTCAGCGAGGAACGCAGACGCTGGCGCGACATTTCCAGCAGACCGAAGCGCGATATTTTCCCCACCTGCACGCGCGCACGGTCCGGGTTGAGCGCGTCCTTGAGCCGCGTTTCCACGGCGCGCTGGCTGCGGCTGATGGTCATGTCGATGAGGTCGATGACCACCAGACCGCCGAGGTCGCGCACGCGTAATTGTCGAGCGATCTCATCGGCTGCTTCCAGGTTGGTTTGTAGCGCGGTCTCTTCGATGTCCGCGCCCTTGGTGGCACGCGCCGAGTTGACATCAATGGATATCAACGCTTCGGTGTGGTCAATGACCACCGAGCCGCCGGAAGGCAGTCGCACTTCACGTTTGAACGCCAACCCGATCTGCTGCTCAATCTGAAAGCGCGAGAACAGCGGCACAGTGTCGCGGTAGAGTTTCAGTTTGTTGAGATTGTGCGGCATCACCTGCTGCATAAAACGCCTGGCGCGCTCGTGAATCTCCTCATCGTCAACGATGATTTCGGCGATGTCGGCGCCGAGATGATCGCGGATGGAGCGCACAATCAGGTTGCTTTCCTGATGGATCAGGCGCGGCGCTTTGAGTTCCGCGGCGGCGGTTTCAATGGTGTCCCACAATTTCAGCAGGAAGTCCAAATCCCATTGCAGTTCTTCCGGGTTGCGGCCAATGCCGGCGGTGCGGGCGATTAAGGCGTGTTGGTCGCCGACATCCAGATTGTCCAGAACCTGGCGCAAGTCGGTTCGCTCGTCGCCGGATACCCGCCGCGAAATTCCGCCGCCTTTGGGGTTGTTCGGCATGAACACCAGAAACCGGCCGGCGAGGCTGACGAAGGTGGTCAATGCCGCGCCTTTGGCACCGCGTTCATCCTTGCTTACCTGCACCACCATCTCCTGTCCTTCCTTGATTTCCTGGGCGATTTTCACGTCGCTCATGGAAGTTTTGGAGTCGTATTGGGCGAAGTAGCCGCGATAGATGTCCTTCAGCGGCAAAAAGCCCTGGCGGTCGGCGCCGTAATTCACGAAGGCCGCTTCCAGCCCGGGTTCCACTTTGGTGACCACGCCCTTGTAAATGTTGCCTTTTCTCTCGGCACGTATGGCGGATTCTAGGTCAAGGTCGACCAGGTGTTGTCCATCGACGATAGCGACGCGGAGTTCTTCCGGATGCGTCGCATTAAACAGTATTCTTTTCATATCAATTTCTCCGTTGCCATGTCAGTCGGAGAGTTGCTCCGCCGAAGTTGGGGCTGTCCCGGCGTCACCGGCCAAAGACAGCGTGTCAGATCAACGCAGGCGCAAAGGGAGAGACAAGTGCGGGGGGCGGAATCCGGTCACATACCTGCGCACGCATGTGCGCCACATGTGACGAATTCGCCACCTCCATCATTCCCGTGCAAGCGGGAATCCAGTTTGGTAAGAACAAAAGCCAGCCTTTGTCATTAACCATGTCGCGACTCCCGCAACTCTCGCCGCCGGATTGTTCGGCGTTTGCGTCCTGTTGCCGAACTGCCCGCCATCCCTGACGGTAACTGAATCATCGGGACCCAGCCCGATAACGATGGATTAGTGAGGTTGGGTGATCGGCCAATTAGACAATTAGCCAATAACAACACCAAACTCTGCGTTGGCGACCGCCCCTTCGGAGCCGCCGCATAACATAAACCTTGTCTCCTGATACCCGGGCGCCTTCGCCCGAATTGTGGTGGTCAAGCATGACCACCGTCTAAATTTTCATGCGGGTGATTTTGCTTCAAATCTCCCGGCGCCCCCGCAAGTCGCCGAACAAACGGGCGGAATGTAGCAGGTTGGCAGGGGAAATGCAAGGCATTGTGTTAGGAATGTTAGGAACACATAAACTGTCCGCTGTTAGAACACATAATCTGTCCGGTTTATGCCAGCTCTTGAGGGAGGTGATTTATGAGGCGGACAGAAGTGTTACAGGAGATACGACAGATGAGATTTGAAGAGTCATATGGGGGCTGGACCGAGGGTCGTCTGAGCCAGGAGGAAGCGGCGCAGTTGCTGGGTGTGTGTGAGCGCACCTTTCGTCGTTACATTGATCGTTACGAGGAAGAAGGCCTGGATGGGTTGATCGACAAGCGGCTGTCTCAGGTATCGCACCGGCGGGCCCCGGTCGATGAGGTTATGCGCATGGTGGATCGGTACCGGAGCCGGCATGATGGCTGGAGTGTCAAGCACTACTACGCCTGGTATCGGCGCGGCGGCGGTGGGCGTAGCTACAACTGGGTGCGCAAGTCCTTGCAGTCTGCCGGAGCGGTGACGAAGTCATCGGGCCGTGGGCAACATCGCAAGCGGCGCGAGCGAGCGCCGGTGCCGGGCGTATTGCTGCACCAGGATGGTAGCACCCATGCCTGGGTGCCGGGACAGACCTGGGATTTGATAGTCACCATGGATGATGCCACCAGCCGGCATTACTCCATGTTCTTCTGTGACCAGGAAGGCACCCGGAGCAGTTTCCAGGGGGTACGTGAGGTGGTTGAGGCCGAGGGCTTGTTTTGCTCGCTGTATACCGACCGGGGCAGCCATTACTGGCACACGCCGACGGCTGGCGGCAAGGTGGACAAGGGCAACTCGACGCAGTTTCGGCGCGCCTTGCAGCAACTGGGCATAGAGATGATCGCGGCCTACTCGCCGCAAGCCCGAGGGCGCTCCGAGCGGGCCTTTCGCACCCACCAGGAGCGCTTGGTCAAGGAACTGGCCGCCGCTGGCATCACCGATATGGCTACTGCCAATGAGTATCTCCGGCAGGTGTATCTGCCCGCTTTCAACGAAGAGTTTGAGCAACCGCCGCGGGAAGCTGGCTCAGCCTTTGTGCCGGTGCCGGAGGGAGCGCAGTTGGACAACATTTTCTGCGAACGCTACGAGCGCCAAGTAGGCAAGGACAACTGCATTGAATTCGGGGGACTGACCCTGCAGATACCGGCAGACCGCCACCGTTACCACCACATCAAAGCTAAAGTGAAGGGGTTACGGCACACCGACGGCGCCTTGTCTTTGTGGCACGGCCCCCGAAAACTGGCCGGTTATGACGCGGCCGGCCAACTCATCCAGACTGACTTACCGGTGGCTGCTTGATGTCCGCTGCGCCATCAATAACGGGTGCCTCAGCCAGGCTTCCCGACATCGCCAAAAGCGGACAACTCATGTGTTCTAAAACCGGACATTTCTATTTGTTGCTAACACTCAAAGGGCGGCTCAATAACATGGGCGACCAGTTATCCGGCGGCGAGCAACAAATGCTCGCCACCGGTCGCGCGTTGATGCTCAATCCGCACCTGTTGATTCTGGACGAAGCCACCGAAGGACTTGCGCCGTTGGTGCAACAAGACCTGTGGCAAAAACTTTTTGAAATCAAAAAAACCGGAATCGCTCTGCTTCTCATCGACAAAAATATCGACGAACTGGGAAAAATCGGGGACTATCATTACCTCATCGAAAAAGGATCCATCGTCTGGCAAGGAACCTCGGAAGCATTGCTGTCAAACAGCGAATTGAAATCTCGCTATCTTGGGATTTAATTTTGTGCTTGCCTATTTTCCGCCATGCTTTGTTGCGCGTCGTCGCTCGGTCGCTCACATACTTAGTGTATTGCTCACTCCCTCGCTCCTCGCGCGCCTTGCCTGACGAAACATAAACGGCGCACAATTTTGCGCTTGCCTATTTTATTATGGCGACGAAAAGGCAAGCGCAATGCGTCATCGTAATCCCAGAACATTCTGCATGGTAAACAACCCCGGTGCTTGGGTCGCGAGCCACTGGGCGGCTTTGAGGGCACCATCGGCAAAGATACGGCGGTCGGTGGCGCGGTGGGTGATTTCGACTCGTTCGCCATCGCCGATGAACAATACCGTGTGTTCGCCGGCGATGTCGCCGCCGCGGATGGTTGAAAAACCGATGTCGCCGGATTTGCGTTCGCCGGTATTGCCGTGGCGGGTGAATACGCCGTGTTTGGCGAGGTCTTTGCCCAGCGGTTTGGCTACTGCCTGACCGAGCGACAGCGCGGTTCCCGAAGGCGCGTCCACTTTATGGCGGTGATGGGCTTCAACGATTTCGATGTCGGTCAGTGGGCCCAGCACGGCGGCGGCGGTTTCCACCAGCGCCAAACACAAATTGATGCCAACGCTGGTGTTGGATGCCAGCACAATGGGAATGTCATCGGCGGCCTGGCGGATGATCTCTCTGCCTTTGTCGTCAATGCCGGTGGTGCCGATTACCATACCGCGACCCAACCGCCGACAGGTGTCTACATGCGCCAGAGTGGCGCCCGGCGTGGTGAAATCCACCATCAAATCAAAGTCGCCGCTTGTCGCATCGGCACACAATGCAACACCGATGTCACCGCAACCGGCGATGACTCCCGCATCTTTTCCCAGAGAGGGATGGGCGTCCCGTTCCAGTGCCGTGGCGACCACGACGCCATCCGCGCGCGCGACCGCGTGGATAAGCGCACAACCCATGCGCCCCGAGGCACCGGCGATAGCGAGTTTGATCATGTTTTTTTCCGACTCGGTGGTTTGCTTGATAGATTATCGCCGCAAGATACTTGGAACGCGACCGTCCCGCAAGCCGTGGTTTGGAATCAGCGCAGTCCTTTTGGTCTAAATTTGGTTAACGAGGCGATGATAATACTTATACCAACCGCCGATTCAGTGGTTTTGACGATTTCATCTTGGTATGTAAATGGTATAGTTCGGTGTTTGGATTTTAACGCACGCTACTATAATGTATGCTGATTACACCAACGAGGAGAACTTTACATCGGTTGCGGTGATCATATCGTAGCAATTTCTAAAACACTAAACTGAGGAGAATTAAATGAAATTAGGTGAATCCAAATCAATCCGCGCAATGGTGCTCGCCGGATGTGTGTCACTGCTGGCAGCAACAGGTGTTGCTCAAGCGCAAGACAGTACTGCACCAATCGTTATCCCGATTCACAACTGGTCAAGTCAGATCGTTATGGCATATGTTATTGGCGGCATGTTCGAAAGCATGGGCAATAACGTTGAGTACGTTCCTGCTGACACCCAGGCTGTTTACGAATCTATTCGTAACGGCGACGTAACCATTTCCCACGAAGTTTGGCAATCCACTTTCGGCAAGTCGTTTTACAACGCGATGGCCGCTGGCGGTGTCATCGATGCTGGTACCCATTCTGCAAGTACACTCGAAGAAATGGGTGTGCCAACCTGGGTTGTCGATGATGGACTTTGTCCTGGTCTTCCAAACTGGGAAGCGCTTAAAGACTGTAGTGCAAACTTCACGACCCCTGATTCAGAAGGCAAAGGCCGCTGGTTGGAAGGTCCACAAAGCTGGCACGGTGATCTTATGCCTGAACGTCTCGCAGCCCTTGGCCTCAGTGACAACTGGGTGGTTAAATTTGCCGGTGGTGCTGATGCACTGTGGGCTGAGTTAGCATCTGCAAAAAAAGAAGGTCGTGGTACTGTAATCTTTAACTGGACTCCAAACTTCACTGATGCGGATGGTTTCACCTTTATCGAATTTCCGCCTTACTTTGATGGCTGTCGAAAAGCCGATGGTGGCGACGGTAGTTGTGGATCACCTAAAGGCTGGTTGAAAAAAGCAGCGAACTACAAGTTCCCAAAAACCCATCCTGCGGCCTACACGGCCTTTTCCAAATTGGATTTTTCAACCACACAAATCGGTCAAATGGCTGCTTTAGTGGACACCGCCGGAATGGATCACAAAGACGCTGGCACCAAGTGGTTGGCTGACAACGAAGACGTTTGGAAGCGTTGGACCAAATAAATCAGGCAAAGCATCGTAACTGATGTACTAAGGCCCCCATGGCGCAGTATTAAGCCAGGGGGCTTTTTTTTGGGATTAGAATATTTTTCACCCACAAAAATGTGGTAGTTTTATGCTGTAATAACAATATCAGAACCTAATTATGTCTTCAGAAACAGCAACTTCAGATTCAAACCAACCCGTTATCCGTTGTGATTCGGTTTACAAAATTTTCGGTGCCAATGCGAAAAGCATGTTGCAAGATTCAGGTGGTATGGTCGACGCAGCGAAATTTCAGGAGGCAGGTTGCATTGTCGGTGTTAACAATGCGTCGTTTGAGGTTCATGCCGGCGAACTTCTGATCATTATGGGTTTGTCCGGATCAGGGAAATCGACCCTGTTGCGTTGTATTTCAAGGTTAACCGATGCCACCGCCGGAAATATCTACATTGACGGTGAAGACATTTTGTCGATGAACAATAAGATTCTGATCGAATTGCGCCGCAGTAAAATGGGCATGGTGTTTCAGAGTTTTGCATTGTTACCCCATAAGACGGTACTGGAGAATATTGCCTTTCCTTTGCAGGTAAAAGGGGTAAGCACACAAGACAGTATTAAGCGTGCCAAAGAAATGGTAGATCTCGTGAGCTTAACCGGACGCGAAAACTATTTTCCACGAGAGCTTTCCGGTGGTCAGCAGCAGCGTGTAGGCATTGCCCGTTCCCTCGCCATCGAACCCGATATCTGGTTTCTCGACGAACCTTTTTCGGCCCTTGATCCGTTGATTCGCAAAGAAATGCAAGATGAGTTTTTGAGATTACAAAGTGTGCTCAGCAAAACCATCTTGTTCGTAACCCACGATTTCGATGAGGCTTTGCGACTGGCAGATCGTATCGCCATTATGAAGGATGGCATCATCGAACAACTGGATACGCCGGCAAATATTGTCTTGAACCCTGCCACCGAATATGTGCAAAAGTTCACCCAGGAAGTTCCTCGAGAAAAAGTATTAAAGATCGAGTCGGTTATGGATCCCTTCGATCCCAAAGAAGATGTTAACGATCTGCGAGTTTCTAAAGATGCCATCATCGAAACTGTGGCTGAATCCGTGCTGAACTCTGGAAAGCCGGTAACCGTTGTTGACGAGACTGGTGAAGTTGTTGGTGCCATACACGGCTCCAAAGTAGTCAACATACTCTTCGGTGGTCATACTAACCAGTCGGGCAAACAAGCATCATGATGGCCACATTCCAGCAACGTAAATTTTTGCAGTTTTTATTATTGCTGACGGTTTTTGCGTTGTTGTGTGTGGGTGTTTCTCCGTCCGAAGGGAACTTTTTATGGCGATTACCGCCGCTGATTGCAGAATTTCCAGGTTGGATAAACGATTCGACCAGGTTCATCATGTTTGAGTGGTGGCCAATCGAGGTTTACGACCCGGATATCGAAGAATTCGAAAATAGACCTTTGATGAAGGAATTTGCCCGTGTTTTTTCGGGAGTCATCTTGTTCCTAATCGAGTTTATTCGAGAAATATTCCTCGGTGGGGTCAAAACTATCGTTACCTTTAGCGGATGGGATTGGGCTACTGAAAATCAGTGGGCGCGCTGGCCCGCCTTACCATGGACAGTGATCGCTGGTGGCGTTGCGCTACTCGGCTATGTCTTAAGTGGTATTCGACTGGCTACATTCGTGGGATTTTCATTTGTTTATATCGCAGTATTTGGTCAGTGGGAACCATCAATGCAGACCCTTTCTTTTGTGTTGATCGCAGCCCCGGTTTCTGTTCTGTTGGGTCTGGCTTTGGGGATTTGGGCGTTCAGAAACAAAACGGTGGAATCCATACTGAATCCATTGCTCAATATGGCGCAAATCGTACCCGCCTTTTCTTATCTAATCCCGGTAACGGTATTTTTTGGCATTGGTGATCATGCAGGTGCCATTGCTACGATAATTTTTGCCACGCCACCTATGGTTCGCCTAACTGTGCTAGGGCTGAAAAAAGTTCCACCAGAGGTAACCGAAGCCGGGCTGATGAACGGGTGTACCAATCGGCAATTATTATTCAAGGTTCAGATCACCACAGCTCGACGGGATATCCTGATTGGAGTGAATCAGGTAATTATGCAATGCCTGGCCATGGTGGTCATCGCTTCGTTGATTGGCGCCAGAGGGCTCGGTAATAATTTATTAATTGCGTTAAATAGCTTACGAATTGGACTGGCGTTGGAATTAGGTGTTTGCATTGTGCTGATTGCCATCGTTCTTGACCGACTATCCCTTGCCTGGGCTAATTTACAGACAGACTATTTCGCAGATCTATCCTTTGTCCAAAGACGCAAGTTTTCAATACTTTTTGGAATAATTTTTATCGTCGGTGTAATTCTGGCTTATATTGGATCATTTATTTTCAGAGAAGGGTTTAACTATCTCTACCTGATTCCACATAACAAAGGCATTTCAACAGCGCAGTTTTGGCAGGCCGGAGTCGACTGGGTTTGGGATACGTTTTTCTATTCTCTTAAAGGATTCAATGAATGGCTAATCGTAGAAGTGCTGATTCCAGTGAAGCGGGCCTATCTGGCTATGCCAGTGGTTGCGACTTTTACATTAACAATGGGCGTCGGCTTTATCATTGGTGGAATCCGCTCCGCACTGATTATTGGTGGATTACTGTTGTTTATTGCATTTACCGAATGGTGGGATAGAGCTTTAATTACCTCGTATATTGTCACCATCAGTGTTTTGATATCTGGTTTTATTGGCATCGTGGTTGGCACAATATGTGCCCAGCATCCAACCAGTTCGCGTTTTATATTGGCTGTTTGCGATACCTTTCAGACATTTCCGTCGTTCATTTATCTGATTCCGGTGATCATGTTATTTGGGGTGACCGACACCTCGGTGTTGATTGCTATTGTTGTCTACGCCTCAGTTCCGGCCACACGCTATACCGTAGAAGGATTACTTAGTGTCCCCGAGTCTTTACAAGACGCTGGTTCAATGTCTGGTGTCAGCAGGGTGCAACGCTACCTGTCCATAGAGTTGCCCATGTCATTTCCACATATTGCCTTAGGGATTAACCAAACTGTGGTTTTTGCCCTGGCTATGGTCATTATTGGAGCAATGATTGGAACTGACGACCTGGGGCAGTTAATTCTCGGTGCACTTTCAGATCGAAAAGGGATTGGTAACGGACTTGTACTGGGAGTATGTGTTGCATTTATCGGCCTTGCAGTGGACCAGGTCATTCGAACCTGGGCAAATCAGAGAAAAAAGGCACTTGGATTAGACTAGAAGGTTGGGGGCGATTCTGGCGGTGGACCATCTGGTTACACGCTGGTCTCGGGAGCGCCGGCAGTTACTGAATTTCAACGCCAAACTGTGCCGCGCCCTCCAGCAACACTTGCCACACCGATAGGGCGAAGCCGCGGGGAATGAATAACTCGTAGCCCTGTTGCGAGTGCCACAAAGTTACGCCGACATGGTGCAGCGTGCCGGACGCCACCGCGTTTCGGGGAAAGGATTTCGCGCGCAAATCCAGCGCAACATGACGATTGAGCAAAGTTGTCGCGTGCGCGCCGGTAACGCGCAGATGCGTGCGTGAATGGGAAAGATCCAGCGTCGTTCCTTGTTCGGATGACAGAGTTGGAATTTCCCCGCCGAGCATCCACCACTTCAACGGCTCAATACGAAGCAACGCACCGGTCACAGACTGCGCGGCACTACCGGGACCGGGTGGCGAGGTGATTCCAACGCCACGCGCCACTTGCTTCGCCACCGCATCAAGGGTGTCGGGCCAGGCGGCGATTTGATGCAAAGACAAATCGTCGACTTCATGCAACACAACTCCGGCTTCACCCGCCGTGCCGGTTTTGTCGCGAACATAATGTCCGAGTAGCGCGGAGATTCGCTTAGCCACGCATCCGCTCCCCGTCTGCATCGAACATGTGCGGACTTACGATTTCCACTTCAATGTTGCTTTTTCGCACCGGGTCGGCGGCGACCACCGGGCGTTTGCGCCAGGCATCCGCTCCGCCGGCAATGAACCCGATGCCAATCCAATGACCGAGTGCCGGCGAATGAGTCACCGCGGTAATCCAACCGTCGCCAAGACCGGATACTTTTTCGGCGCGACACAAAATCGCACCGGCGTTAAAAGTGTCATCGCGATTTTTTGGCTTAATGCCCACCAGTCGCGGACGGTCTTCGCGCAATAATTCGGGGCGTTTGCGCAACGCGTTGCCGATGTATGATTTATTCGCCGATGCCATGTTGCCCAGTCCGGCATCTTCAATGGTCACGCGTCCATCCAACTCGGCACCGGTGACATGGCCCTTTTCAATGCGCAATGTGCCGAGTGCTTCGAGTCCATAAAGGCAGCCCCCGGCCGGCTCGGCTGCGGCCCACAGCAAATCCATCATTGCGATGGCGTAATCGGATGGCACATAAATCTCGTAAGCCATCTCGCCGGAAAAACTGATGCGCGCAATGCGGCATGGGATGTCGTGGTTGAGATGAGTCTCGACCACACCCATGAACGGCAGTGCATCGTTGGCGACCGCCGCGGAATCTTTCACGCACGCCGACAAAATTGTGCGGGACAAAGGTCCCGCCACCGCGCATCCGGCCCATTGTTCGGACACCGAAGCCACATGCACGCGTAACTCCTGCCATCTGGTTTGTAGCAGTTCCTCAAGCCACGCCATTACCTTTGCGGCGTGCGCGGTGGTGGTGGTCATGAAGTAATCGGTTTCGGATAACCGCCAGGTGGTGCCGTCATCCATAACCACGCCGTCGTCGCGCAGCATGATGCCATATCGCGCCTTGCCGACCGCGAGTTTGGCAAAAGCGTTGGTGTAAACGCGGTTAAGCAATCGGGCGGCGTCCGGCCCTTGTATCGCAATCTTGCCGAGGGAAGTAACATCGCACAGCCCCACGGTCTTGCGCACGGTGGCGGCTTCACGTATGTATGCTTGAGTAATGGTTTCGTCTTTTTTGGGAAAATACCACGGTCGGTGCCACAGCCCGGCCATGGTCATGACCGCGCCGTGGTCGAGATTCCATTGATGCATCGGCGTGCGCCGTAGCGGGCGAAAATGTTGGCCAACGCTCCGCCCGCGCAACGCGCCCAGCGAAACCGGCGTGTAGGGCGGTCGGAACACGGTGCTTCCGACTTCGGGAATTTCTTTGCTTAACGCTTCGGCCATAATCGCCAGGCCAATGACATTGCCGACCTTGCCGCCGTCGGTGGACATTCCCAAGGTGGTGTAACGTTTCAGATGCTCGACCGAAACAAATCCTTCGCGATGCGCGAGGCGCACATCGTCGGCGGTGACATCGTTTTGCAGGTCGACGAAAGATTTTAACTTTCGGCCACGCACGCGAATTTCGTATAGCGGACGAATGGGGTTTTTCCAACCACCCGGTTCAATCCCGCGGGCGGCATCTTTTTCATCAACTTGATCGATACCAACCCCCAGCACTTTTGCCGCCGCAACGCCCGCGGCTTTGCCGGAAGCCTCGCAGTCATCGCCATTCCAAATGCCCGCCGCCGCACCCGCGACTCGAATCAATTCATCGCTTTCGCCCGGCAAAAAACACGCCAGTTGTGCATTCCAGACTGGCCTCGGTCCGCGATGGGAATGAATATGAATGGTCGGCGACCAGCCGCCGGACACCAGCACCAGGTCGCAGGCTATACGATCCTGATACCGCCAGCGACCATCGTCGTGCGCAATTTGCAACGCGGTTACCGCGTGTGCACCGATGACTTGTAGCGGCGCGCACGACTGGCGCACTGCCACCCCGTGCTCATCGGTCAGTCGTTGTAATTCATCGCCCAGTGCCGGTCGCGCATCCAGCAAGATGACTTCGGCGCCGGCATCCGCCAATTCGGTTGCAGTCGGGTAGGCGGAATCGTTGTTGGTGGCAACCACGATGCGTTCACCGGGCAACACCGCGTAGCGGTTCAGGTAAGTTCGTCCGGCCGCCGCGGTCATCACCCCGGGGCGGTCATTGTTGCCGAAAGCGAAAGATCTCTCCAACGCGCCGGCGGCGATGATGGTGTGTCGGGCGCGCACGGTGCAGAATCGTTGGCGCGGGACATGTTCATGCGCAGGTTCGCTCGCGTATTCTATTAAACCGGCCACGCCGCCATCGTATAAACCGAACGCGCATGTGCGAGTCATGGTGCGCACACCGACTTGGTTAATCCCGTCGATCAACTTTGTTCGCCTTAACTCGGCTTGTGCCTGTGGTTGATTCAACAGATCGCCACCGAGTTCGCAATCTTGTTCGACCAACAACACATCCAGCCCGGCGCGTGCCGCGGCTGCCGCCGCCGACAAACCGGCGGCACCGGCACCCACCACCAACACATCACAAAAGTCATGCGCGTGTTCGTAGTTATCCGGATCCGGCAACCGCGATGCTTCACCCATGCCGGCGGCGCGACGAATGATTTTTTCAAACTGCATCCAAAAAACTGTGTCGTTTTTTATTCGCGGGCCCATGAAAGTTTTGTAGTAAAAACCGGCGGGCAAAAAGCGACTCAATAAATTGGCGAGCGCGCCAATATCAAAACGCACGCCGGGCCAGGCGTTTTGACTCGATGCAATTAATCCGGCGTGTAACTCTTGCGTGGTTGCTTTGACATTCGGGTCGCGGCGTGCGCCTTGGCCGATGGTGACCAACGCGCCGGATTCCTCGACTCCGGCGGACAGGATGCCACGCGGGCGATGGTATTTGAAACTGCGTCCGATCAATCGCACATCGTTAGCCATCAACGCCGAGGCAAGGGTGTCGCCGGGATGGCCATTCATTGCTTTGCCGTCCCAGGTGAACGGCAAAGTTGTGGCGCGGTCAATGCGCCCGCCATCGGGCAATCGTCGGGAAGTCATTTCCCCGCCCCGGAATGCCCGGAGTGCCCGGAATAATTTTTCAGCACCGCAGCAATGCCGTCGTGAGCCGGTCGCACCGAGTGAATTTCATGGCTCAAGGTATCTCGTTCCACCAACAACCACATGCGGCAACCGTTGTTGTGGTGCCAGGTTTCGAGTTGTATGCCGCAATGATTCTCGCGCATGAACACCGCGTCATGCCATTCATCGGCAGCGGCATCCAGTGGCGGATAAATAATTGCGCCGTCACCACCGTAGGTGAATTCGCTGTGGTCGCGCTCGCCGCAAAAGGGACAGTTGATTCGAATCATCGGTTGGTTATCGGCTTGGGCGTCAGCCGTGCAATTTGGGGTCGGGCCCGGCGCCGCGTTCGTCGATGATTACGCCGCGTTCAAATCGTTTCAGGTCGAAGTTGGCGATGATGTCATCGGGGCGATCGTTGGCGATCAGGTCGGCGAAATACCAACCCGATGCCGGACTTGCTTTGAAGCCGCCGTAGTTCCAGCCGGCGTTGAGGTAGAGATTTGCGAGGGGCGTTTTGCAAATGAACGCCGAGCCGTCCATGGACATGTCCATCACTCCGGCCCAGTGTCGCAACAAGCGCACGCGTCCGAGGCACGGCAAAATTGAAGTGGCACATTCGGCGACATCTTGCACGATCGGCAGGTTGCCGCGTTGCGCAAATGATTTATACCAATCCAAATCGCCGCCGAACACCATTCCGCCCTTGTCCGATTGCGAGATGTAAAAATGCGTGCCGCCGACGCCGAACACCACCACTTGATCCAGCAACGGTTTCAACGGCTCGGTGACGAATGCCTGCAATAAATGCGTCTCAATCGGCAGTCGCCCCAGTTCGGCCATCGTCCACAGGCGCGAAGTGTTGCCGGCAACCGCGAAGCCGAGTTTTTTTGTGTTGATGATGCCGCGTGTTGTTTCAACCGCGCTGACGCATTCGCCGTTGCGCACCACACCGGTGACCTCACAGTTTTGAATGATGTCCACGCCGAGTCGGTCGGCGGCGCGTGCATATCCCCACGCCACCGCGTCGTGGCGAGCGGTGCCGGCGCGTCGCTGCACTGCGGCGCCGATGATGGGGAATCTGGCATTGTCATAATTCAAGTGCGGAACTTTACGTTTCAGCGTGTCCAGATCCCACAACTCGCCATCGGAACCGGTCAGACGCATGCTGTTATAGCGTCTCGCCGCCGCATCTCGCGCCGCCGGAGTGTGCAACAACGAGATGTGCGCACGTTGGCTGAACATGACGTTGTAGTTCAGTTCGTGGCTTAAGGATTCCCACAACTTGAGCGAATGTTCGTAGAAATACCGGTTGCCCGGCATCATGTAATTGGAACGCACGATGGTGGTATTGCGCCCGGCGTTGCCGCCACCCAACCATCCTTTATCCAGCACCGCGATATTTTTCACGGCGTGATTTTTCGCGAGGTAATACGCCGTCGCCAATCCGTGCAAACCGGCGCCGACGATGATCACATCGTAGTTGGATTTCGGTTCAGGGTCACGCCAAACCCGCGTCCAACCGCGTTGCCCGGTAAGACCGTTCTTAAAAACGCTCCAAGCGGAGTAGCGGGTCATGTCAAGTTAGAGGGAAATGAAAAAACGCGATGCCGGCTTTAATAAAAAAACTTGCAATTAGTCGGAAAACATAAAATTATTTTGTGTTCAATTAAATCGAGACGATGATGTTTCCGTGATAAATGGTTATGAGTTTATTTTTTTAACAAAAGAGGACATTTGATTGGTGTCCTAAATCAACCGGAATGTTTTGTATAGATTGGACTGAAAATTTTCCTAATCCGTAATCTTTAATGCCGACTTGGATTGCATCACTTGAACTTTCAAAAAAATCCACGCATTTTTGGTGATGAATTAGAACATGCCCGGATACATGAGTCTTGCGCCACTCGGGCAACATATCTTGGAAGTATTTATAGTTTTCACTTACTTCGCGTTCTGCCGCTTCTGTCTCGTGCTTGGTCACCATGATCTACCTCCGCATCAGTCGTGGTTATCGCATTATAAAACAACTCGCCGGCAAATGTGTATGATGCCACCACATACTGGACAAATCGGGCAAAAGTTTGGCGATGGATTGGCAGGGCAAGTAATCCAATCCCCAGTGCGGACGTTCGCCGTTGTAGCGTTGTAAGTATCCCAAGTAGATGGCCGTTATGGCCGTTATGGTCGTTGTGGTCGTTGTGCTGTGTAGTGTAGTGTTGTGTTCTGTTGCGCACAAAACCGGCGGCTTCGCCGCCGAAATAAGGAGTTCGGCTACGCCGAACGGTTTAATAACTGGATTGCCCGGAACAAGCCGGGCAATGACGGGTTGGAGAGACAATGGTGAATCGGAAGGCAATGAGTCCTTTTGAGAAGACAGTGGTAAATAATTGTCACGCAAAGCGTGACACTAAAACGTGCTCTGGCGGAGCCGAACTTTTTCTCTCGTGTGCTTTGGCGTCTCAACTCGCCTTTGTCCTCGCAATTCACTATTACTTATAATTCGTCATTCTCGCCGGCAGGCGGGAATCCAGACGCGGCGTAGCCGCGCAAATGGCGGCGGCTTTGCCGCCGGTTTTTCGAGCCGGAATGACGACACGAAAAGCGTGTTGTCCGGCTTTGCCAGACTATTAGTGCCGTCACGCGAAGCATGACTCATTCACTTTGATGCCGCGCTGTTCGATGTGAGAATGACGGCAAGGCGGAGGTGCTTGTTGCTTACTAATGTATGCGCACGTCTCGGCGGCTAACGCCGCCACTCTGGATTCCCGCCTGCCGGCGAGAATGACGGCCGAGAGGGCGGTGCTAAAATACCACTGGAAATGAGGAAGAAACTGGCAGCAAAATAGTGAACATATACAATTGCCCGGCTTGACCGGATAATCCAGTTATTAAACCAGCGGCGTGAGCCGCTATCATTATGTCGGCTTCCTTTTTTTGTCATGCCACGAATCCAGAATGTTTCTGACATTATTCACGCCTCAAAACTTCCCATATACTTTCATCAATTCCACCATCGGATGCGATTTGGACATCTGAAACTTCACCAATAACTCCCTGGCGATCATGTCACGGTCTTGTTGATTGTCCGGCAGTTTCATGGTCTCCGGCACCTGCACCCAGCCGTTGATGTTGCGATCGAATACCGCCGGTCGTCCTTCCTCGTAGCCCATGTGTACATCTTCCAACCAGTTGAGATCATCCCATCCCATAACTTGCATGTATTTTTTTAAGAATGGCGGGCATCGCTGCATGTCCGGCACCAGATTTACATCGTATCTATAGCCGATGTGTTGGCCGATTTCTTTTTCGCGGTCACGGTCCAAGCCGTCGCCGTCAATAAATTTATTTACATCAACTTTGTCGTCGCTCATTTTTCGTTCTCCTAAAATCGATTCATGTCGGGATGCCCGACGGTGTGTTGGGTGCCGGCCAGCGGCACTTGCGCCAACGCCGATGCTTCCATAGTCAGCGCCGCCAGGTCTTCCGGCTCAAGGGAATGAATGTTGGTTTTGCCGCAAGCGCGCGCCAACATCTGCGCTTCGATGGTCAGCGTATGCAAAAAGTTATACACGCGCTCGGCCGCTTCATCGGGGTTAAGTCGCTTGCGAAGTTCCGGGTCTTGCGTGGCGATGCCGACCGGGCAACGGCCAGTGTGGCAATGATAACAATGCCCCGCGGCCACGCCCATTTCCTGCTCGAAATCCGCTTCCGGAATTGCCTTGTTGCAGTTCAGTGCCATCAATGCGGAGTGTCCGATGGCGACCGCGTCCGCACCCAGTGCCAACGCTTTGGCGACATCGCCGCCGTTGCGAATACCGCCGGCATAGATCAATGATATTTCGCCGGACTTGCCGACATCTTCCAGCGCTCTGCGCGCCTGTCGAATGGCGGCGATGCCCGGCACACCGGTTTCTTCGGTCGCAAGGTGCGGTCCGGCGCCGGTGCCGCCTTCCATGCCGTCGACATAAATGGAGTCGGGTCCGGTCTTTGCCGCCATGCGCACATCGTCATACACGCGTGCGGCGCCGAGTTTTAGTTGCACCGGAATTTCAAAGTTGGTGGCTTCGCGGATTTCGTTAATCTTGAGCGCGAGGTCGTCGGGACCAAGCCAATCCGGATGACGCGCCGGCGAGCGTTGGTCGATGCCGGCCGGCAGCGAGCGCATCTCGGCCACTTGATCGGTAACTTTCTGTCCCATTAAATGCCCGCCGAGTCCGACCTTGCAACCTTGTCCGATAAAAAACTCCACGCAATCGGCAAGGCGCAAATGGTTCGGGTTGAAACCGTAGCGCGATTGAATGCATTGATACATCCACTTCTCGGAGTAGCGGCGTTCATCGGGAATCATGCCGCCTTCGCCGGAGCAGGTCGCGGTGCCGGCCATGGTTGCGCCGCGCGCCAATGCGGTTTTGGCTTCATAGGATAACGCGCCGAAACTCATGCCGGTGATGTAAACCGGAATGTCCAGCACCATCGGTCGTTTCGCGCGTGGCCCGATGACGGTATCAGTCAGGCATTTTTCGCGATAGCCTTCAATGACGAAGCGCGTCAGCGTGCCGGGCATGAAGGTCAGGTCGTCCCAACTTGGAATTTTCTTGAACAGCGAAAAGCCGCGCATGCGATAGCGTCCCAACTCCGCCTTGATGTGAATGTCGTCGATCACATGCGGCGGGAAGATGAAACTTTGTCCCAGGTGGTTGGTGTCGCGGGAAGTTTTGTTGGTCATGTTGGTGTTGGTTGCGGTTAGTTAACTTGATTGGGTTCGGTTACTTTTTAGGCGGCAATACGCCCCATTGCCGACGCGTACGAAGTCGTCATATACGGTGCCATGATTATCAGGAGCATTCATACACAACATCGAAGTGATTTGCGTGCGAATTGTCGACTCTTGATAACGAGTTTTGTTGCGTCGCATTTGCGCGAGGACATCTTTAAATACGAAATACGCCGTCCGCCGACTCCGCCGTCATCGCGTCCACGCATGCAAGAATTTCGTCACGACAGGTCATTGTTATCACTTACGCTTCACAAAACCAACTTCTTCTCAGTCGGCTCAAGATTGTCGTAGTTCCACAACTGTTTGCCGGCCACAAATTTCTTTAAATTTTCGATCCCGCATGCCGGTTCAATGTCATACTTTGTAACTTTGCCGTTAGTTTTCATTACGTTTACTCTGTTGAATTATGATTAATGTTGACTGGATTCCCGATACGATGAAAAATATGGTCGCCTGTCGGCTCCCTATTTTTATATCGTTCGGGAATGACAGCATTTGGAAAGTGCTGATTAATAAATTGGTTTCAGCTCACTGCGATTCTTTTCGTCGGCATGTTGTGCGTGACGAGTTCGGTTAGATTCAGCATTTTACTGGCGTGTTGTATGTCTATGCCGACCGGTTCGCCGTGCTCGCCAAAGTCAATCACGAGGTCATCCGACACCGCTTCACTCTTGACGCTGGGCTTTGCTGATAAATCAATATACATCGAATCAGTTTCCGCGTAGTAATTTATATTCATGGTTTAAACCCTCTGTCGATAAATGCATTGTGAATGGTTTGCCGATCGGACAATGTAATCACGCGAAGTATTCGTCCGTCGAGTTCAGCAATCATACCCCAAAAACGTATTCTCCCGTCGCTTTGTGTTTCAGAATGCAGTGGATTTTGAATCACGCGAATACACCATTCTTTTTGCAGATACTTCCTTTTGCGCAACACTTCGCAAGTAAAATATTGCGTATAATTATATCGCATGACAGGCAAGTGTGAGATTCACAAACTGGCATTCATCACAAAACCAACTTCTTCTCAGTCGGCTCAAGATTGTCGTAGTTCCATAATTGTTTGCCGGCGACAAATTTTTTCAAGTTTTCAATGCCGCAAGCGGGCGTGATGTCATACTTGCCCAACTTGGTTTTTAGCCATTGCATTTCGGTGTCGTTCATCTCGCCGGATACGCAATCCACGCCCAGGCCTCTGACTTCACCGCCGACATAAATGACGCCGTCATACATCGAGTCGCCGAGGTTTTTGTCGGCATCGCCGCAAATAATCATGCGCCCGCGTTGCATCATAAAACCGGAGAATGCGCCGCTGCGACCGCCAACGATAATGGTGCCGCCTTTCTGGTCGATGCCGGTGCGCGAGCCGACATCGCCACGACAAACTAAATCACCGCCGCGAATCGCCGCGCCGAAAGTTGAACCGGCGTTTTTGTCGACCACGACTTTGCCCGCCATCATATTTTCGGCGCACGACCAGCCGACTCGGCCATTGATGTGGATGTTCGGACCATCCACCAGACCGCAGCCGAAGTAACCGAGGCTGCCTTCAAATTTCAGGTTCAAACGATTGAGAATACCCACACCCACACCGTGTTTGGCGCGCGGATTTTTCACGGTGATGGTGCCGTGACCGGATTGCATCAGTTCACGAATTTTCAGGTTAATCGCGGACGCGTCCATCGCCTCGGCATCAACCTCCGCGCATTTTGCGAAGTCCACTTCATATCCCCACGGATAGGTGAAGTTCTCTTCCTCGGTCGCGCTGAAAAAACGTTGTTGCGTGCGTCCGCTTAACTGCTCGTCGTGCAAGCTCACATCGTGTGAACGATCTTGCGCCTTGTCTACGTTTGCCATACTTTTACCTCGCCGTGATAAGGATCCCAGGTGTCAATTTCATTCGGGAATATGCTGCGAATGGCGACTTCTTCGGATGCCAGCCCGACAAATTCATCGCTTTCAAAAAGCACCATCGGCTTGGCCGCCATGACATCTTTTGCCATGCCGAGTTGATCGGATGTGGCGACCAAATAAGTGAACACGCCGTCCAGTTCGTCGACCGAACGATGCATGGCTTGTTCCAAATCATCGCCGCGCGCGATGCGGTCGGCGATATAAACCGCGATCAATTCCGAATCGCAGTTGGATACGAAGCGATGACCGCGACGCTCCATCTCGCGACGGAAACTCCAGTAGTTGGTCAGTTGCCCGTTGTGCACCACCGAGACATCATCGAATGGATACGCCCAATACGGATGCGCCGAGCGAATGTCCACATCCGACTCGGTTGCCATGCGCGTGTGACCGATGCCGTGCGTGCCGTCAAAGTTGGTCAGACCATATTGCTCCGACACCGACTCGGCATCGCCCAGGTCTTTGATCAATTCCAGCCGCGTGCCGATCGACATAATTTCCACGCCGTCCACATCCTCGACATAATCGGCCAGTTTTCGCATATCGCCATCAAATGAAAACAGGTAGCGGCGCGAATACTCGGTCGGCTCTTGCGTGTGTTTTACGGTTGCGTTCAAACTTGCCAGCCGCGCATCCACTTCTTTTTGTCGCGCAATCACCTGATTGTGTATGTCAAAGCCGACGCTCATGTCTTCGCGTTCGGCGACATTGAAACGCATTATATGCTGGTTTTTGGTTGGGTTACCGTACAGCGCGAAGCCGGTGGAATCGGGCCCGCGATGTTTTAGTGATTGCAACATCGCGGTCATCTCCGCGCCCACATCGGCGCTTTTGCCACGATGGATTAGTCCTGCGATACCACACATGTTTTATTCCTCGTTAATTTTTTAATCGACACGGCATCAAAGCGGTAGTGTCACGCTTCGCGTGACGACCTATTCCACTGGATTCTCGCTTTCGCATGGATCACGAAAAAAATAAGCGTAGCAGTATGTCGCGTTAGGCAACGCGACGATGCGCAACACTACTCGGCACAACGACCATAACGCGAAATAGGCAGACTCATGGCAAACAATCCAGATACCGCTCCAAATCCCAGTTCGTCACCGTGTGGTTAAACCGCTCCCACTCGTCATTTTTGTAATGATGATAAACGCGATACATTTCATCGGGCATGGCCGCACGAACCACTTTGTCTTTCTCTAACTCTTGCAACGCTTCGCCGAGCGTCATCGGCAGTTTGGTAACTTGCTTGCCGGCTTCCATCGCATCGTAAATGTTGCGCTCCTCGGGTTCGCCGGGGTCAAGGTTGTGGTCAATGCCATCGTCAAATGCTTTGAGCAACGCGGCCGCCATCAAATAGGGATTGACCATGGAATCCACCGAGCGATATTCAAAGCGTCCCGGCGCCGAGACGCGCAACGCGCAAGTGCGATTCTGAAAGCCCCAGTCGGCGAATACCGGCGCCCAAAAACCGGTGTCCCACAATCGGCGATAGGAATTGACCGTGGACGAGCCGATGGAGGTCAATGCTTTTAAGTGTGCGATTACCCCGCCGATGGCTTGTAGTCCGACCGGTCCGGGTTTGACTTTGTCGAAGCGCGGGTCTGGCAGGAAGTGGTTGGTGCCACCCTCGCGGTAGGAAAAAACATCGCGTGCGCCGGGCAAGGGCACTTGCCCAAGTTGGTTGAATTTGTCCTTGCCACCCGACCATAGCGACATGTTGTGATGGCAACCGGAAGCCGAGACATTCATGAACGGTTTGGACATGAAACAGGCGTGCAAGCCTTTTTCGCGTGCGACCTGTGCGCAGATTTGGCGGTAGGTGGTCAGGCGGTCGGAGTTGCGCAGTGCGTCGTCGAACATCCAGTTCAATTCCAGTTGCCCGGGCGCGTCCTCGTGGTCGCCCTGAATCATGTCGAATCCCATCGCCTGCGAGTATTCGACGACCCGCATAAACGCCGGACGCAACTCTTCGAACTGGTCGATGTGATAGCAGTTCGGTTTGGTCACGCCACCTTGCAACTGTTTGTTCTCGTCCAACTTCAACCACATCATTTCCGGCTCGGTGCCGATTCGCAAGTGCATCTTGTGTTTGGCTTCAAACTCGTGGTGAATGATGCGCAAATTGCCGCGACAATCGGAAGTCAAGTGCGCACCGGGATCAACACGCTCTTCGCGGTTGCGAAAGCAAGTGCAGAACACGCGGGCGATGCGTTTGTCCCACGGCAGTTGCACGAAAGTTTCCGGGTCGGCGATGCCGACTAACTCGGACGCTTCGGGACCATAGCCGATGTAGTTGCCGTGGCGGTCGATGAACAAGTTGGCGGTGGAGCCGTATACCAACTGAAAACCTTTTTCCGAGACGCGCTCCCAATGGTCGGCCGGGATGCCTTTGCCAACGATGCGTCCGGTGACCGAGACGAACTGAAAGTAGATGTAGGTGATGCCGAGTTTGTCGATTTTCTCTCGCATCTGTTTGACCAACTGTGCCCGCCCCGGCGCATTGACATGACGCTCAAGGTCGGTGGTTGTTTGCACGCGCGAAGTGCTACGCGTGGTGGTTGCTTTGCGCGTAGCGCGTTTTTTGGCACTCTTCTTCTTTGCCATGTTTCGGTCCTCCGGCGAAGGTGGTTAACAAATCCCGCTGCGGGCTTTGGTATGATATTGGTATTGCCCGTTATGATTCTGGCAGTTACGGCGAAACCATGATACGAAATCGGCATTAAAGCACCATCGAGCGATGCTTTGCAATAGTTCAGCCGATGATACTACAATGCCGTTGTTAGACCATACATAAACCAACCGTCCGCTATCGTAAACCCATGCCGAATATCGAAAAACTCACAAACCCATTGGTCGCTCGTCAGCCGTTGCCGCTACCGCGCGGCTCGGCCGCCGTTTTCAGTCGGTTGCGCAAAGCCATCGTCAATGGTGAATATTATTTCAACGAACGACTGCCGTCGGAGCGCGATTTGGCAAAACAGTTTTCCGCCGCGCGCGGAACCATTCGCACCGCTTTGATGCAGTTGGAGCGCGCCAATCTGGTGCGGCGAAAGTTCGGTTGCGGCACCTTCACCGCCTACAACAACCGATACGATCAGGAAGACATCACCGAGGAGACCAGCCCGCTGGATTTAATTGAAACCCGACTGGCTATTGAACCTCATGTGGTTAAATTGGTGGTGACCAATGCCAATCATCGCGACCTGACCAAACTCAAACACGCGCTGGATCATGTGGTGGCGAACGATACCGACCCCAATGCGTTTTCCACCGCCGACGAAGCCTTTCACCTGATGCTTGCCCATTGCTCGCAGAATCCGCTACTGGTCTGGATGTATCAGCGCATCAACGATATCCGCGCCCACAGCCAGTGGAGCGAACGCAAAAACAATATTCTTTCCGCGGAAAAAATCGCCCAATACAACCGCCAGCACAGCGAACTCATGCAGTTGATTGTGCGCCGCGACCGCGAAGGCGCGATGCGGATGATGATTACCCACCTTAATCTGGCGAAGAAAGATTTGCTGGGTAGTTATTGACCTCGCCGGCGAAAGGAAGCGGCATCAAAGCAAATGAGTCCCGCTTCGCGTGACGACATTAAGAGTCCGGCAAAGCCGGACTTTTTTTCTCGGTTACTTTTGGCATCTCAACTCGCTTTTGTCTTTTCAATTCACCATTGCCCTATCAATTTGTCATTACCACCGCAGGCGGTGTATAGGCTCATTTATTTGCTGACAGTTTTTCCTCATCCTCGCTGCAAGCGGGCATCTATTTGAATAAACAAAGCCGGCGCGCAATGTTTGTTGGTAATTAATGAGTCCGGTCAAACCGGGCTTTTTTGCGCGTATCATCTCTAATACGCGCCCTTCGGGCTCGCTTCGCTCGTGCCCAGTCGATTCATGGCGCTCCCGGCGATTTTTTCTCAATGTGCTTTTGGCTTCTCAACGCGCCTTTATCCTCTCAATTCATCATCACCTTTCATTCGCGGGTTGGGGAGACAATGTGAATCGCAAAGTGTGACTTTCTTTGAGACGCCAAAAGTAACCGAGAAAAACCGTCAGCGAAATAGTGAGCTTATACAGTCTGACCATTTTACTGGTAGAACAAAATTTTGATTTCCTTTCCAGCCTGGCCGACCGTTTATTGGTGTTGGAGCGTGGAGAAATCCGCGTCGAAGTTACCAGTGCGGAAGCTAAAAAGCCTGATTTTCTGACGGAGTTTACCGGGCTTGGTGCCACCCGTAACACTCATCCCTCAACCGACACCACTCCAACGCCATCGGTTGTTCCATCGGCGCCATCGGTATCCACGAATCTGCCGGTGTCGGTGGAACGCCAGCCCACCACCCCAAAACAGGAGGAATTGATGACACTCAAACGCCCTGATTTAAAGCAAATGCAACACATCGCACGCACGCTTGGGATGTCGATTGACGACACCGAACTCGCGGATTATCAGCGTGTGATGGAGCCGTATATCCAATCTTACGATCTGCTCAATGCATTACCGGACAATCTGCCCGAGGTGCGCAATCCACGCAGCGGCGGGGTGCGCCCGTCAGCGGAGGACAACCCCTTGAATGCGTGGTATGTCAAATGTGAAATCAAGGGCAGCCCCGGCGGAGCGTTGAGTGGAAAACGCATCGCATTAAAAGACAGCGTCAGTCTTGCGGGAGTTCCGATGATGAACGGAGCGTCGGTATTGGACGGCTATGTGCCCGACATTGATGCCACCATAGTCACGCGTATACTGGACGCCGGCGGTATAGTCGCCGGCAAATCGACCTGTGAATACTTATGTTTATCCGGTGGCAGCCACACCAGCGCAACTGGCCCGGTGCACAATCCATGGAAAATGAACTACAGTGCCGGCGGCTCATCATCGGGTTCCGCCGCATTGGTAGCCGCGGGTGAAGTGGATATGGCCATCGGTGGTGACCAGGGTGGTTCGATTCGCATCCCGTCAAGTTTTTGCGGTTGCTACGGTATGAAGCCGACCCATGGACTGGTGCCTTACACTGGAGTGTTCCCCATTGAGATGACCATCGACACGGTTGGTCCAATCACCGGCAATGTCGCCGACAACGCGTTGTTTCTGGATGTTCTTGCCGGAGCCGATGGTCTCGATCCGCGACAATATAATCCGATCACTCACTCTTATACCGAAGCCCTCGGGCAATCCGTCAGCGGTCTTAAAATCGGTGTTTTGAGCGAAGGTTTCGGTCGCCCGGAAAGCGAGTTGGATGTGGATGCTTCGGTGCGTCAGGCTGCAGAGCAATTGCGTTCCCTCGGTGCCGAGGTCAGCGATGTTTCCATTGCCGGGCATTTGCAGGGGCCGGCATGCTGGACTGCGATCACAGTTGAGGGGTTGCAGGATTTAATGATGCACGGCAATGCCGCCGGCACCAACTACCGTGGGTTGTATCAACCTGCGTTGATGGATTATTTTTCCAACTGGCGATCACGCGCTGATGAACTGTCCGGGTCGCTTAAGGTGTGTATGTTTTTGGGGGAGTATTTTCAAACCTACTATCACGGGCGATTCTATGGCAAGGCGCAGAATCTGAGTCGGCGGTTGCGTAACGAATACGATCAGGTATTTGCAACATATGATCTGCTGTTGATGCCAACCTTGCCGATGAAAGCGCAACCGTTACCACCGCCCGATGCCTCGCTTGATCTGTATGTTCAACGCGCGTTTGAAATGGTGGGTAATACTTGTGTGTTTAACTTGCTGGGCTATCCGGCCATGAGCCTGCCTTGCGGTATCAGCGAAGGATTGCCTGTCGGCATGATGCTGGTGGCGGACTATTACCATGAACCGGTAATTTACCGCGCCGCTCATGCATTTGAGCAGGCAACGGATTGGCGCACGAGTTAATCGGTAACTTACTAGCATCTCCCCATGATTGACGACCTGAAAAAACCGATCACTTCTCTCGGTTCTCCCGACTACGGCGTGCGTGTCGGTGTCGCCGACCTCAAGCCGCGCGATGGTTTGTCATTTGTCGCCGGCGAACGCGAACCGGCGCTGTGGCGTAAAACAATTCCCGATCTTCTGGCTGATACGGTTGCTCGTTTTGGTGAACGTGAAGCGGTGGTCTTTCCGCAACAAGACATTCGCTGGACCTATCAAAAACTGGCCGCGGAGGTCGATCAATTAGCGGCCGGGCTACTGGCAACTGGAATTAAGTCGGGAGATCGAATCGGCGTGTGGTCGCCCAATCGAGTCGAGTGGATCGTCATGCAATACGCCAGTGCTCGCATCGGGTTGGTATTGGTCAATATCAACCCGGCCTATCGCTTGACTGAACTTGAATACGCGCTTGGCATGGTTGGCTGTCAGGCGATCCTACTGGCTGCAAGTTTCAAGTCCAGCAATTATATTGAAATGATGCAATCGTTGTTGCCCGAATTGTCGACCGCTGAACCGGGTCGGTTACAGGCCGCACGATTGCCGGAATTGCGCACAGTGATTCACATGGGTGAAGAGAAAATTCCGGGAATGTTCAATTACGATCAAGTCATGCAACTGGGTGGGTCGGCCTGGCATCTGCAACTCGACCGCATCAGCACCGCGCTCTTGCCGGATGAAGCGATCAACATTCAGTTCACCAGCGGCACCACCGGCACGCCCAAAGGCGCGACTCTGACCCACGCCAATATCGTCAACAACGCCCGTTTCGTGGTTCGTCGCATGGCATTTAGCGAAGTCGATCGACTGTGCATATCGGTGCCGCTGTATCATTGTTTTGGCATGGTGATGGGATCCCTCGGCTGCGTTTCCAGCGGCGCCACGATGGTTTTTCCCGGAGAGGCTTTTGACCCGCAAGCCACGCTACAAACCATACAGGACGAGCGCTGCACAGCACTTTATGGCGTACCGACCATGTTTGTCGCGATGCTTGAGGCGGACGAATTTTCCAGTTTTGATTTAACTTCACTGCGAACTGGAATCATGGCCGGGGCGCCTTGCCCGATTGAAGTGATGCGACGAGTTACCTCCGACATGCAGATGCCCGAAGTAACCATCGCATATGGTATGACTGAGACCAGCCCGGTATCATTTCAAAGTCACACGGACGACCCGCTTGAGCGGCGAGTGTCCACGACCGGACGAGTGCACCCTCATGTTGAGTGCAAAATTATCGATAGCGATGGAACGACCTTGCCGGTCGGGCAACAAGGAGAGTTGTGCACCCGCGGCTATTCGGTTATGAAAGGCTACTGGAATGATGCCAAACAAACCAGCGAGGCGGTTGATGCCGATGGTTGGATGCACACCGGAGATCTCGCCGTATTTGATGACGAAGGCTATTGCGAAATCGTTGGGCGCGTCAAAGATATGGTAATCCGTGGTGGCGAAAACATTTATCCGCGTGAGATTGAGGAATACTTGTTCCGCCATCCGGCCGTCCAGGAAGTTCAAGTTTTCGGGATTCCAGATGCCAAATTCGGTGAAGAGATATGCGCCTGGATTGTCCTTAAGACCGGTCAACGTGCGAGTGAAGATGACATCCGGGAGTTTTGCCGGGGGCAAATCGCGCACTACAAAATCCCCCGCTATATTCGTTTCAAAGATTCTCTGCCAATGACGGTCACCGGGAAACCGCAAAAATTTATTATGCGCGATGAGATGGCTACGGAATTGCAGGCAAGGATTTCAGATTGATGTTTACACAAACCAAAGGTAAAGTAACCTTTACTTTACCGCGTTTTCGGTGCCAATCAGGTTGAGCCATGAATTTTACTTTTGATGAGACCGTCAACCTGCTTCGGGAGACGGTGAAAACTTTTGCGGATAGCGAAATCGCGCCGCTTGCCGATGAAATTGACCGCACCAATGAGTTTCCCAACTCGTTATGGGTGCGACTGGGGCAACTGGGCTTGCTGGGAATCACCGTGCCTGAAGCACACGGCGGCTCCGGCATGGGCTATCTTGCCCACATCGTTGCCATGGAGGAAATCAGTCGGGCTTCGGCGTCGGTGGGGTTGAGTTACGGCGCGCACTCCAACTTGTGCGTCAACCAGATTTACCGCAACGGCGGCGAAGCACTCAAACAAAAATACCTGCCGGCACTACTTACCGGCAAACACATCGGCGCGCTGGCGATGTCTGAATCCGAGTCCGGCTCGGATATAGTCAGCATGCGATTGAGCGCGAAAAAATCCGACAGCGGTTATGTGCTGAACGGTAGCAAGATGTGGATTACCAACGGACCGGATGCGGATGTCATCGTGGTCTACGCAAAAACCGATCCCGAAGCGGGCTCCCGCGGCATCACCGCGTTTGTGGTTGAAAGTGAATTCGGCGTCGGGCGCGGGCGCAAACTCGACAAACTCGGCATGCGCGGCTCCAACACATCCGAATTAATTTTCGATCAAGTCGAAGTGCCGGAAGAGAACGTGCTCGGCGAATTCAATCGCGGCGTGGAAGTGTTAATGAGCGGTCTCGATTACGAACGAACGGTGCTGTCCGGTGGTCCGCTGGGAATCATGCGCGCCTGCATGGATACCGTGACTCCCTACATCCACCAACGCAAACAATTCGGTCGTGCGATCGGCGAATTCCAATTGATCCAGAGCAAGGTGGCGGATATGTATACTAACTTGAATGCTTGTCGCGCATTTGTATATGCGGTTGGAAACGCATGCGATCAGGTTGACCGCGATGAACAGAGCGCTCGCGTCATGCGCAAAGATGCCGCCGCCGCGATTTTGTTTAGCGCCGAGAAAGCGACCGCCATGGCGTTGGAGACCATTCAGATTCTCGGTGGCAATGGCTACACCAACGACTTCCCGGCCGGCCGCTTGCTGCGTGATGCGAAATTATATGAAATTGGCGCCGGCACTTCGGAAATTCGCCGGATGTTAATCGGTCGGGAAATTTTTAACGAAACCTCATAGGCTTTTATACGGGAACTCTCAAATGTCGAACAACCAACCCAAAGACCCGGTGGTCATCGTCGCCGCCAGCCGCACGCCCATCGGCGGTTTTCTCGGCGCATTACAAAGTCAAACCGCAACCCGACTTGGCGCGGTGGCGATTGCAGACGCACTCACTCGTTGCGATGTGCAAGGTGAAGAGGTCGACGAAGTAATAATGGGTTGCGTGCTGCCCGCCGGCCTCGGCAACGCGCCGGCGAGACAAGCGGCAATGGGCGCCGGGGTGCCGGTATCCACCGGCGCCACCACCGTCAACAAGATGTGCGGCTCTGGACTGAAGGCGGCGATGCTGGCGCATGATGCCATCCGCGCCGGCACCGCCACGGTGATGGTGGCCGGCGGCATGGAGAGCATGAGCAACGCGCCGTATCTCATCACCGGCGCGCGCGGCGGATTGCGTCTCGGTCATGCGCGGCTCAGCGATCACATGTTTCTCGATGGGCTGGAAGACATCCACTACGACGGCCGACTGATGGGCGACTTTGCCGAGGACTGCGCCGGCAAATATAAATTCAGCCGCAAACAACAAGATGATTTCGCGATCGAATCGCTGGCGCGCGCCAACCGCGCCATTGCCGAAGGATTGTTCGATGAAGAAATTACACCGGTAACCTTTAAAGACCGGCGCGGCATTGAGCACAAAGTTACCGAAGACGAACAACCCGGACTCGCCAACCCGGAAAAAATCCCGCACTTGAAACCTGCGTTTCGCAAGGACGGCAGCGTAACCCCGGCAAACTCCAGTTCCATCTCTGACGGCGGCGCAGCGTTGGTGTTGATGCCGCTGTCCGAAGCCGAAAAACGCGGCTGCACACCGCTGGCGCGCATCGTTGGCCACGCATCCCACGCCCAGGACCCGGCATGGTTCACTACCGCGCCGGTCGGTGCCATCGGCAGTTTGCTGAAACGCATCGACTGGCGCGCTGACGAGGTGGATTTGTTCGAGATTAACGAAGCGTTTGCCGTGGTGACCATGGCGGCGATGAAGGAATTCAACTTGCCGCATGAAAAGGTCAACATTCACGGCGGCGCCTGCGCATTGGGTCATCCGGTCGGTGCTTCCGGCGCACGACTGATGGCAACTTTGCTGGCGGCGTTAAAACGCTACGGCGGCAAACGCGGGCTGGCATCATTGTGCATCGGCGGCGGCGAGGCGGTGGCGATGGCGGTTGAGGTGATGTGATGGTTGCCGTTTTCTAACTCGCTGGGGAAAACTATTATGCTGACCGACATCGGCGAATACATCATTGGTGCACACCTTGAATTTGTAGAGGAGTGTGACTTTGTTGGTTACAACGTGCGGCCACCAGGCGGGGGAATGCAAGGGTTGGCCGAGCTGGATGTCATCGGTTTGAATTTTCATACAAAAACCGCATTTCTGGTGGAAGTTACGACACACATCCGTGGGCTTTTATACGGGAATAACGAAAATACTGTGATAAGAATAAAAGAAAAGTTTGAGCGACAAAAACGGTATGCTGATGAACATCTGACACATTTCGACGATCTTCATTATATGTTCTGGTCGCCATATGTGCCTGTGGGGTATTTGACCGAGCATTTGTCTGAAATTGATGACCTTGAACTGATAATTAACCGCGAATACAAGGAGCGTGTCGATGTATTAAAAAAACTCGCTACAGAACACACTCACGCTACAAACAATCCATTTTTTCGGATGTTACAAATCATGGAACACATGAATGAACGATAACTATGCTGCTATCCAATCCACCGTCAATCCAAACTTGAGAGGCGAACACCATGAGTGAAGAAGAATTTAATATTAACGACGATATCAAAATACTAGAAATCAACTCACCGAAAAACATGGTTGGTGGGCCTTATGCCGTCGTTTATAAAAACATCGAAGAACGTTGGGCGATAGTGGCTATGGGTTGGGGTTGTGATCCTGTGCTCGGCATACGCTGGTTTTGGGATAAAAAGGGACATCCTATTTCAACGGGGCATCCTGTATGGTTTGTTGTTCCGTCGCATTTAAATCACAGTATTTTGGCAGGGTTACCCCTGAAACATAAATTCAGAAATCAAATTGACAAATTTCTTGTTGGCGATATAAAGGGTAGCGGTCTGAAGAAATAACGATCGTCAATATCCACTATTTTCTTTTTTCTACCCATGATTAAGTTTTACTTATTTTCCTTGCTTATTTCTAGGCGGTTGTTTGCGTTTAATCATTCTAGCTTCAGATTCTTTTGCGGCATCAATGCTTTTTGCTTGTTGGATTGTAACTTTCGTACCACCAGAAATCGGGTTTTTGTTTCCAGGAAGATGTTCTTTAAGTCGTTCTTCCACCCGCCCTCGTTTTGCCGACCCGATGTAGATCGATTTATCATTGGCGTTTTTGATTTCATATACGACTGGTTTATTCTGCGCCAAATTTTCGATACCAGACTCGTTGAATGGACCACTTTTTTTGCCAGGCATGATTTGTATCTCCTAATAAAAACAGATTATTTGAAAGTTGGTTGATAAGCATATCATAAAAGACACAAAGTTGGTCACCATGACGATTATTCCAAACAACTTGAACCCAAAAGACGAATCTTTCATCGCCCATCGCCAATGGATGGACGAACTATGCGATGAACTGCGTGAACGCGTAGCCAAAATTTCCCTCGGTGGCGGTGAGCGCGCGCGCAAAAAACATCTCGACCGCGGCAAACTGCTGCCGCGTGAACGCATCCGTCGGTTGATTGATCCGGCAACGCCGTTTCTGGAGTTTTCGCAACTGGCGGCGTATCAAGTGTATGACGATGAAGTGCCGGCCGCCGGCTTGATTACCGGCATCGGGCGGGTTGCCGGGCAGGAGTGCGTGATTATCGCCAACGATGCCACGGTCAAGGGCGGCACCTATTATCCGCTCACGGTGAAAAAACATTTGCGCGCGCAGGAAATCGCCGCGCAAAATCATCTGCCGTGTATTTATCTGGTGGATTCCGGCGGCGCGTTTTTGCCGCGTCAAGACGAGGTCTTTCCCGACCGCGATCACTTTGGGCGAATTTTTTACAACCAAGCGAATTTGTCCGCCGCCGGCATCGCGCAGGTCGCCGTGGTGATGGGCTCGTGCACTGCCGGCGGGGCATATATTCCGGCGATGTCGGACGAGAGCATCATCGTCAAGCAGCAAGGCACGATTTTTCTCGCCGGTCCGCCGTTGGTGGCGGCCGCCACCGGCGAGGTCGTCAGCGCCGAAGAACTGGGCGGCGCCGATTTACATTCGCGCACTTCCGGCGTTACCGACCACTGCGCCGAAAACGATGTCCACGCATTAACCATCGCACGGCGCATTGTCGCCAACCTCAACCGCCGCAAAAAAGTTGAATTGAAAGTGCAACAACCGGTGGCGCCGATCTATCCCGCCGAAGAATTGCGCGGCATCGTGCCGAAGGATTCGCGCAAACCGTTTGACATTCTCCAGGTCATCGCTCGTCTGATTGACCGAAGCGAATTCGATCCATTCAAACAACTATACGGGGCGACATTGGTTTGCGGATTCGCGCACCTGTACGGTTATCCGGTCGGCATCATCGCCAACAACGGCATTTTGTTTTCCGAGTCCGCGCAAAAAGGCGCGCACTTCATCGAACTATGCGCGCAACGCGGTTTGCCGTTGGTGTTTTTGCAAAACATCACCGGCTTTATGGTCGGGCAAAAAGCCGAAGCGGGCGGCATTGCCAAAGACGGTGCCAAGATGGTGATGGCGGTGGCGTGCGCGAAAGTTCCCAAGTTCACCGTGGTGGTGGGCGGCAGTTTTGGCGCCGGCAACTACGCCATGTGCGGGCGCGCCTACGGCGGACGGTTTTTGTGGATGTGGCCGAACGCGCGCGTCTCGGTAATGGGTGGCGAGCAAGCCGCCGGCGTGCTGACTCGCATCAAATCCGATTCCATGGCGAAGGGAAAATCCTGGGCGGAAAATGAACAGCAGAAATTCGGTCAAAAAATCCGCGAGCAATACGAGCATCAGGGAAATCCGTATTACGCCAGCGCGAGATTGTGGGACGACGGCGTGATCGACCCGGCGGATACGCGCAAGGTGTTGGCGTTGGGCATATCATCTGCGCTCAACGCGCCGATCCCGCCGACTCGGTTCGGCGTGTTTCGGATGTAGCCGAATTATGTTCGACAAAATCCTCATTGCCAACCGCGGCGAAATTGCCTGCCGCATCGCTCGCACGGCAAAACTCATGGGCATCAAAACCGTGGCGGTATATTCGCAGGCGGACTGCGATGCCCGGCATGTCGGGGAATGCGACGAGGCTTTTTTTATCGGTGCCTCGGCGGCGGCGGAAAGCTATTTATGCGCGTCTCGAATCATCGACGCATGCAAAAAAACCGGTGCCGAAGCGGTGCACCCCGGCTACGGGTTTCTTTCTGAAAACGCCGACTTCGCCGAAACTTGCGCGCGCAATGATCTGACTTTCATCGGACCCGGCGCCGATGCCATCCGCGCCATGGGCGAAAAAAGTCGTGCCAAAGAGTTAATGATCGACGCCGGAGTGTCAGTGGTGGCGGGCTATCAAGGCGCGGGGCAGGGTGCAAAAACGTTGCAATCTGCGGCCGATGAGGTCGGTTATCCGCTGCTCATCAAGGCGGTGGCTGGCGGCGGCGGCAAGGGCATGCGCGTGGTGGAACGCGCCGATGAGTTTGCCGAGTCGCTGGCGGCGGTTAAGCGCGAATCCGCCGCGTCTTTTGCCGATGATCGGGTGCTTCTCGAAAAATATTTGTCGACGGCACGACATATTGAAGTGCAGATTTTCACCGACCAGCACGGCCACGCCGTTCATTTGTTCGAACGCGATTGTTCCATTCAACGTCGCCACCAAAAAATTATTGAAGAAGCACCGGCGCCGGGCATCAGTGCGCAACTTCGCAAAAAGATGGGCGCGGCTGCTATTGATGCGGCAAAGGCAATCGACTATATCGGCGCCGGCACGGTGGAGTTTTTATTGGATGCGCGGGACGATTCGCACTTTTATTTCATGGAAATGAATACCCGCTTGCAAGTGGAACATCCGGTCACGGAGATGATTACCGGGCAAGACTTGGTGGAATGGCAATTGCGAGTGGCCGCCGGCGAGCCGCTGCCGTGCACTCAGTCGGAGTTGCGTATCAACGGTCACGCCATGGAATCGCGAATTTATGCGGAAAATCCCGACAACAATTTTCTACCCGCCACCGGCACGCTGGCGGTCTATCGACACGCGCCGGAACACGCTTGCTTGCGGATTGATTCCGGCGTGAACCAGGGAGATGAAATTTCCCCGCACTATGATCCGATGATTGCCAAACTGATTGTGTGGGGCGAAGACCGCGAGTCGGCGCGCAAACGATTACGCAATGCGCTGGCCGGATTTGATATCGCCGGCGTTACCACCAATCTCGGTTTTCTTCACGCGGTGACCGGGCTGGGGGATTTCGTTAAGCCGATGCTGGACACTACATTCATCGAACGAAATCGTGAAACTTTATTCGCTGCCCACCAATCGCCTGAAATTTTTTTGGCGATTGCTTGTTTGTTTGAAAATACATCTATCACAACCAACCAGAACAAAATCCCGCACGACCACTGCGATCCGTTCTCGCCGTGGTCACCGGCGACACCATGGCAACTCAACTTACCGGTTGATGCGACCTGCGTTTTCACCACCGCGTCTGGCGAACTGGAATACACCATCCGCTTTGAACAAGGGCGGTCGTTTGCACTCATCGACGGTGAATCCCTGCCCGTTGCGCTGACAACCCTGGCGGGTGGAAATTTCCAGTTCCACTACGGCGAGCGGATGCAAGTCGTTTCCGTTGACAAGGTTTCGGACACCATTTATATCAACATCGGCGGACGCCGCCGCACGTTGACGGTGGCGGACAACACGGGCAAACGAATGGGCGACACCGCTGCCGAGGTGAATCATGCCGCCGCACTGCGTGCGCCGATGCCGGGTAGCGTGGTTTCGGTTGTGGTTGAAGAAAACCAACTGGTGAAGCGCGGCGCGGCGTTGCTGACACTGGAAGCGATGAAAATGGAACACACCATCACCGCGCCCCACGATGGGCGAGTGATGAAAATATTTTTTCGGCAAGGCGAACAAGTGCGCGAAGGGGATCAACTGCTCCGACTGGAAGCGCTGGAACAGGACTGATGCTGCCGCAACGAGTCACCATCGTCGAGGTCGGGCCGCGGGACGGATTGCAGAACGAAGCGCGCACGCTGCCGGTGGAGGCGCGGGTGGAGTTGATTCGGTTGCTTGGCGAAGCGGGATTGCCGTCCATTGAAGCCGGCAGTTTTACTTCGGCGAAGTGGATTCCGCAAATGGCCGACAGCGGCGAAGTGTTGAAATCCATCCACCGAATGGCGAGCGCAAACAAAGGTGTGCGTTATCCGGTGCTGGTTCCCAACCTCCGCGGGCTGGAAGATGCCATGCAATCCGGTGCCACAGAAATCGCGGTGTTTGCCGCCGCCTCGGAAACCTTCAGCCGCAAGAACATTAATTGTGGCATTGACGAAAGCATCGAACGCTTCGCCGCCGTGACAAAGCGCGCGCTTTCCGCCGGCATCAAAGTCCGGGGCTATGTCTCCTGCGCACTCGGTTGCCCGTATCAAGGCGAAGTTTCGTTGGACGAAGTTGCGCGCGTGTCGCGATTGCTGCACGACCTCGGCTGTTATGAAATTTCGCTGGGCGATACCATCGGCATCGGCACGCCGGACCAAGCCCGGGCAATGGTGGAACGAGTCGCGCACGATATTCCCATGGAAAACCTGGCGGCGCACTTTCACGACACCTACGGCCAGGCATTGGCGAACATTTACGCGGTGATGCAATTGGGAGTGTGCGTTATCGACAGCGCGATTGCCGGACTCGGCGGATGTCCCTACGCCAAAGGCGCGAGCGGCAATGTCGCCACCGAGGATGTGGTATATCTATTGGACGGACTGAAAATTCACAGCGGTGTTTTGCTGGACAAATTGTTGCCGGCGGGGGATTATATCTGCGCACAACTTGGCTGCGAAAATCATTCCAAAGTGGCAACGGCATTGTCGCGCCATTAAATAGCAAGCAAATTTTCAAGCGGAGCAAAAAATCATGTCATTGCCTGAACCGGTGGCGCGCGAAAAATTGCATCATCGCAAAATAAGTTGCGAAGGATTTCGGCGCGAAGACGATCTGTGGGATATCGAAGCCCGCATGTCGGATGTCAAAACTTATTCCTATCACAACCGCGACCGCGGCGAAGTCAAAGCCGGTGAACCGGTGCACTTGATGTTGCTGCGCGTAACGCTCGACCTGGACATGAACATCATCGAAGTGCACGCCGAAATGGAATACGCGCCGTTTCGCATGTGTAGCGGTGCGCGGGCGGTGATGAAAAATCTAGTCGGCTTGCAAATCAAAAGTGGCTGGTTGCGACAAGCGCGCGAGCGGATTGGTCGCCGCGAGAGTTGCACGCACTTGTTTGAGTTGCTGGGGCCATTGTCCACCACCGCGTTTCAAACCATGCACATCGCGCTGGAACAACGCGCTGACAAACGCCCCAAACGCGAACGCCCGCGCATCATCGACCAGTGTTATTCCCTTGCCAGCGACAGCCCGATCGTTCGGCGTGAATGGCCGGCTTTTTATACTGGTAAAGAGGGTAAATGACGGCGAGAGTGATGTGTATTACAATCGCCAACTTTCATCTTACCTGCCAAAACAGAAGTTAAATTGACCGCCATAATGAAGTATGTTCGCAAAATTACAACCATTGCCCCCCCCCCCCGAAATAATACGCGCGCGGTACTTGCGCTATGCGCGCTGACTTTGTTGGTTGGTTGCGGCGGTGGGGGTGGTAGTAGTAGTAGTAACAGCGAACCTGCGCCACCGCAACCGCTACTGATAGAAGTTCCTCCCATACCTTTTCCGCGCACCTCGCCGGTGGTCACTATTTCGCCTGATGATGACGATTACGCCATCCGCAAAAGCATGGCAGAAGCCTTTCCAGAATACGGGGTCCGCTATTCGTTCATGCCACCGGGAGGAGGAGAGCGTGTTTCCGGTCAGAAGTATCATCTGCGCATGATCAACGCCGCCGCGGCATTTGCGCGTGGTGCCACTGGGTCGGGCGAGACCATTGCGATTGTTGACACGGGCATTCGCGACACTCACCGAGAGTTCAATCGCCAGGGCAAAGTAATCAAAGAAACTGAGAGCGGATATAGCCCTGACGATGACGACAAGTTCCACGGCACTTTAGTCGCCGCTCTGGCGGCTGGCGAGCGCGATGGCGTGGTTACCAATACGAATCTCAACATGCACGGCGTGGCGTTTGATGCCAACATTGCCTTTGGCGAGATTGAATTGGGCGACCCTCCGCCGCCTGGTGCTTACCGGTACTTTCCGCTGGAAAACTATACCAACGCAGATGACTGGAGCGATGCAAATTTTTACCGCACAATCATCAATTTTGCACGGCGCAACAGTGCCGCCATCATCAATCAAAGTTTTGGTGTAAATGGTGCGGTTTCATACTACCGCCGAGCGGAAGTTCGTAGCCGATTAGGACACACTGCCGCAGCATTAGCGCAAAGGGGTACACTCGATGCCGACAAAGTGATTATCGTGTGGGCGGCTGGCAACGCAGGCGGTAAGACTTTGTCAGACGGGCAAATACCGCAACACGACTCGCCGGATCTGTGGGCGGGGCTCGGTGCCTACTTCCCGGAGTTGCAAAAAAATACCATTGCGGTGGTGGCACTGGACCAGGACGGTAGCATCGCCGACTACTCCAGCCGTTGCGGCATCGCCAAAAGTTTTTGCATTGCTGCGCCGGGTAGCGGACTGGTTTCTGCGTCTAGTTCTGGAAATGCTGCCTACACCGTGTTCCCGTCGAACCGCGGCGGCACATCTCTCGCCGCACCAATCGTCAGTGGTTCGCTCGCCGTCTTGCGGCAGTTTTTCCGCGGGCAACTCGGCAACACGGAAGTGGTCAGCCGTCTGCTCGCCACTGCCAACCGCGAGGGCAGGTATACTGACTCTGACACCTACGGTCATGGTCTGGTGGATTTAGATGCCGCCACCTCGCCGGCCGGTGCGTTGATGACCGGTATGTCCGGCGACCCGAATCGCCGCCCCCTGGCAGGCATCCGATTTGCCTTGTCCGGCGATGCGTTCGGCACCGCGATGCAAGCCCAGTTGGCGGAAGTGGAGTTCGCCGCGTTCGATGAATTGGACGCGCCGTTTTTTCTGTCGGCGGAAAACTTGGTCTCGCAAGCGGCGCGTGATGATGGCAGGCGCGAGCAACACGACATGACGCTGACACCGGTGTCGTCATTCAACGGCGGCGACGGGCATCGCGGCACAACCTTGTCGCTTGGCTTTGACGGCGATGAGGTTGAAGACGCGCGCTTGTCGTTCGCGCACGGCTGGTGGTTGTCCTACGGCGACCAGGCCGGGCGCGCATTGGGGCTTTATGCGCACGCGCCGTTGCGGTTGGACGATGGCGAGGTGATGATGAATCACTTCAGCGACTCCCTCGCCTTCGCCTCGCCCTACTTGTCTTTGGTGCGGGATGGTCCCGGTATCGGCTGGTCAGGCAATGGACGATTTGGTTTCGCGCTGATGCAAGGCAGCCCATTGTTTGACGGCTATCAAAAACCCGGCGGCGAACGCGGGCTGGGCGCGGTGCTGGACATGCAATTGAGTCGTGGTCTCTGGTTGCAAGCCGGTGCGGTGCGCGAGCGGGAAGGTTTTCTCGGTGCGCGTTTGCAAGGTGCGCTCGGCGAGGCGCAGGGCACAACCGGCTTCTTCGGCATCAATGGTGCCTGGGTGTTGGGCGATGCTGGTGCGAATGACGGTATCGGTGATGATATGCGTGCTAATAAGCCCTGGCGTCTGCTGGCATCCGCCTATCTGGGTCGCACCCGTCCGCAGGTGAACGGCGGGCTGGTGCAGGAGGTTGACCGGCTCACCAGCAGCGCCTTTAGTATCGGCGCGGTGCGGGAATCTTTGTGGCGGCGCGATGACTGGTTTGGTTTGCGTTTGTCGCAACCGCTACGCACCGAACGCGGCAATCTCAAGATGCGCCTTCCTGCCGGACGCACGCGCTATGGTGAGATGGTGACCCATGATCACACCCTGAACCTCGCCCCGACCGGTCGTCATCTGCAAGTTGAGGCGGTCTATCATGTGCCGCTGGCTGGCGGCGCGCTACAAGCCACGCTGGGCGCGGAACGGCACCCGCAACATAATCGCAGTAGTGATATTTATCCGACTTTTCGAGTAAAGTTTGAACGAAGATTTTGATTGCGCTTGTCTTTTCGTCGCCATGCGGTGTTGCGCTTCGTCGCTCGGTCGTTCACATACTTAATGTATTGCTCTCTCCCTCGCTCCTCGCGCGCCTTGCCTGACAACAAAAATACTGCGCACAATTTTGTGCATGTCCCATTTTTATACGGCGTCGCTATTATTCGCAGCTTCGCCGCGGTAGTGTCACGCTACGCGTGACGACATTTCACCGCCAACTGGTCTATTCGACCGTTCGATGCAACTTTTCTGACACTTGTGCTTTCGGGTGGGGTCAGATTCACCTGAGGATACGCAACAAGCAAGAAAACGAGAAAGACGGTGTAAGTTAACGGACTGATTCGTTGCCCTGAACCGGTTTTTCACCCGTCTTTTCGAAAAACGAGTGATATTAATGGGTTAGAATAAGTGTTTTCTTTTTAAACAGGGTGAATATCACATTGAGACACTTTTTTTGGGATGGAATTGTTGTTTTTTGAATACATCGTTCCTTTTTACTTAAATAATCGAATAGGTTAAGGATGCTAAATATAGGTTTGAAGAAATAAGGGGATGATTATGAAAAAAGTAAGAGCGAAGACTTTTCCATTTAAAAAAGCGAGAATAATAACAAAAAAAGAAGTTCTTATGACTAACAAAGCTACAGAGAGAAAACTTAAAAAGAAAAGATCGCTAAGAGGAAAAGTTTAAAAGTAAAAAATATGTATTTTGTTGAATGTGCACCACTCCTTAATAAAGCCCTAACACCTCATAACTCCCCTGTAGAAATTACATAAATTGAACAATAGGTGGACTTGGAGAGGAGAAGGAGTTAAAATGAACAATACAACCGAATCAAAGGAGTCATATCAATGAAAAGTTTATTTATTATTACGCTCTTGCTGTTTCCATTTTTTAGTTTTGCGGACTGTGAAGTTCCATCAATGCCTGATCAATTTACGCTGAATGAACGCACTGTAAGTCTTGGGACAGTTCTCGATCTGGAAGATGATGATGGAAATTTTGGAAAGATAAGTGAAAAGTTACTTCAGTTAACCAAGTCTTTTCATTATACCGACATCTCAGGTAACAAAGTAGCTGAAGCAAAACAGAAACTACTCTCTTGGGGTGTGCAAATAGATGTTTTTGATTGTCAGGGACAGAAGATCGGGACTATTAAAGAAAATATTTTGAAATCACTTTTTAAAGTTTCAACTACATATACGATTGAGGATGCAACAGGAAGTGTGGTTGCCGTATCTAATCAAGTTGATATTTTGGCTACATCTTTTACCTTAAAAGACCCTTCGGGAAATAAAGTTGCAACCTTAAATAGATCAGCGATTAATTTCTTTGGTGATAACTGGAATGTAAAAATTTATAATCATGACGTTGTTGATCCTCGAATACTGGTTATGATTGGATCCTACAAAACAAGCGCAGATAATGAATGAAAAAATAATCAAGAGCAGTTGTTAGAAAATCCCTAATAACTGAATTTACATTTACTTCCTTTTAAAAACATAAAGATACTCGCCGCGGTAGTGTCACGCTTCGCGTGACAGGCGGCTAACGCCGCCGAACTCCTTAATCATACTTACGAATATCATCAATCACCTTGCCGTCATTCGGCAAAGTGTCGGGTTCGACCATTTCAACTTCGCCGCGCACTTTGCACAGGTCGCGCATGGTGATGATGACCGCGGATTTGATTTCGTGGTCGGTGGATTGACATTCGCATTGCAAAGTCATTTGGTCCTGCTGGTTGACCCAGTCAACCACCAGCCTTGCGCGGGTGACTTGCGGATGCCGTTTGATGATGCCGGCAATTTGCTCGGGGTGAATGAACATGCCGCGTACCTTTACGCTCTGGTCGGCGCGACCCATCCAGCCTCTGATGCGCCGATTGGTGCGACCGCAGGCACTGGCACCTTGCATAATCGCCGACAGGTCACCAGTGGCGAATCGAATCAAAGGATAATCCGGGTTCAAACTGGTCACCACGACCTCGCCGACTTCGCCATCGGCGACCAAATCACCACTGCCAGGGCGCACAATTTCCACATATACGCCCTCGTCAACGATCAGCCCTGAATCCACAGCAGATTCATATCCAATCACCCCGAGGTCGGCAGTGGCATAGCATTGCAGCACCGATATTCCGCGGGCAATTAAATCGTCTCGTGTTGATGCCGGCAGTGCTTCACCCGACACCAACGCCTTGCGCAAACTACTCGAATCCAGATTGAGTTCATCCGCCTTGTGCAGAATAATTTTCAAAAATGACGGCGTGCCGATATAGCCGTTTGGTCGCAAGTCATTGATGGTCTGCGCTTGCAAGTCGGTTTGCCCAACCCCTGCGGGGATGACGCCACAGCCGAGGGCGTTACACCCACTGTCGCCCATGGCACCGGCTGGTGTGAAGTGATAGGAAAAGCAATTTTGCACCAGATCGCCGGCGCGAAAACCGGCTGCGAACAAGGTGCGCGCAAACCGCCAATAGTCGGCGCGCCTGGTGCTGGCTTCATAAATTGGTCCGGGCGAGACAAAAATACAGGCTAATTGATCCTGCGCAAAAGCACTCAGACCGCCCAGGGGTGGCTGGGCGCGCTGCTTCTCAATCAGTTCTGATTTTCTGGTGAGGGGGAAGTTTGGTAACTGCTCAATTGAAGTCAGCGGCTCCTCGTCATAGTCGCGCAAAGCCGCCGCATAAACCTGGGTGTTTTCTTTTGCGTGAACCAATTGCGCGGAGATGTCACGCAGCAACTCCTGCTCGCGTTGCGCGGTGCTACGGGTTTCCAATTGGTCGTAATATTTATTCATGAGGGGAGCAAATCACGCCAGCCAACGTTTGCGTCTGCGATAATGTTTAACATGGCGGAAACTTTTCTTATCGCCGCCCTGGATGCCGAGATAAAATTCTTTGACATCTTCATTTTCTGCAAGGGATTGCGCTTCACCATCCATGACCACGCGGCCATTTTCCAAAACATAACCGTAGGTAGCGTAATTCAATGCCACCGATGTATTTTGCTCGGCCAATAAAAAAGTTACGCCCTCTTGCTGATTCAATCTTTTGATAATTTCAAATATTTCTCGCACAAGTTGTGGTGCCAGTCCCATGGAAGGCTCGTCCAATAGAATCATTTTTGGTCGCGCCATTAATGCGCGCCCCACAGCCAGCATCTGCTGCTCGCCGCCGGAGGTGTAACCGGCTTGACTTTTGCGGCGTTCCTTGAGACGCGGAAAATAACCGTAGACTTTTTCCAAATCATCACGGATCACAGAACGTCCATGTTTGCGCGTGTAAGCACCGGTCAGCAAATTTTCCTCCACGGTCAAATGCTCAAAACAATGGCGTCCTTCCATGACCTGAACCACACCGCGTCGCACCAATGCCGTGGGCGACAGGTTTTCCACCTTTTCACCCATAAATTCGATCGATCCCTTGGTTACATTGCCGCGCTCGGTGCCGAGCAGGTTGGAGACAGATTTGATTGTCGTGGTCTTGCCGGCACCGTTGGCACCGAGCAAAGCAACGATGCTGCCTTGTGGCACCTCCAGCGAAACGCCCTTCAACACCAGGATGACATGATCATAAATCACCTCGATGTTTTTGATGCTAAGAACGATGGTGGGTTGCGAAGACATCCGAATTAAATAGAAGCATTAAAAATTACTTGCCGAGCCACCACAGACGCACAACCCCGTCACCCGTTTGCGCGAGTGACGGGGTGTTGCCAATGCGCCTAACAGTCGCGCGGGGTGAGGGAGTTTTCCGCTGCGTAGGCGGCGGAGTCTTCGCGGATAAGCGCATCAACAACTTCGCGGTCGGCACCGGTGAAATCGGTAATCAACGACCACGATTTACGCTTCGCGTCCCACTGCTGAATCGCGCCCAGCCCGGGCCCGCCGTGGTTGGCGCAAGTCACATTAATATCAGGACCGAAGTTGGGCAGGCCGAGAGCGGTCATGCGCGCTTGGTCGATGTTGAGTGCTTCCATGCCGTCGCGCATCTGTCCCGAAGTGATGTTTTTGGTGCCGTGAATCTTTTGCGCGGTACGCGCCGCTTCGGCAGCGAGCAGGGCGGCGTATAGTCCGCGGTTGTATAGCACGGTGCCGAGGTTGGAGCCATCGCCGGCCGTCTTGCCTTGGTCTACGACGTATTTTTTGAGGTCGTGGTAAATCGGGAAATCGCTGCTTACGCCGTGGAACGCAATCGCTTTGTAGCCGTGCGCGCCTTCGCCGGCCGGCAATACATCGTTCTCAGATGCCGACCACCACACGCCGATGAAGTGATCCATCGGATAACGAATGTTGGCCGCTTCCTTGATGGCGACCTGATTCATTACGCCCCAGCCCCACATCAAAATATAGTCCGGTTGATCGCGGCGAATTTGTAGCCATTGGGATTTTTGTTCCTGACCCGGATGATCCACTGCCAGCAGTGTTAACTCATAGCCATGTTTTTTTGCCAATTCCTCAAGGGTGCGAATGGGCTCCTTGCCATAAGCGGAATTATGGTACACCAGCGCAATACTTTTACCGTTAAGATCGCCGCCCTCCTGACCATTGATATATTTAATGATGATCGAGGCGGCGTCCCAGTAAGTACCCGGGTAGTTGAAGATGTGGCTGAATATTTTGCCGTTGGCGGCGGAAGTGCGGCCGTAGCCCATGGAGTGCACCGGAATGTCGTCGGCAGTCGCCTTGGGAATCAACTGATAGGTAATGCCGGTAGACAAGGGTTGGTAAACCAACGCACCTTCACCTTTGGTGGATTCGTAACACTCCACGCCTTTTTCGGTGTTGTAGGCGGTCTCGCATTCAATCACTTTAATCGGCTCGCCGCCGATGCCGCCGTCTCGTTCGTTCAATAAAGTGAAATAATCCTGGTAGCCATCGGCAACCGGAATGCCGTTCGGTGCGTAAGGTCCGGTGCGATAACTGAGCGACGGGAATACCAAATCAGCGGAGGCGATGCCGGCGCCGCCGAAAGTCAGTGCCGCACTCAGCGCGGCGATCGTTAGTTTCATCAGTTTCATTTTCAATCCTCTTTTAAGGGTTAAGTTGCCCGGGTTGGGCATGTCAGCCGCACTAATGCGGAAAGGGCCAAAGCCGCAATTTTTCTTTCGCAATCCGCCACAACTGCGCCAGCCCATGCGGTTCGACGATCAGAAAAAAAATAATCAGCGCACCGATCATCAGCAAGATGAGGTGTGCCACCAAATCGGTGGGCCAGCCGAGGCTGCCTACCATGATATTTTTCATCAGCACCGGCATCAGCGTCAAGAACGCCGCGCCGATGAAGGAACCAAAGATCGAGCCGAGCCCACCGATGATAATCATAAACAAAACCAGGAAGGATTTGTCGATACCGAAGGCTTCGGTGGGCTCCGCGGCACCCAGATAAACCGCGAAAAATAACGCGCCGGCGATGCCGATGTAGAACGAACTGACCGCGAATGCCGATAATTTGGCGGCAAGCGGCGACACGCCGATAATCTCCGCGGCGATGTCCATGTCGCGGATCGCCATCCACGAACGACCAATGCGTCCACGGGTCAGGTTGCGTGCGACCAGTGCGAACAAGGTAACCAGAATCAGGCAAAACAAATAGGTCGCCCACGGTGGTGCGTTGGGCCCGGTGATGGCGATGCCGAACACGAATCGTTCGGGCGATATGATCATCCCCGAAGCGGAATAATTGTAAAACCAGGGTATTTTGTTAAATAACCATACCAGAAAAAATTGCGATGCCAGCGTTGCCACCGCCAAATAAAAGCCTTTGATACGCAGACTCGGCAAGCCGAACACGATGCCGACCAATGCGGTGACGCCGCCGGACAGCAAGATCACCAAAAAGAAATTGAGTTCGGGAAACGCGGTGGTTAATTTATACGAAGTATAGGCACCGACCGCCATGAAGCCGCCGGTGCCGAGGCTGAGTTGCCCACAGTAGCCGACCAGTATGTTCAATCCCAGTGCCGCCATTGACCACACCAGCATCGGTAACAACACCGATTTTTCCCAGTAGTCGTTGATGATGAAAGGTACGACCAGATACGCGAAAGCGCAAACCGCGATGACAAACCAGCGATCCAATGCAATCGGAAAGATTTGCTGGTCTTGTTGATACGCGGTTTTGAAGTCGCCGTTTTCTCGATAGAACATTTTTTTTACTCGTTATAGCATGTTATCAAGCATCAAACCCAAGCACATCGGTTTGCGCCGGCGTGTAATTTTTTATCGCCGCAATGATCGTATCCACATCCCCCGGCACCCATTCGTGGTCGCCGTTAAACTTGCGGTGAATATACGGCTCAAGGGTTTTGTATTCGGGCGTTGGTTTGGATTTATATTCCAATTGATAGGCGCGTTGCGGGTCGGCGGTTTGATAACTTTTGAGTCGCGCATCAACATTGGTCGCCACGCCGACTTTACACATGCCTTGAAATGCCGGATTGCTGATTACATACACACGTTTTTTCGACCGCACTTCTGTCTTACCACGTTGTGGAGGTTCGGTGTTGAGTGTTGGTTGTTCGACAATCAACTTATCCGGCATTTCTTTGTTCAGCCGCAAATTGATCAACTCCCAGGCTTTTACCGAAACATCCATACCGACCCATTGACGCCCGGACATTTCCGCCGCAACGCAAGTCGTGGCACATCCGCAAAACGGATCCAAAACCAAATCGCCCGAACGGGAAGAGGCCGCAATAATCCGCTGCAAAAGTTTCAACGGTTTCTGAGTAGGGTAGCCGGTGCGCTCTTTGGCGGTCATCCGAGTGGCGAATGACGGGATGTCGTGCCACCACGAACCGGCCAATACGCCGGGTTGTTTCGGCTTCCAGATCGTTCCATCGGCACGCTGAATCGGCTTGCGCATAACGTATTCGCCTTTCGAGTTCGGCATGCGTTGCGGATTAAACCCGGTCGCTTCGCTTTTGGAATAAAACAAGATGGTGTCATGATTTCGCACAAACATTTTTTTAGCCGGACGCGGTTTGGCATATCCCCAGACAATTTCATTGCGAAAATTTTTATCACCAAAAATACAATCCAGCACCGCGCGCAATCCCCAGTTCATAGTTGAATCACAATGCAAATACAACGAACCGGTTTTTTTCAATATGCGATGACATTCCACCAGACGAATCGCCATGTAAACCAGATAGCAATAATTATACGAATTGCCCATTGTTTTAATTCCGTTCAAGAACGCATACAATTCATGATTCTCCTGGCGAAACTCATCCACCCATTCATCTTTGATGTCTTCTTCGGCGAATAAATCCAAAAAGCCCGCGCCTTCGGAAGCCGAGCCAATCGGCGCGGTGAATTTCTTTTTCTTGTTGAATGGCGGGTCGGCATAAATCAAATCAACGCACTCACTGTTGATTCCCCGTAAAAAACCCAGGTTGTCGCCCAAAAAAATCGTGCGATTTTTTAGGTTCGAATTCATTTTGGTAACCTCATGAATTTTACTCCGGTTCAGACGCGCTCAATAATTTTTTCACCGAACAAACCTTGCGGGCGAAACATAAGAAAAAATAACGCCAGAACATATGCGAACCAGTTTTCGGTGGCGCCACCGACCAGCGGGCCAATCCAAAATTCAAATAACTTTTCGCCGACTCCGATGATAAGGCCGCCGACTATAGCGCCGGGGATGGAAGTGAAGCCGCCGAGAATCAGCACCGGCAATGCCTTTAGCGCGATCAATGAAAGCGAAAACTGCACGCCGGATTTGGAGCCCCACATGATGCCGGCCACCAGCGCCACCACGCCGGCGATGGACCACACGATAACCCAAATCGCGCGCAATGAAATGCCGAGAGTCAGAGCCGCCTGGTGGTCATCGGCGACCGCACGCAGGGCGCGACCGGTTTTGGTGAATTGTGAAAACAACGCCAGCACCACCACCAGTAGCACCGCGATGCCGGCGGCCCATACATCGAGAACATCAATATACATGCCGTAATACTCGGAGCCTTGCGTGGCCCAGACGCGGGTGATGTCCTCCCACCACAACGAGCCGCCGGAAGGAATACCGATGTCCAGTATTTTGATGTCGGCGCCCCACATCAAATCGCCGAATCCTTCCATAAAAAACGCCAGACCGATGGTCGCCATGAATAAAATAATCGGTGCTTGATTGACCAACCGCCGCAACACAAGTTTCTCCACCAACCAGGCAAATGCAATCATCATCAGCACCGTCAGGATGATGGCGAGCAAGCTGTTCATACCGTTTGACCAGTGATGATATTCGGTGCCGAACACCACATTGATGAGATGCGCGAATGGCACCTGCCCGGTTTGAAACCCGACCAGGGTGAGTGCCGCGAATAAACACATCACGCCCTGGGCATAGTTGAAAAGCCCCGATGCCTTGAAAATCAACACGAAGCCCAACGCCACCAGGGAATACATCACCCCGGCCATAAGACCGTTTAATATCACTTCCAAGGTATTTAGTAGTTCAATGCTCATTTATTAATTTGTCACGGTTTCGCCGCCGGTATTCTATGCGGGAATTGTAACTGTTCACTATTTCGCTGGCAGTTTTTTTTTCGTTTACCATTGTATTCTCAAAAGGACTCATCGCCTTCCGATTTACCATTGTCTCCCAACCTGTCATTGCCTGGCTTGTTCTGGATAATCCAGTTTATCGCCAGGGACGGCGGGTAGTTCGGGGAGCAGGACGTGAGAGCCGAACAACACGCTTCCCGCCTCGTCATTCCTGTATAGAATATCGCGGCATCAAAGCGTCTGGATTTGCGCGTATCATCCCTGATACGCGCCCTTCGGGCTCGCTTCGCTCGCGCCCAGTCGATTCATGGCGCTCCCGGCGATTTTTTCCGCCTGCCGGCGAGAATGACGGCCAAGAGGGCGGTGCTAAAATACCACTGGAAAGGAACAAAACAGGCAGTGAAATTAGTGAACACATACACCGCCTGCGGCGGGAATGACGGAGTGGTGGTTGCCATCTCATCCATCGTGGCTCACCCATCATGACTAACCCCCAAATACGCATCGATTACCGTCTGGTTGTTGCGGATTTCATCGGGCAGACCATCGCCGATTTTTCTGCCGTAGTCCAGCACCATCACGCGGTCGGCGAGATCCATCACCACCCCCATGTCGTGTTCAATCAGCGCGATGGTGGTGCCGAACTGCTCGTTTACATCGAGAATAAAACGACACATGTCTTCCTTCTCTTCCAGGTTCATGCCCGCCATCGGCTCGTCCAGCAGCAGCAGTTCGGATTCCGCCGCCAACGCCCGCCCCAGTTCAACCCGTTTTTGCAAACCATATGGTAAGCGTCCCACCGGAGTTTTGCGAATGGATTGAATTTCCAGAAAATCAATAATCTGCTCGACTCGCTCGCGATGTTCAATCTCTTCGCGTTCGGCTTTGCCTTTCCAAATTGCCTGCCAAAACAAATTGGTGTGCATGCGCGTAATGCGCCCGGTCATAAGGTTATCCAGCGTTGACATGCCTTTGAACAGCGCAATGTTCTGGAAAGTTCGGGCGATGCCCTGACGCGCAATCTGAAATGGTTTCAGCGGGCCGCGCTTCTCACCACGAAACCACACTTCCCCTTGCTGGGGATGATAAAAGCCGTTGATTACATTGAGCATGGAAGATTTGCCGGCGCCGTTGGGCCCGATGATGGCGCGAATTTCGCCCTGGCGAATGTCGCAACTGATGTCGGTGAGCGCCACCACGCCGCCGAACGACAGCGAAATGTGATTCACCGCCAGTAGCACATCGTCAAACTTTCGCGTGTCTTTCATTCGGCAATTCGTTCTCGTTCGTGGTCAGGCTTTGCCAGCGGATCGAAAATTTTCGGTTCGCGGATTTCGATATCCGCTTCCAGGGAGCCGCGACGACCATCTTCAAAAGTAACTTCGGTGTTGATGTGGCTATGAGTTTTGTCGGAATACAACGCATCGATCAACACCGCGTATTTGTCGACGATGGTGTTGCGTCGCACTTTGCGCGTGCGCGTCATTTCACCGTCGTCCGGATCCAGTTCCTTGTGCAAAATCAAAAACCGCCGAATCTGGGAAGCACACAATCGTCGGTCGGTTGCCAGATCCCGATTGACCTTTTCGATGTTGCCGGCAATCATTGTATACACTTCGGGATGTGCCGCCAGTTCCTGATAACTGGTATACGGCAAATTGTTACGCTCGGCCCAGTTGCCCACCGCATCCAAATCAATGTTGATAAACGCGGCGACATAATCCCGCTGGTTGCCGAAAGTTACCACCTCTTGAATCTGCGGGAAGAACTTGAGTTTGTTCTCCAAATATTTGGGCGCGAATAACGAACCGTCATTCAGTTTCCCCACATCTTTGGCGCGGTCGATGATTTTCAAATGGCCGCGCTCATCGAAATAACCGGCATCGCCGGTCTTGACCCAGCCATCGCGGTCTTTGGTTTTTTCGGTGGCTTCCCGGTCCTTGAAATACTGTTGAAACACGCCGGGCCCGCGATAGATTACCTCGCCGTTGTCGGTGATTTTTACTTCCACACCCGGCGCCGGCACGCCCACGGTGTCGGCATATACCTCGCCGTCGGGTTGCATGGTTATGAATACAGCGGCTTCGGTTTGCCCGTATAACTGTTTGATGTTGATGCCGAGGGAGCGATAAAAATCAAAAATTTCCGGGCCAATGGCTTCGCCGGCGGTGTAGGCGATGCGCAGGCGGCTGAAGCCCATGGTGTTTTTAAGGGGCGCGTAAATCAGCAGATTACCCAGCCAATACTTAAATCGCTCGCCCCAAGTCACCGCTTCACCGTTCAAAATGCGAATTCCAACCGCGTGCGCCACCGCCATGAAATAGCGAAATAAGTTTTGCTTGAGACGACCGGCATCCTCCATGCGAATCATCACGCTGGTCAGCAGGCTTTCAAAAATTCGCGGCGGCGCAAAATAATAGGTTGGTCCGATTTCGCGCAAATCCAACGCCACGGTTTCTTCGCTTTCCGGACAGTTGATGCAAAACCCGGCGATGTATGCCTGCCCGCAGGAAAACAAGTTGTCGCCGACCCACGCCATCGGCAGGTAGGACAGGGTTTCCTCTTCGGCGGTGAGATGGTCGTGCTCGACGCTGTTGCGCGAGGTGATGATGAGGTTGTCGTTGCTGAGAACCACGCCTTTGGGGCGGCCGGTGGTGCCGGAGGTATACAGGAATATCGCGGTGTCGGCGCCGCTTGCTGCGGCGATGGACGCGTCCAGCAAAGTCGGATTCCGTGCAAGCGACTCGCGCCCTTGTTGTTGCACTTGCGCGAAGTCATGCAGTTGATTGTTGGAATAATCTCTCAGCCCGCGCACGTCGTCATAAATAATCTGCTCAAGGTGCGGTGCTCGGTCGTGGTTGCTTTCCCTAATCGCCAGCACCTTGTCTACCTGCTCCTGATTTTCCGCCAGCGCAAATCGAACTTCCGCATGTTCCAGTATGTATTCCATTTCTTCCACCACCGAATCCTGATACACCGGCACCGGAATGCCGCGCAAACATTGTGCCGCAGTCATGCCCCAATACATGCGCGGGCGGTTGCGGCCAATGATTGCCAATTTGTCGCCCGCCGCGAAACCGAGCGCATGCAAACCGGCCGCGAAGGCGAAGATTTCTTCTTTCATCTGTCGCCAGTTCCATACCTGCCAGATGCCGAATTCTTTCTCGCGCACGGCCGCCTTGTCGGCCAGCCGTGCGGCGTTGTCGAGCAGAATCCTGGGGAAAGTGTCCGCTTGTGATGCTGGGTGATGGTTCGGGTTCATTCGCGAGGGAGTTCTGTGGCACGGATGCGAGTATAAGCGAGAGTGTTGGGTATCACAATATAATGAATAACATCGCGCACGATTTCATGTGCATTGGGCGCGGCTTTGCTGGAAAATAAATCGTAAAGGGTGTATAAGTTAAAAATACCACCAAAACGCCGGACAATCCGAATCAATCTCGATGACAAGCCATAAAAAAACCGAAACCGTCTTCAGTAAAAGCACCAAGTATCAGATTGGTCAGGTGGTTCGCCATCGCGTGTATCCGTTCCGCGGTATTGTCTTTGATGTTGACCCGGAGTTCAGCGGCACCGAAGAATGGTTTGAGTCCATCCCCGAACACATTCGCCCCGAACGCGATCAACCGTTTTATCATTTGCTGGCGGAGGCCGAGCAGACCAAAGAGAGTTACATCGCATATGTATCCGAGCAAAACCTGATGCGAGACGACAGCGGAAAACCGGTCAACCATCCTGCCGCGATACAATTATTCCCCGAGGCGCAAGACGGGGTGTATGTTTTTCGCAAGGAACATACGCATTGACGCAGCCGTAGCGAACGAGCATGCACAAAAGCAGGTTATGCGGATTCATCATTGATTGTCGCACCACCGACCTTGAGCAGGATGCCAACTTCTGGGGTCGCGCCCTCGGTCATGAAGTGCTTGCCAACGACCCGCAAGCGCAAACCAATCCAACCTATTGGTTACTCAACACCGACCTCGGCGAGCCGCGCATTGAATTGCAGCGTGTTGACCATCAAAGCCGCGTTCATCTTGATATCGAAACCGATGATGTGGAAGCCGAAGCCAGGCGTCTCGAAAAACTCGGCGCCCGACGCATTAAACCGGTCAAAGACTGGTGGGTCATGCAAGCACCGAGTGGCCATCGTTTCTGCGTAGTCCCGGCACTCGCCGCCGACTTTGCCGAGAACGCCAACGTTTGGCACGATTCTTGAATTAACTTTGGGGCTGTCCTAGATAACTAACCCATATCGCTTCTAACCAATTGTTTCAATTGACTTAATTGAGACTTTGGGTCACTGTTGTTAAAACGCCACTCACACTCCTTCAAAAACAGCGGAAAATGACCCCTCGGAACCCCGTTAAACTTGCGTAATTGCCGCTTCGCCTGGCTCCAAAAATTCTCAATGCCGTTGATGTGATTCTGCTCGTCGGCAAACATCTTGCTATGATTAATGCGCAGATGCTTAAACTCAGATACATCCAGCACATTATAACCGCGAAATGAATCGGAATAAACCACGCTGTCCGGCTTCACCTTGCGCCGAATAATCGCAGGGTTTTACTCCGAGCATCGGCTATGGGCACCCACCCTGCCATCTCGTTTAAGCAAGCCAAATACCGGCACCTTGCCGCTCGCCCCGCGACCGCGCTTGCCTTTGCGTTTTCCGCCAAAATAACTTTCATCCACCTCAATCTCACCGGCGATCAACCCGCCATTGTCATCGTTGCGATAAATCAGACCACGAAGGCGGTGAAAATAATAACCGGCAGTCGTCTTGTTAATACCCACTAACGATGCTGCCGTTCTGGCTGTCGCACCCGCCACAAATAACTCAATTAATCGATTTTGTTTATACTGGCTTAAACGACTCTTTCTCATTCTGCTATCCTACGATAAATTTAGTTATCTAGGACAGCCCCTAAAAATAAACCCGACTACCACAAATGCCGCGTTGCTTGCGTTGGAAGCAATGAACTGCGCGAAAACCGCGGTAACCATCATATAAAATTTTGGATTCAATAACGTGACCAACAGCCCGTCTCGAAATCGGTGTGTAACGACATTTTTGTCGATGGTATTTGGTTGCAGACGATACAACTTGATTGCCAAATACATAATGTACAACGAGCCGGCGACAACCAGTCCGCGATAAACTCCCTCGTTTTGTAGAACAACCTGAAAACCTAACAAGCAGACAATTGAAATCAGAGTTGCCGAACAAATCAATCCGCCGACAAATGGCAGGTTTTTTCAAATGCCATGATTGGCGCCCAAACCGGCCAACAGGATGTTGACCGGACCGGGACTCCAAACCAACGGCACAGTGAACAAAATAAAAAGGAACAGTTGATTCATTTGTTTATGGTAAATTTTCCAACTGTACGTCAATTTCGTTTTTGACCATATCTTCAATGGTTTGTCGCGCACGAATCAATTCGTACGTTCCCTCGCGTAATCTAATGACTTCGGGAGATTCTGGATACGAATTGAAATTTTTGACCGCCATGCTGCAACATGCCGAAAACCGGCGTTTTCTTGCCCGCGCCTCGACCGCGCGCACCGCGCACGCGCTGGGGGCCGAAATAGCTTTCGTCCAGCTCAACCGAACCAGGTTCAAACGGGCTGATGCGTTCGCAGTCATGGGCAATTCTGTCTCTGATCTTATCGACAATTCGGTTGATCGCCGGACGACTCACGCCGGTGATTTTAGCTATCTTTGACGCTTCTATATCTATGCAAAACAACTTCAATATCTCCCTAAATGCCTTCTCCGAAATTCGGGAACGGATGATATACTTGCTTTTCATAGTGTTGATAATAACTTATCGTCATAATATTTTCCTTAAAGTATCTTGAACCTTAATTTTTTTTACTCAGCAGATATCTCTGTGTTTTAGTTGATCTAAGCAGATCAATGTACACAGCTTCTTGCAAAACCTCTTTTTGTAGAGTGGGTGCGTTGAGAATCCCCAATTCAAAGTCGTCCTCATCCACCTTAAATATTCGATAAATGTAGTACTTCTTCTTGTAACGTTTGGCGGCGGTTAACTCATTTCCTTTCAGTTCTATGTCAGACGAGCCTTTTTTGCGTCCTTTGACTTCAATTAACCTGGATACAACCTCCATCTCGCGCGTGATTCCCTTCTCAAATTTGTCGCGTATATCTTGATTCTCAAATGAGAGGAGGTCGCAACCAAAACCTTGGATACCAACGACATGTCCGACTTTGAGTGGGAAACGACCTTGAAGTTTCTCAAACTGAAATGCTAGCTCTTGACACAACACAGAGTCTGTTAGTTGGTAGCCTGCAGAGGTTTGACGGTTTCCAGAGAGCTTTCTAATGCTCAATTTTACTTTTTGTTTGTCTTTTTTCTGCAGATACTCAAGTTCTGTAATTTCAATCTTTGCATTGGTCTCATTTTGAATTTTGGATGGCACTACCGCTTCATCATCGATGTCTTGAAAACCGTCTTCATCTTCTGTGGGTAGTGTTTCCTGTTCAGGAATGGGAGATTTCAAAAGCTCATCCTCTGAAGCGAATTCATAGATACCTAGATCTGTAAAGATTGCTTCCGCGTCCTCCGGAACCTCTTCCCCCCGCATCTTTTCAAGTAGGTCTTTTCGATACTCAGGGACGCATCGGTAGATGCTTGCGAACTCCGTTCCTCCAGCAAGGCCAAAAAGAGATGCGATCGCTGAACCAATGGAATCAGATACCAAGTCTGAGATAACACCTACTTTTGGATCTACAACAACGTAGAGCTTATTTCCATCAATAACCCATTCCCAACGCTTAAGATCAGCGGCGATCACTGTCTCTTGGAAAGAAAATTTACAAGTAACCTGATCACAGAAAACAAGCTCAAGATCGTGTAATCGTTCCAATTCCATTTTCTTTGGGTCGGTTCGCAATAGATAAAAGTAGGGTTTTGCCTGGGAAAAGTCATCTACAGGATCGCTACTGGGAGTGTACTTAAGCACATTTTGTTCGAGTTCTGCTTTACTGATTGTATTAATACCAAAGAAACGATGAATCTTTTTTGCGCCTCTTTTTCTAGGTAGATCGACAATTGGAAGCTTGGAGGTCAATGCATATGGAATCCCTTCGCTATCAATATAAAAAAGGCTTCCCAACTCAAAGTAACCCAGATTGTCACCTTGATGGCCCCACATCTGGCCGGTTTCAATAAATAGACGTCTAAAATGGTTAGATTCATCTATAGGGATTAAATCACTTTCCAACACTGCCATGTACATGGATTTTGCGGTGGATCCCTTAGGGTCAGCTAGGGGGAGCTCCAAAAGTTTTCCATAAAGCTCATCACTACTCAATTCGTCCAATGATGTAATAACCCCAGCGTGGCGAAACGCAACTGCGAGACTTCCTCTATCTAGACCAAATTTTGTCAGCTGCTTTGGCGTTGGTATCTTGGGTTTAGGAAAAGAAGCCTCATTCAGCGCTGTACCGAATACGCAACTCGTCGGTGCATGTTTGAGATTGCTTTTATCCTTCATCCATGACGTATTTTGGATTTTCCAGTTGATATAACTTGGCAGAGGTTCAGAAAAGTAACGCTGATTCCTATCCTGCCCTCGCCTTAAAGAGATAGTGGCATTCTCCCTTGAAGATAACTTAAGTTCGCTTAGCCGTGTGTCGCTGCTGAGCCAGGCGAGAATCGCCTCGTAACTTTCTGATGCTAGAACGTCATCCAGTCGATCCATAGTCTTGATCTCATGGAATTTTACTTGCCGGAAGTCTCCGGCATTCTCGAGGGCATATTCCTGAAAACGAATTGGATAAACCAATGAAGTAGCGACAAATTTAATAAAGTCACTATCGATCTCGGCTGTCTTGGTAACGCGTGGCCGATCTTTAACTCCTATCCATTTCAGAAACTCGACAACGAGATCTTTTCCGAGATTTAGATTCAGTCGCTCTGGGCCTGCAACCAGTAGCCCTCGGTCTACGTTGCTGTACAAACCCTGTAAGGTTTCACCCTGATATCCGTAGTGTTTGCCAAGATACAGCTTTGTAGAATTTTCAAAGCGACGCGCCTGGGTAGGCAGCGGAATGCCGATATTGGATGGAAATTCGGCAATGTTCACTGGCCAACCTTGTCGGAAAATGCTGGCTAGAAAATAGACCAAATCTTCATTGATTTGCCGTTGCTTACCCTTTGACGCCTTCTTAACACGGTTTGCGTCAGCGACAACAGATTCGATCATTCTCGTGAACGAGAACTCTCTCAATCCAAAATTTGTAGTCATTTGTTGTTGGAGTTCACGCTGATCGTCATATTCAAACTTTTTCAGTAGCTGCTCTTTTAGGGACTCGTCTAACACAAAGATTCTCGACCATTCTGGGAACTTTAGATCCGACATCTGTTCGGAAAAAGTGAATACACGTGCCTTAGCATCGATTTCAGAATTTTCATTGATGAGCAATCCAGGATGGGCCAGTTCTGGTGAATAAGTTTCTACACCCCATATCATCATCGATCTTTCTGCAGAAGAAAGATTGCTAAGTTGGATCAGTTTTTCTTGCACGACGTTGGCGCTTAGAAACTCCACTCCGATCTGCTCAAAAAATTTGTTGTCGCCGGAATATTGAGTATTTACTACGTCTGGAAAGCATTTTGCGGGCAGCCAATCCGCGTCGGCGGTATAAATGCCAATACATTCTTGTGGAGTGGATAGTTCTCTGTCGATGGTAGGCACGAACTTCTTCTCACGTAGATTTTCCAATAGTGCATCGAAAAATGTCTGTAGATACTTATCTTTGCGCGGATTCTCTTCAGGTTTGACTAGCAAATACGCAGGTTTGCAGAGAGATTTCTCTGCTGATTTTTCAACCACTTGGGCGACGAATTCACCGAGCTTTCGAATGATGAGTTCGTTTTGATCAGACTCAATAAGGTGGTTACGATTTTGCTCAAGCTCAAGAGACGCATGGCACCTCGCGCGTATGGGTAATTCGACTTGCGTCGCGAAGTAGGAATACAAGAATCCAGTTCCCATGTCGGCAATATCGCCCCTAGGTACTGCAACAAGTAGTTCGTATTCATTCGGACTCTTTTCTTCATCTCCAATATCCGAAGGTAGTTTTCCCCGAGACTCAAAAAGGATCCATTGGGATGAAAGTTCACCATCTTCAATAAGTGAAATGCGCTTGCCCGATTTTTCCTTCGAAAAGCGTTTTTCTAGGCCTTCTATCGATATACAGATGTCATTCAACCCAGACACGAACAGCAACACTTCTATAGTCAGATTATCAATCTGATCTCTCGCATTCGAAAAAGACGAGGAAAAATTAAACGGCATGGCAATCACCGTGTCGTATTTTTCTTCTCTGATAAGTGCATGGCACCGTTGGATCATATTCGCGTCGGAATATGAGAGGTCTATCTCTCCACTCGCATTGGCATATAAGGGGAATGGAAGCAAGGGTAGCTGAGGCAGCTTTCGGCCCGGATACTGCTCTTCGAGTTCTCTAGCGTACTGGTCGCTTTTTTTTATTAACTCGCTTTCAATTTCTGTCAACTTCTCCTTACTGTAGGCAATTTGCAACCCATCGCTAAAGATCACTGGTTCATCAGACCAGTTTAAGACGCTCCTGAAACCAAGCCCTTTGTTACCAACCAATCGCGCGTTTCGCTTCGCACTAACATGGGGATTCTGTAGGGAGCTGACACCCGCTTTAGAAAATGTCTTGCCAGTGTTAGCGAACAGTAGATATCCAGCTTCTAGTTCAATCCGAATTCGGCCGCGTGCCATAGCCAGTATGGCTTGGTCCGCACCATTCTGAAGCAGCTCTAGAATCTCGCGTCCATGGTAGTCTTTGCTAGTCGATCGTTCCGCTTGGCACATCGAGAAGGCGTGCATCGGTTTCGCAAGGAACGAATCAAGAGTCTGCATCTCCTGCCCAGCTAGCCATTTATTCCACTCTGTAGCTGAGGTCATCCCTGTGAAGTCTCCTGCTAAATCTGAAAGATTTAAAAACTAGGTTCAAGATACTTTAAGCGGATTATCTCGGATCAATTTCAGCAGGTGCTGATAGATATTTTCATGGCGCATATTGAACCTAAACTCACACTCTTTCAGATGATAATAAAACTTGTGTTCATGGATGCCGCGAAAGCGCCCCAGACGCACCTTGCACAATCCCCAGAAGTTTTCAATGCCGTTGATGTGATTATGCCCGTCAGCAAACTCATTGGCCGAATGGATAACACGATAATGCTTCTTATAACCAAAATCGACCAGGCCGTCGTAGGCCTTAAATCCATCACTGTAAAGAACCACATCGGGGTGGGCTTTTTGCTTGATAATCGGCATGATTTCAGCCCTGGAGCAGTTGTTGACGACTTGCGTATACACTTTCCCGCCACGCTGCAGCATGCCGAAAACCGGCGTTTTCTTGCCCGCGCGCACCGCGCACGCGCTGGGGGCCGAAATAGCTTTCGTCCAGCTCAACCGAACCGGGTTCAAACGGGCTGATGCGTTCGCAGTCATGGGCAATTCTGTCTCTGATCTTATCGACAATTCGGTTGATCGCCGGACGACTCACGCCGGTGATTTTAGCTATCTTTGACGCTTCTATATCTATGCAAAACAACTTCAATATCTCCCTAAATGCCTTCTCCGAAATTCGGGAACGGATGATATACTTGCTTTTCATAGTGTTGATAATAACTTATCGTCATAATATTTTCCTTAAAGTATCTTGAACCATTTTTAGTTATTAGCAAATTCTTCAAGGGCTTTCCCGGACAAACGGTAACCCACCCATTCCTGTTGTGATTTTGCGCCAATTGATTGATAGAACTTTATCGCCGATTCATTCCAGTCAAGAACACTCCACTCAAAGCGGCCACAGTTTTTTGAAAGCGCGATTTTTGCCAAGTGTTTTAGCATAGCCGTGCCAGCGCCAATGCCCCGGTGCTCTGGCGAAACGTATAAATCCTCAAGGTACAGCCCAGGCTTTCCCAGCCAGGTTGAGTAGTTAAAAAAATACACGGCATACCCGATAGGCTCATGCCCTTTACTGCATATTACGGCACTCGTTGTTGAGTCGCTACAAAATAAAGAATTTTTAATATCAACCACTGTGGCGATTACTTGATTCCTGGCTTTTTCATAAGCGGCAAGTTCCGTCACAAACTTGAGAATCAACGCAGCGTCTTCAACAGTTGCTTGACGAATTTCTATCATCGGCACTCGTTACTCCAAATTATGATGACAGATAACACTGATATCACCGACAACGTTGAGCGTTAGCGAAACTTGTCCGGGGCATCGTTTTGTTAAGCACTCAGCCTTTCAAGCGCTTTAATCCAACACTCAAAAGTTGATTTGTTGTATAGAAAAAAACTAATTGCCAAATTCTTATATTTACTTTTTAGGCAAGTTGATATTGCGATTTCAGCCGCCTCTTGAATAGGGTAACCATAGACCCCACAAGAAATTGCTGGGAAAGCGATAGACTTGCAGTCGTTTAAAACAGCAAGGTCTAAACTGTTAGTATAAGCTGAGGCAAGACAATGTTCAGGGGTTTTCTCGATTTTATACCTGGGGCCAACTGTATGTATAATAAACTTTGCTTTTAAATTGCAACCAGAAGTGATTCTTGCTTCTCCGGATGGACAACGAATACCATTAGTTGCTTTAACCCTGCGACATTCTTCTAATAGTTTTGCACCCGCAGCTTTATGGATAGCGCCATCTACACCGCCGCCACCAAGCATAATGGGGTTGGCAGCATTAACAATTACATCTACGGATGCAGTTGTGATGTCGCCTTGTGTGATATTAATTTGACTCATTGAATTTGATACCTAACTTCGCAAATAACCGGCGCATTTTAAGCACCAGCGAAATATGAGGCGTGTTGATTTGCCTTGTTAGGCACTAATTGCGGCCGGATGGTTGAATTGAAAGTGCCTTATAATGGCTTCTGCGTCTTCAAATTGACCTAATTCCCTCTTGATTTCAGCCTTCATTATGCGCTCATCGTCATCTCAAGTAACTGCAAGTTCCCCCGTTCTTCATCAGACAAATTTTGTTTTTGGGGCTGTCCTAGATAACTAACCCATATCGCTTCTAACCAATTGTTTCAATTGACTTAATTGAGACTTTGGGTCACTGTTGTTAAAACGCCACTCACACTCCTTCAAAAACAGCGGAAAATGACCCCTCGGAACCCCGTTAAACTTGCGTAACTGCCGCTTCGCCTGGCTCCAAAAATTCTCAATGCCGTTGATGTGATTCTGATCGTCGGCAAACATTTTGCTGTGATTAATACGCAGATGCTTAAACTCAGATACATCCAGCGCATTATAACCGCGAAATGAATCGGAATAAACCACGCTGTCCGGCTTCACCTTGCGCCGAATAATCGGCATCAGGGTGTTACTCCGCGCATCGGCTATGGGCACCCACCCTGCCATCTCGTTTAAGCAAGCCAAATACCGGCACCTTGCCACTCGCCCCGCGACCGCGCTTGCCTTTGCGTTTTCCGCCAAAATAACTTTCATCCACCTCAATCTCACCGGCGATCAACCCGCCATTGTCATCGTTGCGATAAATCAGACCACGAAGGCGGTGAAAATAATAACCGGCAGTCGTCTTGTTAATACCCACTAACGATGCTGCCGTTCTGGCTGTCGCACCCGCCACAAATAACTCAATTAATCGATTTTGTTTATACTGGCTTAAACGACTCTTTCTCATTCTGCTATCCTACGATAAATTTAGTTATCTAGGACAGCCCCTTGAACTTTTCATCCCCGGCGACGCGCGAGAAATCGTGCATGAGATTCATCGCTACCGTCATGCCATGTGCCGAAGAGTTGGTCCAGAGGTGTGGGGGTGTTGCCGTAATTCACTTCAAAGTAGCGGTGGTGCAGTTGGTGGAAGTAGTCGCCGGCGGGGAGGGTGTGTTGTCCGATGGTGGTTACTCGTTGAAATCCTGAATGGGAAAAAGCGGGACCCAGACCAAAGAAAAATCCGCTGGCGAGAATAATAACCGGATGCGCGGGCACCACCCACCACAGGGCGATGGCGCTGAAATACAACAGATGCTCCACCGGGTGCATGGAGATGCCCGACCATGGGCCGATGTTGACATTGCGATGATGCAGTTCATGGGCGATTTGATATAACGGCGGCCAGTGCAGCAAACGATGTATCCAGTAAAAATGAAAAGTCCCCCAGAAAAAAATCAGCACCGCCATGGATGAAAGATACAGTGGAGATTCGCTCCAGGCGAGTTGCGGGATGCGGCCGCTGGCAGATAGCCAAAGGGCGACCGCTTCATAAAGCGACCAAACCAAACTGCCGCTGGCGATGCTCCAGAACACATTGTCCTTCACCTGATCGCCCCATAAGAACACGCGGTTTCCGCTGGCGGGCCATCGTGCGTCGAACTTATATTCCTGATTTTGTCGGCGTTTTATGTATAACCACCAGTGCAGTCCGCCCGCCACCATGCACAATAGCACCGCGTTGCGCAGCCAGATGAGGAGCATCCAGCCGGGCTGAAGTGTAGTCATTTGTTGCCGGTCGGGCGTTAAAAATTGCCACACCACGACTGCCAGGGCGAGATAAAAAATGCCGTAGGGAAAAACCAGTTCATGCCAAAACCAGCGCAAGCAAGCCGACAGCCGCAAGGGCCAATGATAAATGGGCGGCAGCGCAACCGGCTTATGCGGACGGTATCCTTTGGAACTGGTCAAAGACGCGGATTGATTCGACATGGCATGCGGACACGGTTGCTTCAAACCAATTAGCGCATGGCAAACGGGTTGGCAATCGGCTGGTCGGATTGATTGATCCACACGGTCTTCGGGCGGGTGTAGTCATACATTGCCTGAAAGCCGCTTTCACGACCATAACCCGAAGCCTGGAAGCCGCCGAATTCGGCGATGGGGGAGACCACGCGATAGGTGTTGACCCACACAATTCCGGCGCGCACCGCCCGCGCAACCCGCAACGCACGCGCGCTGTGTTTGGTAAAAATGCCCGCCGCCAGTCCGTGTTTGGTGTCGTTGGCGAGGGCGATGGCGTGCGCTTCGTCTTTGAAACGGATGACGCTTAGCACCGGGCCAAACAATTCCGTATCGACGATGCGCAAATCCTGTCGCGGACATTCGATGATGGTCGGTTCATAATACAACCCGTTGTCAGTGTCTCCGACACCTTGCGGACGGCGACCGCCGCACAACAATTTGCCGCCTTGTTCTTGTGCAAACGCGACTTCGCGCTCAATGTTCGCCAGTTGCGCGGCCGTGCACAACGGGCCCACTTGAGTCGCTTCGTCCAACGGGTTGCCAATTTTGATGTGAGCGGTTTTTTCAATCATCATTGATAACAATTCATCGGCGATGTTTTCCTGAACATACAATCGCGAACCGGCAACGCAACTTTGTCCGGTGGCACCGAAGATAGCGGCGATGGAGCCGTTTGCCGCGCTACTCAGGTCGGCATCTTCAAACACGATGAACGGCGACTTGCCACCGAGTTCCAGAGAAACTTCGGCGAAGTTTTCCGCCGAGTTGCGTAACACCTGACGAGCCGCGTTTGGCCCGCCGGTAAAACTGATGCGCCGCACCAGCGGATGTGAAGTCAGAGCGCGACCACACGGCTCGCCGTGGCCGGTGATGATGTTGACCACCCCGGGCGGGAACCCGACTTGCTCAAACAGCCGACCGAATTCCAGCAGTGCGGCGGAAGCGTGTTCGGATGCCTTGAGCACCACGCTATTGCCCGCGGCAAGTGCCGGTCCCAGTTTGACCGCCACCAAAAAAAGTTGCGAATTCCACGGCACCACCGCAGCCACCACGCCGAGCGGTTCGCGGTTGGTGAATACGAACAAATCTGGTTTGTCGATGGGTAATGTCTGCCCGTGAATTTTGTCGGCGCAGCCGGCGTAATAATGAAAAAAGTCGGCGATATATTTCGCCTGCCAACGCGTCTCGGTAAGTATTTTGCCCGTGTCGATGCTCTCCACCCGCCCCAATTCCGCGGATTTTTCCGCCAGCAAGTCGGCCAATTTGCGCAGATACCGCCCGCGTTCGGTGGGCGATGCACTGGCCCACGGCCCCGAGGTGAATGCGCGATGCGCGGCTTGTATCGCGCGATCAACATCGTCTTCGGTGGCTTCGGGAATTTCCGCCCAGATTTCGCCGCTGGCCGGATTGATGCTGGGAAATTTTTTCCCATCGCCGGCGTCCACCCATTTGCCGTCGATGAGCATTTGAAAGGGTTTTGGTTTGGTCATGGGGAAAATATTATGCGGATTATTCTAACGAGCGGCCATTATAAGGTATGTTTTTCCATTCCATCACGCTCTAAAGTAAAGTCCCGATGGTTGCGCTTGCCTTTTCGTCGCCATGCGGTGTTGCGCATCGTCGCTCGGTCGCTCACATACTTAATGTATTGCTCTCTCCCTCGCTCCTCGCGCGCCTTGCCTGACAACGAAAATGCGGCGCGCAATTTTGCGCTTGCCTTTTCGTCGCCATGCGGTGTTGCGCATCGTCGCTCGGTCGCTCACATACTTAATGTATTGCTCTCTCCCTCGCTCCTCGCGCGCCTTGCCTGACAACGAAAATGCGGCGCGCAATTTTGCGCTTGCCTATGTTCCGTTATGCGGTGTTGTGGTGCGCCGCTCAATCGGTCACGCATCCTCCCTGCCAGTCCATCGCCAAACTTTTGCCCGATTTGTCCAGTATGTGGTGGCATCATGCACCCATGCGTTTTCATAATCCTGTTACATTAACCCCGTTATGAAATTTCAACTGGCAATCAACATGGAGCGCGTGACCCCCGACCTTGACATGCGCGAGGTCGAGCGGCACACGCTGGCGATGGTGCAGCGTGCCGAGCAGGGCGGCTTCCGCGTGGTCTGGGCGGCCGAGCATCACGCCCTTGAAATGACCATCGCGCCGAACCCGTTTCAGATTCTGACCTGGTGGGCGGCGCATACCAACACCATCCGCCTCGGCACGGCGGTGGCGGTGGCACCGTATTGGCATCCGATCAACCTCGCCGGCGAAGCCGCGTTGCTTGATGTCTACAGCGGCGGACGGCTCGAATTCGGCATCGGTTCGGGCGCGTATCAGCGGGAATTTGATCGCATGCGCCCGGGGCTCAAGCAGACCGAGGGCTGGCGTTACATGCAGGAAATGTTGCCGGTGGTGAAGGCACTTTGGCGCGGTGACACTGAGCACCACGGCGAGTTCTGGCAATTCCCAACCTCCACTTCGGTGCCCAAACCCCTGCAACAACCGCATCCGCCGATCTGGGTGGCGGCGCGCGCGCCGATTAGTTTTGATTACGCCGTGGAGAACGGCTGCCACATCATGTCGTGGCCGCTGACTCGTCCCATGTCCGAGGCCGAGTTATACGCGCAACGACTTGGCGAGGCGCGCGCGAAGTATCCCGATGCGCCCACCCCGATTTTTGCCATGATGCGCCATACCGCCGTTTATGATCGCAAAGATGAGTGGGAAATTCCGGTCAAGGCGGCACAACGCCAGTTGTCGCAGTTTGAGAACCTGTTCAAAAATCTGGGGGATGTGGAGGACGGTTTTCCCAAAGCCATCGCGTTTTCGGATCTGGCGAACCGCGAGGAATACGCCCCCAAAATGCTACACGAGAATTTGCTGTTCGGCACCCCCGATGAGGTGATCGCGAAGTTGAAAGTATATGAGAATCTCGGCGTGGACGAGTTTATTTATTACGCCAGCCTTGGCCTCGGATATCAGCAGCAAAAACGCTCTCTGGAGTTGTTTTGCCGTGAGGTAATGCCAGCGTTTTGAGGTGGCAATAGCACCTTTCTTGTGGTAACATCCGCTACCCTGTAACGCGATGCCAACCAGCGCATCATCAATTATCTAGTGAGGAGAATGTATATGTCCACCAGCAACAAACCGGGCGCCGAGGCGCCGAACCGGGAAGCGCAGGAGAAGTTTGAACAACTGCACTCTTCCTTTAAGGGCGGCAAGGTTAGCCGTCGTAACTTTATCTCCGGAGCATTGGCTCTGGGTTTTTCTTTAACTACCGCTTCAGCACTGGTCTCGCGGGCCGAAGCGGCTACACCGAAAAAGGGCGGACGCTTGCGAACCGCGTTAACCGGTGCCGCTACCAGCGATGTGCTCGACCCGGGTCAAGCACTCGACACCTATATGAACAGCGTTCAGTTTGGGTTGTTGCATAACAATCTGACCGAAGTGTCGGCCGAAGGTGAGTTGATTCCCGAACTCGCAGAGAGTTGGGATGCCAGCGCGGATGCCAGAAACTGGACTTTCAAAATTCGCAAGGGCGTTGAGTTCCACAACGGCAAGTCGCTTGATGCGACGGATGTAGTGGATTCCCTCAAGCATCACATCGGCGAACAATCAACTTCTGCGGCAAAGAGTCTTCTTAGCGATGTCCAATCGGTCAAAGCCGATGGCAAGCACGCCGTGGTGGTGGAGTTGAGTGGCGGCAACGCCGACTTCCCGTTCCTGATGAACGATTACCACATCAGCATCTGCGCGTCCAACGGCGACGGCACCATTGACTGGCAGTCGGGCAACGGCACTGGCGGTTATTCGCTGGTCGAGCACGATCCGGGGGTGCGCACGCTAACCAAGCGTCACCCGAATTACTGGAAAGAGGGCAGGGCGCATTTTGATGAAAACGAACTCCTTCATATTCCCGACCCAATCTCGCGCACCAGTGCGTTGCAAACCGATTCGGTTGACTGTATGAACAATGTGGAAGTCAAAACCGTTAATCGCCTGAAGAAGGTGTCCGGCATCGTGGTCCGCTCGACCACCGGCAACAAGCAAATCACACTGCCGATGCTCACCGACAAAGCGCCTTTTGATGACAACAATGTGCGTCTTGCCGTGAAACACATCGTTGACCGCGAGCAGTGGCTGAAGAAAATTAAATTCGGCTACGGCCAACTCGGCAACGACAGCCCGATCGGCCCGGCAAACATTTATCGTGCCACCACCGATGAGATTCCGCAGCGTCAATACGATCCCGACAAAGCGAAGCATTACCTCAAACAGGCTGGCCTGAGCAATCTCAAGATTAAGTTCCACGCGGCGGAAACCGGTTTCGGTGGTGCCGTCGACGCGGCGCAGTTGATGAAAGAGACCGCGCGCCCGGCCGGCATTGACATCGAAGTCGTGCGTGAACCCGATGATGGATACTGGTCCAATGTGTGGCTGAAAAAAGCTTTCAGCGCGTGTTACTGGAGCGGACGTCCGACCGAAGACTGGATGTTCACGCAGGTCTATGCGGCGGAAGCGGAGTGGAACGATACGCATTGGAAACACGAGAAGTTCAACCAATTGTTGGTGCAGGCGCGTGCGGAATTGGATTCCCAAAAGCGTCGCGAACTGTATGTTGAGATGCAGCGTATCGTCCACAACGAAGGCGGCGTGTTGTTGCCGCTGTTCATCAGCGATGTGCTCGCACACTCCGACAAAGTTGGCACGCCGAAAGTCATCGGTAACAACTGGGAACTTGATGGCCTCAAGCACGCCGAACGGTGGTGGTTCGTCTGATTTACTCCACCCGAGGTGAAGGTAGAAGGCCGGCTTTGCCGGCCTTTTATTTGCCTGCATTGCGCTTGCCTATTTTCCGTTATGCGGTGTTGTGGTGCGCCGCTCAATCGACCACGCATGTTTATGCGCTCACTCATTCGCGGCTTCCACGCCTTGCCTGACGAAAAATATGCGGCGCGCAATGTTTGTTTGTAATTAATGAGTCCGGTCAAACCGGGCTTTTTTGCGCGTATCATCCCTGATACGCGCCCTTCGGGCTCGCTTCGCTCGCGCCCAGTCGATTCATGGCGCTCCCGGCGATTTTTTCTCAATGTGCTTTTGGCTTCTCAACGCGCCTTTATCCTCTCAATTCATCATCACCTTTCATTCGCGGGTTGGGGAGACAATGTGAATCGCAAAGTGTGACTTTCTTTGAGACGCCAAAAGTAACCGAGAAAAACCGTCAGCGAAACAGTGAACACATACAATTGCCCGGGCAATATTATGATTATTGGCCGGGCAATCCAGTGGAATATGCCGTCCGTCGTAGCCGGACTCCTTTGCTTTGATGCCGCGCCGTTCGATACGAGGATGACGACCGAGAGGGCGGTGCTAAAATATCACTGGAAAGGAACAAAACAGGCAGTTAATTTAGTGAACACATACACCGACCAATCGGCTATAATGCCCCGCTATTTTCGCAAACTCCTTTCTTCACCGCCGTTGCGGGAAGATACAACCCGTGGGGAGAATCCATGAGACATTATGAAATCGTGCTGCTGATTCATCCGGATCAGAGCGAGCAAGTGCCGGCCATGTTGGGTCGGTATAGGGATATGGTGACCACCGAGAAAGGGCTGGTGCACCGCGTTGAGGATTGGGGCAGGCGGCGTTTGGCGTATATGATTAACGAAGTCCACAAGGCGCATTATGTATTGTTCAATGTGGAATGTTCTCTGGATACGCTGCGGGAACTCGAAAAAAACTTCAAGTTCAACGATTCGATCCTGCGCAGTTTGGTGCTTCGGCGCGAACGGGTGATTACCGAACAATCGGCTCTTGCCAAAGCGAAGGCCGAAGAAGATCGGATCGAAGCGGAAAAGGAAATGCAGACGGCACGGGAAAAATCCGTGGTCGATGACAAACCGCAAAAAGCCGCCGAAGTCGTCAAAGCAGGCGATGACAAACCGCAAAAAACCGCCGAAGTCGCCAAAGCAGGCGATGACAAACCGCAAAAAGCCGCCGAAGTCGTCAAAGCAGGCGATGACAAACTGCAAAAAGCCGCCGAAGTCGTCAAAGCAGGCGATGACAAACTGCAAAAAGCCGCCGAAGTCGCCAAAGCAGGCGATGACAAGCAACCCACAGTCACGGATAAAGTCGTTGACGAGTCGGTGGTTGAGGTGTCGAGTGATGGGGCGAGTGATGATGCGGATAACCAAGCCGCCGGCGAAAAAGAATCCGAACAAGAGAAACCCGCACCACAACCGGAGACCGCCTAATGGCAAGAATTCAAAGACGCCCGCGCTTTTGCAAGTTCACCGCCGAGGGCATCCAATCCATCGATTACAAGGATCTGGATGTTCTCAAAGCCAACATCAGCGACACCGGCAAGATTCTTCCGCGTCGCAGCACCGGCACCAAGGCGCACTTCCAGCGACAATTGGCCGTCGCGGTCAAACGCGCGCGCTATATTGCGCTGATTCCCTACACCGACCAGCACGACAACTGAGCGTGCCCTGAGCGGAAAGCATGATGGAAATTATTTTATTGGAAAAAATCCAAAACCTCGGCGACCTCGGCGACACCGTCAAGGTCGCCAACGGTTACGCGCGCAATTTTCTGATCCCGCAAAAGAAAGCCATGCTCGCCACCACCGAAGCCAAGGCGCGAGTTGAAGATCATCGGCGTCAACTGGCTGATGAGGAAAGCAATCGGATGGAAGTTGCCAAAGCGCGCGCCGACCTCGGGCTTCGCGAAATCACCGTCACGCGCCTCGCCGGCGAAACCGGCAAACTATACGGGTCGGTCTCGCCGTCTGACATCGCCGAAGCGATGAACGAAGCCGGTTGTCGCATCGAGAAGTTGGAAATATTTCAGCCCGACGGACCGATCAAGCAAACCGGTGAATTCACGGCAGTGGTAATCCTGCACCCGGAAGTTCGCTTTGAAGTGAAAGTCACCGTTGTTGGCGAAGGGCAGGAGCAAAACCCGCCGCCGCTCCAGCCGGAGATTTCTGATGCGGCCGATGTCGCCGCCGATGCGACCAATCCTGACGATGCACCCCAAAGCGGGGCGTAATCCGGTGCGTCGGCCCGCACAAAAAAGTGCCTTGCGGGGCGCTTTTTTTATGCGCGCCGGTTTCTGGTATGCTTGCACGATACCCGCAAATAGATTGCTGCCAAACTACGCCAAATTGATGTCAAATTGACCGCCCTTGCAGAAATTATCGCGCCCGCGAAACTGCCTCCCCAGGCACTGGAAGCCGAGCAATCGTTGCTGGGCGGGCTGTTGCTGGACAACCGAAAATGGGATGAAGTCATCGACGAGGTCAAGGCTACTGATTTTTATCATCACAATCACCGCCTGATTTTCGAGGCGATTCAGGGACTTCAAAGTGCCAACGATCCGGCCGACATCGTTACCGCTTCGGAGTGGCTGGAGAAGCAGGGCAATCTGGAGAAGGTTGGCGGCCTTGCCTATATCAGCACGCTCGCCAACAACACGCCGGGCACCGCCAACATCCTGACCTACGCCAAAATCGTGCGCGAGCGTGCGGTCCTGCGCAATTTAATCGCGGCGTCCAACGACATAGCCGGCATTTCCTATAATCTTCAGGGGAGAACGGCCAAAGAGGTGCTGGATTACGCGCAAAAACGCATGTTGGAAATTTCCGACAGCGAAGGCCAAAGCCGCGATGAATTTGCCGAAATAAAAGATCTGGTTACCGGCTCCATCAATGAAATCGAAAAACAGTCCGAGTCGGACGAACCGATTATCGGCATACCGACCGGTTTCGCCGACATCGACGATAAGACTTCGGGGTTGCAACGCGGTGACCTGATAGTGGTCGCCGGTCGTCCGTCCATGGGCAAAACCGCCTTTGCTCTCAACATCGCCGAATATGTCGCGATAAAAAAAGAATTGCCGGTGGCGGTGTTCAGCATGGAGATGCCCGGCGAACAACTGGCCATGCGCATGTTGTCATCCATGGGACGCATCAACTCCAACAAACTGCGCACTGGCCGACTCGCCGATGGCGATTGGCCACGCCTGACTTCGGCTTCCTCCATGTTGAGCAAGGCACCGATTTTTGTCGATGATTCCACCGGCATTTCTCCGTTGGAATTGCGCGCACGCGCGCGGCGGTTGTGGCGCAAAAACAAAAAACAGATGGGATTGATTATCGTCGATTACCTTCAGCTGATGGAGTCGTCCGAAGACAATGAAAACCGCGCCACCGAAGTCGCCAAAATCACCCGCTCCCTAAAGATGCTTGCCAAGGAGTTGAAGGTTCCGGTGATAGCGTTATCGCAGTTGAATCGCGGTGTTGAGATGCGCCCCAATAAACGCCCGGTGATGGCGGACTTGCGCGAATCCGGCGCCATCGAACAGGATGCCGATGTCATCTTTTTCATCTATCGCGACGAAGTTTATAACCAAGACACCGAACAAAAGGGCATAGCGGAAGTGATTATCGGCAAGCAACGTAATGGTCCCATCGGCACCGCCAGACTCACCTTCCTCGGTCCATTCACTCGCTTTGAGGATTACGCACCCGACGATTACGCTCCCGAAGATTACGGGCATCCGGCATAGTGCGTCCCTCGGCTTTTGCCCGCCCCGATGCCCCAAGCCATGAACGACCAGCACTGGCGCGCCCGTGCGCTGATTGACGCCGGAGCATTGCGCCACAACCTTGAGTTGGTGCGCAAACTGGCACCGAACAGTCGGGTCATGGCGGTGGTCAAATCCAACGCCTACGGGCATGGCATGGCGACGGTCAGCCGCGCGATTGCCAATCAGGTGGATGCGCTGGCGGTGGCGACTTTGGATGAAGGGGTGGAGTGTCGCGCGGCCAATCCGTCGTTGCCGGTGGTGGTGTTGTCCGGATTGCAACAGCCGGCGTCTTTGGATATTTGCCGACGTTACCAATTGGAGCCGGTGGTGTATACCTTGCCGCAGATACAATGGCTCGAACAATACGACGGCAAACCGCTGACCCTGTGGCTCAAGATCGACACCGGCATGAACCGGCTCGGCATCGCGCCCGATGAGGTGGCGGACGCCGTTACCCGGTTGCGGCAATGCCGATGCGTTTCCAACCTCCGCTTGATGTCGCATCTGGCAAATGCCGACCAACCCGATAACCCCGATAACCCCGATAACCGAGCCACGCAAAAACAATTACGCAAGTTCAAACAATATACCGACCAATACCCACTGGAGCGTAGTCTGGCAAACTCGGCCGGCGTAATGAATTGGCAACAAACTCATTTGCACTGGGTTCGCCCCGGCATTATGTTGTATGGCGGCTCGCCGCTACTGGGTCAGCACGGCAAACAACTGGGATTGCGCCCGGTGATGCAACTGGAAGCGCGACTGCTGTGCGTGAAAGAAATCGCGGCCGGGCAGCCGCTGGGATATGGCGGCACTTTCGTGACCCTGGCGCCGATGCGCATCGGTGTGGTCGGTTTCGGTTACGGCGACGGGTATCCGCGCACACTCAGCGCGGCCGCGGAAGTGTTGGTTGGTGATGTGCGCGTGCCGGTAATCGGACGCGTGGCGATGGACATGATCACGGTGGATTTATCCGGCTGCCCGAATGTCGTGGCCGGGGATAGCGTGGTGATGTGGGGCGCCGGACTTAGCGTGGACCAAGTGGCAAGTTGGGCCGGAACCATTGCCGATGAATTACTGTGCAAGGTCGGCGCACGAGTCGAACGGATTATGCTGGGCGATAGACAGCGGCAATCGTAGCGAAAATGAAGTTAATCGTGGCAATCGGGGAATGAATTAATGGCGAAACCTAAAACCCGTTATTATTGCACCGAATGTGGCGCGTACAGTCCGAAGTGGGCCGGGCAGTGCGGCGATTGCGCGGCGTGGAATACGCTGGTCGAGCAGAGCGTGTTCGGCGCAACTTCCGCGGCCAGCCGCTTTGGCGGGCCCACCGCCGAGGTGCGGCAACTGGATCAAATTGATGTCGCCTCGGTCAACCGCCTGTCGAGCGGCAGCGTTGAGTTTGACCGGGTGCTCGGCGGTGGGCTGGTGCGCGGTTCCACGGTGCTGATTGGTGGCGACCCCGGCATCGGCAAGTCCACTTTGCTGTTGCAATATTTGTCTACCATCAGCGCCGACCTGCCGGTGTTGTATGTCAGCGGCGAGGAATCCACCGAGCAACTGGCGTTGCGCGCACGGCGGTTGGCGTTGCGCAGCAACGATCTCAAGGTAATGGCCGAGAACCGACTCGAGGCGTTGCTGGAGGCCGCCCAGCGGGAATCGCCGGCGGTGCTGGTGGCGGATTCCATCCAGACGTTATACAGCGACGCTTTGTCTCAGGCACCGGGCGGCGTGTCGCAGGTGCGCGAATGTGCCGCACGGCTGGTGCGCTATGCCAAGCAAAGCGGTTGCACCGTGGTGGTGGTCGGCCATGTTACCAAGGAAGGCACGCTTGCCGGACCGCGAATTCTCGAACACATGGTAGACAGCGTGTTGTATTTTGAAGGCGACAGCAGCAGCGCGTTTCGTTTAATTCGTGCGTTCAAAAACCGCTTTGGTGCGGTCAACGAAATCGGCGTGTTCACCATGACCGAGCAAGGGCTCAAGGATGTGACCAATCCATCCGCGATGTTTGTCAGCAAGCAAAGCGCGTCCCGCCCCGGCAGCGTGGTGTTGGCAACCCAGGAAGGCACGCGCCCGTTGTTGGTGGAAGTACAGGCGTTGGTGGATGAAACCGCGATGTCCAATCCGCGCCGCCTGTGCGTTGGTCTGGAGCACAACCGACTGGCGATGTTGCTGGCGGTGGCGCACCGCCACGCCGGAATTTCCCTGAATGGCTACGATGTGTTTGCCAATGTCGCCGGCGGAGTGCGGGTGTCGGAGACCGGCGCCGACCTGGCGTTGCTGGTCGCGATTCTTTCGAGCGTCAAAAACCGAGCGGTGGGCAACGACCTGGTGGTGTTCGGCGAGGTCGGATTGTCGGGGGAGTTGCGACCGGTGCAACGCGGACTTGAGCGCATTCGTGAAGCGCAAAAACTCGGTTTTGAACGCGCCCTGATTCCCCGCGCCAATCTGCCCAGGGAGCCACTGGACGGCATCGAACTCATCGCCGTGCGGAAAATCGAAGATGCGCTTGGCGTGTTGGACGGATAAATTTTTTGATGTTGGTGGTAAGGCAAAGAATGACTACTCGTCATTGCTGTTTAATCTCAGTAATTGACTGCCATGTTTTGTTTCTTTCCCGTGGTGTTTTAGCGTCCCCTCCCTGCCGTCATTCTCGCCGGCAGGCGGGGATCCAGTTAAATATGCGTCACGCGCAGCGTGACACCTTTTTCTCGTTTACTTTTGGCGTCTCAAAAAAATTATTCCCGCCCGATTCACTATTATCCCATCAACTCGTCATTCTCGCCGGCAGGCGGGGATCCAGTTAAATATGCGTCACGCGCAGCGTGACACCTTTTTCTCGTTTACTTTTGGCGTCTCAAAAAAATTATTCCCGCCCGATTCACTATTATCCCATCAACCCGTCATTCTCGCCGGCAGGCGGGGATCCAGTTAAATATGCGTCACGCGCAGCGTGACACCTTTTTCTCGTTTACTTTTGGCGTCTCAAAAAAATTATTCCCGCCCGATTCACTATTATCCCATCAACTCGTCATTCTCGCCGGCAGGCGGGGATCCAGACGCGGCGAAGCCGCGCAATAGCGGCGGCTTTGCCGCCGGTATTCTATACAGGAATGACGAGGCGGGAAGCGTGTTGTTCGGCTCTCGTGTCCTGCTCCGCCGAACTACCCGCCGTCCCTGGCGATAAACTGGATTGCCCGGCCAATAATCATAATATTGCCGGGCAATGACAAATTATAGGTAATAGTGAATTGAGAGGACAAAGGCGAGTTGAGACGCCAAAGCACACGAGAGAAAATGTCCGGTTGCACCGGGCTCTTAATGTCGTCACGCGTAGCGTGACTCCTTTTTCTCGTTCACTTTTGGCGGTCGTCGTCTTGAATGTTACGCAACAAATTGTTGAGGCCGACCTTGCGTCGGGTTTTCTCGTCCACGGTCTTGACGATGACGGCGCAATATAAACTGTGCGAGCGGTCTTTCGCCGGCATCGACCCGGACACCACAACCGCGCCGGGCGGAATTTCTCCGTAACTGACTTCGCCGGTTTCGCGGTTCAAGATGCGCGTACTCTGGCCAATGAACACGCCCATGGAGATTACCGCGCCTTTGCCGACCCGCACGCCTTCCACAACTTCACTGCGCGCACCGATGAAACAGTCGTCCTCGATAATGGTGGGGCTCGCCTGCAAGGGCTCAAGGACGCCGCCGATGCCGGCTCCCCCGGACAAGTGTACATTGCCGCCAATCTGCGCGCAGGAGCCCACCGTCGCCCAGGTGTCCACCATGGTGCCGGGCCCGATATATGCGCCGATATTGACATAACTTGGCATCAAGATGACATCCGGGGCGATGTATGCGCCCCTGCGGACATGCGCCGGTGGCACCACACGAAACTCGCCTCGAGCGAAATCCTCGCTGGTGTAGTCGGCGAATTTCAGATCGATCTTGTCGTAGTAATTGGTCAGGCCACTGTGGCCGCCGCGAATGATGCGGTTTTCCGCAATGCGAAACGAAAGCAGCACCGCCATCTTGAGCCATTGATTGACCTTCCAGCCGTTGGCCGCTTCGGTTGCCGGCTCGGCCACTCGCACCTCTCCGCAATCCAGAAGTGCCAGAACATCGTGGATCGCTTCGCGCACCGGCGCGGTCACGTTGTGGGGCTTGATTTCGTCTCGGAGTTCCCAGGCTTCAAGGATGGTTTGTTCCAATTCTTTCATGTTCTTTGCATGCGCGGCGGCAATCGCGGTTGCCACTCCATTGTGCGCCTCATGGGGTATGATAAATTAATCCCGCATTATATACGATGAAAAACAAAACGCCTCGCACTTGCCCTTGAACTTGCCACATGAATCGTGAAAAAAACAACCGGCCGGTGATTTTTCTAATGGGCCCCACCGCCTGCGGCAAAACCGATCTGGCGGCGGCGTTGTTTGATGAATACGACGCCGAGTTGATAAGCGTGGATGCCGCGCAGATTTATCGCGGCATGGACATCGGCACGGCCAAACCATCGGCCGAGTTTCTTCGCCGGTATCCCCATCACCTCATCGACATCCGCGAGCCCAACGAAGTGTATAGCGCGGCGCGGTTTCGTGATGATGCGCTGGCGTTGATCGAACCAATTCACGCGCGGGGAAAACTACCGATATTGGTCGGAGGCACGATGTTTTATTTTTCCGCGCTGGAAAACGGGTTGTCGGAATTACCTTCCGCCGACCCCGAAACGCGCCGGCACATCGCCGATGAAATGAAAAAAAAAGGATTGCCGGCGATGCACGCGCAACTACAACAAATTGACCCCGCTCTGGCGGCAACGATTAAGCCATCGGACCCGCAACGCATTGGGCGCGCGCTGGAAATTCATCGGCTAAGCGGCGAGTTGCCCAGCGAAGTGATGGCGCGCAGCAAAGCCGAGCCGCTGGATTTTCCGCTAATCAAATTGGGTCTTTCCATCGCCGACCGCAGCGTATTGCACGCGCGAATCGAAGCGCGTTTCAAACGAATGTTGGCGCAAGGTTTGGTGGACGAAGTGAAAACTATTATCGCCGGCATTGACAATTCGCACAAGCAACCGTCCCTGCGCACCGTCGGCTATCGACAGGTGCTGGAGTTTTTGCGCGGCGAGTGCACCTCCGATGAGATGATCGAGCGCGGCATCGCCGCCACTCGCCAGTTGGCGAAACGTCAACTGACCTGGATGCGCCGACAACGCGATTTGGTGTGGATGGATGCCAACCCTTCGGTAGCGGATGAGGCCCGCCGCTACCTGCAAAATCGCATCGGGCGGGATGGCCGGATGCGTTCAAGTGTAAATGAGTCACGCTACGCGTGACGGGCATTAATAGTCCAACTCCGCCGGGAGGAGTCACGCTATGCGTGACGACGCTAATAGTCCGGCAAAGCCGGACTTTTTCTCGGTTACTTTGGCGTCTCAAAGAGAGTCACACTTTGCGATTTACCATTGTCTCCCCAATTCGTCATTCTCGCCGGCAGGCGGGAATCCAGAGCGGCGGCGCAAGCCGCCCGGTGCGTCACGCTTGCGTAATGATACTAATAGTTTGGCGTACCAAGTTTTTTCGTGTGCTTTTGGTGTCTCAAAAGGAATCACGGTCTGGGGATGTGGTTTGGATTATGACGGTATTAGTTACTCTCATGGTTTTTTAGTTCTGGGTTCTCGCCGTTGGCGAGAACAACAGACTGGATTTGCGCGTATCATCCCTGATACGCGCCCTTCGGGCTCGCTTCGCTCGCGCCCAGTCGATTCATGGCGCTCCCGGCGATTTTTTCCGCCTGCCGGCGAGAATGACGAATGAAAGGGCAATAGTAAATTGAAAAGACAAAGGCGCGTTGAGATGCCAAAAGTAACCGAGAAAAACTGCCAGCGAAATAGTGAACACATACAGCAATGACGAGTTAGGGGCGTGTAGGAATCTGTTTGTAAAGTCACCTCCACAAGTGAATCTTTTTTTTACACATTTCGGCGATTGGATATTAACACGAGGGATAATCAGGTAATGTAGCGCGTAGTAGGCATGTTGATTTTTTGTTGATGCCTGCAATTATATTTTTTTAACTATTTATTTACGAGGTTTAATATGAATATTGGCGGAATAGATTTTATTGACGGCGACAACCCTGAAAGTCCCCTACATGAAAAACAAAAATATTATCAACGTAGTCAAAGTTTACGCATTGGAAGTACGTTCACTAGGGTAGCTTGCGTCGGAGTAAAAGATGCTGATGTGCAGAACTCACTAGCAGTGATTTCTAAAGAGATCGGCAAAATTCAAGAGATGTTTGATAAGTTAAAGGAGCCGTCATCCTGATTTCTGCTTCATTCGCGTCATTCTCGCCGCTCTTATTCGTTATCGTCGGGTAACCCGTCCTGATGATTTTTTCTTCGGCAGCAACGGTGCGGTGTATTGTTGATACAGGTCAAACAGGAAGGAGACGCGTTCGGCTTCGTTGTTGAAGGATGTTTTGCGGTAGGCGCGGTCGACGGATTTGTCGAGTGCTTGGTGTGCTTTTTGTAACGCCGGCGGCATGCTGAGCGGGTCGTAAAGGTCGGCGAGGGTGGAGTCGGGGAATTGTGCGCGGGCGTCCAGCACGGCTTGGGCTTTATTTCCAATGTCGGCGGTTTGTTTTTCGCTGGGGTCTTTGGGCCAGGGAAAGTTGTTGTAGACAAGACTACTCGAATATTGATAGCGACTTTCCAATCTACCGCCAACCGCCCGCATCCACGCCATGTGCATCTGCGATGTTACAACTCCAAAGTCATATTTGCTTGCCTTCGCAATCACCAAACTGCTGCCATTGGCGATATAGTGTTTGGGGCAATAACCAATCGGGATATAGTGCCGCGACTCGGATGAAACTTTTGGAATAATCAAATACTCGTCATCGGGCTGTCGAATCTCTCCAAACAGCATAGGTGTATTAGCGAGTGCTTTAGTTTCTTTCCGATTACTCGACAATCGGAATTGTTTTACTTTCTCAATGCGCCCTCTGATATGTTTTAGTTTTCTAATTTCTTGAGGCGGCGCATCTTTTAACCATAGGCAGTATCGTTTTTTCCCTTTGATGTATTCCTCGGCACCGATAAATGGCCGAATATAATTTTCTGCTTCCGGTTCTTCCAACAACAAAACTGTTTTTTCTTCTTCAGTTAAAATCAAATGTCCGCTGTCAATTCCCATGCTACCATAATTTATTTTCGGAGCTTGTTTGCAAATAGGAATTGATGCACCAAGAACGATTGCTTCGGCAGCATCAACAAGATAGGCATTGATTCTTTTTACGGCAATAAGACTAGGGTCGGAAGTAACGGTTTCATAATCAAAAAGTTGTTTGCGTGAAATATCCTGCCCCGCAAACCCGATAATCACGCAATGCACGGCAGCCTTGCCTCTTGCTTCGTTCGTCCATTTGAAAGGGCGATGTGCGAAAAATATATGGTAGTTAAGTCGATGCATTTCATTCCACAATACGCCTACCTGCTCACCTTGCACGATGGACTTCGTGGAAACAAAAGCAACTTTGATTTTTGTTCCCGCAATATATTGGGCGGCTTTCATATACCAACAAGTCACATAATCCAATACGCCGTTTCCTTTAATGCCGGCGAATATCTGTTTTACTTCCGCTTTTTGTTCTTTGCTTTGTTCTTTCTTCCCAATAAACGGCGGATTCCCCATAATAAAACTCAGTCTTTCCGGCGCAATAACTTCCCGCCAGTCCATCTGCAAGGCGTTGCCATGCACGATGCTGGCGCTGGAGGTCAGCGGGATACGCGCGAAATACAAGCCGAATTCCTGCGAGACCAGCAGGTTCATTTGGTGATCCACCAGCCATAACGCGACTTGCGCGATTTGCGCCGGGAACTCTTCAATTTCTATGCCGTAAAATTGATTCACATCCAACGCGATCATGCTGTGCACATCAAACGTTTTCATGCCTTTTCTGGAGACGCGCAACACTTCCAGTTCCAGCAAGCGCAATTCACGATAGGCGACCACTAAAAAGTTCCCGCAGCCGCAAGCCGGGTCAAGGAATTTCAAGGTGCTCAGTTTTTTATGAAATTCAAATAATTTGTTTCGGTTGTTTTTTACTTTTTCAAACTCGGCTCGCAGGTCGTCCATAAAAAGCGGGTTGATTAGTTTCAAAATATTGGTTTCCGAGGTGTAATGCGCGCCGAGATTGCGCCGCGCTTCTTTGTCCATAATGGATTGAAACAGCGAACCGAAAATCGCCGGCGAGATGCGACTCCAATCCAGCGCGCAACATTGCAACAAGGATTCGCGCATGGCACGGTCAAACGAAGCCGGGCGCAAACGTTCTTCAAATAATTTTCCGTTGACAAAGGGAAATGCGTTGAGTGATTCATCGCGATTGTCCAGACGCTCGGCGGTCGCGGTGTTCAACACATAAAACAGTGTGTCCAGTTGCGATGCCAGGTCGGCGCCGTCTTCGGCGGTGCGGTCTTCAATGTAATCGTGAAATTGCTGACGCTGAAAGATGCCGGTGTCTTCGGCGAACAGGCAAAACAACAGGCGCACCAGATAGATTTCCAGGTCGTGGCCGGCGTAGCCGATGGCGCGCAAGCGGTCGTGCAATTTTCCCATCAACTCGGCGGCTTGAATGTTGACCGGATCTTGCTCTTTTATTTTGTGGGTTTGATAGCCGGCGATGAAGGCGAAGTGATGGATGTTTTGGTGCAGGTCGGGCAAGGCAAATTCATGCGTGGTGTCGTCATCAAGGTCATACAACCGAAACCGTGCGAAGTCGGACACTAAAATGAAACGCGGCAGTTCGCGTTCTTTTAGTCCGGGGAAATAATCCAGTGCCTGAGTGTAGGCGCGGTCGAGATTTTTGCCGCGGGATTTGTGCTCTATGAGTAATACGCCTTTCCACAGCAAGTCGATGAAGCCGTCCTTGCCGTCTATTTTTTTCGCGAGTTTTTCAAACGAGGCGACGCGGCGGCGCGTTATGCCAAAGAGGTTGAAGAAGTCGTTCCAAAATGATTGTGATTCGGCTTGTTCCGAGCCTTCGTCTTGCCATTCGTTGGAGAAGGCGAGGGCGCGGGTGCGGATTTCGTTCCAACTTAGTGGCATTGCGCTTGTCTTTTCGTCGTCATGCAGTATTGCGCTTGGTTTTTGATTGCCATGGTTAAGTACGCTGTCTAATGTTGCGCTTGATTGTTATTTTTGGGAGGGCATCATAGCGGGATGGCAGGGAGATGACAAATTGAGAATAAGGAGTTCGACTTCGCCGAATGCGAGAGCCGAACAACACGCTTTTCGTCTTGTCATCTTGACTCGAAAAGTCGGCGGCAAAGCCGCCGCCATTGCGCGGCTACGCCGCGTCTGGATTCCCGCCTGCCGGCGAGAATGACGAATGACGGGACAATGGTGAATTGAAAAGACAAAAGCGCGTTGAGAAGCCAAAGGCACATTGAGAATAAAAAGCCCGGCTTGACCGAACTCATTTATTACGAACAAACATTGCGCGCCGTTTATGTTTCGTCAGGCAAGGCGCGCGAGGAGCGAGGGAGTGAGCATACATTAAGTATGTAATCGACCGAGCGACGACGCGCAACAAAGCATGGCGCAAAATAGGCAAGCGCAATACTAGTTCACCAGTTTGCCGATCAAGTCGGAGATGGTGCGGGCGAATTCGCTTTCCAGTGGGAACGACAGCATGCCCATCACCGAGTAGCCGAGTAGCCACGGCATCAGGTAAAAACGGATGATGTAGAAAAACCAGGCGATGAACAACGGCACCAGCGGACGGATTAAAAACCGCGGCGTAATCGGTGCAAATAATTTCAACAACGGCTCGGTGGCGCGCACAAAGAAGCGCATGAAAAAAAAAGTGCTGTCTTCACGCAGGAAAATTCCCATGGCGAAGCGGCCAATCAGCGTCCACATAATCGCGCCGAGAACATAGTCCAGCACCAGCACCCAGATGGGAAAGGTTTCAATCATGGGAAGTGTTTGTAACCACCCAAAAAAACCGGAGCGCCACTCGCTAGTGGGCTCCGGCTTTTGCTTGTGGAAATGCTCGAATCAGTGCGTTGATTCAAGCACGGTTTTGCCACGTGGCACGCGGATTTCGTCCACCATCGCTTGTGTCTCAGCGTCGGGTTCGGCGGTCATCAGCGTGACCACGACCATGGCGATGAGGCTGACCAGCATGCCAATTATGCCGAAGCGCAGATGGTCGATGCCGAACCACGCAGCGTTGCCGAGGAACTGCGGCGCGACATAATACAGATACGCGGTGCCGGCGGTGAAGCCGCACACCATGCCAGCGATGGCACCGGCGCGGTTGGCGCGCTTCCACCAGATGCCCAACACGATGGGGAAGAACAACCCGGAACAGGCGAAGTCAAACGCCCAGATAACCGCGCCGAGGATGCCGGTGAGTTTCAAACTCGCGACCAATGCGCCGGCCGCGCCGATGCCGAGTAGCAACACGCGCGCGACTAACAGACGGTGGCGGGTGTCGGCTTTCGGGTCGATGATTTTGTAATACAAGTCATGCGAAAGCGCATTGGCGATTGCCAGGAGCAAGCCGTCCGCGGTGGACATTGCCGCCGCCATGCCGCCTGCGGCCACCAGGCCGGAAATTACATATGGCAACCCGGCAATTTCCGGTGTCGCCAGCACCACGATGTCGGGGCGCATGAAGAACTCATTGATTTGCAAAATGCCGTCGCCGTTGCCATCGGTAATGGCTAACATTCCGACATTGCTCCACTTCTGAATCCAATCAAGCGACTGAACATCGCTGATCGCCTTGCCGATGACGCTGGTGGCGAGCGTCGGGTCAAGCAGTTGCAGTTTGGTGAAGGTCGCTAACGCCGGCGCGGTGAAATACAAAAGGAAGATGAAGAACAACGACCACGCCACCGACTGGCGCGCGGCTTTCACCGACGGCGTGGTGAAGTAGCGCATCAAGATGTGCGGCAAAGACGCGGTGCCGGCCATCATGCACAACACCAGCGTGACGAACTTCCAACTATACAATACGCTTTCTTGCGGCGCGTTGTGGAAGGTGGTCAGCACTTTCAAGCCGGCCACGCTTTCCACTGCCGGGGTGCCAACGCCGAGGACTTGCTCCAATTCACCGATGCGAACCACCGCATCGCCATATGCGAACTGCGGTATCAAACCGAAGTCCTGCGCGTTGGACATCCAAAACACCGGCACCAGATAGGCGACGATTAGCACGATGTATTGCGCGACCTGCGTCCAGGTAACTGCGCGCATGCCGCCCAGCATTGAGCATAACAAAATGCCCAGCAGCCCGAACCACACGCCGATCTCAAACGGAATCTGTAGCGCGCGTGCGGCGATTGTGCCGGTGGCGTTGATTTGCGCGGTAACGTAGGTAAACGACGCGACCGCCAGCACCACCACCGCGCAGAAACGGGCGAGGTTGCCGCCGTATCGGGTGCCGATAAAGTCGGGCACGGTGTAGCAGCCGAACTTGCGCAAGTATGGCGCCATCAGCGATGCCACCAGCACATAGCCGCCGGTCCAGCCGACCACCAACGCGAGATAGCCGTGTCCGCCGAAGTAGATGCCGCCGGCCAGGGCGACAAAGGACGCGCCGGACATCCAGTCGGCCGCGGTTGCCATGCCGTTGAACACAGCCGGCACTTGACGACCGGCGACATAGTAGGCATCCACTTGCATGGTGCGTGACAGCCAGCCGATGCCGGCGTAAATCACTACCGTGAACAGCACGAACAGGATGCCGATGGTGTCGGCTTGTAAACCCATTTGCTCAAGCACCGCCATAAGGGCGATGAAGACGAGGAAGCCGCCGGTGTAGAGACCGTAGATTTTCGGCAGGTTTTCAATAAAAGCGCCTTTGATTTTCATTTTCATTTTTTTATTCCTCCTCGGCGAAACCGGTTTCCCGGTCGATATTGTGTTGAGTTCTGGCGAACCAGAAAATCAGGATCACGAAGATCACTTCAGAACCCTGAGCGGCCATGTAGAAGCCGAGGGGGAAGCCCATAAAGATGAATGCGTTAAGTGCGTTGGCAAACCAATGCACTACGAATGAAAAAATAAACCAAAGCGTCAGTGTGATAATCATCAGCCGTTTGGTTCGTTGCCAATGATCAATCTGTTGAGATGTGTCGGGCATGTTGTTGCCTCCGGTCGGAAGGTGAATGGGTCAAGATGTCCAAAATAACGGGGGCATATTAGCCCAGAGTGGCGACAATGTCATCATTGATTTTCGCTACAATCAGTAACTGACATAACCTTGGTGGCACGGGTGGATTGGTCGTGGCATCATTTGTGACAATCATTCAATACAAGTAACATGATAAAAGACATCACTAATGCACTGTTTTCCCTGAAATTTTGGCGCATTTTTGGGCGATATACCGGTGCCGGCAAAGGCGCCGATGCAGGCGACATTGACACCCCGGCGGCACTCGCGGCGTTTATCCACAGCCACGCCAGCCATGTGGCACAAACCTCGTTGTATGGCTATATGAAAACCCGCTCCGGTACCCGTTTCCCGGAGTTATTCGAAGACCCCGCCATCCTCGCCTCCATCAACATCGCCAAATGGCACATCTGGCTGGCTTGCTTGTCCGACCTCGCGGTCTACAGCGGTGTCCTGCTTTGCCGGCGCACCGATGGGTCGGCGGCGCGCATCCGGGCAATCATCGAGCAAATTGTCGCGGCAGCACTGGCGCAAACCGGAACCCCGGCGGAGGCCGGCGATGACTTTGCCGCCGCCGCACGCAAACTCAACCAGCGCATCGCCCACGCCGCCCTCGACGAACTAGGGGATGATGATTCTGCTTTCACCGAAAGCCCGGCGGCACTGGTGTATTGGTCGCCCATCGCTGATGAATTGAAAAACCGCGATGTGGAAATTATTCGCAACTCAGTGCGCTTCCGCTGGCAGGAAGTCCGCCGCGACCTGCGCCGGCGATTGCAGGCGGATGTGCTGGTGCGGGAGTAACGGGGCGGGGAACGCGGTCTATTTTTCGTCAGGCAGGGCGAGCAACGAACTTTATGCTACAATCCGCGTTCTGCAGGTGTAACGACAATCAACCCGATAACCAACTCTAATAGCGAGGTGATAAAAATGACACAACCAAGAGGGACTGCGCTACAAGATCCCTTCCTGAACATACTGCGCAAAGAACGAATTCCGGTATCGATTTTTTTGGTGAACGGAATCAAACTGCAAGGACAAATCGAATCATTCGATCAGTTCGTGGTGTTGTTGCGCAACAGCGTCAATCAGATGATTTACAAGCATGCCATTTCCACCGTTGTGCCGGCGCGTGCGGTGCGCATTCCCTACGATGGACGTGGTGATGACTACGGCAAGGATTACGGCAACGGCAACGACTCGCAAAACTCGGAGCGTCAACCATCCTATTAAGCGTATCGCTCGGCAATGATTCCCGCTGGCTTGATGGCAGCGGGCGGAGGAGCGGCGTCTCTGGTTAATTCCTCGAACAACAGTCGGCTCGCGCAGGCGCACGATTCTTCGGCACGACCACCGGAGCGAGCAATACTGGTGGTGCAGGTGAATGATTCGCCGGGGCGCTGGTCGCCTGATTCGCCGGATGCCTCATCGCAACCCGGCGAACCGCACCAGCGCGAACTTTGCGAACTCAAGGAACTGGCGCTTTCCGCCGGTGCGCAGGTGTGCGGGCAGGTGGTATTGCGGCGTAGCAGGCCGGTGGCGGCGACTTTCATCGGCAGCGGCAAAGCGCATGAACTCGGTGAGTTGGTGAAACGGCACGACGCCACGCTGGTTATTTTCGATCATCCGGTGTCGCCGGTTCAGGAGCGCAATCTGGAGCGCATCGTCGAATGTCGGGTGCTGGACCGCAACGCTCTGATTCTCGATATTTTCGCCCAGCGGGCAACCTCCAGCGAAGGCAAACTGCAAGTCGAACTGGCGCAACTCAAACACATCTCCACTCGTCTGGTGCGCGGCTGGTCTCACCTGGAACGTCAAAAAGGCGGCATCGGTTTGCGCGGGCCCGGCGAAACCCAGTTGGAAACCGACCGTCGCTTGATCGGAATGCGCATCCGTTCATTGACTCGCGCATTGCAACGAGTCGAATCACAGCGGGCGTTGCGCCGTCGCGCACGGCACCGCGCCTTGACCCCGACGGTGTCGCTGGTGGGTTACACCAATGCCGGAAAATCCTCGCTATTCAATCGCCTGACCGGGCTGAGCGGTAGCGAGCGCGTGTGCACCGCCGACCAATTGTTCGCCACATTGGACCCGACCATGCGCCGCCTTACCATTCCCGGGTTTGGTTCGGTGGTGTTGTCGGACACGGTGGGCTTCATCCGCGAACTGCCGCACACCCTGATCGTCGCTTTTCATTCCACGCTGGAGGAGTTGGCGAATGCTTCTTGTCTGGTGCTGGTGAACGATTACGCCGACCCGGGCTTCGCCGAGACCCGGGCGACGGTGGAGCAGGTGCTGGATGAAATCGGCGCCGGCGATGTGCCGATTATTCATGTGAATAACAAAATTGATCAAACCGTCGACCACGCCAGAGTGCGGCGCGGCAAGGATGGCTTGATCGACACCATCTGGCTGTCGGCGCAGAGCGGCGAAGGCATCAACCTGTTGCAACAGGCATTGGGCGAATTGCTTGGCCGCCATCGCCGGCAGTATGAACTGCGGCTGAAACCCCAGGCCGGTGCGTTGCGGGCGCAACTCTACCAGCGTTGCGAAGTGCTCGATGAGCGTATTGATGAGGCTGGTTTAATCCGCCTGCGGTTGAAAATGGAAAGCGCCGACCGCGGCTGGCTGGAGTCCCAGCAGGAATTCAAGGGGCTTTGGTCGGAGCGCGAGTGCGGGGAATAGGGGGGTGGAAAACAAGGCGAACCCTCGCATCCGGGCGATTCCCCCCAAGCGGCATTTTTCGGTATAATGCCGATTGTTTCGCCCATACAACACCAACAAACCCAACACCAACAAACCCAACTTCGAGGAGTCCATAGTTATGTCCAGCACAAACAACAGACCCCAGGTCGCCAGCGGAGGCATGTGGCATGGCCTTCACCCCGGCATGAGCCTCGCCGCCAAAGGCATGGTCATCGCGTTCGTCGTGTTCACCGTCCTCAATGTGGAATTTGCCAACGGCATCTACTCGACGGTTCGCGGATGGATCGAATCCACGCTCGGCTGGTATTACATCATGACCTTGTGTACCATCTTCTTCGTCTGCATCTATTTAATGTTCAGCCGGCACGGCAAGATTCGTCTCGGCAGCGATCAAGCGCGACCGGAGTTCAGTTACTTCTCGTGGTTTTCGATGCTGTTCAGCGCCGGCGTCGGCATCGGCATTTTGTTCTTCTCCATATCCGAGCCGATGTTCTACTTTGACAACTCGCAACCGTGGGGCTATCCCAACAATCCGCATGCAGACCTCGGCGGCGCAGTTGCGATGGATATGAACCGTGCGGTGCACGCCATGCGCGTGACCTATTTTCACTGGGGCTTGCACGCGTGGTCGGTATACGCCATCGTCGGCTTGAGCCTGGCGTATTTCGGTTTCCGCAAAGGATTGCCATTCACGTTGCGCTCGTCGCTGTATCCGGTCATCGGCGACAAAATCTATGGACCCACCGGACACGCCGTGGACTTGCTGGCGGTGTTCGGCACAGTGTTCGGGGTCGCCACCTCGCTGGGTCTGGGTGTCACGCAGATGGCCGCCGGACTGGAAAAACTGTTCGGCATTGACCCCGGACTGGTGACCAAACTGATTCTGGTCGCGGTCATTTCCACCATCGCCACGGTGTCCGCGGTTACCGGTGTCGGCAAAGGCATCCGCATCATCTCCGAATGGAATGTGCGACTCAGCATCATCTTGCTACTGCTCTTCCTGATCGGCGGCCCGTTTGAATGGCTGATGAGTTTCCTCGTGACCACACTCGGTGACTATGTTTGGAATGCCATCCCCATGGGCTTTTGGACTGCCGGCAGCGATGGCGAACAAGCCTGGCAGAGCGGCTGGACGATTTTCTACTGGGGCTGGTGGATCGCGTGGGCACCGTTCGTCGGTATGTTCATCGCGCGCATCTCGCGCGGTCGCACCATCCGCGAATTCATGATCGGCGTGATGTTCGTGCCGACCACCATCGGTTTCCTGTGGCTCGGTCTGTTCGGTGGCAACGGCTTGTTTTTGGAGTTGCACGCCGCCGGTGGTGTCGGCACCGCCGGTGTTCTTGACTCAGTGCGCGACTGGGAGTTGAGTGGCGCCGCTGCACTGTTTCACACCATCGAACGCATGTTTGACTGGCAGGTCATGACCTGGCTGGTTACCGCGTTGTGTACTTTCCTGCTGGCCACCTGGTTCATCACCTCGTCCGATTCAGGCACGCTGGTCATTACTACCATGCTCAGCATGGGCGATGACAACCCACCGCAACGCTTCCGCATCGTGTGGGGCATGGGCGAAGGCGCGGTGGCTGCGGCATTGCTACTCGCGGGCGGCCTCAAGGCATTGCAAACCGCATCCATCGCTGCGGCGTTACCGGTCAGCGTGATTTTGCTGTTGATGACCTACGGCGTGATCAAATCGCTGTCCGAAGACTCGTCGGCGTCTCCCGCCGCCTCCGGCTCACCGGGGATGGTTCCCAGCGAATCGGTAACGGGGTAATTCACTGACAACCGGCTGACTCTTCAAGCCAGCCGCAAGACGGCGATCGGGTGGTACCGGTCGCCGTTTTTTTTTGTTCTTTGCGCTTGCCTTTTCGTCGCCATGCGGTGTTGCGCTTCGTCGCTCGGTCGCTCACATACTTAATGTATTGCTCACTCCCTCGCTCCTCGCACGCCTTGCCTGACGAAAAATAATCTGCGCTCAATATCGCTTGCCTGTTTCACGCCGCAAATGAATCCGGCAAAACCGCGACAAACTTCTCCGGTTTATGGTTCGTTTGCACCGCTGCATGTGCTAAAATTCGCCCTTGTTTTTAACCATAATGTTAACCATCGCCACGTCGTCTGCTTGTGTATTTTTGACGCGCATTTTGGTGCATGTTTTTAACCTGATCCGACCCCCGGCCCAATGACCGACCCCGGCACAATGACCGAACTGACTTTCGCCAAGGAGACCGTACCCGCCAATCTCGAGCAGGAGATGCGCCGCTCCTATCTCGATTACGCCATGAGTGTCATCGTCGGGCGCGCCTTGCCCGATGTTCGTGACGGCTTGAAACCGGTGCATCGGCGAGTGTTGTATGCCATGGCGGTGCTGGGCAACGACTACAACAAGCCGTATAAAAAATCCGCACGCGTGGTGGGTGATGTAATCGGTAAATATCATCCGCACGGCGACACCGCGGTATACGATGCCATCGTGCGCATGGCGCAAAGTTTTTCCATGCGCTATCCGTTGATTGACGGGCAGGGCAACTTCGGTTCGGTGGATGGCGATTCCCCGGCCGCCATGCGCTACACCGAAATTCGTCTGGCGCGCATTGCGCATGAATTATTGTCCGACCTTGACAAGGATACCGTTGAGTTCGGTCTCAACTACGATGAAACCGAAACCCAGCCGCTGGCGTTGCCGGCGCGCGCGCCCAACTTGCTGGTCAATGGCTCCACCGGCATTGCCGTGGGCATGGCAACCAATATCCCGCCGCACAACCTGGCCGAGACCATAGACGCGACTTTGGCGTTGATTAAAGATCCGGACATCACCATCGTCCAACTCATGACGCATCTGCCGGGTCCGGATTTCCCCACCGCCGGCATCATCAACGGCCGAGCCGGTATTCGCCAGGCTTACGAGACCGGTCGCGGGCGCATCTATGTGCGCGCCCGGGCGGAAATTGAAACGAATAAAAACGGCCGCCAATCCATCATCGTCAACCAGTTGCCCTATCAGGTTAACAAAGCCAGGCTGATGGAGAAAATTGCCGACTTGGTGAAGAACAAACGGCTGGAAGGAATTTCGGCGATGCGCGATGAATCCGACAAATCCGGCATGCGCATGGTGATTGAATTGAAGCGTGGCGAGCAAGCCGAAGTCGTGCTGAATAATCTCTACCAACTGACCCGCATGCAGACCGCGTTCGGCATCAACATGGTGGCACTGAGCAAAAATCAGCCGCGCCTGTTTAATCTGAAAGAAACTCTTGATGAGTTTGTTAAGCACCGCCGTGAAGTGGTGACCCGGCGCACGTTGTTTGAATTGCGCAAAGCCAGAGAGCGCACGCACATCCTCGAAGGGCTGGCGGTCGCGCTTGCCAACATTGACGCGATTATCGCTGCCATCAGGGCGGCGCGTACACCGGCCGAAGCCAAACAGAAATTGCTGGCGACTCGCTGGCAACCCGGCGGTGCGGCGGCGTTAGCGGCGCGCGCGCTTGGCGATGACGAAGACCTGTCGCGCCCGGCCGACCTTGACCAGCAATACGGGCTGGGCGACGGCGGCTATTTGTTATCACCGACTCAGGCGCAGGCAATTCTTGAATTGCGTTTGCACCGCTTGACCGGTCTTGAGCAGGAAAAAATTCACGGCGAATACAACACGCTGATGCAAGACATCGTCAACTACATTAAGATCGTGCGCAATCCCGACCGCCTGATGGAAGTCATCAGCGAGGAACTCGCCGAGGTGCGACGGGAGTTCGGCGATGAACGCCGCACCGAAATTCTAGACGGCGAAATCGACCTGTCCATGGAAGATTTGATTCCCGAACAGGATGTGGTGGTCACCTTGTCCCATGCCGGCTATGCCAAATCTCAGCCGATCGCCGATTACACCGCCCAGCGGCGCGGCGGCACCGGTCGCATTGCCACGCGCACGCGCGAGGAAGATTTTGTCGGGCGCATGTTCGTTGCCAATTCCCACGACACCATCCTGTGTTTTTCCGACCGTGGCAAGGTTTATTGGCTACGAGTGTTTCAATTGCCCCAAGCCGGGCGGCAGGCGCGCGGCAAACCGTTGGTCAACTTGCTACCGTTGGAAAGCGGTGAACAAGTCACCGCGATTTTGTCGGTCAAAGGTTACGAAGAGGGTAAATATATTTTTATGACCACCGCCAACGGCACGGTTAAAAAATGTCGCCTGAGTGATTTTTCGCGCCCACGCAATAACGGCATCATCGCCGTCAGACTGCGCCCCGATGACCACCTCATCGGCGTTGCTTTGACCCGCGGCGATGAAGACATATTGTTGGTAAGCAGCGCCGGCAAAGCGACACGATTCGCCGAGACCGCGGTGCGCACCACGGGTCGGATAGCCGCCGGCATGCGCGGAATGCGGTTGAGCGGAGACGACAAAGTAATCGCGCTGATTGTCGCCGAGGCCGCCGGTGAAAAGGACAACGCCGGCGAAGTATTAATCAGCACCGAAAACGGTTACGGAAAACGCACGGTGCTGAGCGACTTCCCGCGCAAAGGACGCGGCGGCAAAGGCGTCATCGCCATCAAAACTTCAGAGCGCAACGGCAAAGTCGTCAGCGCGTTGATGGTGTGCACCGAAGACCAGGCGATGCTGGTAACCGACGGCGGCATGTTAGTGCGCACCCGCATCAGCGAAATTTCCTCGGTCGGTCGCAACACGCAAGGCGTACGATTGATTCGCCTGAAAAATAACGAACGGCTGATTAGCGTGAGCAAGATTGAAGATAATGGAGACGAGGTGGAAGCAGTGGATAGGCCGGACCAACCAGCGGACCGTTCGGAGCAAACCATTCATTAGCCGATGATTTTGCGTGACTTAAAATCATGCGTCACAATAAAACTTTTGTTGCCCATGCTTTTGTCGCTCATGAATAAAAAAACCGAAACCGAAGCCGAACTGAAAGTTCATCGTGATCGTATAGACGAGATTGATGAGCAGATTCTTGCGTTGATGAATCAGCGCATTGAAGTCGCGCAAGCCATCGGTGTCCTCAAATCGAATTCCCAGTCGACCACCCAATCGAATAGCCAGGCAAACAATAAAGCGTCGTCGGATCAACCGGCGTTCTACCGACCGGAGCGTGAAGCGCGCGTTTTGAAACGGTTACGGAAATTAAATCAGGGCGCGCTGGATAACGCCGCGCTGGAAGCGTTGTTTCGCGAAATCATGTCGATTACGCGCGGTGCCGAGTCGGGATTGTCTGTCGCCATTTTAGGTCCGCTCGGAACTTATTCGGAGTCGGCCGCACGCCAGCATTTCGGCAGATTTATCGAAATCGTTCCCTACGCCACCATCGACGAAATTTTTCGCGCCGCCGAAACCGGCCAGACCGACTTCGCCGTGGCACCGGTGGAGAACTCCACCGAAGGCGGCGTTAGCGGCACCCTTGACCGGCTGGTGACCACTTCGCTAACCGCTTGCGGGGAAATCAATCTGCGTATTCATCACAACCTGCTCGGTGTTTGCGAGCAGTTGTCTGCGGTCAAGCGCGTGCTCGCCCATTCCCAATCGTTGGCGCAATGCAAACGTTGGCTTGACCGCAACCTGCCCGGGGTCGCGCTGGTCTCGGTGGCGAGCAATGCCGATGCCGCCATGCAGGCGCGGGATGATTCAAGCGTGGCGGCAATTGCCGGCGACAGTGCCGCCGAGCGATATGAATTGAGTCACCTCGCGGCGAACATTGAAGACGAGCCCGGCAACGCCACTCGCTTTTTGGTGTTCTCCAATCGCCCGACCCCGCCGAGCGGCGATGATAAAACCAGTTTGCTGTTGTCCTGTCGAAATCGCCCCGGCGCATTGTTCCATTTGCTGAAACCTTTGCTGGATCATAAAGTAGACATGACCCGAATCGAATCGCGGCCATCGAAAACCGGGCTGTGGGAATATATTTTCTTCGTGGATATAGTCGGTCATCAGGAGGATGCGGAAATCGCCGAAGCATTGAAAGAACTCAAGGTCGAGGCCGGCCTGTATAAAAATCTCGGCTCCTACCCGATTTCCAGTTGAGCATGGCTGACCCTTCCGCCGACACCGCCGCCGACATTTCCCAAATGCCGGGTGCGGAGTATTTTCATGTGTCGGTGCTGGCGGTCATCGGCGTCGGGTTGATTGGCGGGTCGGTGGCGCTGGCACTCAAAGCGCAAAAACGCGTAGGCAAAGTCATCGGCGCCGGGAGATCCCGGGAAAATCTGCAACGCGCCCTTGACCTCGGTGGCATTGATGAGATTGCCGACAGTGCGGTTTCCGCCGCGGCACAGGCTGACATCATTTTGCTGGCGACGCCGGTCAATGCCATCGCCGAATTGCTGGAAGCCATTCGGCCGGCCCTCGACCGCGACAAAGTGCTCACTGATGTCGGCAGCGTCAAAGCCGGCGTTTGCGCGGCGGCGAGCGCGGTGCTGGGAGACAACCTTTGCCGCTTCGTGCCCGGTCATCCGGTGGCTGGCAAAGAACATTCCGGGGTCGCTTCGGCAAGTGCCGATTTATTCCACAATCACAACGTGGTTCTGACGCCCTCGGCGCATACCGATGCCGATGCCATCGAACGGGTCGCGCAACTGTGGGCCGCCACCGGCGCACGGGTCAACACAATGGATGCGGAACTTCACGACCGGGTGCTTTCGCTGACCAGTCATCTGCCCCATGTGCTGGCTTACGCCATGGTGGATTTTTTTGCCAACTCCGGCGACCTTGCCTACGGTTACGACATGGCGGCCGGTGGGTTTTACGATTTCACCCGCACCGCATCCGGCGACCCGGAGATGTGGCGCGACATCTGCCTGATGAATCAGCAACAGATTCTGCGGCACATCGAGCAATTCACCGAACAACTGCAACGCATCGGTGGCTTGATTGAGCGCGCCGACGGCGACGCGCTGGAACGCCTGTTTGCCACCGCCAGACAGACCCGCTCCAAGGTCACCGAGCGGCGAAAGCCACGCCCCTGACATGTCCTCGCAGCCAACCGTGCGATTGCTGGTAACCCCGGGTGCTCCGCTGCGCGGTGAAATTCGAGTCGCCGCCGATAAATCCATTTCCCATCGTGCGGTCATACTAAGCGCGATTGCGGCCGGCACAAGTCGGGTGCAAAACCTGCTGGAGGGCGCGGATGTGCTCGCCACCATCAACGCGTTCCGGCAAATGGGCGTGTCGATTCAAAAAGTGAATGAGAATGTGAATGAAAGGTCCGGCGCGGGCAGTTATATCATCCATGGTGTCGGACTGCACGGACTCCGGCAGCCGGCCACGGCGTTGGACATGGGCAATTCGGCAACCGCGTTGCGGCTAATTGCCGGATTATTATGCGCCCAGCCGTGGGCATCCACCCTGACCGGGGATGCCTCCCTGCGCGCCCGACCCATGGGGCGAATCATTGAACCGCTACGGCGCATGGGTGCCGACATCTCGGCCTCAACCGATGACGATGACAAGCCGCCGTTGCACATTTCCCCGGTCTCTCGCTTACGCGGAATTGACTACGCCATGCCGGTTGCCAGCGCTCAGGTGAAATCATGCGTGTTGCTTGCCGGATTATATGCCGATGGCACCACTTCGGTGAGCGAGCCATTGCCGACCCGCAACCACACCGAGTGGATGCTGAGCGGTTTTGGTTGCCCGGTAACCCTGGGCAAGGTAAATGATGAGGGCAACCATGTGATTACGCTGGAGCCGGGCGGTAAATTGCGCGGCTGTGAAATCCGGGTGCCGGCGGATTTATCCTCGGCTACGTTCTTTTTGGTGGGGGCTTCAATTATTCCCGAAAGCGATGTACTGCTTCGCGGTGTCGGCATCAATCCAAGCCGCCACGGCGTGCTTGCCATCCTCAACAAAATGGGTGCCGATATCGAGTGGTCCGCGCCCACCACCGTTGGCGGCGAGCCGGTTGCCGACCTTCGGGTTCGCGCCGCCGAACTTCACGGCTGTTCTATTGGCGGTCGCGAGGTCGCATCCGCCATTGATGAAATCCCCGCCATCGCGGTGGCCGCGGCTTGCGCGCGCGGCGTTACCGAAATCCGCGATGCCGGGGAATTGCGAGTCAAGGAAAGCGATCGAATCCATAGCATGGCAACCGGACTCAAAGCCCTCGGCATCGCCGTGGAGGAACACGCAGACGGGCTGACCATCATCGGCGGTCGCCCGAGCGGCGGTCGCGTGGAGAGTCATGGCGACCACCGCATTGCCATGGCTTTCGCCATGGCCGGGGGCGCGGCCACGGCAGCGGTGGAAGTGGCTGACTGCGAAAATATTGCCACTTCGTTTCCCGAATTTTGCCAGGTGGCGAACCATGCCGGACTCGCCATTGACCTTCATGACCATGGGCATGACCAAACCGAAGCCCAACGCCATGCCTCCTGAAACCGCTCCCACCGAAGTGCCGGTCATTGCCCTGGATGGACCCAGCGGCTCCGGCAAGGGAACCGTCGCCCAGAAGTTAGCCGACAAACTTGACTGGCATTATCTCGAAAGCGGCGCGTTGTATCGGGTGCTGGGTTTGCTGGCGCACCGCGAGGGCATCGCTTCGGATGACGCGCCCGGGAATAAAGCGACAGTCGCCAAACTGGTGGCGTTGGCGCGCGGTCTTGAATTGACCTTCAAGGATGGCGCGGTCTTTCTCGGCGCGGAAGAAATCGGTGATCAGATTCGCACCGAGCAAGCCGGCGAGCGCGCATCCAAAGTCGCGCCGCTACCCGAAGTGCGCGCAGCGTTGATGGAATGGCAGCGGCAATGCGCGCGCCGGCCGGGGCTGGTGGCCGATGGGCGCGACATGGGAACCGTGGTATTCCCCAACGCGCAGTGCAAAATATTCCTGACCGCCAGCGCCGAAGCGCGCGCAAAAAGGCGCTTTATTCAGTTGAAAGGCAAGGGTTTTGATGTTAACATCCGGCAACTTGTGCGGGAGATTGCGGAACGCGACCAGCGCGATTTGAATCGCTCGGTCTCCCCGCTCAAGCGCGCCGACGATGCCTTTGAATTGGATACCACCGAATTATCCATAGATGAAGTGATGGCGGCGATTTTCGAGCAGGTGAAAAAAAGCCTGCTAATGTGCCGGTTTGGCAGAGGTTCGGTAGAGGTTTGATTCTTTAAGTTCGACTTCAAGCCTGATCTCAGCAAGCCTGATCTCAGGCTGAACGGCACCGGGGCGGGGCGGCATTTGATAGTGTGACATTTGATGACCAATGAACATGACACATCTATCGCGTCGTCGCGGTTGATAACAACCATTCATCGGTTGCCATAATCATGTGATTATCGTAATCGATGGCAACAGGGCTGTCCGGGCAATTTTGACCGGGCTTTATTTAACATGACAGAAAGTTTTGCGGCATTGCTGGAAGAGAGTCTGGCGAATGTAATCATGCGCCCCGGTGAGTTAATCATGGGCGATGTGGTGGAGGCGAATGACGATTATGTGATCGTCAGCGCCGGGTTGAAGTCGGACGCGGAAATCCCGGCGGCGGAATTCAAGAACGCCGGCGGTGAGTTGACCGTTCAGGTGGGCGATCAGGTGGAAGTAACCCTGGAGGCGGTGGAGGACGGCACCGGCAACACTCGCATGTCCAGGGAGCGGGCGATGCGCGTGCGTGCCTGGGCGGAACTCACCAAAGCCTACACCGAAAGCGCCATCATCAACGGCATCATCACCGGCAAGGTCAAGGGCGGTTTCACTGTGGAGGTGTTTGGCTTGCGCGCATTCCTGCCGGGTTCGCTGGTGGATGTGCGTCCGCTCAAAGATTCGGTTTGCATCGAAGGACGCGAACTTGATTTCAAGATTATCAAACTCGATCAGCAGCGCAACAACATCGTGGTTTCCCGTCGCGCCATCGTTGAAACTGAAATCAACGAGGAGCGCGAAAAACTGCTGGATACCCTTGAAGAGGGCATGGTGATCAAAGGCGTGGTAAAAAACCTCACCGACTACGGCGCCTTCGTCAATCTCGGCGGCATTGATGGGCTGTTGCACATCACCGATCTCGCTTGGAAACGGGTCAAGCATCCTTCCGAAGTGCTGAATGTCGGCGATGAAATCGAATCCCGCGTGCTGAAGTTTGATCGCGAACAATGTCGCGTCTCATTGGGGCTGAAACAACTGGGCGAAGACCCGTGGCTTGATATCGCCAAACGTTATCCGGTGGAAAGCCGCTTGTCCGGACGGGTCACCAACATCACCGACTACGGTGCGTTTGTCGAGTTGAACGAGGGTGTGGAGGGGCTGGTGCATCTGTCGGAAATGGACTGGACCAACAAAAACATACATCCTGGCAAGGTCTGCCATGTCGGTGACGAAGTGGAAGTCATCGTGCTCGACATTGACCCGGAACGGCGGCGGATTTCTCTGGGAATGAAACAGTGCAAACCCAATCCGTGGGAGGGGTTTGCCGCGTCGCACCAGAAGGGCGACATCATCACTGGCAACATCCGCTCGATTACCGACTTCGGCATATTCATCGGCGTGGCAGGCGGTATTGATGGCCTGGTTCACATCTCCGACTTGTCCTGGCAGCAACCCGGCGAGGAAGTGGTCACCGACTATAAAAAAGGAGACGAACTGACCGTGGTGGTGCTTGCCGTGGATGCCGAACGCGAACGCATTTCCCTCGGGCTCAAACAAGCCGGCGAAGACCCGTTCGTCGGCTATGTGGCCGGCAACGGCAAAGGCAGCGCGGTCAAGGGCGTGGTTAAAGAAGTCACCGTCAAAGGCGCCACCATTGAATTGGCACCCAACGTGGAAGGCTATTTGCGTGCTTCGGAAATTTCCAGAGAGCGCGTCGAAGATGCCCGTTCGGTGCTTTCGGTGGATGACAAAATCGAAGCCAAAATCACCAGCATCGACCGCAAGGAGCGTCGCATTTCGCTTTCGATCAAGGTCAGGGAAACCGAATTGGAAGGCGAAGCGGCCGAGGAATACGCCCGCGACACCGGTCTCGAGGGAGCCAAACTCGGCGACAAACTCAAAGAACAACTCAGCAAACAAACCTCTTGATGTATCCCGTCATGGCAAGCGACCATAGCAAGCAGTCGGTTCTGAGTAAGTCGGAGTTGATAACCGACATCGCCCGCAGCCAGCCGCAGTTGTCCGAGCAGGATGTGGAACTGGCGGTCAGTAGCATCCTTGAGCGCGTGGCTTCGGCGTTGGCAAACGGTGAACGCGTTGAGATTCGCGGTTTTGGCAGCATGACCTTGCACTATCGACCGCCACGGACCGGGCGCAATCCCAAAACCGGCGAGAAAGTGGAGTTGCCGGAAAAATATGTGCCGCATTTCAAGCCGGGTGCGGGCCTTCGCCGGCGCGTCAATGGCGCCCACTCCCCGCATGGAAAGCCGGAAGACGAGCAATGAAAAAACTCATTTATACGGTGATCATTGTTGTGGTCGCGTTGTTCGGGCTGACCTTTAGTTACAAAAACTACCAGCCGGTAGAAATCAATTATTACTTCGGACTTAATTTCCACGGACAGTTGCCGCTGTTACTGTTCCTTACTTTTGCGCTGGGTTTGCTGGTGGGTTATTTGATCGCGTTGTTTCACCGCCTTACCGCCCGCCGTAAATCAGCCCGCCGTAAATCAGATAGCATAAAAATAGATCCGGCCATCACGCCGGTGCGAGATGTGGTTGGTTCGGCATAACATCCGGCGCAACCAAACTCCAACCAATTCGCAATCAACTTTGGCGAACTTGCCAGGAATTATTCGAGAATTATGATGGACCCACTCTGGCTACTCCTGCTATTGCCCGCCGCCGCCGTCGGCGGGTGGATTATGGCGAAGCGCGAGCCAAGCACCACGGCAACAGCACGCACGAAAAAACTCCCCGAAGCCTACTTCAAGGGGTTGAGTTTTTTATTGAACGAGCAACCCGACAAGGCATTGCAGGTGTTTCTTGAAGTGGTGGAAGTGGACTCGGAGACCGTGGAGATACACCTTGCCCTCGGCAATTTGTTTCGCCGCCAGGGCGAAATCGATCGGGCGACTCGAATTCATCAAAACCTCGTGGCGCGTTCCGACCTCGGGCAAGAATTGCGTGCGCTGGCGTTATATGAGTTAGCGCAGGACTATTTCAAAGCCGGTTTGTTCGACCGCGCCGAAAACCTGTTTCAGGAATTGCGCCGGGTGCCGGAACACCACGAACAGGCAAGTCGTTTCCTGTTGCAGATTTATGATCAGGAAAAGGAATGGAACAACGCCATCCTCGTCGCCGAAGAGTTGACCCGCACCGCCAACCTGGACTTGTCAACCTCCCTCGCCCAATACTGTTGCGAACTGGCCGAGCAGGCAATCACCGAAGGCAAATACGCGCACGCCGAGCAGCAACTGGAAGCCGCGTTTCGTTATGACCCGCACTGCGTTCGTGCGGTGATTCAATCGGGACGACTGGCGTCCATGCGCGGTAGCCACAACAACGCCATCGCCATCTGGCGCGGTCTGGAACACTGGGCGCCGGAAGCCCTCGGCGAAGTGGTTGACCATGTTGCCAACAGTTACGCGGAACTCGGCGATCAAAAAAACTACCGGATTTTTCTTGAAAACGCTTTTGAAAGCAGCCCGGATTCGCGGATAATGACCGCGCTGGTGGAACTCGCCAAACAAGAAAAAGAAGGCGAAACCGGTCAGGCGTTGCTACTTAAACTGGTGCGCAAGTATCCGAGTATGGAAGGGTTGCGCGAGTTGATTAAGTCCCGCGCCGCCGACAATCGTTCGGCGCGAGAGAAAAAAGATTTCACCGTGCTGGCGGAACTGCTTTCCAAAGTGGTGGGGCCGGGGCGGGGATACCATTGCCACACCTGCGGGTTCACCAGCAATTCCCTGCACTGGCAATGTCCCGGATGCAAAGGTTGGGGGAGCGTGCAAAAACGAACGCCGTCAAGGGACGAACATCAGCCGCACGTGGCAGGCGGTGCGGCGTAAATTGTGCCGGACATTGCCCACTGTTGCTGTTTGATGCCACCACATACTGGACAAATCGGGCAACAGTTTGGCGATGGATGGTCGTTATGGTCGTTATGCTGTTTAGTGTAGTGTTTTGTGTTCTGTTGCGCACAAAACCAGCGGCTTCGCCGCATAATGAGTCCGGCTGCGCCAGACGACATATTCCACTGGATTGCCCGGAACAAGTCGGGCAATGACGGGTTGGGGAGGCAATGGTGAATCGGAAGGTAATAAGTCTTTTTGAGAAGACAATGGTAAATAAGTGTCACGCAAAGCGTGACACTAAAACGTGCTCTGGCGTAGCCGAACTCCTTATAATCCAGACAAACACTGCGCGTCGTATTTTCGTTGTCAGGCCCACAGAAGTTTTGCTATTTACTCTATTCTCTCAATCACCAGAGCGTGCAGGGACGCACGCTGGCGCGTGGAAACAGGATGTTTCCCCCGCGCCGGGGGTGCGGGGGGGGTATCCCCCCCGCAAAGCGCGAGCACGCGCAAGCGAACCTTTGCATATCAGCCACAGGTTACTCGGCGGCGTAAGCCGCCGCCGATGCCCTTCGTACACCACTGACATCGTTGTCGCTCACTTGCCGCAACTGACCTGAATCAATGAACCTCACCGTCATCGGCACCGGATATGTCGGGCTGGTCACCGGCGCGTGCCTTGCGGAAATGGGTAACCATGTGGTTTGCGTGGATAACGATGCGGACAAAATCCATGAATTACAACGCGGGGTTCTACCGATTTACGAGCCGGGGCTTGAGCAGTTCGTGCATGACAACGCCGCGATGGAACGATTGCAATTCACCACCGATATCAACCACGGCATCGATCACGGCGAAGTAATATTCATCGCAGTCGGCACCCCGCCGCGGCAAGACGGCTCGGCGGACTTGCAGCAGGTTCTCGCGGTGGCTGAAGCCGTCGGTGCGCGTATAGCCGCAAACAACGACTCGGAGGTTGAACGCTATCGCGTGGTGGTGACTAAATCCACCGTGCCGGTCGGCACTGCGGAAAAGGTGCGCACGGTCATTGCCAACGCCATCAAAAAACGTGGTTTGGATATTTCTTTCGGTATGGTCTCCAACCCGGAATTTCTCAAACAAGGCGCGGCGGTGGATGATTTTATGAAACCCGACCGCATCATCATCGGCGCAACCGACCAGCGCCCGCTCGGCATCATGCGTAAACTATACGCGCCATTCAATCGCAATCACGAGCGCGTCATCATCATGGACATCGCTTCCGCCGAGTTGACCAAATACGCCGCCAACGCCATGCTCGCCACGAAAATTTCCTGTATGAACGAGATGTCCAATCTCGCCGAACACTTGGACGCCGACATTGAGTCGGTGCGGGTTGGCATCGGCGCCGACCCGCGTATCGGTTATGCTTTTATTTACTCCGGTTGCGGTTACGGCGGCTCCTGCTTCCCCAAGGATGTGCGGGCATTGCGGCGAACCGCAGCGGATGCCGATTATGACGCGCGCATTCTCGGTGCGGTGGAATCAGTGAACGAAGCGCAGAAACACAAACCCGTGGAAAAAGCGGTGCGACACTTCGGCGAAGAATTATCCGGCAAACGCTTTGCCCTGTGGGGGCTTGCTTTCAAACCCGACACCGATGACATGCGCGAAGCACCGAGCCGCGTGGTGCTGGAAGACTTGTGGGCGCGCGGTGCCACCGTTCACGCGTTTGATCCGGCGGCTACCGATCAGGCGCGCCGTTTGTATGGCGACCGGGATGACCTTGTGCTTTACAGCGACGACCCTTACGATGCGCTGAACGATGCCGATGCGTTGATCGTGGTTACCGAATGGCGCGTGTTGCGCGCCGCCGACCCGATGCGCATCAAGTCAACGATGCGCGGTGATGTGGTGATTGACGGGCGTAACATTTACGACCCGGCGGCGATTCGCGGCGCCGGACTGATTTATTATGGTATCGGCCGACGCTAACTTGAAAAAACTTGCCGCGGGCAAAGTTCTCGTGGCCGGGGATGTCATGCTCGACCGATATTGGTTTGGGCAGGTGGAACGCATTTCGCCGGAAGCACCGGTGCCGGTGGTGCAGGTTGTCGCCAGCGAGGAGCGCATCGGCGGTGCCGGCAATGTGGCATGCAACATCACTTCGCTGGGCGGACAATGTACATTGTTGGCGGTGGTCGGCGATGATGAAGCCGGTGGCAAGGTGGCGGAAATCGCAACGCATTCCGGTATCGCGCATCAGTTGGTGTTGGATGACACCGCCAAGACCACCATCAAGTTGCGCGTGTTGTCGCGTAATCAGCAGTTATTGCGTGCGGATTTTGAATCACCGCCCGCTAGCGCGGCACTGGATGAAGTCACCGAGCAGTTTTCCGGTTTGCTCGCCGAGCATCAGGCGGTGGTGTTGTCGGATTACGGCAAGGGCGGACTTGATCACATCGAAGATCTAATTAAACTTGCGGCGAAAAAACGCATTCCGGTGCTGGTGGATCCCAAAGGCGGCAACTTCGCCAGATACCGGGGTGCGAATATAGTCACGCCGAATCGAATGGAATTTGAACAAGTGGCGGGGACAGTGGTGGATGACGATGACATGGAAGCCAAGGCGAATCAGTTAATAGAGCAACATAACTTTGATAAATTGCTGGTTACTTTGAGCGATCGCGGCATGGCGTTGTTTGCCAAACAATGCGCACCGATTCTCCGCAAAGCGCGCGTGCGGGAAGTGTATGACGTCAGCGGTGCCGGCGATTCGGTCATCGCGGTGATGGCAATGGCAACCGCGGCCGGCATTGAAGATGACATTGCGCTGGAACTCGCCAACAGCGTGGCCGGGGTGGTGGTGTCCAAACTGGGGACCGCCACCGCCACCATTGAAGAATTACAAGCAGCCCTCAAGCGCGACTACCCGCGATGATCGTGGTTACCGGCGGCGCCGGATTCATCGGCTCCAATCTGGTGAAGGCGTTAAACCATCGCGGCTACGATGACATCGTGGTGGTCGACCAACCCGGTGCCGAGCAATCCGGCAACCTCGCCGACCTCACCATCCGCGACTTTATCGACAAGCATGAATTTCTTGCGGCGGTACAAGGCAGGCGATGGCACGGCAAAAATTCTGTGTCGGCGGTGTTGCATCAAGGCGCATGCACCGACACCATGGCCACCGATGATGCATACCTAATGGAAAATAATTTTGCGTATTCCAAAGCGTTGTATCATTTTTGCGCCGAGCATCGCGCACAATATATTTATGCGTCGTCGGCGTCGGTGTATGGCGGCGGTGATGTGTTTGTAGAAGCATCGCAAAATGAATCGGCGTTGAACGGTTATGCCCAATCGAAACTGCGGTTTGATGAATTCGTTCGAGCACAAGATGAAGGGTCCGATGCAAAATTTCAGTGCGTGGGTCTGCGTTATTTCAATGTGTATGGTCCGCGCGAGCAGCACAAAGGAAAAATGGCTTCGGTGCCATGGCATTTTTTCAATCAGTATCAGCAGGACGGTAAAGTGCGGTTGTTCGAAGGTAGCGGTGGCTACGCCAATGGCGAACAGCGGCGCGACTTTGTTTCGGTGGAGGACATAGTCGCGGTCAATTTATTTTTTCTGGAGCACCCGTCCACAAGCGGCATCTATAACACCGGCACCGGCCAAAGCCGGAGTTTCAACGAAGTAGCCGTGGCGGTGTTGAACGCATGCCGCCGAGGCCGCGGCGCTACGCAAACATCCCTCGAACAAGCACTTGCCGACGGCGAGATTTCCTATATCCCCATGCCCGACGCGTTGCACGGCAAGTATCAAAGTTACACTCAAGCCAATCTTGACCAACTCCGCGCCGCCGGCTACACCGAAAACTTTTTGGATGTGCCGCAAGGGGTTGGTAGTTATATTGATGAGTTATCTGCTCGGTCGTGTGTGGCATCCGCAAATCCAGATTAAAATAAATTGTTACGCGTAGCGTGACACTAAAACGGCGTTGATCTGGCGTAGCGTGACACTTATTTACCATTGTCTTCTCAAAAGGAATCACACTTTGCAATTCACCACTACCCCCCAACCCGTCATCCTCGCCGGTAGGCGGGGATCCAGAGTGGCGGCGCAAGCCGCCTGGTGAGTCTCGCTACGCAACATAGCGACGACGCGCAACACTACACGGCACAACGACCATGGCGACGAAAAAATCGCGGGAGCGCCATGAATTGATTGGCGCGAGCGAAGCGAACCCGAAGGGCGCGTATCAAGGATGATACGCACAAAGACAAGCGCAAAAAAATTAAAAAGTTATCGTCCCATCCAAAACAATCCTCTGCTCAACCTCATCAATGCTCTCCCGACGCTCGGTAACCAATTTCACATCAAACAACGGGGCGAGTTTCCACGCCAGGCCAAGCCGATAAGTGTCGCCGTTATTGCCGAGCGTTATCTCACTGTATGGCGTCAGGAGTCCGTGGCCACCGGGGCCGCTCATGCCATAGCCAAGACGTATATCCAAACGCGGGGCGTATTTCTGCGGCTCCGCGTCCTCATCGTCATCACGCAAATCCCGTTGCCAGAATTCTTGCAGGATACGGTCGGTCTCGCCATATCCTGGCGTCAGACTAAATGACAGTCCCCGCCCGTGCGGCGACCCCTGGAATTTGATCAGCCCGCTGACTCCCCACTCATCGGTATCACCCTTGTCGCGCACCAGACCGCGCACCTTGCCTTCCAGCGTCAAACCTCTGGCGGCATCAACATAGCGCAACCCGCCACCGACCTCGTTGCCGGCACCGGTATTGCCGGCACCACCGTCATAACGAAGCCCGCCTTGCCAATTCAAATCCAAGCGTGCGCCGTTGTTCAAAGACCAACTCCGGGTGGCTTCCAGCGTCAGGCGCAAGCGACTGACATCCAGTTCCATAGCCGCGATTTGCTCACCGCCGGCCACGATCAATTCGCTGTGCAACGCTTCCGCCTTCACTCGCAGGTTGGTGGCGCCGACATCCGGCAGGGGACCGCTCCCGCCCACAGCAAAGGTGCGTAAATCCAGATCGCTTGACGCGTGTCGCAGAGGATTGTCTTCGTCAGTGATTTTCAGTTCGCCATCGCCATAGCCGAGCGTCGCCCAGAAATCCATCTGCCCCGAAGTCCAGCCCATATACGGATGAACGCTGGTCATATCCACTTGATATTCGCCACTGGCATCGTCGCGACCAGCGGTCTGCGGCGTGTGGTAGTTGCGATAATCCACATCGGCACGACTCCAGGACAAAGCGACCCCGGCGATCATGTCATCCATGTGCGCATCGGCGCCCAGATGCAGACTCAAGAAATCACCATCCCAGTCGAACCGGTCGGAGCCGCTGAGCTCGCGATAATCACCCGCGCCCCAGAAGGTCGGGACGGAGGTGCCTGGCGCAGCATCTTCCGACAGGGGTAGCACGAAGTCGGCCTCCGCCAGCAATTGCTTGATGCTGAACTGGTCATCGGCAAGCGCGCGCCCTTGCGCGGCGAGAATGTTCGCCAGGCTGGACTGACCGCCGACACTGGCGGCGCGGGCGACATTCTTGCCGGCTTGCTCAATGCGCCGCGCCACTACACCCACATTCTGGTCAGCCATGGTGCGCGCCACTTCCGACAAAATCACTCGATTCAGGTCGGCGAAATCGGGACTCGCCAGCACCTGCACGCTTCTGCTCGCTTGCGCCTGGTTCATCGCCTGGTCCATAACGGTGTAGGTGACGGTGTATTTCCCGACCGTGTTGGTGTCCAGGTCGGTAGCATCAATGACGATGCGGTCAGTGAGGTCGCCAAACATGTTATCAACGGCGGTGGCGCCGTGTTCGGTATAAGTCGTGCCGAGTTCAATAGTGTTGTCGTCTGCGGTGTCCTTGAGCAAGGTGATGGTCGGCGACGTGGTGTCCATGACAGTAATCATCTGCTGGGCGGAGCTACTCAGTTTATTGGTACCGGTTGCGATCCAGGTGATCATGGTGTTACCCATGGGGAAGGCATCGGGCGCGTCGTCGGTGATCTCGGCTTCGCGGTCGGTGGAAGTGGCGGTGCCGTAGTTGGAGCGGTCGAGAGGGGTCATGGTCGCAATGGCCTCAAAGGTCTGGGCCGGCGGTGCGCTGATGTCCGGCGCGGTGATGTCCGGCGTGGTGTCCGGTGTGGTGGTGTCTTCGACTATGACCGTGCGGATTACCCGCTCGGCATGGTTACCGGCGGTGTCGGTTACCTCGTAGGTGACTTCGTAGGTTCCGACCGCGCTCGTGTCCACGTTGGTCGAATCAATGACCATCCTGCCAGTGAGTTCGGTGTCATCATCCACCGCATCGGTGGCGGTTGCCTGCAGTTCGGTATAAGCCGCGCCCAACTCAATGGTCTGCGGGTTAGCACCGGTCAAGGTAATCACCGGCTTGGTGGTGTCGGTGACAGTAATCATCTGCCGGTCGGAGCTACTCAGTTTATTGGTATCGGTTGCGCTCCAGGTGATGACTGTGGTGCCCACCGGGAAAGTCTCGGGCGCGTCGTTGGTGATAGTCGCCGTGGTATTGGTGGAAGTGGCGGTGTCGTACCCAGCCCGGCTAATCGGTGCCAGGATCGCCGTGGCATCGGTGAAAGTGGCGATGCCGTAATCGGACGAGTCCAGCGGGGTCAAGGTAGCCGTCGCCTCAAAGGTTTCGTCGTCCGGTGCGGTAATCACCGGCGCGGTGGTGTCGGTGACCCTGACCGTGCGCGTCACCTGCTCAGCGGCGTTACCGGCGGTGTCGGTTACCTCGTAGGTGACGGTGTATTGCCCGACCGCGCTTGGGTTCACGTTGTCCGTATTAATGACAATCTTGCTGGTTAGTTCGGTGTCATTATCCACCAGGTCGGTGGCGGTGGCACCGTGTTCGGTATAAGCCGTGCCGAGTTCGACCGTGTTGTCGGTGGTGGTGTCCTTGAGCAGGGTAATCACCGGCGCGGTCTTATCGGTGATGGTGACGGTCTGGGTTGCGGTGGCTTCATTACCCGAAGCATCAGTTGCCTTCCAAGTGATGGGGTGGTTGCCGACGGCGAAGTCGTTCGTCGCCGGGCTGCGCGTGATGCCGGGTGCCGGGTCGGCCAGGTCAGTCGCGGTGGCCTGTCCCACGTCGACTGGCGTGGTCGGGCCGGTGGCTTCCGACACTACATCTGCCGGTGCAATGATAGTCGGCGGTATGTTGTCAGGGGCTATCTGGGCAGCGGTCAAGGTGACCGTGCGGGTCACGGTATCGGCTTTGTTACCGGCGTTGTCGGTTACCTCGTAAGTGACCGAGTAATCCCCGACTCGGTCGGTGTTCACTGCACTACTGTCAATGACAATGCTGTCGGTGAGTTCGCCATCCACCGCATCGGTCGCCGTTGCATTCAGTTCGGTGTAAGCCATGCCGAAATGGATGGTCTGCGGATTATCACCGGTCAGGGTGATAATCGGCTTGCCGGTGTCGATGACCCTGACCGTGCGGGTCTTCTGCTCGGCGGCGTTACCGGCGGTGTCGGTTACCTCGTAAGTGACCGAGTAATCCCCGACTCGGTTGATGTTCACTGCACTACTGTCAATGACAATGTTGTCGGTGAGTTCGATGTCATCATCCACCAGGTCGGTGGCCGTGGCGCCGTGTTCGGTGTAAGCCATGCCAAACTCGATGGTCTGCGGATTATCACCAGTCAGGGTGATAATCGGCTTGCCGGTGTCGATGACCCTGACCGTGCGGGTCTTCTGCTCGGCGGCGTTACCGGCGGTGTCGGTTACCTCGTAAGTGACCGTGTAGGTCCCGACCGTGCTCGTGTCCACGTTGTTCGCATCAATGACAATGTTGCCGGTGAGGTCGCCATCCACCAGGTCGGTGGCGGTGGCGCCGTGTTCGGTGTAAGCCATGCCAAACTCGATGGTCTGCGGATTATCACCGGTCAGGGTGATAATTGGCTTGCCGGTGTCGATGACCCTGACCGTGCGGGTCTTCTGCTCGGCGGCGTTACCGGCGGTGTCGGTTACATTGTAAGTGACCGTGTAGGTCCCGACCGTGCTCGTGTCCACGTTGTTCGCATCAATGACAATGTTGCCGGTGAGGTCGCCATCCACCAGATCGGTGGCCGTTGCATTCAGTTCGGTGTAAGCCATGCCGAAATGGATGGTCTGCGGATTATCACCGGTCAGGGTGATAATCGGCTTGCCGGTGTCGATGACCCTGACCGTGCGGGTCTTCTGCTCGGCGGCGTTACCGGCGGTGTCGGTTACATCGTAGGTGACCGAGTAATCCCCGACTCGGTCGGTGTTCACTGCACTACTGTCAATGACAATGTTGCCGGTGAGTTCGATGTCATCATCCACCAGGTCGGTGGCGGTGGCGCCGTGTTCGGTGTAAGCCATGCCGAAATGGATGGTCTGCGGATTATCACCGGTCAGGGTGATAATCGGCTTGGTGTTGTCGATGACCCTGACCGTGCGGGTCTTCTGCTCGGCGGCGTTACCGGCGGTGTCGGTTACATCGTAGGTGACAGTGTATTGCCCGACCGCGTTCGTGTTCACTGCACTACTGTCAATGACAATGCTGCCGGTGAGGTCGCCATCCACCGCATCGGTGGCGGTGGCGCCGTGTTCGGTGTAAGCCATGCCGAAATGGATGGTCTGCGGATTATCACCAGTCAGGGTGATAATCGGCTTGCCGGTGTCGATGACCCTGACCGTGCGGGTCTTCTGCTCGGCGGCGTTACCGGCGGTGTCGGTTACATCGTAGGTGACCGAATAATCTCCAACTCGGTTGATGTTCACTGCACTACTGTCAATGACAATGCTGCCGGTGAGGTCGCCATCCACCAGATCGGTGGCGGTGGCGCCGTGTTCGGTGTAAGCCATGCCGAAATGGATGGTCTGCGGATTATCACCGGTCAGGGTGATAATCGGCTTGCCGGTGTCGATGACCCTGACCGTGCGGGTCTTCTGCTCGGCGGCGTTACCGGCGGTGTCGGTTACATCGTAAGTGACCGTGTAGGTCCCGACCGTGCTCGTGTCCACGTTGTTCGCATCAATGACAATGTTGCCGGTGAGTTCGCCATCCACCGCATCGGTCGCCGTTGCATTCAGTTCGGTGTAAGCCATGCCGAAATGGATGGTCTGCGGATTATCACCAGTCAGGGTGATAATCGGCTTGCCGGTGTCGATGACCCTGACCGTGCGCGTCACGGTATCGGCGGCGTTACCGGCGGTGTCGGTTACATCGTAAGTGACCGTGTAGGTTCCGACCGTGCTCGTGTCCACGTTGTTCGCATCAATGACAATGTTGCCGGTGAGGTCGCCATCCACCCGATCGGTGGCGGTTGCATTCAGTTCGGTATAGCCCTCGCCAAACTCGATGGTCTGCGGATTATCACCAGTCAGGGTGATAATCGGCTTGCCGGTGTCGATGACCCTGACCGTGCGGGTCTTCTGCTCGGCGGCGTTACCGGCGGTGTCGGTTACATCGTAGGTGACCGAGTAATCCCCGACTCGGTCGGTGTTCACTGCACTACTGTCAATGACAATGTTGCCGGTGAGGTCGCCATCCACCGCATCGGTCGCCGTTGCATTCAGTTCGGTGTACCCCTCGCCAAACTCGATGGTCTGTGGGTTAGCACCGGTCAGGGTGATAATCGGCTTGCCGGTGTCGATGACCCTGACCGTGCGGGTCTTCTGCTCGGCGGCGTTACCGGCGGCGTCGGTTACATTGTAGGTGACCGGGTAATCCCCGACCCGGTCGGTGTTCACTGCCCTGCTGTCAATGACAATGTCGCCGGTGAGGTCGATGTCATCATCCACCAGATCGGTAGCGGTGGCATTCAGTTCGGCATAGCCCTCGCCAAACTCGATGATCTGCGGATTAGCGCCGGTCAAGGTGATAATCGGCTTGGTGGTGTCGGTGACCCTGACCGCGCGCGTCACGGTATCGGCGGCGTTACCGGCGGCGTCGGTTACATCGTAGGTGACGGTGTATTGCCCGACCGCGTTCGTGTTCACTGCACTACTGTCAATGACAATGTCGCCGGTGAGGTCGCCATCCACCCGATCGGTCGCCGTTGCATTCAGTTCGGCATACCCCTCGCCAAACTCGATGGTCTGCGGATTATCACCGGTCAGGGTGATAATCGGCTTGCCGGTGTCGATGACCCTGACCGTGCGCGTCACGGTATCGGCGGCGTTGCCGGCGGTGTCGGTTACATCGTAGGTGACCGTGTAATCTCCAACTCGGTTGATGTTCACTGCACTACTGTCAATGACAATGTTGCCGGTGAGTTCGCCATCCACCAGATCGGTGGCGGTGGCGCCGTGTTCGGTGTAAGCCATGCCGAAATGGATGGTCTGCGGATTATCACCGGTCAGGGTGATAATCGGCTTGCCGGTGTCGATGACTCTGACCGTGCGGGTCTTCTGCTCGGCGGCGTTACCGGCGGTGTCGGTTACATCGTAGGTAACAGTGTATTGCCCGACCGCGTTCGTGTTCACTGCACTACTGTCAATGACAATGTTGCCGGTGAGGTCGCCATCCACCGCATCGGTAGCCGTTGCATTCAGTTCGGTGTAAGCCATGCCGAAATGGATGGTCTGCGGATTATCACCGGTCAGGGTGATAATCGGCTTGGTGTTGTCGATGACCCTGACCGTGCGGGTCTTCTGCTCGGCGGCGTTACCGGCGGTGTCGGTTACATGGTAGGTGACCGAATAATCTCCAACTCGGTTGATGTTCACTGCACTACTGTCAATGACAATGTTGCCGGTGAGGTCGCCATCCACCAGGTCGGTAGCGGTTGCATTCAGTTCGGTATAGCCCTCGCCAAACTCGATGGTCTGCGGATTATCACCGGTCAGGGTGATAATCGGCTTGCCGGCGTCGATGACCCTGACCGTGCGCGTCACAGTATCGGCGGCGTTGCCGGCGGCGTCGGCTGCATTGTAGGCGACCGAGTAATCCCCGACTCGGTCGGTGTTCACTGCACTACTGTCAATGACAATGTTGTCGGTGAGGTCGCCATCCACCGCATCGGTCGCCGTTGCATTCAGTTCGGTGTAAGCCATGCCGAAATGGATGGTCTGCGGATTATCACCGGTCAGGGTGATAATCGGCTTGCCGGTGTCGATGACCCTGACCGTGCGGGTCTTCTGCTCGGCGGCGTTACCGGCGGTGTCGGTTACATTGTAGGTGACCGAGTAATCCCCGACTCGGTCGGTGTTCACTGCGCTGCTGTCAATGGCAATGTTGCCGGTGAGGTCGCCATCCACCCGATCGGTGGCCGTTGCATTCAGTTCGGTGTAAGCCGTGCCAAACTCAATGATCTGCGGATTATCACCGGTCAGGGTGATAATCGGCTTGCCGGTGTCGATGACCCTGACCGTGCGGGTCACGGTATCGGCGGCGTTACCGGCGGCGTCGGTTACATTGTAGGTGACCGAGTAATCTCCAACTTGGTTGATGTTCACTGCACTCTTGTCAATGGCAATGCTGCCGGTGAGTTCGGTGTCATTATCCACCAGGTCGGTCGCCGTTGCCTTCAGTTCGGTATAGCCCTCGCCCAACTCAATGGTCTGCGGATTGGCACCGGTCAAGGTAATCACCGGCGCGGTGGTGTCCTCAACCGTGATCACCTGGGTAGCGGTGAGTTTGTTATCCGAAGCATCGGTTGCGGTCCAGGTGATAGTGGTATCACCCAGCGGGAAAGTATCGGGCGCGTTGTCGGTAATAATCGCCGTGCCATCGGGGGAAGTGGCGGGGCCGTAATCGGAGCGGTTGAGAGGAGTCAGGGTAGCAGTCGCCTCAAAGGTCTGGTCGTTTGGTGCGCTGATGTCCGGCGCGGTGTTGTCGATGACCCTGACCGTGCGGGTCTTCTGCTCGGCGGCGTTACCGGCGGTGTCGGTTACATCGTAGGTGACCGAGTAATCTCCAACCCGGTCAGTGTTCACTGCACTACTGTCAATGACAATGTTGCCGGTGAGTTCGCCATCCACCAGGTCGGTGGCCGTTGCATTCAGTTCGGTGTAAGCCATGCCAAACTCGATGGTCTGCGGATTATCACCAGTCAGGGTGATAATCGGCTTGCCGGTGTCGATGACCCTGACCGTGCGGGTCTTCTGCTCGGCGGCGTTACCGGCGGTGTCGGTTACATCGTAGGTGACCGAATAATCTCCAACTCGGTTGATGTTCACTGCACTACTGTCAATGACAATGTTGCCGGTGAGGTCGCCATCCACCGCATCGGTCGCCGTTGCATTCAGTTCGGTGTAAGCCATGCCGAAATGGATGGTCTGCGGATTATCACCGGTCAGGGTGATAATCGGCTTGCCGGTGTCGATGACCCTGACCGTGCGCGTCACGGTATCGGCGGCGTTGCCGGCATCGTCGGTTACATTGTAGGTGACTTCGTAGGTGCCGACCTGATTGATGACCACGTTGGTCGAATCAATGACAATGCTGCCGGTGAGGTCGCCATCCACCAGGTCGGTCGCCGTTGCATTCAGTTCGGTATACCCCTCGCCAAACTCGATGGTCTGCGGATTATCACCGGTCAGGGTGATCACCGGCTTGCCGGTGTCGATGACCCTGACCGTGCGGGTCTTCTGCTCGGCGGCGTTACCGGCGGCGTCGGTTACCTCGTAAGTGACCGAGTAGGTCCCGACCGTGCTCGTATCCACGTTGTTCGCATCAATGACAATGTTGCCGGTGAGGTCGCCATCCACCAAGTCGGTGGCCGTTGCATTCAGTTCGGTATACCCCTCGCCAAACTCGATGGTCTGCGGATTATCACCAGTCAGGGTGATAATCGGCTTGGTGTTGTCTTCAACGATGACCGTGCGGGTCTTCTGCTCGGCGGCGTTACCGGCGGTGTCGGTTACATCGTAAGTGACCGTGTAGGTCCCGACCGTGCTCGTGTCCACGTTGTTCGCATCAATGACAATGTTGCCGGTGAGTTCGCCATCCACCGCATCGGTCGCCGTTGCATTCAGTTCGGTGTAAGCCATGCCGAAATGGATGGTCTGCGGATTATCACCAGTCAGGGTGATAATCGGCTTGCCGGTGTCGATGACCCTGACCGTGCGCGTCACGGTATCGGCGGCGTTACCGGCGGTGTCGGTTACATCGTAAGTGACCGTGTAGGTTCCGACCGTGCTCGTGTCCACGTTGTTCGCATCAATGACAATGTTGCCGGTGAGGTCGCCATCCACCCGATCGGTGGCGGTTGCATTCAGTTCGGTATAGCCCTCGCCAAACTCGATGGTCTGCGGATTATCACCAGTCAGGGTGATAATCGGCTTGCCGGTGTCGATGACCCTGACCGTGCGGGTCTTCTGCTCGGCGGCGTTACCGGCGGTGTCGGTTACATCGTAGGTGACCGAGTAATCCCCGACTCGGTCGGTGTTCACTGCACTACTGTCAATGACAATGTTGCCGGTGAGGTCGCCATCCACCGCATCGGTCGCCGTTGCATTCAGTTCGGTGTACCCCTCGCCAAACTCGATGGTCTGTGGGTTAGCACCGGTCAGGGTGATAATCGGCTTGCCGGTGTCGATGACCCTGACCGTGCGGGTCTTCTGCTCGGCGGCGTTACCGGCGGTGTCGGTTACATCGTAAGTGACCGAGTAATCCCCGACTCGGTCGGTGTTCACTGCACTACTGTCAATGACAATGTTGCCGGTGAGGTCGCCATCCACCAGATCGGTGGCGGTTGCATTCAGTTCGGTGTAAGCCATGCCGAAATGGATGGTCTGCGGATTATCACCGGTCAGGGTGATAATCGGCTTGCCGGCGTCGGTGACCCTGACCGTGCGCGTCACGGTATCGGCGGCGTTACCGGCGGTGTCGGCTGCATCGTAGGTGACCGAGTAATCCCCGACTCGGTCGGTGTTCACTGCACTACTGTCAATGACAATGTTGCCGGTGAGGTCGCCATCCACCAGATCGGTGGCCGTTGCATTCAGTTCGGTGTAAGCCATGCCAAACTCGATGGTCTGCGGATTATCACCAGTCAGGGTGATAATCGGCTTGGTGTTGTCGATGACCCTGACGGTGCGGGTCTTCTGCTCGGCGGCGTTACCGGCGGTGTCGGTTACATCGTAGGTGACCGAGTAATCCCCGACTCGGTCGGTGTTCACTGCACTACTGTCAATGACAATGCTGCCGGTGAGGTCGCCATCCACCGCATCGGTCGCCGTTGCATTCAGTTCGGTGTAAGCCATGCCGAAATGGATGGTCTGCGGATTATCACCAGTCAGGGTGATAATCGGCTTGGTGTTGTCGATGACCCTGACCGTGCGGGTCTTCTGCTCGGCGGCGTTACCGGCGGTGTCGGTTACATCGTAGGTGACCGTGTAGGTCCCGACCGTGCTCGTGTCCACGTTGTTCGCATCAATGACAATGTTGTCGGTGAGGTCGCCATCCACCGCATCGGTCGCCGTTGCATTCAGTTCGGTGTAAGCCATGCCGAAATGGATGGTCTGCGGATTATCACCAGTCAGGGTGATAATCGGCTTGGTGTTGTCGATGACCCTGACCGTGCGGGTCTTCTGCTCGGCGGCGTTACCGGCGGTGTCGGTTACATTGTAGGTGACCTGGTACTCTCCAACCCGGTCGGTGATTACCTCGTCTCCGGCAATGACAATCCTGCGGGTGAGTTCAATGTCATCATCCACCAGGTCGGTCGCCGTTGCCTCCAGTTCGGCATACCCCTCGCCAAACTCGATGGTCTGCGGATTAGCACCGGTCAGGGTGATAATCGGCTTGCCGGTGTCGATGACCCTGACCGTGCGGGTCTTCTGCTCGGCGGCGTTACCGGCGGTGTCGGTCACATTGTAGGTGACTTCGTAGGTGCCGACCTGATTGATGACCACGTTGGTCGAATCAATGACAATGTTGCCGGTGAGGTCGCCATCCACCGCATCGGTAGCCGTTGCATTCAGTTCGGCGTACCCCTCGCCAAACTCGATGGTCTGCGGATTGGCGCCGGTCAGGGTGATCACCGGCGCGGTGTTATCGGTGATGGTGATAGTTTGTTCGGCGGTGCTACTGCGTCCATTGCTATCGGTTGCGGTCCAAGTGATTTTATGGATGCCTACGGCAAACGCATTGTCCGTTGGGTTGCGGGTGATGGTCACCGAATCGGCGGCCAGGTCAATAGCCGTTGCCTGTCCCACGGTGACTGGCGTGGTCGGTCCGGTAGCTTCTTTGGTTACATCCGCCGGCAGGGTAATCACCGGCGCGGTGGTGTCGGTGATGGTGATGGTTTGTTCGGCGGTGCTACTGCGTCCATTGCTATCGGTTGCGGTCCAAATGATTTTATGGACACCTACGGCAAACGCATTGTCCGTTGGGTTGCGGGTGATAGTCACCGAATCGGCGGCCAGGTCAGTCGCGGTTGCCTGTCCCACGGTGACTGGCGTTGTCGGTCCGGCAGCTTCTTTGGTTACATCCGCCGGCAGGGTAATCACCGGCGCGGTGTTATCGGTGATGGTGATAGTTTGTTCGGCGGTGCTACTGCGTCCATTGCTATCGGTTGCGGTCCAAGTGATTTTATGGATGCCTACGGCAAACGCATTGTCCGTTGGGTTGCGGGTAATAGTCACCGAATCGGCGGCCAGGTCAGTAGCGGTTGCCTGTCCCACGGTGACTGGCGTTGTCGGTCCGGTAGCTTCTTTGGTTACATCCGCCGGCAGGGTAATCACCGGCGCTGTGGTGTCCACAACCGTGATGATCTGCTTGGCCGTCATTTCATTGCTTGAAGCATCGGCGGCTGTCCAGGTAATAGTGGTGTCGCCCAGCGGGAAAGTATCGGGCGCGTCGTCGGTGATGTCGCCATCGGCGGACCTGGCGATGCCGTAATCGGAGCGATCAAGCGGGGTCAAAGTAGCCGTCGCCTCAAAGGTTTCGTCATCCGGGGCGGTAATGGCCGGCGCCGTGGTGTCGGTGACCCTGACCGTGCGGGTCACGGTATCGGCCGGGTTTTTGGCGGTGTCGGTTACATTGTAGGTGACCGAGTAATCCCCGACTCGGTCGGTGTTCACTGCACTACTGTCAATGACAATGTTGCCGGTGAGGTCGCCATCCACCGCATCGGTCGCCGTTGCATTCAGTTCGGTGTACCCCTCGCCAAACTCGATGGTCTGCGGATTATCACCAGTCAGGGTGATAATCGGCTTGCCGGTGTCGATGACCCTGACCGTGCGGGTCTTCTGCTCGGCGGCGTTACCGGCGGTGTCGGTTACATCGTAGGTAACAGTGTATTGCCCGACCGCGTTCGTGTTCACTGCACTACTGTCAATGACAATGCTGCCGGTGAGGTCGCCATCCACCGCATCGGTGGCGGTGGCGCCGTGTTCGGTGTAAGCCATGAAATGGATGGTCTGCGGATTATCACCGGTCAGGGTGATAATCGGCTTGGTGTTGTCGATGACCCTGACCGTGCGGGTCTTCTGCTCGGCGGCGTTACCGGCGGTGTCGGTTACATCGTAGGTGACCGAGTAATCCCCGACTCGGTCGGTGTTCACTGCACTACTGTCAATGACAATGTTGCCGGTGAGTTCGCCATCCACCCGATCGGTGGCCGTTGCATTCAGTTCGGTGTAAGCCATGCCGAAATGGATGGTCTGCGGATTATCACCAGTCAGGGTGATAATCGGCTTGCCGGTGTCGATGACCCTGACCGTGCGGGTCTTCTGCTCGGCGGCGTTACCGGCGGTGTCGGTTACATCGTAGGTGACCGAGTAATCCCCGACTCGGTCGGTGTTCACTGCACTACTGTCAATGACAATGTTGCCGGTGAGTTCGCCATCCACCCGATCGGTAGCCGTTGCCTCCAGTTCGGCATACTCCTCGCCAAACTCAATGATCTGCGGATTGGCGCCGGTCAGGGTGATCACCGGCGCGGTGGTGTCCACAACCGTGATGATCTGCTTGGCCGTCATTTCATTGCTTGAAGCATCGGCGGCGGTCCAGGTAATAGTGGTATCGCCCAGCGGGAAAGTATCGGGCGCGTCGTCGGTGATGTCGCCATCGGAGGACCTGGCGATGCCGTAATCGGAGCGATCAAGCGGGGTCAAAGTAGCCGTCGCCTCAAAGGTTTCGTCATCCGGGGCGGTAATGGCCGGCGCCGTGGTGTCGGTGACCATGACCCTGCGGGTCACGGTATCGGCGGCGTTGCCGGCGGCGTCGGTTACATTGTAGGTTACATCGTAGGTGCCGAGCTGGTTGGTGATTACCTCGTCACCAGCAATGACAATCTTGCTGGTTAGTTCGGTGTCATCATCCACCAGATCGGTCGCCGTTGCCTCCAGTTCGGTGTAAGCCGTGCCAAACTCAATGATCTGCGGATTATCACCAGTCAGGGTGATAATCGGCTTGCCGGTGTCGATGACCCTGACGGTGCGGGTCTTCTGCTCGGCGGCGTTACCGGCGGTGTCGGTTACATCGTAGGTGACCGAGTAGGTTCCGACCGTGCTCGTGTCCACGTTGTTCGCATCAATGACAATGTTGCCGGTGAGGTCGCCATCCACCAGGTCGGTGGCGGTTGCATTCAGTTCGGTGTAAGCCATGCCGAAATGGATGGTCTGCGGATTATCACCAGTCAGGGTGATAATCGGCTTGGTGTTGTCGATGACCCTGACGGTGCGGGTCTTCTGCTCGGCGGCGTTACCGGCGGTGTCGGTTACATCGTAAGTGACCGTGTAGGTTCCGACCGTGCTCGTGTCCACGTTGTTCGCATCAATGACAATGCTGCCGGTGAGGTCGCCATCCACCGCATCAGTCGCCGTTGCCTTCAGTTCCGCATACCCCTCGCCAAACTCGATGATCTGCGGATTATCACCGGTCAGGGTGATAATCGGCTTGCCGGTGTCGATGACCCTGACCGTGCGGGTCTTCTGCTCGGCGGCGTTACCGGCGGTGTCGGTCACATTGTAGGTGACTTCGTAGGTGCCGACCTGATTGATGACCACGTTGGTCGAATCAATGACAATGTTGCCGGTGAGGTCGCCATCCACCGCATCGGTAGCCGTTGCATTCAGTTCGGCATACCCCTCGCCAAACTCGATGGTCTGCGGATTAGCGCCGGTCAGGGTAATCATCGGCTTGCCGGTGTCGATGACCCTGACCGTGCGCGTCACGGTATCGGCGGCGTTGCCGGCGTCGTCGGCTACATTGTAGGTGACTTCGTAGGTGCCGACCTGATTGATGACCACGTTGGTCGAATCAATGACAATGTTGCCGGTGAGGTCGCCATCCACCGCATCGGTAGCCGTTGCATTCAGTTCGGCGTACCCCTCGCCAAACTCGATGGTCTGTGGGTTAGCACCAGTCAAGGTAATCACTGGCGCGGTCTTATCGGTGATGGTGATAGTTTGTTCGGCGGTGCTACTGCGTCCATTGCTATCGGTTGCGGTCCAAGTGATTTTATGGACACCTACGGCAAACGCATTGTCCGTTGGGTTGCGGGTGATGGTCACCGAATCGGCGGCCAGGTCAGTAGCGGTTGCCTGTCCCACGGTGACTGGCGTTGTCGGTCCGGTGGCTTCTTTGGTTACATCCGCCGGCAGGGTAATCACCGGCGCGGTCTTATCGGTGATGGTGATAGTTTGTTCGGCGGTGCTACTGCGTCCATTGCTATCGGTTGCGGTCCAAGTGATTTTATGGATGCCTACGGCAAACGCATTGTCCGTTGGGTTGCGGGTGATAGTCACCGAATCGGCGGCCAGGTCAGTAGCGGTTGCCTGTCCCACGGTGACTGGCGTGGTCGGTCCGGTAGCTTCTTTGGTTACATCCGCCGGCAGGGTAATCACCGGCGCGGTGGTGTCGGTGATGGTGATGGTTTGTTCGGCGGTGCTACTGCGTCCATTGCTATCGGTTGCGGTCCAAATGATTTTATGGACACCTACGGCAAACGCATTGTCCGTTGGGTTGCGGGTGATAGTCACCGAATCGGCGGCCAGGTCAGTCGCGGTTGCCTGTCCCACGGTGACTGGCGTGGTCGGTCCGGCAGCTTCTTTGGTTACATCCGCCGGCAGGGTAATCACCGGCGCTGTGGTGTCCACAACCGTGATGGTTTGCTTGGCCGTCATTTCATTGCTTGAAGCATCGGTTGCGGTCCAGGTGATGATGGTGTCGCCCAGCGGGAAAGTATCGGGCGCGTCGTCGGTGATGTCGCCATCGGAGGACCTGGCGATGCCGTAATCGGAGCGATCAAGCGGGGTCAAAGTAGCCGTCGCCTCAAAGGTTTCGTCATCCGGGGCGGTGATGGACGGCGCGGTGGTGTCGGTGACCATGACGGTGCGGGTCTTCTGCACGGCGGCGTTACCGGCGGCGTCGGTTACATCGTAGGTGACGGTGTATTGCCCGACCGCGTTCGTGTTCACTGCACTACTGTCAATGACAATGTCGCCGGTGAGGTCGCCATCCACCCGATCGGTCGCCGTTGCATTCAGTTCGGCATACCCCTCGCCAAACTCGATGGTCTGCGGATTATCACCGGTCAGGGTGATAATCGGCTTGCCGGTGTCGATGACCCTGACCGTGCGCGTCACGGTATCGGCGGCGTTGCCGGCGGTGTCGGTTACATCGTAGGTGACCGTGTAATCTCCAACTCGGTTGATGTTCACTGCACTACTGTCAATGACAATGTTGCCGGTGAGTTCGCCATCCACCAGATCGGTGGCGGTGGCGCCGTGTTCGGTGTAAGCCATGCCGAAATGGATGGTCTGCGGATTATCACCGGTCAGGGTGATAATCGGCTTGCCGGTGTCGATGACTCTGACCGTGCGGGTCTTCTGCTCGGCGGCGTTACCGGCGGTGTCGGTTACATCGTAGGTAACAGTGTATTGCCCGACCGCGTTCGTGTTCACTGCACTACTGTCAATGACAATGTTGCCGGTGAGGTCGCCATCCACCGCATCGGTAGCCGTTGCATTCAGTTCGGTGTAAGCCATGCCGAAATGGATGGTCTGCGGATTATCACCGGTCAGGGTGATAATCGGCTTGGTGTTGTCGATGACCCTGACCGTGCGGGTCTTCTGCTCGGCGGCGTTACCGGCGGTGTCGGTTACATGGTAGGTGACCGAATAATCTCCAACTCGGTTGATGTTCACTGCACTACTGTCAATGACAATGTTGCCGGTGAGGTCGCCATCCACCAGGTCGGTAGCGGTTGCATTCAGTTCGGTATAGCCCTCGCCAAACTCGATGGTCTGCGGATTATCACCGGTCAGGGTGATAATCGGCTTGCCGGCGTCGATGACCCTGACCGTGCGCGTCACAGTATCGGCGGCGTTGCCGGCGGCGTCGGCTGCATTGTAGGCGACCGAGTAATCCCCGACTCGGTCGGTGTTCACTGCACTACTGTCAATGACAATGTTGTCGGTGAGGTCGCCATCCACCGCATCGGTCGCCGTTGCATTCAGTTCGGTGTAAGCCATGCCGAAATGGATGGTCTGCGGATTATCACCGGTCAGGGTGATAATCGGCTTGCCGGTGTCGATGACCCTGACCGTGCGGGTCTTCTGCTCGGCGGCGTTACCGGCGGTGTCGGTTACATTGTAGGTGACCGAGTAATCCCCGACTCGGTCGGTGTTCACTGCGCTGCTGTCAATGGCAATGTTGCCGGTGAGGTCGCCATCCACCAGGTCGGTGGCCGTTGCATTCAGTTCGGCATACCCCTCGCCAAACTCGATGGTCTGCGGATTATCACCGGTCAGGGTGATAATCGGCTTGCCGGTGTCGATGACCCTGACCGTGCGGGTCTTCTGCTCGGCGGCGTTACCGGCGGTGTCGGTTACATCGTAAGTGACCGTGTAGGTTCCGACCGTGCTCGTGTCCACGTTGTTCGCATCAATGACAATGTTGCCGGTGAGGTCGCCATCCACCGCATCGGTCGCCGTTGCATTCAGTTCGGTGTAAGCCATGCCGAAATGGATGGTCTGCGGATTATCACCAGTCAGGGTGATAATCGGCTTGCCGGTGTCGATGACCCTGACCGTGCGGGTCTTCTGCTCGGCGGCGTTACCGGCGGTGTCGGTTACATCGTAGGTGACCGTGTAATCTCCGACTCGGTCGGTGTTCACTGCGCTGCTGTCAATGACAATGTTGCCGGTGAGTTCGCCATCCACCCGATCGGTGGCGGTGGCATTCAGTTCGGCATACCCCCCGCCAAACTCGATGGTCTGCGGATTAGCGCCGGTCAGGGTAATCACCGGCTTGCCGGCGTCGATGACCCTGACCGTGCGGGTCTTCTGCTCGGCGGCGTTGCCGGCGGTGTCGGTTACATGGTAGGTAACAGTGTATTGCCCGACTCGGTCGGTGTTCACTGCACTACTGTCAATGACAATGTTGTCGGTGAGTTCGCCATCCACCGCATCAGTCGCCGTTGCATTCAGTTCGGTATAGCCCTCGCCAAACTCGATGGTCTGCGGATTATCACCAGTCAGGGTGATAATCGGCTTGCCGGTGTCGATGACCCTGACCGTGCGGGTCTTCTGCTCGGCGGCGTTACCGGCGGTGTCGGTTACATTGTAGGTAACAGTGTATTGCCCGACCGCGTTCGTGTTCACTGCACTACTGTCAATGACAATGTTGCCGGTGAGGTCGCCATCCACCAGGTCGGTGGCCGTTGCATTCAGTTCGGTATACCCCTCGCCAAACTCGATGGTCTGTGGATTGGCGCCGGTCAGGGTGATCATCGGCTTGCCGGCGTCGATGACCCTGACCGTGCGCGTCACGGTATCGGCGGCGTTACCGGCGGCGTCGGTTACATTGTAGGTGACCGAGTAATCTCCAACTTGGTTGATGTTCACTGCGCTACTGTCAATGGCAATGCTGCCGGTGAGGTCGCCATCCACCCGATCGGTGGCCGTTGCATTCAGTTCGGTGTAAGCCGTGCCAAACTCAATGATCTGCGGATTATCACCGGTCAGGGTGATAATCGGCTTGCCGGTGTCGATGACCCTGACCGTGCGGGTCACGGTATCGGCGGCGTTACCGGCGGCGTCGGTTACATTGTAGGTGACCGAGTAATCTCCAACTTGGTTGATGTTCACTGCACTCTTGTCAATGGCAATGCTGCCGGTGAGTTCGGTGTCATTATCCACCAGGTCGGTCGCCGTTGCCTTCAGTTCGGTATAGCCCTCGCCCAACTCAATGGTCTGCGGATTGGCACCGGTCAAGGTAATCACCGGCGCGGTGGTGTCCTCAACCGTGATCACCTGGGTAGCGGTGAGTTTGTTATCCGAAGCATCGGTTGCGGTCCAGGTGATAGTGGTATCACCCAGCGGGAAAGTATCGGGCGCGTTGTCGGTAATAATCGCCGTGCCATCGGGGGAAGTGGCGGGGCCGTAATCGGAGCGGTTGAGAGGAGTCAGGGTAGCAGTCGCCTCAAAGGTCTGGTCGTTTGGTGCGCTGATGTCCGGCGCGGTGTTGTCGATGACCCTGACCGTGCGGGTCTTCTGCTCGGCGGCGTTACCGGCGGTGTCGGTTACATCGTAGGTGACCGAGTAATCTCCAACCCGGTCAGTGTTCACTGCACTACTGTCAATGACAATGTTGCCGGTGAGTTCGCCATCCACCAGGTCGGTGGCCGTTGCATTCAGTTCGGTGTAAGCCATGCCAAACTCGATGGTCTGCGGATTATCACCAGTCAGGGTGATAATCGGCTTGCCGGTGTCGATGACCCTGACCGTGCGGGTCTTCTGCTCGGCGGCGTTGTTCTGGGCATCGGTTACATCGTAGGTGACCATGTATGTCCCGAGCGCGCTCGTGTTCACGTTGCTCGAATCAATGACAATCTTGCCGGTGAGGTCGCCATCCACCAGATCGGTCGCCGTTGCATTCAGTTCGGTATACCCCTCGCCAAACTCAATGGTCTGCGGATTATCACCGGTCAGGGTGATAATCGGCTTGCCGGTGTCGATGACCCTGACCGTGCGGGTCTTCTGCTCGGCGGCGTTACCGGCGGTGTCGGTTACATCGTAGGTGACCTGGTACTCTCCAACCCGGTCGGTGATTACCTCGTCACCGGCAATGACAATGTTGCCGGTGAGGTCGCCATCCACCGCATCGGTAGCCGTTGCATTCAGTTCGGTATAGCCCTCGCCAAACTCGATAGTCTGCGGATTATCACCAGTCAGGGTGATAATCGGCTTGCCGGTGTCGATGACCCTGACCGTGCGGGTCTTCTGCTCGGCGGCGTTACCGGCGGTGTCGGTTACATCGTAGGTGACCGAGTAATCCCCGACTCGGTCGGTGTTCACTGCGCTGCTGTCAATGACAATGTTGCCGGTGAGGTCGCCATCCACCAGATCGGTGGCGGTTGCATTCAGTTCGGTATACCCCTCGCCAAACTCGATGGTCTGCGGATTATCACCGGTCAGGGTGATAATCGGCTTGCCGGTGTCGATGACCCTGACCGTGCGGGTCTTCTGCTCGGCGGCGTTACCGGCAGTGTCGGAGACATCGTAGGTGACCGAGTAATCCCCGACTCGGTCGGTGTTCACTGCACTACTGTCAATGACAATGCTGCCGGTGAGTTCGCCATCCACCAGGTCGGTGGCGGTGGCGCCGTGTTCGGTGTAAGCCATGCCGAAATGGATGGTCTGCGGATTATCACCGGTCAGGGTGATCACCGGCTTGCCGGCGTCGATGACCCTGACTGTGCGCGTCACGGTATCGGCGGCGTTACCGGCGGTGTCGATGACATCGTAGGTGACGGTGTATTCCCCGACCGCGCTCGTGTCCACGTTGTCCGTATTAATGACAATTTTGCTCGTGAGTTCAATGTCATCATCCACCAGATCGGTCGCCGTTGCCTTCAGTTCGGCATACCCCTCGCCAAACTCGATGGTCTGCGGATTGGCGCCGGTCAGGGTGATCACCGGCTTGCCGGCGTCGATGACCCTGACCGTGCGCGTCTTCTGCTCGGCGGCGTTACCGGCGGTGTCGGTTACATCGTAGGTGACCGAGTAATCCCCGACTCGGTCGGTGTTCACTGCACTACTGTCAATGACAATGTTGCCGGTGAGTTCGCCATCCACCAGGTCGGTGGCCGTTGCATTCAGTTCGGTGTAAGCCATGCCGAAATGGATGGTCTGCGGATTATCACCGGTCAGGGTGATAATCGGCTTGCCGGTGTCGATGACCCTGACCGTGCGGGTCTTCTGCTCGGCGGCGTTACCGGCGGTGTCGGTTACATCGTAGGTGACCGTGTAATCTCCAACTCGGTCGGTGTTCACTGCACTACTGTCAATGACAATGTTGTCGGTGAGTTCGCCATCCACCAGATCGGTGGCGGTTGCATTCAGTTCGGTGTAAGCCATGCCGAAATGGATGGTCTGCGGATTATCACCGGTCAGGGTGATAATCGGCTTGGTGTTGTCGATGACCCTGACGGTGCGGGTCTTCTGCTCGGCGGCGTTACCGGCGGTGTCGGTTACATCGTAGGTGACCGAGTAATCCCCGACTCGGTCGGTGTTCACTGCACTACTGTCAATGACAATGCTGCCGGTGAGGTCGCCATCCACCGCATCGGTCGCCGTTGCATTCAGTTCGGTGTAAGCCATGCCGAAATGGATGGTCTGCGGATTATCACCAGTCAGGGTGATAATCGGCTTGGTGTTGTCGATGACCCTGACCGTGCGGGTCTTCTGCTCGGCGGCGTTACCGGCGGTGTCGGTTACATCGTAGGTGACCGTGTAGGTCCCGACCGTGCTCGTGTCCACGTTGTTCGCATCAATGACAATGTTGCCGGTGAGGTCGCCATCCACCGCATCGGTCGCCGTTGCATTCAGTTCGGTGTAAGCCATGCCGAAATGGATGGTCTGCGGATTATCACCAGTCAGGGTGATAATCGGCTTGGTGTTGTCGATGACCCTGACCGTGCGGGTCTTCTGCTCGGCGGCGTTACCGGCGGTGTCGGTTACATTGTAGGTGACCTGGTACTCTCCAACCCGGTCGGTGATTACCTCGTCTCCGGCAATGACAATGCTGCCGGTGAGTTCGCCATCCACCGCATCGGTGGCGGTTGCATTCAGTTCGGTATAGCCCTCGCCAAACTCGATGGTCTGCGGATTATCACCGGTCAGGGTGATAATCGGCTTGGTGTTGTCTTCAACGATGACCGTGCGGGTCACGGTCTCGGCACGGTTGCCGGCGGTGTCGGTTACATCGTAGGTGACCGAGTATGTTCCGACCCGGTCGGTGTTCACTGCGCTGCTGTCAATGACAATGTTGCCGGTGAGGTCGCCATCCACCAGATCGGTGGCGGTTGCATTCAGTTCGGTGTAAGCCATGCCGAAATGGATGGTCTGCGGATTATCACCGGTCAGGGTGATAATCGGCTTGCCGGTGTCGATGACCCTGACCGTGCGGGTCTTCTGCTCGGCGGCGTTACCAGCGGTGTCGGTTACATCGTAGGTGACCAAATAATCTCCGACTCGGTTGATGTTCACTGCACTACTGTCAATGACAATGCTGCCGGTGAGTTCGATGTCATCATCCACCAGATCGGTAGCGGTGGCATTCAGTTCGGTGTAAGCCATGCCGAAATGGATGGTCTGCGGATTGGCACCGGTCAGGGTAATAATCGGCTTGCCGGTGTCGATGACCCTGACCGTGCGGGTCTTCTGCTCGGCGGCGTTGCCGGCGGCGTCGGTTGCATTGTAGGTGACCGAGTAATCTCCAACTCGGTTGATGTTCACCGCACTGCTGTCAATGACAATGCTGCCGGTGAGGTCGCCATCCACCCGATCGGTGGCCGTTGCATTCAGTTCGGTATACCCCTCGCCAAACTCGATGGTCTGCGGATTATCACCGGTCAGGGTGATCACCGGCTTGCCGGTGTCGATGACCCTGACCGTGCGGGTCTTCTGCTCGGCACGGTTGCCGGCGGTGTCGGTTACATCGTAGGTGACCGAGTATGTTCCGACCCGGTCGGTGTTCACTGCGCTGCTGTCAATGACAATGTTGCCGGTGAGGTCGCCATCCACCAGATCGGTGGCGGTTGCATTCAGTTCGGTGTAAGCCATGCCGAAATGGATGGTCTGCGGATTATCACCAGTCAGGGTGATCACCGGCTTGCCGGTGTCGATGACCCTGACCGTGCGGGTCTTCTGCTCGGCGGCATTACCGGCGGTGTCGGTTACATCGTAGGTGACCAAATAATCTCCGACTCGGTTGATGTTCACTGCACTACTGTCAATGACAATGTTGCCGGTGAGGTCGCCATCCACCAGGTCGGTGGCCGTTGCATTCAGTTCGGTGTACCCCTCGCCAAACTCGATAGTCTGCGGATTATCACCAGTCAGGGTGATCATCGGCTTGCCGGCGTCGATGACCCTGACCGTGCGGGTCTTCTGCTCGGCGGCGTTACCGGCGGTGTCGGTTACATCGTAGGTGACCGTGTAGGTGCCGACCTGATTGATGACCACGTTGGTCGAATCAATGACAATCCTGCCGGTGAGTTCAATGTCGCCATCCACCCGATCGGTGGCGGTGGCATTCAGTTCGGCGTACCCCTCGCCAAACTCGATGGTCTGCGGATTATCACCGGTCAGGGTGATAATCGGCTTGCCGGTGTCGATGACCCTGACCGTGCGGGTCTTCTGCTCGGCGGCGTTACCGGCGGTGTCGGTTACATCGTAGGTGACGGTGTATTCCCCGACCGCGCTCGTGTCCACGTTGTCCGTATTAATGACAATTTTGCTCGTGAGTTCAATGTCATCATCCACCAGATCGGTCGCCGTTGCCTTCAGTTCGGCATACCCCTCGCCAAACTCGATGGTCTGCGGATTAGCACCGGTCAGGGTGATAATCGGCTTGCCGGTGTCGATGACCCTGACCGTGCGGGTCTTCTGCTCGGCGGCGTTACCGGCGGTGTCGGTTACATTGTAGGTGACCGAGTAATCTCCAACCCGGTCGGTGTTCACTGCACTGCTGTCAATGACAATGTTGCCGGTGAGTTCGCCATCCACCAGGTCGGTGGCCGTTGCATTCAGTTCGGTGTAAGCCATGCCGAAATGGATGGTCTGCGGATTATCACCAGTCAGGGTGATAATCGGCTTGCCGGCGTCGATGACCCTGACCGTGCGGGTCTTCTGCTCGGCGGCGTTACCGGCGGTGTCGGTTACATCGTAGGTGACCGAGTAATCCCCGACTCGGTCGGTGTTCACTGCACTGCTGTCAATGACAATGTTGCCGGTGAGGTCGCCATCCACCGCATCGGTCGCCGTTGCATTCAGTTCGGTGTACCCCTCGCCAAACTCGATAGTCTGCGGATTATCACCAGTCAGGGTGATAATCGGCTTGCCGGTGTCGATGACCCTGACCGTGCGGGTCTTCTGCTCGGCGGCGTTGCCGGCGGCGTCGGTTGCATTGTAGGTGACCGAGTAATCTCCAACTCGGTTGATGTTCACCGCACTGCTGTCAATGACAATGCTGCCGGTGAGGTCGCCATCCACCCGGTCGGTCGCCGTGGCATTCAGTTCGGCATACCCCTCGCCAAACTCGATGGTCTGCGGATTAGCGCCGGTCAGGGTAATCACCGGCGCGGTGGTGTCGGTGACCCTGACCGTGCGCGTCACCTGCTCGGCGGCGTTGCCGGCGGTGTCGGTTACATCGTAAGTGACCGTGTAGGTTCCGACCGTGCTCGTGTCCACGTTGTTCGCATCAATGACAATGCTGCCGGTGAGGTCGCCATCCACCAGATCGGTCGCCGTTGCCTTCAGTTCGGTATAGCCCTCGCCAAACTCGATGGTCTGCGGATTATCACCGGTCAGGGTGATAATCGGCTTAGTGTTGTCTTCAACGATGACCGTGCGGGTCTTCTGCTCGGCGGCGTTACCGGCGGTGTCGGTTACATCGTAAGTGACCGTGTAGGTTCCGACCGTGCTCGTGTCCACGTTGTTCGCATCAATGACAATGTTGTCGGTGAGTTCAATGTCATCATCCACCAGGTCGGTGGCCGTTGCATTCAGTTCGGTATACCCCTCGCCAAACTCGATAGTCTGCGGATTATCACCAGTCAGGGTGATAATCGGCTTGCCGGTGTCGATGACCCTGACCGTGCGGGTCTTCTGCTCGGCGGCGTTACCGGCGGTGTCGGTTACATTGTAGGTGACCGAGTAATCTCCAACTCGATTGATGTTCACGGCACTACTGTCAATGACAATGTTGTCGGTGAGTTCGATGTCATCATCCACCAGATCGGTAGCGGTGGCACCGTGTTCGGTGTAAGCCATGCCGAAATGGATGGTCTGCGGATTAGCACCGGTCAGGGTGATAATCGGCTTGCCGGTGTCGATGACCCTGACTGTGCGCGTCACGGTATCGGCTTTGTTACCGGCGTTGTCGGTTACATCATAGGTTACATCGTAGGTGCCGAGCTGGTTGGTGATTACCTCGTCACCAGCAATGACAATCTTGCTGGTTAGTTCGGTGTCATCATCCACCCGATCGGTCGCCGTTGCCTCCAGTTCGGTGTAAGCCGTGCCAAACTCAATGATCTGCGGATTATCACCGGTCAGGGTGATAATCGGCTTGCCGGTGTCGATGACCCTGACCGTGCGGGTCTTCTGCTCGGCGGCGTTACCGGCGGTGTCGGTTACATCGTAGGTGACCTGGTACTCTCCAACCCGGTCGGTGATTACCTCGTCACCGGCAATGACAATCCTGCGGGTGAGTTCAATGTCATCATCCACCAGGTCGGTGGCGGTTGCATTCAGTTCGGTGTAAGCCATGCCGAAATGGATGGTCTGCGGATTAGCGCCGGTCAGGGTGATAATCGGCTTGCCGGTGTCGATGACCCTGACCGTGCGGGTCTTCTGCTCGGCGGCGTTACCGGCGGTGTCGGAGACATCGTAAGTGACCGTGTAGGTCCCGACTCGGTCGGTGTTCACTGCACTACTGTCAATGACAATGTTGCCGGTGAGGTCGCCATCCACCAGGTCGGTGGCCGTTGCATTCAGTTCGGTGTAAGCCATGCCGAAATGGATAGTCTGCGGATTATCACCAGTCAGGGTGATAATCGGCTTGCCGGCGTCGATGACCCTGACCGTGCGGGTCTTCTGCTCGGCGGCGTTACCGGCGGTGTCGGTTACATCGTAAGTGACCGAGTAATCCCCGACTCGGTCGGTGTTCACTGCACTACTGTCAATGACAATGCTGTCGGTGAGTTCGCCATCCACCAGATCGGTAGCCGTTGCATTCAGTTCGGTATACCCCTCGCCAAACTCGATAGTCTGCGGATTATCACCAGTCAGGGTGATAATCGGCTTGCCGGTGTCGATGACCCTGACCGTGCGGGTCTTCTGCTCGGCGGCGTTACCGGCGGTGTCGGTTACATTGTAGGTGACCGAGTAATCTCCAACTCGATTGATGTTCACGGCACTACTGTCAATGACAATGTTGTCGGTGAGTTCGATGTCATCATCCACCAGATCGGTAGCGGTGGCACCGTGTTCGGTGTAAGCCATGCCGAAATGGATGGTCTGCGGATTAGCACCGGTCAGGGTGATAATCGGCTTGCCGGTGTCGATGACCCTGACTGTGCGCGTCACGGTATCGGCTTTGTTACCGGCGTTGTCGGTTACATCATAGGTTACATCGTAGGTGCCGAGCTGGTTGGTGATTACCTCGTCACCAGCAATGACAATCTTGCTGGTTAGTTCGGTGTCATCATCCACCCGATCGGTCGCCGTTGCCTCCAGTTCGGTGTAAGCCGTGCCAAACTCAATGATCTGCGGATTATCACCGGTCAGGGTGATAATCGGCTTGCCGGTGTCGATGACCCTGACCGTGCGGGTCTTCTGCTCGGCGGCGTTACCGGCGGTGTCGGTTACATCGTAGGTGACCTGGTACTCTCCAACCCGGTCGGTGATTACCTCGTCACCGGCAATGACAATCCTGCGGGTGAGTTCAATGTCATCATCCACCAGGTCGGTGGCCGTTGCATTCAGTTCGGTGTAAGCCATGCCGAAATGGATGGTCTGCGGATTAGCGCCGGTCAGGGTGATAATCGGCTTGCCGGTGTCGATGACCCTGACCGTGCGGGTCTTCTGCTCGGCGGCGTTACCGGCGGTGTCGGAGACATCGTAAGTGACCGTGTAGGTCCCGACTCGGTCGGTGTTCACTGCACTACTGTCAATGACAATGTTGCCGGTGAGGTCGCCATCCACCAGGTCGGTGGCCGTTGCATTCAGTTCGGTGTAAGCCATGCCGAAATGGATAGTCTGCGGATTATCACCAGTCAGGGTGATAATCGGCTTGCCGGCGTCGATGACCCTGACCGTGCGGGTCTTCTGCTCGGCGGCGTTACCGGCGGTGTCGGTTACATCGTAAGTGACCGAGTAATCCCCGACTCGGTCGGTGTTCACTGCACTACTGTCAATGACAATGCTGTCGGTGAGTTCGCCATCCACCAGATCGGTAGCCGTTGCATTCAGTTCGGTGTAAGCCATGCCGAAATGGATGGTCTGCGGATTATCACCGGTCAGGGTGATCACCGGCTTGCCGGCGTCGATGACCCTGACTGTGCGCGTCACGGTATCGGCGGCGTTACCGGCGGTGTCGATGACATCGTAGGTGACGGTGTATTCCCCGACCGCGCTCGTGTCCACGTTGTCCGTATTAATGACAATTTTGCTCGTGAGTTCAATGTCATCATCCACCAGATCGGTCGCCGTTGCCTTCAGTTCGGCATACCCCTCGCCAAACTCGATGGTCTGCGGATTGGCGCCGGTCAGGGTGATCACCGGCTTGCCGGCGTCGATGACCCTGACCGTGCGCGTCTTCTGCTCGGCGGCGTTACCGGCGGTGTCGGTTACATCGTAGGTGACCGAGTAATCCCCGACTCGGTCGGTGTTCACTGCACTACTGTCAATGACAATGTTGCCGGTGAGTTCGCCATCCACCAGGTCGGTGGCCGTTGCATTCAGTTCGGTGTAAGCCATGCCGAAATGGATGGTCTGCGGATTATCACCGGTCAGGGTGATAATCGGCTTGCCGGTGTCGATGACCCTGACCGTGCGGGTCTTCTGCTCGGCGGCGTTACCGGCGGTGTCGGTTACATCGTAGGTGACCGTGTAATCTCCAACTCGGTTGATGTTCACTGCACTACTGTCAATGACAATGTTGCCGGTGAGGTCGCCATCCACCAGATCGGTGGCGGTTGCATTCAGTTCGGTGTAAGCCATGCCGAAATGGATGGTCTGCGGATTATCACCAGTCAGGGTGATCACCGGCTTGCCGGTGTCGATGACCCTGACCGTGCGGGTCTTCTGCTCGGCGGCGTTACCAGCGGTGTCGGTTACATCGTAGGTGACCAAATAATCTCCGACTCGGTTGATGTTCACTGCACTACTGTCAATGACAATGCTGCCGGTGAGGTCGCCATCCACCAGGTCGGTCGCCGTTGCCTCCAGTTCGGTGTAAGCCGTGCCAAACTCAATGATCTGCGGATTATCACCGGTCAGGGTAATAATCGGCTTGCCGGTGTCGATGACCCTGACCGTGCGGGTCTTCTGCTCGGCGGCGTTACCGGCGGCGTCGGAGACATCGTAGGTGACCGAGTAATCCCCGACTCGGTCGGTGTTCACTGCACTACTGTCAATGACAATGTTGTCGGTGAGGTCGCCATCCACCAGATCGGTGGCGGTTGCATTCAGTTCGGTGTAAGCCGTGCCAAACTCAATGATCTGCGGATTATCACCAGTCAGGGTGATAATCGGCTTGGTGTTGTCGATGACCCTGACCGTGCGGGTCTTCTGCTCGGCGGTGTTACCAGCGGTGTCGGTTACATCGTAGGTGACCGAATAATCTCCAACTCGGTCGGTGTTCACTGCACTACTGTCAATGACAATGCTGCCGGTGAGGTCGCCATCCACCAGATCGGTGGCGGTGGCATTCAGTTCGGTATACCCCTCGCCAAACTCGATGGTCTGCGGATTATCACCAGTCAGGGTGATAATCGGCTTGCCGGTGTCGATGACCCTGACCGTGCGGGTCTTCTGCTCGGCGGCGTTACCGGCGGTGTCGGTTACATCGTAGGTGACCGAGTAATCCCCGACTCGGTCGGTGTTCACTGCACTACTGTCAATGACAATGTTGCCGGTGAGGTCGCCATCCACCCGATCGGTGGCGGTGGCGCCGTGTTCGGTGTAAGCCATGCCGAAATGGATGGTCTGCGGATTATCACCGGTCAGGGTGATAATCGGCTTGCCGGTGTCGATGACCCTGACCGTGCGGGTCTTCTGCTCGGCGGCGTTACCGGCGGTGTCGGTTACATCGTAAGTGACCTGGTACTCTCCAACCCGGTCGGTGATTACCTCGTCACCGGCAATGACAATCCTGCGGGTGAGTTCAATGTCATCATCCACCAGGTCGGTGGCCGTTGCCTTCAGTTCGGTGTACCCCTCGCCAAACTCGATAGTCTGCGGATTATCACCGGTCAGGGTGATAATCGGCTTGCCGGTGTCGATGACCCTGACCGTGCGGGTCTTCTGCTCGGCGGCGTTACCGGCGGTGTCGGTTACATCGTAAGTGACCGTGTAGGTCCCGACCGTGCTCGTGTCCACGTTGTTCGCATCAATGACAATGTTGCCGGTGAGGTCGCCATCCACCAGGTCGGTGGCGGTTGCATTCAGTTCGGTGTAAGCCATGCCGAAATGGATGGTCTGCGGATTATCACCGGTCAGGGTGATAATCGGCTTGCCGGTGTCGATGACCCTGACCGTGCGGGTCTTCTGCTCGGCGGCGTTACCGGCGGTGTCGGTTACATCGTAAGTGACCGTGTAGGTCCCGACCGTGCTCGTGTCCACGTTGTTCGCATCAATGACAATGTTGCCGGTGAGTTCAATGTCATCATCCACCAGGTCGGTAGCGGTTGCATTCAGTTCGGTGTAAGCCATGCCGAAATGGATGGTCTGCGGATTATCACCGGTCAGGGTGATAATCGGCTTGCCGGCGTCGATGACCCTGACCGTGCGGGTCTTCTGCTCGGCGGCGTTACCGGCGGTGTCGGTTACATTGTAGGTAACAGTGTATTGCCCGACCGCGTTCGTGTTCACTGCACTACTGTCAATGACAATGCTGCCGGTGAGTTCGCCATCCACCAGATCGGTGGCGGTGGCGCCGTGTTCGGTGTAAGCCATGCCGAAATGGATGGTCTGCGGATTATCACCGGTCAGGGTGATAATCGGCTTGCCGGTGTCGATGACCCTGACGGTGCGGGTCTTCTGCTCGGCGGCGTTACCGGCGGTGTCGGTTACATCGTAGGTGACCGAGTAATCCCCGACTCGGTCGGTGTTCACTGCACTACTGTCAATGACAATGCTGCCGGTGAGTTCGCCATCCACCAGGTCGGTGGCCGTTGCATTCAGTTCGGTGTACCCCTCGCCAAACTCGATAGTCTGCGGATTATCACCAGTCAGGGTGATAATCGGCTTGCCGGCGTCGATGACCCTGACCGTGCGGGTCTTCTGCTCGGCGGCGTTACCGGCGGTGTCGGTTACATTGTAGGTAACAGTGTATTGCCCGACCGCGTTCGTGTTCACTGCACTACTGTCAATGACAATGCTGCCGGTGAGTTCGCCATCCACCAGATCGGTGGCGGTGGCGCCGTGTTCGGTGTAAGCCATGCCGAAATGGATGGTCTGCGGATTATCACCGGTCAGGGTGATAATCGGCTTGCCGGTGTCGATGACCCTGACCCTGCGCGTCACGGTATCGGCATCGTTACCGGCGGTGTCGGTTACATCGTAGGTGACCGAGTAATCCCCGACTCGGTCAGTGTTCACTGCACTGCTGTCAATGACAATGTTGCCGGTGAGGTCGCCATCCACCAGATCGGTCGCCGTTGCATTCAGTTCGGTGTAAGCCATGCCGAAATGGATGGTCTGCGGATTATCACCAGTCAGGGTAATCACCGGCTTGCCGGCGTCGATGACCCTGACCGTGCGGGTCTTCTGCTCGGCGGCGTTGCCGGCGGTGTCGGTTACATGGTAGGTAACAGTGTATTGCCCGACTCGGTCGGTGTTCACTGCACTACTGTCAATGACAATGTTGTCGGTGAGTTCGCCATCCACCGCATCAGTCGCCGTTGCATTCAGTTCGGTATAGCCCTCGCCAAACTCGATGGTCTGCGGATTATCACCAGTCAGGGTGATAATCGGCTTGCCGGTGTCGATGACCCTGACCGTGCGGGTCTTCTGCTCGGCGGTGTTACCAGCGGTGTCGGTTACATCGTAGGTGACCGAATAATCTCCAACTCGGTCGGTGTTCACTGCACTACTGTCAATGACAATGCTGCCGGTGAGTTCGCCATCCACCAGATCGGTAGCGGTGGCATTCAGTTCGGTGTAAGCCATGCCAAACTCGATGGTCTGCGGATTAGCACCGGTCAGGGTGATGATTGGCTTGCCGGTGTCGATGACCCTGACCGTGCGGGTCTTTTGCACGGCGGCGTTACCGGCGGTGTCGGTTACATTGTAGGTAACAGTGTATTGCCCGACCGCGTTCGTGTTCACTGCACTACTGTCAATGACAATGTTGCCGGTGAGTTCGCCATCCACCAGGTCGGTGGCCGTTGCATTCAGTTCGGTGTAAGCCATGCCGAAATGGATGGTCTGCGGATTATCACCGGTCAGGGTGATAATCGGCTTGCCGGTGTCGATGACCCTGACCGTGCGGGTCTTCTGCTCGGCGGCGTTACCGGCGGTGTCGGTTACATCGTAGGTAACAGTGTATTGCCCGACCGCGTTCGTGTTCACTGCACTACTGTCAATGACAATGCTGCCGGTGAGGTCGCCATCCACCAGGTCGGTGGCCGTTGCATTCAGTTCGGTGTAAGCCATGCCGAAATGGATGGTCTGCGGATTATCACCAGTCAGGGTGATAATCGGCTTGGTGTTGTCGATGACCCTGACCGTGCGGGTCTTCTGCTCGGCGGCGTTACCAGCGGTGTCGGTTACATTGTAGGTAACAGTGTATTGCCCGACCGCGTTCGTGTTCACTGCACTACTGTCAATGACAATGCTGCCGGTGAGGTCGCCATCCACCAGATCGGTGGCGGTGGCGCCGTGTTCGGTGTAAGCCATGTCGAAATGGATGGTCTGCGGATTATCACCGGTCGGGTGATAATCGGCTTGCCGGTGTCGATGACCCTGACCGTGCGGGTCTTCTGCTCGGCGGCGTTACCGGCGGTGTCGGTTACATCGTAGGTGACCTGGTACTCTCCAACCCGGTCGGTGATTACCTCGTCACCGGCAATGACAATCCTGCGGGTGAGTTCAATGTCATCATCCACCAGGTCGGTCGCCGTTGCCTTCAGTTCGGTATACCCCTCGCCAAACTCGATGGTCTGCGGATTATCACCAGTCAGGGTGATAATCGGCTTGCCGGTGTCGATGACCCTGACCCTGCGGGTCTTCTGCTCGGCGGCGTTACCGGCGGTGTCGGTTACATCGTAGGTGACCTGGTACTCTCCAACCCGGTCGGTGATTACCTCGTCACCGGCAATGACAATCCTGCCGGTGAGGTCGCCATCCACCAGGTCGGTCGCCGTTGCATTCAGTTCGGTGTAAGCCATGCCGAAATGGATGGTCTGCGGATTATCACCGGTCAGGGTGATAATCGGCTTGGTGTTGTCGATGACCCTGACCGTGCGGGTCTTCTGCTCGGCGGCGTTACCGGCGGTGTCGGCTGCATCGTAGGTGACCGAGTAATCCCCGACTCGGTCGGTGTTCACTGCACTACTGTCAATGACAATGTTGCCGGTGAGGTCGCCATCCACCCGATCGGTCGCCGTTGCCTCCAGTTCGGTGTAAGCCGTGCCAAACTCGATGGTCTGCGGATTAGCGCCGGTCAGGGTGATCACCGGCTTGCCGGCGTCGATGACCCTGACCGTGCGCGTCACGGTATCGGCGGCGTTGCCGGCGGCGTCGGTTACATTGTAGGTGACTTCGTAGGTGCCGACCTGATTGATGACCACGTTGGTCGAATCAATGACAATGTTGCCGGTGAGGTCGCCATCCACCCGATCGGTCGCCGTTGCATTCAGTTCGGTGTACCCCTCGCCAAACTCGATAGTCTGCGGATTATCACCGGTCAGGGTGATAATCGGCTTGGTGTTGTCGATGACCCTGACCGTGCGGGTCTTCTGTTCGGCGGCGTTACCGGCGGTGTCGGTTACATCGTAGGTGACCGAGTAATCCCCGACTCGGTCGGTGTTCACTGCACTACTGTCAATGACAATGTTGCCGGTGAGTTCGATGTCATCATCCACCAGGTCGGTCGCCGTTGCATTCAGTTCGGTGTACCCCTCGCCAAACTCGATGGTCTGTGGGTTAGCACCAGTCAAGGTAATCACCGGCGCGGTCTTATCGGTGATGGTGATAGTTTGTTCGGCGGTGCTACTGCGTCCATTGCTATCGGTTGCGGTCCAAGTGATTTTATGGACACCTACGGCAAACGCATTGTCCGTTGGGTTGCGGGTGATGGTCACCGAATCGGCGGCCAGGTCAGTAGCCGTTGCCTGTCCCACGGTGACTGGCGTGGTCGGTCCGGTGGCTTCTTTGGTTACATCCGCCGGCAGGGTAATCACCGGCGCGGTGGTGTCCACAACCGTGATGGTTTGCTTGGCCGTCATTTCATTGCTTGAAGCATCGGTGGCAGTCCAGGTGATGATGGTGTCGCCCAGCGGGAAAGTATCGGGCGCGTCGTCGGTGATGTCGCCATCGGAGGACCTGGCGATGCCGTAATCGGAGCGATCAAGCGGGGTCAAAGTAGCCGTCGCCTCAAAGGTTTCGTCATCCGGGGCGGTAATGGCCGGCGCCGTGGTGTCGGTGACCATGACGGTGCGGGTCACGGTATCGGCGGCGTTGCCGGCGGCGTCGGTTACATCGTAGGCGACGGTGTATTCCCCGACCCGGTCGGTGTTCACCGCGCTGCTGTCAATGACAATGCTGCCGGTGAGGTCGCCATCCACCCGATCGGTCGCCGTTGCATTCAGTTCGGCATACTCCTCGCCAAACTCAATGATCTGCGGATTGGCGCCGGTCAGGGTGATAATCGGCTTGCCGGTGTCGATGACCCTGACCGTGCGGGTCTTCTGCTCGGCGGCGTTACCGGCGGTGTCGGTTACATCGTAGGTGACCGAATAATCCCCGACTCGGTCGGTGTTCACTGCGCTACTGTCAATGACAATGTTGCCGGTGAGGTCGCCATCCACCGCATCGGTCGCCGTTGCATTCAGTTCGGTGTAAGCCATGCCGAAATGGATGGTCTGCGGATTATCACCGGTCAGGGTGATAATCGGCTTGCCGGTGTCGATGACCCTGACCGTGCGGGTCTTCTGCTCGGCGGCGTTACCGGCGGTGTCGGTTACATCGTAGGTGACCGAGTAATCCCCGACTCGGTCGGTGTTCACTGCACTACTGTCAATGACAATGTTGCCGGTGAGTTCGCCATCCACCAGGTCGGTAGCGGTGGCATTCAGTTCGGTGTAAGCCATGCCAAACTCGATGGTCTGCGGATTATCACCGGTCAGGGTGATAATCGGCTTGCCGGTGTCGATGACCCTGACCGTGCGGGTCTTCTGCTCGGCGGCGTTACCGGCGGTGTCGGTTACATCGTAGGTGACCGAGTAATCTCCAACCCGGTCAGTGTTCACTGTGCCGGCAATGGCAATCTTGCTGGTTAGTTCGGTGTCATCATCCACCCGATCGGTCGCGGTGGCATTCAGTTCGGTGTAAGCCGTGCCAAACTCAATGATCTGCGGATTAGCACCGGTCAGGGTAATCACCGGCTTGCCGGCGTCGATGACCCTGACTGTGCGCGTCACGGTATCGGCGGCGTTACCGGCGGCGTCGGTTACATCGTAGGTGACCTGGTACTCTCCAACCCGGTCGGTGATTACCTCGTCACCGGCAATGACAATCCTGCGGGTGAGTTCAATGTCATCATCCACCAGGTCGGTCGCCGTTGCCTCCAGTTCGGCATACCCCTCGCCAAACTCGATGGTCTGTGGGTTAGCACCAGTCAAGGTAATCACTGGCGCGGTCTCATCGGTGATGGTGATGGTCTGGGTTGCGGTTGCTTCATTACTCGAAGCATCGGTTGCGGTCCAAGTGATTTTATGGACACCTACGGCAAACGCATTGTCCGTTGGGTTGCGGGTGATGGTCACCGAATCGGCGGCCAGGTCAATAGCCGTTGCCTGTCCCACGGTGACTGGCGTTGTCGGTCCGGTGGCTTCTTTGGTTACATCCGCCGGCAAGGTAATCACTGGCGCGGTCTTATCGGTGATGGTGACGGTCTGGGTTGCGGTTGCTTCATTACTCGAAGCATCAGTTGCCGTCCAAGTGATTTTATGGACACCTACGGCAAACGCATTGTCCGTTGGGTTGCGGGTGATGGTCACCGAATCGGCGGCCAGGTCAATAGCCGTTGCCTGTCCCACGTCGACTGGCGTGGTCGGTCCGGTGGCTTCTTTGGTTACATCCGCCGGCAGGGTAATCACCGGCGCGGTCGTATCGGTGATGGTGATGGTTTGTTCGGCGGTGCTACTGCGTCCATTGCTATCGGTTGCGGTCCAAGTGATTTTATGGACACCTACGGCAAACGCATTGTCCGTTGGGTTGCGGGTGATGGTCACCGAATCGGCGGCCAGGTCAGTAGCGGTTGCCTGTCCCACGGTGACTGGCGTTGTCGGTCCGGTGGCTTCTTTGGTTACATCCGCCGGCAGGGTAATCACCGGCGCTGTGGTGTCCACAACCGTGATGGTTTGCTTGGCCGTCATTTCATTGCTTGAAGCATCGGTTGCGGTCCAGATGATGATGGTGTCGCCCAGCGGGAAAGTATCGGGCGCGTCGTCGGTGATGTCGCCATCGGAGGACCTGGCGATGCCGTAATCGTCCCGGCTAAGCGGTGTCGCCGTGGCCGTCGCCTCAAAGGTCTGGTCGTGCGGTGCGGTGATGGACGGCGCGGTGGTGTCGGTGACCATGACGGTGCGGGTCTTCTGCACGGCGGCGTTGTTCTGGGCATCGGAGACATTGTAGGTGACGGTGTATTCCCCGACCGCGTTTGCGTCCACGTTGTCCGTATTAATATCAATGCTGCCGGTAAGGTCACCGTCCACTGCATCGGTAGCGGTAGCGCCGTGTTCGGTATAAACCGTGCCGAGTTCGATCCGGTTGTTGTCGGCGGTGTTTTTCAGCAGGGTAATCACCGGCGCGGTGGTGTCCACAACCGTGATGATCTGCTTGGCCGTCATTTCATTGCTTGAAGCATCGGTTGCGGTCCAGGTGATGATGGTGTCGCCCAGCGGGAAGGTCGCCGGCGCGTCGTGGGTGATAGTCGCCGTGTCATCGGTGGTGGTTGCCATGTCGTAGTGGTCGTCAGCAGTCAGCGGCGTCAAGGTAGCCGTGGCCTCGGTGCTATAGGGCAAAGGCGCAACAATATCCGGCACCACCCCATCCACCTTGTGATTCGGATTATCGGGGTTGGCGGCGACACGCAGAAGCAACGGGTTACCGACGACATCGGTGAGGTCCGAAGGGCCTGTTGCGATCAGGATCAAATCATGTGTGTTATTACTGATACCGTCTTCGTCCAGATCGCCTTCTTTGACCGTGTAACTTCCTTCTAATGACATGGCCGAGGCATTGCTATCAGCAGGAAAAGGAAAGCGCATGGTAGTAGTTTCGGTACCTATGTACAGAGTTAATGCCAGTGTTGGTTTCGGCAAAGCGTCCGTCACCAACGGCTCACTAAAGTCCATGCGCATCCTGATTTGTTCGCCCAGAATGTAGGTGTCGCCCTGGTTCGGCGTGGAAACAATCGACACTCCGGTCACCTCTGGTGCCACGCCATCCACCTTGTGCAGTGGGTCATCGCTAGTGGCGTACGCGGTCAGGCTCAGATCCGCCGGGTTGCCGACAATATCGGTGACCATGCCGCTCGTCACCTCCAGGGCATCGGCACCAATGCCAACGCCGTTATTGTCCTCATCGCCGGTTTGCACGGTGTAACCGAACAATAGGGAATCGTCATCGAGTTGCACCGCCGCATATTCCATTGCCACGCGAGAATCATCGTCGCCCAAAGACATCCACAGAACCGGTGCCTCATCAATCACGGTCACCGGCTCGTCGAAATCCACCCGCACCGTGATCCGCTCGCCGATACGGTAATAGCCGAAGAGTCTTGGCTCGGAGGTGATGGTCACATTCGTCACCTCTGGCGCCACCGCGTCCACCTTGTGCTCTGGCTGATCAGCAACGGCGGCATGGGCGGGGAATATCAGAGTCAGCGGATTGTCTGCAAGATCGACGGCACTGCCACCTTCAACCAGATGCAGTGCATTGAAACTGATGCCGTCCGGGTCGTAATCACCGTTTTGCACGGTGTAGTAGATGATTTTAAAAGTGGAGAGACCTAGCTGACCGTCGGCGGGGGTGATGACCTCAGTCCCGCCCAGATTCAACTTCAAACGCAGATCATGAACCTCTCCATGCAACACCGGCTCGGTGAACACGACCGTCACCACAATTTGCTCACCCGCCCGATAGGTGTCGCCATCTTGCGGGCTAGATGTGATATCAGCGCTCTCCACCTCTGGCGCGACACCATCCACGCGGTGCTTCGAGTCATTCTCAAAGGCAAACTGCGTCAAGTCCAAATTCGCCGCGTTGCCAACTGCATCGGCAAGGCTGCCGCTCGTCAAACTCAGCGCATTCGCACCCATGCTGATGCCGGTGCTGTCCTCATCGCCGGCTTGCACGGTGTAGGTGAATAATGCCCGAGAATCGTTTTCCTGAACTTTGTATTGTGCGATGACCGCACCCGAATTCAAAGTGAGTGTCAGGTTTAGATTTTCTTTATCACCCCCGGTCGGCTCGCTGAAAAGCACTTCAACCTCAATTTCATCACCTAAGCCGTAGTATTGGCGATCGTTCGGCGTGGAAATAATCGACACGCCCGTCACCTCTGGTGGAGTGGCATCCGCCACCGTGACCACCTGGGTCGCACTCACTGCATTACCCGCTGGATCGGTCGCGGTCCAGGTGATGATGGTCAAACCCAGCGGGAAAGTATCAGGCGCGTCGTCGGTGATAATCGCCGTGCCATCGCTGGAAGTAGCCATGCCGTAGTGGTCGTCAGCAGTCAGCGGCGTCAAGGTAGCCGTGGACTCAAAGGTCTGAGCCGCCGGCACAACAATATCCGGCGGCACGCCATCCACCTTGCGCGTCGGCTCATCAGTGATCGCGACATGCGCCAGACTTAAATCCACCGGATTACCCAGGTCATCGGTAACACTGCCGCCATCCGCCACACTCAGCGCATCGGCACCGATGCTGACACCGTTTTTATCCAGGTCGCCGAGTTGTACGGTATGTCGGAATAAGATTTGGCGCGGTGTGTTGAGCGATACCCTGCCCGGCAAGATTACCTCACCGCTATCCATGCCCAGCGCCAAACGCAGAGCCGTGACATCCCCAGAGGGATAGGTGTCAAAACTCACCAGCACGCGAATATACTCGCCCAACTTGAAGGTGCTGGGGTCGGGGTTGTCAGACGCGGGGGAAAGAATATTCACACTTGTTACCCGCGGACCCACCCCATCCACCTTGTGCAGCGGGTCATTGCTAATGGCCTGCGCGCTCAGGCTCAGGTCGGCCGGGTTGCCGATAATATCGGTGACCATACCGCTCGTCACCTCCAGCGCATTCGCACCAATGCTGATGCCGTTATTGTCCTCATCGCCGGCTTGCACGGTGTAACCGAACAACAGGGAAGTGTCATCGGGTTGCACCGCCGCATACTCCATCGCCACTCTGCGCGGTTCATCGTCGCCCAAAGACATCCACAGAACCGGCGCATCATCAATAATGGTCACCGGCTCGTCGAAATCCACCCGCGCCGTGATCCGCTCGCCGCTACGGTAATAGCCGAAGAGTCTTGGCTCGGAGGTGATGGTCACAGCCGTCACCTGCGGTCCCACGCCATCCACCTGGTATGCCGGATCATCAGTGAACGCGAAATCCGCCAGACTTAAATTCACCGGATTGCCCGATTCATCGGTGACGTTCTCCTCTGGCACCAGCATCAATGCATTGGCACCCAGGCTGAAGCCATTTTTGTCCAGATCGCCGGATTGCACGACATAACTGAAATCCAGGGCAAGACCGTGGCCAGTGAGGCCGTGTTTCCTTGAATTTCGTGCGGTGACCCGGCCGGACTCCAGCGTATACTGCATGGATAACTGCCCCTGAAGCACGGGAAAGAAACTATCAAAAGCCAGCACCACTTTAATTTCTTCACCCAATGCGTAGGTATTGTGGTTGGCTGGCTGCGGAGTAACCAACACAAAACTCACCTTCGGCACCACGCCATCCACCTTGTGCTTCGGATGATCGGAGTTGGCGATGCCACGCAGCAGCAGCCGGTTACCGGCGGCATCGGTGAGGTCAGTTGCCAGTCCGGCAATGAACAAACTTTGTGTGTTACTGATGCCGTCTTCGTCCAGATCGCCTTCTTGCACCGTGTAACTTCCTTCCAACGACATCACCGGCTCATCGCTATCAGCGGGATAGGGAAAGCGCATGGCAGTTCTTTTGCTCCCTAGGTATAGATTTATATTGAGAGTCGGTGGTGGCGAAACTGTGGCAAAAACCGGCTCGCTAAAGTCCAGGCGCATCCTGATTTGTTCGCCCAGGAGGTAGATGCCGCCCTGGTTCGGCGTGGAAATAATCGACACGCCGGTCACCGCTGGCGCGACGGCATCCACCACCGTGAACACAAAGTCGCCGGAGACCGATGCGCCGTTGGCATCGGTTGCGGTATAGGTCAGGGTGCGGACACCGTCCTCGGTGGGCCTGCCGGACAGGGCGCGGCTGCCCGGGTCAAATGCCAGCCCGGGCGGCAGGTCGCCTTCTAATGTATACACAATCTGTGGTGCGCCATCTCTGGCCGCCGGCAACTTAATCGGCCCGATAGGCGCTATCGGCAACAGTTCATTTTGCCGCAGACTCAGGCGCAGTGGCTCAGCAAAACTCGGTTGCTCCACTACCCTGATTCTCAAACGCTCACTAATCGTCTCGCGGGCACCGACATCAATAACGGTGTATCTGAAGGAGTAACCTTGTCCGGTGGTGACCTGCTCCGCGGTGCCGTGCAGGCGGCGGGTATGCCGATTAAATTGGATGCCCGGCGGCAGGCTTTCATAAGATGTGGAGTTTTGAAATACCGGGTTTGCGCCAGTGCCACCCTGCGGCTGTGGCAAGACGCGCTCAAACGCAATGCCACGAGTAATGAACTGTATATCGGCAATCGGTGGATCAAAATACATCGGTATATATGGCGGGAAGTCACCATTTTCACGCACCCGGACAAGTACGGTCAGGACGTCAGAGCCGCCAAGTTCGTCTTCCGCGACATATACATAGCTGAGACGGGCTTGACGAAGGTCGGCGGCGGTGGCAATGGTTGGGGTGCCGTATAGGCTACGCGTGGCGGCGTTATACTTGATTCCATGACTTGCACTCTGGAATGTGTAAGTCACCTCGCCAATGCCGCCAGTGGCTGCTGGCAGGACAACCGGCGTGATGGGCACCCCCCGGTCAAAAACATGGCCACTGAAACTTCCAGGAAATTGCGGCTTGGTTGCCTCCACAGTGAATTCCTGGCTGGCAACCGCGCCGTTGGCATCGGTCGCCGTGTAAACCAGGACATACACCCCAAGCCTTATATAGATTGACAGTTCCCGGCGTGCCGGATCATAGCGCACACGCTCCGGCAGATCCCGGATCTGCTCGCCTCGCTTCTCTTGCAGGTTATAGGTCAAATCGCCGTGGCCATGTTCGGCAAGCGGCAGGATCATGGGCTCAGTGTATCTACTCGCTCGGATGAGCATATCTTCCACCTCAGCGACAAATCGCGGCGGCTTCGCCACGCGCACCTGGAAACGCAGGCTATCGCTGGCACCGTTGCTATCAGTCGCGCTCCATTCCAATTCGGTCGCCGCGGCCGGCGTGGTCGGGGTGCCGGACAGGGTGCGGATGGCGCGGTCAACTGCCAGCCCGTCCGGCACGGGCAGCAGGGTATAACTCAGAGGCATGGCGCCATGCTGTGGCGCCGGCAGGGCAAGGTCGGGAATCGCCGCGCTGGCGGTGTAAATCTGGTCGTCAACGCGGATACCGACAAAACTCGGCGGCGGCACTACGCTGAAACTGAACTCCAGCGTATCCACAGCGCGGTTCACATCACGCACCTGCCATCTCAGTGGAATGGCCTCGGCAACCGCCGGCGGCGTGCCGCCCAGGGTGTGCGTGGTGCGGTCATAACCCAACCAACCCGGTAGCGCGTCCTCATTCAGGGTGTATTGCTTGTCGCCGTAGCCGCCACTGGTGTTGGTCGGCAGGGTCAGAAGCACCGGTCGTCCGACGGTAAATGTCTGCTCCGGGATGGTGCTACCAAACCGCAAGGGTGATAGCACGAACAGAAAGAATTCTGTGGTGGCGATGGCACCGTTCCAGTCTGTAGCGGTGTATGTTATTGCTATTGTTGCTGTGCTGGTCGGAGTGCCGCTCAGTCGGCGGGTGCGTTGGTCAAAACTCAGCCCGGCGGGTATTTGAGGATAGAGCGTATATGTCAAGGGCGCGACGCCGCCGGTGGCTGCCGGCAGTAATCTATTGATCGGCGGCATGTTCGCCGTGAGGACGATGTTGGCAATGCGGGCATCATCAAAGGTCGGCCGCTGCGCTATGCTCACCAAAAAACGCAGGGGGGTGCTGACGCCGTTGCTATCGGTCGCGCTCCATTCCAATTCGGTCGCCGCGGCTGGCGTGGTCGGCGCGCCGGACAGGGTGCGAGTGACGCGGTCAAATGCCAGCCCGGCCGGCGCCGGCGTCAGCGTGTATGTCAGGTCAAGGGCACTGGTCGCCTGCGGCAGGACAAGGTCGGGAATCGCCGCGCTGGCGGTGTAAATCTGGTCGTCAATGCCGGCCTCGGCAAAACTCGGCGCGGCGACTATGGTCATTTGAAATCTCAAGGACGCAACCGATGGCACCGCATCGGTTGCCATCCACTGCAACTCGGTGGTCGCCACGGGCGCGCTCGGTGTGCCGGACAGGGTGCGGGTGTCGGCATCAAATACCAGCCCGGGTGGGATGCTACCCAGCAACTCATAACGCCGGGGTGCGACGCCGCCAATGGCTTGCGGCAGGACAAGGCTGACCGACTGCCCGACCGTATAGATCTGCTCCGGCACCGAATTCACATCCATAAAGCGAGGCACCGCGCCGACCTGATGCGCCGGCGCATTGGTGAGGGTAAGACCCTCAAGGCTTAGGCGCAGCGGGTTACCCACGGCATCTGCCAGGCTGCCGCCGCTCACATTCAACCCGCCGACACCGACGCTGATACCGTCCTCGTCCAGGTCACCTATTTGCACCTGATAGGCGAGTTCTATTACCGAGACCAGGAAGCGAGATTTCTCAAAGGTCAAGGTGCGGGCGACATCGCCGATCAACAAAGGCAGCGACAGAATCGGCGAACCGCCGGACCTGACCAACTGATCCAGCGTCAAACGCACCCGAATCATCTCGCCCAACCCATACACCTCCCCGTGCGCTGGTGTGGAGACGATGCGCAGATGGGTCACCTTCGGCGCCGCGGCATCCACCTTGTGCTCCGGGTGATTGGTGATGGTGTGTTGCGCCAGGCTCAGAATCAGCGGCCTGCCGGCCGGGTTGGTGACGCTGCCGCCGGTCAAACTCAGCGCATCGGCACCGATGCTGATGCCGTCTTCGTCCAGATCGCCGTCTTGCACGGTGTAGATGAAACTCACAATTCCACGTTCATCAAAACTGCCAACGCTCGTTCTCTGCGAGACCACCGCACCCGAATCCAGGTTCAGCGTCATTTGCAGATTGCCTGGATCCCCCACAAGCGGATCGTTGAAAAGCAGCGTGACGCTAATCTTTTCGCCTTGCCGATAGGTGTGCCCCGGGTCGGTTCCGGAGGCTATGCCCAGGCTCGTCACCCGAGGTCTATCGCTGTCCACCGTGAACACAAAGTCGCCGGAGACCAATGCGCCGTTGGCATCGGTTGCGGTATAGGTCAGGGTGCTGACACCGTCCTCGGTGGGCCTGCCGGACAAGACGCGGGTGCCCGAGTTAAATACCAGCCCGGGCGGCAAAGTGCCTTCGAATGTATACCCAATCGGCGGTGCGCCATCTCTGGCAGCCGGCAACTTAATCGGCTCGGCCGGTGCTACCGGCAACGGTTTACTTTGCCGCAGATTCAAGCGCAGTGGCTCAGCAAAACTCGGCGCGGCGACTACCGTCATTTGAAATCTCAAGGACGCAACCGATGGCACCGCATCGGTTACCATCCACTGCAACTCGGTGGCCGCCATGGGCGCGCTCGGTGTGCCGGACAGGGTGCGGGTGTCGGCATCAAATACCAGCCCGGGCGGGACGCTACCGGTCAAGCCATAACGCCGGGGGGCGACACCGCCAATGGCTTGCGGCAAAGCAAGGCTGACCGACTGCCCGACCGTATAGATCTGCTCTGGCAGCGGATTCACATCAAAGCGAGGCACCGCGCCGACCTGATGCGCCGGCGCATTGGTGAGGGTATGACCCTCAAGGCTTAGGCGCAACTGGTTACCCGCGATATCTGCCAGGCTGCCGCCGGTCACCTTCAACCCGCCGGCGCCGATGCTGATGCCGTCTTCGTCCAGGTCACCGCCTTGCACCTGATAGGCGAGTTCTATTGCCAAGGCCGGGAAGCGAAATTTGTCGAAGGTCAAGGTGCGGGGGTCATCGCCGATCAACAAAGGCAGCGACAGAATCGGCGAGCCGCCGGCTATGACCGGCTGATCCAGCGTCAGGCGCACCCGAATCATCTCGCCCAACCGATACACCGCCCCCTGCGCTGGTGTGGAGACGATGCGCAGATGGGTCACCTTCGGCGCCGCGGCATCCACCTTGTGATGCGGGTCATTGGTGACGGTGTGTTCCGCCAGGCTCAGAAGCAGCGGAGTCTTGTCGTTGCCGGCGTTGGTGACGCTGCCGCCGGTCAAACTCAGCGCATCGGCGCCGATGCTGATGCCGTTTTCGTCCAGGTCGCCGTCTTGCACGATGAAGGTGAAACCCACAAGTCTATTAAAATTGGCAACGGAAGGGGACGTTCTCTGCGAGACGACCGCCCCCGAATCCAGGTTCAGCGTCAAACGCAGATTGTCCAGATCCCCCACCAGCGGCTGGTTGAAAGTCAGCGTGACGTTAATCTCTTCGCCTTGCCGATAGGTGTCGCCCTGGTCGGGTCTGGAGGCTATGCCCAGATTGGTCACCCGCGGTCCGCCGCCGTCCACCTTGTGCTGCCCAGCGTTGGTGATGATTAAATCAGTGATGTCTCTAAGCAAAAAGTTGCCCGCTACATCATATCTTACATCATAGGTTCCCCCTGAGTAAAAATTGCCACCATCCCGGGGCCTGCCCAAGTAACTGATACCATCGGCGTCATAGTCGCCGGCTTGCACGGTGTAGTGGAAAACTATTTCGGTGATGGTGTGGTATTCACCACCGTGATAAGTGTGAGACTGGGGGCTGATCATCCCCTCCGCCATGACCGTGCCCGAACTCAGAGTGATCGGCTGTGATACTTGGAAGTTAGGCGGGTGTGTAAGCAAACCTTTACTGAAAGCCACGCGCAGTTGAATCGTCTCGCCCGCTCGATAGGTGTCGCCCTCGGCTGGCCTGGAGAGGATGCTTACCTCAGTAACCTGCGGCGGGATGGCATCTACCGTCTGCGCCGGGTCGTTGCCGATGGCGTGCTCGGCAAGACTGCTATCACCCGTTGGATTGCCGGCGGCATCGGTAATCGTGTCGGTGCCAACCGACGCCAGCGCATCGGCCGCAATGCTGATGCCGTCCGGGTCCAGGTCGCCGGGTTGCACGCGATAGGTGAAGCCAACGGATCGGTTGTTAGTGTTGTGCACTGCGGCGTCATAGCGCGCCCTCACCCGGCGCGTGCCGATATCCAGGCGCAGGCGAGGCGAGCCGGTCACGGTAACCGGCTCAGCAAAATCCACCCGCACTTTTATCTCTTCATCCGCCAGATACGAGGAGGGAAAATTATCGCCGAAAAGGCCGGGCGGACGGGTGGTGAAGGTAACATCGGTTACCCGCGGCGGGGTGCCGTCCACCTGGTATCTGGGGTCGTAGAAGAAGAAGTGTTCCGCCAGGCTCAGATTCGCTGGGATGCCGGTCTCGTCGGTAATACTGCCGCCATACAACCGCAACGCCTCCGCGCCGATGCTGATGCCGTCGGTTTCGTCTCGGGATTGTATGGTGTATTTGAAAAGCAGGCGTGATGTCGCTACAGAAGTAGGATTTGCATGACTCATCTGGACGGTGCCGCTGTCAAGGCTCAACTCCAGAATCGGACTGCCCCTCACCGTCACCGGCCGATTAAAGATCACCTCTACCTCAATCACTTCGCCCTGGGTGTAGAGGGAGTCAGTGCCGAGTAGGTTCAGTGCCGATATTTTTGTAGCAGAGCGCACCACCAGGTCGAAAGTCGTGATGGCGTAGTAGCGTAAACGGCGAAACCCAACCTCTACCCGGTAGGTCAATCGGGTCCTCCCCACCTCGGTCGGTGTGCCGTATAGCCTGCGAGAACCTGCGTCGAAGTTCATCCCTGGCGGTAGCGGGCTGAGGGTGTAAGCCGCGCGAAAGAATGCTATGTCCCCAATCGCCACTGGCAGGGTAAGAGAGAAATACTCATCTACGCTGGTAATCTGAGGGTTCTCCGGCGACGCGAGGGATACTGCGTCAGGATTCAGTATCGGTTCTTGGCTCGGTTGCGCCTGGGCAATGCCTGCTTGCAACGCCAGAGCGACGGCAAATAACACCCCCGGCAGACGCTGTCTTCTACGACTGGTCATTGTCGGGCGTGATTTGCCCGATACCCGACATCCAATGCCCGGAATCGGGGGGGGGGGGGGGCGATTGACCAAGGCAACGAGCGCGCAACCACGCACAACACCGACCTAGCGCGGCGCAGCAGAGACGCTACGCGCAACATCCGACCGCCATCAAACCCGATGAGCGGCGAAATACCTGCCACCGCCCACAAACCCCTCTTCGCAAAGGGGAGGTGAAATGCGTTTACCAATCGTATTTTCATGCACATCCGCCCGCAGGAAATCAAATTACCCACTGTCCGCAGACCCTGTAATCTAACATTTTTCATTGAGTCAAGGGGGGTAGTGTAGAAAAATATTTAGGGGCTAAGGGGGGTAGTGTAGAAAATATTTATAAGAACAGGGAGGTTGGGGATGATTTGCGCCCACGATACCATTTTCGCGGCTCCGCCGCCGATAAAAGGAGTCCGGCGTAGCCGGACATTTTCCCGCGTGTGCTTTGGCGTCTCAACGCGCCTTTGTCCTCTCAATTCACCATCACCTTTCATTCGTCATTCTCGCCGGCAGGCGGGAATCCTAAAGCGGCGGCGCAAGCCGCCCGGTGCGTCACGCCTGCGTAATGATACTAATAGTTCGGCATACCAAGTTTTTTTCGTGTGCTTTTGTCTTCTCAAAAGGAATCACGGTCTGGAGATGTGGTTTGGATTATGACGGTATTAGTTACTCTCATGGTTTTTTAGTTCTGGGTTCTCGCCGTTGGCGAGAACAACAGACTGGATCCCCGCCTGCCGGCGAGAATGACGGGTTGGGGAGACAATGTGAATCGCAAAGTGTGACTTTCTTTGAGACGCCAAAAGTAACCGAGAAAAACCGTCAGCGAAACAGTGAGCTGATACAATTGCCCGGCCCATATTATTATTGGCCGGGCAATCCAGTTTATCGCCAGGGACGGCGGGTAGTTCGGCGGAGCCGAACGCGAGAGCCGAACAACACGCTTCCCGCCTCGTCATTCCTGCATAGAATATCGCGGCGAAGCCGCCGCCATTTGCGTGGCTTCGCTGCGTCTGGATTCCCGCCGTTGCGGGAATGACAAATCTGGTAGAATAGCCGCCCGCCATCGCTGGTCAGTATCGAGATTGGTCGACAGGTTTAACTATTCTTACTTTCAACACGGCAATGAAAAAAACACGAAACAGGAAACTGTGTGACTGCGTGGAACGCACCATGAAGCAGTATTTCAAGGATTTGAACGGAGAGGATGCGAGCGGCGTTTATCAGATGGTGCTGAGCGAAATGGAAAAACCTTTGCTTGAGGTGGTGATGCAATACGCCGACAAAAATCAGAGCAAGGCTTCGCGGGTGCTCGGCATCAATCGAAACACGCTGCGCAAAAAACTCGACCTGCACGGACTGACCGATTGACCCGACCAGTGAAGGTTGATTCCGCTGCCGGCAACCCGACAACACCCATGAAAACGAAACCGGTCGCCAGGGCTTTGGTCAGCGTTTCCGACAAGCGGGGAATCGTGGACTTTTGCCGGGGTCTGGCCGACCTCGACATCGAAATCCTGTCCACCGGCGGCACCGCCCGTCAACTTATGGAAAACCACATAAAAGTTATCGAAGTGTCTGATTATACGCAGTTCCCTGAAATGATGGATGGCCGCGTCAAGACCCTGCATCCACGGATTCACGGCGGCATTTTGGGCAGACGCGGGATCGATGAGCCGGTCATGGCGGAACACGGCATTGCTGCCATTGACCTGGTGGTGGTGAACCTGTATCCGTTTGAGGAGACCGTTGCCGAGCCCGATTGCAAACTGGAGCAAGCCATCGAAAACATCGACATCGGTGGCCCGACGTTGTTGCGTGCCGCCGCTAAAAATCACCGTGATGTTACCGTGCTGGTGGAACCGGACGATTACGATGCGGTGCTGCAACAACTGCGAAAAACCGGTCGCAACATTTCCGCGGCGATGCGTTTTGATCTGGCGGTGAAAGCCTTCGAATACACCGCCGGTTACGATGATGCTATCGCCAACTATCTCGGTGTCATGGTTGATGATGATAACGACAACGAGCGCGCCGAGCGCGCCGAGCATTTCCCGCGTACGCTCAATTTGCAATTCCGTAAAAAACAAACCTTGCGCTATGGCGAAAACCCGCATCAGGATGCGGCGTTTTATATCGCCCGGGATAAAGATTCCGACGATGGTTGCGTGGCCGGCGCACGTCAGGTGCAAGGCAAAGAACTTTCATTCAATAACATCGCCGACACCGATGCGGCGTTGGAATGTGTCCGGCAATTTACCCGCGACCATGCTTGCGTCATCGTCAAGCACGCCAACCCGTGCGGCGTTGCGATTGCCGACCAGCAACTGCTCGCGTATCAACGCGCATACCGCACCGACCCCGAATCCGCGTTCGGCGGCATCATCGCGTTCAACCAACCTCTTCAGGGCGAAGTCGCCGCGGCCATCGTCGAGCAGCAGTTTGCCGAAGTAATCATCGCGCCGGGATTATCCGCCGAAGCCGTCAACGCGCTCGCCGCCAAGCCCAACATTCGGCTGCTGGAATGTGGTCGCCTGAGGGATGGCGACGAGAGTGAGCGTTTGGATTACCGCACAGTCAACGGTGGCTTGCTGGTTCAACACGCCGACCTGCTGCTCAATCACAAACTGGAAGTGGTCACCAAACGCGCGCCCGATGATGCGGAAATGCAGGATTTATTGTTCGCGTGGAAAGTCGCCCGATTGGTCAAATCCAACGCCATCGTTTATGCCGCGCAACAAGCCACGCTCGGCATCGGTGCCGGCCAGATGAGTCGCGTCAATTCGGCACGCATCGCGTCGATGAAAGCGCAACACGCCGGGCTCGAAGTGCGCGATGCGGTGATGGCATCGGATGCGTTTTTTCCGTTTCGCGATGGTCTCGACAACGCCGCCGAAGCCGGCATCCGCTCGGTGATACAGCCCGGCGGTGCGCAGCGCGATGAGGAAGTAATCGCCGCCGCTGATGAACACGGCATGGCGATGGTGTTCACCGGTATGCGACATTTTCGGCATTGACCCACACAGATATTACGCGATGACATCGCCAACCAAAGACAACGAGAAAAAATACAAAGTGGTGATTGGCGGCGTCGTGCTGCCGGAAAAATCTCGCGCCGAAGTAATCGAACAACTGGCGACGTTGTTTCATTCCAAACTCGACACCATGGAGCAACTGCTACAAGGCAAGTCGGTTTCTTTGACTCACGAATACTCACATGAGGAAGCCGAAAAAATCTGTCAGGCGATTCGTGACGCGGGCGCCGAATGCAGGATGGAAGCCATCGGCGCGAAGCAAGTTGCGGATGAAGTTCCGGATGATTCCGCGCAGCAAGAAGCCGAGCCGGGCGATTCATCCACCGATGCGCAATTTTCCGAAGCCCAAGCAGATGAGCCGGCCGATGAGTTGGCCGATGAGCCGGCAGATGAATCGCAGTCGGACCTGAAATCGGCATTGATGCGTTTCGTCGCGGTCAACACCGATTACTATGGCCGTAAGTTTGCCAAATTCGGCGATGTCACGCGCCCGTCATTCGCCATCACCTGGCACTGGCCGGCTTTTTTCGTGTTCTTTTTCTGGGCGATGTATCGCAAACTTTGGCTGTGGGCCGGTGTCAATCTCGCCGGCGGCGTAGTGCTGGCACTCCTGTTCGAGCCGGCAATCATTTATTTGGCGTGGGCATTCGTCTGGCCGCTGGTCGCGAACTATCTTTACTTCCGCCATGCCCGCAACCGGGTTTTCAATGCCAATACAAACGACGACCGAGTGAATCTCGGCTCGCGTGGCGGCGTCAGTTGGGCGGCGGTGTGGCTGGGCTTGGTCGTGGTGTTTCTCTTTTCGATGGCACTCAACGACCTCATTAGCCAGCGCATGCTGGAGCGGTATTCCGAACGGATCAACGAAATTCTGCCGCAGCCGGGCACGCAACAACGCGGCGACGGCTCGGTCATCGACAACCTGGTCGCACTTGAACCCGGCACCGCCGAAACGGTGAAAAAGTTGGGAATTCTTGCTGCCACGCTGAAACTGGCGGCATCCGGTAAAGGGGCGGATGACAGCCAACTGGCGTTGTCGGTGTTTGAGCGGGTCATGGAGCAGAAAAAAATCAATGACGCATGGGGAAAGAAAATTGCGTTGCGTCGGGGCGCGTCTGGTCAGGTTGTGCTGATCTCGGCGGGACCGGATGGCCGCTTCGATAGCGATGACGATATTTTGCAATATGTACAAATCGCGCCGCCGCTGTGAATTGCGCTTGCCTTTTCGTCGCCATGCTTTGTTGCGCTTCGTCTCTCGGTCGGTCACATACTTAATGTATGCTCCCGCCCTCGCTCCTTGCGCGCCTTGCCTGACAACGAAAATACGGCGCGCAATGGCGGGGAGGGCGATAATCATCACCAGCGTAGCCGTTATCATTAATGTCGGCTTTCTTTTTTCGTCATACTACGAATCCAGAATGTTTCTGGCATTATTCACAAAATTCATATGAAAGTTTTAATCATCGGCGGTGGCGGACGCGAACACGCGCTGGCGTGGAAAGTGGCGCAATCGGAATTGGTGGAGCGGGTGTATGTCGCGCCGGGCAATGCCGGCACCGGGCTTGAGCCACGCGTGGAAAACATCGCCATCGCGGCCGATGACATTCACGCGTTGGCGCGCATGGCCGAACAGGAGCGCATTGATCTCACCATCGTTGGGCCGGAAGTGCCATTGGTCATGGGCATAACCGATCGGTTTGCGCGACTCGGTTTGAAGTGCTTCGGCCCATCGCAACAAGCGGCGCAACTGGAAGGTTCAAAAACTTTCGCCAAATCTTTCATGCAACGCCACGCCATTCCTTCCGCCGCGTATCAAAGTTTCACCGTTGCCGCGGATGCCATCGCGCATCTTGCCGCGTGCGCGTATCCGCTGGTAATCAAAGCCGATGGTCTCGCCTCCGGCAAAGGCGTGGTCATCGCCGAGTCGCGTGCGCAGGCGGAACACGCAATCATGGATATGCTTACCGAAAATCAATTCGGTGCCGCCGGCAAACGCGTGCTCATCGAAGAATTTTTGCCCGGCGAGGAAGTGAGTTTTATATGCATGGTGGATGGCGAACACATTTTGCCGATGGCAACCAGCCAGGATCACAAAGCCGCATGTGACGGCGACACCGGTCCCAACACCGGCGGTATGGGCGCGTATTCGCCGGCACCGATCGATGATGCGATGCACGCGCACATTTTAACCACCGTCATCGAGCCGACGGTCGCCGGCATGGTTGCCGACGGCATGCGATACAACGGATTTTTATACGCCGGATTGATAATCCATGGCGGCGTTGCCAAAGTGCTTGAGTTCAACTGTCGATTCGGTGACCCGGAAACGCAACCGATCCTGCTGCGTTTGCGTTCCGATTTGGTTGCGCATTGCATGGCGGCGATGGATGGCACGCTCGATCAACAAACCGCAATCTGGGATTCGCGCACGGCACTCGGTGTGGTGATTGCCGCGCACGGCTATCCCGGTCCAATCACCGAACAATCTGACGCGGAGAAAATCATTGGCGGTCTGGATACGGATGATGACGACGACGCAACCCAAAAAATATTTCACGCCGCGACCCAATCGAACAACGGAAAAATCATCGCCGCCGGTGGCCGCGTGTTATGCGCCACCGCATTGGGCGAGCAAGTGCAAGACGCGCAACGCAACGCCTACGCGTTGGCGAAATCGGTGCGCTGGCAAGGTTGCTGGTATCGAACCGACATTGGCCATCGCGCGATACGCAAACATGAATCCACATAGAGACAACCACCGCTTCGCGTTCCATTGCATCGCCTGGATGCGCTCGGCGCTATTGTTGTGCGCGATGGCAGTGGTTACTGACAGCCGTGCGCAAGATTGTTCGGTGTCGAATCGCGGTATGGAACAAATGGAACGCGCGCGTATTTCGTTGTTGAACGACCACGGGCAACGGATTGAATTTGAGTCGTTTATCGCCGACGATTCTGTGGAACGTGCCAGCGGTTACCAATATATTTGCCCGCGGATTATTGCGCGCACCACGATATTGTTTCGATACGCGGCGCCGGCTGTCGGCCGTTTTCACATGCACAATGTCAAAGCACCGCTGGCGATCGGATTCTTTGATGAAAACGGCGTGTTGATGCAGTCCATGTTGATGTTGCCTTATCATGAGGGCAACGAAATATTGTATGGGCCGATGCAAAAATTTCAGTATGCCCTGGAAGCCCGCCGCGGGTTTTTTGAAGAAAAAGAAATGTCGGCCGGTTCATCCCGATTGCAACTCGAGACATTGCCGTGAATGTCATCCCCGCCATTGCGCTTGTCTTTTCGCCGCCATGCTTGGTTGCACATCGTCGCTCGGTCGATTACCTACTTAATGTAGGCGCACTCCCTCGCTCCTCGTGCGCCTTGCCTGACAACAAAAATACGGCGCGCAATTCGTCATCCTCGTCGGCAGGCGGGGATCCAGACGCGCTTGCGCTTGTCTTTTCGCCGCCATGCTTCGTTGCACATCGTCGCTCGGTCGATTACCTACTTAATGTAAGCGCACTCCCTCGCTCCTCGTGCGCCTTGCCTGACAACAAAAATACTGCGCGCAATTCGTCATCCTCGTCGGCAGGCGGGGATCCAGACGTGGCGGAGTTGCGCAAATGGCGGCGGCTTTGCCGCCGGCTTTACCAATCAAGCTAATCAGGCATGCGAAAAAAAATAGAAATGCGCTACGGGTTATGGCGTAGTTCCATGTCGCTGCAGCAGTTGTTGTCGCAACCATCGACACCGATGTATCCGTTTCGCTGGCATGGCAAGTTACATTGGCTCGAAGCGTTGACCGAAGAGGGCGGACGCATCGCGCTGATGCGACAAGCCGATGACGTGCGCGAATGTCTGACCCCGGCGCCGTTCAACATTCGCACCAAGGCCCACGAATACGGCGGCTGTTGTTTTTGTTTGCTCGGCGATGAAATCATTTTCAACAACTTCAGCGACGGGCGTTTGTATCGCCAGGATTTGTCCGCAACAAACTTGCCGAGCGCGGTGACCCCTTTGTCGCCGCATGGACAAACCGCGTGTTTTGCCGACTTGGTAGCACTTGACCGCCACGGCGTTGTGGTCGCTGTGATGGAAAGTGGTGCAAAAGATCATGCGGGGCGGGATTATGTGGTTGCCATTGACTTGTCGGGGGAGGCGAGTCGTGCCGGCAGGTCGGCACCGCAGGTGTTGGTGGAAGGCGCCGATTTTTATGCGTGTCCGGTGGTCTCCCCGAATCAAACGCAAATCGCCTGGATGGAATGGGACAATCCGTTTATGCCCTGGGATCAAAGCCGTTTGGTGAAAGCGGAATTATCCGCTGCCGATGGTTCGGTTGAAATTTGCAAACGACAGGTGTTGGTGGAGTGCGCAGAGCAAGCGGTGTGCCAGATTGGTTTTGTCGATGACCACTGTTTGTTGTTCGTCAGCGACAGTAGCGATAACGATTGCTGGAATTTCTTTCGCCATAAAGATGATGAAATCAAACCAATCACCGATGATGAATACGAATACGGCGAAGCGCAATGGCAGTTCGGGCAGCGTCGCTGGCAGGGAATTTCCGCGAACAAAATCATCGCCGTCGGCACGCATCACGATGGCGATTGCCTGATCGAAATTGAACTCGACTCCGGCAACACCACGCGCTTGGCGGATGGCTTTGCCACATGCGCGCATTTGCATGGATATGGGCATGGATATGGGCATGAAGAAGTCGCCGAATACGAACTATTATTCATCGCCAACTACGCCGAACGCGATGCGCAAATTCGTGCGTTACGTTTTACCAAAGACGCGGCCAAAGACGCGGCCAAAGACGCGGCCAAAGACGCGACATGCGCGGATGATCGCGTGGTTTACGCATCGATCGCCAACCTCGCCGAACACGGTTGCAGTGTGCCGCAGAGCATTGCCTATCCAACCCGCGATGGCGGGCAAGCGCATGCTTATTTTTATGCGCCGCACAATGAAAATTACTACGCATCGCACGCAACCAGACCGCCGTTGCTGGTGATGGTGCACGGCGGTCCGACCGGTCGCGCAACCTCGGAGTTGCATCCGCTCAAACAATTTTTTACTTCCCTCGGTTACGCGGTGCTCGACATCAATCATCGCGGCAGCACCGGTTACGGGCGCGCCTATCGGCAGAGTTTGCTGGGACAATGGGGCGAAATCGACGCCACGGACATCGCCGACGGGGTCAATTATGTGGTGGAAAAAAAATGGGTCGCACCGCAGTTGATATTCATTCGCGGCGGCAGTGCCGGTGGTTACGCGGTGTTGCGTGCGCTGACGCGTTTTCCAAAAATGTTTTGCGGCGGTGCCTGTTATTACGGTATCGGCAACTTGATTACGCTGGCAAAAATCACGCACAAGTTCGAGGGCTACTACACCGACCGCCTGATTGGCGAAAAATTTGATCCGAACAAAATTTATGACCCGACCCGTGATTCTGCCAGCCGCTATGTCGCGCGTTCGCCGATTTTTCAGTTGGATAACTTGAACAGTCCGCTGATTTTGTTTCAAGGGTTGGAAGACAAAGTGGTACCGCCGACACTTTCGCGGGAAGTTGCCGAATTGCTTAACAAAAAAGGAATACGATACGAGTATGTTGAATATGCCGATGAAGGACACGGGTTTCGCCGCCTGCCGAACCGCGTGGATTCCCTAAAAAAGGAGGCGGCGTTTTTCGCTTCCATCATTCGCGCGAAGACCGGCCAGTCCGGTCAAAACGAATAGAGAATCTTGTCGGTTTTTTTGTTTTGTCATCAGATCATCACAAAGATAGAACCCTCGCCATCGCCGGTGTGTTTCAATCGGCGGCACTGGTGCATCAACTGGCGCGACAGGAAAACTACGACAGCAGCGCGTTACATCATTCCAGTTTCAGTTTGCTTCGAATCAGCAGCGATTCCACCGAGGAGATTTTCGGCGGCAGCCGCGGGCTGCGTCTGGGGCTCGATTGCCTAATCAAGTTGTTTGCCGGTCGAACCGATTCGTCGGTGCGCGAGGTGTTGCAGTATGCGGTGGGGATGTATCAGATCAGCGTCAAGTTACAGCAAAGTCGGCGCGGCCAATCCATTATCGAAGACGGCTTGAACGAATTACGCGGGCGTTACCTGAAACACTATCGCAGCCCTGACCACGATAACGATCTGCACGAAGACCTGGCTTCATTGTATGCCCGTAGCATCAGTTACATGACACCGCGCATTATGGTTCAGGGCGAGCGCGGCCACTTGCAGAATCCGCTGACCGTCAATCGGGTGAGGACTGCGCTGTTTGCCGGCATCCGCGCCGCCTGGCTGTGGCATCAACTCGGCGGACGACGCTGGCATTTGGTTTTTCAGCGCAAAAACTACCAGCGACAAGCCCGGCGTCTGTTGGGACAGCAGTTCGGTTAGTTGCCCGGGCTACTCGCTCATAACGCCTTGAATTCCTCAAATGCGCGGTGGAAGTCGGCGAGATTTTTTTCGGTGTAGGCGGCATAGTCCTCATCGAGTTCGGAATAGATTTCCGCGGTCATGCTCCACATTGCTTCGCGTTGATGGGACGCCGCACGCAACGCCTTGAAGCGCCGCCATAGCGCCCGGTCGGGGGGGGTGCCGTAGTAACTTTCGAGCATTTCGCGTTCCAGAACTTCGGGGAATACGCTGTTGGAGGCGATGTTTGCCAGGTCAAACAGCGGCGTGCTGAAGCCGGCGTGTTCCCAGTCGATAATCCAGACCCGCTCGCCGTCGTCGATGAAATTGGCGGCAAGCAGGTCGTTGTGGCAAAGCGCGGGCTCGATGGCACCCACGGCGGCTTCCAGTTGTTCGGCAATTTTCATCAAGCCCGGCAACAGTGAGGCGTTGCGGCAATCGCGCTCATCGAGCAATTTCTGGTAATGGCGCACCACATGAAACACCGAGAAACCCAGCACCGGCCCCCGCACCGCCCGAGTGCCGGCCCGGTGCAACTTCTTCAACGGCTGCAGAATTCTCACGATGTTGGCTTGCAGCCGTTCGACATCAAAAACGCTTCCCTCGATAAACGCCATGACCAGCACATCCGCTTCGGTGTATACCAGCGCGGGCGCAATACCGACCGCCGCCGCGGCGCGCCCGCAGGCATGCTCGTTGAACCGCATGACGTTGTGCATCGGCATATCGCTACCGATACGCGCCACGTATTTGGCTCCGGCATCTTCCACCAAATAGTTGCGGTTGCTCATACCGCCGCCGAGCGGCCGAGGCTCCACCACCCCACGCCAGCAGGGCAGCCCCTTGGCACGTTCCAGTGCTTTGTCGGCGGCCTTGTCGGTGGCCTTATCGGTGGCGTTATCGGTGGCCTTATCGGTGGCGTTATCGGCGGAAGGCATCGTCAGATTATACGGCGGCTGCCCTTGAATGGGCGGCGCCGAACTCGTATAATGCGCGCCCTTTCGGGGGGCCATAGCTCAGCTGGGAGAGCGCAACACTGGCAGTGTTGAGGTCGGCGGTTCGATCCCGCCTGGCTCCACCAGATTTACCCGCCGCAAAGCAAACGGCACCCATAGTCCCCATCGTCTAGTCGGCCTAGGACACCGCCCTTTCACGGCGGCAACAGGGGTTCGAATCCCCTTGGGGACGCCATTTTGTTTGGCGGATTGTGCGTTACTGGCGGCGGGTTGCGGGACGGGTTGGCGGGCGATGGCGTGCGCAATGATATGTTTAGGCGGGCGGCGCGGTGGCGGCAAACACATCCACCTGATTGGCGGCGTCCAGCAGGTGGTTGAGGTTGTCCAGTCCATCCAGACTGATGCATTTGCGAAACAAGCCCCAGTTGAGAAAGCAGGCGCAACGCAAAGTGCCGTCCCGGGTGATGTCGTGATTCGATTTGGCGGCGAATCTTTGGTTGAGTGCCTTGAGTCCGCTTTCGATACGTTTTTTCTGGCGGCCAATGTATTGGATTTGCTCGGCATCAAATCCCTCGTTTCCCAAAATGAAAACGTTGATGGCGGTATCCTGCAAGGTGTTGGCCATGGCGAAGTTTTCGTAATCATCCAGGTCAGCGAGGAAACGCTTGCCGGATTTTTCCCGGATATATTTCAGGATGGAACTGGAATCGGTCAACGCAATGTCGCCATCGGCGAGGAACGGCACTTTGGCGGTCGGTGATTTTTCCGCGCTCATCGCATAATCGGCTTCGATCAAATCAAAGTCCAATCCTTCCTGCGCCAGCGCGATGCGACAATGTCGGACGAAAGGTGAGGTATAACTGCCGTATAGTTTCATGGGATTTCTCGTTTAGCCGGTTTAGTGTTAATTTTTTAATTAATGACATGAACAATGACATTAAAATGACGGCGGAAAGTGTAGCAGAGAATAACGCGAGCGGACACCGTCCCGCGCGCCGAATGTCCGCCGAATAACTTTATGATGATGAAAAAAACACATGCCTTGTCGATGCAGGTCATGACTATGGTCATGGCCATGGCAATCGCCATCGTGTTGCCGTCACCGGCAAGTGCCGCCACGCCGGAAATCATCCGGAGTTCGCTCGACTCCAAACAATACCGCGCCCTTGAACTGGACAACGGCTTGAAGGTGTTGCTGGTGTCCGACTCCACCGCCGACAAAGCCGCGGCTTCGCTGGATGTGCATGTCGGTAGCGGCAACGACCCGGATGACTGGCAGGGACTCGCGCATTTTCTCGAACACATGCTGTTTCTCGGCAGCCAAAAATATCCCGAGGCGGGGGAATACAAAAAGTTCATTGCCGACCACGGCGGTGATTACAACGCCTACACCGCGCTTTTTCATACCAACTATTATTTTGACATCAGCGCCGAGCATTTGCGTCCGGCACTGGATCGCTTCTCGCGGTTTTTCATCGACCCAACCTTTGATGCGACTTTCGTCGACCGCGAGCGTGCGGTGGTTCATTCCGAATATCAGGCACGGCGCAAAGAGGAAGGTCGTCGTTCGTGGTCGGCGCGGCGACAGTTAATCAATCCCGAACATCCGGCGTCGCGTTTTGCGGTGGGCTCCCAACACACCTTGCGCGACCGCGATGGCGTAACTGCTCGACAGAAACTCGTTGAGTTCTACCGGCGACATTATTCCGCCGACCTCATGACGCTGGCGGTGGTGGGCCGCGAACCTCTTGATCAATTGGAACGCTGGGTCACGCAACGGTTTGCCGAGATTCCCGACCGCGATGCCAAAGTTCGGTTGTTCACGCAACCGTATTTTCCACCGCACCCGCGTCCATGGCGGTTGAATGTGGTGCCGCAAAAAGACCAACTGCGAGTCAGTTTCGTGTTTCCCATTGCCAGCACCGAAGCCTGGTATCGCAGCAAACCGCTTGCCTACCTCGCCAATTTGATCGGCCATGAAGGCGAAGGATCATTGCTGGCATTGCTCGAATCGCTGGGCTGGGCCGAAGGGCTGAGCGCTGGCGGCGGTTACATGGACAAAGTGCAAGGCACCTTTGAGGTATCCATCCAACTGACCCAACCGGGCCTCGCGCACATCAATGAAATTGGGGCGTTGCTGTTTCAATACATGGCATTACTCAAAGCCGAAGGCGTGGAAGCCTGGCGTTACGAGGAAGAACGAAAACTCGCTGCCATCGCTTTTCGTTTCGCCGAAGAGTCCGCCGCCGGTGCCACCGCTCGCCGGTTGGCGGTCGCGTTGCATCGTTATCCGCTCGAAGATGTGTTACGCGGAGCGTATATAATGGAATCGTATCGCCCCGAATTAATTACCGACCTGCTGGCTCGCCTGCGACCGGACAATGTGTTATTGCAGGTGGTGGCAAAGGGCATTGAGACCGACAGCAAAACGCCACGCTATGGAGTCGATTTCGGCATCACAGAAATCCGGCCGGCAACCATTGCGCGGTGGCGCACCGGCGAGCGGGATGAACGCCTGGCGTTGCCTGGTGCCAATCGCTTTATTCCCGAACGCCTGCGAGCGCAATCGCTCGAATCGGAATCGGCGGTTCCTGAATTAATCTCCGACCACCAGGGTATGGACATCTGGTATCGCGGCGACTCGCAATTCGGCACGCCGCGCACGGTATTTTATTTCAGCGTCCAATCGCCGCTGGCCGGCGGCAGTGCGCGCCATCGAGTGCTGGGCGAATTGTTGGTGCGAATGGTCAACCGGCAACTGGTTGCCGCCACCTATCCGGCATTGCTGGCGGGTCTTTACTATGAACTATATTCGCACAGTCGCGGGTTTTCGGTTCGCATCAGCGGCTATGAAGACCGACAGTCGGCGCTGTTGAAAACGGTGCTGGATGCGTTGCTGGCACCTCGTTTTGATGCCGCGGAACTGGCGTTGGTCAAGGACGAGTTGCGGCGGGAGTGGGAAAATAGTTCGCTGGAGGCGCCGTCCGACCAGACCATACATGAATTATATCGGTTGCTTCTGCATCCCTACTGGAGCGAAGCCGAACGCCTGCAAGAGATTGATGAAATCGGCGTGGATGATTTGAAATCCTACACCGCGCAGTTGTTTGAAAAAATTCATATCACGGCGTTGTCGCACGGCGATGTTACGCGAGCACGAACCGCGCAACTGATCGAAAGATTGCGAACATCTGTTGCCGATTCACAATGGATCGACCAGAGCGAGCGCGACCGGGTTCGGGTGCTGGATCAACGCGACACATATCTTCGTAGTATGGATGTGGATCACGACGATTCGGCGCTGGCGATTTATTTTCAAGGCAAAGACAAAAGCGAAACCGAGCGAGCGAAGATGCTGCTGCTGGCGCAGTTGGTGGAGGCGCCGTTTTTCTTTGATCTGCGAACCACCAACCGAGTCGGTTATCTGGTCTATGCCGGACGGTTGAGTGTTCTCGAAGTGCCGGGGTTGTTTTTTTCGGTGCAAAGCCCGACCCATACACCGGTGCAAATCAATCAACACATTAACGAATTTCTGGAGAGGTTCGAAAAAGTTTTGGAAGGCATGGGCACGGATGAGTTTGCCCGGGTCAAACAAGGTTTAATCGATCGCATTTTGACGCGGGATAAAAAATTGGCTCACCGCGCCAATCGTTATTGGCGGGAAATCGATCGCAAAGAATTTGGTTTTGATACGCGTCAACGCGCCGCTGCGTTAATCAAGAATTTAACCAAAAGTGATATTCTCGGCTATTTCCGGCAAGTCATCAAAACGCAGCCGCGCAAACTGATCGTTCAATCACCGGGGCGGCGTGCGCAAGCCGCCGATGGGCAAATCCACGGTGCACAATACACTCCCGTGGGCGATGCCACGCAATTTCGAAAAAGCGCACATTCATTTTTTCCAGCCCATTGATAAGGAGATTATTGGTTGAACGCCATGACTGCCCTGATTGAAGACACTATGCAACACGCCGTGAATCTGGGCGAGTTGCTGATACGCATGAATCGCAGCGTAGCCACGGTGGAATCCTGCACCGGCGGCGGGGTTGCGTGTGCCATTACTTCTATCGCCGGCAGTTCGCAATGGTTTGAGCGCGGCTTTGTTACTTACAGCAACGACGCCAAAGTGGAAATGGTCGGCGTCGAGCACGCATTGATTGAAAGTTACGGCGCGGTCAGTCGGGAAGTGGCGGCGGCTATGGCCGAAGGCGGCATCCGTTTCAGCGAGGCAGACCATTGCATCGCGGTAACCGGCGTGGCCGGGCCACAAGGTGGCAGCGCCGACAAGCCGGTCGGCACAGTGTGTTTCGCCTGGGCTGGTCTCGATTGGGAAACGCGTTTTGAGTTGGTGCACTTTGATGGCAATCGCCATAACATCCGCGAACAAAGCGTGGCGCATGCCCTCAGCGGATTGCTGGATTTGCTTCGCGCTTGAATCGAAAAGGTTCAAGATACTTTAAGCGGTCGATTTCGGATAGATGTTAGCAGATATTGATCCCTATTTTCGTGGCGTGTATGGAAGCGAAACTCGCACTCTTTCAGATGATAGTAAAAGGTCTGTTTATGAATGCCCCTGAGGCGGGTAAGGCGCACTTTGCACAGCCCCCAAAAATTCTCAATTCCGTTGATGTGGTTGCTACCTCGTGTAAACTCGTTGTGCCCATGTCTGATGCGGTAATGTCGTTTATATCCAAAGTCGGCGAGCCCATCGTAGGTTTTGAATCCATCGGTATAAATGACCGTGTCCGGTCCGACTTTTTACCTGATAATCGGCAGTATTTCAGCCATAGAGCAGTTTTTGACGATCTGCGTATAGACCTTGCCGCCGCGCCCGAGCATGCCAAATACCGGCACTTTTCCGGCGGCACCGCGTCCGCGCTTGCCGCGCACTCGGCGCCGACCGAAGTAGCTTTCGTCCAGTTCCACCGCGCCTTCATCAAAGGGGCTGACGAGTTCGCATTGCTCGGCGATGTGTTGTCTGATTTGCGTATACAATCGGTTGGTCGCTGGACGAGAGATGCTGGTGATTTGAGCGACTTTGCAAGCCTCGATATCAAGGCAAAACAGCCGCAGGATCTCCCTGAATTTCTTCTCGGAAATTCGGCAACGGATGACATACTTGTTTTTCATTTATAGAACAATTAGTTATGAGCATTTTACTATACCTTAAAGTATCTTGAACCATCGAAAATAAGAACGCGGTCAATGGGTGGCTAATTTAGTTTACAATCAACCAACCGACCACCCGCCGCCGGTGCATGAACGTGAACTATCTGGAATTTGAAAAACCCATCGCTGAACTGGAAGAAAAAATAGCGGAGTTACAGCGGGTCAGCAAAAGCCGGGCGTTGAATCTCGACGACGAGATTGAAAAACTCAGACACCGCAACGGCGAATTGACCAAAGATATCTTTGCCAAACTCGGCGCCTGGCAGATTACCCAGATTGCGCGTCATCCGTTGCGCCCCTACACCCTTGATTACATCGAGCGAATCGTCACCGATTTCCACGAACTGCACGGCGACCGCATGTATGCCGACGACCCGGCAATCGTAGCCGGCATGGGGTATGTCGGCGGGCAGCGCGTGATGATCATTGGCCACCAAAAGGGCCGCGATACCCGCGAGCGCACGCGGCGAAATTTTGGTATGCCGCGACCCGAAGGTTATCGCAAAGCGCAGCGCGTGATGAAACTGGCCGAGCGTTTTCAACTGCCGGTGATTACTTTGATCGACACGCCCGGCGCCTATCCCGGCGTCGGTGCCGAGGAGCGCGGGCAGTCACAAGCCATCGCCCATTCGCTGGAAGTGATGACCACGCTGAAGACGCCGATTATTTCGGTGGTCATCGGCGAAGGCGGCTCCGGCGGCGCGCTCGCCATCGGCGTTTGCGACAAACTGCTGATGCTTCGATACGCTGTGTACGCGGTGATTTCCCCGGAAGGCTGCGCCTCCATTTTATGGAAAAGCGCGGATAAAGCGGCCGAGGCCGCCGAGGCGATGGGCGTAACCGCCATCGAATTATCCGATGCCGGATTCGTCGACGAGATTATCGCCGAGCCACTGGGCGGTGCGCATCGTGATTATGATGCGATTGCCGACGGGGTTAAATCGGCGGTGCTGGCATCCCTCGATGAGTTTTCCGAAATGAATGAATCCGATTTGCTGGAGCGGCGTTATGCGCGCCAAACCGGTTTCGGTATGTTCGAAGTCAAAGAATAACCGGCACCGGGGCACCCTTGCTCGATGGGTTATTCGGCGTGTCTTGATGGGTGATTCGAATGTTTGATTCCGGTGCTTTGAGTCGCGTCCTGTTCGATGATTTCAGGTTGCCGCCGCGTTCGGATTTTGTTCTGGCTTACTCCCATGTATTGTTGCACGCATTGTGCGCGGCGCGTTACTCAGCGTGTATTCGGTGTGTCATTTGATGGGTGATTCGAATGTTTGATTCCGGCGCTTTGTGTCGCGTCCTGTTCGATGATTTCAGGTTGCCGCCGCGTTCGGATTTTGTCCTGGCTTACAGTGGTGGGCGCGACTCCCATGTATTGTTGCACGCATTGTGCGCGGCGCGTGATGAGTTTGGTTTCACCTTGACCGCAGTGCATTTCGACCACGCTCTTGCGCCGCAATCGGCCGAATGGGCGCGGCGTTGCCAACTGGTTTGTCAGGAATGGGAAGTCGCGTTTATCACTCATCGCCAGCCGTTGGCTAAACAGCCGGGGGAGAGCATTGAAGCGCACGCACGGCAAAGCCGTTACCGATGGTTTGCGCAGACGCTTGAAGCCGGTCAGGTTTTGCTGACCGCCCATCACGCCAATGACCAGGCCGAGACAGTTTTGTTGAACTGGTTGCGCGGCGGCGGCGTTCAGTTGCTTGCCGGGATTCCCCGACAGCGCACCTTGTCAGCGGCAAAATCCACGCAAGTGATGCGTCCCCTGTTGTCTTTTTCCGCGGACGCGGTTGGGGAATACGCTCATCGTCATCAACTTTCCTGGATTGACGACCCGTCCAATCGCTCAACGGTATTCGATCGCAATTATCTTCGGGAATCGGTCATTCCGGTGCTGGCGCAACGTTGGCCCGGCGTCATTCGCTCGCTGGGAAATGCCGCCGAAAATTGTCGCGAAGCCGCCGGCTTTATCGACCAGATGATGGCGCCGCTTTTGCAACGTTGCGAGGCACCTTGCCGGCGCGGGGTGTTTTGCCTGGCGCCGCCGCTTGACGGACGCGTTTTGAAATCGCCGGATCAGTTTCAAACGATTACCTTGATTCGCCATTGGATCCATCGCCACGGTCGCCGCTCGCCGTCTTCGGGGCAGATGGAGAGCCTGTTCCGGCAAGTGTTTGAAGATGGCAGCGGCAGTGTTACCAAAAGCGCCACCAAAAGCACCACCAAAAGCGCCGGCATCCGCTGGGATGAATCGGAACTGCGATATTTCAACCAACATTTATATCTGATTCGGCGCATTGATGCTGTGCCCGACGAGGCGATTGAATGGGATTGGCAAAAACCTGACCGCGACCTCGGTGTCAATGGTATTCGTCTTGAAGTGCAAAAAGGCGCGGGCGGCGACATTGACCTGCGTCAACTGCGTGGCAAATCGCTGCGTCTGGTTTGGCGCACTGGCGGCGAGCGCATGACCCTGCCCGGGCGTCGGCACAGCAGCGAATTAAAAAAACTTTTTCAGCAACACGCAGTGCCGCCGTGGGAACGAGACGCGCTGCCGTTGCTGGTGGCGGACGGCGAGGTCGCCTGGGTGCACGGCGTGGGTGCCGGCGCGATTTGCTGCGGCAAAGACGATGCGCAGAATCACCGGGTCAGACTGTGTTTTGTGGCTGCCGATGAGTAGGTGGGCGATTGCGACCATCGAGCGGTTTTGATACACTACGCACCCGTCCGGGGAGTATCTTCCAAATTCTCTCCACCTAAGTCAGCCATCATGCGGTTGCCATGACCAAGTTTATCTTCATCACCGGCGGGGTTGTATCTTCGCTCGGCAAGGGCATCGCGGCCGCTTCGGTGGGCAGCGTGCTGGAAGCGCGCGGACTCAAAGTTACGCTGCTGAAACTTGACCCGTATATCAATGTCGACCCCGGCACCATGAGCCCGTTTCAACACGGTGAAGTGTTTGTCACCGAAGATGGTACGGAGACCGACCTCGACCTCGGTCATTACGAACGCTTCGTGCGCGCCACCATGGGCAAGGGCAACAACTTCACCGCCGGGCAGATTTACGAGCGCGTCATTCGCAAGGAGCGGCGCGGTGCTTATCTCGGCGGCACGGTGCAAGTGATTCCCCACATCACCGACGAGATCAAGGAGTGCATCCGTGTCGGTGCCAAACATGCGCAGATTGCGCTGGTGGAAATCGGCGGCACCGTGGGTGACATTGAATCGTTGCCTTTTCTCGAAGCGATTCGGCAAATGCGCATTGAGATGGGCAGCCGCAATACTTTGTTCCTGCATTTAACTTTGGTGCCGGAGTTGCGTGTTTCCAACGAAATCAAAACCAAACCGACTCAACATTCGGTTAAAGAGTTGCGCTCGATCGGCATTCAGCCGGATATTTTATTGTGTCGGGTGCATGAGTCGTTGCCGAAAGAGGCGCGCAAAAAAATTGCGTTGTTCACTAATGTGGAAGAAAATGCGGTGATCTCCGGCGTGGATGTGGATAACATTTATCGCGTGCCGGAATTGTATGTGCGCGAAAAAATCGATCGCATCATCACCGACCAGTTGCGCATCAAAGCCGGACCACCGGATATGTCCGAGTGGGAGCGGGTGTTGCAACGCACGCCCAAGCATGAAGTCACCATCGCCATGGTGGGAAAATATGTTAGTTTGACGGAGTCCTACAAATCCCTTACCGAAGCACTTACCCACGCCGGCAATCACACGCGAACTCGCATCAACATCAACTATGTCGACTCCGGCGAAATTGAAACGCAGGGCAGCGGGCAACTCGCCGGCGTGGATGCGATTTTGATTCCCGGTGGTTTCGGCGAGCGCGGCATTGAAGGCATGGTGACGGCGGCGGGTTATGCGCGCCAGAACAACGTTCCGTATCTCGGCATTTGTCTGGGTATGCAGGTTGCGACCATCGAATACGCGCGCAACAAAGCGAGCCTTGCCGGAGCGCACAGCACCGAGTTCAAGCGCGATACCGACCATCCGGTAATCGCGCTGATTACCGAATGGGTGGACGATGACGGCACGCGAGAACTGCGCGACGAAGATGTGGACTTGGGCGGCACCATGCGTTTGGGCGCGCAAGACATTCATCTCAAGAAGGGCTCGCGCTATCATCAGATTTACCATGCCGATGTAATCCGCGAACGCCACCGGCATCGTTACGAGTTCAATAACAATTACATGAAGCAACTGGAAGATGCCGGGCTGGTGTTTTCCGGCTTGTCGGCGAACGGACTGGTGGAAGTGATTGAGTTGCCCGACCATCCGTGGTTCGTGGCGTGTCAGTTTCATCCGGAATTCACTTCCACGCCGCGCGACGGGCATCCGATGTTCATCGACTATATCAACGCGGCATTGGCGCATCGACAAAATAGCCGGAGCGCAGCCGAATGAATCTGCCGAACTTTACCGCCACCGGGCGCTCGCCGTTTTTTTTGATTGCCGGGCCATGCGTCATTGAATCCGAAGACATGGCGCTGTCTAGCGCGGCGCGTTTGAAGGAGATTACCTCGGCGCTCAATGTTCCATTTATCTATAAGTCATCCTTTGATAAAGCCAACCGCACTTCCGCCACTTCGGCGCGCGGGCCCGGGCGTAAGCAAGGCTTGGAAATTCTCGGCAAGGTGCGTCGTGAACTGGATGTGCCGGTGCTCACCGATGTGCATAGCGTGGAGGATGTCAAAGCCGCGGCGCAGGTGGTGGATGTGTTACAGACCCCGGCGTTTTTGTGTCGCCAGACCGATTTAATCGAGGCGGCGGCGAAATCCGGCAAGCCGGTCAACATCAAGAAAGGGCAGTTTTTGTCGCCGCACGAGATGCAGTATGTGGTGGAGAAAGCCACCAACGCCAATCGCGATGCAACGATTATGGTATGCGAGCGCGGCACCAGTTTTGGTTACAACAATCTGGTGGTGGACATGCGCAGTTTGGATATATTGAAATCCACCGGCTGCCCACTGGTGTTTGACGCGACTCATTCGGTGCAACTGCCCGGTGGCGCGGGCGGCAAGTCCGGTGGCCAGCGCGAATTCGTGCCGGTGCTGGCGCGCGCGGCAATTGCCGTCGGCGTGGATGGATTGTTCATGGAAACCCACCCCGACCCCGATAACGCATTGAGCGACGGACCCAATGCGGTGCCGTTGGATGCGATCGAAGCATTGCTGAAAAAGTTGCTCGCGCTCGACCGCGTAGCGAAAAGCGCATAACCTCACTTATCATGGTCAACGACAAAAACAATCCTTGTTGCCTCGCCGAAATTTGCGCGCGTGAAATTCTCGATTCGCGTGGCAATCCGACCGTTGAAGTTGAAGTAAGAACCAGCGGCGGTGTGGGTGTCGCCGCCGCACCATCGGGCGCATCCACCGGCTCGCGGGAAGCCTTGGAATTGCGTGATGGAGACCCGGCACGCTATCACGGCAAAGGCGTGTTGCGCGCGGTTGAAAACATCAACAAAAACTTCGGCGGAGTAGGACGATTGGGTGCCATTGATGCTTGCTACGAAAATATAGACCGCATCTTGATCGAGCACGACGGCACCGAAAACAAAAGCAACCTCGGTGCAAATGCGATCCTGGCGGTGTCGCTCGCTTGTGCGCATGCTTGCGCCAACACACTCGACCTGCCGTTGTTTGTGTATTTGCGAAGTTTATTTGACGACAATTATTGCCGTGCGGCTTATCACGATAACCCGAAGCAGTCCTTAGCCGACCATCCATTCACTTTGCCGGTGCCGCAGATGAACATCATCAACGGTGGTGCGCACGCTGACAACGCCATTGACTTCCAGGAGTTCATGATTTTACCGGTTGGATTTTCTTCGTTCTCCGATGCATTGCGTTGCGGTGTGGAAATTTTTCACACGCTGAAAAAAGTATTGCATGACAATCATCTCAGCACCGCAGTGGGCGATGAAGGTGGTTTCGCGCCGCAATGTAAATCCAACGAAGAAGCGGTTGGCTTGATTATGCAAGCCATCGAAAAAGCGAACTACCGCGCCGGCGAGCAGGTAATGATCGGTCTGGATGTCGCCAGTTCGGAATTCTATAAAGACGGCAAGTATCATCTGCAAGCCGAGGGATTGGCACTTGATGCCGATGAGTTTGCCGATTATCTCAACGCCTGGGTCGGTAACTCTCCGATCATCAGTATCGAAGACGGCATGGCGGAAGACGACTGGGGCGGTTGGAAATTGCTCACCGAAAAACTCGGCGACAAAGTGCAACTCACCGGCGACGATTTGTTCGTCACCAACACCGCAATTTTGCAACGCGGTATCGACCAAAAAATCGCCAATTCAATTTTGATAAAACCAAACCAGATCGGCACCCTCACCGAAACTTTTGCGGCAATCAAACTTGCCCAAAAAGCAAACTACACTATTACCATTTCCCATCGCTCCGGCGAAACCGAAGACACCACCATCGCCGATTTGGCGGTTGCCAGCGGTGCCGGACAGATTAAAACCGGCTCGTTATGCCGTTCCGAACGAGTGGCAAAATACAACCGCTTGCTTAAAATCGAACAGATTTTGGGGGATAATGCGCATTATCCGGGAATCGATGCTTTTTCAAACCTGATCGCCTGACGGCAGAAAGCGGCCCAAAAATGGGGGCCCCACAATGAAATTGAAACTCTTCTCCATCGCATTGGCCGGACTTTTTCTGGCGGTGCAGTATGCGCTGTGGTTCGGTGACAAAAATGCGTTTGACCTGCTTCGCCTGAATCAGACCACCGAATTGACCCGCAATGAGAATACATCCTTGCAACAGCGCAACGACAAACTCGTGGCCGAAGTGATCGACCTCAAACAAGGTGGCGAGACCTTTGAAACGCTGGCGCGTTCACATTTCGGTCTGATTAAAAAGGATGAAACGTTTTATCAAATTGTGGAAGAATAAAAAAAATACGCAGCGCATAAAACGCGATGATATTTTTCATTGCCTATTTCTGCAAATGCTGGTGGATGAACGACAGTATTCCGGTTGCTGAGCCGAAGTGTGATGCCATGGTGATTTTGACATGAGGATATTGTTGTTCGATCAACGCGACTTCGGCCGGAACATCTTCGGCTACATGCCGACCGGCCGCCAGAAAATAGGGTAGCACGACAATTTCGTCGGCACCGTCGGCAACCAGTTTTTTGCCACCCTGCACGATGTTGGGTTCGGCCATTTCCAAAAAAGCATGTTCCACCAAGTCGAACGCCGGATTGGTTTCGCGCAGTTGCGTTGCCAACTCACGGATTTCATCGTTGGCAGATGCGCTACGGCTACCGTGGGCAATCACTAACAATGCTTTCATGGGTTGATTTTGGAATTAGGCATCTCTTTGGTGTGGGCAATTTCAGTTTCCAACCAACCGCCCACGTTATCGCCAATTATATTGGCTAACACCCGGATGTGTTCATCATCGTCGTTCAGGCACGGAATGTATCCGTAGTTTTCGCCGCCGGCATTGATAAACACATCGCGGTTTTGCATGGCGATTTCCTCCAGCGTTTCCAGACAGTCGACGCTGAATCCCGGGCAGATTACTTGCACGTTGCGGGTGCCGGTTTGGGCCAGGCTGGTCAATGCGTGATCGGTGTAGGGTTGTAGCCATTGCCTCGGACCGAATCTCGATTGGAAACTGATTCGCCACGCGTCTTCATCCAGACCGAGTTGTTCGGCAAGCAGCCGCGCGGTTTTTCGACATTCGCAAGGGTAGGGGTCACCGGCTTCGAAATACGCCTGCGGGATGCCGTGAAAAGACATCAACAGAACTTCGCTTTGGCCGTGGGTTTTGCGATAGTTTCGCACGCTGTTCGCCAACGCTTTCAGGTAGCCGGGGTGGTCGTGGTAGTGCGTGATCATGCGCAGCGCCGGAATCCATCGCCGACCGGATAACTCCAGACAAACCGCATCGAAAGTGGATGCGGTTGTGGTGGCGGAATACTGTGGATACAACGGTAGCACCAGTAGTTCGCGCACGCCGGCGCAGTGCAGGTTCGCCAGAGCGGTTTTGATCGAAGGATTGCCGTATCTCATCGCCAGTTCGACTTTGATGCAATCGGCGTCCAGCATTTGTTGCAGTTTGCTTTGTTGTTTGCGCGAAATCGCCAGCAACGGCGAGCCGTCTTCGCGCCAGATTTTTTTATAGGCACTTGCCGACTTGCGCGGACGCGTGGTCAACACCACCAGATGCAACACCAGCCACCAAAGCAGTCGCGGGGCTTCGACCACTCGCGGGTCCGATAAAAATTCCTTGAGATAGCGACGCACATCGCCGGGCTTGCACGAGTCCGGCGTGCCGAGATTGGTAATCAGCACGCCGATGCAACGCTCCCCATTGTGCGCGAGTGTTTGCCGGTCAGTGTCTTGGTTGATAAATTTCACTTTGCTTTCAGGTAGTCAATCGTCGATAAATATCCGCGACTTTCAACGGCAGTTTTCGCACTTCATCCACCACCACATAACTGGCGTGGCCATACATGTGCGGGAGGTAGTCGCCGGCTTCGGTGTCAATGGTGATACAAAAGGGATGGATACCGGCGTGGCGCGCTTCCAGCAATGCTTGTCGCGTGTCTTCGATGCCGTAGTCGCCGCGATAGCCATCGTAATCATCGGGCTTGCCATCGGACAGCGTGATCAAAATTCGCGTGCGCGCTTCAATTTGATTGAGGATATTGCTCAAGTGGCGGATGGTTACCCCCATGCGCGTGTAATCCTGCGGACGCAACCCGCTGATGCGCGCGCGCACTTCGCGGTCATATGGCTGGTCAAAGGTCTTTATGCGGTAGATTTCACAACGATTGCGAGTCATACCGGAAAACCCGTAGATGGCATATTGATCGCCGAGCACTTCAAGGGCTTCGCATAGCAACACCAGACTTTCCCGTTCGGCATCGTTGATCCAGCCTTTGGTGGAGCCACTGACATCCACCATGAACACCACCGCCAAATCGCGTTCGATTTTGTTCTTGCGGGTGAACAGTCGATCGCTCATCTCGACTCCGGTTCGGGCATCGGCGCAAGCGGTTACCAGCGCGTCCAGATCGATGTCATCGCCACTGCTTTGCGCCTTGAGTAGTTTGGCATCAAACCGCAAGGCTTCAAAATGCCGCCGGATTTCCGCCACCAAATGCAGATACTTGTCCAGCGTCTGCTCGGTGAAATCGTCATACACCGGATGCGCCGCCAGTTCCCGCAGCACACACCAATTTTTTCGATAACTTTGCCGACGAAAATCCCATTCGTGATAGGAAAACGCGCCGTCTTCGCGACCGGCAGCGTGCCGCGCATCATTGACATCGTCGTCCTTGGTTGCGCCCGCACGGTCAAATGCATCGCCATGCCCGGCCGGGGTCAGCCATTGCGGTGGCAACTCGCGCAAATCCTGAAACAACGAAGACAAAGTTTTGGCAAGTTCCGGTGGCATTGGTAGCGCTTCGCCATCCAGTTTAATTTCCCGACCGGCATCGGCTTCGGCGTTGATTTCAAAAACAGAATCATCGGCATTTTGCGCTATCTCGTTATTGTTTTGTTTTGCATCGGCCGCGAGTAGTTCACCGAGGATTTGTTGCAATCTGGATTTCTCCGTTTCAATACGTTGCTCGGAAGTCAGCCGGGCGGCATCGAGATCCAATTCGCCTTGATACAACAACGCATCCGGCCATGGCATTTGCAATGGATATAAAGCGGCGGTGGCTTCCAGCGTATCGGCCACCGTGGCATCGGGCGATTTCAATTCTTCGGTGAATTTTTTCCAGGTGGCATCGTGTATCGGCGGAGAACAATCAAGCGTCAGTATTTCCCGCGCCAGACCGGGCAGTTCTCTTTTGATGCACGCGGTCAGCCGGACTGTTTCCAGCAGATTGAAAAGTTTAAGTACGCGCCCGTGGTCGTCCAGGTGTTTTGACAAGGCGGCGATTTGTTGAACCAGATGCGGCGAGTCGGGAGTGGGGCGGCGGAATGTGCCGAACCACGATTGCGCCCACAGATAAACCGCGGTGGCTTTGTAGAGTTGATAGTTTTTTTCGCGTTGGTCGAAACGGTTGATGCGCGCCGGCAGATACAGGGTTTCGGTGTCAGTGTAACTGCGTTCGCCGACTTCGAGTTTGATGTTTCTGCCGGACAGCCCGCAGATGAATCGTTCCAGCACCGGGCGCACTTCATCGAGGGTCACCGAATGATGACTGAGTCGATACTCGCGCGCGAATTCCTCAATGCGCCCGAACGCGGCACTGCCGGGATACAACCCTTCCTGATCGTAGATGTCCATTGCCAGCAGCAACCACCGCCGTGCGCCTTCAATTCCTATCAAGGTCAGCGCACGCGGCACATGGCTGGCGAACTGATAGGCCATTTCCGAGTTGGATTTTTGGATGACCGCGGTCCAGTGCAAGGCAAACTCCTGCTGCTCAACCGGCAAGGGAGCGAGCCCGCGGGCCGGTTCCTCGGCGGTGCGCCGGCTCGACAACACCGGGTCGAGGCATTCCTCCAGCACCTGTTCGATTTGTTGGCAGGTTAACGAAATGGGAATCGCACCGATTGGAAAACGGGTTTATGTGGTTTCAAACTTATACATTAAAACGAAAGTGCATGACATCGCCATCGCGCACCACATAGTCCTTGCCTTCGAGTCGCAGACGACCGGCTTCCTTTGCGCCTTGCTCGCCGTTGTAGCGAAGGTAATCTTCAAAGGCGGTGGTTTCGGCGCGGATGAATCCTTTTTTAAAGTCGCTGTGAATCGCACCGGCGGCTTCGGGCGCACGCGCGCCGACCGGCACCGTCCAGGCGCGCACTTCCTTTGGTCCCGCGGTGAAATAGGTGTGCAGTCCAAGCAACGAATAGCCGACGCGAATTAACCGGTTGAGTCCGGCTTCCTGCCATCCCATTTCTTTGAGGAACAGCAACCCTTCGCTCTCGCTGAGTTCCGACAATTCCTGCTCGATGGCGGCGCAGATGGTCATGACTTGAGCGTTTTGGGTAGCGGCAATTGTTTCGATGGCGGCCAGGCGGGGATTATTCGCTTGACTTGGTTGGTTGGCATGTTCGCTGACATTAGCGATATACACGGTCGGTTTGGCGGTCAGAAAGCACTTTGATTTTAAATGGGTTTGTTGCGATTCACTCAGCGTCAGCGTGCGCACCGGCTCGCCCTGGTCAAGATGTTGTTGCACTTCGGTGAGCAAATCCCGCAACCGAATCGCTTGCTTGTCGCCGGACTTGCTTTGATTGGATGCGCGTTGCACTGCTTTTTCCGCGGTTTCCAGATCTGCCAGCAGCAACTCGGTGTTGACGGTTTCTATGTCGGCAGCCGGGTCAATGACATCGGCGACATGGGTAATGGTGCTGTCTTCAAAGGCGCGCACCACATGGGCGATGGCGTCCACTTCGCGGATGTGGGCGAGGAAGCGATTGCCGAGTCCCTCACCTTTGGACGCACCGGCCACCAGCCCGGCGATGTCGACGAACTCAATGGCGGCCGGGATGACTTTTTGCGGTTTAACCAGGGCTGCCAGTTGCGCCAGCCTCGGGTCGGGCACTTCGACCATGCCGATATTGGGGTCGATGGTGCAAAAGGCGTAGTTGGCAGCGTCCGCCGCCCGCGATTTGGTCAGCGCATTGAACAGCGTGGATTTGCCGACATTGGGCAAGCCGACGATGCCGCACTTAAAGCCCATGATGGACTCTCATAGTTGGGATTCACTGTGCAGACGGGTCATGGCGGCATCAAGATTTCCGGCGATTACCTGGTCGAGAACTTCGAGGGCGCGCTCTATCGCCTTTTCAATGCGCAGTTGATCGTGGGCATCGGGTTGGTTCAGCACATATCCGGAAACATCCCGGTTCGAACCGGGGTGACCGATGCCGATGCGCAGACGCAGGAAATCCCGGCTGCCGAGGCGAGCGATGATGTCGCGAAGTCCGTTGTGGCCGCCGTGACCGCCGGACATTTTGAGGCGTACATCGCCCGGCACCAGATCCAGTTCATCGTGAACCACCAGAATTTGCTCGGGAGGAATTCGATAAAACGCGGACAGCGGCGCCACCGCCTGACCGCTCAGATTCATCATGGTGTCGGGTGCCATGACGCGTACCATGTGGCCATTTACGGTAACGCCGCCACATTCGGCTTTGAAACGTTTTTCGTTGGCCAGGCGAAAGCCCAGCGAAAACTGCAGGCGTTCGATGAAGCGGAAGCCGACGTTGTGCCGGGTGGCGGCGTAGCGGTTGCCCGGGTTGCCGAGCCCGGCAATCAGGGCAATGCCGCCAGTCATTGCCAGCGCGCCATCGGTTTATGGACGGAGAATGAGATCAGTCGCCCTTGCCGGACTCGCCGCCGTCAGCATCGCTCGCAGGAGTTTCCGCATCTGCCTCGCCGGCTTCGGCATCCACCGCTTCGGCTGCTTCCTCTTCTTCGACCAGGCTGACCTTCGGCGGCAACACCGCGACCACGGCGTGATCGTGCTCGTTGTTTTCGTCATGCATCAAGGTGGTGATGTGGACGCCTTCGGGGAGTTTGATGTCGGACAGGTGCAGCGAATCATTCAAATCCAGCACCGACACATCCAGTTCTAACGACTCTGGCAGGTCTTTGGGCAGGCAGGAAATTTCCACCTCGGTCATCAAGTGAGAGATGATGCCGGCGGCGGTTTTGACACCGACACATTCTTCTTCGCCGATGAAGTGAATGGGCAGAGACATGGTTAGCGTTTTCTTTTCATCCACGCGCTGGAAATCCGCGTGCAGGATGCTGGTCTTGTGGGGATGGCGCACGACATCGCGCAGAATCGCCTGCTCCTTGTTGCCGTCGGTGTTGATGATGATGATGGCAGAATGGAACTCCTCTTTCTTGAGGCTGTGAAACAGCACATCGTGATTGATGGCAATGCTGAGATTTTTCTTGCTGCCGCCGTATAACACCGCCGGCACATCGCCTTCGCGGCGCAACCGGCGCACCAGTGCGGTGCCGGAGCGGGCGCGGATTCGGGCAATCAGTTCAAATTGGTCGGTCATTTTTTATCCTCTAATCAAATTGTTAATCAATAAACATACTGCTAATGGAATCCCCGGTGGCGATGCGGCGAATGGACTCGGCAAGCAGTTCGGCCACGCTCGACTGCTTGATCATCGCGCACTTGCGGGCATCCGGGCTTAACGGAATAGAATTAGTCACCAGCAACTCATCCAACTGCGATGCGGCGATGCGCTTGACCGCTTCGCCGGACAATACCGGATGCGTGCAGCAAGCCAGCACCTTGACCGCGCCCTGTTTTTTCAACGCGCTGGCGGCTTCGCACAGCGTGTTGGCGGTGTCCACCATGTCGTCAATCAGAATGCACGAGCGACCCTTGACCGAGCCGATGATGTGCATCACCTTTGCCTCGTTGGTGCGTGGGCGTCGCTTGTCGATGATCGCAAGATCGGTCTCCAGTTGCTTTGCCAGAGCGCGGGCGCGTACCACGCCGCCCACATCCGGGGAAACCACGATGGGGTTGGGCAATTGCTTGCGCCACAATTCGCTCATCAGCACCGGCGAGGCGTAAATATTGTCGGTCGGTATATCGAAAAACCCCTGAATCTGGTCGGCGTGCAAGTCAATGGTCAACACCCGGTCGGCACCGGCGACGCAGATCATGGAAGCCACCAGTTTCGCCGAAATCGCCACCCGAGCGGTGCGTGGTCGGCGGTCTTGACGAGCATAACCGAAATACGGCACCACCGCGGTGATTCTATCCGCCGATGAACGCTTAATCGCATCCACCATCACCAGCAATTCCATGAGATTGTCGTTACTCGGCGCGCAGGTGGGCTGAACCACGAACACATCCTGACCACGCACATTTTCCATCACCTCAACGTTGATTTCGCCATCCGAAAACTTGCTGACCAGCGCCCGCCCCATGGCAATGCCGAGGCATTGCACGATTTCATTGGCCAACTCCGGGTTGGCATTACCGGTGAATACCGACAGATTATCCGGCAACACGTCAGGCCTCCGTTGGGGTAAGTGGCTGGGGTGGGAGGATTCGAACCTCCGAAATGCCGGAATCAAAATCCGGTGCCTTGGACCACTTGGCTACACCCCAAAATCGTATAAATATCAATCGGATGAATATCATACTTAATAAACTTCCTCTAATGAACGCTCGGGCATACACGGAAAACGCCCGTGGGCGAAAGGTCGCCCCCGACTCATTCGGATTCATTGGATTTCAAGTGATAGCGGCTGGCAATAACAGTTGGCGAGACGGGTTGGGAGCGGTTTCAGCCTGACCGTTGAAAAGTCGCGCTATTGTGATTGCGCGATGCTGGCGTGTCAATGGATAATCGTGGCATGGCTGGAAAAATCGACAACGCCTTCACCGCCGATGCGCTTACCGGTGTGTTCCCCGAACCGACATTTGCCGGGGCGCTGAGTTTTGCGCGGCGCAAGTATTCAAAAAATCTTGATGAGGCGGAACTGGCAATCACCGGTGTGCCGTTTGATACCGCCACCACCAATCGCCCCGGTGCGCGATTTGGTCCGCGTGCGATTCGTGCCGCTTCTACCGAAGTTGCCTGGCAGCGCAACTGGCCATGGGAATTTGATCCGTTCGAGAAAATGAAAACCGTGGACTACGGTGATTGTTATTTCGATCACGGTCGCCCCGAAAAAGTGCCGGCGGCCATCGAGTCGCATGCGCAAACCATTCTAGATAGCAACACGGCCATGCTAACCCTCGGCGGCGATCATTTTTTGACGTTACCGGTTTTGCGTGCGCATGCGCGTGAGCATGGGCCGCTTTCGTTATTGCACTTTGATGCTCACACCGATACCTGGCAGGACGAGGATGGTCGCATCGACCACGGCACGATGTTTTTCCACGCCGTCAAAGAAGGGCTGGTGGTGCCGGAGCGCTCGGTGCAAGTGGGCATTCGCACCACCAACGACCAACCCATGGGTTTCAATATTCTCGATGCTTCGTGGGTGCACGAACACGACATCGCCGCGCTGGTCGCCGCGATTAAAGAAATCATCGGCGAGCGCAAGACTTACCTCACCTTTGATATCGACTGCGTTGATCCGGCATTCGCCCCCGGCACCGGCACGCCGGTTTGCGGTGGACTGAGTTCCACTCAAGCACTGCAAACGTTGCGCGCCCTGCGCGGCATTAATCTGGTGGGCATGGATGTGGTGGAGGTTTCGCCGCCCTACGACCACGGAGAAATCACCGCGTTGCTGGGCGCGACGCTTGCCTACGATTTAATTTGTCTTTATGTTGCCCGCCATAAACTCGGCGAGACCTTTTAGCGGTGCCGAAAATTACTCGGCGGGGAAATCCACAAGCGGGTGGCGATTGCGGGAGTGAGTGACGAAGCCAGGCAGGTCATCGGGCAACTGCGCCACCGCATGCTCGGCTTGCTCGCGAGAATCAAAACCGGCGTATACCGCCGCGCCGCTGCCGCTTAATCGAGCGTCCGCGTAGATCCGCAGATGCGCCAGCGCAGTTGCCACTTTGGGATATAACATCGCGGTAATCGGTTCCAGATCATTGCCGATGGTGTCGTCTATTTTATCCGCGTTGTCTGCGACATGTCCCGCACTAGGCTTGAGTTGCCGATGCGAAAAAACCCGGGCGGTGGATACATGCACCGGCGGCAGACAAACGCACAGCCACTGCTCGGCCGGATTGGATGGTTTTAGTATCTCGCCAATACCAGTCGCCAGTGCCGCTCGCCCGTGTATAAACACCGGCACATCGGCACCCAGTTGCAATCCGAGTTCGGCGAGGCGACTGCGCGGCAGACCCAATCGCCACAGATAGTTGAGCGCGAGCAAAGTGGTTGCGGCATTGGAACTACCACCCCCCAACCCGCTGCCGGGTGGGATTTTTTTTTGCAAGGTGATGGTGGCACCGCGCACGTCGGCTTCGGCAATGGTTGCTTGCAACAATCGTGCGGCGCGAATGCTCAAGTCCTGTTCGGGCAGTTCAAAGTCGTGCCGGTCAATGCGGCGGATATGCGGTTGCTCCGATACTTCAAAACGCATGCTGTCGGCGAATTCGAGAAATTGAAACAATGTTTCCAGTTGATGATAGCCATCGGCGCGCCGACCGGTCACGCGCAGAAAGCGATTAATCTTGGCCGGTGCGAGGAGTTGCAACACGGGTGCGGGGGAGTGATTAGCGGTCAAATTGAATATCCCGCCAGCGTTTCAGGATGATCTTCACGCTTAATTGATCGCCGATGTATCGATCATCGCGATCGTAAATTTCGATACTGCCGGGGGCGGCGGTAATGGTCAATTTTCGTGGCAACTGGAATTGCTCGACGGTGCTGTAGTCATGATATTCCACCAGCCAGTCGCCCTGACGCAGGTGCTGTAAACGCCCGGCCTGGTCCAGCGTGATAGTTACCGGGTCTTCTGTTGCATCGGCGTCGGGAATACCGCGTATCCAGTAGCCAAGTTGCGCAAACGGCACCTGCCAGCCCAATCGCTGATACAACACTTGCGTGGCGTTGGCGCCTTCAATGCGGTTGCCCTTGGTGTCGTTGAGTATGGCTTTGCCGGGCTGCGCGTCAATTTTCACGCGTCCGCTGCCGAACGGGCCATACAATTCGATTTGTTGTCGCTCGCGTTGATAAGCCCAGACCAGCGTAGCGTTGCCGCTTTTGGCATGGCGTGTGGATGAACTGTGGGCGTTGTTTTTCGCCTTGACGATCACCGCGATTTTCCCTCGGATGCTCCACGCAACCATGCCGGACATCTGCTCACGATGTTGTTGCCACAATTCTTGTGTATCGCCGAGTGTCGGGCGCGGATGCGTTGGTTTAATTTCTCCAAGCGGAGCGCACCCGCCGGCGAGTAACAACAAGAGCATTGCCAGAGCGAGTCCGGCTCGATAAATCATGAGGTTGCCGGGGTTACGGCGCGCGCGCCGCCGATGGCAGTGGCGTGGGAAGCACAAGAAGTTGCGGGTCCGCCATCATCCACTTCGCGTTCGGCGCAGCGGAGGATTTATGGCTGGAAAATCGTTTCATGGTATCCAGCAAAACGGCATTGTCCGGCGACCATTGCTTACCCTGTTGCCAAATTTCCCGGGCTTCCCGCCGCTTGCCGGCCACCCACAATACCTCGCCCAGATGCGCGGCGACCTCGGCGTTTTTTTGCGCGTCCAAAGCGCGCCGCAGGTATTCAATGGCTTTGTCATTATTGCCGATGCGGAAATTGACCCAGCCCATGCTGTCGAGAATATACGGATCGTTGGGTTTGATTTCCAACGCCCGGGCAATCAGTTCAAGTGCCTCATCCAGCCGCTCGGTTTGATCGGCGAGGGTGTATCCCAGTGCATTGTAAGCGTGGGCGTTGTCCGGCTGCTGCTCAATCAATGCGCGCATGTCGCGCTCGTGCAACTCCAGCAAATTCAATTGCGCCGCCAGCAAGCCGCGACCGTATAACAAGTCGGGATGTTCGGGCATCTTGTTGAGGGCCGCATCCAGCACCGCCTTGGCGCGCTCGGGCAAATCAAACTTTCGATACAACCATTCCTGTCCGAGGATAACGCGAACCGCTTCGTCTTCGGTGTGCGTGTCGATTTCATCCAAGTAGCGAATCCCCGCGTCAATGCCGTCTTGATGTGCGATCACAAACGAAAGACGCGTTTCGACATCAATGTAATATTCCGGCGAAGAAATTTCGTGCAGCATCGCCGCCGCCGAATCGTATTCTTCTTGATCAATATGAATGTCGGCGATATGCAATCGTGCTTGATCATTTTGCGGGTCCAGCGTCAACGACCGAGACAGCCGCGCAAGGGCTTCGGGCAAATTTTCTTGTTCCAGATAGGCAACGCCGCTGACGAATAGTGCTTCGGCGGATTGCGGGTCCTGTTGCAACACGATTTCAAACTGCGCCAGCGATTTTTTTATTTCATCGTTGTGCAGCAGCAATCGTCCGTAGTGAATGCGGAATGATTTGGCATCGGGAAATTGCCGCAAAAAACCGGCGGCATAAATCGACATCTGCTGCGCAGCGAAATCGGTCAAGTGGGTTAGTTTTAACATCGCCACAACCTCCCAGTCGGGTCGCAGTGCCAACGCCGCGTCGATCAACGCCCGAAAAACCTGGTCTTGTTCCAGTTCGGCGGCGAGCAGGGCGGCGGTCAGTTTCAACTCCGGGCTTTGCGGCAAAACTTCGATATTACGGCGAAAGCGCGACAACATCTGTTCATCGCTCGGTCGTTCGGCAAGCAACGTGGCGATGGATTGCAATACCGACTCCCCACCCAGGCGTTGCGTGCGCGCCAAATCAATGAGTATCTTTATTGCCTGCTCGCTTTGGCCGGTCTCCAATCGCGCATCGGCGAGCATCAGATGATGACGGGATTCATTCGGGTCGAGCCCCGCCATGAGATCGGATAGTTCAATGACGCGTTGATGGTCATCCAGTTGCGCCGCCAGCGCGATGGCTCGCACCACGATGCGGCGGTGCCGCGAACGGTAGGCGGCGCGTGACAGGGATTCCATGGCGACTTTGTGGCGACCGCGTTGCACGGCGATGTCAGCCAGCAGGAGTTCGTATAGCAATTCGGTGCTGAGTTCGGTGTCCGCGGTGGTGGCTTGGTTGGTTGGGTTGGGTTCGCCGGTGGTGATCTCCCGCAGGCTTGATTGCTCCGGCGGTGGCCCGGCGCAACCGGTCAACCAGACGACGCACAAAAGCCCGGCGATGCGCATGGCCCATGCCCGGCCCCGGCCGGCAACACCGCCAGCGGCAACGCTGTCACCGACAACGCCTCTGGGGATGATGGGAATCGTAGTTTTACTTTCGCACACATTACCTCCGCACACATTGCCTCCGTCGCCCACCGATTGCGAGGCGTTCTATGCGCGGGAATTGTATAGGCTCACTATTTCGCTGTCAGTTTTTTCTCGTTTACCATTGGCATCTCAAAAGGAATCATCGTCTTCCGATTCACCATTGACCCCCAACCCGTCATTGCCCGGCCCATATTATCATTGGCCGGGCAATCCAGTTATTAAACTCAGCGGCGTTAGCCGAACTCCTTATTCTCAATGTGCCTTTGGCATCTCAACGCGCTTTTGTCCTCTCGATTCACTGTTACCTATCATTCGTCATCCTCGCCGGTAGGCGGGAATCCAGGGTGGCGGCGTTAGCCGCCCGGTGAGTCTCGCAACGCGTGACAACACTAATAGCCCGGCATAGTTGGCTTTTCCTCGGTTACTTTGGCATCTCAACGCGCTTTTGTCCTCTCGATTCACTTGTTACCTATCATTCGTCATCCTCGCCGGTAGGCGGGGATTCAGGGTGGCGGCGTTAGCCGCCCGGTGAGTCTCGCAACGCGTGACAACACTAATAGCCCGGCATAGTTGGCTTTTCCTCGGTTACTTTGGCATCTCAACGCGCTTTTGTCCTCTCGATTCACTGTTACCTATCATTCGTCATCCTCGCCGGCAGGCGGGGATGACGGTCTGGGGATGTGGTTTGGATTATGACGGTATTAGTTACTCTCATCGTTTTTTAGTTCTGGGTTCTCGCCTTTGGCGAGAACAACAGACTGGATTTGCGCGTATCATCCTTGATACGCGCAAAAGGCAAGCGCAATTACTCATTTGAATACTTGGAGGATAGTAGTTACGACAGCGAGACCGGTGAAAAGCATAAACCCGAGGCGGATAGTCATGTCCTTTTTAAGATGTTCCATGTCAGACCGAACGACTCTGAAACCAGTATTGGTGTCATTGCGGTGAAGTTCCATCTCAGACTGAACGCCATCCTGAAAGTTTTTCATCTCAGCCCGAACGGCTCTGAACTCAGACTGAACGCCATCCTGAAAGTTTTTCATCTCAGCCCGAACGGCTCTGAACTCAGCCTGAACGCCATCCTGAAAGTTTTTCATCTCAGCCCGAACGACTCTGAACTCATCCTGAACGGCTCTGAAATCAGACTTGGTGGCAGTGCGGTGAAGTTCCATATCAGTCTGAACGGCCACGATATCAGTCCGAACCGCCACGATATCAGTCCGAACCGCCACGATATCAGTCCGAACCGCCACGATGTCAGCCTTGGTGGCTACCTGTTCGCTAATGGCGGTGCTGATGGTGGTTACCACGACTTCGGCCAGTTCCTCTTTGGCTCCGGCACCCTTGAGGTCTTTGAAAGCTTGATGTGTGTCAAATGCTAACGATGACATATCCTTACTCCTTGGATTGAAAAAAAAAAATGGATGGTAAGTAAAACACTTGTTTATGGGGAATGCAAGTGGTTTTTGCGCTTGCCTTTTCATCGCCATGCGGCGTTGCGCTTCGTGCTTGGTCGATTACCTACTTAATGTATGCTCACTCCCTCGCTCCTCGCGCGCCTTGCCTGACAACGAAAATACGGCGCGAAATGTTTGTTCGTAATTAATGAGTCCGGCTTTGCCGGACTATTAATGTCGTCACGCGTAGCGTGACTCCTTGCCTGCCGGCGAGGATGACGAATGATAGGTAATAGTGAATCGAGAGGACAAAGGCGCGTTGAGAAGCCAAAGCACATTGGGAATAAGGAGTTCGGCTACGCCGAACGGTTTAATAACTGGATTGCCCGGCCAATAATAATATGGGCCGGGCAATGACAAATGATAAGCAATGGTGAATCGAGAAGACAAAGGCGCGTTGAGACGCCAAAGTAACCGAGCATAAAAACCCAGCGGCGTTAGCCGCCGGGACTCGCTCATACATTAGCGGTAAGCAACAAGCATGCCGTCATTTTCGCATCAAACGGCGCGGCATCAAAGTAGATGAGACATGCTTCGCGTAAAGTCACTAATAGTCTGGCATAGTTGGACAACACACTTTTCGTGTCGTCATTCTGGCTTGAAAAACCGGCGGCAAAGCCGCCGCCATCTGCGCGGCTACGCCGCGTCTGGATTCCCGCCTGCCGGCGAGAATGACGAATTATAAGTAATAGTGAATTGAGAGGACAAAGGCGAGTTGAGACGCCAAAGTAACCGAGAAAAAGCTGTCAGCAAATAAATGAGCCTATACAATTGCCCGGCCCATATTATTATTGGCCGGGCAATCCAGTAATTAAACCAGCGGCGTTAGCCGCTATCATTTGCGGCGTAGCCGCCTTAAAACCTCAACTCACCTTTACCTAAAACTTTACCTAAAACCTCACCCCACCTTTACTCAAAACCTCAACTCTCCTTTCAGAAGAATGGCATTGGCATCCGCATCGGTATCACGGTGTTCACCGACGAGATCCAGGTCAAGGTGGTTGCCGAGTTTCCATTGGATGCCTAGGCGGTAGCGGTTGCTGTCGTTGCTTAGGGTCATTGCGGTGTATGGCGTTAGCAGGCCGGGGGTGGTGCCGCTGCCGAGCCAGGGTGCCGTGCCGGCAGAGATGCCATAACCGATCCGCAGGTCCAGCCGTGCGGCGTAATCGCGGGTGGCATCTGCGGTGTAGTCGGCATCGGTGTCGGTGTCAGCGCCGGTGGCGTTGCCGTTGGCATCGCGCAAGCCATCTTCCCATAGACGTTGGATGTCGCCGGCATCATCGCCGTAGCCGGGGCTGAGGGCGAATGACCAGCCCTGGCCATCGGCGCCGGCGGTCTGTTTGATGGTGCCGCTGATACCCCATTCATTGGCGTTGCCATCGTGTCCGAGTAGCGCGCGGGCTTTGCCTTCGACGCTGAAGCCGCTGGCATTGACAAGGGATATGCCGAAGCCGAGTTCGGCGCCGGTGCCGGTGATGCCATCGCCGCCGTCATGGCGTATGCCCACTTCTATGCTTCGTTCGGTGCGCGCGCCGTTGCTCTGCGTGATGGTGTTGGTGGCTTCCAAACTCACGCGCGTGCGGCTGACATCCACTTGCCGTCCACTAAAACTGCTACCGCTATTGCTATTGCTCTCTTCCACTTCCAGCGTGCTTTGCGTGACTTCGCCTTTCAATCGCAGGGTGTTGGCGCCGCGTTGCAATACGATGCCGTTGCCGCCAATGGCAAAGGTATTCATGGACAGGTCGTCGCTGGCGCCGTCATCCGAATCCAGTTCGCCTTCGCCGTAGCCGGCGGTCATCCACACTTCGCCGCGCGCATTGCTCCAGCCGAGGTAGGGATTGATGCTGGTCATGCTGATGTCGTAGGTTTCTTTGGTGTTGTTGTCGGTTTCCAGTTCGCCTTCGTTCCACGACAGCGCCACGCCGCCAATCGCTTCGGCGGTGATGCGCGCGTCCAGACCGAGATGTATGCTGAACATGTCGCCGTCCCAATCCAGATCTTCATCCTCGCCACCGAAGTTGCGGTAGTCGCCGGAGCCCCAGAAGGTCATGCCACCTGTGCCGGTGCCATCGCCATTGATAAGATTATTCAACGGCAGCGCAAACGCCGAGTTGCCGAGCAGGGTTTTCATATCCAGCGTGCCATCTTCCATTGACGACGCGTGGGTGTTCATCAGGCTGGCAAGGGTGGTGGACATGGTTTGGTCGTCATTGCCGTTTTCGCCTCCATTCCCATTAAATGGCATTTGTTGCCCGGCGAAGTTGAAACTGCTGCTGCTATTTTGTTGTGTGCGTGTGCGTTCCACCCGCCCGGCGATGGCGCTGATGTTCTGGTCGGCTATTGCGCGCGCGACTTCCGACAAAATCACTTCGGCGACTTCCTCCGTGATCGCGTCCGCCACGGCGGCGGTCGGCGCGCTGGTGGCAGTTTTGCCGCTACCCTCTCCATCGGTGTAAGTGGCAACGACTTGAATGGTCTTGCCGACATCATCAACTGCCGGCATGTAGGTCATGTCGTTGCCAATGTTGGCGATGGTGCTGCCGTCCACGCTTTGCCATTGATAGGTGACGCCAGTAACCGTGCCATCCGGGTCGGTTACCGTGCCAGCAGTTAGCGTTTGCCCGACCTGAGCGGTGCCGGTGATGGTGACTGTGCCGTCTTCATCCGCATTGGCAACCCTCACCGTTACCGCCAGCGCGTCGCTTGCCTCGCTCTCGCTGTCGGTGGCGGTGATGGTGATTTCGTAATCGTTGTCGTTGTTGGCATCGGCCAGTGCCTCAAAGTCCGGCAGGGTGCTGAAGGTCAAGCTGCCAGCGTTAGTGATGGAGAAGGCACCCGCATCGGCCCCGCCGAGGGCGTAACTGGCAATGGTTCTGGTGCCAGTTGGGGTCGCGGTGAAGGGGTGCACTTCTCCCTCGCCATTCTCGGCAAATACTATCGGTGTTGCTGGTGCCACAACAGTCGGTTTGGTCACGCCCGCGGCCTGCACGGCGGTGGTCGATGCGCTGGTGGCGATGTCGGTGTTGCCGCCAAAACCATCGGAATAAGAGACCACCACGCGCAGGGTGTTACCTTCATCAGCATCCACCAGCGTGTAGGTCGTGCTGGCTCTGAGATCACCGCTGACCGAGACGCCCGCGGTTTGCCATTGATACAGTGCACCAGTAACCTCGCCATCCGGGTCGGTTACGCTGGCCATCAATACCTGCCCTACCTGAGCCGTGCCGTCAATGAACGCCATACCGTCTTCATCCACATTGGTAACCGTTATCGTTACCGCCAGCGCGTCGCTGGTCTCGCTCGCGTCATCGGTGGCGGTAATGGTGATTTCATAATCGTTGCCGGTGTCGTCATCGGTCGCTGCCTCAAAGTCCGGCGGGGTGCTGAAGGTCAAGACGCCGCCACTGGTAAGATCGAAGAGATTCTCATCCGCTCCGGTTCCGCCGAGGGCGTAACTGGCAATGGTCCTGCTACCAGTCGGGGTCGCGGTGAAAGTCGCCACAGTGCCCGTGGCATTTTCGGCAAATACTATCGGTGTTGCTGGTGCCACAACAGTCGGTTTGGTCACGCCCGCGGCCTGCACGGCACCGGTCGGGTTGCTGGTGGCGGTGTCGGTGTCGCCGCCAAAATCATCCGTATAAGAGACCACCACGTGCAGGGTGGCTCCGAGATCGGCAGCCACCACATCGTAGGTAACTTGGTCAGTGCCGATGTTTACGGGTCCGCCGCCGGACGGCAACCGTCGCCATTGATAGCCGGTGATGCTAATCGCGCCCGCGCTATCCTCGTCGGTTACCACGGTGCCGGCAGTCAGGGTCTCGCCGACCTGGGCGGTGCCGCTGATGGCGCTGACGCTGCCGGCATCTTCCGCATTGGCAACCCTCACCGTTACCGCCAGCGCGTCGCTTGCCTCGCTCTCGCTGTCGGTGGCGGTGATGGTGATTTCATAAACGTTGTCGCCATCGTCATCGGTCGGCGTCTCAAAGTCCGGCGGGGTGCTGAAGGTCAAGACACCAGCGTTAGTGATGGAGAAGTCATCCGCATCGTCCCCGCCGAGGGCGTAACTGGCAATGGTTCTGGTGCCAGTTGGGGTCGCGGTGAAGGGGTGCACTTCTCCCTCGCCATTCTCGGCAAACTCTATCGGTGTTGTTGTTGGTGGAGTCACAACCGGTTTGGTCGGGGTCGCGGCCTGCACGGCGGCGGTCGGGTTGCTGGTGACTTCTTTACCGCTACCCTCACCATCGGTGTAAGTGGCGATGACTTGAATGGTCATGCCTTCATCATCGGCATCCGGCGTGTAGGTTGAAGTGGCGGGCGCGCCGCTGATGTCGGTGTAGGTACCGTCTCCGCCTGCACTTTGCCAGGTATGGGTGATGCCAGTAACCGCGCCATCCTCGTCGGTTACCGTGCCGGCGGTCAATTCCACGCTAACCCGCGCGGTGCCGCTGATGTCGCTGATGGCGCCCGGCTCATCCACATTAGTAACCGTCACCGTTACCGCCAGCGGTGCGCTTACCAGGTTGCTTGGGACGCCATTGGTTTCCGTGGCGGTAATGGTGACCTCGTAGGTCTCGGTGTGTGCATCGTCTTCAAAGTCCGGCGGATTGTTGAAAGTCAATTCGCCCTTATTAGGAGCAGCGCTATTAGGAGCAATCGAGAACAATGCCGCATCCGTGCCGCCAGTGATTGACCAGATGATGGCGTTGCCCTCGGCATCGGTCGCGGTGTAGGTCTCCACCGGGGTGTCGGCGTTCTCGGCAAAATTCGGTGCTGCATCGCCACTGATGGCCGGCGCGGTGTTGGCGGTCACGGTGATGATTACCGTGTCGGTGCCGCTTCCCTCGGGAGTGCCATCATCGGTGACGGTCAGGGTGAAGGTATATGTCCCTGCCGCAGTCGGCGTGAAGGTCGGGGCGGCGCTGTTGGCATCGCTCAAGGTGATACCGGTGCCGCCGGTCAGTGCCCAGGAGTATGTCAGATCATCGTTATTACCATCGGGGTCGTCGCCGGAGCCGGCAAGGGTTACTTCCATGCCGGCAACCTCAGTTTGCGGGGGCCCCGCTTCGGCAGTCGGCGGCTGGTTTGCGGCGCCGTCCGCGCTCGCTTCTGCCGCAGGTCCTTCGTTGCCGGCCAGGTCCATCACGCTGTTTATGGCAAGGGTCAGGCTGAAGGCTGCCTCGGTCGGGGTGAAGTTGATGGTGTGGGTGATGCCATCGTTGCTGGTCACCCGATTCACCGTGGCGCCTTCGGCGGTGATGTCGGCACTAACAAAGTCCAACGCTTCGGAGAAGGTGATGTCGTGCTCCTGCGGCGTGCCAGTCACGCCATCGGCAATGTTGTCAAAGGTCACAACGGTCGGGTCGGTGCTGTCCACGGTAACCGCACCGAGTTCGGCAGTTTCGACGTCCTCTCCAACCTGAGAGGCTACCACATCGTTAGCGTCATACGCGCCTTCGGGCAGGGTGAAACTGGTGGTGCCGGTGCCGACGGTGGAAGTAGTGCCGCCATTGGTGGTGTATGACCAGCCGACCCCGGGGTTCATCACATTCACCAGGCCGTTGCTGGTGATGCCATCGCCGTCAATGCCGGTGTCCACAGCCAGGGCGATGCGGAACGCGGTCGACGCGGTTACGAAGATGCGCACCGTGTCGGTGGCGGTAACACCATCCTTATCGGTGACGGTCAGGGTGAACACCAAGTCATTGGCAAGAGTCGGCGCGGTGAAGGTCGGCATGACGACAGCGATACTGCTCAAGGTAACAGTCGCGCCTGTGTCCTGTGCCCAGGCATATTCCAGCTCATCGCCGGTGCTGCCGGAGCCGTCCAGGGTCACCATCGCGCCGGTATCCACATTTCGCTGATCAAGCCCAGCATTGGCAACCGGCGGCTGGCTGGTCTGCGGCGCGGTGTTGGTCACCGCCGCGCCGCCGGGGAGAGTTTGACCGCTGGCGGTGCGTAACTGCGACGCGCCGGCGCCGGACAAGGTCGCTGCCAATGCAACGAGTTGGTCCGCGGTGGTGACTACTTCATACTCCACGATGACGCTAGCGGCGGCGATGCTGAGGATATGCACATCATCGGAACGCACGTTCAACAATCTCGCCATGCCCATGCGGAACTTGTCCGCATCAAACTCGGCGGTGGTGAGCCCGGCAATGGTCATTTGGGCAGTGATGCGTGGTTTGGTAGTGTCTTCGGTTGCCGCTGCCTCTGCGGTGCCGGTTGCGGTTACCGGGCTGGCGGGACCCATGTTCGGGGTGGCGGCGGCGTCGGACACGCTATTGGCGGTGAGAGTCAGGCGTACCGCGCCCGCCATGCTCGGAGTATAGGTGACGAGGTAGGTGGTGTTGGCGCCGCTGTTCGGGGTCACGCTATTCACTGTGGCGCGAGTAGCGGTGAAATCGCCACTCGTCAAACCGGTAACCGCCTCGTCGAAGGCAATTTTCACGCTTGCCTGATTACCCACCGTGGATTCGCCCAGAGCGGGGAAGTTGGTAACCATCGGCGCGGTGGTGTCGGGCACGGCAAGCACGGCGGCGGTCGGCGCGCTGGTGACGCGCTTGTTACCGTATACCGGGTCGGAATAGATGACGGTGACCCACAGAGTCCTGCCGACATCATCGGCATCCGGCGTGTAGGTCGCGATGTCTCTGGGAGCACTGACCGCGCCTGCCGCGCTTCGCCATTCATACTGTGGGGCGGTAACCGCGCCATCCGGGTCGGTTGCGCTGGCGGTCAATTCCACGCCAACCTGCGCGATGCCGGCGATGGTTGCCGTGCCGGCTTCATCCACATTGGCAACGCTCACCGTTACCGTAACGGCTGCGCTGGTCGAGCCCTCGCTGTCGGTGGCGGTGACGGTGATTTCGTAATCGTTGTCGGTGTTGGCATCGGTCGGCGCTTCAAAGTCCGGCGTTGGGTCGAAGGTCAAGACGCCAGCGTTAGTGATGGAGAAGTCACCCGCATCGTCCCCGGCGAGGGCGAAACTGGCAATGGTTCTGCCGTCAGTCGCGGCCGTGGTCGCGATGAAGGTGTGCACTGCTGCCGTATTCTCGTCAACCATTATCGGCGTTGCCGGTGGAGTCACCACCGGCGGCGCTTCGCCAACGGTGACGGCGCGGGTCAGCGTGTTGGAGACATTGCCGGCGCGGTCGGTGGCGGTGTAGGTGTAGAGGTAGTCGCCGGCGGTGTCGGTGTCCAGTGCGGTCGCACCGTCAGGCCCGGTAATGACCGTTGCCAGAGTCTCCCCCCCCCTCACTCCACTCACGCCCATATCGGTGTAATCGCCGCCGTGGGCAACGGCTACGGGTGAATCGCCCTCCAGGGTGATGACCGGCACGCTGGTGTCGATAGTCACTGTTCCGAGAGAATGTCTGAAATTAGGTGCCGGGTTCACGGGGTCGGCAGTGTCCGTGACACCGCGAACATTAAATTGTGGCCCGGCATCGTCATCAGCAGTTGTGATGGTATAGGTCGCCATATATTGATTGGTGACGCCGACCCGCAGCAGATTTTGCGTAGCGCGTGCTGATCCGTCAAAGTCAAAAAAGGCAGCATCCACAAGCGACGTGGCGGCAAGCGCTTCGTCGGAGTTCACGAACGCGGTGAGGGTGTCACCAACATTCAAAAAGGTCGTTGTGCCCACGACTTCACCACCAGTGTGTTCAAACCGGTCGAAGGTAATCATCGGCGGGGTGGTGTCTGTGACCGGCACCGCGCTCACGGTGACGGTTACCTTGTCGGTGGCAAGCATCGAGGGAGTGCCAGTATCGGTGACGGTCAAGTTGAAGATATAAGTCCCTGCCCTGGGAGGCGTGAAGGTCGTGCTAACAGCGCGGTCATTGCTCAAGTCGACATCCGGGCCCTCTGCCTGCGACCAGAAATACATCAGATCATCCGTGGCGGTTTCGCTGTCCCTGCTGCCGTTGCCGTCCAGGGTTACTGGACTGCCGACAACCTCATCAGGTTGATCGGGTCCCGCATCGGAAGTCGGCGCGGTGTTGGTCGCCGCACTCACGGTGATGATTACCTTGTCGGTGGTAGGCATCGGGGGATTGCCAGTATCGGTGACGGTCAAGTTGAAGATATAAGTCCCGGCCCTGGGAGGCGTGAAGGTCGGGCTAACAACGCGCTCATTGCTCAAGTCGACATCCGGGCCCTCTGCCTGCGACCAGAAATACATCAGATCATCCGTGGCGGTTTCGCTGTCGCTGCTGCCGCTGCCGTCCAGGGTTACTGGACTGCCGACAACCTCATCAGGTTGATCGGGTCCCGCATCGGAAGTCGGCGCGGTGTTGGCTCCGGGTGCCGGGGCCACGGTCACGGTGCGGGTCAGCGTGTTGGAGACATTGCCGGCGCGGTCGGTGGCGATGTAGGTGTAGATGTAGTCGCCGGCGGTGTCGGTGTCCAGTGCGGTCGCACCGCCAGGCCCGGCAATAGTCGTCTCCAGAGTTTCCTCACGCCCCACTTCACTCACACCATCATCGGTGTAAGTGCCGCCGTGGTCAACGGCTACGGGTGAATCGCCCTCCAGGGTGATGACCGGCACGCTGGTGTCGATAGTCACTGTTCCGAGAGAATGTCTGAAATTAGGTGCCGGGTTCACGGGGTCGGCAGTGTCCGTGACACCGCGAACATTAAATTGTGGCCCGGCATCGTCATCAGCAGTTGTGATGGTATAGGTCGCCATATATTGGTTGGCGACGCCGGCTACCGGCTGCAGATCTTGCACAGGGCGTACTGATCCGTCAAAGTCAAAAAAGGCAGCATCGGCAAGCGACGTGGCGGCAAGCGCTTCGTCGGAGTTCACGAACGCGGTGAGGGTGTCACCCTCATTCAAAAAGGTCGTAGTGGCCACGACTTCACCACCAGTGTGTTCAAACCGGTCGAAGGTAAGCACCGGCGCGGTGGTGTCGGTAGTCGCCGCACTCACGGTGATGATTACCATGTCGGTGGTTCCCCGCACGACACCGCCGTCATCGATGACGGTCAAGTCGAAGACATAAATCCCGGCCTTGGCAGGCGTGAAGGTCGGGCGAGCAACGCCGTCATTGCTCAAGTCGACATCCGGGCCGCTGGCCTGACCCCAGAAATAAATCAGCGCACTGTTATCGCCATCGGGGTCGTCGCCGGAGCCGCTCAGGGTTACTTCCCGGTTGACAACCGCATTAGGTTGATCGGGCCCGGCATTGGCAACCGGCCTCTGGTTGGGCACGGTTACGGTGATGGTTACCGTGTCGGCGGGGCTGGCGGCATCGTCATCATCGGTAACGATCAGGGAAAAGGTCAAAGTAGCCGCCGTAGCCGGCGCGGTGAAGGTCGGGCGGACGGTGTCGGTCAAAGTGATTGCCGTGGTGGGCGGGTTGCCATCGGTCAAGGTATGCGTCCAGGCGTAACTCAGCGTATCGCCGGTATCGGGGTCGCTGCTCACGGCGCCGTTCAGGGTCACTTCCGCGCCGGTATCCACACCTTGATCGAGCCCGGCATTTGCCAGCGGATTCCGGTTTGCCGCTTGACCTCGCACGACGACTTCGCGGGTAGCCGTGCCAACATTACCGGCGTGGTCGGTCGCACTGTAGGTAACCGTGTAGGTGCCGGTGGTGGTGGTGTCCACAGTGTCTGACGCGGTGGGCGTCGGCACGTTGTCATCCAGTTTATCGGTGACGGTGGCGCCCTGGTCGGTGTAGGTCTCGCCCACATTCAGGACAATCCTGGCGGCACCGTTCAGGGTGATGTCTGGCGGCGTGGAATCAAAGATAAATGCGGCAAGACCGGCATGTGGGGAAAGAAGTTGATCTATGCTCTGGCGCACTCGAATCTGATCGTCGGTATATCTGCCGTCGGGCAGGGTGAAGGCAACATTGGGGGGGCGGAAGGGCGTGATTACCTTTGTAAAATCGTAATTAGTACCGCCATTGATGGATATTTCCCAGTAGTCTATGACCGGCTGCCGGCCGCCATCCAAATCATCCGATATAACAAAATCTATCACTCCAGTACTGGTGATGCGGTCAGCAGGGTTACCCACGAACGGACCACGCAGGGAGATGGTCGGGCGGGGTGTCCCTACCTTCTGCCTTTCCACCTCGGAGCCGCCAAATGATAAGACGGCAGTACCACCAATAGCAGCACCCCCAAAACCAAATTCGACATTTACTGGGTTACCCAGTTCACTTGACGTAGCAATTCTAGTTTTGGTCCGTCCGGCCAGCGTAACCGTGTATGTTCCTGCCTTGAGGGGGGTCCAAACTACAATTGCAGTTCGTCTATCAGCAGAGTAGGTAATCTCAAAAGAGCCTGCCTCGATTGCCGGCCCGCCAAGCGGTGCCCTTGCCACCTCGACGCCGCCAAATGACAAGACGGCATCGCCAGCAACAGCATTCCCAAACATAAATAAGATACCTAGGTCGTCACCCAGTTCATCTGACGCAACAGTTAAAGTTTTGGTCTGTCCGTCCGCCACAACCGTGTATATTCCTGCCTTGAGGGGGGTAAAGCCTACCAATGTCTGGGTTCCAGAAGTGACAATATTAAAAGAGCCTGCCTCGATTGCCGGCTCGCCAAGCGGTGCCCTTGCCACCTCGACGCCGCCAAATGACAAGACGGCATCGCCAACAGCATCCCCCAAAGTAAATACGATACTTGCTTCGTCACCCGCGTCATCTGCCGTAACCGTTGTAGTTTTGGTCTGTCCGCCCGCCACAACCGTGTATGTTCCTGTCTTGAGGGGGAAAAAGCCTACCAATGTCTGGGTTCCAGAAGTGCTAATACTAAAAGAGTCTGCCCGGATTGCCGTCTGGCCAGGTGCGTAAGTTACCGTTTGAGCATGGGCGATGCCGGTTGACGCCAGCATCGCTGCCAGCAACGCCGCGGCGAAAACGAATGGAGTGATTGTTTTATTCATAGCACTTGCCTCTCTGCTGTGTGGGGGGGGGCGATGCTCATCGTTGCCCGTGGCGCCGAGGCGGCGATGCTCATCGCTGCCAGCGGCGCCGAGGGGGCGACGCTCATCGCTGCCAGCAGCGCCGAGGCAAAAACCAAGGTGGGTGATTGTTTTGTGTATGTTGATGGTTATTTTGTTCATGATGTTTGCCTCATAATATAAATGAACTTGGTTCAAGCAACCCGCGTTCGGGGAGTGTACCCTGCATTCGGGGCATTATACATCAAAAATGCCACAGGAAAGTCAAATTAATTGGCGGGTGAATTGGCGGTAAAAAGGGTTCGGGTGCGGGGGACGGTAAAGGGGTTCGGTAAGGGGTTCGGCGCCCTCCCTACCGTCATTGCCCGGCTTGTTCCGGGCAATCCAGTTATTAAACCGTTCGGCGCAGCCGGACTCCTTATTATCGCGGCTAACGCCGCTGGTGATGAGTCCGGCGCCCTCCCTGCCGTCATTGCCCGGCTTGTTCCGGGCAATCCAGTTATTAAACCGTTCGGCACCCTCCCTGCCGTCATTGCCCGGCTTGTTCCGGGCAATCCAGTGGAATATTTGTCACGCGCAGCGTGACTCCTTTATTCTCGGCTACGCCGCGTCTGGATTGCGCGTATCATCCCTGATACGCGCCCTTCGGGCTCGCTTCGCTCGCAAAAAATCGCCAGAATTTCATAATAAAAGAGTATACTATGCAAGGTTAGTTAGTTGTTCTGACTGAGTATTAAATAGCGAATGAGGCGTTAGTTATGACACAGATTGAAGGTTTGAATCCGTTTAGGCCAGGTGATGGGCAACGCCCGCCTTATCTAGCCGGACGGGAAAACGAGCAGGGTCGGCTCAGGCAGATATTGGCTGAATTGTCTGCCGGAAGGTCGCCTGCCGCCAACATGGTTATGTATGGGCCACGCGGTATGGGCAAAACCGTGTTATTGCATTGGTTAAAAGATGAAATTGGGGAATATAAAAAACCGCGATTTTTTGATAAGAAAAGCAATCAGGTGCGCACATGTTCGACCACCGCTAATAAATTAGCAACGCCAGCAAAAATGTGGACGTTTTTATTGTCTGAGGAAACTTTGGCGGAAAAGGTATTGGGTGGCGAAACAACAGCAGGTGTTAAGGCCGGGGCGTCTGCTACTGATATAGTTTCGGCTGAGGCGTTTATTGCTAAGACATGGAAGGAAAAAGAGCCTACTGATGGCGTTTTATTAAACGCTTTGATTTCTCAATGTAAAAAAAATCCCTTGGTGGCTCTGGTGGATGAAGCACATACCATGGAACCGGGTCTGTGTCGTAGTTTGCTAAACCTGAGTCAAGAGGTACGAGAGGAAGCACCTTTTTTGCTAGTACTCGCAGGTACACCCGGTCTGTCGCATTTGTTGACCACAGTGGGGGCTAGTTTTGTTGAACGCTCCACGAAAATGGGCATTGCACGATTAGATGCGCAGGCTACTGCGGATGCCATTGCAAAGCCGTTGCAGGAAGACGGCATAACAGTGGACGCCGATGCTTTGGAAGATGTAGTGGAAGACAGCCAGCATTATCCTTACTTCATTCAACTTTGGGGCGAGGCCCTTTGGGATCTGGCAAAGCAAAAAGACCTGCAAAAACTGACTGCTCAAGAAATTACCGAAGTAGAAACAAAGATTGAGAACCGCCGATCACACTTTTATGAACAACGCAGAAAAACATTAGACGATCTTGGGTTGCTGCCGGCCGCTATTGCTATTGCGGCACTATTCCAAGACACGGAAACAACCACATGGGATAGGCTCAAGGAGATCGTTGCAGATAATTTACCTGCCGATTCACTGGCTACACAGTCGGTTAATGAACATCTGCAAACGTTTATTCGCCATGAATTTATTTGGAATCCGCCGGACACAATATTATATGAGGCAGGCATCCCGAGTTTGATGAAATATGTCCTGGACCGGCAACGCGAGCATGTGCAAGAAAGATCGCCGGCGGCAGAATGAGTCACGCCACGCGTGACGACATTAATAGTCCAACTCCGCCGGACTTTTTATTCTCAATGTGCCTTTGGCATCTCAACGCGCTTTTGTCCTCTCGATTCACCATTACCCCCCAACCCGTCATTGCCCGGCTTGTTCCGGGCAATCCAGTTAAATATGTCGTCCGGCGTAGCCGGACTCATTTGCTTTGATGCCGCGCCGTTCGATGCGAGAATGACGGCAAGACGATGGTGCTTACCGCTAGTGTATGAGTGCGTCCCGGCGGCTAACACCGCCACTCTGGATTCCCGCCTGCCGGCGAGAATGACAAATAAGAGTCGTCATTGCCCGGCTTGTTCCGGGCAATGACGGGGTGGGGGGGGGTAATAGTGTCGTCACACGTAGCGTGACTCATTTGCGGCGTAGCCGCGATATAAGGAGTTCGGCTGCGCCGAACGGTTTAATAACTGGATTGCCCGGCCAATGATAATATGGGCCGGGCAATGACGAGTTGGGGGCGAATTGGACAATGACATCCCTGCCGTCATCCTCGCGGCAGGCGCAAAAAATCGCCAGAATTTCATAATAAAAGAGTATACTATGCGGAAGAACCAGTTGCTCGATTGAGCATTGGATAGCGAATGAGGAGGCCATCATGACACCCACAAGAACACGAAATCCGTTCAAGCCAGGTGATGGGCAACGCCCGCCCTATCTGGCAGGCCGAGAAAATGAGCAGGGTCGGCTCAGACAGATATTGGCAGACATGGCTGATGGGGATTCGCCTGCCGCCAACATGGTTATGTATGGGCCACGCGGCATGGGTAAAACCGTGTTGTTGCATTGGTTAAAAGATGAAATTGGGGAATATAAAAAACCGCGATTTTTTCATAAGAAAAGCAATCAGGTATGCACATGTTCGACCACCGCTAATAAATTAGCAACGCCAGCAAAAATGTGGACGTTTTTATTGTCTGAGGAAACTTTGGCGGAAAAGGTATTGGGTGGCGAAACAACAGCAGGTGTTAAGGCCGGGGCGTCTGCTGCTGATACAGTTTCGGCTGAGGCGTTTATTGCTAAGACTATGGAAGGAAAAAGAGCCTACTGATGGCGTTTTATTAAACGCTTTGATTTCTCAATGCAAAAAAAATCCCTTGGTGGCTCTGGTGGATGAAGCACATACCATGGAACCGGGTCTGTGTCGTAGTTTGCTAAACCTGAGTCAAGAGGTACGAGAGGAAGCCCCTTTTTTACTGGTTCTCGCCGGCACTCCTGGGTTGGCACATTTGTTGACCACAGTGGGGGCTAGTTTTGTTGAACGTTCCACGAAAATGGGCATTGCGCGATTAGATGCGCAGGCCACTGCGGATGCTATTGTAAAGCCGTTGGATGCCGATGGCGTACACATCGCCGCCGATGCTTTGGAACATGTAGTGGAAGACAGCCAGCACTATCCTTACTTCATTCAACTTTGGGGCGAGGCCCTTTGGGATCTGGCAAAGGAAAAAGACCTGCAAAAACTGACTTCTGAAGAAATTGCCGAAGTAGAAACAAAGATTGAGAACCGCCGGTTAAACTTTTATGAAGAACGCAGAGCAACATTAGACGACCTTGAACTGCTGCCGGCGGCTGTTGCTATTGCGACAGTATTCCAAGACACGGAAACAACCACAAGGGATAGGCTCAAAGAGATCATTGCAGATAATTTACCTGTTGATTCACTGGCTACACAGTCGGTTAATGAGCATCTACGAACGCTTATTCGCCATGAATTTATTTGGAATCCACCAGATTCAATATTATATGAGGCAGGCATCCCGAGTTTGATGAAATATGTCCTGGACCGGCAGCGCGAGCATGTGCAAAAAGCATCGCCGGCAGCAGAATGAGTCACGCCACGCGTGACGACATTAATAGCCCAACTCCGCCGGACTTTTTATTCTCAATGTGCCTTTGGCATCTCAACGCGCTTTTGTCCTCTCGATTCACTTGTTACCTATCATTTGTCATCCTCGCGGCAGGCGCAAAAAATCGCCAGAATTTCATAATAAAAGAGTATACTATGCGGAAGAACCAGTTGCTCGATTGAGCATTGGATGGCGAATGAGGAGGCCATCGTGACACCCACAAGAACACGAAATCCGTTCAAGCCAGGAGATGGGCAACGCCCGCCCTATCTGGCAGGCCGAGAAAATGAGCAGGGTCGGCTCAGACAGATATTGGCAGACATGGCTGATGGGGATTCGCCTGCCGCCAACATGGTTATGTATGGGCCCAGGGGCATGGGCAAAACCGTGTTGTTGCATTGGTTAAAAGATGAAATTGGGGAATATAAAAAACCACGATTTTTTGATAAGAAAAGCAATCAGGTACGCACATGTTCGACCACCGCTAATAAATTAGCAACGCCAGCAAAAATGTGGACGTTTTTATTGTCTGAGGAAACTTTGGCGGAAAAGGTGTTGGGTGGCGAAACAACAGCAGGTGTTAAGGCAGGGGCGTCTGCTGCTGATACAGTTTCGGCTGAGGCGTTTATTGCTAAGACATGGAAGGAAAAAGAGCCTACTGATGGCGTTTTATTAAACGCTTTGATTTATCAATGCAAAAAAAATCCCTTGGTGGTTCTGGTGGATGAAGCACACATGATGGAACCAGGGCAATGTCGTGCTTTGTTAAACATTAGTCAAGAGGTGCGAGAGAAAGCACCCCTTTTGCTAGTACTCGCCGGTACGCCCGGTCTATCGCATTTATTGACGACAGTTGGTGCTAGTTTTGTTGAACGTTCCACGAAAATGGGCATTGCGCGATTAGATGCGCAGGCCACTGCGGACGCCATTGTAAAACCGTTGCAGGAAGACGGCATAACAGTGGACGCCGATGCTTTGGAAGATGTAGTGGAAGACAGCCAGCACTATCCTTATTTCATTCAACTCTGGGGCGCGGTTCTCTGGGATCTGGCAAAGGAAAAAGACCTGCAAAAACTGACTGCTCAAGAAATTACCGAAGTAGAAACAAAGATTGAGAACCGCCGATCACACTTTTATGAACAACGCAGAAAAACATTAGACGATCTTGGATTGCTGCCGGCCGCTATTGCTATTGCGGCACTATTCCAAGACACGGAAACAACCACAATGGACACGCTCATAGATGTTATTGCAGATAATTCACCTGCCGATTCACTGGCTACACAGTCGGTTAATGAGCATCTGCAAACGTTTATTCGCCATGAATTTATTTGGAATCCACCGGACACAATATTATATGAGGCGGGCATCCCGAGTTTGATGAAATATGTCTTGGACCGGCAGCGCGAGCATGTGCAAAAAGTATCGCCGCCGAAATGATAGCGGCTAACGCCGTCTAGTTTTTGTCACGCAACGCGTGACACTAAAACAGCAAAACGACCATGGCGCAAAAGACAAGCGCAATTCCATAAAAAGAGTATACACTGCAAGAGTTAGTTGGTTGTTCTGATAACCTATTAAATAGCAAATGAGGCATTGGTTATGACAGAGATTGGTGATTTTAATCCGTTTAATCCGGGTAGCGGAGGATCCCCGCCTTACCTGGCCGGTCGAGAAAATGAGCAGGGGCGGCTTAGGAAAATATTGGCAGAAATGTCTGCCGGAAGGTCGCCTGGCACCGACATGGTTATGTATGGGCCCCGGGGCATGGGCAAAACCGTGTTATTGCATTGGTTAAAAGATGAAATTGGGGAATATAAAAAACCGCGATTTTTTCATAAGAAAAGCAATCAGGTATGCACATGTTCGACCACCGCTAATAAATTAGCAACGCCAGCAAAAATGTGGACGTTTTTATTGTCTGAGGAAACTTTGGCGGAAAAGGTATTGGGTGGCGAAACAACAGCAGGTGTTAAGGCCGGGGCGTCTGCTACTGATATAGTTTCGGCTGAGGCGTTTATTGCTAAGACGTGGAAGGAAAAAGAGCCTACTGATGGCGTTTTATTAAACGCTTTGATTTATCAATGCAAAAAAAATCCCTTGGTGGTTCTGGTGGATGAAGCACACATGATGGAACCAGGGCAATGTCGTGCTTTGTTAAACATTAGTCAAGAGGTGCGAGAGAAAGCACCCCTTTTGCTAGTACTCGCCGGTACGCCCGGTCTATCGCATTTATTGACGACAGTTGGTGCTAGTTTTGTTGAGCGTTCCACGAAAATGGGCATTGCACGATTAGATGCACAGGCTACTGCGGATGCCATTGTAAAGCCGTTAAATGAACATGGCATAAATATAGACGACAATACGCTTGCACAGATCGTTGAAGACAGCCAGCACTATCCGTATTTCATTCAACTTTGGGGCGCGGCTCTCTGGGATCTGGCAAAGCAAAAAGACCTGCAAAAACTCACATCTCAAGAAATTGCCGAAGTAGAAACAAAGATTGAGAACCGCCGATCAAACTTTTATGAACAACGCAGAAAAACATTAAGCGATCTTGGGTTGCTGCCGGCGGCTGTTGCTATTGCAACAATATTCCAAGACGCGGAAACAACCACAATGGATACGCTCATAGATGTTATTGCAGATAATTCACCTGTCGATTCACATGCTACACAGTCGGTTAATGAACATCTGCAAACGCTTATTCGCCATGAATTTATTTGGAATCCGCCGGATACGATTTTATATGAGGCAGGCATCCCGAGTTTGATGAGATATGTTCTGGACCGGCAACGCGAGCATGTGCAAAAAACATCGCCGGCAGCAGAATGAGTCACGCGTAGCGTGAAAAACCGCCGAAATTTCATAATAAAGAGTATACTATGCGGAAGAACCAGTTGCTCGATTGAGCATTGGATGGCGAATGAGGAAGCCATCATGACACCCACAAAAACACGAAATCCGTTTAGACCAGGTGATGGGCAACGCCCGCCCTATCTGGCCGGCAGGGAAAATGAGCAGAATCGGCTCAGGGAGATATTAGCAGATATGGCTGATGGAGATTCTCCTGCCGCCAATATGGTTATGTATGGGCCACGGGGCATGGGTAAAACCGTGTTGCTAAATTGGTTCGCAAATGAAGCCAAAAAAACCGATACGAAGGATAATTCTATACGTACAATTCCTGAGACCCCTAATAATTTAAACACTCCGGAAGCAATGTGGGGATCTCTAATCTCTAAAAATTGGGCGCAAAGACTACTGCCCGATAGAAAACAACTCGGATATGGTGGATATGTTTCTGCTACTTGGACTGAAAATACTACTCCACCGAAATATCTGTTAAATAAATTGATTAACCAATGTAAAAAAAGTCCTTTGGTGTTTCTGTTGGATGAAGCGCATCAAATGGAACCAGAGCAATGCCGTGCCTTGTTAAACCTGAGCCAACAGGTACGAGCCGAAGCACCTTTTTTGCTGGTTCTCGCTGGCACTCCTGGTCTGAGACATTTCCTGAAGACAGTAGGGGCTAGTTTTGTTGAACGCTCCCATGTGATTGGCATTGCGCGGCTAAATGCGCAGGCTACTGCGGATGCTATTGTAAAACCGTTGCAGGAAGACGGCATAACAGTGGACGCCGATGCTTTGGAAGAAGTAGTGGAAGACAGCCAGCATTATCCGTATTTCATTCAACTTTGGGGCGCGGCTCTCTGGGATCTGGCAAAGCAAAAAGACCTGCAAAAACTCACATCTCAAGACATTGCCGAAGTAGAAACAAAGATTGAGAACCGCCGAGCAAACTTTTATGAAGAACGCAGAAAAACATTAGACGATCTTGGATTGCTATCGGCGGCTATTGCTATTGCAACACTATTCCAAGACACGGAAACAACCACATGGGATAGGCTAAAAGAGATCGTTACAGATAATTTACCTGTCGATTCACATGCTACACAGTCGGTTAATGAACATCTGCAAACGTTTATTCGCCATGAATTTATTTGGAATCCACCGGATACGATTTTATATGAGGCGGGCATCCCGAGTTTGATGAAATATGTCTTGGACCGGCAACGCGAGCATGTGCAAAAAGCATCGCCGGCAGCAGAATGAGTCACGCCACGCGTGACGACATTAATAGTCCAACTCCGCCAGACTTTTTATTCTCAATGTGCCTTTGGCATCTCAACGCGCTTTTGTCCTCTCGATTCACCATTACCCCCCAACCCGTCATTGCCCGGCTTGTTCCGGGCAATCCAGTTAAATATCTGTCACGCGTAGCGTGACTCCTTATTCTCAATGTGCCTTTGTCCTCTCGATTCACTGTTACCCCCCATTCGTCATCCTCGCCGGCAGGCGGGAATCCAGACGCGGCGAAGCCGGGCAATGACGGATTGGGGGCGAATTGGACAATGACATCCCTGCCGTCATCCTCGCGGCAGGCGCAAAAACCGCCGGGAGCGCCATAAAAAAGAGTATACACTACAAGAGTTAGTTGGTTGTTCTGATAACCTATTAAATAGCGAATGAGGCGTTGGTTATGACACAGATTGAAGGTTTGAATCCGTTTAGGCCCGGTAGCGGAGCAACCCCGCCTTATCTGGCCGGTCGAGAAAATGAGCAGGGGCGGCTTAGGAAAATATTGGCAGAAATGTCTGCCGGAAGGTCGCCTGGCACCGACATGGTTATGTATGGGCCCCGGGGCATGGGCAAAACCGTGTTATTGCATTGGTTAAAAGATGAAATTGGGGAATATAAAAAACCGCGATTTTTTCATAAGAAAAGCAATCAGGTATGCACATGTTCGACCACCGCTAATAAATTAGCAACGCCAGCAAAAATGTGGACGTTTTTATTGTCTGAGGAAACTTTGGCGGAAAAGGTATTGGGTGGCGAAACAACAGCAGGTGTTAAGGCCGGGGCGTCTGCTACTGATATAGTTTCGGCTGAGGCGTTTATTGCTAGATAGTGTCGTCATAAGATTTTAGCCCAAAGCATCATACACCTAATCTGCACAGCGGCAACGAATGAACTGGTATTCTTTGCATAGCGTGTTGCAATACCACGCCAACGCTTAAGATGCAAGAATGCATTCTCGACTAAATGCCTGATTTTATATAGGTGTTTGTCATATTCTCGTTGCTCTTTTCTATTCTTCTTTGGTGGGATCACAACTTTCATATTTTGTGATTTTGCTTGGTCCAATATCTCTTGTGTGTCATAGGCTCTATCGGCTAATAAGTATTCGCCTTCAAAGCCATCAATCAATGCGCTAGCCTGAGTGCAATCAGCTCGGGTGCCTTTTGTAACAATAAATCTGATCGGCATACCATGCGCATCCACGGCCAAATGTATCTTTGTGTTAAGCCCCCTTTTGTCCGACTCATAGCTTGATTGCCTCCCACTGCTCCTGCCGCGTGTGGATGGACTTTAATATGACTGGCATCAATCATAATCCATTCAAAGTCTGGCTCATCGATTATCTGCGATAACAAGTTTTCCCAGATGCCTTTATCACGCCAACGACAAAAGCGTCTATGCGTGTTCTTCCAATCGCCATAATCAGGGGGCAAGTCCCGCCATGGCGCGCCTGCGCGTAGAATCCAGAATACTGCATTAAGGAATAAGCGGTTGTCTTTAGCGATACCCCCATGCATGCCTTTTTGCCCTGTAAGATGCGGTGATAGTAATTTCCATGTGTTGTCGTTTATGTCGTGTCTTTTGTGTGCGGGCGTTGTCATGATGCGGCTCACTTTTGTTGTTGAAAATGGATATTATACAGCTGATTTTTAACTTATGACGACACTATCTAAGACGTGGAAGGAAAAAGAGCCTACTGATGGCGTTTTATTAAACGCTTTGATTTATCAATGCAAAAAAAATCCCTTGGTGGTTCTGGTGGATGAAGCACATACCATGGAACCGGGTCTGTGTCGTAGTTTGCTAAACCTGAGTCAAGAGGTACGAGAGGAAGCACCTTTTTTGCTAGTACTCGCAGGTACACCCGGTCTGTCGCATTTGTTGACCACAGTGGGGGCTAGTTTTGTTGAACGTTCCACGAAAATGGGCATTGCACGATTAGATGCGCAGGCCACTGCGGACGCCATTGTAAAGCCGTTAAATGAACATGGCATAGAAATAGACGACAACACGCTTGCACAGGTCGTTGAAGACAGCCAGCACTATCCTTACTTTATTCAACTTTGGGGCGAAGCCCTTTGGGATGTGGCAAAGGAAAAAGACCTGCAAAAACTAACATCACAAGAAATTACCGAAGTAGAAACAAAGATTGAGAACCGCCGATCAAACTTTTATGAAGAACGCAGAAAAACATTAGACGATCTTGGATTGCTGCCGGCGGCTATTGTTATTGCGATGCTATTCCAAGACACGGAAACAACCACATGGGATAGGCTCAAGGAGATCGTTGCAGATAATTTACCTGTCGATTCACCTGCTACACAGTCGGTTAATGAGCATCTGCAAACGTTTATTCGCCATGAATTTATTTGGAATCCGCCGGACACAATATTATATGAGGCAGGCATCCCGAGTTTGATGAGATATGTCCTGGACCGGCAGCGCGAGCATGTGCAAAAAGTATCGCCGGCGGCAGAATGAGTCACGCGTAGCGTGACGACATTAATAGTCCGGCTGCGCCGGACTTTTTATTCTCAATGTGCCTTTGGCGTCTCAACGCGCTTTTGTCCTCTCGATTCACTGTTACCTATCATTTGTCATTGCCCGGCCCATATTATTATTGGCCGGGCAATCCAGTCATTAAACCGTTCGGCGTAGCCGGACTCATTTGCTTTGATGCCGCGCCGTTCGATGCGAGAATGACGGCAAGGCGATGGTGCTTGTTGCTTACCGCTAATGTATGAGCGCGTCCCGGCGGCTTCACCGCCACTCTGGTTCCCCGCTTGCCGGCGAGGATGACGGCGGACGACATATTTTAACTGGATTCCCGCCTTCGGCGAGAATGACAAATAAGAGTCGTCATTGCCCGGCCCATATTATTATTGGCCGGGCAATCCAGTTAAATATTTGTCACGCGCAGCGTGACTCCTTTATTCTCGGTTACTTTGGCGTCTCAACGCGCTTTTGCCCTCTCGGTTCACCATTATCCCGCCAATTCGTCATCCTCGCCGGCAGGCGGGAATCCGGACGCGGCGTAGCCGCGCAAATGGCGGATGCTTCGCCGCCATTAAGGACAGCGGCTAACGCCGCTGAGTTTAATAACTGGATTGCCCGGCCAATAATAATATGGGCCGGGCAATGACGAGTTGGGGTCGAATTGGACAATGACATCCCTGCCGGCGAGGAAGACGGCAAGTTGCTGATAGACAATCTCACTTTCGGCGGCCCCGCGGAACGCCAGCAGATCGACTTTGACTGGGAAGTCGCCGACATCCAACGCAAAGCCGACCGACCGTCCAAACAATGGTTCTTCCTGCCGGCGTTCGGATTGCTGGCGTTGGTTATCATTCTGCAAAGACGACGCCGAGGCCAACTGACGGCTTGACACCGGGCGGTTGGTAATGAAATTGCCGCTCGCATTCTGAATAATTGGCACTATTAAGGTCTTGACATATCTGGCATTTATCCAGATAATCGCATGCATACACCCTAACCCCCTCCGGGATTTCGCCAGCGATGGCGCCCCGGAGGGTTTTTTTTTATTTATAAATTGTTTCCCTGATGCCGTCTGTAACACCAACGCCCCCCCAAGCAGTAGTGTTTATTGATGGCAACAATTGGTATCACAGTCTCAAACAAATTAGTGTTGACAGTTACGCTTTGGACTATCGGAAAGTAGCGAGAAAACTCCTTATGGATAGCCGGGAGTTGACCGGAATCAGATACTACATCGGTGAAATTCTTAGCAACATTACACTTATACACCAGCAAAAAGCACGTCTGAAAAATCTGCACACACAGCAAGTACATATTTCTCTCGGGCGAATCGAAAAAATTCCGGTATCGTCCAAGAATAATCCTCTGGCTACAAAAATAAATCAAATCATTGAACGGGATGGTACGCGCATCCCCGATGACATCCGCCAGGAATTAACCCAACTAACTCGCGAAAAAATTTTCACCTATACCGAAAAACAAGTGGATGTTCGCATCGCTGTTGATTTGGTGAGTATGGCACAGCGCGATGAATACGATGTCGCCTACCTGCTTTCGGCGGACGGTGATTTTGTTCCTGCGGTTGAAGAGGCGAGACGCTGGAATAAAAAGGTATTTGCGGTCAGCGCATCGCAAGGAGGTCGTCTGAGCAATGCGGTTGATTCTTTCATCAAAATCCCCTCATCCGATTGGTTTCACGGCTGTTATAAATAACAAGAGCTAACGCCCGGCGATTTTTTCCGCCTGCCGCGAGAATGATAAAAGTTTTTTTTCATTGATTATAAAAAACATTGCGCGCCGCATTTTGCGCGTATCCGGGATGATACGCGCAAAAAATCGCCGAAATTCCATAAAAAGAGTATACACTACAAGAGTTAGTTGGTTGTTCTGATAACCTATTAAATAGCGAATGAGGCATTGGTTATGACACAGATTGGTGATTTTAATCCGTTTAATCCGGGTAGCGGGGAATCCCCGCCTTATCTGGCAGGTCGGGAAAGCGAGCAGGGTCGGCTTAGAAAAATATTGGCAGAAATATCTGCCGGAAGGTCGCCTGCCGCCGAGACAGTTATGTATGGGCCCCGGGGGATGGGCAAAACCGTGTTGCTGAATTGGCTCGAAGATGAAGTCGAAAAGGGCGGTGCAAAGAACAATTCTATACGGGTAAGCCGAGTGACTCCCGATCAACTAACATCTCCGGCAGAAATGTGGGATTTTCTAATATCTAAAAATTGGCTGCAAAAAAAGTTTCCGAATAAAAAGGAAGTTGGGGTTAAAGAATTTCTATATGGTGCTTGGACTGAAAACTCCACCTCCCCGAAAGAACTATTGGATAAATTGATTCATCAATGTAAAAAAAGTCCTTTGGTGTGTCTGCTGGATGAAGCACATACTATGGATGCGGGCTTGTGCAATGGTTTGTTAAACCTGAGCCAGGCTGTACGCAATGAAGCACCATTTTTACTAGTTCTCGCCGGCACCCCTGGCCTGAGACATTTCTTGTCCACGGTGAACGCAAGTTTTGTTGAGCGTTCCAATGTAATTGGCATTGCACGATTAGATGCGCAGGCTACTGCGGATGCCATCGTAAAGCCGTTAAATGAACACGGCATAGAAATAGACGACAACACCCTTGCGCAGGTCGTTGAAGACAGCCAGCACTATCCTTACTTTATTCAACTTTGGGGCGCGGCTCTCTGGGATCTGGCAAAGGAAAAAGACCTGCAAAAACTGACTTCTCAAGAAATTACCGAAGCAGAAACAAAGGTTGGGAACCGTCGGTTAAACTTTTATGAGCAACGCAGAAAAACATTAAGCGATCTTGGATTGCTGCCGGCGGCTGTTGCTATTGCGGCAGTATTCCAAGACACGGAAACAACCACAATGGATACGCTCATAGATGTTATTGCAGATAATTTATCTGTCGATTCACCTGCTACACAGTCGGTTAATGAGCATCTGCAAACGTTTATTCGCCATGAATTTATTTGGAATCCGCCGGATACGAATTTATACGAGGCGGGCATCCCGAGTTTGATGAAATATGTCTTGGACCGGCAACGTTAGCCGCTATCATTACATAACAAAAACAAGTAAAATTGTGCTAAAAACCACTTGCATCCCCCACAAAACAGTGTTTTACTTACCATCCATTTTTTTCCAATCCAAGGAGTAAGGATATGACATCGTTAGCATTTGACACCCATCAAGCCTTCAAAGACCTCAAGGGTGCCGGAGCCAAAGAGGAACTGGCCGAAGTCGTGGTAACCACCATCAGCACCGCCATTAGCGAACAGGTAGCCACCAAGGCTGACATCGTGGCGGTCAAGGCTGACATCGTGGCGGTCAAGGCTGACATCGTGGCGGTTCGGACTGATTTGAAATTTCACCGCAATGCCACCAAGTCTGAGTTCAGAGCCATTCGGTCTGAGATAGAATCTCTTGGCAATGCCACCATGGCTGAGTTCAGAGCCATTCGGTCTGAGATAGAATCTCTTGGCAATGCCACCATGGCTGAGTTCAGAGCCGTTCGGTCTGAGATAGAATCTCTTGGCAATGCCACCAAGGCTGACATGGAACTCCTTAAAAAGGACTTGTCCATCCGTCTCGGGTTTATGCTTTTCACCGGACTCGCTGCTATGACCACTATCCTCCAAGTATTCAAATGAGTCCGGCTACGCCGGACTTTTTCTTGATTGCCACTGTCTTCTCAAAACGCCTTTGTCCTTTCAATCCACTATTACCTACCATTCGTCATTCTCGCCGGCAGGCGGGAATCCAGACGCGGCGTAGCCGCGCAAATGGCGGCGGCTTTGCCGCCATTTAAGGATAGCGGCTAACGCCGCTGGTTTAATAACTGGATTGCCCGGAGCGAGCCCGAAGGGCGCGTATCAGAGATGATACGCGCAAAAAATCGCCGAAATTCCATAACAAAGAGTATACTATGCAGAAGAGCCAGTTGCTCGATTGAGCATTGGATGGCGAATGAGGAGGCCATCATGACACCCACAAGAACACGAAATCCGTTCAAGCCAGGTAGAGGAGCAACCCCGCCTTATCTGGCAGGTCGGGAAAATGAGCAGAATCGGCTCAGGGAGATATTAGCAGATATGGCTGATGGAGATTCTCCTGCCGCCGACATAGTGATGTATGGCCCACGCGGCATGGGTAAGACAGTACTATTAAATTGGTTAAAAAATGAGGCAAAAAAATCTGGCACGGTGGATAATCCCATACGCACAAGTTGGACGACCCCCGATCAATTAGCATCTCCGGCGGACATGTGGAGTTGCCTAATGTCCAATGATTGGAAGAAAAATTTAAAACCGGATGAAACAAAATTTGGATTTGGGGCATTATCTGGCACTTGGACGAGAAAAGGTGTCTCTAACCAAGCCCTGATAAATGATTTGATTTCTGAATGTAAAAAAAGTCCTTTGGTATTTCTGATGGATGAAGCACATCAAATGGAATCAGGTCAATGTCGTGGTTTATTAAACGTAAGTCAGACTGTACAAAACGAAGCCCCCTTTTTGCTGGTTCTCGCCGGTACTCCTGGCTTGGCACACTTCTTGAAGACAGTGGGGGCTAGTTTTGTTGAACGTTCCACGAAAATGGGCATTGCACGATTAGATGCGCAAGCCACTGCGGACGCCATTGTAAAGCCGTTAAACGAACATGGCATAAATATAGACGACAGCACCCTTGCGCCGGTCGTTGAAGACAGCCAGCACTACCCTTACTTCATTCAACTTTGGGGCGCGGCTCTTTGGGATTTGGCAAAGCAAAAAGACCTGCAAAAACTGACTGCTCAAGAAATTGCCGAAGCAGAAACAAAGGTTGAGAACCGCCGGTCAAACTTTTATGAACAACGCAGAGCAACATTAGACGACCTTGAACTGCTGCCGGCGGCTGTTGCTATTGCGGCAGTATTCCAAGACACGGAAACAACCACAAGGGATTATCTCAAAGAGATCATTGCAGATAATTTACCTGACGATTCACTGGCTACACAGTCAGTTAATGAGCATCTGCAAACGTTTATTCGCCATGAATTTATTTGGAATCCACCAGATTCAATATTATTCGAGGCGGGCATCCCGAGTTTGATGAAATATGTCTTGGACCGGCAACGTTAGCCGCTATCATTACATAACAAAAACAAGTAAAATTGTGCTAAAAACCACTTGCATCCCCCACAAAACAGTGTTTTACTTACCATCCATTTTTTTCCAATCCAAGGAGTAAGGATATGACATCGTTAGCATTTGACACCCATCAAGCATTCAAAGCACCTCAAGGGTGCCGGAGCCAAAGAGGAACTGGCCGAAGTCGTGGTAACCACCATCAGCACCGCCATTAGCGAACAGGTAGCCACCAAGGCTGACATCGTGGCGGTCAAGGCTGACATCGTGGCGGTCAAGGCTGACATCGTGGCGGTTCGGACTGATTTGAAATTTCACCGCAATGCCACCAAGTCTGAGTTCAAAGCCATTCGGTCTGAGATAGAATCTCTTGGCAATGCCACCATGGCTGAGTTCAGAGCCGTTCGGTCTGAGATAGAATCTCTTGGCAATGCCACCAAGGCTGACATGGAACTCCTTAAAAAGGACTTGTCCATCCGTCTCGGGTTTATGCTTTTCACCGGACTCGCTGCTATGACCACTATCCTCCAAGTATTCAAATGAGTCCGGCTACGCCGGACTTTTTCTTGATTGCCACTGTCTTCTCAAAACGCCTTTGTCCTTTCAATCCACTATTACCTACCATTCGTCATTCTCGCCGAAGGCGGGAATCCAGACGCGGCGTAGCCGCGCAAATGGCGGCGGCTTCGCCGCCATTTAAGGATAGCGGCTAACGCCGCTGGTTTAATAACTGGATTGCCCGGAGCGAGCCCGAAGGGCGCGTATCAGGGATGATACGCGCAAAAAATCGCCGAAATTCCATAAAAAGGATATACACTGCAAGAGTTAGTTGGTTGTTCTGACTGAGTATTGAATAGCGAATGAGGCGTTGGTTATGACACAGATTGAAGGTTTGAATCCGTTTAGGCCAGGTAGAGGAGCAACCCCGCCTTATCTGGCTGGCAGGGAAAATGAACAGAGTCGGTTCAGAAAAATATTGGCAGAAATATCTGCCGGAAGGTCGCCTGCCGCCGACATGGTTATGTATGGGCCCCGGGGGATGGGTAAGACAGTATTATTAAATTGGATTGGGGGTGAAGTTGAAAAAACTTCAAAACATAACCTTCCTTTACGAGCAATTCAAACAACGCCGACAATTTTTCCATCTTTAGAGTTGCTCTGGAATAAATTGATTTCTGACGACTGGAAGAAGAAAATCTGGCCCGAGCAAATAGAACTTGGGGCACTTGGAAACAGAATTGTGTGGAATTCAAAAGCTCATAACGAGGATGATTTAGTAAGCGTCTTAATTGAGGAATGTAAAGAACGCCCATTGGTGCTGTTGATGGACGAAGCACACACCATGGATTCTCGTTTTTGTCAGGATTTGTTGAACATAAGCCAACAAGTGAATCAAAACGCACCTTTTTTGCTGGTACTCGCCGGCACGCCCGGTCTATCGCATTTGTTGACGACAGTGGGGGCTAGTTTTGTTGAACGCTCCGAGAAAATGGGCATTGCACGATTAGATGCACAGGCCACTGCGGATGCCATCGTAAAACCGTTGGATGCCGATGGCGTAACAGTAGACACCGATGCTTTGGAACATGTAGTGGAAGACAGCCAGCATTATCCTTATTTCATTCAACTTTGGGGCGCGGCTCTGTGGGATTTGGCAAAGGAAAAAGACCTGCAAAAACTGACTTCTGAAGAAATTACCGAAGTAGAAACAAAGATTGAGAACCGCCGGTTAAACTTTTATGGAGAGCGCAGAGCAACATTAGACGACCTTGAACTGCTGCCGGCGGCTGTTGCTATTGCGACACTATTTCAAAACACGGAAACAACCACAAGGGATTATCTCAAAGAGATCATTGCAGATAATTTACCTGTTGATTCACTGGCTACACAGTCAGTTAATGAACATCTGCAAACGTTTATTCGCCATGAATTTATTTGGAATCCGCCGGACACAAATTTATATGAGGCAGGCATCCCCAGTTTGATGGGATATGTCTTGGACCGGCAGCGCGAGCATGTGCAAAAAGTATCGCCGGCAGCAGAATGAGTCACGCGTAGCGTGACTCATTCATCACTCGGGATAATAGAGAAAACCCCCGGAAAAGCAAGGATTTGTGAGTGAGGTTAGTGGGTTGGAAGCGGCATCAAAGCAAATGAGTCACGCTACACGTGACAGGCGGCTTGCGCCGCCACCTGGATTTGCGCCTGTCGACGAGGATGACGGGTTGGGGGTCAATGGTAAATCGTGCGGGGATGATTTTTTTGAGAAGACAAAGTAAATAAGTGTCACGCTTTGCGTGACACTAAAACAGCGTTACTCCAGCGTAGTTGGACTCCTTATTCTCAATGTGCCATTGGCATCTCAAAATGAGTCACGCTCCGCGTGACGACATTAATAGTCCAACTCCGCCGGACAACCCAGTTAAAAAACTCAGCGGCGTTAGCCGCTATCCTTAATGGCGACGAAGCCGCCGGTTTCAAGCGGTGAAATTTGCCGGGCTTCCCTTATAATAGCGTTCAGCATCCGCGGAATACCCCGTATCCGACCAATCCCTTCAATGAAACTCCTCGCCCTCGGCCTCAATCACGAAACCGCGCCCATTGAGTTGCGGGAGCAGGCGGCGTTCGCTCCGGATGCGTTGCAGCCGGCGTTGCGGGAGTTGACCGGCGAGCGCGGAGTGGTCAGCGAGGCGGCGATTTTATCCACCTGCAACCGCACCGAAATTTATTGCGGGCGGGAGGAACCTGCCGGCGACGAGAAAAAAATCCTTGACTGGTTCAGCCGCCATACCGGTTTCAATCAATCCGATCTGGCCGGCAGTATTTATCATTTCCCCAATGAGCAAGCGGTCAAGCATGCATTTCGAGTGGCATCGGGTCTTGATTCCATGGTGCTCGGCGAGCCGCAGATACTCGGGCAAATGAAGGATGCGTTTCACACCGCGGCGAACGCCGGCGCCACCGGCAAGGTGCTGAACCGACTTTTTCAGCACACCTTTTCGGTAGCCAAGCAGGTGCGCACCGACACCTCGGTCGGCGTCAATTCGGTGTCGGTTGCCTATACCGGGGTAAGCCTTGCCAAGCGGGTTTTCACGCGGCTCGCTGAACAAACGGTATTGCTGATCGGTGCCGGCGAGACCATTGAATTGGTGGCGCGTCATCTGAAAGAAAGCGGTGCCGGGCATTTGATTGTCGCCAATCGCTCCATTCAACGTGCGCATACATTGGCGCGAGCAGTCGGCTGCGAAGCCATCACCCTGGGGCAGATTCCCGAACGATTGGCCGAAGCCGACATCGTGGTCTCCTCCACCGCCAGCACTTTACCCATTCTCGGCAAGGGCGCGGTCGAGCGGGCGTTGGCAAAGCGTAGACACAAGCCGATGTTCATTCTTGACCTCGCGGTTCCGCGCGATGTGGAAGCGGAAGTGAGCCGGTTGCGCGATGTATATTTGTATACCGTGGACGATCTCAAGTCGGTGGTGGAGCATAATCAGGGTCTGCGTGCGCACGCCGCAGAGCAGGCGGAAGTCATTATTGACCTGCAGGTGGTTCGCTTTATGCGCTGGATGCGCTCGCTGGAATCGGTGCCGGCCATTCGCGCTTTGCGACGGGAGTTGGATGCGCTCGGCCAGGCCGAGGCCGACAAGGCGGTGCAAAGAATTCGCAACGGTGAAGATCCCGAGGCGGTGGCTCGGCAGTTGGCGCAAAACCTCGCCAATAAATTCGCGCATGGTCCGAGCCGCGCCCTGCAGGAAGCCGACAGGAACGGCACACCCGGACTCATTGCCGCTGCTCGCCAATTATTCAACTTGCGCAAGTAAGGTAATCGGGGTGATTGCGGCAACTCCGCTCATCTTGATTGATTGCCAATGAATCCGACAACCGAAGACAAACTGCGGCAACTGGTTGAGCGGCACGAAGAACTTGAAGTGCGGCTGTCGGATCCGGCGGTGATTGCGGCGCAGGCGCAATTCCGAAAATTATCCATTGAACTTTCGCAACTCGAACCCATCGTCACCGCTTTCGCTCGCTACCAGCAACTGAATCGGCGGGTGGCGGAAACGCGGCAGATGCTGACCGACCGGGACGATGCGATTCGCGAGATGGCAAAAGAAGAAATGCCCGCGCTGGAACGGACGCTGGGCGAGAGCGAATCGTCTCTGCAAACGTTATTACTGCCCGGCGACCGCAACGATGGGCGCAACCTGTTTCTGGAAATCCGCGCCGGCACCGGCGGCGATGAAGCGGCGTTATTTGCCGGCGATTTGTTTCGGATGTATCACGCTTACGCCGAGCGTTGTCGTTGGAAAGTGGAAGTGCTGAGCCGTAGCGAGGGCGAACACGGCGGCTATCGGGAAATCATCAGCCGCATTGAGGGATTACGTGCGTATTCGCAGTTGAAGTTTGAATCCGGCGCACACCGCGTGCAACGCGTGCCGGCAACCGAATCTCAGGGACGCATTCACACTTCGGCTTGCACCGTGGCGGTGATGGCCGAGGCCGACGAGGTGGACGAGATTGAAATCAATCCGGCGGATATTCGCTCGGATACTTTTCGCGCTTCCGGTGCCGGCGGTCAGCATGTCAACAAAACCGATTCCGCGGTTCGTCTTACGCATTTGCCGAGCGGCGTGGTGGTGGAATGTCAGGAGCAACGCTCGCAACACAAGAACCGCGCGCGCGCCATGGCGATTCTGAAATCGCGATTGCTGGAAGCCGAGGCGCAAAAACAACGACAACAAGAAGCCAGCACGCGCAAGTCGCTGGTGGGCAGCGGCGATCGCTCGGAGCGTATCCGAACTTATAACTTTCCCCAGGGGCGGGTCACCGATCATCGCATCAACCTGACACTATACAAACTCGATGACATCCTAGCCGGCAACCTTGACTCGATTATCGCCCCGCTCACCGCCGAACACCGCGCCGGATTGCTTGCCGAGTCATCGGCACAGCAAGATTTCTGAGGGCCGTCTGTGATGCCCGTGACGGTCGGCGAGTTGTTACGCCGTGCGCGTGCGCGTCTCGGCGATGATAACGATGGTCGGAATGATGCCGAAGCGTTGTTGTCCGCGGTCATCGACCAATCTGTCGCGACATTCATCGCTCACCCGCAACAACCGATTAGCGAAGACGAGGTTGCGGATTTTCAATCGTTGCTGGAAAGACGCGCGCGCGGCGAGCCGGTCGCCTATCTTCTCGGACAAAAAGAATTCTGGTCATTAACGTTGAACGTTACGCCTGATGTGCTGATTCCCAGGCCCGAAACCGAATTGCTGGTGGAAGAAGTTTTGGCGCACGCAGCCCGCCACAAGGTCGCCGACATTTTGGAACTCGGCACCGGCAGCGGTGCCATCGCTGTTGCGCTGGCGGGGGAATTGCCGCAGTGCGCCATCGTCGCCACCGATATTTCCGCCGCCGCTCTGGAAGTGGCAAAACGCAACGCGCAACCACTCGGATGGGAACGCATTGAGTTTTGTTCGGGCGATTGGTTCGACGCGGTTGCGGCGCGGCGCTTCGACCTCATCGTCTCTAATCCGCCTTATATCGCCCCCGACGATCCGCATTTGCAGCAAGGCGATGTGCGTTTCGAACCCGACTCGGCACTGGTGTCGCCGCCCAATGGACTGGCCGACCTTGAACGGATTATCATCGGCACCCCCGGTTATTTGAACGCCGGCGGGACGTTGCTCTTGGAGCACGGCTACGATCAATCTGCGGCGGTGCGTGCGTTGTTGAAACAAAATAGTTTTGTTTCCATCGTCACGCGTCGCGACCTCGGCGGCCACGAACGCGTAAGCGGCGGGAGAATTTGAATCGGCGATTTGAATGAATAATGCCAGAAACATTCTGGATTCGTGGTATGACAAAAAAAGGAAGCCGAAATAAGGAGTTCGGCTACGCCGAACGGTTTAATAACTGGATTGCCCGGAACAAGCCGGGCAATGACGGGTTGGGGAGACAATGGTGAATCGGGCAGGATTGATTTTTTTGAGATGCCAAAAGCAACCGAGAAAAAAAGCCCAGCGTAGCGTGACTCCTTTTGCTTACCGCTAATGTGTGAGCGCGTCCCGGCGGCTAACGCCGCCACTTTAGGATCCCCGCCTGCCGGCGAGGATGACGGGTTGGGAGGGCAACGGTAAATCGGGCGGGAATGATTTTTTTGAGACGCCAATGGTAACTAATTGTCACGCAAAGCGTGACACTAAAACGTGCTCTGGCGTAGCCGGACTCATTTGCGGCGTAGCCGCGCCGTTCGATACAGGATGACGGCCGAGAGGGCGGTGCTAAAACACCACTGGAAATGAATAAAACATGGCAATGAATTAGTGAACACATACAAGAATGACGAATACTGATTCTTTCGTTGTCACGCCCGCAGAAATTTTGCCATTTACTCTATTCTCCCAATCACCAGAGCGTGCAGGGACGCACGCTGGCGCGTGGAAACAGGATGTTTCCCCCGCGCCAAAAGGGGGGGGGGCGGGGGCGGGGGGTATCCCCCCCGCAAAGCGCGAGCACGCGCAAGCGAGCCTTTGCCTATCAGCCACAGGTTACTCGGCGGCGTAAGCCGCCGCCAATGCCCTTCGCACACCACCGTCATTTGCGGTGAAGCCGCCGGTTTTGTGCGCAACCGGACCTTTGCATATCAGCCACAGGTTACTCGGCGGCGTAAGCCGCCGCCATCGCCCTTCGCGCAACCCGGCTTATTTGCGGCGGACGAATACCCCGGAGTTGGCTTTGGGGTTGAAGTAGGTGGATTTTGGCGGCATCAACTCGCCGGCGTCGGCCACTGCCATGAGTTGGGCGATGGAAGTGGCGAAGCAGGCGAAACAAACCGCCCAGCCTTCGGCGTGTTTTTGTCGCAGCCCGTCAACACCCATAACGCCGGAGACATAATCCAGCCGCGGGTCGTTGCGGATGTCGGCGATTCCGAGCAACGGTTCGAGGATGTGGTTTTGCAGGATGGATACATCCAGCGAATCGACCGGGCAGGCGGCGTCCACCAGTCCTTCACGGATGCGCAGTTGATACCAGTTGCCACCCACCAGCATACCGAATTCACCGTGGCCGGTCGGTTCGAAGGAATCGCCGGCGGATACCTTGCGTAGCGAAAAATCTTTTTCCAATGCCGTTACTAATTGCGCTTCGGTTAATCCGTTCAAATCCTTGACCGCACGATGAAACGGCAACAACTCCAATTGTTCGGTGGAAAACAATGCCACCAGCAGTTGGTTGTATGGTTCGTCTCCATGATTGCTTCCGTTTTGCCGCCGCATCTGCGCATAACGCAAGCCGGAGGCGGCACGATGATGACCGTCAGTAAGATAGGTGACCTGGATGCGCGCAAACTGCGTCTGCAATTTTTTCTGTTGAGCCGCGTTTTCCACGCGCCACACTTGCTGGGCGACGCCATCGGCCGAGACAAAATCCAGCGTCGGCAACTGTTGGGTTTGCTCGGCGAGCAATTGCTCGATGGCATTGTCGTGCGGATAGGCGAGGCAGATGGGGCTGGATGAGACCCCAACCACTTGCTGATAACTGGTTAGCAAATCTTCCTTGTCGCTGCGGGTGTTCTCGTGTTTGCGCAGATGCCCGTGGTGATATTCATCAACCGACACTTCGCACACCACGCCGGTTTGGGTATGCCGGCCCACCGACAACCGATAAATAAACAGGCAGGGTTGTTCAAAGCGATGGAATGAGCCGTTGGACAGCAGTTCTTCCAGCCGCGATTTATTCAACGCCAGCAGGTTCTCCGGCGTCGGCTGCGCATGGTCGGGAAAATCCTCGAGCAGACGCATGGTGTTCAGATAATTTTGCGGATTGGCTTCGGCGAATTGTCGACGCATGGTCGGCGACACCGCATCATATGCCGGCGACACCACTTGTGCGGCGCGCACCGGGTCCACCAGATAGCCGTCAAAAGCCCGGATGCGCGGCATCGACTCAGCCGTTATTTGCCATGAAGTCAGCCATGAATGCGACCAGCACATCGACACTATTTTTTGGTAGTGCGTTGTAGATGCTGGCGCGGCAGCCACCGACGCTACGATGGCCCTTTAGATTCATCAGGTCGGACTGGGTTGCGGCGGCGAGAAATTTTTGTTCGAGTGATTCGCTCGGCAATCGGAACACAACATTCATGTGCGAGCGACAAGCAACCTCCACCGGGCAAGTGTAATACCCGTTGCTGTGGTCAATGGCGTGATACAACGCCGCGGATTTTTCCGCCGCCTGATTTTCCATGGCGGTCAATCCGCCTTGTTTTTTCATCCACTTCAACACTTTGCCAAGCATATAAATCGGAAACACCGGCGGCGTGTTGAACATCGAACCGTTTGCCTGGTGAATGTCGTAACGCAAGTAGCGACCGATTTTTTTATTGGTGTGTTCAAGAATGGATTGGCGGATGAAAACCACCACCAAACCGGCCGGCCCCAGATTTTTTTGCGCGCCGCCATAGACCAAATCAAATTTCTCCCAGGGAATCGGGCGCGCCATGTATTCGGACGACACATCGCCGACCAGTGGAACATCAACTTGCGGCCACTCGGCGACACGAATTCCGCCGATGGTTTCGTTGGTGGTGATGTGCAAGTAACGCGTGTTGTCTTGCAGTTGCAACTCGTCGGTGTTCGGCATGCGCGTGTAGTTATTTTCGGCGCCGTCCCAGGCGGTGTAAATGTCGCCGTATTCTTTGGCATCGGTAATCGCACCCTTTGCCCATGCGCCGGAATTAACATATCCGCCTTTTTGTCCATTAGTCAGTAGGTTCATCGGCACCATGGAGAATTGCAAAATTGCGCCGCCTTGCAAAAACAACACGCTGAAATCATCGGGAACTTGAAATACTTCCATGCACAAAGTCATCGCCTCGTTGGCGACCGCGTCAAAATGTTTGCCGCGATGACTCATTTCAATCAGCGACATACCGGCGCCTTGATAATCGACGAATTCCTGTTGCGCCTGTTGCAGAACTTCCAACGGCAAGGTGCATGGGCCGGCACTGAAATTATGTTTTCGGTTTGAATCTGAGGTCATTGAATTGGTCCCTTAAATTGTAAAGAAAAAAACAACTGCAATTAATTTGTTTGATACCGTTTAATTTACGCAATTTTTCAAGTCGCCTTGTTGAAATGATTGCATAACTTTAAGCACACCGTCGGCCACTGCGATTTGCGCTTGCTCGGTGGATGCGCCGATGTGATGCGTGCCGCACACCGCCGGGTGATTGGCGAGCGCCGATTCGAACACGCCTTCCGATTGAGTCGGTTCGTTTTGATACACATCCACAGCAACGCGAATGTTTTTACTGTCCATTGCGCGCAACACCGCCGCCTCATCGAGCAGGTCGCCACGCGAAGTGTTAATCAACATGGCACCGTGTTTCATTTTCGCAAGAAACGAATCGTTCACCAATTGATTATTTTCAGCCGTGGACGGCAAATGCAAACTCACAATGTCGCAGGTGGACAGCAGTGTATCCATAGATTCAAGTTGCGTGATGCCGAGATCGTTGATGCGTTGTTGCGCATGTTGCGCCCGCCCGGGTTTTGCCATGGCGCAAACATTAATGCCAAATGCGACCGCGCGCTGCGCCACTGCCAAACCAATCGCGCCGAGCCCGAGGATGCCCAATTTTTGTCCATACAAACCGCGCGCGCTCGAATATTTTTTCTTCGCCCATACCTTGTTGTTAAGGTCGCTGACATTGTTGGCGATATTGCGGTCAAGGCAAATAATCAGACCGAGAACCAATTCCGCGACCGCCATCGCATTCGCGCCCGGCACATTACAAACACGAATATCCTTCGCCGCCGCATGCGTTTTATCGATGGTGTTGGTGCCGGCGCCGGCACGAATCACCAGTTGCAACGCCGTGCTCGCGTCAATGATTGCCGCATCCACTTTGGTGCTGCGCACAACCAGAACTTCATGGTCGCCAATGGCATCTTTCAACGTGTCGCCGGCCAGGCTCGGGTCAACCGTAAGGCAGTGTCCGTTGTCGGTCAATGCGCGTTGATGCGTTTCCGGAAAAGAGTCGGCGATGAGAACTTTCATTTGAGGCATTTGGGAAATTATATTGTAAAAAAATTAGGACGCTTTGCTTGCGCCAATTTGGATTAGTGCTGTATGTGTTGTTCCAATAGGCGCAACATCCGGCGCAACGGCTCGGCGGCACCCCACAGCAGTTGGTCGCCAACGGTGAAAGCGGACAGCATCATGCCATTGGTAGCAGCAGCGCCGTTGATCGGCAGTTTGCGCAGTCGCCCGACGGCGATGTCCAGCGTGCCGGATACCGCCGCCGGTGTCAGGCGGCTCAGTGACTGTTGGCGGTCATTGGCTACCAGCGACACCCAGTCATTGCCGCCGGCGAGAATTTCTCCGACTTCCTCCACCGGCAGATTCTTTTTCAACTTAATGGTGAACGCCTGACTGTGACAGCGCAACACGCCAACGCGCACGCAGATGCTTTCGACCGGAATCGGGCGGTCTTCGCGTCCGATAATTTTGTTTGCCTCGGCCGAGCCTTTCCATTCTTCGCGGCTGACGCCGGAATCCAAGTCCGCATCCACCCAGGGCAGCAGGCTGCCGGCCAGCGGCACGCCGATTTCCGTCTTCGGCAGGTTGGGTGCGCGCAACGCATCGGTCACGCTTTCATCAATATCCAAAATCGAACTGGCCGGGTCGTCGAGCAACTCCCTGGCGGCACGATTCACGCAACCCATTTGCTCCAGTAACTCGCGCATTTGCCGCGCACCGCCGCCGGAAATCGCCTGATAGGTCATGACCGTTATCCATTCGATCAAATCCGCATTAAACAAACCGTCCAGCGCCATCATCATCAAACTGACGGTGCAGTTTCCGCCGATAAAATCCTTCTGACCGGCAGCCAGCCCGCGCTCAATTACCGGCAGATTGACCGGGTCGAGAACAATCGTTGCATCGGGTGTCATGCGCAGTGCCGAAGCCGCGTCAATCCAGTAGCCGTGCCAGCCGCGCGCGCGCAATTTTGGATGGACGGCGTGGGTGTAGTCGCCGCCTTGGCAAGTGACCACGGCATCCATTTTCGCCAACGCGTCGAGGTCATGGGCATCAATCAGCGCGGACGTTTCGCGGCCAATATCCGGGCCCGGTTGCCCGGCCTGGGAGGTCGTGAAAAACTGCGGTTGGTCGATTCGGGAAAAATCGTGCTCCGCTCGCATGCGCTGCAACAGCACCGAGCCCACCATGCCACGCCAGCCGACAAATCCCACCCGTTTCAATTTCATTGGTTTGCCAGTAAATACAGGTCAGTAAAGGCGGGGGATTATACGGTTTTCGGTGGAGTTGATGCGAGTTATTTATCCGTGCCGAGCGGTTAAATTTGAGGGGAAGCAATGGTGAATCGCAAAGTGTGACTCCTTTTCGCGGCTTCACCGCGGCAACGCTGTTTTAGTGTCACGCTTTGCGTGACACTTATTTACCATTGTCTTCTCAAAAGAAATTACCCCGCCCGATTCACCATTGTCTCCCCAACCCGTCATCCTCGCCGGTAGGCGGGGATCCAGGTGGCGGCGTTAGCCGCCTCGCATAACCGATAACCCATGCCAATCAATTACCCATCACCGGCATATGACATCCCAACTCGTGATTAAATGAAGTAACTCTTGGTTGCCCGCTCGGCGCAAAGCCCCTGATCTATACATTTCGTGGCAAACCGACTCGCTTTCGGGTAGCATTCGCCGCTCATTCCGCGCCTTCATCATGTCAAGCAAACAGCCACGCAAACCAGCCATCTATCTGGGCGTCAACGTTGATCATGTCGCCACCATCCGCCAGGCGCGGAGAACGCCGTACCCGGATCCGGTGGAAATCGCGCTTCAGGCCGAACAAGCCGGTGCCGATGGCATCACCATGCACCTGCGCGAAGACCGCCGGCATGTGATTGAGTCGGACATTGAGCGCATGGCACTGCGCACCCGCACCAAACTCAACATGGAAATGGCGGCTACCGATGAAATGCGCGAAATCGCGCTACGGGTAAAGCCCGCCGATGCCTGCATCGTCCCCGAACGCCGGGTTGAATTGACCACCGAGGGCGGGCTGGATGTGGTTCGCCAACGCGACCTGATTGCTGATTTGGTGGCGGCTTTCAGCGAGTCCGGCATTCGCACATCGTTGTTCATCGACCCGGATCCAAAACAAATCGATGCCAGTTGCGAAGTGGCCGCGCCGGTCATCGAACTGCACACCGGAAAATATGCTGATGCCCGCGAGCCCGAGGCGGTTGAGCGCGAGTTGCAAGCGATTATCGCCAGTGCGCAATACGCCGACCAGGCGGGAATTGTGGTGAACGCCGGTCACGGCTTGCACTACACCAACACGCAGGCGATTGCGGCGATTCCCGAAATCAATGAATTGAATATCGGCCACAGCATCGTCGCACGCGCCCTTGCGGTGGGTTTTTTCCAAGCCGTCAGCGAGATGAGACAGTTGATGGTGGATGCGCGAAGCGGGGCGGTATAACCTACTGTCGCTTGCCTTTTCGTTGCCAGGCAAGGCACGCGAAGCGCAACACTACACAGCATAACAAACCGTAATAAACCATGGCGACGCCATAATAAAATGGGGCGAACACAAAATTGTGCGCCGCATATTTTTCGTCAGGCAAGGCGCGCAAATAGCGCAGATTATTTTTTGTCAGGCAAGGCGCGCAAGGAGCGGTGGAGCGCGCCTACTTTAAGTAGGTAAACGACAACGCGACGCAGCGCAACACCGCATGGCGGAAAATAAGCAAGCGAATGAGCGAGGGAGGGAGCAATACATTAAATATGTGACCGACCGAGAAACGAAGCGCAACAAAGCATGGCGGAAAATAGGCAAGCACAATCACGCAATCAATGCCGCCACGGCACGTCGGCCATCGGTAGCCAGGATGTTATAGGTGCGGCAGGCGGCGGCAGTGTCCATTATTTCGAATCCGATGCGCCGACGCATCAGCGGTTGGGTGAGGGCGGGAGCGGGAAAGACCGTGTGTCTGCCGGTGCCGAGGATTACCACCTCCGCCCCAAGCGTGGCAAGTTGATGAAAATGATCAATCTTGAGGTCAGAAACCTCCTTTACATCCCACAATTCCACCGACTGAGGTGTTAAAATCAAACTTTGTCGATACCAGATGTCCGCGATGCGGATGCGGTATCGTTCTTCATCGCTCGGCGTGTCCGTTTTCGTGTCGGCTACCGCGCCGGTTTTTTTCGTGCCAAGCGTCCACGAGCGAATCAGTAGCGAATCCGGGCGATGATTGAGTTGAAGTTTCATGTAATTCGTCCTGCAGGGGTTCCCATAAATAGTAGCCCGCAGATTTTTTTTATTGTATAACATCAATCGCTGGTTAGTTTCCCGCCAGTTATAACCGATCGGAAAATTTTCTTACGGTGAACGCTGTCAATGTTGGCTTGCTGGGCCTCGGCACCGTCGGTGGCGGCACGCTCGCGGTGCTGCATCGAAATGCCGATGAAATAAGTCGTCGCGCCGGGCGCGAGATTCGCGTGGTCAAAGCCGCGGTGCGGGATTTGAAACGACAACGATCGTTCAACACCGATGCCATTGCGCTTACCACCGACCCGTTCGAGATCGTCGACGACCCGAACATTGACATCGTGGTGGAGTTGATCGGCGGCGACCACATCGCCCGGGAGGCGGTACTGCGTGCCATCGATAACGGCAAGCATGTGGTCACCGCCAACAAGGCACTCATCGCACTGCACGGCAACACCATTTTCGAAAAGGCACAGCAGCGGGGTGTGATGGTCGCCTTCGAATCTGCGGTGGCCGGCGGCATTCCCATCATCAAGTCGATTCGTGAAGGGCTTGCCGCCAACCGTATTGAATGGCTCGCCGGAATCATCAACGGCACCTGCAATTACATTTTGAGCCGGATGGAGGAAGACGCGTGCGACTTCGCCGAGACGCTTGGTGAGGCGCAGGCGTTGGGTTACGCCGAAGCCGATCCGGCGTTTGATATTGAAGGCACCGATGCCGCGCACAAACTCACCATCCTCGCCTCCATCGCTTTCGGTATTCCTTTGCAATTCGAGCGCGTGTATGTGCAGGGCATCACCGCGATTACCGTCGAAGACATCGCCTTTGCGCGGGAACTTGGTTATCGCATCAAACACCTCGGCATCGCCCGACGCACCGCCGACGGCATCGAACTTCGCGTGCACCCGACGCTGATTCCCCATAAGCGTCTGATCGCCAATGTCAACGGCGTGATGAATGCGATACTGGTGCGCGCCGATGCGGTGGGAGCAACCTTGTATTACGGTGCCGGCGCCGGCGCCGAGCCGACCGCGTCTTCGGTGGTGGCGGATCTCGTGGATGTGGTGCGCGCCATTACTACTGACCCGCAAAACCGCGTCCCGCATCTGGCGTTCCAACCCGGCTCACTGGCGGCTTCGCCCATCTTGTCCATTGAGCAAGTCGTAACTGCTTATTATTTGCGCATCAGCGTTACCAACCGCCCCGGCGTGCTTGCCGCCATCACGCGCATCTTTGGCGATAGCGAAATCAGCATTGATACGATTTTGCAAAAGGGGCGGGGACGGCCCAACGAAAATGTGACGATCATCATGCTGACCCAGCAAACCCGCGAACTCAACATGAATCAGGCACTAAAAAAACTTGCCGGGCTGGACACCGTCAGCGGTGAAATCATGCACATTCGTTTGGAGAAATTATCTTGAGCGAGGGCTTGCAAAGCACTCAGACACGGAAGCAAATTACCCGGCGACAGCGGCAGTGCCGATGGCAAGATGAAGCGGAGAATTCGCGCGGCTTGCATCCGCTGCTACGAAGAGTTTTCGAAAATCGCAACATACAAACTTTCGCCGAACTGGATTATTCCCTGAACCGGCTACATTCGCCCGAGCAACTCAAGGACATCAAGCCGGCAACCGCGCTCTTGCAAACCGCCATCAAGCGCAACCAAAAAATTCTGGTGGTGGGCGATTACGATACCGACGGCGCCACCGCCACCACGGTTGCGCTGCTCGGCTTGCGCGCACTGGGCGCGAAGCGGGTGAAATACCTCGCCCCCAATCGTTTTGAATACGGCTATGGCTTGTCGAAAGAAATCGCCGAAGTGGCGCTGACGCAATTTACGCACCAGCCTGAATTGGTTGTTACCGTGGATAACGGCATCGCCAGCCTGCAAGGCGTTGCCTTGCTGCGCGCCGCCGGCGTGTCGGTAATCGTCACCGACCATCATCTGGCCGGCGCACAATTGCCCGATGCCAATGCCATCGTCAATCCCAACCAACCCGGCTGCGGTTTTCCATCCAAAGCCCTGGCCGGGGTCGGCGTGATGTTTTATCTGTTGCTTTCGGTGCGCGGCGCATTGCGACAATCCGGGCGATTTCAAGACGACCCAGAACCCAATCTGGCAGAGTTGCTCGACCTCGTGGCACTCGGCACCGTTGCCGACATGGTGCCGCTGGATTACAACAATCGCATTTTGGTGGCGCAGGGCGTTGCGCGGGTTCGCGCCGGGCGTTGTCGAGCGGGTATCAAAGCATTGCTGGAAGTGGCGGGCAAGGATGTTCACAATTTCAGCGCAGCGGATTTTGGGTTTGTCATCGGGCCCCGTCTCAACGCTGCCGGGCGTATTGACGACATCTCCACCGGTATCGAATGTTTGCTCGCCGATGAGTACAACGATGCCGCCGAATATGCGCGATTGCTCGATGAAATGAATCGCGAAAGACGTCAACTCGAACAATCCATGCAGGCACGCGCGCAGGAAATGGTTGCCGCACTCGACCTGCGCCGCTACGATGACACTGATGACGATGATAATCAGCCTACTAATGAGGGGGGTTTTAACGGATGCCTGTTTGACCCCGAATGGCATCAAGGCATCGTTGGTTTGGTAGCCACTCGTATACGCGAAAAATTCAATCAACCGGTGGTCGCATTTGCACCGGCGGGCGACGAGAGTTTGCGCGGTTCGGCGCGCTCGGTGGCGGGTTTGCACATCCGCGATTTACTCGAATCCATTTCCGTTCGTTGTCCCGGTCTCATCGAAAAATTCGGCGGTCACGCCATGGCCGCCGGCTTGACCATCGCCGCGGAAAACTTTACGACTTTCTCCCGACATTTTGCTGAGATGGTGAACGCGCACTTCACCAACAACCCGCCCACTTGCGACATTCTTACCGATGGCGAACTCGCCGCCGAAGAATTTACTTTGGATGTGGCCGAGTTGGTGCGCTCGGCCTCGCCGTGGGGGCAACATTTTCCCGCGCCACTTTTTGACGGCAAATTTCGCGTAGTTGAACAACGAGTGGTCGCCGAGCAACATTTGAAAATGAAACTCGCGCCAATCAATGGAGGCGAGCAAACCGATGGCGTTGATGCAATTCTTTTTCGCTATGTCGAACCCGGCGAGGACGCGCCGCGCCTTGACACCGTGAAAGCGGCCTATCAACTTCAGGTGAACGAATTCAACGGCAAACGCTCGTTGCAATTGCTGGTGGAATATCTGCAGCCGTGCGCGATGCCAACCGAAACCAATTCGTCTTGAAGTCATCACGATTATGCAAGATCAGGACAACGACAACACGCTGGTCGCGCGGGTGCGCGGCGGGGACAAACAGGCGTTCAACCTGCTGGTGGAAAAATATCAATACCGCATTCGCAGTTTGATTAGTCGATTGATTGCGGATTCGAGCGAACAGGAAGACATCGTGCAGGAAACATTCATCAAGGCGTATCGCGCCATTGGCCGATTTCGCGGCGACAGCGCGTTTTACACATGGTTGTATCGCATCGCGGTTAACACCGCGAAAAATCATCTGGCAAGCAACCGCCGCCGGCCACCGACGCAGGATATCGAAATCAATGGCGAGGCTCCGCTGCGCACCCCCGAACGTCTGATTGAGACCAACACGCCGGAAGTGATTTTGCAAAACGATCAGTTGGTGGAAGCCATCCGCAAAGCCATCCGCGGGTTGCCGCAAGAACTGCGTCAGGCAATCACCCTGCGCGAATTGGAGGGACTGAGTTATGAAGACATCGCCGAGGCCATGGGTTGCCCCATCGGCACCGTACGTTCTCGAATCTTCCGTGCGCGCGAAGTGATACAAACGGCAATGATGCCGTTGATGGATGAGTAAACTTCGCTTGCTTATTTTCCGCCATGCTTTGTTGCGCTGCGTCGCGTTGTCGCTTACTTACTTAATGTAAGCGCGCTCCACCGCTCCTTGCGCGCCTTGCCTAGCAACGAAAATACGGCGCGCAATTTTGCGCTTGTCTTTTCGTCGCCATGCGGTGTTGCGCTTCGTCACTCGGTCAGTCACATACTTAATGTATGCTCCATCCCTCGCTCCTCGCGCGCCTTGCCTGACAACGAAAATACGGCGCGCAATGTTTGTTCGTAATTAATGAGTCCGGTCAAACCGGGCTTTTTTCTCAATGTGCTTTGGCTTCTCAACGCACTTTTGTCTTTTCAATTTACTATTGCCCTTTCATTCGTCCTCCTCGCCGGCAGGCGGGGATCCAAATGGCGGCGCAAGCCGCCCCGCACAACCGATAACGCATGCCAATCAATTACCCACCACCGGCATATGACATCCCAACTCGTTATTAACATATGCGTTCGGCGTAGCCGAACTCCTTTTATCGCGGCATCAAAGCGGTTGAGTCCGGCTACGCCGGACGACATGTTTTAACTGGATTCCCGTAAAAAAAAACCGATTAACACCGAACTAATTCGCCCGAATACTGACTAAACTTACACGCCCCCAAATGCCACTGAAACAACCGGTATCATGACAAACGAAGAAATTTCCGCGCGTATCTCCGCGCTTGTTGACCAGCAGGACGATCCCCGGCAACGGCAGGAGTTGTTCGATCGCATGGCAGTTGATGCGGGCGCGCGCAAGGTGTGGCAGCGTTATCATTTGATCGGTTGCGTGTTGCGCGGCGAGGTTGAGCACACCGGCGCGGATCTCTGCGAGCGTATTCGCGCCCAACTTGCGCACGAACCGGCCGCGACCGAGGAAATGAGCGCCACCCGCCGTTATGCGCGTTGGCTTACCCAGGCCCTTGCTGGTCTGGTCGCTCCATTCATGAAACCGGCTGGCATGATGGCGTTGGCGGCTTCCATCGCACTGGCGGCGGTGATTGTTGTGAATCTAACCGGGCAAGAGGGCAACCCTAACCGCATCGCGGCTGACACCGAAACGCGATTTCAAACCGAAGTCAGGGAAATGCTGGCGCAGCACGGTGAGTTCACTTCCTCGCCCGGGCTGAATGGCCTCGTGGTTTACGCCAAACTGGTTAGCAATGCACCCATCGAGTACTAAGTTCATGTCATCCTTGTCGCGAGCAACCGGCCAACCGCGGTCAATCCGCTTGGTGACCATGTTCATGATGACCGTGCTGTTAGCGCTGCTGCTCTGCACGCTGATTGGCGTAAGCATCGCCCGTGCCAATCCCACGGACTGGTTGATGAAAATTAATCAGGCGGCGGCCAATTTGAGTTTTTCCGGAATGTTTGTGTATTCCCATGACGGTCGAATCGAAACCATGCAAGTGGTGCGTCGGGTCAAGGACAAGAGGATGCAGGAGCGTTTGTATTCCCTGAACGGCGAAGTGCGGGAAATTGTATGGGACGGCGATCGCATCTGGTGTTATATCCCGGAGCAAAATGTCGGCGTGCACGATTACCGCCAAACCTTTGAAAGCGGCTTTCCACGCATCCTGCCCGGCGACATTAAAGGACTCAAGCAGAATTATCATTTCACCGAAGGCGACACCATGCGCATCGCCGACCGCATGGCACGGCGCATCGATGTGATAGCCAATGATAATTACCGCTACGGCTACCGCTTGTGGGCCGATGTTGAAACCGGTTTGTTGTTGCGCTCGGATCTCGTGGATCAGGATGGTCAGGTAGTAGAGCAATACTTGTTCGTCACCATTGATGTGGACAGCGAAATCAGCGACCACGCTCTGCAAGCCGTTACTCGCAAGGAAAAACTCGTGTGGTATGGCGGTGACAAACCGCAGCCTTCGTCCTCCCCTGACCAATCAAAATGGCAGTTCAACCAACTACCCGCCGGTTATCGTTTAAGCAAATACATTCGCCGAATGTCGCCGCTGGAAGGGCGGGAAATCGAACATTTAATTTTCACCGACGGCTTGTCCACGGTATCGGTTTTCATCAAGCCGGCCAACGCCGAACAAAGCGGCGCGGAAGGCCTGAGCCACATGGGCGCGGTGCATGTCTACCGCAGCATCATCAACGGTCACTTTGTTACGATCATGGGCGAGACGCCGGCGCGCACCGTGGAATTACTCGCGTCAGGCGTGGCGTATACTCGTTAAGTGCAATCAAAGTGGTGTATGATTGCCCGGACTTATTCGGCATCACTCCGTCCCTGAATTTCTTCTGAATCTTTCTATGTCCTCACCTCGCCGTTTGTCTATGGTTATGCGTCACGCCGTGCTTGCCCTCGCGCTCGCATTTGCCACCCCGCTGTTGGTTCACGGCACCATTGCCGGGCTGGAGGACACCGAAAAGCCGGTGGCGAATGCCGAACAGTCGCGCACGCTCAAGTTGATTCATTACCTGATTGGCAAAACCCATTATCGCCAAGTGCCGCTGGATGATGCGTTTTCCGATACCGTGTTTGAGTTGTATATGGAACGTCTCGACCCCAGCCGCAATACTTTTTTGCAGTCCGACATTGACCAGTTCGAGACGCTGCGCTATCAGTTTGATGATTTCATTCGCACCGGCGCGCTGCAGCCGTCATTCCTGATGTTTGAAATTTTGCGCACGCGCGTGGAGCAGCGGGTGGAATACGCGCTCGCACGATTGGATGACCCGTTCAACTTTACTATTGACGAGACTTATTTGTTTGACCGCGAAGATGCGCAATGGGCCGCGAGCACACGAGAGTTGGATGATCTGTGGCGCAAACGAATCAAGAATGACATCATCAACCTGCGCCTCGCGGACAAGGACGAGGCCGACCTGTTCGACACGTTGAAACAGCGCTACACACACATGGCGCGCCGCATCCGACAGTTCAACTCCGAGGATGTATTTGCGATATTCGTCAACGCCTACATCAACGCCATCGAACCCCACACCAGTTACTTTTCGCCCCGCGCCAGCGAAAACTTTCAGATTCAAATGAGTCTGTCGCTGGAAGGCATCGGCGCGGTGTTGCAAACCGACAACGAATACACCCAGATTCGGCGCATCATTCCCGGCGGTCCGGCCGACCTTGGTCGCGAACTCAAAGCCGAAGACCGAATCATCGGTGTCGCTCAGGGCGATCAGGAAATCGTCGATGTCATTGGCTGGCGGCTCGATGATGTCGTGGAATTAATTCGCGGGCCCAAAGCATCCATCGTGCGACTGGAAATTTTGCCGGGCGGAGACGACCCTGATAGCCAGCCGCGGGTGATTTCCCTGCAGCGCGACAAAATCAATCTGGAAGAACAGGCGGCGAAAAAGCGCACGCTGGAAATTGAAACTGGCGACGGCAAATCCACCATCGGCATCATTGATTTGCCTTCTTTTTATGTTGACTTTGATGGACAGAAAGCAAACTTGCCCGACTACCGCAGCACCACGCGCGATGTGCGAAAACTGCTCGGCGAATTTAACCCCGGAGAAATTGACGGGCTGGTAATCGACCTGCGCGACAACGGCGGCGGCTCGCTGGTCGAAGCCATAGCACTGACCGGTTTGTTCATCGAGCAGGGGCCGGTGGTGCAAGTGCGCGATGCCCGCGGCCGGGTGAAAATTGACCGCGACCCGGATCCAAAAATCATCTATGACGGTCCGTTGGCGGTGCTGGTGGATCGATACAGTGCATCGGCGTCGGAAATTTTTGCCGGGGCAATTCAGGACTACCGCCGCGGGATCATCATCGGCGAACCAACCTTCGGCAAAGGCACCGTGCAACACCTGGTTGACCTCAACCGCTATGCAAAAACCGACCACAGTCTTGGCAGATTGAAGGTAACCATCGCCCAATTCTTTCGCATCAACGGCGACAGCACCCAGCACCGGGGGGTGATTCCCGATGTGCTCTGGCCCACCGCCGACAACGATGATTCCGGCGAGCGCGCGCTCGAAAACGCGATTCCCTGGCGGCAAATCAATCGCGCCGCGTTTCGTCATTTTCGAGACCAACCACCCGCGACGGTGCTTGCCCACGTCCTGCGGCAACACGAATCTCGTGTGCGGATGGACCCGGAGTTTCAATACTTCATGGAAGTAAAGGCGATGAATGATGAACGCCGACAAAATAAATTTGTGTCGATCAATCAAACCACCCGTGAACTCGAACGCACCGAGCGAGACGCGCAACTGCTGGAGTTGGAAAATCGCAAGCGTCACGCTCTGGGCGAGGAAGAAGTGGCTTCCGTGGAACTCCTTGATCAAGAAAACGAAGAACGATCCGTCGACGATGCAAACGAACAGGAACTGGATGCGTTCGTGCGCGAAGGCAGTCATATCTTAAGCGACTATTTGCAGGCATTGGAATTTCCAAACGCTGAGATCAAGGTCATCGCCGGACAGAATCAGCCGGAACAGGATGGGGCTTCGAGCAACTGACATTGCGCTTGCCTTTTCGTTGCCATGGTCGTTGTGGTCGTTGTGGTCGTTGTGCTGTGTAGTGTAGTGTAGTGTAGTGTTGCGCTCGTCGCTCTTTGCCGTCATTCTCGCCGGCAGGCGGGAATCCAGACGCGGCGTAGCCGCGCAATGGCGGCGGCTTTGCCGCCGGTAATGATAGCGGCTAACGCCGCTGAGTTTAATAACTGGATTGCCCGGCCAATAATCATATGGGCCGGGTAATGACGAGTCGGGGGACAATAGTGAATTGAGAGGACAAGGGCGAGTTGAGACGCCAATGGTAAACGAGAAAAAAAGTCTGGCTACGCATCCTCCCTGCCGTCATCCTCGCCGCAGGCGGGGATCCAGTTAAAATATGTCGTCCGGCGTAGCCGGACTCATTTGCGGCGAAGCCGCGACATTTATCCACATCCGATACTATTTGCCATTGTTGCCGTGAACTATTCCAGAGATTCCGACCAGTCGAAAAGCGACAGCGGCATCCTGCAGTTGATGGAAGACCTCGGCGGTGCCATCAACAGCGGCGGCGAAATTCAAATGCTCGGCGGTGGTAATCCGGCGACGATTCCCGAAGTGGAGAAAGTCTTTCGTGGCGAGATGGAAAGGATACTCGCCGACGACAGGAAGTTCGAGCACATGATTGGCAATTACGACTCCCCTCAGGGAAACCACGCCTTTGTCGAAGCACTTGCCGATTTGTTGTGCGAGCGTTTTGGTTGGCCAATCGGTCCCGCCAATATTGCCATCACCAACGGCAGCCAGGCCGCTTTTGGAGTTTTGTTTAATTCATTTGCCGGTCGTTACCCCAATGGCGCACCAAAAAAAATTCTGCTGCCCATGGCTCCGGAGTATATCGGCTACACCGATGTTGGCCTCGGCGACGAACCGCTCTTTACCGCCAACCGACCGATCATCGAAAACATCGACGAGTTATTTTTTAAATACCGCGTGGACTTTGATCGCTTGCGCATCGATGAACAAATCGGCGCGGTTTGCGTTTCCCGTCCCACCAACCCCACCGGCAATGTAATCACCGACGATGAAATTGCCAAACTGCAACAACTGACCAAAAAAGCCGGCGTGCCACTGATTGTAGACGGCGCTTACGGGCTGCCTTTCCCCGCTATCGTCTTCAATCGCGCGCAACCATCGTGGGATGACCATGTGATTCTTTGCCTGAGTCTGTCCAAACTGGGGTTGCCCGGCGTGCGCACTGGCATGGTCATTGCCAACCCTGATGTCATCGCGCAGATTACCCGCGCCAATGCTATTTTCACGCTGGCACCGGGTCGCTTTGGACCGACTCTGGTCACCCGACTGTTGCAAAGTCGGGAGTTATTATCGCTGTGCGAGGAGGCCATCGTGCCGTATTACCATGCGCGTTGCCGCGAGGCAATTAATCTGGTGCGCGAGTTGATGAGGGATTTACCGGTGCGCGTGCACAGTTCGGAGGGGGCATTTTTCTTGTGGCTGTGTTTTCCGGGTATGCCGATTACCAGCGAGACTTTGTATCAGCGGTTGAAACAACGCGGAGTGCTGGTAATTGCCGGGCGGCATTTCTTTCCCGGCTTTGATGAACCCTGGGCGCATCGTGATGAATGTATTCGCGTAACCTATACCGCCGACCCGGCGCAGGTTAAGCGGGGGCTGGAGATTATTGCGCAGGAAGTGCGGCGGGGTTATGCCGAGCAAAACTAATAGCCATGGCAATAGTCAAGTCAGTCGCCAAGTTGACCAGCGACCTGGTCGAGACTTTGTCCGACCTTTTCGATCAACTCGTCGATTTCGTTGCGGGCGATAATCAACGGCGGGGACATCACCAGCGTATCGCCCACTGCGCGCATCACCAGACCATTGTCGAAACAAGCATCGCGACACAACGCCCCGGCGCCGGAATCAAAACGCTTGCCAGTGGATTTATCCGCCACCAATTCGATGGCACCGATGAACCCCTTGACGCGAATTTCACCGACCAACGGATGCGCCGCGAGGGTTTGCAGTTGTGATTCCAGATAGACCATAGTGTCGGCGTGCGCGTTTTCGATGATGCGCTCGTCACGCAGGATGCGGATGTTCTCCAACGCAACCGCGCAGGCAACCGGATGACCGGAATAAGTATAGCCGTGGTTGAACTCATCGTCGTGTTGGTTGAGCACCTGCGCAACTTTATCGGCTACCATCACCGCGCTAACCGGTTGATAGCCGGATGACAAACCTTTGGCGAGCGTCATTAAATCGCCCTCAATGGCGTAGGTGTCCGAACCAAACCAGTTGCCGGTGCGACCGAAACCGCAGATGACTTCGTCGACAATCAGCAGGATGTCGTGTTTTTTGCAGATGCGCTGGATTTGCGGCCAGTAAGTTTGCGGCGGAATGATTACCCCACCGGCACCCTGAATCGGCTCGCCGATGAACGCCGCGACATTCTCGGCGCCGAGGGCGTTGATTTTTTCTTCCAACGCACGCGCTGCTTTGTCGCCAAACTCGTCTTCGGTTAATTGTTGATCCGCTTCGGCACGGCCAAAATAATAGGGTTGTTCGATGTGTTCAATGCCGGCAATGGGCAGCCCGCCCTGGGCGTGCATGCTTGCCATTCCGCCGAGGCTGGCACCGGCCATGGTGCTGCCGTGGTAGGCGTTGTGGCGGCTGATGATGATTTGACGTTGCGCTTGTCCGTGAAGTTGCCAGTAATAACGCACCAGACGCACGATCGTGTCGTTGGCGTCGGAGCCGGTGCAACCGAAAAACGCGCGGTTGTATTGCGCCGGCGTAACTTTGGCAAGGGCTTCGGCCAGTTCCACCGCCGGCAATTGCGCGGTGCGGAAAAAACTATTGTAGTAGGGCAGTTGTTCCATTTGTTGTTCGGCGGCACGGGCCAGTTCGGTGCGGCCATAACCGATGTTGACGCACCACAGTCCGGCCATCGCATCAAGGTAGCGGTTACCGTCGGAATCATAGATATACACGCCGTCGGCTGAGGTGATAATGCGCGCGCCGGTGGCGTGCAGTTGACGATGATTGGTGAACGGATGGATGTGGTGCTTGCGATCAAGGTCACGCAGTTCGGCGGTGTGGTAAGTGGTAGTTTGTGCGGGCATAACAGTGAACCGGAAAAATTTATTGGCGAGATGATAGTGGCGAAATTATATCGGAGTTAGTTCCCGTGGTTGCCCCGCTCGGCGGCTTTTTCTTTCGCCGATTTTCCGAGTAATCAGGATTATGTAATCGACAAATCGCTTCAATCTCAAAACTTCGTGGTTCAATTATTTCACCCAGATTGACTTCGCGGACTTCCTGCAACACATACTCAACGCGCATTGGCGATTCAAAAGGCAACACTAATTCGCCGTTATACAATTCCGTTTTTGCATCACGCAGTTTGTGTTGTTCGGAGTAAACGGTACGCATGTTGTTGGAAACACATCTTGGAGTGGGTGTTAAAGTTTTATTGAGTTAAACCGGTTGGTCAGCGGTTTCAAGCATAGCATGCAACAGCACATTGCAACCGGCTTCCAGATCGGAGGCTTCCGCGCTTTCTTGTTCGTTATGGCTGAGCCCATCGGCGCACGGTACAAAAATCATCGCAGTCGGAGCGATTCGACAGATTTGACAAGCGTCATGCCCGGCGCCGGACACCATATCAAGATAACGATATTGCATTTTTGCGGCGGCATCACGCACGGCTTTAACGCATCGTTGGTCGAAATGCACCGCCGGGTTGTGCCAAATTTCGATTGCTTCGATTTGCACTCCGTTGTGCGCGGCGATTTGTTCGCAACTTTTCCGCAAAGCATCATCCATTAGTGCCAAAGTTTCATCATCGCGATGGCGTATATCAACCGTACCAATCACCGTCCCCGCAATCGTGTTTCTGGAATTTGGTGATACCGACAGTTGCCCAACGGTGCCGACACCGTAAGGCGCATGTTCATTGGCGATGCGTTGCACTGCGAGCGTCAATTCAGCGGCCGCGATTAACGCATCACGCCGCCCCGGCATCGGCGTTGAACCGGCGTGGGAATCCTGCCCGTGTATGCTGACATCATACCAACGCACCCCCTGGCCGCCGGTCACCACACCAATGGTGTCGTTATTTTTCTCCAAAACCGGACCCTGTTCGATATGCGCTTCAAATAACGCGCCAATAAGATGTTCGCCACACGGTTGTTTGCCAAGATAGCCGATGCGTTTTAATTCATCGTATAGCCGCGTACCATCGGCGTCTTCTCTCGACCAGGCATATTCCTTTTCAAATAATCCGGCGAATACACCGGAGGCAATCATCGCCGGTGCAAAGCGACAGCCTTCCTCGTTGGTCCACACCACAATTTCCACCGGCGCATGGGTTTCAATCTGATGGTCGTTCAGCGTGCGCACCACCTCAAGTGCCGCCAATACCCCATAAACCCCATCGAATTTTCCGCCATGCGGTTGGGTATCAAGATGGCTTCCGGAAACCACCGGTGGGCGGGTGTTATCGCGAGCATCTCGCCGTGCGAAAATGTTGCCCATGTCATCAAGCGTGATTGTGCATCCGGCTTCGCGACACCACGACACGAACAAATCCCGCCCCGCCTTGTCTTGATCGGTCAATGCTTGTCGACTGGAACCGCCGGCCACGCCAGGACCTATTTTTGCAATTTGCATAATGCTGTCCCACAAGCGTTCTCCATTCACGCGCAGGCTACTGGCTTGGGTTTTGCCGTCAGTTTTCTTATTGGTCATTGGTTGAATTTTTTTTTTAACAACATGTGCGTGCGATCCTAAAGCATCTCAATCACTTGCGACAACGCTTCGGGCGAATCGTTGTGAATGAGTTTGTTTTTCTCGACAATCAAAACTTGTTGGAAACGCGACAGTAGCGTCGCGTCGTTCAATGCCCAAGTGAGGTTGCGGCCACGGCGCAGTTCGATGATGCGGTCGAGGATGCGGGCCAGGCTTTTGTTATCCAGCCCCGACAGGGTGTTATTGATGATGAGAATGTCCGGGTTCTTGAGTAGCGTTCTTGCCAGCACCAGTTTTTGACGAACGATGGCGGATAGTTTTGAACCACCGGCACCGGCCGGGCAGTTGAGGCCCGCCATGATAATAGCGCGGTTGATGTGCGTGGATTTGAGTGTATTGCGGATGGTTTCGGTGACGCGCGGTTGCAGGTAGCCTTTAGCGTAGGCGATTCTGCCGAACAATAAATTTTCCTGCACCGACATACCGTGGTTGTAACGCGCGCGGTCGAAAAATCGGATCTGCTGGTTGTGGTCGCCGAGTTGTTTCATCAATGCTTTTCTCGCGGCAAGAACTTTTTCCTGAATGGCCGGCGTGATCAATTCCAGACGATGTCGTGCCGGGCATAGTTTGAGACTTACTGTCAGCAATCGGGCGCGTTGTTCGGTAGTTAATGCGGTGACGCCATCATCACCGGCGGTCGTAACCAATTGTTGGTATTCCGGCAGGTCGGCGGCTTTGATGAAACTGAATTGCTCGAACAATTCGCTGTCGTCGGGGAGGTCGGAAAATAATTCCACCATCAAGCCGGCCAATTGCAAGCCGATGTCGCCGAGTTCGTGCTGCAGTCCGCTTTGTTGCAAAATTTCTTTGACCTGCGGATTGGTGGCGACAAAATCTACCGTCGTCATGTTTCCGAGCGGTGTGCCGAACAACAGGTTTTCCTCGACGCTCAGATTGTGAATATATTTGTCCGCATTCAGCGGTTCGATAATTGCGCCGGATTCGATCTGATTGATTTGCTCGATCAACTCGCCGCGTAACGTTACGATTTGGTCGGCGAGTTGTTTGGGAATATCGATGTCCTCCGAAGTGCGCAGTGCCAGCGTAAGAAGTTCGTCATCCAACTCCACGCATTCGATAACGCTATAAACCAGGCTGGCAAACTCGGCTTCATCCTTTGCACCGGCCAAAGCGATGTCGACCCAATCGGCGTCAATGTCCTGAGCGGAATTGCCGGCCGCGATGGCTTCCTTGATGGCGTGACGGCGCGCATCGTTTGGTTCGGCACGATTTTTTTCTGCCTTTGCTTGCAACGGCTGATGCTTGAGTGCGTAATAAAGATTGTCGCGGATGGAGGCATTGAACAGCCGCGAGGTGGCAGAGCAGTAGCCGATGCGCTTGCCGGTGGTGGATTGGGGCAGGGCGTGCAGGTTGGCTGCGCCGATTTGGATGGAGCCGGAAGTGGGCGACAACAGGCGCGCCAGCAGTTGCGTGAATTCGTCGCTGGCGCTGCCGTCCGTGCTCAAAATCGCGCTGTGTTGTTCACCGGCGATCTCAAAATTAAACTCATCCACTTGAGTGGCAGAATCTTCCGTGTAACTCACGCGGTTGCCGCGAATTTTTCCGGCAAGAGACGGCGCAGGTTGTTGGTCTGCTTCCAGCAGCGCGTGGTCGATCATGCCGTCGGGCGCGAACTGTTCGATAATCTGCGCGTATTTGACTTTGACATCTTCGGTGATTTGATAAAACTTCAGCAATTCTTTCCACGGCGGCGAGATGTCTTTGTATGCCGCCAGCACCGCCACCAACGCGCCCAGCGATAATTGATCTTGCAATACCAGATAACCGCCGATGGAATAAAAAAAGAACGGAGTGAGTTGCGCCAGAAAATTATTAAGGAACTTGATGAAAAACTTGCGGCGATAGATTTCATTGCGAATCAGAAAAACCGTGCCCAGTCGCCGGCTGATGTCGGCGCGTTCAAAATGACCGGTGTCATTGGCGTGGATGTCGGCGATGCCGGCAACCGATTCACCGATGCGGTCGGCCAGTTTGCGCACATTTTGCACGCGCTCCTTGCTGAGTTGATTGATTTTGTTTTGCAGGCGCGGAATCAAATAAATCTGCGGCGGATATAAGGCGACGGCGGCCAGCCCAAGCCAGAAATCCTGCACGAAAATGAACGACAAATAAGTAATCAACAATCCGCCCTGCATGACCGGCAAAGCGATGGAATCGCCAATGAATCCGCCCAGAGGTTCGGTTTCGGCGGTAACCATCGGAATGATTTCGCCGCCGCTCATGTTTTTGAAATGGGGCAGGGGGAAGCGCAGGATGCGGGTGTAGAGCGTGTAGCGGAAGCGCCGCAACATACGCTCGCCAAGCACGCCACGGTAGACATTGATGACATATTTCATGCCGCCATTGATGATCACCATGGCGAGAAAGACGCAACTCAGCAGCAGCAAATATTGGATGTGGGTCAACTCATAGTTGAATATCCCGAAACTTTCGGCTTCGCCGCCGATGGCTTCGTTGATGATGAGTTTGGGTATCTCCAGCGAATAATAAACCAGCGGCATGGAAGCCACGGTCAGGAGGATGATCCACACCTGATCGATTTTGGTGTGCCGCAGGATGTATGTGTAGATGGATTTGTCCATGCTTCAAACCGCGCCGGCAGATTGTCTCTGGGCGATGACGCGCAGTGATGAGTTATTCACCTTCCAGCTGCTCAATGCGAGTTTGCAAGTCGGCGGCGTGACGACTGGTGTCGGCCAGTTTGGTGCTCAGCATTTGCATTACATGCAACGCCACCTGAGGATTACCGCTAATCAATTCGAGGAAGCGGTTATTGGGAATGGCAAGTGCCGTGACCGCGCCGAGTGCTCGCACGCTGGCGGTGCGCCCGGCACCGCTTAGCACTGCCATCTCGCCGATCAGCGTGTTGGCTTTTGAAGTCGCCAGCAACACCGCCTGCCGGTCGTTACCGGAGCCGAGAATTTCCACCTCGCCGTCGAGGATTACATAAACGCAATCCGAAGTTTCGCCGGAGTGGAACAGGTAATCCTGATCGGCGTAGTCGAAAACCTCGCAGGTGAACGCCAGCAATTTGAGTTGCTTGTTGTCGAGGCTGGAGAGTAACGGCACCTGTTTGAGTTGAAGTGCCTCTTTGAGAACTGCCAATGCGCGACCTTCTGAGTTAAGGAGTAAAGGATAAGGACTGGAATAATACCCGACAGGGTATATGATTGGGAACTCGTCCGCCCGAATTTGCGAACTATTGTATAAGATTTCAAATACAATCCTCGCCCCTTTCACAACCAATCACGAACTTTCACCAACGATTGCCAACCGCCACCGAACCCACATGAACCCCAATACCATTCCCCGCGTGCTCGAGCCGCTTGAATTGGCTGCGTTGCTACCTCACGAAGACCTGCTGATTGTGGACTTGAGTGCCCGCGAGACGTATCTGCAGGGGCATATCCCCGGTGCGGTTCATCTCGATTACGCCCGACTGATTCTTGGTCAGCCGCCGGCTCCGGGCTTGATGCCGCCGACCGAGCAGTTGCAACAAGCGTTGCAGTCCATCGGCTTGAGTCGGGAAAAACATGTGGTGGCTTACGACGACCAGGGCAACAGCCGTGCCAGTCGTCTGCTGTGGACGCTGGAAGCGGTCGGTCATCCAAAGTCGTCGGTGTTGAACGGTGCCTTGCGGGCGTGGCACAGCGAAGGTCGCGCCATTGCGCATGGTCATGAGCCGGGCAAGTCGGGCAAGCCGACAAAGTCGGAAGACTTTTCCATTGAATGGAATCCCGCGGTGATAGCGGACAAGGCATATGTGCTCGGCGCGCTGGAAAACGAGCAAGTTATGATTATTGATGCGCGCACGCCGGAAGAATACCACGGGCTAAAATCCCCGTCTTTGCGCAATGGTCACATCCCCGGCGCGGTCAATCTCAACTGGCTGGACACCATGGACCCCGACAATCATTTTCGTTTCAAACCCAAAGCCGAGTTGAACGCGATGCTGGCGCAACTGGGGGTTGAACGCGAGCGCGAAATCATCACCTACTGCCAAACCCATCATCGATCGTCTCACAGTTTTGTTATGTTGCGACATCTCGGCTTTGAAAAAATCCGCGGCTACCCCGGCTCCTGGTCGGAGTGGAGCAATGACCCCGACCTGCCGATCGAATGAACTGCCTATCGTTAATTATTGTGACTTTCCATGATCGTTATTCTTGATCCGCAACTGGGCGGCGATTCCCCGGAAACCGCCGCTATCCTCGCATACTTGCGCGCCATGCCGGGCATCACTCCCAAGGTTCATCAGGTAACCGGCGCCCAGCAGACGCTGACGGAAATTTATTTGGTGGGAAATACCTCAACCCTGGAACGCGCCGAAATCGAAGCACTTGCCGGAGTCAATCGCGTGGTCAAGGTGTCGCGTTCCTACGCCGTGCTGGGTCGCCACGCCGGCGATTCGCGTTCGTATGGTTTCAATTACAACGGCGTCACCTTCAATCAAGACAACCTCAATATATTTGCCGGACTGTGCGCGGTGGACACGCCCGAACATGTCGAGCAGATGATGAAAGCGGTGGCTGCGTCCGGGTTTGAATGTACGCGCATGGGCGCGTATAAACCGCGCACCAATCCGTATTCGTTTCAGGGACACGGCGCGAAATGTCTGCCGTGGGTTTTTGAACTGGCGGGGAAATACGGCATCAAGGTCATCGCCATGGAAATTACCCACGATACGCATATCGAAGAAATCAATCACGCGCTCGAACAAAGCGGACATGCGACCGGCGTGATGTTACAAATCGGCACGCGCAACACGCAGAACTTTGAGTTACTAAAAGCCTGCGGGCGACAAAATAATCATCCGGTTTTGCTTAAGCGCGGTTTCGGTATCACGCTGGAAGAGTCGTTGAACGCCGCCGAGTATCTCGCTTCGGAAGGCAATCGCAAGGTGATTTTTTGTTTGCGCGGGATGAAAACCAACATGGGCGACCCGCATCGCAACTTCGTCGACTTCAGCCATGTGCCGGTGATCAAACGCATGACGCACATGCCGGTATGCATTGACCCATCTCATTCGGTGGGCAGCCGCGAGCGTTCGCCCGATGGCTTGCTGGATTTATTTCACGCCACCGCCCAGGGCATCATCGCCGGTGCCAATATGGTGCTGATTGACTTTCATCCCAACCCATCCGGCGCGTTGGTGGATGGACCCCAGGCGCTCACCATGGATGAATTCACGCATTATATCGAAGACATCAACATTGCCCGCGCCGCGTATCTGGCGCGCAGGAAGTTAGTAGAAGCGAAGTAAATTTCACGGCTTCCAGATGAGTCCGGCTACGTTGGATCTTTTTTCTTGGTTACTTTTGGCGTTTCAAAGAGAGTCACACTTTCCGATTCATCATTGTCTCCCCAACCCGTCATTCTCGCCGGTAGGCGGGAATCCAGACGCGGCGTAGCCGCGCAAATGGCGGCGGCTTTGCCGCCGGTTTTTCAAGCTGGAATGACGATACGAAAAGCGTGTTGCCCGGCTTTGCCGGACTATAGTAGTGAACACATACACCCGCCTGCGGCGAGAATCCAGTAAAATACCCGTCGGCGCAGCCGCGGCTAAGCCGCGACATATTAATAGAGAACAATCATGACTGAGAAAGAAAAATTTTTGCGTAGCGAGTTTTGGATGTTTAGTTGGCGTGGTTCTCTACCAAGACCTCATAAATTATATGGTGCCTCGGAAAATGATAAAAAAAAGTTTAAGGGTGACAAGATTAAGTTTCGGAAATGCTTAATTAAATTCTGTGATAATAAACTGCTTCCTATGTATGAAAGCCAAGATGTATCTGAATCGATACATTGCCTAAATATCAAAGAATTAAAAGAACATGCTAATTCATGTTGCTACAAACACGTGCTAGAAAAGCCGTATTACAACATTGGAGTCGCACAAAAATTACTAAATCTCCAATTAAAATACTTATGGTGCGCGGGCATGTCACAGAAGCCGCCACATTGTCCCATTGATGGAACCATCCTGGAATATGTGGGCTGGGATGGCGATTCTTGGACAACATGGGAATCAATTTTTGTATACAAATGGGCAATAAACACCATTACAGAAAAAGCTCACTCTGAAGGCTGGAAACACATAGCCGACTGGGAACTTTGGTTTTTTAATAACAAATAGAGGAAACCCCTGATGACACAACCAAATTTTTTACGAGCAGGTATCGGCGGACCAGATGAAAACCAACACACACCAATAAAACCAAACCCATGACCGCGCAAACCTATCTCAAACAACTTGACCAACACTACAAGGCCGGCAACGCCACCGAGCATACCTATCGCGCGGCGTTGCAGTCTTTGTTGGAAACCACGCTGCCCGACATCGAGGTCACCAACGAGCCGAAGCAGATTGAATGTGGCGCGCCGGATTATGTATTGACCCGCAACGCCATACCGCTGGGTTACATTGAAGCCAAGGATCTGGACAAGGATTTGAACGACAAAGCCCACGCCGCGCAACTGCGCCGCTACACCGAATCGCTCGGCAATCTAATTTTCACCAACTACCTGGAGTTCCGCCTCATCCGCGATGGCGAAGCGGTCGCCACCGTGCGCATCGCCGAACTGCGCGGCGGTCGCGTCAAACCGAAACCGGATCAATTTGACGCGTTCACCGACCTGCTCGCCAACTTCGCCGGCTATGACGGCACCACCATCGCCAGCGCCAACGATCTGGCACACCACATGGCGGCAAAGGCGCGATTGCACTATACAAACGGCATTTTACGTGCTACTGTTTAATCATACTCTTCATAGGTTAGGCAACCATGATTTTTCGATTCGGCGAACTTTTTTGTGGTCCTGGTGGATTGGCACTAGCGGCGAAAAATTCGTCTCTATGTCATAAAGGCGAGACATACAAAATCGAACACGTTTGGGCGACTGATTACGATAAAGATACATGCGAAACTTACCGTAGAAATATCTGCCCGCACGACACGAAGTCAGTAATCCATCAAGATATTCGAAAACTGACGCTTGCCAGATTAGAGCGTGTCTCTCCCATTGACGCATTAGCGTTTGGGTTTCCATGCAACGATTTTAGTGTAGTCGGGGAACAAAAGGGAATCGACGGTGTATATGGACCACTCTATGAATATGCCGATCATGGGTAATATGGTTGTGTTATGAAACGTCAGAATAAACACAAAAATTATGAAATCCTTAACCTGATTGGATATGGTCTAGCCAAATTTGACACCCGCTTTGTGGATTGTTTTGACTTCAAAACAAAAACTTCCTTTTATGAACATATAGTGCAGATAGGAATTTGCGATACGATTGGCACAATCAAAAATAGACAAGATTTATTCGACCCATTTTTTGATAATGATAGAAAAGGGTGGTGGCAAAAAGGAGAGGTTTATATTCATAGAAAAATTCAGATTGATTCGTTATTCGGTCTTCTTGAAGTAGATGATTTTGCAAATATAGTAAAATTTTACATTCAAGAAAAATACAGCATTCCCACTAAATTTGTTGAAGAAATAAGCCCACTAACGAAAACAAAATTCAAACAATTACAAATTACTGGACGGGAAGCAGAACTGGTTTTTATGAACAACTTCAATAAATACGATCCTTTCCAAAAAGGCATTTTAGAGGACGCAAGAATGTTTGGCGATGGATATGATTTTCAGATAAATGTTCGAAGAAATTTTTTCCTTGCCGAAATAAAGGGCCTGAGATCTGGTTATGGTAGTATTAGAATGACCCAAAAAGAATTTACAACAGCTGAAGAATATCAAAACGACTATGCGTTAGTGGTGGTGACTAATCTGGATGACACACCTAACATGAACGTTATTTTCAATCCTGTGGATAAAATAGATTTCACAAAGAAATCTATTAATTCAAAGCAAATTAATTATCATACACGCTCATTAACATGGGGGGAGTGAAATCAATATGAATGCATTTGATTGTCAAGATTCCTTAAATGAATATGATGAAATATTACAATGGGTCGGTGATATCTGCCTGAATTTGGATTATTGGGATTGCGGATGTGAAAGTGATTATATCCACCCTATTAAGAAACTGGTATGCAAAAAATGTGATGTCTCTCAAGAAGATTCTCCATCAAGTCGAGAAGATGAAGTAAATCGCTATATCCACATATATTCATAATTCACGATTCTTCCCCGAAAGACCGATTCAATTCACTGTATTGACCGATAATGATAGAACTTTAATCTGCACTCGCGCACAAGACGACGGCAAAGCAATTCATACGCCTCAAAATAACAGTTTGCTTGGCGAGTATTTTAGAAATCGACTGGGGTTGGCTTCTAGTCAATTCGTCGAAAAGGAACATTTGGAACAACATGGTCGTACTGATGTTACATTTTATAAAATAGACGACGAAACGTATTTTATGGATTTTTCTGTATAGTTGTTCTGACAGGGCAAGTGAAGTGGGTTATGGATTCCCTATCTACCTTCACCCCGACAGTAAAAACCGCTCGGTGAAGTGCATATCAACAAAACACAATACTTCAGCGAAGTGCCCGAAACCGCCTGGAACTTTTACATCGGCGGTTACCAACCCGCGCAAAAATGGCTCAAAGACCGCAAAAACCGCACCCTAAACCACGACGACATCATCCACTACCAGAAAATCATCCTCGCCCTGTTTGAGACCGCCCGACTGATGAAAGAAATTGATACCGAATGGCAACCGCATTGAATGTAGTCCGGCTCCGCCGCCGATAATGATAGCGGCTACGCCGCGAATGGTGGGTTTTTGAATAATGTCGTGGCTTGTCTTCTCAAAAAACGGTATTTTTGAGAAGATAAATGTGGAAATGTACCCTAATTTCTCAAAACTCTTCTTTTTTGAGAAGTTAGCGAAAAAATCGCCGGGAGCGCCATGAATTGATTGGCGCGAGCGAAGCGAGCCCGAAGGGCGCGTATCAAGGATGATACGCGCAAAAGGCAAGCGCAATGACGAATGATAGGCAACAGTGAACTGAAAGGACAAAAGCGCGTTGAGATGCCAAAGCACATTGAGAATAAGGAGTTCGGCTACGCCGAACGGTTTAACAACTGGATTGCCCGGAACAAGCCGGGCAATGACAAATGATAGGCAACAGTGAACTGAAAGGACAAAAGCGCGTTGAGACGCCAAAGGCACATTGAGAAAAAAGCTGGCGGCTACGCAGCCGATAATGATAGCGGCTAACGCCGCTGAGTTTTTTAACTGGATTGCCCGGAACAAGCCGGGCAATGACGAATGAAAGGCAATGGTAAATCGGAAAGTGTGACTCTCTTTGAGAGGACAAAAGCACACGAAAAAACCCTGGTATGCCGAACTATTAGTATCATTACGCAAGCGTGACGCACCGGGCGGCTTGCGCCGCCACTCTGGATCCCCGCCTACCGGCGAGGATGACGAATGGGGGGGGGGGGGGGGGTAACAAGTAAATCGAGAAGACAAAGGCGCGTTGAGAAGCCAAAGCACATTGAGAAAAAAGCCTGGTTTCACCAGACTCATTAATTACGAACAAACATTGAGCGCAGATTATTTTTCGTCAGGCGAGGCGCGCAAGGAGCGGTGGAGCGCGCTTACATTAAGTAAGTAAGCGACAACGAGACGCAGCGCAACACTACACTACACAGCACAACGACCAAAACGACCATGGCGACGAAAAGGCAAACACATACTCAAACTTTGGCTTTAAGTTTCGGCAAAACCACCACCTGACCCGGTACAAGCGGAGCATCGCGCAGTATCGGGTTCAGGCGATACAGCAGCCACACCGGAAACCCGAGTTGCTCGGACAACGACCACGGCGAGTCCCCCCGTCGCACGGTGTGGTTTGCGATGCCGACCAAATCATAATGCTTCTTCAAGGATTCGCTGAGCACTTGATGATAATCGGTGCGGCGTTGCTCAAATCTTTCCACCATTTGTGCATCGGTGACCGGCAACACCAGACGCTGGCCAATGGCGATGGAGCGTCCGGAGCGCAGATGATTCATTTTTCGCAACCTGGCGGTGCCACCAATGCCGAGCCAGTCGGCGAAATGTCCCAGCGTTTCATCGGCTTCCACGCCCACCGAGTAAATTGGTTTTTCATCGGACGCTTCGGCATCAACACTCACGCGGATGCCAAGGTCGGGAAGCGTGTCCAGCAGATTACGCAGAATGTCGGCATCGGCAACGCTGTCGCCATCGTCATCGGTCAGCCCATTCGCTAACTCCGCATTCGACGCATCCATGGCTTGCGCGGTGGATTGATCAGAACGAGCTTCATCGATTTCTGCAGTCGGTTTCAGTTTATCCACGCCGGAGAGCAGTTGCGCGGTGGTGCTGGTCTGCGGCACCACCAGCCCGGGGATTTTAAGTTTCTGCCCGGGATGAATGATCGCCTTGCGGTTCAGTTGATTGAGTCGTCGCAACGCCGCACAATTTACCGCGAACCGTTGCGCCACCCGACACGCGCTGTCGTCCTTGCGCACGATATACAAATTATCCGCATTGAGGCCGCTTGGCTGGATGCTTGCCGGTACCTCGCCCGAAATCGACAGGGTTTGCCCGGGGTGAATTTTTGCGGTGCGACCCAGCCGGTTGTGGCTGATTAAAGTGCGGCAATCAACGCCGAAACGTTTGGCGATGGCGCAAGCGGTATCGCCCTTGCGCACGCGGTAGGTGGTTGCCACGCCGGAGCGTCCCGGCGATGTGCGCTTGCCGCCGCTCGAATCAACGATAACCAGTTTGCCGGGAATCAGCAGTTTCTGCCCGGCAATAATCAGCGCGGTTTTGCCGAGGCGATTGGCGCGGATGAGTTCACTGCAATTGACCTTGACCGCCCGCGCAATACCGCAGGCGGTGTCGCCGCGGCGCACCGTGTAGCGGTCGCCGCCGCTGATTACTTTTTCCGGACGCAGTCCCGCCAGTTTCACACGCTCGGCTTGCCAGCGACCGCTTTTGTGAGGCAAGTGCAAGCGATAGCCGGCCGGAACCAGCCGCCAGCCGCGCCACACGAATCGCGTCAATGCGCGGTTGAACGGACGCAGTTCCGCCTCGTTTAGACCAAACACGGTTTTAATTCGCGTGATGGAAGTGGCGTGTTCCAGCACCACGGTTTGATACCCGCCGCTACTGTCAACCGGCAACTTGCCAAAATAACGCTCGGCATTAATCGCGACATGACGAGCGGCGAGAAAACTCGCATAAAAGTTTTTCACCGCGACCCGGAAGCGCGGCGATTTATAACGCTCCAGCACCGCCATGAAATCCGGCTCCACTTTACGCATGGCGCGCTTCATTCCGCTCACGCCGTAGTTGTAGGAAGTGATAATGAACGGATTGATCTGCGGACGAGTGATGTTGGGTTTGGTTTCCTTCGCCACTTTACTCAAGGCGCGGTCGGCGTTTTTTAGATAGCGCGCCGCCGCCCGGGTAGCCGCTTCCGGGTCAAGGCGTTCATCCAGCGTGGCATTCAATTCAAGCCCCAGCACCCGTGCGGTTTTCGGCATAATCTGCCAGATTCCCGCGGCACCGGCTTTGGAATACGCCGCCGGATTGTAGGACGATTCAACAAACGGCAAGTAGCGAATTTCTGCCGGCAGGTCGTTTGCCCGAAGGACATCGTCAATCATGATGCGATAGTGATGATAGCGTTTCAATCCCTCGACAAAACTGTCGCGCACTCCGCTTTGGCAACGGATGTTGTTGGCGGCGGCGCGAATTTCCCGGGGCTTTTTAGACGCAAACAACGCCGCCAGATGACGCTCGCCGGCCGCGGTGATTTTTTGCCCGGACTCAATTTTGCCGGCGATGGCGCGCAGGGATTTCTTGACCTGAGTGCGTTTACGGTTGAGAAGGGAGCGCGCCGCACGATTGCAACCGTGGCCGCTGTTGAACACCGCATAGACGCGCTCCGGCCGCCCCGGGTCGTGGAGAATCGCGGTCTCCTTGCTCCAACTGCGAAACACTTCTATCCAGAAATGAACCCGTGGCTGAATCGCTTTGGGGCAGGGAAAATTGTCGCTACATTGCAGCGTGTGGTCGGGCAAGAGATGATGGGCGTGCGCCGACTCCGCAGCCGATGCGCCAAAGAGTGCCACGAGCAGCAGCGAAATCAGGAGACCCCGGGTGCGATTTTTTCGTCGATGGTTGTTCATGTCATGCGCCCTGACGGGCCTGATGCGCCTGATTTGATAAGCGTAACCTCACGATGCCGGTAGCAGAAGTCATATAATTGTGATGGATGAATGGTAGCGCAGGTCAATTCCATGGCGCCATTTCACTACCCATGAATGATACCAAACCCCAACGCCTTTTTGACGGCGAAGCGCATCCCGACGATAAAAAATTGGGTCGGGATGTGCGCGCGTTGCTCGCTTCCAAAGGTGGCATTGACGAGAGCAAGGCGAAGCGTCTTCGTAAACAGTGGGAAGTGCGCCAAAGCCAACCGCAAAATAAAACCGGGGAGGAGGAGGATCTGGCTGCTCTGTTTGTCCGTTTGCGCGAACGCGTGCACCAGCAGGTTGAATTACGCGACAAGCAATTCGCCGCGCTCGAACAAAAACTGGCGCAACTGCGCGCCGATCTGGAAAACGGCGATGTCAAGCAATCCCAGCAATTGGAACAATCCATCGTTGACGGACTGAACCGCATGATCGGGTTGTCGAATCATCGCCGCCAAACCATCATCACCGGGCTGGAGGCGTTGCGGCCAAAACTGCACAAACTGACCGAGTGGCGGCACTGGGGCACGGTGCAGGCACGCGAGAAAATGATTGCGGAAATTAAAGCCATTCATCAGTGCGGCGCAACCCTGCCGAAAATCGCGCAACGTATTCAGCAGGCGCGCAAGGAATGGCAGCAATGGGACGCGGCCGGAGAGGGCGGGGATAAAAAACTCTATGTCATTTTTGATCGCGCTTGCGTCAAAGCCTATCGGCCGTGTCAGGATTATTTCGACCGGCAAAAGCAACAGCGCGAAGGAAATACCCGGCAACGCGAAAACATTTGTGAGAAGTTGGAACGCGAGTTTGAGGCAGAGCAATGGCGCGACCCGCAATGGCGAAAGATCCAGCAGTCGGTGCAGGCGCAAATCAATCAGTGGCGTAGCGGCGGTAAGGCGAATTACCAATCGCAGAAACCATTGCAGCGGCGTTTCGATGCCATCGTGGAGAAATTTGAAGAACGTCTGGAGCGCGAACGGCAGCGGAATCGAAAAATTCGGGAAAAACTAATTAAGGATATTGCGCAACTCGCCGAACGCGAAGACACCAGTGCGGCACTTGCGGAATTGCAGACATTGAAAAAACAGTGGGCACCGACGGTGACTTGCGGGCGCGCCAAAGAGCAGGCGTTATGGAAACGTTTTACCCGTGCCTGCGATGAGGTGTATGCCAAACGCGACCGCGAACGCAAGGACCAGGAGCGCACCTTGAAACAAAATCTCCAGGCGAAACAAACGTTATGCCAAACCATCGAAGACACCAGCACTGGCGATTCGGAAAATCACGCGACCATTCAGGGAAAACTGGGGAAATGGAAAGCGCAATGGGACGGGTTGGGCGAGGTGCCGAAAACATTCGCTAAAAAAATCAACACACGCTATCGAAACGCCGTGGCGCGCGCGCAAAAAGTTGTCGCGCAAGTTAATGCGGAATCTGGGATGCGAACGCAAAGTTTACTTTGGGAAAAATCGCTGATTTGCGCCGCCATTGAGACGTTGGCATTGAGTGAAAATCCCGGGCGCAAAACGCAACGGGAAGAATTAACCGCACGCTGGGAATCGCTGGAAGCATTGCCCGATGAACTGGAACGAGTTATCGGTGAACGCCGGCGGTTGGCGATGACGGCGGCGGATGAAGAGGAAGGGGCGTTGAAACAACTAACCGATTCGCTACCGACTCATCTGCACGCGTTGCATGAATTATTGCTGCAACTGGAAATTCTTACCGAACAGGATTCGCCGGCGGAGTTTTCTCATCAGCGCATGGCGTTGCAGATTGAGCGATTGTCCGTAGCCATGGGCAAGGGCAGTAGTGAAACCAAATCGGTCGAGGAGTTGATACGGGATATTTTGCTGCTGGGTGCGGTGGATGCAAAGTCGCACCGGCCGGCGTTTGCGCGGTTGGAGTGCTGCCGGCGGGCAGCCGGTAAAAAAACTTCGGTGCCTAATAAAACAAGCCAAGCATGGTAATCATCACCACCAGAAACATCACCGTCATAATGCTGCCGGCTTTGAGGAAATCGGAAACACGATAGCCGCCGGGCCCCATAATCAGGGCGTTCACCTGATGGGTCGGAATCAGGAATGAATTGGATGTGGCGAGCGCCACGGTCAGGGCGAAGACCGCCGGGCTGGCGCCGATACCGATGGCGATGTTGACGGCAAGCGGAACCAGCAAAACCGTAGCCCCGACATTGGACATCAGCAGGGTGAAGATGGTCGCCAGGATGGCAACGACCAGTTGCAACACCCACACCGGCACATCGCCTATCAGCAACAACAGTTGCTGAGCCAGCCACGCCGCCGCACCGCTGTTTTCCACGGCAATGCCAAGGGGAATCAAACTCGCCAGCAGGAACACGCTTTGCCAGCCGATGGCGCGATAGGCTTCATCGATTTTAATAACGCCGGACAGGATCATGCCGACCGCGCCGGTCATCAAAGCGATCGACAGACGCATGTCGGTGAACAAGACAAGACACAAGGTCAGGGCGAAAAATCCGCCGGCGTATTTGAGTTTTTCCGGGCGGCTGTCCTCGCGCGGGAAGTCGGTTACCACCGCGAAATCGTGGCGGGCTTCGGCAACGGGCATCAAATGACCCCAGCGAATGTGCACCACCAACGTATCGCCGGATTGCATGACCAGATCCGCGAGGTCCTGGTCGATAACATCATCGGCGCGAAACACCGTCAGCACCGTGGCACCGTATTTCTTGCGGATTTGGGCGTCTTTGATGCTTTTTCCGATCATCGCCGAGTCCGGCATGATGACAATTTCCGCGATGCCGGCACTGGCAGTGCTCAGCACTTCGGCGAACACATCCATTTCTTTTTTAACCCGCAACGCGTATTCCTGAGCGAAATCCTGCACCGCTTGATGCCGGCCCATAATCGCCATCTCCGAGCCCACGGAAAATTCCGAATCGCCTCTGGGCGCGACGGTGATGTGGTCGCCGGTGCGAATGGCAACAATCCAGCCGGCGCGACCGGCGGCATCCACATCCGACAAGGTCTTGCCGATGAGCGGGCTGTCGTGGGTAACCTGACATTCATACACCTCTCCGGCGATGCCATACACTTCCTTGAAATACTTGAGCATGCTGCCGGATTCGCCCGGCTTGTGTTTGATTACGGGCAATACAAATCGGCCGAGGAAGACAAAATAACCAATGCCGATGAGCAAAAGCACAACGCCGACCGGGGTCACCGCAAACAAGCCGAAGGACTCCATCTCGGGCACGCCGGCCGGTAGCGTGTTGTTGGAATTGGCGATGAGGTCGTTTAGCAAGATCAGCGGGCTGGAGCCGATCATGGTTACGGTGCCGCCGAGAATGGCGCAAAATCCCATGGGCATGAGTAAGCGGGAGACGGCAAGGTTGCCCTGTCGGGCGATACGGTTGACCACCGGAAGGAACAACGCCGCGGCACCGATGTTTTGCATGAAACTGGAAATTGCGCCGACCACACCGGAGATCAGCGCGATGACGCGCCCTTCGGTGTTGCCGCCGAATTTGAGGATTTTGCCGGCGACTTGTCCCATGATGCCGGTGCGGTCAAGCCCGGCACCGATAATCATCACCGCCATAATGGAGATTACGGCGTTGGAGGAATAACCGCTGAATAATTGCTGTGGGTCGACCAGTCCGGCGTATCCCGGTATCAAACTGCTGAGGCCGATCAACACCATGATGAAAATGGCGGCGACATCCACCCGTACAACTTCGAAAGCAAATAAATAAATGGTAACGGCCAATATAACCAATACCCCGATCATCTCAGCGGTAAGGTGTATGGTCTCTGTCACGGGGTGCTCCGAATCACGCCGGGTTAACTGGATGCGTCGAATGCCCGTCCGCATGTTGCCGCATATCGTAAAATCGCCGGGAAGCACATCCGGCTGGCGCTGTTGCGCCGTTGTTCGTGTTCTTCGGATGCTTCGCGGCTGGTTTCAGCGCCCGCAAAATGGGAATCCCCGGGGCTTTTCCGTTGCCGATTCTATCACTAACCGGACGAAGCGTGGGATTTGATTCGGTAATTTGTCTTCATCGCGGTATCAAAGCGGATGAGTCACGCTTTGCGTGACGACATATTTCACTGGATCCCCGCCTGCGGCGAGGATGATGACCAAGAGGGCGGTGCTCAAACACCGCTGGAAATGAGCGAAACAAACAAGCCCCGATGCCGCGCAAATGCCTTGGCATGAAAACACCGAATCAGGCATTATTCGGCATCAACCCACCTGTTGCACTTCGGGGTTGAATCCAAGGCATCATACACGGTCTGTTAGCAACAAATAGAAATGTCCGGTTTTAGAACACGTGAGTTGTCCGCTTTTGGCGATGTCGGGAAGCCTGGCTGAGGCCCCCGTTATTGATGGCGCAGCGGACATCAAGCAGCCACCGGTAAGTCAGTCTGGATGAGTTGGCCGGCCGCGTCATAACCGGCCAGTTTTCGGGGGCCGTGCCACAAAGACAAGGCGCCATCGGTGTGCCGTAACACCTTCACTTTAGCTTTGATGTAGTGGTAACGGTGGCGGTCTGCCGGTATCTGCAGGGTCCGGCCCTCGAACTCAATGCAGTTGTCCTTGCGTACCCGGCGCTCGTAGTGTTCGCAGAAAATGTTGTCCAACTGCGCTCCCTCCGGCACCGGCACAAAGGCTGAGCCAACTTCCCGCGGCGGTTGCTCAAACTCTTCGTTGAAGGCGGGCAAATACACCTGCTGGAGATACTCATTGGCGGCAGCCATATCGGTGATGCCAGCGGCGGCCAGTTCTTTGACCAAGCGGTTCTGGTGGGTGCTAAAGGCCCGCTCGGAGCGCCCTCGGGCTTGCGGCGAGTAGGCCGCGATCATCTCTATGCCCAGTTGCTGCAAGGCGCGCCGAAACTGCGTCGAGTTGCCCTTGTCCACCTTGCCGCCAGCCGTCGGCGTGTGCCAGTAATGGCTGCCCCGGTCGGTATACAGCGAGCAAAACAAGCCCTCGGCCTCAACCACCTCACGTACCCCCCGAAAACTGCTCCGGGTGCCTTCCTGGTCACAGAAGAACATGGAGTAATGCCGGCTGGTGGCATCATCCATGGTGACTATCAAATCCCAGGTCTGTCCCGGCACCCAGGCATGGGTGCTACCATCCTGGTGCAGCAATACGCCCGGCACCGGTGCTCGTTCACGCCGCTTGCGATGTTGCCCGCGGCCCGCGGCCTTCGTCACCGCTCCGGCAGCCTGCAAGGACTTGCGCACCCAGTTGTAGCTACGCCCACCGCCGCCGCGCCGATACCAGGCGTAGTAGTGCTTGACACTCCAGCCATCATGCCGGCTCCGGTACCGATCCACCATGCGCATAACCTCATCGACCGGGGCCCGCCGGTGCGATACCTGAGACAGCCGCTTGTCGATCAACCCATCCAGGCCTTCTTCCTCGTAACGATCAATGTAACGACGAAAGGTGCGCTCACACACACCCAGCAACTGCGCCGCTTCCTCTTGGCTCAAACGACCCTCCGTCCAGCTCCCGTATGCCTCTTCAAATCTCATCCGTCGTATCTCCTGTAACACTTCTGTCCGCCTCATAAATCACCTCCCTCAAGAGCTGGCATAAACCGGACAGATTATGTGTTTTAACAGCGGACAGTTTATGTGTTCCTAACAGGCATCATACACGGTCTGGACAAACGCGGTTAAACGGTGGTAGGCTTGCCCCCTTGGTGCGCCTGAGCAAAACGGCGAAGCGCACACGACACAAAATGATACGCATGATGACACGCGCCCAATCAACCCAACACGCTGACAAAAGCGCAACCCAGAACTGCGGCAGGCATGTCGCCGGTTTTTTTGGCATCTGCGCCCTGTTCCTGTTGCTGGCACCGCCGGCCAATGGGCAAGAGTTGAATGTCGGGCAATTTGGCGACCAGTTTGACAATCAGGGACCCGACAATCTCGATCATCTGATTTCTTCCTATCAGTCCCAGGGACTGAAAATCGACCGACTGAGTGCCGTCTGGCAGGGCAAAAGCAACACTCTCGCCGTGGGCAATGAAGCGGACGATGACTGGGGCAACTCCCCGTTGTTTGCTGACCCGCAAACTTCGGGTCAGTCCGACTGGGTTGGCCGCAATGGATTTTCCATTGCTTTGGAACAACCTGCCGGCAGACCGAAAGCGGCAAACGACCACATTGAATCCTTGCAGGAGTTGACCAAAGACACGCCGAGTCTGATTTTGTCGTGGCAGGGGGAATTCGCCGAGCAGGGTCGCTACAAGGTGTCCGCCCTCGGCAGAAAACTCGATTTGAAAGGCGTGCATGAAGGCGTGGATGTGGACGACTCAGAGTTGGGTTGGGGGTTGCAAGTCGCCGGCGGATGGCGCTTCGGCGACCTGTTTGCCGCGATTCGCGTCACGCTGGGAGACGGAATTGACAGTCTCATCTTGAAACGCTTTGGCAACGATGTGACGGTATCCCCATCGGGTGAAATTGAAACCATGGAATCCATCAGCATCCTCCCCAGTTTGAACTACAACATCGACCAATACTCGGATGCACATCTGTCTCTCGGGCGTTACGAATCTCTGGACGGCGAAGCGGACACCGGCATTGACACCCTCGACACCATCAACCTCGGTTATACCTGGAGCCCGTGGCCCAGCACCCGCATCGGGGTGGAAGTGGTTGGCAAGGATTTTGAAGGCAGCATCAACAACGAAAGTTCCACCGAAATAAAAATCGGCGCGCAACAAGAGTTTTAAGTCGCAGTTTGCGACTCGAAAATTTCCTCGCTACCCGATTGCCGGAATTTCTCCGTAGCGTCGACTGAATTGCCTGGAATACGTCGAAGATTCATCCACCACAGCCGCCGGAATGTTTTCTGGAATACTTTCTGATTGGCTCTGTGTCGCAACCGATTCAGGAATCGGGTCGGGCCGGAAATCACGGTTAAGCGGTTCGGTTGGTTGCACTTCTTTCTGAGCGGGCGGTTGCACTTCTTTCTGAGCGGGCGCGGGCTCTTTATTTTCAACATTCGCAACATTTTCAACATCGGCAACGGGTGATTTTCGCGTGCGACTGCGTTGCTGATTTCCCGGACCCTTTCGACTTTGCGGACTGAATGCAGCCCTTTGAATGTCTTGCAGCAGTTCCGCGTTAATCTCGCGACGCGGCAACGCGTGGCCGATACCCTGTTCAATATCAATGATGGAATACGCATACCGCTCGCACACAAAACTAATCGCCTCGCCGCTGGCGCCGGCGCGAGCGGTGCGCCCGATGCGATGAATGTAATCGTCGGCATCCTGCGGCAGGTCGTAATTATAGACGTGGGTAACCTCCGGGATATGCAAGCCGCGCGCGGCTACATCGGTGGCTACCAGCACTTTGCGGTCGCCGCGCTTGAATGATTCCAGCAGTTGCTCACGCTTGTGCTGCGGGACATCGCCGGATAAAGCGCCGTTGCTGATGTCGTTGGCGGATAAAACATTGGCGACTTTTTCCACCCCGTGCCGGGTGTTGACGAAAACCAGAATGCGTTCGTGATTGTCCCGCTTCAGCAGGTTCACCAGCAGCAACAATTTTTCCTCTTCCGCCGGGTAGTAACTGTATTCGGTAATCTTGTCTATGACCACGGCATCGCTTCCAATCTTGATTTCTTCGGGGTTGTTCATGTGTTCATATGCAAGTTCCATCACCTTGAATGACAGCGTCGCTGAAAACAGCAGGTTCAGACGGCTTTCCGCCACGGGCATGCGCCGCAGCAAAAAACGAATGTCCCGAATAAAACCCAGATCAAACATCCGGTCGGCTTCATCCAGCACCGCCACCTGCGCGTGCTTGAGGTCGTATAAACCCTGCCGGGAAAAATCGATCAGGCGACCCGGAGTGCCGATGAGAATATCCACGCCTTCGGCGAGCACGACCTTTTGTTCTTCGTAACCGGTTCCGCCATAAACCAGACCGAGCGTGAAGCCGGTGTGGCGCAACAAAACTTCGGCATCGCGATAAATCTGAATCGCCAGTTCCCGGGTCGGGGCAAGAATCAACGCCCGCGGATGGGTGGGTTGACGTTGGGGTTGCGGCGGGTGCGTCAGCAGGTAGTGGCCGCAAGCGAGCAGGAAGGCAGCGGTTTTGCCGGTTCCGGTTTGCGCCTGTCCGGCGACATCTTTGCCCTCAAGTGCCGACGGCAGACAGGCCGCTTGAATCGGCGTGCAATACTCAAAACCGGCATCGTGCAGACCCTGTTGTAAAGATTTCTCTAAAGTGAACTCGGTAAATTTTTGATTGGTAAGATGTTTTTCAGTCATGTCTTCCTCATATCTTTATTCTGTTTCGATTTTGTGCCAGCGGGCACGGATGATTTTATGCGATTTTATTGTGACTTTATTGCAATAAAGGGCTTGATTCATTCTCACACTCGTTGCATAGTTCGCCCACTGGGCGACTGATTGTGATGGATTGCCGTGCGATGCCCGATGGGCGATACCCAACGGCAAGGCGCAGGTAACTTAATATCGGCACTCCAATATCGGCAACCCGAAATTTTTTTTTTCACTTTTATTTACTCTGATTTTTCATGTCTTCAAAAATTGTTCATATCAGCGATGAATCCTTTGGTGAGGAAGTGCTCAATGCGAGCGGTCCGGTTCTCATCGACTACTGGGCGGAATGGTGTGGCCCGTGTAAAATGATCGCGCCGATTCTCGATGAGTTGTCCGAAGAATATGACGGGCGCGTGAAAATCGTCAAACTCAACATCGATGATAATCCCGAGACGCCACCGAAGTATGGCATCCGCGGCATTCCCACACTGATGTTCTTCAAAAACGGTAATGTGGAAGCCACCAAGGTCGGGGCGGTTTCAAAATCCCAACTGGCGGATTTTATTGAAAAGAACATCGAAAGCAACATCGACAATCATTCGGCCTAGCCTCAGCCTCATAGAATAGAATCGAATATAATCAAACCTTGACATCTGGACATACCTGCCGATGCCCGCTATGATAACCCAATAATCCCGATAACCCTCAATAATTTCGAGAACCCGACAACTTTCGTAACGCAGTCCCCCGGACGGCTCTACCCCAAGCATCCCTTTAACGCATCCTGAACAAGGTGTCCGCATTCCCCCGCTGGGCGCACAGTTTGCACTAACATTTCTGTTTCATGGTCACCTCATGGTCATTAGTCTAACCGAACTCAAATCCAAATCGCCCACCGAGTTGATGGAAACGGCACGCTCGTTGCAACTCGACAACATCATCCGCTTGCGCAAGCAGGATCAGATTTTTGCCATCCTCAAAGCGCAGGCGAGGCAGGGCGAAAAAATCAAAGGGGAAGGCGTGGTCGAAATCCTGCAGGACGGATTTGGTTTTCTGCGCTCGGCAAAGTCATCCTATCTCGCCGGGCCCGATGACATTTATATGTCATCCAGCCAGATTCGCCGTTTCGCTTTGCGCACCGGTGACACGGTGTCCGGGCAAATTCGTCCGCCCAAAGATTCAGAAAGATATTTCGCGTTGCTCAAGGTAGAGGAGATTAATTTTCAGTCGCCGGAGGAGGCGCGCCGCAAAGTTCTGTTTGAAAACCTCACCCCGCTACATCCCGATGAGTGCATGAAACTGGAGCGGGATAACGGCTCATCCGAGTCGTTGACCGGCCGGGTGATCGACCTGGTCGCGCCCATCGGTAAGGGCCAGCGCGGGCTGATCGTGTCGGCGCCGAAGACCGGTAAGACCGTGATGCTGCAGCAAATCGCCCAATCCATCGCCGCCATCAATCCTGAAGTGAACCTGATGGTGTTGTTGATCGATGAGCGTCCCGAAGAGGTGACCGAAATGGTGCGTACCGTGCGCGGCGAAGTGGTGTCGTCAACCTTTGATGAACCCGCTTCCCGACATGTGCAAGTGGCCGAGATGGTGATCGAAAAAGCCAAGCGGCTGGTGGAGCACAAAAAAGATGTGGTGATTCTTCTGGATTCCATCACGCGGCTGGCGCGCGCCTACAACACCGTCGCCCCGGCTTCGGGAAAGGTGCTGACCGGTGGCGTTGATGCCAATGCCTTGCAGCGACCAAAACGGTTTTTCGGCGCGGCGCGCAACATTGAGGAAGGCGGCAGTTTGACGATTTTAGCCACTGCGTTGATCGATACCGGATCAAAAATGGACGATGTTATTTACGAAGAATTCAAAGGTACCGGCAATCTGGAAATTCATCTCGACCGGCGCATTGCGGAAAAGCGGGTGTATCCCGCCATCAACATCAACCGCTCCGGCACGCGCCGCGAAGAACTGCTGACCGACCCGGCCGAATTGCAGAAGATATGGCTGTTACGTAAGTTGTTGCATCCGATGGATGATTTGCAGGCGGTGGAATTTCTAATCGAAAAAATGCGAGCGACAAAATCCAACGCGGAATTCATCAAGTCGATGAATCGCTGATGCCCCTTGATTCACGACCGCTTTTTTTCTATCATCGCCGCCCGACCGAACCAACCGTAGCCCGCCCCAGGAGCCTAAAGAGCCCCAAGAGAAATCCCAATGAAATCCGACATTCATCCGCAATATGCCGACATCAAGGTGGTGTGCGCCTGCGGCAATCAGTTTGAAACCAAATCCACCCTGGGTAAGGAATTGCATGTGGAAATCTGCTCGGCATGCCATCCGTTCTACACCGGCAAGCAGAAAATCGTCGATACCGCCGGTCGGGTAGGGAAATTCCAGGCGAAATACCGCCGCTACTGATTTCCACTACGCACTTCGATTTCATCGCAACACTTTTGCGTTCCCCGCAAATGCCGACACCTCGTTTGCAACTGAGGTCGGTTAAGCCAATGCGCCTCGCTATCCGCATCGGTTTTATTCTCTGTTTGTTTGGGCTGGTTGCGGTCGCCAATGCCGAGCAGACGCGCTCGGCTATAGTGAAAAAAGTATTGGATGGCGACACCGTGCAACTCGCCAGCGGTGAAATAATCCGCTTGCTCGGCATAGACTCCCCCGAAAGCAACTCCAGAAACCGGCGGCTATTGCCGCAGCCGTTCCACCGCGAAGCGCGCAACGCCCTGGTCGCACTGGTGGATAAAAAGCAAGTGGTGCTGACCGAAAGCCAACGATTAGTCGGTGCCTACGGCAGAACGCTCGCCTATTTGCATTTGCCCGACGGCACCGATGTGCAACGGCAAATGTTACAAGGCGGATACGCCATGATGACCGCCTATCCGCCCGACCTCGGCCACTTGGAAATCTACGGAAAAGACGAAGCCGAAGCGCGACAAAAGGGCATCGGTCTGTGGGGTGAGCCATATTTTGCGGTGCTGCCTCTTGAACAAGGACTGCCGAAAAAGGATGGTCCGGTGCGCGTCTCCGGCATCGTCACCTCGGTTTCGTTGACCGGCAAGCGCATTGAAATTATCCTGAGCGAAAGTTTGAAGTTGCGCATTTATCACGCCGCATGGCATCGATATTGGCACGACGTGGATGCAAAAAGTTGGGTTGGCAAACGCGCGGTCGCGCAGGGAAGAATAAAATCCAAATCAAAACGAATGAGCATCACGCATCCGCGCATGCTTGTCATTGGCGAAGCGTCCAATCAATGAATCAAGTGAGCCATCACGAACTTTTCGCGCAAGCCAAACGCGTGATTGCCGGCGGCGTGAATTCGCCAGTGCGGGCGTTTCACTCGGTGGGCGGCGACCCGGTTTTCATCCGCGAAGCCGAAGGTGCACATGTCATCGGCGAAGACGGCAAACGTTACATTGATTATGTCGGCTCCTGGGGCCCGATGATTCTTGGCCACGCCGATTCGCGCGTCCTCCAGGCGGTGGCGGAAACTATTCCGCGCGGGCTGAGTTTCGGCGCGCCGACCGTGCTGGAAACCGAAATGGCCGAGCAGATTTGCGCGCGGTTGCCGTGGGTCAATCTGGTGCGGATGGTGAACTCCGGTACCGAAGCCGCCATGAGTGCCATCCGGCTGGCGCGCGGTTACACTGGCCGCGATAAAATCGTCAAATTGGAAGGTTGCTATCACGGCCACGCCGATGGTCTGCTGGTCAAGGCCGGTTCCGGCGCGCTGACTTTCGGCGTCCCCACTTCGCTCGGTGTGCCCGCGTCCATGGCCGAGCACACCTTAACCGCAACCTTCAATGACGCGGATTCGTTGCAAAACATTTTCGCGCAGTCTGGCGACCAAATCGCCGCGGTCATCATTGAGCCGGTTGCCGGCAACATGAATTGCATTCCGCCGCTGCCGGGTTTTCTGGAAGACGTGCGTAAATTGTGCGATGTCGCCGGAAGTATGTTGATTATGGATGAAGTTATGACCGGCTTTCGTGTCGGCCCCCGGGGCGCGCAAGGCGTGTATGGCGTAACCGGCGACCTCACCGTCCTTGGAAAAATTATCGGCGGCGGTATGCCGGTGGGCGCGTTCGGCGGCTCGGCGGAAATTATGTCGCAACTGGCGCCGGACGGCGGCGTGTATCAAGCCGGGACGTTGTCCGGCAACCCGGTGGCCATGGCGGCCGGCCTGGCGACATTGAAAGCCGTGGCGGCAGAAGGTTTTTACGATGAATTGGATGCCGCTGCCGAACATCTGGTTGCGGGGTTGCTGGAAGCAGCCGGACAAGCCGGCGTTGCCTTGCGCGCCAACCGAGTCGGGGCGATGTTCGGTTTGTTTTTTACCGAGCAGCGGGAAGTGAATTCATTCGCCGATGTGATGGCTTGCGATGCCGATCGCTTCAAGGCGTTTTTTCACGGCATGCTGGAAGGCGGAGTTTATCTGGCGCCATCGGCTTTTGAAGCCGGGTTCATTTCATCGGCCCACGGCGAGCGCGAAATCCGGCAAACCATTGAAGTCGCAAAAACTGTGTTTGCGAGATGGTAGGTTCGCACAAAACGCTTTCAATCCGGTTTTTATTTTCGACGGATTGGAGTATCCTCTCGGGTGATTGGAACACTAATACGAGGCTACCCTGATACGGGTGCGCCAAAAAATTATCCGCCAAAAATCCGACCCCAATCCGACAAAAATCATTATGCAATACGATCAAATCTTCACCCGATTAATCAGCGGCACCGGCCAACACGCCTGGATTGTGCAGGTGTTTTTAATCGTGTTCCTCGCGCTATTGTGCAATCTGGTGTTGCGTGTTGGATTAAAGCGGCTACGCAAAAAACTTCTGGACACGCCCAACCCGTGGGATGACGCGGTGGTTTTGGCGGTGCAAGGTCCGGCTACATTGCTGGTGTGGGTGGTGGGTTTCACCTTCGCCGCCGATGTCGTCTATGCCGAAACTCTGGCGCCGATATTCACCGCGGTGGAGCCGATACGCCAGATCGGTGTCATCGGCGCAATCACCTGGTTCCTGATGCGTCTGGCGCGACAAGTGCAACGCAACATCGTCACGCGCAGCGAGGCCCAAGGAAAGCAACTGGACCTCGCCACGGTGGACGCGGTGGGCAAATTGTTGCGCGCTTCCATTCTCATCACCACCGCACTGGTAGTGTTGCAAACTCTGGGGTTCAGCATCTCCGGCATACTGGCGTTCGGCGGCATCGGTGGCATCGCCGTCGGCTTTGCCGCCCGCGACTTACTCGCCAACATGTTCGGCGGGCTGATGCTTTACCTTGACCGCCCGTTCGCAGTCGGCGACTGGGTGCGCTCCCCGGACCGGGAAATTGAAGGCACGGTGGAGTATATTGGCTGGCGATTGACGCGCATTCGCTCTTTCGACAAGCGTCCCATCTATCTGCCGAATGGCATATTCGCGACCGTGGCCATCGTCAATCCGTCTCGTATGACGCATCGGCAACTCTACGAGACCATCGGCATTCGCTATCAAGACGCGGACAAAATGCCGGCGATTGTTGCCGAGGTCAATACGCTGCTCGCCGAGCACCCGGAAATTGACCAGACCCAGGTTGCCATCGTCAATTTCAACCGTTTCGCTCCTTCTTCTCTGGACTTTTTTGTGTATGCATACACGCGCACCACCGGGTGGGTGCGTTTTCACGAGGTCAAGCAGGATATACTGCTGAAAATCAACGACATCATCAGCGCCCACGGCGCCGAGATCGCGTTCCCGACTTCCACCCTGCATCTGCCCGATCCGATACGGGTGGAGCGGGGCGAGCAGTAGAGTAGCCAACACCGATACGCCCGCGGCACGCAACCATCACAAAAAATCGGGTGTCGCTCGTTTGGTGCGTGTTATTTGGATTCCACTTGCGCGACGGGGTTATTTCAATTGGTTTGGTCAACCAATGTCATTCAACCAGGCTGATTAACCAGGCTGATTAACCAGGCTGTTCAATCGGTGCGACATTTTCCGCTGCAAACCCTTTATCTCGCTCGATCAAGCCGAATTCGACTTTTTGCCCTTCGAGTAAGGTTTTGAAACCTTCTCCTTGTATTTCTCTAAAGTGGACAAATACATCATCGCCCACATCATCCCGTTGAATGAATCCATAACCTTTTCGGTTGTCGAACCATTTTACGGTTCCCACATGACGCTCAGACATGAAACTTTTCCTCCAAATTGACATTAACTTTACTTCCCGTCTTGCCAGCGTCTCGATTCTGTTAATGTCTAATTGATACGATGGCGGACGGGTGGTTCATTGCCGACGGTCACGCCGTCGACGGTCGCGCATTGTAATCATTAAATCTGTTTGATGCCACCACATACTGGACAAATCAGATAAAAGTTTGGCGATGCCAATGGCAACGCCATAATAAAATGGGACAAGCGCAACACCGCATGGCAACGAAAAAATCGCCGGGAGCGATTTTTCGCGAGCGAAGCGAGCCCGAAGGGCGCGTATCAGGGATGATACGCGCAAAAGACAAGCACAATGCGTTATGACAACCTCGCGAAATTACATCATTAGCGGTCGCGTGCAAGGCGTCGGGTTTCGTTACCGGACGAAGCACGTGGCGGAACAATTGAAACTCACCGGCTGGGTGAGAAATCTGCCCGGTGGAGAAGTGGAAGTTAGCGCCACCGGGGACACGCAAACACTGGGGGAGTTGGAATCATGGTTATGGATTGGTCCGGAGCATGCGCAGGTTACCGGAGTGGCGGTAGCGGCGAAGCCGGATTCAGATTCGGTGTCCGACCTTTCCGAGGGCTTTCATATACGGGTATAATCACCGCATCATTGGCAAGGCGTGATTACATACAACCATGAAATTGATTCTTTTGGGTGCGCCCGGTGCGGGCAAAGGCACCATCGCCAAACATCTGTCTGCCATCGACGGCTCGGTGCAAATTTCCACCGGCGATATTCTGCGCGGTGCGGTTGACGCGGGCGACGATTTCGGGCGGCAGGCCGGCGACTATATGCGCCGCGGCGAGTTGGTGCCGGATGATCTGGTTATGGCTTTGATGGAGCGTCGGCTGCGGCAACCCGATTGCGCCAACGGTTTTTTGCTGGACGGTTTTCCGCGCACCATTCCCCAGGCGCAAGCGTTGCAGCATCTGCTCGGCAAATTAAACATCACCCTTGATATGGTGGTGAATATTGAAGTGCCGCGAGAAGTAATACTGGATCGCCTCGCCACTCGCCGCACTTGCGAAAATCCCGAGTGTCAGGAAATTTACAACATCAAGAGCAAGCCGCCGGCGATTGAAGGCGTTTGCGACAAGTGCGGTAGTGCCGTGGTGCAACGCGAGGATGAAACCGAACAGGCAATTGGTCAGCGTCTGGAAACCTACTTGGATAAAACCGCGCCGCTCATCGGGTTTTACCAAAAGCAGAACCTGCTGGTTACCGCCGAATCCACTTCCAGCGAGGCGGTGATTAAAGCGGTGACCGACCGGCTTGGGTCGGCATAACCAAAACAACTACGCTCGCACCACTGATTGGGGGGGCTACTGATCGTCGCCCGTTAGCGCCGAATAACCAATATATGAACGTTGATGTTTTCCTTGCGGATGTATTCGGTTTCAATAATAGCCTCCACCGTGAATTGATGCTTCTCGGCTTCCTGGTAGACCGCGCGTTCAAGATTGTGTTCGCTCCACGCGCTACCGTTCACCGTAATCACGCACCGACAACCGCGCCCGACGCACTTGACCGCGTTAGGCAATTGGTTAATGTGCGGACAGCGCATATGCCAATCAGGAGAACGACCAGAAACTGGGCCGGCAAAACAATAAAGTTCTGCACCGGGCTTATAGAAACAAACCGTTAACCGACCAACAAAAACAGCAAAACAGGCAACGTTCAGGCATCCGTTATATGGTCGAGCGCACCTTTGGGCTATTAAAACAACATCACGGATTAGGTCAGGCAAGATACCTTGGGCTGGAAAGAAACAAAAGCAGAGCGCAACTGATTGCGATGACTCATAATCTTAAAACCGGGATGAATATTTTCAAGCAAATGCGAAGTTCACCGGCGTGTTGCGTCTAAAAGGCGGGGGAAAGGCAAAACAGCAACCCAACCAACCAAAGCAAGTAAATCGGGTTGGTTTGTGAGAGTTTTTCAAGAAAAACGAGGCTTTTTGGAAATATCCTTAGGGTGTTAACGAGTCAAGACCCTGAAAAATGTCAGAAGTGAGATTATGAGAAATGAGTATGGATTATGCAAAAGTCTCTATTTAAGACCCTTTAAGAAAAAATATTGGAAAATGTGGTTGACTTATGGTTTTTTAGTGTAAAATGCCACCCGCGCCCGAAAGGCGTTAATCCCCCCGGGGTCTATCTGGTGTCAATCGGATACACGCCGGGGTTTTTTTTGACCAGCAGAGCGGGGCTATGAACGCCAAGAATGAGAATGCCGTTATTTTTATTGACGGCAATAATTTTTATCACAATATGCACGAAATCCAATTGAGCACTGGCATTGATTTTGATTACGAAGCGTTTTCCAGAAAATTGGTCGGTACGCGGCAGTGGGTCGAGACGCGCTACTATATAGGCAGGGTTCAGCAAAAGGGCGACCTGACGCGTTATCGAATGCAACGCAAATTTATCGCGCATTTGGAACGATTTAATCAAATCAATGTTTTTTTGGGACGTCTGGAAATGCGACCAGCGAAAGACTCAAACAAAAAACTTCAAAACTGGCTGAATGCCCTGCCGCGCCGGGATGATATGGACTTGCCGTCTAATGCCGTTGATGAATTAACCAGGATCGCTCAATCTGCGAGTGCCCCGATTTGGATCGAGAAGGCGGTGGATGTGATGCTGGCGACCGATATGGTTTCCATGGCATACGAAGGGCAATACGATGTCGCCTATTTGGTGAGTGCGGATGGCGATTTTACCCCCGCCGTAAAAAAAGTGCGTGCCATTGGGCGAAAGGTTTTTGCGGCATCGCCACAATATGGAGCAAAACTTGCCGGGGTAGTGAACACGTTTATTCCAATGGATCGAGAGTTCTTTCATGGCTGCTGGCTATAAATCCACGCGGACATAACCATCGACAATAGCGAGAGGAAGCATAACAAGAGACCTTTGCATAAATCAAGCCTAAATCATACTTAATCCAGTAAAATAAGAAACCTCTAAACAACCACCAAAACCAACTCAAAATGTCCTGGAAACAAACCGCCCAACACTCAATGGCAGACATGCTTGTGGTCGAGCATAAATCCCTGAGCGAACTTGACGATGTGCACAGCATCATTAACTGGAAAGAGATAGAGACCACCCTTGCGGGACTTTATTCATCTAAAAGAGGCGTGCCTGCCTACCCGCCGCTGATGATGTTCAAGATCCTAATCCTGCAAGCGTGGTATAACCTAAGCGATGAAGCCTTGGAAAAACAAATTGCCAGGGATTTGATGTTCAGGCGCTTTATTGACTTAAGTTTGAGTGAAGCGGTGCCAGACCACACGACCATCCGGCGTTTCAGGAACCTGCTGAGCACTGAGAACCTTTTAGAGCCGCTATTAGAGCAAATTAACACGCATCTGGAGCAAAACAGCATTATCGCCTCAGTCGGTTCAATCAACCTCATTGATGCCACGGTGATAAAAGCCAAGCAATCACGCAAACGCAAGGGCAAGGATGGCAATAACACGCAAGACCCGGAGGCCGGTTACCACGTCAAGGTCGCCGCTGATGGCAAGCGCAAAACCACCTACGGCTTCAAGATGCACGCCAATACGGATGGACATGGTTTTGTCAAGAAGATGACTTACACGCCAGGCAATGTGCATGACTCACAAGAGATGGACAAACTGCTGGTCAAAACCCATGGGCAAGTTTACGCGGACAGCGCATATGCCAATCAGGAAAACGACCAGAAACTGGGCCGGCAAAACAATAAAGTTCTGCACCGGGCTTATAGAAACAAACCGTTGACCGACCAACAAAAACAGCAAAACAGGCAACGTTCAGGCATCCGTTATATCGTCGAGCGCACCTTTGGGCTATTAAAACAACATCACGGATTAGGTCAGGCAAGACACCTTGGGCTGGAAAGAAACAAAAGCAGAGCGCAACTGATTGCGATGACTCATAATCTTAAAACCGGGATGAATATTTTCAAGCAAATGCGAAGTTCACCGGCGTGTTGCGTCTAAAAGGCGGGGGGAAAGGCAAAACAGCAACCCAACCAACCAAAGCAAGTAAATCGGGTTGGTTTGTGAACGTTTTTCAAGAAAAACGAGGTTTTTTGGAAATATCTTTAGGGTGTTAACGAGTCAAGACCCTGAAAAATGTCAGAAGTGAGATTATGAGAAATGATTATGGATTATGCAAAAGTCTCATTTCAAATCTTCGACGCCGGATGGTTATTTGATTCCCAACTCGTCCATGACTTTGCGGGCGGTGCAGAAACATTCCAGCGATTGCGGCACGCCGCAGTAAATGGCAATGACATGAATGATGGCGCGAAGTTGCTCTTTGGTGACACCGTTGTTGATCGCGCCGCGGCAGTGAATTTCCCATTCGTGCATTCGCCCGAGTGCGCCGATCATCGTCAGGTTCATCATGGAGCGGGTTTTCGGGTCGATGCAATCATCGCCCCAACCGAAACCCCAACACCATTCGGTCATCATTTCCTGAAAGGGGCGGGTGAAATCGTCCGCTGCCGCCAGATTTTTTTCCACATAGTCGGTGCCCAGAGTGGCTTTGCGTTGCGCAAGCCCGAGTTCAAATCGTTGTTGGTCCACGTTGTCCTCCGCAGGTTGAAGTGGTTGCCCGATTATGTCATTTTTATCGGAGAGGCGTTTGCGTCAGGCGCGTGGCAATTGGTTTTGCGGGTCCCGAAGCGGTTGTTTCACCACCACCGCTCGCCTCGGTGTCCCCAGCACCAGCACCTCCAGTTCCGTTGCCAAAGCGGCGACTTCGGGCGCAACGTAGGCAAACCCCAGATAATGCCCGACCGCATAGCCATATCCCCCCGATGAAATTCGTCCCACCACCTGACCTTGATGCCACACCGATTCCGAACCGAGCGGGTCGGCATTCGGTTGCGCCGCCGATGGTTCATCCAGTTGCAAGCAAACCAGCGTCCATTTTTGTGTCGGCGCAAGGGTCGCAGCGCGTCCCTGGAACTCACCATCCCGGGCATCCCGGGCAAAGCGCACAACGCCCGCTTCCGCCATGGTTACTTCGTTGGTCAGTTCATGACCGGAGCGATAGGATTTTTCCATGCGCATGGCGTTGAGTGCTTTGGAGCCGATGTGCACCATCCCCGCGCCAGGAGCGGTGGAGGTAAGTGCCCGGTAGACCGCTGTCATTCCTGGCATCGGTATGTGCAGTTCCCAGCCCAACTCGCCGGTATAGGAGACCCGCATGGCGCGTATATATTCCACCCCGGTCACGGCGATCGAACGCGCCGAAAGCCAGGGAAATCCGGCATTGTCGAGGGGCGCGTCGGTGCATTGAGCGAGAATATCTCTGGACTTCGGCCCGGCAAGCATATACACACCCCGGGTTTCGGATTGATTGGTGAAGCGCACGGCCTCGTCATCGTGCACTTGATTGGTCATCCAGTAGAGGAGCGCGGTCTCTCGCACTGCGGCATACACCAGGTAGTAATGGTTGGCAGCGAGTTTCATCAGCGTTGCCTCGCCCTTGATACGGCCGTTGTCGGCAATCAGGTAGGTGAGGATGATGCCATCGGTTTTTTTCGGCAGTTGATTGGAGGACACGCGTTCCAAATAGGTAGCCGCATCCGCGCCCGATACTTCGATTTTGGCAAACGCACTCAGGTCAGCGATGCCGGCGTGGGCGCGCAACCCGTTGACTTCCCGGCCGATGATCGCATGCAGGACGGAACGCCGAAAACTGTGAATGGGTTGTTGCGGTGTTCCCGCCATGGCATACCAGTGCGGACGCTCCCAGCCGAACACATCTTCATAGACCGCACCTTTTTCCCGAAGCAATTCATACAAAGGCGAAGTTTTGGAATGGGAAGGACGACAACCGGCACGGTCAAAGTCGGGGTAGGGAATTTCATGGCGCAGCACATAATCTTCGGAGGCTTTTTCAAGGCGATACTGATTATCCATTACTGCGCCGAAGCGATGCGGATCAAAACTGCGCAGGGAAATATCTACGCTGCCGTGCACCATCCACCGAGCGAGATATTTTCCCGCACCGGGACCCCAGGCGATGCCCACCTGGGCACCGCAACACAACCAAAAATTTCGCCGGCCGATTGGTCCGAGTAGCATGTTGCCGTCCGCCGGATGGGTGATGGCGCCGCGCACCACGCGCTTGATGCCGAGATTTGCCAGCACCGGCATGCGCTCCATGGCGTTTTGCAACCACGGCATGATGCGCTCGTAGTCCGCTTCAAAGAGTTCGTTTTCCGATTCCCAGGGTGCGCCGTAGGCCCACACCGTGGTCGCGTTCGCTTTTTCGTAAATGTCGATTAGTCCGGATTGTTGTTCCATGCGGATATAGCCGGACACTTTTCGATCATCGCGGACAATCGGCAGTTCGGTCTCCAACTTGGCAAGCTCCGGCACGCGCTCGGTAATCAGATAGTGATGAAGCAAATTGGCGATGGGTAAATCAAGGCCCACCCACTGGCCAATCTGGCGGGCATAAATGCCGCCGGCATTGACCACCGTGTGGGCCGTGATGTCGCCGTTTTCGGTATGCACGATGAACTCGCCACCGCGCTTGATGGTGATGCCATGGACGCGATTGTTGCGCAGGATGGTTGCACCCATCATGCGCGCTCCTTTTGCCATGGCCAGCGTAACGCCGGCCGGGTCAACATGACCGTCGTGGGGCGTGTGGAGTGCCGCCTTGATGCCGTCAAGGTTATAGAAAGGATGGAGTTCGGCGATGCGTTGTGCTCCGATGAGTTCCATTTCATGGTCAGCCTGAGCGAGGCTGCGGCTCACCGACATGGTGTATTTCAGCCAGTCCACTTCATCATCCTGGTAGGCGACCCGCAAACTGCCGCAACCATGCCAGCCACAGGGCTGACCGGTTTCCTGCTCCAGGGCAGGGTAAAGGGCAGTGCCGTAGGCTGCCATTTTAGCCAGCGCGTATTGGCTCACCGAATGGGTAATCTGCCCGGCCGCATGCCAGGTCGAGCCGCTGCTCAACTCGCCTTTTTCCAGCAGTAGCATATCGGTTTGCCCTTCCTTGCACAGGTGGTAGGCAAGCGAGCAGCCCATCACTCCGCCGCCGATGATGACTATTTCCGCTTGGGTTTCCATGTTTTTCGCATTGCCCCGAGGGAATTTTCGGAGTATTTTATCAGCAGTTTTTGCTTGCATACCGATTGGTATACCGAATGACCCATCACGAAGTCGCGGCCGAGCCGATCATCGGTCTGCCGGGAAAATACTTCACCGACCACGAGATTTTCCGGCGCGCAAAGGAAAATATATTTGGGTCATGACAACTTTAGCATGGTCAATATCATGGTAAGGTGTTGTTATGAAAGTAAAAAACAAGTATGTCATTCGTTCCCATGTGTCAGAGAGGAAATTTAGAGATTTAATCAAATATTTTTTCCGTAGATTTAACGGCGACACAAATAGCAGAATTAACCGGTTTAAGTCGGCAAACCATCAACAAATACTTGACCGCTATTCGGTTACGAATGGTCAGTCATTGCCGACAAGCCTCTGTGCCATTAGCCGGGCAGATCGAAGTGGATGAAAGTTATTTTGGGGCTAGACGCATTAAAGGGAAGCGTGGTCGAGGCGCTGGGGGCAAAATCATGGTATTTGGCTTGCTCAAAAGAACAGGGAAAGTTTATATGGAAATAGCGCCGGATTGCTCTGCATATACGCTACAGCGCATTATCTTAGGTAAAACAGAGATCGGCAGCGTCATTCATTCTGATGGTTGGCGCGGCTATAATGGTCTGGTTGATTTTGGCTATAAGAAACATTTCAGAGTGCATCATGGTCGGAATGAATTTGTGCGAGGCAATAGTCATATCAATGGCATCGAATCTTTTTGGGGCTATGCTAAAATACGTCTAGTCAAGTTTAAGGGGATGAACAAAAGCATGTTCAATTCACACCTTAAAGAATGTGAATTCAGATTCAATAATAGAGGGCAGGATTTGTATAAAGTCTTGCTTGATGACTTTAGAAAAAAGCCGCTAAAGTTGTCATGACCCTAAATGAATTATTCAACTCGGTTGCTGTGGGCTGTGTCAGCAGTAAATCGCGCATCTCATCGGTCGGTTGTTGATGCAATTGCGAGAGCCTGTCGATAAGCCTTGAAAACTCACAGATACGATGCACTTGCTCAGCATCAATAGATTTCATAATTCCAACCTGTTTAGCCGTAGCGCATTGGTGATCACGGATACCGAGCTGAAGCTCATCGCCGCCGCAGCGATGATTGGACTTAACAGTATGTCGAATGCCGGATACAGTACACCCGCTGCGACCGGCACTCCCAGGCAGTTGTAGGCAAAGGCAAAGAACAGGTTCTGGCGAATATTCTGCATGGTCGCCCGACTCAGTCGCCGCGCACGGACGATGCCACGCAGATCGCCTTTCACCAGCGTGACGCCGGCGCTTTCCATGGCCACGTCGGTGCCCGTGCCCATGGCAATACCCACTTGAGCTTGGGCCAATGCGGGGGCGTCGTTTATGCCATCGCCCGCCATCGCCACGACATGTCCGGCCTCTTGCAGTTGTTTTATTTTCTCGGCTTTCTGGCCGGGCAACACGCCGGCGACAATGTCGTCAATAGCGAGCTTTTGGGCGACAGCACGGGCTGTGGTTTCATTATCGCCGGTAAGCATGATCACTCTTAACCCTTCATCGCGCAGGGCATTGATGGCTGCCGAGGTAGTCAATTTGACCGGGTCAGCGACCCCGATCAATCCAGCAACCGCTCCGTCAATGGAGACAAACATGACGGTTTGCCCGTCTGCGCGCATCTGCTCACTATGCTGCCATAATGAATCTGATGCTTTGAGTTTTAGTTGCTCCAGTAACGCACGATTGCCGAGGCCAACCGTCTTGCCATCAACGACGCCAGTAACGCCTTTTCCGGTAACCGACTGAAACGATTCAGCCTGTCCGGGTTCAATGCCGCGGCCGCACGCACCCTCGACAATGGCTACAGCCAGAGGGTGTTCACTGCCACGTTCCAGCGTCGCCGCACAATATAATAGCTGCGTTTCATCGACATTCCCCACCGGGCCTACGGAAACCAGCTGCGGTTTACCCTCGGTCAGTGTTCCTGTTTTGTCAACCACCAGTATATCAACCTTGCGTATCATTTCGATTGCTTCGGCGTTTTTGAACAATACGCCCGCGCCCGCGCCCTTACCGGTGGCAACCATGATGGACATGGGGGTGGCCAGTCCCAATGCACAGGGACAAGCAATAATTAACACCGCCACGGCATTGATGATGGCGTAGGCCATGGCCGGCTGCGGACCCCACAGCGCCCAGGCGATAAAGGCGATCACCGCAACCAGAATTACCGCCGGGACAAAATAACCGGCGACAACATCAGCAAGCATTTGAATCGGCGCACGGCTACGCTGCGCCTGGGCGACCATCTGCACAATTTGTGCAAGCAAAGTGTCGGCGCCGACACGCTGGGCCTCAATAACTAACCCGCCGGTTCCGTTGACGGTCGCCCCGAGAACCTGATCGTTCACCGTTTTTGCCACCGGGATGGGTTCGCCGGTAATCATGGACTCGTCGATTGCGCTGTCACCCTCCAGCACCAAGCCATCGACTGGCACTTTTTCGCCCGGTCTGATGCGCAAACGATCCCCCAGCCGGACTTGGTCTAGCGGTACGTCTCGTTCACTTCCATCGGCTTCGATCCGTCTGGCGGTATTTGGCGCGAGACCCAGAAGCGCTTTAATGGCGGCGCCGGTACTGCTGCGTGCGCGTAGTTCCATGACCTGACCGAGCAACACCAGGGCGATGATGACTGCTGCCGTTTCAAAGTAAACAGCGACTTCTCCGAACTCATTGCCAAACGATGCCGGGAAAATCTCCGGCGCCAGCGTCGCCACCAGACTGTAAATATAGGCGACTCCGGTGCCGAGGGCGATCAAGGTGAACATGTTTAGATTTCGGCTCATTACCGAGCGCCAGCCACGCACAAAGAATGGCCAGCCACCCCAAAGTACCACGGGTGTGGCAACAATCATTTCCAGCCAGGCCAAGGTGCGGGGAGACCCCAGCCAGTCGAAACTGACTCCCGGTACGAGCCCACCCATAGCGATGATCAGCAGGGGGATTGACAGTGCGACACTGACACAGAAACGCCGAGTCATATCCGCCAGCTCTGGATTTTCTTGTTCCTTCAATTCTACGGTAACAGGCGTGAGCGCCATGCCACAAATCGGGCAATCACCAGGTTCATCCTCGACAATTTCGGGATGCATCGGGCAGGTGTATTGCGTGTGCGTGACCTGCGGCACCGATTCTCTTTCAAGTGCCATACCACATGCCGGGCATACCTCAGGTTTGTTCTCCCGGACTTCCGGGTGCATCGGGCAAGTGTAAATTCCGACTTCCTGATTCGGAGTTTCGCTCTGTTCTCGCGCCTTGCCTGACAAATAACCATCCGCATCCGCACTGAACTTTGCCTGGCAGTGATTACTGCAGAAATAATAGGTAATCCCGCCCTGTACTGCGGTCGCTGCCGGCTGTTCGGGATCAACGCTCATCCCGCACACCGGATCGGTTACCATCGTGTTTTCGGCTGGTGCCGAAGTTTGCTCGTCATTCATTGAGTATGCCTGCCCAAGTTAAGAAATGCCGTTATACAACTTGTTATACAATCTGGACTGCATATATGCCAAGACTGATGTATCTGCGCACGGTATCTTAAAGGATTAGAAGAATTAGGGTCAGAGTAGAAATTATTTGTTACGCAAATTAAGCAATTCGTTGAAAATGTAATGTTTGTATAGAGATTGAGTAAACCGCTTAACAGCTAACGTCAGAAGATCAAGGAGGGTCAAATGGCAAGACTACCAAGGTTGTGTCCGCAGGGCATGCCGCTTCATATTATTCAGAGAGGCAATAATCGTCAGATAAGTTTCATATGTAATGAAGACTATCGTAACTATCTTGGCTTTCTATTAGATGGGGCAATGGCATACGGCGTGGATGTCCATGCGTGGGTTTTGATGACAAATCATGTGCATCTCCTTGCGACATCGCACTGCGATGGCAGTATTTCGAAAATGGTGCAATATGTTGGGAGATATTATGTTCGCTATTTTAACCAACAGTATAGGCGGACTGGCACTTTGTGGGAGGGCAGGTTTAAGTCGTGCTTGATCGATAGCGATCAATGCTTTCTAACTTGTCAGCGCTATATAGAGCTCAATCCGGTACGGGCTGGAATTGTAAATGACCCTGGAAAGTACCCTTGGTCTAGTTATCAAAGTAATGCTTTGGGGTTGAAGAACGAGCTGTTATCGAAGCATGAGATATATTTGTCTTTGGGTTGGGATGAATACCAAAGAAGACAGCGTTATCGGGATTTGTTTGAAGATATTTTGAATGTTGAACTAGTTGATGATTTGAGAAATGCAACAAATAGCTGTATGGCATTTGGGAGTGCAGGGTTTAAGGAGCAAGTTGAACAACTTTATCAACGAAGAGTGAAGCCAGAAAAACCTGGTCCCAAGCCCCAATAATTTCTACTCTGACCCTGATCTCACTGCACGGGTGAGATAACTGGTTTCAGAAGGATTTTTATTTTATTGAAAAAATAGTTTACACTTCGCCCCTCAATTAAATCGGATTGCGATAACTTTAATTAACTAGGAAATTATTATGAAACACCTAAAACTCTTAACCCTGTGCGCGATTTCACTTGTCGGTGGTGTTTTCTTTTCCAACACGGCTTTTGCTGAAAATCCTGCCGATTGTGTTGAAGTTAGATTGCTTCATAGCGATACCAGCAATCGCGTTGAAACTTTCGCGCAGAACCGTTGCATACAGGATATTGATGTTGTTTTTTATAACAACGAAAAAACTACAATTGGAATACCGCATGAAATTGCTTTGCAGAATTGGTCACAAGTTATGCCAAGTATTTATGGCGGAAATATCTATTACGCCGCTTGCTTCACCACCGATGATGATTGCGAACTACAAAAATCTCTGGACGAAAACACATATCGCGGTCGTAGCAAACCGACAACCGAACGCATTAGTTCTTCAACAAACAAAGCTGCAAGCTGCCTGCGTCCGTATCTGGACAAGGCACAGGGTAGCGATGGGTCGTGGCTATATGTGCAGTCCACATGTAGCGAGGCCATCACTGCGAAGTTTTATGACGGTAGCCAAAATATTTCCAGCAATATCAATCTGCGTGGAAATGGTGACAAGGAATTAGTTACCGACCGTGTGCCGCAGGGCGAGATTTGCTGGATAGCATGTTTTCATCGCGAAAAAGATGCCGGCAATAATCCGTGGGGAATGTGCAGTTTCCAGACCTTTGACGGCGAATATTTTACTGGACGCAAACCAGACACTCGTGGCGATAGCATCAGTGCATGCACGAAAGTGGAACCGGTCGTCAGTGCCGAGGAAGAGTTAGCGGAAAAAGAAATGGAGAATTGGATAAGAGATATGGAGCAGCAGATGGAAAGTTGCTTTGCGGGATTTGATTCCTCGTGCACGAGCGGCTTGCAAAGACTATTACAACGAGCACAAGCACTACCGGCGCTACCACCGGAAATAAAGGAGATAGTACAGCAGACCCTTGATTTGCAGTAATCAACGATCCGTTGACCACGCTCGGTTGACATTGAGTGTGGTGCAGTCCAGTCAGCAGATATTTCTGTGAAAGAGAGATCAGGGTCAGAGTAGAAATTATTTGTTAAGCAAATTGATTCGTTGAAAATGTAATGTTTGTATAGTATCGGGATTTGTTTGAAGATATTTTGAATGTTGAACTAGTTGATGATTTGAGACATGCAACAAATAGCTGTATGGCATTTGGGAGCGCAAGGTTTAAGGAGCAAGTTGAACAACTTTATCAACGAAGAGTGAAGCCAGAAAAACCTGGTCCCAAGCCCCAATAATTTCTACTCTGACCCTGATCTCACACCAATAATTTCTACTCTGACCCTGATCTCACACCAAACATTACCAAGGCGTTATGGTGGAAGAGGTGCGGGATGGTGTCCCGGTAGTCGGCGAAGTTCTGTTCATAGGCGGCTTTGAGGTTTTTGTGGATGTTCTTGCACTCCACAAACAGCAGCGGCAGTCCATTGACGAAGCCCACGATGTCGGCGCGCCTGCGGTAGAGATCGCCCCGCACCCACAGCTCGCGCACGCACAGGAAGTGGTTGTTCTCCGGCGCTTCGAAATCAAAGATCCGCAGCCGTTCCCGCACCCGCTCGCCATCGTCGTTGCGGCGGAAGGTGACCTGTACGCCGTCGCGGACCAGGTCGTACTTCTCGCGATTGGCGGCGACGATGGTCTGCGAGGCAACCGTGGCGGTGATCTGCCGTAGTGCGTCGTCGTAGGCGTTGTCTGGCAGTCCCGGATTCAGCTCGACCAGCTTCTCGCGAAGCGTTCGCGTCAGCACCACCTCGCGGTCAGATGCCCGCTCCAGCAGGCTGTTCGGTCCGAAGTCTTCATTATTGTAGGCATACACCGACTCCCAGCCGAGTTGTTGCTCCAGATAATCGGCCGTTGTCTGCTGGACGAGGATGTCTTCGGTATAGGGGGCCGCGCTCATGCCGCGCTTCTTTGATTAGATTAAGTGATTCAATTGGCATTGTAAGCCAGCTCAAGGGAAGCCGCGACCGCCCGTAACTGCTTGTCTCGTGTCCACAGACAGGCTGATGAGATCAAGGCGGCGGCCGCCAGCAGATGGGCATCTACATAACCGATTCCCCGCCCCATCAAGCGTTGCTGTTCAATAAAAAACAGCACTTCCGGGTCGGCGGCAACAGGGGTCATGGGCAGATCCCGGAGTCTCGATAATACCTCGGCGCGGTTGTTCAGATTGCCGCACGCCAGCTCGCCGATTACAAATGGATGGATCATGGCCTGATTGTCATTCAGCAGCGAAGTCAGACCCCCATCCCCGCTACGCAAATGATCAATCCAGACGGAGGTGTCCACCAGAATCATGCGGGTCCGGATTGTCGCCGGGTGATGGCTTTCAACTTCGGCTCGGTTCCGCCCAGCCGCGCCAGCCGACGGGCGCTTTCCCGTTCAATCAAGGCGTTCAGCCCTTTTCTGACCAGGGCGGTTTTTCCCGTCACTCCGGTTACCTGCTGTGCCTTCGCCAGCAATTCGTCGTCAATGTTCAGGGTGGTTCTCATTGCAGTGTCTCCAAAATGCGCTCATAAATAGCATCAAAGTATGCTTATATTATATGCATCTATAGAAAAACACAAGTTGGATTGTTAGGAGTAAATTATCTGTCCTAATAATTAACACGTGAACTGTCCGGATTTATTCTATCCTATTTGGGGGTGGCAAATGAACCGGACAGCCTTTGTTGAGGAATTAAAACAGATGAGATTTGAAGAGGCATATGAAGGATATCAATGCAAACGATTAAGCCAAGAGGAGGCAGCCATTTTGTTAGGAGTCTGCAGTCGTAGTTTTCGCAGGTATATCAACCGTTATGAAGAGTCAGGGCTGGAAGGCTTGTGTGACAAAAGACTGCACACCCTATCAGTACGGTGCGCTCCGGTTGATGAGGTGATGGCATTAACTGATTTATATTCCAGTCGATATAATGGCTGGAATGTCAGGCATTTTCATCGTTGGTATCAACGAAAACACCAGGGGTCACGTAGCTATAGCTGGGTTAAAAACCAACTTCAATCAGCTAATTTGGTGGCCAAAGGTCAATCACCTGGACCTCATCGCATTAAACGGCTCCCCAGTGCATTGCCCGGCATGATGATCCATCAAGATGGCAGCACCCATTTATGGGTGCCCGGGGTGTATTGGGATTTAATTGTGACTATGGATGATGCCACTAACGAGCATTATTCCATGCGCTTTGTTGAACAGGAAGGCACGGTCAGTTCGTTGCTGGGTGTCAAAGATGTACTCAAGGCTAAAGGTATTTTCTGTACTTTCTATTCCGACCGGGGCAGCCATTACTGGCATACACCAGAGGTGGGCGGCAAGGTGGATAAAAACAATCCGACTCAATTTGGCATTGCCCTTAAACGCTTAGGCATTGATATGATTGCCGCCTATTCGCCTGAGGCTCGCGGGCGATCTGAACGTTCCTTTGCTACTCACCAAGGGCGCTTGCCTCAAGAATTGGCTCTCAACGGCATCACCGATATAAAAGCCGCTAATGCATACCTTAACCATCATTACATGCCGGCCTTCAATGAGGAGTTTGCACGTCCTGCAAGAGAACAAGGCAATGCGTTTGTCCGGCTTGCCGGTGTTAATCTGGATGATTACCTTTGTCAGCGTTATGAGCGCAGGGTGAGGAAAGACAATTGCGTGCAATTTAACAACCTCAATTTACAACTGCCGAAAGACAAACATCGCTATCATTACATCAAAGCCAAAGTAAAGGTTGTGATCCATTTAGATGGCTTGATTTCAATTTTTCATGGTCCCAGACGACTGGGACGATATTCAAAAGATGGCTGTTTATTGAATGAGGAACAAATACAGGCTGACGTTGCGTAAATCCGCTTCACAATGTCAGGAGTATAAACCAATTAAAAGCGGACAGATGTCGTGTTAATTATTAGGACAGTTCTATTTACTCCTAACAGCCGGTCTTGGCATCGCGGTAGCCGATGCGGCGCAGTGGGATGGGGCATTGTCTGGATGCCTTGACGCCGGTGAACACGATGCGCTGGTCGCAGGTTAATCCCTTGCTCTGCAACACCGCCGCGCGACCGACAACGCGATACGCCGCGTCTTTCTTGATACGAGTGACAAAGAATATGCCTTTGTCATGCAACTGTTTATACCCGCCATAGTCGTTATATCCGCGGTCGATGGCGACTAGGCTGCCTTTTGGGAAACCCAGCGTGCGCCCGATAGCGAGGTCGCTGGTTTTGCCGTCGGTGATGGCTGCGAACTCGGGCAGACAACCGCGGAGGTTCAGCCCGACATGTAGCTTGACCGCCCCCTTGGTCGTTCGGAAATCGGCCCACGGAAAGGCCGAGAGGCACAACTCGATGGTGGTGGCATCGAGCGAATACAGCGGGTTCTTGAAACGAAACTTGTGCCCTGGCGCGACCCCTTGGCAACGTCGCAACAGCTTCCCGAACAGTGCCTCGTACAACGTATAAGGCTTGTCCCGGTTGATGCGCGCCAGGCTGGAGCGGGACAGGCCGACGCCGCCCAAGTGATAAAGCCGATGCGCCTGAGCGCCCAGGTTGTCGACGATGTCGCGCAATCTGTCGCGGCCGGTCACCTGCGCCATGAACAGGCCGACGAACTGCGCCCAACGCGACGCGACAGGAACGAGCGGCCATATGATGCCGTTTGGCCAGGGTCTCGAATTCATGTCTCGGCACCCATTTGAGGAGTTGCGATAAAACGGTGTCACAATGCACCATGGTCTGATTCTCCTATTTGATTCAATAAGTTGTGTGCCATCTCATTGTATCAATTCAGAGCGAATCAGACCATCTTTTTTGTCTGTTAATGGGACAGCAGTGTTTTTCACTAGGGCTAAAAACGAATAAACTTAACGTTAGTGAACATGTTGGCCCAATGCAATTCCGAGATGATGAGCTCCATGGTGATCATTTTGAACCATAAAACCTGAAAATCCAAGCGCTTTTATTTTTAGAGTTTCATTGTTATCTTCAGATACCACACGGATTGAATACCCCTTTTCAATTTTTCTAAATGAAATATCCCAATTTGGCCGTACGCTCATCAAGAAATTTGAGTGAGCAGGAATCATTTCATCCATGGCTCTGGTGGACTTTTCATCACCTGTTACATTCATCACAAGACCATTTGATAATTCTTGTTTTTCAACACTTGTGTATATCATCAACGAATTCATATCCTTCAAATGCTCCCAGAGAGCGTCCATATCAACATTAGCCCAGTTGATATCTTCTCTTTCAGCTATCTCGTTTATCTCCGATATTGCTCCAAAGATTGACTGGCCTGATTCATGTGGTGTCCAAGGCAAAGGTTTCTCTGCCATTTGTTTTTGTTGCAACAATTCACCCACATCCTCTTGCAAACAATTCAGCGGAAAATGCTGACAGTGCAAACTAATATCCGAGTGATCTTCTTTATTCATTTGGCCAAAAACACTTTTCCCCAAAAAAAAGAAGGCTAAACACATCACACAACTAAAAGCTAATTTCTTACTCATGACCTTGTTAACACCTCGTTCTGATAATCTTGACTGCAATTATACATCTCTACAAGGTGTGTTGTTGTATGATGCCTTGGATTCAACCTCGAAGTGCAACAGGGGGGTTTATGCCGAATAGTGCCTGATTCGGTGTTTTCATGCCAAGGCATTTGCGCGGCCGCTGCTACGGGTAGTGGTAGCCCAAGCAAACAAGTTCCATGGGGGCGGTAGAGATGCCTTTTGGACGGTGTGTTTTGCGGGTTTGGCGCAGTGGCTTGCGGCATCCGCGGCGATCCAGGCGTAGCGGGGCGTGGCGCATTTTATCGGGGTCACGGTCGATGATGCGTCCGATAGTGGAGACGCTCGGCGGCGTAGTTGCACCACGGTATCAGTAACACCGACAGGGGTAGTTTGCCGAGGTTCGGATAGACCTTACGCAAGCGCTGGATTTCGTGCGCCAGTTCAGGCGGCCAGCCTGTCCGGCGCGGTACTGGCATTGACTGCCGACCTCACCGGCGATGAGTAGCGCACCAAAGCCATGGCGGTCATTGGCATCAGCATCGGCGCGGTCTTCCAGCTTTCGCTGATGGTCGCCCGGCCCGTCGGCAAAGCGCCATCGGCGTCTACGCCACGTTTCAGTTTCTCGGCATGTTCGTCGGCGGTCTGGCCGCCGGCTGGCTGAGTGGATGATTCGGCGCCGGCGGTGTCTACTGGTTTTGCGCGGCGGCGGCCGGCTTGTGGCTGGCGAGTGCTATGGCTGCGCCGCCATTTCAATTAGCGGCGCGTGCCGGCGGTGGCGAAGTTTTTTCGATTTCCCGACATTCGGACTCGCGTTGAGCGGTTTGGCTTGTTAGAATCGCGCCACGCGAGCGCAGATGGACGTGCTCACAATTTCAATTTTTTTTTATAAAGGAGTTCATGAAAATGGCAAGCGTCAATAAAGTAATTTTAGTAGGTAATCTGGGTGCCGACCCCGAAGTTCGTTACATGCCGAACGGTGTGGCAGTGGCTGATGTTCGACTCGCCACATCTGAGACATGGAAAGACAAGGATAGCGGCGAAAAAAGAGAACGCACCGAATGGAGCACCGTGACTTTTTACGGCAGACTCGCAGAGATTGTCGGTGAATACATGAAGAAAGGACGATCGATGTATGTGGAAGGAAGTTTGCGCACCGACAAATGGCAAGATAAAAACGGCAACGATCGCTACACCACAAAAATTATCGCGCGCGAAATGCAGATGTTGGGTGGTCGCGATAGCGGTGGCGGCGGTGGTGGAAACTACAACCAGTCGCGTCCGCCCGCGTCCCAGGATTCCGCCGGCGCAGAGAGTGGCGCAAAAGGTGGCGCGAAAGGCGGTGGCAACGCACCGGTGGATGACTTTGATGACGACATTCCTTTTTAGCGTGGTTGGTTTTGCTCGTCATCACTGCGCTAGTTACTCTCGCACTAGATGAATCAAGACCCGCTGGCGCAATTTGGTCGCTGGCTTAAACAAGCCGCCGAAGCCGGCATCATCGAACCCAATGCGATGGTGCTGGCAACGGTTTCAACATCCGCTGCGCCTTCCCAGCGCAACGTGTTGCTTAAGGACTTTGACCAAAACGGATTTGTATTTTTTACCAACCACGGCAGTCGCAAGGCGCAACAGATGCATGAGAACGATGCCATATGCGCCTTGTTTGCATGGTATGCGTTGCACCGCCAGGTGATTATCGAAGGCAAGGTTCAACGCATTGACGATGAAGTGTCGCGCGAATATTTTCATTCCCGCCCGCGGCAAGCGCAGTTGGGCGCGTGGGCATCCCGACAAAGCGAACCGCTGGCATCGCGACAAGTACTGGAAGAACGCATGGCGCAGGTGAACGAACGATTTCACGAGCGCGAAGTGCCGTTGCCGGAATTCTGGGGCGGTTACCGTATTCGTGCCCATCGCATAGAGTTCTGGCAGGGTAGCGAGCATCGTCTGCACGACCGCACCCTGTATACCCGCCGGGATGAATCCGGCGCCGGCGATTCCGTTTGGGAAATCAGCCGCCTGTATCCTTGATTAGGTGGAGTGATGGCTCATTCTTATTCGGGCGTTGTGCCTTTGCGTGGCTTGTTATACGCTTTGCGGTCGCGCAAAGGAGCGGTTGAAAATCGCCTCAATAACCGGAGAGGTGGCCGAGTGGTTGAAGGCGCACGCCTGGAAAGTGTGTATACGTGAATAGCGTATCGAGGGTTCGAATCCCTCTCTCTCCGCCAATTTGTCAAAGTGGACTTTTATCTTCCACAACGGCTACACTAACCATCTTTTCAACATCATCACGAGCAAGTTCAGGAGGTTTTCATGAATAAACAAAACGAGATATCTAAATTTTTTGCTTCGGTTTTACTATCGTTTTCGATAGGTAGCGTAGCGAGTGCGGATATGGTCACCAAAATTGGTGCCGGCGAAGGCGTGTTGGATATCGTCGCCTGGCCCGGCTACATTGAGCGTGGCGACACCGATCCGAAATTTGATTGGGTTAGTGGATTTGAAGCCGCTACCGGTTGCAAAGTGCGCATCAAAACTGCAGGCACTTCGGACGAAATGGTGGCGTTGATGAATGAGGGTGGCTTTGATTTGGTGACCGCTTCGGGCGATGCGAGTTTGCGTTTGATCTCCGGTAAGCGCGTGCAGCAAGTGAACACCGATCTGATTCCGTCATGGAAGGATGTGGATTCGCGACTGCAAAATGCGCCGTGGCATACCGTTGATGGTAAACACTACGGCACCCCCTATCAGTGGGGGGCGAATGTGTTGATGTATAACACTGATGTTTTCGCCACGCCGCCGGACAGTTGGAGTGTGGTGTTCGAGGAGACCACGTTGCCCGATGGCAAATCCAACAAGGGTCGCATTCAGGCGTTTGATGGACCGATTTATATCGCTGACGCAGCGTTGTATCTGATGTCAGTGCAACCGCAACTCGGTATCAAAGACCCATATGAATTGACCGAAGAGCAATATGCGGCGGCGCTTGATTTACTACGTCAACAGCGCGGAATCGTCAACCGTTACTGGCATGATGCCTTCGTGCAGATGGACGACTTCACCAACGAGGGCGTGGTGGCGTCATCATCGTGGCCGTTTCAAGTCAATATTCTGCAATCTCAAAACGCGCCCATCGCCAGTGTGGTGCCGAAGGAAGGCGCTACCGGCTGGGCCGACACCACCATGATGCACATCGATGCGCCTCATCCGAATTGCGCGTATCGCTGGCTCGAGCATTCGCTCAACCCCAAATTGCAAGGTGACTTGGCGGCGTGGTTCGGTTCGGTGCCAGCCAACCTGAAAGCGTGCACCGGCAATGCGTTGCTCGGCGATGGCGGTTGCCAGACCAATGGTCTCGGCAATTTCGACAAGGTGCATTTCTGGCGCACACCAGTATCTCAATGCGCCACTCAGGAAATCTGCATACCGTATTATCGCTGGGTTACCAACTACATCGCAGTGTTAGGCGGCCGTTAGTTTTAACCTAAAAAACCATCAACATGCAGTCTAATCTCAAAGCGCGATCGTTCCTTCGTGCCTTTTCGTTGTGATGGTTTGACAGCGACTTGTTCAAGTCATGCGGTAGCGTTTTCTGATGTAACGCTTCGCTTCGGCGAAGTTGTTGCGGTGGATCGCGTGTCGCTCGCCATAGCGCATGGCGAGTTTTTCTCGTTGCTGGGACCGTCCGGTTCCGGTAAGACATCATGCTTGCGCATGATCGCCGGGTTTGAGCGACCCACCGCCGGGCACATATTTTTGAACGGTGTTGCTACCAAACGACTGCCACCGCACCAGCGCGATGTGAACACCGTGTTTCAGGATTATGCGTTGTTCCCGCACATGACAGTGTATGAAAATGTCGCTTACAGCCTGATGATCCAAAAGGTAAGAAAGGACGAGCGCAAGCGGCAGGTTGGCGCCATGTTACAACGCGTACGGCTGGATGGTATGGCGCAACGCAAGCCAGCCGAGTTATCCGGCGGTCAGCGTCAACGGGTGTCACTGGCGCGTGCGCTGATTAACCAACCCAAAGTGTTGTTGTTGGACGAGCCGTTGGGTGCGCTCGACCTGAAATTGCGCGAGCAGATGCAGGATGAGTTGAAGGCGTTGCAACGGCAACTTGGCATCACCTTCATCTATGTTACCCACGACCAACAGGAAGCATTGGTTATGAGCGACCGAGTGGCGGTGTTCAACCGTGGCCGAATTGAACAGATTAGCACGCCCAAAGAAATCTATAGTCACCCCGCCAACTCATTCGTTGCCAACTTCGTCGGCACTTCCAATTTGTTGAACGCCGAGCAGGCGCGTTGGTTGATGAACATCGACTCGGTGCTGGCGATTCGTCCGGAGCGCATCGCGTTGCGACACGACGGCGTACCCACAGACGGGCATGTGCAATTGTCTGCGGCATTAGTGAATGTGGTATTTCAGGGACATAACCATAAATTGTTGTTTGACTGTGGTCGCGGTGTGCATCTGACGGTGGTGTTTGAGCATCAGCAAGAAAAATTGTTGGGTTTACCTCAAGTTGGCGAGCGTTGGTCGCTGGTGATTGATCGCGATGACATTCAGTTGCTCGGCGAATCTGAGTGACCATTCAACATAATGATGACTCTGTAGCGATGAACATGAACGTGCGGAAACGCTTCGCTGAGTGGAGTTTTTGCCATCCTAAATGGGTGCTATTGTTCTTACTTACGCCGCCGTTGCTGTGGCTTGGTGTGGTTTATCTCGGTGCATTGTTTGCATTGCTGGCGCAAAGTTTTTTCTCGGTGGATGAATTCTCCGGCACCATCGTGCATGAATTGACCTTGAAAACTTACCGTGAGTTGTTCAGTGCGGCCAATATCGATGTGCTGGTGCGCACCGTATTGATGGCAACGGTGGTTACCATCACCGCCGCCGTCATCGCTTTTCCCATAGCCTACTTCGCCGCGCGCTATGCTCGCGGCTATCTGCGCGCGGTGTTCTATATCGGCATCATGCTACCGTTGTGGTCAAGTTATCTAGTGCGGGTTTATGCTTGGAAACTGATTCTTGCCAAACATGGAATACTGAACTGGATGCTCACCAAATTGCATTTGACTTGGTTGTTGGAGGCATTGCTTTCGACCCCGGTATTGGGCGGCGCATCACTGTCGGTCAGCTACTTCGGCACCTTCGTGGTATTCGTTTATATTTGGTTGCCGTTCATGATTCTGCCGCTACAAGCCGCGTTAGAGCGGGTGCCGCGTTCGGTGACCGAAGTATCCTCCGACCTCGGTGCTCGTCCGTTTGCCACCTTCCGCCATGTAATTTTGCCACTGGCGTTGCCGGGTGCGGTCGCTGGCTCAATTTTTACCTTCTCCCTGACGCTCGGCGATTACATCATCCCCGGCATCATTGGTTCGTCACGTCCATTCATAGGGCAAGTGGTTTTTCTGCACCAAGGCATCGCCGGCAACATCCCCATGGCCGCAGCATTTTCCGTGGTACCGATCGTGGTCATGATGATTTATCTTGCGCTGGCGCGCCGCGCCGGAGCGTTCAATGCGCTATAGCCGCGAGTCACGAGTGGCAACGCCGCTGGCAGTGGCGGCTGGCGCCGGACTGTTGTTTTTGCTGGTGCCGTTGTGCCTGATTGTTTTGTATGCATTGACCACCGAGGACAAAATCTTTCAGTTTCCGCCGCCGGGGTTGACGCTGAAGTGGTTTGGCGTGGCTTGGGCGCGTCAGGACATCCGCGCCGCGTTGGGGTTGTCGGTTAAGGTGGCGATGATTTCCACCATAATCGCAATGTTACTCGGTACGCTCGCGGCGGCGGCGATGTATCGTCACAAATTTTTTGGCCGCGAAAGCATAACTCTGCTAATCATTCTACCCATCGCTTTGCCCGGCATCGTTACCGGTATCGCACTGCGTTCGGCGTTTAGTTTCATGGAGATTCCATTTAGCTTTTGGACCATTATCCTCGGGCATGCCACATTTTGCATCGTGGTGGTGTATAACAACGTAATCGCACGCTTTCGCAGAACTTCGTATTCATTGATTGAGGCATCCATGGATTTGGGCGCGAGTGGCGTGCAGACCTTTCGCTATGTGGTGTTGCCAAATATCGCCACCGCGTTATTAGTTGGCGGTTTGCTGGCGTTCGCGCTCAGTTTTGACGAAGTAATTGTGACCACATTCACCGCTGGCCAGCAAACCACGTTGCCGATTTGGATGTTGAGCGAGTTGGTGCGGCCACGCCAGCGCCCTGTGACTAATGTGGTGGCGGTGTTTGTGATCGCGGTAACTTTTGTGCCGATTCTGTTGGCATATTTCCTAACCCGTGACACCAGTCATGTTGACGGAGCCGGGAAGTAACGAGGGGAACAGCATCGAGAGGAGAATCGAAAAATGGGTAAGAAAGCACAGGATATGCGATTACCATTTGTGGCGCGTATCCAATTTTTGCAAACAAAAAAGTATGATTGCTAAGACAATAAACAAAACTGAAAGAGGGTGTTTCTAATATCGCTAATACGTTTGGCCCGGGCTGGATGCTCCCAGAAAGTATGCGAGATAAGAAAGCAATAAAAACGGGTTGCAACATGGCGCGATGTAAAGGAAAATCATTCGAGAGAAATCCCCATACACCGCCAGTTTGCTAAAACTGAATATCCCGCATAAAAAACTACCCATGAAAAAATTAAAAATCGCCGATTGGAACGCGTTGGAAGATCGCAAACCGCATGCGGCGCGTGTGTCCAATGTTGATCTGGTAATTATTCGTTACGACGACCGAGTGTCGGTTTTATACGGGCGTTGCGCGCACCGCGGCGCGTTGATGGCGGATGGTTACATCGCCGGCGACAATCTCATCTGTGGTTTGCATGGCTGGGATTATCGTTATGATACTGGCGTTAGCGAATACAATAATTCCGAATATCTGGATCAATTCGCCAGTTGGATTGAAGACGATGGCGTGTGGGTGGACCAGGAAGAAATTCTGACCTGGGAGCGCGCGCATCCGCAACCGTATAATCGCAACGCCTATCAGGGCACGTATCAAGACCCGGTCGGCACGCCTGATGAGCCGCATGTAAAATTAATTCGCAAATTGGCCGACGAAGGTTTGTCCAAGACCGGACATCACGGACCGGTTAGTGCGATGGGTGTGTCGCGCAACGATTTACCAAAATGGGATGACTTGCAATTCGTGGTCGGGCAACTGGCGAACTTGCCGTTGTTGGATGATGCCGCGGTCGCCACCGAGTTGGTGGTGGGTGCGAATGCGAAAAAACCATTGACCCTGGACATACCATTGTTGGTGTCGGACATGAGTTTTGGCGCGTTGTCCGAAGAGGCGAAAATCGCGCTGGCGAGCGGCGCCGAGTTGGCCGGCACCGGCATTTGCTCCGGCGAGGGTGGTATGTTGCCGGAGGAACAACAAGCCAACCGGCGTTATTTTTACGAACTGGCATCGGCGCGTTTCGGTTTCGCTTGGGACAAAGTGAAAAAATGTCAGGCTTTTCATTTCAAAGGCGGGCAGGGCGCAAAAACCGGCACCGGCGGACATCTGCCGGGCGCAAAAGTGCAAGGCAAGATTGCCAAGGTGCGTGGCTTGCAACCCGGGCAAGACGCGATCTCGCCGGCGCGTTTTCCCGACTGGGATTGCATTGCGGACATTCGTGATTTCGCGGCGCAAGTGCGCGAACAAACCGACGGCATTCCCATCGGCTATAAACTCTCGGCGCAACACATCGAAGACGACATCGATGCCGCGCTGGAAGTCGGCGTGGACTATCTCATTCTAGACGGACGCGGGGGCGGCACCGGTGCCGCGCCACTGATTTTCCGCGATAACATTTCGGTGCCGACCATCCCGGCACTGGCGCGCGCACGGCGACACCTGAATCGAAGCGACGGCGCTGGCATTACCTTAATTGCCACCGGCGGTTTGCGCACGCCGGCGGATTTCGCCAAAGCGATGGCGCTCGGCGCCGATGGCATCGCGCTTTCCAACGCCGCGTTGCAAGCCATCGGCTGCCTCGGTATGCGTGCGTGTCACACCAACAACTGCCCGGTGGGCATCGCCACCCAGAAAAAAGATTTGCGCGCACGATTGATGGTTGATGATGCGGCCAAACGACTCGAACGTTTCTTGTGCGCCTCGGTTGATTTGATGAAAATTCTCGCGCGTGCGTGTGGCCACGATCATCTCAACCAATTCACGCGCACCGACCTCACCACCTTCAAGCGCGACATGGCGTATCTTGCCGGTGTCGAATACGCCGGCGTGGTTCCGCTACAAAAATAAAACAAAACAACAGGACAAAACCGCATGACAAAAACTGAATTGAAATGGCACAAGATCGCCACGCCGGATGAATTGCCGGAAGGGCGAGTCAAAACCGTAACCGCAGGCACCAAGTCCATGGCGTTGACTCACATCAATGGCAACTACACCGCCATGGACAATCATTGCCCGCATCAGGGCGGACCGCTCGGTGAAGGATCAATCGAGCGTGGCAAGGATGGACAATGCTGGCTGCGTTGCCCGTGGCATGGCTGGGACTTTGACCCGCAAACCGGCAAGCCGCCGGGCGGTCACGAAGATTCCGGACAAAAACTATATCCGTTGGAAGTGCGCGATGACGGCATTTATCTCGGCTTGCCCAAAACGCCAACACGCACACCGACCGTGTCCGATGTGATGGCGCAGACCATGATCAACTGGGGCGTGAAATCGGTGTTCGGTATGGTCGGACATTCCAACCTCGGATTTGCCGACGCATTGCGTGCGCAAGCCGAGGACGGCAACCTGACCTATTACGGCATCCGTCACGAGGGCGCGGCATCGTTCGCTTGCTCCGGCTATGCCAAAGCATCGGGCAAGCCGGCCGCCTGCCTGACCATCGCCGGGCCCGGCGCGACCAATCTGCTGACCGGCTTGTGGGACGCGAAAGTTGATCGCGCGCCGGTGTTGGCGTTGACCGGGCAGGTCAATGTGCAGGTGTTCGGTCCCGGCGCGTTTCAGGAAATCGACCTGGCGGCGGCGTTTGAATCGGTGGCCGACTTCAGTCAAACGGTGTTGCACACCAGCAAACACGGCGAGTTGATGTCGCTGGCGTGCAAGAACGCCATCGTTAATCGCCTGCCGGCGCATTTGATTTTTCCCGATGATGTGCAGACCATAGCGGCAGACGAGCATACCAAACCCGGTCATCCGCACGGGCGACTCGGCGACACCAACATCACACCATCGGCGGATTCCCTCGATCAGGCGCATGCCATGTTGCGCGAGCACCGCCGTCCGATCATCATCGTCGGCTACGGTGCCAAGCACGCCATGGATGATGTGCTTTCATTAGCCGAGCAACTGCACGCGCCGGTGCTGACCACATTCAAAGGCAAAGGACAAATCGCCGACGCGCACCCGCTGGCGGCTGGTGTGTTGGGACGCTCCGGCACGCCGATCGCCAGTTGGTTTATGAATGAATGTGATTTAATTCTGGTGTTCGGCGCGTCATTTTCCAATCACACCGGCATCACCGAAAAACGCCCGATCATTCAAGTGGACTTCGAGCAGATGGCGTTGGGTAAATTTCATGCGGTAAAGTTGCCGATATGGGGCGAGATCGGAACCACCGCACGATTGCTCGGAGCGCGCATTGACGACACGATAGATACCGTGAATCAACGAAGCGAAGTGGCCGAGCGTTGGCGTATCTGGCGACAGGAAAAACAAAATCGGCGCGCCGATCGCAGCGGCAAGGGCATCAACTCGGCGGCAATCTTCGACACCTTGACGCGGCTGCTTCCGGAAAACGCCATTATCGCCGTGGACGTGGGCAACAACACTTATTCATTCGGACGCTACTTTGAATGTGCCGAGCAATCGGTATTGATGTCCGGCTATCTCGGCTCCATCGGCTTTTCATTTCCGGCGGCGATGGGCGCGTGGGCGGCGACGCAAGATTGCGCCGAACTGCGCGGGCGACCTGTGGTGTCCATCAGCGGCGACGGTGGCTTCGGGCAATACCTTGCCGACTTCACCACCGCAGTGAAATACGAAATGAACATTACGCACATTTTGCTGAACAACCATCAACTCGGAAAAATTACCAAAGAGCAACGCGCCGCCGAGTGGAATGTATGGCAGACAACCTTGCATAACCCGAACTTCGCCGCCTTCGCCAAACTTTGCGGCGCATTCGGAGAGCGCGTTACCGCCGTGGAAAAATTGGACGATGCCATCAAAAAAGCGCTCGCGCATAAAGGTCCGGCATTGGTGGAAATTATCTCCGATTCCGATTTGATATAATTGAGCAATACCAACCACCACCTTTTGCGCGGCAGTTTTGCATCGATGAACTACGAATTGATCACCGCCGTGAGCCTATTTGCGCTTGCCGCATCCGGCACACCGGGACCCAATAATCTGCTGCTACTGACCTCGGGCGCAAACTTTGGATACCAGCGAAGCGTACCGCACATGGCGGGTGTGGTGGTCGGTTTTTTTATTCTGGTTATGCTGGTCGGTGCCGGCTTGATGCAATTATTCAACGCATTTCCGGTCAGTTATTTGATACTGAAATTTGCCAGCATCGCTTACCTGTTATTCCTCGCGTGGAAAATTGCGACTGCGGTTTCGTTCGACCATAACGCACCGGACAAACCCAAAGGCAAACCGTTCACTCTGATACAAGCCGCCTTGTTTCAGTGGGTCAATCCGAAAGGCTGGGCGATGGCATTGACCGCCATCAGTGCATTTGCGCCGCCATCACGACCGCTGGGTGGAATTTTTTTGGTGGCGATCATTTTCACTCTGATAAATATAATTACCACCAGCGTTTGGACTGCGTTGGGTATGCAAGTGCGAAAGTTTTTATCCAACCCGCGCAAACTTCGTATCTTCAACATCAGCATCGCGCTATTGTTGATCGGCTCGTTGTATCCGATTTTATTTACCCAATGAAATGACCACCATCAACTTCATCCTGGCCGACGGTAGCCGCCACGCCATTGATGCCGGGGACGGCGAGGTGGTTATGCGGGTGGCGGTGCGCAGCGGGTTTTCCGGGATTCTGGCGGAATGTGGCGGCGCGTGCAGTTGCGCGACCTGTCATGTGCACATCGATAAGTCGTGGTATAAACAAGTGCCGCTCAGGAGCGAGTTGGAAACAGAAATGCTCGATTTCGCCGAAGGCGTGGACGACACCAGCCGCCTGAGTTGTCAGATAAAAATCACGCCGGAACTGGATGGCATAATCGTTCATGTGCCGGAGTCACAATACTGAATGAATACCACGCGGCAAACAAATAACGATACGCCGTTGTGGCGCCCGTCAAAAGACGCCATGCACCAAACCGCGCTGTTTGATTTTATGCAACAGGCGGCGGCGCAACACGGCATCGCCGACAATTACCACGCACTGTATCAATGGAGCATTGACCAACGCGCAGATTTTTGGGAATTGGTGTGGAAGTTCACCGAAATAAAATCAAGTCGGCGTTGGGATGAGGTGTTGCAAAACGCCGATGCCATGTTTGACGCGAAATGGTTTGTCGGCAGTCGGTTGAACTTTGCCGAAAACTTACTCCGGTATCGAGACCGGCAGACCGCTATCATTTTTCGCGGGGAAAACGGAAGCACCAAACAACTGAACTACCGGGAACTTTACACCGAAGTGGTGCGCGTTAGTGAATGTTTGAAAGACCTCGGCGTGAAAGTCGGCGACCGCGTGGCCGGGTATCTATGCAACACGCCGGAGACGGTGATCGCGATGTTGGCGAGCGCCAGCATCGGTGCCATCTGGTCGTCCTGTTCGCCGGACTTCGGCGTCAAGGGTGTGCTGGAAAGATTCGCGCAAATCAAACCCAAAGTTTTGTTCGCCGTGGACGGCTATCACTACAATGGCAAACAAATTGATGTGCTTGATTCGGTGGTGGAAGTAGCAAACCACATCCACGGCATCGAGCAGGTAATCATCGTGCCGTTTGTGAATTCATCGCCGGATCTTTCGTCATTACAACAATCATCGTGTCAGGTCATGTTGTTTGATGAGTTCACTACCGCGCACACCGAAATGCAGTTCGCGCAACTTCCGTTTGACCATCCGTTGTATATCCTTTATTCATCGGGCACCACCGGCGCGCCGAAATGCATCGTCCACAGCGCCGGCGGCACGCTCATTCAACACCTCAAAGAACATCGTTTGCATGTCGACCTCACCCGTCGCGATAAACTTTTTTATTTCACCACATGCGGCTGGATGATGTGGAACTGGTTGGTCAGCGGTTTGGCAAGCGGTTGCACTTTGGTTTTATACGACGGCTCGCCATTTTTTCCTCGGCGCCGAAGTTTGTGGCAACTGGCCGAAGAGATTGGCATCACCGTGTTCGGCACCAGCGCAAGATATATCGCCGCGCTCGCCAAAGCGAAAATTCACCCGGGGGAATACGACCTCGGCGCATTGCGTGCGATGTTATCCACCGGCTCGCCACTCGCCGCGGAAAGTTTCGATTATGTGTATTCGCATATCAAATCCGACTTGATGCTTTCTTCCATTTCCGGCGGCACCGACATCGTGTCGTGCTTCGTGCTCGGCAATCCGTTGCGACCGGTGTATCGGGGTGAAATTCAATGTCGCGGACTCGGCATGGCGGTGGATATTTTTGCCGACGGCGAATCAGTGCGCGAACAACGTGGCGAGTTGGTTTGCACCAAACCTTTTCCGAGTATGCCGTTGGGATTTTGGAACGAACCCGACCACCGCCGCTATCACGATGCGTATTTTTCGCGATTTGAAAATGTCTGGGCGCAAGGCGATTACGCCGAGATTACCTCCCACGATGGCATCATCATCCATGGGCGTTCCGATGCGGTTTTGAATCCCGGCGGTGTGCGCATCGGCACCGCGGAAATTTATCGTCAAGTGGAAAAAGTAGACGAAGTGCTGGAGAGTTTATGCATCAGTCAGGTTTGGGAAGACGATGTGCGCATCGTGTTGTTCGTCATGTTGCGCGAAGGCGTGCGATTGGACGACGAGTTGAAATCACGCATCCGCAACACCATTCAAACCAACACCACCCGCCGCCATGTGCCGAACAAAATTGTCGCCGTGCCCGACATCCCGCGCACCCTCAGTGGAAAAATTGTTGAATTGGCGGTGCGCAATGTAGTGCATGGCGAGCCGGTCAAAAACACCGAAGCCCTTGCCAATCCCGAAGTGCTGGAACATTTCCGCGACTTGCCGGAATTGCGCGAAAACTAAATACGCAATCACGCATCCCATTTTTTCTCGCGGCGCAAATCATCGGTTACTTCGATGATCGACTCGCGCAACACCGACACCAGCGTATCGATTTGCGCACGAGTCAGTATCAGCGGCGGCGAAAGCACATTCAAATGTGCGATGGGTCGAACCAGTACGCCGCGCTTTTGCGCCGCATCGGCGATTCGATTACCTACCTGAATGTCTTCGGAAAGCAACGCCTTGGTTTCCTTGTTGGCGACATTCTCCACGCACATCATAAAATGACTGCCGCGCACATCGCCGACAATTTCCAACTCCGCAAGCGATGCCAGTTGTTGTTCAAGATACGGACCGACCTCGCGCACATGTTCGCAAATTTTTTCGCGCTCGATGATTTCAATGTTGGCAAGACCGGCGGCGCAGCACACCGGATGACCGGAATAGGTGAAGCCGTGGGTCAGCAACGCGCCCTTTGCTTGGGGGACGCTGATGACATCGTAGAATTCGTCAGACAAGATGGTGGCAGACAACGGCGCGTAGGCGGATGACAACCCTTTGGCGCTGGTGATGATGTCCGGAACCATGCCAAACACGCTTTCCGAAGCAAAGAAATGACCGAGGCGGCCAAACGCGGTTACTACTTCGTCGGCGATGTAAAGCACATGATATTTGCGACACACTTCCAGCATGCGCACGTGGTAACCCGGCGGTGCGACGATGACTCCGCCGGCACCCATAATCGGCTCAGCGATGAATGCGGCGACATTCTCGGCGCCGAGTTGATTAATTTTGTCTTCGAATTCAATCACGAGTTGATCGCAAAACTCATCCGGCGAAAGCCCGGTCGGGCGACGGTATGTGTTGGGTGTTGAGATGCGTTGAATCAAGCCATCGGGCCCGTCATCGATGATATCGAATCCTTGATGGTCGAACGTCACGCCGGTTAGCGACATCGCCAGGTAGGTGCTGCCGTGATAACCGTCGTAGCGAGTAATGATTTTTTTCTTGGACTTTTTGCCGAGGCGGTTGAAGTAGAAATGAATCATGCGGATGGCGGTGTCGTTTGCCATGGAGCCGCCAGTGCCGAACTGAATGTGATTGAGCCCGGCCGGAGTCAACGAAGCGAGTTTATGCGCGAGTTCAGCGGCGGGAATGGATGTGTGGGGCCCAAAGGAGGAGTAATACACCATCTTCTCCGCCTGCTCGGCCATAGCCCGCGCGATTTCCTTGCGTCCATAGCCGACATTCACGCACCACAGTCCGCCGATTCCGTCCAAGTAGCGGTTGCCGTCCGAATCAAAAACATACGCCCCGTCAGCGTTAGCCAGCACCAATGAGTTTTTTTCCGCAATGGATGCGAAATCCGTCCACGGATGAATGTGATGATCCTTGTCTTTTTTCTGAATGTCTTTGGTCAGGTCTTGCGTTTCATGAAGTGTAGTTGCCGTTGTCATTGTGAAATCTCTATGCGTAGTGTGGGGTGAATAGTATATGAAAAATTTGTCTTGATAACCGTTGCTCATGTTGTGAATTTTACCGTTTCAGTTGATTTCAGAGAAAGGTTGTTTCGATTATTTAACCACCAAAGTTTCTTCACCGAGCATGTCGATAATCTTGACTGCGACTTTGTAGTTTTTCATCTTGTCCTCGCAATTTCACCTTACGCACCGAAATCAAACGGTGGATCAATGTAAATCAAATCAATCTTGCCGCGAAATCCGGCAATAAGTAAAGAGGAGAGAATTTCCTTGTTATCGCCGTGGAAAAGAAAATTGTAAGCACTCTTGGAAAATTCTTTATAAGACGGTTCAACCGGTGGTTTCTCAACGCCAACGGTTTCACATAACTGCGCTGGAAAATGCCGCACCCGGTCTAACGGTTTCTTGCCCACCCAATGTAGCATCGGACGGCCTTTGACGGCAGAGATTTTCAGTGGGTTTTTCATGCAGCAAGCCGTGTTATATCGGCTTCTGCTTTCTCACGAAAATCGCCTAGTTGCGGATATTGTGCATCTGCATTCTTCGTGAGATAGAGTCTTTCCTTTCTCCCGAGGCTTTCCATATCTTCATGTACCACAAGACTGATAAATGGCAAGGTTGCCCGCTGAAATTCCAACAAGGCAATGGCTGCCACTTTTGCCTTGTCGTTGTTGTGGACTCCAAACACATAAAAATTCCGATTATTGTGTGTCAGAGACCAATCTACGCTGATAATATCGTAGTTAGGTATTGGAGATACTTCCGGTTTTGGGTGAAAGCGTTCCAATATAGTAGTGGTGTGTTTCTCCAAATCTTCGTAGAACGCGCTTCGGATAGTTTCTTTATTCCAGTAGCGCATATTGCACACTTTTTGAACACAACCTGCAAATTGCAGTATGCTTTCAAATAGCATTTTAATATTCGTATCAAGATAAATATTCCCTTCACTAACACTAACGCCGCTGTTGGTAAGAATACTCTCGAAAATCCTTTGTCTAGAATTACTACTGATTTGGTAAGTGTAGGAAAGGCGCATCATAGTCATACCAAAATCGCATATTCGGACATGTTCTTTACTATCCGGGCTATCTTGGAAATAGACATCCACCATATCGCGGTCTTCATGCAATATGGGGAGGATAAGTTGATAGGTCCCAGGTCTCCGTTCGTAGACATCAAAGCCGGTTTTAGCATGATCACGGAGTTGGCTGATAACGGTATTAATGTTCATTAAATAAGCTCTTTTGTATTAGATCTAATTGGGGGAAAATACGTCGACCAATTTACTACATTTATATCATTAAAAAAAATCTCAATAGATTCTTCAAGAGTATTATATTTGTCAGTGGCTTTCCGATGACTTTCTTGTGGATGGATATTTCCAGATTGCATCTCTTCGGCAGTTATACGATGTATATGGGGGGTTATTATAATGACTATCATGGCTCCAATCGGTTTCCCCATGTGGACCATTGTAACGCACTATAGTTACAGTACCTAAAGATTTATTTTTTGTTTTATAGCGCAAACCAATGGAATAGTTCTCTATAAATTGACTGTTTTGTCGGATAAAGGCTGAGAACATCTCTCCTTCATTTTCAGTACTATTTAAAGTTAAATCGCAACGACGATGACCATCTTCCTCTTTGTATCCCTTGGCAGGATACCTTGTAATTATGATCTTATGAGTCGTTATAAGATCTTGAATTTCTTTATCAGTTAGCATGTCTAATTTTTTAAACCAATCTGCTATAGGTTTTATTTCGTTAACATTGATCGCGCTTGTGTCTGTATAAACAATCTGATACTTGAATTTTTCTGGTTGTATTTTTTACACTTCTTTTAACTGTGCTGGGAAATTCCGCACCACATCCGGAGGCTTCTTGCCAACCCAATGGAGCATTGGGCGACCTTTGAGCGGAGTGATTTTTAATGGATTTTTTGCAGACATACCATGGGATAGGTTTAGACAAGTTATGTCATCACTTGATACACACCTTTACTGTTCTACAAGGTCGTACAATTTCTTTAAATATTTCCGACGGAACACATCTTGCGCTTGCGTTTCTGAAATCTTACGCCGAATATCCGATAAATTTGGCATTAGGATTCTCTATGTGTGCAATTAGTGAGAGTTTCTACTTTCACATGCGGCGGCTCCTTGTGTGACAGCTTGAAGGCAATATCAACCGCTTTTTTGAGATCGTCCGATATCAACTGATTGCCTTGGCGAACAAGATGTTGTTTTTCCTGTTCAACTTGATCTGGCTTCGGGGTTGTTTGGTTATTCATGATTTTCTCCTCATAGGTTATTGAGATTAATGTTACGTCGATAGGATGGTTGACATCAAATCACTCTTTTTCCTTAATCCACTAGTGGATATCGCCTAGAGCGACAGGCGATACTATACTCCCTTCGCAATATATAACACGATAACGGAACATATGGCGTTGATTTGCGCTAACCGTTCAACCGCCTTTTTCTTTGCTTCGCCTGCTGATCAAAAAACGAAGCGGATTTCGGCACTTCGGGCAAATCCATTTGGTATGTGCAACAGCGCACACGATTGGTTCGCCGACCACGCACCACCTCGCCGGCGTATCGGCTGGGCAAGGGGTTGGGCGACAAGGGCAGGGCATCTTCGGCACTATAAATCGCAATGAATAAAGTACGCGGGTGCGCTGAGCGATTTGCCGCGGAGCCATGCAACAGACGGGTGTGCATCAGGCAGGCGGCACCCGCGGCACCGGTGCAGCGCACCGTTTTAGAAACCATCTCGGCGGCGATGCGGTGGTCAATCGCGCCGCTGAACACGCCATCATGCCACAACCCGTACAAGGGTCCGGTGTGGGAACCGGGGACGACTTCAAGCGGACCGTTTTGTTCGGTCACCTCGTCAATGAACAGCAACGCGGTAATCAAGTCATCGTTGGAATGTGGTTCATACAAAAAATCCTGATGAAACTTTACCGCAGTCATCGCCCCCGGTAGTTTGGCGTTAATTTTGCAATGGTGAAACTTGATGTTTGGCCCCAACAGGTCGACGATGGCATCCACTGCTTTGTTTTCCCGCATCGCTCGCAGGTAATCGTCGGAAATCTCAATGGGCGATGCAATTCGCCTGAGTGCCGGTCGCTCGGCACTATGCCCCGGTTCCACATCAAAACGTGGACGACGGTCGATAGTTTCGCCATGCGGTGCATCATGTTTTCGACTTGCATGCGTCCATTGCGTAAATTGTTTTTGCAACGGAGCAAGTTGTTCGGGCGATAACGCATCCTCGATCATCAAAAATCCATCACGCGCAAATCGCGCAATTTGTTGTCGAGACAGGGTCATGTTGTGTCGTTAATTATCCGTGCCATCATCGCCGGGCACGCCATAGGAAGGCGCTTCGGTGGGATTCAACGCCCGCGTTACAAATGCATCCATCTGCGGGCGATAGGCATGCCACAAGTCGCGTAGCGCGCCCACCGGGTCGTGGTCGTGCCAGTCAACGCGCAAATTCACCAGCGCAAAGGGATGCTGGTCCGCCACCAGCAACGCGGCCGAATGAACTTCGCCTTGTTCGCCGCCGCCGGCCAATCCCGCTTCAAGTGCCTTGAGCAACCGCTCGCCGAGATGGTCTGCCTCGTGCCGCGCAAAACCTTGAACCATTTCCGCAAGCACGGACTCGTGCGCCAGCAGATTGCCCGCGGCAAAGCAATCATCGCCGGCGCACTCGCCATGAACGCCCAGCATCTGCGCACCCGAATGGCAGGCGGTGTTGCCGTGGCGATCCACTACGGTCACTTGTCGATGCGCAAGATGTTCGCGTCCATTTAATGTTTTTAACAACGCAGTTTGCGCGTCCTCTCCACTTGCCAGTTGATCGAGCACCGCAACGCCGAGCATCGGGTCGGTTAAGTTTTGTGTCGCCACCGCACCGACGCCGGCGCGAACCCAGGGGCAGCGCGCGCCCACGCTAATGCTGGAAGTGGTAATCGCCACGCCGAGCATACCGCTGCGTCGACAACGACCGATGAGGGAAAAAGTCATGGCAAAGTCATGCCAAAGTCATGCCAAAGTCATGGTTTGCGCTGCGGCGCATCGGGAATGACCGCGGTTGCTTCGATTTCCATAACCCATTCCGGTCGCGCCAGTCCGCTGACAATCAAACCGGTGGAAACCGGATGCACACCTTTCAGCCATTTCCCGATGACTTGATAAACCGCATCGCGGTGCGCACGGTCGGTGATATAAACTTGAATGCGGCAGATGTGGCTAAGATCGGAGCCGACTTCTTCCAGCAACTGTTTGACATTGCGCATGGCTTGCTCGGCTTGTTGGCCGGGGTCGGCATCGGCGATGCTTTCGAATCCATCCATTTCCTGTCCGACTTGCCCGCGCACGAACACCAACTTGCCACGCGCCACCACCACCTGACACAAGTCATTGTCTAACGATTGAGTCGGATAGGTGTCACGCGTGTTGAACTTACGGTGACGCTGATGTGGGTTTCGATTGATTGATTTTGTCATTTGGTTTGGCATCATTTTTTCGGCGAGTCGGCTCTCACATTATCCGACAAATCCGCCGCGTTTTTCACCAAATCAAGCGGACCATCCCAGCCGAAGTTTCGATAAACCGCCGCCAAGTGTGCAAACGGTGGCGACTGCGCGAACAATTGAAAAGTCAACCGATGATTGGCGTAGCCGGAATTCAGCAAGTCGCGGGCAAACGCCAGCAGTTTACGCCGGTCGTCGGCAACCCAGTTTTCATTGATGGAATAAAACTTGTTGAGCCACGCGCCGGTGTGTTCCGATTGAAACGAAGCCGCGTCCGGGGTCACGCAAATCTGCCCGCCGCACAATTCCCGCGCAATGTGCATCATCGCCGGCAGGTTGGCGCAGGCGTGCACCCGACCAGTGAATAACAACGATTGATTGGGCATCATCAGCCCGTTCGGGCTCGGTTCACCGATGGCGATGGACGCGGTCAAGTGTGCGTTGATGCCTTCGCGATAGACCGCCAGTTGCGCCAGTTTTTCCTGCACCGCCGGCTGATTTTCAAGACCGGTTTGCCGGATGTTCCAAAGCGCCGTGCCGATCATCATATCGGTATAGGTCAGGATTCGCTGGATGAAAGGAAACGCGGAGTAGCGATGCAACGTGGCGCGAATGAAAGACGCTGCGCGAGTGTGGCGATAGAACAAAACGTCATCCCACGCAATCAGCACGTTATCAAGAATGATCAGCGTGTCAATTTCGTCAAACCGATTGGACAACGGATAATCCAAAGCGGAATTATCTTTCACCGAACCGGTGCCGGCAAAACCGGCGCGGCAAATGTGTTTTACCCCGGGCGCGTTCATCTTCAAAATACAACCCACCGCGTAATCGGAAAACGAATCGTCGCCCCAGTTGGCGATGGTAGGTTTCAAGAAAGCCTGATCCGAATACGCCGCGGCAGTTTCATATTTCGCGCCGCGAATAACGATACCGTTGTCGTTTTCCTCAACCACATGCACCAGCATGTCGGGGTCCTGGTCTTGTGGTTTTTTCGAGCGGTCGCCTTTGGGGTCGGTGTTGGCCGACACATGAAACGAATCGGTGCGGATGGCGGTTTGGATGTGGCGTTCGATATTCTCGGAAAAGCGCGAATCGATTTCGTTCAAGATTTCGGCGCCGTCCCACAGCGACCACATCTCGCCGATGGTCTCGTCGCCGACCCGGGTGACGACACCGCCGATGTCTTTCATCACCAAGTCCACGGCATCGCGTTTCGCCTGCCAGTTTTCCCGCGACTTCGGCAGTTGCAATCCAACGGCAAAATGCTCGCCGCCTTCCTGATAGGTCATCGCATCCCGCGTAGTTTCCTGGTGCGCCATATCGTAAATCCGCGCGCGTATATCCACCATCGGTTTAATCTGCGGATGCGTGCTCACATCGTCCACCCGCTCGCCGTCCATATACACTTCGCGTCCGTCCCGCAGGCCCTGTCGATATTGTTCGCCGGTTCGAATCATTTGGTTGTCGTTGGTGGCGTTGGTGGCTTTGGTGTGCTTTGCGCGGCGGCGGGTTGCCGCTTGACGCGTGGCAGAGTTGGTTGGTTTGTGGAAATAACTATACTATAATTTTTCAATCAATTATTAAGCAAGTTTGAAAGTATAATTCGCCTGAATGATAACCGAACGAAAAGAGGAAATCTCATGTCAATCAATCTGAGCGAAATCGCAAAAACGAAAAACATTCACTACTTTCTGATTAGTTTCGTCGACTTGTTCGGCGTGCTGCGGGCGAAACTGGTGCCGGCGCGGGCGATTAGCGCCATGCAAAAGGAAGGCGCGGGTTTTGCCGGCTTCGCTTCGTGGCTGGATATGACGCCGGCGCATCCCGATATGTTTGCGTTACCGGATCCCGACAGTCTAATTCAGTTGCCGTGGAAGCCGGAAGTGGCGTGGCTGGCAGCGGATTTGTGGATGGACGGCGCACCGGTCGAGGCTTCGCCACGAGTCGCGCTCAAGCGACAGATTATCGAAGGGTATGAAATGGGCTATCGCCTCAAGACCGGGGTGGAATGTGAATATTTTCTGATTACGCCGGATGGCACCGACCCGGCAATTTCCGACCCGCGTGATACGCAAACCAAACCGTGTTACGACCAGTCGGCGTTGATGCGGCGTTATGACATCATCCGCGAAATTTGCGACAGCATGATCGCGCTCGGTTGGGGTCCTTATCAAAACGATCACGAGGATGCCAACGGTCAGTTTGAAATGAACTGGGATTATGACGATTGCCTGCTCACCGCCGACCGTCATGTGTTTTTTAAATACATGGTCAAGCAAATCGCCGAGAACCATGGCTTGCGCGCGACTTTTATGCCGAAACCGTTTAGCCATTTGACCGGCAACGGTTGTCATGCGCATGTTTCATTGTGGGATAAAACCGGCAAGAATAATTTGTTTTACCACGCCACTGATGAAATGGGTTTGTCCAAGTTGGCGTATCATTTTCTCGGCGGCGTGATACATAATGTCGAACAACTGACTTCCATTTTCAACCCGACCGTGAATAGTTACAAACGCATCAACGCACCGCGCACGGTCTCCGGCGCGACCTGGTCGCCGAATGCGGTGAGTTATGGCGGCAATAATCGTACGCACATGATTCGAATTCCCGACAAGGGACGTTTCGAAATGCGTTTGATGGACGGCGCGGTCAATCCCTATCTGCTACAAGCCGGCATCCTCGCCGCCGGCATCGACGGCATCGCCAACAAACGCGACCCGGGCAAACGTCTTGACATCAATATGTATACCGAGGGGCACACCGTCAAAGGGCTGAAAAAGTTACCGCTGAATCTTCTGGACGCGATTCGCCTAACGCAAAACAGCACCGCATTAAAAGCGCAACTGGGTGCGCCGTTGATTGACGCGTATTGCAAATTAAAAATGGATGAGTGGAATGATTTCGCGAAATCCATCAGCGCGTGGGAGCGGGAACACACGCTGGACTGTTAGTTTAATTTTTGCAACACCTCGACAACTCATCGATTAGTCGCGCAACTTCGTGTTCGGTGTTGTAGTGCGCAAAACTAATCCGCAATACGCCGTCCTCGCTGTCTTTCAGGGCGATGCTGTCGAGCAGACGTTTGGCGTAGAAATGACCGTAGCCGGCGGCGATATGTTTTTTTGCGAGCGCCGCGGATAGTTGTTGCGACGAATGGCGTTCCGACACCAGCGAAATGTTTGCTTCGCGGTTTTGCATGGTGTTGCGACCGATGACACGCACCGGCAGTTGTCGCACCGCATCCAACAAAGACGCACATAATTCACTTTCATGGCGGTGCATGATTTCTGACACCGCCAAAGTTTTTTGATGCAACGTGAGTGCGTCATCGCTGCCAAAATGATGTGCATAACTGGCGGCGAAGTAATCGCCGAGACCGGCAAGCGCGGCAATGGATGCATGATCGGGACCGGCGCCGTCCAGATGTTTGTGCGCGAATCCAATGTTGAAATAATGACATTGCGGATCGAGCATCGCGGCAAATTCCGGCGCGGTGTATAACACGCCGAGATGAGTCGCGTAAGTTTTGTAGGTACTAAACGCATACCCATCCGGCTGTATCGCATTGAGGTTGGGCCACTGATGCGGCGCGAACGACACGCCGTCGAGGATGACACGCGTGCCGTTTTTTCGACAAAGACTGATCACTTCCTCCACCGGATTGATCGTGCCAATGATATTGGAACTATGCGTCATGCACAAAATTTTCACTTGCGAATCCAGCAACGATCGAAGCGCATCCAAATGCAACTCGCCGGACTGCGGATCCACCGTCCATATCACCAACTCGCCGCCACTTCGCCGACAAAGTCGCTCCCAGGCGCCGATATTGGCTTCGTGATCCTGACCCGACACGATGATTTTATCCCCCGGCGCGATGATGGCGGCGCAAGCGAACGCCAGCGTGTTGATGTTTTGCGTGGTCGAAGGCCCGATGGTGACGGTGTCAGTGGCAACCCCCAACAAATCGGCAATGGTTTGCCGACCAGCATCCATCTGCTGGCCGGCGACGCGCAAAATTTCGCTCGCGCCATGTGGCTGCACTTTATTGGCACGATAAAAGTGCATCAACTTGTCCAACACCGCACCGACCACATAACTACCGCCGGCATTTTCAAAAAACGCGGTCTTGGCTGGCAACGGCTGTTCAAAAGCGGGAAAACAGCCACGCACGAACTCCAGGTCAAGACGTGGTTGGTCGACGGATTTCATGGGCGGTTTCGGTGTTAATGTGTCCAGCATAGCAGAATAATGATACGTCACCTCGCCATTCTCGTCGAAGGCATGGATTCAGACGCGGCAGAGCCGCGCAATAGCGGCGGCTTCGCCGCCATTAATGATAGCGGCTAACGCCGCTGAGTTTTTTAACTGGATTGTCCGGCCAACAATAATATGCGCCGGGCAATGACAAATGATAGGGCAATGGTGGATTGAGACGACAAAGGCGCGTTGAGACGCCAAAGGCACATTGAGAATAAGCAGCCCGGTTTCACCGGACTCATCAACTACGAATAAACATTGCGCGCCGTATTTTTGTTGTCAGGCAAGGCGTGCGAGGAGCGAGGGAGGGAGCATACATTAAGTATGTGACTGACCGAGTGACGAAGCGCAACACTACACTACACAGCATAATAAACCGTAATAAACCATGGCGACAAAAAGGCAAGCGCAATGTCATTGCGCCCGCCGGCGGGATATAATACGCTCCAGGTTCGAGCATCATCCATGGCGGTGAAGGTCGGTCTCCCCGACGGCGATACGTTGTCAACCCGGTCAGGTCCGGAAGGAAGCAGCCGTAGCAGCCGATTCGAGCGTTGGGGTCAGGTCGGCCGGATCCGCCACCTTTGTATCGTGCCGAACTAGCGTGCCGAATCAGCCAACCGGTTCACTGCCCGGCATACCTCGTATAATCAGACCGCCAGCCAACACAGCAACCCGACAACCACGCAACCCGACAACCAAGCAACCAGCAGTCATGCCAGCAGTTATGAGTTATCAGGCACTCGCCCGCAAGTGGCGACCGAAAACATTCGATCAGGTGATTGGTCAGGAACATGTGGTGTCGGCACTGATCAATGGCCTGGATAACCAGCGCGTTCATCACGCCTTCCTGTTCACCGGCACGCGCGGAGTCGGCAAGACCACATTGGCGCGCATTTTCGCCAAAGCACTGAACTGCGAACAGGGCGTCGGCTCCACGCCGTGCGGCGAATGTGTGCCATGTCGAGGGGTGGATCAGGGAAACTTTGTCGACCTGCTCGAAGTGGATGCCGCGTCTCGCACCAAAGTGGATGATACGCGGGAACTGCTCGACAATGTGCAATACACCCCGACTCAGGGACGCTTCAAAATCTACCTCATCGACGAGGTGCACATGCTGTCTACGCACAGTTTCAATGCGCTATTGAAAACGCTCGAAGAACCGCCCGAACATGTTAAGTTTCTGCTTGCCACCACCGACCCGCAAAAACTGCCCACCACGATTTTGTCGCGTTGCATTCAGTTCAATTTGAAAGCCATGGACATCGGGCAAATCAATTCGCAACTGGAAAAAATACTGGATGCCGAAGAAATTACATATGACCCGCCCGCGCTTTTGACTTTGGCGCGCTCGGCCAATGGCAGCGTGCGCGACGCTCTGAGCCTGCTCGATCAAGGCATCGCCTTTGGCAACGGCGAAGTGCGCACCGAAAAAATTCGTGTCATGCTGGGTATGATCGACAATCAATTCACCCACCAACTGCTCAATCAAGTTTGTCAGGGGCAGGGTGCCGAAGCGTTGCAGACAGTCGCCGACATGGCGTTGCGTTCGGTGGATTTCAGCGCCGCGCTGGATGAAATCCTGACCACCCTGCACAACATTTCCCTGTATCAAATCAACCCGCAGGCGGTGGAATGGAAAGGCATTGACTCGTCCACTCTGGCGCCGCTGGCACAACAAGTGGACGCGGAATTGTTGCAACTGATCTACCAGATTGCCCTCATCGGCAAGCGCGATCTGGCACTCGCGCCCGACCCGCGCAGTGGTTTTGAAATGATATTGCTGCGCATGATTTCCTTTCGTCCGGAACATTCCGCCGTGCGTCCCGCCACCGGCGGCAAACCGCGAAGCGCATCGGCAAGCCCACCGCCACGAGCGACCGCCGAGCCGAAAGTTGCCAAACCTGCCAAACAAAATTCTCCGCCGGCCGCGCAAAGCGCATCGACCACCGCAAAAAACACGCATGTTGCGGATGCATCTCCCAAAAGCAAAACTGAAACCAAACCGGAAACCGAACCCGCCGTCTCGAACTTGACAGTAGCGCAACTCGCTCAGGGAGAATCCTGGACGACTTGCATCAAGCAATCCGGGGTGAGCGGTGTGGCGCGAGAGTTGATGATGAACATGGTGCTGGAATCGGTGTCCGACCATACCTTGCGCCTGACGCTGGACGCTGACCACGCTAATTTGTTAACTCCGGATCGGGTGCAAAAAATTGAAACGCAATTGGCAAAGCGGTTTTCGTTGCCGATTAATCTGGAGGTAAGCGTGCAGCATGCCGGGGCGGATAACCGGGAGACGCCTTCGCGGCAGCAGCAACGTGATCAGCAGGAAACACAACAAGCGGCGGATCAGGCGTTTCGACATGATCCCAACGTGCAGGAGTTGGTGGATTTGTTTGACGGCGAAATCGTTAACGATTCCATTCGCCCGCCCGCGAACTAACAACAACCCGCAATCTTTTATCACGAGGAAAATCACATGAGCGGCGGACTCGGCAATATAATGAAGCAGGCGCAAGCCATGCAGGAGAACATGGAAAAAGCGCAGCAGGAGCTAGCCAACACCGAAGTGCGTGGCGCGTCCGGCGGCGGCATGGTGTCGGTTACCATGACTTGCCGACACGATGTGCGCAAGGTTGAGATTGATGCGGCGTTGATGGACGACGACCGCGAAGTCCTCGAAGATCTGGTGGCGGCGGCATTCAATGACGCGGTGCGCAAGGTCGAACAGGCAACCCAGGAAAAAATGGGCGGGCTAACTGCGGGGATGAATATTCCCGGCATCAAATTACCGTTTTAGCGGCTGGTTGAATGGCCGACCCGCACGCCGTGGAGGCGTTGAAAGCGGCACTGCGGCGGTTGCCCGGCGTGGGGCCCAAATCCGCCCAGCGAATGGCGTTTCATTTGCTGGAGCGCGACCGCGAAGGTGCGCGGCAAATCAGCGAAGCGATTGGCCAGGCGTTATCAAAAATTAATCATTGCCAACGTTGCAATAATTTCAGCGAAACTGCGCAATGCCCGATTTGCGCATCCAAAAAAAGAGATGCGACTCGGTTGTGCATTGTCGAAACCCCAGCCGACCTCGAAGCCATCGAACAAACCGGCGTATATCAAGGAATGTATTTCGTGTTGATGGGGTATCTGTCGCCGCTCGACGACATCGGCCCCGAACAACTCGGAATCGACCGACTGCTGGCGTTGGTAAAAACCAACCCGGCGGACGAAATCATCCTCGCCACCAACCTCACCATTGAAGGACAAGCCACGGCCGATTTCCTCATTGATTTGATGCTGCCGAGCGGCGTGAAAGTCACGCGACTGGCGCGCGGTATGCCCATGGGCGGCGAGTTGGAATACATGGACCCCGGCACTTTGAATCAGGCATTTTCCGACCGCCGCGAAGTTTGATGCGTCACGCTTTGGAAGTATCTTGATTCAATTTTGATGCTTCCGGTGATGCTTCTCGCTTCTGATCGAGAACATATCTCATTAGACTGGGGATGCCAGCCTCGAATAGATTGGTATCTGACGGACGCCAGATAAAATCTTCCTTTACCAATTTTTGCAATATATCTGAAATCTGCTTGCCGTCTGCTTTGTCGGCAGGTTGGACATCCCTGATTAACGAAACGAGGTTGTTTTCTGTATATTTTGATTTATGCTGAAACTCTTCTGCAATTTTCTGCGCTACAGGCAACAATTCTTTTCGAAGCAATATTGACCAACGCTTAGCGTAAAAATTTTGTTTTTTACCGTTAATACCAGGTTCTACCATATCAACTTGCTCATCAGTCAAACATGACAATTTTGCCTTCTGTGCCTCATCCCAAAGAGATTCACCCCATTCTTGTATAAAATAAGGATAACCTTGACTGTTTTCGACAACCCTGGTGAGCGCATCATCCGTTATTGTTATGTCATGTTTATTCAACGGCTTTACAATAGCATCTGCCGTAGACTGCGTATCCAAACGACCAAGACCAATCGTAGTGGAACGCTCAACAAAAGTAGCCTCCACCGTACTCAATAAATGTTCTAAATCGGGAGTGCCAGCAAGAACCAACAAAAAAGGTGCTTTGAGTATTCGTGCCTTCTGACTTAGATTTAATATACCACGGCACAAACCCGGATCCATGCGATGCGCTTCATCCATCAAAAATACCAAAGGATGTTTCTTACACGCTTTAACCAAAGCATTTTCCAGATTTTCACTGGTCGAACTATTCATATCCCAAGTAGCAGAAATGCCAAGAAATGTAGCAGTCACCGCGTTGGGTATAAATTTCTTTTTCCAACCTTTGGGCAACAAGCGACTCCACATATCCACAGGGGATGTTAATACATCGGGAGTCGTCAACGCAGTGCGTATTGGATTATCTTGCATACTGCTCTTTTGAGATTCAGTTCTCAGCCAATCTAATAGTACTGTTTTCCCCATACCCCGTGGCCCAAACATAACCGTGGCGGCAGCAGGCGGCCTTCCCGCAGACATTTCAGTTAATATCTGTCTAAACCGACCCTGCACATCTTCCCGACCTGCCAGATAGGGCGGAGCCTCCCCAAAACCAGGCCGAAACGGATTAAAACCTTTATTCAATGTCATAATAGGTTTCTTATTTTCTCAAAATTAATATTGCACGCGAATTATAACCCTAAATCGCTGTCCTTCTCACTTTCGATGAGTCACGCTTAGCGCTACGCGCTTTGCGCGCCACATATTTTTCGTCAGGCGAGGCGCGCGAGGAGCGAGGGAGTGAGCAATACATTAAGTATGTGAGCGACCGAGCTTTGGGGCGCAACAAAGCATGGCGGAAAATAGGCAAGCGCAATATCGTGCTACAATAATCAGCATTACTACAAAACCAACCGGAGAATAATTATGGCCACCACCCATCCGCGTCGTATACCGAGCGTAACCGTAGCCATCGCGCTTGTCATGGCGTTGTTAGTTGCGCCGCTACATGCCAATACATTAAAACTCGCTTACGATGCCGACCCGGTATCGATGGATTTGCACGAGCAATTATCCGGCGGCACCTTGCAGTTGTCGCACATGGTTTGCGACCCGTTGCTTCGCTGGAACCAGCAACTGGGCTTCGAACCACGAGTGTCCAGCAGTTGGCAACGTCGCGATGACCGCACGGTGCGTTTTACCCTGCGCAAAGGAGTCAAGTTTCACTCGGGGCGCGAAATGACCGCCAAGGATGTCGCTTTCACCTTCGACCGACTCAAACACAGCGATGATTTCAAGGGCGTATTCGCCAATTTTATCGAAGCCAAAGTCATCGATGACCACACCATCGACCTCATTACCGACGGACCCTATCCGCTGGTCGAACACACCGCGACTTATATCTTCCCGCTCGACAGTGAGTTCTACACCGGCACCGATGAGCGCGGCCGGGACAAGGGAGAAATCGTAAAGCACGGCGATTCCTTCGCTTCCACCAATATCTCCTGCACCGGCCCCTTCACGGTCGCATCCCGCGAGCAAGGCGTCAAAGTGGTGTTTGAACGATTCGCCGATTATTGGGACACCGCATCCCCCGGCAATGTCAAACGCATTGTGCTCACGCCGATTAAAGAATCCCCGACTCGGGTCGCGGCGTTGTTGTCCGGTGATATTGATTTCGCCGCACCGATTCCGCCGACCGATTTGGTGCGCATCGACAACAGCGACAAAGTGGACTTGGTCACCATGAGCGGCACACGCATCATTACCTTTCAGTTGAATCAAAAGCGCAGGCACGAGTTCGCCGATGCGCGCGTGCGCCAAGCCATTGTCTACGCGGTCAACAACGCCGGCATCGTCGAAAAAATTATGAAGAACTTCGGCACCGCCGCGGCGCAACAAAGCCCCAAAGGTTATGTCGGCCATAACCCGGCATTGAAACCGCGCTATGACCTGAAAAAAGCCAAAGAGTTGATGGCGGAAGCCGGCTATGCCAACGGCTTCACGGTTACCATGATGGCACCCAACAACCGCTATGTCGGCGACTCGAAAATTGCCGAAGCGGTCGCCGGAATGCTCGCCAAGATCAATATCAAGGTTGACCTGACCACCATGCCCAAGGCGCAATACTGGCCCAAGTTTGACGAACGCGCCGCGGATATCATGATGATCGGCTGGCACTCCGACACCGAAGACTCGGCAAACTTCAGCGAATTTCTGACCATGACCGCGGACGAGGAAACTGGTTACGGGCAATACAACAGCGGTAATTACTCCAATGCCAAAGTTGACCAGCTGGTGCTGGACAGCGCCGGAGAGACCGACCCGGCAAAGCGCGCGCAAATGCTGCAAAAGGTCGAGCAGATTTTGTATGACGATGCCGCGTTCGTGCCGTTGCACTGGCAGGACCGCGCCTGGGCGGCACGAAAAGGAGTGCATATTGACAAGATTGTCAACGTCATGGATTTCCCCTATCTCGGCGATTTGGTAATGGACTGAATGGCGGAGACATAAATAACGGCGGGAAAACGACTTTTCCGCCGTTGTTTCGGCGGCTTCGCCGCTGGTTTGATGTCTGGCAAGCCATCCCCGGCGAAAACTGAGTTCAGGCCATGGGCGATCTTTGTGGCGAGAAATGGCGGAATGACAAGGGTTATCGCCTTTGTTTCAATGGCTGGATTCCTGCTTGCTTACGATTATTTTGTTGTTATAATAAAACAATAGCAATTTGATATGGTAGTATTTCGTACACCTGATCCCGAGTGCGACCATGCGATTAGGTCGCGAAAGATAATCAACCCACCTAACGAGAGGAAATCACAAATGAAACAGTTAACTACTATAACGGTCCATGCTGTTTTGGACGAAGACGCGCATGTTTGGACGGCGACCAGTGCTGAGGTGCCCGGCCTGGTGGTAGAGGCCGCATCCCTCGACGAACTCGACCGAGAAGTGAAAATATTGGCACCGAAACTGATTGCTTTGGAAAAGAAACCCATAGCAAAGAAAAAATTGCAGATATCAATGTTTCATAAATTGGAAACAAGTGTGCCAGCAATGGCGTGATTAAGGGATTGTATTATGAAAGGATATTACAAGGATGTCGTTGCGATTCTAAAAAAATCCGACTATCAAAAACGTCGGCAAGGTAGTGGCGCGCATGAAATTTGGAGCAATGGCGACATAAGTGTGACGGTGTCCAAAAACATGAAATCTCGTCACACCGCCAACACGGTCATTAAAAAAGCGGGAATACGCCATAAATTGCAGTAACGTGTTCGTGCTGGCGAGATTGCGCACGACGTATCTTCGTTTCCTGCCGCTATTATCCAAATTGCTCCCTTATTCGTATTGTCCGGTCAAGCCGCGCAATGAAGAATTGGGGCGAATTGGACAGTGACACCCCTGCCGTCATCCTCGCCGGCAGGCGGGGACCCAGAGTGGCGGCGTTAGCCGCCGGGACGCGCTCCATTAGCGGTAAGCAACAAGCACCACCGCCTTGCCGTCATTCCCGCCGAAGGGACGAGTTGAGGGCGAATTGGACAATTGGATAGGCTCACTATTTCGCTGACAGCTTTTTCTCGGTTACTTTGGCGTCTCAATGCGCCTTTGTCCTCTCAATTCACCATTACCTATCATTTGTCATTGCCCGGCTTGTTCCGGGCAATCCAGTTATTAAACCATTCGGCGTAGCCGAACTCCTTATAATCCAGACAAACATTGCGCGCCGCATTTTCGTTGTCAGGCAAGGCGCGCGAGAAGCGAGGGAGTGAGCATACATTAAGTATGTGAGCGACCGAGAGACGAAGCGCAACACCATACGGCGTAATAAACCATGGCGACGAAAAGGCAAGCGCAATGACGAATCAGGAGCGAATTGGATTACGACGCATTTAGTCATTCTCGCCGCAGACAAGAATGGCATTGTTGTTATAAAATACCCACTTCAAGCAATAACATTTCATATTCCTAAAGCGAGGGAAATCACCAATGAAACAAACAACCAAAGATGTGGAAAGTATTGCCTTTATCTGCACCAATTTGTCGGCTCGTATAACAAAAGAAAACCCAAAAATGTATGTCTCGTATTGCCCTGAGTTGGATTTATACAGCCAGGGCGACACACCCAAAGAAGCCAAGACAAACATCATTGAAGCCACGCAGTTGTTTATTGAATCCTGCATTGAACGCAACACATTGCGTGAGGTGTTGTTGGAATGTGGTTTCACTGGCTATGAGAAGCGACCCGCGTTGTTATGAACAACCTACAAATCAGGGACAGTATGCGCAAGGTCAAGGACAATATGCGCAAGCTCATGGACAAATTTGATATTCCTTGGACAAGGTTTGTGATACTTATTGTGTGTGGCTTGATCGGTATTGCCCTATATCGATATGTTTGGAATTCATTGTCTGCCCTACTTGGAATAGATGCTACTAATGAAAACTATATTTACATTCATAGCATCCTGCTCGGATTGCCTGTATTCACGTGTTTGTGGTGGTTCCGAACCCGCGATGTTCGTCAACAAATACACGATGCCGGTCAACAAATAAATAAAACAGAAACACAAATTCAGCAAAATAGTTTATTCAACGGGATCGCTAATTTGTCAGATAAAGATTCGCTAAAAATAGATATGGGTGTTGCTCAATTGTTGGAACTATCTAAATTAAATCCAGCCCATGATAAAACAATACGCCTTGCATTCATTCGCCGATTGAAAAAATGCCCATTGACAAATGCAGAGATGATGGCCGGCATCGAAAAATTAGGCTACGCGCAACCCATATTAGAATGGCTTACAAAAAAACATATAGAAGTTGACCTAACGAACTGTAGCCTTGATTGGCAAAATTTCACAAAGGGTGATGTTTTGTATAATGCTATTAAAAATCCTTACTTTAGAAAATCGATTATAACTTGTACTCGATTTGGGCTTGTGTTAACTGATTCAGAGGCTAAAAGTATTCTTATTCTTGGTCAAAAAGATGGGGGTCTGCCGTCTGACTTCATATCTGATATGCTACGTGCAGGAAAGGTAAATACGGCGGAATTAGCCGGGCACAACTTAACAGACACATCTGAGAACTGATGAGTTAAAATAATTACATCAAGAAACAATCCGTTTGGGTGTATGACTAATTTTTCAATATTGAGGAATTTGCCATGGGTTATGTTCCAACGCATGATGACTCTTGTTACAAAATACGTTCTTATCCAACAAAGTGTTCTTATTGTAATAAAACGGTTATCTATTTCGAATGTTCTTGCGGGGGCAAGGTGTTTTTGACGCCCCCTGACAAGGGCATACACGGTTGCGGTTCGCCATCACAGGATGACGGATTTTCTAATCGAGGATTGCAAGGACAGATACTACTTGACGCGGTTAAACACGTCGAAAGTCATTCCAAAGAATCGCCAACCTGCCCGATGTGCGATACTGCTATCAAAGATTCGAAAAATTTTAAGCGGCACTTAAAAAAGTGCCCAATGCGTAAGGTGTGGTTTCCGAGAGATTCCCAGTATTAACCAGCGTAGCCGGACACTAAAACGGTGTTGCCGCGGCGAAGCCGCGAATAATGATAAGGGCTAACGCCGCTGATTTAATAACTGGATTACCCGATTTGTCCAGTTATGTGGTAGCATCATACAAATTCTGGCCAGTGAGTCGGGTTCGTAATAGCCCATTCACAGTGCCGAGCGTCCAATTTACGCCGCCGTGCGAAATAGGCGAAGCGTCGTCGTAAAGATCAAACAACCATCGCACCAGAGGAGTTGACAAATGGCATCTAAATATCCTTTTCAAGAAGATTGGCCGGTCGAGGGCTTTCTCCTTAATAAAGACCTCGGCAAATTTGTTCAGATAAGGGCTGTCCCAACCTGTCGAGCTAAGCCTCCTTACAAAGGGTATCCGCAAACACCGGGCTGCTCCAGCTATGATTGGTGGGAAGTGCATCTTTGTTTCCGACCCTATAGCGCGAAGCGCGTATCAGACGGACCGCATATAACGATAACAGGCAAGTCGGGTCGTACATTAAAAGAGAGGGATTTCAGTCGCTGCATTGCAAGATTTAAAACCGAGGATGAAGCGCTTGCCTTCACTCACAAGTTGCATCAAAGTGAGAAGAAGGCGAATTTTTGGAACGAATAAGAGTTGTTATTGCCTAGCTTGTTCCGAACTATCCAGAGCGGCGTTAGCTGCCGGTTTGAGAATTGTATAGGCTCACTATTTCGCTGACAGCTTTTTCTCGGTTACTTTGGCGTCTCAAAAGGACTCATTCCCTCCCGACTCACCATTACCCCCAACCCGTCATTGCCCGGCTTGTTCCGGGCAATCCAGTTATTAAACCGTTCGGCGAAGCCGAACTCCTTATAATCCAGACAAACATTGCGCGCCGCGCAGACAGGAATGTCATTATTGTTATAAAATACCCACTTCAAGCAGTGCTACTTCATATTCCTAAAGTGAGGGAAATCACCAATGAAACAAACAACCATAGCCATCCATGCGAGTTGGGATGAAGATGCACATGTTTGGACAGCAACCAGCACTGATTTGCCTGGGCTGGTGGTGGAAGTCGCATCCTTCGACGAACTCGGTCGAGAGGTGAAAACATTGGCACCGAAACTGATTGCCTTACAAAAAAACCCAGAGTAAAAAAGGAAGTATTGATATCGATGTCTCATGAATAGAGTTCCACAAGTTTCCGTTGTTATGGCGGCATTCAATGCGGAAAAATATGTCGGTGCGGCAATGGAAAGTATCCTCGCGCAAACTTTCACCGACTTTGAGTTGATTGTCGTTGACGATGGTTCAAACGACCGCACACTGGAAATACTGCGCGATAATGGCGATAACCGAATACGAATAATATCCAACGACAAAAATCTGGGAATTCCGAAAACGCGAAATATCGGTATCGCGGGAGCGTGTGGGCGATATATCGCATGGCAAGATGCCGATGACATCAGTCTACCGGAGCGACTACAAAAGCAATTTGAATACATGGAAAGGCACCCAAAAATCGCCGTGCTCGGCACCGGCCGACAAACGATGTCCGGCGATGGAAACATAAAATCCCACCGACCGCCAATGGCATCGCCAACCTTCGCGGACATGCTGAAAAGCAATTGTCTGGCTGCACCGTCTGTCATGCTTCGCAAAAAATGTCTTGAGGAAGCAGGCGGATATGATGATTTTTTTCATCAAGCTGAAGATTACGACTTATGGTTGCGATTGATGAAAAAATATCCGGTGGCTAATTTGCCGGAAACCCACTGTGTAATCAGAAGGAATATAGACAGCGTTACCCGACGGAATCAAGAGGCGTTATTATTGTATCGCCTGCTGGCAAGAAACCGTGCGATGGGTTCGATCAGCGATGAATCGTTTATTCAAATCAAACAAAGCGGCATTGAATCCTATTACAAACAGTTGTCCGAAAAAGACAAAATATTTTACCACCAGCACGTGGCGAAGAGATGCATGAATTATGAGCGTGACACCGATGCGCTAAAACATTACCGCCGGTTGGTGAAGTTGCAGGGGGTGCGGTTCAAGACGGTCAGTAATATGTTGCGGATTAAATTTCGTCTTATTCGTAACGCTTTTAATTTCATCCACTAATCATGCTTCCGACAATCCAATCACTCTGGATAGGCGAACCGCTTTCCAACATGGAGAAACTATGCGTTCAATCATACCTCGATAATGGGCATGAGTTCCATTTATATGTTTATGACAATGTGGAGGGTATTCCCAGCGGTGCGGTTGTAAAAGACGGCAATGAGATTTTGCCAGAGAGCGAGATATTTTATACAAATAGAAACCGGATAGAGACATTTAGTGATTGGTTTCGCTGGGCATTACTCGCTAAGCGCGGCGGGTTTTGGGTGGATATGGATACGGTTTGCATTCGCCCCTTTAATTTTTCGGAAGAAATCGTGTTTGGATACGATGAAACGTTGTTAGTATCAGTTGCTTTCGTAAAATTTCCGAAGGATCATTTCTTTCCGATTGCCATGGAGAAATTTTGTCGCCATCACACGACGGAGCGGCCCTGGGATGACGATATTGAAAAATCCGCAAAAAAAGGTTTTCAACTGCGGGGAAAGAGCAAAAGCGGGCTTCGCTACCCCACGCTTGGCAACTCGATGTTTAACGGAGCGGTCAACTACTACCATCTGCAGGAGTATGGCAAACCATTTTTTGTTTTTTTCCCTTGCGGCAGCTGGGATCCAATATGTTTTTTTGATGATGTTGTCCTTGATGAGATTTTTGCGGACGTTATCCAAGAATTATATCCACAGACTCACGGCATTCATATTGCCAATGATCCATCACGTGGCATTAGTGAGAATGCCAAAAATGCCACCTTTCCCGCTAATTCTATCATCGAGCAACTGAAGCGCAAACACGGAGTTACAGCACACGCCACCGCTCCGACAATCAGTCGCGAGCAAGTGCGTTCTTCCGCATGGGAATACTACTTACGAAGAGAAAGAAAAAAACACAAAACAATCACGGATCGTCGTAGGAAACGTTGGATTTTTGCTGTCGCTGGTCTGGTGGCAGGTGCTCTCATCGGGCTATTGCTTTAGATTGGATCGTAACGATGCAACCCAAGCCGATAGCAGTATTGCACGAGCAATTGTGGAAGTTATTAACACGCTTCCGTCATATCTGTGAAACCTACGACATAGTGTATTGGTTAGATGGCGGCACATTGCTGGGGGCTGTTCGGCATGGTGGTTTTATTCCGTGGGACGACGATATTGATGTGTGCGTGACGCTTGATAGCCGAAACAAATTACAGCAACTATTGGACGACGGTGAACTGCAAGAAAAGTATGGAATAACGCAAGACAAATCCAACAAAGTTTGCCTGTGCTTGCGTGATTTCAGTTATGAATCTGCGCAACTGGATATTTTTTGCGTGTACACCATACAAAAAACACGATTGTTGCCTTTATATCGCGCTGTTGAATTTCTAAAAACCAGACAGCGACCGAGTAAACAAACAGTCAGTGGTTATTTGAAACGCCCTTTCCTTAAACGAATACGTAAATGCGGGAAAGCGACATTTAAGTATTTGCTTACACGTGCAAATGTGTCAGCCGACGATGCGCATCTGGCTTGGCATAGCGACACCGAGCGGTTTAATAAAAGCATTTGGAACACGCGAGACATATTCCCGTTATCAACACTGACGTTTGAGGGCGAATCGTTTCCCGTTCCCAATAACTATGACGCTTATTTAACAAGTTTCTACGGCGACTACATGCAGTTGCCGTCGGAAGCCGAACGACTGGCCATTCACAAAAACCTACAAGGAAAATATAGCGTTGCCACTTCACACAAACCTTTGCGCGTGTACACCTCCGGCATCTATGACTTATTTCATGTCGGCCATTTGCGGTCAATTCAAGCCGCGATAGCAGCGGGAAAAGAAATACGGGAAAGCGTGTATTTAATTGTCGGCGTTGGCAGTGACGATAGCGCAAGCGAATATAAGTGTAACCCCGTCATTCCGTATGAACAGAGAGTAGAGATGATTATGGCGGTCAAAGGAGTGGACGAAGTAATCGAAGCGCCAAGTTATCCCGACAAGAAATTTTATCAAACCCATCGTATTGACCTACATTGCCAAGGGGAAGATAACGAGGGCATGGGTTTTTACGAAACAGCCAAAGATCTCGGAATAATAAAGTTGGTCGGCTATCAAGGTGTTACTTCCACCACCGAAATTGTAAAACGGATTAAAAACCAATGAACAAAACTTCGTTACCAATCATCCAATCACTCTGGATTGGTGCCGATTTTTCGCAAGTGGAGAAACTTTGCATTCAATCGTTCATAGACCAAGGTCACGAATTCCATCTTTATACTTACGTTGACATCGGCGGCGTGCCGAGCGGAACAGTTATAAAAGATGGTAACGAAATCTTGTCGGCGGATAAATTATTCCAAAATCATAGCGGTAGCTATGCGGCATTCTCTGATTGGTTTCGCTATGCGTTGCTAAATCAAAAGGGTGGTTATTGGGTGGATATGGATATGATATGCCTAAAACCATTCGCTTTTGATGATGAAATTATCATAACTTCAGGCGGAGACGGCTTATATGCCACCGCACCATTGCGCTTTCCGCCCAATCATCCGGCGATGCAAGCGTTGGAACAAATATGTCGCCGATACAAGAATCCTCACAAAGCCAGATTTGGCATGATTGGTGGTCCGCGCGTACTTACGCAAATGATTCTGCAACATAACTTGCAACAACACGAAAAACCATTTACTTATTTTGTGCCGTTGATGTCAAACCAATGGATGCATGTTTTCAACAAAACTTTTTCCAAAGGCATTGATTTATTTCCGGACACGCACTGCATTCATTTATCCAACGACCGCCTTCGACAGTCATATTTTGATAAAAACGCGCAATTTGACGCTGATTCATTGTTCGAGCAACTGAAACGCAAACACAACATCGCCCCGGTCGCAGACGCCAAACGTATTACCTCAGACGATCTGGCGGCAATTATGATTGACAAGCGCCTGTATAAATTTGAACGTCGGATTGCCCGCAAAAGAAAAATCGCCGCAGTGTCTATCGCGGTGGCGGGGTTGATTGCGCTTGTGATTTTTTATGTTATGTGAGCGCCATTCGCGTCACAAACGATTACGCGCACAACTCAATCCATATCAACGGATGTTGGATGCGTTACAATGGCTGTCGTGAACATTGCCGAACAAATCTTGCACAACGATGATTGGCAACTGCCGATGGAATTACATCTTGCCAACTTTGATACGTTGCATTGCACGCAAATGTTACGGCTATTACCGGGCAAACGTGCTGTGATGAAGGCACAATGGCAAGGGCGGACAGTGCTGGTCAAACTGATGTTGAACACCGCGTCGGGCGCACGAGATGCACGGCGGGAAATGGCAGGGTATGAAATTTTGACTGCCGCGAAAATCACCACCCCCAAATTGCTTTTAAAAACTCGCGGCGATAATGAAAGCCATGTATTAATATTTGAGTTTTTGCAACAAGAACAAAACCTTCATGCGTTGTGGCGCGACCATGCCGAGCACCGTCCACAAATTGCGCGAGATTGCTTGCAGTTAATCGCGCGCATGCATGCTAACTCTTGCTGTCAAAACGACTTATACCTTGATAACTTTTTATTTTCCGAATCAGGGATTTATGTAATCGACTTTGCCTCTGTGTCACGCCACGCCACGGCTACATATGGTAAATGGCAACGCCGAAATTTAGCGTTGTTTTTCGCATCGTTCTCGCCATTATCGCGCAATATTTTGTTGGAGGCGTTGCAAGAAAGTTATCCTGCCGCAGCGGCTGACGACAAACTTGCACACGCGATTACACGCGCATCACAGCGTTCCAAATCACGCTATCTTAAAAAATGTTTTCGCCAGTGCAGTGAATTTTCCGTGTATAAAAATTGGCGAGGATTTGCTGTTTGGAGTCGCGCTCATGAATGTGAAGACTTGCTTTCTTTGGTGAAAAATCCGGAGGAATGGATGGCAAAAGGCGAGTTGTTGAAAGATGGAACTTCGGCGACGGTGGTGCGTGTTACCATGACTGTAATGCGCGGCGCACACGAAAAAACCGTGGTTATTAAACGCAATAACATCAAGAATTTTTTTCACGGCTTACGTTATTGTCTGCGAGCAACGCGTAGCCATACAAATTGGCGCAACGTACATTTGCTGAAAATGGGCGGCATCAAAACACCTACGCCGATTGCGTTTGTAGAAAAGCGTTGGGGTCCACTTCGTTTGCGTGGATATTATGTGTCTGAATTTAATAGTTTGCCGACGGTAGCGCAAAAGTATGAATCACAAGTGCCTGGCGAAGATGAGTTGATGTGGTTTGTGGAATTTTTCACGAGCATGCGTCTTGCGCGACTTTATCATGGCGATTTGAAGGCATCCAATTTGTTTGTGACAGATCATGGGGTGGCCGTTATTGATTACGATTCATTGAAGCAATGTTCGGAAAAAAATATACACAGGTTTATGTATAAAGACGGTCAGCGTTTTCTAAGAAACTGGCGCAATAAACCCCAGCACCTTAAATTATTTTCCACGGTTTTTAGGCAATGCGAAGAGTGAGCGGCGAAGTCGCGCTGTTTGATGCGAGAATGACGGCAAGGCGATGGTGCTTGCTACTTACCGCTAATGTATGAGTGTGTCCCGGCGGCTACGCCACTCTGGATTCCCGCCTGCCGGCGAGAATGACGGGTTGGGGAGACAATGGTGAATCGGTCGGGAGTGATTTTTTTGAGATGCCAAAAGTAACCGAGAAAAAGGAGTCACGCTAAACCAAACCGCCTGCGTCGTCTGCTGAAAAAATCCGCGGGAGTTGATAATCCCGCGCCAGACTAAGTAAAATCGGAAAGTTAATTTACTCAATCAAAACTACGAGAGGCACGATCATGGACAAGGTTTTTATTTACTGGGATAACTCTACTATTTTTCACGGAGCACAATATTTTGCCGAACAACGAAACGACGGGCCTGATGCGCGCTGGCGTGTGCGAATTGATATTGAAAACATGCTCAAATTAGCGCACGCCAACCGACCGATGGTGAAAGCGGTTGCCGCCGGTTCGATTCCCCCCGAAATGAGTCAGTTGTGGAATCGTCTGGAGAACATGGATGTGGAAGTCAAGATCTTTGACCGTGGCGCAAGCGACCGCGGAGAACAAGATGTTCCGGACCGCATATTGCAGTTGCGAATGTTGGAGGATGGACTTGACTACAACGGTGACCCTGGAATCGTAGTGCTACTGACGGGGGATGGTGCCGGGTATGTCGAGGGTGCTGGTTTTCATAGCACATTGACTCGATTGCATATGAAAGGTTGGCGTATTGAAGTTTTATCGTGGGCACATTCTTGCAACAGGAACATGAGAAAGTGGGTAGAGGAACATGGCATTTTCGTTCCGCTGGACGATTTTTATGACTCGGTAACTTTCACGATACCTTCCCGCGAAGGACATGAATTTGCCCTTTCTCGCAAATCAGTACCATTGAATTTTGATAACCGCGCAAAGTCGTAGCAGTTTGGAATTGTGTCCGGCTTTGCCGGACAACACGCTTTTCGTCTCGTCATTCTGGCTTGAACGGCGCGGCTTCGCCGATTGTTTAGAAATATCGGCTATTTGGTTTGGCGGAAAAAATAGCCGCGTTCAGCTCTTTTTTCTCTAGCCGTTCGAGGAACAAGGTAGTGGGTATGTTAGAATTTCGGATTATGGCACAAACAAAGACAAATCAACAGGAGATTGACAGGCAAGTTCTGAAAGAGCAAATGGGATGGTTTGGGGTTTCCAAGCCGTTCGTGAGCAGTGAATATAAGAAAGATGGGCGTAGCCTCTGGATAACTAAAAACAAGATAAAATAACAAGATTATGACGTATTTAGAATGTTTGGAAAATCACGCGAAACTTCAGCAAAGAGTGGCAAATTCAAAAGTGAAGTTAGAAGATGTTCGCGAAGCGGTTTCAAAACGCTTGGTAAAAAAGCCAAACCATTATAGTGTTTTTTGTTGTGGTTCTTTGGGTAGAGGAGATTTTGGTAGAACCTCCGATTTAGACATTTTTGTTTTCTCGAAAAAAGACGAGGATAAGCGGACAAGGCTAAGTGACATAGAACTGCTTTCCGAATTAATTTTCGTAAACAAAGAGTTGGGGTTTCCCGAATTCAGCAACGATGGGATGTTTCTGAAAGTTCTGTCTTTTCCTGAAATGACAAAATCGATAGGGTGTCCCAAAGATGATGAGAAGAATCTCTTTACCAGCAGAATGTTAATGCTGTTAGAAAGCAAACCTGTGTTCAACGATGTTCTCTATGATTCGCAAATGGATGAAATTATTGGTCTGTATTTTCGTGATGACGTTGATCGGAGTTCTTTTAAGCCACTTTTTCTGTTGAACGATCTCCTGAGATTTTGGAGAACCCTTTGTCTTAACTATGAAATTGTACGAAATGACAAGACAAAGCCTTTTCGCAAAAAAAATATTAATCTCAAATTTAGCCGAATGTTAACCGTATTCGCAACTATCTTGCCTATCATCGCTAAACTGCAGTGTAGTAAAGAAGAGGTGTTGCATCTTTGCAAGCAGACTCCATTGCATAGGCTCGCCAGTGGTCTGGACACGATAGCAGATGATAGATTACTTGCTGGTTTTGGCGAGTTTCTGGATGGTTACGAGTTTTTCCTGAATCAAAAAGAAAACATGGCAAATAAGCCGGACATAGACGAGAAAGAAAAAGAGGAGATAAATGCAAAGGCTACAAAATTTTCAGACTTTTTGTACAGGAGTTTAAACCATCATAAAATACCAGAAGAATATAGGAGGTATTTGGTTTTATGAACGGAAATAAATTCCTGTTTATCGAGATTCTTGACGAAGAATTAGTGTCACTATTTCAAGGGCTGAAATCGATTTTCAATGACCAAGAATCAACTTCACCTATACATATTACGGTTAAAGGCCCACAAAAAAGCAACTTCAAAGCAACCTCTTTTAATAACTTTTCTGACCGTGACCATCCGCTGGTTATCTCTCAAAGCGATTGTTTTTCTTACTTAAGAAAATACTTTGTCCATTTTAAAGTGCAGATACCTGAAATGGAAAAGTATCAACTGTGGTACAAACCTGCGTTTCCAACCGAAAAAAATCCCCATATCACGGTTTGCGAAACAAGCGATGAAGATTTTTCCAAAGATATTGTCATGTTTTTAAATAAGGAAGTAGGTGATTTGTTATGCAAAAACTATGAATTCCTTCAATACACACCATCACAACATGACATGATTATTGCAATGGCTTATGAGAAAAAGAAAAATATCGATGATGCAAGCGTACCCAATTTAATTAATACTGGAAAAGTACGGAAAGGCTTGTTTGCACGAGCTCGAGAAGTCAAGGCAAAACATGTTGCTCTTGCAAGCCGTGCAAGTCAAACAGCCCTTAATGCGAACTAAAAGACTATCCAGACTTCTGCAGCAACGCAAACCGCCTAATCTGTCTCATCACAAAGCGGAGATATTGAAAAAATACCTTTTTACTTAATCTTTTTATTCAAACCAGGAATGATTTTGTTTATGTTCGCATTTCTCATAAGAAGGTTGGGGCAAGGCGCGCAAAATATCGCCGCGGGAGCGCCATGAAAGTGATTGGCGCGAGCGAAGCGAGCCCGAAGGGCGCGTATCAAGGATGATACGCGCAAAAGGCAAGCGCAATGACAAATGATAGGCAATAGTAAATTGAAAAGACAAAAGCGCGTTGAGAGGCCAAAGTAAACGAGAAAAAAGGGGTCACGCTGAACCAAACCGCTTGCGTCGTCTGCTGAAAAAAATTTGCGGGAGTTGACAATTCCGCGCTAGACTAAGTAAAATCAGAAAGTTAATTTACTCAATCAAACCTACGAGAGGTACGATCATGGACAAGGTTTTTATTTACTGGGATAACTCTAATATTTTTCACGGAGCACAATATTTTGCCGAACAACGAAACGACGGACCTGATGCGCGCTGGCGGGTGCGAATTGATTTTGAAAACATGCTCAAATTAGCGCACGCCGACCGAACAATGGTGAAAGCGGTTGCCGCCGGTTCGATTCCCCCCGAAATGAGTCAGTTGTGGAATCGTCTGGAGAACATGGATGTGGAAGTCAAGATCTTTGACCGTGGCGCAAGCGACCGCGGAGAACAAGATGTTCCGGACCGCATATTGCAGTTGCGAATGTTGGAGGATGGACTTGACTACAACGGTGACCCTGGAATCGTAGTGCTACTGACGGGGGATGGTGCCGGGTATGTCGAGGGTGCTGGTTTTCATAGCACATTGACTCGATTGCATATGAAAGGTTGGCGTATTGAAGTTTTATCGTGGGCACATTCTTGCAACAGGAACATGAGAAAGTGGGTAGAGGAACATGGCATTTTCGTTCCGCTGGACGATTTTTATGACTCGGTAACTTTCACGATACCTTCCCGCGAAGGACATGAATTTGCCCTTTCTCGCAAATCAGTACCATTGAATTTTGATAACCGCGCAAAGTCGTAGCAGTTGATAATTGTGTACGGCTTTGCCGGACCATTAGTGACGTCACGCGAAGCGTGACTCATTTCGGCGAAGCCGGACTATTAATGCCGTCACGCATAGCGTGACTCATCCTTTGTCGGGCTATTAGTGTTGTCACGCGTGCGAGACTCACCAGGCGGCTTGCGCCGCCACTTTAGGATCCCCGCCTACCGGCGAGGATGACAGGTTGGGGAGACAATGGTAAATCGGTCGGGAATGATTTCTTTTGAGATGCCAAAGTAACCGAGAAAAAGCCAACTATGCCGAACTATTAGTATTGTCACGCGTAACGAGACTCACCAGGCGGCTAATGCCGCCACTTTAGGATCCCCGCCTACCGGCGAGGATGACGGGTTGGGGGGTAATGGTGAATCGCAAAGTGTGATTTCTTTTGAGAAGACAATGGTAAATAAGTGTCACGCAAAGCGTGACACTAAAACAGCGTTGCTCCGGCGTAGCCGGACTCCTTTGCTTTGATGCCGCGCTGTTTGATGCGAGAATGGCGAGACGAAAAGCGTGTTGTCCGGCTTTGCCGGACTATTAGTGATGTCACGCGAAGCGTGACTCCTTATTGCCAAGCGAGAATGAAATAACCATGCAGCCATCTCTAACCACTTTGTTTAAGCAATTTTCCGGCGTGGGTTACTTGCCGGTGTGGATCATGGTGTGGTTGTTGCGGTTGCTGTCGTGGTTGCCGTTGCCGGTGTTATATTTGCTCGGCGTTGTAGTGGGCGAACTTGCCTGGCACCTGCATCGTCCGCGTCGCAAAATCACCTTGCGCAACCTCGCTGCTTGTTTTCCCCAGCGTACGCCGGCCGAAATCCACGCCCTCGCGCGCGGACATTTTCGAAGTTTGGTGATTGCGGTATTGACCAGCGGCGTGGCGTGGTGGGGCGGCAAAACCCGGCTGCGGCGGCTTACCCGATTTCAAAATCGCGAAATACTGGATGCGGCACGGAGCCGCGGCGAGAATATAATTTTCCTTGCACCGCATTTCGCCGGTCTCGAATACGGCGGCATTTTTCTGTCCACCCTCGCGCCCATGATCAGCATGTATCAGCATCACAAGAATCCGCTGATGGATGAGTTGACCCGACGGCATCGTGTGCGTTTTGGTGCCCGTCTGTATCCGCGCCGCGCCCCGGCCAAGTCCATGATCCGGTTGCTACAGCAGGGGCATTGGTTTTATTACCTGCCGGATCAAGACCCGGGTCGGGACAAGTCCGGCGACCGGGGCAAGGGGCGCAAGAAGCATGTATTCGCACCGTTTTATTCCATCCCGACCGCCACCTATGCCGCGTTGGGGCGAATTGCCCGCCTCGGCAATGCCACGGTCATTCCCTGCGCGACCCGGATCCGGCCCTGGTGCAGGGGAATTGAAATCATCTTTGCCCCGCCATTGGCCGATTATCCCAGCGGCGATGCGCTGCGCGATGCCACCACCATGAACCGCGCCATTGAGGCATTGATCGCCCACGCACCGGAACAGTATTTTTGGTCTCACCGCCGCTTCAAAACCAGACCAGCGGGCGAGCCGCCGTTTTATTATTGAGCGAGAGAGCCGCAGGAGTTGCCTAAACAAGATAAAGTAAATTATTCAAAATAAAGGTAATCTGTTATTTTTTAGATAAACATTATATTTTTTCTTTTTTATTTGAATGACTGTATAAATTATTGTATACTCATTCAAAATTTTCGCGAATTATTGAATGCCCGTGCAAAATCCGACCGAAGATATAACCCCCGCGCCTGATTCCACCCCGACCCGCCCGCCGCTCAGTTCACGAGACCGCCGCAAACTGCAGTTGATGGACGCTACGCGGCAGAGCATCAGCGAATACGGTCTTTCCAATACCACGCTCGCCCGAGTCGCCGCGGCCGCCGGTTTGTCCACCGGCATCGTCAATTTCTACTTCACCAGCAAACAACAATTATTGCTGGAAACCTTGCGGGAACTCAGCCGGGAATACCGCGAGGCGATGGAATTGGCGTTTGAATTCAACCGGTCGCCGGTGGAAATTCTCTCCGGTGTAATCCGCGTGCACTTCGCCCGACAAATCTGCACCCCCGAAAAAGTCGCGGTTTGGTATGCGTTTGCCGGCGAAAGCCGTGCGCGGCGGGATTATTTAACCATTTGTCGGGAGCACGACGACTGGTTTCAACGCTCGTTGCTGGAAGTGGTCACGCATTGGCACCAACAAGTCGGAGAGCAACACATCCAGCCGAATGCTGTATCACGTGGGCTGGAAGGGCTGATGAACGACTACTGGCAGGAATTGTTGTATGAACCGGAAAAATTTGACTTTGAAACCGCCATCGCCACCTGCGAAGCGTATCTCGACGGGTTTTTCCGCATTGCCGAGCAATCGGTAGCGGCAGCGGAAGCGTGCCCGCCGCCGAAGGAGCATTCGGTGGGCGTCGCACCATCCTTCGATCATCGCACCGGCGACCTGCTGGCACCTTGGACCTACCACAGCGGTGAGTTTCTGGAATTGGAAAAGTTGCACTTGTTCAAAGAAAACTGGTTGTTGGCTTGTCATATCAGCGAGATTCCCGAAGCCCGCGACTATCGCACCTTTGATGCCCTGGGCGAGCGTGCGTTGCTGGTGCGCGGAGACGATGACCAGGTGCGTGCGTTTCACAATGTTTGCCGGCATCGCGGCGCGAAACTGGTGGATGGCGCAGGCGGGCGATGTCCACGGGCGTTGACTTGTCCTTTCCACGGCTGGACCTACCGCCTTGACGGCCGTTTGGTCGGCGTTCCGGCGCAGGCAACCTTCCCGCATCTCGATAAATCGCAAAACGGTCTGGTGCCGTTGCCGATGGAAATCTGGATGGGATTTGTTTTTGTCTATTTCGGGTCGCCCGGGTCGCATGTCGAGAGTGCTACCGAGCAACCGCCGGCACTGGCGCAGACCATGAAGCCGGTCGAGCGGTTGGTGTCGCACTATCAGTTGCACAACATGCAACCCATCGCAGGTTCCCGATTTGATGAGTTGCGTCGGTGCAACTGGAAGGTGTTCCACGACATTGATAACGAGGGCTACCATGTTCCGAATGGTCATCCCGCGTTGCAGCAGTTATACGGAAAAAATTATCGGGATGATTTCGTTGGTGATATTTCGGTTACCCATGGTCCCTTGAACGAGGAGCGAGCCACGCTGTGGAGTGTGCGGCATTATCAGAAACTGTTGCCGACCTTTGACCACTTGCCGCCGGCGCATCAACGATTGTGGCTTTACATCGGCCTGTTTCCCAACATGGTGCTTGCCTTGTATCCGGACAGCATGGAGTTCTATATGACCATCCCGGTTGATGCCGAATCGACTCGCGTGATCGGCGGGGCATTCGCGCTACCCGCACCACCTGAGACGAGTCGCGAAGTTCGGGCGGCGCAATATCTCGGCACGCGCATCAACCGCGTGGCAAGCCGCGAAGACGATGAGTTTGTCCGGCGGTTGCAAGAGGGAATGAAATCCGGCGCGTTTCCGCAACCGAAGTTGTCATCCATTGAGCACGGTGTCAGGGCATTTCACCGTGAAATCCAGCACGTCCTTCCAGTGGCGACGCTCGCCAATCAACCCCGACCCGGGACATTAGCGCAGGTGAATGCGGAAATGACGATCCAGCAATGAACGTAACTTAAACCTCCGCTTTGATTTCATCAATGGCGGCCATTTGCATGTCCCGCGCAAGGCGTTTTTGTTGGCGCATCAGTAGCCAGCCGGCGATAACCACGCCGACTGCCACGGTCAGGATGATGATGGTTGCCAGTGCGTTGATGTCGGGTCGCAAGCCAAGCCGGACACGGGAGTAGATCAGCATCGGCAGGGTGTTAGCACCGGGTCCGGAGACGAAACTGGCGATGACCAAATCGTCCAGCGACAGGGTGAAAGCCAGCAACCAGCCGGCGATCATGCCCGGCGCCAGCAGTGGCAGGGTGATATCCAGCAGCACCCGCAGTGGTTTGCCGCCGAGATCCTGAGCGGCTTCTTCCAGATCCTGCCCCATGCCGGTCAGCCGCGATTGAATAATCACCGCTACATATGCCAGCGAAAAGGTGATGTGCGCGATGGTAATGGTGGTGATGCCGCGGCTGGAAGGCCAGCCGATCAGTTCGTTCAAGGTGATGAACAACAGCAGCAACGACAATCCGGTGATGACTTCGGGCATCACCAGCGGCGCGGAGATCATGCCGCTGAATAAGGTGCGCCCGCGGAAGCGGCCAAAGCGTGCCATGGCCAGCCCGGCCAACGTGCCGAGCAGGGTGGCGACGGTGGCGTTGACCACGGCGACTTGCAGGCTCAAGGTCAGGGCGTTCCACACCTCTTCGCTGGCGAACAGGGTTTTATACCAGCGCACCGAGAAACCGCCCCACACCGGCACCAGTTTGGAGTAGTTGAAGGAGTAGATGATCAACAGCAGCATCGGCACATACAAAAACGCCATACCGAAACACAGCACCGAAAAGAGAAAAGTGGAGCGTTTGTTGTGCATCGCCGCCGCTATTTCCCCGGCTCCATTTCCCCGGCTTGCAAATGCTGATACAGCATCATCGGCAGCACCAGCACCAGCAGCAAGGCGATGGCAACCGCCGCCGCCACCGGCCAGTCGTGGTTGGAGTTGAATTCGCTATACAAAACCTTGCCGATCATCAGCACATTGCCGCCGCCGAGCAGGTCGGGAATGACGAATTCGCCGGTTGCCGGAATGAATACCAGCAACGCGCCGGCGACGATGCCGGGAATGGTCAGCGGCAGGGTTACGGTAAAGAAGATGGTGGTCGGATGCGCGCCGAGGTCGGAGGCGGCTTCGTGCAGGGTCATATCCAGTTTTTCCATGTTGGCGTATAGCGGCAGGATCATGAACGGCAGGTAGGAATAGACAATGCCGACATACACCGCGAATTCGGAATACAACAAACGCACCGGCTGATCGACCACGCCGAGCCACATCAGAAAGCCGTTGATGGTTCCCTGATCCGCCAGAATCCCGATCCACGCATACACTCGAAGCAGAAACGAAGTCCAGAACGGCAGGATGATCAACAGCAACAGGATATACCGGGCGGTGGGGGCGGCGCGCACGATGCCGTAGGCGATGGGATAGCCGAGCAGCAGGCAGAGAATGGTGGAGACCGAGGATATTTTCACCGAGTTGAGGTAGGTATTGAGGTATAACTCGTCCTCCCACAGGTAGGCGAAGTTGCCGAAAATCAGCCGTAGCCGCAACGCACCGTCATCAACCCATTCCAGCAGTGGTGAAAACGGTGGACTGGCGATGAGGGATTCGGCCAGGCTGATTTTCAAGACGATAAGAAACGGAACCAGAAAAAACAACAGCAACCACAGGTAGGGTATGGCGATGGTCAGCCCGCGCCAGCGGGTTTGCAGGAAGTTGTCGCAACGCGCACGCCAGTCTCCCGGTGTCGGCGTGGACAAGTCCGGGGCGGTGTTGGAATGTGCTGCCATTACCCTTGGGCTCGAACTAATCCCGCAGGATCATGCTGTTTTCGGGCTGCCAACTGAGATACACATGGTCTTCCCATTCGATTTTCCGCTGCTCCACCCGTTGCAGATTGGGCGCGGTCACTTGAATAATTTTATCGCCGCTCACCCGCACCCGATAAATAGACAGGTTACCCATGTAGGCAAACTCCAGCACTTCCCCTTGCAGACACGTCAGCGACGGATTATCAGGCGCGGACTTGCTCATGCGAATTTTCTCCGGCCGAATACCCAGGGTTATTTTCTGACCTTCCTTAATATCCGATTCGGTCGGCACCTTGAGCGGCGTAGCCACCGCCGGGCAGGTCAGCACCAGTTCCTCGCCGAAACTCACCACGATGCCGTCGAAACTGTTGATGGTGCCGATGAAGTTGGCGATTTTGCGCGTTCGCGGTCGCTCGTATACCTCGGTCGGCTCGCCCACTTGAATGATGCGCCCGGCGTCCATTACCGCGATGCGCGTCGACAAAGTCATCGCTTCTTCCTGATCGTGGGTGACCACGATGAAGGTGATGCCCAGTTGATCCTGAATGTTCATCAGTTCAAACTGGGTCTGCTCGCGCAGGCGTTTATCCAACGCCGCCAGCGGCTCGTCAAGGAGCAGCACTTTGGGGCGTTTGACCAGTGCCCGCGCCAGTGCAACCCGCTGACGTTGCCCGCCGGATAACTGGTGCGGCTTGCGCTTGTTGAATTCCTGCAATTCCACCATGCGCAGAATTTCGTCAACTCGGCGACTGATCTCGCCCTTTTCCACGCCGTCTCGCTTCAATCCGTAAGCGACATTATCGGCCACGGTCATGTGCGGAAACAGTGCGTAGGATTGGAACATCATGTTGACCGGCCGCTGATAAGGCGGCACATCGGTCATGTCGATATGGTCGATGGTGATGCTGCCTTGGCTGGGCAATTCAAATCCCGCCAGCATACGCAACAGGGTGGTTTTGCCGCAGCCGGAACCGCCCAGCAGCGAGAACAGTTCGCCGCGGTAGATGTCGAGGTCGACATTTTCCACCGCGGTGAACGCACCGAAACTTTTGCTGACCCCCTGAATCTTGATGAACGGCTCGGCGCCGGCATCAAGCCACGGGCGGTCAATGCCAGCCACCTCTGGCGTGGTTGCGGTCATCGCCAATCTCTCCGGTCAGAATACAAATACTATCAGCGAACGCCGCCCGGCAAAAACCAGCTGATGTCCGCGGATAGGTTATTGACCGGACTTGAAGCGCGTCCAGGCGCGCGTGCGTACGCGTTCCGTTTTCGGAGAGACGGTCGCCAGGGTATACATGTCCCGCACCAGTTGCGCCGACGGATAACTCGCCATGCTACTCGTGACTTGTTCATCGATCATGTCGTAGGCGGTTTGGTTGCCGCTGGCATACCAGGTGAAATTGCTGTCGTTGGCGGCGACATCGGGGCGCATCATGTAGTTGAGGAAGGTATGCGCATTCTCAACGTTCTTCGCGTCGGACGGAATCACCCAGCCGTCCACCCACAGATTGGCCGCGCCAGCTCCCGGTGGTGAAAAGAAATCCAGCACCACGCCGGTGTTCGCTTCCGCCGCGCCGGACATCGCCAGCAGCCCGTCGGGTCCCCAGGTGACCGCCACGCAGAATTCCCGTTCCGGCATCCGTTGATACGCGTAGTTGTCAAAAGTTTTAATGTAGGGGCGAATACTCAACAGCATCTCTTCGACCTTTTTGTAATCACCGGGTTTTTGCGAACTCGGATCAAGGCCAAGATAGGCGAGTGCCATCGGAATCACATCGGTCGGGGAATCCAGAAACGAGACACCGCATTGCGCCAGTTTCTCCATGTGTTCGGGCTTGAATATCATGTCCATCGAGCCGATGGGCGCACCCGGGTGAACGCTGCGCACCAGTTTTTCGTTATAAGTGATGCCGTGGGTGCCCCACATATACGGCACGATATGCGCATTGCCCGGATCCCAGGTGTCTCCCAGTTGCGCCATGATGTCTTCGCGCATGTGCTTGAAATTGGGCAGTTTGGATTTGTCTAACTCTTGTAAAATGCCGGCCGGAATCAGACGTGCGATTTGGCTACTGGAGTGACTGACCACATCATAGCCGGTGCTGCCGGCGAGCAGTTTGGAATCGATCGCCTCGACCGAATCGTAAAAATCATAGATCACCTTGATGCCGGTCTCTTTCTCGAAATTGGCAATGGTGTCTTCGGCGATATACTCCGCCCAGTTGGTTACATTCAGTTGGGCGTGAACGGTGAATGTCGTCGCGATGAACAAAAGTGTCGCGGCGACAATTCGTGGGTGGGTTCCGAGAACCCGGGTGTGTTTGGTTTTCATTTTCAACTTTCCTCCGATGGTGGATGTTTTTTTGGCGATAAAAAAAAGAACGGTCAATGATACCTGACAAAAACGCTGCGGGCTGTTGATCGCCCGCTCCGGCATTCTCGCCACTCGCCATTTAAGCACGCCAAGCGGCTGGCGACAATGGCTTATTCACGATTAGGCAACATAATAACCTCATTCACGAGTTTGACGGTTAATTAATGTCACCGCGGCCACGCTGATTACGGCGCCGATTAGTTGCGGAAATGATAATACTTCGTTGAGAAATAAAAAGGCGCCGGCGAGACCAAACAACGGAATTAGATTTAAAAAACTGCCGGCATAATTCGCGCTCAACGTGGTGAGTGCAGTGAGATATAGCGAAAAAGCCAACGCGTATTGCACGATTCCCGATAGCACTGCCAACACCCAAATTTCAAACGGCGCAGTTGTGATTATCGGCGAACCTTTTTGCATCCACTCCACCGGAAGCAGTAGTAGCGCAAAGGCAAGCGCCACGATTTGTTGCCAGGCAACGATATACACCGGATCGATTCGTGTGGCAAAGCGAGCCGATAATACAACATACAAGGCGGCTGCCACCGTACCTGCGAAAATTAACGCATCGCCGACCGCATTACCGCCATACTCGCTGGCGGAAAAAACACCCAATGCGAGGAACAAACCGGCGACCGCCACCACCGACAATGAGACAAATCGCAACGACGGTTTTTCACGAAACAACAACGCCGAGATAATGATAATCATGATCGCTTCGGTCGCATAAATCAGCGAAGCATTGCTCGCCTGGGTGTCCGCCAGACCAATCAACGTAAGAAGGTAGGCGAGCCCCGGTTCCAGCAAACCGAGCGATGCGAACTTTACAATGTCGCCAAGCGCAGGCCGTGGTATCGGAGCATGCCGCACCAAAATAAAAATCCAAATCGACACAACACTGGCAAGCAATTGCACCACCAGCAGAAAAACCGGTGGGAATGATCCCAGCGCCCCCTTCGACATCACTGTTGCAGAGCCCCAACACAACGCCGCCAATGTTGCGAAAATCACTCCCGCTGGGAAGGTTGTGTCAGATGTTGGTTTCATTACGCTTGCCTTTTCGTCGCCATGGTCGTTTTGCCGTATAGTGTTGCGCTTCGTCACTCGGTCGATTACATACTTAATGTATGCTCGCTCCCTCGCTTCTCGCGCGCCTTGCCTGACAACGAAAAAATCGCCGGGAGCGCCATGAATTGATTGGCGCGAGCGAAGCAAGCCCGAGGGGCGCGTATCAGGGATGATACGCGCAAAATGCTACGCACAATGTTTGTCTGATTATAAGGAGCTCGGCTACGCCAGAGCAACACCGCTTTAGTGTCACGCTTTACGTGACACTTATTTACCATTGTCTTTTCAAAAAGACTCATTCCCTCCCGATTCACTATTACCTACCATTCGTCATTCTCGCCGGCAGGCGGGGCGGCTTCGCCGCCGGTTTTTCAAGCCAGAATGACGATACTAATTCTTTTGTTGTCACGCCCACAAGAAGTTTTGCTATTTACTCTATTCTCCCAATCAACAGAGCGTGCAGGGACGCACGCTGGCGTAAGCCGCCGCCGATGCCCTTCACACACCGCTGTCATTTGCTTTGATGTCGCAGCCCGCGGCGCACGGCAAAAAAATCTTTCAACAATTCACCGGCGTGTTGCGCATTGATGCCGGCGGTGATAGTGCATGTGTGATTGAGAAACGGCGATTCCAGCAAGTTCAACGCGCTGCCAGCGGCGCCAAATTTTTCGTCCGGGGTAGCATAGATCAAACGCGCGATGCGTGCGTGTAACATCGCACCGGCGCACATGATGCACGGCTCCAAAGTCACATACAAACTGGCACCGGTGAGACGATGATTGCCGATGGTTTTGGCGGCATCACGCAACGCGAGGATTTCCGCGTGCGCGGAGGGATCAGGTAAAGCGATCGTTTGGTTAAATCCTTCGCCGATGATTTTATCGTCCCGCACCACCACCGCGCCGACCGGCACTTCCTGTAAATCTCGTGCCTGCTTGGCCAACGCCAACGCGCGCGCCATGTATTGTTCATCATTCGTTGCGCGCATTGTTTTTTGGCAAACAGAAAAAACTTATTCCCACTCAATGGTGGCCGGCGGCTTGTCCGAAATATCATAGACCACGCGGCTGATGCCGCGCACTTCGTTGATAATGCGGTTGGATATAGTCGCGAGTATCTCAGGGGAAAATCGTTTCCAGTTTGCGGTCATGAAATCCACGCTTTCCACCGCGCGCAACGCGATGACATAATTATAGGCGCGGTTGTCGCCGACCACGCCTACCGATTTGACTGGCAGGAACACTGCGAATGCCTGACTGACTTGATCGTATAACTGGTTTTTTTCGAGTTCTTCCAAATAAATTGCGTCGGCCTGGCGCAGCATATCGGCAAATTCTTTTTTCACTTCGCCGAGGATGCGCACGCCAAGACCGGGACCCGGGAACGGGTGGCGGTCGATCATGGTCGCCGGCAAACCGAGTTCGCGCCCGATGGTTCGCACTTCGTCTTTGAATAATGCGCGCAACGGCTCGAGTAATTTCAAGTTCATTCGTTGCGGCAGACCGCCGACATTGTGATGGGATTTGATGACCTTGCCGTGCGCGTCACCGGCGGACTCGATGACATCCGGGTAAATCGTTCCTTGCGCCAGCCATTTTGCGTTTTTGATTGCGGCGGATTCTTGTTCAAAAATTTCCACGAACAAATTGCCGATGACTTTGCGCTTGCGTTCCGGGTCGGTGATGCCTTTTAGTTTTTCGAGAAAACGCGCTTCGGCATCCACGCGAATCACGCGCACGCCCAAATGTTCGGTAAAGGTTTGCATCACGCGGTCGCCTTCCAGCAGGCGCAACAAACCGGTATCGACAAAAATGCAAGTGAGTTGTGCGCCGATGGCGCGATGTAACAACGTCGCCGTGACCGATGAATCAACGCCGCCGGACAAACCCAGCACCACCGCATCATGGCCGACTTGTTGGCGCACATCGCGGATGATGTTTTCAATGATGTTGTCCGCGACCCAATCGCGCGCGCAACCGCATACTTCATGCACGTATCTCGACAGGATCGCTTTGCCATCGGCGGTGTGCGTAACTTCGGGATGAAACTGCACGCCGAAATAATTACGCGTGGCGTCGTGTATCGCGGCGCAAGGCGCGTTGTCGGTCGCTGCGATTGTCTCAAAGCCGGCCGGTAACTCGGTGATCTGGTCGCCGTGGCTCATCCACACTCCGAGTTGTGCGCCGCGCTCACCCAGCAACGCGCTGTCGGCGCAAGTTTGCAAGGTGGCGTTGCCGTATTCATGATGCGTTGCGTTTTCGACTGCGCCGCCGAGTTGTGCGACCATGGTTTGCATGCCGTAGCAAATGCCGAGGATTGGTTTGTCCAGTTTTCCCTCAGTGAAAATTTCTGGCGGTGCGAATGGTGTGACATTTTTTTCATTTGCATTGCCGGCGTTATTCACATACACCGATGCCGGACCGCCGGATAAAATGATTCCACTCGGCTGGAACGCCGTGATTTTTTCAAACGACACATCCCACGGATAGATCTCGCAATAAACCCCGAGTTCACGTACGCACCGTCCAATGAGTTGGGTGTATTGCGCGCCGAAGTCGAGGATGAGAATACGGTCGGTGGTGGTCATTGTGTTGTCATTGTCAAATTTTTTTCGTTTACCATTGGCGTTTCAAAAGAAATCATCGCCTTTCAATTCACCATTGTATCCCAACCCGTCATTCTCGCCAAAGGCAAACGAGAATAAAAAGTCCAACTATGCCGGACTATTAGTGATGTCACGCGAAGCGTGACACTAAAACAACGTTGCCGCTTTGATGCCGCGCAGTGGCGGGTTGGCTTTGCCTGACAACGAAAATGCTATGCGTAACGCGCAAATCCAGTAAACTATCCGGCACGTGTAACGTGACACTTTTATATTTATGTTCGCATTTCTCATAAGAAGGCTGGGGCAAGCCGCGCTGGTGATGTTGGTCATCAGTTTGCTGAGTTTTTCCATTCAAGATGAACTGGGCGACCCGTTGCAGGAATTGGTCGGGCAACATGTCTCCGAAGAAATCCGTGCCGAGTTGCGCGAGGAGATGGGGCTGAACGACCCATTTCTGGTGCAGTACTGGCGGTTTTTAAAGAATGCGGTGCGCGGCGACCTCGGCGTATCGTATTTTTTCAAACGCCCGGCGTTGGAAGTTATTATGGACAAACTTCCCGCCACCATAGACCTGGTCATCGGCGCGACTTTTTGGATTCTCGCGTTCTCCATCCCGATCGGAATTTTTGCCGCGATTCATCCGCATCATTTATTTTCCAAACTGGCGATGGGGTTCAGCATCATCGGCATTTCCATTCCGGTATTTTTGACCGCGATATTTTTGATTTATCTGTTTTCGGTGGAGTTGGGTTGGCTGCCGTCATTTGGGCGTGGCGACACGGTGATTTTGTTTGGCGATTGGGAGACCAGTTTATTCACGCGCGATGGACTGACGCATTTATTGTTGCCGAGCATTTCTCTGGCGTCGGTCATCCTGCCATTATTCGTGCGCATGATTCGCTCCGAAATGATGGAAGTGTTGGAATCGGAATATGTCAAGTTCGCCTGGGCGAAGGGACTAAAAAAACGCCGCATCTGGCTATTGCATGCGTTTAAGAACACGCTGCTGCCGGTGATTACCGTGGGCGGCGTGCAACTCGGCATCATGGTCGCCTACACCATCCTTACCGAGACCGTGTTCCAGTGGCCCGGCATGGGGTATATGTTTCTCGAAGCGATCAATCGTGTCGACACGCCGTTGATCGTTGCCTATCTGATTGTGGTCGGGCTGATTTTCGTGATTACCAACACCGTGGTGGATATTATTTATGGACTGGTGAATCCGATGGTGAAGTTGGTTAAACAACATGAATAATACTTTTGAAACCAGTATAAGCCTGCGGCAACGCATCAACCAGTCGCCGGTGTATCACAGTTTCACGCATAACCGCACTGCGATGACCAGTGCGGCGGTGTTGCTGATTTTTTTGGTGGTGGCGGTCGCCGCGCCGTGGATTGCGCCGTATAACCCGTGGGATCAAACTCAGTTTGATATTATGGATTCGGAAATTCCGCCGCTCGGTAGCGTGGGTGCGGATTCGCGTTTTTTACTCGGCACCGATGCCATGGGGCGCGACATGCTCAGCACCATGTTATACGGCACCGGCATATCCATCGCCATCGGCATTTTTGCAACCCTCCTGCAATGTTTGATTGGCGTGTCGGTCGGTTTGATGGCGGGCTACTTCGGCGGACGGTTGGACAGTTTCCTGATGCGCTTCGCCGACATTCAATTATCGTTCACCACTTTGATGGTCGCGATTATCATTCTCGCGGTGTTTCAGACAACCGTCGGGTTTGCCTTTTACAACAACTTTGCGCTGCTCGTTATCGTGCTGGTCATCGGCATCGCCGAATGGCCGCAATACGCACGCACGGTGCGCGCCTGCGTGCTGGCGGAGAAGAAAAAAGAATATGTGGACGCGGCGAAAGTCATCGGTTTGGCGCCGATGACCATCGTCTATCGACACATCCTGCCGAACACCCTTTCGCCGTTGCTGGTAATTTCCACGGTGCAAGTGGCGAACGCGATCATCACCGAAGCGGCGTTGTCATTCCTCGGGCTGGGTATGCCGATTACCAAACCGTCGCTCGGCTCGCTGATTCGCAACGGGTTTGAATTCATCTTCAGCGGCTCGTGGTGGATTACTGCGTTGCCGGCGTTGATTTTGATCGTGCTGATTCTCGCCATTAATCTGCTTGGCGACTGGCTGCGCGATGTGTTGAATCCGAAAATGTATGATAACTAAAATGCCCTAAATGACTACACGCACAATCACAAGAATATTTTTTGGCAACATCAAAGCCTGCGCGTTGCTGTTGTTATTGCCGATGTCTGTACACGCTACCTGTGACCAAATGTGGGAAGTCGGTGCCTTGCTGGCGAACGAACGCGGTGGGGAAGTAGTGTTGCACACCGGGCATCGCGCACGGCAAACCATTTCAACGCAATGGTTGCACGGGCTTGAGATCGTCCACCAAAAAATTGATGCAGTTTCCGGCATCTCTACCAAATTGTTTCTTTGTGCGGCGCCTGAGCCAAACGCATTCGCGTGGTATAAGTCGGGCGGCAATGTCGCGCTGACCACGGGCATGCATCGCCTGATTAAAAATGACTGGCATGTATATGCTGCGTTGCTTGGCCACGAGAACGCGCACCTCGTGAAAAAGCATGGCAAGCAGAGACAAAAACGCGAAATTGGTTTGCATCTCGGCAAAGCCGTGTTGGAGTCGGTGTTGGATGGGAAGGGTGGTATCGCATCCGACGTTCTTCATATCGGTTTTTCCGCGGTCGGTGCGTCGTATAGCCGAGATGAAGAACGCGAAGCCGACAAAGTTGGCGTGATTTACGCGCATTGCGCCGGCTTCTCGCCCGACGGCGCGCTCCGGCTACACCGCAAACTCGACAGTGCCGGCAACTTTTTAAGCAGCCATCCGTCATCGCGCCAGCGCATCAGAAAATTGCGCACGACGATCGAGAAGCAACAACGCGCGCCGCGTTGCGACTGACGCCCCCTTTTTTATTTTTTGATATGCCACTACTCAGCGTTAACAATCTGGAAGTAGTTTTCCCGTTGCGAAGCGGCGTGGTTACCGCGATCAAAGGGGTAAGTTTTGATCTGGAGCGCGGCGAGCGCATCGGCATCGTCGGCGAGAGCGGTGCCGGTAAATCGATTTCGGCGTTCGCGATTTTGAATTTGATCAGCAAACCCGGCTATCTATCCGCCGGCAGCATTTTGTTGCAAGGGCGCGACCTCGCCAGTTTGGATGAAGAGCAAATGCGACAAGTTCGCGGCAACGAAATCAGCATGATATTTCAGGATCCGATGATGACCCTGAACCCGGTGCTGACCATCGGCACGCAGATGGAAGAGACCATCCTCGCGCATAAAAAAATGAGTCGGCAGGAATCTCGAAAAATTTGTGTGGAGAAACTAAAAGCGGTGCAAATTTCGTCCGCCGCAAAACGCCTGCAACAATATCCGCATGAGTTGTCCGGCGGCATGCGCCAGCGCGTGGTTATCGCCATTGCGTTGTTAAGCGACCCGCAAATCATTATTGCCGACGAGCCGACCACGGCGTTGGATGTGACTATTCAAGCCGAGATTCTGGAATTGTTACTGACGCTGTGCAATGATTTTCAGGTCGGCTTGATATTGATTACGCATGATTTGGGCGTGGTGTCGGAAGTTACTCAGCGCATTTTGGTGATGTATGCCGGGCGCATCATTGAACAAGGTCCGACCAATCGGGTTATCGCGCAGCCGATGCATCCTTATACGCAAGGTTTGCTCGGTGCGTTGCCGGAGAAGACGCAACCGGGCGAGCGACTGAATCAAATTCGCGGCGTGATGCCGTCTCTTCATGAAATTCCGCATGGTTGTCCGTTCCACAATCGTTGCGATTACGCCCAGGCGAAATGCAAAACGGAACTACCGATGCTCACTGCTTGCGCCGATGATGCGCGGCAAGTCGCGTGTCATTTTCCGCTGATCGATACACATCACGCGGTGTCCAGTTAATGGAATCGCGCATGGAAACAAACGGCAAAACAAAAAGCCAGCCGCTACTTTCGGTGCGCGACTTAAACAAAGAGTTCAATATTTCCGGCGGACTGCTCGACCAGTTATCTTTTCGCGGTGGCAAAATCACGCGCAACAAAGAGTCGGTCAAAGCCATCAACGGCATCTCACTGGACATCGTGCAAGGCGAAGCGTTGTGTCTGGTGGGTGAAAGCGGTTGCGGAAAAACCACGGTCGGGCGCACCGTTATGGGGTTGTTGTCGCCGAGCAAAGGCACGGTGCATTACCGCGAGCAACGCATTGATGATATTGGCCGCGCACAACTGCTGCCGTATCGCAAAAAAATGCAGATGATTTTTCAGAACCCTTACGCGTCACTCAATCCGCGCAAGACCGTGGCAGCGACCTTGCTGGAACCGGTGCGTTTTCATTTTCCGCAAATGCCGGCATCCGAGCAACGACAAAAAGTTGAACAAGTGATGGAATCGGTCGGCGTCAATGCCAATTGGGGACCACGGTTCCCGCACGAGTTTTCCGGCGGACAACGACAACGAATCAGCATCGCGCGCGCGTTGACCGTGGACCCGGAGTTCATCGTCGCCGACGAGCCGATCTCGGCGTTGGATGTTTCCATTCAAGCGCAAGTGTTGAATTTGTTAATGCAAGCGCGCGAAGATCGCGGCCTGACCTATTTGTTTATTACCCATGACCTGTCCGTGGTCGAGCATTTCGGTAGCCGGGTCGCAGTCATGTATCTTGGCAGAATTTGCGAATTGGGCAGCACCGCCGAAGTGTTTTCATCGCCGCGTCATCCATACACCCAGGCATTGCTGAGCGCGATTCCAAAGTTAGGCAAAAGCAAATCGCAGCACATCAAACTAAAAGGCGAAGTGCCGACTCCGATTAACTTGCCATCGGGCTGCGTGTTTCACGGACGATGCGCTCACGCGTCTGATATTTGCAAACAAGTCATACCGGAATTAACTTCCACCGCCAACGGCGCACGCGTTGCCTGTCACGCGGTTGCAGAAAACCGCATCTGATGCGCTTTTGACAAAAGGCGCAAACTCAAAAGCGAGGGAAAGAAATGAATATCCTTGAAGAAATCACCAAAGTCATCGATATAATCATCGCGTCGGGAATTATCACCGTAGCCGTGATGTTCTGGTTCCAAAGAAAAAGCGACAAAAAATCTCAAAAAGCACACGAGGCCGGGCTGAGAAAAGTGCTGACCGCCTACATCGAAGTAGCGCATGAGGATTTGAAAAAATACGATGAGGAATACACCAAAAAACAGGTGGAAAAACTGATAGGTAAAGTAAAGGAAGCGGAAAAGAAGGGAGAGAAGTACACGCCGCATATCATCTATACTAAAACCAAAGGAATAACCATCTCCGATGTTGTTGAATACTACGGCTTCCTCGATCAAGAGGTGATTGGGGCTCTAACACGATGTATCATCGAGGTCGATTATCTGGAAGCGATATACGAAGAATTCAATACCGAATATGTACGAGGATTTGACGCGGAACGCAAAACAGCGATTATCAAGGAGTGGGGAGAGGCGGAGAAAAATGCCTATACCGCTGTCAGCGCACTAATGGAAAAATTAAACGACCAGTCTACCAGGGAGTAAAATGAGCATCGTGTGGGCCCTTGTGGTTGGAATAATAAATGGATTGGCAGGGAATATTCCCCTGACAAGAAAGCAGACTGCCATACATTCAGCGACAAATCAACCCCAAGAAACATGAACCAAACAGAGCGAATCGCCGCAGGCATTGAATACTGCGGGGTTGCGTATTGCGGCTGGCAATTTCAAACCAACGCCGATTCGGTTCAGGCGCGGGTGGAAGCCGCGATCAGTCAGGTTGCGGATGAGCCGATACGGGTGATTGCCGCCGGACGCACCGACACGGGGGTGCATGGCATCGGTCAGGTCATTCATTTTGACACGCACAGCGCGCGCGACCGCTATGCTTGGTTGCGCGGCATCAATGTCCATCTGCCGGATGATATTTCCTTGTTGTGGACGCAGCCGGTGGCGGACGATTTTCATGCGCGGTTCGGCGCGTTGGAACGCAGTTATCGGTATGTGATTTTGAATCGCGAGGTGAGTCCGTCCTGGTTGCACGGACGAGTCGCTTGGCATCACACGCCATTGTCGGTGGCACCCATGCAACGCGCCGCCGAGGCATTGCTCGGACGACATGATTTCAGCGCGTTTCGCGCCGCCGCTTGTCAGGCGAAAAGCCCGATGCGGGAAGTGCGACAGGTGAACATCCGGCAACACGGAGCGTGGATTTGGATGGACATTCGCGCCGACGGGTTTTTGCATCACATGGTGCGCAATATCGCCGGCACGTTGATGCGTATCGGTGCTGGGCGTGAGACACCGGAATGGGCCGGGGAATTGCTGGCGAGTTGCGACCGTACGCGTGCCGGCATAACCGCATCCGCCGCCGGTTTATATTTCACCGGTGTCAAATACGAACCGCGATTTGCCTTGCCGTCAGCCCCCGACCCGTGTCGCTTCTGGTGATACACTCTGCCGTTGACTCAGAAGGCGGCAAGTTCCCCGCAGGCAAGTAAAGCAGCAATGAGAATACGAATCAAGATTTGCGGTGTGATGGAGCCCGATAGCGCCCGGGTGGCAGTGGCGGCGGGTGCCGATGCCATCGGGTTGATTTTCCATCCCCCCAGCGCACGCCATCTGGAACTGGCACAAGCCGCGGCCATTTGCCGTGCGGTGGCGCCGTTTGTGTCTACGGTGGCGGTGATGGTCAATCCGGACGAGGACCAGGTTCGGGCGATTATCCGTCAGGTCAAGCCCAGCCACTTGCAGTTTCACGGCGAAGAGCCGGTGGATTTCTGCGCCGCCTTCGGCAAGCCGTATATCAAGACATTGCGCGTGGCGAAGGGCGCGGATTTGCACGAAGAGTTGAAGGCGGTGGCAACGCGCTATCAATCCGCCCAGGGCATTTTGCTGGATACCCATGCCGCCGATCAATACGGTGGCACCGGCACGACATTTGATTGGAATGAGGTTCGTTATGAGGGCGAGATGCCGCTGTTGCTTGCCGGTGGGCTGACCCCGGAAAATGTCGCCGAGGCAGTTGGGCGGGTGGCACCATTTGGCGTTGATGTCAGCACCGGCGTGGAGTCCAATGGCATCAAAGACCCGGACAAGATTCGACGTTTTTGCCAAAATGTCTATAACCGAACATAAAGATACGCTTTACATAATACTCACAACTATATGAATTGGTTTGATAAAATAATCCCACCGAAGATCAAAACCGGCATCGGCAAACGCGGCGTTCCGGAAGGCGTGTGGAACAAGTGCACCGCTTGTCAGGCGGTGCTCTATGGCATGGAGTTACAGCACAGTTTGCAGGTATGCCCCAAATGTGACCACCACATGCGCCTCGGTGCCGAAACCCGGTTGCGGACATTTCTTGACGAGGGTGGGTTGCACTGGCTGGCGGAAGGAGTGCAGCCGCTGGATAGGTTCAAGTTCCGCGATCGCAGGCGCTATCGCGACCGGCTAAGCGAAGCGAAAAAAATCAGCGCCACCAGCGAAGCGTTACTCGCCGCCCACGGCAAACTGAAGGGCACCCCCATCACCGCGACTGCTTTTGAGTTTCGTTTCATGGGCGGCTCCATGGGCTCGGTGGTGGGGGAGCGTTTCGTGCAAGCGGCCAATTACAGCGTGGCGCATCGCCAGCCGCTGGTCTGTTTTTCCGCCAGTGGCGGCGCACGTATGCAGGAAGCCCTTTTCTCGCTGATGCAGATGTCCAAAACCACCGCGGCGATTTCACGGTTGCGGGAACGTGCGATTCCCTACATCTCGGTGCTAACCGACCCGACCATGGGCGGCGTGTCCGCCAGCCTCGCCATGCTTGGCGACCTCATCATCGGCGAGCCCAAAGCACTGGTCGGCTTCGCCGGTCCCCGAGTCATTGAGCAAACCGTACGCGAAACGCTGCCCGAAGGCTTTCAGCGCACCGAATTTCAATTACAACACGGCGCCATTGATATGATTGTCGACCGCCGGGCGTTGCGCGACACCATCAGCACGCTACTCGGCAAACTCGGCTTCGCCGGTGATAGTGATAGCGGCTAACGCCGCTTATTTAATAACTGGATTGCCCGGCTAACAATAATATGGGCCGGGCAATTGTATAAGCTCACTGTTTCGCTGACGGTTTTTCTCGGTTACTTTTGGCGTCTCAAAGAAAGTCACACTTTGCGATTCACATTGTCTCCCCAACCCGCGAATGAAAGGTGATGATGAATTGAGAGGATAAAGGCGCGTTGAGAAGCCAAAGCACATTGAGAAAAAATCGCCGGGAGCGCCATGAATCGACTGGGCGCGAGCGAAGCGAGCCCGAAGGGCGCGTATCAGGGATGATACGCGCAAATCCAGACGCGGCGAAGCCGCGACATTCCATGCAGGAATGGCAAGTAGCCGACTTTTACTTTATTATTCGGCTATTCTAGGGACAGGCTATTCTCCGAAGAAACCGGGACGCACAATGCAACCCCCGCGGCGGCGATGTCGATTTTTGGTCACCGGGGCGGGGTGAGTCACCATTGTCTAACCATTATTAATACATCACTACGGGAGTTTGAAAATGCCTACAACACGTTTGGGAGACAACGTATTTGACGCGGCGCAGGAGACGTTTTTGCCCGTGGATACCGATAGCCAGGAAAAACCACTGCAAAAGCAAGGAGAAAAGAACGGGCTGGTCAATTCCCCTGATTCACAAGCGACACAAATGGATGCAGTGGAACAAGGAATTGTCAAAAAAATTGCCCAGACGGCACAGCGGACTCAAGGTGCGATCAGCGGTTATTTCGTTAGTTTTTCTGCAAGATTGCTGCCGACTGTAACAACCTGGGAGCCCACGGCGTTGATAAATATGATTCAAACGATACCGGGTTCAGTGAAAACTGGCTTGAACAACAGGTTGAACTCGTTTGCGACCGAATCCGCCATTAAGGGGCCGGCGTGGCAACAAGCCAAGGAAGCCTATAAAAAATTTCGTCACGACCATGACTTGATTCGTGAACCTGACTATCTTTCACGAAAGGCAATTATTCTGTGGTTTTTTCTATTAATCGTCGTGGAAGCGATTTTGAATGCTACTTTGTTGTGGGAACTCACCGGCATTCTCACCGCATTTGGACAGACGGCTTTGATTACTTCGGTGAATGTTTTGTTTGGAGCGGCTTTGGTTGGTTTATGTTTTCGCTATAAAAATTATGATTCGCTGATTTCTCGTTGGCCAACATTGATTTGTATTCCGGTGGTGTTGGCGATTTTGACATTCAATTTCGGTGTGGGGCATTATCGTGACGCGCTTGTTGAAGCCAAAGCACAAGGTGAGCAACTGGTAGCCAACCTGAATTGGGATGAAGTAGATGAAAGCGATAGTCTTGATTTTGTTGACTACACGAAAAAAGCGATGGAAAGCATGAAGGCATCCCTATTCAAAATTGATTCGGTGTTGTCGGGTTTGTTGATTATTGTTGGCATAGGTTTTTTTGGTTTTGCGACTCACAAGTGGTATTCGATGCTTGACCCTTGCCCCGGTCACCGTAAACGTGCACTATCGCTCGAAGCAAAACACAGAGACTATAAAAAATTGGTGGCAACTACTCGTAGCGAGATGGAAAAAACAATTAAAACAGCCGAAGAAAAAGTTGCTGATGAAGGCACCAAAGTGATGAATATGCGCACTGAGCACAACGATTTAACTGTGCGCGCTAAAGCATTGCAACAGGACTATGTCAATTGGGTGCTGGTGTTGGAAAAAACACAGAACTTTCTTTTGGCGATATACAGAGACAGCAACCAGAAAGCCAGAACCGAGCCTGCTCCAAACCATTTCAACGATAAACTACCCATCGATCAACAACTCACCAAACCGCCAGAATTTGATTTGCCAGCGTTGCAGAATGTTCCACAAGTATTAGATGCGATGAAAGCGTCGGCGGATGAAATACAGAAAATTGCCGACAATATTTGGCAGCGATTTGATCCGCTTGCGGATATGCAACATTAATCTGACGAATGAGAACAGAATCATCCATGAATAGGCATCAAAGTCTCTGGTTCAGTTTCCTTGTTTTGGGTGTGTTCCTGACGCATGTTGCCGGGGCCGATGAGAAAATAAATCCGCGCACCCTCTGTCCGGTAAGCGGTAGCACAGGGCAGACTATTTTGCTGATCGATACTACCGACCCGTTAACCCTGGTTGCGCAGGAAAAGTTAAAACAACTGCTCAAGGCGTTCCGGGATTCTCATAACGAACATTACCTGCAACGCGGACATGAACTTATCGTCTACCGCCTAACGCCACGCGTGAAAAATATAGGCAAGCCCGTGCGAGTTTGCAATCCGGGCAACCCTGAAGACCGCACGTGGACGGATAATTTAACCAGCGGAAAATACGGAGAGTTACGAAAATGGCGGATTTTTGAAAGACACCTACTGCGATCTTTACCCCGAATTGGTGAACAAGTTTCAGGAGATCAATCACCATTGCTTGAAAGCATGGCACTAATCATCGCCCGACATGTCTCAAGCATCGGCGTAAAAGACAACCGCAAACCAAATCGCCTGATTTTGTTTTCTGACATGCTGCAAAACTCTGATAGGTTGTCTCACTATAAGTATTTGCCGGGGATGAAAGAATTCAAGAAACTAACCGGTTACTCAGAAATGCATAGCGATCTCACTGATGTGAATGTCTGGCTATTCTATGTGCGCCGACCAAATCTTGAGCATAAACAAACACCAAAACATTATTACTGGTGGACACAAGTCGTGGAAAATTTTAATGGAAAACTTATTAAGCAGATGCCTTTATGAATACCTCTATGGAAAATTTTAATCGACATTCGTTTTCATGGCTTTTGGGCATTGGTGTCGGCGTGTCGGTGATGGTGCGTCTATTGATTGAATACACATCCTTTACCAACGATGCCACATGGTTGAAAAGTTACGGCGGTTCTACAGCGGCGATCCTTGTTTGTCTTGTCTGTATGGTTGTCTATTATGGCATGGCACAACGAGACACAAATGAGTCGCATAAACCGGAAAATCTCTACTACATGGGTTTGTTGTTCACCCTGTCGTCGTTGGTTTATTCGCTCCTTACCCTGTTTATATTCAGTGGCGTTGATGATGATATATCAGAGCGAGTTTATAACTTGATTGGCAGTTTTGGCATTGCCTTGATATCGACTTTTTTTGGTATTTTATTTCGTATTTTATTATTGCAAAGACTTGACCCGGGCACCGCTTTGCCATCCGGACCTAAACCGCCAATGACTGGCCAAGAAGAACTTGGAAGACAAGATTATGGTTTGACAGAAGCCGCATTCAGACTGCGCCAGGAATTGACGCAAACCATCGCAGATATGAGCGTTTTTCGAAAAAACATTATTCAGGCAAACGACGAAACCGTGCGTGAAGCGGATAAGGCACGTGCCGCGATGATGCAACGAGTGAATGATGCGACAGACGAGCAGGTCAAAGTATTTGCAACCCTAATCAAGAATGTGCAAAAGCCGCTGGAGGACCTGGCCGCAGAACAGACCACGCGACTGCAACAAGCCATCAATCTGGCAGAGAGAAGTGCCAACCAGCTGGAGCAAAGCGTTCAGAACTCATCGATAAAAATTACTGAAAGCGGAGGAAAAATAGAAGTCGCGTTTAATGCGTTGCTGGAACCTTTGCAAAGCATTCTTCATCACATGCAATCAACAAGCCAAAGCACCCATGATTTGACCGCCGAATACGATGCGCTGAGCGCGCGACTTCAACAATCAGCCACTCTATTTACGACTGTCGGTGATGAAATAAAACAGTCCGCGGAAACTCTAACAGTTACCACCAAAGCACTTTCCAACTCTCTCACTGAGGCGACTCAGGTCATGCCGCAATACACCGAAGAGTTTGTACAACTCATCGCCGGCTTACGGAAAGAGGCGGAGAAATGGCAGTCCATGACGCAGGAAGTTCGCTCGTCGCTGGTGCAAGCGATCGAAGACTTGACGAAAATCGTGAAGCAATAATGCCATGCTAAAACTTGGTGACGACATGTACAGACGAGGATTGACTCTCGGCTTGACCATGGCGGAAATTTTTATCCTGATATTGTTCCTGTTGTTATTACTGCTTCTGGCTTTGTATGCCAGCAATATTGAGGACGAGGAAACTATAGAAGAAATAACAAAAACTATTAAGCCAGCCACGGACAATCGTGAAGTACCACAAATCGAATTGCCCGATGAAATACGAATATTGGTTATGGAATACATGTCCCAGCAAGAAACCATCACAAAACTTAAAGAAGAAAATACGATCAACGCAGGACTGCTGGAAAAAAATGAAAAAAATTTGACGCAACTTGAAGGTGAATTAACAGAAGCAAAAGAGAAACTTGGAAAAGCGCGCGGGAAACTTCCGGAAAATATAAAAACACTTACCGATAAAATAGATACTTTGGAAAATGCCCTTGCGGATGCCGAAGAAAAAAATGCCGAAAATCAAAATCAGATAAAAAATACCCAACAAGAAAACAAAAATCTTCGCGCCCAATTATATGCCAGCAAAGGTGTTGACCCGCCTTGCTGGTATGAAGTAGTGCTTCGAAATGGGAAACGGCACGAAAAACCTTATTACCTGTTGGATGTGGCAGTGCACGATGAATATCTGTTCGTCAGAATCAACCAAAACATACCGTTATCGGGTCGTGCCATTGATGAGAACAATCAGTTTGCGTCAACGAGTTACGCGGAAGAATATGAAAAACTACCGCTCGCGCATTTGGCGGCAGTAAAAAGCAGAAAACTTTCGCTTGTGAAATTTAAAGAGATAGCCGAGCCGATAAAATATATGGGGAAAAGCGGACAGATACGCGATTATGCCTGTGTGTTTTACGTCAAGGTATGGGATTACACTTCGGCGACAGCAAAGAAACGCTGGCAACGTGCGCGTAAGAAAATTGAGGATTTCTTCTATCCTTTGTTGGTACAAAATGATCCGTGGGAATGATGTGATGCAATTAATAAGAAAATACAAAAACGCATTTTTTGATGATTTGAATATTTCGTTGAATATTGCGCTTGCGAAATTTAAAATGGCGGTTACATTAAAAATATGGAAAATTAAGATAACTAGATTTTGTCGATTTACTGTCAAATGTTTTAAAGCATTCTATTGGTAATCTTTCATTAATGTGGTGTCCGGCTTTGCCAGACACATACTCCACTGGATTTGCGCGTATCATCCCTGACACGCCCCCCGCTTCGTCACACTTGTATAAAATGCAGCAAGCGAAACGGAAAGAATGAATGAGTAATTATCGTCATTACACGCTCAACGATTGGCTTCAACACATCCAAACCCAACATTGGCGTAGCGTTGACCTGACGCTGGAGCGGGTCGCCCGGGTTTGGCAAAATCTCGGTTGCCAACTTGATGGCCTGCGCATCGCCGTTGCCGGCACCAACGGCAAGGGCTCGTGCGTGGCGATGCTGGAAGCGGTGTTGCGGGATGCCGGTTTAAAAACCGGCAGTTACACCTCGCCGCATCTGGTGCGCTACAACGAACGCGTGCGCATTGATTGCCGGGCGGTGGATGATAGAGCGTTGTGCGATGCGTTCACCGAAATCGAGCGTGCCCGGGACGGGATTCCGCTGACCTATTTTGAATTCGGCACATTATGCGCGTTGGTGATTTTCCGGCGGCAACGGGTGGATGTATCCATCCTTGAGGTCGGCATGGGTGGGCGGCTGGATGCGGTTAATATCATCGACAATGACATTGCGCTGATTACTTCCATCGGCATTGACCACGCCCAGTGGCTCGGTGCGAATCGCGAGAGCATCGCGGCCGAGAAAGCCGGCATCCTGAAAAAAAATGCGCTCGGAGTTTGCTCGGATCCTGCGCCACCGCCTGACATCGCTCGCATCGCCGCCGAGCAAAACTGCACGCTCTTACAAAACGGCGTGGACTATCAGATCGAATACATCAATGACGATGACGGCATCCATTGGCGCAGCGATCATTCGGCAATTGCAAAAACGTGGCGGCGCGTTGCCGGGTTGCGACAGCCGATTAGTGGCGTCCGGCAAGCCGATAATCTGGGCGGCGTGGTTGCGGTGCTGGCATTGACCCATGCGCGCACTGGCGTGACGCAAAAGAACCTGATCAACGGGCTAGCCAATACGCGGCTGATGGCGCGTTGTCAGATCATTCCCGCCACGCACACCGCGCCGGAAATTATTCTGGATGTGGCGCACAATCCGGATTCGGCGCACGACCTCGCGGTTTTTCTGGCGCAACGCAAAGTCGCCGGCAAAACCCACGGCGTGCTGGGTATGCTGGCGGATAAACCGGTCGCGGAGATCAATACTGCCCTGGGCGGCATCATCGACCGTTGGTATCTGGCGACCATAGTCGGGGAGCGCGGACAGACCGCCGAGGAGTTGAAGCGAGCGTTAACCATGGTATTGGGCCACGATGCGCCCGTGACTTGCCACGATTCGCCGGTGGTGGCTGCTTTGTCGGCGCTTGCCGAAGTTGATGCCCGGGACCGGGTGGTAATCTTCGGTTCCTTTTATACGGTCGGTGATATAATCGCCCACTTTGAGCACGACCCGGGTTGGGCGGCGGATATACTCCGATGAACGCCGCCACAATCGTCATCCACTAACCGGTCAGCCATAGTCCAGCATCGTGAGGCGCAAAGATTCATCCCAACCCAACTACCAGATGAAACACCGCCTTGTCGGGGCTGTGATTATGGTAAGCGTGGCGGTGCTGGTGATTCCCTGGCTATTGTCCAGACAAAACATCGAGGCGCATGTGGCGCACGACACCGACAATACTACTCTCGTTTCCGAAATCGTGCCGCTGACCGCGGCCGGGCAAGGGGGTGTCAAGACCACCGAAACCCAACCCGACCAGCCGCCGCCGGTCAAAACCGGCACCGCCACTCGGGCGGCATTGCTTGACCAAGAGCACAACGAGCCGGGCGCAAAGCAGCCCGCACCGGCTACCGCTTCCAGCGGCTGGGCCGTGCGCGTGGGCACGTATTCCCGCCAGGCGAATGTCGATTGGGTCGTGGCACGGCTCGCCAAAAACGATTTCACCGCTCACAAAGTAACGGTCAAAACCGCCCTCGGTGGCAATGCCACCCGCGTCTGGCTCGGCCCATATGGAAAAAAGAAAACCGCCGAAAAAGTCAGCGAGCGTCTGGTGGCGTTGGTCGGTGAAAAAGGATTGGTTACCAAACACGCGCCATGAGCGTCGCTCACCAACTCGTGTCGACTCCCACCAATTATTTCCATTTCGGGTGAACGCCGCATGAGCATGGTGGACATCGCAATCGTCGGCGTCATTCTGGCTTCCCTGTTGGTGGGCATATCCCGCGGATTCGTTCGCGAAGTATTGTCGCTGACATCGTGGGTCGTGGCGTTATGGGCGGCGTATATGTATGTCGGCATCGGCGAGGTATTGCTCGCACCCTACATCGCGCAGCCACCGTTGCGGGCGGTGGCATCCTTCGTCGCGATTTTCGTGCTGGTGCTAATCGTCGCTTCCCTCCTCGGCAACCTGATAAGCCGCTTGCTATCCATCGGCGGCCTCGGCGGAGTTAACCGTACGCTGGGGATGTTGTTCGGCATTGGTCGCGGAGTCATCATCGTAGCGTTGTTGCTATTGATGTCGATATTTTTTGAACTGCCATTCCAGCCGTGGTGGCAGGAACCTTTCTTGGTGCATTACTTTATGCCGGTGGCAGACATACTGCGAGAATTGATGCCGTCAGATTTCGCAGTTTATTTCCAACCGAAAACCGGACCCTTTTGATATGTGCGGCATCATCGGAATCCTCGGCGCAGAAGATCTCGGTGCGGTTAATCAATCGTTATACGATGGCCTGACCATCGTGCAACATCGCGGCCAGGACGCCGCCGGCATCATCACATCGGATGGTAGTCGCGTTTATTTGCGCAAGGACAAGGGGCTGGTGCGGGATGTGTTTCACACTCGTCACATGTTGCAACTCAAAGGCACCATGGGCCTCGGCCATGTGCGTTATCCCACCGCCGGTTGCGATTCTCGCGCCGAAGCCCAACCTTTTTATGTCAACTCGCCGTTCGGCATCGCCCTCGGACACAACGGAAACTTGACCAACTCGGCTGCGTTGCGTGAAGAATTATTTCGTCAGGATTTACGTCAGTTAAACACTTCCTCGGATTCAGAAATTCTGCTCAACATATTCGCCCACGAATTGCGCAAAACCATCGACACATCGAGTTTGCGCGCCGCGCCGGAAGATTTATTCAACGCGGTCAGCGGCGTGTTCAATCGTTGTAACGGCGCATATGCGGTGGTGGTTATGGTGGTGGGAGTCGGTATTTTGGCGTTCCGCGACCCGTGCGGTATTCGCCCGCTGGTGTATGGCACGCAATCGCCCACACAAGTTTCCGGTGAAGTTTCCAACCAGCGCACCGCCCACATGTTCGCCTCGGAAAGCGTCGCGTTGGATGTGCTTGGCTATAAGTTGGTGCGCGATGTGCAACCGGGTGAGGCGATACTGGTGGACCTCGACGGGCATGTGCACTCACGAATTTGTGCGCGCCAACCCAAACAGGCACCGTGCATATTTGAATATGTGTATCTGGCGCGACCCGATTCCATCATTGACGGCATCGCGGTCTATCGCACGCGCATGAATATGGGCGAAAAGTTGGCGCACCGGATAAAGCAGGATTGGCCCAACCACGACATTGATGTGATTATCCCGGTGCCGGACACCAGCCGCACCGCGGCGGCGGAAATGGGTCGGATATTGAAGTTGCCGTATCGCGAAGGATTTATCAAAAACCGGTACATCGGTCGCACGTTCATTATGCCGGGGCAGGTCGAGCGCAGACGCTCGGTGCGCCAGAAACTCAACCCCATCGGCTCAGAACTCAAAGGCAAGAATGTGTTACTGGTGGACGATTCCATCGTGCGCGGCACCACATCGCAAAAAATTATCGAACTGGCGCGGGAAGCCGGCGCGAACAAAGTCTATTTCGCTTCGGCATCGCCGCCGGTGCGCTTCCCCAATGTATATGGCATTGACATGCCGTCCTCATCAGAATTCGTCGCGCACAACCGCAGCATTGACGAAATCTGTCGGGAAATCGGCGCCGATAAACTTTTCTATCAGAGACTGGATGATCTCATCGACTCGGTGCGCCAGTGCAACCCGTCTATTTCCGAGTTTGATAACTCGTGCTTCAGTGGCGAATACATCACCGGCGACATCACCCGCGATTACCTGCAACGGGTGGACTTTGAACGTAACGATGATGCCAAACAGACCGCCGACAACGAATTGGATCTTTCAGAACTGACCGACATCGGCGCGGAAGTGGGGTAGTTTTGCCGCTGGCTGTCTTTGTTACGCAAAAACATTGCGTGCAGTATTTTGCGCGTATCATCCCTGATACGCGTCCTTCGGGCTCGCTTCGCTCGCGCCAATCAATTCATGGCGCTCCCGGCGATTTTTTCGTTGTCAGGCGAAGCGCAACAAAGCATGGCGACAAAAGGGCAAACACAACATTGCGCGCCGCATATTTTGTGTTGGGCAAGGCGCGCGAGGAGCGAGGGAGTGAGCAATACATTAAGTATGTGAGCGACCGAGCGACGAAGCGCAACAAAGCCCAGCGCAAAATAGGCAAGCGCAATCAGCGCAAGGAGAATTTTCCGTTGATATAATACAACGCGCTTCGTTGCTCATACCAATCACCCAATACATACCGCCACGCTGGTTTTTGCTCGAGTCGAAACTGGTGAACCGCCGGCAGATGAGTGTGACCATGAATCAGCGTGTCCACGCCGTATTGCCGCATCAAAGATTCCACTGCTTCCTGATTGACATCCATAATCGCCATGCTTTTGGTTTGTTTGGCAGATTCACTTTGACGGCGCATGGCCGTTGCGGTTTCCATTCGCTGCTCCAGCGGTTTTTTCAGAAACGCCAGTTTCCATTTGCTTGAGAGCATCTCTTTGCGAGCGTTCTGATGCTCATGGTCATCGGTGCACAACGCATCGCCGTGGGTCAGCAGGCAGTCGCGTCCTTGCAGCGAGATTACTATCGGGTCCGGCAACAACGTGCAGCCGGTGCGTCGGGCGAACTCTTCTCCGATGAGAAAATCGCGGTTTCCGTGCATGAAAAATATTTCCATGCCACCTTTGACGGTTTTGCGCAGGGCGGCTTCCACGCCATCGTGTCCGAGCGACTCGCCGCCGTCATCGCCGACCCAGTATTCGAATAAATCGCCGAGGATATACAATCTTTCCAGTTGTTGCGTGGAGCCGATTAGAAATCCCTCGAACAAACGGGTGGAAGCGGGGTGCTCCGGCGTCAGGTGGAGGTCGGCGATAAAGGCGATGGTCATCTGGTCAGGTCATCTGCGTTATTATGGTGTCATGATTTATGATGACTCATCATGATTCACCACGATTCATCAGGAAACATCAAAGACAATGCAACGAGCATTGGTTTATTGTATCATCGCCGGGCTTCACACCGGTCGTTCGTCGTCCATCGCCAACCCTGAGCACGCCGTGCCACCATGAACCTGCAACTGTATGACAGTTACCGCCGCCGCTTGTGCCAGTTTGAACCGCTGCAGGGCGACCAAGTCAGGATGTATGCCTGCGGTCCAACGGTGTATGACTATGCCCACATCGGCAACCTGCGCACTTATATTTTCGAGGACATACTGCGTCGCACGCTGGAATTTTGCGGCTATCGCGTCAAGCATGTCATCAACATCACCGATGTCGGACACCTTACTTCGGACGCCGACACTGGCGAAGACAAAGTAGAAGAAGGCGCGCGCCGCACCGACCAGAGCGCGTGGGAAATTGCCGAAAGATACACGCGCGCATTTCAGGATGACTTTCAACAACTGAACCTTCTCGAACCGGCCATCTGGTGCCGTGCCACGCAACACATCGCCGAGCAAATCAAAGACATTGAAGAAATCGAACGCCGGGGTTTTATATATGTTACCTCGGACGGTGTTTATTTCGACACATCCAAACTGGAAAGTTATGGCCATCTGGCGCGCCTCGACCGAGATGGATTGGAAGCCGGTGCACGCGTTGACATCGGCGAAAAGAAACACGCCACGGATTTCGCATTGTGGAAGTTCAGCCCCGGAGACCGGGTGCGGCAAATGGAATGGGACAGCCCGTGGGGGCGTGGCTTTCCCGGTTGGCATATCGAATGTTCGGCCATGGCGGTGAAATATCTCGGGCAGAAATTCGATATTCACTGCGGCGGCAAAGATCACATTCCGGTTCATCATTGCAATGAAATCGCGCAAGCCGAAGTGTGCCACGGCACCACGCTCGCCAACTTCTGGTTGCACGGTTATTTTCTTGAAACCGGCATTGAGACTGAGTCGAGCAAAATGTCCAAGTCGGCCGGCGAGTTTTTGCGCCTCCGGCGATTGATAGAACGCGGCTACGACCCGCTGAGTTATCGTTACCTGTGCCTGACCGCGCACTATCGTAGCGATTTGAAATTCACCTGGGAAAGTTTGGACGGCGCGGTTACCGCCCTTGGTCGCTTGCGCGTCCTGGCACATGCCTGGGGCGAGCCGGCTGATGCCGGCGCTGATGCCGCTACTGTTAAGGTTTTTTCCGAGGAAATTTATCGCGACCTGAACACCGCACGAGGGCTGGCGGTGCTGTGGGGCATGGCAAAAAGCGATCTGGCACCCGCCATCAAGAAAGCCACGCTATTACATCTCGACCGGGTGCTTGGTCTTCGGTTGGCTGAATGGCAACCATCCGTTGCGGAGATTCCCGATGAAGTCGCGGCACTGGTGCAACGCCGCGCCGAAGCCCGCAAAAACCAGAACTGGGACGAAGCCGACCGCCTGCGCGATGCCGTCCATGCCCATGGTTTCAAGATTGACGATTCCGATGGTGGCAGTAAAGTTCGCCGGAAGTGAGAATGACGATTGCGCTTGCCTTTTGCGCGTATCATCCCTGATACGCGCCCTTCGGGCTCGCTTCGCTCGCGCCCAGTCGATTCATGGCTCTCCCGGCGATTTTTTCTCAATGTGCTTTTGGCTTCTCAACGCGCCTTTATCCTCTCAATTCATCATCACCTTTCATTCGCGGGTTGGGGAGACAATGTGAATCGCAAAGTGTGACTTTCTTTGAGACGCCAAAAGTAACCGAGAAAAACCGTCAGCGAAACAGTGAGCTTATACAATTCCTGCATAGAATATCGCAACTCCGCCGCGTCTGGATCCCCGCCTGCCGCGAGGATGACGAATACTGATTCTTTCGTTGTCACGCCCACAGCCAGAGCGTGCAGGGACGCACGCTGGCGCGTGGAAACAGGATGTTTCCCCCGCGCCGGAAGGGGGTACGGGGGGTATCCCCCCGCAAAGCGCGAGCACGCGCAAGCGAACCTTTGCATATCAGCCACAGGTTACTTGGCGGCGTAAGCCGCCGCCATTGCCCTTCGCACACCAACTGTGATTTACGGCAGAGTTGCCGCTATTGCGCGCTGGTTTGCGGTTGTTCGGTCAGCGGCAGGGTGATGACGATCTTCAAACCCGGCTGGTTGCCTTGCAATTCAATGGTGCCGTTGTGCATGGAGATAACCGCCGACACCATGCTCAATCCCAATCCGTTTCCGCTGGAACTGCGACTTTGGTCGAGGCGGTAGAAACGCCGGAACACATTTTCCCGTTCGGATTCGGGAATGCCGGGACCATTGTCGGCGATGGTGATGACCGCGTCGGTGTTCAGTCGAATCAGCGAAATACTGATGTTGCCGCGTTTCGGCGTGTATTTAATCGCATTCTCGATGAGATTGGCTATCGCTTGAAACATCAAATCGCGGTCGCACCAGGAAATTATGCCGAACTTCAGCGTGGTTTCCATGTGCTGCTGTTTTTCCTCCACCAGCGGTTCGTAAAACTCGACGATGTCTCCCATCAGGGCTTGAAAATCAATTTCGCTGAAACCGAACTTCATTTGCCCGGCTTCGACCCGGGCAATCCGCAACAGCGCGTTGAAAGTGGACAGCAGTGAATCGGCTTCTTTGATGGAGCCCTCAAGGGAGCGCGCCGAACGCGAGTGCGGATTTTCCTGCTGCCGCGCTTCCTCAAGGTGCTGTCGTAACCGCGCGAGGGGCGTGCGCAGGTCGTGGGCGATGCTGTCGGAGACTCGGCGAATATCTTCCATCAGGCGTTGAATCCGGTCGAGCATCTGGTTCAAGTTTTCCGCGACCTGATCAAAGTCGTCGTTGTGATTGGTCAGCGGCACCCGGCGCGACAGGTCGCCGGACATGATGCTGCGCGTGGTCTGATTGATGCGCTCAATCTTGCGCACCGTTCTTCTGCTCAACACCAGTCCGCCAAGGAATGCCAGCAGTAGCATAATCAACAGCCCCCAGGTCAGCGCCTGAATGATGCGACGCTTGGCTTCGGTCAATTGATTGATGTCGCGTCCCAGCAACAGCCCGTAGCGCCCCGGCAGGCGAAAAATTCGCGCACGCACCAGATGCTTCTCGTTGGTTTCTTGATCGATTGCCAGCGGAAACTCGATCCAGTCGTTATCCACCGTGGCGTTTTTTGGCCAGTGACTGAGATTGCCGATAATCGGCTGGAAAGTATAAGTGGTCAGCAAGTAGATGGAGTTGCCGGTGGCCTGGGCTTGTTGGCGTTTAATACGGTCGGCGATGAGTGCGGTCAATCCCTCCAGTCCCTCGTCATCGTAGCGTTCCGCAAGTCCCTGAATTTCGGTTTGGATGGTGTTATCCATCTGTTGGGTCATGTAGGACGCGGTGAACAGATAGAAAAAGTAAAACAGAAACAAGGTCGATGCGCTGAAAATAACCGCATACAACAGCGCCAGTCGAGAGGGGTAACTGTGAAAGAATTTATGCTTTAGTTTCACGTAGAATATATCCTGCGCCGCGCACGGTGCTCAGCAGCGGGGTGTCGAAGTTTTTGTCGATCTTGCTTCGGAGGCGGCTGATGTGAACATCAATGACGTTGGTCTGCGGATCAAAATTATAGTCCCACACGTTTTCCAGCAGCATGGTTCGGGTTACCACCTGATTGCTGTGGCGCATCAGGTATTCGAGCAAGCGAAACTCCCTGGGTTGCAAACCGATGACGGTGTCGCCTCTTTTGACTTCCCGCCCCAGCAGGTCCATTTTCAACTCGCCCACGGCCAGGGTGGTCTCCGCCACCTCGGCGCCGGCGCGTCGTATCAACGCTTCGAGCCGCGCCAGCAATTCGGAAAAAGCGAACGGCTTGGTCAGGTAGTCATCGCCGCCGGCCTGCAGCCCTTCGACTCGGTCGTTGACTTCCCCCAGCGCGCTTAGGATAAGCGCCGGAGTTTTGTTGCCGGTCTCGCGCAACGCCGATATCAGCGACAAGCCATCGCGCTTCGGCAGCATCCGGTCCACGACCAACGCCTGATACTCTTCGTTGACCGCCAGTGCCAGTCCGTCGCCGCCGTTGATGGCGATGTCAACGGTGTGGCCAGCCTCGATCAATCCCTTTTGTATATACGCCGCGGTGGCTTCGTCATCTTCAATAATCAATACGCGCATGGATTTCCTTCAATGATGAGGGTGGTAGGATCGGCTGCCGGTCACCGACAATGGTTAAATATACTATGCAAATCACGACTAAACATCAATCGCCGAGCGAGCGGTAAACTTGTCGGTGAATGTGTGTTGATGAAAAGTTGAAGTTGCAGTTGGAGTTGCGGCGGGCGGCGCGGCTGGAGCCCGGTTTGCAACGCCTGATTGACGAGTTCGGTTTGCCCGAGCCACGGATACGGGCGCCCGGTTTTGCCACGCTGTTGCAGATTATCGTGTCCCAGCAGTTGTCCACCAAAGTATCTTCGACGATATGGCGGCGCATTGAAAAATTGTGCCGTGCGCCGGTTACCCATCGCAAAATCCTCAACCGCAGTGGCGAGCAACTTCGGCAATGCGGACTCTCCCGACAAAAAGTCGAATACACCATGGAACTCGCGCAAAGGATTCAACAGAAAACCCTTGATCTGGAAAACCTGCACCAACTGGATGTCGAGGCGGTTATCGATGAGTTGATCAAGATTCGCGGAATCGGACGTTGGTCGGCGGAAATCTACGCCATGTTCGCCCTTGGCCACAACGATATTTTTCCGGCGAATGATCTGGCATTACAAATCGCGGTGCAACGCTACAAAAAACTTCGCACGCGACCGGATGAAAAACAAACCAGAAAGATCAGTGAAAAATGGTCGCCGCACCGAACCGGCGTGGCGTTGTTGATGTGGAAGTATTATGGGTCGGCGACGTTGGATTGACTGCGGGGCGGCAGGTTGTACGCGAATGACGGATATTGTCGGCGGGACAAGTTTTCGCTAATGGCTGAGTATCTGGCTTAAGAACAGTTTGGTGCGGTCGTGTTGCGGGTGGTCGAAGAACAAGTCCGGCGTGTTTTCTTCGATAATCTCGCCGACATCCATGAAAATCACCCGGTTGGCGACGGTTTTGGCGAAGCCCATTTCGTGGGTCACGCACAGCATGGTCATGCCTTCATGTGCCAGTTCGACCATGACATCGAGCACTTCCTTAATCATTTCCGGGTCAAGCGCCGAGGTCGGCTCGTCGAACAGCATGATGCGCGGGTTCATGCACAAACTGCGGGCGATGGCCACGCGCTGTTGCTGGCCACCGGACAATTGACCGGGGAACTTGTTGGCTTGCTCCGGGATTTTGACCCGCTCAAGATATTTCATGGCGGCTTCCACGGCTTCGGACTTGGGGGTTTTGCGCACCCAAATCGGCGCCAGCGTGCAGTTTTCCAGGACGGTCAGATGCGGGAAAAGATTAAAATGCTGGAACACCATACCGACTTCGCGGCGCACCGTTTCGATATTTTTCAGGTCATTGGTCAGTTCCACGCCGTCGACGATAATATCCCCTTGCTGGTGTTCCTCCAGCCGGTTGATACAGCGAATCATGGTGGACTTGCCGGAGCCGGAGGGTCCGCAGATAACGATTCGCTCGCCGCTGGTTACCGCCAGATTGATATCCTTCAAGACATGAAACTCGCCATACCATTTGTGCATGGCCACAATATTGATGGCCAGGTCGGCCTGAGTTTGATCGACTTGGGTTTGATTAGACCTATCGGTTTGATTCGGCATAGCAGAAATACCTCATTATTTTTTTGACGTTATCGTTTGTGTCCGGTTTCGAGTTTTCCTTCGAGATAGAGCGAATAGCGGGACATCGCGAAGCACGATATAAAGAAAAATATAGCGACGAAAATATACACTTCATTGGAAAGCCCGGTCCATTTGGTGTCGGCCAGCGAGGCGCGGCCAATGCCGAGCGGGTCGAGCAAGCCGATGATAATGACCAGCGTGGTGTCTTTATACAGGCCGATGAAGGTGTTGACGATGCCCGGTATGGAAATTTTTAACGCTTGCGGCAGCACGATTAAGCGCATCGCTGGCCAGTATTTCAGCCCCAGCGCGTCGCCTGCTTCAATCTGGCCATTGGGAATCGCTTGCAGCCCGCCGCGAATGACCTCGGCCATATAGGCCGAAGCAAACAGCGTTACCATGATCAACACGCGCAGCAACAAATCAAATTTGGTGCCCGGCGGCAAAAAGTAACTGAGCATGGTGGAAGCAACGAATAGCAACGTAATCAGCGGCACGCCGCGGATAAACTCGATGAAGCCGATGCAGAAAACCCTGATGAGCGGCAGTCTGGATGAGCGGCCCAACGCCAGCAGGATGCCGATGGGCAGGGAAAAAGCGATGCCAGTCACGCCGATGACCAGAGTCAGCATAATGCCGCCGAATTTGTCGGTGGCCACCACCGGCAGTTCCAGTCCGAGGATATTCCCCCCGACCAGCAACCAGCCGGCGATAAACGGGAATGCCATCGCATAGTAAAGCCCGTATTTTCGGTAGGGCACTTTGTCGAACAACACTGGCACAGCCGCCAGGCACAGCAACACAAACGAAAGATTGACCCGCCAGCGCTGTTCCAGCGGATAAAATCCGTAGGTGAAAAGCTTGAATCTTTCGCCGATGAAAGCCCAGCAGGCGCCTTCGCCGGCGGCTCGGCAGGCGTTGCGATCCTCGCCGGTGAATACCGCATCCAGAAACAGCCAGTTGAGCATCGGCGGCAGAAGGGTGTACAGGAACCAGGCGGCTAAAGCCGTCAGCACAATGTTGGTCGGCGACGACAGCAGATTCCCGCGAATCCACGCGATTGGGCCAACCAAATTTGCCGGCGCCGGCAGATCCGGATGTTGGCCGGGGGCATAGCTTTTTTCGTTTGATGCCATGTTTGATGCCATGATTGTTACCTTTCCACCAGTTTAATTCGCTTGTTGTACCAGTTCATGCCGGACGATATCAACAGCGAGAAGATTAGGTACAACGTCAATACGATGGCCATACATTCCATTTCGCGCCCGGTCTGATTCAGGGTGATGCCGCCGATGGTGGCGACGATGTCCATATAGCCGATGGCGATCGCCAGCGACGAGTTTTTGGCAAGATTTAAATACTGGCTGGTCAAGGGCGGGATGATGATGCGCAACGCCTGCGGAATCACCACCAGATTCAGGGTGCGGCCGCGGGTAACGCCTAATGCCGCGGCCGCTTCGTTCTGCCCCCAGTCCACCGCGCTGATGCCGGCGCGCACGATCTCGCCGATGAAAGCCGCGGTATACATGGACAACGACAGCCACAGGGCGATGAATTCGGGGCGGATGACCATGCCTCCTTTGTAATTGAATCCCTTGAGTTCGGGAATCTCCCAGACGATGGGCGAGCCGAGCAGGAAGTACATAATGAACGGAACGCCGACCACGGCGCCAACGCATATCCAGAATACCGGGTAATGCTTGCCGGTTTGATCCTGCACTTTCTGAGCGTATTTGTGGAACCACAGGCTGAAAATGACGCCGATGACAAACAGCGCGGCCACTATCCAGTACAACGGTTGGAAGTCGGGGCTGGGGATGAAGAAGCCGCGATTGGTGAGAAACGCCACCTCGTTCACAACCACCGCGTTTTTCGGCGTTGGCAGGGAATTAACGATAATGCCATGCACCAGCAGGATATGCAGCAACACCGGCACATTACGCACATATTCAATATACACATATGACAATTTGTTGACGATCCAGTTTTTGGATAGTCGGCATACTCCCAAAATGAAACCAATGACGGTGGCCAACGCGATGCCGAAAGCCGCCACCAGCAACGTGTTGATGATGCCGACCGTCATCGCGCGGAAATGGGTCGAACGTGAACTGTATTCGATCAACGATTGGCTGATGTCGTAGTTAGAGGGCTGCCACAGGAAATTCATGCTGATATCCTTGCCTATCGCCTCAAGGTTGAAAATCGCGTTGCGCACTATGATGAAGAAGAACGCGAATATCGCCACAAAGGCCAGTATCTGGATAATCACTTGGCGGGCTTCCTTGTCATTCCACAGGCGCGAGATGGCGTTGCGCTGCGGTTGGGGATGGGCTACTTCATTCATTGGATGGTTTGCCTTTGATAGCGTGGCTTTGATAGTGTGATCGCGTGGCTTTGCTCGTCATTCCCGCCCATGCTTCCGCAGGGTGACGTTCTTGCGCGGGAATGACGATATGGGGGGCGCTATGACCCCCCAATAAGCAAAACCGATGAAAAAACGATGCGACAACCGATTACCGAATCGGCGCGGCGTACAAAATGCCGCCGTCTTTCCACAACGCATTGAGACCGCGCTCAAGACCAATCAGCGTGCTCGGGCCGATGTGGCGATCGAAGATCTCGCCGTAATTGCCCACTGCGCTAATCACGCGCACCGCCCAGGCGTTGTCCAGGCCAATCATCTCGCCCATATTGCTTTCGGTGCCGAGCATGCGGTTGATGCTTGGATTGTCGCCGGGCGCGCTAGCCAGTTGCTTAACATTCGCCTGAGTAACGCCAAGCTCTTCGGCATTGATTAGGGCATTGACTATCCACTTGACGGTATCAAACCACGCATCGTCGTTATGCCGCACCGCACCGCCCAAAGGCTCTTTGGAAATAATTTCCGGCAGAATCATGTGCGCTGACGGATCTTCGAGCGCGGCGCGGATAGAAGCCGCCCCGGATGCGTCGGCGGTGTAGGTGTCGCATCGGCCGGCGCTGTAGCTGGCGATGCCTTCTTCACTGGTCTCAATCGCAACCGGCTCGTAGGAAATACCGTTGTTGCGCATGAAATCAGCCAGATTGAGCTCGGTGGTGGTGCCGGTCTGGATGCAAACCGAGGCGCCGTCCAACTCCTTCGCGGAGGTGATACCCATTGATTTACGAATCAGAAAGCCTTGGCCATCATAGTAGGTAATCGGTAAAAAACTGAGTTTCAAATCGGCATCGCGGCTCATGGTTTCGGTGGTGTTACGGAACAACACATCGCCTTCGCCAGAGTTCAGCAGAGTGAAGCGGGTCTTGCCGGTGGCGTGGACAAATTTGACTTTGTCGGCATCGCCGAGCACCGCGGCGGCGACCGCGCGACAATGATCGACATCAAAGCCGCCCCATCGACCGTTGGCGTCGGGCGCGGCAAAGCCGACCAGACCGGTGTTGATGACGCAGTTCAGTTCGCCCCGCGCCTGAACTTCTTCAAGCGTCCCAGCCTGTGCACCGAGCGACAATGCGGCGCTCAGCGATAGTGCGGCGGCGACCGCCGCGGTTTTGGTGATTTTCATTTGATACCCTCTTAATGATTGGTAGTTGTAGATAGATTGGAAACGATTGAAGCATGTGGCACGGGCGTTGCGATTGTGTTGTCATTGGCAACCCCGCACCGCCATGACCTCGTAGTATATAACAGAAAAAGCCAGAAATGCAACCGGGAATTCACGTGCCACCATATACTGGACAAATCGGGCAAAAGTTTGGCGATGGATGGTCGTTGTGGTCGTTATGGTCGTTGTGCTGTGTAGTGTAAGTGTTCTGTTGCGCACAAAACCGGCAATTCCGCCGCAAATGACAGTGGTGTGAGAAGGGTATTGGCGGCGGCTTACGCCGCCGAGTAACCTGTGGCTGATATGCAAAGGTTCAATTGCGCGTGCTCGCGCTTTGCGGGGGGAATGCCCCCCCGCACCCCCCTTTTGGCGCGGGGGATCCAGTTGAATAAAGAGTCCAACTCAGTCAGCCACAAAGTCGGCGGCTTCGCCGCCGAAATGATAACGGCTAATGCCGAACCCTCAGTATTGTCACGGCGAAGCCGCGCAATAGCGGCGGCTTTGCCGCGATATTCTATGCAGGAATTGTATAAGATCACTGTTTCGCTGACGGTTTTTCTCGGTTACTTTTGGCGTCTCAAAGAAAGTCACACTTTGCGATTTACATTGTCTTCCCAACCCGCGAATGAAAGGTAATGATGAATTGAGAGGATAAAGGCGCGTTGAGAAGCCAAAAGCACATTGAGAAAAAATCGCCGGGAGCGCCATGAATCGACTGGGCGCGAGCGAAGCGAGCCCGAAGGGCGCGTATTAGGGATGATACGCGCAAAAAAGCCCGGTTTGACCGGACTCATTAATTACCAACAAACATTGCGCGCCGGCTTTGTTTATTCAAATAGATGCCCGCTTGCAGCGAGGATGAGGAAAAACTGTCAGCGAATAAATGAGCCTATACACCGCCTGCGGTGGTAATGACAAATGATAAGTAATGGTGACCCGAGAGGACAAAGACGAGTTGAGAAGCCAAAAGCACATTGAGAAAAAATCGCCGGGAGCGCCATGAATCGACTGGGCGCGAGCGAAGCGAGCCCGAAGGGCGCGTATTAGGGATGATACGCGCAAAAAAGCCCGGTTTGACCGGACTCATTAATTACCAACAAACATTGCGCGCCGGCCTTGTTTATTCAAATAGATACCCGCTTGCAGCGAGGATGAGGAAAAACTGTCAGCGAATAAATGAGCCTATACACCGCCTTCGGCGGGAATGACGGGCTGGGGAGACAATGGTGAATTGCAAAGTGTGACTCTCTTTGAGACGCCAACGGTAAACGAAAAAAAACTGACAGCGAAATAGTGAGCCTATACACATCTTTCGGTTTTATTAATCGAACCCCACAACCCAAGTAGTAGTCGTAATTTTTTCGGATGATGTGTGTTTTTTATACTGCGTCTGTCCTTGTTTCAGTAGCCAATCTTTTGCCTGTGGGCAATCAGCCGCCACTCGCAACAATTTATCCATGGGCTCACTTTGAATGATGTCGCCTCTTTCATACTTGGAAAAAGCATTGGCACCACCACCGAAAATTTGCGAGGCATTCTTTTGTGTCAGGTGTAATTTTTTCCTGATGGCTTTGATTTCATCTCCGGTCAACAAACCATCGTGTTTGCGCTTCGCATCGGCGATTTTGAGGTGGTTGCGACGGATTTGCGGAGGGGATATCAAATAAATATCGCATACATTGCACAGATAACCTTCTAGTTCATCTACAGTGATGGAATGGTTGCCGTGTTTGAACTGGTTGCTGTGTGTTTTTTCCGTTAACGTTCCTTCATCGCAAACGAGACAAGTGTGTAGTTTATTCATGGTTTTAGCCAAGGTGGAATGAGTTAAGAATGAGGTAAGTGCAATCTCGGTCAAGTTTCAATTTGATGTAGAGGTCATCAAATTCATTATGTTTGGTGGGTGCAGGCCAACGGAGTTTGTAGACATCAAACCAGATTTGTTTGTTGTGATAGTTGACCGATTCATGATAGTGCCGTGGTTCCAATCCCAGCAAACATTCACAGATGTTGTCCAACGTGTGCCCCAGATTCTGGCTATCTCGCAGTGGTCTATCAGTCACGAACACGCATCGGTTTCGCGCCAACCGATGAATGGCATCTAGCGAATATTCATTTGTTGTGCGTTTTTCAGGATTGGGTGTAACCATTATGGTTAGTTATTTTTAGATGTCAATAGGCAATCAGGTATCAAATCGCCATTTTTGGCAAGTTTTTGCCGTTTTTGGCAAGTCGCCCGTCGAAATCGGCGAAATCACTCTAAACCTGCCTGCAAATCCGCGTGATAGGACGAGCGCACCATTGGCCCTGAAGCGACATGGTTGAAGCCGAGATACCGTATCAGCATGTCGGCTTCCTTTTTTTGTCATGCCAAGAATCCAGAATGTTTCTGGCATTATGCAGTCAAGAAAATGTACCCCATTTCTTCGGCGGCTGGCGCGGGATGACAGCACTTTGGGCGGTACCCGGGTAATCGCACCAAACCGGCAAAGTTGGGCTTCCGTCGAATGTCTACAGAAACTTCAATAACGAAACCACCAAACCGCTGGTGGCGAATACCACCGCCATTAACATTCCGGCCATCCATTTAATCAAACCGGCTTTGGATGCTTCGATGTCCTTGCTCAGTTCAGCGCGGACTAGTTCGATGTCCTTGATCAGGTCAGTGCGGACTTGCTCGATGTGCTTGTTCGTTTCAGCAATGTCCTTGCTCAGGTCAGTGCGGATTTGCTCGATGTGCTTGTTCGTTTCAGCAATGTCCTTGCTCAGGTCAGTGCGGACTTGCTCGATGTGCTTGTCTAATTTAGCGTGGATTTTTTCAATGCGCTCGTCCGTTTCCGACAGCCGCTCGTTGGTCACCAAATTGGCGTTGAGCAGATTCACCTGTTCCTCGGCAAGCACTTCGGCTTGCTCTTCGGTGAACCCCTTGCTGGTGAGGTTCTTGACGAACCTGTGGGTGTCAAATGCGACTGCTGCTTCGGCCATGGGCGAATTATATCACAATCCGGCGGTCCCGAATCAGGCGCGCGCCTGCAAATCGGCGTGATAGGACGAGCGCACCATTGGTCCTGAGGCGACATTGTCAAAGCCGAGGGATTCGCCGATGGTGCCGAGTTCGGCGAATTCCTGCGGCGTCCAATACCGCTCCACCGCAAGGTGATGGCGGCTCGGCTGTAGGTATTGGCCGAGGGTCAGCATGTCGACATCGTGGTCGCGCAGGTCGCGCATGACGGCAACGACTTCTTCTTTGTGCTCGCCGAGCCCAAGCATCAGCCCGGACTTGGTCGGCACGTGCGGGCATCGTTGCTTGTTGCGTTGCAATAACTGCAACGATTCGGCGTAGTCCGCGCCCGGTCGCGCTTGTTTGTATAAACGCGGCACCGTCTCCAGATTATGATTGAACACATCCGCCGGCGCACGCACGAGAATCTCCAGCGCGGTGTCGATGCGTCCGCGAAAATCCGGCGTCAGGATTTCGATTCGGATGTCGGGACAGGCTTCACGCAGTTGAGTTATGCATTCCACGAAATGCGCCGCGCCGCCATCGCGCAGGTCGTCGCGGTCCACCGAAGTAATGACCACATAATTCAACTTCATCGCGGCAACGGTGGCGGCGAGTTTGCGCGGCTCATCGGCGTCCAGCGGGTTTGGCCGGCCGTGGGCGACATCGCAAAACGGGCAACGCCGCGTGCAGATGTCGCCCATAATCAGGAAGGTGGCGGTGCCGTTGCTGAAACACTCGCCGAGGTTGGGGCAGGCGGCTTCTTCGCAAATGGTGTGCACGCCACGCTCCCGCAACACTCGTTTGAGGTCGGCGACCGCCCGAGTGCCGGTGAAATGCGCGCGAATCCATTTTGGTTTGCGCAGACGCTGTTGCCGCGGTTGCGGGACAATCTTGACCGGAATGCGCGCCATCTTTTCCGCGCCGCGCAGTTTTTCACCACGAATGATTGGTTGGGGTTTGGTCATTGTGTGTTTCGCCCTCAACTATTCGTAATCCGACATCGGCGGACAACTGCAAACCAGATGCTTGTCGCCATACACATTATCCACCCGGCCAACCGGCGGCCAGTATTTGTTGATTTCCACTTCGGCGGTCGGGAAAAACGCCCGCTGGCGGGAGTAGGGCATCGGCCAATCGTCGCTTACCAGCAGGTGATAACTGTGCGGCGCGTTGGTCAGCAGACTGTTTTCCAGGGTAAATTTCTTCTCTTCAATCTCGCGGATTTCCTCGCGAATGGAAATCAGCGCATCGCAGAATCGATCGATTTCCTCTTTGGATTCGCTTTCGGTCGGCTCGATCATCAGCGAATCCGGCACCGGCCACGACATGGTTGGCGCGTGGTAGCCGTAGTCGATCAGCCGCTTGGCGACATCCTCCACGGTCACCCCGCAGGCCTCTTTAATTGCCGCCAGGCTGACCACACATTCATGCGCGACTCGCCCGCCGGCGCCTTTATACACCACCGGATAATGCGGGTTGAGGCGATGCGCGATGTAGTTGGCGCTCAATATCGCCACCTTGGTCGAGCGTTTGAGCCCGTAATCGCCGAGTAGGCGCATAAAGACCCACGAGATGGGCAGGACCAACGGCGAACCCCATGGTGCCGCCGACACCGTGCCGATCGGATCCGAGCCGCCACGATTGCAACTGACCACCGGGTGGTCGGGCAGAAACGGCACCAGATGCTTGGTCACGCCGATGGGACCCATGCCGGGCCCGCCGCCGCCATGGGGAATGGCGAAGGTCTTATGCAGGTTGAGGTGCATGACATCGGCGCCGATTTCGGCTGGGCGACAAATGCCCATCATGGCGTTCATGTTGGCACCGTCCATATACACCTGCCCGCCGTGGTTGTGCACGATTTCGCAAATCTGCCGGATGCCTTCTTCAAACACGCCGTGGGTGGACGGGTAGGTGAACATACCGGCCGCGAGGTGGGTGTCGTGCTCGCGGGCTTTGGCTTCGAGGTCTTCGAGATCAATGTTGCCGTTGGGGTCGCATTGCACCACCACCACTTTCATGCCGGCCATGATCGCGCTTGCCGGATTGGTGCCGTGTGCCGAGGAGGGAATCAGGCACACATTGCGTTCGCCATGACCGCGGGATTTGTGCCAGGCGCGGATGCACAGCAGTCCGGCGTATTCCCCCTGCGAGCCGGCGTTGGGCTGGAAACTGAAGCCGGCGAAACCGGTCAACTCGCACAACATGGTGTCGAGTTTGTTGATGATGCGGTGATAGCCGCGCGCGTGTTTGGTCGGCGCGAATGGATGAATGTGCGCGAACAATGGATTGGAAATGGGCTCCATCTCGCTGGCGGCGTTGAGTTTCATGGTGCACGAGCCGAGCGGAATCATCGACCGCGACAGGGTGATGTCCTTGCTCGCGGTCTTGCGCAGGTAGCGCATGAACTCGGTCTCCGAGCGGTAGCGGTGGAAATGCGGGTGTTCGAGAAAACCGCTGGTGCGTTCGAGGGTGGTCGGAATGGATTTTTCCAAATCGCGGTTGAAGATCACGCCGCTGACCTCGTGCGCGGTGGTTGCCGCGAATATATGCAATAACCCCGCGACCTTTTCGCGGTTGATGGTCTCGTCCAAACTGATGCCGAGGTGGTCGTCATCGATCAACCGCAAGTTGTATCTGGCTTGCTCGGCTTTGTCGAGCAGACGGCGCGCGCGGCCGGGCGTGCGCACCATTAAGGTGTCGAAGAAATGTGGATGCACGACTTCAAAGTCAAGGCGCGTCAATCCGTCGGCCAGTGCGCGCGTCAGGCGGTTGATGCGCGTGGCGATGCGCACCAATCCTTCGGGACCGTGATATTGCGCGTAGAAAGTCGCCATGACCGCGAGTAGCACTTGCGCGGTGCAGATGTTGCTGGTGGCTTTGTCGCGGCGGATGTGTTGTTCCCGAGTTTGCAACGCCATGCGATAGGCGCGCTGGCCGTTGGCATCGATCGAAACGCCGATTAACCGACCGGGGATGTTGCGTTTGTATTTTTCGCGGGTGGCGAGATACGCCGCGTGCGGGCCGCCGAAGCCCATGGGCACGCCGAATCGCTGGGTCGTGCCCACGGCGATGTCGGCACCCAATTCCCCCGGCGGCGTTAGCAAAGTCAACGCCAGCGGGTCGGCGGCCATGACCACCAGCGCGTTGTTGGCGTGCATGGTTTCGATGAAGGTGCGGTAGTCGTAAATCTCGCCCGAAGCACCGGGATACTGCACCAGCGCGCCGAAACATTCGGTGTCTTGTTTGGCAAGAGTATCTTCGTCCAAATCGATTACGCGCACTTTGATGCCCATGGGCTCCGCTCTGGTTTGCACCACCGCGATGGTTTGCGGCAGACAATCGCGTCCCACAAGAAATCGGTTGCACGGGTTTTTGCTAACGCGCCGCGCCAGCATCATCGCTTCGGCGGCCGCGGTGGCTTCGTCGAGTAACGAAGCGTTTGCCATTTCCATGCCGGTCAGGTCGGTAATCATCTGCTGAAAAGACAGCAACACTTCAAGCCGCGCCTGACTGACTTCCGGTTGATACGGCGTGTAGGCGGTATACCAATCCGGATTTTCCATTACATTGCGGCGAATCACCGGCGGCGTTACGGTGCCGTAATAGCCGAGTCCGATCATTGAGATTGCCGCGGTGTTGTCGCCGGCGACCTGGCGGCTCAGTTTGTTCATACGATTTTCGTCGAGGGCTTCGGGCAGTCGAAACCGGTGCTTGCTTCGAATCGATGCCGGAATGGTTTGCTCGATCAGTTCATCGAGCGACTCGACTTCCAGCGACTCCAACATCGAAGCCAACTGCTCCGGATTGGAGCCGATATGTCGAACGGTAAAGTCATCGGCGCGCGGCATGGCTACTCCTGGGTTATGTGGCGTTTGCTTGTGGTGTTTGTTTATGTTTGGGCGCAGTGGTCAGTCGAGGGACTGGACAAATTTTTGATAGGCATCGGTGTCCATCAACTGCTCCATGGGTTGCGTATCATCGGCTTTTATTTTGTAGAACCAACCATCGCCTTCGGGGTCGCTGTTGACCAGTTCCGGGGTGTCCGCCAGTTTGTCGTTGACTTCAACCACGGTGCCGGAAAGCGGCGACTTGACTTCGCCCGCGGCTTTGACCGATTCCACCACCGCGGCTTCCTCACCACGGGTTAAGTTGGCATTCGCTTCGGGTAATTCGACAAAGACGATTTCGCCCAGTTGTTGTTGAGCGTGGTCGGTGATGCCGACCGTGTGCACGCCGTCTTGCTCGCGCACCCATTCATGGTCTTCAGTGTATTTGATGGTCATGTTTCACCTCGCAAGTGTTCAGAAATAGTGGTTGTCGATAAAGTTGATGCTGGGATTGTTAATGAATTAGCGATAAAAATTAGCCGCCACGAACGGCAGTTTGACGACCGTTAGCGGTAGCGGTTTGCCTCGCACCAGTGCCTGCAATTTGGTTCCGGTGGTAGCGTGTTCGGGCGTAACATAGCCCATGCTGACCGGATGACCGAGGCTCGGGCTAAACCCGCCGCTGGTAACCAGGCCGATGGAGTTGCCATCGGCATCCAGCAGGTCGGCGCCTTCACGCACCGGTGCGCGCCCCTCGGGCAGCAAACCGACCCGCCGGCGGGAGATATTATTAGGTAGTTGCGGGAGAATAATATCGGCGCCGGGGAAACCGCCGGCGCGTTCGCCATCGTTGCGCCGCTCCTTTGATAGTGCCCAGTTCAATCCGGCTTCCACCGGCGTGGTCTCGGCCGTGATGTCGTGGCCATACAAACATAAACCGGCTTCCAGCCGCAACGAATCGCGCGCGCCGAGGCCAATTAATTGCACCGTATCATCGGCAAGCAATCGGCGCGCCACTGATTCGGCATGCGCCGCCGCCATGGATAATTCAAACCCATCTTCGCCGGTATAACCCGAACGCGATGCGATGCAAGTTACGCCGTCAATCTTCCATTCGCGCACATGCATAAATTGCATGGTCGCGAGTTGGTCGTCATCGCAACAACGCGCCATCACCGCCGCCGCCGCCGGACCTTGCAACGCCAGCAACGCCCGATCGTCCTGCAGTTGCGCGTTGCCATCAAAGTGTGGTTGCAAATGCGCAAAGTCGTTCGCCTTGCACGCGGCGTTGACCACCAGCACGAATCGTTGGCCGAGATTCTGCACCATCAGGTCATCAATGATGCCGCCTTCGGGATTGGTTAGTAATGCGTATTTCTGACGATACGGCGGCAGCGACAAAATATCCATCGGCATCAGCGCTTCCAGTGCCGCCGCGGTTTTTTCAGGTGCCACGCCGGAAATGTCAATCTGCCCCATGTGCGAGACATCAAACAAACCGGCGAATTGGCGGGTGTGCCGGTGCTCTTTGATGATGCCGTCGGGATAATTCACCGGCATCTCATAACCGGCGAACGGCACCATCTTTGCGCCGTGTTGCAGATGAAGGGCGTGTAGCGGAGTGTGTCGGAATGTGGATGGGTCGGACATGGGCATACCTTTGGGCAATCGCCGCCATTATAGACCAGGATGTTTGCTTTGAGTTGCTTTGAATGGCTCAGGCAGATTCAATCTGCGCGGTGAGGGTGCGGTATTTTTCGCATTTTTTCAGAAAGCGTTGGGTGCTGGCCGGCATCGGCACGCGTATATTGGCGATCCAGGTAATCAGGTTTTTGCCATCGCGCAACAGGCGTGTGCCGCGTTTGATGTGGCGTTCCAGTTCCGAGTTGGCATCGGCGGGAATCGTGGCAAAGTATTCGCGCAGTTTTTCACCGTCGGCCACAAACTCCGGCCATACCCGGTAATAGTTGGGGTCGCTGCGGAATATTTGACATTCCTGTTTGGCGATGTGGATGAAATCATCCACCAGCGCATCGGCGCCATCAAACCATGGCTGGCGGCACAGGGTCTCGTGCAACACCCCGCCGACTCGGTCGATTTCGCGCAGGGCCTGGGCGATCTTGCGGTAGCGGCTGTGGTAGTACTCCTCCAGCGTCATGGTGAACACCTTGACCGGTTCGCCCCACAATTCATCCACGCCCTGTTCGCCGCTGTAGTGCTTTACTTGAACGCCGAGTTCCAGCGCCTCAGAAAAACAATTGGCGCATTGACGCATCAGTTCATTGTCGCGGTTGATGTCGACTCCGTTTTCTTCGAGATCGACGATGGCGGTAAAAATATCGGTGGCGCGGTTGAACAATGCACCGGCAAGCATCGCGGCGTTCACTCGCTTGCGTCGCGGGTCGGTTTCATTTTCCCACGCCGCTCGCGCTTCCTCAAGTTTTCCCCCCGGCGTATTGATGCCGGATTCGATGTGATGAAAAGTGCGGCGGGTAAGCGCGTCGATCAGTTGCTTTTTGGCGAGCAGCGTCTCCGCCGGTGGCTCGTAATAACGAATCCAATACTCATCGTAAAAAATATACATGACACCATCACTGGTTTGGATGGTGCCGTTTTTAATCTGGGTGCTGATAGCCGGTTTGCTCATTAGTCTGCCCGCGGTTTGACGTAGCGGGATGGTACTATAGACCGACCGGGTTGTCATTTCCGCTTGCTTATTTTCCGCCATGCTGTGTTGCGCTTCGTCGCTCGGTCGCTCACATACTTAATGTATTGCTCACTCCCTCGCTCCTCGCGCGCCTTGCCTGACGAAAAATATGCGGCGCGCAATGTTTATTTGTAATTAATGAGTCCGGTCAAACCGGGCTTTTTTCTCAATGTGCCTTTGGCTTCTCAACTCGCCTTTGTCCTCTCAATTCACTATTACTTATAATTCGTCATCCTCGCCGGTAGGCGGGAATCCAGAGTGGCGGCGCAAGCCGCCTAGTGTATTCGCAACACTACACTACACTACACAGCATAACAAACCGTAATAAACCATGACGGCGCCATAATAAAATGGGCAAGCACAATTCGGTTAATCGTTTTTGATGATCCGGTCCAGCAAATTATCGTATTCCATGCTGTGCATTTGATATTCAATGATGCGGTCAATGTGATCGAGTTTTGCGGCGAGCGTATCGCGATGCGCTTGCACAAGGTCACGAATTGATTCGTGCGTCTGATCGTATTTTTGTTGCTCCAATCGCGTGCTTTGTTCGGCGGCGTCAATCGCATCTTGCAATCGTTGCTCGTTGAAATCGAGCAAACTGCGCAACCTTTGCAGGTCACCCTCAATATTTTCCATGCGCTCGGCATATATTATCTCCAACCGCCGCGTGGTAAGCGAGCGTTTTGCCAATTCAGATTTGGTGGTAATGCTGCCGCCAAGCGGATAGGAAAATTCCAAACGCGCCGCGTATTTTGTGGTGTCGTCATCATAATCCAACGTCATGGTGCCGGCGCGGTCGTATTCTTTTTCCGCACGCAAAGTCAGATTCAAAGACGGCAAAAGACGATTTTCCTGATAGTCAATTTCAATTTCGTTCAATTTCATATCAAGATTAATGCGCGCCAGCGTGCGACTGTTATTAGCCAGATAATCGCGCGCATTTTCGCTAAGCAAACGCACGCGCTTTTGTAAATTGAAAACCGGCGTTTCCCTGATCAGCGTGGCGTCATCCAGCAAAATCGCAAGTCGCTCGACCACCGACTGCATCTGAATTTGCGCATCTCGTTTGAAGTTTTCGGTTTTCGCAATTATGCTGTCGAGCAACGCGCCTTCGGCTTCATCACTCGGTTGCAATCGCCGCAACTCGCGCAACAATTCCTGGTTTATTTGCACGCGGCGGTGATACAAAATCCATGATAGATAATCGTCCAATCGCGCAGTTAGAAAATCTTCTTTGGTCTCCAAAAATGATAATTGCTGATCTCGCAAATCGTAAATGTCGCGGTGATACGTTTTCAAAGATTCCGCATTGCCATCGTGTTTCAGCAACGGATATTTAATCTGCGCGTAGTAGTTGGAAGTGTATCCGCCATAGCGCGGCGCGTTGTAAAAATTTCCCGCCTTGTAGCGCGTGAGTCTGTTTTCCTCCGAACCGCGTTCCAAACCAAATGAAACACTCGCCGGATTGGATAAAAAACGTTTGCTGAAATCCAAACCAATGTTGCGTGGCGTGTCTTTGTTGATTCGAGAGTAGGGACTTGTGCTAAGCGCGCCGTTGCTTTTTTTGTAATGCAATTGCTTGTCGTTGACGCGGTTATACGCCGCGCTGGCCGACAACTCGGCTTTCCAATTGGCATAATTATTCCGACTGGTGTCCAGTTCGATTTGCTTAATGTCCAGCCCGATTTGCGCTTCTTCCAGCAACTTGTCCTGCGCCAGAACTTTCTCGATGAACTGCGCTTCGCTGATGGCAAACGCGGGCATCGCCAGCAGTGGCAGGAGAAGATACAAACACCGCCCGATGTGTTTTGCGCCCCGACCGCTGCGGGCATCGGCCATGGTACGTTGCGAGATGTGATGTTTGTCGGTGTTTTTGTCTGAGGCCGTCCCGACGCCTGATTTGGTAGTTGGCATTCCAATGCTCCATGAAAAAGTGCGGAGCGTATCCGATTTTTTTGCCGAGTCAATTGTGGCGGTGCAAAAACTCGGTGTTTTGTGGTATTTCTCAACACTTCCGAAAATTTGCTATCATCCAACCCACCGTCACTACAACGGCACGAATAATTTTGCTATGGGCAAACTACTGGTCATTGATGAACAAGGAGGCGCGAAGGTTCCTTTTTTGCGAGGGATGTTGACGCGCTCGTTGCAGGATGCCGGGCTAAACTTCGCCAATGCCTATAAACTGGCGACCGATATTCGCGACGAGTTGGATGATATTGAGGAAATCACCAGCGTCGAATTGCGCGCACGCACCATCGAAGTGCTGTCGGAATATCATCCGGGCAAAACGTTGCGGCGTTATCAGCGGGCCGATATTTATCGCGAAAATCTCCAGGTGGTCTACAGCGATGGCCATAACGCGCCTTTTTCTCGTGGCATACACGCGCAACGGCTGGAGAGTTGTTCGCTGCCGCACAACAAATGCAACACCATCGCCCGCCTGATTCACAGCAAACTGGTGCGTGACAAGCAACGAAAAATCACCACCGATGAATTGACCGCGATTACCTATCGCACCATTCGCAAGGAGTTGGATCAGGAATCCGCGGACTATTATTTGATGTGGGATGATTTTATCGACAGCGATCGGCCATTGTTGGTGTTGCTTGGTGGCGTAGCCGGCACCGGCAAGAGCACGGTCGCCACCGAACTCGCCAATGGGCTCGGCATCGTGCGCACGCAGTCCACGGATATGCTGCGCGAGGTGATGCGCATTCTCATTCCGGAGCGCGTGGCGCCGCTGTTGCACACTTCGTCTTTCGCCGCCGGAGCCGCCGCAGACAGTGCCGATATGTATGTCATCAAGGACGATGAAAATCTACTGTATGGATTTCAACGCCAGGCGGAACTGGTGGAGGTGGCGTGTCAGGCGGTATTGCAACGGGCGTTGAACGAGCGGGTTTCGATGATCCTTGAAGGCGTTCACATTCGCCCGACTTTGTTACAGCATGTGGACACCAGCGATGCCGTGGTCGTGCCGTTAATCCTGTGCGTGCTGGACAAGGAGGTATTAATCAGCCACATCAAAGGGCGGCGGGCGACCACTCGGCAACGTCGCGCCGCGCGCTATCTCGAAAGCATCGAACAAATCTGGCAGTTACAATCGGCCTTGTTGTCCGAGGCCGACGGTGCCGACATTCAGATTCTCAACAACCTCGACCGCGAGCAAACCGTTAGCGAAATCATCAAGACCATCACACTGACCATCGCCGCCACCTACTCGCCCAGCCGTCTCAAGGCGTTGAAAGCCCCCTATAAATAACCCGTGCAAACTTCCGGTTTGACAAACACTGGCAATAACCAGAATAGAAACCTGATCAAAGGATTGGTATTCATTCTGGACGGACTCGGCGATCGTCCGTGTCCGCAACTGGACGGCAAAACGCCGCTGGAATCTGCTGAGACGCCGGTGCTGGATGCGCTGGCTTTGCGCCATCAATGCGGCATGATGGATCCGCTGTTGCCGGGCATGCCGGTCGACACCCACACCGGTGTCGGTATTTTATTCGGGCTGAGTCCCGAGCAAGCGGTTGGTTTGCGCCGGGGACCGATTGAGGCGGCCGGTATCGGTCTGAAGTTGCAACCCGGCGATGTGTTGTGGCGCGCCAATCTCGCTTCGGTGGAAAAAACGCCGCACGGTTATCGCATCCTCGACCGCCGCGCCGGCCGCATTCGCGATGAAGTCGAAACCTTGTGCGCGGCTTTGCAAGAAATCAAAGTCGCGCCCGGCATCACCGCGAGTTTGCATCCGGCCACGCAACATCGCACGGTCTTGCTGTTTCGTGCGAATGTCGACAACTTGGGCAGTGCCGCCACCACCGCCACCATTGGACTGTCGGCAGAGGTCAGCGACACCGACCCGGGCGGGCATGACATGGATCGCGGGATTCTAAAAGCCGCGCCCTTGCAAACGACACAAGCCGCACAAACCACCGCCGACGCGCTCAATCATTTCACCGACTGTGCCCATGAAATTCTGGCAAACCATCCGGTGAATGTGGCGCGGATTGCCCACGCACTGCCGCCCGCCAACGGCATCATCGTGCGCAGTGCCGGCGGCGATCACGCGTTGGAAAATCGGCTCGCCAAACTCAAACTCAAGGTCGCAGCGGTGGCCGGCGAGATGACCATTCTGGGGCTTGCCCGACTGCTGGATTTTCATTGCTGCAGCAGCCCCCGTTTCACTTCCCTGCCGGACACCGACCTCGGCGAGAAACTGCGCATCTCCATTCAGGCATTGCAACACCACGACCTCGTGTTCGTACACATCAAAGGCACCGACACCGCGGCCCACGACAAAGACCCGCTGCTCAAGTCGGAGTTCATCACTCGCTTCGACCGCGAGTTGGGGAAACTTAATCTGGACGAAGTGGTGGTCGGGGTGTGCGCCGACCATTCCACCGACTCGGTGCGTGGCGAGCACAACGGCGACCCGGTGCCGGTGTTGCTGTGCAATCCCGGCGGTCGCCGCGACCGGGTCGACCAATACAACGAAACCGCTTGCGTCAGCGGTGCACTCGGCCGGATTACCGCGCAAGGATTTTTAACCAGCGTGCTGGACGCTATGGGCGCGCTGGATAATTGCCAGCCAGCGGAATACTATTCGTTTCGCACGGGAGTTAAGTAGGGGAGGTTGTTATCCAGTTTATCGCCAGGGACGGCGGGTAGTTCGGCGGAGCAGGATGCGAGAGCCGAACAACACGCTTCCCACTTGGTCATTCCTGAGCCGCTATCATTCGTTGCCGTCTGAATTTACTTGGGGAGAATGATGCACTCACGTTGCCATTTTCTGTTTTTGAGTTCGCCCTTTTTATCAATGACGGTGTCAGCATCCAGCCCGGTCAAAGTGAGCGAAACTGGTTTTTCGTCGTGGGTTTGTAAAATAAACGCCTTGCCTGATTCGTATTCACCGAGATAAAAAGTACGCCCTCGAATTGCACCTTGGTCGGCGTATTTTTCCCCGTCCCAAAAACTCGATTCCACCTGTAGTCCACCTGAAATTTCTCTTATGGAAATAGAACATTTCTCGCCGGTGAATTTCAAGCCGACCGCGATGTTCCAAGGGTTCGGCACAGTAACCTCACCATCGAAGACCGTCGAGGGTTCAGTGCTTAATGCCGTGGTGCTAATGACCATCATAGATAACAAGACAGATAAAAAGAAAGACACACTTTTCATTTCTATTCCTCACTACGATTTTATTCCAGTGACTTAACTCTGAGGTCGCTACTCAGAGATACCTTCTATTGATGCCACACGATTGCGAGAAATTATATCGCAACTGACACCGCATGGCGACGAAAAGGCAAGCGCAATTCGGCAAAGCCGGAAGGTCACCGCTGGTCGCGCCAGCGATAGTAGCCAATGGCCGGGGTCAGGAACCATGGATTGCCGTGATACCAGAGTTTGCCCGGAAAGGGCAGGTTGTCCAAGGCGGTGGCGGCGCGCGGGTCGTCGGGTTGGCTGACTGCGCGCAAGCCGGTTTTCATGCCGAAGTAACTGGCAAGGGAAATCCCCGAACCGCAGTAGCCCATGCTGTAATGAATGCCGTCGTGCATTCCGATGTGTGGCATTTGATCAAAGGTAAAACCGACCAATCCCATCCACGAATGGCTGACGCGCACGGATTCGAGTTCAGGAAAAAGGCGCGTCATTTGCTGATGGAGCAATCGTGCGCTGGCGCGAAGGTTGGTTTCGCGTATCGATACTCGTCCGCCGAAAAGTATCCGTCGCCGTTGCGGGCAGGCGCGGTAATACATGACCAGTTTGCGCGTGTCGGTGATGACGCGATGGTTTGGTATCAGGCGGTCGATGGTTTGTTGGGGCAGCGGTTCGGTGGCGATGATATACGAGCCCACCGGAATGATTCGGCGTTGCTGCCATTTTGTTATAGCGCCGGTGTAACCGCTGGTGGCGACGATGACGGTGTCCGCGGTAATGGTCCCTTTGCCGGTGGTGATGGTGAACGCGCCGCCGGATGCGTGCGGTTTTTGGATGGCGTTCACCGCGCAAGCGGCGATGACTTGCGCGCCGTTGGACAAGGCGCAGTCCAGCAGCCCCTGATGATAACGCCCCGGGTCAATGGAGGCATGGTGGGGATACACCACGCCACCGTGATATAACGAGGTGGCGACTTCGCGGCACTCATCGCCGGGTTCAAGCAGATACGCATCAATCGACAACTCACGCGGGATGTCATTTATTTTTTGCCTCAGTTCGGCGAAGGCTTTGCCGCTATGCGCGCCGTGAAATCGCCCGACTTTTTGGAGGTCGCAGTGGATATGATTTTCCGTGACAAATTGCTCAACCCAGGCCAGCGCGTTGTTGCCTTCGCGGAGAATTGCCAGTGCCGCATCGCTGCCAAACTGCTTGGCGAGCAAAGGAAAGCCGGGTTTCAGACTGGTGCTGACTTGACCGCCGTTGCGCGTGCTGCATCCCCACCCGGCGTCTTCGGCATCCACCACCACTGTGTGGCGTCCGTGTCCGGCGGTTTGAATGGCCGCGGATAATCCGGTGTAGCCCGAACCGATGATGACTACCTCGGCGGAACTCGGCAGCGCGCCCAGATCAGCGGAGTCGGCGAGCGGACGCGGCGTGCGCTCCCACCAGTAGGGAGTTTCCTTGAAGTCATCGGTGAATATGCTTGAATTCACTATGATTTTATGACGACTTCAGGGACGACTTCCGGCTCACAATTCGCTTGCGTGATGCTGCGCCGCGTTCAGCCATTCGGGATTAATTTCCACTCCCCAACCCGGTTGCTCGCTCAGCGTAACGCAACCGTCGGTGATGGTATACGGATCGTTGCGAAACAAACCACGCTGCCATGGATAATAGTCTTCGCCTTCAATGGAAAACTCAAGATACTTTCCGGCGTTGGGAATGGCGCGCAGAAAATGCATGGTGAACAGCGTGACCATGGAAAGATTAGCGCAGTGGGGTGTGCACGGCAGTGCGCGTTGCTCGGCCATCTTTGCCACTTGCAAGGCGCGACTCAGCCCGCCAAGGTAACAAATATCCGGTTGCACGATGTTGACCACGCCCTCATCGATGATTCTTTTCCAGACCGGCAGTTCACAGTCCTGCTCGCCGCCAGTCACATCAATGGCAAGCCCGCATAACGCATCGGTGACTTGTTGGGTTTGTTCCAGTTCCCAATACGGGCAGGGTTCTTCCATGTGGCACACGCCGTGCTCGGCGAGAAATTTCCCCACGGTGATGGCTTTGTCCGGCGAGTAGCCGGAGTTGGCATCCACCAACAAGTCGACTTCGTCGTCCATTGCCGCACGCATGCGCACGACGATGTCTTCGGTTCGCCCGGGCCATTGGTCAATGTCGTGGCCACATTCCGCGGCGATGCGAAACTTAAATGCGTCAAATCCGTGCATATCCCGCAGCCGCGTCAACCGCTCGACTTCCTGCGCGCCGGTAATGTCGCGCCGCATGGACGATGCGTAAGCGCGAATGGGTCCGGGCTTGCCGCCGAGTAGCGCGTAAACCGGTTTGCCTTCCCGTTTCCCGCGCAAATCCCAAAGCGCGGTGTCCAGCCCGGCAAGCGCCCGGCGCAAATACGAACCCGGAAATTTATGTTCCCATTCGGGAATACGCGCGACAAGGGAATCAATATCCAGCGCATCTTTGCCGAGGGCATGGGGCGCAATCTGACGATGCACCACCAGCGAAGTAATGTCGGCGTTATAGGGAGCAACCTGTCCCCAGCCGAACGCACCGGTGTCGGTAGTAACCTTCACCATACCGACGAATTCGTTGGAGAAGGTTTGGATGGCGACTATTTTCATCAAACATTCAACAGCAAATGTTCCCGCTCCCAGGCGCTGATGACTTTGAGGAAGGTGTTGTATTCATGCTGCTTGACGCTACAGTAGAGGCGCAGGAATTTTTCACCGAGCAAATCGTGCAGTGGTTTGCATTGTTGCAATTCGCTGACCGCTTCGCGCAAGGTGTGGGGCAGGGTGGTGTCGAGAGTGGCGGCGTTTCCAGAGACCGGTTTTTTCGCGGCAACCTGCTCGCACATACCCAGATAACCGCAAGCCAGCGAGGCGGCGATGGCGAGGTAGGGATTAACATCCGCGCCGGAGATGCGGTTTTCGATTCGCCGTGCGACGGGTTGTGAAATCGGCACGCGCAACCCGGCGGTGCGGTTGTCGTAACCCCATTCAATGTTTACCGGCGTGACAAAATCATCCGGTGCCAGTCGGCGATAGGAATTGACATTGGGCGCGCACAACGCCATGGCGGCCGGCAGGTATTTTTGCAGACCGCCGATGAAATGCTTAAACAATTTACTCTCATCGCCGCCACGGTTGCTGAAAATGTTGTTGCCAGTTTTGATATCCAGCACGCTTTGATGAATGTGTAATGCGCTGCCGGGCTGACCTTCCAGCGGTGCCGCCATGAAGGTGCCGTAAATTTTATGGCGCATGGCCACGCGCCGCAATCCGCGTTTGAAAAGAAACACCTGGTCGGCGAGTTCCATGGCATCACCGTGCAGCAAATTGATTTCCATTTGCGCGACGCCGGATTCGTGAATCAGCGTCTCAACGCCGATGTCCTGAATTTCGCAGTAGTTATGCAGGTCTTGAAAGAGCACCTCAAATTCATTCACCGCGTCGATGCTGAACGCCTGACGACCGCTTTCCGCCCGCCCCGAACGACCCACCGGCGGCTCCAGCGGATAGTCGGCATCGGTATTTGGTTTAACCAGATAAAACTCCACTTCCGGCGCCACCACCGGCATCCATCCTTTTTTGCGATAGAGATCCAGCACCCGATGCAACACTTGTCGCGGCGCGACCTCCACCGGCGTGCCGTTGAAGTGATAGCAGTCGTGGATGATCACCGCGCTGGGCCGCACGGCAAAAGGCACCGCCCGCACCGTGGCCGGGTCGGGCTTGAGGAATATGTCGCCATCGGAATCGTCCAGCACTTCCCATTTATTCGGGTAATCGCCGTTCACGGTTTGCGCAAAAATGCTCTCCGGCATACGCAGCCCGACCTCTTCGCGATATTTCCGCGCTGGCGTAATTTTGCCGCGCGCCACGCCGGTCATATCGGGCACCACCGCTTCGATTTCTTCAATGGCATTATCGTCGAGCCAGCGACGCAGGTCGGCGGGCAGTTTGGCGCGTGGGCCGGTACCGTTTTTCGAGCAGTTGGGCATGGTTGTTTTATCAGGCAAGTAGGGGCTATGATTATTACATTGTTACGCTGTTGATGCAGCGCCCCTGTTAGGAGTAAATAGAACTGTCCTAATAATTAGCACGACATCTGTCCGCTTTTAATTGGTTTATACTCCTGACATTGTGAAGCGGATTTACGCAACGTCAGCCTGTATTTGTTCCTCATTCAATAAACAGCCATCTTTTGAATATCATCCCAGTCGTCTAGGACCATGAAAAATTGAAATTAAGCCATCTAAATGGATTACAACCTTTACTTTGGCTTTGATGTAATGATAGCGATGTTTGTCTTTCGGCAGCTGTAAATTGAGGTTGTTAAATTGCACGCAATTGTCTTTCCTCACCCTGCGCTCATAACGCTGACAAAGGTAATCATCCAGATTAACACCGGCAAGCCGGACAAATGCATTGCCTTGTTCTCTTGCAGGACGTGCAAACTCCTCGTTATAAGCCGGCATGTAATGATTGTTAAGGTATGCATTAGCGGCTGTTATATCGGTGATGCCGTTGAGCGCCAATTCTTGAGGTAATCGCCCTTGGTGAGTACCAAAGGCACGTTCAGATCGCCCGCGAGCCTCAGGCGAATAGGCAGCAATCATATCAATGCCTAACCGTTTTAAGGGCAATGCCAAATTGAGTCGGATTGTTTTTATCCACCTTGCCACCTACCTCTGGTGTATGCCAGTAATGGCGGTCCCTGTCGGAATAGAAAGTACAGAAAATACCTTTAGCCTTGAGTACATCTTTGACACCCAGCAACGAACTGACCGTGCCTTCCTGTTCAACAAAGCGCATGGAATAATGCTCGTTAGTGGCATCATCCATAGTCACAATTAAATCCCAATACACCCCGGGCACCCATAAATGAGTACTGCCATCTTGATGGATCATCATGCCGGGCAATGCACTGGGGAGCCGTTTAATGCGATGAGGTCCAGGTGATTGACCTTTTGCCACCAAATCAGCTGTTTGAAGTTGGTTTTTAACCCAACTATAGCTACGTGCCCCCTGGTGTTTTCGTTGACGCCAACGATGAAAATGCCTGACATTCCAGCCATTATATCGACTGGAATATAAACCGGTTAATGCCATCGCCTCATCAACCGGAGCGCACCGTACTGATAGGGTGTGCAGTCTTTTGTCACACAAGCCTTCCAGCCCTGACTCTTCATAACGGTTGATATACCTGCGAAAACTACGACTGCAGACTCCTAACAAACTGGCCGCCTCCTCTTGGCTTAATCGTTTGCATTGATAACCCTCATATGCATCTTCAAATCTCATCTGTTTTAATTCCTCAACAAAGGCTGTCCGGTTCATTTGCCACCCCCAAATAGGATAGAATAAATCCGGACAGTTCACGTGTTAATTATTAGGACAGATAATTTACTCCTAACATGCCCCCGTCCAGTTAATTCATCCGCCAATTCATCCGCCAATCTCGCCGCCAATATAGTGAACCCCGATGACCGCCAAACCGCCGACTCCTACTACGAGGCGAGTCGGCGTTATACCATCCAGGCGGAACCGATGCGCGGTGCCCAGCGCGCCGATGTGGTGGTCATCGGCGGCGGTCTCACCGGCATATCCACGGCATTGCATCTGGCAGAGAAGGGCGTTGATGTCGCACTTCTGGAATCCCGACATGTCGGCTGGGGCGCATCGGGCCGAAGCGGCGGGCAGATTATCGCCGGCTATTCGGTCGATCAAGAAGTATTGGAAAAACTAACCGGTCGGGAGACTGCGCGGGAACTTTGGGATCATTCGCTGGCTGCGGTTGCGTGGACGCGGCAACGCATCGAACGCCATGGCATTGATTGCGATTTGACCTGGGGATATTTGCATGCCGCAATCAAGCCACGCCACGCACGCCACTTGCAGAAATGGGCCGAGCATCTTGCCGGACATTATAACTATGATCGCCTCGACTATCTCTCCCGCACGCGGTTGCGCACGGTGCTTGATAGCGAGATGTATTGCGGCGCGGTCTCCGACCCCGGCAGTGGCCACCTGCATCCGTTGAATTATTGTCTGGGCCTGGCTCGTGCCGCGCAACGAGCCGGCGCACGGCTTTACCAGAACAGTACCGTGACCGCGGTGGAAGGTGGTGGCGATGGGAATGGTGCGAAGCCAGTCACGCTGCGCACCGAGCAGGGCAGCATCACTTGCGATCAAGTGGTGTATGGATGCAATGCCTATCTCAACCGTCTGCAACCGCGTCTGGCGCGGTCAATCATGCCGGTCGGCACTTGCATTATCGCCACCGAGCCCTTGTCGTCCGACACCGCCACGGCGTTGATCGCCAACCGTGCGGCGGTGGCAGACACCAATTTGGTGCTGGACTACTATCGATTGTCGGCGGATAACCGCATGTTGTTCGGTGGTCGCGTCAGTTATCAGGCGTTGGAACCACGCCGCTTGATTCGTGCATTGCGGCGCAGAATGTCCCGAGTATTCCCGCAACTGGCCGATGTGCGCATTGATTATGCCTGGGGCGGTTATGTCGCCATTACCCGCAACCGCGCGCCGCACATCGGGCAATTGAATGACACCACCTGGTTCGCCCAGGGCTTTTCCGGCCACGGCATGGCATTGACCGGCTATGTCGGCGGACTGCTGGCCGATGCGGTGACCGGCGATCGTCAGCGCATCGAATGTTTCCGGCAAATTCCTCATCGGGATTTTCCCGGCGGTGCGGCGTTGCGCACGCCGACGCTGGTGGCGGTTATGACTTGCCGCCGATTGTGGGACAAACTGCCTTGAGCGGTGCCATCATGCGACACGATTCTTCACAACCACGCGCACCGACAGTTGAGACCAAGGTCGCCACCAAAGTTGAAATCGTGGAAGTAGGCGTTGAGCAAGCCGGTCAGCGTATCGACAACTTTCTCATCAAATACCTGAAGGGCGTACCTAAAACCCGCTTGTATCGCGCCCTGCGCGGCGGCGAGGTGCGGGTTAACGGCGCACGCAAAAAAGCCCCGTATCAACTGCAAGTCGGCGACCGGTTGCGCATCCCGCCGATTCGCCGCAGCAAACCGGCCGCGGCGTTGCGGGTTCCCGATTCATTGCTGGAAAAAATTCCGGCGTTGTTTGAAGACCGGCACCTGCTGGTGGTGAACAAGCCGGCCGGGCTGGCCGCACACGGCGGAACCGGTATGCACTACGGGCTCATCGAAGCCTTGCGCAAACTGCGCCCCGACCTGCCGTATCTGGAATTGGCACACCGCCTTGACCGCGAGACTTCGGGTTGCCTGATGCTGGCGAAATCCCGTGCGGCTTTGCTGGCATTGCAGGCGCAGTTGGGCGCCGAGCGCAGCGTTGGCAAAACCTATCTCGCGCTGGTAAAAGGCCCATGGTCGGGCGGCGAGCGCGAGGTGGACATTCCGCTGACCAGAGTGCCGACAAAGCATCCGGCGAGCGATGTCGAAAAACAACCGACAACCCCGGCGCGGGAATTGGAAGCACACAGCATTTTTTCCGCGCAATGGTCATCGCCGCAGTGTGCGCTGGTGGCTATTCGTTTGCTGACCGGGCGCATGCATCAGGCGCGCCTCCACGCCGCCGGCATCGGCAGCCCGATCGCCGGCGACCGACTCTACGGCGACCGGGAATTCAATCGCCACATGAAAAAAATCGGACTGAGTCGGTTGTTCCTGCACGCGCAATCTCTGCGCTTTTCCCATCCCGCCAGCGGCGCGCCCATGGAAATTCACGCACCATTGCCGACATCATTGGAAAGGGTGCTGGATAAATTACATTCCGCTTCGTCAATCAATCAAACGGAGGTTTCGTAGCGGCTCGGCGTGATAGAATGGGCGTTCGTCCATCCCAGTGCCTGAACGACTTCAACCGTGGCCCACGCTCGCAGACAAACCCTGACCCGAACCGGGTTCAACAAAACGATCTCCCATAAACTCTCCGCGTTGTTACGCGAAGTCGGGCTGATCGTTTTACTGGCGGTGGTGGTATATCTCGCCCTCGCCCTGTTCACCTATTCCCCCGACGACCCGGGACCAACCCACACCGGCAGTGGCGGCGACATCATAAACCTCGGCGGCAAGGTCGGCGCGTGGTTCGCCGATATAATGTTTACCGCCTTCGGGCGCATGGCCTGGCTACTGCTACTGTTGTTATGCGCTTTCGGTTGGCGCGTTCACCGCCACCGTGAATTGCGAGAGCAGAGCCACTGGAGTCGGTTGTTTCCGCTGAGCGGTTTGGTGCTTGCCATGGTCGGCGCCTGCGGCTTGGAACAAATCTACTTCCCGTTCGCCGCCCCGCAGCCGCCCTTTCCGGTCGGCGGAATCATCGGCCAATACAGCACCGCCGGGCTGCTAGCCAACTTCGGTGTGCTCGGTGCCACGGTGATTTTCATCGTTCTTTTCATTACCGGCATAACGCTGGTCGCCCATGTGTCGTGGTTTCATCTGATGGACCGTGTCGGCTACTTCGCGTTCGCCGCCGCCGCATGGCTCAAGGAGCAAATCGAAAAACAGGCAGATCGAAAAATCGGCGCGAAAGTTCGTCGGCAACGGCATGTGACGGTCGGGAAAATCCACGCCGAACTCAGCGAAAAGAAGCCGCCGAAAATCGCCCCACGGATTCAGACACCGCCGGAAGGCGAGCGCGGGCAGCAAGAGCGCCAGCACCAGTTATTCCCCGATGCGGTAGTGGGCGGCGATTTGCCGCGCTTGTCGTTGCTTGAACCGCCGGCCGAAAACCTCGCCGGTTATTCCCGCGATGAACTGGAATCCATGTCGCGCCTGCTGGTGAAAAAACTCAAGGATTTCAATGTCGAAATCACTGTGGAAGCGGTGCAGCCGGGTCCGGTAATCACGCGCTTTGAAGTGGAGCCGGCACCGGGCATCAAGGCAAGCCAGATCGTCGGGCTGGCGCGGGATTTGGCGCGCTCGCTGTCGGTGGAAAGCGTTCGGGTGGTAGACAACATCGCCGGCAAAACCGTGATTGGCATTGAGATTCCCAACCAGAGCCGGGAGACCGTGCGGTTGGTGGAAGGGCTGGCTTCAAGGGAGTATGAAAAAAGCACCTCACCGCTGACGCTGGTGCTGGGCAAGGACATCGCCGGCAGTCCGGTGATTACCGATTTGATGAAAATGCCCCATGTGCTGATCGCCGGCACCACCGGCTCCGGCAAATCGGTGTGTGTCAATGCACTGATATTGAGCCTGGTCTACAAAGCCACGCCGGAGCAGGTTCGAATGATTATGGTGGACCCGAAGTTCCTCGAACTTTCGGTGTATGACGGCATTCCCCACCTGCTGGCACCGGTGGTCACCGACATGAGCAAAGCGGCCAATGCGTTGCGCTGGTGCATCGGTGAGATGGATCGGCGGTTCCGGGTGATGGCGGCAATCAAGGTGCGAAACATCGCCGGCTATAACAAAAAGGTGGCGGACGCCATTGCCGACGGTGCGCCCATTCCCGACCCGTTACACAGCCCGGGCGATGGCACGAATGGTGACCCGAACGATGCCGAGTTTGCAGCGGAACCCTTGCGGCAATTGCCCTACATCGTGGTGATTGTCGATGAACTGGCGGATTTGATGATGGTGGTGGGCAAAAAGATAGAGGAAATCATCATCCGCATTGCCCAGCGTGCGCGTGCCGCCGGTATTCATCTGGTGCTGGCGACCCAACGTCCGTCGGTGGATGTGGTTACCGGTCTCATCAAAGCCAATGTGCCGACTCGCATTGCGTTTCAGGTTTCCTCCCGCGCCGACTCGCGCACCGTGCTCGACCAGATGGGTGCCGAGCAATTATTGGGGCATGGCGATATGTTGTTTCTGCCGCCCGGTTCCGGCTTTTCCCTGCGGGTACACGGCTCGTTCGTGTCCGATGACGAGGTCGCGCAGGTGGTGGCATATCTGAAAAGTGGTGCCGAGCCGGTGTATCTCAATGAAATCACCGAAGGCGGCGGTGGCGAATGGTCGGACAACGGAGCCCTTTCCGAAGGCGAAGGCGAAGCCGATGCCTTGTATGACGAAGCCGTGCAGTTCGTGACCCGAAGCCGGCGAGCATCCATTTCCGCGTTACAACGCGCGCTGCGGGTCGGCTATAACCGCGCCGCACGGATGATCGAAACCATGGAAGAATCGGGCGTGGTCAGTGCCTCGGATAACGGCAAGCGCGAAGTGCTGGTAGCACCGCCGCCGCCGGAATAGGTGTGACAAGCGTGACAAGCATGACAAGCGTGAAGGGTATCGTCAGTCCGGCCCGCGTCATGTGTGCCACAATGATGCTCGCCATTGCCACGCCGGTGGCTACCCAGGATACCGGTGCGGGGATCGAATCATTCAACCGATTCTTCAATGAAATCAATACACTTGAAGCGCAATTCACACAAATTGTATTAGATGAGAATCTGAGCGCGGTGGACGATGGCCACGGCACGGTGTGGATCAAACGCCCGGGCCGCTTTCGCTGGGATTATGAGCCGCCGGAAGCGCAGGAAATAGTCGGCGACGGCGAGCGGGTGTGGCTATATGACATCGAGATAGAGCAGGTAACCATGCGCGACCAGGCCGAGGCGTTGGGGCGCACACCGGCGATTTTGCTTGCCGGCTCCGGCGATATTGAGCAAACATACACTATTGAAGACATCGGCAGTTTGGGGCAGGTGGACTGGGTGAATCTCATTCCCGAAGATCCGGACAGCGGTTTCACCGAAGTGCGCATCGGCTTTGAAGCGCGCCGCCTGCGGTTGATGGAATTGGTGGATACGCTCGATCAACGCACCCGCATTAGTTTCATCAACCTCAAGGAAAACGTGCCGCTGGCGGACGACATTTTCCAATTCATTCCGCCCGATGGTGTGGATGTTATCGACCAATCCGGCTACTAATCGGCCCCTAATCGGCCCCTAATCGGCAACAACTAACCACATGCTTGACCCGCGACAACTAAAGCAGGATCTGGCGCACACCGCCGAGGTATTGAAAACCCGCAACTACCAGCTGGATGTTGCGCGGCTTAATGCCCTGGAACAGGCACGGGCGACCATCCAGCGCGAAACCGAATCCCTGCAAGCCGAGCGCAACCTCGCATCCAAAGCCATCGGCGTTGCCAAAGCCAAAGGAGAAGATGCGCAAACGTTGCTCGATTCCATGGCTGACATCGGAAATCGACTGAAAGACGGTCAAGCCAAATTGGCGGAAGTGCAGGGCGAACTCCAACAATTGTTGAGCGACATTCCGAATTTGCCCCACCACAGCGTGCCGGTCGGCAAGGACGAAAACGACAATACCGAAACTCGGCGTTGGGGCACGCCGCGCGAATTTTACTTCACGCCACGTGACCATGTGGACCTCGGCAACGCGCTTGGCATGATGGACTACGAGGCCGCCGCCGCCCTTGCCGGTTCGCGCTTCGTGGTGATGCACGCAGACCTCGCCCGATTGCATCGCGCCCTGGCGCAGTTCATGCTTGACCTGCACATTCGCGAGCACGGCTATCAGGAGACCAACGTGCCGGTGCTGGTCAATTCCAAAACATTGTATGGCACCGGGCAATTGCCCAAGTTTGCCGACGACCAGTTCGCCACCCAGGACCAGCCACCCTATTATCTGATGCCCACCGCCGAAGTGCCGCTGACCAATCTGGTTGCCGGGCGCATCGTTGATGCCGCGCAATTGCCCATGCGAAAAGTCGCGCATACGCTTTGTTTTCGTCGCGAAGCCGGCTCCTACGGCAAGGACACGCGTGGCATGATTCGCCAGCACCAGTTTGAGAAAGTAGAATTGGTGCACATCGTTGCGCCGAATCAATCACATGAAGCCCTGGAGACGCTGACCGCTCACGCCGAGACGGTTTTGCAAAAACTCGAACTGCCCTATCGCGTGCTGACCTTGTGCACCGGCGATATGGGTTTCAGCGCGGCCAAAACCTACGACATTGAAGTGTGGATTCCGAGTCAGAAACGCTACCGCGAAATCTCGTCGTGCAGCAATTGCGAGGGTTTTCAGGCGCGGCGAATGAAGGCGAGATGGCGCAATCCCGAAACTGGCAAGCCGGAGCCGCTGCATACCCTCAATGGCTCCGGCGTGGCGGTCGGTCGGGCGTTGGTGGCGGTGATGGAGAATTGCCAGACCGCCGACGGCAGCATCACCGTCCCCGAAGTGCTGGCACCGTATATGGACGGATGCACCGAAATCAAGCCGCTTGCGCAGGGATGACTAGGTAGCCCGGGATTAACTTGTTTTGGTAGAAACCAACTATTACTTATTGATTATTCACGATATAAAAACGGCAACGCCGTTTTAGTGTCGCGTGTCGTTCTAATACTTTTTTTCTCGTGTGCTTTGGCCTCTCAACGCGGATTTGTATCGACAATATAGGTATGCATGTTTTCGCAAGTATCTTGTCTTTTAATCCCGCTGATAATTCGACGCTTCCTTGACGATGGAAACATCATGCACATGACTTTCCACCATGCCGGCGTTAGTGATGCGCACGAAACGCGCACGGGTTCGCATCTGTTCAATGTCAGCGTTGCCGGTGTAGCCCATACTGGCGCGCAGTCCGCCCATCAGTTGATGAATGATGTTCGCCATGGGACCCTTATACGGCACGCGTCCCTCAATGCCTTCCGGCACCAGTTTGTCGGCGCTCTCTACGCCGTCTTGAAAGTAACGGTCGCGCGCGCCTTTTTGCATCGCGCCGAACGAGCCCATACCGCGATAGGTTTTATACGATCGCCCTTGATACATTTCGATGTCACCGGGTGCTTCGTCGGCACCGGCAAGCAAGCCGCCGACCATCACCGAATGGGCGCCGGCGGCGATGCACTTGGCGATGTCTCCCGAATAACGAATGCCACCGTCGGCGATCAACGGCACGTCGCTGTCGGCCAGGCCCTTGCGCACTTCCTGAATGGCGTGGATTTGCGGCACGCCGACACCGGCCACGATGCGCGTGGTGCAGATTGAACCGGGGCCAATGCCGACCTTTACCCCGTCGGCACCGGCTTCAACCAAATCACGCGCCGCGTCCGCAGTGGCGATGTTGCCGCCGATTACCTGCACTTTGTCGTTCGCTTGTTTGATGCGACGCACGCATGCCAACACCGATTCGGAATGACCATGCGCGGTGTCCACCACGATCGCATCTACATTCACCGCCAGTAGTTTTTCAATGCGCGCATCTACATCCTTACCAACGCCGACCGCCGCCACCACCAACAAGCGTCCGCGCTCGTCCTTACACGCGTTCGGGAAGTCGCTGGATTTTTGTCGGTCTTTGACCGTAATCAATCCTTTCAAATTATTATCCGCGTCCACCACCAAAACTTTCTCAATGCGATGTTCGTGCAATAATTTTTCCACCAGGTCGGCTTGTTGTTGCGCATCGTCGCGCACCGTTACCAGTTTTTCCTGCGGTGTCATGATTTTACTAATCGGCGTGTCCAGCGATTTTTCAAAACGCAAATCGCGATTGGTAACGATGCCGATGGCGCGCGTCCCGTCCACCACCGGCACGCCGGAGATGTTGTATTTGCGCATCAACTCCAGCACATCGCGCACCTTCGCGGTCTTGGCAACCGTAACCGGGTCGCTGATGATGCCGCTTTCAAATTTCTTCACGCGATTGACCATGGCGGCTTGCGCGTCTGGTTCGCAGTTGCGGTGAATGACACCGACGCCACCGGCTTGCGCCATGCAGATGGCGGTGTCGGCGCCGGTCACGGTGTCCATGGCAGCCGATAGCAGAGGGATATTGAGCGCGAGGCCGCGGCTCAATCGGGTGGACAGTTTCGCCTCGCGAGGCAACACCACCGAGCGCGCCGGAAGCAACAGCACATCGTCAAAAGTAAGTGCCAACTCGATGGGTTCCATTGCCGGAGTATACAATATAATCCAGCATTATGAGCCAGTTCATCCACACCCTTGCCGAGAGTTGGCGATGCCGGCAATCGTTATTGTGCGTTGGCTTGGATCCCGACCCGTCAAAACTACCGGGGGCGTTGGTGCGGCGGGAGCGGATGCCGTTATTTGCCTTCAACCGCGCAATCATCGACGCCACTGCGCCCTGGGTATGCGCGTTCAAACCGCAAATCGCCTGTTACACGGCGACCGGAGCGGAAGCCCAACTGGAGCAGACCATCGCCTACATCCAGAAGCATTACCCGGACATTCCGGTGATTCTTGATGCCAAGCGCGGCGACATCGGCATCACCGCGCAGCGTTATGCGCAGGAGGCGTTTACGCGCTATGGGGCGGATGCGGTGACGGTCAATCCTTATCTTGGATACGATGCGCTGGCGCCGTTTTTGGATTATGTCGATGCCAACGGAGCGGACAAAGGCGTGTTCATTCTGTGTCGCACTTCCAACCCCGGCAGCAAGGATTTTCAGGAATTGCCAATCGGTAAGTTATCGCTCGCCCAGCACATCGCCAACCATGCAGCCAGGCATTGGAATCGCCACGGAAACATCGGGCTGGTGGTGGGCGCCACTTGGCCACAAGAGGTGGGCGCCATCCGCAAATTGGTCGGCGAGATGCCGCTATTGATTCCGGGAATTGGCGCGCAAGGCGGGGATTTGAAGGCGGTGCTGGCGAATGGGCTGAATGTCGATGGCACCGGAGTGGTAATTAATGTCTCCCGTGCGATTATTGATGCCGGGGCAGGGGGCAGAGAGTTTGCCGAAGCCGCCGGCCAAGCCGCCGAGGCGTTTTACCGACGGATTAATGAATTGCGGGGGTAGTGGGGCTGCGCGTGCTTGCGCTTTGCGGGGGGTAAGTTTCCACGCGCCAGTTGATTGGGAGAATAGAGTAAGCAAAACTTCTGCGGCTTTGCCGCCGCTACCCCCGTCATTGCGCGCCGAATTTTCGTTGTCAGGCGAGGCGTGCAAGGAGCGGTGACGCGTAGCATACACTAAGTATGTGAGCGGCAACGCGACGAAGCACAACAAAGCATGGCGACGAAAAGGCAAGCGCGTCACCCCAACCAACTCCCACCCATCCCCGTAAAAGAATCACACCCCAATTGCTTCAAGGTGCGCTCGATTTCATCGCGGAAAATTTCCACTACCTGACTTGCGCCGGGCGCACCCAACGCACCAACCCCCCAGAAGAACGCACGCCCGGAAAAGGTCATCTTCGCTCCCAGTGCGCCGGCTCGCACCACATCCATGCCGGTGCGGATTCCGCTGTCTACCATTACCGTCATGCGTTGGCGGATTTCCGCCGGCACTGCGCGCAGGCTGTGCACCGAGGTGGGGGCGGCGTCCAGTTGTCGTCCGCCATGATTGGAGATGATGATGCCGTCCACGCCCAATTCCGCGGCGGCGCGCATGTCCTGCTCATACTGTACGCCTTTTAGCACCAGCGGGCCATCCCACAGTTTACGAATCGCCGCGATACGCTCGCGGGTTACGCCGTGCATGTTGAAGTTGGTGATGAAGTGCGCCAAGCCCTCGTTGGCACCTTCCTGATAACGCGCCACGTTGACGAAATCCGGCTGGCCGTGGCGCAGGGTTTGCAGGATCCAGGTCGGGTGAGTCATGCATTGCCAAATAATATTCGCGGTCAAACTGAAAGGCAGTTTCAAGCCGTTACGCAGTTCGCGGTTGCGCTTGGCACCCACCGGAATGTCCAGCGTCACCACCAAAACCCGATAACCGGCTTGTTTTGCGCGCGCCAGCAAGTCCTCCATGACCTGCATTTTTTTCGGCACATATAATTGAAACCAGCACACATCCGGCGCCGCGCGGGCGATTTCCGCCAGGTCGGTGGTGCTGAAAGTGCTGAGAATATATGGAATGTTCGCCCGCTGGGCGGCGCGGGCAAGTGCCATTTCCGCCCCGGGCCACATCATATTGCCGAGTCCCACCGGCGGCACGCCGATTGGCAACGCGTATTCATGACCAAACAGCGGCGCGTTGAGGTCGGTGTCGGACACATCCCGCAGGTAACGCGGTGTCAGGACGACCTCGTGCCAAGCCGCACGGTTGCGCGCCTTGCCGTGCTCTTCGTCAATCGCGCCGTCCACATAATCGAACGCAAAGCCGGGCATCCGCCGGTGGGCGCGCGCCTTGAGGTCGACGATGGAGGGGAATCTGGTGTCGTAGTTCATGACGGGTTACATGTTGTCGGGCAACTTTATCACCGCTTCGCACGCTCCGATAGCGTACAATAGATAACCTTTTTCCATTTACGAAGAATTGACATGACCATCCAGATTGGCGAACGCATTCCCAATGTGACCATCGCCCACATGACTTCCGACGGTCCGGCGGAGTTGACCACCGACCAGATTTTTGCCGGCAAAAAAGTAGTGTTGTTCGCTCTGCCCGGGGCTTATACGCCGACTTGCAGCAAAGCGCATCTGCCCGGTTATGTGGTGCAGCACGACGAGATTAAGGCAAAGGGCGTGGACACCATCGCCTGCCTGTCGGTGAATGATGCCTTCGTGATGGCGGCATGGGGCGAAAATAGTAATGTCGAGGACAACATCCTGATGCTTGCCGATGGCAGCGGCGCGTTCACCGAAGCGGTGGGCTTGGAACTGGACTTGACTCCGCGCCACATGGGCGTTCGCTCCCAGCGTTACGCCATGGTCGTAGATGACGGCGTGGTCACTCACATCAATGTCGAGGAAGGCGCGGAATTTAAGGTTAGTGATGCGCAGACCATAATCGGGTTGCTTTGAGTTTGTTTTTTCCGCCTTATTTATCGCATAATCCACACATGTCTGAAGCGTCCCGGACCGGAGCCTTCAGCACGACAACCACCATCAGGAGACACGACCATGAGTTTAACCGATTCAAAAACCGGGCAAAATCTCAAAGACGCCTTTGCCGGGGAATCCCAAGCCAACCGCCGTTATTTGTATTTTGCCGCCAAAGCGGATATTGAGGGCTATAACGATGTAGCCGCGGTATTCCGCTCCACCGCCGAAGGCGAGACCGGCCACGCCCACGGCCATTTGGAATACCTCGAAGAAATCGGGGATCCGGCGACCGGCCTGCCGATTGGCCCCACGCCGGATAACCTCAAGGCGGCAATCGCCGGCGAGACCCACGAATACACCGACATGTATCCGGGTATGGCGAAAACCGCCCGCGAGGAAGGGTTTGGCGAGATCGCCGACTGGTTTGAAACCCTGGGCAAAGCCGAGCGTTCCCACGCCAACCGGTTCCAAAAAGCGCTGGACGAGATGTAAGTTCCGCGCGTCGTCACGGTCACTGTCACGGTCACTGTCGCCGGGGGGGATGCCTCTCTCCCCGGTGGCACTCGTGTGGCACTTGTCCGCACTCGACCGCGCCCGGCTCCTCGCAATGACCTGCAACCAGTAATGGACACTGCATCTCCCGCCGAGGGCGGCCTGGAGGCACCCACCCGCCATCCGGTTGATTGGAAAAACCCGCAGTTCTACGACCGGTCATCGCTGTTTGATGAATTGGAGCGGGTTTTCGACCATTGCCACGGCTGCCGGCGGTGCGTCAGTTTGTGCAATGCCTTTCCGACCCTGTTCGATTTGGTGGACGCGTCCAAAACGCTGGAAGTGGACGGTGTTGCGCGGGATGATTACTGGCAGGTGGTGGATCAGTGCTACCTGTGCGATTTGTGCTATCAGACCAAGTGTCCCTACATCCCGCCCCACGCGTGGAACATTGACTTTCCGCACCTGATGCTGCGCGCCAAGGCGGTGAAATTTGACCAGGGCGCGGGCGAAAGCGCGGGTAAAAAGGGCGTCACCATTGGCGAAAAAATCCTCTCATCCACCGATGCCGTGGGTAAACTGGCGAGCATTCCCATCGTCGTCAACGGCGTCAATGCGGCAAATCAATCAAAGCCGCTACGCAAACTGCTGCACCACGCCCTCGGCGTGCATCCCCAAGCCGCCGTCCCCCAATATCACAGCGATACCCTGCGCAAAAGGCATGTATCAGTTGCCAGCCACGAAGCCAAACCGGAGCAGGCCATTCACGCCGCCGGGCGCACACGCGGCAAAGTCGCCATTTTTGCCACTTGTTTCGGCAATTACAACGAGCCGGATCTGGGCGACGACCTGATCGCGGTGTTGCGGCATAACGACATCACGGTGACGCTGGTGCCCAAAGAGCGTTGTTGCGGTATGCCGAAACTGGAATTGGGCGACCTGCGGGCGGTGGAGAAGGCGAAACAAACCAATAGCCCGCAACTGGCGCGGATGGTGGAGCAGGGCTGGGACATCATCGCACCGGTGCCGTCCTGCGTGTTGATGCTGCGTCAGGAGTTGCCGCTGCTTTTTCCCGATGATGAGGCGGTGCAACGGGTTGCGGCGGCGGTGTTCGATCCCTTTGAATATCTTATGGAGCGCCACCGCGCCGGGCGGCTGAATACCGATTTCAAGAAATCGCTGGGCAAGGTGGCATACCACGCCGCCTGCCACCAGCGGGTGCAGAAAATCGGCGCGCAAACCCGCCACTGTCTACGACTGGTGCCGGACACCGAGGTGACCACCATCGAACGCTGCTCCGGTCACAACGGCACCTACGGCGTGAAAAGCCGGTTTTACCAACACGCCACGAAAATCGGGCGGCCAGTGGTGGGCAAAGTCAGGCAGGCTGGGCCCGACCATTACGGCAGTGATTGCCCCATGGCCGGGCGGTTTATCGAGCACGGCATGGCCGACGGCAGCCGCACCGAGCATCCCATTTCGCTGCTGCGCACGGCCTATTTAATTTAAGTGAATTGTTAGAATTAGTTTCTAACCACTTGATATGAATAAACTAACTAAATCTGATTTGATGAGTTTGGAGACCTACGCCGAAAAACGGCCGGGCTATCGCGCCGAGGTTATGGCGCATAAAAAAACCCGTCAGGTCGCTCTTGGGCCCAATGCCACGCTATATTTTGAGGACCGCATCACCATGCAGTATCAGATTCAGGAAATTCTGCGTATTGAAAAGATTTTTGAATCGGATGCCGTTGCCGAAGAACTGGCGACATACAACCCGCTGATTCCCGATGGCACTAACTGGAAGGCGACTTTTATGATTGAATTTGAGGACGAGGCGAAGCGCCGCGTGGCACTTGGCCGCTTGATTGGCGTTGAACGCGCCATCTGGATTCAGGTCGGCGAACAGCCCAAGGTTTCGCCCATCGCCAATGAAGACCTGCAACGGGAGACCGCGGACAAGACTTCGGCGGTGCATTTTCTGCGCTTTGAACTCACCCCGGCTATGGTAGAGGCGGCAAAAGGCGGGGCGGAGATTTATATCGGCGTGACGCACCGCCATTACACCCATTCCACCGGGCAGTTGCCGGCGGCGGTGGCTGAATCCCTGGTCGATGATTTAGTGTTTCCACATTAAGTATCGGCGAAAAAACAACATAATAAACAATCTATTACTTGTTTTTATTTATGTGATATGTTAACTCGAACCATCGGGCTTCCAATGACCCTTAGCGAACTCAAATTCATCGTTGCGGTTGCCCGGGAGCAGCATTTCGGGCGCGCCGCCAAAGCCTGTTTCGTCAGCCAGCCGACCTTGAGCGTGGCGGTAAAAAAACTGGAAAACGGGCTGGGCGTGGTGGTGTTTGAGCGCGGGCGCAATCAGGTGGTGCTGACCCCCATCGGCAAGCAAATCGTCGCTCAGGCGCAACAGATTCTGGAATCGGTTGCGATGCTGGAGAGCATTGCCCGCGGCGGTGGCGACCCGTTGATGGCGCCCTTGCGAATCGGCGTGATTTACACCATCGGTCCCTATCTGCTGCCGCACCTCATCCCGATTTTGCGCGAGCAAGTGCCGCAGATGCCGATTATCGTTGAGGAAGGATTCACCGCCGACCTGCGGGTGCTACTCAAACAAGGCAGCCTTGATGCCATCATTCTTTCCAACCCATTCCATGAAACCGGGGTGGATACCGTGGCCTTATATCGGGAGCCGTTTGTTGTGGTGTTGCCGGTGTCCCATCCGTGGGCGCGAAAATCCGCCGTGCATACCGATGACCTGGCAAGTGAGACGGTCTTGCTACTGGGACCCGGGCATTGTTTTCGCGATCAGGTGCTGGAGGAATGTCCGGCTTGTCGCGCTTCGGGTCCTACCGACCTGCAAAAAACCCTGGAAGGCGGCTCGATTGAAACCATCCGGCACATGGTCGCCAGTGGGGTAGGGGTGACCGTGCTGCCTTGCACCGCCGCCGGCACCGAGGAATATTCCCGCCGCCTGCTGACAGTCAAACAATTTTCCGATAAAACCCCGACCCGCGAAGTAATCCTCGCCTGGCGCCGCGGCTATCCGCGCATGCCGGCCATCGAAGCGTTGCAGCATGCCATCCACGCCTGCCCGATGCGCGGCGCGCAGATGCTGGGCAAGTGACGATGCGCAACACCGCATGGCGACGCCATAATAAAATGGGCAAGCGCAAATGACAGTGGTGTGCGAAGGGCATCGGCGGCGGCTTACGCCGCCGAGTAACCTGTGGCTGATATGCAAAGGTTCGCTTGCGCGTGCTCGCGCTTTGCGGGGGGGATAAGTTTCCACGCGCCAGTTGATTGGGAGAATAGAGTAAGTAGGCGTGACAACGAAAGAATTAGTATTCGTCATTCTCACGGCAGCGGGGATCCAGACGCTTTGATGCCGCGCCGTTCAATGCGAGAATGACGGGTTGGGATACAATGGTAAACGAGAAAAAACTGTCAGCGAAATAGTGAACATATACACGCACCAGATTAAAGTCGCCGTGGTCGGCGTCGGCCATCTCGGCAAAATCCACGCCAAAATCTATCACGACCTGCCCGGCGTTGACCTCGTGGCGGTGGTGGATAGCGATGCCGAAACCGTGCGCGCCGTCGCCGGTGAATACGGTTGCGATGCGTTCACAACAGCGGAGGAATTGGTCGGGCGGGTGGATGCTGCCAGCGTCGTGGTTCCCACCAGCGTGCATTGGCCGGTTGCCGAGCCGCTATTGCGAAATGGCATTCACATCATGCTGGAGAAACCGATCGCGCCCAGCGTTGAGGAAAGCCGCGCCATCGTCGAACTGGCTGCCGAGCAACGCACAATCTTGCAGATCGGTCATCTCGAACGATTCAACGCCGGGGTGAGGAAACTGGCGGAACTCGCCGATGATCCGCGTTTCATCGAGGTGCATCGTCTCGACGCGTTCGTTGAGCGCGGCACCGATGTGGATGTGGTTGCCGACTTGATGATTCACGACATTGACATCGTGTTATCGCTGGTGCGTGCCGAACTCAAAAACATTCACGCAACCGGCGCACGGGTGGTCACCGAACATGTCGATATCGCCAATGCTCGTCTGGAATTCTCCAATGGCGCGGTCGCCAATGTCACCGCAAGCCGGGTGTCGCGCAATCGTTTTCGCCGCATCCGGGTGTTTTGCAAGGATGGGTATTTTGGCCTCAATTTCACCGACCAGCAGTTGAATTATGTGTTCCCGGAAGCGGTTGCCGACGGATGCCGGTTCCCAAAATTGATCGAACAACTGGTTGAAGTCGAACCGCAATTACCGTTAAATGCGGAGTTGGCGGATTTTATTGAATGTGTGCGGCACAACCGCCAGCCGCTGGTTACCGGAAAAGACGGCTTGCTCGCGGTGCAGGTGGCGCAGCAGGTGCGGCGTAAAATTGCCGAGTCCATGTCGATTTCATGACCAGTGCATAATTTGCTTTTCGATTTGATTGCTGAACCATGACCAATGCGTTATGCTCGCGACTCCAGTTCGGGTTCGTTGCCAATGAACGCGCCCTAGTTAATGCATTATCATTTTTTGCGTCATTACAAAACAAATGAAAAATTATTTTGCAGTAACCATTTCGGATACGTTCGAGTCGCGCCACTACACGGTTAAAAAAACCGTCAAACATTATCTGGCGTTGGCGTTGTTGCTGGTGGTTGCGTCTTTCACTTATAACTTTCTGCAATATCATCAGACCGATACACTGCACGAACAAAACATCTGGCTCGATGAACAACTGGCATTTCACAATCATCAAGCGCAGGAGGTTCACCGGGAACTCGGTGAAATGGAACGCATCGCTCGAATGGAAGCGGATAGTGACCGCACGTTGGTGCGGCGTATTCGCGTCATCGGGGAGTTTTATCACGCCAAACAAGCGGAGTATTCGGAAGTTGATCATCGCCTCGCACGAGTCGAACAGATGGTCAACCCCGGCGACGATACCGCTACGAATCAAGAGAACAAGGAGAACCAAACCCTCGCCACACGAATGGACACGACTGCGTTCAGCGTGCAACAGGAAACCATTTTGCACAACAATATTCCCAACGGTTATCCGCTCAACGGTCAATTCATCACCAGTAAATTCGGCAACCGCATTCATCCGGTGACCAAGGTCAAGTCGTTTCACAATGGCGTTGATATTCGCGCCAAGAAACGGGCAAACGTGCGCGCCACCGCCGACGGTATTGTGCGCGCGGCAAATTACACCAAACTAAGCGGTAACCGCGTTAGCATCCGGCACAATTTCGGTTTTGAGTCTTACTACGCGCACCTGCACAAGATGACCGTCAAGCCGGGCGACATCATTCACAAAGGCGAAGTGGTGGGCATTTCCGGAAATTCAGGGCAGAGCGTTGGGCCGCATCTGCACTACGAAATTCGTTTTCTGGGCAAGCCGATTAACCCGATCGAATTCCTGAAATGGGAATTCGGTTCCCATGAAATTTTCACACAAGTAAAGGACATCCAATGGCCATCTTTAATAAATCTGATCAACAAACAAATCACCAATCCAACATTACAACTATCGCAACTGGAACCGATTTCACCGGAAAAGCCAAGGTAGAATGTTCGTTGCACATTAACGGCGTAGTCAACGGTGAGATTGATTCCACCAACGTCGTTACCATCGGCAAGTCCGGCGTCGTAAAATGCGATCTGAAGGCGCAGAAATTGATTGTGTCCGGTCAGTTTTTCGGCAACGCCGATTGCGAATCCATTGAATTGCTTTCCACCGGAAAAATCGAGGGGCAATTGACCGCCGCCAGTCTCACCATCGACAGCGGTGGCTCCTTCCAGGGGCAGAGCATTCGCAAAAGCCCTGGCGACACCCAGAAGGTGGTGGACTTCGCCAGCGAGACACGCCCGATTAAAAACAATCCGTGATTTGCTGCGGCTACGCCGCGGCAACGCTGTTTTAGTGTCACGCTACGCGTGACGACATTAAGAGCCCGGCTACGCCGGACTTTTTCTCGGTTGCTTTGCGTCTCAACGCGCCTTTGTCCTCTCAATTCACCATTGTCTCCCCAGTCCGTCATTGCCCGGCCCATATTATTATTATTGGCCGGGCAATCCAGTTATTAAACCGTTCGGCGTAGCCGAACTCCTTATGCGGTGAAGCCGCGCCGTTTGATGCGAGAATGACGAATAAGAGTCGTCATTGCCCGGCTTGTTCCGGGCAATCCAGTTATTAAACCGTTCGGCGTAGCCGAACTCCTTTTATCGCGGCTTCGCCGCAAACGAGTCACGCTACGACTCCTTCTAAGAAAACAACAGCAACTTGGGAACGTGTCTCAATTCACCCAACAACATCGTCATACAAATCCATCCACTCGGGATTGTCCTTTTCAATAAGCGTCAACTTCGTTTTTCTGGACCACTTTTTCATCCGCTTCTCCCGCTCAATCGCCAACAACATTTCCCCGTGCTCCTCAAAATAAACCAGTTTATGCACTTGATGTTTTCTAGTGAACCCTTCGCTCGAATTATTTTTGTGTTGCCACACCAGCGCCGGCAAATCGTTGGTCACGCCGATATAAAGCGTTCCGTTGCGCCTGCTCGCCATGATGTAAACGTAAGGATGTTTTTCTTGCATGATGGTTTTATTGTGCCATGAAGAGTCCGGCTACGCCGGACGGCATATTCCACTGGATTGCCCGGCCAATAATAATATGGGCCGGGCAATGACGGGTTGGGGGTAATGGTGAATCGGAAGGCGATGATTTCTTTTGAGATGCCAAAGTGAACGAGAATAAGGAGTCACGCGTAGCGTGACAGATATTTAACTGGATTCCCGCCTTCGGCGAGAATGACGGGCTGGGGGGACAATGGTAAGTCGGAAGGCAATGAGTCCTTTTGCGAAGACAATGGTAAATAATTGTCACGCAAAGCATGACACTAAAACGTGCTCTGGCGTAGCCGGATTTCTTATTCTCAATGTGCCATTGGCATCTCAACTCGCCTTTGTCCTCTCGGTTCACCATTGTCTCCCCAGTCCGTCATTGCCCGGCTTGTTCCGGGCAATCCAGTTATTAAACTCAGCGGCGTTAGCCGCTATCCTTAATGGCGGCAAAGCCGCCGCCATTTGCGCGGCTTCGCCGCGTCTGGATTCCCGCCTGCCGGCGAGAATGACAAGCAAGGAGAGTCCGGCTTTGCCGGACTATTAGTGATGTCACGCGAAGCGTGACTCGTTTTCCACTGGATTGCCCGGAGCAAGCCGGGCAATGACGGGTTGGGGGGTAATGGTGAATCGGGAGGTGTGACTTTCTTTGAGATGCCAAAGTAAACGAGAATGAGGAGTCACGCTGCGCGTGGCAATTATCTACTGGATTGCCCGGAACGAGCCGGGCAATGACGGGGTGGGGGGTAATGGTGAATCGGAAGGTGATGAGTCCTTTTGAGACGCCAAAAATAAATGAGAAAAAAAGCCCGGTGTGGCCGGGCTTTTAGTGTTGTCCGGCTTTGCCGGACTATTAGTGTCGTCACGCGTAGCGTGACTCCTTTGCGGCGTGGCCGCGATATAAGGAGTTCGGCTGCGCCGAACGGTTTAATAACTGGATTGCCCGGAACAAGCCGGGCAATGACGGGGTGCCCGGAACAAGCCGGGCAATGACGAGTTGAAGTGTCGTCACGCGTAGCGTGACTCATTTGCGGCGTGGTCGCCCTAAAACCTCAACTCGCCTTTCAGCAGAATGGCATCGTTATCCGCATCCGCGTCACGGTGTTCGCCTACGAGATCCAGGTCGAGGCGGTTGCCGAGTTTCCATTGGATGCCTAGGCGGTAGCGGTTGCTGTCGTTGCTTAGGGTCATTGCGGTGTATGGCGTTAGCAGGCCGGGGGCGGTGCCGCTGCCGAGCCAGGGTGCCGTGCCAGCGGAGATGCCGAAACCGATCCGTGCGTCCAGTCGTGCGGAGTAATCGCGGGTGGCATCTGCGGCGGTGTCAGCGGCATTGCCGTTGGCATCGCGTAACCCATCTTCCCACAGGTGCTGGATGTCGCCGGCGTCATCGCCGTAACCGGGGCTGAGGGCGAATGACCAGCCTTGACCGTCGGCGCCGGCGGTCTGTTTGATGGTGCCGCTGACTCCCCATTCATTGGCATCGCCATCGTGTCCGAGCAGCAGCACGCGGGCTTTGCCTTCCACGCTGAAGCCGCTGGCATTGACAAGGGATATGCCGAAGCCGAGTTCGGCGCCGCTGCCGGTGGCGCCATCGCCGCCGTCATGGCGTATGCCCAATTCGACGCTTCGTTCGGTGCGCGCGCCGTTGACCAGTGCGATGCTGTTGGTGGCTTCCAAACTCACGCGCGCGCGGTTGACATCCACTTGCCGTCCACTAAAATCGCTATTGCTATTGCTCTCTTCCACTTCCAGCGTGCTTTGCGTGACTTCGCCTTTCAATCGCAGGGTGTTGGCGCCGCGTTGCAACACGATGCCGTTACCGCCAATGGCAAAGGTATTCATGGACAGGTCGTTGCTGCCGTTGTCCGAATCCAGTTCGCCTTTGCCGTAGCCGGCGGTCATCCACACTTCGCCGCGCGCATTGCTCCAGCCGAGGTAGGGATTGATGCTGGTCATGCTGATGTCGTAAGCGCCGTTGTTGTCGGTTTCCAGTTCGCCTTCGTTCCGCGACAGCGCCACGCCGCCGATGGCTTCGGCGGTGATGCGCGTGTCCAGACCGAGATGTATGCTGAACATGTCGCCGTCCCAATCCAGTGCCAGATCTTCATCCTCGCCGCCGAAGTTGCGGTAGTCGCCGGAGCCCCAGAAGGTTATGCCCCCTGTGCCGGTGCCATCGCCATCGGTGGCGTTCAACGGCAGCGCAAACGCCGAGTTGCCGAGCAGGGTTTTCATATCCAGCGTGCCCTCCTCCATTGACGACGCGTGGGTGTTCATCAGGCTTGCCAGGGTGGAGGACATGGTTTGGTCGTTATCGCTATTTCCATCAAGCGACATCTGTTGCCCGGCGAAGTTGAAACTGCTTGCGCTATTTTGTTGCGTGCGTGCGCGTTCCACCCGCCCGGCGATGGCGCTGATGTTCTGGTCGGCTATTGCGCGCGCGACTTCCGACAAAATCACTTCGGCGACTTCCTTCGACAACGCGGCCTCCACGGCGGCGGTCGCCGCGCTGGCGGCGGTTTTCATGAGGCCTCCGTCCATATAGGTGATCATGACTTGAATGGTCTTGCCTTCATCATCGGCATCCGGCGTGTAGGTGCTTTGGTCAGCGCCGCTGATGGTGGTGTAGGTACCGCCGGACGTTGCGCTTTGCCATTCATACACTGCATCGGTAGCCGCGCCATCCTCGTCGGTTACGCTAGCAGTCAGGGTCTCGCCGACCTGAGCGGTGCCGGTGATGGTTACCGTGACGGCATCTTCCGCATCAGTAACCGTTACCGTTACCGCCAGCGCATCGCTTTCCTCGCCCTCGCTGTCGGTGGCGGTTATGGTGATTTCATAAACGTTGTCGGTGTCGGCATCGGTCGGCACTTCAAAGTTCGGCGGTGTGTTGAAGGTCAAGACACCAGCGTCAGTGATGGAGAAGGCAGTTGCATCGGTTCCGCCGAGGGCGTAACTAACAATCGTCCTGCTACCAGTTGGGGTCGCGGTGAAGGGGCGCACTTCTCCCTCGCCATTCTCGGCAAATGCTATCGGTGTTGCTGGTGCAACCACAGTCGGTGCGGTATCGGACACCACGGGGTTGGTCGGCGCGCTGGTGGCAGTTTTGCCGCTACCCTCGCCATCGGTGTAAGTGGCGATGACTTGAATGGTCTTGCCGACATCATCAACTGCCGGCGTGTAGGTCATGTCGTTGCCAATGTTGGCGATGGTGCTGCCGTCCACGCTTTGCCATTGATAGGTGATGCCGGTAACCGCGCCATCCGGGTCGGTTACCGTGCCGGCGGTCAATTCCACGCCAACCTGAGCGGTGCCGCTGATGGCACTGATGCTTCCGTCTTCATCCACATTGGTAACCGTCACCGTTACCGTCAGCGGTTCGCTTGGCAGGTTGCTTGGGACACCATCGGTTTCGGTGGCGGTAATGGTGATCGAGTAGGTCGCGCGGTCTTCAAAGTCCGGCGAGGCGTTGAAAGTCAATACGCCATCCGCATCAATCGCAAAGAAACTCGCATCCGCGCCAGTGACTGACCAGGTGAAGGCGTTGCTCTCGGCATCGGTCGCGGTGTAGGTCTCCACTGCTGCGTCGGCGTTCTCGGCATAATTCGGTGCTGCATTGCCACTGACTACCGGCGCGGTGTTAGCCGCTGCCGCCGTCGCCGTGCCGTTCACGCTCGCCGCGCTCTCGGGGCCTGGGTTCGGGGTGGTCGCGGTGTCCATCACGCTGTCCGCGGCAAGGATCAGGCTGAAGGTTGCCGCGGTCGGGGTGAAGTTGATGGTGTAGGCGGCACCGCTACCGCTCACGCTATTCACCGTGACAAAGGTGGAAGTGGAGAAAGCATCCACCACCAAACCGGTTACCGCCTCGTTGAAGGTGATGCCGTGATCCTGCGGCGTGCCAATCACACCTGCGGTAATGGTGCCGAGGGTCACCGTCGGCGCGAAGGTGTCAGGTACATCCGTTACTGTGTATGTTCTAGTTACCGAGGTAGCCGCATTGCCTGATGCATCTACAGAATCATAAGTGATTATGTAATCGTCTAGTGTGCCAACATCAACAGTTCCCGTTGTAGTCACTGCAGAACCGTCATCAGTTGTGACTCCATCAAGTAAGTTAGGTGGTGCTGAATCAATTTGTAGTGTAACGGTAGAAGGAACAACTGTGATGACTGGCACTGTGGTGTCAAGGGTAATGACTAATTCTGATGACGCACCAGATTCATTACCTGCTACATCCGTAGCCGTTGCGGTGAAGGTGTTGTCACCTTCAGATAGTGCAACTGCTGCAAATGAGAAATTCCCTGAGCCATCAGCAGTTGTTGTACCCGCTGAGGTTGCTCCATTGAATAGTGCTACAGTCGCTGCGGCTTCAGCCGTGCCCTCAATCGTGATTGGTGATGAACCAACAGTTGCCGATGCTGTGGTAATTGCAGGAACTGCCGGTGCTGTGGTGTCCTCTACAGTAATTACAATTGATTGTTGGTCTGGTGTGTTACCTGCCGCATCATCCGGCGCATTATAGGTTACGGCGTAAACTCCTATAACACTGGTGTCAGGTGTATCGCCTGTAATTGCTACTGCTCCAGAGTAAGCCGGGTCATTATCAGTTACCGTAGCGCCAAGTTCAGTGTAAGTGTTGGTTGCAGTTAACTCTATTGTTTCACTGGCTCCTGCTACTGCGATAACTGGTGGGGTAGTATCTGTAACGGTAACTGTTCTGGTTACTGTTACTGCAGAATTTCCAGTCGCATCATCCACATCAAAGGTAACATCATAGGCTCCAACCGCACTGGTATTAACCGTATCGCCACCAACAACTACACCACTTGTGATATCTCCATCAGCATCATCAGTGGCAGTAAAGGTAAATGGCGTGTATTCCGCTCCAAGTTCAACAGAGAATGAATCTTCAACAACTGCGATTACTGGTAGGGTAACATCATCAGCCGTAGTAGTTGTAGTTACAGGCAGATCAGCAGAGTTGTCACTTGCCCCAACAGCGTTAGTTGATGTGGCGTGATATGTATACGCTGTTCCGGCAGTCAATCCAGTATCAGTGTAGGTTGTTTCAGTGGTAGTAGTGGTCACGGAAACGCCATTTCTAAACAACTCGTATCCTGTGGCGCCATCCACTGCAGTCCATGTAATCACAATGCTGGTCGGAGTGACTGCTCCTTGTACAAGTGCAGGTGCGGCAGGTGCTTCAATTGGTGTAGTCAAGGTAGTGGCAGCAACCTCGTTGGAATTAGCAGTTGTTCTGCTCCCCACTGTCGCGGTAATGACATACCTATACTCGGTTGCAGCAGCCAAGCCAGTATCAGTGGCAGTCAATGCAGTGGTTGTTGGCACTGTTACATCATCTTCGCCCGCAACAATTCTGGTCAGGGTGTAACTATCGGCATTATCCACTGCACCCCATGAGAGCGTTATGCTTGTATCAGTAATTGTTCCTGCGACAAGTACAGGTGGGGTAGTTACAACCAACACAGCGGATGGGTTACTTTGCTCGGAAGCATCGTTAAGTGCTATGACGTGATAAGTGTAAGTTGTTCCAGGAGTCACGTCCGTATCAGTGTATGCTGGTAAATCACCACCCAGAGTAGCGTGAAAAACCCTTGCTATGCAGCCGGTTTTATCAGACCTAACCAAGCAATAGGCCAAGGTGCCATCCACTGCAGTCCATGTAATCACAACACTTGTCGAAGTGACTGCTCCGAGAATGAGTGTGGGTGCGGCGGGTGCAGTTGAGACAGCATCAGTCCTTTCAGCAACCTCGTTGGAATTAGCACTTGTTCGGCCCCCAACTGTCGCGGTAATGACATACCTATACTCGGCTGCAGCAGCCAAGCCAGTATCAGTGGCAGTCAATGCAGTGGTTGTTGCCACTTCAACATCATCTTCGCCTGCAACAATTCTGGTCAGGGTGTAACTGTCGGCATTAGTCACTGCAGTCCATTCAAGCACTATAGTTGATGTAGTAGTTGTTCCTGCGGTAAGTACCGGTGCGTCGGGTGCAGTTGGGGCAGGTCCAGTCGTTACAGGTAGCGCTGCAACTTCGTTCATGCCAAATATAATCCTAACCTCGCCAGTATAATCATAGCCAACTTCTTCTGTGTGAACGAATGGGACGGCTGCATCATTAATGCGAAAGTCAGTGGAAACACGGCCATCAAATTCAATTTTAAAATCACCGGTGTGTGACGACGTGAAGGTTATAACTACTTTATCTCCGTCAGTCGCATGGGGTTCATCGTTGAGAGTGTACGCGGCAGGTGAAGTTGGGGCAGCACCAGTCTTTGCAGCAAACTCGGCGGAAGGAGAACTTGTCCCGGCAGAATTTGTTGCGGTAATGACATACCCATACGTTGTCTCAGGAGTCAGGCCAGTATCAGTGGCAGTCAGTCCGGTTATTGGCACGTCAACATTACCGCCTGCAACAATTCTGGTCAGGGTGTAACTGTCGGCATTATCCACTGCACCCCATGAGAGCACTATACTTGTATGAGCAACACCTTCGAGTTCAAGTGTGGGAGTAGCCGGTGCAGTTGGCGCAGCATTAGTCCTTGCCTCAACCTCGTTAGAATCTGCACTTGTCCCAACAGAATTTGTTGCGGTAACGACATACTTGTACGGTGTCTCAGGAGTCAGGCCAGCATCAGTGGCAGTCAATACATTGCCTGTTGCCACTTCAATATCATTAATGCCATCAACAATTCGGGTCAGGGTATAACTGTCGGCATTATCCACTGCACCCCATGAGAGCGTTATCGTTGTCGGAGTAACTTCTCCGAGAACAAGTGTGGGAGTAGCCGGTGCAGCGGTCGGCGTGGCACCGGCTTCGTTTGACGCTTCGCTCTCGCCCACCGAGTTCACCGCGCGCACTTGGAAGAAGTATGCGGTGTCGTTGGTCAAGCCGGTCACGGTGTATTGGGTCAGGGTGGCACTGCTTGGAATTGCTGTCCAATCGACGACGGCGGCGGAGCCGGTGGTGTCATAGTCGCCCGTGGCGTCGCTTTGGCGATACTCATAGCCGGTGATTGCCGCGCCGCCGGTTGCGCTCGGTGCCGTCCAGGTCAGCGTGACCGTGGTATCGCCCGCATCCGCCGTCAAACCGGTCGGCGCGGCGGGTGCTGTTGTTGTGTCAGCGGCGGTCGTTCCCGTGTTGGTCACATAAGCGCCTGCCACTTCTTCGGTGGCGCCGCTGCCGGCTTTGGCGCGCACGCGCACAGTGTAGCCGGTGTCTGCCGTCAAGCCGGTGATGGCGGCGGTCTCGGCAGTCACCGCGACATTCGCAGCCGTGTAGGTGCTGTCGTCCGCGCTGGTCACTTTATATTCCACATCAAAGCCGGTGGTCGGGTCTTTGTCGGTGTCGGATCCTTGCGTCCAGGACACCGCGAAGGCGCTCTGGGCGGGCGAGCCCACGTTGACGGTGACGCTGGCAATGGCGCGCGGTTGCGCCACATTGGGGATGACGATGTCCACCGAGTCGGTAACGGGCGAGTTGCCGCCGCCGGACCGGGTCACGCTCAACTCAAAAGTCAAGGTGGTGTCGGCGGTTACATAAGGCGCGGTGAAACTCGCATCCGCCATGGCCGGGTTGATGATGGTCAGCGGGGTGGACGGCAGTGAGCCATTGATCAGGGTGTGCGTCCATAAAATGACCGGGTCGGTGCCAGAATTGGTGATGGTGCCCTCCAGATTCACAGCCATGTTTTCCAGCACGCCAGGTTGATCCGCGCCGGCACTCACCGTCAGGGCGGTATCCACGGTGGCGGTCGGCGTGGCGGCGACTTCGCTTGACGCTTCGCCCCCGCCCACCGAGTTCACCGCGCGCACTTGGAAGAAGTATGCGGTGTCGTTGGTCAAGCCGGTCACGGTGTATTCGCTCGCGGTGGCGCTGTTTGGAATTGCTGTCCAATCGACGACGGCGGCGGAGCCGGTGGTGTCATAGTCGCCCGTGGCGTCGCTTTGGCGATACTCATAGCCGGTGATGTCCGCGCCGCCGGTTGCGCTCGGTGCCGTCCATGCCAGCGTGACCGTGGTATCGCCCGCATCCGCCGTCAAACCGGTCGGCGCGGCGGATACGGTAGGCGGCGTGACCGTCACGGTATCGGTTGCCGCGCTGGTGGCAGTTTTGTTGCTACCCTCTCCATCGGTGTAAGTGGCAACGACTCGAATGGTCCTGCCGACATCATCGGCATCCGGCGTGTAGGTTGAAGTGGTGCCCGCGCCGCTGATGGGGGTGTAGGCGCCGTCTCCGCCTGCGCTTTGCCAGGTATAACCATCACTGATGACCCTAACCGCGTCATCCGGGTCGGTTACCATGCCGGCGGTCAATTCCACGCCAACCTGGGCGGTGCCGGTGATGGCACTGATGCTTCCCTCTTCCTCCACATTGGTAACCGTTACCGTTATCGCCAATTCGCCTGTCAGGTTGTTTGGGGCACCATCGGTTTCGGTGGCGGTAATGGTGATCGAGTAGGTGGTGCCGCGCGCGTCTTCAAAGTCCGGCGAAGTGTTGAAAGTCAATGCGCCATCCGCATCAATCGCAAAGAAACTCGCATCCGCGCCAGTGACTGACCAGGTGAAGGCGTTGCTCTCGGCATCGGTCGCGGTGTAGGTCTCCACTGCTGCGTCGGCGTTCTCGGCATAATTCGGTGTTGCATTGCCACTGACTACCGGTGCGGTGTTGGTCGCTGCCACCGTCGCAGTGCCGGTCGCGCTCGCCGGGTTCGCGGGGCCTGAGTTCGGGCTGGCGGCGGTGTCCATCACGCTGTCGGCGGCAAGGATCAGGTCGAAGGCTATCCCGTTCGGGGTGATGCTGATGGTGTAGGTGGTGCTGGGGCCGCTGGCCGGGGTCACGCTATTCACCGTAACATCATCGGAAGCGCCGAAATCACCCACTTCCAAACCGGTTACATCCTCGGAGAAGGTGATGTCGTAATCCTGCGCCGTGCCAATCACACCTTCGGCAATGCTACCGAGGGTCACGGTCGGTGCGGTGGTGTCAGGTCCTACTGTTACCGTCTCAGTGATTGTTGCGACTTGTCCATTGCTGTCAGTTACCGTGTAAGTTACGGCATAGTCTCCAGGAGCGTTGACATTGACTGTTTGACCGCCAACTACACTGGACGCAATTCCCGAGATGTCAGATTCATTGGCAATTACACCTGGGGTGTATGTTCCGCCAAAGGCTACGGTAGTTGCATAGTCATCCGTGTTGCCATCAACATCAAAGGTTGGCGCTGTGGTGTCAGATACAGTAATTACAATTGATTGTTCATCAGGTGTGTTACCTGCCGCATCAGCCGGTGCATTATATAATACGGTGTAAACTCCTATAACACTGGTGTCAGGTGTATCGCCTGTAATTGCTACTGCTCCAGAGTAAGCCGGGTCATTATCAGTTACCGTAGCGCCAGGTATAGTGTAGGTGTTGGTTGCAGTTAACTCAATTGTTTCACTAGATCCTGCTACTGCGATAACTGGTGGGGTAGTATCTGTAACGGTAACTGTTCTGGTTACTGTTACTGCAGAATTTCCAGTCGCATCATCCACATCAAAGGTAACATCATAGGCTCCAACCGCACTGGTATCAACCGTATCTCCGCCAACAACTACCCCACTTGTGACATCTCCATCAGTATCATCAGTGGCAGAATAGGTAAATGGCGTGTATTCCGCTCCAAGTTCAACAGAGAATGAATCTTCAACAACTGCGATTACTGGCGGGGTAACATCATCAGCCGTAGTAGTTGTAGTTACAGGCAGATCAGCAGAGTCTTCACTTGCCCCGGCAGCGTTAGTTGCTGTGGCATGATATGTATACTCTGTTTCAGGAGTCAATCCAGTATCAGGGTAGGATGTTTCAGTGGTAGTAGTTGTTATGGAAACGCCATCTCTAAACAACTCGTATCCTGTGGCGCCATCCACTGCAGTCCATCTAATCACTACGCTTGTATCAGTAGTTGTGCCCGCGACAAGTACAGGTGCGGCGGGTACCGCGGGTGCGTCCGCGGCACGCACGGGGGTGGTCTTGTCGCTCCTGGCATTTTGGGTGCGGCCTTCCTCGGCATAGGTGACCTCGACTCTAATGGTCTTGCCGCTATCGGCTGGCTTCAGCATGTAGGTATCGGATGGGCCACTGGCGATGTTGGTGGCGGTACTGCCTAATTCCGTTGGCGCGCTTTCCCAACGATAATTGGTGCCGGTAACATCGCCATCCATGTTGTCCTGGGTGACGAAATCCGGGTCGGTCGCGCTGGCGGTCAGGGTCTGCCCGACCTGAACGGTGCCGTCGATGGTTGCCGTGCCCTCCTCTGCCACATTGGTAACCGTTACCGCTACTGCCAATTCGCTTGCCCCACTATCGCCATCGGTGGCGATAATAATGATGTCATAAACACGGTTGCCACCGTCATCGGTCGGCACTTCATAGTTCGGCAGCGGTGCGTTGAAGGTCAATACGCCGCTTGTGGGATCAATCGTGAAGAAACTCGAATCCGTGCCACCGACTGACCAGGTGATGTCGGTATCCGCGGCATCGGCATCGGTCGCGGCGTAGGTATGCACCGCCGCAACATTCTCGTCAACCGTTATCGCATCATCGCCATTGGTTCTGGTAATCACCGGCGCGGTGTTGGTCACGGTCGGGGCGGTCACGGTGATGGTTACCGTGTCGGTGTCGCTTGCCGGGGGCGTGCCATCATCGGTGACGGTCAGTTCAAAGGTATAAGCCCCAGCCGTGGCCGGCGCGATGAAGGTCGCGGTCGGGGTGGCGGTATCCGCATTAGTCACGGCGATTACCGCTGTCGGCGCAGGCGCGCTGTCATCGGTCAAGGTATGCACCCAGGCGTAAGTCAGCATATTGTCATTGGAATCGCTGGTAGCAGAGCCGTCCAGGGTCACTTCGGCGCCGGCAACTGCATCAGCATCGGCTCCGGCATTGGCAGACGGCGCATAGTTTGCCGTGCCATTTGCACGCGCTATGGCGGCCGGACCGGGATTGCCTGCCCGGTCGGTGACTGTGCCCGCGAAGAGGATCAGGGTGTAGGACTCATCGGTCGGGGTGAGGGCGAGGGTGTAAGCATTGCCGTCACCGCTCACCACCACATCGACACCATCGTCGGCGCTGAAATCACTCGCTGCCAAACCGGTCACCTCCTCGGAGAAGGTGATGGCGTGATCCTCCGCCGTGCCAACCACACCTGCGGCAATGGGGCCGAGGGTCACGGTCGGCGCGGTTACATCCATTGTAATCGCACTGGTGGCCTGGTCCGGGTTAAGGATATTGGTGTCATCACCGGCGGCTGCCATTGCGCCAATGTCATACATCACCGCGCCGTCGGCAACATCATCCGCGACCACCTCGTAGGTTGCGGTGTAATCATTGCCCGCGCCTTTTGCCACCGTGGCATCCTGCCCGGCGATGGTCACGGTAACGGCTGGGGTGGCTGCCAATGCCTGATTGAGCGCGAAAGCCAGGGTCAGGGTGTCGCCGCCTCTGGCGTAACTACTATCGACCGAGTTATCGCTGGTGAGCGCGGGCACCCCGCTAAAGGCAAGGGTTACGCTCGTGGTCGGTTCGCCAACGGTGACGGTGCGGGTCAGCGGGTCAGCGGCATTGCCGGCTTTGTCGGTCACGGTGTAGGTGATGAGGTAGGTGCCGGCGGTGTTGGTGTCCACTGCGTCCACCGCTATGCCGTCACGGGTAAAGGTCGTCGGATGAACAGTGTCGCTAGTCGACCCTGGTTGACTGCCCTCTATGGTAAAGCCCCGGTCGTCGTAAGTTTCGCCGTGGGCAACGTCAATGACAGCATTTCCCACCAGTATCAGATTCGGCGCGAAGTTATCAATGGTCCCTATGACCAGAGGATCGTCGGTATTAGGATCAAACGCAGCCTCGTTGCCAGCGGCATCTTGGGCGCCGGTAATCGTTAGTCTTATGGGGAGTGCGCCCGCTTTAGTCCTACCCACCGTAAAGGTCACCGTATATTCGTTGTCGGAGTTGGGGACGAGCACCAAATCCCCCTCAAACAGCCTACTATTGCTGGAGTGGAAGATTTCGGCGGCGTCCTCAAGAGATGCCTCCACCAGTGGTTCGGTTGACTGCAGGGTTACCGTGACCTCATCGCCATTATTCAGCAAGAGATTACCCCTAAATCTTACCCCGTCGGGGGCGACAACACTGAGCAGGGTAAGCACTGGCGGCGTGGTGTCCGCGGTCGCCGTGCCGGTTGCGGTCGCCGGGCTGGCGGGACCATCATTCGGGCTGGCGGCGGTGTCCATCACGCTATTGGCGGCAAGGGTCAGGGTGAAGGCTGTCGCTCGCGGGGTGATGCTGATGGTGTAGGTGGTGCTGGGGCCGCTGGCCGGGGTCACACTATTCACCACGAGGTCGCCGGACGCCACAATGTTGGTGGAAACGGAGAAATCATCCACTTCCAAACCGGTTACTTCCTCGGAGAAGGTGATGTCGTGCGTCTGTTCGGCGCCAATCACACCGACGTCGGTGATGTTGACAAAGGTTGCCACGGTCGGCGGCGTGGTGTCCGGTGCCGCCGTAACCACTGCGGTCGATGCGCTGGTGGCGGTGTCGGCGTTGCCGCCAAAATCATCGGTATAAGAGACCACCACGCGCAGGGTGTTGCCTTCATCAGCAACCACCACATCGTAGGTTGAATTGGTTTCGCCTCCTATGTCGGTATTGTTTTCACCCACCGCATCCCCGCGTTGCCATTGATGGCCGGTGATGGCAATCGTGCCCGCGCTATCCTCATCGGTTACCACGGTGCCGGCAGTCAGGGTCTGCCCGACCTGCGCGGTGCCGCTGATGGCACTGACGCTGCCGGCATCTTCCGCATTGGCAACCGTCACCGTTACCGCAATCTCGTCGCTGGTCTCGCCCTCGCTGTCGGTGGCGGTGACGGTGATTTCATAATTGTTGCCGGTGTCGTCATCGGTCGGCGCCTCAAAGTTCGGCGGGGTCTTGAAGGTCAAGACGCCGGCGTTAGTGATGGAAAAGGCAGTCGCATCGGTTCCGCCGAGGGCGAAACTGGCAATGGTTCTGGTGCCAGTTAAGGTCGTGGTGAAAGGGTGCACTTCTCCCTCGCCATTCTCGGCAAATTCTATCGGTGGTGTTGGCGCCACAACAGTCGGTTTGGTCGGCGGTTCGGCGCGGGTGACGATGAGGGTGTAGGTTTTTGTAACGCTGGTGTCCTCGGCGGCGACCTTGATGAGGATGGTGTTATCGCCAGGAACCAGGGCAATCGCGTCACTGAGTGCGCCGCTGACAACCGCTGTGTCGTCCACAGTCACGGTGGCGGCGGGGTCATCCGGGTTGGTCGGGAAGTCAGTCACGGTCGGCCTAATCCTGATGCTGATCACCTCAGTCGCCACGCTGGCGGTGTAAGTCGTGGTTTCGGGCGCGAAGGTCGCCGGCACCAGAGCAACCGCGGCACCATTGTTATCGGCAAGAGTCAAAGCCGACAGAGTCGCATCCGCTGCCTGGGTAGTGATAGTCAGATCATTAGATGTGGCAATACGGTCAAAAAATGAGTTAACTGCTTCGATACGATAAGTGTAGGTTGTTCCAGGTTCCACTCTCAGCACATCAGTGTGTGTTCTGGCTCGTTCGTTGCTTACAGTTTCGTGTCTAACATCCTCTCTATACACTTCATAGCGGTCGGTGCCCCCTGGTTCACGATTCCAGTTAATCACAACGCTGGTAGAAGTGATTGCGCCTGCGGTGAGTGTAAATGGGGGGCGTGCCGCCTCGGAAATCACGGCGACGGTGCGCGCGCTGGTGGCTTCTTTACCGCTGCCTTCCTCGTCGGTGTAGGTGACATGGACTTGAATGTTCCTGCCTTCATCGGCTGCCACCGGCGTGTAGGTGTCTTGGTCAGTGCCGATGTCGGTGGTGCCGTCGCTGTCCACCCTCTGCCATTGGTGCTTCTGAACAGAAACGAAGCCATCCGGGTCATCGGTTACTCTGCCGGCGGTCAATACCTTCCCTACCTGAGCAACGCCGCTGATGGTTACCGTGCCGCTGCCCTCTTCCACATTGGTAACCGTTACCGTTACCGCCAGCGGGTCGCTGGTCTGGCTCGCGCTGTCGGTGGCGGTGATGGTGATGTCATACCCATTGTCGCCGCCGGCATCGGTCGGCATCTCATAGTTCGGCGGGATCTTGAAGGTCAAGACGCCGCCACTGGTAAGATCGAAGAGATTCTCATCCACTCCGGTTCCGCCGAGGGCGAAGCCGGTAATGGTGTTGCCGTCAAGCGCGGTCGCAGTGAAGGCGTGCACTTCTGCCGTATCATTTTCGGCGAACGTTATCGGCGGTGTTGGTGCCACAACAGTCGGTTTGGTCGGTGGTGTCGGCGTGGCGGTGGCTTCGCTTGACGCTTCGCCCGCGCCCACCGAGTTCACCGCGCGCACCTCAAAATAGTAGGTGTCGTCGTTGGTCAAGCCGGTCACGGTGTATTCGGTCGCGGTGGCACTGTTTGGAATTGCTGTCCACGGATTGGTATCGTCATAAGTTCCAGATGTTGTGCTTTGGCGAACCTCATAGCCGGTGATTGCCGCGCCGCCGGTTGCGCTCGGTGCCGTCCAGGTCAGCGTGACCGTGGTATCGCCCGCATCCGCCGTCAAACCGGTCGGCGCGGCGGGTGCTGTTGTTGTGTCAGCGGCGGTCGTTGCCGTGTTGGTCACATAATCGCCTGCCACTTCTTCGGTGGCGCCGCTGCCGGCTTTGGCGCGCACGCGCACAGTGTAGCCGGTGTCTGCCGTCAAGCCGGTGATGGCGGCGGTCTCGTCAGTCACCACGACAACCGTAGCCGTGTAGGTGTTGTCGTCCGCGCCGGTCACTTTATATTCCACATCAAAGCCGGTGGTCGGGTCTTTGTCGGTGCCGGGTCCTTGCGTCCAGGACACCGCGAAGGCGCTATGGGCGGGCGAGCCCACGTTGACGGCAACGCTGGCAATGGCGCGCGGTTGCGCCACATTGGGGATGAAGATGTCCACCGTGTCGGTAACGGGCTCGCCGCCGGACAGGGTCACGCTCAACTCAAAAGTCAAGGTGGTGTCGACGGTTACATAAGGCGTGGTGAAACTCGCATCCTCCGTGTCCGAACCGGTGATGGTCAGCGGGGTGGACGGCAGTGAGCCATTGGTCCCGGTGTGCGTCCATAAAATGACCGGGTCGGTGCCAGGATTGGTGATGGTGCCATCCAGATTCACAGTCGTGTTTTCCAGCACATCAGGTTGATCCGCGCCGGCATTCACGGTGACTTTGGCGCGGGTGATGTGGAGGGTATAGGTTGCTTCGGTTGTTGTGTCCTCGGCGGTAATTTTGATGCGAAGAGTATAAGTTCCGAGTGATGCGCTGAATGTAATTGCCTTGGAATTGGCACCTGAACCGTCAACATCCACTTCCGCATTGGCGTCAGCAGCAGTCGCGGTGACCGTGAACACGGTCGTATCACTTGGCACAGTCGCGGTATAACCGAGTGTCGCGGGCGCGACGGTTTCATTCAACGCCACAGTGTCGCCGTTACTATCCATTAGGGTCAAAGTAGCCAGAGCCGTATTAGCGGAGGCCGTGGCCACGGCGTCGGTGGTCGGCGCGCTGGTGACAGATTGGCTGCCATGCGCGTCAGCGTAAGTGGCGATGACTTGAATGGTCCTGCCTGCATCCGCGTCTATCAGTCGGTAGGTTGAATCGGTCGCGCCGCTGATAGCGGTGTAGGTGTTACTGTCGGACGGCGAACTTTGCCATTCGTAGGTGATGTCGGCAACCGCAACCGTGCCAGCCTGGTTGCTCTGGGTGACGGCATCCGGGTCGGTCACCGCGCCGGCGGCCAATACCTGCCCGACCTGAACGGTGCCGGCGATGGGCCCGATGCTGCCCGTCTCTGCCACATCGGTAACCGTGATGCGGATATCATCGCGGGTTGACGACGCCCCTGCGCTGTCGGTGATGGTCAGCGAGACCTCATAGACGCCGTCTGCGTTGGTGTCGGCGTCGGCGTCGGTTGGGGCTTCATAGTTCGGCGAAGCCTTGAAACTCAAGATGAGAGCGTCGCCAGCGCCGGTCAAATCAAACCATGCCGCATCCGCACCGCTCAGCACTTTATCGTTATCGTCGAGGGTTCTTGCGGCGGCAAGGTTGGCGGTGTAGGTTGCCACCTCAAGATCCGACTCATTCTCGGCAAAATCTACCGCCGCGGCGCCAGCGATGCTGGAAAGCGGCGCGATAAGGCGGATGTCCACAGTCTTGCTATCGCTCTTACTATCGTTGTCGCCGATTTTATCTCGCGCCGTGAATCGGAAGGTAAGCGTGGTGTCGGCCGCGACATCCGGCGCGGTGAAGGATACGGTTCTGGGCTTGTCGCGGTCGACATCCAAGGTGACCCTCGGGCAATCCGCAGCGCCATGCGTTGTGCCGGGTACCAGTGTACCGATTTTACCGATTGTGACGGATCCGGGCGCGTCGCGCGCGCCGCAATTTATCTGCTCCCAAGTAAAGAAGAGGGCTGTGTCGGAACCGTCCGGGTCGGTACCTTCACCGATCAAGGTAAAGGCCTCGTTATACCGCGCCTCACTTAGGTCGGTGGTGGTAATGGTCACCACTGGTGCCCGGTTTGTGCCGTCTTCATCCACATCGGTAACCCTCACCGTGACCGCAATCTCGTCGCTGGTCTCGCCCGCGCTGTCGGTGGCGGTGATGGTGATTGCATAAACGTTATTGGTGCCCTCATCGGTCGGCGCCTCAAAGTCCGGCGTGGCGCTGAAGGTCAAGACGCCGGCGTCAGTGATGGCGAAGTCATCCACATCGTCCCCGCCGAGGGCGTAACTGGCAATGGTTCTGGTGCCAGTTGGGGTCGCAGTGAAAGTCGCCACAGTGCCCGTAGCATTTTCGGCAAATGCTATCGGCGATGCTGCGTAACCGTAACAACCGGTTTGGTCACCGGCGCGGCCTGCACGGCGGCGGTCGGGTTGCTGGTGACTTCTTTACCGCTACCCTCACCATCGGTGTAAGTGGCAACGACTCGAATAAGCCTGCCTTCATCGGCGGGTGCCGGAGTGTAGGTTGAATTGGTGGCACTGGCAATGGCAGCGTAGGCGGCGCTGTCAATGGCGTGGTTGGTGGTGTCGCCCGGCGCGCTTTGCCATTCGTAACTTGCTATGGCGCTGGTCGCAATCTCGCCGGTCAAGTTGGGCGGGTCGCTCGTCTCGCTGACAGAATCCGGGTCGGTTTACTGTGCCGGCGGTCAATTCCACGCCGACCTGCGCGCTGCCGCCGATGTCGCCGATGGCGCCCGCCTCATCCACATTGGTAACCCTCACCGTTAACGCCAGCGGTGCGCTTGCCAGGTTGCTTGGGACACCATCGGTTTCGGTAGCGGTGATGGTGATGTCATACACATTGTCGCCGTCGACATTCGCTAGTGCTTCAAAGTCCGGCGGGTTTATGAATCTCAATTCGCCGTCGTCGTCAATCGAGAAGAAATCCATATCCGTGCCACCGACTGACCAGGCGATGCTGTTGGTGTCGTCCGTGGTGTAGGTCGCCACTGGCGTGGTGACGGGGGTGTTCTCGGCATAACTCGGTGCTGCCGCGCCACTGGCTACCGGCGTGATGGGGCGCCTCAGGGTGATGGTTTGCGTCTCCGCCGCGCCGTCGACGTAACAGTTCACACTCGCTCCCGTTCCCGCGCCTCCTCCCGAGACCCCTCTGGATTCCGACCTGGCTTGGATAAAGACCCTCTGCACCGACACCTTAAAGGAGTCTTTCGGTGTCGTCAGGGGTCACACTGGCAGGCGGGGTGTAGATGACTTCACGCAATATAGCGCCTCTTATATCGCCGCCAGTGCTACATCGGTAGAGTGCTACCCTGCCAGGATTGCCCGGAGATTTTCGGTATAGACGGTCGGTTGAGCGCACCTCCAGCCTGCCGCCGTCGGCGGTGGTGCCGCTCGCCAACGAGGTCAAGACACCGGGCGCGGCAACATAGTTAGCCGGTAGGGCCCCGCGGCCGCCACCGGGCGGGAAGTATTGGAAGTCCAGGGTGGTGGCACCCGTTGCCGCCACATGGTAAGAAAATTGCGGATTCAACGGTGCCAGGCTGCGGTCATTGGTTTATCGTGCGCAACTCGGAGGCTTTCACGATATTACTGTATAGTTTTTGGGCGCTGTCAGTCGGGTCGGTAATACTGATCCGATAGAATCTAGCCCCGAAGCCAGCACTCCAGGTGTGGTCGGTGTCACCACCGCTAGTGGTTTGTCCGCTTGCGGTAAAAACAGCATCCAAAGGCGGGGTATCCCCCGGCTCACGGGAGAGGTACCCCTCAATGACGTATTCCCCGGTATAGGTCGTCTCGGTGCCGGCAGCATCATACTGGTAGGCATCCCA
>CBDFMY010000002.1:0-189871 GCA_965249835.1 Candidatus Poriferihabitaceae bacterium
CTGGCATCACGGTCGACATCAGAATAAACCGCCACCGTGGCGATACCCATGCGCCGCGCAGTTTTAATTACGCGACAAGCAATTTCAGCACGGTTGGCGATTAGGATTTTGGTGAACATTGGGGCAGTTTGTTTGCCCAAAATAACCGCCGTCAAAGCAGTTGCTTTTGTCTGTCTGTGATATCCATAGATGCTTTCAAACAGTTACGAATCTCTGTGGTGATACTTTTCTCAAGATTTGCCACAATTTGAATAATATTAAGAAATCCCTTTTCGATAATTTCGGCTCTGTTTATCGTGCGCGGTTCACCTAACACAATCCAGGTATTCCGCGGGAAAAAGTTTTTTTCGTCACCCGGGATGAAAAAATACGTCTTGGGACTATGGTGACATCCCGGCTCAGCTTTTTTTCTCCCGATCTTTGAGGTAGTGAGGGCAAATAAATAATCACAGCCGATCTTTGCCCCCAACAGTACAAGATATTTATTCCGCCTTGTACCATCTTCAAAAGGAAAGCCGCGATGGTGTAGTCTGGCACCGACTCTTAAATCTCTGCTCATTTATTGCAGACCCGTTCCACGAAAAACATCTTTTAAAATAATCAATTCATCTTTGTCAATAGTCGGCACTTGTTCAACAATCGGAGTGGACTCCAACGCCAAATCATATGAAATGGCATCTCCTTTCCCTTCACCCGTCTTATAAACTTTCTGCCACGGAAGTTTCGGATCATGGGAATGTGCGATCATGGCATCAGCTGTGTCTTCACCAAAAATAGTAGCCAGCCGTTTCATTATCGTCAACTCCCTTGGAGTGAAGTACGTTGAATCGTATTCATCCTGCGGCATAAATTCCCGCCTGTCCAATTCACCTATGTCGTCAGCTACCTCCCTGACTCCTAATGGAGCATTTTCCCCTTCAACTTTTTTGGTATAGTTTTTGATTTCATCATACAGGTCAGCTGGAACAGGCCCTTTCGGGAGGGCGCGGTAAGCAAGCCCGGTCACTGACCTGCCCGCTTGGCGATAATGCTCAAAATCCAGAAAATACAGGAGTTTGAATAACTTGAGCGTGTAGCAATAGCGCGTATTGTTTAAAAAATACGCAATCGCGTTCACCAGTTTTTCCCGGCGGTAGTGGATATATGATAATTGCATTTTGTTGGTGGCCTCAGCAAGCCAAACGAATGCTACACGATTAACGTAATTTTCACAATTGAATGTATAGGTCCATAACAAATGGCACTCCGGTTGGTTGATAATCAGGGATTGTAGCGGTTATTGCCCAGCTGGCGTTGTCGGACTTTTTTTCTCGTTTACTTTTGGCATCGCAACGCGCCTTTGTCCTCTCGATTAACTATTACCCCCCATTCGTCATTCTCGCCGGCAGGCGGAAAAAATCGCCGGGAGCGCCATGAATCGACTGGGCGCGAGCGAAGCGAGCCCGAAGGGCGCGTATCAGGGATGATACGCGCAAATCCAGTCTGTTGTTCTCGCCAAAGGCGAGAACCCAGAACTAAAAAACGATGAGAGTAACTAATACCGTCATAATCCAAACCACATCCCCAGACCGTGATTCTCGACCGGCAGGCGAGAATCTATTATAACCCCCAGCGGCGTTAGCCGCTATCATTTCGCGGCTACGCCGCGATAAAAGGAGTTCGGCTACGCCGAACGGTTTAATAACTGGATTGCCCGGAACAAGCCGGGCAATGACAAATGATAGGCAATAGTGAATTGAAAAGACAAAAGCACATTGAGAATAAAAAGTCCGGCTTTGCCGGAGCCTGCGTCGGGGTTGCGAAGCAGTTGTTTTATTATGAGGCAGAGTTTGTCATGCGTTCCTTTGTCCTTGCGCCGCAACTTTTCATACTCATCCCAAATGCCCACCCCAAATACCAGCGCCCTCATTCATCGGCCCTGCGGCTGGTTGATGGTCTCTTTTTCGCAGTTTTTCCCGCACGCGCGCCCAATGATTTGGCGATTTGCCGCATCAAATCGGTGTCTTGCAACACCTGGATGGTCTCTTGCTCGCGCTCCCACTCATCGGCACTGAGAACGACAAAATACTTGCCATTTCCCTGCGTCACTTTGAGCGGCGATTGATCGGTAGTCGCTTGTGCGGCGTTGCGTTTCAGATTCTCACTGAATTGCTTTATGTCGATGGTACATATGCGGCGGTTCTTTTGAGTCTGCATTGGATGCCTCTTGTTTGTCGGGGAATAAAGAGATTGTAGTCAGAAAGCGTTGCGAATGCCACTTGACACATCAATCAGCGGCGCACTTAACCGCTGTTTAATTTCCGCTTCATGGGCATATTCAAAAAACAACTGCAACGCTTCAGTTAAGTTTTTGCGCGCATCATCAACGGTTTCGCCTTGACTCGCCACATCCACTTCGGGGCAAAGCGCGACATAGCCGTCTTTTTCTTTCTCGATGATTTCGGTTAGAGTGATTTTCATTTTTACTACCTCGATAAATCAAAATGCATGCTCCAATATGAGTCGCTCTTCTTCATCAATCGTCGGCTCTTCTTTGACAATCGAATCGGACTGCAACGCTAACCCGTAAGGAATAATGTTGCCTTGCCCTTCTCCTCTTCCATATATTTTTTTCCATGGAAGGTTAGGGGCATGAGAATATTGAGTCGTAATATCAGATTTAGTATCCTTGAAGAAAAACACCAACCGCTCCATAATTTCCAATTCACGCGGGGTGAAATAGGTCTCATCAAAATCTGCTTTCACCTTAAATTTACGCATTACAAGAGTATTGCTCAGATCATCCGGCGTTTCCCCCACTTCTAACCCAGCGACTTTTTCTGCGTCAACCGACTGAATTTGGCTATACAACTTAGTCGGAACCGGTCCTAATTCAAACGCATAATAATCCAACCCGGTCACCGACCGGCCAGTTTGACGATAGTGTTCAAAATCGAGAAAATTCAAAAGTTTGAATAGTTTGAGCGTGTAACAATAGTCGGTGTTGCCTACAAAGTAGGCTATCGCACCTTCCAACTTTTCACGATGGTGATTAATAAACATTGACGACGTGTTGTTAGTCATTGTGATGTATTGGTATTAAAGCGGTATATTCCCATGCTTCTTCCACGGGTTTTCCAGTTTTTTATCCCGCAACATCGCCAGCGAGCGGCATAGCCGTTTGCGCGTGTCACGCGGGAAAATTACATCGTCAATGTAGCCGCGGCGTCCGGCAACGAACGGGTTGGCGAATTTTTCTCGATATTGCTCGGTGCGCGCTTCGATTGCCGCGGCGTCTTTTGCTTCTTCACGAAAAATAATTTCGACTGCGCCTTTGGGTCCCATCACTGCGATTTCCGCGCTTGGCCAGGCCAGGTTGACATCGCCGCGCAAGTGTTTGGATGCCATCACATCATATGCGCCGCCGTAGGCTTTGCGCGTAATCACCGTTACTTTTGGCGCAGTACATTCGGCGTAGGCGTATAACAATTTCGCGCCGTGTTTGATGATGCCGCCGTGTTCCTGCGCGGTGCCGGGCATGAATCCCGGCACATCAACCAGCGTGACGATGGGAATATTGAAGGCATCGCAAAAGCGCACGAAGCGCGCCGCCTTGACCGATGCGTTGATGTCCAAACAACCGGCAAGCACCATCGGCTGATTGGCTACGAAGCCAACGGGGTTGCCTTGCATGCGCGCAAAACAGATGACTATATTTTTCGCGTAGTTCGGTTGCAGTTCAAAAAAATCGCCCTCGTCGACTACCTTGCCGATAATTTCTTTAATGTTATATGGCAGGTTGGGATTATCCGGCACCAAGGTGTCCAAAGATTTTTCGGTGCGCGTGGGCGTGTCGTCGTTTGGGTGAAGCGGCGCGCGGTCACGGTTGTTTGCCGGCAGAAAATCAAAAAACTGTCGCGTCATCAACAACGCTTGCACATCATTTTCAAACGCCAGGTCGGCCACGCCGGAACGCGAAGCATGCGTCTTCGCGCCACCGAGATCTTCGGCGGTAACTTCTTCGTGGGTTACGGTCTTGACCACTTCGGGACCGGTCACGAACATATACGAACTGTCTTCCACCATAAAAATAAAATCGGTAATCGCCGGCGAATACACCGCACCGCCGGCGCAGGGACCCATAATTAAAGATAGTTGCGGCACCACGCCGGACGCGAGTACATTGCGCTGAAAAACTTCGGCATAGCCGCCGAGTGATGCCACGCCTTCTTGAATGCGCGCGCCGCCGGAATCGGAGATACCGATGATTGGCGCGCCCACTTTGATCGCCTGATCCATCACCTTGCAGATTTTTTCCGCGTGCGCTTCCGACAACGAGCCGCCGAACACGGTGAAGTCCTGGCTATAAACAAACACCAACCGGCCATTGATCGCGCCGTAGCCGGTGACCACGCCATCGCCGGGGATGGTTTTGTTTTGCATATCAAAGTCGGTGCAACGATGCTCGACAAAAATATCCCACTCTTCAAAACTGCCTTGGTCGAGCAAAACTTCAATGCGCTCGCGCGCGGTTAGTTTGCCTTTGTCGTGTTGCGTTGCAATGCGCGCCGCGCCGCCGCCTTGTTTGGCTTGCGCGCGTTTTTTCTCCAACTTTTCGATGATTTCATGCATGGGAATTACTCGAGTTACAGACTTGGACAAGTTTTTCGTGAAATTTATTTTGGTTACCATTAGAAGGAAAAGATATACTTATTCCGTTGTTCAAAACGGTGAAGCCATTTTTCTCAAGTGGCTGTTCTAGTGTTTCGCAAATATTTGCTTTCACCAATATCAACGGTATTGTTTTTTGTGGATTGATATTGCTCAAATCCTCAAGTAAAAACTTAAAATCATCGCATATTATTTGCTTTCGCTTGCTCTCTGTCAGGTTGTTAATTTGTCGATAAGTTGCATCAACGAGCAGGTAACCACATTTTTGGAAATACTCAAGCCCTTCTTTTTTATTGCTGGACGTGAACTCTATAAATTTCATCATTGCATTAAAAAGCGGTTCACTTGTTTTACCGCGTTCATCATAAAAATACTTTCCGGAGACAGGAGGAGATTCCAAAATAAAAATATGCCGTAGATTATTCGGCTGGTATTGGTTGCGCAGATTTAGATAGTCATCTTTATTCATCGTGATTTCTGCTCCAACAACTTCAATACCTCACCGGCAGCCTCGGGAATATTCGTCCCCGGACCAAAAATGGCGGCGACACCACATTCACGAAGCATGGCGTGGTCGCCCGGCGGAATTACCCCGCCGCAAATCACCGTAATGTGATCGCACTTTGCGGCGCGCAATGCATTCATCACCGCCGGCACCAGCGTTCTATGCCCGGCGGCTTGCGAAGAAATTCCGATGATGTGCACATCATTTTCAATCGCTTGATTAACCGCTTCCTGCGGCGTTTGAAACAATGCGCCAATATCCACATCAAAACCCAAATCAGCGAACGCGGTGGCGATAGTTTTCGCGCCGCGGTCATGCCCGTCCTGTCCGAGTTTGACCACCAACATGCGCGGCCGCCGCCCTTCCTTCGCGGCAAATTTTTTAATCTTGTCGGTTAGCATTGTGAATTTTTCATCGCCTTTGTATGCCGCGCCATACACACCGCCGACCGAGCGGATTGGCGCACGATGGCGATTATATACGCCTTCCAGGGTGTCGGAAATTTCACCCACGCTCGCGCGCGCGCGCGCGGCATTAATCGCCGCCGCCAACAAATTTCCCGCACCCGATTCGGCAATACCGCGCAACTCAGCGCGCGCCGCCTCAACTTGCGCCGGGTCGCGTTGTTGCCGCACCGTTTGCAAGCGTTGGATTTGCGCTTCGCGAACCGCATGATTATCCACCACCAAAATATCCACTTCCGCTTCGTCCTGCAATTGATAACGATTGATGCCGACGATCACTTCTTCACCGCGGTCGATGCGCGCCTGTCTTTTAGCCGCGGCTTCTTCGATGCGCAACTTCGGCATACCGGCTTCAACCGCCTTGGTCATGCCGCCCATCGCTTCGACTTCATCGATCAACTTGCGCGCCTCAATCATTAAACTATGCGTCAGACTCTCCACATAATAAGAACCCGCCAACGGATCAACCACATGCGCAACGCCGCTTTCATGACGCAACACCAACTGCGTGTTACGCGCAATGCGCGCCGAGTTTTCCGTGGGCAATGCCAACGCTTCGTCAAAGGAATTGGTGTGCAATGACTGTGTGCCACCAAGCACCGCCGCCAGTGCTTCGATGGTTGTGCGAACGACATTGTTATACGGGTCGCGGCTGGTGAGGCTGACCCCGGATGTCTGGCAGTGCGTGCGCAACATCAGCGAGCGCGGCTCCGACGGTGAAAAGTTTTTTTCCATTAACTCCGACCACAAAGTTCGTGCGGCGCGCAACTTGGCAATCTCCATAAAAAAATTCATGCCGATGCCGAAGAAGAATGACAAGCGCGGCGCAAATTGATCGACCGCCAGGCCGCCGGCCATCGCGGCGCGCACATATTCGATTCCATCGGCAAGGGTGTATGCCAACTCCTGAACGATGGTGGCGCCGGCTTCTTGCATGTGGTAGCCGGAAATGGAAATCGGATTGAAACGCGGCATCGACTCGGCGGTGTAAGCGATGATGTCGGAGACAATTTTCATCGATGGTTGCGGCGGATAGATATAAGTGTTGCGCACCATGAATTCTTTAAGGATGTCGTTTTGCAATGTGCCCGACAAATTTTTTTGCGCCGCACCCTGCTCTTCGGCGGCCACGATATACATCGCCATAATCGGTAACGCCGCGCCGTTCATGGTCATGGAAACCGACATCTTGTCCAAAGGAATGTGGTCGAACAAAATTTTCATGTCCTCCACCGTATCAATGGCGACCCCGGCTTTGCCCACATCCCCTTCCACGCGCGCATGATCGGAGTCGTAACCGCGATGGGTCGCCAAATCAAACGCAACCGACAAACCGGTTTGCCCGCCTTTCAGGTTGGCGCGATAAAACGCGTTGGATTCCTCGGCGGTGGAGAAGCCGGCGTATTGCCGAATGGTCCACGGGCGGCCGACATACATCGTTGCCTTTGTGCCACGGGTATACGGCGGCAAGCCCGGCAAGGTATTGACATCGGCGATGCGCTCAAGATCCTCGCGCGTATAAAGCGGTTTGATGTCGATGCCTTCCGGCGTGCGCCACAGAAAATCCGCGGACGCATGGTCTTTTATTTCCGCATTTTTAATTTCGTTGGCGGCAAGTTGCCGCCAGCGTTCGTGCAACGTTTCCTGCGAAGTTGCGCCCGCGTCTCTTTGGTTTTTGTTCGTAGTTGCTTTGATCATGATTGGTGCTCGCGAATGATGCTTGCACAAAAGAACAGTGTAACGGAAAGCGCGCCATAAAAGTAGCGCGCAAAACAAACCGCCACTGCCGCCGTTTTGTCTTAACGATTGGCAGATACAAACAACTCCATTCGCTCCAGCAGTCGCGCCGGATTGTCTTCCATAATCATCAAGTCGCGGTTGCTCGGTTTGACGAACCCTTCCGCCACCACTTGATCTAAAAACTTTGCAAGGCTGTCGTAGTATCCGCATGCATTAAAAACCGCGCATGGTTTTTTATGAAACTTCAGTTGCGACCAGGCGAGGGCTTCGAATAACTCTTCCAGCGTTCCATATCCGCCGGGCATGGCGATAAAACCGTCCGACAATTTCGCCATCAATGCTTTGCGCTCGTGCATGTTGTCGACCACTTTCAATTCGCTGATTTTGTCGTGGACGACTTCTCTGTTTGACAACGATCGCGGGATGATGCCGATGACTTCGCCGCCACCGGCGACCACGCAGTCGGCGATGCGTCCCATCAAGCCGATGCGCCCGCCGCCGTAGACCAGGCCAATGCCGCGCGCAAGCAATTCATTGCCGAGTGAGTCGGCGGCTTTTAAGTAATCGGTGCGCTTGCCCGACTTTGCGCCGCAGTATACGCAGATTCTTTTCATTGACTGACTCATCGGCGGGCTGGCGGAAACATTGTGCATCGGAAGCGTGGTTTTTTCTTGTTCATACTTTGATTAGGATGGTTATGGTTGTTGGTTGAGATGAAATTATAAGCCACTTTTCGACACCACGCCGAAAAACTCGCCCACGCCACGCGCAATTTTCGCCGCTAATCGGATACAATCAACCATCGTCATCCACGGACCATCCGGAGAAACAATCAGTGAGTTATCAACACATCAACCTGCCGCAAAACGGCGAAAAAATCACCGTGAAAAACGCTCGGCTCGTGGTTCCCGACCAACCCATTTTAGGTTTCGTTGAAGGAGACGGCATCGGCACCGACATCACTTCCGCGTGTTTGCGCGTGTGGGATGCGGCGGTGGAAAAAACATATGGCGACCAACGCAAGGTGCGCTGGTGCGAACTATACATGGGTGAAAAAGCCGCGGGAATTTATGCCGGCGATTATTTCCCGGCAGAAACCATAGATGCCATGCACGATTTGGTGGTGTCTATTAAAGGACCGCTGACCACGCCCATCGGTGGCGGCTTTCGTTCGCTCAATGTTTCGTTGCGTCAGGAAATGGATTTGTATGCGTGCGTGCGCCCGGTGCGTTACTTTGAAGGTGTGCCGTCGCCGCTGCGCAAGCCGGAAGAAGTGGATGTCGTGATCTTTCGGGAAAACACCGAAGACGTCTACGCCGGCATCGAATACCGCAGTGGCACCGAGGAAAATAAAAAACTGGCGCGCTTTTTGCGCGAGGAAATGGGCGCGGAATTTTTTGAAGACGCTGGCCTTGGGGTAAAACCAATCAGTTCATTCGGCAGCAAACGTTTGGTTCGAAAAGCGATTGAGTATGCCATTGAACGCAGCAAATCCAGCGTCACTTTGGTGCATAAAGGCAACATCATGAAATTCACCGAAGGCGCGTTTCGCACCTGGGGTTACGAAGTGGCAACCGAAGAGTTTCGCGATTATGTCGTTACCGAAGATGAACTGTGGGACGAACACGACGGCAACCTGCCACCGGGGAAAATATTAATCAAGGATCGTATCGCCGACATCATGTTTCAATTGTTGCTACTGCGGCCGGCCGAGTTTGATGTCATCGCCACCACCAACTTGAACGGCGATTATCTGTCCGACGCGCTTGCCGCCGAAGTGGGCGGAATCGGTATCGCGCCCGGCGCCAATATCGCCGATCACCTCGCGGTGTTTGAAGCCACTCACGGCACCGCGCCGAAATACGCCAATCAAAATAAAGTCAATCCGTCTTCGTTGTTATTCTCCGGCGTGATGATGTTGGAATACATCGGCTGGAACGAAGCGGCGGAGTTGATTAACGATGCGTTCGTCGCGGTGCTCGCGAAAAAAACGGTGACCTACGATTTCGCACGACAAATGAAAGGTTCAACCACCGTTTCCACCAGCGGTTTCGCCGATGCGTTGATCGCCCAAATGGAAGCGTAACGAAAAACCCAAATGTCACCAAAAAAAATCATCGTAGTCGCGGTCATTCTGCTGTTGGTGGCGGTGCTGGTGTATCTTGGTCCGGAAAAATATCTCAACCTGCCGTATATTAAATCCCAACTCGGGCGCGTCATCGCCTATCGCCAGGCGCATCCGCTTTCGGCGGCATTGTTATACGCGGCGGTGTATGTGGCAATCACCGCCGCATCCATTCCGGGCGCATTGGTTTTGACGCTCGCATCCGGCGCGATCTTCGGCTTCGTTATCGGCTCGTTGATCGTTTCGATTTCCGCTACTATCGGCGCGACTCTCGCCTTTTTGATTGCGCGTTACTTGTTCGATGATCTGGTGCAGAAAAAAATGGGCGAGCGGTTGGCGAAAATTCGTGAAAAATTTCGTGAAGAAGGCGCGCTCTATTTGTTTTCCATTCGTCTGGTTCCGGTCTTTCCGTTTTTCGTGGTCAATCTGGTCATGGGCCTGACTTCCATCCGAACATTGACCTACATGCTCGCCTCATTTTTGGGAATGTTGGTGCCGAGCATGGTGTTCGTCAACGCCGGCACGCAGTTAGCCAAACTCGATTCGGTTTCGGGTTTGTTATCGTGGCAAATCATCGCGTCTTTTTTGTTGCTCGCGGTGTTCCCTTATATCGCCCGATATTTTTTGAAATGGATTAAAACCCGGCGGCATCAAAACAAATGAGTCCAACTACGCCGGAGCACGTTTTAGTGTCACGCTTTGCGTGACAACTATTTACCATTGTTTTCTCAAAAGGAGTATTGCCTTCCGATTTACCGTTGCCTTCTCAACCCGTCATCCTCGCCGGCAAGCGGGGATCCAGTCTGTTGTTCTCGCCAAAGGCGAGAACCCAGAACTAAAAAACGATGAGAGTAACTAATACCGTCATAATCCAAACCACATCCCCAGACCGTAATTCTCACATCGAACGGCGCGGCTTCGCCGCCATTCATTAAGGATAGCGGCTAACGCCGCTGAGTTTTTTAACTGGATTGCGCTTGAATTTTGACCACCGTCCTTCCCCAATTCGACCCATCGAAATAACCATCAAAGGCATTCGGCAGTTCGTCAAATTTTATTTCGCGGGAAACAATTCTGTCGAGTTTGTCGGGCTTTAAATCATCGCCGAGTCGTCGCCAAATTTCATCACGCACCTCAAGCGACACTTCCAAACAATTGATGCCGAGTAGCGACACCCCGCGCAGAATGAACGGCATGACCGTGGTGTTGAGTGTGTGGCTATCCACCAAACCGATGCTGGCGATGTTGCCGCGTGGTTTCACGGTGCGCGTCAGCCACGCCAGCGTTTCACCGCCGGCACTGTCCACCGCGCCGCCCCAGGTTGCTTTTTCCAGCGCACGGGTGCCCATTTCGATGGTGTGGCGGTCGATGAATTCGCCGGCACCGAGTTCGCGCAGGTAATCGTATTGATCTTTCTTGCCGGTGAAGGCGACCACCTCGTATCCGGCGGCGTTCAAGATGTTAATCGCGACGCTGCCGACCCCGCCGGTGGCACCGGTTACTACGATGGGTCCGCCGTCTTTGCTCTGACCGTTCTGCTCCATGCGCGCCACCGCCAACGCGGCGGTGAAGCCCGCGGTTCCAATCGCCATTGCCTCGCGCAACTCCAATCCCTTCGGCAACGACACGATGCTATCCGCTTTGACACGGGCGACCTCGGAATAACCGCCGTCATACATCTCCGACAAGCCGAAGCCGGACACCAACACCGGGTCGCCTTCACGGAAGCGTTGGTCGCCGGAGTCGGTTACCACGCCGGCCAAATCAATGCCGCCGTTCAACGGAAATTGCCGCAGAATTTTGCCGCGACCGGTGGCCGCCAGCGCGTCCTTATAGTTGATGCCCGACCACAAAACTTTGACCACGACCTCGCCTTCGGTCAAGTCATCAAGCGTGAGTTGCTGAAAATCGGCGACTATTTTGTCGTCAACCTGATCGATTCGATAAGCGCGAAATGAAGACATGCGTGGCCACCAATTGGAACGGAAAATTGTGGTTGATGTTCAGACCGATAATCAGACGCGCTGATGCAACGGACTTGAACGCGGAAAATGGGCGCGCAGAAATTCCATCTGGTCGGCGAGAATTCTTCGCCCTTGCAGATAAATGTATTCGGCATGGGTGGGCGTGAACGGCACCGCCAGCAATTCCATATCGGCCTGTTGCGGAGTTCGGCCGGCCTTGTGATTATTGCAACGCACGCACGCGGTTACGACATTGTTCCAACTATCGGTGCCGCCCTGACTGAACGGCGTCACATGATCGCGCGACAACTGTCGTTGCGAAAAATGACCGCCGCAATAAAGACAAATATTTCCATCACGCTGAAACAACGGCAGGTTGTGCAACGGCGGAATATAACTGTCGCGCATTTTGATGATCGCGTGATTGTTGCCGTGGGTGGCGATGATGGAATTGACATCAATGCAACTTTGACTCCCGCTGATTCGATTGAAACCGCCGCGCACGCGCATGGTATTCGAGCCGCAGGAATACGCAACCTGCCCCAGACACAGCAACGTAACCGCACGCTTGAAATCCACCCATTCGAGGGGCATACCCGAAGCGTCGGTTCGCAGGATTGGTTGGTTGGCAGAAAACATTGGTAGTGGTGACGGTGTAATTGCGGTCTGCATTAAATCAAATTATCGCACGGTCGGCAGTGATTATACACAAACGATGAGCCCGTGCACGGCTTAGCCCGTCTGACTCGTCCCCGCGCGGTCACTATTCGGCTTGTCATTCTGGCTTGAAATACCGGCGGCAAAGCCGCCGCTATTGCGCGGCTACGCCGCGTCTGGATTCCCGCCTGCCGGCGAGAATGACGAATGAAAGGGCAATAGTAAATTGAAAAGACAAAAGCGCGTTGAGACGCCAAAAGCACATTGAGAATAAAAGTCTGGCTACGCTGGACTTTTTTTCGGTTACTTTTGGCATCTCAAAAAAATCACTCCCGCCCGATTTACCGTTGTCTCCCCACCCTGTCATTCTCGCCGGCAGGCGGGAATCCAGTCTGTTGTTCTCGCCAACGGCGAGAACCCAGAACTAAAAAACCATGAGAGTAACTAATACCGTCATAATCCAAACCACATCCCCAGATCATCATCCTCGCCGGTAGGCGAGAATCTATTATAACCCAAGCGGCGTTAGCCGCTATCATTATGTCGACTTCCCCTTTTTGTCATGCCACGAATCCAGAATGTTTCTGGCATTATTCATGTCTCGGAAAATATTTTTAACACGCAGGTGAGAAAATGGCTACAGAAGAATCACAATTATTTATGACATTTGGCGGGTATCTGTTGAACATGATATCAGCCATCATCGGCGGATTGATTGCTATTGCAGGTGGTTACATGACAATCAGGGTTTCGCATAAATTAAATCGAAAATCTTCAAAGGCAGATTTAAAAAAGAAAAAATTAGAGCAATTAGTTACTGCAGCATATAAAACACTGCATTGGCTGGATAATAATAGAGAGCTCCGACTTGCTGGGGCTGATGTGAAATTGCCTAAATTCCCAATATACAAAACTAAAATGCTCTCTAAACTTTATGTTCCTGAACTTGAATCGGAAGTTCACCGCCTTATCATCGCGGCTGATGCCTACCAAAATTGGATTTTAGAAGGACACCGGTCGCGGTTAAAAAGAGAAAAACTCAGCGACCCATATCTCAAAAAATTTAAACCTGTTCATGAAGCATTACGACTTTCCGTTTCCAATATAACCAATGAGGCGGCTGAGATGATAGAAAATATCGACAACCACTAACTCTGGCGCATGTAATTATCGCGAGGTAGATGGGGATTTTTGGTCGGAGTTAGCCGTTTTGGATTGCGGATAGAATTGAACTACTTCGTTAACATTCACCAACCTTATTTCTTTCTTGCTTTTATCCCAAATAAGATGATACTTTTCAAAAGATCTCGCCAAAGTGCCAACGATTTTAGTTTCCCTTTGTGTTTCCCTCAGATCAAACACATATTGAGTGCCACCACCTTTTGTGATTCTTTGGGCATTACTACCGCCATAAAAAGCAAGAGTCATTAAAACAGTAGGAATAACATAACTTGCAACACGGAATGCAAGCGAAGTTTGTTGTCTTATTCTCTCATGTCCGAAAACAAAAGTGATAAACAAACCCCAATAAACTGTTACAAAAAGAATCCATTGTGAAATTAGTATCTCAACACCAATAAATAGTTGAATTACCGGAGAAGCGGCTAAAAGCATAATAAAATACACTGGTAATTTTCGAAGCCATGCTATGAGTTTTGGATGTGATGTTCCTCGGAGTAGTTCCTCTTCCGTCATACCCTGCTCTACTCGTCTGTTAAACATCTCATAAATGAATAGCCCCCAAATACCCATTATGCCAACTGGAATCCAATTTAACGAACTCCGCAAATGATCTGATAATGTGGTTGGCATTTCCGAGAAACTGGTTCCAAGAACATAGAAAAATCCAAAGTCATAACTTACAGATGCACCTAAAATGAAAACACCTAACAAACTAATGAACGAAGGCAACTTGTCTAACATTGGCTTACCCTTCGCGCATCTGGTTGATAATTTTCATGGTTTTGACGCTGACCGTGCAAACCCTGCCGAGCAAGTCGATGACATGTTCTTTGTGGTCGGCGAATCGGTAGGTGTTGAATTTTTCACGGATGGTGGGGTCTTTGGGCTTTTTTTCTTTGTATTGATCCAGCACCCATTCCAACGCCGAACGACTGCCCAATTGATAGTTCCACGCATCACCGGGGATGTCGGTCAGTTGGGTTTTTTGGTCAAGCGTGATGATGCCTTTTTGTTTGTCGGCTTTGAGTTTCGCGTCTCCGGCTTCGCATGGTTTGTCTATGCGCTTTAATGGATGCGGCGGTTGCTTTTCAAAATCAATATGCAGGGTCATCAATTCCTTGCCCCATTTCACCCATTTGGCAAAGTCATCATAAAACGGCAGACGCGGAAATTCGCGCTTGAGATTGACCGCGTATTTTTCCAAATAGGCGGGGTTATGCAACACCGCGTAGGTGTAATGAAAAACATCCTCGGCGGTGATTTTTTTAGTGCGGTAATGATTTTGAAATTTCTGGATGCCCCATTGCGTTATATTGCTATGGCGATCGCCTTTTTCATCGTAACGGTAAAGTGGAAGGCACTGCGTATCGCCGGTGAAGTGGAGATTAGGCACTTTATTGCCTCCCAAAACATAATAATCCTTACCATTCACATTAAAGCAAATAACTTTGTTTTCTCCTTTCTTGCCGGTCGGAAAAATGTTCGGCATCTGATACTGCATCTCATTGAGATTTTGCTGAAAATAAATATGTTTGGTCACAAATGGACGATATAACGATTGCCGAATATAGGTAGCATCAAATTGGTTTTTTTTATTTTTTGATAACTGTTTTTTTAAATCACGCGTCCATTTTATTTCTGTGCCAAGTTTTTCCGCATCAATGTCTTGTCCGCCAAATTTGTCGCGCATCGTTTCGTAATTTTTGATAAAAAACTTTATTTTTTTCCCAAGTTTCCTTTTATCAAAATCATAAGTCCAGTCGTCTCGATTGGTTACTACACCCAGTGAAAATAATTTAAAGACCGCACTTGTATCTTTGGGGTTTTCTGTTTTGGCAAGTTTCGTTTTCTTGTTCGCAAGACAAAGTAATCCATCAAAATCATTGTCGGTTTGCTCCAGCCAATTCTGTTTTTGGTCGGGGACGATGTGTTCAAAATTAATATCAGAAAAAGCGGTGGTGGAAAGAAACGCAAGTTTGTCAAGAGCAATTTCTTCATCTTCTCGTTTTGTATAATAAATATCGCATGTTGATTTTCCTTCTTTGCGGACGAAGAATTCGATGGAAACTCCTGTTTGTATACCAAACACATTGTGAGTAGTGCCTGAAATTCGAGGGTTTCTTCTTACATCTGACCCCAAATCAACAATGTAGATTTCGTTGAATTCTTCGCAAACGATTTTGCGAAACCCGTCATCCTGCTTTGAGTCCAGCCACGACCGATTGGTGATAAACGCCAGCACACCATCATTATCCAATCGGTCGGATGCCCAGCGGATGAAACGTTTATACATGTCGTATTGTTTGGTCTTTTGTGCGGTGCTTTGCGCGATGTAAGTTTTCTTGATTCGCGCATCTATGCCGGGATATTCGCGATTCTTGTTGTTGTCATTTTCATTGCGCTGATTGGCGTTATACGGCGGATTACCGATGATGACCGAAATGTCTTTTTCGTTTTGTTTTTTTACGCGCGCCAGATTTTCATCACTCATTGAGCCAATTAAATCTGCCTGCCCTTTGCCCTTGCGTCCGGAAAAGTCAAGATTATCCAGCGTGTCTACAAAACAGATATTCGGAAACTCTTTATATGTTCCGGTTTTTTGTTTGTAGGTGTATTCAATGTTCAAGTTGGCGATGTAATACGGCAGGATGCCGACTTCGTTGGCGTGAATTTCGTGTTGGTATTTATACGGCAGGTTGGCGGTCGGGATGAATTCGATGAGGTCGGTGATGAAGGTGCCGGTGCCGGCGGCGGGATCCAGAATTTGCACATTTTTGTCGTAAATACGACGACCAAAATGTTTATGCACCAATTCATCCGTGGCTTTAATCATGAAATCCACGATTTCATTCGGCGTATAAACCACGCCGAGGCGGTCGGCGGCTTTGGGGTTATACACCTTGTAAAAATCTTCATAAATCGCTTTCAGAAACTTCTGCTTTTCCTGATGACTTTCAATGCTGGCGGCAGTAGCGGTGATGGCGCTGTAATATCCTTTCAGGCGATCGACCATTGCACGTTTGGTGTTGCCGGTGAAGAAAGTTTCTTCGAGGTGGTCGAGACGACTGGCGATGTTGTTTTCTTTGTGGAATTGATCCTCGTTAAATACCTTGAGAAAGATGTCTTTGGTGAGGATATGTTGAATCAGCATTTCGCGCACATCGGCTGCTTCCACTTCGGGGTTGATGGTTTCGCGGCACAATTGGAGAAAGTCATCGGCGGCGGTGCGGAAGTCGGGGTTTGTTTGGTAGGATTTGGTAATCATTTCGCGCAACGCAATCAGCACTTGCGGCATGTCTTCCTTGAATTGTGCGGTGGCTTTATGGAAGTTGGCGACTTCCGGCGGTGCGTGGTGCAAAAATTTCAGAATGAGCGCGTCCAGTTCTTTGGCATCTTCCATGTTTACGCGCCGCACTTCCTCGTTGTCTTGTATCAATACCGCTTCTACGGTGTTCTCAAACAGAATGTTTGAGGTGCGGTAGCCGCGCTGGTGAATTTTTTTGTCTATCTCTTTGTCCAGATCGTCTTTGTCGTCCTTCGCTTCCCAATACCCCCAGGGCAACCGCATCTTGTCCTTGATGGTGCCATCCGGTCTTGCCTTGCGATTGTCGGCATCCGGGTGTTCCGCTATCAGCGTCAAGTCGCGGTTTGCGCAATATTTTTTCAGGCAGGTTTGAAACGCATCTCGCAATTCGCTTTCGTTGCGGGAGCCGCTGACCTTGCGCAGATTTTCCAGTTCGGCGTGATAGGCGTTGATAAATTGAATACTCATGATGGGTCTCTATCAGGTATGACCGATGCGTTGATTACCATTAAAACCACGACAACACCAACCGCAACATCAGGTTGGCGAAGACGCCGGCGATTAGGTCGTCGAGCATGATGCCGATGCCGCCGTGAAGGCGTCGGTCGATCAGGCGAATGGGCCAGGGTTTGGCGATGTCAAACACGCGAAACAGCACGAAGCCGAGGATTACGGCGCTCCATGAAAAGGGAATGAACGCGAGCGTGACCCATAGCCCAACCATCTCGTCCCAGACGATGCCCGGATGGTCGTGGCGATGTGCCGGGAGGTGCAGCGATTCGGCGGCGCGTGCGCATAAACCAGTGCCGGCGATGAATGTGACGAGCAATGCGCCGGCATACAAAAACGCGGGGAGTTCGTGCAGTAGCAAAAAAAACGGAATGGCTATCAGCGTGCCGCAGGTTCCCGGTGCCACCGGCATGAGTCCGGCACCAAAACCGAACGCGAGAAAATTGCCCGGGCTTTTGAATAAATCCCGCCGAGTTATTGGGCGATTATGCGCTCGGCTATTCGACTGATTGTTCGGCAAGTTCGCCTCTGACATCGTGCGCTATTTTGTCGAGCACTCCGTTGACGTATTGGTAGCCGTTCTCCGAGCAAAATATTTTTGCCAGATCCACGGCTTCATTCAACACTACTTTTGCGGGAATATCCGGCGCATAAACCAGTTCATACACACCAAGCCGCAAGATCGCCTGCTCGATCAAATCCACTTTATTGATGTCGCGGTCCAGATGAACTTTAATGTGTTGGTCAATTTTTTTGATGCGCCCGGGTATGCGGTTGATGAGCAACAAAAAATAATCCAGATGTTTGCCGGTCAGGTTTTCATTGGCGATAAAGTTTTCCGGAATCTCGGACGGCTCTTGTCCGGTCATTCGCCATTGATAAAGTGCCTGCACCACGCAACGGCGCGCCAGGCGTCTGCCACTTATCGCCATGTGCCCTTCTCCGCCGGCAGTTAGTAGATTGTTCTCATCAAGTCAACCATCTCCAAAGCGGCGGTGACCGCGGCGGCGCCTCTATTTTTTTTCCGGACATCGGCGCGTTCCACCGCTTGCTCAACGGTGTCGGTGGTCAACACGCCGAAAATTACCGGCTTGTCGCCTTGCAGATTGAGTTGCATGACACCGCACGCACATTCACCGGCGACATAATCAAAGTGCGGGGTCTCTCCGCGAATGACCGCACCCAAAGCAATGACCGCGGCATACCTGTCTTCCGTGAGTCGCCGACACACCATGGGGATTTCAAACGCGCCGGGCACCCAAAAGCAATGAACCCGATCCGAATCAACATTCTGACGTGCGAATTCCGCCATCGCCCCGGCGATTAATTGCTCGGTAATTGCCTGATTAAACCGACTGGCGACGATGGCGTAGTGATCGGGGCCGATGCCGAGTGGTTTTTCTATTTCATTCATGCGTTGGTTGCCATGGTGTCATGGCCATTGTTCAAGTTGTTGCGGGTCGGCGATGTAGGCGACTATTTCCAGCCCAAAACCCGACAATCCGTGGGCGCGCTTTTCACGCCCCAAAGCGAGCACTTTGCCGACCTTCAAGTCGGCTAGAATCTGCCCGCCGGCACCCAGCATCCGCAGGTTGTCCGGCGAATGCTCCGGTTGCTTGGGCTTGTCCGATTTGCCCGGCTTGTCAGGGTTGGCGGATTTTTTTGTGCGAGCAGATTTGACCGACCTTGCCTTTGCCGACACTGGTTTCAGTTCAATGCGATCAGCCAATTCTTCGGCGGATTCACGGTAGGACAATAACACAACCACACCGCATTTTCGTGCGGCGATGGTCTCCAGCACATTCTCCAGCGACCAACTCCACGGCGGCGCCGGTTCCAACACCACATCGAGCAAACCGCGATGCACATGAACCCGCACCGGGGTCGGTTGCGTGGCATCGATTTCGCCGTGAACCAACGCCATGTGCACTCCGCCTTCCACCATGTCGCGGTAGATGCAGGATTTGAATCGCCCTTGTTTGAGTTGCAGATGCGCTTCGGACACGCGCTGCACGGTGGGATCGTTTTGCATGCGGTAACGAATTAATTCGGCGATGGTGCCGATGCGAATTCCGTGCGTGCGTCCGAATTTGATCAAGTCCGGTAACCGCGCCATACTTCCATCGGGATTTAAAATTTCGCAAATCACGCTTGCCGGTTCAAAGCCGCTCATGCGCGCCAGATCGTTGCCCGCTTCGGTGTGTCCGGCGCGGGTCAGCACGCCGCCGGGTTGCGCTTTGATCGGGAAGATGTGTCCGGGCGTGACCAAATCATCCGCGCACGCGTCGACATGCACGGCTGCCTGAACTGTGATGGCGCGGTCGTGGGCGGAGATGCCGGTGGTTACGCCGCGGGCGGCTTCAATGGACACGGTGAAGTTGGTCACGAAGCGCGCGCTGTTGCGGCTGACCATCAGCGGCAACTCCAACTGCGCGCAACGTTGTTCGCTGAGGGTGAGGCAGATTAATCCGCGTCCGTGGGAAGCCATAAAATTGATGTGTTCAGCGGTGATACATTCCGCCGCCACCAGCAAATCCCCTTCGTTTTCGCGATCCTCGTCATCCACCATAATCACCATCTTGCCGAGACGAAAATCTTCGAGAACTTGTTCGATGGAATCCACGGTTATTTTTTTACTTGTCATTCGCTTCCTCGCCGGTTTCAAGCAAGCGATGCACATAACGCGCCACCGAATCCACTTCCACATGCACGCGCGCGCCCGGCTGAATCTCGCCCAAGGTGGTGTGTTGCAACGTGTGCGGCACCAGCATGACCGTAAAGCGGGTGCGTTGGTCCTCATCCGACACATCATTAATGGTGAGGCTGACACCGTCCACGGCGACCGCGCCTTTGTGCGCAATCAGTCGCCCGATGGCGCGCTTGACTTCGATTTCCATGTGAATAAAGGTATCGGCATCAAGGCGCGCGACCAGCGTGCCGGTGTCGTCAATGTGACCCGACACCAGATGCCCGCCCAGCGGCGTTTGCAAAGTGAGTGCCGGTTCCAGATTGAGGCGATCGCCAACGCTCCATTTGCCGACCAGACAACGCGCCATGCTCTCCGGCGAAACCGCAAAAGTGGCTTGACTGTCTTGCAATTCGTTCACCGTGAAGCAGGCGCCGTTGACCGCGATGCTGTCGCCGATGTGGATGAGGCGGTCATCCAGCGCACCGAGATCAAGCACGAGCGTGCAAGAATCGCCGCATTTGCGGATCGACTTCACCGTTCCCAGGGCGCGCACGATTCCGGTGAACATCGTGCTTACGCGGCGTGCGACTGCGGCGCGATGATGTCCAGGCTCAGACGCAAATCCTTGCCAATCATTCGCACATCACGAAACGCCAGACGATGTTTGTCGGCCATACTCTCCAGCCCGGGAATGTCAAACATGCCACGCGCATCGTTGCCCAGCAAGTCCGGCGCCATGTAAATAATCACCTGATCGACCAACCGCGCCTTCAACATGTTGCCGCTCAGCCGGGGGCCCGCCTCCAGCATCACTTCGTTGATTTCACGCTTGGCAAGTTCGGTCATCACCTGCCGCAGGTCAATGCCGCCGACGTTTATGTGATTCGATTGGCCGCAGGGAATGACTTCCACGGCATCACCGCTGAACCATTCCGCGTCTTGATTGTTGCTGGTGGTAATGATTAACGCCTTGCCCGGCGGCTGCAGAATTTTCGCTTGTCGCGGAGTGCTGAGATGGCTATCAAGAATCACGCGCAAGGGTTGGCGTTGCATGCCATCGGTGGCGCCGGTGTCGCCATCCGGACGTGCGGTCATTTTCGGGTCATCGCGCAGCACCGTGCCGACGCCGGTCAAAATCGCCGAACTGGCGGCGCGTAATTGATGCGCATCGCGGCGCGCCGCCTCGCCGGTAATCCACTGACTCATGCCGTTCGCCATGGCGGTTTTGCCGTCCAGACTGACCGCCATTTTCAGTGTCACCCATGGCCGGGCATGCAGGATGCGCTGACAAAAACCACGATTGAGTTGTTGCGCCGCGTGTTTGCCGACCCCCAGCGTCACCTCCACGCCGGCGTTTTGCAACGCCTCAATGCCGCTGCCGTTGACCAGCGGATTGGGGTCTTGCATGGCAATCACCGCGCGGCGGATGCCGGCCTTGATGAGCGCATTGGCACATGGCGGGGTCTTGCCGTGGTGGTTGCACGGCTCCAGCGTCAGATACAAGGTCGCTCCTTTTGCCCGCTTTGCGGCGTGCTTCAGGGCGATAATTTCGGCGTGGTCTTTGCCAGCCAGACGATGCCAGCCTTCGCCCACCACCGCGCCGTCATTGACTATCACGCAGCCGACTCGGGGGTTGGGATGCGTGGTGTTGATGCCTTTCTCCGCCAGTGTCAGCGCACGCGCCATGAAACCCTCGTCTTGCCCCGGCACGAGCGAATGTTGCACTGGTTCGCTGGTCGCCAAATCGGCGATTGAATCACCGCCTGCGGCACCCCTAACGGGTTGTTTTACGGCACCGAACATTATGCAAACTCAGCCTTTTTTACCGCCGCCGAAAATCGAAATCTGCGCCTTGTGCGGCTGGCTCAGTTGCGATTTTCGAAATCTCAACACCTCTTCGTTGAATGCGTCCAGATCCTGGAAGCGGTGGTACACCGAAGCGAATCTCACGTAGGCGACTTCATCGAGTTCACTCAACTCAAGCATCACCGCTTCGCCGATGTCGCGTGCCGCAATCTCGCGCTCGCCTTTGTGGGTAAATTGCCGCATGACGCGACTGATTGCCCCTTCCACGGCTTCGGTGTCGATAGGACGCTTTTCCAGTGCCCGGGTCATGCCGCGCCGCAACTTTTCTTCGCTGAATTTTTCTCGACCGCCGTCAAACTTGATTACCAGCGGCATCTGTAACACCACATGTTCGGAAGTGCTGAAGCGTTGCTCGCAGTCCTTACATTCGCGGCGACGACGCACACATTCGCCGCTGTCGCCCAGGCGTGAATCAACCACCCGGGTGTCTTCGCTCGCACAATAAGGACATCGCATCAGATGTTTCGATTATAGCGGTTCATTTGCCGGGTATTCGTGGGGGGGGTCAGGGCGCGGCGTCGGCACCTTCTTTCTTGACCGGTATCATGTCTTCGCGGGTGATGCCGAGCACCAATATCGCCGGGCTGGCGACAAAAATGGAGGAGTAGGTGCCGATGATTACCCCGGCAAGCAACGCGATGGAAAATCCGCGAATGACCTCGCCGCCGAAAATCAGCAAGGTCAGCACCACGATGAGCGTAGTCAGCGAGGTCAGCACCGTTCTCGGCAGGGTTTGGTTGATCGACTGGTTGATGATTTCGACGGTGTTGCTCTTGCGCATCTTGCGAAAATTTTCCCGGATGCGGTCATACACCACGATGGTGTCGTTGAGCGAATAGCCGATGACCGCGAGCACCGCGGCAAGCACCGGTAGCGAGAAGTCAAACCCAAACAGAGAAAACACGCCAATGGTGATGAGCACATCGTGCACCAGCGCCACCACCGAGCCCACGGCGAAACGCCACTCAAAACGAAAGGTGACATAAATAAGGATGCCGATGAGGGCATACAGCATCGCCAGCCCGCCTTGATTGGCGAGTTCATCGCCGACCTGGGGACCGACGAATTCCACGCGGCGCATCTGCACGCGGCAGTCGGCGGTGGTGCCGTCCGAGACGCACTGCTGCAAACCGCCCGGGTCGCCGTCATCGGCCAGCACTTCGCCGTAGGACGCGCGCAACACTTCAATCACCCGCTCGCTGAGTTGCGCGGCTGCGCCGGATTCAACCCGTGCCGAAGTCTCCGTCGGCAGTCGCACCAGCACATCTTTGGAGGTGCCGAAATGTTGCACCACCGCATCGTCGAACGCGCCTTCCTGCAACGCACTTCGCACCGATTCGATTTCAACCGGTTGCTGATAACCGACCTCCACCAGCGTGCCGCCGCTGAAATCAATGCCGAAATTTAATCCGCGAACGAGCAGAGAAACGATGCTGATTAGTAGCAGCAGTACGGACAGCACCAGCGCGAGTTTGCGCCTGCCGAGAAAATCTATGCGGGTTTTTTCTTTGAAGAATTCCATTAGATCGACAACGCCCGAACCGTTTTGCCGCCGTAATACCAGTTGATCAACGCCCGCGTGACCATGATGGCGGTGAACATGGAAGTGATGATGCCGATGCTCAAGGTGACTGCGAACCCTTTAATGGGGCCGGTGCCGAAGTTGAACAAAACGATGGCGGCGATCAACGTGGTGATGTTGGCGTCGACGATGGTGGACAAGGCCCGGTCATAGCCGAGGTGGATGCTGGCTTGCGGCGAATTGCCGTTGCGTATCTCCTCGCGGATGCGTTCGAAGATCAGCACGTTGGCATCCACCGCCATGCCCACGGTCAGGACGATGCCGGCGACGCCGGGCAGGGTCAGGGTCGCCTGAAAGAAAGACAGCACCGCCACCATCAACGCCAGGTTGAGGGTCAGTGCCACGGTGGCGGTTATGCCGAACACGCGGTAATACACCAGCATAAAAATCAACACCAGCAGGAAGCCGGCCACTACCGAATTAAATCCTTGACTGATGTTTGCCTGGCCGAGGCTGGGTCCGACGGTGCGCTCTTCGACAATTTCGACCGGCGCCGCCAGCGCACCGGAGCGCAACATCAACGCCAGATCGCGGGCTTCGGCGACGCTATCCAGCCCTTCAATCTGGAAGCGTTTGCCCAGTTGATCGCGGATGACCGGCGCGGTCAGCACTTCCTCTATCCTGCTGCTGACCCGTATCGATTGCCCTTGAGCATCGCGTATTACCTCGCCATCGGCATCCTTTTTGGTGGTTGATATGATTTCCAGATACACCACCGCCATACGGTTGCCGACATTATCGCCGGTCACCCGTTGGTTGATGCGCGCGCCGGCCGCATCCAGCGTGATGCTGACAATCGGCGTGCCGGTTTGGGTGTCAAGGCTGGCGGCCGCGTCAATGATATTTTCGCCAGAGTAGATTACTCGCTTGAACAGCAGGATGCGCCGGTCATCGCGGAATTGATACAGCCGCGAACCCGGCGGCGCCTGAGCGGATTCCATCGCCTCGGCGTTGTGTTTTTCATCCACCATGTGCATCTCCAGCGTGGCGGCGCGCCCGAGGATGCGCTTGGCGCGCGCGGTGTCCTGCACCCCGGGCAACTGGATCACCAGACGTTCGTCGCCCTGCTGTTGCACCACCGGCTCGGCTACCCCCAGTTGATCGATGCGATTTCGCAGAGCGGTCATATTCTGCTCCAGCGCAAACTCCTTGATTTCTTTAATATGGTCATTGCTGAGACGCGCCACCAGCACACCGGCGCGCGCGCCATCCTGCTGCGGCTGCACGCGCAACTCCGGCAGGCGTTGCTCCACCACATCCCGCGCCTGCTCCAGTTGGGTGGCATCGCGCAAGGTGATTTCAATATTCCCGGCCGGGTCGGGGCGCACGCTACGGTAACGAAGTTTGCGCTCGCGCAGGATGCTCTTGATGTCGCCGGCGTAACGCTCACGGGCGCGGGCGATGGCGTTGTCCATATCCACTTCCAGCAGGAAATGCACGCCGCCGCGCAAATCCAGCCCCAGATACATCGGGCTGGCACCGAAATCGGTCAACCATGCGGGAGCACCGGACAGCAAGGTCAATGCGGTGGTGTAGCCGCTGCCGAGCCCTTCCTCAATCAAATCCCGCGCCGTGAGTTGATCTTCGCTGTCCCCAAAGCGAACCTTGATGCCATCGACGTCCCGCGCAATGGATTTGATTTCCAGCGATGCGTTGTCGAGCAAATCTTCAATCCGCGTCATGGTTGTCGCATCCACGCTTGCCCCGCGTGCGCCACGAATTTGCACGCCGGGGTCATTGCCGAAAATATTCGGCAATGCATAGAAAGCCCCGACCGCCAGCACCAGCGCGATCAGCAGGTATTTCCACCAGATGGTTTGATTCAACATTCGAGGTTATACGATGGCCATGCGACGGGTTATGGGGCGGATTCTGCGAAGTGTCACCAGCAACCAAAACGCCGGATTATACAATGAATGTCTGTGCCTGGCGCAGCATTGCGCTTGCCTTTTCGTCGCCATTTGCGCGGCTACGCCGCAAATGGCTGTGGTGTACGAAGGGCATTGGCGGCAGCTTACGCCGCCGAGTAACCTGTGGCTGATATGCAAAGGTTCGCTTGCGCGTGCTCGCGCTTTGCGGGGGGGATGCCCCCCGCACCCCCCGCATCGCAGGGGGAAACTTCCTGTTTCCACGCGCCGGCGTGCGTCCCTGCACGCTCTGGTGATTGGAAGAATAGAGTAAATAGCAAAACTGTCTGTGGGCGTGACAACGAAAGAATTAGTATTCGTCATCCTCGCCGGTAGGCGGGGATCCAGGTGGCAGCGCAAGCCGCCTGGTGCGCCACGCTTGCGTAATGATACTAATAGTTCGGCGTACCAAGTTTTTTTCGTGTACTTTTGGCGTTTCAAAGAGAGTCACACTTTACGATTCACTATTACCCCCCAACCCGTCATCCTCGCCGGCGGCCACTTCACAAAAACCGCTTGCCCGCATGGTCGGCGAAACTATCGGCATCGCGGATGTATTTCATGACCGTGGCAGGATTGCGGTGGCGGGTGACTTCCATGATTTTATCCAGCCGCGCATGATGCACCGCCGCGCTGGTGACGAAACCGGCGCGCAACGAATGTCCGGCGACCTCGGATGGGTTGATGCCAATCAGCCCGGCGTAATGCTTGATCAGGCGCGGGATGTCGGAGTGGTGCATGGGCGAACCGCGCAGTCTGCCACCGCGCAACATGGTTTGGAATACCGGCGTGTTGGCCGATGCGTCGCAGAGGTTGGCAATCTTGAGCCAGCGTTTGAGGCGTGCGATGGGCCGCAGATTTTCGCCATCGGGAACGGCGACTTTCTGCCCGTAGCCGTGTTGGTCGGTTTTGGATTGTCGGATATGCAAAAACATTTTCTGCTGATCTTCGTCGTCCATCATCTCAAGGTCGCTCATGGTCAAGCCACAAATTTCAGAACGGCGCAACGCCGCGGCAAAACCCAGCGCGATGATTGCCGCATCGCGCAATCCAATCGGCGTTTTTCCGCAACACTTCAACATCGCTTTGATGTGATACTCGCGCAGGGCTTTGACCTGCCGGCTTTTGGTTCCACGGATACGCGCCAGACCTTTGCACACGCTGGTCACTTTCGGATGTCTGGTGGGCGATTTTAAGTCTGCTTCCACATGTTTTCGATTGATGGCACTGCGCCACAAAATCACCGTGCCGAGTGCCGGCAATTTGCCGTTGGCATCGGGACGAGTCGCCATCTCCACCAGGAATTGGGCGACATCTTCATGATCGGCCGGCAGCGAACAGACATCGTTTGCGATGCAGTAGGTTTCCCAGCGCTCCCAGCCTTTGGCATATGCGATGCGCGTGTTATCCGCAAGCACCGAGGAGAGAACGTCCTCGCAGAGCAACGGAGAGGTCGGCGCGGGAGTTTGGGGGTTGGTTTGGGCTTTCATTTGTTTGGGCATTAGTTCACCTTTAATAAAAAGCCCAGTGTAGCCGAGGATGAAAAAATCACCGAAACCTGCGCACCGCCGCGAAAAAAGATTGGAAAAAACTTATTGCCCGCCGGCGGGTTTTCGCCGTTCGTCCGTGTCTTTTTTGCGGGCGTTTTTTCAGTGGCGTCGTGCTCGCCAAATTTTTTCGAGATTACTTAATCGTCCCCTTCGGCATCATCTGCGCGACCGACATGCGTTGCACTTTGATGCGCACACCTGCGGCGATTTCCACGGTGAGGAAATTATCATCAATGCTGGTTATTTTTCCCAGGGTGCCGCCGTTGGTTACGATCTCGTCTCCTTTTGCCAATTCCGCCACCATGGTTTTGTGTTGTTTGGCGCGTTTTTGTTGAGGACGAATCAGTAGCAAATAGAAGATGACGAAAATCAGCACCATGGGCAACAACCCCATCCAGCCGCCGCCACCCAGGATACTACTCTGCGCCCACGCATCGGAAATAAAAAAGTTCATTGATTGCTCTCCGGATTAATTCGTTGAATGGATCGTTTGCGAAATGTTCGAGTGCGGGATTATGCCATAACTTGCAGAACAGCGGGACTCCTTTTGGCGTCCGGCTTTGCCGGACTATTAATGTCGTCACGCGTAGCGTGACTCCTTGTCCGCCGGGCTATTGGTGCCGTCACGCGTAGCGAGACTCACCAGGCGGCTTGCGCCGCCATCTGGATTCCCGCCTACCGGCGAGAATGACGAATCGGGGGTAACAGTGAATTGAGAAGACAAAGGCGCGTTGAGAAGCCAAAGCACACGAGAGGAAGTCCGACGTAGCCGGACTATTAATGTCGTCACGCGGATTGTGTCATTCCATCCACATCATTTGTAAACAACGCCGTCATCTCGGCGAAAGTCGCAACTTCGTGCGTTGGCGCAAATTCCCACGGGTCAAATACCGTCGTCGGATTGCGTCTCAACCACACTGCCTGCATACCGATGGCGCGCGCGCCGCACACATCGAAAGGATTACCGGAGATTAACCAACTGTGTTGCGCGAGTGCATCGGCGCGTTGTAGAAAATGATGATACACCGCCGGGTTTGGTTTGAATGTGGATACTTCATCAACGCTGACCACATCGGCAAAAAATTCGCGAATACCGGCATGGCCAAGTAGTTGTTCGAGATCATCCGGTGTGCCGTTGGAAAACGCATACATTTTTACTTTTGATTGCGACAAACGTTCGAGGCCATCCACCACATCGTTGAACGCCGGCAGATATAAATACTGCGCCATCAAATGCTCGCGTTGTTTGGATGAGAAGTCGGCGCGCCACTGCGCGCAACAAAAATCCAACGCCTGACGCGTGCAAACACGAAAATCCCGGTAGTGCGCCATTACCCCATAGCGAAAAGTATATTCCAGTTGTTTCTGTCGCCACTTTTCGGAAAATGTTTCGGCTTTGGCATCGTCGCCCAACATTTTTTTCAACGCGCCGGTAACGCCGGCGGTGTCGATCAAAGTTCCGTATACATCAAATGCGAGCGTGGTCACCGAGGTGTTTCGTATAAGTTTTGGATTTGCGTCTTGAAACGCTCGCGCAATACCGGGCGTTTTATTTTTAATGTCGGAGTAAGGGCACCATCGGCAACGCCCCACGGCTCGGTGGTTACCCACACCCGACGCACCGCCGCGTAACCGGGGAAATCTCGCAGGCATCGAGCGACTTTTTCCAGCATAAATTCTTCCACACGCGATTCGGACAACGCGGCTTGATTGGTTGCATCGACACCCAGTTGTTCGGCATGGCGCGCCCAACTTTGCGGGTTCAACACAATCAACGCGCATAAAAACGCACGACCTTCGCCGATTACCACCGCCTGTTCAAACAACGGGTCATCGCAAATCGCCGATTCCATATCCGCCGGCGGCACCTTCTCGCCAGTCGCCAACACGATGATGTCTTTCAGGCGACCGGTGATGGAAATAAATCCGTCGGCGTTGATGGTGGCAAGGTCGCCGCTGGCAAACCAACCTTCGGAATCAATACACGCACCGGTGGCTTCCTCGTTTTGCCAGTAGCCGAGCATCACGCTTGGACTTCGCGCTTGCAATTCGCCATTGTCCGACAACCTGATTTCGGCGCCGATAAACGGTAAGCCGATGCTGGACGGCTGGTTTTTTTTCAGCGTATTCACTGTCAGCGTGGGGCCGGTTTCGGTCAGACCATAGCCTTGCAAAATCTCAATGCCAAGAGCGATGAAAACGCGCGAGATGTTTAATGCCAACGGCGCCCCGCCGCTAATCACACAACGCAAATTTCCGCCAAAGCGCATTTGTATTTTTTTCGCCACCAACCGATTTAACACGGGCGACAAAAGTTGTGGCCAATTCCAGCTCGCACGCCCCTGGGAAATTTCAAAACGATGCCATCCGACATCCACCGCACGTTTAAATAACCATTTACTAATCGCCGGGGCGTGTTCGACTTTCTCGTTGATGGCATTGTGCGCCCGTTCAAAAATGCGCGGCACGGCAATCATAATGGTCGGTTGAATGACCGCCATGTCGTCCGCCAACTGCGCAATGGAGCGATTGAACGCCACCTTCGCGCCAGCCATCATCGCCAAATAATAGCCGACCGTGCGCTCGAACATGTGGGACAACGGCAGAAACGACAGGAACTGATCATCGGGAAACACCGCCACGCTTCGAAGCCCGGCTTGCGCATTCATTAATATATTCGCGTGCGACAACATCACGCCTTTGGGTTTGCCGGTAGTGCCGGAGGTATAAACGATGGTGGCGAGGTCGTCGGGCTGCGCCGGTGATGTATTTTGCGCGGGTGGTTTTGTGTTTGACTGCGCGCCTTGTTCCAACCATCGTGCCAACGACATCACTCGCGCATCGTCTATCCCATCGAGTTCGTTATCGGTATCATCCAACACAACTACGCGCGCAAGTTCACGCAATTGCGATGACTCGTCTTTCATCTGCAACCACATTGCGGCGTTCTCCAGCAACAACAAGCGCGCGCCGGTATGCCCCAGAATATAGGCGACGTTGTCCGGACGATCCTCGGAATACAAGGGTGTCACCACCAAACCGGTAGCCATACACGCCTGATCGTAGATTATCCACTCGCGACGATTGCCCATTCGAATCGCCGCGCGCTCGCCCTGCGCCAAACCATCCGCCGCCATCGCTCGCCGCCAACATTCCACATCATCCGACATCTCCCGCCACGAATATTCCACCCATTCATCTCGCGCCGAATCAAATTGCGAATAAGCAATCTTGTCGGGGCTACGCCGCACCCGCTCGCGAAACAACCCATCAATAGTTTTGACTTCAACCGGGTCGATAACATCCATCCGCGGATTAGCGGCGATGGCGTCCTCGGGATAAATCGTTGCTTTGTCGTTCATGCGCTTGCCCTCAATTAAAAATCATCCACGCGGATTACTTCGGCAACCACTTTTCTGGTGCGACTCAGTAAACCCACTTCGTCGGTGCTTAGCACTTCTGCTACGCGCAACTCTTCGAGCCAGGCATCGTAGGTCTGCCCGGCGGTCGGTTCAAGATCTTCTTTTTGCAAACGCCGCCGCAACGCCTTGCTCTCGGTCATCAGCGCAAACGCGAGTTCAAGTTGCGCAGTAATTTCCGAGCGGTCGGTGGCGATATACATGTGTTCGGTCAGACGGTTGCGCGCCGCACCCGGCGTTTGCAGCACATCGGAAACCGCACGGCTAAGCGCATCGTCGGGTCGTTGCAGGTAACGCCCGCTGCCAAAAACGCCAAAAACATTAAAGCGCATCAATTTCCCCAGCAGCGGTCGCGGGTAATTGCGCAAAATGCCGTCCAGTGCTTGTTGCGCTTCGAACAACGCATAGCCGCAAGCCCAGTCGGCCAGTGCTTCCTCGTCGGCCGGCTCACCGTGATCTTTATATCGCTTGAGGGCGGCTGAAGCAAGATATAAATTGCTTAGTGCATCGGCAAAACGTCCCGACAACATTTCCCGTCGTTTCAGGTCGCCGCCGAGAAGGAACAAAGTTACATCCGCCAGAAACGCAAACGCCGCGCTCAAATGCTCAATGCTGCGCGTGTGTTTTTTGATGATTCCTTCACCGGTGCCGCGCGCCAGCCAACCGCGACTCAACGCACAAGCAGTAGAGCGAATTTTGTTGGCAACCACATGCGCGATGTGTTGGCGTATCGCATCATCGAATTGCTGCAACGCCTGATCGCGGTCTTCCATCGCCACCGCGTTAATCTCGTCAAGCAAATGCGGATGACAACGCAACGAACCTTGCCCGAAGATGATCAAACTACGGGTTAATATATTTGCGCCTTCCACGGTGATGCCGATGGGAATTTGCTGGTAGGTGCGAGCGAGATAATTGCCGGGGCCCATGCAGATGCCTTTGCCACCATGCAAGTCCATGGCGTCGTTCACCACGCGCCGCGATAAATCGGTGCATTGCTGTTTGACGATGGCCGACATCACCGCCGGTTTTTGTCCAGCCAACAAGGCGGTTGCCATCAACATGCGCCCGCTGTCCAGTAAATAAGTCAGCCCGCCAATGCGTGCGAGTGCGTCGATGATGCCTTCAAAGTTGCCAATCTCGGTGCCGAATTGTTCGCGGATTCGCGCATATCCACCGCTGCTTCGCGCCGCCACTTTTGCCGCTCCGGCGGCCGCGGCGGGCAGAGAAACGCCGCGACCGGCGGCCAGGGATTCCATCAACATGCGCCAGCCCTGACCAATTTGCTCCTGTCCGCCGATGACCCATTCCATCGGAATAAAAACATTCTTGCCGGAGTTCGGACCATTTTGGAAAGACCCATTCAACGGCAGATGTCGGGTGCCGATGGACACGCCTTTGGTATCGGTCGGCACCAACGCGCAGGTGATGCCGAGTTCCTCCTGATCGCCCAGCAAACCGTCCGGATCATAGCCTTTGAATGCCAGCCCCAACAAGGTCGCAACCGGTCCCAGGGTGATATACCGCTTTTCCCAATTCGCCCGAAACCCCAACACCATCTTGCCGTTGTGTTTGGCTTTGCACACCACGCCGCTGTCCGGCATACCGCTGGCATCCGAGCCGGCCCACGGATTGGTCAAGCCGAAACAAGGCGTTTCCTTGCCGCTGGCAAGGCGTGGCAGGTAGTGTTTCTTTTGTGCGTCGGTGCCGTAGTGATAGAGCAACTCGGCCGGACCCAGGGAATTGGGCACCATCACCGTTACCGCAACGCTTGTGCTGCGAGTCGCCAGTTTTTGCACGATGCAGGATTGCGCGTAGGCGGAAAACTCCAGCCCGCCGTATTCTTTCGCGGTGTTCAGTGCGAAAAACTTTTTACGCTTAATGAAGTTCCACACCGCCGGCGGCAAGTCATTTAATTCGTGGGTGATTTTCCAGTCATCCGACATCGCGCACAACTCTTCCACCGGTCCATCCAAAAACGCCTGCTCCTCATCGGTAAGCGCCGGGGCATCGGCATCAAACAAAATAGCCCAATCCGGCTTGCCGGAAAATAATTCCGCGTCCCACCACACCGTCCCGGCATCAATGGCGTCTCGTTCGGTTTGGGAAATGGGTGGAATGGTTTTTTCCACCAATTCAAACAATGGCGTGGTGAGATATTTTTTGCGCAGAGACGGCGCATAAAAAAGCAACACCAACAACGGCACCAACACCGCCAGTAAAAGCAACGACAGCAACATACCGGCAACGCCGCTGAAAAGACCGAGGGTGAATACCGCGATAGCGGTAATCAGCCAGGTTTTCATCGACATGCGAAACCAGACGAAGGCGGCGAGCAATGCGAGTAGCGCGACAAGAACTAAAATCATGGCATCTTCGGGCGGGTGAACGGATGGCTATTATCCCACAGCATGGCGTTGACTTGAAGCGAAATTAGTATTGTCGCAACTCCGCCGCGTCTGGATTGCGCTTGCCTATTTTGCCCTCTCAATTTACTTGTTACCTATCATTCGTCATTCTCGCCGGTAGGCAGGAATCCAGGTGGCGGCGCAAGCCGCCTGTTGCGTCACGCTTGCGTAATGATACTAATAGTTCGGCGTACCATGTTTTTTTGCGCGTATCATCCCTGATACGCGCCCTTCGGGCTCGCTTCGCTCGCGCCAATCAATTACATGGCGCTCCCGGCGATTTTTTCCCAATGTGCTTTGGTTTCTCGACGCGCTTTTGCCCTTTCAATTCACTGTTACCTATCATTCGTTGCGCGCCGTATTTTCGTTGTCAGGCAAGGCGCGCGAGGAGCGAGGGAAGGAGCATACATTAAGTATGTGACCGACCGAGCGACGAAGCACTACACTACACTACACTACACTACACAACGACCACAACGACCATGGCGACGAAAAGGCAAGCGCAATCGTTATTGCCCGGCTTGTTTCGGATAATCCAGTAAAAAACTCAGCGGCGTTAGCCGCTATCCTTAATGGCGGCGAAGCCGCCGCAGTTGCGCGGCTTCGCCGCGTCTGGAGTTGCGCGGCTTATCCCTACGAAAGCAACCCGACAACCAAGCCGACCGTCAAAGTCGTCTGCACCGCCGCCACGCCTAACACAATCCCGATAGTCCCTTTGATGATTTCGCTTTTGACTTCGGCGATGTTGGTCTTGAGGGCGGTTATATCGCCCTTGGTCGCCACGTTTTCGTTGATGGCGACGTTGAATGTTTTAACCATCGCTTCCGCCAGGGGCTTGCTGGCTCCGGCGGCTTCAAGTTCTCTGGCTGCTTCAAGTGTATCGAATGCTGGCATAGTCATCGTGCGTTTCCCTACGAGTTGATTGAGGATTGCAGTACACCACATTTCCGTGGCCGACGCAAACGGCGATTTTTTCCCTGCCTTGCCAGCGGGAATGACGGACTGGGAGGTTTTCTTTCAACGGCACCAACACCGCCAGTAAAAGCAACGACAGCAACATACCAGCAACGCCGCTGAAAAGACCGAAGGTGAATACCGCGATGGCGGTAATCAGCCAGGTTTTCATCGACATGCGAAACCAGACGAAGGCGGCGAGCAATGCGAGTAGCGCGACAAGAACTAAAATCATGGCATCTTCGGGCGGGTGAACGGATGGCTATTATCCCACAGCATGGCGTTGACTTGAACCGAAACGGGCATCCCGTAGCCACAAAAATCACGCATGCCCTATAATCCGCCGCCCATTCACGCCCGTTCGCATGGCATAACCGCATGAAATCCCGCATCCGCTTCCCGGCATTGCTCGTCGCAGGGCTGTTGCTGTCGGCAGTTCACGCGCAAAAACCCGATGTGTTTTTGCTCAAGACCTACGACGGCACGCAGGATGTGGTGGGCTGGGTGATGAGCGAGAAACTCGACGGCGTGCGCGGGATTTGGGACGGCAAGCAACTGCTGAGCCGAAACGGCAATGTGTTGCACGCGCCGGAATGGTTCACCCGGGATTTTCCGCCGTTTGCTCTGGATGGCGAGTTGTGGACGCGGCGTGCGGATTTCGAAAACATCGTGTCCATTGTGCGCAGAAAAAATCCCGATGAACGTTGGGCGCAGGTGCGTTATCGCATTTTTGAAGTGCCGCATCAAGCCGGGGGTCTGCTGGAACGGCTGGCGGTATTGGCGGATTATCTGGAACAACATCCCAACGACCACTTGCAAATCATCCGGCAAATCAAAGTCAGAAACGCCGACCAACTCAGTGCTTTTTTAGCGGAGGTAAACGCGGGCGGCGGTGAGGGGGTAGTGGTGCGCGACCCCGCTTTGCCCTATCGCACCGGTCGATTGTCCTCGGCATTGAAGGTGAAAAATTATTTGGACGCCGAATGTGTGGTGCAAAAAATACTGCCCGGCAAAGGTAAATACACCGGCAAAATGGGCGCGCTTCAATGCCGGATGATGGACGGGAAACTGATCAAAATCGGTTCGGGATTCACCGACCAAACCCGCGCCCAGCCACCCGCCGTCGGTAGCGTGATTACTTTCAAGTATTATGGTTTGACGCGAAAAGGCAATCCACGGTTTCCGGTGTATCTGAGACGCAGACCATAAACACGGGCGGGCGTCTGGTGAAAACCCGCCAGTTGGGATACACTCAAACCGTTCGTTTGCGTAACGATAACGCCAAATAAACAAGGGTCATGACAACTTAAGCAATCATCGCCGGCGGCGAAAATGACAAAAAATTTGTTTTTTATTACGAAAAACATTGAGCGCAGCATATTTTTTGGTAGGCGAGGCGCGCAAGGCGCGAGCGAACGCGCCTACATTTAGTAGGTAAGTGAGCGCACGCCGTAGCGCACCAAAGCATAACGAAAAATAGGCAAGCGAGTATCAATGAAAAACAAACTACCTGAGCGAATGTCCGAACCAACTCTACCCGTAGACATTGATGCCACCGAAACCGGCGAGTGGCTGGATGCGTTGAATTCGGTCATCAAGCGTGAAGGAAACGAGCGTGCGCATTTTCTTATCGAGCAACTCATCGACCAGGCGCGGCGCTCCGGCGCGCATATCCCCTATCAAGCCAATACCGCGTATCTCAACACCATTCCGCTGCATCAGGAGCAACGCAGCGATGGCGACCATGCGTTGGAGCGGCGCATTCGTGCGCTGATTCGCTGGAACGCTCTGGCAATGGTGGTGCGCGCCAACCGCGTGTCATCGGAGTTGGGCGGACACATCGCCAGTTTCGCCTCGGCGGCCACGCTGTATGATGTCGGCTTCAATCATTTCTGGCGTGCTTCCACCACCACCGACGGCAAGACTACGCCGGGCGACATGCTGTTCATCCAGGGTCATTCGGCCCCCGGCATTTACGCCCGCGCCTATCTCGAGCGGCGTCTCAACAAAGAGGACTTGCGCAATTTTCGCCAGGAGGTGGACGGCGACGGCATCCCCTCCTATCCGCATCCGTGGCTGATGCCGGACTTCTGGCAGTTCCCGACCGTGTCCATGGGGCTCGGACCCCTCATGGCGATTTATCAGGCGCGTTTTATGAAATACCTGCATCATCGCGGCTTGATTGAGGCCGGCGACCGCAAGGTGTGGGCGTTTCCGGGCGACGGCGAGATGGACGAACCCGAATCCATCGGCGCGCTATCCCTTGCCGGCAGGGAGAATCTCGACAACCTGATTTTTGTGGTCAACTGTAATTTGCAGCGACTGGATGGCCCGGTGCGCGGCAACGGCAAAATCATTCAGGAACTGGAAAGCGAATTTCGCGGTGCCGGCTGGAATGTCATCAAGGTCATCTGGGGCTCCTACTGGGATCCGCTGCTGATGCGCGATGACAAGGGCTTGTTGAAACAGCGCATGGAAGAAGCGGTGGACGGCGAATATCAGGCGTTCAAGGCAAAGGACGGTGCATTTGTTCGCGAGAAATTTTTTGGCAGTTATCCCGAATTGCGCGAGATGGTCTCCAACATGACCGACGAGGACATCTGGCGGCTCAATCGCGGTGGCCACGACCCGCATAAACTTTATGCCGCCTACGCCACGGCGATAGCGCATCGCGGACAGCCGACGGTGATTCTGGCGAAAACCGTTAAGGGCTACGGCATGGGCGAAGCCGGCGAAGGACAAAACACCACCCACCAGCAAAAGAAAATGGGCGAGGAGGCGATGCTGGCGTTCCGCGACCGTTTCAACATTCCATTGACCGACGAGCAGGTGGCAAAAGCACCGTTCTATCGCCCGGCCGAGGATTCCGATGAAACCCGTTACCTGTTGCAGCGACGTCAAGCGTTGGGTGGTTTTCTGCCGGCGCGCCGCAGTATGGGCAAGCCGCCGTTTAAGTTACCGCCGCTGAAATTGTTTCAGGCGCAATTGGACGGCAGTGGCGAACGCGAGATTTCCACTACCATGGCGTTCGTGCGCATCCTCTCAGCGCTGATGCGCGACAAGGAATTGAAAAAATATATCGTGCCAATCATCCCGGATGAATCGCGCACCTTCGGCATGGAAGGAATGTTCCGGCAACTGGGCATTTATTCCCCCAAGGGGCAACTCTACGAACCCGAAGATGCCGACCAGTTAATGTTCTATCGCGAAAGCAAGCAAGGTCAGGTGTTGCAGGAAGGCATCAACGAAGCCGGAGCGATGTCGTCGTGGATCGCCGCCGGCACCGCGTATAGCAATCACGACCTCTGCGTGATTCCGTTTTTCATTTTGTATTCGATGTTCGGCTTCCAGCGTATTGGCGATTTATGCTGGGCCGCCGGCGACAGTCGTGCATGCGGTTTCATCCTCGGCGGAACCGCCGGACGCACCACGCTCGCCGGCGAAGGGCTGCAACATCAGGACGGTCACAGTTTAGTTCTTGCCGGCACGGTGCCTAATTGCGTCTCATTTGATCCGACCTATACTTTTGAACTTGCGGTAATCATCCACGATGGACTGCGGCGGATGTATCAACAGCAGGAAAGCATCTATTACTACCTCACGGTGATGAACGAAAACTACGCGCATCCGGCAATGCCCAAAGGCGCCGAGCAAGGCATCCTGCGCGGGATGTATTTGTTGCGCTCCACCGACGGTAAAAAGAAAGGGCGCATCAAAGTGCAACTGCTCGGCAGCGGCGCGATTTTGCGCGAGGTGGAAGCGGCCGCGGAAATGCTCGACACCGAGCACAACATCAGCGCCGACATCTGGAGCGTGACCAGTTTCAACGAACTGGCGCGTGATGGTTTTGACACGCAACGATACAACTACCTGCATCCGCAATCTGAGCCACGCAAGAGTTATGTGGAAATGTGTCTCGCCAATGCCGAGGGACCGGTGGTCGCCGCCAGCGATTATGTGCGGCTATACGCCGAGCAGATTCGCGCATTCGTGCCGCAGAAATATTATGTGCTCGGCACCGATGGTTTCGGACGCTCGGATACGCGTGCGCAACTGCGCAAATTTTTTGAAGTGGATCGCTGGCATGTGGTGGTGAACACTTTGTACGCGCTGGCGCAAGCCGAACGGATACCGCCGCAACAATGCAGCGCGGCGATCGAAAAATACGGCATCAATCCCGACAAACCCAACCCGGCAAAAGTTTAATCGCGCATGGCAAGCGAAATCAAAGTGCCGGACATCGGCGATTTCGATGCGGTGGAAATCATCGAAATTCTGGTGAGCGAGGGCCAGCAAGTATCTGCGGAAGACCCGTTGATTACGTTGGAGAGCGACAAGGCGACCATGGACATCCCGGCGCCGGCCGACGGTACAGTCGTCAAATTGCTGGTGGAGGTCGGGCAGATGGTCGCCGAAGGCACGCCCATCGCTTTGTTTGATGCCGAGGAAAAAACCGGGGAAAAAGAAGGGGGTGATGCGGCCACATCGGATTCGCCCGCCGCCATCACCAAGGCGAGCAAGCCGGCAGATGACCCCGCACCCGCGAAAAAAACTCAACCGCAAGTCGCAGTCGAGCAAGCCGCACCGCCGACTTTGCCGCCGCCGGTCGAAGGCAGCGACGACGCTCGTCCCCACGCCAGCCCCGGCGTTCGCCGCTTTGCCCGGCAACTCGGCGCGCAACTTTCGCTAATTCCCGGTGGCGGCGCCAAAGGAAGAATCCTCAAGCAGGATGTCAAAACATGGATCAAGCAACGCTTGAGCGCGCCTGCGCAAAGTGGCGCGGGTATTCCAACGATTCCGGAAATTGACTTCTCGCAATTTGGCGAAGTGGAAACGGTGGCATTGTCGCGTATCAAAAAATTATCGGGCCCGCATTTACAACGCGCGTGGCTGAACATTCCTCATGTCACGCATCACGATCAGGCGGACATCACCGAGTTGGAAAATTTCCGCCAGTCGCTGAAAGGCAAAGCAGAAAAACAAGGCATCCGCATCACTCTGCTCGGATTCGTCATTAAAATTCTCGCCCACGCATTGGAAAAATTTCCCACATTCAATGCGTCATTGCACACCGACGGGACGAAACTGGTGATGAAAAAATACTACCACATCGGCATCGCCGTGGACACGCCTCAGGGGCTGGTGGTGCCGGTCATTCGTGATGTTCAACAAAAAAACTTGTTTGACCTGGCGAAAGAAATGGGCGAACTCAGTTTGCGCGCCCGCGAAGGAAAATTAAAACTCAATGACCTGCAAGGCGGATGCATCAGCATCTCCAGCCTCGGCGGCGTCGGTGGCAGCGCGTTCACACCCATCGTCAACGCCCCGGAAGTGGCAATCCTCGGCATCACCCGCGCACGCATGAGCCCGGTGTGGGACGGCACTACATTCCACCCACGATTGATGCTGCCCCTCGATCTCTCCTACGACCATCGAGTCATTGACGGTGCCGAAGCCGCACGCTTCGTTGCCTTCTTGATTGAGTTATTTGCTGATGTGCGACAGTTTAATGATAGCGGCTAACGCCGCTGGGGGTTATAATGGATTCTCGCTGTCGGCGAGAATCACGGTCTGGGGATGTGGTTTGGTTTATGACGGTATTAGTTACTCTCATCGTTTTTTAGTTCTGGGTTCTCGCCTTTGGCGAGAACAACAGACTGGATTTGCGCGTATCATCCCCTGATACGCGCCCTTCGGGCTCGCTTCGCTCGCGCCCAGTCGATTCATGGCGCTCCCGGCGATTTTTTCCGCCTGTCGGCGAGAATGACGGGTTGGGGGGTAATGGTGAATCGGACGGGAGTGATTTCTTTGAGAATACTAAAGGTAAATAAGTGTCACGCAAAGCGTGACACTAAAACGTGCTCCGGCGGAGTTGGACTTCTTATTCTCAATGTGCCTTTGGCTTCTCAACGCGCTTTTGTCTTCTCGATTTACTATTGCCCTATCATTCGTCATCCTCGCCGGCAGGCGGGGATCCAGATGGCGGCGTTAGCCGCCTGTCACGCGAAGCGTGACGCATCTCTGGCGTGGCCGGACATTTTCTCTCGTGTGCTTTGGCGTCTCAACGCGCCTTTGTCCTCTCGGTTCACCATTACCTATCATTCGTCATTGCGCTTGCCTTTTCGTCGCCATGCGGTGTTGCGCTTCGTCGCTCGGTCGGTCACATACTTGTGGAATATGCCGTCCGGCGTAGCCGGACTCATTTGCTTTGATGCCGCGCTTAAATTCTGGCGCGACAATCGCCGTCAACGATTCGAACAAGACACCAGGTTTCATCCAATCCCCTATCGAGCCCAGATACTGGTGACGGATGCGGGCTGATTGTGTTCGGAATGTTATTAGCGGCGGTTGCAGTTATAATTTCCCTATCAGTCCTACTCGCATAAATAATATGACTCAAACCATTAACACACAACTCGCAGTGCTGGGCGCGGGGCCCGGTGGTTATACCGCCGCGTTTCGCGCCGCTGACCTCGGCATGAAGGTGGGGTTGATTGAACGCCATCCGACTCTCGGCGGCGTGTGTCTGAATGTCGGTTGCATTCCTTCCAAGGCGTTGCTGCATGTCGCCGGCGTGATTACCGAATCGGCGCAATCGATTGATGTCGGCATACAATTCGGCGAACCAGTGGTCGATCTCGCGCAGACGCGGAACTGGAAAGCCGGCATCGTCTCGCAACTCACCGGTGGCCTTGCCGGGCTGGCGAAAAAACGCAAGGTTGAAGTGATTCGCGGAAGCGGGCAATTCACTTCCCCGCACAGCATTGCGGTTACCCACGACGGCGTCACCAAAACCGTGCGCTTCGAGCAGGCGATCATCGCCGCCGGCTCGGCACCCATCGAAATACCCGGCTTTCCTCACGACGACGCACGAGTAATGGATTCCACCGACGCGTTGCAACTTGATGACATCCCAAACAAATTGCTGATTGTCGGCGGCGGCATCATCGGTTTGGAGATGGCAACGGTCTATCACGCTCTGGGCAGCAAAGTCAGCGTGGTGGAAATGATTGACAGTTTGATGGCGGGAGCCGACCCGGATCTGGTGCGGCCATTGTTCAAGCGGATTTCGGGACAATACGCAAACATCTGGCTAAACACCCGGGTGAGCAAAATGAAGGCGCTGAAAAACGGCATCCGGGTCGACTTGGAAGGAGGCAAGGCACCGCAGCAAATGACCTTCGACAAGGTGCTGGTGTCGGTGGGACGAACGCCCAACGGCGGGCGCGTGGGCGGTGAAGCCGCCGGAATTGAAATCACCGAGCGCGGGGTCATTCCAGTGGACGACCGCCAGCGCACCAACATCCCGCACATATTCGCCATCGGTGATGTGGTCGGCGAGCCCATGCTGGCGCACAAAGCGGTGCACGAAGGCAAGGTCGCGGCCGAAGTGGCGGCCGGCATGAAAAGCGGATTTGATGCGCGGGTCATTCCTTCGGTGGCGTATACCGACCCCGAAGTGGCGTGGGTCGGCGTCACCGAAGCCGAAGCCAAACGACAAGGGCTGAACTACGGCAAAGGCGTGTTCCCGTGGGCCGCCAGTGGCCGCGCGCTCAGCCAGCACGCTAGCGGTGGCATCACCAAACTATTATTTGACAAAGAATCCGAACGCATCATCGGCGCCGGCATCACCGGCCGCCACGCCGGCGACCTCATCTGTGAAGCCGCTCTCGCCATCGAGATGAACGCCGATGCCGAAGACATTGGCCTTACCATTCACGCCCACCCTACTCTCGCCGAAACCCTCGGCTTCGCCGCCGAAGCCTTTGGCGGTGTGATTACTGATTTGTATTTGCCTAAAAAGGGGGCGGCGGTTAAGTCACAGTAAGAATCAGCATCAATAACAACACCACCATCACAAAACTGAGACCGAATTTATTCCACATAGACAAATCCGCCCAAAATCGCTTGATATTCATTTTCGCCTCACTCGTTTTTAGTTAATTGAAAAAATCACCGGGCCCGCCGTCTGGCAAGCCCGCGCCGTCATCGCTTTTCGTCCCTTTCCCATCTGAATTATACGCCTTGCTTGTGGTTGTTTAGGTATGATGCCATCACATACTGGACAAATCGAGTGCCGCATTTTGCGCGTATCGTCCCTGATACGCGCCCTTCGGGTTCGCTTCGCTCGCGCCAATCAATTCATGGTGCTCCCGGCGATTTTTTCGTCGCCATGGTTTGTTACGGTTTGTTATGCTGTGTAGTATAGTGTTGCGCCGCTCAATCGGTCACGCATATTTATGTGCTCCCTCATTTTCTCTGCCGTCATTCTCTCCGCTGCTCCGTCATTGCGCGCCGAATTTTCGTTGATAGGCAAGCGACATTGAGCGCAGATTATTTTTCGTCAGGCAAGGCGCGCAAGGAGCGGTGGAGCGCGCTTACATTAAGTAAGTAAGCGACAACGCGACGCAGCGCAACAAAGCATGGCGGAAAATAAGCAAGCGAAGCAAGCACAAAAATGAAACCAATTGACATACTCATGGCAGTTGCGGTCGCGCTCCTCTGGGGCATGGGTTTCGTGGTTGCCAAATCGGCGATGAGTCATTTCCCGCCGGTGTTTTTGATGGCGTTGCGTTTCGCACTTGCCGCGCTTTGCCTGATCTGGTTTTTCCGTCCGCCGTGGCCATTGCTTACGGCGATTTTCGGCGTTGCGCTAATCGGCACCACGCTGCAATACAGCCTCACTTTCACCGGCCTGGCCGGCATTGATGTATCCACCGCCGCGCTTTTGGTGCAACTCGAAGTGCCGTTCGCAATTTTACTGGCGTGGGTGGTGTTCCGCGATCGCATCACCATGCGACAATTCGCCGGCATATGGCTCGCATTCGCCGGCATCGTGTATATCATCGGCGAGCCGCGTCTGCACGGCAGCGTGCCGCACATCGTGATGATCATCGGCGGTGCGTTTGTGTGGGCGGTCGGGCAAATCTTGGTCAAACGCCTTGGGCAAGTCGGCGGGTTCGTGTTGATCACATGGATGGCGGTGATGGCAACGCCGCAATTAATGGTTGCGTCATTGCTGCTCGAATCCGGACAACTCGCGGCCATTCGCAGTGCCTCGCTTGAGATTTGGGCGGCGGTCGCATATCTCGGCGTGGGGATGACCGTGCTCGCTTACGCGATGTGGTATCGATTGTTGGGATTGTATCCGGTCAGTCGCGTGATGCCGTTCTTGTTATTGCTACCGCTGACATCCGTCGCCGGCGGCGTGCTCGCACTCGGTGACAACTTGACCGTCAACATGATCGTCGGCGGAGCCGCAATTCTGCTCGGCATCGCCATCATCAACACATCACATAAACTTCGTGTATGCGATGAATCTGGTGTATAAATAATACCCACCTGAACGAGCGAATACGCACCACACAACCTTGCGACAAAAAGACCAACGATGAACACCGAACAAATCACTCTGTTCGCATTACTCGGCGCGGTGTTCGCGTTTTTGGTGTGGGGCAAAATCCGCTATGACCTGATCGCGTTTGGCGCATTAATCATCGCGGTCATCATCGGCGTGGTGCCGCAGGAAAATGCGTTTGACGGTTTCGCGCATCACGCCACCATCATCGTCGCGCTGGTGCTGGTGGTCAGTCGCGGCTTGTCCAACTCCGGCGCCATTGAACTCATCGCCAGATATGTGGTTGATGCCGGGCGATCGTTGTTCGCGCACATCAGCCTCATGTCGGTGGTGTCCGCCGGATTATCAGCGGTTATGAACAATGTCGCAGCGCTGGCGTTGCTAATGCCGGTCGACATGCAAGCCGCGGCAAAAGCAAAGCGAAGCCCCGCGCTTACACTGATGCCGTTGTCGTTCGCATCCATCCTCGGTGGTTTGATTACGCTGATCGGCACGCCGCCGAACATCATCATCGCCAGTTTTCGCGAGCAGACATTCGGCACGCCATTCGGTATGTTTGATTTTTCACCGGTCGGTATAGTCGCCGCGCTGGCCGGCATTTTGTTTGTCACGCTGATCGGCTGGCGGCTGATTCCCACTGTGCGCAACGATCAGGGCGCGACAAGCGCGTTGCTGCATATCAATGACTACATCGCCGAGGTAGAGGTCGCGGAAAAATCATCATTGATCGGCAACAAAGTCCGCGACCTGGACGCGCTCAGCGATGATGCGGATGTTTCCATCATTGGCCTGGTGCGTCGCGGAAAAAGATTTCCGGGGCATGCGCGGCGCGAGATAATCAAGTCCGGCGACTTGCTGGTGATTCAAGCCAACGCCACCAATATAGACGCGTTCGTCGGCGCGCATAAACTCGCCTACATCGGCGTATCAAAACACGATTCCTTAATCGGTGAAGATCTCGCGCTGATTGAAATGGTCATCCCCGAAGGTGCGCGCATTGAAGGACGCTCGGCGTTTGACTTGCGCTTGTTGTATCGTCACGGCATGACCTTGCTCGGCGTATCCCGACAAGGCAAATCATTTCGTGACCGCGTGCGAAAACTAACCATTTGCGCCGGCGATGTGTTGCTGATACTCGGTCCGGCCGAACGCTTGACTGACATCGCGGTGTGGCTCGGCGGGTTGCCATTGCAACAGCGCGACCTGCAAGTAATACAACGCCACAAAGCCGGGGTCGCGGTCGGCGCATTCATCCTCGCCATCGTCGCGGCCAGCATCGGGTTATTGCATTTGCCGGCGGCGTTGGCTATCGTTTGCGTCATCATGGTCGGGTTTAACATCGTACCGGCGCGTGAAATTTATAGTGCCATTGAATGGCCGGTCATCGTCTTGCTCGGCTCAATGATTCCGATTGGTGCCGCACTGGAATCATCCGGCGGTAGCGCGCTGATTGCCAACAGCCTGGTGGAATTTGCCGAAGGGTATGGCGCGGTCATGGTATTGACCTTGTTGATGGTGGTGACCATGACCTTGTCCGATGTGCTGAACAACACCGCCACCACAGTCATCGCCGCGCCCATCGCCATCGACCTCGCCGGCCGCCTCGGCGTAAATGCCGACCCGTTTCTGATGGCGGTGGCGGTTGCTGCATCGTGCGCGTTTCTGACCCCCATCGGCCACAAAAACAACACCCTGATCATGGGTCCCGGCGGCTACCGCTTCGGCGATTACTGGCGCATGGGGTTACCGCTGGAAATAATCGTCCTCGCGGTTTCCATTCCGATGATTCTGCTGGTGTGGCCATTGGTATGATGAAAATTAAAACCATCCACAACGCTCAATCCGAACTCACGGTCACCTGGGCGGATGATGCAATCGGCGGTTTTCATGCGATTTGGTTGCGCGATAATTGTCGTTGCGCGATGTGCGGAGAACCATCCGTGGGTCGGCGCACATTGCGTTTGGGAAATCTTGATTTGCAGGTGTCCATCGCTCAGGCAAAAATCCACGCGGATGGCGAGCAGGTGCGTATCACCTGGTCCGACGACCACGCCGGGGAGTTTTCCGCCGAGTGGTTGCGGCAATATCGATACGATGAAGACGCTCGTCAGCATCGTGCGTTCATCCCAACCCTCTGGGATGATGATTTCCGACTCAACCCGCCGACTCATTCATACAATGATGCGGTCAACGACGAGCACGCCTTTCTGCGGGTATTGCACACGGTGCGCGATTACGGTTTTTGTTTTGTTACCGGCGCGCCCGCCGAACCCGGCATCGCGGAAAATTTCGCCGACAGAATCGGCTTCCCGCAGGAAAGCAACTTCGGACGCATTCAGGATTTAATGGTGGACGCACAGCAACGCAGCATCGCATTTGATGTAAATGAATTGAAACCGCATACCGACGAACCCTATCGCGCATCGCCACCCGGCATACTGTTGTTTCACTGCATCACCACCGACCTTACCGGCACCGGTTCATCGACTTTTCTGGATGGATTTGAAGCGGCCGAAACCCTGCGCCGGCAAGACCCCGAAGGATTTGCCGCACTGACCCGCAATCGCCAGGGCTTTCGCCGACACTTTGACGGAGATGTGGATTTAATCGCCGAGTTTCCGGTTATTTCCCTTGACGCGTTTGGCAACCTCGCCGGAGTGCGCGTGAATGATCGCGTGGCTTCGCCGCCGTGCATCAAATACGATGAAATCCCGCTCTACTATCGCGGCATGCAACGATTCCTGCAACTGGCGGAAGATGAAAATCGCATCATCAAAAAAACCTTGCGCCCGGGCGACATCGCCATCTTTGACAACCACCGGATTTTGCATGGCAGAACCAAACTCACGGTCAACGGCAAACGCTGGTTGCAGTGGGTGCAAGTGGAACGCGGCGACTTTCACAGCACGTTGCGAATTCTCGCGGGCAAACTTAATGTTGAACGCGATGAGTTGCCGTTGTTGCGCGGCGCGTATAGTTGAATTCACTCATCGCCCGCGCGCAAATGACCAGTCCCGTATTAATCGTTACCGGCGCAAGCCGCGGGATTGGTGCGCAAATCGCTCGTTTGGCGGCGGCGCAAGGCTGGGCGGTTTGCATTAATTACGCCCATTCCAAAGATCAGGCACTGGGGATTTTGCAACAAATCAAATCGGCCGGCGGCAACGCCATCATCGCCCAGGCCGATGTCGGCATTGAATCTCAAGTGCAAACCATGTTTGCGAAAGTGGACCAGCAACTCGGCGCGGTTACCGGGCTGGTCAACAACGCCGGCATCAATGGCAACAACGCACCGGTGGATGAACTGGATGCGGAAGTTTCCCTGAACTTGTTTCGGGTAAATATCCTCGGCGGTTTTTTATGCGCCAAACACGCCATCCTGCGCATGGCGAAACGCCATGGCGGTAACGGCGGCGCCATCGTCAACGTTTCATCCGCCGCATCAAAACACGGCGGACCATTCACCTATATTGACTACGCCGCATCCAAAGCAGCCATGGATACTTTCACCGTGGGTCTTTCCAAAGAACAAGCGGCACAGGGTATTCGCGTCAACACCCTGCGCCCCGGTGCCACCATGACCGAACTCAGCGTGGAGTGGGCAAAAGAAAATCCCCAATGGCTGGCGTGGGTGATGGAACAAGTGCCGCTCGGTCGCCCCGGCGAAGTCAACGAAATCGCCGAAGCCGCGTTGTTCCTGCTCTCTGAAAAAGCCTCCTACATCACCGGCGCCACGCTCGATGTGAGTGGCGGCTGGGTGAATCCCTGAATTGCACTTGCCTTTTCGCCGCCATGCTTTGTTGCACTGCGTCGCGTTGTCACTTATCTACTTAATGAGAATTGATTGTGATGTGCCGGTGGCAAGAATGTATAATGCCAGCCATCAAGATTTACTATGGCCACCCGCCTGTCGGGTTACCTGTCGAATACAACAGCAGATTTCTATGTGATCTTGACAACGACCCGACACCTTCGTGTCGGGGTTGTTAATGATTCGCACACCCGAGGAGGTCACCATGCGTTTATTCGATTTTCAACTGGCACGAACTTATTGGTGCCGCTTTTTTGTTGGTTCCAACAAATCTTACCTGCTGTTACCACTGGTTTTCGCAATCGCGGGTTGCGCAACCCTGACCGAAGATGCCAACACGCCCATTGCGCTTTCGATGAGTGACGGGGCCAGTGGCAGATGCGTTCTGTCCAACAAGCGAGGAACGTGGGACGTGGAAGTCCCAACAACAGTTTCCGTCAGAAAATCAGACGATGTATTGAGATATGACTGCAAAACCGAAGATGGACGAACAGTGGCCGGCTCTATTCCCAGCACGATGGGCGGAAAAATTATTGCAAGTGCTATATTTTTGGATTTTGGGATTGTTGATGCCATTACGGACAAACACTGACTCTATCCGGCAAGTTTCGTCATTCCAATCCAACCATAACCGCCCTCTCGGCCGTCATTCTCGCCGGCAGGCGGGAATCCAGTCTGTTGTTCTCGCCAAAGGCGAGAACCCAGAACTAAAAAACGATGAGAGTAACTAATACCGTCATAATTCAAGCCATATCTCCAGACCGTGGTTCCTTTTGAGACGCCAAAAGCAACCGAGAAAAAGTTTTAATGTCGGTACGCCTTAGTGTGGCTCAAAGCGGCGGCTTTGCCGCCGCTCGCGGCTACGCCGCGTCTGGATTCCCGCCTGCCAGCGAGAATGACGGGTTGGGGAGACAATGTGAATCGCAAAGTGTGACTTTCTTTGAGACGCCAAAAGCAACCGAGAAAAAGTTTTAATGTCGGTACGTCTTAGTGTGGCTCAAAGCGGCGGCTTTGCCGCCGCTCGCGGCTACGCCGCGTCTGGATTCCCGCCTGCCGGCGAGAATGACGAGTTGGGGAGACAATGTGAATCGCAAAGTGTGACTTTCTTTGAGACGCCAAAAGCAACCGAGAAAAAGTTTTAATGTCGGTACGCCTTAGTGTGGCTCAAAGCGGCGGCTTTGCCGCCGCTCGCGGCTACGCCGCGTCTGGATTCCCGCTTGCCAGCGAGAATGACGGGTTGGGGAGACAATGTGAATCGCAAAGTGTGACTTTCTTTGAGACACCAAAAGTAACCGAGAAAAACCGTCAGCGAAATAGTGAACACATACAATTTGCTTTGATGCCGCCGGTTTTTCGAGCCAGAATGACAAGACGAAAAGCAGATTGTTCGGCTCTCGCATCCTGCTCCGCCAGACTCATTAATTACGAACAAACATTGCGCGCCGTATTTTCGTTGCCAAGCAAGGCGCGCGAGGAGCGAGGGAGTGAGCAATACATTAAGTATGTGAACGACCGAGTGACGATGCGCAACAAAGCATGGCGGCGAAAAGGCAAGCGCAAACTGCCTACGGATTCACCTTTCCCGGGTTAAATAGATTGTTCGGGTCAAGTGTGCGTTTAATCTGTCGGTATAACGCCAGCGAAACCGGATCCTTGTAGCGTTTCATCTCGTCCAGTTTGGCGATGCCGATGCCGTGTTCGGCACTGAAGGTTCCGTTCAGTTGGTGAGCAATTTTATGCACCAGTCGGTTCATTGAATCCCACTGGCCGAGAAATTCTTTGCTGTCCATGGCCGGCGGTTGCGAAATGTTCAAGTGCATATTGCCGTCGCCCATGTGTCCATACACGTAAGGTCGCGCATCGGGCATCGCTTTTTTGATGGCGGCAGTGGCGCGGCGTAAAAACTCCGGCACCGTCGCCACCGGCACCGCCACATCATGCTTGATGCTGCCGCCTTCCGGTTTTTGCGCTTCGACAATGTTCTCGCGCAACAACACCAACCGTTGCGCTTGCGTTTCATTTTCGGCGATTACCGCGTCTTGCAACACATCATCCGCCAGCGCTGCCGCGAGACAATCCTCCACCTGCCGGCGCAACGCTTGTGTATCGGTTTCATCGGCGGTGCTGTCCGCCACCGCCAGCACATACCAGCCATGCACCTCGCGCAATGGATCGGTTTGACCGTGAATGTGCGTTACCGCGGATTGCACCGCGATGTTTGCCATCAACTCGTAGGTGGTCAGGCGGTCACTGCTGGCATCGCGCAACCGACCAAGCAATGTCAACGCCGCATCGGGGTCTCGCAACCCGGCCAGCGCGACCACGCGCGCACGCGGCATGGGAAATAATTTTAATGTCGCCTCGGTGATGATGCCCAGGGTTCCTTCAGAGCCGATGAACAAGTTTTTCAAATCGTAGCCGGTGTTATTTTTGCGCAAGTTGTTCATGCCATTCCAAATGCGCCCGTCGGCAAGCACCACTTCCACGCCAAGCACGAGTTCGCGCACGTTGCCATAATGCAACACATTGATTCCGCCGGCGTTGGTGGCAAGATTACCACCGATTTGACAACTACCTTGCGCGCCGAGACTCAGCGGGAAAAAACGCGCATGATGTTTGGCATCTCGTTGAATATCGGCGAGGATGCAACCGGCTTGCACGCGCATGGTGTAATTCACCGCATCCACTTCCAAGATGCGATTCATTCGAGCGAGGTTAAGGATGATTTGATCGGCGCGCGCCACCGCTCCGCCCACGGCACCGGTGTTGCCACCCTGGGGAACGATGCTGACCGACTCCTTCGCGCAACACTCCACCACCGCCACCACTTGCGCGGCGTCCGCCGGAAAAACCACCGCCAGACATTCGCTGTGATAGCGACCGCGCAACTCCTCGGTATAGCGTCGCAGCCGATCGTCGCCGACATCGCCGGGCATGAGGTGTTTCGCGCCGACGATTTGCGCGAGGGATTCGAGGAGGGTTGACATGAGGGGCATCGCGGACAAATCCAATCGGTGTGGCACGGCGGAACTGAACATTCCACTATTCTGCCATTATTCCGCCATGGATACCCTTTCCGCCGAAATGATACAATGGCGCATTGTTGCACAAGCCGGAACACGACATGACAGACGAAGACACCCTTGCCCAACACTACCACGCGATTTTGAAAGCGGTCGGGGAAAACCCGCAGCGCGATGGCTTGCGACAAACGCCCGCGCGTGCGGCAAAGGCGTTGCACTATCTGACGCGAGGTTATCAACAAAATCTTGATGAGGTCGTGAACGGCGCGATATTCGAATCCGACAACGACCAGATGGTTTTGATCAAGGACATTGAAGTCTATTCCCTGTGCGAGCATCACATCCTGCCGTTCATCGGCAAATGCCATATCGCCTATTTGCCGGCCGGCAAGGTCATTGGTCTTTCCAAATTGGCACGCATCACCGACATGTATTCGCGCCGCCTGCAGATACAGGAAAACCTTACCGACCAGGTCGCCGGCGCGGTGGAGTCCATTACCAATGCCCGTGGTGTCGGCGTAATCATCGAAGCGAAACACTTGTGCATGATGATGCGCGGCGCGCACAAACAAAATTCGGTAATGAAAACTTCCACCATGCTCGGCAGTTTCAGAACCGACCACCGCACCCGTGCGGAATTTTTGACGCTGGTCAGCAACTGACCGCCCATCACAAGGCAATACCGCCGGCGACGTAATCGAAAATGAAAGCGTTACTGGTAGACGGCCTCAACTTGGTGCGGCGCATCTACGCGGCGTTGCCGGAGCAATCAACTCAGGCGCACGACTCCGAGTCGCCCGCCGTTGATGGCGTGGTCACTTCCTGCACCGCTTCGTTGCGGCGCGCCCTCAACCAGCATCTTCCCAGTCACGCTCTGCTGGTGTTCGATCAGGGCGGCAAAAACTGGCGTCACGAATTGTTTCCCGACTATAAAAAAAATCGTTCGCCCATGCCCGATTTGTTACGTAACACTTTGCCGCAACTCGAGCGGGCATTTGCCGACAGCGGAGTTCGGTGTTTTTCGCTTGCCGGTTACGAAGCCGATGATGTAATCGCCACGCTGGCGATAAAGATCGCAGCGCATTGCGCACAGTATGGCGATGGTCATGCGCTGATCTTGTCCACCGACCGCAACTATTGCCAACTGCTCGATGCCAACCACAACGAAAACATCAAAGTGTTTGACCATTTCGGACAGCGTTATCTGGACCGCGCTATGATTAAAAAACGCTTTCAAGTGGATCCGTGGCAACTGCCGGACCTGTTAGCACTTGCCGGCGACAGCAGCGTATCGGTGCCCGGCGTCAAATCAGTCGGCATCCGCACCGCCGCCAAACTGCTGGGCGATTACGGCAGCCTGGAAAAAATCCTTAAGGTAGCCGATGACCTGCCCGGCAAACTCGGTAGCAAACTCCACGCCGGCCGCGAAGACGCACGTCTGGCGAAAATCTTGTTCACTTTGAAAACCAACATCGACCTCGGCATCAATCTCAACCAGTTACGTTACCGTCCGCCGGAATGATGCCACCACATACTGGACAAACCGGGCAATTGTATAAGTTCACTATTTCGCTGACAGTTTTTCTCGGTTACTTTTGGCGTCTCAAAGAAAGTCACACTTTGCGATTCACATTGTCTCCCCAACCCGCGAATGAAAGGTGATGATGAATTGAGGAGGATAAAGGCGCGTTGAGAAGCCAAAAGCACATTGAGAAAAAATCGCCGGGAGCGCCATGAATCGACTGGGCGCGAGCGAAGCGAGCCCGAAGGGCGCGTATTAGGGATGATACGCGCAAAAAAGCCCGGTTTGACCGGACTCATTAATTACCAACAAACATTGCGCGCCGGCTTTGTTTATTCAAATAGATGCCCGCTTGCAGCGAAGATGAGGAAAAACTGTCAGCAAATAAATGAGCCTATACAAGAATGACGAGTAGCGGGTGTGCGAGAATGGCGGTGTTTTATTTTTGCTCACCATTGCACTTTATTGCCTGACAAAGCGAGCGGTTATAATCTGAAACGGGGATATGAAATGGAAACATGGGAACAAATTCTGCTCGGCGTGTTCGCGCTACTGGTGTTGTTGTGGTTTATTCCGGGAATCAAACCAATGCTGGAAAAAAGCAAAGAAGCACCCAAAGACTGGGCCGGGTTGCTGATTCCCATTGGATTGGTGGTGGCGCTGGTGATTTTTCTGGCGTCCACGATGTAGAACGAAGTTGTTAAAACAAGCAACGCGCTTCGCAACCTTCCGCCTGACCGCCCCATACCCCAAGACATGCCCCGAGCCATATCACGAGACAATTCGCCCACGACTCACGCCGACAACATTACTATGTCCGGCGGCGGCTCTTATTCCCTCGCCACGCGGGGCGCCAAAGATGTCATTGACGCGGCAACGCCATTGGTGATTAGTGCCATTGAGCGCATGAAACTGCGCCCGTCGGTGCGGCGATTCGGCATGATGGATTTGGGATGCGCCGACGGCGGCACCTCGCTGGACATGGTGCGTGCCGCACTGCAATGCGTACGTGCGGTGGCGAAGCAAGCGGAACTCACCATCACCTACGCCGACCAACCGCGCAACGATTTCAACGCGCTGGTCGGTATGGTGCATGGGCTTCACGACCACGGGTCGCTTGAATCGGGCGAATTTCAAACTTCTTTTCAAACCTATCTGGGCGAGATGGAAAAAGTATATCCGTTGTTTTCCGCCAACTCTTTTTATCTTCAGGTGGTTCCCGACAACTCCCTTGATCTGGGATTTTCCGCCACCGCCATGCACTGGCTGAGCGCCAAGCCGACCAACCTTTCCGACCACATCCACATGGTCGGCGCGCACGGCGATGAGCGTCTCGCCTTTGCCGGTCACGCCGCCCGCGACTGGGAAACGATTTTATTGTGTCGTGCGCGCGAGATGAAACGCGGCGCGCGTCTGGTGTTGGTGAATTTCTGTCGCGATGAGCAAGGACGCTATCTCGGTAACACCGGCGGCGTGAACATGTTCGATACTTTCAACCAAATCTGGCAAACGTTTTTGGATGACGGCGAAATCACGCGCCAGGAATATGAAAACATGACGCTGCCGCAATACTACAACACGGTGGAAGAGTTCAGCCGACCGCTGGTGGATAAAACCAACCGCTGCCACCGCGCCGGATTGCGGCTGGAGAACATCGAAACTCGAGTGGTGGAATGTCCATTTGCCGCGGACTTCAAAAATCACGGCGACATTGAAAGGTTCGCCGATGGATTGATTCCGACCTTGCGCAGTTGGAATCAAAGCATTTTTTTCGGCGCCCTCAATCCGGCAAAATCTTTGCAAGAGCGCACCGAGATGCTCGAAGCCTGTTACGCCGCCTACCGCGACCGGGTAGTGCGCGACCCGCACAATCACAGCATGGATTATGTCCACGCCTACAAAACCATCCGCAAAATTGGAGCGGTGGCGTGAACACTGACCCTGGCGCAAGCATTGACCGGCCACTGGCAATCGATTCGCACCGCCCGCCGGGTGGGATTTTCGGCTATACTGTCCCGCCCCAAATTTACCATCAGAGGAAAAATCACCATGAAACGTCGTGAACTATTGACCGGAGTCGCCGCTGGCGCTGCGGTTACCGCCACCGCGGTGGGACTCGCCGGATGCGCCGAGGATTCCAACAACGCCGCATTGCAACAACAACTGGATCAAGCCAACGCCAAAATCGCCGAAATGACCGCGGCACAACAAGCCCCGGCAGCGGTCAAGTCGCGCATTGAAGTGGCTATGGTTTCCACCTGGCCACGAGATTTTCCGGGTCTCGGCACCGGCGCACAACGCTTCGCCAAACGCGTCATCGACATGAGCGATGGCCGCATCATGGTCGAATACTTCGCCGGCGGCGAACGCGTCAAACCGTTCGATTCATTCGACGAAGTTGCTTCCGGCAACGCGCAGATTTACCACGCCGCCGACTACTACTGGAAGGGCAAACATCCGGGCTGGGCGTATTTCACAGCGGTACCGTTCGGCTTTACCTACACCGAGATTAACGCGTGGATTCGATTCGGTGGCGGCCAGGAATTATGGGATGAACTGGCTGGCGAGGCCGGGTTGAAGTGCATGATGTGTGGCAACACCGGCGTGCAAATGGGCGGTTGGTTCCGCAAAGAAATGAATTCCGCCGATGACTTCAAGGGCTTGAAAATGCGCATCCCCGGTCTCGGCGGCGATGTCCTCGCCAAACTCGGTGCTTCACCGGTGTCCCTGCCCGGCAGTCAGATTTATGAAAATCTGGTGTCCGGTGCCATCGACGCCACCGAGTGGGTTGGCCCGTGGAATGACAGCGTGATGAAGTTCTATGAAGCCGCCAAGTATTACTATTATCCCGGAATGCATGAGCCGGCGGCGATGCTGGCTTGCGGTGTCAACAAAAATTTCTGGGAGAGTTTGTCCAAAGCCGATCAAGTGTTGGTCGAGGCGGCGGCATCCATGGAAAACGATGTGATGATGTCGGAATACAACGCCAAGAACGGTGAGGCACTCGCCAAATTAATCTCCGAGCAAGGCGTGCAGTTGAAACGCTTTAACAATGAGATTTACGATGCGTTCGGCGAGGCGGCTGAAGAAGTGTTTGCCGAAGTAGTCGAGCACAGCGATCTGGCGCGGCGTATTCACGAAAGTTTTGTCGCGTTTCGCGCCAATGTCGGTGCCTGGGCGAAAATTTCCGACCAGGAGTATGTCAGTCAACGCAACCGCGTGCTTGGATTGTAAGAATCGGATGGTAATGTCCGGCTCGTGCAAAAACGAAAACGGAGCTTTCGGGCTCCGTTTTTCCAGCGCAACCGGTCACTAACCTGTCACCTTAGCCAAGCCCGGGTCATTCGCCTGTACGGCGAATGGTTGGATTCGGTCGGTGCCTTCCATGAATAAAGCCCCGCTCTCGGTAACCCTGTTGCGCGCATTGGCGGCAATAATGATATCGCTGGTGGCGTTGTTTTTGCTCAACAACTATCTGGTGTATTGGCGCGGCTTGCCCGACTTTTCCCTCACCCTCGCGCGCCTGGGATTGCTTCCATCTCTGGCACCATCGCCGTCAACGCCGGCACTGTCCGCGCTTGGAGGGTGGCTGCAACTACTCGGTTATGTCGCGCTGTTGTTCACCGCCATCGCAATGGCATGGGTCACTCCGGCGCGCTCGTTGCGCGATGATGCCGAGTTGTATTCGAAACTCGCCGGATATGTCATCCGCGCCGCCTATTGGTCGGTGTTATTGATCGGCTTGGTCGATATGTTGATTTCTCTTTTGCGCGTTGAAGGCGTGCTCGACTCGGTGGTCGGAAAATATTTGGCAACACAATTAGGTCGGCCGGTTTTTCGTGGCGTCTATGTGCACTACCCGTTGCTGGTCGCGGCTTTAATCATCGCCGGATTTTCGCGCTCACTTGGTTTCATCTGGCTGGCGATACTGGTGGTCATGGCGGAATTTCAAATCGTAATATCGCGCTTCGTATTCTCCTACGAACAAGTGTTCATGGGCGATCTGGTCCGGTTCTGGTATGCCGCGTTGTTCCTGTTCGCCTCCGCCTACACGCTGGCACACGAAGGTCATGTGCGCGTCGATGTTCTTTACGCAAACTTCAGCCGCCGCGGCAAAGCGTTGTCTAACGCGGTCGGTGCGGTCTTGCTCGGGTTGCCGTTGTGCTGGACTATCATGTTGCAAGGCATGTCAAGCAAAGGCGCAAGCATCAACAGTCCGTTGCTCGGTTTTGAAATCTCGCAAAGCGGCTACGGTATGTATGTGAAATATCTGATGGCCGGTTTCTTGCTGGTGTTCGCGGTGACCATGGCGTTGCAGTTAGTCGGCTCGTTTTTGGAAAGCAGCGCGACCTTGCGCGATAATGAAGACGCGGCACCGTCTAAATAAATAATCACGACGCACGCATGGAACTGGTCTTTCTCGTCATCCTGGTCCTGCTAATGATTCTGGCGTTGACCGCCGGTTATCCGGTCGCGCTTGCGCTGCCGGGGTCATCCATCATCGCCATCGCGCTGGCGGCATTGTGCGGCTACTGGTTCGCCGGCGACACCAGCGCCTACTTCGCGCAGGACGGACCCGAGCAATGGCTAAGCGCAGGCGTGACCAACTTTCGAAGTTTGTATTGGGATGTGGAACGCGACACGCTCATCGCCATTCCGTTGTTCGTATTCATGGGCATCATGTTGCAAAGATCGAAAATCGCCGAGGATTTACTGATATCCATGGCGCAGTTGTTTGGCCCGGTTCCCGGCGGGCTCGGCATTTCGGTGGTGTTCGTCGGCGCATTGCTTGCCGCCACCACCGGCATCGTCGGCGCCACCGTCATCGCCATGGGTTTGATTTCATTGCCGGCGATGTTGCGCAACAATTATTCCAAATCCCTCGCCTCGGGTACCATTTGCGCGTCCGGCACGCTTGGGCAAATCATCCCGCCGTCGATCGTGTTGATCATTCTCGCCGACCAATTATCCAGCGCCACCGATCAGGCAAGCACGCTGCGCAAAGCCGATTACAAAGCAGCCACCGGCGAGTTCACCATGCCGTCGGAGTTTGACATCACTTCCGCAAGCGCCGGCGATATGTTCATGGGCGCGCTCGTTCCGGGCTTGTTGTTGGTCGGGATTTACATGATTTACATTTTGGTGCGCGCATATCTGCAACCCGGCAGCGCGCCGCCGGTTCCCTACGACGGCAAATACGATCGCCGATTCGCGTTGCGCGTGTTGCTCGCGTTGGTGCCGCCGCTGGCGTTAATTTTCGCGGTGCTCGGCTCCATCGTCGCCGGCGTGGCAACGGTCAATCAAGCCGGTGCCATCGGCGCGGTCGGCGCGATGATTATGGGCGGCTATCGCCTGATGGAAGGCAAACGCGGTGCCTACTGGCCGGCGATATTGGCAATCGGATCCACGCTCGTCATCCTCGTGTTGATCGGATTGTTCAACTTGAACATCAAAAACATAAAAACCACCAACGATGTATTCGGCATCGTGCTCGCCGCGACCGCGGTTGCGGGTTTGCTCGGTGCTGTGTTGTGGAGTGCGTGGCGCGCATATATCATCGACGACACATTGCGCGAAGTGATGATCGATACCGCCAAAACGACTTCCATGGTGTTCATCATCTTAATCGGTGCGGCGATGTTGACCTCGGCATTTCGCGGCTTCGGTGGCGAACATTTGGTCAAAGAATTTTTGACCGGCTTGCCCGGCGGATTTTGGATGCAGTTCGTGGTGGTCATGGCGGTGATTTTTCTGCTCGGGTTTTTCCTCGACTTCATCGAGATCGCGGTGGTGGTAGTGCCGATTGTTGCGCCGATATTGCTTGCCGACCCGTCCGCCAACATCACCGCAGTGTGGCTCGGCGTGATGATCGGTTTGAATATCCAGACCTCGTTTTTGACGCCGCCGTTCGGCTTCGCACTTTTTTATCTGCGCGGAGTCGCGCCACCGGTGGTAAAAACCACGCAGATTTATCAAGGCGCGTTCGCCTTCATCGTATTGCAATTGATCGGGCTGGCAATCGCCGGCTACTTCCCCGGGCTGGTCAACTACATGCCCAACCGCACATATTTAACTTCCGACACCGCACCGCCGCCAGTCAATCCGCGCTTGCAATTATGCATGGAGCAACGCGTGTTCGGACAATATCGCGAGCAACGCACGGCCATTATGGAGAGCATCGCACGTGCGCGCGGATTGGATTTATCGCCCTTGCCGGATGCGCACCGCGTCGAGTTGGAACATGGTTTTATTGCCGCGGGCAATACTTTTGAGTTGGTCGAGCGCATCGATATTGCCGATGAAAAAATGCTAACTTATCTGGTGGATTACGCGCCGCGCCAACGCGAAGTGAGACGAACAAAAATCCTTATTCGCAACATTGATCGAAAAATCACGCAAGCAAAAATTTACCAGGACCGACTTCGCCGCAATCAAGGCACGGTGCAACAGCAACAACAAATCCAGGATGAAATTGCCGAATTGCAGCAAACAAAAACCGCATTATTGCGCGATATTCCGGCCGATTGGGATGCCGCCAAGTCAATCTATACCGAGTTGTCCGGTGCCGCGAGTCGCACGCGCAAGGCATACCGACGCAATGTGGATGATGCCTACCACGGATTCAATGCCGTGCGCCGGATGATTACGCAAGGCGAATCATTGACGATGGTGCAAGAACAACTGAACGATATTGAAAACATCATCGTCGACAATGACGACCGGGCGGCGCAGGCGGTCACGCAAATCAAAGCAATGGAAAGTTCTCTGAGCGACTTTGACGGCATCAGCCAAATCAAATCCGGCATGGCAAAAGCGAGACGCGCATTGACCGGCGACAACCCGGACCTGGCCGAGTCAAAACGATGGTTGCGTCAAGTTCACGCGCAACTAAAAACCGAAACCGCGTGGCGCAACCAGGCAACCCAATCGCTTTTACCGGCACTTAACCAATACAACAACGCCATCAAAAACACCATCGGCTTGCGTTTGCAAAAACGCTTGAGCGTGGAACAAGCCAAAGACATCGCCGCCTGCCAGTCGGTGCACCGCGATATTTCGTTGGAGTTTTAAAAGGAGTCACGCGAAACGTGACACAATCGCGGCGTAGTCGCGAAAAATAACGAAATGTTGTTTGTATCAATAACCCTACAAGAACATGGCATCTTCAGCGATACCTAATTCCCCGCAAGTAGTGCAATAATCAGAAATATCGGAACCATCGTAACTATCAAAAAACAAATCCAATCCTTCGATGGTTATTCCCCTAACCGTATTAACAAAACGGTTAACATCACGACACGATGAGTTTTCACAAATAATTGGTATTATTATTTCTTGTGTCATAGCGATGTTTTTTTTTATCTAAAAATATTAACGCTTGAGCGTTGAACGAACCGAAAATATCGTCGCCTTCCAATCAGTGCACCGAGATATTTTGTTGGGGTTTTAAGTTGAGCATGTCGATTGAACATTTTAATGGTTACCATTGTTCGTAAGTCGCTTGTTCCTATTCATAAGTTTGGAGCCACGTTTAATTGATTTACTTATCTCCTCACTAAGTAATGGTTTTTGATCTTTTCCTACCGCCATAATAAAAATATATTTTACAGTCCAGAGAAAAACACCTATCGCTGATAAAACAATCAGTGTTGCTATTTTCATGGTTCCGAGAAACCCTTTGACATTTACACCCGGAAGAAACTGAACGATCCTTAGAACCAAATAGTAACCACAATGTATTTGAGATGATGATGTAGAGAATAACAAATGCAAATCCACCACCAACCCATGTAAATGTTTCATCTAACATCGGAGCGTCAATCATCATGCGTTACTTTTTTATTTAGGTATTCCGCTTCCTTTTTTGATTCTTCCCATTGCTCTTCCATCCATCAAACTCCTTTTGCTGTTTTATCCATCACATTTTTAGTCTCATCTTTATAAGGATGTATTTTTAAGTTTCTCATTGCTAGATACTTTGCCAATCGCACTTTTAATCACGAAAGTTATTCCAGAAACTATTAATATTATTAAAAACAAAAATAACCTGCCCATGATTACACCTATCAAATATGTTGTTTGTTGAAAAAGATTGGCATTATATACCATCAAACCAGTGAGAGAAAAGTGTTTACGGGGATGAAAAAAATTTCATGATGGTTATAGTTACACCTACGCCGCCTAATATCCCGCTTAATACCCAGACTTTTATTTTTTGGATGTCTTCCTTGGTAGCCATGTGCTCAAGCCGTGCTTCTATTCTTGCCAATCGCTCACCATGACTTCCGTTGCCACCATTGGAGTCGGAACCGCGTCCGTGTTTAATCGGATAAACGTTGTTAGTTTGGTCTGTCACTGTGCCTCCCATAGATTTAATTTCTCCCACAAAGCCGCATCAAAAAAGCCGTAATAAGTATTCATGGAACACACTACGCCTGAACTTACTTCGCCATCTACATCAATACCGAGTGTCTTACAGACATCCGAGGGTCCCGCGTTATTGCTTGCCACCACCCACACCCCAGACGCGATTTGATAATTGAAATCTGGAAAATGCTTCTGCACCGCCGCCTGGATTTTCTCAGTATTTGGTGAAATAACGATAAAGCAGTTCATTATGCCGTTTTATTTTGTATGGTGATTGGGTGATTTTGCGTTGCTGTGCCGAGGGACAGTGAAGAATATGCTTGCTTCGTATAATTTGTCAAGTTTTATTTTTTTATTCGTCACATTTCCCGGCTTGTCTCCAACTCGCCATTACTAAAAAACATTGAGCGCAGATTATTTTTCGTCAGGCAAGGCGCGCAAGGAGCGGTGGAGCGCGCCTACATTAAGTAGGTAAGCGACAACGCAACGATGCGCAACACCGCATGGCGGAAAATAAGCAAGCGCAAATCAATACCGATAATGCTTCGCCTTATACGGCCCATCCACCGGCACGTTGATATAGTCGGCTTGTTGTTGGGTAAGCGTGGTTAGTTTCGCGCCGATTTTATCCAGGTGCAGACGTGCGACTTGTTCGTCCAGATGCTTCGGCAACACATACACATCATTCTTATACTTATCTCCATCGCGCCACAATTCAATTTGCGCCAGCACCTGATTGGTGAAACTATTGGACATTACAAAACTCGGATGCCCGGTCGCACAACCTAGATTCACCAAACGCCCTTCCGCCAGCAAAGTAATGCGGCGACCGTTCGGTAAAATAATCTGATCGACTTGCGGCTTGATGTTTTCCCATTGATATTTTTTCATTGAAGCAATATCAATCTCGTTGTCAAAATGCCCGATGTTACAAATGATCGATTGATTTTTCATTTGCACCATGTAGTCGTGCGTAATCACATTGAAATTACCGGTGGCGGTGACAAAAATATCCGCCTCGCTACATGCATCGTCCATGCGCACCACGCGAAAACCTTCCATCGCCGCTTGTAGCGCGCAAATCGGATCAATCTCGGCAACCCAAACCGTGGCACCGAGCCCGCGCAACGATTGCGCGCAACCCTTGCCGACATCGCCATAACCCAGCACCATCGCAATTTTTCCGGCGATCATCACATCGGTGGCGCGCTTGATACCATCCACCAGCGACTCGCGACAGCCGTATAAATTATCAAACTTGGATTTGGTTACCGAGTCATTGACATTGATTGCCGGAAACGGCAGACCGCCCTGGGCGGCCATTTGATACAATCTATTCACGCCGGTGGTGGTCTCTTCGGTAACGCCTTGAATGTTTGCCAGACGCGTGCTGTAAAAAGTTGCCTCATCGCGCAGGCGCGCCTTGATGCTTTTGAATAACGCAACTTCCTCTTCGCTTGTCGGGTTATCCAAAACCGAAAGGTCGCGCTCGGCTTTCGCACCCAAAATCAGCAACATGGTCGCGTCTCCGCCGTCATCCAAAATCATGTTGGGACCGCCATCGACCTCACCGTCTTGGTCACGCCATTCCATGACGCGATGGGTGAATTTCCAATATTCGTCCGGCGATTCGCCCTTGAATGCGAACACCGGCACACCGCTTTTTGCGATGGCGGCGGCGGCGTGATCCTGCGTGGAAAAAATATTGCACGATGCCCATCGCACTTGCGCGCCCAATGCCAACAGCGATTCGATCAGCACCGCGGTTTGGATGGTCATGTGCAGTGAGCCGGCGATGCGTGCGCCGCGCAATGGTTGCTCATCGGCGTATTCTTCGCGCACCGCCATCAAGCCCGGCATTTCGGTCTCGGCAATGCTGATTTCCTTGCGCCCCCAATCCGCCAGAGTGAGGTCGGCGACATGGAAATCGGCATCGGTGTAATCTGACGAAGGTGCGGGCATTACTTGTGCAGTCATGTGTTTATCTCGTAAAAAGGTTAACAATTTTCCCCAATCAACGCGCCGCAAATATTGCGCCAATCACTGGCGATCATAAATTGGCATCGGCGCGCAAGGCATCGGCTTTGTCGGTTTTCTCCCAGGTGAAATCGCTTTCGATGCGACCGAAGTGGCCATATACGGCGGTGTTGCGATAAATCGGACGCAACAAGTCGAGACTCTGCACGATGGCTTTCGGGCGCAAATCAAAACGCGCGGCAACCAATTTTTCGATGTCGGCATCGCTAATCTTGCCGCTGCCAAAAGTATCCACCATCACCGACACCGGTTTCGCCACGCCGATGGCAAATGCGACTTGCACTTCACACTTATCCGCCAAACCGGCGGCGACAATATTCTTGGCGACATAGCGCGTGGCATATGCCGCCGAGCGGTCAACCTTGGACGGATCCTTGCCGGAAAATGCGCCGCCGCCGTGATGCGCCGAGCCGCCGTAGGTATCTACGATAATTTTGCGCCCGGTCAAACCGCAATCGGCGGCCGGCCCGCCAATCACAAACCGCCCGGTGGGGTTGACCAGAAAACGGGTGTCTCTGGTAATCATTTCGGCCGGCAGCACTGGCTTGATTACTTGTTCGATGATCGCCTCGGACAACTCACCGTGTTCAATGCCATCGTCATGTTGCGTAGACAACACCACGGTGTCGACACTGTGCGCCTTGCCATCCTCATAACGCACCGTCACCTGCGATTTGGCATCCGGACGCAACCACGCAAGTTTGCCGGCTTTGCGCACTTCGGCTTGCTTCGCCATCAGACGATGCGCGTAGGTAATCGGGAACGGCATCAACACATCGGTCTCGTTGCAAGCGTAACCGAACATCAAACCCTGATCGCCGGCGCCTTGATCGAGATCCATCCCCTGCCCTTCGTCCACCCCTTGCGCGATGTCCGGCGACTGTTTGTCGAGCGACACGAGTACCGCGCAACTTTGCGCGTCAAAACCCATCGCCGACGAGTTGTAACCAATCTCGTTGATGGTGCGCCGCGCCACTTCTTGAAAATCCACCGTGGCGTTTGAAGTAATCTCGCCGGCAATCATCACCATGCCGGTGGTGATTAAAGTCTCGCAAGCAACTCGCGACTTCGTGTCTTGCGCCAACAGCGCATCCAGCACGGCATCGGAAATTTGATCTGCGACCTTGTCGGGGTGTCCTTCCGAAACCGATTCGGAAGTGAATAAAAATGAGTTTGACATTATGATGTGGTGTGATGTTTGAAGTGAAAGAACGCTAACTTCGGTAATCGCCAGGCCCTCGGGCCGGCTTCTCATGCGATCAGGCGGGCGCATCATAGCACATTGAAGCAGGTCGCAGATTCGGTTAGAATCGCACCCGCTTCCGACCCGTTGCCAATGCCCTTCACTAGTCATGACCACCGCACCCAGCCGCCCCGCCGACTCGCACCAGACCGCTCGTATTTTGACCGAGGCGCTGCCTTACATCCGTCGCTATCAGGGCAAGACCATCGTCATTAAATACGGCGGCAATGCCATGGGCGACGATGCGCTGAAAAACAGTTTCGCCCACGATGTCATCCTCATGAAACTGGTCGGAATGAACCCGGTGGTGGTGCACGGCGGCAGCCCGCAGATTAGCCGGGCGCTCAAGAAAATCGGCAAGGAATCCACCTTCATCGATGGCATGCGCGTTACCGATTCGGAGACCATGGATGTAGTGGAAATGGTGCTGGGCGGACAGGTCAACAAAGACATTGTGCATCTAATCAATTCGTTCGGCGGCCACGCGGTGGGCTTGAGCGGCAAGGACGGTAATTTGATTCGCGCGCGCAAACTGAATGTGCGCAAAGGCGACCCGTTGCTTGAGCGCTCGGAAATTATCGACTACGGCCATGTCGGCGAGGTCGAATCGATCGACCCCACGGTAGTGCAATTGTTGGAAAGCCGTGCGTTCATTCCGGTCATCGCGCCCATCGGCGTGGGTGCGGACGGACAAACCTACAACATCAACGCCGACCTGGTCGCCGGCAAAATGGCGATCACCCTGGGCGCGGAAAAACTTATTTTGCTAACCAACACCCCCGGCGTGCTCGATAAAAAAGGCGCGTTGATGGCAGACCTGAATGCCGATGCCATTGCACCATTGGTGCGTGATGGCGTGATCGACGGCGGCATGATGCCGAAGGTGAATTGCGCATTGGATGCGGTGCAAGGCGGGGTGCATAGCGCGCTGATTCTTGACGGCCGAGTCGAGCACGCGCTGTTGCTTGAGTTATTTACCGATGCCGGCGTTGGCACGCAGATTAAAGTTTGATTGCATATTTACGTGTTTCAAACAAATAGCGTAGCGATCTTGCTCCGCTACGAAACACTTTTATCTTCATTCATCATCTCGACAATTCCCGCTTCCAGCAATTTCAGTCCTTCGGAAATTTCCTGCTCGGTGATAATCAGCGGCGGCGCCAGTCGCAACACATTAGGACCCGCGACCAATGTCAGCAAGCCGTGTCGGACGCAGGCGATGATAATGTCGCGGGCGCGGTCAATCCAGGGTTCGCGCATCTCGCAGCCGAGCAACAACCCGGCGCCGCGAATATCCGCGAACACCGAATATTTTTTATTGATCGCGTTCAAGCCGGCAATCATCTGACGGCTTTTGTTTTCAACGCCGCGCAACAATGTCGGCGTGTTGACGATGTCCAGCACCGTATTCGCCACCGCGCACGCCAGCGGATTGCCGCCGAAGGTGCTGCCGTGAGTGCCAACGGAAAAACTTTGCGCGATAACTTCGGTGGTCAGCATCGCGCCGATGGGGAAACCGCCGGCAAGACCTTTGGCGGTGGTCAAAATGTCGGGAACGATGCCGAGTTTTTGATACGCGTATAATTTTCCCGAACGCCCGACACCGGTTTGGATTTCATCCAGAATCATCAGCGCGCCGTGGCGGTCGCAACCTTCACGGATGGCGTGCATGAATTGTTTGGTCGCCGGTGTCACGCCGCCCTCGCCTTGAATCGGTTCGACCATCACCGCGCACACCGCATCGCCGTGTTGCGCAAAATAATTTTGCAACGCCGCGACATCGTTGAACGGCAGATGCACGATGCCGCCGGGCTTCGGACCAAAGCCATCGCTGTATTTCGGTTGCCCGCCAACGCACACGGTAAAGAAAGTGCGCCCGTGAAAAGAATTATCAAAGGCGATGATTCGGATTTTGTCCGAGCCATTCTGGTCGTGTGCATAACGGCGCGCCAACTTCAACGCGGCTTCATTGACTTCGGCCCCGGAGTTGGCAAAAAACACGCGCTCGGCGAAAGTGATGCCGCACAACCGTTGCGCCAGTTTGATGGCCGGCTGGTTGGCAAGCAGGTTACTGACATGCCAGAGTTTGTCGGCTTGTTCGCGCAATGCCTTGCGAAGTTGCGGGTGCGCGTGGCCAAGTACGCTGACCGCGACTCCTGCGGCGAAATCCAGATACGCATTGCCATCGGCATCCCAAACACGCGAGCCTTCGCCACGCACCGGTAGCATAGACATCGGCGCGTAGTTGGGCGTCATCACCCGGTCATACAACGCCCGGGTGGCTTGGGTGTCCGGCATAACTTTGCTTTTGCTGACTTTTGCAGAGGCGCACGCCATAATAAAATCCTGAAACTGAAATCAATGAATAATAATCTTCTGATAGGTGTGGCATTTTACTCCCATTGATAGGAAAATATCACCGCCAATTTTTATCATCTTACCTTTCACCGCCCGGTATCTTTGCCGGCAACCAAGAGAATCAATTATGTCCGGCGAAACTTCACCCGAACGTGAATCCATGGAAGTCGATGTAGTCATCGTCGGCGCCGGTCCGGCCGGCTTGTCCACGGCATGTCGATTGATGCAACTCGCGCAACAACAACAGCGCGAAATGAATGTGGTGGTATTGGAAAAAGGCTCGGAAGTCGGCGCGCATATTTTGTCCGGCGCAATCTTCGAACCGCGTGCGTTGAACGAATTGTTTCCCGACTGGAAAGAACGCGGCGCACCACTCGAAACCAGTGTGTCAAAAGACCAGGTGCATCTGTTTCGCAACAGCGAAAAAAGCATTCGCGTGCCACATTGGACGGTACCGAAACCGATGCGCAACGACGGCAACCACATCATCAGTCTGGGTGATTTGTGTCGCTGGCTCGGCCAGCAAGCCGAAACACTCGGCGTGGAAATTTTTCCGGGATTCCCCGCCAGCGAAGTTTTGTTTCACGAAGACGGCAGCATCAAAGGCGTGGCAACCGGCGAGATGGGACGCGGCGCCGACCGCGAGTGCAAGTCGTCATTCGAACCCGGCATGGAACTGCATGCGCACGTTACGATTTTCGCCGAAGGCTGTCGCGGTCATCTCGGCAAACAGTTGATCGAAAAATTCCAACTGGATGAGATGAGTCAGACGCAACACTACGGCATCGGCATCAAAGAATTATGGCGCATTGACTCGAGCAAACACGAACCGGGGCTGGTAGTGCACGGCGCCGGCTGGCCATTGTCGGAAAACGGCGCATCCGGCGGATCGTTTCTCTATCACCTCGGCGATGATCTGGTGTCGTTGGGATTGATCACCGACTTGTCGTATCGCAACCCGTATCTCAGCCCGTTCGATGAATTGCAACGACTGAAACATCATCCGGTATTTCGCCAATACCTGGACGGCGGCGAGCGCATCGCCTACGGCGCACGCGCCATTACCAAAGGCGGATTGAACGCGCTGCCAAAAATGGTATTACCGAATGGATTATTGATTGGTTGCGATGCCGGCACCTTAAATTTCTCCAAGATTAAAGGCTCGCACACCGCGATGAAGTCCGGCTTGCTGGCCGCGGAAACCGTGTTTGATGTGATTCACGATGGCGGTAATTTGGAAGATTATCAACGAAGATTTAAACAGTCATGGTTGCATGACGAATTGCATAGTTCACGAAATTTTGGTGCGGCGTTGCATAAATTCGGCGTGTGGATGGGCGGCGCGTATAACTACCTAGATCAAAATATTTTCAACGGCAAACTGGCGTTCAAACTGACCGACCCGGTTGCCGACCACGACGCGTTGCAACCGGCGGCGAATTTTCAACCCATCGCCTACCCAAAACCAGACGGCAAACTCAGTTTCGACAAAACTTCCTCGGTCTATTTATCCAACACCAACCACGAAGAAGACCAACCAACCCATTTGCAATTGACGCAACCCGACAAAGCGGTGGAAATTAATTTCAACCACTACGCCGGACCCGAAGCGCGATTCTGTCCGGCTGGCGTGTATGAATTCGTCAACACCGACAGCCAGCCGGCACTGCAAATCAATGCGCAAAATTGCGTGCATTGCAAAACTTGCGACATCAAAGACCCAACCGGAAATATAAATTGGGTTTCCCCCGAAGGCGGCGGCGGACCGAACTATACGCAAATGTGATACGCCTGCTTTACCTCATTCAAAAAACCGAGATTAACGATGATGAAAAATTATTTCGCGTTTGGCTCCAATATGTTTTCCAAGCGACTGTGTGAACGAGTACCGAGCGCAAAGGCAGTCGGCACCTACACCTTGTCCAAACACGATTTGCGTTTTCATAAACGTAGCAAAAAAGATGGATCAGGGAAATGTGATGCGTATCAAACCGACAACGAAAACGATAAGGTCATCGGCAGATTATTCACCATCGACGCTGCCCACGAGTGCCAATTGGATAAAGCAGAAGGCTTGGGCAAGGGTTACGAAAAAAAATGCGTTTGCCTGGTGGATGAAAACGGTGAAACTGAAGCAGCGTTTGCTTATTTCGCCGTTAGATCTTGCATCGATAACAATCTCAAACCGTATACCTGGTATAAAAAACACGTAGTAACCGGTGCGAAGGAAGGCGGATTGCCCGCTGACTACATCAAAAAAATCGAAGCGGTGCCGGCGGACAAAGACCCCGACCACTCCCGTGAACAAAAGGAAATGGTGTTGCACGACTGATTAATTCAACTGCGTTTGTAATCGGTGATGTTTGGCAAGGCCGAACTCCTTTTATCGCGGCTTCGCCGCAAATGAGTCTGGCTACGCCGGGCTTTTTTTCTAGTTTACTTTTGACGTCTCAACTCGCCTTTGTCCTTTCAATTCACCATTGCCTCCCCAACCCGTCATCCTTGCCGGCAGGCGGTGTATAGGCTCATTTATTCGCTGACAGTTTTTCTCGGTTACTTTTGGCGTCTCAAAGAAAGTCATACCTTCCGATTCACCATTACCCCCCAATCCGTCATTGCCCGGCTTGTTCCGGGCAATCCAGTTATTAAACCGTTCGGCTCAGCCGAACTCCTTTTTTCTCGGTTACTTTTGGCGTCTCAAAGAAAGTCACACCCTCCGATTCACCATTATCCCCCAACCCGTCATCCTCGCCGGCAGGCGGTGTATAGGCTCATTTATTCGCTGACAGTTTTTCTCGGTTACTTTTGGCGTCTCAAAGAAAGTCATACCTTCCGATTCACCATTACCCCCCAATCCGTCATTGCCCGGCTTGTTCCGGGCAATCCAGTTATTAAACCGTTCGGCGTAGCCGAACTCCTTTTTTCTCGGTTACTTTTGGCATCTCAAAGAAAGTCACACCCTCCGATTCACCATTATCCCCCAACCCGTCATCCTCGCCGGCAGGCGGTGTATAGGCTCATTTATTCGCTGACGGTTTTTCTCGGTTACTTTTGGCATCTCAAAGAAAGTCATACCTTCCGATTCACCATTACCCCCCAATCCGTCATTGCCCGGCTTGTTCCGGGCAATCCAGTTATTAAACCGTTCGGCGTAGCCGAACTCCTTTTTTCTCGGTTACTTTTGGCATCTCAAAGAAAGTCACACCCTCCGATTCACCATTATCCCCCAACCCGTCATCCTCGCCGGCAGGCGGTGTATAGGCTCATTTATTCGCTGACGGTTTTTCTCGGTTACTTTTGGCATCTCAAAGAAAGTCACACCTTCCGATTCACCATTACCCCCCAATCCGTCATTGCCCGGCTTGTTCCGGGCAATCCAGTTATTAAACCGTTCGGCGTAGCCGAACTCCTTTTTTCTCGGTTACTTTTGGCATCTCAAAGAAAGTCACACCCTCCGATTCACCATTATCCCCCAACCCGTCATCCTCGCCGGCAGGCGGTGTATAGGCTCATTTATTCGCTGACGGTTTTTCTCGGTTACTTTTGGCATCTCAAAGAAAGTCATACCTTCCGATTCACCATTACCCCCCAATCCGTCATTGCCCGGCTTGTTCCGGGCAATCCAGTTATTAAACCGTTCGGCGTAGCCGAACTCCTTTTTTCTCGGTTACTTTTGGCATCTCAAAGAAAGTCACACCCTCCGATTCACCATTATCCCCCAACCCGTCATCCTCGCCGGCAGGCGGTGTATAGGCTCATTTATTCGCTGACAGTTTTTCTCGGTTACTTTTGGCGTCTCAAAGAAAGTCATACCTTCCGATTCACCATTACCCCCCAATCCGTCATTGCCCGGCTTGTTCCGGGCAATCCAGTTATTAAACCGTTCGGCGTAGCCGAACTCCTTTTTTCTCGGTTACTTTTGGCATCTCAAAGAAAGTCACACCCTCCGATTCACCATTATCCCCCAACCCGTCATCCTCGCCGGCAGGCGAGAATCTATTATAGTTGGCCACTATCCTTACCGGCGGCAAAGCCGCCGGCTTTTTGTCCGGCGGAGATGGACTATTAATGCCGTTACGCCGTAGTGTGGCTTAAAGCGCCGGCGGCTTCGCCGCCGACTCTTCGATCGTTGTCCTTGCACTACCTATTCCCCCCTGTATAATTACGCACTCCACCGAACAAATCCAACAGATAGTTGTCCTTGCACTACCTATTCCCCCCTGTATAATTTTTCATACTGCGCGGAGACGATGCGCTCCAGTTGTCCTTGCACTACCTATTCCCCCCTGTATAATTCTCCGCTTCAGACTTAATAAAGGATTCAAAGTTGTCCTTGCACTACCTATTCCCCCCTGTATAATTGCGCTCGACGCGCTCGACGGATGATGTGCTGTTGTCCTTGCACTACCTATTCCCCCCTGTATAATTAATCAGAAATCAAACGGCAATCGGTATTAAGTTGTCCTTGCACTACCTATTCCCCCCTGTATAATTAAACCCGCGAGCGGGCAAATCGGGCGATCAGTTGTCCTTGCACTACCTATTCCCCCCTGTATAATTGTCCAGCCAACCAGATACAAAGACCCGTTAGTTGTCCTTGCACTACCTATTCCCCCCTGTATAATTCCAACCATACAAAATCGCCTCGTGCTTTGGTTGTCCTTGCACTACCTATTCCCCCCTGTATAATTTGACGCAAGGCGGTTTGCCAAGATAGACCAGTTGTCCTTGCACTACCTATTCCCCCCTGTATAATTTGCAGCAGAAATACATGCTGGTGCGCCGCAGTTGTCCTTGCACTACCTATTCCCCCCTGTATAATTCTGTCAAAACACGAGGCGCGGGCAATTGAAGTTGTCCTTGCACTACCTATTCCCCCCTGTATAATTACTTGACCGCCGCCGCCTGATCCTTTTTCAGTTGTCCTTGCACTACCTATTCCCCCCTGTATAATTCGTGGTCGGCGACACCATAGAGAACCAGTAGTTGTCCTTGCACTACCTATTCCCCCCTGTATAATTAACACCCGGTCGCGCTCGGCGATGTATCGGGTTGTCCTTGCACTACCTATTCCCCCCTGTATAATTGGCGGCATGCAAAGTGGCTTCGGCGTTCGGGTTGTCCTTGCACTACCTATTCCCCCCTGTATAATTTAAAGCGCGCCAGTTGGATTACAACTGACGGTTGTCCTTGCACTACCTATTCCCCCCTGTATAATTGCTGGGAACATGGGAAGGATCAGTCGCGGAGTTGTCCTTGCACTACCTATTCCCCCCTGTATAATTTGCATTCAATATCCGAACGCCGCCGGGTAAGTTGTCCTTGCACTACCTATTCCCCCCTGTATAATTCGCGCCGACTACTACCGCCGCGCAACTCCAGTTGTCCTTGCACTACCTATTCCCCCCTGTATAATTTGCAGGCGATAGCCTGGAAATCGATTTTGAGTTGTCCTTGCACTACCTATTCCCCCCTGTATAATTGGTAACACCAACCGGCGCTATTGACGACACGTTGTCCTTGCACTACCTATTCCCCCCTGTATAATTGGGCCGCAGTGCGTCCACGCTTGTACTCCAGTTGTCCTTGCACTACCTATTCCCCCCTGTATAATTAAGTTAACTATGATGCGGCTCTGGTTATGAGTTGTCCTTGCACTACCTATTCCCCCCTGTATAATTCAAATCTAGTAGTTCCACCGATCGTAAAAAGTTGTCCTTGCACTACCTATTCCCCCCTGTATAATTGTTTCCCACCGTGACCACAAGGGATTTGCAGTTGTCCTTGCACTACCTATTCCCCCCTGTATAATTGCTGGTGCTGGATGATGCGACTCGCATGTTGTTGTCCTTGCACTACCTATTCCCCCCTGTATAATTGAAACCAGCCAGCATCAAGATAATTGCAAAGTTGTCCTTGCACTACCTATTCCCCCCTGTATAATTTCTCCGGCTTCACGCCGCCGGATGACGAAAGTTGTCCTTGCACTACCTATTCCCCCCTGTATAATTTTATTGAATCCGAACCGCCTAATGCTTGCCGTTGTCCTTGCACTACCTATTCCCCCCTGTATAATTGATAATCCTGGTCGGTGCATATGCCCACAGGTTGTCCTTGCACTACCTATTCCCCCCTGTATAATTCTATCTGAGGTGCGTGCGCAAGTAATGCAAGTTGTCCTTGCACTACCTATTCCCCCCTGTATAATTAAGGGTTGTGTAACCTGTTGTTTCCAGCAGAGTTTTCTTCAAAAAGAACGAGGAAAACTCTGCTAAAACAACCGTAACTGACTTCTCTCACTTTCATTTTTAAGTCGTCCTTTGGCGTAAAACCGCTTCATATTGGCAAATTGCTTGTCGGTGATTGTAAGAATGTCCACTTTCCCACCGGGTGGCAATTTTCGCTGGATTTTACCCCCCACAGACTCGGCCTTTTCCCCGGACGCACAGTATTTCAGATACACCGAAAACTGGGACATTTCAAAGCCCAGGTCGAGCAAATCATTGCGAAAACCGGTTGCCTCTTTGCGCTCCTTTCGGGTACCCACCGGCAAATCGAACATTACAAAAAGCCACATTATGCGGTAGGGGCTTAGGTAGAAGCGGCGAGTCATAACGCCGACATCTCCAATACCGCTGGCAGAGTGGGCAAAGCCACATCGTCTCGTTCGCCCAGACAACAGGCGGCAAAGGAGCGACACATTTTCGTCGCCGCTAGCGATAACGGTGGACTCTCGTCCGCCAGAGGTATCGCCAACGCCGTAATCGCTGCCAACTGGCTCTTGATTTCAGGGTTGATTTCGCCTTTCGCCACTTCGCGATGTTGATGTATGAGGCAATCAGCTATCGGGCGAAAAGGCTCGATCAAGTCATCCACCAGATTGAGCGGATTTTGCGGGTTTTTGTGATGCAAACTGAAACTTGGATGCAATCCAGCGGCACTTACACCACGCGCAACGCAAGCCCGAACGATGGCATATGTATAGTTCAATGCCGCATTGATACCGAGTGCGGTGCGGTCGCGGCGAAAATCGGTGCCAAAAAGATGTTGCCAATATAGCCGTGCCGCCTGCGCTTCACAGTTGTCGGGGTCGCCGGAACGTACTTTGCCGGCGAGGCGAAGCAATGGTTTGGGGCTTTGTCCAATTCGCTCCAACACTCCCGCTTGGTTTTTAATTTTTGCACGAACGATTTTTTGCCACAGGCGCTTGCGGCGTGGTGCGGACAGGGCGATTTGCGCCCGCATTACACGAAACTGCCTGCCATGGCCCTGTAGCGGCAAGGTAAAACTGCTTGGCAAATAGTTCGCGCCGCAAATTACCAATGGGATGTTTCGTTGACACAGTTGATCAATGAGCACTGTAGATACCGAGCAACCTGGCGTTGAAACAATCACCGCGGCGATGTCGTCCAGCGGAACTCGCCCGACCCTCCCGCCTTTTTCTGACACATCCAAAAAGCCGCGTGACTTATTCAGAAAATGTCCCGGCTGTGTGATTTCGACGATTTGTCCGGTCACGGAGAACTAATCTTGCGGCGAGGTTTGCGGCGGATTTCGTAGTTAACCTTACCAGAGGGGCTGATATGTACCTTGCGAGCGTTCACCGATTTTAATTTATTTGCCGTTTTACTATAATATGTAAACGGATTTTCCTTATCCCGATCACGAGCATCAACATTCGCTTCGTAGTGTTCTGCAAATATCATACTGCTAGATACATGTTGCAAACGCATGATTCGTTTTTTGTTGTTCTTTTCGATTTCCACACAATCATTAATTTGCAGTCGCATGACTAATCGGGCGGCGGGATGAGGTTTATAAGTTTGTCCGGGCTTGAAGTTATGCTGGTTGGCATCAAATCGGGAAACCACTATTCCCTCCCACTTCCTCGATTTTATATGCCCTTGCGGGTATTCGTAAATCTCTATTCCCCAATTACTGTCTCCCTTATAGGCTTTGTATACTTTTCCTTCCTTATCTTTTATCGGAATTACCTTAAGCGGCTCAGTTCGCCGCAAACTTCTTATATGCATAGATTCAGCAAGAGAAGCAACTCGTTCCTTTCCGCCCAATTGAAATTCTCGCATAAACATTTTCCGCAAATAGGGGCTGCGAATCGATTCTATGCGGTCCTCAGTTTCAAACCAATCGACCGGCTTGCGTGTAACAACTTCAGATGGTCCTTCGCTATCTGAGTCTGAAACAATTCCATATGCAGTGTCGTTGTGTAATTGACCATCGGTTGATACGGGAATATACCTGCCATCTTTTGTTTCTTTGTACCGTATCTTTTTCCGCCTCGGTTTGTGTGAAACAATAATATTTTGAATCGCTTCCCGCACATCACCACGAAATCCGCCCCACGGGTCAATGGCACTTTTCCCGCCATTATGTTTTTCAAATATGGTTTCTAATTGCAGTTCTTCCGCACGATTAGCGGCGGTCGCTACCTTTTGTAGCATGGAGCGTGAAATCATCCCGATTACGATGGCATCCACGGCATGGTGGCGATGATCGTCGCGGTTTTTCTTTTTTGGCAATTCACCACCTTGTGCTTTTTCATTGTCTCGCAAAACGCTGTTGAGCCCCCAATGTCCGCGCAACAAAGCGGTTAGTCGACCGGTTAGCACATCAATCTTGTCAATATGGCAAATACATTCGAGATACTCGCGTGCCAACCGACCAATATAGCGCGTGTCATTCAGATGGCGGGCGAGGAAGTCATTGTCGCTCTCCCACATGGTTTTTGCGTCTTCCTGGAAGCGCCATTGTTTGGATTTAACATCATCTTCCCATCTTCCTTTTGTGCGGTCTCGATTTTTTAAGTTTCTGTTATATTGCGTTATTTCATATCTAATGTTCTTGGCATTATTAAAAATAGCATCCCAAGGATGGCCTTTGTACCCAGTGATATGAAATGCTTCCCAAGGTGTTTTATTTCCCTTGTAGACGTTGCACTCGTGATGACAAATCACTTTATTGGCACGGCTGTCATCCAACGTTTTACTTTTCGGAATAATGTGGTCTATAGCAATATGACTTTCAAACAAATCAGAAATTTTGATTCCTTTCAAGCAATAGGGGCAAACGTAACCTTGCTCTTCCCATAATCGGAAACGCAAGCGATTGCCGGGCGTTATGCTTTTCTTCATTTCGTGTAGTTTATTGTCCCATTTAAGATTGCGCTTCTGATTTTTTTCTTGCGCACGATTAAGCCCATATCGATAATTCTTCCCTTCCGGCAAATTCCGTCCCAACTCAATTGCAATCGAGTTTGGATGTCCGTAATCACCAATCAATTCATTCACAACCTGACGTATCTGATTCAGAGCAATATGAACGGTCGGATTGGTGACCCCACCAAAAAACTTGCGTTCGTCGTGCCGATCTTCTTCCAAGCGATCTCCAGGGATAATATGCCGCCCGTCTTGAAACGCCTCGCCGTAATACGGTAAAGCATCTATCGGCTTGAAACTGCCTTCATCGGTTTTCGGGCGACGCATTGGGTTGATAAATTCGGGCATTTCCTCGGCAACCACATCCGCTGCCACATTCTGAATCGGTAAAACAATCCCACCGTTTTCATCCGCCGCACCATCGCGCATTTTTTCAAGCATCAACTGCGCTGCTTTCAGTGAAACATTGGCCGTACCATCCACAAGCGGGGCGTTCATACATTTCTCGGCGGCGGTTGACGACAAGCCATATACCCGCATCAGTTCAGCGCACACTTTCTTGTCATCCAAATTATCGTCCAAAATGACCGCAATAAAGCTGTCCTGTTTTTCAAGCGGCCAGTCGTGCCAACCCGAGCCCACATAGTCTTCATGTTGCATAATGTGGGCGGTCAAATCGCCATCAAACCCCTTACGTTTCGGCGTTTCAAAATTGAAATCAAACTTGCCTTCGGCCAACTCCATTTCCTTTAGGATAATTTTCATTTTATGAAAACTCACTTGTGCATTTTTACCTGTTGGTTTTTCCTTAATCGGCGTATGTTCAAGCAAATTAATAATCGCATCTCGTGCTTCGCGATGATCAGTCAGAAAATGCTTCCCGCTGCTGGTCGCCCAATCGAGATTATTGACCTCCTGATAAATACGGTAACGCTGGAAACTCGGCATTGCACGAAAAGTTCGATCTTCCTTTGGCAGGTAAGTACACTTCCCGAGTTTTTGCGGCTTGAGCGGACGCTGGGTAAAAATTACATAGCGGACCCGCTCACGCAGTTCATCTGACATCAGGTCTGAGTAATGCGCCGCTTGCGCGGCCCATATCTTGTTGAACTCATCTTCGTAAATCTGGCGCGTAGGATAAACATCGTATAGCTTGCCGTCATCCCCCGCCCCCGGACGCGCACGAGTCGGTTCCCCTTGTTGATAACGCTTATACAGAAAACTGCCATATGTAAGGTCTTTTTGTTCGGCCAATATTTGTAGCGCATTTTTACGATCTTTGGCTTCTTTTTGACGCGCAATTTTTTTGTCTTCTTTTGATAATTTTTTATATTCCTCCGGCGGCATCGGGGAATCAATCAAATCCATTTGCTCCAGCAACAGCCGCGCAGAATGTGAAACTTTGCCGGTGATGGTTTCTTCGCTTCGGTCTTTGCGGTTGCTTTGAAAGCCGCGTCGTTGGTTAAGATGAAACAGAGCACGGCCAACCTCGTGCAACGAGAGTTTTTCACTCAAAGCGCGAGCGCGCAGTTCCAGCGGATTCTTTTTTTGCAAGTCTTTGCGTGCCTGATCATCATCGGGAAATAATCTGGACTTGATCAGTACATCCAGCAAAAACTTCTGCCGTTGTTTAAATCGGTCGCGGCGGCGACGGGCCGACCGGGCGGTGCGGCGGGTTGCTGCCAGCGTGGCTTTGGACTTTTCATCACGCCCATCCGAAAAAATCCTCGCGCCGGCGGCTTCAATTTGATTCGGAGCACCGTCTTTATCCAGCAACAGGATGCTCCAACCCAATGAATTTGTGCCTACATCAATGCCAAGTCGGTAGTTTTTTCGCATGATTTTTTCCTGCAATAAAGTGGATGATGGGATTGTTTTTTGCTTGTTTCTATGCGAGCATAGTATTCGGAATAGGTAGATATTGCTTGGATTAACAAGTAGGTATTCTACAACATTCGAAGGCGACCTGCGGGTCGCCTTTTTGTTGGGTGCGCATCAAGCCGAGCTCTGTGTAACCTGATACCACGCTACGGATTACTTTCCATTCTAACAACATCAACCCACCCAACACCGCACGTTCCTGAAAATTTTTATCCACGGGCTGTATTCGCCCCAGTCGTCGGGATGCCATGAATTTGCCTGCGTTCTGAACACGCGTTCCGGGTGCGGCATCATGATGGTCGCACGTCCGTCGTGGCTGGTGAAGCCGGTCATGCCACGCAACGAGCCATTGGAATTATACGGATACCTTTCGGTGGCGACGCCGTGGTTATCAATAAAACGCAAACACAATTCGTTGCGCGCCTGCATCTCGTCCATCGCACTTTCGCCGGCAAAATCGGCGCGTCCTTCGCCATGCGCAACCGACACCGGTAATTTGGAACCGGCCATGTCGGCGAATAAAATGGACTTTGAGGAACAAACTTCCACCATCACCACGCGCGCTTCATATTGCTCGGAAGTGTTGCGTAAAAATTGTGGCCAGTGTGCGGCGCCGGGAATCAAATCTTTTATCGATGACATCATTTGACAACCATTGCACACGCCCAACGAAAAAGTATCCGCACGCATGAAGAATTTTTCAAACAAATCTTTGATGCGCGGATTAAACAAAATGGATTTACCCCAGCCCTGCCCGGCCCCCAGCACATCGCCAAACGAAAATCCGCCGCATGCGGCAAGCCCGACGAAATCATCCAGCGTCGCACCATCGGCAAGGTCGGTCATGGTCACATCCACCGCCTCAAAGCCGGCCGCATGAAACGCCGCCGCCATCTCCAACTGCCCGTTCACGCCCTGCTCCCGCAGAATGGCAATCCTCGGTTTGGCAGTCAACACATTTATTTTTTGCGCGGTGTGATTGCCATCGTCATCGGCATCGTCATCGGCATCGTCATCGGCATCCTCATGGACAACTTCTTCGTGCGCAAAACTTAACTGGCAAAAAAGTCCCGGATCATTTTCATCATTGATGCGTTGATATTCCTGATCGGCGCACACCGGATTATCGCGCATGTGTTGCATTTGCCAGGTCGTCCGCGACCACATTCGATGACACGAGTTGCGCGATTGTTGGAACAGAACTTTTTCGTGAAAAGTAAATACGAGATTATTCCCGGCATTGGGCGAACCGATCCAATGACATGCCTTGCGCAAATTCGCGGTTACGAAGGTAGCCGCAACCGAAAGCCGGTCAACCCTTCGAGTTTGAATCACTGCACCCAACTCTTCGTTAAATAAAATCGCAAGCGGGTCGCCGGTCGATGTATTGCTCAATTCATTCAAGTCAATCGACAAACCACATCGCGAGGCAAACGCCATTTCGCATAACGTGGTCATCAACCCGCCATCCGAACGATCGTGGTAAGCCAGCAGCCGGTTTTTTTGATGCAGGTCTTGAATTAAATCAAAAAAGTTTTTCAATATTTTCGCGTCATCCAAATCGGCCGCATCATCGCCCATCTGATCGGTCACTTGCGCAAGCACGCTCGCGCCCATTCGGTTTTTTCCAAAACCCAAATCAATCAACCACAAATCCGTTGGCTCGGAAACTTCGCGCAACACCGGCGTCAGCGTTTTGCGCACATCGCGCACCGCCGCGAAACTGCTGACAATCAATGACAACGGCGCGACCACTTTCTGTTGCTGCCGGTCATCATCGCGCCACTGCGTTTTCATCGACATCGAATCCTTGCCCACCGGAATCGTAATTCCCAACTGCGCGCAAACCTCCGGCGCGACCGATTGCACCGTGGCGTAAAGATCCGCATCGTGTCCCGGCTCGCCGGCTGCCACCATCCAATTCGCCGACAACTTAATGTGGCTGATGTCGCCGATGTATGCCGCAGCGATGTTGGTAATCGCCTCGCCCACCGCCATTCTGCCGCTGGCCGGCGCGTTGATTACCGCAATCGGTGTGCGCTCGCCGAGCGCCATCGCCTCGCCGGTTATGCTTTGATAGCCGGACGCGGTCACGCCGACATCCGCCACCGGCACCTGCCACGCGCCCACCATCTGGTCGCGGGCGACCAAGCCGCCGACGCTGCGATCGCCGATGCTAATCAAAAAGGTTTTGTCGGCAACGGTGGGGAAACCAAGCACTCGCTCCACCGCGCTAGCCACATCCACGCCGTTGAAATTAAGTTTATGCAACCGTGTTTGGGTCGACTCGGCGTTGCGTTGCATTTTCGGCGGCAAACCGAACAACACTTCCATGGGCAGGTCAATCGGTGTCGCATGCGGTGCGTCATTATTAACAAACTCACGGTCGCGCACGATTAAATTTTGCGCGGCGCTAACTTGCCCGACCTGCGCATACAGACATCGCTCGCGCCGACAAATGTTTTCAAACTCGGTAAATCTCGTCGGCGCAATCGCCAACACATACCGCTCCTGGGATTCATTGCACCAAATCTGCAACGGCGTCATACCGGGTTCATCATTCGGCACCTCGCGCAACTCAAACGCGCCGCCGCAATCCGAGTCATGCACCAACTCCGGCAGCGCGTTGCACAAACCACCCGCGCCGACATCGTGAATCGACAAAATCGGATTGTCATCGCCGGCCGCGCAACACGCGTCGATCACTTCCTGACAGCGTCGTTGCATCTCCGGATTGCCGCGCTGCACTGACGCATAATCCAGCGATTCCGAACTGCTGCCGGAGGCAACGCTGGAAGCGGCACCGCCACCCAACCCGATTCGCATCGCTGGCCCGCCCAACACCACAATCGGTGCGCCATCGGCAAGCGCGCACTTTTTGACATGAGGCGGGCGAATGTTGCCGACCCCGCCGGCCAACATAATCGGCTTGTGATAACCGAATCGAAAGTCGGTGTCATCGCGTGGCGCATATTCGAAGGTGCGAAAATATCCGGCGATGCCGGGGCGACCAAACTCATTACTAAACGCGGCGGCACCGAGTGGCGCATTGAGCATAATTTGCAATGGCGATGCGATGTGCGGCGGATTGTTTTTTTCATTCGCCACTTCGCTATGTGATGACGATGACGATAGCAATGACAATGGCAAGTGCGAAACCGAATAGCCGACCAGTCCGGCCTTGGTTTTGCCGCCGCGACCGGTGGCACCTTCATCGCGGATTTCGCCGCCGACACCGGTGGCGGCTCCGGCAAATGGCGAGATCGCGGTGGGATGATTATGTGTCTCAACCTTGGCGACAAGGTGCGCCGGCTCGCGCCGATAACCAAAAGTTCGCGTGTTCTGGTCGACATAAAATCGCTGCGCATGTTGCCCGACCAGCACCGCCGCGTTGTCGGTATATGCCGACAAAGTGCCGGCGTTATGGCGACCATGAGTTTCGCGAATCATGTCAAACGGCGAGCGAGTTTGCGCCACGCCATCCACGCGCCAGTCGGCGTTGAAAATTTTATGCCGGCAATGCTCGGAATTGACTTGCGCGAACATCATCAACTCCACATCGGTGGGATTGCGTTCGAGTTTTTTGAAACGATCAAGCAGATACCGATGATCTTCTTCACTCAACGCAAAACCAAACTCGGCGTTGGCTTTTTCCAGTGCTTTCATTCCGCCGCCAAGCAAGTCAACGACCGCCAACGGTGCCGGAGTTTTTACGGTGAAAAGTTTTGCCGCATGCTGCGGGTCGTGCACGATGGATTCGGTCATCGGGTCATAAACCAAACCGGCTAACCGCACATGGTCGGCAATGCGCGAACATCCGGCAAAGTTCCACACCACCCCGCGTTCAATGCGCCGAATGGCATCCAAACCACAGCGGTGGGTTATGTCGGTGGCTTTGCTCGCCCACGGTGAGATGGTGCCGAAGCGGGGAATCACGGTGCATGCCGTGTGTTTCTTTTTCGGCGGATCGTTGTGGGAAATTATCTCCGCGTTCAATAATTGATGGAGAATTTCTTTTTCTGGTTGATTGAATTCGCCACTCAAATCCGCGAAATAAATGAAATGTGCATCCACCGACCGACAATTCGGCATAACTTCGCGGAGGCGAGCGAGGATTTTTTCTTTACGAAATTCAGACAGCGCGGGCGCGCCAAACACAATCAACATGGAGTGATCAACATGCGATCATCGGTTGCCAATTTTTTATGATCGTTTTTTATAATTAATTCACTTCCGCATGCGCCATCGCATCGCGCAACGCATCGCGGTATTTTTCGGAAAACTCGGTAAGCGGCAAGCGTATTCCTTTTTGTGCGTAGTTCATTTCGTGCATCGCCCACTTGACCGGAATCGGATTGGATTCCAAAAACAGCGCGGCGTGCAATGGCTGCAACTTTTTATCCAATTCCTCGGCGCGCGCGCTATCGCCGTTAATCGCGGCGATGCACATCTCATGCATTAATTTCGGCGCGACATTCGCGGTGACGGAAATACAACCATCGCCGCCGGCCGAGATCAATTGCAAAGTGGTCGCGTCATCGCCGGAGTAGATCGCAAAATCTTCGCCGCAACGCGCGCGCAAATCGCCGACCCGCGCAATGTCGGCGGTGGCGTCCTTGATGCCGACGAGGTTGGGAATTTCCGCCAATCGCGCCACGGTGTCGTTGTCCATATCCAACGCGGTGCGCCCCGGCACGTTATACATAATTTGCGGAATGTCGACGGCTTCTGCGATGTGTTTGAAGTGCTGATACAACCCGTGCTGAGTCGGCTTGTTGTAATACGGCACCACCAGCAAACAAGCGTGAACACCGATCAGGGCGGCGCGGCGCGTCAACTCGACCGCTTCCGCGGTGGCGTTGGCACCAGTGCCGGCGATGACCGGAATGCGTCCCGCGGCAAACTCCACGGTGTTGCCGATGACCGCGATTTGCTCGTCAATGTTGAGAGTCGCCGACTCGCCCGAAGTGCCGACCGAGACGATGCCGTCGGTTTTGTTGGCGACATGAAAATTCACCAGTTTTTGCAACGCGGGAAAATCCACACTGCCGCCATCAATCATTGGCGTAATCAACGCAACCAGACTACCTTTGAGCATTTCAACCTGCCGCTGATGAGTGTTTGAATAATCAGGTTATGATACTTGGGTTGGTGCCGTCAAGCAAGTTTTTGACGCATTGCGCTTGCCTTTTCGCCATGGTTTATTACGCCGTATAGTGTTGCGCTTCGTTGCTCGGTCAGTCACATACTTAATGTATGCTACCTCCCTCACTCCTCGCGCGCCTTGCCTGACGAAAAATAATCTGCGCACAATGTTTGTTCGTAATTAATGAGTCTGGTCGAACCGAGTTTTTTCGTTTATCATTGTCTTCCCAAAAGGACTGATTCTCGCCCGATTTACCATTGTCCCCCAACCCGTCATTCTCGCCGGCAGGCGGGAATCCAGTCTGTTGTTCTCGCCAAAGGCGAGAACCCAGAACTAAAAAACGATGAGAGTAACTAATACCGTCATAATCCAAACCACATCTCCAGACCGTCATCCTCGCCGGCAGGCGAGAATCTATTATAGTTAGCGGCGGCACCGCCACAACCAAATTTCGCAAAATTTTGACTCGCCGACCGCGGCAACTGTTACAATCACACGAAGATTTTCCCGCTCCAATCAACCAATGACAACTGCCGCGAAACTCAAGGTTGGCCTGTTGCTGTGCGATGATGTTGACGAAGCCGACCAGGCACGCTACGGCACTTACGCCGAAATGTTCCATTGCGGCATGAACACCGCAGAGCAAAACCTGACCATTGATTCGCTGCGCTGCTACCAGGGCGAAATGCCCGACTCACCGGATGACTTTAATGCGTTCTTGATTTCCGGTTCGCGTCACGGCGTATACGATACACTTCCGTGGATCGCGCAACTTCAGGAATTCGTGCGACATTGCCGGCAGCGGCGAAAAAAAACCGTGGGTATCTGCTTCGGCCATCAACTAATCGCTCAGGCCCTCGGCGGCGAAGCGCGCAAAGCCGATGCCGGTTGGGGATTCGGCATTCAAAGCAGCCGAATCACCGAACCCCAAGCGTGGATGGGCGACCTCACCAACGGCGAATTGCTCGCGCCAAACCAATACAACCTGATTGTGGTGCATCAGGATCAAGTGGTCACCCTGCCCGCCGGCTTTCGCACCATCGCGGAAAATGACTTCTGCCCAATCAGCATGTTCGTCGACGACGATGTCATGCTCGGCATTCAAGGACACCCCGAGTTTGATAAAAAGTTTTGCGAATACCGATTGGACTATCGCAAAGATTTGCTCGGTGCCGAATTGCATCGACAATCGCTCGCTACGCTACAACAAATGGAACTCGATTCGGCCGCGGTATTCGGTTGGATTGCGCGATTCATCCGCAGTTGATTCAAAACGGAACGCGGCATGACATGGATTGCGCTGGTTCGACACGGTGTCACCGAATGGAATGAACGCGGCTTGATTCAAGGTCGCACCGACATTCCATTGAGCGCAAACGGCACCGCGAAGTTGCAACAAGTGCGACCATGCCATGCATTTTTGCACACGCGCTGGGCAACCAGTCCGTTACAGCGGGCGGTGCAAAGCGCGGCGATTCTAAACCCGCATGTCAAAGCGGAAATCCATCCTGAATTAATCGAAGCCAACTGGGGCGAATTCGAAGGCATGCGCCGCGACCAACTCACCACACACATTCGCGACCTCGCACTCGTGCCACAACGCGGCCGCGACTTCACGCCGCCAGCCGGAGAAAGTCCGCGCATGGTGCAAAAACGGTTAACGCGCTGGTTTGAAAAAATCGCGGCGACACACGCACCGATAGTCGCGGTAACCCACAAAGGAGTGATTCGCAGCGCACTCTCCATCGCGTGCGATTGGGATATGACCTCCGACTTTGAACAAAAACCCAACTGGGCATTGCCGCATATCTTTCAACTCGCCACCGATGGCAAACCCTATCTCGTGCGCATCAATCATCCGTGGGGAGAAGCGCCGCCGAAATGAGGAGTTCGGCTTGTTCCGGGCAATCCAGTTATTAAACCGTCCGGCGTTAGCCGCTCTCTGGCGTCTCTAATGCATCCGTCCGTTGCTTATCCAATATAAATGTCATCAAACTGGGGATACCTGGTTCGTATACAGCCCCACCAGGCGGACGCCAAATTAAATTATGCCGCGTCAATTTTTCTAATATGTTTATTGCATCCAAATCAGTTGCTTTGTTATCCGGCAACGCTTCTTTAATTACGGAACGAATATAAGACGTACTATGCTGATTCTTACCCCTAAACTCTTTTGCAATTACCTGCGCGGCAGACAACACAAGTCCATCTTTAGACAATTCAACCAATCGGTCATCATAAAGTTCCATCTTTTTGTTGTTGACAAAGGATTCAACAGCATCAACATGCTTGTCAGTCAAACATGTCAAATTTGCGTTGTTTGCTGCGTCCCAAAGAAAACTGCCCCATTGTTGTATAAAGTAAGGGAATTGCTGGCTGCTTTCAACAACTTTCGCAAGGGCTTTATCGGTTATAGTCATGCCATGTTCGTCTAACGGTTTGACAATAGCGTCCGCAGTTGACTGATCATCCAAACGACCAAGGCCTATTTTGTTGGAGCGTTCGGCAAAAGTAGCGTTCACCGTGGATAATATATCGCGAAGATCGGGGGTGCCAGTAAGGATTAACAAAAAGGGAGATTTATTTCGCGTCATTTGATCGATGTTTAACAAATCCGCACACAATCCCGCATCCATCCTGTGCGCTTCATCCATCAAAAATATCGTGGGTCGTTTTTTACATTCTTTGATTAGATTCTTTTGCAATGTTTGTTTAGCCGGATTACGCGACCCCCAGGTAAGAGAACCAGATACTCCGGCGAATCCTCCACTAATCGCCTTTGGAATAAATTTCTGCCATACTTTCTGTGGTAACAAATAATCCCACAACTCCGCCGGAGAAGATAAATCAGACGGAACTGCCGAAACTGTACGTATTGGCTTATCCTTTGTGCTAACACTTTGAACTTCCTCTTCAAACCAACTCAGCATGGCTGTTTTTCCCATACCCCGCGGCCCATACATAACCATTGTAGCAGCGGGAGACCGTCCACCTTCCAAGTCGGCCAAAACTTTTTTAAGTTCGGTTTTTTGGTTTTCCCGGCCGGCTAAATAAGGCGGTTGTTTCCCAAAGCCAGGCTGAAACGGATTTAATTTTTTGGTCGATGTCATAATGGATTTCTCATTTGCCGCTCATTTGCCATTATACATAAATCAAGGTTACCTATCACTCGTCATTGCGCTTGCCTTTTTGTCGCCATGCGGTGTTGCGCTTCGTCACTCGGTCAGTCACATACTTAATGTATGCTCCCTCCCTCGCTCCTCGCGCGCCTTGCCTGACAACAAAAATACGGCGCGCAATGTTTATTCGTAGTTAATGAGCCCGGTGAAACCGGGCTTTTTTCTCAATGTGCTTTGGCGTCTCAACGCGCCTTTGTCTTTTCAATTCATCGTTACCTTTCATTCGTCATTGCCCGGCTTGTTCCGGGCAATCCAGTTGTTAAACCGTTCGGCGTAGCCGAACTCCTTATTTCGGCGGCGAGTTCGGCGTACTTTTTTTCAATGTGCTTTGGCTTCTCGACGCGCTTTTGTCTTTTCAATTTACTTGTTACTTTTCATTCGTCATTGCCCGGCTTGTTCCGGGCAATCCAGTTAAATATGCCGTCCGGCGTAGCCGGACTCATTTGCGGCGTAGCCGCGCCGTTCGATGTGAGAATGACGGCACGGGATGATGCGTAGCCGGACTTCTTTTTCTCAATGTGCCTTTGGCTTCTCAACGCGCCTTTGTCTTCTCAATTTACTATTACTTATCATTCGTCATTCTCGCTGGCAGGCGGGAATCCAGAGTGGCGTAGCCGCGACAATACTAAAACGTAACCGTGGCCCGGTGTGATTACCGGGCCACGGGCACAAGAGGAAACAAAATAATCGACTAAAACCCCTTTCCGAAACCAATGGTGCCGCTGGTTCCGCCGCTGGAAGTGGAGATGCCGAACCTGATCAGGCTGCTGCCTTCATTGAGGTTGTAGTTTGCTCCGATGGCAACGGCGGTTTCGCCCTCAAAAGAGCCGAGCGCAATTCCCCAGCCACCTGTGCCGCCTTTGAAAACCGGCAGACCGGCCAAAGCGACTGCGGTGGCGATGCCGGCGGTGTTGGTCTCAATATCGTCAGCGTTTCTGCCGATAGCGCCTTTGTTGTCGCCAATCAGGCCGGTGTTGGCGGTAATCTTGCCGTCGTTGGCTTCATGAGCCATCTTGTTTTCGCCGATGTTGCCAGCGTTGTCGGCGATGCCTATCTCATTGACGTCGATGCGACCGGTATTGGTCTCAACGGCTTGGTCAATACCAGTGAGGTCTATGCTACCGATCGTAACACTCTCGTGCTCATCATTACCAATGACAATAGCATTTTCGCCAGCGGTAACACCCGCACCAATAGCGATACTATTGTCACCCTCGGCGGTTGCGCCCTTGCCGAGAGCAATACTGCCTTCACCCGTGGTTGTAGCCCCAGCACCAACGGCAACGCTATCAGATCTTTCTACATGTGAACCAGCACCAATGGCTACCGCATTATCCGCTGCACGGGGTACCAGGATAGGGTTGTCATTTTCATCCACGCCCACCTGGTCCACTGCGGCTCCCAGGGTCGCACCTTGACCTATGGCGACGCTATTTTCTGATGTAGCACGTGCCGCCACTTGGGCAGCAATCTCCGCGCCCTTTGTCCCAGCAGCGGCAGAGGTGTACTCGGTAGTGATTGCTGTATATTCCGCACCCGCGGCCATCGCTTCGTCTTCCAGAGTAGTAGAGTCATCTTCAACAGCAGCAGCGTAGAGGGCGGTAACTGCATCTCTTCTCATTGTTGCCGCCTCATCTGTCTCATCATCAGCAGCACCTTCATTAGACGCTGCTAATGCTTTCGTCCGTGCCTCCGCCACTGCGATCTCTCTTGCGACATTTTGCCTGGAGGTGCGCACCGCGGTCTCCTCAGCGGCGATAACAGCTTTAGCACCTGCCACAGCGGCAGCGGCGTCTGTAGCCGCAGTAGCGTCATCAGTGGCAACCGTAGCAGCTGCGGCGGCAGCAACTTCAGCGTCGAGGATTGCCGCGGCTACCGAATCAGCAGCGGCAAGATCTCGTGCCATGGTGTCTGCTCCTGTCGCCATAGTGACTGCTGTTTGAGCCGTGGTGACTGGTGCCGTAGCATCGGCGACTCCACTTGTAGCCGCGGTGACTGCTTCTGTAGCCGTGTCGACTGCTGTTGCAGCCGTGGGGATTGCTGCTTCAGCCGTGGCGAGATCACTTTCAGCCGTGTCGACTGCTGTTGCAGACATGGCGGCATGTGTTTTAGCCGTGGCGAGATCACTTTCAGCCGCGGTGACTGCAGAGGTAAGTGCCAATGCCGCAGTAGCGTCAGGGGCAGCAGTCACAGCCGCACGGGCAGCTTCCGCAGCCGCTTCGGCAAGATCCACAGTCTCATCGGCAATTACCACAACCGCTTTGGCAGTTTCCAAGGTCATTTCGGCAGTTTCCAAAGTCGTTTGGGCAGTTGTCACTGCTGTTTCCGCAGCTGCCAGCTCCATTTGCTTGGTTGCCAAAGTCCTTTCGGCAGTTGCCTTCGCCATTTGCGCGGTTTCCAGCTTGCCTTCCTCGGTTGCCAGGGTATCTGCCGTCATACCAACAGCATCGGCAAGTCTCAGAGACTCGGTGTGAGCAGCCATACCAGCAGTATCTGCACCAGCGGGCTCTTCTCTGGCATCAGTCACTGCTCTGTCCGCAGCAGTACTAGCCGTGTCCGCGGCAATCTTAGCCATGTCCGCGGCATCCTCGGCGTCCTCGATGGCATCAATATAGCCATTTTCTGCAGCCGTCTCAGTAACTGCACAGCCCAGGAGCAAGGTACTACCACCCCCACTGACCACCACTGCTGAGTCACTGTCACACTCTGCAGGCGCATTACCCTGCCCCCAGACTGGCATTGCCAACCCAAGCGCAAGGCTGCCGCACAATAAAATCGCGGTAGTCTGTTTTACGCGTTGATTAGATGATGCGCGAACGCGCACCGATAGGTTGTTTGATGCGCGAACGCGCACCGATAGGTCGTTTTTCATCGTTCACTCCGGTTGCATAGAGTTATATATTTCCGGCGTGGTGCCGGGCCTGCAACCGACAGAACAAAAGCGATGTCGTCTCACCTGTTTCCCCCAAAGCGGGTGATCAAGCCCACTTTGATTTGGAAGTATTGTATTTAGCGAGAGACCCGGCTATGCGGGCTTCTGCTCAACGGTTGCGAGAGGGAATATAGGGCATTTTCGCGCGGGTGTATAGCCGAAAATGTGCTTATTTTGATTTTTTTTTGACACCAGCGATGGTGGCGGATGGGCGTGATTTGGGGGCAGCGCAGGACAGGGCGCGACCATCGCGTCGTTTCAAGTTATACTTTGCGGTCAACTTTCATCGCTAACTTTTCAGCATCATCATGCCCGACCTTGTCATCACGCCGCTTACCTTGCATATGGGCGCGCAAATCGGCCGGCGAATCTCGCGAACTGGCGGTAGAGCAACTCAAGCAAGTGCGTTACTTCTGGAGGCAAGCGCATTGGCTCACCGCGCATTTCCCCGATGCCAAACTCCGCGATGTGGAAGGGTTGGTTAAACTGGTGGAGCGCGCCGAGATTAAAGCCAACGACTGGAGTCTGACCCCCGGCCGCTGTGTCGGTGTTGCGCCGGAAGAAGCGGATAACGATTTTTATTTCGGGAAAACAATGCGGAAAATTCACGAGGAGTTGGAAGACCTCAACACCGAAGCAAACACGCTGGCGAAAAAGATCAAAAAGAACTTTGCGGGTTTGGATATATGAACGGCGACAAGAAAATCATCATTATCGCCGGGCCAAACGGCGCCGGCAAAACGACTTTCGCGCAGGAATATCTGCCGAAGGAATCGAGTTGCCCGATCTTTGTCAACGCTGACCTTATTGCCGGAGGGTTATCCCCTTTTCTGCCGGAAGTTGCCGTGGTTCGCGCCGGACGTTTGATGTCGAAAGAAATCAACAACCACGCAAAACGAGGTGAAAGTTTTGCCTTTGAAACAACGCTTGCCGGGCGCGGGTATGTAAAACGAATAAAAAAGTGGCGCGCCGAAGGTTATCAAGTCAAACTAATTTTTTTATCGCTCGCAACACCCGAAGAGGCGATTGATCGGGTAAAATCGCGCGTGGCGCAGGGCGGGCACAATGTTCCGGAAGCCGTAATACGCCGTCGGTTTGATAACGGATTGAAAAATTTTGAGACGCTGTATCGGCATTGCGTTGACGACTGGCATTGGTATAACAATAGTGGCGCAATACCTGTTCTACTCAAACAGAAAAACACTCATGAAAAAAATTCCTGAAGAAAAATCCCCGGATCAAGACGATTTATACGCCCAGGGTATAATGGCCGCTCTCATGCGAGCCGTCCGGCGCGCCCATCTGGTTGCACATCAGACCGGTACCGGAGTAATTGTCATGCGAGACGGCAAGGTCGTGGAGATTGATCCCGATCCGGATATGTATGAAAAGCATGAAGAGTTCAGGGGATGAGTTGGCATAACATTCAGTTTCTAGAATGACCGAACCGATAGTCAAACCGCTTACCTTGCATATGGGCGCACAAATCGATGGCGTTGATCTCACGCAGTCGCTCGATGAAAACACAGTTCGCGCGATTCGTGCGGCGTTGTTGAAGTGGAAGGTGGTTTTTTTCCGCGAGCAAAAATTAGACCACCCGCAACACATTCGCTTCGCGCGGTATTTTGGCGCGCCGACGCCGGGGCATGTGATATTCGGCAGCGATGAAACGTATCCGGAAATTTATTCGGTGGCGAAACACCGCACCGCCAATGCCCGTCGGGCGCCCGTTATTCATAGTTGGACGAACTGGCATACCGATATTACCGCCGCCATCAACCCGCCTTTTGCTTCCATCCTACGCGGCGTTGTGGTGCCGCCGTTCGGCGGTGATACTTTTTGGAGCAACGCTGTCAAAGCCTATCAAGCGTTGTCGCCGACCATGCAAAGTTTTATCGACACCTTGCGTTGCGTGCATCGTTTCGCGCAAGCCGCGGATAATGAAGATGACAATCAAAATGTCGGTGAATATAAAAAACAGGTGCACACAAACGCCATGGCTTCCGAACATCCGATGGTGATCGTCCATCCCGAAACCGCCGAGCGGGTGTTGTATGTCAGCCCGGATTTTGTCGAGTCGGTCGTTGGATTATCGCCGACCGAATCACGCGCCCTGCTGGAAATGTTGTGGCGACATTTGGTGCGCAATGAATTCACCGTGCGCTTCAAATGGGAGGAAGGCAGCATCGCGTTTTGGGATAACCGCGCCACCGCGCATCTGGCACCCGCCGATATTTTCGAATCCGATTTTGACCGGCAGTTTTATCGCGTCACCTTGCAAGGCGAAGTCCCGGTCGGTATTGATGGCAAACCGTCCACCGCGATTTCCGGAAAGCCGATTGAACCGAGTGACGGGTTCGGCTAACGCCGGATGACATATCTTAATAACGAGTTGGGATGTCATAGTCCGGTGATGGGTAATTGATTGGCATGGGTTATCGGTTGTGCGAGGCGGCTTGCGCCGCCACTCGCGGCTAACGCCGCGTCTGGATCCCCGCCTGCCGGCGAGGATGACGGATTGGGAGACAATAGCGAATCGGAAGGCGATGATTCCTTTTGAGATGCCAAAAGTAAACAAGAATAAAAGTCCTGCGTAGCCGGACTTCTTATTCTCAATGTGCTTTTGGCTTCTCAACGCGCTTTTGTCTTTTCAATTTACTATTGCCCTTTCATTCGTCATTCTCGCCGGCAGGCGGGAATCCAGTCTGTTGTTCTCGCCAAAGGCGAGAACCCAGAACTAAAAAACGATGAGAGTAACTAATACCGTCATAATCCAAACCACATCCCCAGACCGTGATTCTCGCCGGCAGGCGAGAATCCAGACGCGGCGTAGCCGCGCAAATGGCGGCGGCTTCGCCGCCATTAAGGATAGCGGCTAACGCCGCTAAGTTTTTTAACTGGATTGCCCGGAACAAGCCGGGCAATGACGGGTTGGGATACAATGGTGAATCGGAAGGCGATGATTCCTTTTGAGATGCCAAAGGATAGCGGCTAACGCCGCTGATTTAATAACTGTCACGCGAAGCGTGACTCCTATTAAGAAAACAATAGCAACTTGAAAACGTGTCTCAATTCACCCAACAATATCCTCATACAAATCTATCCAATAGGGATTGTGCCATTCAATAAGCGTCAACTTCTTTCTTCTGGGCAACTTTTTCATCCACTTTTCTCGCTCAATCGCCGACAGCATTTCTCCGTGTTCCTCAAAATAAATCAGTTTATGCACTTGATATTTGTTAGTGAACCCTTTGCTCGAATTATTTTTGTGTTGCCACACCCGCGCTGGTAAGTCGCTGGTGACGCCGACATAAAGCGTTCCATTGTGCTTGTTCGCCATGATGTAAACGTAAGGATGTTTTTCTTGCATGATGCTTTTATTGTATCTTGTTGGGGGCGGCTACGCCGCGATAATAAGGTGTCCGGCTTTGCCAGGCTTTTAATGTCATTACGCCGTAGTGTGGCTCAAAGCGGCGGCAAAGCCGCCGCTCGCGGCTAACGCCGCGTCTGGATTCCCGCCTGCCGGCGAGAATGACGAATGATAAGTAACAGTGAATCGAGAGGACAAAGGCGTTCTGATAAGCCAAAAGTAAACGAGACATAAGGAGTTCGGCTACGCCGAACGGTTTAATAACTGGATTGCCCGGAACAAGCCGGGCAATGACGGGTTGGGATACAATGGTGAATCGGAAGGCGATGATTCCTTTTGAGACGCCAAAAGTAAACGAGAAAAAAACCTGGTATGCCAGACTATTAGTATCATTACACAAGCGTGACGCACCAGGCGGCTTGCGCCGCCACTCTGGATTCCCGCCTGCCGGCGAGAATGACGGATTGGGGGACAATAGCGAATCGGAAGGCAACGATTTCTTTTGAAACGCCAAAAGTAAACGAGAAAAGTCCGGCTACGCCGGACTTCTTATTCTCAATGTGCTTTTGGCTTCTCAACGCACTTTTGTCTTTTCAATTTACTATTGCCCTTTCATTCGTCATTCTCGCCGGCAGGCGGGAATCCAGTCTGTTGTTCTCGCCAAAGGCGAGAACCCAGAACTAAAAAACGAAGAGAGTAACTAATACCGTCATAATCCAAACCACATCCCCAGACCGTGATTCTCGCCGGCAGGCGAGAATCTATTATAATCCCCAGCGGCGTTAGCCGCTATCCTTAATGGCGGCGAAGCCGCCGGTTTGTGTCCGGCAAAGCCAGACTCCTTTAACCACAATCACCTTTTGCGTAACGTTCCAAAGCGGCGTGGATGTTGCGACGTGCAGCGTCTTCGCACAGGTTATAGAAAAACGATGTGTAATAAATGCGCTCGCGCTCCAGCAAGCAACGCAGGAAGCCAGATTGTTTGGTGATGAACTCGGCGTCACTTTGCCCGGCTAACTCTTTGCGGATGTTGTCGCCGTCACGCCGGAACGATTGCGGCGACATGCCAAGCCCGCTGAGGTCGACATCCACCACATACCTGGCTTCCTCATCGGTCGGCGGTTCGCAGTGCGTGGTGCTCATGATGTAACCATTGACGCGGCGTATCAACTCCGGCGCGAGCACATCGCTTGCTTTGTCGGCAAACCAGTCGGCACTGCGACGCTCGTTGTCGGCGGCGCCGATCGCATAGATTACATCGTGGAACCAGATCGCCAACTCAACGCCGTCCGAATGTCCCAACTCGGTCGCCGCGAGATCCATCCGCGACAAACAATCGTTGATGTGACCGCCAGTGTGGTAATGGCGATGCGGCTCACCATAAAAAGCAGACAACTCTGCAAAAATTGCGACGGCATAATCATCGTGCGGTTGCGCATCGCCGGCGCAACGATTCCACAGTCGACAAAACCGTTTCTTGTCCAGGTTCACGCCTGACTGTGCGGTGTCAAAATCAGCATCCATAATGTGTGTGCCTGCGGCATCATTAATAACTGGTGCCAATTTAACCACATCGGGACACGAGTTGCCTATCCCTGGGGTATACTGCGAGCGATTTTCGCACCAACTTTTGGAGCCACTGATGATTATCGAACAGATCTGGACTGGAAATTCATACCGGAATTTCAATTACCTGATCGCCTGCCCGCAAACCGGCGAAGCGCTGGCGATTGACCCGCTCGACCATAAAAAATGCCTGGCGTTGGCGCGCGATAAGGGCTGGGAAATCACCCAGATAGTCAATACCCACGAACATCAAGACCACATCGGCGGCAATCAAAAAGTAGTCAAAGCCACCGGTGCGAAAATTCTCGCCCACGCCGACGCATCCGTGTCCATAGCGGAAATGGATCAGGGCTTGTCGGCCGGCGACCTGGTTAAAGTCGGTAGCGTGGAACTGGAAGTGCTGGACACCCCGGGCCACACCATGAGTCATGTGTGTCTGCTGTCCCGCACCGACACGCCGGCGTTGTTTTGCGGCGACACATTGTTTAACGCCGGCGCCGGCAACTGTCACAACGGTGGCCACCCGGAAGAGTTATACGAAACTTTTGCCGGACAGTTGGCGAAGTTGTCGGACGACACGCTGATTTATCCCGGGCATGATTATTTGGAAAGCAACTTGCGTTTCACTTTATCGCGCGAACCGAACAATCGCGAGGCCGAGGCATTGTTGGAAACTGCGACCACGCAGAATCCGAATCACGCGCTGGTGACCACCGTTGCACAAGAAAAACAAATCAACACTTTCTTTCGTTTACAAAGTCCCGAAGTGATCGCGCAACTGCGATTGCAATACCCGGAACTGGAAGATGCGCCGAACGACAAAACCGTGTTTTTGAAACTGCGCGAGTTGCGTAACGATTGGTAACTTGTATATGTTCACTATTTCGATGACAGTTTTTTTCGTTTAGCATTGGCGTCTCAAAAGGAATCATCGCCTTCCGATTCACCATTGTAGCCCAACCCGTCATTGCCCGGCCCTTATTATCATTGGCCGGGCAATCCAGTTTATCGCCAGGGACGGCGGGTAGTTCGGCGGAGCAGGATGCGAGAGCCGAACAACACGCTTCCCGCCTCGTCAGTCCTGAGCCGCTATCATTACCGGCGGCAAAGCCGCCGCTATTGCGCGGCTACGCCGCGTCTGGATTCCCGCCTGCCGGCGAGAATGACGGCCAAGAGGGCGGTGCTAAAATACCACTGGAAAGGAACAAAACGTGCAGTGAATTAGTGAACACATACAAACGCATCGGCGAGTTTGCGCATTAGTTGAAACCACGCATCGGGCCCCGGTTCCAGCCCGGCACCCAGCGGATCAAGGACGCCGGCTTTGGCATCGGTGTCCGCCACCAACATTGCCATCAATCCGGGCTGAAACTGCGGCTCGCTGAAAACGCAACGAACCTTTTGCGATTGAATGAGTTGCTTGATCTGGCGAATTCGTCTGGCACCGGTCTGGCGTTCGGCGCTGAGCGTCAGCGAGGCGAGCGGATGCAGATCGAATTCGTTTTCAAAATACTGGTATGCGTCGTGGAAAACCACATAAAGTAAATCACCCGCCGCGTTTAAATCGGTATGCAAGGATTGCCGCAACTGTTGCAATCGCGATAATAACTCTTCGGCATTGGATTGATAGCGATCTCGGTTTACCGAATCCAAACTCGCCAACTCGTCGGCAACGATGCGAACGATGGCGCGTGCGTTGTCAAACGACAACCAAACATGCGGGTCAATGTTGTGATGCGCATGGGTATCGTGGTCGTGGCCGTCATCTGGTGAGCGCATCGGTAATTTATTGATGGCATCGTTTTCCAGTAACGTAATGACGCGCGTCTCGTCGCGGCGTTGCGCGATGATTTTTCCGATGTTCGATTCCAGCAATGCACCAACCCACACGATCAAATCGGCCGACAACAGCGCGTTGACCTGGGACGGCTTCAACTGACTGGCATGCGGCGATTGCCCGCCCGGTATCAGCAACTGCGCCTCGCCAATATCGCCCATCACCGCGGACACCAGCGAATGAACCGGCAACACCGAGACCACCACTTTGGGCGCGGCGTGGGCTTGCGTTGCGACTAACAGCAACCATCCGTGCAATAAAACACGGCGCACGATGCGAAGGAGAAATGGAGATGGCATGACGAATGGGGGAGTGAGTGACCGGGGTGGTTGATAAGACAAAAATAGGTTATATTATAATATAACATTTCACAATCAGATGTCATGACCGCCACCACCTCAACGCCCGCCCTACGCGCGCGCCGCCACAATCATAATCACAAACGTTGCATCGACACGGCGATGACGCGAGCCGATGAATTGTGCCAAAGCAAAGGCATCCGCTTCACCCGCATCCGCCGACGGGTGCTGGAATTGATCTGGGCAAGCCATCGACCAGCGTCGGCATATCACTTGCTCCAGCAACTGCGCCGCGAAAAACACAATGCCGAACCACCGACGGTGTATCGCGCCCTCGATTTTCTGCTGGAAAATCGCCTCGCGCATAAAATCGAATCGTTGAATGCCTACATCGGTTGCGCCCACTCGCGACATCAGCATAGTCAATTTTTGATTTGCAGCGGATGCAATCAAGTGACGGAACTCGACGACGCCGAACTGCAACGAATGATTGAATCCACCGCCGCCCGCGCCGGTTTGCAAGCGACGCATCAAACGGTGGAAATCACCGGTCGTTGTCCGAAGTGCCGAGCATGAACGCAACCGGTCCGGCATCCGAAACGCCGCTCCTTCGCCTTGCCGGAATCAACCTGCAACGCGGCGGCAAGATTCTTTTGCAGGATGTCGATCTTTCGGTGTGCGCCGGAGAAATCGTTACGCTGATTGGGCCCAATGGTGCCGGCAAAAGTATGCTGGTGAAAATTGCGTTGAATTTACTCCAGCCGGATAGCGGCACGGTGCAACGGCGGCAACGGCTTTCCATCGGCTATGTTCCCCAGAAAATCGAATTTGAACAGACGCTACCGCTCACGGTGCGGCGTTTTTTGAAACTGGAATCCCGACACCCGCAGGCATCTGCTGAACACGCGCTTAGCCAAGCCCTCGATCAAGCAGGTATACCCGGCTTGGGCGGCTTGCGCGAGTTGCGCGATGCGCCGTTGCAATCGCTATCCGGCGGTGAAATGCGCCGCGTGTTGCTCGCCCGTGCGCTGTTGCGCGAGCCCGACCTGCTCATCATGGACGAGCCCGCCGCCGGCATGGACATCCACGGGCAAACCGAGTTGTATCGTCTGGTGCAAAACATTCGCGAGCGACGTCAGTGCGGCATTCTGCTGGTCTCGCATGATTTGTTTATGGTCATGGCCGCCACCGACCGAGTGTTCTGCTTGAACCGGCATCTTTGTTGTAGTGGCCAACCGGAAGATGTGCGCCAGCATCCGCAATTTCTGGCACTGTTTGGCGACCGTGCCGCGCAAGAACTGGCGGTCTATCATCATCGCCACGACCACCAACACGACTTGCACGGCGACATCGAACCGCCACCGGCAACCGAACCCGAGGCGCGGCATCGTGGATGATTTCTTTGCCCGCCGACGCGAAGCACGAGGCGCGGCATCGTGGATGATTTCTTTGCCCCCCGGCGCGAAACCCGAGGCACTGCATCGTGGATGATTTCCTGATTCGTGCGCTACTCGGCGGCATCGGCGTCGCCATCCTGTGCGGCCCCCTCGGCTGCCTGGTGGTGTGGCAGCGCATGGCGTATTTCGGCGCCACGCTGTCCCACGCCGCGCTGCTGGGAATCGCCCTCGGCCTGTTCTTCCAACTCAACCTGCAACTGGCCATCTTGCTGGTGTCCCTCGCCGTCTCGTTCCTGTTGGTCGGAATGGGGCGAAGCCGTTTCCTCAGCACCGACACCGTGCTCGGCATCCTCGCCCACGGCTCGCTGGCGCTTGGACTGGTATTGCTGACCGTGCTACCCGGCGTACGCCTCGACCTGCTCGGCTACCTGTTCGGCGACATCCTCGCCATCACCCCGCTCGATATTTTATGGATCTACCTCGGCGGGCTGGCGGTGTTGCTAACGCTGTGGAAAATCTGGCGGCCGTTGCTGTCCCTCATCATCCAACGCGACCTCGCACTGGTGGACGGCGTCAACGAAAATCGCATGCGCGCAATTTTCTTTTTGCTGCTAAGCCTCGTGGTCGCCGTTGCCATGCAAGTAGTCGGAATTTTGCTCATCGTCTCGCTACTCATCATCCCCGCCGCCACCGCGCGATACTTCGCCAACTCACCGGAAACCATGGCGCTACTGGCAATCGTCTTCGGCATCATCGCCGTGGCCGGCGGCCTCGGTATGTCGCTGATACTCGACACCCCCACCGGGCCATCCATCGTAATCGTCGGCACAGTGGTGTTTGCATTGTGCGCGTTGGTTATGCCGAAGAACAATCCGATAGTAAAGTAACCTCCCCACCGTCATCTGCGCGGCATCAAAGCAAAGGAGTCCGGCTACGCCGGACGGCATATTTAACTGGATTGCCCGGAACAAGCCGGGCAATGACGAATGAAAGGTAATAGTGGATTGAAAAGACAAAGGCACATTGAGAATAAGAAGTCCAACTCCGCTGGGCTTTTTCTCGGTTGCTTTGTCTTCTCAAAGAAAGTCACACATCTCAATTCATCATTACCTACCATTCGTCATTCTCGCCGGCAGGCGGGAATCCAGTCTGTTGTTCTCGCCAAAGGCGAGAACCCAGAACTAAAACCGACGAGAGTAACTAATACCGGCATAATCCAACCACCTCTCCAGACCGTGATTCCTTTTGAGACACCAAAAGCAACCGAGAAAAAGTCCAACTATGCCGGGATTTTAATGTCGTTGCGCCTTAGTGTGGCTCAGAGTGGCGGCTTGCGCCGCCACTCTGGATTCCCGCCTACCGGCGAGAATGACGGGTTGAGGGGCAATAGTAAATCGGGCGGCATGATTTTTTTGAAAAGACAATGGTAAATAAGTGTCACGCGAAGCGTGACACTAAAACGGCGTTACTCTGGCGTAGCCGAACTCCTTATTTCGGCGGCCTCGGCATGTCGCTGATACTTGACATCCCCACCGGGCTATCCATCGTAATCGTCGAGACAGGAAAAGAAGCGAACATCTTTTACAATACGCTGACAGATTCCTTGTTATTTTCCGGCAATATGTCAGAGTCAAAACAAATATCGTTCTTCGTTTTATCACAACTCACCTTTTCGTCCCTCCGGTAGTTCACACACCCCCAGAACTCGCCATACTTACCTTTTCGCTTCACCAAATCAGCACCACATAAATCGCACTTGGGCACCCAGTTACGGCATTCCCGATTGATGCATACTCTGAATTGTTCTACATGCTCCATTGCCTGCCCACATTTCTGACATGCATTTTCTGTATGCTTGCACAAGGGATAATTTGAGCAGCCCAGAAAAAAATTAGTACTGCGAATTCTTTTGCGAAAGACCATAGAGCCGGTTATGCACTTAATACAGTTTATCTTCTGGAATAACTCTTGCACCAGACTAACTTCAAATTCCTTTTCTTCCAACGGATAGTCTTCTTTGATTAACTCAACAATAAACTCGGACGCTTTTAACATATCCACTATTAGATAAACGCGCTCTCTGGCACGCGTAATCGCAACATAAAACAAGCGCCTTTCCTCGGCAAAGAGGAAGTTTTCCGCGGGGGGAAGCAGATACTCAAGCAAGGGATGAGTAGTTTTTATGGAAGGGAATCCATGCGCACCGTTTGTCAAACCCAGCAACACGACATAGTCGGATTCTTTTCCTTTGGTGGCATGGATAGTATACCTTTCGATTGCCAGTCCCGGATGACGATTCCTTAATTCTTCTAATTTCCGTTTTTCGGGGAGGGTAAACCCGTATCGACCAAGCAAGTAAATGGTATCTCCATCTTTTGCCCGCGCACTAATGGCAGACAATACATCATCCAAACGCTTATCGATATTTGTTGCCCCAACCTGCTTGCGCTCCGTTTCCCGGAGCATTGAAACCGCAGGCGATTTCACAACCTTGTGTGTTGAAATATTCTTTTCTATTTGGGAAGGGTTTTTCTGAACAAATCTGATACCAATATCACAAATGCTGTTATTAAATCGGAATGTCTTGTCCAGCACTGTAAATTTTGTAACTCCAAAATGCGACTCGAAATTTTTTGTAAAATCAATATCGCTTCCAGTAAAGCGGTAGATTGCCTGCCAATCATCACCAACACAAAATAAGGAACACTCCTTCGCACTCGACTTAAGTGCCTTCACCAATTTTGCCCTGGGTTCAGATATATCCTGAAATTCATCAACTAAAATATATTTCCATGGTGAAATGAATTTACCTGCCTCTACATAACTCAAAGCACGGTTGATCATGTCGTTAAAATCAATACATTCCTCCTGTTCCAAAAACGCCACGTAATCGTCGACAATCGGAATTAATAGATCTAACGAGGCTGATAAACACCCGGGACTGGTGGACGTTTCAATTCTTTCTTCAATTTTCGCCCGGGTAAATCCACCTGACCGATACTGTTGCAACATCTGACTCATCAACTTGGCAAACTGACTAACCGCACCAAACTTTCTTAGTGTTGCAAGTTTTTCTTCTTCGGACAATGGTTTGAACTCTGCACCGGCATCTGCGATTTTCTCTTTGAGCAAATTCAACAACAGACCTTCTGTGTTGTCATAGTGAAACAATTCAATCAATTGTGTTTCGTGTTCACGATGAGTTTGTCGTTTCCATTCCATGCCTTCAAGATATTCTTCTTTATTGACATAACTGGCTGTGTTTTCTTCCCGGTCTATCCCAAAAAATTCAATATATAAATCATAGTCAGGAAGATAGAAATCCGGACAATACTGTACGTAATCTGTCGTTATTGTGGGAAATTTGTATTTTTCTTCATACTTGTATTCAACCCCCAGATTGAATAAACAGTTGGCAATAAGGCACTCGCCATAACTTTTTACCAATTCGCCTTTAAGTGTCCGTATTTCATTTGCTTTGATGTACTCGTAATACTCGCCTTCTGTTTTGAAGTCGAATGGATTCGCATCAGGATACAAATAATGCTCGAAATATTTCAATACCAACTTACGGTATGGTTTGGATTCGATCCTTTCATCAAACCACTCATTTACTTTTTTTTGTAACAATTTTTCATCTTCAGCAATAGGGTGAACGCGAGGCTGACCGCCTTCCACTTGCGCAATGATCTCTTTGCCTAATTTGTGGAAGGTGCTGACTGCGACACCCTTCTGCTCGATTTGCCTGTCAATACGTTGTTGCATTTCATCAGCGGCTTTTCTGGCAAAAGCCAACATTAAAATTTCATTGGGAAAGGCTTGTTGCGTTTTTAGCAAAAAACCTGTTCGTCCAATCATAACGCTGGTTTTACCAGTGCCCGCACCAGCCAACACCATGTTGTTATCATCATCCACAATGCAGGCTTCCCGTTGTTTTTCCGTGAGCGGATATGATTCTATCGTATTGAAATACGGTTGGTGTTCCAGTTTCATCCGTTGAACATAGTGTGTGCGATATTCGTCCGCATCGGTTTCACTCCAATGAGCGATCTTCTCAATGAATGAATATGAATTAGTCATTTCATCTGACAACAAACCAACTTCCGGAGATTTTTTGTATCGATCAAAAGCAATCATGGCCTGCTGCCGGATCATTGCCAAGCGCGATGTACGCAAGTAGCCTTTGGCTAAAGTCCCGGCGATGCTTTTTGATGCTTGACCGATGTCCGGGTACATTCGCTCATAATATGTCTTCTTGAGCCATCGAATTACCTCCTCGGCTTGGGACGGAATAATGCCGAATAACCGCTTCGTTCCCTTCTCGGTAGGCACTGCAAGCGTGACAAAGAACCAATAACGCTTGAAAGATAATTCGGTAACTAATTTTTCATAATCGATTAACACTTTATTACCGTTATGCAGTTTCAGCACAAGCGAATCACCGGAGTACTCAATAGTTGCTGACTCGCCCGCAAACAACCTGAATAGTGCCGTCTGATTGATTGATTTTGTAATAATTGACATCGCTATCACCCGAATCACCCAGAAGTTATCCGTTGATTCGTTGTCTGGTATCTGGCAGGACTCTGATTCAATTTATTCTACTGTTTGGTGATTCTATTGCCACGCGCTTCAAGGCAATCTGCCCGTCACTCCGTTCCAGTCGACCCAAACCCGCCATCGCCGCGGTCGCTTTGTTGGAATGATTCGACTACATTGAACTCGGCTCGTGTGACCGGCAGGATTACCATTTGCGCGATGCGGTCGCCGGGGTTAATGGTGAAGTCGGTGGTGTCGGGTGTCGTGTCGCCGTTGCCGCCACCGGTTCTGCGATTCCAGCACGAGACGAACACTTGCCCCTGGTAATCGGAATCGATGAGGCCGGTTAAGTTGCCGAGGACGATGCCGTGTTTATGCCCGAGGCCGGAACGTGGTAGCAACACTGCGGCGTAGTTCGGGTCGTTGATGTGGATGGCAATGCCGGTGGGAATTAGTTCACATTCGCCGGCGCGCAAAATCATCGGCGCGTCAATGCACGCGCGCAAGTCGAGTCCGGCTGATCCGTCGGTGCCGTAGCGCGGCAATCCGAATTCACCGTCGCGGTTGACGCGCGGGTCGAGAATTTTCAGGTCTATTTTCACCGCTCGGCTCTCCCTTTTCGCCACCGCATATAAAACGGCGCAATGTTTTCGATTATCTGCACGGCGAGTCGATATTTATCGGTCTTCGCCAGCGACACTTCGCTGCCCTGCTGTGCGGTTTTGTAAATCAGCGTTACCGAGTTTTCATCGCTGCCGAACACGTTATCGGTCGCGTTATCATCCACGTTATCGGTCGCGTTATCATCCGCGTTATCATCCGCGTTGTCGTTCGCGTTATTGCCCGCACCATCACCCACACCGACAACCACTTCATTGGCAGCCATCACATCAACGCCCTTGTCTTTCATCTTTTTCCGTGCGTTGGCGATGACATCCCGGGTCTCGGCCGCGAACCCGACGGTGAACGGCGCGTTTTTCATCGCCGCCACGCTCGCAAGAATGTCGGGGTTTCTGATCAACTCAACCCGCATGCGCTCGTCCTTTTTTTTAATCTTATGCGCGGCAACCTCGGCCGGACGATAATCCGCCACCGCCGCCACCGCGATAAATAAATCCGCATCCGCCGCCACCGATGCCACCGCATCCATCATCTGCTGCGCCGACACAACATTAATACGCCGCGCACCGGGCGGTGTCTGCAAATTCACCGTGCCGCTGACCAGCGTAACCCGCGCGCCAAAATCCAGCGCCGCCTGCGCCATGGCATAACCCATCTTGCCGGAACTATGATTGGTAATGCCGCGCACCGGATCCATCGCCTCCCAGGTCGGGCCCGCGGTAATCAGCACATGCACATCGTCCAGCAAACGCGGATGCCCGGCGCCGGCGAGTGCCTCGGCAATCTCCTCCGGCTCGGTCATGCGCCCGGCACCGCTCTCGCCGCATGCCTGATCGCCCGTATCAGGACCAATCACGCGCACCCCGCGCTGCGCCAGCGTCTCCAGGTTGCGCTGAGTCGCCGGATGCGCCCACATCCGCCGGTTCATGGCCGGCGCCACCACCACCTCGGACTCGGTCGCCAACGCCAGCGTGGATAACAAATCATCGGCGCGCCCGTGCGCGAGTTTGGCGATGAGATTGGCGCTGGCCGGCGCAATCACCACCTGCTCGGCCCAGCGCGCCAGTTCGATATGCCCCATGCCGGACTCGGCCTCGGCATCCAGCAGATGTTGATGCACCGGGTGGCCGCTGACCGCCTGCAGGGTCAGGGGCGTTATGAATTCGGTGGCGGCGCGGGTCATCACCACGCGCACCTCGCATCCGCGCTCGATCAACCGCCGCACCAGCACCGGGCTTTTATACGCGGCAATGCCGCCGCTGACGCCGACTAAAATTCGCTTGTGTTTATGCCAGTTCATGGGGTATAGTTTAACCTCAATTGCACGGAAGCCAAAGGAGAACAGGCATGGCAAGCACCCCCATCACGCAGTGGCCAACCGGCGAGCGGCCACGAGAAAAACTGGCGCAAAGCGGCGCCGCATCACTTTCCGACGCCGAATTGCTGGCGATATTTTTGCGCACCGGCATCAAAGGCAAATCGGCAGTCGATATTGCCCGCGACCTGCTGAACGAATACGGCGGCTTGCGACAAGTACTCAACGCCGAACCAGGCACGTTGGCGAGCATGCCGGGATTGGGCCCGGCAAAGAGCGCGCAACTGCAAGCGGTGCTGGAACTCGGCAAACGCTACCTTGAACAAAAACTGAAACGGGAAGGTCCGCTCACCAGCCCGGCGCAAGCCGCCGAGTTTTTGATATACCAACTGCGCGACCAACCCCGCGAAGTTTTTGCCATCGTGTATCTCGACAACCGCCATCATGTGTTGCTCTACGATGAACTTTTTTACGGCACATTGAACGGCGCCACGGTGCATCCCAGAGAAGTGGCCAAAAGCGCCCTGCGACACAACGCCGCCGCGGTCATCGTCGCGCACAATCATCCCTCCGGCATCGCCGAACCAAGCCAGGCCGACACCACGCTAACCGTGAAATTAAAAGAAGCACTCAACCTAGTCGAAGTGCGCCTGCTCGATCATCTGGTCATCGGCGATGGAGAGTTTGTGTCTATGTCCGACCGGGGGTTGTTTTAGGGTGGGGCGTGTCGGGGAATGTGGGGTATGTGGTTTGGGAGAGGTTAAAATGTAACCTTTAAAGAAGTATCATACCCCATAGATATCTACTCAAATCTGCGCAACACCAATCAAATGACCCCGGCCACCGACAATCTTCTCTCTCTCCATGCCAACTGGCTTGCGGTGCAACCTCTGCCAAAAGAAAACCATGCCGCGCTTACGCAATGGATTCGGATGCGCTTCAATCATCTGTCCAACCAGTTTGAAGGGCCTACGCTGACCTATAGTGAAACCCAGTTACTTTTAATTCATGGTCGTGCGGCGGGCGATCATGCGCTACGCGAATATGAGGAAATAAAAGCCCACGACCTGGCTTTTGAACATGCGCATAATCTTGCGGCGGATGAAAGACCTATCAGTGAAGGCGACATTAGAGACTTGAATAAGATTTGTTTGAAAGAACCTTTTTATAAAGTAGCGCAAACGCCAGACGGCGAACCGACCCGCAAAAAGATTTTGCCGGGGCAATACAAAACCCAGCCCAACCATGTGCTGACCGGCGAGGGCAAGATGTTTCATTTTGCTACTCCCGAAGAAACGCCGGCGCTCATGAGGGAACTTGCGGCGTGGATTCGGCACTGGCTTGAGCAGGACACCGCAAACCAGCGCGAAGCCATTGTTCCTTTTCTTGCCGAACTCCATCAGCGATTTATTCGCATCCATCCATTTGACGATGGCAACGGGCGGGTGGTGCGATTGCTGATGAATTACCTTCTCATCCGGCTGGAGTTCCTGCCTATGGTGCTGGCTGACCGCAACCAATACATCAAAGCCATTCAATTTTCGGATGCGGGCGACTCAAGTCATCTGGAAAACCTTTTTGCCGACAATATCGCGGCAATGCTGGAGCAAGGAATCACCGCCAAAGATGTGAAAATTGATTTGAATGGTGGTGAGTGAGGGTTGTATTGCAACTGTCAAGGAATCCTTGACAGTTGCCGAGGACGGCGAAAACACCAATAAACGACGCCTGCCGGCGAGAATGACGAATGGTAGGTAATGATGAATTGAGGGGTGTGACTTTCTTTGAGAAGACAAAGCACACGAGAGAAACTGTCAGCGAAATAGTGAACAGATACGAACCGTTAAGGAATCCTTAACAGTTGCCGAGGACAGCGAAATCACCAATAAACCGTGCTTGTTTGCTTCTAACTTCTCAAAAAAGGCAGATTTTGAGAAGTAACGATGATTTTCGCCGCTATCTTCTCAAAAAAGGCACTTTTTGAGAAGTAATGGTGGTTTTCGCCGCTATCTTCTCAAAAATGGCAGTTTTTGAGAAGTAACGGTGGTTTTCGCCGCTATCTTCTCAAAAGTGGCACTTTTTGAGAAGTAAGGATATATTTCCACGCTATCTTCTCAAAAACACCGATTTATGAGAAGATGAACCACAACGTTATTCAAAAACCCAACTTTTTGAGAGGTATCCAATGCTCCCCACCTTGAGACAAAGTATCTGCGAAGTAGATTTTGAGACCCCGACAATACTCAAAGCCCTGGCCGAGGCCAGTCGTTACTTGGGCGAACTCAAAGGCATGACCTCCATCATTCCCAATCAGCATAGCCTGCTTTCCACCCTGAACCTGCAAGAATCACATGACAGTTCGGCAATCGAAAACATCATCACCACTCAGGATGCTCTCTATAAATACCGATTGGATCCCAACGATAAAGATCCAATCGCCAAAGAAGTTCACAACTATGCCGAGGCATTGGACGCGGGATTTGCCCGGGTCAGACAACAGCGCGGCATTTCCATCAACACCATTATTGAAATTCAACAAATCATCATGGGCAACAACGCCGGCTTGCGAAAACAACGCGGCACCAAAGTGAAGAACCAACGCACCGGCGAGGTAGTGTATGTTCCACCTACGCCATCAAAGATGCGACCGCTGCTCGATGATTTGGAAAGTTTCATCAACGACCGTTCGGTCTCCCGTCTTGACCCGCTCATCAAAATGGCTTTGATACATCATCAGTTTGAAAGCATCCAACCTTTTTTAGATGGTAACGGCAGAACCGGCAGAATTCTGAATCTTTTGTATCTGGTGCAAGAAGAAATGTTAGACACCCCTATTTTGTATCTCAGTCGCTACATCAATCATACCAAGTTGGACTATTATTATCTTTTGCAGAGCGTGCGAGACGACAAAGAACAATGGGAAAAGTGGGTGGTGTATATGCTTGATGGTATCACCTTGACCGCGCAAAATATGATCGACCTGATTTTGCAAATCACGAACCTTCTGCACGAACAAAAAAACCTGATTCGTTCGAGACACCCAAAAATGTATAGCCAGGACCTGATCAACAACCTCTTCCAACACCCCTACACAAAAAGTCAATTCCTGATGGATGACCTGGACATATCAAGACCCACCGCCACCCGTTACCTGAACACGCTCACCAAAGACGGCATTTTAAACAAAGCCCGATGGGGGCGTGAAAGTTATTACCTGCACACCAAACTAATCGATTTACTTTTTCATATCCCGGTCATTCGTCAACAAAGGTTTAGGTGAACGGGGAAGTGATTAAGGCGAGTTTGAGGATGGGGGGTTGTGGACTGATTCTCTCACTCCTAAATCAGAAAAAAATCACAAAAATTCTTCCAACCATCCAGCAAAAGATAGATAATGCACAGCCCTATTTCACGAACTGATGACGGCGAAGATACGCATATGAAACCAGAAAATAAACTGTTGCCCACAGAACGTGCGGCTATCGTCCATCACATCGAATTAAATAAGGATGGTTGGCGGGAAAAAACTATGCATCGGCTAATCTTCTCATCTATCTGGTTAGCCGGCCAAGAGGCATCGCCCAACAACGTTGAAAAAACTTTGAGGTCAGAATTCGGGTTGCCAGTAAATATTGGAAGGATCGAATCAATAATAGAGGAATTGACGAGGAAAAATTTTCTGATGAGGTTGCCCAACAATAAATTCCGAATTACTGATAAGCAACGTTCTATTTTCGAGGATGATATAGCTGCTGCAGAGAAATCAAATACTGCCGCTAAGGAACACTTTGATTGCTTGCTCGAAAAATTTTGTAGCAATATCTCCCCTGAAGGTATGTGGGAGAAATTTGAAACAGAATTTCTTGAGCCACTCGTTCGTGAAATTGGCGCAAATGCCTATAACTTCATAGCAGGTAAAGAAATGAAAGTGAATGATACATTGGTTCATCAATGCCAAAGTCACTTTCCTGAAATTCATAAAACAAGTCTATCTGACCTGATATCACAGTTTTTAGATCCCGCCAATAACGCAGTAAGATCGTACATTAGCCGGTTGCTACATGCTACATTTTGTGTCGCGGCCATCGGTTTGCCTGATACCGTAATCGCGAAATTGAATGAGAGCATCGAAAGGCAGATCCAATTCCGTATACTCGTAGATACAAATTTTCTATTTTCTATTTTGTCACTACATAACAATCCATTTAACGCAACAGCAATTGAACTTAAAGAACTGATTAATTCCTTAAATCAGAATTTGAAAATCGATTTGTATATAACGCCCCGAACTATTGATGAAGCCAAGCATTCAATTTCTATAACGAAATCTCAACTATTTGATTTCCCTACTAGCTCAAACTTTTCAAAAGCGATATCTCAAGCAAATTTTTCTGGACTAGCGGCCAAATTTCTTGAATCCAGCTCAAAAGAATCTGGAGGAATGTCCCCTGATCAATGGTTCGGTCCTTATCTCAACAACTTTGTTCTAGTGGCGGAGGCAAATGGAGTAAAACTTTTCAATGACAAACTTGAAAATTACGCAACTAGACAAGATGTAATTGATGATATTCATTTTGTTCTAGAAGAAGAGAATCGCAGGGAAGGCAAGAAGAAGGGGTTTGAGCAAATTCAACATGATGTGATTCTTTGGCATTTTGTAAATGATAAACGATCTACCTACTCTGCCTACCTCGAATCACCTATTGATGCACAAGATTGGGTGCTTACATTAGATTTTCGTTTTATTAATTTTGATAAGTATAAACAAAGAAATCAAAACCCCAAAGTTCCCATTTGTGTTCACCCCACCACACTAATTCAACTCTTGCAATTCTGGGTTCCTAAAACTGAAGAGTTTGAAAAAGCAATTCTTGGTAGCATGCGTTTACCATTTCTGCTACATGAATTGGATGCTGAAGCTGAACATACAAGTGCCCGGATTTTAAAGAGTATCGGGCGTTATCAAGGTAGTGCCACTATTCCTGAAGAGACAATTGCTCGCGTAATGCTAGACGAAGGACTACGTGCTCGTTTAGTTCCTGACATAGACAATGAAACGGCAACCGGATTGATTCGCGATACGCTTATTGAAGAAATGCAAAATAAAGTCAACAGAGCGGATCAACGCGCTAAAGAAATTTATGGCAAATTTAAAACTCAAACAAGGCAAGAAAAAGATAAACATAAAATAATTGAAAAATTGTTGCAAGAACTCGCTACCACAAAAGAAGAAGTAAGTATATCTGATACGAAAATCCAAGACCAAGATAATAAAATTCAAGACCAAGATAATAAAATACAAGAAATCACTAGTCGTTTTGAACGCTTAAAAATAATCGGCATGTATTTACTGTTTTCTATTGTAACGATAACAATTTCTGTAATAGGAGGTTGGGTGATTTCTAAATTTTACCAACCATTCAATGCCCCATGGGGAAGCACTATCTCCCAAATCCTTGCTTCGATCATCATATTCTTGATTGTTATTTTTATTCTTGAAATGTTTTTAAAGTGGAAAAACCTAACAATCGAATCGTGGCCATTTCAAAAGTTAAAATGGCTCCGTGTTCGACTTTTTTCTTTGGTTGGATTAGTTTTGATAGAACTAGTCATTAGCTATATTAACAATCACCTGCTATAAGTAGCGTCATTGGGATTCCAATACCGACCCCCACCAACCACAACCCCACTCAAACCAAAACCCTCAACTACCCCGAAGCGATCGATTAGACGGTTTTATCCCGCAAGGAAAAATTCGCTACTCTCTGCATTGATGCAAACCGCAAGCGCGGTCAACTCCAAGACCTGTTCCGCACCCTTCTTCACGACTTAGTGACTACTAAAATACGGAAAAATCAGTGTGATATACTCCCGCGTATCAATACGGTGAAAACATGCAAATTGAATATTTAAGGCTACAGAATTTCCGCGCTTTTCGTGATGTCGAAATGCGCAATATTCCACGTTTGGCTGTCTTGGTCGGCGCCAATGGGTCAGGGAAATCCACCTTGTTTTCTGTTTTTGGTTTTTTACGAGACGCCATGACATCAAATGTGACGACGGCTCTGGCAAAACTGGGCGGACCCCGGGGGTTCCATGAAGTGCGAAGTCGGGGAGCAGCCGGACCCATTCAAATCGAACTCAAATTTCGAGAGAAGTCAGGTGCGCCTCTGGTTACCTATCTTATTAGTATTGATGAAGACAATAAAACGGGGCGCCCCGTCGTTGCGCAGGAAATACTGCAATATCGGCGTGGCAGCAAAGGAAAGCCATGGCTTTTTCTTAATTTTTCCAAAGGCAGGGGAGATGCGGTAGTCAATGAAGTCGCCGAGGTAAAAAACGAAAAAGAATTGGTGCGGGAAAATCAAGTATTAAAATCTCAAGATATTCTTGCCATCAAAGGGCTTGCGCAGTTTGAGCGTTTTCCGGCAGTGGTTGCGCTTGGGAATCTGATAGAGCGCTGGCACATTTCAGATTTCCACATCAGCAAGGCAAGACCCGAGCAAGAAGAAGGGTATGCGGAACATCTGTCGCGGGAGGGAGAAAATCTCGCACTGGTTATTCAATATCTCCACAATAACCATCCGAAAACTTTTGAAAAAATAATATCAAAATTAGCAAATCGTGTGCCGGGAATTTCAAATGTAGAACACAAGCAAACTGATGAAGGTCGTATTTTACTGAAATTCCAGGATGGCTCTTTTGATGATCCGTTTCTGGCGCGACATGTCTCGGATGGAACAATCAAGATGCTTGCTTATTTAATTTTGCTCTATGATCCTGTTCCTCATCCGTTGCTGTGTGTCGAAGAACCAGAGAATCAACTTTATTACTCCCTTCTGTTCGAGATTGCGGAAGAGTTCCGGGATTACTCGAACCGTGGCGGACAAGTTTTTGTATCCACACATTCGCCGGATTTTCTTAATGCGATGAAGTTGGAAGAAGTATATTGGCTACAAAAAAAGGATGGCTATACATCGATTCTTCGAGCCCAGGATGACCGGCAATTAACCAAATATATGAAAGAAGAAGGAGAGCAGATGGGCTACCTTTGGAAACAAGGTTTTTTCGAAGGTGCTGACCCTGGTTTATGAATCTTGTTTTCTTCCTCGAAGAGCCGTCAGCGAAAATGATGCTCACTGGATTATTACCCAGATTGTTTGATACGAGAACTATTCCACATTATGTCGTGTTTGAAGGTAAGTCTGACCTTGAAAAGCAAATCGTGAGGCGAATGAGAGGTTGGCTTAAACCCGACAGCAGATTTATTATTATTCGCGATCAGGATTCTGGCGATTGCATTCAGATCAAAAATGGATTGCTTGAAAAATGTCGGGAAGCTGGCAAAAATGATGTGGTTGTGCGTATAGCCTGCCGAGAACTGGAAAGTTGGTATCTCGGCGATTTGGCTGCAGTTGAAACGGGGCTGGATTTACGTAATCTTGCCAGACACCAGAATAACAGGAAGTATCGTGACCCGGATAGAGTGAACAACCCGAGCACGGAATTACAGAAACTGACTAAAGATAGATATCAAAAAGTTTCCGGGTCGCGATCCATTGGGCCACATTTGTCATTGGACAATAAGCGTTCGAATAGTTTCCACATTTTTGTATCTGCGTTGGAACAATTACGACGAATACATGAAGAATGAATGCTCACCCATCCGATTTGTGGTGATGTGAGACTTGAGCACGCCTTGCGCTATAATTCGGCGTTGTCAATCACGGCTTTGCGGCGAATGTCGAAGCCGGATGTAACTCTTCCCCTGCAAGGCAATACATGAGCAAGCGCGCAAACAACAACTCCCGCAATGAATCTGACAATTCCAAATCCCTTGAATCCTGGATTTGGGATGCCGCCTGCTCCATCCGCGGTGCCAAGGATGCGCCGAAATACAAGGACTACATCCTGCCGCTGATTTTCACCAAACGCCTTTGCGATGTGTTTGATGATGAATTGAATCGTATCGCTACCAATGTCGGTTCGCGCAAAAAGGCATTCCAACTCGCCAAAGCCAGCCACAAACTTGTCCGCTTTTATCTCCCCCTGAAACCGGACAATCCAGAACAACCGGTCTGGTCGGTCATCCGCAAAATCTCTGACAATATCGGCGAGGGCGTCACCACTCACATGCGTGCCATCGCCCGGGAAAACCCGTTACTGAATGGCATCATTGACCGCGTTGATTTCAACGCCACCACCCACGGCCAGCGCGACCTTGACGACAACCTTCTTTCCAATCTCATCGAAGCCATCAGCACCAAGCGCCTCGGGCTTGATGATGTGGAAGCCGACATCATCGGCAAGAGTTACGAATACCTCATCCGCAAATTTGCCGAAGGCGGCGGCCAGAGTGCCGGCGAGTTCTACACCCCGCCCGAAGTCGGCATCATCATGTCCCGCGTCCTTCAGCCGGAACCCGGCATGACCGTCTATGATCCCTGTTGCGGCTCCGGCGGTCTTCTCGTGAAATGCGAGATAGCGATGGAAGAAAACGTCAAGAGTAAAAAGGCACCGTTAAAACTTTATGGTCAGGAATACATCCCCGAGACCTGGGCAATGGCAAACATGAATATGATCATCCACGACATGGAAGGTCAGATTGAGATTGGTGACACCTTCAAGGACCCAAAATTCCGCAACAAAAAAAGCGGCAAACTTCGCACCTTTGACCGCGTAGTCGCCAATCCCATGTGGAACCAGAAATCGTTCACTGAAGCCGATTACGACAACGACGAATTTAACCGCTTCCCTGCCGGTGCCGGTTTCCCCGGCAAATCTTCCGCCGACTGGGGCTGGGTGCAACACATGTGCGCCAGTCTCAACAACAAAGGTCGCGCTGCCGTGGTGCTTGACACCGGTGCTGCATCCCGCGGCTCCGGCAACGCCGGCACCAACAAAGAAAAAGCCGTCCGCCAATGGTTTGTCGACCAAGACCTCATTGAGAGTGTCCTCTACCTGCCCGAAAATCTTTTCTACAACGCCTCTGCCCCGGGCATTGTGTTGTTCCTCAACCGCACCAAGCCAAAACCGCGTCAAGGAAAAATCTTCCTCGTCAACGCCAGCCAGATTTTCGAAAAAGGCAATCCCAAGAACTTTATTCCAAACGACGATATCCAGCGTATCGCCAACTCCCTCATTGACTGGAAAGAAGAAGAAAAACTCAGCCGCATCGTTGAGCACAGCGACATCAAGAAAAACGACTACAACATCTCCCCCATCCGCTACATCCATACCAGCGATGCGGAGACCTATCGGCCGATTGCGGAGATTGTTGAGGAATTGGAAGGGATAGAAATTGAGGCGCGGGAGGCGGATAGGGCGTTGCAGGGGATTTTGGAGCAACTCGGCGTCGCCAATCAGTCCAAACGAGCCGCCCAATGAGCAAACTGATTCTCTACACATCGGAAGACGGTACGACCCGCCTTGACCTGCGCCTTGACGGGCACACCGTCTGGCTTACCCAAATTGAAATTGCTGAACTTTTCCAGACCAGCAAACAGAATATCAGCCTCCATGCCAGGAACATCTTTGAGGAGGGAGAATTGAGCCCCGATTCAGTTGTCAAGGATTCCTTGACAACTGCCGCAGACGGCAAAGACTACAAAACCAATCTTTACAACCTTGACCTCATCCTCGCCATTGGCTACCGCGTCCGCTCGCCGCGTGGCGTACAGTTCCGTCAGTGGGCAACCACCCACCTGCGCGAATATCTGGTCAAAGGATTCGTCATGGACGACGAACGCCTCAAGAACCCCGGCGGTTGGGATTACTTTGATGAACTGCTTGCCCGCATCCGTGAAATCCGAGCATCGGAAAAACGTTTTTACCAAAAAGTTCGCGACCTCTTTGCTCTCAGTAGCGACTACCATCAGCGCAACCGGGAAACTCAGATATTCTTCGCCGAGGCACAGAACAAATTGCTGTTCGCGACCACAGGCAAAACCGCCGCGGAACTTATCATTGACCGCGCCGACCCCAACGCTCCCAACATGGCACTCACTACTTGGAGCGGCTCCCGCGTGCGAAAGCACGATGTCATCGTCGCTAAAAATTACCTCGCTGAAAACGAAATTGATACCCTTAACCGCCTCGTCGTCATCTTCCTTGAGCAAGCCGAACTCCGCACCCAACAACGCCAAGATCTTACACTTGATTACTGGCGACAAAACATTGACCGCCTTTTGGAATTCAACGAACAACCTGTCCTGCATGGTTCCGGCATGGTCAACCACGAAGACATGAAAGCCATTGCTCGCCAACGTTATGAATCCTTTGATGCCAAACGCCGCCAAAGCGAAACACTCGATGCCGATGCCGAAGATTTGAAAGCCATTGAGGAACTGGAGAAAGACATCAAACAGAAGGAAGGCAGAAAGTGATGGATGGAAAGCCGAAATCTATCGCCCGATTGCGGAGATTGTCGCCGGGTTGGACGATATTGAAACCGAGACACGGGATACTGATAAGGTACTACGGAAAATTCTCAAACAACTCGGCGTTGCCCAATGAGTGAACTTATTCTTTATGCAGCAGTCCCTTGTGCAACTGTCAAGGATTCCTTGACAGTTCAAACCGAAGGAAACCGCGAGGTAAAACGCGGCATCTGGGAAGCACTCCACAATCCTGTTTTTAATCCCGTTGAATTCAACGGGATTAAAATCCAAGCCGGACTCAACACTTTTGCGCTCACACCGAAGCGGTGGATTCAGCAGACGGGCGCCATCGGAATTGTTTCCAAAGCAGGACGCTACGGCGGCACCTACGCTCACCGCATCCGCCTCTGCAACTCCGCAGGCCTGCCTGAGCCCGAGTTCGCCCTCAACGGCGGTTTTGTCACCACCATCTGGCGGACAGCGGTATCTGAGGAACCCGGTAGGGATCCAGTCACCGACCCAGTCACCGACCCAGTCACCGACCCAGTCACCGACCCAGTCACCGACCCAGTCACCGACCCAGTTGAACGGTTAATTCTGGTGCTGGAGAATGAAGAATTACCGCCTGCTACAATTCGTGGCCGTATTGGTCTGAAACATCGTCAAAATTTCCGTCAAAACTACCTTCAACCGGCACTCCAAAGGGGCCTCGTTGAACCTACCATCCCCGACAAACCCACCAGCCGCCTTCAGAAATACCGGCTGACGGACAAAGGTCGCAAGATTTTGGAGAGGATTGGGGTATGAGTGAGGCATTCCAGACGACCGAAATTGGCAAGTTTCCGTCTGCATGGGAAAACCATCAACTTGCTGATGTTTGCGAACGTGTAAAGGATTCTTACAAACCTGTGGCAGGTGGCAACACACCCTATGTTGGTCTGGAACATCTCGCACAGGGCTTTCCTGCATTTGTCGGGCGCGGAACAGAAAGCGACGTCAAGTCTTCAAAAACTGCATTCAAAGCCGGCGACATTCTCTTTGGGAAACTTCGCTCGTATTTGCGCAAAGGAGCTCAAGCGGATTTTGATGGAATCAGTTCAACCGACATTCTTGTATTTCGCGCCGAGGGATTATGTGAGGCGGGTTTCCTGAAGTATCTAATCCACAGCGATGAGTTCATCGACCACGCCAAATCGACAACATCAGGTGTTCAGCATCCCCGGACATCGTGGTCTTCTTTGAAAGAGTTTCGATTTTCACTCCCACCACTCCCCGAGCAGAAAAAGATCGCGCACATCCTGTCAACAGTGCAGCGGGCGATTGAAGCGCAAGAGCAGATTATTCAAACCACCACCGAACTATTCAAAACAATGCTTCACCAACTTATGACTGCCCAGATCAGCGTATCAAAAGAAAATCAGATTACAAAAAATTCTAAAGAAAATTTGGATATGAATATTGAAGAGTTCCAGTTTCCATTGGATTGGAAACTCGGCTCTGTTGCCGAAGCGTTCGACTTTACCAGCAAGCCTCGCGGTCTTGATCTTTCAAAGAACGGCGAAGAAATTCCATTCTTTCCAATGGATAAAATACCTTTGAGCAGGATTCACGTTTCCGAGTTCATCCCCAAGCCTCTGGCTAATCTTGGTAGCGGTACCTACGTTGAAAACGGTGATCTCATGGTCGCCAAAATCACGCCGTCTTTTGAGAACGGGAAGCAAGCCATTGTTAATATTGAGACAGACTTCGCTTACGCCACGACCGAGGTGATCCCGATGCGTGGTCGGAAAGGAGAATCGGACACGCTGTTTCTGTTCTTCTATCTCCTGCATCCTGAAGTGCGCTCTGACCTTGCGGGAAAAATGGAGGGTAGCACAGGACGTCAACGATTGAGCAAAGCGGTGCTTGGCAACCGCTTGATCCCGCTGCCCCCACTCCCCGAACAGAAAAAAATCGCAAAAATCCTTTCCACCATCCAGCAAAAGGTAGATAATGCTGAAATCAAAAAAGCCAAACACCAAGATATTTTCCGTACCCTACTTCACGAACTGATGACCGCGAAAATCAGGGCTAGTTGAGAAATTCTATGTCACGCTATCCATTACATGAACTGAACGCCGAGGAGTTTGAGAACCTCGTAACAAGGATATGTAGAAAGATTCTTGGGGGAGGAACGACCTCGTTTGCAATGGGTCGAGACGGCGGGAAGGATGCGAAATTTGTGGGAACAGCAAACTGCTACCCGAGCGAGAAATCTCCATTGAGCGGCAATGCTGTAATCCAAGCAAAACACACTACAAATCCCACGAAATCTTGCTCCGACAATGATTTCGTAAGCAATAATACATCAATCCTGAACAAAGAAATCCCCAAGATTAAGAAGCAAGTGGATGAGGAAAAGGTCACTCATTATCTGCTGTTTACAAATCGGAAGAAAACTGGCGGGGCTGAAACCAGTATCACCGCGAAAATAATATCAGAGACAGGGGTTACACAAGCGTGGCTTCTTGGGAGCGAAGACATTCAAAACTTCCTGCTTGATTACCCAGAGATCGCCGACGAGGTCGGTTTGAATAAGCTTCGGTCGCCCATTCTCTTTACACCTGACAATATTCGCGCAGTCGTATCTGAATTCTACAAACAGAAAAGTTCAATAGCCCAAGCATTTGATAGCCAGCATGACTTTCAAAACTACCCAGGAATCGAAAAGAAAAATGAAATAAACAATCTGAGCAACCAATACTTTGATTACATACAATCTGATTCACTGCCAAGGTTCGCTCAGATCAAATCGTTCCTAAGTAATCCTCGGAACAGCGACTGCGCTGATCAATATCACGCTGTCGCGGATGAACTTAAAGGACAACTCATCACACACAGGGATGAATTCAATCGATTCGATGAAGTGATGGAGCATTTGTTTCAGCTGATCCATGAGCGTAGTCCTCAGTTAAGGATGGCTTCACACCGTCGCCTCGTTAAAATCTTCGTTCACTACATGTATTGTGACTGCGATATAGGAGAAAGAGCATAATGATTCGCCCCGCAAAACATTTGGACCTGAATACTTGCGCTCTTCGCACGGCGAGCATTTTGTTGTCGAAACTTCAATCGACAAGAGTCTGCACATATACCAATCTGCGAGCAAGCCTGGATGCACTCGGAGAAGATGCAGATATTGCTTTCGTTCAAGCAGTCCACTTGCTCTTCCTTCTCGGTCGCATCGATTACCACTCGCAAACCGATTCGCTAGAATACATGCATCCCGAAAAGGCGCCATGAAACTAAGCCGTTTATACACAAACGACGATTCAGTGTTCGTCCCGATCGACTTTCGAGAGGGCTTAAACGCGATCATTGCTCGTATCCAACATCCAACTGATGATGACAAGAGCAGTCACTGCCTCGGTAAAACCCTGATCATCGACGTCCTCGATTTTTGCCTTTTGAAAACGGTCGGTAAGAAAAAGCACTTTCTAAAGACCCGAGACGATCTTTTTGGAAACCTCATCTTCTTTTTGGAAATAGATCTGGAAAAGGAATGGTTTTTGACCGTGCGGCGTGAAGTGCGGGATGCTACTAAAATATCTTTTGTTCGCCATCAAGAAAGACATCTTGACTTTAACAACATGCCCGATGACAAGTGGGACCATACCGCCGTCTCTTTATCTGCCAGTGTGCAAATGCTGGACGGTTATCTTGAACTAACGGCAATTAAGCCTTGGTCATATCGGAAAGGTTTTAGCTATTTCCTCAGAGGCCAGGAGGACTACTCGAATGAATTCCAACTTCGAAAATTCATGGCTGGTAACCACAAGGACTGGAAACCCTATGTTGCCAAGGTTTTGGGATTCGATGAAACGGCGATCATTAAAAAGTATGAGGCAGATGTTGACGAGACCAATATCAAGAATCAACGCGACGAGGCGCAAGGCGACGTGACCATGAAAGTTACAAATTACGAAAAGTTGCAGGCAAGAATTTTGGCAAAAGGGGATGAAGTAACCGAAAAGGTCTCCGCGCTTGATCGATTCGATTTCAAGGCTCAAGAAATTGGACTCAATCAAGAGCTTGCTGATGAAATTGAGGAACGCATAGCGGAACTGAATGACAATATTTACAATGCGAGATTTGATTTAGCCCAGGTGCGCAAAGGACTTAAAACGAAGGTTGAGTTCAACTTAGAAGATGTTCAGAGAATATTCAAGGAGGCGGAGCTCTCGCTTCCAGATCAACTCGTAAAGGATTATTCCGAACTGGTTGACTTCAACCAACGGATTCATGCCGAGCGTCGCGTTAGTCTCGAGAAACGAGCTACCGATCTGGAAGCATCGTTAAACTCCCTTGACGGAGAAATGTTGGAGCTCTCGGCCAAGAGAATGAAAATACTCCAAATTCTTGGAGGAACGGATAGCCTCGAAAAATACAAGAGACTTCAAAAAGAGCTAGATCTAGATAGAGCAAGTCTGGCTCTCATGGAGGAAAAATCCGTGGAGCTTGATGCGATCAAGGCGTTTGATGAGCAATTGAGAAAAGTGAAGGAACGGAAGGAATATCTTACTATTGAAATTCGCGACCTAATCAAAAACGGATCGGAGCGTCACAAAGAAATCCAGAGAGTATTCAGCCGAATTATAAAAGAAGTTCTTCACCGCACAGCGATTCTTTATATTAAACAAAATCATAACGGGAATATAGAATTCCACGCCGAATACACAGATTCGGAAAGCTACGAGGAGACGCAGGAACGACGAGGCACTTCCTTCAAGAAAATTCTTTGTATAGCCTTTGATCTATCAGTCCTGATTAATTATTCGAAGGATCGTTTTTTTCATTTTGTTTACCACGACGGTGCACTCGAGCAACTCGAGTCAAAGCGTAAACTGGCACTTTTGAGTGTCGTTCGATCGACATGTGCCGAACATGGTATTCAATACATCTTCAGTGCCATTGAAGAGGAACTGCCAATAGCTGATGATTCAGACAATCTCTGCCCACGTCCTGATGAGATTGTGCTGGAATTGCATGACGGCGGTGAGGATGGAAGACTGTTCAGAGTTGAAACCTTCTAGCAATGCCCACACCAACCGAACACAAAACCGTCCAAATCCGCATCCTCAAATACACCGAAGACATCGGGTGGACGGCTGCATCCCGCGAACGTGACCAGTTCCAAAACCTATTCCGCGCTATTCTTCACGAGCTGATGATTGCGAAAACCCGTATCGTCGATCTGGATATAGCACACTCTGAACCCATGGAGACCTGATGATTAATAGTCTAAAACTAATTCGAAACATCGGCCGGTTTGATTCTGTCACAACCTCGCCTGATCTTTCATTTTCGCAGCTGACGCTGATCTATGCAGAAAACGGACAAGGAAAGACCACGATTTCCTCGATTCTGAGATCGCTCTCAACCGGAAACCCGATCCCAATCAGTGAGAGACATCGACTCGCAGCTCCACATCCATCACACGCTGTCGTGGATTGCACGGGTGGGCCTCCAGATGCCATATTTGAAAACGGCGCATGGAACCGTTCTCTCGCTGACATCATGATATTCGACGATGTTTTCATTGACGAGAACGTCTATTCAGGCCTCGTTGTTGGCAGTGATCATCGCCAGAATCTTCACGAGCTGATTTTGGGGGATCGCGGAGTTGCTTTGAATAAACAACTCCAAATGTTAGTCGATCGTATTGAGAAACACATCACCGAGATCAGACGCTGTGAAGGCGCAATCCCTACTAACGAACGTGGAATGTACTCGGTGGACGATTTCTGTGCTCTCCCAGTGAATCCGAATATTGACCAAGAGATCCAAGCGACTGAGCAGAACTTGGCTGCAAGCCGACAACAAGATCCGATTAGAAATACACAAGATCTCCCGCTTCTCCAACTTCCTGAAATCGACCTTGTAGCGATTGAAACCGTTCTGGGTTCCGGGTTTTCTGATATTGATACTGCCGCTGCTAAGCATGTCCAAGAACATTTAAAAAACATCGGTGACAATGCTGAACGATGGATTGCCGAGGGCATGGAACGACAAAACGCTGTGCAGGAAGATGAAGAAAACAAATGTGTTTTCTGCGCTCAAAATCTTTCCGGGTCAACTGTGATAACTCACTACAGAGCCTTTTTCAGTGAGGCATATCGAAACCACCAGCAAAGTATCCGCACCGTTATTTCGAGTTTTAACCAGATTCATTCTGCGGACAAAGCTCCTACTTTCGAACGATCGGTTAGCACGCTAATTGAACGCCGACGTTTTTGGTGTGAGTTCGGGGATATTCCAGAGATTGCCATCGATTCTGTTGCAATCACAACCGATTGGAATGCAGCTCGTATGCAAGTTATTCGTCTTCTGGAGAAAAAGAAGGAGATGCCGCTTGACGCTATCACCATTACTGATGAAGTCCGTTTATTGGTCAATGCCTATACTAAAAGACAGAATGAAGTTGCTACCTTGAACCAAAAATTGTTAGCAGCAAATCAAACAATAGTTGCAATCAAGCAACGATCATTGTCTGCGAATACACATGCGTTAAGTGCAAAACTGGCCCAACTTAAGGTGACTAAGGCGAGACACATGCCTGCAACCGCCGGGCTCTGTACTGCCTACCTGAATGAGAAGCGGGCGAAGACCGTTACCGAGCAGCAGCGCGATCATGCCCGCCAAGACTTGGAGCAGTACCGCACTCAAGTTTTTCCGACCTACGAAGCAGCAATTAATAGATATCTTGATAAGTTTAGTGTGGGTTACCGTTTGAATAGTGTCAAAGCAAAAAATATGCGAAGCGGTTCGACATGTACCTATAACGTTGTTGTAAATAATATCTCTGTTATTGTTGGGGGCGGTAATCCTAATCCAGGCGATCATTCATTCAAGAATGTATTGAGTTCAGGAGATCGAAATACCCTCGCTGTTGCATTCTTCCTTGCTTCAATTGAGCTAGACTTGAATCAAGCAAACAAAGTAGTCGTAATCGACGATCCAGTATCAAGCATGGATGAACACCGTTCACTGACAACCGCTCAGGAGGTCCGACAGCTAGTAAATCGGGTTGCTCAAGTGGTGATACTTTCCCACAGTAAACCGTTCCTTTGCAAAATATGGAAGAACACAACGACCACTCCACGGAAAGCACTTCAAATTGTAAGGCAAGGGACTACGTCAACAATCGTCGCGTGGGACCCTAACAGTGATTCCGCCACTGATAACGACCAAAGACACCAAATGTTGAGGGATTACCTTGAGAACGGTGGGCAGAATAAACGGGAGATTGCGGCGGCAATTCGTCTCTGCCTTGAAGCGTTTTTTCGAGTGACTTATCCAGAGTATTTTCCTCCCGGAACACTTCTCGGACGTTTCTGTGAGATTTGCAGTTCACAGGCCGGCACAGAACAGGAAATTCTGTCTCAGACTGATATCGATGAATTGAGAAACCTTACTGGCTACACAAATCAGTTTCACCACGACACCAATTCCGCTTGGGAAACGGGAGAAATTAGTAGTAATGAACTCACGAGATTTGTTGAACGAACATTGAAGTTCATAAAGCGACATTAGAAAGACGGCCAGAAATGCCCACACCCACCGAACACAAAACCGTCCAGGCCCGCATCCTCAAATACGCCGACGCAATCGGTTGGACGGTTGTGTCTCGCGAGGAAGCCGAGCGGCGGCGCGGGTTTGATTCGGATTCGCCGACCATCGCTCGTGCGAGGGATAGTTCGCTTTTCTTCGATGACTTACTCTATGCAAAGGTGCGCGAGTTCAATCCGCTTTATGCCGAAAGCAAAGATACTTTGCTCGCGCAATTCCGTCTTCTCCACCCCAACATCTACGGCAATCGGGATTTCGTTGAACACCTGCGCAATCGCGGCAAGTTTTTTGATGCCGGCGAGAAGCGCGAACGCGATCTTATTCTGATCAATTACGCCGACTCGACAAAAAATATCTACGAAGTTACCGAGGAGTGGGCATTTCATAATAATCACTACGGCACGCGGGAGGATGTCGTGTTTCTCATCAACGGCATCCCGGTGTTAGTGATTGAGTGCAAAAACGCTAGCAAAGACGAGGCGATTGCGCTCGGGGTGGACCAGATTCGTCGTTACCACCGCGAGACGCCGGAGTTGTTTGTTCCCCAGCAGATTTTTATCGCCACCGATGCTATCGATTTTTCCTACGGCGTGACCTGGAACACGGTGCGCCGGAACATTTTCAACTGGAAGGATAAGGAAGTCGGCAAACTGGAAGCCAAGGTGAAAAGTTTCAGTGCCATCCCGCGGGTGCTCGCATTTCTCAAGGAATACATCATCTTTGCCGAGAAAGACGAAGAGTTAAACAAATACATTCTGCGCCAGCATCAAACTGACGCGGTGGCTGCAACTGTCGGGCGCGCCGTTGATGCTACCCGCACTCGTGGACTCGTCTGGCATACTCAGGGTAGCGGAAAAACTTTCACCATGATCAAGGCGGCGGAATTGCTATTCCGTGCTCCGGAAGCGGACAAGCCGACCATTCTTTTGATGATTGACCGCAACGAGTTGGAAGACCAGATGCTCAAAAACCTTGCCGCGCTTGGTCTGGGCAATCTGGAACACGCCGACAGCATCGCTCGGCTCAATCAACTGCTACGCGATGGCTACCGCGGCATCATCGTGACGATGATTCACAAGTTCCGTGACATGCCGGCGAACATCAACACTCGCTCAAACATTTATGTGCTCATCGACGAAGCGCATCGCACCACCGGCAGCGACCTCGGTAATTTCCTTATGGCTGGCCTGCCGAACGCAACTTACATCGGCTTTACCGGTACGCCGGTGGACAAGACCGCTTACGGCAAAGGCACCTTCAAGACCTTTGGCTGCGAGGATGACCGAGGTTATCTGCACAAGTATTCTATCTCTGACAGCATTGCCGACGGCACCACGCTACCGCTCTACTATCAACTCGCTCCCAACGAGATGCGGGTCCCGAATGAACTGCTTGAGAAGGAGTTTCTCTCTCTCGCTAAAACCGAGGGCATCGCCGATATTGCCGAATTGAACAAGATTCTTGAACGGGCGGTAAACCTGCGAAATTTTCTCAAGGGCAAAGAGCGGGTGAATAAGGTGGCGAAGTTTATCGCCGAACACTACCGCACGAATGTCGAACCGCTCGGCTACAAGGCTTTTCTCGTCGGTGTCGATCGCGAAGCCTGCGCTCAGTATAAAAAGGCACTCGATCAGTTTCTGCCGCCTGACTATTCCGAGGTTGTCTATACCGGCAATCACAACGACTCTGCACTGCTCAAGCAATTCCACCTTGGCACGCAGCAGGAAAAGCAGATTCGCAAGAGTTTCGGCAAAATTGATCAACTGCCGAAAATTTTGATTGTCACCGAAAAATTGCTAACCGGATTTGATGCGCCGGTGCTTTACGCCATGTATCTCGACAAGCCGATGCGCGACCACACCCTGCTACAAGCCATCGCTCGGGTGAATCGTCCCTACGAAAACGAAAAGCAGAATACGAAAAAACCCCACGGTTTTGTCCTGGATTTCGTCGGCATATTCGACAAACTGGAAAAAGCCCTCGCCTTTGACAGTGATGAAGTCAACGCTATCGTCAAGGACTTGCAACTGCTGAAGAGCGACTTTCAAAGCAAGATGGAGACCAAAGTCCCGGGCTATCTGGCACTTTTAAAGAACAAGTTTGATGACAAGGATGTCGACAATCTCGTTGAGTACTTCCGTGACCCCGAGCGCCGGAAGGAATTTTTCAAAGAATACAAAGAGATCGAGATGCTTTACGAGATCATCTCACCGGACAAATTTATGAAACCATACATCGCGGATTACGGCACGCTATCCGAGATTTATAAAGTGGTTCGAAAAGTTTACATAAAGCAAACATATGTAGATAAAGAATTTCAACGGAAGACCGAACAACTGGTTCGCGAACATGTCGGCAGTTTTGGTGTTGAAAAGGTGGATGACCTTGTTGAAATTAATGCGCAGACCATCCAGATTATTAAAAGCAAAAGCGGCGGCGATGCCACCAAAGTTATCAATCTGATAAAAAGTATCCAAAAACTGGCAGAGGACGAGAGCGGCGACCCGAATCTTATTCGGATGGCTGAACGGGCGCGCGAGATACAGGAAAAATTCGAAACCAGACAAACCAACACCACAGAAATATTGCAGGAATTGTTGGATGAAATCGAGAAAAATGAAGTTCGAAAAAAGGAACAGACCGAAAAAGGTTTTGATGGTCTTACCTTTTTTGTTTATCGAACTTTGCTGGATGCCAATGTCACTAACGCCGAACAGGTAAGTCGCAAAATCAAGGACGCTTTTGCCGCACATTCGAACTGGCTGCAAAGCGAAAACGAATCACGGGAACTGCGCAAGCAGGTCACCTTCGCCATTCTCGCTGAAGTGGATGATGTTGACAAAGTAACCAATCTCGTCGACCAACTTTTCACTTTGCTGGAACGAGCCGAGCGTATCTAATGGAGCATTTGAATAAACAGGCATTCAAGGACCGAGTTCATCAGTGGGCGACAAAATTGGATGTTGAAATCGCCTGGCTGGGAATACGCCCCATGCGCAATAAATGGGCTTCTTGTTCCACCAATGGACATCTCAATTTCAACAGCGAGTTGCTGGGATTGAAACGCGATCTTTGGGACTATGTAATCGTTCACGAACTGCTGCATTTCTCGGTGCCGAATCACGGCAAACTCTGGAAAAGCCTGATGCGTGCGCATTTACCGAATTACGATGAGTTGGAAATCCGCTTGCGTAACAGCAGCCAGAATCTCATTCAAAACATTTGACAAATTACTCAATGTATTGAGTAAAATTACTCATTATGTTGAGTAAAAACACATTCATCAGAAACCAAGCAACGGGCGTGGCGGGAAATCGGCTGATCATTTACACGCCGCTGACCCATCTGATCAAGCCGAACCGCCGTGAACAGGCTAAACACACCCATTGATGTATTCGGCTTGGCTAATCAGAAAAAGCAAGCCGGTTACTAAATTAATGTACTTCTGAACCCTGAGAGTTTGCTGACTATTGAATCTAAACTTTTGACAACGCTTCGTATCTTAGCGGCGTTTTCTTCGATTCTTTCCAGGCGATCCAGGTCGCCTTGAATCTGTTGATTGATTTGCTCCATGTTACCCAGCAACCTATCAATCTCCGAAGTATTTTCCAGCGCATTGACAGTATCCAGAGCCAGCATTTTCATTGCCTCGGCTAATTTTCCACGTGTTGTGGTAATTTCCTTGCGGCGCTTGACCTCTTCGGTGGTTAACGACCTTCCTTCATCGAAGGCCTTGCGTTTTAAAGCCGAACGTTCGGCGGCGAGTGTTTGATCAAGAACGGATATGGCATCCAGTCCTTCCTCGAAACTTTCTGATACTTCTTTGATGGTCGTCATGATTGTTCTCCAGAATTAGTGCTGTTTTGGTTCTTTGGTAAAGGCACCCACTGCCGCTTTGATTGCTCTAGCCTCTTCTTCCAAGTACTCTATCGCCGATGCGACTTCCACCAACGTAACCTTGTCTTCACCTTCTCGGTTGAGTTGCTTCATTAATTTTTCATGCGCAATATTAAAGGCATTGAACGCTTTGGCCGCTGTAACCTTGAGTGCGACATCGTAGTCGGCGGCGGCTCGGACGTAAGCATCGACTGTCCTCGTGGTAATTGACTGATCATCGAACAACTCTTGCTTCTTCACAAAATCATCGTGAGATTCAGCAAATTCGATTAATACCCAACTCCGTGCGGCGGTCTCGTAAAATCCGGTCAATTCTTCGATGATCGGATGCGCCTTCTTGGTGGCTTTTGCTAACGCCTTTGCTTTGATGTGTTTGACATAGCGTGTGGATAGCCATTCGATAAAGCCAGTCGCTGGTTCTTTGTAATCGGTAATCATACTCTTTTTGCCGGGCTCTCCGCTCATTTTTCCCAACCGGTTAGAGATTACTTCGAGACTCCCCAAGGTCGAATTTGTACTTGCCACGACTTTTGCGGCGGTATCTGCCTCGCTGATTGACTTGAGTTTTCCAATGTATGTTTTCACCGCTTGAAGGGCGAAAAGACCCTTCGGCATGATTGATTTCAGGGGATAGGGAGTATTCGTACCCTGGCGTGATACTACGACTAAGGTGCACTGACCCGTACCAATAGCGCATTGGCCGGTAGCCGGATTGAGAAGTAGGTTTCCATCGACTATGTAGCCCTTCTGAACGGCGTTTTTTCTAGCAGTCAGATCAGCATCAATGGATTCAATCGTATCCGCCGAATCATTGATAGCCTGATCCAGTCTTGATACCAGATCCGAATAATCCACCGTCGCACAGCCGGACATAATAATAGATACCAATGCCAAGCTCACTGCTTTTAATGTAGATTTCATCAGAGCCGTTCTTGTTTTGCCTAAGTTATAAAAAACTGCTAAAGACCTGCTGATTAATTAAGTCAGATTTAAAAGTCAATGCGGAAGTTTTATGTCAATGATTTTATAACATTTGGATGATCAGAATTCTATTATATTCACACCGAATATCCCCGATGAAATCATAGTTCTATTTCAGTGCCCTTAGTTGTCGGGACAGACTTGTTGATTTTGTTCCTTTAGGTTCCCGCCTTCGCAAGCATCTGACCTGCAAAAGTATTTGACAAATTACTCAATACATTGAGTAAAATTACTCATTATGTTGAGTAAAAACACATTCATCAGAAGCCATGCGGCGGAGTTGCGGCAGCGGTTAAAAGAACCCCGGCGTTTTATTCAGGTCGTATCGGGTGCCAGACAAGTGGGCAAGACCACTATGGTGTTGCAAGTGGCGGAGCGGAATCAGTTGCCATACCACTTTGCCAGTGCGGATGAGCCGACGCTGCGCGGTGGCGGGTGGATTGAATCACAATGGGAGCAAGCGCGTTTGCTTGCCAGCGCACCAAGAAAGCGAAATGCGCTGCTGATACTGGATGAAGTGCAAAAGGTGCCGCATTGCCAGTCCATCGCCAAACAAATGCCCGATTTGTCCAGTATTCCACCATACAAAATTCAAATTTATGCCATAATCCAGCGAATATGGTGAGGCAGTTTAGTGAGCACTGATAATCCCTATTGGGTACACTACAATCAACCAACATTAACAATTTAAGTGATAGTTAACGATGATCGCCGCACAAGACATTAAGATACTGCGCGATGAAGGTATTGATGACCCTGATACGCTGGTAGCCGTTGCCGCCGCTTTCTTGCGGTCGCATCCGATGCATCCGGTAGACCCAGTTAAGAATGCGCTCTCTAAAGAAGAAAAGTTGATACTGGCGCGACACGGTGCCCATGGCCTGCAAGGATCATTGGCGATTCAGTCCATACGAAAGAATACCGCCACCATTGTGGGCGAATACGCTCAAATGGTCAGTACCGCACTCAGTCAGAAAGCGACTGCCGAGTGCTTACAGGTCAGTGCCAGCCGCGTTCGCCAGCGTATTGATCGGGGCTCGTTATATGCGTTGGAGTCCAAACACGGTAGGGTGTGCCCCAGGTTTCAATTCAATGACGCATCTACGCTGCCTGGCTTGAAAAAAGTATTACAAACCATCGGTGGAGATGCGCATCCGGTCGTAGTGCAACGTTTCTTTCTTCAAGCCAATAGGGATTTGGTGTCTGATGTTACCGGTCAGACATTGAGTCCCCGCGATTGGCTGATCTCGGGTCATGATGTTGAAGTGGTTTGCCGTTTGGCGAGTGACATTTAGTGGTGGTTGCCAACAAGTTACCCGTTCCGCCCTCCGTTAAAAAATTACAGGATATTCCACCGGTCATACATACCGTACATGCAGGTACGGAGGTCGCAAGAATCTTCTATGCCGATGGTAACTACCCAACCACCTGGGATGCGTTTCGCTACTTCGGGCCTGTCGCTGGCCGCTTTGACCATCATCAACTGCAAGCGGGGAAACCCGATGTGCAAAACCGTGGTGTTATGTATCTGGCTACCGGCAGTCAGTCAATACCAACCTGCTTGGCGGAGGTTTTTCAGGCGACACGGATTATCGATCGCCACCATAACCAACCCATTCTATCGATCTTTATACTGACAAGAGACATCAGGTTACTGGATCTAAGCGGCCCTTTTTGCACGGCAATGGGTGCGTCCACGGCGATCCATTCTGACCCAAGGTCCAAAGCCCGGCGTTGGTGAGTTCGTTTGTACGATGCCTATCCAGACATAGACGGGCTGCTATATTGCTCGTCGATGTTTGGCAATGCTCCTGCAATTGCATTGTACGAAAGGGCACTTCGATCTATCCCTGCCCGGCCCTTGTTTCATCGGTCTTTAAGTGATCCTGCTTTGCATCAGGTTATCCTATCGACGGGCGCTCGTATTAGATATGACGTTGTCTGAATGAGTTCGGCTACGCCGGACGACATATTTTGACTGGATTTTCCAGCATAAAACTGGCGGCTTCGCCACGAATGTTGTGTCACGCTACGCGTGACTCATTGGCAGTGAATTACTGCGACTAAACAGGCATTGACGACCCGCGGGAGAAATCCGAACCAAAGCCGACAGCCCATTCGCTTTCAGCACCGTCAACCAACGCAATATCCCCCGCCCCCGCAATATCACTTAAAACATTTGACAAATTACTCAATACATTGAGTAAAATTACTCATTATGTTGAGTAAAAATACATTCATCAGAAGCCATGCGGCGGAGTTGCGGCGGCGGTTAAAAGAACCTCGGCGTTTTATTCAGGTCGTGTCGGGTGCCAGACAGGTGGGCAAGACCACTATGGTGTTGCAGGTGGCGGAGCGGAATCAGTTGCCATACCACTTTGCCAGTGCGGATGAACCGACGTTGCGCGGTGGCGGATGGATTGAAACACAATGGGAGCAAGCGCGTTTGCTTGCCAGCGCACCAAGAAAGCGAAATACCCTGCTGATACTGGATGAAGTGCAAAAGGTGCCGCACTGGGCGGAGACGGTAAAACGTCTTTGGGATGAAGATTCTCGGAAGAACATGTTAGTCAAGACCGTCTTGCTTGGTTCCGCGCCTCTGTTGGTGGGTAAGGGCTTGACCGAGAGCCTTGCCGGGCGTTTTGAAATTTTGCATCTGCCACACTGGAGTTTTTCTGAAATGCGTCAGGCGTTTGGATGGAATCTGAAGCAGTATCTTTTTTACGGTGCCTATCCGGGTGCTGCCCCTCTGATAAAGCAGCCTGCTCGTTGGTCGCGTTACCTGATGGATTCTCTCATTGAAACCACTGTGGCGCGTGATGTGCTATTGCTTTCCCGCGTTGACAAGCCGGCATTGATGCGGCGATTGTTTGAATTGGGTTGCGCCTATTCGGGACAAATTCTTTCCTACACCAAAATGATGGGGCAACTTCAAGATGCCGGTAACACAACAACGCTGGCACATTATCTGGATCTCCTCGCGGGTGCCGGTATGCTCACTGGGTTGCATAAATATGCCGGCCAATCGGTGCGACGGCGCGGCTCCAGTCCGAAACTTCAGGTGGCCAATACGGCTTTGATGACCGCCCAATCCGGTCTGACATACTCCGAGGCATTTGCCGATAAAACCTATTGGGGACGTTTGACGGAGTCGGCCGTGGGTGCTCATCTGGTCAATGCGGCTGCCGAGGGGAACTGTCAGTTATTCTATTGGCGAGAGCGCAATCATGAAGTGGATTTTGTGTTGCGGCAAGGAAGAAAACTGGTGGCAATAGAAGTAAAAAGCGGCAACCTCTCCGGCACCTTGCCGGGCATGGATGCTTTCGCTCGGAAATTCAAACCGGCTCGCAAGTTGTTAGTCGGCACTGACGGCATCCCCCTTGAGCAATTTCTGTCAACACCTGTGGGTTACTGGTTAACTTCCTGAAAATAATTCAATCCACTTACCCCGTGCCGGTAGCCCTGCCCTCATTCTCGCATCGAACGGCGCGGCTTCGTCGCATAATGAGTCCGGCTACGCCGGACGGCATATTCCACTGGATTGCCCGGCCAATAATAATATGCGCCGGGCAATGACGAATGATAGGTAATTAGTGAATTGAAAAGACAAAAGCGCGTCGAGAAGCCAAAGCACATTGAGAAACAAATACGCCGGGCTATTAGTATTGTCACGCGTTGGGTGACGCACCGGGCGGCTTGCGCCGCCACCTGGATTCCCGCCTGCCGGCGAGAATGACGAATGATAGGTGATAGTGAATCGAGAGGACAAAGGCGCGTTGAGATGCCAAAAGTAATCGAGAAAAACCGTCAGTGAATTACTGAGGCCAAACAGGCATTGACGACCCGCAGAGAAAATCCGAAAATGCGCTCTTGGTAACACTTCATCTCTTTGGAATTCACTATGAAATCGCGTGACCGACGGCGGGGAATCACTCTGGTGCATAGCGGCGAAGGCAAGGGCAAATCGTCCGGCGGTTTCGGCGTGGTGTTTCGTGCCGCCGGCTGGGGCTTGAAGGTTTGCGTGATTCAATACATCAAAGGCAAATGGAAAACCGGCGAGCAACGCGCCGCGGAAAAATTCGACAATATCGAATGGCATGTCATGGGTGACGGTTTTACCTGGGACACAAAAAATCCCGAACAAGACATCGCCACCAGTCGCGCCATCTGGGAATTCAGCAAAGAGAAAATCCTCTCCGAAGAATTTGATTTGGTGTTGCTTGATGAAATTAATTATTGTAGCGGCTACGGCTGGATAGCGGGCGAAGAAATCGCCGAATTCGTGCGCGAACAAAAACCGCCCTGGCTGCACCTGATTATGACTGGCCGAGACGCGCCCCCGGCGGTCATTGAAGTTGCCGACACCGCCACCGAAATGCGTAAAATAAAACACGCTTTTGATGCCGGCATACTGGCCGCGCAAGGCGTGGAGTTTTAGTCGGTAATACGCCCGCGTTAGCGCTGTCGTTATTAAACTTTGGAAAAAATTGACCCTGCTATCCTTCCCGCATATACTAACTAGTTCGTTTTGGTATGAGTTCGATGAATACAATCATGATGATTACAATCATATCGTCTTTGTTGTCCGGCATTGTCGGTGTAGGTATTTCTACGTGGTATTATCGTAGATATGAAAAACGAAAACAGCAATATGAAGTACTACGGAGAATTGTAGGTTGTCGCTTTGTATTATTAGCAGATCCTACAACTCCTGAGATAAATGCACAGTTTTTTAGCGCTCTCAATGAAGTTATGGTTATTTTTCACGATAGTCCGGAGATTATTAAGGCACTCAAAGAATTTCACCAAGGGGTAGATATCCCTAACAGACAAAACGACAACATAGTAACCTTGATTAAGAAAATGTGCAAAGAGTTAGACATAAAAAACACCGAACTAAATGATGAGTTTCTTTTAAGACCGTTTTTTCGAGGAAAATGATTTTTATTCATGCGTCGATTAGCATAACAATGCTTACTGACTCATCTTAAATTTGGCGACCTGACTGCCACCCATACCACCCGCCCGTTCGAGAAAAACCATGAACCGTTATTCCATTTTTAGTTTGTTGCGCAATGCCCTGAATTATCATCAGGATTGGCAGCGTGCGTGGCGCAGTCCGCAGCCGAACAAGCAATACGATGTGGTCATCGTTGGCGGCGGCGGTCACGGTTTGGCAACCGCGTATTATCTCGCCAAAGAATGTGGCGTGTCCAATGTCGCGGTGCTGGAAAAAAACTGGTTGGGCGGCGGCAACACCGGGCGCAACACCACCATCGTGCGCTCCAATTATTTGTCGGATGAATCTGCCAACTTGTATGAACACGCGATGAAATTGTGGGAGACATTAAGTCGCGAGTTGAACTACAACGTGATGTTTTCCCAGCGCGGGCTGTTGCATCTTGCGCACAACATTCACGACATGCAGGAAATCGGGCGGCGCGGCAGTGCCATCCACTTGAACGGCATCGATTCCGAATTTGTATCGCCCGCGCAAATCAAAAAAATGGTTCCATTCATTAATTTGCACTGTCGTTATCCGGTGCTCGGTGCGTTGTTGCAAAAACGCGGTGGCACCGCCCGCCATGATGCGGTGGCGTGGGGTTATGCGCGCGCCGCGGATGCAATGGGCGTGGACATCATTCAAAACTGCGAGGTCACCGGTTTCAAAATCGAACGCAACCGGGTAATCGGCGTGCACACCAGTCGCGGTTTTATCGGCGCGAAAAAAGTCGGCTGCGTGGTCGCCGGACATTGCAGCGTGCTGGCCGACATGGCCGGCTTTCGCTTGCCGATCGAATCATTTCCTTTGCAAGCGTTGGTCTCGGAACCACTCAAACCAATTTTGGATTGCGTGGTGATGTCGGGCAACATCCACGCGTATATCAGCCAATCGGACAAAGGCGAGTTGGTCATCGGCGCGAGTTCGGACGCATACAATTCCTATTCGCAACGCGGCGGATTCAACGTCATCGAAGACACCGTGGCTGCCATCCTCGAACTGTATCCCCTATTCTCGCGATTAAAAATGTTGCGACAATGGGGTGGCATCGTCGATGTCACGGTCGATCGTTCGCCGTTGATTTCCAAAACGCCGGTGGAAAATCTGTGGTTCAACTGCGGCTGGGGAACCGGCGGCTTCAAAGCCACGCCGGGCTCGGGCAATGTATTCGCCCACTCCATCGCACGCAATGAAATGCATCCGCTGGCGCAACCATTTTCCATCAACCGATTTAACAGCGGCGCGCTGATCGACGAAGGCGCGGCGGCTGCGGTGGCGCACTAACGGCGCGGCAAATTATGTTTTTAATTCACTGCCCGTGGTGCGGCGCACGCGATCAAAGCGAGTTTAGTTGCCACGGTGAAGCGCACATCCTGCGCCCGCAAAACCCCGAAGCATTGAGCGAACAAGCGTGGGGCGATTATGTGTTTTTTCGCAAAAACCCGAAGGGTATTCATCGCGAGCGATGGGTGCATAGCCACGGTTGCCGGCGTTGGTTTAATGTCGTGCGCGACACGCGCAACGATCACATTCACGCGACCTATAAACCCGGCGACCTCATTCCTGATGTGCCTGCCTGATGTGCCTGCCTGATGTGCCTGCCTGAAGTCATTGCCGAGCAAATGTCGTGAGTCAAATCAACCGATTGGCAAAAGGCGGGCGTCTTAATCGCGCAAAAATCGTGCGCTTTTGGTATAACGATAAAAAATACGAGGGGCATCCCGGCGACACGCTGGCTTCGGCATTGCTCGCCAACGGTGTCACGCTGGTGGCGCGAAGTTTCAAGTATCATCGTCCGCGAGGGATTTTTTCCGCCGGAGCCGAGGAGCCGAATGCGTTGGTGCAACTGGAGAATGGTCCGTATACCGAACCCAACCGACGCGCCACCGAGATCGAACTGTATGATGGATTGATCGCGCACAGCCAGAACTGCTGGCCGTCGGTCCAATTTGATTTCGGCGCGGTCAGTTCGCGTTTGTGGCGCATTTTCCCCGCCGGTTTTTACTACAAGACATTCATGTGGCCACGCACGTTGTGGATGACTTACGAAAAATTCATTCGCAAAGCGGCCGGTCTCGGCGTCTCTCCGAGCCAACCCGACCCGGATGACTACGACAAAATCCACGCGCATTGCGATGTGCTGGTGGTGGGCGGCGGAGCGGCCGGATTACAAGCGGCGTGTGTTGCCGGTGCCAGCGGTGCGCGGGTGATGCTGGTCGATGAGAAAAGCGAGTTTGGCGGTGCTTTGCTCGGCGACCGCGCAGTCATCGGCGAACTTACCGGCGAGCACTGGATTGCCAAGTGCGTTGCCGAATTGAATGGCATGGAGCAGGTTGTGTTGCTACCGCGCACCACGCTGACCGGCTACTATCATGACAATTTTCTGGTGGCGAACCAACGCGTGATTGAGCATCTTGGTCCGAATCTCGGCGACAACGCACCCAAAGAACGCTTGTGGAAAATCCGCGCCAAGCGGGTTGTGTTGGCAACCGGTAGCATCGAGCGGCCAATGGTATTCGCCGACAACGACCGCCCCGGGGTGATGCTTGCCGGCGCGGTGCGCACCTATATCAATCGCTTCGGCGTGTTGCCGGGGAAACGCATGGTGGTGCTGACCAACAACGACAGTGCCTACCACACCGCGATCGAGGCCGCGCAAGCCGGCGCCGAAGTGGAAGTGGTGGATGTTCGAGCCGAGCCGTCGGGCGAACTCATCACGCAAGCACGAGATCAGCACATCCCCATTCATGTTAATCACACCATCAACTCGACCGATTACGCGCGCGGAAAAATTACCGGGGTGAAAGTCAGGGAACTTTCCCCGGATGCCTGTTCGGTTAATGACGCATCGCTTGGCGCGGCGCAGAGTATTGCTTGCGATGTGATTGCGGTGTCCGGCGGCTGGACGCCGACCGCGCACCTGTTCAGTCAGGCCGGCGGCAAACTGGAATTCTGCGAAGCGCGGCATAGTTTCATTCCGGCAAAAATTACGCCGCACAATCCGCCGACCAATGCGGTGGACTGCGCCGGTGCCTGCCGGGGAACCTATCGCCTCGCCGAATGTCTGGCGGAAGGCAACGATGCGGGACTCGCCGCCGCGGTTGCCGCAGGTTTTGCCAGGGCATCGCCGACCGATGTGCCGGCGGTTGCGGAACCTGAGTATGGCGCGATGCGGCCGCTGTGGATTTTGCCTTGCGATCATCCCATTGGTCGCGGTCCGAAAAAACATTTTCATGAATTACACAACGATTCCACGGTTGCCGACATCGAACTGGCGGCGCGCGAAGGCTTTGATTCGGTGGAGCATCTGAAACGCTACACCACCACCGGCATGGGCACCGACCAGGGCAAGACTTCCAATCTCAACGCGCTGGCGGTGGTGGCCAACCTGCGCGGCGAGCGCATTGCCAGGCTCGGCGCGACTACCTTCCGTCCGCCGTATACGCCGCTCACTTTCGGCGCTATCGTCGGGCATGAACGCCGCCAGTTGTTTATGCAAAAACGCACCACGCCGATGCATCCGTGGCACGAAAAAAATGACGCGGTGTATGAAGATGTCGGCGACTGGAAGCGACCATTTTATTTTCCGCAAAACGACGAGGACATGCATGCCGCGGTGCAGCGCGAATGTCTGGCGGCGCGAAACACCATCGGCATGGTCGACGCATCAACCCTCGGCAAAATCGACATCCGCGGCCAACACGCGGCTGAACTGCTCGACATGATTTACACCAACGCATGGCGGAAACTGGCGCCGGGGCGATGTCGCTACGGCTTGATGTTGAACGAACACGGCATGGTATTTGATGACGGCGTGACCACCTGCCTCGGCGAAAATCATTATCACATGACCACCACCACCGGCGGTGCGGCGCGAGTGATGGGCTGGTTGGAAGAGTGGTTGCAAACCGAATGGCCCGACCGCAAAGTTTATTGCACCAGCGTCACCGAGCAATGGGCGGTGGCTTCCATCAGTGGGCCAAAAAGCCGCGACCTGCTGGCGCAATTGTGCGAGCAACCGGTTGACGACGAATCGTTTCCATTTATGTCGATGCAACCATTCGCGGTGGCCGGAATTACGGCGCGCGTGTTTCGCATTAGTTTCACCGGCGAGTTGGCATTCGAAATTAATGTGCCGGCGCGTTACGGCTTGGCCTTGTGGGAGGCGTTGATGGAGGCCGGCGCGGCCTATCACATCTGCCCCTACGGCACCGAAGCGATGCATGTGTTGCGCGCCGAAAAAGGTTTCATCATCGCCGGTCAGGACACCGACGGAACGGTTACTCCGATGGATCTCGGCATGGATTGGATCGTGTCCAAAACCAAAGCCGACTTCGTCGGCAAGCGTTCGCTATCCCGCTCCGACACCGCACGCCCGGCAAGAAAACAACTGGTGGGTTTGCTTACCGAAGATCCAAACTTCGTGCTACCCGAAGGCGCTCATGTGGTGGAAGAATTGCGCGACAAACCGCCGATGAAAATGCTTGGTCACATCTCTTCCAGTTATTACAGTCCGAACGTTGGCCGCTCCATCGCGCTGGGGTTGATACAAGATGGATTCAAACGCAAGGGCGAGACGCTGAATGTCGCGTTGATGAACGGTGCCGCTCACAAAGTTACCGTGACCGACACGGTGTTTTACCACCCAAAAAAAGACGCGGGAGGAACGCAGTCGTGACTGAAAACGATACACCGCTGGCAAACATCAAACCGACCTGCCCGGCGCGTAATCGCAATCCGATTGCGGGTCGCATCAGTCTTCGTCAACTCGCATGGTGCGGGAAAATTAATTTGCGCGGCGCCCCCGAAGATGCAAAGTTTTTGAAAGCGGTGAATAAAGTGTTGGGGGTGTCGTTGCCGCTGCAAGCGAATACGACTTCCGCCACTTCGACGACATCGGCCGGCGGACGCGGGGTGATTTTTTGGCTGGGAGCAGATGAATGGTTGTTACACTGCGCGATTGCACGCACCGAAAATTTGATGGAGCAACTGACGCAAGAACTCGCGCCGGTTCACCACGCCGCCACCGAGGTGAGCGACTATTATGCGGTGCTTGAGTTGAGCGGCGAAAATGCCGGTGCGGTGCTGACCCGAGGTTGCCCGCTGGATTTGCACGAACGCGAATTCAAAGACACGCAATGCGCGCAGACGCACTTCGGCAACGCTGACATTTTGTTATACAAACCCGGTGATAGTCCGTTGTTTCAAATTCAAGTTCGCTGGAGTTTTACTGAATATCTTTGGGTTTATCTGGCGACGGTGATTGATGGTTTGTAAGATGCGTTGTGCTTGTCTTTTCGTCTCGTCATTCTGGCACGAAAAACCGGCGCGCAATGACGAATGAAAGGGCAATAGTAAACTGAAAAGACAAAAGCGCGTTGAGACGCCAAAGTAACCGAGAAAAAGCCAACTATGCCGGGCTCTTAGTATTGTCAGGCGTAGCGTGACTCACCGGGCGGCTTGCGCCGCCACTTTAGGATCCCCGCCTACCGGCGAGGATGACGAATTATAAGTAATGGTGAATCGAGAGGACAAAAGCGCGCTGAGAAGCCAAAGGCACATTGAGAATAAGAAATCCAACTCCGTTGGAGCACGTTTTAGTGTCACGCTTTGCGTGACACTTATTTACCATTGTCTTCTCAAAAGGACTCATCGCCCTCCGATTTACCATTGACCCCCCAACCCGTCATTCTCGCCGGCAGGCGGAAAAAATCGCCGGGAGCGCCATGAATCGACTGGGCGCGAGCGAAGCGAGCCCGAAGGGCGCGTATCAGGGATGATACGCGCAAATCCAGTCTGTTGTTCTCGCCAAAGGCGAGAACCCAGAACTAAAAAACGATGAGAGTAACTAATACCGTCATAATCCAAACCGCATCCCCAGACCGTGATTCTCGCCGGCAGGCGAGAATCTATTCTAGTTGGCCACTATCATTTCGGCGGCGAGTCCAAACATCACAAAAATCTGTTAGGAGTAAATAGAACTGTCCTAATAATTGACACGACATCTGTCCGCTTTTAATTGGTTTATACTCCTGACATTGTGAAGCGGATTTACGCAACGTCAGCCTGTATTTGTTCCTCATTCAATAAACAGCCATCTTTTGAATATCGTCCCAGTCGTCTGGGACCATGAAAAATTGAAATCAAGCCATCTAAATGGATCACAACCTTTACTTTGGCTTTGATGTAATGATAGCGATGTTTGTCTTTCGGCAGTTGTAAATTGAGGTTGTTAAATTGCACGCAATTGTCTTTCCTCACCCTGCGCTCATAACGCTGACAAAGGTAATCATCCAGATTAACACCGGCAAGCCGGACAAACGCATTGCCTTGTTCTCTTGCAGGACGTGCAAACTCCTCATTGAAGGCCGGCATGTAATGATGGTTAAGGTATGCATTAGCGGCTTTTATATCGGTGATGCCGTTGAGAGCCAATTCTTGAGGCAAGCGCCCTTGGTGAGTAGCAAAGGCACGTTCAGATCGCCCGCGAGCCTCAGGCGAATAGGCGGCAATCATATCAATGCCTAAGCGTTTAAGGGCAATGCCAAATTGAGTCGGATTGTTTTTATCCACCTTGCCGCCCACCTCTGGTGTATGCCAGTAATGGCTGCCCCGGTCGGAATAGAAAGTACAGAAAATACCTTTAGCCTTGAGTACATCTTTGACACCCAGCAACGAACTGACCGTGCCTTCCTGTTCAACAAAGCGCATGGAATAATGCTCGTTAGTGGCATCATCCATAGTCACAATTAAATCCCAATACACCCCGGGCACCCATAAATGGGTGCTGCCATCTTGATGGATCATCATGCCGGGCAATGCACTGGGGAGCCGTTTAATGCGATGAGGTCCAGGTGATTGACCTTTGGCCACCAAATTAGCTGATTGAAGTTGGTTTTTAACCCAGCTATAGCTACGTGACCCCTGGTGTTTTCGTTGATACCAACGATGAAAATGCCTGACATTCCAGCCATTATATCGACTGGAATATAAATCAGTTAATGCCATCACCTCATCAACCGGAGCGCACCGTACTGATAGGGTGTGCAGTCTTTTGTCACACAAGCCTTCCAGCCCTGACTCTTCATAACGGTTGATATACCTGCGAAAACTACGACTGCAGACTCCTAACAAAATGGCTGCCTCCTCTTGGCTTAATCGTTTGCATTGATATCCTTCATATGCCTCTTCAAATCTCATCTGTTTTAATTCCTCAACAAAGGCTGTCCGGTTCATTTGCTACCCCCAAATAGGATAGAATAAATCCGGACAGTTCACGTGTTAATTATTAGGACAGATAATTTACTCCTAACAAACATCACAAAAATCCCCCACACGCGAGAATGATGAAGTAAAATAAACACTACTCAACAACGGAGCAATCCATTGACACGTATTCTATCAAACCGACCGGTGCTTGCCTGGGCATTGTATGACTGGGCGAATTCGGCTTTTGCCACCACCGTTATCGCCGGTTTTTTTCCGGTGTATTACAGCATTCTCACCGCCGACATGGATACCGGCGATTCCCAGTTCTGGTTCAACATCACCCTCGCCGCTTCGAGCCTTCTCATCGCCATTGCCGCGCCGTTGCTGGGCGCGATTTCAGACCGCGGCGGCAGCCGCAAAAAATTTCTGGCGGCGTTCGCCATGCTCGGCATTCTCATGAGTGCCAGCCTTGCCTGGGTGCACGCCGGCATGTGGTGGGTCGGATTGCTACTCTACGGCGTTGGCAACATCGGCTTTTCCGGCGCCAACATTTTCTACGACTCCCTGCTGGTCGAAGTGTCTGAGCCAGACGAGTTTGATGTCGTCTCGGCATCCGGCTACGCCCTCGGTTACGTCGGCGGCGGCTTGCTGTTCACGCTTAATGTATTGATGGTCACCCAGCCGCACTGGTTCGGATTTGCCGATGCCGCATCGGCCTTGTCGGCGGCGTTCATCAGCGTGGCGTTGTGGTGGGGAGTGTTCACCGTGCCGCTGATGCTGATGGTCGACGAGGCCGCGCCCGCGAACAAAGTCACCGCGGCTCAATCGATTCGCGCAGGGCTCGCGCAACTCGCGGTCACCTTCAAGGAACTGCGCCGAATGCGAACGCTGTTTGTGTTCCTGATCGCCTACTGGTTTTACATCGACGGCGTCGGCACCATCATCAAAATGGCGGTGTTTTTCGGCGACCGCATCCTTGGCTTGCCGCGCGAAAGTTTAATCACCGCGTTGCTGCTGACTCAGTTCGTGGCGTTTCCGGCGGCGTTATTTTTCGGTTGGCTCGGTAAAAAAATCGGTGCGCGGCGCGGCATATTAATCGGGCTTGTGGTGTATGTATTGGTGGTGATATACGCCTGGCGATGGCTCGATTCGAGTGCGGATTTTTATTTTCTCGCCACCGCCATCGGGCTGGTGCAAGGCGGCGTGCAAAGTTTAAGTCGATCGTTGTATGCGCGATTCGTGCCAAAAAACCGAAGCGCGGAGTTTTTCGGGTTCTTCAATCTGGTGGGAAAATTCGCGGCAATCCTCGGTCCGTTACTGATGGCGGCGGTGCCGCTACTAATCCCCGGTGCCGATGAACGCGACAGCATACTCTCGTTGCTGCTACTGTTCGTTATCGGCGGCTGGTTGCTGTGGAAGGTCAACGTGGCGAACGGCGTGCGCGATGCCGCGGCTGCGAAGTAGATCGTCACTCGTCGCCACTAAACGGCATGCGTCTTATTTTTTTGCCGGCAAACACAACCCAAGCAACAAGAGCATCACGGTAAAGATCAGCACCGGAGTGTCGCCGTATACGGTATATGGCGTAACGCCGATGCGCGGTTGCACGGCGGCGGTTACCACGGTTTTGACAAATTGCGGCGCCACGATGTCGATCCCGCCGCGCCAGTTGATGACCGATGACAAACCATTGTTGGACGAGCGAATCATGGGCCGCCCGCTTTCCAGCGAACGAAAGCGCGCCATCTGCAATCGCTGATGTGGTGCCAGCGAATCGCCGAACCATGCGTCCTCGCTGAGGTTGATCAATAGCCCGGATGCCGGCACTTGATTGCGCCACTCGTTGGGGAAGGCATCTTCGTAGCAAACCGACGCGGCAAAAAAGTTTCCGGCAGCCGGCAATGGATCCTGATGCTGATGCCACGGAGTGAAATCCGACATCGGAATGTTGAGCATCTTCACCAGCGGATTGAACAACCATTGCAGCGGCAGAAATTCGCCGAACGGAACGAGGTGTTGTTTGTGATACACCGCAGTGCGCTCGCCGACCGCGGCGATGCTGTTGAAGTATCGCTGTTGGTCATTGATGCGCTCGCGAGTCAGCACACCGAAAATAAAATCGGCCGGATGCTCACGCAGTTGCCGATGAAAGTCCGCGGGCATCTGGTCGAGATAATCCGGCACCGCGGCTTCGGGCCAGACCACCACATCCACATCACGCAACGATGCGCTTTGGGCGAGATAGTCGGCGATAATTTTTTCGCTTTCGGAACGATCCCACTTCAACATCAACGGCACATTGTTCTGAACGATGGCGATGGAAATTGCTTTGCCGCGTGGTTGCGTCCACGGCATGTCGGACAAATACCAACCGCCAACCCAGCCACAGACCAGCAGTAGCGACCACAGCAAACTGGCGCGTGATAGTTCGCGCAACAACGCCGACAATGCGCCGACCGTCATCAGCGTCAGCAGGCCGACCAGATACACCCCGCCCAGCGGCGCGAGACCGGCAAGCGGTGTGTCGAGCATGGCGTAACCGGTGGTAAGCCAGGGGAAGCCGGTGAGAATCCATCCGCGCAGCCATTCCACCAGCAGCCACACGCTCGGCATGATGAGAATGAGTCGGACGGCGTGGGTGCGATTGGAAAAATAGCCCTGGATAAATCCGGCGGCGGCGGGCAGTAGCGACACCGCCATCACCAACAGGAGAATGCAAAAACTCGCGAGCAACGCTGGCATACCGCCGAACCCATTCAAACTGATATACATCCATGACGTGCCGACGCCGAACATGCCGAGCCCATATACGAAACCGAGTCGGGCGGCGGCGATGCGCTCTGTGCGCAACCACAAGCCGAATAGCGTGCCGATGCTGACCAAGCATAATGGCCACCAGCCAAACGGCGCGAAGGCCAATGCGTTCACGGCTCCGGCGAGCAATGCGAGGAGGGTTTTCATGGGTTCGTCAAATTATAGTTGTCATTATACGAAATGACTTCTTTTGGCATCCGGCTTTGCCAGACACAAACCGGCGGCAACGCCGCTATTAAGGATAGCGGCTTCGCCGGACAACACGCTTCCCGTTAAGCCACACTTACCATAATGGAGTGAGTCGTGGCTAAAGCCGCGTGGCTAAGTCAAAACGAAAAACTGAAAGTGCCGTTGCCTTCTATTTTAAGCGACCCGATTGAGATGACATCCATACCGAGAAGCACTTCAAATTCGCCAATCGCAGAATCAATCTCGGCACCCGTAATGTCCTTGTTTAAAATAGACAACTTGCTTTGCGACACAGAGTTTCCATCATTTCCGAGAATCGATATGTCCCAAAATAAACCGATTTGAAATAGATAAGCATGGTGACTTTGAACCCCGGACACGCCTCCGATGGGAATCATTCCGATAGACGATAAATCCATTGTTGTAGCAACTTTTCTGGTGATGCAGGTTGATTGCGCGCCAGTATCCAGCAACGATCTGAAACGCGGCGGTGATTGCGCCGTCTGCGAATTAAAAGTAATCGGGACTACCGCGACATCCAGAAATATCTGGGAGTTATTGTGTTTACCCCAAATGCACGGCATGCGAGAAAACGCCTAAATCAATTGGTCGCGGGTCCACTTTCTGAATAGAAAACAAACCATCCTTGTAATTCCGCACGCCTGTTGTATATGCATCGCGCACGGTATCGTAGAAGTCAATGATCTCTTCGTGGCGCAACAGCGCATATCGACCGCCGTGCGATTCGGTATATTCCGGCAGGACTAATTCGAAAAAAGCAAAGTTTTTTTCAATCTCTTGCCGCTTGATGTCTTTTTTCGTGAGTGTCATGACATCCCCCTCTGCTGGATAAAAAGTGTCCTTTAGTGTATCAAATCAGATGATTATTACAATGACAACAATGGCAAACGCTCCCTTATTCGTCATCCTCGCCGGCAGGCGGGGATCCAGTCTGTTGTTCTCGCCAAAGGCGAGAACCCAGAACTAAAAAACGATGAGAGTAACTAATACCGTCATAATCCAAACGACATCTCCAGACCGTGATTCCTTCTAAACGAGGTTCAACATAATGTCCTGCTCCAGCAATTCCATGCGCTCGGCTTCGACTTGGTGTTGATGGTCGAAGCCGCACAGATGAAGCACGCCGTGAATCACCATGTGCGCCCAATGGTTCATCACCGGTTTGCCTTGTGACGCGGCTTCATCGGTCACCACCGGCGCGCAAATCACCACATCGCCGAGAATGTCCGTGGCCATGGCGTGCGGCAACTCGTCGGCGGCAAAGGAAAATGACAACACGTTGGTGGCACCGCACTTGCCACGATAGCGCTCATTGAGTTCGGTCATTTCGGATTCGCCGACCACGCGGACCGTCAGTTCTCCGCCGGCGTGATCGATTTTTTGCAGCGTCGCCGCGACCCAGGATTCAACCTGAGCGCGTGTTGGAATCTCGCCGGCAACGCCGCGGGCGACCTGCAGTTGCATCAGCCGCCGGAATTCTGGTATGCCTCGACGATTCGCTGCACCAATGGATGGCGCACCACATCTTCGGGCAGGAAACAGGTGAAACTGATGCCGTCGATTCCGTTTAGCACTTGTTGCGCGTGTTTCAGCCCGCAGCGTTGAGCTTTTGGCAAGTCCACTTGCGTGATGTCGCCGGTGATAATTGCTTTGGAGCCGAAACCGATGCGTGTCAGGAACATTTTCATTTGCTCCACTGTGGAGTTTTGCGCTTCATCGAGAATCACGAACGATTCGTTCAAGGTGCGCCCACGCATAAACCCCAGCGGCGCGAGTTCGATGGTGCCACGCGCAATTAATTTTCCGACTCGGTCGAAGCCGAGCATTTCGTATAGCGCATCGAATAACGGGCGCAGATACGGGTCGATTTTCTCGCCGATGTCGCCGGGCAGGAAACCGAGTTTTTCGCCGGCTTCCACCGCCGGCCGCACCAGCAGTATGCGATCCACGCGGTCTTCGGAAAGCGCCTGCACGGCGCAAGCCACCGCCAGATAGGTCTTGCCGGTGCCAGCCGGACCGATGGCGAAATTGATGTCGTTTTGGTTGATGCAGTGCAGATACTCGCGCTGTCGTTGGTTCTGGCCACGAATCAGATGCTTGCGCAGTTTGACCACGACTTCCTCGTGGGAATCTTTTTCCTGCTCGGTATTGCCGGCTTGCGATTGCTCGGCACTGACGCGCGCCAATTCCAGATGCACATCGCTGCCGGTGATGGGTTCCGCTTTGTGTTTGGTCATTTCAAATAAACTCCGGATGACAGATTCGGCACGGAAAGTCCGGTGGTTGGCACCGGTAACGCTGAATGCGTTGTGGCGTTGGGAAATTTTAACATTCAGACGGGTTTCAATTTGTCGCAGATGCGCGTTCAGTTCCCCGCAAACCTGCAACAACCGTTCATTCTCGGCCGGCAGTAATTGGAACAGGGTCATCTGGTTGGTCGCTTGGTTGGTCAAGTAATTTTCCGTTTGCTTGCTTGTTCGTGTTACATGGCTTGCGAGTTGGCGGACAACACGCCGCGCAGAGAATTGGGTAGTGCTTCGGTGATGGTCACGGTGACCAATTGTCCGACTAATGATGATGGCGATGGCGATGATGGTGGGGGCGCGTCAAAATTAACCACGCGATTATTCTCCGTGCGGCCGGATAATTGCCTGCCATTATTGAGATTTTTTCGTGATTTTCCTTCCACCAAAATGGTTTGCTCGCCGCCTACCATGCGCGCGCTGATCGCGTTCGCCATTTCATTAATGCGTCGCTGCAAAACTTGCAGTCGCTGTTTTTTTACCGCCATCGACACATCATCCGGCAACTGCGCGGCTGGCGTTCCCGGTCGCGGGCTATAAATAAAACTGAACGACTGGTCATAGCCGACTTGCTCGATCAAATCCATGGTCGCGGCGAAATCGTCATCACTCTCGCCGGGGAAACCGATAATAAAATCCGATGACAATGAAATACCCGGGCGCGCGGTTTTTATTTTGTCGATCCAATTCAAATAATCTCGCGCACGGTATCCGCGTTTCATTAAACGCAAAATGCGGTCGGAGCCGCTTTGCACCGGCAAATGTAAATGCCCGACCAACTCGGGAATTTCGGCATGCGCCGCAACCAACTGGTCGGTGAAGTCGATGGGGTGCGAAGTGGTGTAGCGCACGCGGTCGATGCCGTCTATGCAAACGACATAGTGCAGCAACTCGGCGAAATCAACCACGCCGCCATCGTGTCGTGCGCCGCGATAAGCGTTGACGTTTTGTCCGAGCAAATTAACTTCGCGCACACCGCGTTGCGCGAGATGGTAGATTTCATCGATGACATCATCGAACGGGCGGCTGAACTCGGTGCCGCGGGTATACGGCACGACGCAGAACGAGCAGTATTTGCTACAACCTTCCATGATCGAAACGAATGCCTTGACGCCGTCTGTGCTCGGCGGCGGCAAGCAATCAAACTTTTCAATTTCGGGAAAGGAAATATCTATCGCGCGCCGGCGTTTTTGCATGACTTGATCGAGCAGTGCCGGCAAACGATGCAAGGTCTGCGGACCAAAAACCAGGTCCACGCATGGCGCGCGTTGCATAATCATCGCGCCCTCCTGACTTGCCACGCAACCACCCACGCCGATAATCAAACTCGGTTTGCGCTCCTTGATCATGCGCCACTGCCCCAACTGCGAAAATACTTTTTCCTGCGCCTTCTCGCGCACCGAACAAGTGTTGAGCAACACCAAATCCGCATCGGCCGGGTCGTCGGTCGCCGCATAACCGTGACTCGCGCACAACAAATCCGCCATCCGAGACGAATCGTATTCGTTCATCTGGCAACCGAAAGTTTTTACATACAGTTTGCGCGATGCGTTAACTATCGGCGTTTGCGCGGACGCCGAGTGGACGGTCGATGTTGCGGTCGCGGTCATTGATACCGAACTTCTCCTTCTACTTCGGGTCGGGCGATGCCGGCGATGATCTGGTCGATGTGAATACTACCGAGTGCTTTGTCGTTGTCGTCAATTATATTTGCGGCGCGGGTTTCCGAGTTGACCACTTGTTGCAAGGCATCTTCCAACACTACATTGTGGCGCAAGTTCGGTCCGCTGACCGATTCGTTCGCGGTCATCACCGACTTGACTTCAATGACGCGTGCGCGGTTGATGTCTTTGACGAAATTAAAAATATAATCATCCGCCGGATGTAAAATAATTTCTTGCGGATTGCCCTGTTGAATCACCGCGCCATCGCGCAAGATGGCGATGCGGTCGCCGATGCGCAGTGCTTCGTCCAGGTCGTGGGTGATGAACACGATGGTCTTGTGCAATTCTTCCTGAAGTTCCAGCAAAATGCCTTGCATGTCGGCGCGAATCAGCGGGTCGAGCGCGGAAAATGCTTCGTCCATCAGCAAAATTTCAGCGTCGGTGGCGAGCGCGCGCGCCAGCCCGACTCGCTGTTGCATACCGCCGGATAATTGCGCCGGAAAATGTTCTTCAAAACCGGCCAAGCCAACGCGATCAATCCATTTGTGACTTTGCTTTTTTGCCTCACTCACCGAGGTGCCTTGAATGATGAGACCATATCCGACATTTTCGGCGACGGTTCGATGCACATGCAAACCGAATTTTTGAAACACCATGGACGCCTGATGCCGCCTGAACTCAAGCAACTCTTCCTGGCTCATCGCCAGCACATCGCGGTCGTCAATTAATATTTTTCCCGCGGTCGGTTCGATCAATCGGTTGATGTGACGAATCAGGGTTGATTTGCCGGAGCCGGAAAGCCCCATGATGACCGAGATGCCGCGCGCCGGCACTTCAATGTTGATGTCTTGCAAGCCGAGCACATGGCCGTGCTCTTCCAGCATCGCCTGTTTGGAAATGCCGTTTTCGATATGCGCCAACATCGTTTTCGCGCGCGCGCCGAAAATCTTATACAGATTTTCGATTTTGATTTTTATGTCAGCCATGATCAATTCCTCTGCGATGCTTTTGCAGACGGTCGCCGTATTGTTGCGAAACGCGATCAAAGATGATCGCCAACGCTACGATTGCCAGACCGTTCATCAAACCGAGCGCGAGGTATTGATTGGAAATTGAACGCAATACCGGAACGCCCAATCCGGCGACTCCGATCATGGATGCGATGACTACCATGGAAAGTGCCATCATGATGGTTTGGTTGACGCCGGCGAAAATGTTGGGTAATGCCAATGGAATCTGCACCCCGAATAAACGTTGTTTGTAATTCGCGCCGAACGCATCGGCCGCTTCCAACGCTTCTTTTTCCACCAGGCGAATACCGAGATTGGTTAAGCGCACGATCGGTGGCATGGCGTAGATGCAAACCGCGATCAAGCCCGGCACTTTGCCGATGCCGAGCAACATCACCACCGGAATGAGATAGACGAATGCCGGGATGGTTTGCATGACATCCAGCACTGGCGTGACGATCGCCTGTGCGCGGTCGGAGCGCGCCATTAATATGCCGAGCGGGATGCCGCACGAGATGCACACGCTGGTCGCCACTGAAATGATCGCCAGCGTCGACATGGTGTCTTTCCACATGCCGAAATAGCCGATGGCGAGAAACGACAGCATGCTGCCGATGACGATTTTGATGCTGCGCGAACCGAACCACGCGAGTGCCATTACTATCAAAATGATAATGGGCCACGGTGTGGCGATTAGCAATTTTTCGAGGAATACTAAAAATTTCAACAACGGCGCAAAAAAGTTTTCCAGCGACTCGCCGAAGTCACGCGAAAACTCGCGGAACCCGGAATCAATGCCCTTTTTCAGGTCGCGTAAGTTGTCTTTCCCCATGGCGGGGAAGGTAGATATAAAACTCATGATTATTTCCGCTGGTAAAAAGTCCGCCGACAACGAATGCCGACGGACCTGGTTTTCCTACTATTACGAATATTGCCGCGCCGCAATGTTAACTGCGCGGCGTAACGTAATGGTTACAAACTCGCTCTGATTTTTTTAGCGATTTTTGCGTTTACCCACTTGGTCCAAACGGCTTCATGCTTATCGAAAAAGTAGGCCGCAGCATCATCGCCACCGGCCTGATTGTCGCCCATATAAACCAGCATGGCGTTCATCACTTCGCCGGGGTAAGTGCGGTTGCCAAAATACTTGAGGACATCTGCGCCGGCTTGCTTCTGGAAGTCGCTGGTCACAACCGTACGCACTTGAGAGACGGTCCACGCAGAAGGTTTCGGGTTGGCGCAATCTTGTTCCGCCAAAGCGATGCAACCATTCCAGTGTTCAGCACCGACGAACGGAACGCCGAAGGGCAGTTTCACCATTTTATGCTTGCCGATCATTGCGGTGGGCGTCCAGTAGTAACCGAACCAGTTTTGATCGCGGTCAACGGCTTTGGTCATGGAACCGTCCAAGCCCGCAGCGGAACCCGGGTCAACCAGTTTCCAGCCTTTCTTTTCCATCTCAAACGCACGGAACAAGTTGGCGTTGGCCAGTTGGCAACCCCAACCAGCCGGACAGGTAATGAACGCGCCTTTGGAAGGATCTTCAGCATCCGGGAACAGTTGCGGATTTGCCAACACATCAAGAACGGTTTTCAGTTCCGGATGTCTTTTGGCGGTTGCCGGAGTAATCCACCAGCCTTCGCCCAAACCGGCAATCGGCGCAGCGTTGGCGGTAACCAGACGGCCCTCGTCAATCGCTTTATCGAGCGCATCGATGAAAGCGTTTGCCCACAACTCGGGCGCAACGTCCGGGCTGCCTTTGTCGTTCATTGAAGCGAAAGATGTTTCGGTGGCACCAGGCACCACTTCAACCGTACAACCGTAACCTTCCTCCAAAACAACTTTGTCAACACTCGCCATAAATTCAGCCGAAGCCCAGTTCATGGACGCGAGTTGCACATCTCCACATTCTGCCAGTGCCATGTTGCTGCCAAACAATAGCGCGACAGCCACAATTGCCTTGCCGGCGATTTTCTCGATCTTCATTTTTTTCCTCGTTAAATGTTGGTATTTACAATTAAAAAAAATAGCGACTGGCGTGACGGTCGTACAATTTGTGTGCCATGCCAATCAAGCAGGCACGCAAATCAATCGGCACCAACGCCAATCCGAAGCGCAAGCATACTGGTCTGCCGACCAAAAATCAAGGCGGCGGATGTCGCCCAGGGCGCCCAGAGCGCACAACACGCGTGATTATTCCTCCAGCACTTCCGCTTTAAGAACCACCACCGGGGCGTTCGGCACATCGCCATGCCCGCCGACAGTGCCGGTTGCAACGCCGCCGATTTTCTCAACCACTTCCATGCCTCCGACCACCTTGCCGAATACCGCGTAGCCCCAGCCCTGCGACGTTTTAGCGGTGTGGTCGAGAAATGCGTTGTCTGCCAGATTGATAAAAAATTGCGAGGACGCGGAATTCGGGTCGGAAGTGCGTGCCATGGACAATGTGCCGACGGTGTTTTTCAAACCGTTGTCCGCTTCGTTGATAATCGGCGGCGCGGTTTTGCGTTGTTGCATATCTGCGGTGAAGCCGCCGCCTTGAATCATAAAGCCGGGGATTACGCGATGGAAAATCAGGTTATCAAAGTGACCGCTTTGCACGTAGTCAATAAAATTTTTTACCGTTTTCGGGGCATCGTCGGGATACAGTTGGATGTCAATTTCACCCAGCGTGGTTGTCATTTTTATCATGGCGTTTCTCTGGTTGGTTTGGCTGTGAATCTGCGGGGAAAAAGTTGCCGCTGTGATTGAAAATATCACGACGACAAAAAGAAAATACTTCATCGAAAGTTTCGTTATCTGTTTCATGATTTGATCATCTCCACAATGTGTTTCCAATGTTTTTCATCAACCGGCATAACCGACAAGCGGTTGCCGCGTTTGAGTAATCGCATATCCGCCAACTTCGGCTCTCGTTTCAATTGCTCCAGCGTCAGCGGCTGTTTAAGTTTGGATACAAATTTTACATCCACCAGCATCCAGGTGGGGTTATCGGCGTCGCTCTTCGGATCATAGTGCGAATCTTCTCGATCAAACGCGGTGGGGTCGGGATACGATTGGCAGGCGATTTCCATAGTGCCGACAATTGCCGGCACCGGGCAACTGGAATGATAAAAGAACGCGCGGTCGCCGACCGACATTTGATCACGCATAAAATTGCGCGCCTGATAATTACGCACGCCGTCCCACGGCTCCACCTTGGCCCGCGCCAGGTCATCGATGGAAAATTCATTGGGTTCGCTTTTTAGTAGCCAGTATTTCATTGTGCTTGTCTTTTTGTCGCCATGCTTTGTTGCGCCTCAAAGCTCGGTCATTCACATACTTAATGTATTGCTCTCTCCCTCGCTCCTCGCGCGCCTTGCCTGACAACAAAAATACGGCGCACAATTTTGTGTTTGCCTTTTTGTCGCCATGCTTTGTTGCGCTTCGTCGCTCGCAATGTTTGTTCGTAATTAATGAGTCTGGCTACACCGGACAATGATAACATTCATAAACCCGTTGGTCAGTAACCACCGCCGAGATCGGAACGTCCCAATGATCGGTATCTATCGTATCAACCCGCTGAATTTCATGCGCCAGCCCGACCAATCGGGGCAAATTTTGCGGGCCGGTTTTTTTGAATGAAAAGGTCGTGTCATAAAATCCGCCGCCCATGCCGATGCGATTGCCGCGCCGGTCGAATCCGACCAGCGGTAACAACACCAAATCAAGTTCTCGAGCACTGATTAATTGATCAGCGGGCACCGCAGGTTCTTTGATACCAAACCGGTTGCTCTGAAAACGCGTGTGCGCGGTAATCTCGGCAAAGCGCAACGCGCTTTTTTTTCCACCCATGATAACCGGCACATAGCACCGCTTACCGTGCGCAAGACTCCACCGCAACACCCGGGCCGGGTCAATCTCACCGTCGTTGGCGAGATACAACGCGATGTACTCGCTTTGTTGGAACGCCGGCAAAGCTTGAAGTTGCGATACCAGATTTTCGGCGGCGCGTTGTTGATGCGCACGGTCAAGCGCATTGCGCCGTTGCCGTAGCATTTTTCGCAGTTCGATTTTTTCGCCAACCTGACACATGACTTGTCCACACAAATAACACAAAACAAGGGAGACGTTGCCCGCCTGTGCCGTGTACTCACATTACCCTTGAACCAGTAGATTCAAGTGGGCACCGTGAGTCGCTTCGGGATTACCACTTGCGTGGCAATGCACACCCGCAACCCAACTTTGGTTCCCTGGAATGTTTATTAGGTTCTAAGGATTCCAGCAAGCATCACAAACACCGCAGGCAACGCCGTGAGTGATTGTAGCAGAATTGGAAGGAGTGTTTTTGTCGCTAAATTCGCGGCGTAGCCACGATGATACTAAAGAGGTTCGGCGTTAGCCGCTATCCTTAATGGTGGCGAAGCCGCCGGTTTTTCGAGCCACCCTTCCGAGTTGGTGCGGGAGCATGTTGAGTGGTTGAAAAACAGTAGAAATATCAAATAGTTGCAATGGGATTTTTTTTTCTCCATAAAACTGTATTTTTCGGTATTATCATTTAACCCACTGACACCACGGAGAAAGACCATGTTTTTTATTAAAGAAAAGCCTGCCAAAGTAAAACGACCTAAAATCCACATCGGAAAAACAGGCGGCGTTCGCGTCGATGCGGACGAGTTTTTCGCACAACCCGAAGTGCAAAGAAAACAGGAAGCGATGCGAAAACTTAACATCGCCGGCACAAGATTGAATGGCAACAAACTTGTACGCAAAAATACAAACCCCGAGAAAACATCAAACAGTTCTTAATCAATGCCTACACTAACAAATGGATTTGTGTTGGGAACTCTCTTCCTGTTGGCATCCGGCTACCTCATTTACGATGCGCCGATTTGCCGATGGTGGTGGTCAAAGTCTGCCGGATATGTTTTGTATTTTCGTATTATCGTCACCGGCCTTTCTCTGGTGTTCGTCCTGACCCTGTTGTTATATGCGCTTCCTCTCCATAAATTTACCTTATTTGATATTGAGTTAGGTCCAGAACATGCGCCGATTCTGGCGTTTGTCATTTCTATTATCCTACGATTTTTATTTGCAATAGGAGTTCCACTTTATGGAAAGCATCAGCCGCTATGGAAACACAAATTAGACTTGAAAATTCTTAATGAAAATGGATTGGAGCAAATCATTTATGAAAAAATCTATGCAAACGAAATGATTATGGTCACATTGGAAAATAACAAAGTTTATGCCGGTTGGCCCCTTGAAGCACCCAATAATGAAGATAGTAATTGGCTGCGTCTCGTTCCGAATTGGAGCGGTTATCGGGATGAAAAAGGAAGCATTAATGTTGAAACGGATCATTCAAAAGTTTTTGATGGATCTTCGTCCCAACTAAAGTCACATGTTGATTTCGGTAGGAAAAATTGTCACCGTACAACCGTTTGATGAGGAAATTTTTCAGAAGTTTAATCCGCCTCTTACAGCAGACGATGTAGTTTCGTCCTGAAGAAACAATCTACGCCCTCTACTTCCGTTATTCCTGTATAGGATCACTATTTCGCTAACAGCTTTTTCTCGGTTACTTTGGCGTCTCAAAGAGAGCCATACTTTGCGATTCACAATTACCCCCCAACCCGTCATTGTTGTATAGGCTCACTATTTCGCTGTCAGTTTCTTCCTCATTTCCAGTGGTGTTTTAGCACTGCCCTCTCGGCCGTCATTCTCGCCGGCAGGCGCAAAAAATCGCCAGGAGCGCCATGAATCGACTGGGCGCGAGCAAAGCGAGCCCGAAGGGCGCGTATCCGGGATGATACGCGCAAAAAATCGCCGAAATTCCATAAAAAAGAGTATACACTGCAAGAGTTAGTTGGTTGTTCTGATAACCTATTAAATAGCGAATAAGGCGTTGGTTATGACACAGATTGGTGATTTTAATCCGTTTAGGCCAGGTGATGGGCAACGCCCGCCTTATCTGGCCGGACGGGAAAGCGAGCAGGGTTGGCTTGGAAAAATATTGGCAGAAATATCTGCCGGACGACCACCTGCTGCCAACATGGTTATGTATGGGCCCAGGGGCATGGGCAAAACCGTGCTGCTGAATTGGCTCGCAAATGAAGTTGAAAAAACCGCGAAACACAATCGTCCCTTGCGGGCAGTCCAATCTTCCCCGACAATTTTCCCGTCTTTAAAATCTCTCTGGAACAAATTGATCTCTGATGACTGGAAGGAGAAAATCTGGCCCGAGCAAATAGAACTTGGGGCACTTGGAAGCAAAATTGTGTGGAATTCAAAAGCTCCTAACGAGGACGATTTAGTAAGCGTCCTAATTGAAGAATGTAAAGAACGCCCATTGGTACTGTTGATGGACGAAGCACACACTATGGATCCTACTTTCTGCCAGGCATTGCTGAATATAAGCCAACAAGCGCGGCAAAATGCACCCTTTTTGCTAGTTCTCGCCGGCACTCCTGGCTTATCACATTTCCTGACCACGGTGAACGCCAGTTTTGTTGAGCGTTCCCATAAGATTGGTATTGCGCGGCTAGATGCACAAGCCACCGCGGATGCCATCGCAAAACCGCTTAATGAACATGGCATAAAAATAGACGATAGCACCCTCGCGCAGGTCGTTGAAGACAGCCAGCATTATCCTTACTTTATTCAACTTTGGGGCGAATCTTTGTGGGATCTGGCAAAGCAAAAAGAACTGCAAAAACTGACTGCTCAAGAAATTACCGAAGCAGAGACAAAGGTTGAGAACCGCCGGTCAAACTTTTATGAACAACGCAGAGCAACATTAGACGATCTTGGGTTGCTGCCGGCGGCTGTTGCTATTGCGGCACTATTCCAAGACACAGAAACAACCACAAGGGATTATCTCAAAGAGATCATTGCAGATAATTTACCTGTTGATTCACTGGCTACACAGTCGGTTAATGAGCATCTGCAAACGTTTATTCGCCATGAATTTATTTGGAATCCACCAGATTCAATATTATATGAGGCGGGCATTCCGAGTTTGATGAAATATGTCTTGGACCGGCAACGTGCATAAGCTCAGATACATGTGGCACTCCTCACACTGCTGTCCCATTAACTTTCACAGCAACGAGGATTGATTGCGATTGAAGCCGGGCCTGGGGGGGCGGGTCGGCCACGCAAGAGCGCCATCAAGTCGCGCTTGTCGAACAAGTCAAGATGCAACAGGCGGAGCATTTGTTGCATGCTTTTGCCCAGCTGCGACTGCATAAGCTCAGATACATATGGCACTCCTCAACCCAAGAGGAAATGCCATGCAAGTCCGGCATATTGGCTACCGAATAAGAGGGTTTTACCGCGTCGCCAAAATAGGGCATCGTTGGCCGATGAACCCTCATGCCTTCAAAAACCTCAGAGGCGCCGGAGCCGATGAAAAACATGGTAACCACCATCGGCAGCGCTATTACCAATCAGGTAGCCACCAAGTCTGACATCAAGGACGTTCGGGCTGAGATTAAAGACCTCGGCAAGACCATGACTATCCGTCTCGGGTTTATGTTTTTCGCTGGTTTCGCTACCATGATCGCCGTCCTTGAAGTACTCAAGTGATTCGGCGGCTTTGATGCCGCGCAAATGCCGTCGGCGAAGCCGGACTATTAATGTCGTCACGCGAAGCGTGACTCATACTACGAAGCCGCGGACTGTTGAATATTGGTGACTACTTCGTCAATCTGTTGGTTCAAACTGTCGATGCGGGAACTCATTTGTTTGCCGTCTGCCACCGACTTTCGCAGTTCAAGCAATTCGTGGCTGATATTCAAGCCGGCCATGATGGCGCAGCGGTCGATGCCGAGTACTTGAGCGCCGCCGGAGACCTTGCGCATTTGCCGGTCGAGATAGGCCGCGGCTTCCACCACGCTCTGGCTTTCTTCGGTGGTGCAGGCGACGGTGAACTCGCGCTGCATGATGCTGACCTTGACGCTTTCTTTTTGTGTGGTCATGTTTTTATCATGCTTCAAGAGATTTTAAGCGAGATACGATCTGCTCGACTCGACTGTGGGCGATTTTGTTTTTTTCCTGCAACGATTTAAATTCCTGACGAAGTATACGCTGGTCATTTTGCAGGAGTTCATTTTCGCGGCCTATTCGCTTGGTCAACTTTATTAAGTCGGCAACGCGTTGTTCAAGTTTTTGTATGGTCTCTTCCACTGGCTTGCGTTGGTTTGCTTTGTTAATTTTTTCGGCGACAACTTTTCGGTTTGCCGCGTTCGAGAGACGAACTATAAGTGCCTTCGCGGTTGCGCGTCAAATGTTTTTTCATCATTTTCGCCTGCCCGCCGCCATTATCCGCCTTGCCTGACACCCTCAATCGGCTTAAACTGCACGACTTGAGAAATTTGACATGAATGACAAGGCAGAACCCGCGGTGCGGCAGTTTCAGGGGGAAATCTACCGCAACCTTGATAAAAAACTGAAAAATTCCCCGTGGAACAGCGGCGCGTCCGAGGCGCACGGATTGTTAACCGCGCTCGCCTGCCTCGGCGTTAGCGGCGAGCGGTTGCGCACCAAGGCGTGGTTGTTGCAACTGTCGGCGGCGGCCGACATTGAATTGATTGATGGCATGTATGGTTTGATACTGCGGGATTTGCAATCCGATGATTTTCAGTTTAACTTGCTGTTGCCGGACGATAGTTTCAGCGATGCTGTGCGAATCGAATCGCTGGCGAATTGGTGCGACGGTTTCGTTCAGGGGTTTTTTCATGGCGGTTTGGCGGATGACGAAAAAGATGGGGCACCCGAACGCGTGCGGGAATCCATTAACGACATTATGGAAATCAGTCGGGTTGATGTGAATGTCGATGAGGCCGAGGATGCTGATGCAATCGAACGACAGTTGGTTGAGATTGAGGAATACTTGCGCGTGGCGATTCAGGTAATCTTTGAAGAGATGGGTGCGGCGCAACCGAAAACCCCTTAATATATAAGTATGTAGCGTAACGCACCATAACCAACCAAACACCGGGACAATTGAATGGAAAAAACTTTCAACGCAGAAGTGTATCACCACCGTCGTCAGGATCTGATGCACTTCATGCGCGATGGCATCGCCATCATTCCGACTGCGTCGCATCAACCGCGCAATGGCGATGTGTTGTTTCCGTTTCGTCCGGACAGCGACTTTTATTACTTGACTCATTTTCCCGAACCGGAAGCCGTGGCGGTGTTGGCACCGGGTCGACCCGATGGAGAGTTTATGTTGTTTTGTCGCGAAAGAGATCCGCATAAAGAAGCCTGGGATGGATGCCGCCAGGGGCTCGCCGGAGCCATTGAAAATTACGCTGCCGACCAGAGTTTTCCCATCGACCAACTCGATCAATACCTGCCTAAACTTCTGGAAAATTGTAGCAAGGTGTTTGCCACCATGGGACGCTACACGGATTTTGATAACGAGTTGATTCGCTGGATTGGCGCGGTGCGCTCTCGACAACGCGCCGGCATTCACGCGCCCGGCGAGGTGGTGGATCTCGGGCATATCCTTCACGAGATGCGCGTCATCAAAAAAAAGGACGAGCAAAAAATCATGCGCAGCGCCGGCAAGTTGTCGGCGTCGGCACATCGTCGCGCCATGCGCGCAACCGCACCGGGGCGATACGAATATCAGATTCAAGCGGAACTGGAATATGCGTTTCGTCTCGGCGGCAGCGAATCGACGGCCTATCCTTCCATCGTCGCCGGCGGCGCGAACACTTGCGTGTTGCATTACATTGACAACAATCACCAACTCAATGACGGCGACTTGTTGCTGATCGATGCCGGCGCGGAACTGGATTGCTATGCGTCCGACATCACCCGCACATTTCCGGTCAACGGAAAATTCAGCGGCGAACAAAAAGCGGTATATGAAATTGTGCTGGCGGCGCAAAAGGCATCCATTGACGCGATTAAAGTCGATCGACCGATGAATGATTATCACGATGCAGCGACGCAAGTGTTAACCGACGGACTGATTGATCTCGGACTACTGCACGGCGAGCGCAACGAACTTATTGAAACCGAAGCCGCTCGACGCTTCACCATACATCGCATCGGCCACTGGCTGGGGATGGATGTGCACGATGTCGGCGATTATAAAATTGATGGCCAATGGCGACTGCTGGAATCTGGCATGGTGTTGACCGTGGAACCCGGCATCTACATCACGCCGGCTGATGACATTGATGCGAAGTGGCACAACATCGGCATCCGCATTGAAGACGATATTTTGGTCACGCGCGCCGGCAATGAAAATTTGTCAGCCGATGCGCCCAAAGAAATTGATGATATTGAATCGTGGATGGCCGGGGCATGACTGCATATACTCAGATACATGTGGCACACCTCGTCATTCTCGCCGGCAGGCGGAAAAAATCGCCGGGAGCGATTTTTCGCGAGCAAAGCGAGCCCGAAGGGCATCGGCGGCGGCTTACGCCGCCGAGTAACCTGTGGCTGATATGCAAAGATTCGCTTGCGCGTGCCTTTTCGTCACCATGCTGTGTTGCGCTTCGTCGCTCGGTCGTTCACATACTTAATGTATTGCTCTCTCCCTCGCTCCTCGCACGCCTTGCCTGACAACGAAAATACTGCGCGCAATTTTGCGCGTGCTCGCGCTTTGCGGGGGGAATGCCCCCCGCACCCCCCTTTTGGCGCGGGGGAAACATCCTGTTTCCACGCGCCAGCGTGCGTCCCTGCACGCTCTGGTGATTGGGAGAATAGAGTAAATAACAAAACTTTTGTGGGCGTGACAACGAAAGAATCAGTATTCGTCATCCTCGCCGGCAGGCGGGGATCCAGACGCGGCGAAGCCGCGGGCGGCGGCTTTGCCGCCGGTAATGTTATGGACCTATACAATGACTGAACATGCCGGAACATAATTTTGCCAGAACATAATTTTGATGTGGTCATCGTCGGCGGTGGTTTGGTCGGCGCAAGTTTGGCGGTGGCGCTCGCGCCTGCCGGTTTGTCGCTGGCGGTCGTGGAAGAGACCGCGGTGGATTCCCAATCTCAACCGAGTTTTGATGAGCGCACCGTCGCGCTGACCTACAACGCACGCCAGATTTATACCGACATGGGTGTGTGGGATGAAATCGCCGCGCAACAGGCGCAACCGATTCGGGACATTCACATCTCCGAGCGCGGGCGTTTCGGTATGACTCATCTGCATCACCACGACATCGGCACCGAGGCGCTGGGGTATGTGGTGCCGAGTCGAGTGATTGGTGAAGTGTTGCATCAACGCATAACGCAAAGCGATGCAGTTTCGTTGTTTTGTCCGGCGACGGTGGTTGAACTAAAAAAACATTGCGATGACGATGACAATGAGTTGCAGATTCTTACTCTGTCGCAACACAAAAAAAACCAAACACTTGGCGCGAAACTTGTGGTGATTGCAGACGGCGGACGCTCGCAACTCGCCGAGCAAGTTGGTGTGAAAACGCATCGCCGTGACTATCCGCAGAGCGCGATTATCAGCATCGTGGAAACCGACCGGGATCATCACGACCGCGCCTTTGAGCGATTTACCGCGGAGGGTCCGCTGGCGCTACTACCGCATGGCGATCAACATTACGCGCTGGTGTGGAGCACCGAATCCAAACAGGTGGCGGCGCGCATGGCGTGGTCGGATGATGAGTTTATTCGTGCATTGCAACGAACATTCGGCGACCGCGCCGGCACTTTCGCGCGACCGACTCGGCGCAAATGTTATCCGTTGCAACGCAGTTGGACCGAGCATCCGATTGCTCGGCGCACAGTGCTCATCGGCAACGCCGCACATACCGTTCATCCGGTTGCCGGACAGGGATTTAATCTTGGGTTGCGGGATGTCGCGGTGCTGGCGGATTTGATTCACCGCACACCGCAACCAGACATCGGCAGTGCCGAGGTTCTCGAACAATACGCCGCGCTGCGCCGCCGCGAAACGCGGATGGTGGGCTGCTTTACCGATGGGTTGATTCGGCTGTTCGGCGGTAATACTTCCCGGCGCACGCCGAGCGGATTCGCCGCGGGGCTGGCGCGCAGCGTTGCTCTTGCCGGCGTTGAGTTGCTTCCGCCGGTCAAAAGAAGGTTGTTGCGGCATACCATGGGTTTGACCGGGCATAGAAATACCGGCACGCAAGCGTGAAAAAAAAATCCCGACAGTTTGATGTCATCATCATCGGCGCCGGATTAATCGGCACGGCCGCGGCATGCCTGTTCGCACGTCAGGGTCTCAAGGTCGCGCTGATTGATGCCCGCTCTTTGGCCGGACACGATGCCGACGACGGACGCGTTAGCGCCATTAGTATTGCCACTGCCAGTTTGCTGAACGCACTGGAAGTGTGGCACGCCATTGAGCCGAACCAGATCAGCCCATACCGCGAGATGAAGGTGTGGGATCGTAACAGTCCGGCAAAAATTTCTTTTGCTGCCACCGATATTGGCGAACCATGCCTCGGTCATATCATTCATAACCACGCGATGGTCGCGGCGATGCTGGAAAAACTTCGGCAAAACTATCAGGTTACGATTTTGCACAACACCGAAATCGTCGGCATGGATGGCGGCGCGGCGACACCGTTGCGGGTGACTTTGTCCGACGTGAACTCTTGCGACGAAACCGTGCAAACCCGGCTGCTGGTGGGTGCCGATGGCAGTCGTTCCCGGGTGCGGGAGTTGTGCGGCATACCCACCCAACGAAAAGACTTTAATCAGGATGCCATCGTCAGCACCCTCTCCACTTCCGGCGCGCATCGCGCCACCGCGTGGCAGTGTTTTATGGAAACCGGCCCGGTGGCGATGCTGCCGCTGGCCGATGGACGCTGTTCGCTGGTGTGGTCTTGCGAGCGCGCGCGCGCGGATGAATTAATGGCGCTCGACGATGCGCAGTTTTGCGTGCGGTTGCAGGAATTATTTTTTGATGCGCTCGGTGAAATTAACGGATGCGAAATGCGGCGGCGTTTCGCGCTCTCGCATCATCATGCCGAGCGATATATCGCTGATTCGGTCGCGCTGGTGGGCGATGCCGCGCACCTCACCCATCCGCTCGCCGGGCTCGGTGCCAACATCGGGTTTATGGATGTCGCGGCACTCGCCGAAGTGGTGGAGCGCGCCGCCGCCGATGGCAAGGACATCGGTCAGCACAGCGTGCTGCGGCGTTATGAACGATGGCGAAAAGGCGACAACGAGTTGGTGCTGGCGATGATGGCGGGATTCAAAAATATTTTCGGAAACTACGATGCATCGGCCAAAGCGGTGCGCAGCGCCGGCATGAATCTTGCCGATTCCATTGCTCCACTGAAAACCATCCTGGCGAAATACGCCACCGGTTTGTATGGCGACATTCCGGCGTTGTGCCGCCGAGATTGATTACCGGCGCGCAGGATAGATTATAATCGGCGGCGACCATTGTAATCGTGCAACTAATTAAACTCCGAAGCAAATTCCGTGGCGAGCAGCACCGAACTTAAACAAGCAGGACTGAAAACCACCCGGCCGCGGCTCAAGGTGTTGTCGGTGCTGGAGAACAGCGATGTGCGACACATGGCGGCGGAGGATGTTTATAAAATTCTTCTGGAAGACAAGCAGCCCATCGGGCTCGCCACGATTTATCGAGTGTTGACACAATTTGAAGATGCCGGGCTGGTGATTCGCAATAAGTTTGAAGGCGAACGCACGATGTTCGAACTCAACGATGAGGCGCATCACGATCACATGGTGTGCGTGGAGTGCGGCGAAGTAATCGAGTTTGTCGACCAGCGCATCGAAACGCAGCAGGAGAAAGTGGCAAAAGATCATGGGTTTACCATCCACGACCACGCCCTTACCCTGTACGGAAAATGCAAAAACTGCGCCGACCAGTCTACCCATAACGCCACCTGACCGCGCAACTGCACCGGAGAATTTTCATGTCTACCCTGATTACCGGGTCGTTCGCCTACGACACCATTATGGTGTTTCAGGATCAATTCAAAAACCACATTCTGCCCGAACAAACGCACATTCTTAATGTGGCTTTTTATGTGCCGGAGATGCGTCGCGAGTTCGGCGGCTGCTCCGGCAACATCGCCTACAACCTGAAATTGCTGGGCGGCGAACCGCTGCCGATGGGCACCGTGGGGCAGGATTTTGCGCCGTATCGCCAATGGCTGGAAAAAAATGACATCGCGCAGACGCACATCCGTGAAGTGCCGAACACTTTCACCGCGCAGGCTTTCGTGACCACCGACATCGACAACAATCAGATTACCGCTTTTCATCCCGGCGCGATGGAGCATGCGCATCAAAACAAAGTGAGCGATACCGGCGCTGCGGTCACTCTCGGCATTGTCGCTCCGGACGGACGCGATGCCATGATTCAACACGCGGCACAATTCGCCGAGGCGGGCATCCCGTTTATTTTCGACCCGGGTCAGGGGTTGCCCATGTTCTCCGCCGCCGATCTTGAACAATTCATCGAGCAGGCAACCTGGGTGGTGGTCAATGATTACGAATCCGAATTGCTACAAGAAAAAACCGGCAAGGGTTTGGAGCAAACCGCATCGCAAGTTGAAGCCTTGATCATTACCCGTGGCGCAAAGGGCGCGGACATTCACAGCAACGGCGATGTGATGCACATCAACACCGTGCGGGTCGGTGAAACCAAAGACCCAACCGGTTGCGGCGATGCGTTCCGCGCCGGCTTGTTATACGGCATCGCCAATCAAATGGACTGGCAAACCTGCGGACAACTCGCTTCGCTGATGGGTGGTATCAAAATCGAACACCACGGTACGCAGAATCACCGTTTCAGCAAAGCGGAGTTTGAAGAACGGTATAAGGAGAATTTTGGCGAGTTACGCGGTTAGCCACGCGGCACTGTCCCCTATCAGGTTTCGTCATTCAAAATCAGGGCGGGTGGCGTAGTAACCAGCCGTCTGGTGGCGAACAGGCCAATCACACCAATCAACACTATGCCGAGCAGGGGACCCAGCACCCAGAACAGCGGATTGATTTGATAACTGAGGTCAAAGGCTTGCGTCTCCAATACATAGAGGGTTATCTCCGCACCCAAAGCCGCCAGAATACCGGCAAACAATCCCAGGGCGCCAAACTCCACCACCAAACTACCCAACACCAGCCGCCTGCTCGCTCCCAGAGCCCGTAACAATGCTTGTTGCCGCATTCGCTTGTCCATGGAGGCTTGAATACTCGTCAACAACACCAAGATTCCGGAAGCAACGGTCAAGACCAGAACCAGTTCAATGGCAAGACTGACCTGGCGAAGTACTCTCTGCATCTGTTCCAGTAATACATCCACTTCAATAACAGTCATGGTGGGATGTTGACTGAGCAACTGGTTGAGAAAAAGTTTTTGATTCTTTTCAAGAAAAAAACTCGTTATATACATGGCCGGGAAATCATCCAGCGCGCCAGGCGAAAAAATGATATGGAAATTAGGCTGCAAGTTGTCCCAAAACACCGTGCGGATGCTGGCAACCCGGGCGACCAGTTCCCGACCATGAATACCAAAGGTCAGGCGATCGCCCAGTTGGATTCCGTTGTCCTGGGCAAGATCGGCTTCAATGGAAACCAGCGGTGTGGCGGCATCATGTTCATCCCACCAACTCCCGGCGATGATCTTATTATCATCCGGCAGGCGAGCGACCCAGGTGAGATTCCTCCCGGCATCGGATCTCGGTGCATCCTGATCCTCCCGCTCGGTATCCCGGGTTACCACCGATTCACCATTGACCTGCAGAATACGCCCCCGAGTCATGGGATAAAGCGGTTGGGACGCGATATCATTCGCCGCAAACAAGGACTGGATTGGAGCCACCTCTTGCGGGGCGATGTTAATAGCAAAATGATTGGGCGCATGTTCCGGTATCTGCGCTTGCCATTCGGCAATCAGCGCTGTCCGAACCAGATACAGCACCAACAGCAACATAATGGCGATACCAAAGACCAGGATTTGTATGATGTTTTCTTGTTTACGGCGTTGCATCCCGGCCAGCGCAAGCCGCCAAACACTACCGGCCCGCATCCCCAGCACCCGGCCGCCACCCAACAGCAGGAAGGACACCCCAAACAAAACAACCAGTGCCACCGCCGCACCACTAAAAATCATCAAGGTCAAAGCAAGATCCCGGCTATACCACCACATCATGCCGAGGATACCCAGCACAGCGAACAGGCTGGTAACCTTGTCTGGTGATACCAGGCTATTGAGCGTTGTCGACTCCGGATTGTTGGCATCAAGATCCTGCCTGATGAGCCGGAGCGGTGCAATCTTGCGCAACTTCAATAGCGGTGGTAGCGCGAAACACAGCAAGCAAACAAAGCCGGTGCCGAGACCCGGCAACAGCGGTCGCCACGAGGGTGCCGGTAACGCAACCGGAATGAGCGGCGAGAGTATTTCCACCACGCCCAGTTGCATGAGATAACCGGTGCCGGCACCAAGTAATGACGCACTTGCTCCCAGCACACCAAAAATAATCAGAAATATGCCGTCAATTTGTAGCGGCTTGGCACCGAGCGTCTTCAAAATCATCACATGCCCATAGTGGCGCAGGCTATATCTGCGCGCCGCCAAGGCGATGGCAACGCCGGCCAATAGCACCCCCAGCAAACTGCCGAGAAGAAGAAATCGCTCGCCTCGTTCCAGCGTCCTGCCGATACTTGCCGCACCTTCTTTGACGCCAAAGATTCTTGTCCCCGGTGCAAGCCGTGGCCGCACCCAGGCTACAAAAGATTCAATCTGCTCGCGGCTGCCGGCAAACTGATAGCGGTATCTCAGCCGGCTACCGGGTTGCACCACACCGGTGCGCGCAACATCCGCCAAATTCATCAATAGTCTCGCACCCGCACCGCCAAAGCGACGAATCTGGTCTGGTTCGGTAATCAATACCCGGGTGACCGGCATACTGGCAACACCCAAATCCACCAAATCGCCAACAGCCACATTCAACAACGGGAACAGCCGACTCTCCATCCACAGTTCGCCGGGCGGCGGACCAGCGGGCACCGGAGATCCGGGCATAAAGGGCGCGTCACCGGCAGTCAGTTGCCCGCGCAGTGGATAGGATTCGTTGACCGCTTTCACGGAAGTGAACTGGGCACGGTCAGCCGAAAATGTCATGGAAAAGAAAGTAAGCGTTCTTGAATGACTCAGGCCCGAGGCTTCGGCGTGCCGGATGATGGCATCATCAATCGGCGCAGATGAAGAAATAACTCGATCCGCTGCCAGAAAGTTTGCAGACTCCTGCCATAGTGCATTTTGCAAGCGGTCGACAAACAGCGTCATGGTCGTGACCGTGCCAACCGCAATCACCAGAGAAACCAGTAGCAAGGTCAACTCCCCGGCTCGCCAATCGCGCCACAATAGTTTGAGTGCCAATCGGAATATCATCTGCATACTCTTGGTGCTTGTTGTGAAGTGATCAGGAAGCAGTCAGCGGCGAGATTATCTCGCCAGTAACTATTTCACCGGCAACCAGGTGGATGGATCGATGACAGTTCCCGGCAAGTCGCTGATCATGAGTGACCAATACCAGTGTGGTGCCAAAATCAACATTCAATTCAAAAATCAAATCAATGACTCGGGAACCCGTTTCAGCATCAAGATTTCCAGTCGGTTCATCGGCAAACAAAATCTCCACCGATGAGGCAAAGGCTCTGGCTATGGCGACTCGTTGTTGCTCGCCTCCGGACAACTGGTTCGGATAGTGGTTGGTTCTCTGTGCCAAGCCAACTCGTTGCAAAAGATAACGGGCTTTACTTTCTGCCTCTGGATCATTTTTCAATTCCGCCGGTAGCATTACATTTTCAATCGCGGTCAGGCTGGATAATAGTTGGAACGACTGGAAGACAAAGCCAACCAGTTCGGCACGCACCCCGGCGCGTGCTTCTTCATCGAGCGAGGTGATAACATAATCGCCGAGTTGGACTTCACCCTGAGTGGGCGTGTCCAACCCGGCAAGCAAACCGAGCAGGGTTGTTTTCCCCGAACCGGACACACCCAGAACCGCCACTGATTCGGATTTCTTGATTTCCAGGTTAATCCCTTTCAATATGTTGAGCGGACCTTCCGATGTGCTAACGGTTTTTCCGAGGTCTGTTGCTTTTATCGTCATGAGTGTTATGAGTTGTCAAAGAATACTGGTTGCGAAAACGGTCAGCGTGGCCCTGTGCCTTTTTGTTTCCAACCTTTTCGTCTTCGTTGGGTTTCCCCTGCTGCCCGGCGACTTCACCTCGGTCAAAGCCGCCGAGAAGGAAGCCCCTGCTCTGGTTGTCTATGGTGACAGCATCAGCGCGGCTTACGGTATCAATCAAACAGACGGCTGGGTCAGCCTTTTAACCAAGCGACTTATTGAGACCCATCCGCAGTATCGGGTCATTAACGCCAGCGTCAGTGGGGAAACTACCGGCGGCGGCCTGACAAGATTAGCCAAAACGCTAACCATACACCAACCAGACATCATCATTATTGAATTAGGTGGCAATGATGGTCTCAGGGGTTATCCCATCAACCAAATCAGGAAGAATCTGGAACGCATGATAAAGCAATCCCAAGAAGCAGATAGCCGAGTATTGCTGATCGGCATGGCACTGCCACCAAATTATGGTCGACGCTACGCCAAAGCATTCCGGGATACTTTTGCATCTTTGGCAAAAGATTACCGCCTGCCCTTCGTGCCTTTGTTGTTGGACGGGGTCACCACTGAAAAATATTTGCTGCAAAGCGATGGCATCCACCCCACAGCGGCAGCCCAACCGGGCCTGCTGGCGGACATCTGGCCCGCTCTCAAGCAATTGCTGGAGCACCGAGCAGGAATAATAAAGTAACGCGGCAAAAATAAAAATGGTGCCGGAAAGAGGAATCGAACCTCCGACCTACTGATTACGAATCAGTTGCTCTACCGACTGAGCTATTCCGGCATGCTTGCGGGCGGCGCAAGAGTATACTCTTCCGCGTTATGCTTTCAACTTGGTCGGTAGCGAAAAAGATATGTTCTCCGGCGGGCCGCTTAGTTCAACCGCCTGTTGGACGCTTTGACCGAGGCGTTCGATGACTTTCGCCACCAGTGCTTCGGGTGCCGATGCACCGGCGGTAACGCCGGCTTGTTTTTTTCCTTCAAGCCAGTGCGATTGAATTTCATCGGGACCGTCGATTAAATACGCCGGTATTCCTTGCGCTTGCGCGATCTCCCGCAAGCGGTTGGAGTTGGAACTGTTGGGCGAGCCGACCACGAATACCACATCGCAAACTTGTGCCAGTTGTTTGACCGCGTCCTGACGATTCTGCGTGGCATAACAAATGTCGTCTTTGTTTGGCCCGATGATGTGGGGGAAGCGAGTTTTAAGCGCGGCAATAATGACCGCGGTGTCGTCCATGGATAAAGTGGTCTGGCTGACATAACCCAGTTTGTCAGGATTTTGCACGCTGAGGTTCAACACATCGTCGGTGTTTTCCACCAGATAAATCCCGCCGTCGGTTTGCCCCATGGTGCCTTCGACTTCGGGATGCCCGTGGTGGCCGATGAGAATAATTTCCAAACCGAGTTTGCGATACTGCCGAACTTCCACGTGGACTTTGGTTACCAACGGGCAAGTCGCGTCGAAGATGTTGAGGTTTCGCTCATGGGCTTGTTGCCAAACCGATTGGGAAACGCCATGGGCGCTGAATATCACCGTGGATTTTTCCGGGATTTCATCCAACTCATCGACGAAGATCGCGCCTTTTTTGCGCAGGTCGTCCACCACGAAGCGGTTGTGCACTACTTCGTGGCGAACATAAATCGGCGCGCCGTGTTTTTCGAGCGCGCGTTCGACGATTTCAATGGCGCGTTCGACGCCGGCGCAGAAACCGCGCGGGTTGGCGAGTGCTACTTTCATGGTTATTGTTTCAATGTGTCACTTTTTATACTATCCAAAATCAACAACAGCGCACCTATGCTAATCGCGCCGTCGGCAATATTGAAAGCGGGAAACTGCCAGTTGCCATACTGTAGCAAAATGAAGTCAATGACATGTTGATACGCGACCCGGTCAATTAAATTTCCGAGCGCGCCGCCCAGCACCAACGCCAGCCCCCAGCACAACATGTTACTTTGTTTGTGAGCATGCCACAGCCAGACGAGCAGTGCCGTGGACACCACCAGCCCGAAACCGGTGAAAAAATAATGTTGCCAACCGCCGGCTTCGGCTAACAAACCGAATGCCGCGCCTTTATTAAACACCAGCGTCAAGTAAAAAAACGGCAACACTTCCAACGGCGGCAGCGGCGGATGTCCGAACAAAACGGATGCGACTTGCTTGCTGATTTGATCGAGCATGACCACGACTCCGGCAAACAGAATATACCCGATGAAAACTCGTCGCTGGTTCGACATGCTCATTCAATCTTCCCGCCGCCACTCAACATTTGTTTGGCAATGCGAACATCGTTTTCGATTTGTTGTATGAGTTGCTGGTAACTGGAAAACTTTTCTTCATCGCGAATTTTTTTCACGAACTCCACGCAAATTCGCCGGTGGTATGCATCGCCGTGGTAATCGAAAAGATACACCTCAAGCAAATTGGTCGGCGTGTTGGAGGCGGCGCGCACCGTGGGACGTTTGCCGATGCTGGCGACCCCGGCAAGGGCACCGTCGGCAAGACCCGACACCGTTACCGCAAACACGCCGCTAAGCGCGGGCTTGTGTCGAATGGCAAGGTTGATGGTGGGGAATCCCCATTGTCGTCCGCGCCGCTCGCCGTGAATGACCCGACCGGTATGGGCGTATTTTCGCCCCAATAGTTGCTCGGCTTGTTCGAGGTCGCCGCTCGCCAGCAACTGCCGAATCCAGGTGCTACTAATGCGGTTGTCGTGTCGTTTTATTGTGTCAAAGCGCGCCACTTCGTATCCGCATTGTTGCGCCATTTTCTCGAGCAATTTGAAATCCCCAACGCGCTTTGCGCCAAAGCGAAAGTCATCGCCCACCAGCAGGTATTTCACTTTCAACGCGCCGGCAAGGTAATCGCGGATGAACCGCTCGGCAGCGGTGCGGGATAATTCGCGATTGAATTTCAGGCTGAGCATGAGGTCCACGCCACATTCGCGCAACGCAAAAAAACGCGCCGCCGTGGTGGTCAGCCGCGAGCGCGGTTGCGCGGAATCTTTTGCCGGAGAACTTGCCCCTTGAGCCAATCGGGAAAAATATTCTTGAGGATGCGGGTCAAAGGTCATCACCATCGCCGGCAGGTTGCGTTGTTTTGCCTGTGCGACCAGGGTTTGCAAAATCTTGCGGTGGCCCATGTGAACCGCATCGAAGTTGCCGATGGTGAGCGCGCAACCGTCGGCGGGCAAGTCGCGGGATGACAGGGAGCGAATGAGTTTCATGGGCTTGATTGTCTGTTTGTCTTATTTGTCATGGGGGACTTCCACGCTTGACCACATCGTGCGCAACCGCAAACCCATAACCCACAATGCGGCGAAATACAACACGCCACCGAGTCCGACCCACAGCATTAATTCCATCACGCGCCGCCACACCGACATCCCCAGCCACTCGGCGGTATCCCCGCTACCCCACCCGATTAACAATCCCATGCCGGCCGTAGCCACGGAAATACGGAGCAAAAAGACACCCCATCCGGGTTGCGGGCGATAGATCTGTCGTTTTTTTAGCGCGAAATACAACAGGGCGGCGTTGAGATATGCCGCCAGCGAAGTAGCCAACGCCAAGCCGACATGTTTCAGGTGCCAGATCAAAATCAAGCAAAACACAATGTTCGCGCCCATGGAAATCATGGCGATGCGCACCGGGGTTTTGGTGTTCAAATGGGCATAGAAACCGGGGGCGAAAATTTTCACCAGAACAATCGCGGTCAAGCCAACAGCGAACGCCACCAAACTGGCGGATGCCATATATACGCCGTTTTCGGTAAAGCCGCCATGGAAATAAATGGTCGCGACCAGCGGACCGGCCAGGGCGACCAGGCCCGCCGTCGCCGGAATACAAATCAGACAAACCCAACGCGCCGCCCAGTCGATGGTTTGGGAAAAATTTTCATTGAAGCCGTTGCCCTCGCCGGCGGCGCGCGTACGCGACAAGTTGGGCAGGATGGCGGTGGCGAGCGCGATGCCGAACACGCCGACCGGAAATTCCATCAGGCGGTCGGAATAATATAACCACGAGATGCTGCCAGTCACCAGAAACGATGCCAGCAAAGTATTGACCAGTATGTTCACCTGCGCCACCGATGCGCCGAAGATGGCCGGCACGGTCAATCGGAACACCTGCATAACTCCGGAGACGGCGACCGCATCTTGCGGTGCGCTGACCACTCGCGGGCGAATGGTGAGTTTTTCCTTACGCAAAAAAGGAATTTGAAACAACAACTGCGTCAATCCCGCCAGTGCCACGCCAATCGAAAGGGCGATCGGCGCATCGGAAAACATCGGCACCAGCAACCATGCCGCACCAACCAGGCAAGCATTCAATAAAATCGGCGTGGCCGCGGGCGCGGCAAATCTTCCGCAGGTGTTTAACATTCCGGCGGCCATTGCCACCAGTGAAATAAAAAATATATACGGAAATGTGATGCGGGTGGCGTTGACCGCCAGTTGGTATTTGTCCGGGTCCTGCAAAAACCCGGGCGCAATCAACGCCACCAAAAACGGCGCGGCCAGCACGCCGACAATGGATACCGCCAGCAAAATTAAACCGAAACGGCCCAGCAGTAATTGTAAAAAACGCTGGTTTTCCGATGCCGACTTGTGCATGCGGTAGTCGGTGAACACCGGCACGAACGCCATTGAGAATGCGCCTTCGCCGAAAATGCGCCGGAAAAAATTGGGGATTCGAAGTGCCACGAAAAACACATCGGCGGCGGCGCGGTCGCCCAGCAAGTGAGCGAACACCACATCCCGCAATAAGCCGGATATGCGCGATAAAAACGTCATCGCACCAAAAGCCGAAGCCGAGCGGATTATTTTTGCAGGCATCTGTTGAGTCGGTGCGGTGGAGGGTTTGATTTTCCGGGGGTCATTATCTTCGGATTTGTGCCTGTGTTTTTGGCATGATTTGTATTGCCGAAAGCGGATTTCCACTTGACTTTCGGCGGGAAATTGACCATAGTCCGGCCTCCTTTAAAACCCGTTTTGACACGAGAAACCACTTTGGCAAATACCCCCCAGGCTCGAAAACGAGCACGGCGTAGCGTCACGCGTCGCATCCGCAACATGAGCCAGCGCTCATCTTTGCGCACTTCCATCAAGAAATTTCTGAAACTGGTGGGCGCGAACGACCGTACGGCTGCCACCGATGCATACCGCGAAGCGGCCTCCGGCATTGACCGTGCGGTGTCAAAAAACCTGCACCATAAAAACCGCGCCGCACGCCTGAAAAAACGCCTGAACAATCGTTTAAGAGCCCTCAACGCTTGATTAATTTGTGTCCGGCTGCCGTTTAGGACGAAAGAAGCGGCGTAGCGTGACTCATTCGGTCAGCGCGATGTTGTCACGGTGGATGAGTTCGGCTTCAAAGCCGTAGCCGAGGATGGATTCTATCTGATTGCTCGGCTTGCCGGCGATTCGCACGGCTTCTTCGGAGTGGTAGTTCACCAACCCGCGCGCCACTTCCCGCCCCTGCTGGGTGACGCAGGTAATGATGTCGCCGCGCCGGAACACGCCCCTCACCTCGGTAACGCCGATGGGCAGCAAACTCTTTCCGGATTCCCGCAACACCCGCACCGCGCCGTCGTCCAGCACCAGTTCGCCGTTGCCGCGCAGTTGTCCGGCCAACCATTGTTTGCGCGCCGCCATGCGCTCGGTTCCCGGAACCAGCAAGGTGCCAACCAACTCCCCGTCTCGCATTCGAAGCAAGGTGTCGGCATCGCGTCCATCGGCGATCACGGTGGCGGCACCGGAGCGTGCGGCTTTTTGCGCGGCTTGCACTTTGGTGATCATACCGCCGCGTCCGAAAGTTCCGGCGGCACCGGAGTTGCATATTAACTCGGCATCATCGGCGCGACCATACTCAATCAATTCGGCATCGCTGTTGTCTTTCGGGTCGCGGTTGTAAAGCCCTTTGCGGTCGGTGAGGATTGCCACGACTTCCGCTTCCACCAGATTGGCGACCAGCGCGGCGAGGGTGTCATTGTCGCCGAACCGAATTTCGTCATTTGCCACGACATCGTTCTCGTTGATGATGGGAATGACATTCATCGACAATAAAGTGCGCAGCGTATTGCGTGCGTTCAGGTAGCGTTCGCGGTTGGCGAGGTCGGCGTGGGTCAATAGCACTTGAGCGGTGACGATGCCAAATTGCTGGAAGGCGGATTCGTAGCACTGCACCAGCCCCATTTGCCCGACCGCCGCCGCCGCTTGCAACTGGTCGAGTTCGGTGGGTCGGTTTTTCCACCCCATGCGCTGCATGCCTTCGACGATGGAACCCGATGACACCAGCAGTATTTCCACCCCCTGCTGTTTCAACTTTGCCATTTGTTTCACCAGCGAATCGATGGCATCGCGGTTCAGCCCGGCATCGGTGTCGGTTAGCAGTGAGGTGCCAACCTTCACCACCCAGCGCTTTGCTGTGGTTAATATTTTTCGGTCAGCCATGTTATCAACCAACTCCCGCCATGAACTCGTCGAGTGCTTGCGCCTCTTGTTCCGCCAACTGCGTTAATCTTTTCATCAAGTCATTAACCAGCGTAGCGCAACCGTCTCCGCTGACCGCGGAAATTAAATACACCGGATGAATGTCTGCCTGCGCGCCGAGTTCGCGCACAAGTTCATCGCGCATATCAATCGCTTTTGTCTCGCCCACCACATCGATTTTATTCAGCACCAGCCATCTTTCCTTTTGTAGCAACTCGGGATCGTAAGCGCGCAATTCCTGCTCGATTTCATGCACCGATTGCGCAAGGGGTTTGCGCTCCATCGGCGCGATGTCCACCAAGTGTAGCAATATGCGGTTGCGCATCAAGTGCTTCAAAAACTGCAAACCCAAACCAACGCCTTGAGCGGCACCTTCAATCAAGCCGGGGAGGTCGGCCATTACGAAACCGTTTGTCTGGCCACTTGAGATACCGATATCCACCATTCCCAGTTGCGGGTGTAGCGTGGTAAACGGGTAGTCGGCGATTTTCGGGCGGGCGTGCGACACCCGCGCCAGCAAGGTAGATTTGCCGGCATTGGGCGCGCCCAGTAAACCCACATCCGCCAGCACTTTCAGTTCGAATTTAAGTTGCCGTTCATCCCCGGGCCGTCCCGGCGTGGTTTTGCGCGGCGTGCGGTTGGTGCTGGATTTAAATCCAGCATTGCCGCGTCCGCCGAGCCCGCCGCGTGCCACCAGCAAACGATCGCCATGACCAACCACATCGCCGATTAATTCCGAGGTATGGAAGTCGGTGACCACGGTGCCGGGTGGCATTCGGATGATTAAATCGGCGCCGTTTTTGCCAAAGCGATCGCGACCGGCACCGCCCTGCCCGTTGTCCGCACGGTAGAGCCGGATGTAACGAAAATCCGCCAGGGTGTTGAGATTGCTGTCGGCGGTCAGATAAATGCTGCCGCCATCGCCGCCGTTGCCGCCGTCGGGTCCGCCTTTGGGACGGAATTTCTCCCGCAGGAAACTCAAGCAGCCGGAGCCGCCTTTGCCGGCAACGACGCGGATGGTTGCTTCGTCAACAAATTTCATGGCTGGCTTGCTGTGCGATGACCGCGTAGTAAAAACCCCGCTTTGTCGCCAAAGCGGGGCACCTTAACACGCGGGAAGATGTCGGGAACTCAGGACATTTCCGGAATTATTCGGTGACCACGCTGACGGTCCTGCGCTTTTTTGGCCCCTTGATTTCGAATAATACCTTGCCCGGAACGATGGCGAACAGCGTGTAATCCCGACCGGCTTTGACGCCGCCGCCGGCATGGAATGAACTGCCGCGCTGACGCACGATGATGTTGCCGGGAAGCACTTGCTCACCGCCGAATTTTTTAACGCCGAGGCGTTTTGATACCGAATCACGACCGTTGCGGGAACTACCCCCGGCTTTTTTGTGTGCCATCTGCTTTGCCTCTGCGACGCTATGGATTATTTGACCGGCTTGGTCGCCGGATGCTTTAATTTTTTCCCGATTGCTTCTTTCAATCGGTTTGTTTTGGGCTGGCTGCTGTTTCGCCGGTTTGTTTTGGGCTGGCTGCTGTTTCGCCAGTTTGTTTTGGGCTGGCTATTGTTTCGTCGGTTTGTTTTGGGCTGGCTGCTGTTTCGCCGGTTTGTTTTGGGCTGGCTACTGTTTCGCCGGCTTGTTTTGGGCTGGCTACTGTTTCGCCGGCTTGTTTTGGGCTGGCTATTGTTTCGCCGGTTTGTTTTGGGCTGGCTGCTGTTTCGCCGGTTTGTTTTGGGCTGGCTGCTGTTTCGCCGATTTGTTTTGGGCTGGCTGCTGTTTCGCCGGTTTCTTTTTTGATCGCGGCTTTTTTGACCGCAGGCTGGCTGCCACCAATGGCGGTTATTTCGATTTCGGTATAAGCCTGACGATGTCCTTGCGTACGACGATAATTTTTACGCCGCTTCATTTTGAACACGCGAATCTTGCCGCCTCGACCGTGACCGATTACGGTGGCAGAAACCGTGTGATCTGCGCCCGCCAGCGGTGAGCCAACCGCGACCTGTTCGCCGTCCGCCACCATCAGCACCCGCTCGAGTTCCATTGATGCGCCCTGGGCGATTTCCAGTTTTTCGACTTTAAGTTTGTCGCCGACCGCAACCTTGTGTTGCTTGCCGCCGGTTTCGATGATTGCATACATGTGCGCGAGTCCGTCAGTGGTTCGGGCATTGCGGGGAAATCGCCGCGCCCGAAATAGCCAGAATAGATAAAGGGCGGGATTTTAGCCGTATCACGAGCATCCGTCAATCATAAAGCCGGCGCGCAATGGCGGATTAAGGGATGATACGCGCAAATCCAGACGCGGCGAAGCCGCCGCCTTTTGCGCGGATTCACCCCGGCAAGTCGGCTACAATACCCGCCCGAAACCGCTACCGCTGCCTCGACCGCTTCCACCCCATGATAAGCCGCAACGCGGCGACCGCCGTCGCCTCGCCCCCCGACCCCGCGCTCCTGTTGCAATCCGCCACCGACCTGATGCGGCGGGAACTGGATGCGGTGAACCGCGTAATTCGGCAGCGCCTGGATTCGGACATCGCGCTGATTCGCACGCTGGGGACGCACATCATCAACAGTGGCGGCAAACGACTGCGGCCGCTGATTTTGTTGCTGAGCGCGAGGGCTTGCGACTATCGCGGCGACCAGCACATCCAACTCGCGGCGGTGATTGAGTTCATTCATACCGCCACCTTGCTGCACGATGATGTGGTGGACGCGTCTGCGCTACGGCGCGGGCAAGCCACCGCCAACGAGGTGTGGGGCAATGAGGCAAGCGTGCTGGTCGGGGATTTTCTGTATTCCCGATCGTTTGAAATGATGGTGGAGATCGACAACACGGAGGTGATGCGCGTGCTCGCGGCGACCACCAACGCCATCGCCGAGGGCGAGGTTATGCAACTGCTTAACACTCGTTCGCCGGACACCACCGAGCAGGCGTATCTCGACACCATCCGGCGTAAAACCGCACGATTGTTTGAATCGGCGGCGCGGCTCGGCGCGGTCATCGGCAAACGAAAACCATCCGAATGTGCGGCGCTTGCGTTATACGGCATTTGCCTCGGAACCGCGTTTCAGTTGATCGATGATGTGCTCGATTACCAAGCCGACAGCAAGGACATCGGCAAGAACGCGGGCGATGATTTTGCCGAAGGCAAACCGACCTTGCCGCTGATCTACGCGTTGCGGCACAGCACCGAGCAACAGCGGCGGCTGATACGACACGCCATCGAAAATGGCCGGCGCGATGACGGCGGCGACATCAGAGATGACTTCAACGAAATCTTCGCAATCGTTGAATCCACCGGCGCGCTGGCATACACTGCCGAGCAAGCGCGATTGCAATCGGTGGCGGCGGTTGAGGCACTGGACGAGATAGCGGAATCGCCCTGCAAAGACGCGCTGATTAATCTCGCGGAGTTTTCCGTCCAACGCCGCCACTAACCATTAAAGCAAAATAGTTAGCCAACATAAGTTAGCAAGCAATCACGCAGATAAACCATTGTCGGGGTGTAGCTCAGCCTGGTAGAGCACTGCCTTCGGGAGGCAGGGGCCGGAGGTTCAAATCCTCTCACCCCGACCATCATCAATTCTATAATGTCAACAAAACCGCAAAAAGCAAATCTCAACTCACTGGATATCGCTGGGAAAAAATGCGAACAACTGCGCATCGCCTTGCAAGAAGTGTGACCGAAAGTTTTTTCTGAAGATAAAGTGGATTTTGAGCAGTTGCAACGCATCTGTTTGGAAAAACATCTAAGACAACACTATCGCCGATGCCAATCCGCAACGGGTTATTTGTCCGGACGATGGTTTCAAAGACAACGACCAACTCAAAGTCAACGCCGTGCAAACTTTCCAATCTCGCGACCGGCAGGAACACCGAGAGATTGTGTTTCAAACGGTGTAGGAGAATTTTTATGTCTGACAAAATAAGACAACCGAGTTTTAAGAAAATTTATTTGGAGCCAGACAACCAGTCTTTTTCCCAGATAATGGCGAACGGAAAAAAATACATTGTTCCGCACTTCCAACGCGATTATTCGTGGAAGTTCGAACACTGGGAAGAGTTATGGCAGGATATTGAGGAAATGCAAGAAAGCAAAATTCAGCATTTTATGGGATATCTGGTGTTTCAAACGGATGATGGAAAAATGTTTACCGTGATTGACGGACAACAGCGACTAACTACTCTCTCCATTGCGATTGTTGCGGCGATCAACGCATTGCAAAATTTTATTGATAATAAAATTCAGCCGAAGGAAAACCAGATACGCATAGACAATTACAAAGCAACCTATCTGGGAGTGCTTGATGCGGTCACCTTGAGAACCGACCGGAAGTTCATCCTTAACCGCCATAATGACAGTCACTTTCATGCCCTCACCAGACAGTTTGGCATTATGGCACAACGCAACCTCACGGCAACAAACCGAAAGATTAACAAGGCGTTTGAGTTTTTTAAAAGCCGATTCGAAACCTATCAAACTGGTGAAGAAGTCGCGGCGATGATTGCCGATATTGCCGATGGGTTATTATTTACAACCATCACGGTACAGAACGATTTGAATGCCTATACGGTGTTTGAAACCCTGAATGCCAGCGGTTTGCATTTGTCCACACCGGATTTGCTGAAAAACTACTTGCTTTCCACCATGGCGAGTGAAAAGGGTTACTCAGAAGAACATTTTCGTGACTTTGAAGAGCAATGGGCCGGTATTTTGGAGCAACTGGGCGAGACTGAGTTCACCAACTTTTTGCGCAGTTATTTAGGGATACAGAAAAAATTGGTCGCGAAAAAAAACTTGTTCCGCACCTTGAAAAATGATGTCGAATTGCCCAATGAAGTAATTCCGTATCTGGAGGACTTGAAAAAGCATGCCCCTGTTTATGCGGCACTGCAAGATCACAACGATAATTTCTGGAACGAAAGCGATGGCGCATATACGAACATCAAACCGTATTTGGAGACGCTGCGGACATTTAACATTAAGACACCGCTTAGCTTGTTGATGGCTGGGTATCAACGATTGTCGCCCAATGATTTTATCGATCTCGTCAGGCGTATTGCCACCGTCAGCATTCGCTACAATATCATTTGCAGCAACCCGACCCCGGTGCAAGAACAAACCTACAATGACATGGCCAACAAAGTGACCAATGAAGGTGAATCTTTGGGCGGTCTCACAGACATTCTACGTCTCGTTTATCCTGACAACGATTCCTTTGGTAGAGATTTTGCGTCTAAAACACTACCAAGCCGCCAATCCAGTAAAAAAATTCTATTTTTGCTGAGAAAAATAGAACAACAACTCAGTGGTGATGAACCACCCTCATCACTAACTCTCGAACATATCTTGCCATACAACCCCGATGACGCATGGCAAGAATACTTTGGCAGGGAGTCGGTTGAACAAGCCATCGACCGATTGGGCAATATGGCGTTGCTTCCTTCCAGCCAGAACCTGGGGCAGGAAAGTTTTGCAAAAAAGCGTGAGGTCTTGCAACGAAGCCCATACAAAATCAATCAGCATATTGCCGAATATAGTGAATGGCATATGGATGCCATGGAAGATCACCAAAAATGGCTGGCGAGCCACGCCAAGACTGTTTGGAAAATATCGCAACTGGAACAACAATCGTGATCTTCGCCACGGAGTTCAAATTAAATTCAACTGCTGAAGAAAGTGCCAAAACTGAATACGGCCGTCGTCATATCACTGCTATTGACGTGGATTGTGGGGTGGCGGTAAAACCATCGGAAGTTGATTTCTAACCGCACACTATCCACAAGCATTCGATTTCCATGTTCCAGATTTCGCCCCATACCCGCGTGCGCCACTCGCCTTATTTTGATGCGACGGTGGCGGCCGGTGTTACCAGTTTCACACCCTACAACCAAATGTTGTTGCCAACCGGCTACGGCGACCCGGAGGGAGAATACTGGCGGCTGCTGAACGGCGTCACGCAATGGGATGTGGCGGTGCAACGACAAGTGGAATTGACCGGGCCAGACGCGGGCAAACTGGCGCAGATTCTCTCGCCGCGCGATCTTTCCGGCTGCGCTACCGAGCAGGGAAAATACATCGCCCTTTGCAATCACGCCGGCACCATTATTAATGATCCCATCGTGTTGCGGGTGGATGAAAATCGGTACTGGTTTTCCATCGCCGATTCCAACATTATTTTCTGGTCTCGCGCCATCGCCGCGGAACGCGGGCTCAATGTCGTCGTGACCGAACCCGATGTCTCACCCATGGCGGTGCAGGGTCCGAAAGCCGAGGAAGTAATCGCCTCGGTGTTCGGCGATTGGACGCGGCAACTCAAGCACTTCTGGTTTCGCCGCGCCGACATCGAAGGCATTCCGCTCATCCTGGCCCGCTCCGGCTGGTCCAAACAAGGCGGGTTTGAGATTTATCTTATGGACGGCGCAAAAGGCTCGGCGTTGTGGAATCTCATCGACGAAGCCGGGCGACCCTGGGACATCGCCGCCGGCTGCCCCAACTCCATTGAGCGCATCGAAAGCGGCCTGCTCTCCTGGGGCGGCGACACCGATGACACCACCAACCCGTTTGAAGTGCGCCTCGGTAAATATATCGACCTGGATGTCGCGGATGATGTGGTCGGCATCAACGCGCTTCGCAAAATCCACCAGCGGGGAGTCGTGCGCCATCAACTTGGCATTCTCCTCGAAGGCGACCAACCAACCGCGCCGCATCCGGTTTGGTATGACATTCACGCGGATGGCCGCAAGGTCGGCGACATGACCTGCGGCATCTGGTCGCCACGACTCAAACGCAACATCGGCTTGGCGCTCATCGCGAGAGAAATCTCACCCGCCGACCATGTGGAAGTCATCAAACAAGACCGCTACATTCCTGCAAGTCTCGTCGAGTTGCCGTTTTTTTAAACACGCATTGCGCTTGCCTATTTTATTATGGCGTCGCCATGCGGTGTTGCGCTTCGTCGCTTAAATGGCGGCGGCTTTGCCGCAAATGACAGTGGTGTACGAAGGGCATTGGCGGCGGCTTACGCCGCCGAGTAACCTGTGGCTGATAGGCAAAGGTTCGCTTGCGCGTGCTCGCGCTTTGCGGGGGGGATGCCCCCCGCGCCCCCCTTTTGGCGCGGGGGAAACTTCCTGTTTCCACGCGCCAGCATGCGTCCCTGCATGCTCTGGTGATTGGGAGAATAGAGTAAATGGCAAAACTTTAGTGGGCGTGACAACAAAAGAATCAGTATTCGCCTTTTTCTCGTTTACTTTTGGCGTCTCAAAGAAAGTCACACTTTACAATTCACCATTACCCCCCAACCCGTCATCCTCGCCGGCAGGCGGGGATGACGAATGATAGGTGATGATGAATTGAGAGGATAAAGGCGCGTTGAGAAGCCAAAGCACATTGAGAAAAAAGTCCAGCGTTAGCCAGACTTCTTATAATCCAGACAAACATTGCGCGCCGAATTTTCGTTGTCAGGCAAGGCAAGTGCAAAAAATCGTCGGGTGCGCCATGAATCGACTGGGCGCGAGCGAAGCGAGCCCGAAGGGCGCGTATCGGGGATGATACGCGCAAAAAAGCCCGGTTTGACCGAACTCCTTATATCCAGACAAACATTGCGCGCCGCATATTTTTCGTCAGGCAAGGCAAGTGCAAAAAATCGCCGGGTGCGCCATGAATCGACTGGGCGCGAGCGAAGCGAGCCCGAAGGGCGCGTATCAGGGATGATACGCGCAAAAAAGCCCGGTTTGACCGAACTCCTTATATCCAGACAAACATTGCGCGCCGCATATTTTTCGTCAGGCAAGGCACACGAGGAGCGAGGGAGAGAGCAATACATTAAGTATGTGAACGACCGAGCTTTGAGACGCAACAAAGCATGGCGGAAAATAAGCAAGCACAATTGAAAAAATTTCTTCCGGCGCATCGTTCCTGATTATATTCTCCGCTCATATGCCTGCTCAGGAAACCACTACGCCGATGCCATCGCGGCGCGGGTCGCCCACCGCCGACAACTCACCTCGATGATTGAGTTGCGCGACATGCACGCCGCCGAAAAACATGTTGGGCTCTTCGAACACGCGATGCCCGGGAAAGTCCCGTGCCAGAGACCGCACCGTCGGTGCGGGGAAGTTTTGCTCCCGGTGCAAGTCGTCGGTTTCGATGTGAACTCGCGGCGCGGTGACCGCCGCTTCAATGTCCATAGCAAAATCCACCGTGTTGCAAATCACCTGCAAAATCGCGGTACGTATTCGATTGGAGCCGCCGGAACCCAGCGCGCTGACGCTCCCATCATCCGCCAGCAAAATACCGGGCGCCATCATGGATGACATGCGCTGATTGGTCTGCCAGTGATGTGCGAGATTTCCTGCGCCGGGGTTGACGTCTTCCTCTCCCAGCATGTTGTTCAACATAAAACCGAGGTCGGCCATCAACCGCCCGCAACCTTCGCCGTTGGAGACGGTCAGCGAGGCGATGTTTGCCTGGGCATCAATGATGCTGATGTGGGTGGTTCCGCGAGAGGCGTGGGCGCGATTCAATACCAGTTCGCGGTATTGCGCCAGCAAGCCCGGCTCCAACAACGCTTCGTTTGCGCCATCGCAAAAATGTCGACTGCGTGCTTCTGAAGTCGCCCGCATGGTCTCAATCAACGCGTTGATGTGAACTTCACTGCCCCACGCAAACGAGTTGCCGGAAAAATTCGCGTGCTTGAGTAATTCAATTCCAAAACCGATTAGCAGTCCACCGGCACTCGGCGGCGGATTGATGAGTAATCGGTGACCGTGATACGGAATTTCAAGCGGCGCGCGTCGATACACTTGATATTCTTTTAAATCTTCGCGGGTGAGACAACCGCCTTGTCGACACTGCTCAACGATTCGAGTCGCAATTTCTCCCTGATAAAAAAGCGCATCGCCTTCGCGGGATAATGCTTCCAACACATCGGCGAGTTGCGGGTTGTAAAAAATATCTTCCGGTTGCAACAGTTTGCCCGGATGATTTGGACTTTCGAACAACGGCAATGCCGATTCGGTTCGATAAATCGGCGACACCAACTCCAGCAACCAGGATTGAAATGGATTGACCGTTGCTCCGGCTCTTGCCAGTTCCACCGCCGGCTGGATTAATTCCCGAAGCGGCAAGGTGGCGAGATGTCGATGAACCGCAAACATCCCGCGCACCGTGCCGGGCACCGCGCAGGTACCAAAGCCGATGTGAAACTCCTGTCGCACGGCACCGAAATCCACGGTGACCGGATGAAAGTCAATGTCGTCATTTCGGGAAGTTGCGGCGGGGTTATGCCCAGGCGTGTGCGTGAAAAAATCATACACTTGATTTTGTCCGGCACCGTTGCGGGCAAATAAAAACCCGCCACCGCCGAGGGAAGCCAGCACCGGCTCGGTTACGCAAGCGGTGAAGAATCCGCCGATGGCCGCGTCAAAGGCGTTGCCACCGGCGCGCAAAATGTCGGCGGCGGTGTTACAGGTCAGGCGATGACCGGCGGCGACGGCTCCTTTCATGGATTAGCGACCGAATGTCGTGTGGTTGGTTGATTCATGGATGATTCATCGATCAAACCATCGCCGCGAACGCGATGCGCAAAACTCAATCCCAAACCTCGGTGCTCAAATACCGTTCGCCGGTGTCCGGCAAAATCGCCAGCAAGGTTTTACCCCGAAACGAAGTTCGTGCGGCGACCTCCAGCATGCCGTGGGTTGCCGCACCGCAGGAAATTCCGGCGAAGATGCCTTCCAGTTTCGCCAAATTCCGCGTGGCGTTGTATGCCTGCTCGGTGGTAACCGGAATCACTTCGTCGTAAGCACTTTGGTCGAGCGTATCGGGAATAAAACCCGGCGCGGTGCCCATAATTTTATGTTTGCAGGCGATGCCTCGACTCAAGATCGGTGAATCCGCCGGCTCGGTGGCGATGATGCGGATGGTCGGGTGTTTTTTGCGCAGGTAAATACCGAGTCCGGTGACCGTGCCGCCGGTGCCGGTGGTCAAAATCACCGCGTCCAATTCATCGCCGAAGTCATTCCAAATCTCATCGGCGGTTTGCTCGTGGGAAGCCGGGTTGGACGGGTTGTAGTGCTGACCGACAAAGAAATATCCTTTTTCTTTTTCCAAGCGTCGCGCCTCTTCAATGGCGCCGATCGTGCCTTTGTCCGCCGGCGTCAAAATCACTTCGCCGCCATATGCGCGCAAAATCTGCTTGCGTTCCTCGCTCATATCCTCAGCCATTACGAAAACCGAACGGTAGCCCTTGACCGCGGCGACCATGGCAAGACCGATGCCGGTGTTGCCCGAAGTCGGCTCGATGATGACATCGCCCGGGCGCAGTGTGCCGTTCGCTTCGGCGTCTTCGATCATGCGCAACGCCGGGCGATCCTTAACCGAGCCGCCGGGGTTGAAGGCTTCCAGTTTCACCCACAAGCGGCAATCCAGATTGCCGCCCAGTTGGTTTAGTTTTACCGCCGGTGTGCCGCCGATGGTTTCGAGAATGTTGTTGTATTTCATCACGCGTTAGCCGTTGAACGAGGCGATAATTATGGCAGAAAATTTGCCTTTGGGTTATCAGCAAAAAATTGACTGGAGCGATTTTTCGCGTAGCCCCCGCAAAGCGGGGGTTTGTATCACGGATGATACAAACAAAACGCGCACTTCCCTGTGCACAGGGCGGGTTCAATATGGGTGGCTTTTGCTATTCTTCCTTGATTTTCCGCCCTGGTTTCCCTACAGTTTCGCTTTCACTAACCTCGCTACACGGAGACTTTTTTTAATCCGTTTCAATCGGGAGAAAATCACATGAAACCCAAAATTAGTGAATCCCAATTAAACCGTCGCCGCTTTCTGCAACAAGCCGGCATGTATCTCGCCGCCACCAGTGCAACCTGCATGGGCTGCAACACCGCCAATGCAGGCACACGAATCCGGGGCTGTGCTTTGAATGCTTTGCAGGCTGGCGAAGCCCGCATCGAACTGGATTATCCAGAAGCGTGGATTTATAAAGGCGTTTCATTACCCCTTCAACACGCAACAGGCATGAAACCTTCGAGATGGTTGGCAGACACAGTAGCAATGCATTTGCGTTAGTAACGGATATTACTGATGTCCTTGGTCGCCAGGCTGGCTACGGAGGCTCACCAGACGGCGCAGTGATTTTCGGCAAGCGGCTTGCAGATGCAATATGGAGTCAGCAGTCAGATTCAGATGACCCCTATACCTATGCAGCATTTAATGCGGTTATGGCGCATGAATATGCGCACATTGCCCAGTTTAAGTATGGGGTTGAATTTCATCCGTTAAGTTCCAAACCCACTGAATTGATGGCGGACTTCGTTGCTGGTTGGTATGTGCCGAGTTACCTTGAAATATCCGATGCCACCAGACCTATGGAATTTATTGCCAGCCTGGGTGATTACGATTTCAATTCACCACAACATCACGGCACGCCCCGAGAGCGTTTGAACGCCTATATCAAAGGCGCGAGGTTTTATCTGAAAAACCGGCACAGTAGTTTTGGGGATGTCTTGCAGAAGGGCTACGACTTGTATATCTAATCACCAGCGGGGGCTGAATCGCCCCTTTTTACAACTTTTAACCATTCAATTAAGTGGGGTAATGATTATGACCGACATGTAGCTTGACCGCCCCCTTGGTCGTTCGGAAATCGGCCCACGGGAAGGCCGAGAGGCACAACTTGATGGTGCTGGCATCGAGCGAATACTGAAACGAAACTTGTGCCCGGGCGCGACCCCCTGGCAACGTCGCAACAGTTTCCCGAACAGGGCTTCGTACAACGTATAAGGCTTGTCCCGGTTGATGCGCGCCAGGCTGGAGCTGGACAGGCCGACGCCGCCCAAGTGATAAAGCCGATGCGTCTGAGCACTCAGGTTGTCGACGATGTCGCGCAAGCTGTCGCGGCCGGTCACCTGCGCCATGAACAGGCCGACGAACTGCGCCCAACGCGACGCGACACGGAACGAGCGGCCATATGATGCCGTGTGGCCAGGCTCTCGAATTCATGTCTCGGCACCCATTTGAGGATCTGCGATAAAACGGTGTTACAATGCGCCATGGTCTGATTCTCCTATTTGATTCAATAAGTTGTAGATAAATTCATTGTATCAATTCAGGGCGAATCAGACCCTCTTTTTTGTCTGTTAATGGGACAGCAGTGAACTAATCACTCAAGCGGACGGGCTAACGCCCTTACCAAGTTTAGCAACGAAAGCCGTATTTTCTGCTAAACTACAACTCAGGTGACGCTTAACTCGCTGTTAGGCGTGAATAACTCAATAATAGTATTTATTCAAAGGAGAAAAATATGCAAGAAGATATGCACTATTATGGCACTTATGCCATGGCAAGAGCAGCAGGATTGGAAGTTAAGCACGCAAAAGTAATCGCGTATGCCGCGCAATATGTCGATGATTCAACAGCAAATGATAGCGAACAGCACGAAGACGGTGGAATGTTTGAAGCAACAGCGACTGCACATACAAATTCTGAAGCAATTAAAAATGCTGCGGCAGATTATGCAGAACAACGCAAAGTATGGGTACCATTTCATTTTTTCCCAGGCGGAGAAGGTAAAACACTATCTGAAAAATTAAAATGTGTAAAAGATAGTGCGCTAGCACAAGAAATGGTTAAAAATCATATTCGTCATGCGGTTGCTGTAAAAGATGAGTATGGGTTAGCGTTAATGGGTATCACGGCACATGTATATGCTGATACTTTTTCTCATTACGGATTTTCTGGCGTGAGTTCAAGAGAAAATAAAGTAGATGGACAATCGTTCGAATTAGATGTTAAAAACGAAGAAGTTAAGGCCTATATTATGGGTAAATTTACTGGGTTTTTAGAAAAATATACACCCAAATTTCTTATTAAAAATTACAGAAATATTGTAAGCAAAGGAGCAAGCGTTGTTACTGGTGCATTAGGGCATGGTGCAGTTGGCACCTATCCAGATAGACCTTTCTTAAGATGGAAGTTTACTTATACAAAAAATAACCGAACTTCTGGGTGGAGGAACAATCACGACACCTTTTTAGAGGGCTGTGAAAAAATACACAAGGCATTTGGTGATTATGCACAGCTAACGAACTTATCTGTTAATCCTGCTGAGTTTAAAGATATTAAAACTAAAGTAAGTGAAATTTTAGCGGTAGAGGCGAATAAAGAGGACAGGATTAATGCATGGAAAAAGGCTATCAATAATGGTGGGTTATTTGAAAAATCGGATAATGAGGCGCTAGAGTATTCGCCGGATGATTGGGAGAAGCAAACACATAATTTTGAAGCTTTAGACGGTTCACATGATATGATAAATAAAGATGTTTATCGATTCCATCAAGCAGCTATTTATCATCGTAACTATACATTGAAGCAATTATTACCAAAGCATAGCATTATGGTTTTATAATTTTAAAAGCACCTAACAAATCATTCCAGCCGACCGCTAACGCTACCGTTGAGTTTTAGTGTTATGAGCAATGAGTACATCTTCATCATAAGAGCATTCGGTCAATTTTCTGAATTGGAGATTGACCAAGAACGATTTGAGCAATTGAAGACATCAAGGCAGATTTTGTTTCATGCGTTCGCGATAGAAGAAAAATACGAGATAATTATCCGCAACTTTCTAGAGTTGGAACGTGAGGCAACAAATGTATCTATATCGGAAATGGTTCGTAACCATATCGAATACAAAGATTTCTTTGATGTCCGGCTGGCCTTAAATATTCGTCTTGTTAATTTGTTAACGGCAGTTCGTTTATACACAGACCAACTTTCAAGCCATATATGTTCGCGCATGCAATCTGATGAGAATGCTAAAACCGACATTAAAGAACTTTTTTCTAAAGAATATAAAGCATGCTTTGAATATAGGTTCATAGAGGCTTTAAGAAATCATGTTCAGCATAGAGGCCTTCCCGTACATCTAGTATCTACGAAACTAAAGTGGACTGATCTTGATGATGGGCTGTTAGAGTATTCCTTGTGTTTTAGCACGCAAAAAAAGCACTTGCTTCTAGACGATGGCTTCAAGAATCAAGTGCTGAATGAAATGCCCGACGCAGTTAATCTTAGAGTCGCAACAAGAATCTATATTGAAGCCATTAGTCGTATCCATAAACAAGTGAGAGATAAAATCGAAAAGAATGTCGATTCAGCAAGGCATGTTCTAGATAAAGCAATTAGTGATTACACGGTTATCTGTACAGAAAAACCGACATGCCCATTACAAGCTTATAAACACCAAGGCAAAGAAAAAATAGATGAGTTTCCAATTCTAACAAAGTGGGATGATGTTAGAAGAGAGCTAGTCAAAAGGAATAAAGAGCTTGTTAACCTGAGAAAAAGGTATGTCAGTAGCCAAGATCATAACAAATAGCTCCAGCCGACCACAAAAACCACCACCCGCGCCTCACCGCGGCTCACTTTACGCCGTCTTGGATGATTTTGATTTCCGCTTCGGTCAAGTCATACAGGTCAAAGACGCATTGATCGATGCGCTGGTCGGCGGCCGCGATTTGGCGTTGCAGGACGGTTTTTTCATGCTCGGTTTGGGCCGCGGCAAGTTTTTTGTTCAGATCCTGTATTTGCTCGACTAACGCCACCATCTGGTCATGCTTGGTTTTTTCTTCGGGGTTGGCGAAGTCGATCGGTCGTATTGGAAAGTTTTTAATAAAGACGTAACTGGGTTCATAAAAATTACCTCGAAGTTTTGGAAGTATTAACTCAAACAAGAAAGAAAACGTTGATGAGTTTAATAAACCTAATAAATATTTATCAGCGAGAGAAATTATGAAACATTTTTGATTAGTAAATAAACGGGCAACGTCATAAGTAAATTCTGGTTGCTTACAAATGTTTGGATAAATTATCTTCGGCTTTTCAAATTCGGCATAATAATCCACAGCGTCTTGAATTTCATACCATTTATAAGCGCCTGGCTTACGACCTCCCCACTTCTCGCCTTTCCAGTTTCTCGGTTTTGGCGAGAGTTGTTTTCTAAATTGTTGCAAATATCTTTCAATCGCCGGATAGCTTTTAATATCAATCCCCTGCTTGGCGAAGATTAAAAAATTGTTATTAATGGGACGTTGGTAACGCTTTATATCCCGTCCAAGCAAAAACGGTTTGATTATCTTTTTGCTATTGGCATCTTCTTTAATCAATCGGTTGCGCGTTTGGGCGTCAATGACAAATGCTTTGTTGAAGCCGGTAAGCACGCCGCGATATATTTTTCCATTCACATAATCGCTGAGCGGCACGCCTTGCGCCTTTAGTTTTGCCAACAGCGATTGCGTTTTCTTGTTCGCCAATGACCAGCCCTGCTCGCTTAGGGATTTGCGGTCAATGGCATAATGCTTTTGCGCGACATAATCGCTTAGATTTTGAAACTCCAGGGTTTTTACCTGAGTGATGTTCAACTTGTTTTTTGGCGCGTTCTTGCTGATGCCGAGGATGCACGGGTAGGCCGTGGCGGTCTTGAAAACCGGCAGGTCGCCAAAGTCCACGACTTCCTCTATGCGTTGGCGTTGGAGATACGCGCGCAACGCCGCGCCGTAATTGGCGCGCATCCACTTGTTGGAAACGATATAGGAAAAATAGCCGCCGGGCTTGGTCAGCGTGATGCCTTGCTCGATAAAATAGGCATACAGGTCGGCCATGCCGTGATAGACCGCAAACTTCTTTTGGAAATAATCCTTGTCGCGGCCCAAGGTTTCCTGCCGCACATAAGGCGGATTGCCGATGACCGCATCAAATCCGCCGGCTTGCATAATGGCCGGAAACTCGGCGCGCCAGTCGAAGATGTTCACCCGATATTGCTCGGCTTCATCAAACAGGCCGGCTTGCTGGTTGTCGTAAAAATCCGCGGCAATCAGCGCGTTGCCGCATTTGATGTTGTCGCCTAAATCCGGCAAGGCGCGCTCTTTGAACAACGACAATTGTCGCGCCAAAGTCTCGCTCGACTCGCCTTCAAGCACCTGTAGCAGCAGCGAAAGTTTGCTGGTTTCCACCGCCTGAATATCGATATCCACGCCATAAATATGCTGCAGCAAAATGCGCTTGCGCTCGGCCGTGGTCAGCCGCCACTCGCCGCCTTGCGTTTGATAAATCACTTTTTTATGCTTGTCCACCCCGGCCTTTACATATTGGTCGCAATACCAGACGAGAATGTATTGATAGGCGCCCAGCAGGAAGGAGCCGGAGCCGCAGGCAAGGTCCAGCACCTTCAGGTTTTTCACCGCCGGCGCGGCCGGGGTTTTGCCGGCGAGCAGTTTGCCGACGGTTTTCTCGACGATGTAATCGACAATATATTTTGGCGTGTAATAGACGCCGCCGGCTTTTTTGACTTCCGGCTTTTCCGTAATCCGGGCTTGGTGCTTTGGAGTCAGGGTGATGACCTTGCCCAAAAATTGTTCATAAACCTGGCCCAGGGTCTCCGGCGGGAAGACCGAAAACTCGTACGGGCTTTCCGGGTAATAGACGGTTTTCAAAATATCTTTTAGCACCTTGTCGTCTATGCGGAGTCCGAGAGTGAGTTCGTCCGCTTGCGTGGGGCGGCTCTTTTCATTTTTGAAATGAAACAATCCTGAGTTGTATTTATCGTCCGCGTTTTTGAAATATCGGATGAGACGCGGATAAATCCCGGCGCCGTCCAGCAGGCTTTGCAACTGCCCATGTGGCTCAATCTCGCGGTCTTCGCACATGCGCAGAAAAATAATTCGGTCAATGATCCGTAAAACCGAAAAATTAAGTTGGCGTTGGTTCAGGTTCGGGTTGCGCAACGCCAGGTTGCGCGCCAAGTTGCCGCGCCAGACTTCTATCTCGGCGAGAAAAGCGTCATCCACTTGCGCGGTGCCGCGCTTGGCTTTATACGAATCGGCATATTGATCGAACGAGCCTTTGAGCACCGCCTCACGGGAAAAAACGGAACTGATTTCATCCCACTTGTCCAGATACTGATCGTAGGTGATGTAGAGGGTTCTGGCTTTGGCGGCGTTATCGTTTTTCACCGGCCTCACCCGGCAATCATAAACCGCGAATTCCTCAAAATCGGTGAGGATACTGAGCGGCAGTTTTGCCGACCAACCATAACGCCGCAGTTGAAAAGCCGGGCCCGGGTCGCCCTTGATATTAACGGACGGTTTTTTCGCTTCAAGAAAGAATTTTCGAGTGCCGCCGATGCGGAACGCGTAATCCGGGGCTTTGGTCGCGGCGCTAATCCTTTCTCTGGCCGGCCCCTTGCTCGCGCCGGCAACACGCACCGCGTCCTCGTGATAGACATCTTTATAGGATTCCGCGTAGCCGCGCTTGTTATGAACATCCCAGCCAAGCAACTCAAAAAACGGGTTGATGAACTCCACCCGTACTTGCGTCTCGTTGAATTTGCCGGACAAATAGGCGGCGCGGTTGCGCTCGAAAGTCTGCACCAACTGTTCAAGACGCAATTCTTCGGGGCCGGTCAGATTGAGCATGTTCTTCTAAAATAATTCAAATCGCAAAGGGTCAAATGGATTGTGGCGGCAACGCCATAAGCGCGCCGCTAGGCAATTATATTATGCGCCGGGCCATATGGATATCCGGTAATATTTCTAGGTTCAAGATACTATAAAGGATGATTTCGGAAATCCTTCAATAGATGGCTGTACATGTTTTCATGTCGCATATTGTACCTAAATTCACACTCTTTCAAATGGTAATAAAACTTGTGTTTATGGATGCTGTGAATAGTTTAGCGAAAGACTTGAAGCGATTTTTGTAACACACAATCACCGCCGGCATCCTCGCACCGCGAATCAGGCGGTCGGTGTTTCGTATTCCAGCAATGCCGCTTTGCCTGTCATCTCAATGAATCTAACTATCCGTTCAGTACCGTTGACGTCGGTCAGGTGCACCGGTTTTCTCATGCTGAAATGCACCGGCTGTTGCTTCCCGCCGTCAATCGCTATGTTGCTGGCGTAGAGATAGGTGCGGTCAAGGGTATCAAGAATCGGATTCAATCCCCCTTGCAAGCCGGGAATATGACCGCGGCTCTCCGAAATAACCGCACTACCGCCACTCGCCAGTGGCTTGAGTTCAATGGCAAGCGGGTCGGTCGGATTCCAGTCCGATTCGACATGAGCAGTGAATCCATGCATGGCGCAAAACACGGTCATCGGTAACTTTGAGTAAAAGTCAAAATCCGCCCGGCCCAGCGAATTAGTTTTCGCCTCTTGGTATGTTTTGTTCGGATAGAGCGCGAGCACATACACACCTTTGAGCGATTTGCCTTCGGCGGATACGGAAATCTCGCCTCGTGTGCCTTCGGTTTTTTGCGGTGCCGCGGGAAGCGTCAGTTGCAACTCCTCGCCGTCAATCAACGCATATGTAGGTTCTCTTCCCGTTAGTTTCCTGGTCTCCTCTCGAATAATCCAAACCCCTTCTCCTCGACGTTCCAAAAAATACTGTCTGTCACCGGACCCAAGCACACCATCCACGGGAATCCGGCACAGCAACGAGGCGAGCATTTCATTTCGGGTCGACTGACGGACACGCATGCTGTCCAGAGTCAATGTGTTGTTGAGCGAGCCGGGCGAGTATAACTCCAGCCGATCATCAAAGATAAAGAGGCGGATTTTCGAACCCCGTATAGTGTAATCGCGATGTATGACAGAGTTCACGATAGATTCAAATATCGCCCGCTCGCTATACTGCGGCATTTCCACCCGCGCCGGGGCTTTGTGCGCTGCCACACCCATGTTCCGCACAGCAAAAGCGATGGCCTCTTTGATTTGGTGGTCCAGCGGGCCGGTGATGGTTGCCGCGTCGAGTTGCCGTGCGCCATCGGGAGTGATGCCGGCATAACGCACCGCTTCGATAAAAGCGCCTGGTATGTGCGTCTCGGGATTTTGAGTACACAGCAAAATTCCGGCAACGGTGGCACGCATCACTTTATCAGCATCTTCGCAGACAAGCCCCAGTCGCTGGAACTGCGACTCAGCCGGCACACTGGTGCGAGAACTCAAAAAACGCTGCGAAAGTGCCGAGTCCAAAGTGTTGGGGCCGGTGCCGGCAACCGCTCGCTCGTCTGGCTCAACCAAGCCACTTCGACTGCGTTGCGCGAAAAGCCGCTGCAGAATTTGCGGTGGCATTTCCCGTTTCGTGCTGCCTTGTCGGTGGAAGTATCTCCCTGAACTTTTGTGAACGAGTGAACTTTTCTCCACTTCCACCACGAGAACGCCGGAGCCCTCCGGCAGTGCTATTCTTTTTGTGCTGAACCGCAGGGATGGTTTGATGCGGTCATTGCACACCTCGTAAATGCACGCTTCCAATACATCCATCTGTTTGCGGTCCATTTGCTGTATCGACCCGCTATCCGAGACGCTGAAAATCAGCGAGCCACCATGGGTGTTTCCCATGGCAGCCAACTCATCTGCGATGACGCTACGATCAGGTCCTCGCAGGCTGTCTCCGGAAAACATTGCCTCCTTGAACTCAACCGAGCTGTCCTCGCCGAGTTTAATTTGCTCTGTTACGCGTTCGACTGTCCAAGACATGCTGAAATACGTTTTGTTTTGTTGCTCATTTGCCGTCGGGGTATTTTATAACAATTTTTCAGGCACCGTCATCCGCATCTGCCAACCCGGTATATCGCAATCACCGTTGACACCTCGGACAGTAAAAGGTCGATCGCTGCCCGATAGTGATGTTGCGAATGTGCGCTTTGCATCGAGCACAAGGTTTGC
>CBDFMY010000003.1:0-1160000 GCA_965249835.1 Candidatus Poriferihabitaceae bacterium
GCCCATGTCGAAGACCATGCTGACTTTGTCGGCGACTAAATCACCCATCATCGCGCTCGGCTAATTTATGCGGGGGTAAAAAAAAAGGTGACAGGCTCTCATAACCTGTCACCAGTAACCGCAACCGCGATCCGATTACTTCAGGAATGAAGTATCGATGACCGCACTGTAGTCTTTGAGCGCGGGATTTTCCGGCGTTGCGAACGCCGAGCCGACAAAGTTAATCGCGGTGTCGGCCACCCCGCCCTTGTTGAAATAGTCGTCCAACTGTTGCTGCGGTGTTGGAAAGCCGAAAGATGCCATCTGGTTGCGTGCGTCTTCAACCGACATACCGGCATCTTTGGCGATGATACCGATCTTTGATTGGTCTTTGGCGAAAGCGGCGTTGGCTTCGTGGGTCACTGCCAGGAAAGTGCGCAACTGCTCCGGGTTTTCCTGAAGGAATTTCTCGGTGACGGAAACCACATCAAAACTTACGATGTCCACCGCGGCTTTTTCCGCGTTGGTCATCAAAACTTTGCCGTGTTCTTTGGCTTTTTTGGTGGAGTTGCCGCCGAAGATGCAAGCCATGACGACATTGCCGTCGGCCAGTGAAGTTACCGCGGCCTCCGGCTCCTGGTCGACCACTTTGATTTTGGAAACATCCACGTTTAACGCTTTCATCATCCCGCGAAAACTGTAATCGGCCATGGTATTGAGCGGCACCGCCACGGCCTGACCTTCCAGTTCGTTGGCGTTCTCTTTGCTGATGCCGGAACCGTCTCGCACCACGCAGTCGTTTGCCGGATAGCGCATGGCAATCGCAACCAGTTTGATCGGCGCGCTGGCATTGACCGCGTTGATGAACGGCGCAAGACCCTGACTGTAGGAAATGTCAATGTCGCCGGCCAGCATCGCTTCGGTCATGGCGGTGCCGGTGTCAAAGTTGGTCCAGTTGACATCAACGCCCATGGCGTCGTCGTAAGCCTTTTCAACTTTGGGTATCTGGTTGGGCGTCGCCCACTCCAGAAAGAACGCCGCGTTGACATCGGCAAACGATGCGGAGGCCAAGGTGGCGGCAACCGCCGCAGCGGCAACGCGAGTGGAGATTTTTGTTACGAATTTCATGAATGATTCCTCGTGATGATGGATGAAATGATTAATTGGAATGGCCGCTACTATTAATAGCAAGCGGCTCAATTTTGCCGAGTATAGGGAATTGTCCGCCCGATGGCAATATGAAAGTGCGATTCAGGCACGCGCGCCCAATCTCGGCACCAGCAGGGGAATGGAATCGTCGTCGGGATGCCGTCGCACCGCGACATCCAGATTGAACACATGGCTCAAGGTCTCCTCGGTGAATACTTGTATGGGCGCGCCGTCAGCCACCAACATTCCCCGGTCAATGACCACGGCGCGGTCGGCGAATTGCGCCACCAGATTGAGGTTGTGGAGGGTGCAGACGATGCCGATTTTGTCACGGGCACTCAGGCGCTTCAGCAATCGCAACAAGGCGTATTGATGGCTGAGATCAAGCGCCGAGGCCGGTTCATCCAGCAACAAAAAACGCGCGCTTGACGGCGCCGATGACTCGTCCAACGACTTCGGCGAATGGTAAATCTGCGCCAGCACCCGTGCGGTTTGCACGCGCTGCTGCTCGCCCCCGGACAAACTGGTATACGCACGCTCGCCCAACTGCGTGCAATCACACCACGTCAACACCTCGGCGGCGATGACGCGGTTGTGCGCCTCGGTGGTCGGATGCGGCATGCGCCCCATCAACACCACATCGTTCACGCTGAACGGAAAATCCAGCGTGGATTGCTGGGGTAGCACCGCGCGCCGACGCGCGAGTTCCATGCGCGGCCATTGACTGATCGGACGATGCGACAATTCAACGCTACCGCTGCTCGGTGTCAATTCGCCATCCAGACAACGCAGCAAAGTGGTTTTGCCGGCACCGTTGGGGCCCACCACCATTGCCAACTCACCGGGCGCGAACGCCGCGCTGAAGTTATCCAGCAATTGATGCGCGCCGATGCGCACCGAGATGCCGTTGGCGCGCAACATCAACGCACCGACCTGGTGCGGTGAAAGCGCAACAGTAGCCATAAAAAGAAAGGTCCGCCGAGAATGGCGGTGATGATGCCGATGGGAATTTCCGCCGGTGCCGCTACGCTGCGGGCGACGATGTCGGCGCCGGTCAGCAACGCAGCACCGAACAACGCCGAGGCCGGCAACAGCAGACGGTGGTCGGGCCCGGTAAGGATGCGAATCAGGTGCGGCACTACCAGCCCGACGAATCCGATGATGCCGCTCAAACTAACCGAGATGCCCACCACCAACGCCACCAATACAATCAACCGCCGTTTGACTTTTTCCATTTCAATGCCGAGGTGTCCGGCTTCGCTTTCCCCAAGCAGGTTGGCATTCAACTCGTTGCCATATCTCGACAACAGCAACAACACCGGAAGAATAAAAACAATCGCCACCAGCAGTTTGCGCCGGTCGGTGATTTCCAAACTGCCGAGGCTCCAGAAAATCAAATCGCGCAACTGCGCATCGGCGGCGATGTAACTCAGCAAGCCGATGACCGCGCCGGTGATGGCGTTGACCGCAATGCCGGCAAGCAGCATGGTGGCGATGTCGGTTTTGCCATTGACCACCGACAACCGATGCACCACCAGAATGCTTGCCGTGCCGCCGACGAATGCCATGGCCGGTAGCAGCCATGTGCCAACCGCGCCAAGGCTAAGGAAATCGGCAAACAGGCGACCGCCCAGCACGATGGTCAGCACCGCCCCCAACGCGGCACCGGAGGAGACACCGAGCAAGCCCGGGTCGGCCATTGGATTGCGGAACAATCCTTGCATCACCGCGCCGCAGATGGCGAGCCCGGCGCCGACCAGAAGCCCAAGCAGCAATCGTGGAATGCGAATCTCGGCGAGAATCATCGCCAGTTGATAGTCCGCGGCGGCGTTACGCTCAAAGGAAAGGTCGGCGGAAAATAGCATCGCCAGCGCATCGGGCAAAGCCGATGCCACTTGCCCGGGGCTGGTGGCAATCACTCCGCTGGTCAGCGACCATGCCATGACCACCGACAACAACCCGGTCAGCAGAGCGAGGGCGGCACGACGGCGGCGTTTGGAGTAACCGGGCACGATTTTTCTCAGGGGTTTTCGTGGAGTTTTTCGCGAGATTTTTCGCGGAATGTTAAATAAAATCGAAAGGCGTTGATTATCCCGCGTCATCGGGTTTGATGATAGAGTGCACGGACGCATTTACCACCACCTGCTGACATGTCCGACACCGAATTTCTGCAACAAACCTTCGCCCTTGACCGGCGCGTCGCCGTAATTACCGGCGCGTCATCGGGAATCGGCGCGCATCTGGCAACCACATTGGCGCGCGCCGGATGCGCGGTGGCGGTGGCGGCACGGCGCAAACAAAAACTCGAATCGCTGGCGGCGCGGATTGGCGAACACGGCATCAATGCCCTGCCGGTGGTGATGGATGTCAACGACCGGCAAAGCGTGGAGTTGGCGTTTGAGCGCATCGTTGATCGCTTTGGCCGCGTGGATGTGCTGGTCAACAACGCCGGCATCGCCGACTCGCAAAAGTTTCTGGAGATGACCGAGCAAGCGTGGAGTCGCGTGCTGGATACCGACTTGAGCGCGGTGTGGCGAGTCGGGCAGGTGGCGGCGCAACACATGGTTGCGCAAAAAACCGGCGGCTCGATTATCAATATCGCGTCAATACTTGGGCTGGTGGTGCGACGCGCCGCGGCAAATTACAATGCCGCCAAAGCCGGTGTCATTCACCTGACCAAAAGCATGGCGCTTGAACTCGGGCGCAAAGGCGTGCGGGTGAACGCGCTCGCGCCGGGCTATTTCGTCACCGAGTTAAACCGCGAATTTCTCGACAGCGAACGCGGCCGCGAATACCTCGCCGACCTGTTGCCCCAACGCGCCGGTGAGTTGCACGAATTGGATGGCGCAACGTTGCTGCTGGCAAGCGACGCCGGAAGTTACATCAACGGCAGCATCCTGACCGTGGACGGTGGCACCATTCTCGGTCACATCTAACTCGCCGGATGACCCGCCCGCACCCGGTCCGGGTTGTCCTGCCGATTGGTTTGCTCGAATAAAAAGACAGTTGACTGCGCCGGCTTTGTCGTTTGATGCGAAGTGCGGCACTTCCCTGTGCCAATTGCTTCATCCCTACGCCACGCATTCTGCGCAAACTCGCGGGATGATTCTGTGGGATTCCACACAAATTTTGGGTTATTTCAATTATCGCCAGGGACGGACTTTTGGCGGGAATAACGAACGAAAAAAAGCGATGGCGGAGAGCGAGGGATTCGAACCCCCGGACCTGTTACAGTCAACGGTTTTCAAGACCGCCGCATTCGACCGCTCTGCCAGCTCTCCGATATATTGCCTGACGAATCCGCCCGTGGTGATGCCGGACCGGGGTGATTATACCGAAGGCGCGCAAGTCAAACCATTCCCTGTATAAGTCCATAACATATGGCACTCCTCAACCCAAGAGGAAATGCCATGCAAGTCCAGCATATTGGCTACCAAATAAGAGGGTTTTACCGCGTCGCCAAAATAGGGCATCGTTGGCCGATGAACCCTCAATGCCCAAAAACGAATTGACATCCTGCGCTTCTGGGAAGTGCACGGTACCGCCGCCACCTGCGATGCCTTCAAGGTCAGCCGCCGCACTCTCTACCGCTGGCAGCAGTGGGGAATATTGGACAATGGGGGCAACCCTGATCCAGCAATGCCGCGTGTGTGAAGAAGGCCTTCGGGTTGTAAAGCACTTTCAATTGGGAAGAAAAGCGTGTGGTTAATAGCCGTGCGTCTTGACGGTACCAATACAAGAAGCACCGACTAACTCCGTGCCAGCAGCCGCGGTAATACGGAGGGTGCAAGCGTTAATCGGAATCACTGGGCGTAAAGCGCACGCAGGCGGATGTTTAAGTCAGATGTGAAAGCCCCGGGCTCAACCTGGGAACTGCATTTGAAACTGGCGAACTTAGAGTATGGTAGAGAGAAGTGGAATTCCACATGTAGCGGTGAAATGCGTAGAGATGTGGAGGAACATCAGTGGCGAAGGCGACTTCTTGGACCAATACTGACGCTCAGGTTTGATACGCGTGCCGATGCGCCTCGACCGCAACGGGCGCACCAAAGCGCATTCGCCCACGCCTTGGGCGCGACTTGCGCACCACCATTGCCGGGTAATGCGTAGCCTTTGACACCGTAATCCGTTTCGTCTGTGGTTGCCGCCGCACACGCCCTCGATTGGGGCCATTGCGGCGTATCTCCCGGCTGATGGTGCTTTGGTTGACACCGATAATATCGGCGATGGCTTGTTGTGAATAGCCTTCTTTCAAGCCATTGGAAATCTGGTATCGTTGTTCACTGGTGAGGTGCGTGTAGCGTTTCATGAGGCAACTCCTTATATTGATTTGGGAAAATCAAGATGCTACCGCATCTCACCTTTCCTTCATCGGTGAAGTTGCACTTAAGAGTTGAATCCAAGGCATCAAACCATTTATGGATATGGCGATGGATTGCTGATAGGTTCCACGGATGTCCGCCCTGCCCCGCCTTGCCGGCGCGTCGCTTGAAGCACCGGGTCGTATCCGCCACGGGTTTTATGGTCGGCGTGGCGGCGTGTCCACGGGAGTTTTCGCTTCGCTCAATGGCAGCCCCTACGCCGGCGATCTGCCCGCTTCGGTGGATGCCAACCGTCGGCGAGTCCGGGACGACCTCGGTGCCGTGCGGCTGTTCACCAACCAACAAATCCACGGCTACCGCGTTTGCCTCATCAATGCCGACACCGACCCCGACCAGTTATTTCAAGGCGATGGCATGGTCACCGGCGAAGCGGGCTTGGCACTCGGCGTGCTGGCGGCGGACTGCGCGCCGGTGTTGTTCGCCGACCCGCAAGCGCGGGTCATCGGCGCCGCCCACGCCGGCTGGAAGGGTGCGTTGCTGGGCGTGACCGATGCGGTGATTGAGATGATGACGCAATTGGGCGCACAGCGGGCGCGGATGGTATGCGCCATCGGCCCGGCGATTCAGCGTGAGTCATATCGAGTCGGGCAAGAATTGGTCGAACGCATCCAAACCGATTCCCCATTTTCTTGCGCGGCGTGTTTTCGCCAACGCAACATTAATGAAAATAAAACCACCGGCGACGGCGATTGGCACTTCGACCTGCCGCGCTATTTGCGCATGCGCATCGCCGCTGCCGGCATCGCATCCATCGATGTGCTTGCCGATGACACCTTCGCCGACCAAGCGCGGTTCTTCAGTTACCGCAGAAGTTGCCACCGACACCAAGCGCAATCCGGTCGACAGATGAGTGCCATCGTGCTGGCTTAATCTCTTCGCGGACTTGGATTAACCAAACTTATCCGTATAATCGCGCTCCCGCCAAGCAATATCACCACGTAACTTTGATGTCCGCCCTTAGCGAACAGATTAACCTTCGTCGCACCTTCGCCATCATCTCGCACCCGGATGCGGGCAAGACCACTTTGACCGAACGCCTGTTGCAACACGGCGGCGCGATTCAACTGGCCGGCACGGTGAAGGCGCGAAAGAGCGCGCGCTACGCCACTTCGGATTGGATGGAGTTGGAAAAACAACGCGGCATCTCGGTGACTTCATCGGTGATGCAATTCAACTACAAGGATCGCGTCATCAATTTGCTCGACACGCCGGGGCACGCCGATTTCTCCGAGGACACCTACCGAACTTTGACGGCGGTGGATTCGGCGCTGATGGTGATCGACATCGCCAAAGGAGTGGAGCAGCGAACGGTGAAGTTGATGGAAGTCTGTCGGCTGCGCGACACGCCGGTGATGACCTTCATCAACAAAATGGACCGCGAAGGACGCGAGCCGGTGGATGTGATGGATGAAGTGGAAGAGGTGCTGAAAATCAAATGCGCAACCATGACCTGGCCGGTCGGTATGGGCAGTGCGTTCGTCGGCGTGTATCGATTGTATGACGACATCGTTCACCTGTTCGCCGGACGCGGCGGTGCGAGCGAGGCGCGGTTGCTCGCCGGGCTTGATAATCCCGAACTGGATGCCGCCATCGGTGATCTCGCGCCGCAACTGCGCGATGAAATCGAATTGATAAAAGGCGCGGGGCATGAATTCGATGCGTGCGCCTATCTCGCCGGTGAGTTGACGCCGGTGTTTTTTGGTTCGGCGCTGAATCGATTCGGCACCGATGAATTGATGGATAACTTTGTCGAATTTGCGCCGCCGCCGCGACCGCGCCCGACTCAAACCCGCTCGGTGGACGCAACCGAAGAAAAGTTCTCCGGCTTCGTGTTCAAAATTCAGGCAAACATGGACCCGGCGCACCACGACCGCATCGCTTTTTTGCGAGTTACTTCAGGGAAATTCACCAAGGGCATGAAGGTGCGGCATGTGCGCGCCGGCAAAACCATGATCGTTCACAACGCCCGCACCTTTCTGGCGGCCCGCCGCGAGCAAGCGGTCGAAGCCTGGGCCGGCGACATTCTTGGCTTACCCAACCACGGCGCCATTCGCATCGGCGACACATTCAGTGAAGGCGAAGCGTTGAAGTTCATCGGCATTCCCAATTTTGCGCCGGAGTTGTTTCGACGAGTGCAACTCGCCGACCCGCTACGCGCCAAAGCATTGCAAAAAGGCTTGATGCAGTTGAGCGAAGAAGGCGCGACTCAGGCGTTTCGCCCGTTGCTCGGCAATGATCTGATCCTCGGCGCGATCGGCATTTTGCAATTCGATGTGGTCGCGCATCGTCTCAAAAACGAATACGGCGTCGCCTGTTCGTTCGAAGCCGTGGCGGTGGCTACCGCACGCTGGGTGTATTTTCCCGATGCCAAAACCGAACGCGATTTTCGCCGCAAGAACGAACAAAACCTCGCCCTTGACAGCCTTGACGCGCTGACCTACATCGCACCCAACCGAGCCAATTTGCAACTCATCAGGAAACGCTGGCCCGAAGTGGAATTTCGCGCCACGCGGGAGTTTTGATGGAAGCGGTGTATGTGTACACTATTTCGCTGACGGTTTTTCTCGGTTGCTTTTGGCGTCTCAAAAGGAATCACGGTCTGGAGATGTGGCTTGGATTATGACGGTATTAGTTACTCTCATCGTTTTTAGTACTGGGTTCTCGCCTTTGGCGAGAACAACAGACTGGATTCCCGCCTGCCGGCGAGAATGACGAATGAAAGGGCAATAGTAAATTGAAAAGACAAAAGCGCGTTGAGATGCCAAAGCACATTGAGAAAAAATCGCCGGGAGCGCCATGAATCGACTGGGCGCGAGCGAAGCGAGCCCAAAGGGCGCGTATCAGGGATGATACGCGCAAAAAAGCCCGGTTTGACCGGACTCATTAATTACGAACAAACATTGCGCGCTTGCGGCGAGGGTGAGGAAAAACTGTCAGCGAATAAGTGAGCCTATACACAATACTGCTTGTCTGCTCTTCGCTAACTTCTCAAAAAAGACGAATTTTGAGAAGTTAGGGTGCATTTCCATAGTTATCTTCTCAAAAACACCGTTTTTTGAGAAGCAATCCACGACATTATTCAAAAACTCACCATTCGCGGCGTAGCCGCCGGAATTAAAGCACAGTATAACGCCCGGCTATTCCATCGTAGAATGTTATGATTCGCCGCTATCTTGTGCAGCAACACTCATCGCAAATCACTCCATTGCTCATTCACTCCCGGTTCACCAACAACCCGTCGCATCACCCGACGCATTACCCTGCGCATATCCATTCATGACTCGAGTGGCGGCGGTGCAGATGACCAGCGGCGATGACATCGACCGCAATCTTGCGGCGGCCGCCGATTATGTGGAAGCCGCCGCTGCCGGCGGTGCGCAGGTGGTGGTGTTGCCGGAGTGTTTTGCTTTGATGCCGAAAAATCCGCAACAGTTGCGCGAGTGCGCCGAAGCCCACGGTACCGGAAAAATTCAGGATTACCTCGCCGAATTGTCACGCCGCGCCGACCTTTGGATTATCGCCGGCACCCTGCCCGTGCGCAGCGATGACCACGCCCGAACCTTCAATACGCTGCTGGTGTATGACAACCACGGCGCCAATGTGGCGCGCTACGACAAGATTCATTTATTCGATGTGGATTTGCCGAGCGGCGAGCAGCACCGGGAATCGGACTACACCATGGCGGGGAGCGAGTGCGTGGTGTGCGACACGCCGGCCGGCGTGGTCGGGTTGACGGTTTGTTACGACCTGCGCTTTCCCGAAATGCACCGAAAACTCTCGGGCCTGGATGCCACCAGCCTGGTAGTGCCGTCGGCGTTCACGGTCTCCACCGGCGCGGCGCACTGGCTACCGTTGCTGCGCGCCCGCGCCATCGAGAACTGCTGCTATGTGATTGCCCCGGCGCAAGTCGGCGCGCATAATAGCGGGCGAAAAACCTACGGACACAGTATGATCATTGACCCGTGGGGGGAAGTATTAGCGCAAGGCGATGGCTGGCCCGACGGCGCGCCGCAGGTATTGTTTGCCGAGATTGATAACGACAAACTCAAACGCATTCGCGAGCAACTGCCGAGTTTGTCCCATCGACGCGCCGATTTGTTTCCCTGACCCGTAACCAATTCCCTATCGCCCATGTCGCAATCATTACCCCTACAAACCGCCCGCACCACTTTGCCGGAGTTCGCCGAGATTGATACGACAAACTCAAACGCATTCGCGAGCAACTGCCGAGTTTGTCCCATCGACGCGCCGATTTGTTTTCCTAACCCGTAACTAATTCCCTATCGCCCATGTCGCAATCATTACCCCTACAAACCGCCCGCACCACTTTGCTGGAACCCGCCGGAATCGGCGAGGCGGAAATTGACCGAGTGCTGGGTCGCTTGATGACCAGGCAGATTGACTACGCTGATTTGTATTTCCAGTATTCCCGCCATGAGTCGTGGGCGCTGGAGGAAGGCACGGTCAAGTCCGGCAGTTATGGCATTGAACAAGGCGCGGGTGTGCGCGCAGTCAGCGGCGACAAAACCGGCTTCGCCTACTCGGATGAATTGATCTTGCCGGCCTTGTCCGATGCCGCCAACGCGGCCCGTGCCATCGCCCGCGCATCCGGCACTGAATCCACCGGCACCGGCACCGCCATCGCGCGGCGCGAACATCAAAGCATCCTGCGCTACCCGCCCATCGATCCGCTCGGCTCCCTGCCGGATGAAGAAAAAGTGGCGTTGATTCGCCACGCCGAAAAAATCGCACGAGGTGTCGACCCGCGTGTCTGTCAGGTGATGGTCTCGCTGGCGGCATCCCAAGACATAATCCTGGTGGCGCGCTCCGATGGCGTGCTGGCGGCCGATGTCCGCCCGTTGATTCGCATGAATGTCACCGTCATCGTCGAACAAAATGGCCGACGCGAGCAAGGCTCATCCGGCGGCGGCGGGCGATACGGCTATCGCTATTTCACCGACAACCACCTAGCCGAACAATATGCACGGGATGCGGTTCGTCAGGCACTGGTGCAACTGGAATCCGTGGAAGCACCGGCCGGGGAAATGACCGTGGTGCTGGGTCCCGGGTGGCCCGGAATCCTGTTGCACGAAGCCATCGGCCACGGTCTGGAAGGCGACTTCAACCGCAAGGGAACCTCGGCCTTCAGTGGCCGGCTCGGCGAGAAGGTGGCCGCCGAGGTATGCACCGTGGTGGACGACGGCACCATGGAAAACCGCCGCGGCTCGCTTTGCGTGGATGACGAGGGCGAGCCCACCAGTTGCACGGTGTTGATCGAAAACGGTGTATTGACCGGCTACATGCAAGACCAACTCAACGCGCGTCTGATGAACATGCCGCCGACCGGCAATGGCCGGCGCGAATCCTTCGCCCACCTGCCGATGCCGCGCATGACCAACACCTGCATGCTGAGCGGAAAGCACGACCCCGAGGAAATTCTCGCTTCGGTAGACAAGGGTTTATACGCGGTCAACTTCGGCGGCGGGCAGGTGGACATCACTTCCGGCAAATTTGTGTTCTCCGCATCGGAGGCCTATCTGGTGGAACACGGCAAAGTCACCCGTCCGGTCAAAGGCGCGACCCTGATTGGCAATGGTCCCGATGTATTGACCCGGGTTTCCATGCTGGGCAATGACATGGCCCTGGACTCCGGCGTCGGTGTATGCGGCAAAGAAGGGCAGAGCGTGCCAGTGGGTGTCGGCCAGCCAACCATGAAAATCGACCGCCTGACTGTCGGCGGTGCCGCGCTATAGATGGTAATCGGAATGACGAACAAACTATGGAACCCGGCGCCGGCAAACGAGTCGGAGCGGAACATCGCCGAGGTCGCCGAAATCGCCCTGGCGCGAGCCGCTGAACTCGGCGCAACCATGGCCGAGGTGGCGGTGGGAAACGCTCAGGGCATGTCGGTCACGGTTCGCAACGGCGCGGTGGAGACGGTGGAACACAATCGCGACAAAGGCATGACGGTCTCGGTGTATTTCGAGCATCGCAGCGGCAGCGCCGACACCACCGACTTCTCCGAGTCAGCAATTCACCAAAGCGTTGCCAGTGCCTGCAACATCGCCCGATTCACCGAAGAAGACCGGTGCAATGGCCTCGCCGAACGCGACTTGTTTGCCACCGCCGAGCAATTGGATATGGATCTGGATTTGTTTCATCCGTGGTCGCTGGATATGGAGCAGGCCATTGAGATTGCCGGCCAATGTGAGCAGGCGGCGCTGGAGTTGGATACGCGCATCAGCAACACCGAAGGTGCCACGCTGTCGAGCCATCACGGGATTGACCTATACGCCAACTCCGCCGATTTTCGCGGTCTCGCGCGCGGCAGTCGTCACAGCATTGCGTGTTCGGTAATTGCCGGTCACGGCGATTCCATGCAGCGCGATTACTGGTATGACTCAGCACGGGATGCGGCGGATTTGATTGCGGCGCGTGCCGTGGGCGAGGAATCAGCGCGTCGCACTCTGCGCCGATGCGGCGCGCGAAAAGCGCACACCGGTTCAACCCCGGTGATTTTTGAAGCGGCGGTGGCGGGCAGCCTGCTGGGGCATCTGGTCGGTGCCATCAGCGGTTCCAACTTATACCGCAAGGCATCGTTCCTGTTGGACAAAGCCGGCCAGCAAATATTTCCCGATGCCATCCGCATCCACGAGCAACCGCACTTGCCGAAATCCCCCGGCGGCGCGAGTTTTGACGGCGAAGGCGTGGCAACCAAAGCGCGCGACATCGTCACTGACGGCGTGTTGCAAGGCTATGTCATGAACAGTTACACCGCGCGCAAACTTAACACGCGCACCACCGGCAACGCAGGCGGCGTGCGCAATCTGGAAATCGAACCCACCACCGACGCGGACTTGGAAGTGCTAATCAAAGAAATGGGGTGCGGGCTGGTGGTAAGCGAGTTGATCGGCTTCGGTGTCAACACCGTCACCGGCGATTATTCCAGAGGTGCCTTCGGCTTTTGGGTTGAGGGCGGCGAGATTCAACATCCGGTGCAGGAATTCACCATCGCCGGCAATCTGACGCAAATGTTCCGCGACATCGTCGCTGTCGGCGCCGACACCGAACGTCGCCGCAACCTGCGCACCGGCTCCATCCTTATCGAAAAAATGACCGTTGCCGGCGGGTAGTTTCAGCCGGTTAGGGGGTCGTACATCAGCTTTTTTTCATTTGACTTTATGGCGCACGCGGAATAATCTGGGTTTCCGTAAACCATTCTGAGGGCCATCAAATGAACTTTTACACCAATTTGAAAAAGTGTAGTTTTGCAATTTTCGCCGCCGTATTTACCAGCGTGTCGATGGCGCAATCAAGCCCGCCCATCGACCTCGTGAATTACCGACTGCTGGACTTGACTTACCCCTTTGACGAGAACACGGTTTATTGGCCGACTTCGCCGTTTGGTTTTGAGTTGAGCGAATTGGCATATGGAGACACCGGCGCCGGATTTTTTTATTCGTCGAATGCGTTTAAGGCACCCGAACACGGCGGCACGCATATTGATGCGCCGATTCACTTTGCCGCAAATCGGCATACGCTGGATCAAGTGCCCATAGAAAAATTGGTGGCGCCCGTCGTTGTCATCGACGTTTCCAAGCAAGCGGAAGAAAACGCAGATTATCGTTTGACCGCCGATGATGTGCGCGCATGGGAAAAAACACACGGCGCAATACCCGCCGGTGCGATTGTGATGTTGCACACGGGGTTTGGTAAGCATTACCCAGACCGCTTGAAGTATCTCGGCGACGACACGCCCGGCGATGCGTCCAATTTACATTTCCCTTCTTATAGTCAATCCTCGGCGGAATACTTGGTGCACAAACGCAAAATTGCCGTGCTGGGTATCGACACGGCGAGCATCGATTATGGCCAGTCGACACATTTTATGGCGCATGTGCTCGCTAACAAAGCGAATGTGCCCGGGTTGGAAAATGTCGCCAATCTGGGCGAGTTGCCGCCGACCGGTGCGTGGGTAATGGCGCTACCGATGAAAATTAGCAACGGCAGCGGCGGCCCGGTGCGCATTGTTGCGTTGGTGCCGCGTTAATATCGCGTTAATATTTATTGGAAATTGAAATCCACATTGCCCGCCATTGCCGTTTTTTTGAACGGTAGTGGCGGGCAGTTTTTTGATAAAACTAAACTCGTTCGCGGAATTATTTGCGATCGATTTGTTGTAGCAACGGCTCGAGTTCGATCAGCACCTTCTGATACACCGGTTTTTTGAATTCCACAATCGTCCGGAGCGGTTGCCAGTAATCCACCCATTGCCACTGGTCGAACTCCGGGGAGTCGGAAAGGTCCAGCCGCACACTGGAATCCTGAGAAATCAGTCGGAAAAGAAACCAGCGTTGCTTTTGTCCGCGAAACTGGCGCGGACGACGGAGGGGGCGGCGAAGGTAGCGAACTTTTATCTGGGGAACCTCGTATTTGAGCCACTCATCGGTGGCGCCAAGCAGGTGAACATCTTCGGCTTTCAAACCCACTTCTTCCTGCAATTCACGAAACGCCGCTTGTTCTACCGACTCATCCGGTTTGATACCGCCCTGAGGAAATTGCCAGCCGTCGTGGCGCACCCGCCTCGCCCACAACACCTGACAACGGTCATTGCAAACGATCAGCCCGACATTTTTTCGGTAACCGTCCGAGTCAAGATTATATTTTTCATCGTCCGTTTCCATGCGGCTATCATAATACAAGACCAACCAAAAAATCATAGAGCGAACTGTGACCGCCGCGATTGGCATTGCAATCGGGCGAATTCAAGAAAGGTATCCATCGCCTGCAAGCGAAATTTCTGACGCTGGTAGACGATGGAAAACGGTCGGCGGATGGGCGGAGCGAGCGGCACGGCGCACAACAACTTCAAGGTTAATTCTTTTTCCATGGTAGCGACCGACAAAATGGAAATGCCGAGACCGGCACTGACCGCGCTTTTGATGGATTCGGGGCTGCCGAATTCCATGATGATGTTGAGGTTGGTCGCATCCTCTCCTTGCCCGGCATCCTGCGCGGCAATGTAATTTTCCATCACTTCCCGGGTGCCCGAGCCTTCCTCGCGGCTGATGAAAGGATACTCCGGCAAATCGGCGATGGTCACCGACCCGGCTTTCGCCAGCGCATGATCCACCGGACAAATCATCACCAATTCATCATCCCAGATCACTTCGGTAAGCAGGCTTTTGTTGTTGATTGGTCCTTCGACGATGCCGATATCAATCGCATTGTTTTCCACCATCTGAATGATGCCGTTGGTGTTGGCGATTTCCAGCCGCACGCGAACGCCGGGGAAACCGGACTGATAGGCACCGACGATTCGCGGAATAAAATACTCGCCGATGGTGGTGCTGGCACCCACCACCAGCGGTCCTTGCACTTCGCCGATCAAGGTGCGGACTTCATTATCCATCTCGTTGTAACGGGCGATGATGCGCTCGGCATGGGACTTGACCAGTTGCCCGGCTTCGGTCAGCGTGATGCGGTTGTGCGTGCGGTCGAACAGACGGGTGTTGTAATACTCTTCCAACTGGCGAACCTGAAAAGTAACCGCCGGCTGGGTCATGTGCAACGCCTCCGCCGCTTTGGTAAAACTCAACAAGCGGGCGACCGTTGCAAAAACTTGTAGTCTGCGATCCGCCACGGCAATGAATCGGATGCCCGAATTAAATCCAATGGGCGGTTGATGTCATCACTTTTGATGCCAGTCGCATCAACCCTTTGACCGGCGGCGGCAATTCGGCGGCACCGGCTTCAACGGCGGCTTCGGCGTGCTGATGCTCGTCCTCTTTCATTTGCGCCACCACGGCACGGGAGCGCGCATCATTCTCCGGCAGTTTATCCAGATGCCCTTTGAGATGCGCCACCACCTGGCGTTCGGTTTCCGCGACGAATCCGAGGTTCCACTGGTCGCCGGCGAGGCCGGCGAGGCCGCCCATGGCGAACGCGCCGGCGCGCCACAGCGGGTTGAGCAGACTTTTGCGCGCGCCCAATTCCTCGATGCGCTGTTCGCACCAGGCAAGATGATCGTTTTCTTCCGCCGCGGCCCGCCGCATGCGCTCGCGAATGTGCGGGTCGCGAGCGGTCAATGCCTGGCTGCGATACAACGCCTGAGCGCAAATCTCGCCGACATGGTTAACTCGCATGTAACGACCCGAGCGGCGACGCTCGGCATTGGTTAGTGCGTCATCATCTGCGGACTTCGCCGGAAATGCCCGGGCGGGTTCGGCGGAAAAAGACGCGACCGTGTCGGTCATAGCGCCGAACGCACGCGACATGCCGATGATAAACTGGTCGGTGCGGTTGTAATCTCGCTGGTGGTTCATGTGGTTTCGGTCTGATTCAATGGCAACCCCGGCGCGCCATTGTAACAGGATGACCGCCATCCACCCGAAATTCCCGCCGACGGTCTATAATTCCACGCCATTCCCTTTAACATATGCAGACCAAACATGAGCGAGCGCACCCACCACATCAACCGCAAATCCCTTAGCCGGCGTTTCCGCAAATTCCTGCCGCGCTCGTCGGTGATCGACCAGCCGGAGTCGTTGCGCGTATATGAATGTGACAGCCTGAGTGCCTATCGCCAACTGCCGTTACTTGTGGTGTTACCCGAAACCGTGGCGCAGGTGCAACAGGTGTTGCGGATTTGCAATGAACGGCAGGTTCCGGTGGTCAGCCGTGGTGCCGGCACCGGTCTTTCCGGCGGCGCGCTACCCCACGCCGATGGCATCGTGCTGAACCTCGCCAAGATGAACGCGGTGCTGGCTATTGACCCGGTGAATCGCACCGCCCGGGTGCAAGCCGGCATCCGCAATCTCGTGATTTCCCAAGCGGTGGAACACCTCGGACTTTTTTACGCCCCCGACCCGTCGTCGCAAATCGCCTGCACCATCGGCGGCAATGTCGCGGAAAACGCCGGCGGCGTGCATTGCCTTAAATACGGCTTGACCGTGCACAACGTCGTCGCCCTCAAAGTCGTTACCATCGACGGCGAACTCGTGGAACTCGGTAGCACCGCTTTGGACTGCCCCGGATTTGACCTGCTGGCACTGATGGTCGGCTCCGAAGGAATGCTCGGCGTGGTGGTGGAAGTCACGGTCAAACTATTGCCAAAGCCCGAGAGTGCGCAGGTAATGCTGGGGGTTTTTGATTGCGCGGCAAACGCCGCCGATACGGTCACCGCCATCATCGCCGCCGGCATCATTCCGGCCGGGGTGGAGATGATGGACAACGCGGCGATTCGCGCCACCGAAGATTTTGTCAAAGCCGGTTATCCGCGTGATGCCGAGGCGATTTTGTTGTGTGAACTGGACGGCACCGAAGCGGATGTGGTCGCGCAAATCGATGATGTGCGACAAATTTTTGCACGCAACGGCGCGATTGAAACTCGATTGGCGCGCGACGAACAGGAACGTGCGTTGTTCTGGTCCGGACGCAAAAGCGCGTTCCCGGCAATCGGGCGCATCTCGCCAGACTACTATTGCATCGACGGCACCATCCCGCGCAAACACTTAAGCCGCGTGCTCAATGGCATCCATCAACTCTCGGCAAAGTTTGGCTTGCGGGTCGCCAATGTATTCCACGCCGGAGACGGCAACCTGCATCCGCTGATTTTGTATGACAACGCCCGCCCCGGGGAGTTGGAAAAAGCCGAGGGGTTGGGCGAGAAAATTCTCGAACTATGTATTGAAGTCGGCGGCACCATCACCGGCGAACACGGTGTCGGTGTGGAAAAAATGGGCGGCATGTGCGTGCAGTTCAACGACCGGGAACGCGCGCAGTTTCATGCCGTGCGCGAGGCGTTTGATCCGCGGCGTCTGCTCAACCCGGGCAAGGCGATTCCGACTTTGGCGCGCTGCGCGGAACACAACGCCATGCATGTGCATGGCGGGCAGGTGGCGTTCCCGGAGATTGAACGGCTTTGATGATGCGGTCGTTGCCGCTTCTTCTTGCCCCACTTTTATTAATCAACATGTCCGCTGATATCGAAAAAGAGTTGCAACAGCAATTGCGCGAAGCGAATCGTCGCGCGCAACCGCTGAACATCATCGGCGGCGCGAGTAAATCTTTTTACGGACGCACCCACCAACATAATTCCGGCGTAGCACTTCACACCGCCGCGCACCACGGCGTAATCCACTACGACCCGGCCGATCTGGTGGTCACCGTGCGCGCCGGCACTTGCGTTATCAATCTTGAAGAATTGCTCGCGGCGAAAAATCAGGCGCTGGGTTTTGAGCCGCCGAAATTTACCGAAGCCACCACCATCGGTGGCGCAGTGGCAAGCGGACTTGCCGGCCCGAGTCGACCTTACGCAGGCACGGTGCGCGATTTTATCCTGGGGGTCAAGTTGCTAACCGGTAGCGGAGAGGTCATGAAGTTCGGCGGCGAAGTGATGAAAAATGTCGCCGGGTTTGATATCTCTCGATTGATGGCCGGGGCGATGGGTACGCTTGGCGTTTTGCTGGAGCTCTCGCTGCGGGTTATTCCGCAATCGCAAAAAGAATTAACTTTGCTACTGGAACATCCCAACCCGGATACGGCAATCACCCTCTTCAACCAACTGGCGGCGCGCCCGCTGCCCCTGTCGGCAGCGGCCTGGCATAACGGCGAGACGCGAATCCGCCTGTCCGCCAGCGCGGCCGGAATCAAAGGCGCGACAAAGATTATTGGCGGCGAAGTGGATACTCGCGGCGCCGAGTTCTGGCAGCAACTGCGCGATCATCGACTGCCATTTTTTGCCGACCAACCACAGTTATTGCGCGTGTCGGTGCCCCCCGGCACTGAAATGATTCCATTGCCCGAGGCGGTGCAACTGGTGGATTGGGGTGGCGCCCAGCGCTGGATTTCGGGCGAGGTTAGTGTTGATTCCCTGCGCAAAGTAATCGCCGAACACGGCGGTCATGTCACGCACTTTCGTCAAGGCGAGCGTGGCGACCATGGCGAGCGGGGCGACATTCATCCAAGCGAAGTGTTTCAACCCATGAGCCCGGTGTTGCAAAAGTTGCACCTGCGATTGAAACGCGCTTTTGATCCGGCCGGCATTCTCAACCCGGGGCGTCTATACGCGGATTTTTGAACCATGCAAACTTCGCTCAGCCCCGAGTTTCAAAACACCGCCGACGGCAAACTTGCCGAAGACATCCTGCGCACCTGCGTTCACTGCGGTTTTTGCAACGCCACCTGTCCGACCTATCAATTGCTCGGCGACGAACTGGATGGTCCGCGCGGACGCATCTACCAGATGAAACAACTTTTTGAAGGCGAGGCGAGCGGCGTCATGCGTCTTCATCTTGACCGCTGCTTGTTGTGCCGCGCATGCGAACCCGCCTGCCCGTCGGGAGTTCGATACAGTGCGCTGTTGGAAGTCAGCAAAACCATCCTCGATGAAAAATTTCCGCGCAATCCATTCGACCGAATTCGCCGACGCATCATCGTGCAATTATTTTCGAGTGGCCGTTGGTTCGCCTGGTTGCTGAAACTTGGCAGATGCGTGCGCGCAATTTTGCCGCGAAGCATTGCCGATAAGATACCGAGCAAGTCGTCGCCGCTGCCTCTGACCTGGCCAAACACAAACCACCCACGCAAAATGATCGCGCTGGCCGGTTGCGTGCAATCGGTGGTCGCCACCAACACCAACCTGGCGGCCGCCCATGTTCTCGACCGACTCGGCATCACGTTGATTGAAGTGGACGGTGCCGGCTGTTGCGGCGGTGTGGCGTTGCACACCTGCGGTGAAGCCGAAGGCAGCGCGGCGGCGCGAGCATTGATCGACCGCTGGCTGCCGCACCTCGATGAGGTCGAAGCCATCGTCATGACCGCAAGCGGTTGCGGTGTAACGCTGAAAGATTATCCGCGATTGTTTGCCGACGATGCCGAATATGTTGCGGCGGCGAAACGCATCGGCGAAAAAACCATTGACCTGTCCGAGTTGGTGGCGCACGAGTTATCCAAAATGCCGGACGACCGATTACCGTGGAGCCCTGCCACCGCTCGTCAAAAGGTCGCGTTCCACGCGCCATGCACGCTGCAACATGGCATGCGAGTCAGCGGCCACATTGAATCCATCCTGATGCGCGCCGGTCATACTTTGTGCGCGGTGCGGGATTCGCATTTGTGTTGCGGCTCGGCTGGCACCTATTCGATTTTACAACCGAAGATTTCCACGCAGTTGCGTCTCGCCAAACAAACGGCACTCGCCGCCGACAACCCGGATGTGGTGTGCACCGCCAACATCGGTTGCCAACTCCAACTCGCGCAAGGCAGCGCGCCGGTGGTGCATTGGATTGAATTGCTGTTGTAGCCTCGTGGCGCGTGGCGCGGCGCGTGACGCGGTGATACAATTTGCGCGTTGTAGCAACCGATGAGCAGCCATCAATGAGCGAACCACACTACCAGCGCCATGTATTTTTTTGCGTCAATCAACGCGATGACGGCAAGCGTTGTTGTGCCGACCACGACGCCGCCGGTTGTCGGGATTATGCAAAACAACGAATGAAAGCGGCAGGCCGCCACGGCCGCGGCATGGTGCGGGTTAATCAAAGCGGATGCCTCGACCGCTGCGAAGAAGGACCGGTCATGGTGGTGTATCCGGAAGCGGTTTGGTATAGCTACGTCGACCGCGAAGACATCGACGAGATCATCGAGCAACATTTCCTCCAAGGAAAAATCGTCGACCGTTTGCGGATTTGATGAGCGTGGCATCAAAGCGGCACGTTTTAGTGTCACGTTACGCGTGACAAATTATTTACCATTGTCCTCTCAAAAGGATTCATCGCCTTCCGGTTCACCATTGCCCTCCCAACCCGTCGTTCTCGCCGCAGGCGGACGTATAAGTTCACTATTTCGCTAACAGTTTCTTCCTCATTTCCAGTGGTGTTTTAGCACCGATTCCCTGATGCGGCCGATGCTCGTTGTCAGGCATGGCGACGAAAAGGCAAGCGCAGAATAGTGTTTCTACTCCCTTGCTCTCTCCCATATATGCTAAATCGGGCGATTTTTTCATCAGTTTCTATTTATGATTTTCTTTCAATCCATAAATATATTTGCAGAAAATAACTTCCTTTTGGTGTCGACTCGTCAGATAATTGCTCTCAGTTCAAGTGAAAGAATTGGACCCGAAGGGTTCTTGATGTTCTCCTCCATCCTCTTTAATGGTGGTTTAGGCGTGGCAACCTCTGCCACGCCATTTTTTTGTCCGCGCCGGTTACCCGGCCCCGTCTTTTGCGCCCTTGCTCGTAATCGCGCCGCGTTGTTCCAGCAAATCCACCACCAGTTGCACGCATTGCGCGATGGAAAGTTCTCCAGTCTTGATTATCAGGTCGGCATTTTCCGGAGTTTCGTAGGGGGATGAGATGCCGGTGAAGTCGGAAATCTCGCCGCGACGCGCGCGCTGATACAAACCCTTGATGTCCCGTTGTTCGCAAATCTCCAGCGGGCAGTCGCAAAAAACTTCGATGAAATCTTGCGAGTTGTCTACCATCATCCGCACGCGCTGGCGGTCCACGCGGAACGGCGAGATGAATGCGGTCAACGCAACGATGCCGCCTTCAACAAACAATTTTGCCATCTGACCGATGCGCCGGATGTTCTCGGTGCGATCTTGTTCGGAGAAACCGAGGTCGCCGCACAGCCCGTGGCGGACGTTGTCGCCGTCAAAGACGAATGTGCGGCAACCACGCTGATACAGTTCTTCTTCTACGGCGTGGGCGAGGGTGGATTTGCCGCTGCCGGACAAACCGGTGAACCATAAAATGACACCACGATGGCCGTTTTGCTGCTCGCGACGATGACGAGTGACCGTGGCGTGATGCCACACGGTGTTGGGTGATTTGTCGGTGCTTGTCATGGCGTTTGAATGGCAAATGGTTGGCTATGTGCGCAAAAACATAATGGTGGGCCCGGAAGGACTTGAACCTTCGACCAAGGGATTATGAGTCCCCTGCTCTAACCAACTGAGCTACGGGCCCCCGAGCATTGCCACACAGAACAAAGGGGTGTCGACGACATCTCGTGCCGATGTGCCGAGTCGCGCCGCGCAACCAAACGGCAACGACTTCCGGTGCCGGTGCCTCAGGTATTGTCGAGAAAACTTCGCAGGTGGTCGGAGCGACTTGGGTGGCGTAATTTTCTCAAAGCTTTGGCTTCGATCTGCCGAATACGTTCGCGGGTTACATCGAATTGTTTGCCGACTTCTTCCAGCGTGTGGTCGGTGTTCATGCCGATGCCGAAACGCATTTGTAGCACCTTGGCTTCGCGTTCGGTAAGCGAGTCAAGGATTTCTTGAGTGGCATTTTTCAAGCCGGAACTGGTGGCGATGTCGATGGGCGCCTTGATGTTTTTGTCTTCGATGAAATCCCCGAGGTGGGAGTCGTCGTCATCGCCAATCGGCATTTCCATGGAAATCGGCTCTTTGGCAATTTTCAACACCTTGCGCACTTTCTCTTCGGGCAACTCCATTTTCTCGGCGAGTTCTTCGGGCAACGCTTCGCGGCCTTTTTCCTGCAGAATCTGACGCGACACGCGGTTCAACTTGTTGATGGTCTCGATCATGTGCACCGGGATACGAATGGTCTTGGCCTGGTCGGCGATGGAACGCGTGATTGCCTGACGAATCCACCAGGTCGCGTAGGTCGAAAACTTGTAGCCGCGTCGGTATTCAAATTTGTCCACCGCTTTCATCAAACCGATGTTGCCTTCCTGAATCAAATCGAGAAACTGCAAACCGCGGTTGGTATATTTTTTGGCGATGGAGATGACCAGCCGCAGGTTGGCTTCAACCATTTCCTTTTTGGCGCGGCGCGCCTTCACTTCGCCTTCGCGCGCCTCTCGACTTAACGCTTTGAGTTGGTAGATTTCCAAGCCGGTTTTGTTTCGACATTCCAGCAGTTTTGCGAAACTCTCGGCAACGATGTCGCGGTAACGTTGCAGTCGTTCGGCTTCATCGGGGCTCGCCTTGAGTAAGCGACCGAACCAGCGGTGGTCGGCTTGATATTCACCAAAGAACTTGAGAAATCGCTGGCGCGGCACCTTGCCGTAGGTGACGCAATACTTGGCGATTTCGCGTTCATACTCGCGCACCTCGTCCATGCTGTCGCGCAAGGTGGCGGAAAACGCTTCGAGTCGCGCCGGCACGAATTTCATTTGCAGGAATTCGTCGCCCAGTTTTTTGCGATTCTTGAGTGCCAGTTTGCTGTCGGTGCCGTTCTTTTCCCAGGCACGCTCCAACGCCCGCCAGGTGCGGCGCATGCGCCTGAAACGGGCAATTGCCTCGTCCAATTTCTTTTTGTCGACTTCGGGGCCACTGTTCGCCTCTTGTGCTTTTTTCGCAGCGTTTTGTCCGGGACCACCGGGAATGGCGACGGTCTCATCATCCAGTGCATTCAATTCCACAAAGTCGACGATGATGTCGGCCAATTTAATCTCACGGGCCTCAATGGCTTTGGATAAATCCAGCAACAACCGAATCGCCCGCGGAGTCAGTGCCACCGCATTGATGCTCTGGCGGTTGCCGGTTTCGATGCGTTTGGCAAGGGCAATTTCATCTTCCCGGGTCAGCAATTCCACGGTGCCCATCTCGCGCATATACATGCGCACCGGGTCGGTGGTGCGACCAAACTCGCTTTCCACCGCGGTCTTCAACGCCGCGCCCACTTCCTCGGCGACCTCTTCGTCCTCCGGGTTGTCGCGCTTGAGCGTCAAACTATCGATATCGGGGGCTTTATCCACCACCTCAATGCCCATGTCGTTGATCATGTTGACCACCACCTCGATCTGGTCGGTGTCGTGCATGTTCTCCGGCAGGTGGTCGTTGATTTCCGCGTAGGTCAAAAAGCCCTGTGCCTTGCCTTTGAGTATCAGTTTTTTGAGTTCGGACTGCGGGCTGTCTTCGCTCTCGGTCAATTCGACTTCGGCGACTTTGCTGTGGGCACTCTTGCTGGTTTGTTTTTTAGCGGTCATATCAATTTCAGCCATTGGGTAGTGAAAAGTGGGCGTTGGGTTCAAGGTTACGGATAGCGTCCACACCGGCCCACGCTGGCGCAAAAAATGCGACCCGCGATTATATCACGAGGCACATCTCAAAACCCGGCGCGGTGCTTCAATCGCCGGAACCGGGCTTCAGGGTCTCTTTTCGGGCGTCCAGCAACGCCTTTATTTCCCGCTTCAGTGCCTGTTCCTCAGCCGCCGTCGGGTGTTGTCGGAGTTTCTCGATGAGCGACAAGCGGTGTTGCTCGGCATGATTCTCCAGCAGGCGGCCAAGCAGGTCGTTGAACTGGGTGGCAAGTGCCGCCTGGTCGATGAAATTGCGGCGCGTTGCCAGTTTTTCAAGGTGCTTGTGAGATTTGTCATCGCGAAAGGATTCGAGCAGACGAGCAGTGGTGATGTCGGGGCTCTGAGTGACTTTTTCAATCAGCCCAAGCAGGATGTCCGCGCCCCGGACATTTAGTTGCCGCAAAGGTTCGGGGTCGCGAATCGTTGCCGCCAACTGCGGGCTTTGCAGCAACAAACTGGCGGCCAACGCGAGCGGCGAGAGTTGCCCTTGCTGCTCTGATTGCGCGTGTTGGGCTGACGCGTTGCCGCGACGCGCTGCCATTGACGGTGGTGCGGCGGCATCCTTGATTTGCGTCACCGACAAACCGCCTTCCATCGCCAGACGCTCAAACATCATCTCGCGCAACGCGCCGCCGGGCAGTTGATTGAGCAACGGGCGCACGGCATCCACCAAACGCGCACGCCCGTCCATGTGTTTGAGATTGACTTCCAGCGGCAATTGTTCAAACAAAAACTTCTCCAGCGAATCTGCGCCCGCAACCCGCTCAACAAATCCATCCTTGTTCTCGGCGCGCACCACGGTGTCCGGGTCTTCGCCTTCGGGCAAAAACAAAAAACCGAGTTGCCGGCCATCGTGCATTTCCGGCAGTGCCGTCTGCATGGCTTTCCACGCCGCGGCGCGTCCGGCGCGGTCGCCGTCAAAACAAAATACGATTTCCGGTGCCAGCCGAAACAGTCGCTGCACATGGGTGCGGGTGGTGGCGGTGCCGAGCGTGGCGACCGCGTTGTTCACGCCAAACTGCGCTAGGCTGACCACATCCATATAGCCTTCCACCACGATGCTTTTATTGGCGTCTGCAATGGCGCGGCGCGCACGATGCAACCCATACAATTCCGCGCCCTTGTGGAACAAAGGCGTTTCCGGGGAGTTCAGGTATTTCGGTTCGCCATCGCCGAGGATGCGTCCGCCAAATGCCACCACCCGACCGCGATGGTCTTCAATGGGAAAAATCATCCGGCTACGGAAGCGGTCATACAACGCGGCCTGGTCGTCAGATTCCTCGCCAGATTTCTCGCCAGATTTCTCACGTTGAGCAACCAGCCCGGCTTTGAGTAATTGCTGTCGGCGGGTTGGGTCGCTACCGAGGGCACGGGCCAGATTGTCCCAGCCGTCCGGCGCGTAACCGATGCTGAACTGCGCGGCGGTTTGCCCGTCGAGTCCGCGTCCCTTGAGATAGGCAATGGCTTGCTTGGCCTCGGCGTGGCTGCGCAATTGCCGCTGAAACCAGCGGTTGGCTTCCTCAACGATGGCTAAAAGCGGGCCCGGAGATTCTCCACCGCCGCCACTTGGTCCTGATTGCGCCGTAGTCCGGTCCGGCATGGCTAGCCCGGCGCCTTCTGCCAACTCTTCCACCGCCTCAACGAAACTGAGGTTGGCGTAGTCCATGAGAAAACCGATGGCAGTGCCGTGCGCGCCGCAGCCGAAACAATGGTAGAACTGCTTGGTTGGGCTGACCGTGAATGACGGCGTCTTCTCTTCGTGGAACGGACAACAGGCCTGATATTCCTTGCCCTTGCGCGTCAGCGGCACGCGCCGGTCGATGACATCAGCGATATCGACCCGAGTCAATACCTGGTCGATAAACGTCTGGGGGATTTTGCCGGCCATGACGAGATTTTACCCTGATTGCCCCACGCTGGTCTTTTTGTCGCCATGCTTTGTTGTGGTGCGCCGCTCAATCAGTCACGCACTATATGTGCGCTCCCTCTTTCGCGGCTTCCACGCCTCGCCTGACAACAAAAATCCTACGCGTGGTTTTGCGCTTGCCTTTTGCGCGTATCATCCCTGATACGCGCCCTTCGGGCTCGCTTCGCTCGCGCCAATCAATTCATGGCGCTCCCCGGCGATTTTTTCCCTGCCTGCCGGCGAGGATGACGAGTTGGGGAGTAATGGTGAATCGGATAGGTTAAAATCCCACGGCTTTTCAGCCATCTCATTATCGTTTCCCTGCCCGCCGCCGACCCCAATGACCGACCTATACAACCCGCTTGAAATCGAATCCGGTGTGCAAAAATACTGGACCGACAACCGCTGTTTCGTGGTCACCGAAGATCCCGAGCGCGAGAAGTTTTATTGCTTGTCGATGCTGCCCTACCCGTCCGGCCAGTTGCACATGGGGCATGTGCGCAACTACACCATCGGCGATGTGATTAGCCGCTATCAACGCATGCTGGGTAAAAATGTCTTGCAGCCCATGGGTTGGGATGCGTTCGGGCTACCGGCTGAAAACGCCGCCATCGAGCGCAACATGCCGCCGGCGCAGTGGACTTACGCCAACATTGATTACATGAAAGGGCAATTGAAACGGCTCGGTTTTGCCTACGACTGGAGCCGCGAATTGGCGACTTGTCGGCCCGAATATTATCGCTGGGAGCAATGGTTTTTTAATCAGTTATTGGAAAAGGGGCTGGCGTATAAAAAAATGGCGATGGTCAATTGGGATCCGGTGGAGCAAACCGTGCTCGCCAACGAGCAAGTGGAAAACGGTCGCGGCTGGCGTTCCGGCGCGCTGGTGGAACAGCGCGAAATTTCGCAATGGTTCATCCGCATCACCGACTACGCCGAGGAGTTGCTGCGCGACATCGACCAACTGGATGGCTGGCCCGAATCGGTCAAGGCCATGCAGCGCAACTGGATCGGCCGCTCCGAAGGCATTGAGTTTAATTTTGAAGTGGAAGGGAGCGATGATGCCGAGTTCAATAAAATTGGTGTCTACACCACGCGCCCCGACACCCTGATGGGCATCACCGCGATCTTCGTCGCCGCGCAACATCCGTTGGCGTTGCAAGTGGCGCAGAGTGACTCGCGCATCGCCGAGTTCGTCGCGCAATGTAAAACCGCGCACACATCAGAAGAAGAATTGGAGACCATGCCGAAAAAAGGCGTGGCGTTGGGCATCAACGGCATCCATCCGGTCAGCGGCGAGCGCGTTCCGATTTGGGCTGCCAACTTTGTGTTGATTACCTACGGCACCGGCGCGGTGATGGCGGTGCCGGCGCATGACCAGCGCGATTTTGAATTTGCGCGTGCGCATAATATTGAAATACGTCCGGTAATTAAATCTGCGAATGAATCACATGAGCATGACTATGAGCAATCCGCATTCATATCAAAAGATGGTGTGGTGTTTAATTCCGCACAGTTTAACGGTTTGAACTTCGCGCAAGCGTTTGACGCGGTCGCGCAATTTATGGAAAAAAATGATAAGGGAAAGCGCACGGTGAATTACCGCCTACGCGATTGGGGCGTGTCGCGCCAGCGTTATTGGGGCTGCCCGATTCCGGTGATGTATGACAAAAATGATAACGCGGTGGCGGTGCCGGACCAGGAGTTGCCGGTGGTGCTGCCCGAAGATGTCGCGTTTTCGGGCGTGTCATCGCCGCTCAAAGACAACCCCGATTTCGCACGCACCCAGTTGCCCGGAAGCCTTGAGACCGCAACCCGCGAGACCGATACATTTGATACTTTCTTCGAATCGTCGTGGTATTTTCATCGCTATTGCTGCCCGGGAAGCGACCACGCCATGCTCGATGCGCGCGCCGATTATTGGCTGCCGGTGGATCAATATGTCGGCGGCATTGAACACGCGGTGTTGCATTTGTTGTATGCGCGTTTTTTTCACAAACTGCTGCGCGATGCCGGGCTGGTAAAAAGCGACGAGCCGTTCACCAACCTGCTGTGTCAGGGCATGGTATTGAAAGGCGGCGCGAAAATGTCCAAGTCCAAAGGCAACACGATTGACCCGCAGTCCATGATTGATCGCTACGGTGCCGACACGGTGCGCTTGTTTATGATGTTTGCCTCGCCGCCGGAGCAATCTTTGGAATGGAATGATGATGCGGTGGCCGGCGCGCATCGCTTCCTGCGCAGGTGGTGGCAGTTGGCACAACGCAACACCGAAGTTGTGATGGCGGCAAAGCCGACGCCAGCGAACCGCCGTTGGGCTTCGGCGTTGCAAGACCAACACGCGCTGGCGTTACGCCGACAGGTTCACACCATGCTGAAAAAAGCTAATCGCGACTATCGCAAAATGCAATACAACACGGTCATCGCCGCCTGCATGGAATTGCTGAACGCCATGGATCGCTTCGACCCGAATTTGAATGCGGAATGTGCGGCGGTGTTGCGCGAAGGATTGATCGCGATGACCAAAGTGATGGCGCCCATCGTGCCGCACATCGCGCATCAATTGTGGCGTGACCTCGACCAGCATGGCGACATCATTGATGCCGAATGGCCACTGGTCGACGAGGACGCCTTGGTCGGCGACACCATCACACTGGCGGTGCAGGTCAACGGCAAACTGCGTGGACAAATCGAAGTCGCCACCGACAGCGACAACGCGCACATCGAACGCACCGCGCACGAGGATGAAAATGTGCACAAATACATCGCCGACCAAGCCATCGTCAAAACCATCGTGGTGCCGGGGCGGCTGGTGAATATCGTGGTGCGGGCCTTGTAGGGTATGTTTGCGCCTGCGCTTCTCCATATTCGAAACTGGACGCTGTGCATGACATGGCTTGCCGGCGTGTCGTTGCTCGCCGGCTGTGGGTTTCACTTGCGCGGCACCATCGACCTTCCGCCCGAATTGACGCGCGTGTATGTGAGCGGTGCCGACCGCGATCTGACGGAACATCTTGCCGATGCGCTTGCCATGCGCGGAGCGGTGATTATGAACAACCCGGACGCGGGCGCGACGCACATCGATTTGATTGATGCTCGTTTTGAACGCGAAGTGCTGGCCACCGACGCCGACGGGCGGGCGAGTGCCTATACGCTTTATTACCGGATTACTTTCCGCGTGACCGGCGGCGATGGCGCGCCGTTGCAATCCGACACATCGATCGCGCTACAACGCGCCTTTGACTACCACCAGAACCGCGAGTTGCAAGCCGAGCAGGAAATGCGCTTTCTGGAAACCGACATGCGCCGCGAAGCGGTGTCGCGAATGTTGCAACGACTGGCACGACTTTCATCGCAACTTTAATCGCACATACCATGCGCATCAAACTTTCTTCATTGTCATCCCACCTCAAGCCGGAGTTGGCACCGTTGTATCATCTGTTCGGCACCGAAACTTTGTTGATCGAAGAAGCCCTGGATGAAATCCGCCACCAGGCGCGGCAGCAGCGATTCACCGAACGCATCCGCTACACCGTGGAACCCGGCTTCAACTGGAATCAGTTAATCGCCGGCGGCCAATCCATGTCGTTGTTCTCCGATAAAAAAATCATTGAACTGCGTATGCCCACCGGCAAGCCGAGCGTTGGCGGCGACAAGGCGTTGATTAATTATGTGGATTCTATTTCCGGTAACGACACCGTGTTGCTGTTGATCAGCGGTGCCATCGACAAGCGCGCGCAAAATACCAAGTGGTTCAAAAAAGTCGAGGACGTCGGCGTGGCGGTGGAATGTCCCGGCATTTCCGCGGCGCAACTGCCGAAATGGATTAGCCGGCGCATGCACGCCAAAGGTTTGCAGGCGGATGCGGAAGCGGCGCAACGGCTGAGTCATTTTGTCGAGGGCAACCTGCTTGCCGCCGCTCAGGAAATCAACTTGCTCGCGCTGCTATCGCCCGGCGGAAAAATCACCGCCGAGACGGTGGAGAATGCCATCGCCGACCACGCACGCTTCACCGTCTATACTTTGGTTGATGCCTGTCTGGCTGGCTCGGCGCATCGTTGCACGCGCATCCTCCAGGGGCTACGGCGCGGCCGTGCCGAACCGGTGCTGATTTTATGGGCACTGACGCGCGAGACGCGCACCTTGTGTCATCTGTCGGCCGGCATAGCGGCGGGTGCGCGAGCGCAAGACTTATACAAACGCCACGGCATCTGGAGCAGCCGCAGCAATCTGGTCGACTCGGCGTTGCGCCGCTTGTCCGCGCCCCAATGCCACACCCTGCTGCGGCGATTGGTACGTGCGGATTTGATGCTCAAGGGCCGTGCGCCCATGCAACGCGAAAGCATCTGGGAAGAAATCGAAAGCATCGGCCTGCGCATGTGCGGGCTGCGCATCCATTAGCGATGAGCATAACGGCTCCTGCCCTCTCTTGTCTGGCAATAGCAAAAAACTATCAAACCCATAAAAACAATAAAATTTACAAATGGTAAAACAACCGCTACGCTGGTCGGCCATGCAACCATTCATTGCTACAGGAGCAAATCATGGCCAACCAGAAACCATTGAGATTAACCACCGCCGCCGGCATACCGGTCGCCGACAACCAGAATTCCCAGACCGCGGGCAAGCGCGGGCCGTTGTTGGTGCAGGACTGGCAGTTGTTTGAGAAGCACGCGCATTTCAATCGCGAGCGCATCCCGGAGCGCGTGGTGCACGCCAAAGGCTCGGGCGCTTACGGTAGTTTGAAGATTACCGCCGACCTGAGTGCTTATACCCGCGCCGCCTGTTTGCAGCCCGGTGCCGAGAGTGAATGTTTCCTGCGCTTTTCCACCGTCGCCGGCGAAAGCGGCGCGGCCGACGCGGAGCGCGATGTGCGGGGGTTTGCGCTCAAGGTGTATACCGAGGAAGGCAACTGGGATTTGGTGGGCAACAACACGCCGGTTTTCTTCGTGCGCGACCCGTATAAATTTCCGGACTTCATTCATTCACAAAAACGTGACCCGAAAACCAATCTGCGCGACCCGGCGGCGATGTGGGATTTCTGGTCGCAGTCGCCGGAGAGTTTGCATCAGGTTACCATCTTGATGTCGCAGCGCGGCTTGCCGAGAAGTTATCGCCACATGAACGGCTATGGCTCGCATACTTACAGTTTCATCAACGCCAAAGGCGAACGCTTCTGGGTCAAGTTTCATTTCAAAACCCGCCAGGGCATTGATTGTCTCAGCGAGGCGGATTCGGCGACAACGATTAGTGTTGATCGCGAATCACATCAGCGTGATTTGTTTGAAGCAATCGAGCAGGGAGATTTCCCGCGCTGGCGTTTCTGTGTACAGATTATGCCGCAGGCGGAAGCCGAGCAATACGCCATCAATCCGTTTGACCTGACCAAGGTCTGGCCGCACAGCGATTATCCGCTGATTGAGGTGGGCGAATTGTGCTTGAATCGAAACCCGGAGAATTATTTTGCGGAAGTGGAACAAGCCGCGTTTTCCCCGGCAAACGTGCCGCCGGGTATTGGCCACAGCCCCGACAAGATGCTGCAGTTCAGGATTTTTTCGTATCCCGATGCGCAACGTTATCGTTTGGGTGTGAATTACCCGACGTTGCCGGTCAACCAACCGCGTTGCCCGATACATTCATACAACCGCGCCGGTGCCATGCGTTTTGATAACGACGGCGGCGCGGTTAACTACGAGCCGAATACCCGAGGCGGCCCGGTGGAAGATCCCAACTACACGGAGCCGCCGTTGAAAATAGACGGCAACGCCGCACGCTACGATCACCGAGAAGATACCGACTATTACTCTCAGGCCGGCGCGTTGTTTCGGTTGATGGACCCGGCGCAACAGGCAAACTTGATGGACACCATCGCCGATGCCATGCAAGGGGTGCCGAGTTCCATCGTGCGGTTGCAACTGGAACATTTTAGTCAAGCGGATCCCGACTACGGAAAAGGCATTGGCGAGCGGTTGAAAATCGCTTAATCTTTTTTCAACCAAGCGGCGATGCCATCACCGCATCGTGCGGTTTTGTCTTACAATAACGCGCCTATCTTCATCGCATCACATCGCATCAGGCAATGCAAGGCAACACCGCACAATCATCCGGCGTCTGCGCCCAGATCAAGCAGTTGGGGCAATCCGCTCGCAACGCGTCGGCGGTCATCGCCGGCGCCAGCACCTCGGTTAAGAACTCCGCGCTGGAAGCCATCGCGCAACACTTGTCGAACAACCAGGCTACGATTCTCAAGGCGAACGCCAAAGATTGGCAAGCCGGTCGGCAAAATCATCTGAGCGATGCGTTGCTGGATCGGCTGGCACTTGATGCAAAACGCATTGCCGCCATGGCCGAGGGCTGTCGCCAGGTCGCCGGTCTACCCGATCCGGTCGGGGAAATGACCGCCATGGCGCATCGCCCGAGCGGCATCCAGGTCGGCAAAATGCGCGTGCCTTTGGGCACCATCGGAATCATTTATGAATCGCGGCCCAATGTGACCATTGACGCCGCTGCGTTGTGTTTGAAAGCCGGCAACGCGGTAATTCTGCGCGGTGGCTCCGAGGCGATCAACTCAAACCTCGCACTCGCTGAATCGTTGCAAGCCGGGTTGCAACAGGCCGGCTTGCCAACGGCGGTGGTGCAACTGGTGGAGACCACCGACCGCGCCGCAGTCGGCGCGCTGATTACCATGCCCGAATACATCGACATCATCATTCCGCGCGGCGGTAAAAGCCTCATCGAGCGCATCAGCCGCGAAGCATCGGTGCCGGTCATTCGACATCTTGATGGCATGTGTCATGTATATATCGACGCCGATGCCGATCTCGATAAAGCGATGAAAATTGCCTACAACGCCAAAGCGAGACGCTACGGCATCTGCGGTGCCATGGAAACTTTGCTGGTGCATGAAAAAGTCGCGCACGAAGTGTTGCCGAAATTATCGCAACGCTATTTTGACAAGGGCATTGAATTGCGCGGCTGCGAAAAATCCCGCGACCTCGTGTCGCAGATGAAAGTGGCAACCGAAGACGATTGGCGCACCGAATACCTGGATGCAATTCTTGCGGTGTGCGTGGTGGACAGTCTTGAGCAAGCCATTGAACACATCAACACCTTCGGCTCGCACCATACCGATGCCATCGTCACCGAAAACCGTGCGCACAGTGATCGATTCCTGCGCGAAGTCGATTCCAGTTCGGTGATGGTCAACGCCTCAACTCAATTCGCCGACGGCTTCGAATACGGACTCGGTGCGGAAATCGGCATCAGCACCGACAAACTGCATGTGCGCGGACCGGTGGGGCTGGAAGGGTTGACCTGTCAGAAATATATTGTTGTCGGCGACGGACATATCCGCGCCTGATTGTCGCGGCTTGGTCAACAACTAACTCAGCAACCACGCGGCAATAACTTCGCCGGCCTGCTCCACGCCCTGTTTTTTGGTCGCCGAGAACAACTGCACGGTGGCTTCGGGCTGATCTTTCAATTGGTTGCGAATCTGCTGAAGCGTGCCGGTAGCCTGGCCGCGCTTGTATTTGTCCGCCTTGGTCAGGAGAATATGCGCCGGCAAGCCAATTTCCCAGCAGCAACGAAGCATGGTTTGATCGAGGTCGGTCAACGGATGACGAATGTCCATCGGAATCACCAGCGCCTTGAGGCACTCGCGCGCGGATAGATAGTCGGTAACAAACTGCTGCCAGTGTCGGCGCAACTGTTGTGGCGCGCGTGCGTAGCCATAGCCCGGCAAATCCACCAACCGGTGCTCGGCATCCACATCAAAAAACACGATCTGTCGGGTGCGCCCCGGGGTCTTGCTGGTTTTTGCCAGACGGTTTTGATTGACGATGGCGTTGATCGCGCTCGACTTGCCGACATTGGAGCGACCGGCAAACGCGACTTCGGCGCCGACATCCGACGGCCATTGATGCGGATGGTGGGCGGCGCAGGCATACACCGCTTTGCTGAAATCCAGATTGAAATTGGTACCGGTCACTTTCTTGCGCTGGAATGTTGGTATAATCCGCACGTGATTTTACCGCGTCTCGTTGGTGCTGTCGCGGCGGTGATGTGCATGATGATGCGCGCAACGATACGCGTGATGATTAATAAACAACCCAAAAAATGACATGAATACCATATGCTTTTTGTCGCGCGTTTTTATAACGCTGGCGGGATTATTTTTCGGCTACCTGTTCATTGGCACCGCCATCGCCGAACAAGGTGACGCCACCGCCGGCAAAACCGCTTCGGTAATTTGCGTGGCGTGCCACGGCGCAAACGGCAACAGTGCCACCGACCAATTCCCCCACCTCGCCGCTCAAGTGCCCGGTTATATCGCCGCGCAACTGGCGAAATATAAATCCGGAGAACGCGCGAGCCCGATCATGGCCGGGATGGTCGCGTCATTGTCGACGCAAGACATGGCAAATCTGGACGCCTACTACAGCAGTTTGGAAGGTAACAAAGGTGCCATCACCGCGGCGCAGGAAGAAGACGCGCTGGCCGGAGGTGAAATCTATCGCGGCGGCTACCAACCCTACAACATCGCCGCGTGCATGAGTTGCCACGGACCATCGGGCCACGGCATTCCACCGGCTTTCCCGCGACTGTCGGGCCAGCACGCCGCCTACATTGAAGCGCAACTTCTGGCGTTCAAATCCGGCGCGCGCGTCGACCCGGTTATGAACCCGATCGCGTTCCCGCTATCCGAACAACAAATCAAACAACTCGCATTGTATATTTCGGCATTGCATTGACGCGCGTTGCGCTTGCTTTTTCGTCGCCATGCGGTGTTGCGCATCGTCACCCGGTCGCTCACATACTTAATGTGTCGTGACTCTAAAACGGCGTTACCGCGACAAACAATCAACTCAATTACAACTCACGCGGCACCTCAATGCCGTGTTTCCGGCTGGCCGCGATCACCGTGTTGCGCAGCAAGCAGGCGATGGTCATCGGTCCCACACCGCCGGGCACCGGAGTAATTGCATCGGCCACTTTCATCGCCGCGTCGAAATCCACATCGCCGACCAGTGCTTTTTTTGTTCCGCCATCCTTGTCATCAACTTGAATGCGATTGATGCCGACATCAATCACCGTCGCACCCGGCTTAATCCAATCACCCTTGATCATTTGCGGCACGCCGACCGCGGCGATCAGAATGTCCGCGGCGCGACACACCGCCGGTAAATCGTGCGTGCGCGAATGTGCCACCGTTACCGTGCAATGCTCCTGCAACAACAGCATGGCCGATGGCTTGCCGACGATATTGGAACGCCCCACCACCACCGCGTTTTTGCCGGACAAGTCGCCGAGATGATCTTTCAGCAGCAGCAAACATCCGGCGGGCGTGCACGGCACCAGACACTCATCGCCGACCACCAGTTTGCCGACATTCTCAACATGGAAGCCGTCCACATCTTTGTCCACATTGATGGCGTTGATTACTTTCGCCTCGTCGATCTGCTTCGGTAGCGGCAGTTGCACCAAAATTCCGTGCACCGCCGGGTCGTCATTAAGTTGCGCCACCAACGCCAGTAAATCGCGCTCGGTGGTGTCGGCGGGTAATTTATACTCAAACGAATTCATACCCGCGGCCACGGTTTGCTTGCCCTTGTTCAGAACATAAACCGCGCTGGCCGGGTCCTCGCCGACCAACACCACCGCCAATCCCGGCTTCACGCCGTGGTTCGTATGCAAGGTGCCAACCGCGTCAGAAATGCGTGCGCGCAAACCGGCGGCAAACGCCTTGCCGTCAATAATTGTTGCCATTGAGTCTCCCGTAGTTAGCCGTGCGTGGACGCGTGGCTGTTGTGTGGTGGTAGAGTTTCGGCGAATCGGAAACCTTCCGGCACCGGCACCCGCCGCGTGCGAATTCGACCACAAATCGCCGCTTCGCTCAAGTCCAGTTTTTTGTACTACGGCAACAACCGAAAGTATTGGCACCCTAAAAGCATAGCCGGGAACTATGTATTATTAGGGTTGACAACATACCCAAATCTATGTTATAATAGTTGCATACATAGTTTTTTTTAAAAGGTGACCCCATGACTGACGAACGCCTAACTGCTCACAATGAGATCGTTTCGCGTCTTTTGGAATTTGATGAAGATGCGCAAAAACATATCCTTAATATGGTATGCCAGTGGTTTAAGGTTCCTATTGAGCCAAAAATGCCAATCAGGCCATATGTGGCAGAGCCTGATTTACCAGAAAACTCGGTTGGTCTATTCGGCCAAAAATCTGATTTGACACCAAAAGAATTTTTGATGGAGAAAGAACCGGAAACAAATGTTGAAAGGGTCGTGTGTCTTGCATATTACCTAAATCATTATAGAGAAACACCTAACTTCAAGACTCTTGATATAAGCAAACTTAACACCGAAGCAGCACAGCCAAAGTTCACTAATCCCACTGTTGCGGTGAATGATGCGGCAATATCAGGTTTTGTGGTTGCGCGCACTAAAGGTGCTAAACAAATAAGTGCGATGGGTGAGCAATTTGTGTTAGCCCTGCCAGACCGTGATGCGGCAAAAAAAATAAAACAAAGAATGAGACCTAAAAAGAAGAAGAAATCTGCGGCAAAGAAGAATAGGGGAAAACAGAGTGCAGACAAAAAGGTGCATACTGATGGATAAAAAACCTTTAAGCGACTTCAAAAAATTCGTAGCAAAAGAAATATCTCCAGCAATTGCAGACATAGAAAGTCTAACAGAAAAGAACCGAGTTCATGTGCAGAAACTTGTATATACGAATTTAGTGGATCGTTTTGATTCGATGATTGATGTCGCTATTCTCTCAAACTGTAAAGAAGAACATCTGCTAGATACAGCATTTAAAGACATGAACCGCCCAATTACCGAATCGGATATTGTAAAACTTCTGATGCATGGTGATAACTTGCAGTCCGTGCTATATGAGAAACTAAAGGGCTCTTTAATGTCTTCCATTTTGCGTGAACGGCACTCCAAAAAATTAGCAGCCTTATTTGAAGTATTTCAGCCAGATATTGGGCACTGGAACAAACCCAGAGTAAACGTTTCTACCGGCGCCATTCTAGAGCGTGTCACGCCGCAATATAAAACCCACCATGCTCATTGTGCGGATATGCCGATTGGTTATATTCCAGACGCAACTCTCTTGTTCATGGAGCGGGTACAAGTAAGTTTTTAGAGAATGACGTAAATCAACTTAAAAAACTGTTCAAATGCACGCCAACAAAAACTTTTCGGATAAAGTTGTCATCGGTGAAAAATGCAATTAAATATTATGACGATCTAGTTGAAATTTTGCTCGCTTAGCAAAGATTTGTTGTCGAACATATTTATCAATAAAAAGAAACTAACCCCATGAACAAAACCAGCAACAACATAGAAGCACGGCTTTGGGAAGTAGCGGATAAATTACGGGCGAATTCCAAACTCAAGTCTTCGGAATATTCCACGCCGGTGCTGGGTCTGGTTTTTCTGCGCTATGCCGACCACAGGTTCCAGGTAGCGACGGCACAACTTAAAGACGCCGGTAGCAAGCGGCGCAAGATCAGCGCAGTGGACTATCAGGCTCAGGGTGTCCTTTATATCCCTGAGGTGGCACGTTTCTCAATGCTGATTCAGTTGCCGGAGAGCGGCAACATCGGCACCGCCATCAACAACGCCATGCGCGCCATTGAAGCCAAAAATCCCGACCTCAAGGATGTATTGCCCAAGACCTACAACCGTTTTGACAACGCCCTGCTCAAGGAACTGCTCAAGACTATGAACTCCGTCCCCATGGATATTGAGGGCGATGCCTTTGGCAAGATTTACGAATATTTCTTAGGTCACTTCGCCATGACCGAAGGACAGAAAGGCGGTGAGTTCTTCACGCCCACTGCCATCGTCAAACTCATCGTCGGTATCATTCAGCCTTATCACGGACGCATCTTTGACCCGGCTTGCGGCTCCGGCGGTATGTTTGTGCAGAGTGCGCGCTTCGTGGCGGAACACCAGAAGAACCCCAGTGCTGAACTCAGCATCTATGGTCAGGAGCGGGTCGCCGAGACGGTGCGTCTGGGAAAGATGAACCTTGCCGTCCACGGTCTTGCCGGCGACATTCGTCAGGGCAACGCCTACTACGAAGACCTGCATCGCTCCGTCGGCAAATTTGATTTTGTCATGGCGAATCCGCCCTTCAATGTGAACGAGGTAGACAAGGAACGGCTGAAAGATGATCCGCGCTTCCCCTTCGCCCTGCCACGCACCGACAACGCCAACTACCTCTGGATTCAACTCTTCTACAGTGCGCTTGCCGATAAAGGCAGAGCAGGGTTCGTCATGGCGAACTCGGCCTCAGATGCCCGCAGTTCGGAGTTAGACATCCGCCGACAACTCATCGAAGCCGGTGCGCTGGATGTGATGGTGTCCGTCAGTTCCAACTTCTTCTACACCGTGACCCTGCCTTGCACCCTATGGTTCTTTGATCGTGGCAAAGGCAAGACACCACGCGCTGACCGTGTGCTGTTCATAGATGCCCGCCCCATCTATCATCAAATTGACCGCGCCCACCGCGACTGGACGCCGGCGCAGATTGAGTTTCTCGCCAATATCGCCCGCCTCTATAGGGGCGAGTCAATCGAAAACCTCCACGACAGTGCCGACCTGATGTCCACCCACTTCCCCGACCGCAAATACACCGATGTAGCCGGTCTGTGCAAGGTAGCAACCATCGCAGAAATTCAGGCTCAGGGCTGGCGCCTGAACCCTGGAAGTTATGTGGGAGTAGCAGTACGCGCTGAGGAAGACTTTGACTTCAAGGAACGGCTGAAGACTCAGAACAAGGAATTGGAAATGCTGAATGTCGAAGCACGGGAGTTGGAATCCCGGATTGCCAAGAATGTGGTGCAGTTGTTGGGGGTGGAGTGATGGCGATAGAGATAGCCTCTATGGCCAGACTTGGTGACATAACCGCAAAGATAGGAAGCGGAGCAACTCCACGTGGTGGAAAAGGATCCTACAAGGCAGCGGGAATCTCTCTGATCCGGAGTTTGAATGTTTATGATTCGGATTTTAAGATTTCTAACCTTGCGCATATCGACGCAACACAATCTAAATTACTAAACAACGTCACTGTAGAGGAAAATGACGTTCTTCTAAATATAACAGGAGCTTCGGTTGCACGATGTTGCATGGTTCCAAATAAAGTGCTTCCAGCAAGAGTCAATCAGCATGTTGCTATCATTCGTTCCGACAAGGCAAAGTCAAATCCATTCTATATTCACTTCTGTCTTGTCAGTCCACATTACAAAGATCATCTGTTGTCAATATCACACGGTGGTGCAACAAGAGAGGCTCTTACAAAAGAGAAGATTGAAGATTTCAAAATTCCGTTACCACCGCTCCTCACGCAACACAAAATAGCTACCGTCCTATCCACCTACGATGACCTGATTGAAAACAACCTGCGACGTATCAAGATTCTGGAAGAGATGGCGCAAAATTTCTACCGCGAATGGTTTGTCAAATTCCGTTTCCCTGGACACCAAAACACCCGCTTCGTTGATTCCCCTCTCGGCAAGATCCCCGCTGGCTGGGAGGTGACGAATCTTGGCGAATCCTGTTATCTAATCATGGGTCAGTCGCCGAAATCTGAGTTTTACAACAATGATGGAATCGGCCTGCCATTCCACCAAGGAGTAACAAACTTTGGAGACAGGTTCCCTTCGGATCGATTGTATTGCACCATTGAAGGGCGCATTGCAGAGGCTGGAGATATTCTCTTCAGCGTTCGTGCCCCTGTTGGGCGAATGAATATTGCAGACAAGAAAATAGTTATTGGTAGAGGTATATCTGCTATTAGGCATAAAGAAGGGTATCAATTTCTTCTTTGGGAACAGTTACGCAACCGTTTTACTGAAGTTGACACGATGGGCAACGGATCAATATTTGCTTCTGTCACGAAATCTGATATGCAAGGCATTGAGTTGATTTTCCCACCTACATCAGCTATGTCTGATGCAACTTTTCATCTTGGTCCAATCCACAATGAAATAGACGCGCTGACGAAGAAAAACACCACCCTCCGCCAAACCCGCGACCTGCTTCTCCCCAAACTCATCTCCGGTGAAATAGATGTGTCGGCACTGGACATTGCCATTCCCGAGGAGGCCGTCGCGTGAATCTTAATATCAACTCGGAGGCACGGGACTTCCGGGTAATTTCCGGGTTGTTCTCCGGTCTTCGCGCATGGAGAGAATACTCATGACCCCAGCCGGTTACACCGAGGACGCACTGGTTGAGCAACCTGCTATCAAGTTGCTGGCGGAGTTGGGATGGGAAACGGTCAATGCCTTCGATGAGTTTGCCGGCGGTGCCGGCAGCCTGGGACGCGAGACTAAGGGCGAGGTCATTCTCACTGCCAGATTGCGTCCGGTACTGGTGCGGCTGAACCCGGATGCACCGCCCGAAGCCATTGAGCAGGCCGTTGATGAATTGACCCGCGACCGTTCCAGCATGAGCATGGTTGCCGCCAATCGGGAAATCTATCGCCTGCTGAAAAACGGCGTGCGTGCCACTTTGCTTGATCCTGAAAGCGACGAGGAAACCGTGGAAGTGGTGCGGCTGATGGATTGGGAGCATCCTGCCAATAACGATTTTCTGCTGTGCTCGCAGTTCTGGGTGGCGGGCGAGATGCACACGCGCCGCGCCGACCTGGTGGGTTTTGTCAACGGCTTGCCGTTGGTGTTTATTGAACTGAAAGCCGTACACATCCGCCTAAAAGCCGCCTACGATAACAACCTGCGGGACTATAAAGACACCATTCCACAACTCTTTTGGGCGAATGCGCTGATTATCTTGTCCAACGGTAGCGAGAGCCGCATGGGTAGCATGACTGCGGGTTGGGAACATCTGGCGGAATGGAAAAAAGTAGACCAGGAAACGGAACAAGGGCAGGTATCGCTGGAAACAATGTTGCGCGGCGTCTGTGAACCACGGCGGTTGTTGGACTTGGTGGAAAACTTCACCCTATTTAAGGAAGAGCCAGGTGGAATGATCAAACTGGTCGCCAAAAACCATCAATATCTCGGTGTTAATAATTCACTGGAAGCTCTGACTAACCGCCGCGAGCGAGACAGCAAGTTAGGTGTCTTTTGGCATACGCAAGGTAGTGGCAAAAGCGTGTCTATGATTTTCTTCGCACAAAAGGTGCTGCGCAAATTGTCAGGCAACTGGAGCTTCGTCATCGTCACCGACCGGAAGGAACTGGACAAGCAGATTTATAAGAACTTCCTATCAGCAGGTGCAGTGACCGAAGATGAGACGCATGCCGAGAGTAGCACCAATTTGCGGCAATTACTCAGAGAAGACCACCGTTACATCTTTACCCTGATTCACAAGTTCCGAGAGGCAGAGGAAATCTCCAGCCGAGACGACATCATCGTCATCACCGACGAGGCGCACCGTAGCCAGTATGACACCCTGGCACTGAACATGCGCACGGCACTACCCAACGCTGCCTTCATGGCTTTTACCGGCACACCGCTGATTCAGGGCGAAGAAAAAACCAAACAGGTATTCGGTGACTACATCAGCGTCTATGGCTTTCAGCAGTCAGTGCTGGACGGTGCCACAGTGCCGCTTTATTACGAAAACCGCATTCCTGAACTGCAACTGATCAACGAGGATTTCAACGAGGATGTGGAGAAGTTATTAGAAGAGGCGGAACTAGATGAAGCCCAGGAGAAAAAACTGGAGCAGGTTATCAGCAAGGAATACCACCTAATCACCCGGGACGAGCGATTAGAAGCAATAGCAAAAGATGTGGTGGCGCATTTCACCGGACGCGGCTTCCCAGGCAAGGCGATGATGATCTGCATTGACAAGGCAACGGCAGTGCGCATGTATGACAAAGTGCGCGCGCATTGGACAGCGATGATTGAAGATCTACGCACAGAATGTGATGCGGCGCAGGATGCCGCAAAAGACCCTCTACAAGAGCGCATTGACTGGATGTTAGAGACGGATATGGCGGTTGTTGTTTCTCAGGGGCAGAACGAAATCGCAGACTTGAGGGATAAGGGACTGGATATTCGTCCGCACCGCAAGCGCGTGCTTGAGAAAGACCTGGAGACAAAGTTCAAAAACCCGGACGATCCCTTTCGCCTGGTCTTTGTCTGCGCCATGTGGATGACCGGTTTTGATGTGCCCAGTTGTTCAACGCTCTACCTTGATAAGCCAATGCGTAACCACACCCTGATGCAGGCCATCGCTCGCGCTAATCGCGTCTACCCCGGCAAGACGAGCGGATTGATCCTGGATTATGTCGGCGTCTTCCGCAATTTGGAGAAAGCACTGGCGATTTATGGTGTCGGCGGCAGTAGCGGTACAAGCCCAGTGGAAGATAAAAGCGCACTGTTGGCGCTGTTACGCCAGGCGATGGAGAAAACCCGAAACCTTTGTCGCGACCATGGCGTTGATTTATCTGCTATTCATGTCGCTGTGTATTTTGATCGCATCAAATTGCTGGATGACGCTGTGGAGGCACTGGTTTCTTCGGAGGACATCAAGCGTTATTTCCTTGATTGCGCCAACCAAGTGAAGCGACTTTACAAGGCGATCTTGCCCGACCCGGCGGCGCGGGAATTTGCTGCCGGGATCACGCCGGTTCAGGTCATAGCAGAAAAAATTCGGGCACTAGTTCCACCAGCAGATATATCGCAGGTCATGAAGGATATGGAGGACCTGCTTGACCAGTCCATCGCAACGGAGGGGTATACCATTGGTGACTATATCGCGCCATATGGTGTTGGAAGGCCTCTTGATCTGAGTGGTATTGATTTTGAGAAACTGGCAAAGAAATTTAATACGAGTCGCAAGCGCACTGAGAATGAAAAACTCAAGGGGTTGATAGGGAAAAAACTTGAAGTAATGGTGCGGCTCAACCGAACTCGCATGGATTATATGAACAAATTTCAGGAGATGATTAACGCTTACAACGCGGGCAGTCTGAATGCCGAGCAGTTTTTTCAACAACTGCGCGTTTTTGCCAATAGTCTGAACAAAGAAGAGCAACGTAGCGTTAGCGAGCAGTTGAGCGAAGAGGAATTAGCCATTTTTGATCTCCTGACCAAACCAAATATAGAAATGAGCGATGCGGACAAGATCAAAGTGAAATCTATCTCCCGAAACCTTTTGATCAAACTCAAAGCAGGGAAACTCGTACTGGATTGGCGCAAACATCAGCAAACACGTGCGGCGGTGCGCGTCACCATCGAAAAACTACTGGACGAAAAATTGCCACCAGCCTTCACGCCAGTCTTTGAGCAGAAGACCTCGGCCGTGTTCCAGCATGTGTACGAGGCTTATTATGGAGAGGGGCGGAGCGTTTATGCGATAGCATAGGCTATCGTTTCGGGGTGCCGGAAACCATACACAGCGGCACGATGCCGGAGAATTAAGTATCATACTGCCCATGATTTCAGGTTGGGATTCTTCTGACACACTTTATTTAAGGCAAGGGGCGAATTAAACAAAATGACTACGCGGCGGATTTTGTGGTTTTCCGATCTCGGCATGGGCGATGTGGCGCGCGTCGGCGGCAAGAACGCATCCTTGGGGGAAATGATTTCCAATCTCGCCGGTGCCGGGATTCGAGTCCCCGATGGGTTTGCCACGAGCGCGGACGCATACCGCGAATTCATCCGGCACGAAGGATTGGACGAACGCATTCAAGGGTTGTTGGCCGGTCTGGATGTGGACGATGTCGCGGCGTTGCAAAAAACCGGCAAACAAATCCGCGACTGGGTAACCGACACGCCGCTTCCTGCGGCGCTGAAAAAAGAAATTCGCGCGGCGTGGTCGCAACTAACCGCCGACGGTTCGGGCTCGGTGGCGGTGCGCTCATCTGCCACTGCGGAAGATTTGCCCGAAGCCTCGTTCGCCGGCCAGCAGGAAACTTTTCTCAATGTCAGCGGCATGGATGCGGTGCTCGCCTGCGTTCGCCGCGTGTTCGCTTCGTTGTTCAACGACCGCGCCATCGCCTATCGCGCCCATCAGGGCTTCGACCACGCCGAAGTCGCGCTGTCGGCGGGCATTCAGCACATGGTGCGCAGCGACCGCGGCGCCTCCGGTGCGATGTTCACCATTGACACCGAATCCGGATTTGATCAGGTGGTGTTCATCACTTCGTCGTGGGGGTTGGGCGAATGCGTGGTGCAAGGCTCGGTCAATCCGGATGAATTCTATGTCTACAAACCCGCGCTGGCGGCGCAACGAGCGGCCATTGTGCGCCGCACCCTCGGCTCCAAAAAAATCAAAATGATTTACGCTGAGCAAGGTGCGGAAATGGTCAAGACCGTTGATGTTGCACCGGCGCAACAAAATCAGTTTTCTCTTGACGACAATGACATCACCGAACTGGCGCGCATGGCGGTGGCCATCGAACAACATTACCGGCGAGCGATGGACATCGAATGGGGCAAGGACGGCGACAGCGGCGAGTTGTTCATCTTGCAGGCGCGTCCCGAAACCGTGAAAAGTCGCGCCAGCAAACAAGTGCTGGAGCGTTATCAACTTGCGCAACCAGGCAATGCGCCGCGCAAAGTATTGGTGCGCGGACGCAGCGTCGGTCATCGCATCGGCAGCGGTCGCGTGCGCATTGCACCGAGTGCCAATGCGCTGGATAAAGTGCAAGACGGCGATGTGTTGGTGACCGACATGACCGACCCGGACTGGGAGCCGGTAATGAAACGGGCTTCGGCGATCATCACCAATCGCGGCGGGCGCACCTGCCATGCCGCCATCATCGCGCGGGAACTCGGCGTGCCGGCCATCGTCGGTTGCGGCAACGCCACCGAATTGCTCGAAGACGATGCCGAGGTCACGGCTTCCTGCGCCGAAGGCGACACCGGCATTGTGTATGCCGGCATGTTGGAATATCAGGTAACCACAACCGACCTGGAAAAAATGCCCGAACTGCCATTCAAGATCGCCATGAATGTCGGCAATCCGGAACGCGCCTTCGCGCTATCGCAAATTCCCAACGCCGGCATCGGTCTCGCGCGACTGGAGTTCATCATCAACAACACCATCGGCATCCACCCGCACGCGTTGCTGGAAAAAGACGACATGCCGGACGAAGTGCAGCAGCGCATCGAAACCGCAATGGCCGGCTATGAAGACCCGCGAAGTTTTTACATTGAGAAACTCGCCGAGGGCATCGGCTGTTTGGGCGCGGCGTTTTTTCCCAAGCCGGTAATCGTGCGCCTGTCGGATTTCAAATCCAACGAATACGCGAACCTCATCGGCGGCGAGCGCTTTGAACCCGATGAAGAAAATCCGATGCTGGGTTTTCGCGGTGCCTCGCGCTACATTTCCGATTCCTTTCGTCGCTGTTTTGAAATGGAATGTGCGGCGCTTAAAAAAGTGCGCGATGAAATGGGTTTGACCAATGTGGAAATCATGGTGCCTTTCGTGCGCACGCTGAACGAAGCGCAACGGGTCATCGAGTTGCTGGCGGAAAATAATTTGCGGCGCGGGGAAAACGGATTACGCGTTATTATGATGTGCGAAATTCCAAGCAACGCGTTGCTCGCCGATGCATTTCTCGAACACTTTGATGGCTTCTCCATCGGCTCCAACGACCTGACCCAATTTACCCTCGGGCTGGATCGCGATTCCGCCATCATCGCGCACTTGTTTGACGAACGAGACGCGGCGGTCAAGGCGTTGCTCCGCATGGCCATCGTCGCCTGCAAAAAAGCCGGCAAGTATGTCGGCATCTGCGGTCAGGGTCCCTCGGATCATCCTGACCTGGCGCAGTGGTTGATGGCGCAAGGCATCGACAGCGTGTCGCTGAACCCCGACAGCGTGGTGGAAACCTGGCTATTTCTGGCGAGCAAAAAATGACGAGTGCCGTCATGCTCGCGCAAGCGCGGCGCATTAAAAAATGAACGAATACGACTACCTGATTTTAGGCGCAGGCTCCGCCGGTTGCGTGCTGGCGAATCGTTGTCAGCAAATGGCGATTCGGTTTTGATTTTGGAAGCGGGTCCCATGGATCGCAAATTGTTAATTCACATTCCGACCGGCGTATACGGCGTCTACAAAGACCCGGCCATCAACTGGAATTACCAATCCGAACACGAGTCGCAATGCAACGGACGCGCCGTGCAAAACGGTCGCCGATGTAGTGCTGCGGTGGCGTATTTGAAACCGGCGCTTGGGCGCGCCAATCTTTCCTTGCGGGTCAATGCGCTGGTGGAAAAAATTCTGTGTCAGAATCATCGTGCGGTGGGCGTGCGCTACACGGTTGGCGGGCGTCGAATGGTTGCTGACCGACGAAGGCGTGTGCGCATCCAACATTTGGGAAGCGGGCGGAATGGTGTTCGGCAACGACGCTGCGCTGCATCCCAATGTGAATAATGCCAGAAACATTCTGGATTCTTGGCATGACGAAAAAAGGAAGCCGACATGCAGATAAAGCACATCGGCTTCCGGGTGCGTGGGCTCTATACTGTGGCTTCTTTTGCCTTAAAGGAGCACCACATGAGCACTTCCGCCCAACAGAAACGCCACGCCCTAGTATTCTGGGAAAATCACGGTCTTAAAGCAACCATGGATTATGCCAATGTCAGCCGCTCAACCCTCTACGCCTGGCGGAAAACCGCACGCGAACGTGGTGTGGCAGGGCTTGCTGATCGTAGCAAAGCGCCGCGTCACCGGCGCTGCCGTCAGTGGCCGGCGTTTCATTTTTCCGCGAAATAACAAACCTAATATCGGAGGAAAAAAAATAATGTTTGCCAAAGCCTATTCCATCGCCAGCGGTTTCACTTTGCCGGTGGTGATTTCCAGTCGTCTGGTAAGCGGCGTGTGCCACAGCATGATTGGTGCGTGCGTGGTGCTGAATCGCGATGGCTGGGTGTTGACCGTGGCGCACCTTATGAAAGAAATTCAGCGGCAACAAAATAATGTGTTGCAACATCGCTCGCACGGCGATGATGTGCGCGAACTGGAACAAGACATCGTCTCGGCCCGCGTATACCGCAAGAAAAAAGTGCGCACTTTTCATCCACCGGCAAAAACCGCGGTGAAAAATCATTCGGTATGGTGGGGACGCGATGGCGCACAACTGCATGACATGACGATGATGCCGGCCGCCGATCTTGCGTTGGGGCGATTGCAACCGTTTGATCCAAATTCGGTGGCGCATTATCCGGTGTTCAAAAATCCGGCGCACGGTTACGCGCCCGGACGAAGTTTGTGTCGGCTCGGTTTTCCGTTTCACCAAATCAAACCGACTTTTGACGATGAAAAAAACGCGTTCGTGTTGCCCGAAGGAGCGGTGCCGTTGCCGCTGTTTCCGGTGGAAGGAATTTTCACGCGAGTGGTAATCGCGACCATGTCCGACCAAACAAACGAGAGCGGCAAGTTCATTGAAACTTCATCGCCCGGACTCGCCGGACAAAGCGGCGGGCCAATCGTCGACACCGACGGTGTAGTGTGGGCGTTGCAATCGCACACCCGCCACCATTCGCTCGGCTTCAGCCCGCCGGTGCCAACCCGCCGCAAAGGCAGCCAACAAAAAGAACACCAATTCCTGAATGTAGGACTCGGCGTGCACACCGAATTGATTTTGAGTTTTCTAAAACGCCAGGGAGTGGAACACCAGGTTGCGGATTGACCGCACTGTCATCCCGTGCATGCGGGAATAACGCGCCGACCAAGTTTCTTACAACGTCCGTTGAAGCATCCTGATTAAATCGCCAGGGTCGGCATCCATCCCCCTGCAATACAAAACGAGTTCCACCGGATCCAGCCGGCGCTCGCCCTGCTCTACCTTGCCAACCAGCGAATGCACCACGCCGATATTCGCAGCCAACTGGCGCTGACTTAACTCGGCGTTCTTTCGTTGCTCCACCAGCCAGCCGGTCAATGCCTGCCATTCGCGGGTGTAGATGGATTTTCTGAATTTTACCATTGCACCGATTTTAGGTGCGTGATACATTGCCCCCGTTTCGGGAGCAAATTACACGAGATCACGCCGCAACCCAAAAGTATGACGAGCGCGCACGACAATCTGAATATCAAACCCAACACGCTGTTTACCAACGACAATCTTTTTGTGTTGAATGGACTAAACAGCGCGTGCGTGGATCTGATTTATCTCGACCCGCCATTCAATAGCAAACGATTTTATTCCGCACCGATTGGCAGCAAGGCGGCGGGTGCAAGTTTTAAGGATATGTGGTCGTGGGATGATGTGGATTTTGCGCTGCTACAACGACTCAACGAAGAACACCCGGATTTCGTACGGTTCGTTCATTCTATTTCCGCTTCCCACGGTTCGCCAATGCGTTCGTATATTACCTATATGGCGCAACGGGTGCTGGAAATGCACCGCGTATTAAAGTCGACCGGTTCGTTGTATTTGCATTGCGATCCGACCGCGTCACATTATTTGAAAATCATGCTGGATTTTATTTTTGATGCAAAGAATTTCCAAAACGAATTTATCTGGTATTACGGCGGCGGTGGTGCAGGAAAGAAACGATGGGGTAGAAAGCATGATGTAATTTTGTTTTATAGCAAAAGTGCAACTTGGACTTTCAACATGGACGCAGTGCGTGTCCCACATAAGTGGGATGCCGGACAGTTGCGGGCGGACGGTTCGAAGCGTTCACTGGACAAAGGAAAGATTGCTGATGATGTTTTTGTCCACCATGGCGTTATGCCGTGGGCAAAAGAGCGAACCGGCTACCCGACACAAAAACCGCTGGCATTATTGAATCGCATTATTGAAGCATCTTCCAATGAAGAAGATGTAGTGCTGGATCCGTTTTGTGGTTGCGCAACCACTTGCGTTGCCGCGCAACATTTGCATCGAAAATGGATTGGCATTGATGTTGAAGAAAAGTCCGGGGAGTTAGTTGCCCAGCGTTTGAGTGATGATGTCGGTAGTATGTTTAACAATTTTGTTCACCGCATTGATTTGCCGCAACGCACCGACCTCGCCACGGTCAATCTAAAAAATCCGCGCATTAAAAGCGCAATCAAAACTGAGTTATACGGCAAGCAATTCGGCAACTGCAACGGTTGCAAAGATCATTTTGAGATTCGCCATTTTCACATCGACCATATCGTTCCATCGGCAAAAGGCGGCGGCGATTTTCAGGAAAATCTGCAACTGCTGTGCGGCAACTGCAACACCAGAAAAGGCGACCGCCCGATGGAATATCTGGAGATGCTGATTCAAAACAGCAGAAGCCAACAGCAAATTTTTGTTGGGTAGTTTTTCGTCACGCGAAGCGTGACTCAATCGCGGCGAAGCCGCGAATAATGACAAGGGCTAACGCCCTTGAATTTAATTATCTGGATTGCCCGGAACAAGCCGGGCAATGACAAATTATAGGGCAATGGTGAATTGAGAGGACAAAGGCGAGTTGAGATGCCAAAGCACACGAGAGAAAATGTCTGGCTACGCCAAAGCAACGTCATTTTAGTGTCACGCTTTGCGTGACACTTATTTACCATTGTCTTCTCAAAAGGACTCATTGCCTTCCGACTTACCATTGTTTCCCCAACCCGTCATTCTCGCCGGCAGGCGGGAATCCAGTCTGTTGTTCTCGCCAACGGCGAGAACCCAGAACTAAAAAACGATGAGAGTAACTAATACCGTCATAATCCAAGCCACATCTCCAGACCGTGATTCCTTTTGAGACGCCAAAAGCAACCGAGAAAAAAAGTCCGGCGAAGCCGGACACTCTTTGCTCGTCATTTCTTCACACGCGGGAATTCGGGCGAATAATTCGTCACGCAAAGCGTGACACATATCAATGACGACAGGTAATCATCACTCGTCATCACGCTTCTCCCTCTTCTCCATCCGCTTCTCCCGCGCATCGGCTTTCACCGGGATGGTCATTTCGCCGAATAAAACCTGCTTGAGGAAGCGACACGCAAACAAAAGCAATTTATCTTCGTCTTGCATCAACGTCGCTTGCTCGCCGGGGTCGAGGTCGAACACTTCGGTGAAGCCGTCGCTGTTGAGGAAGTCGCGGAAGTTGTCCATGTCGTAACTGCACATATCGAAAAGTTGCAACGAGCGTGCGCTCGGTTTGCCGACGGTCGGGCCGGAAGAGCGTTTTTTGAGAATGATGTCGCGCCATTCGCGATTCATTTCGTCATACTTTTCCAACCCTTGCTCCTGGCGATACTGCCGCACGGTCAAGCGTCTGGGTTCCTCGTGACCTTTGCAATGATCTTCTTTGACTAAAAAATAAATGTCATCCACTTTGGCGCTGGCGGTGCGGCGCACGCCCATGGAGCCGAGGGCGTAATAGCGGCACGCACTCGGGCGGTCTTCATAGACACTGCAACCCGCCTCTCTGAGGAACACACATTCGCTGGTGCCGGGCTTGGTTGCCATCTTCAACCCGGGCATTTCGTGGGCGTCCATGGGGAACGGCACGGTGTGGCGCGCCACCCATTGCGACGAGGTCAACCCGGCGCGGCGTTTCAGACGCAGGATGTCGTACGGCATCAGGGTGAGGTCGATGTTTCGGCAACAGGCATTGAAACACGACACGCCCTTGTGGCAGTCAAAGCGGATTTCGCTGTCGGGGCCCAGTTCCACCGGCTGCACCGGGCTTGTCCAGGGAATTTCGTTTTTGATGTTTTCGAGGTCGTCAGTCGTCATAATAGTCGCCTTAATTGTTTGCGCGGCAGTGCGCTTTCGGGAGTAAAATCAAGCGGCCATAGTAACCCGCGCAACCACCGCTGGCAATTTTGCACGCCCATTTCATCGACCATTTCATTGACCATATCACTACTGCGTTCCTAATGACTCTCGAAGCGATCATCCTGGCCGCGGGCAAAGGCATACGAATGTGTTCGACTCTGCCCAAATCCTTGCACTGCATCGGCGGGCGACCAATGCTGGCGCATGTCATTGCGGCGGCGAGCGCGTTGGTGCCGGACAAAATTCATGTGGTGGTCGGCGACGATCAGGTTGATGCGATGAAGGCCGCCGTGGAAAACGACATACGACTTGATTTCGTTTCTGCCGACAAAATCAACTGGGTCATTCAAAAAAAACCGCTCGGTACCGGACACGCCGTCCGGCAGGCGATGCCGGCGGTGAATAGTGCCGCCACGGTGCTGGTGTTGTATGGCGACACGCCGCTGATTAGCGCGCATACGCTGAAATCGTTGCTTGCCGTTTGCGTGAACGCGCCGCACAAAAAAAAGTCCGGGCTTGGTTTGCTGACCGCCGAGATGGAAAACCCGACCGGTCTTGGGCGAATTATGCGCGATGACCAAGGCAAGGTGATTGGTATCGTCGAAGAAAAAGACGCTGATGATGCGCAACGAAAAATCCGCGAATGTAACACCGGCTTTATCGCCGCACCCGCTACGCTCATGGCAACCGAACTCGCCAAACTCGATAACCACAATGCGCAGAAAGAATTTTATCTCACCGACATCATTTGCCACGCCGCCGCCGATGGAGTGGAAATCATCGCCTGCCAACCGGCGACGGTGGAAGAAACATTGGGAGTCAATTCCCAAGCCGACCTTGCCCAAGCGGAACGAAGGTATCAACTGAATTGCGCGCACGCGTTGCTCGAACAAGGCGTGTGTCTGCGCGACCCAGCGCGCTTTGATGTGCGCGGGCGTTGTGATTTCGGGCGCGACTGCGTGGTGGACATCAACGTCATTCTGGAAGGTCACGTGGTGGTTGCCGACCAGTGCAGCATCGGCGCAAATACGATTATCCGCAACAGCCGCATCGGTGCCGGCAGCGTTATCAAAGAAAACTGTATCATCGAAGACGCGGTAATCGGCGCGCGTTGCAGCATCGGCCCCTTTGCCCGGCTGCGCCCGCAAACCGAACTGGACGACGACGTGCGCATCGGCAATTTTGTCGAGATTAAAAAAAGTCGAGTCGGTCGCGCCTCCAAAGTTAATCACTTGAGTTATGTCGGCGACAGCGACCTCGGCACTGGCGTCAACATCGGTGCCGGCGTGATTACCTGCAACTATGACGGTGCCGACAAACACCGCACCATCATCGGCGATGATGTGTTTGTCGGCTCCAATAGCCAACTGGTGGCGCCGCTCTCCATCGGCAACGATGCCACCATCGGCGCCGGCTCGACCATCACCGAAAATGTCGCCGAGGGTGCGCTGGCGTTAAGTCGGGCGAAGCAAACCACGGTGGACGACTGGACGCGTGCGGTGAAAAAACGGCCCAGCGGAAAATCGTCCGACACCAAAACAAAATAGGAAACAAAAAACATGTGCGGAATAGTCGGAGGTGTGGCGCGGGAAAATGTCCTGCCGGTTTTGCTGGACGGGCTGAAGCGACTCGAATACCGCGGCTACGACTCGGCCGGCGTCGCCGTGATTAATCCGACCGCGACAAACCCGGCGCAACGACTCTTTCGAACTCGCAGCGTTGGCAAGATTGTGGAACTGGAGCGCGCATTATCGCGCACCTCATCCAATGGCGAGACAATACGCGGCTCGACCGGCATCGCCCACACCCGCTGGGCAACTCACGGCCCGCCAACCGAGGTCAACGCCCATCCGCACATGAGCGGCGACTCGCTGGCGTTGGTATGCAACGGCATCATCGAAAACCACGAAACTTTACGCAACGCACAAAAAGCGCAAGGCTTCGAATGCGCGTCGCAAACCGACACCGAAGTTGTGGTCAATGAAATTTACCGACACACCCGCAACGGGTGCGATTTGCTCGAGGCGGTCAAGGCGACCATCGCCGTGCTTGAGGGCGCATTTGCCATCGGCGTGGTCAGTGCCGATGAACCCAATCGCCTGGTGGGTGCGCGCCGCGGCTCGCCGCTGGTGGTGGGCATCGGAGACGGCGAAGCGTTCATCGCTTCGGACATGGCCGCGTTGATCGCGGTGACGCGAAATTTTTTCATCCTCGAAGACGGCGACATCGTCGACATCAACGGCGACCACATCGCCATCGTCGACCAGCACGGGCGAGCGCAACAACGCGACAAATACATCTGCTCGTTGTCGCCGAACGCCATTGAACTCGGCGAATACCGCCACTACATGCACAAGGAAATTCACGAACAAGGCGTTGCCATCGCCAACACTTTGGAGGGCCGCATCACCGGCGCGCACGTACTGGAAGAATGTTTCGGCGTGGAAGCCAAAGCGATCTTCGACCGCACCCGGGCGGTGCGCATCGTCGCCTGCGGCACCAGTTACCACGCCGGTATGGTCGCCGCCTACTGGTTCGAACGTTATGGCGTGCCGTGCCGCACCGAAATCGCCAGCGAGTTTCGCTCGCGCATGCACGCGCCGCCCGACGATTGTCTGGTGGTAACGCTGTCGCAATCCGGCGAAACCAGCGACACGCTTGCCGCGCTGGAAGTTGCCAAACAACAAGGGTTCGGCAGTTGCCTGACCATCTGCAATGCGCCTGAAAGTTCGCTGGTGCGCGCCTCAGATCTCGTGCTAATGACTCACGCCGGCAGCGAAATCGCGGTCGCATCCACCAAAGCATTCACCACCCAACTGACGGCGTTGCGTTTGCTGGTGATCGCGCTTGGTCGACGTTTCAACATGACCGAAGCGGACGAGGCGCATTTGGTTAAAGAGTTGCGCGAACTGCCGGCAAAAGTGGAAAAGGCAATCGCGCTGGAGCCGGCGATTGCGAACATCGCCAAACAATTCGCCGACAAGCAACACGCATTGTTCCTCGGTCGCGGCGCGCACTACCCGATCGCTTTGGAAGGCGCGCTCAAACTCAAAGAGGTTTCCTACATTCACGCCGAAGCCTATCCGGCCGGCGAATTGAAGCATGGGCCATTGGCGTTGGTGGACTTTGAAATGCCGGTGATTTCGGTGGCGCCCAACGACCGCTTGTTGAATAAACTCAAGTCCAACATTGAGGAAGTTCGAACGCGCGGCGCACGGCTGATTGTGTTCGCCGACCCGGCGTCAAATATCACTGTCGCTGATAATGTTCAGGTCATCGACATCGCTTCGGTGGACAGTTCCATAGCGCCGATTATTTACGCCATTCCGTTGCAACTGCTGGCGTATCATGTCGCGCTGATTAAAGGCACCGATGTAGACAAACCGAGAAACCTGGCAAAATCCGTGACCACGGAGTGAGTGCGGTGAGCCGCTACCGCGACATCTACGAGGTGGTCAAACAAATCCCGTGCGGGTCGGTGGCAAGTTACGGACGCATCGCACGGATGGTGAATTGCAACGCGCGCGAAGTGGGCTACGCCATGGCCGCCACGCCGCCGGAGCAAGGCATCCCGTGGCATCGGGTCATCAACGGCAAAGGAGAAATCAGCGCACGCAAGGAAGGCGATGGCGACCAACGTCAGCGGCAAAAATTGCTCAATGAAGGCGTGGTGTTCAACGCAAACGGTCGAGTGAATTTCGACCGATTCGGCTGGAGTGAATCGCAACGCGATGAATGGGAATGGCAAGAGGATCGCAAATGACCGAACCACTACCTCGCATCATCGTCACCACCGGCGACCCGGCCGGCATTGGTCCCGACATTGCATTGAAGGTTGCCGCGGCAGCACTTCCCGCTTGCATCGCGGTTATCGGCGACCGCGATATGCTGGCGGCGCGTGCGGTTGCGTTCAATAAAATCGCCGGAGTCAAAATAAAAATTGCGGATTACGAGCAACTGCCACACCGCGCCGGCGTGTTGCCGATGATTCATCGACCTTGCCGGACGCGGGCGACACCCGGCGAGTTGGATCCGGCGAACAGCGCACATGTAATCGGTTGCATCGACACGGCGGTGGACATGTGTCGTGCCGATGAGTTTGATGCGATGACCACCGGACCCGTGAACAAAGCCGTCATCAACCAAGCCGACATTTCATTTCGCGGCCACACCGAATGGATCGCACGACGATGCGGCATCCAATCGCCGGTAATGATGTTAGCCAACGACACTATGCGCGTGTGCTTGCTGACCGATCACATTCCGCTCGCCGAAGTGCCGCGACACATCACCGCACAGCGATTACGCGAAGCGGTCAACATCATCATCACCGAGTTGCGCACAAGATTTAACATCACGCACCCGACCCTCGGCGTTTGCGGCGTCAACCCGCACGCCGGCGAAGGTGGTTACCTCGGCAGCGAAGAGGCCGAGATCATCGCGCCGACCTTGGATGCGTTGCGCGCCGAACAAATCAACGCACACATCATCGGGCCAATCTCCGCCGACACCGCATTCACCTCCGAGCGCGTGGCATCCTTTGACGCGGTGTTGGCGATGTATCACGACCAGGGGTTACCGGCAATCAAAACCTCGGGCTTCGGCGACACGGTGAACATCACGCTTGGTTTGCCGATCGTGCGCACTTCGGTGGATCACGGCACCGCCGTGGAATTGGCCGGCGACTTCACGGCATGCGAATCCAGCCTCAAAGCCGCCATCGTGCAGGCATGCGCGTTGTCCGCCAATCAAAAAGAATCATAACCGCCGGTGCCGGATAACAAACAATCGCCGCGCAAACGTTTCGGTCAGCACTTTCTGACCGACCAATCCGTGTTGAATCGAATAGTCGCGGCGCTTGATTCGGAAAACAACTTTGCCGGCCAGCCGCAGGTTGTTGAGATTGGCCCGGGGCGGGGCGCGCTTACCGATGGGCTGGCGGCGGTGCTGGGGGAAAAAGACGCGAGTTTGATCGTGGTGGAGATCGACCGCGATTTGGTGACGCGCTTGCGGCAACGCTATCCGCCGAATCTGGTGAAGGTTATTCAGGCGGATATTCTGCGCTTTGATTTGCGCGATGCCATCACGGACAATCATCATGCGCGGCTTCAACTGGTGGGCAACCTGCCCTATAACATTTCAACGCCGCTGATTTTTCATCTGCTGGCGCAAGTCGGGCACATCCACGACATGCTGTTTATGTTGCAAAAGGAAGTGGCGCTACGCCTTTGCGCGCAGCCCGGAAATAAAAGATATGGTCGGCTTTCGGTGATGACGGCGGTGGAGTTGGATTGCGAACCATTGTTTGACATACCGCCGCAGGCGTTCGACCCGCCGCCGAAAGTGGATTCGACGTTGCTTCGCCTGCGACCAAAAAAACAACCGCTCAAGCCACGCAAGCATGCGGTATTCAACGCCGTGGTTGCCGCCGCTTTTTCCCAACGCCGAAAAACTTTGCGCAACGCGCTGGCGAAACTGGCGTGCGAGGCACATTTTATTGGCGCCGAAGTGGAGCCAACCTTGCGCGCCGAAGCGTTGTCGGTGGAGCAATACATCGCGCTGGCGGATGCGGTTGCGGATTAGTCTTTATAAGACGAGTTTTCCGTCAATCAACTCTTGTGCGGCACAGTAGTGCCAGTTGTTAAAAGATCTGCCGTAGTCCTTGAGCACCACGCCTTTTACATCAGGTATTTTGTTGGTAGCGTAGAAACATATTCGTTTTCCCGCGTATCCTTTGGTAAGTTCACAAAATGGTTTCAAATAATCATTACCTCCAAAAAACACAACGCAATCAGTTTCTTTATTTGGTAGCATATTGAAATCTTTATATCCGTTGTTTTTTTGCCTACATTTATATTTTTCCTCTTTATTAATATTTTGGTTGTAGGTTATGTCGTAGTCCGGTAATAAAAAATCTACTGACACCAACCCCCAGCCCGCAGATAGAATGTAGACGTTTTCTGCGCCGTATTTATTCACGAGTTTTCCGTAAATTGAGGGTTTATACAACTTCCACGCCGGCAACAAGCGAAACGGATTTACTCCAACTTTTTGATAGTTTTTATTGTAATCACGCAATCGATCTCTCCAAGTTTCATCGCGTTCGGCGAGATCATCGGGCTTTGCAAACTGTTGGCCGGGATAACGTGGCACTGTTTCGTGTTGTGGGTTGCCCACAAACATCACCAGCGTACCTTCTGTCGTTTGCATCAGTCCAGCGTCAGCGCGTTTTCTTCTAGCGCAGGCAATCACGATTTTCATATCAATACCTCAATGTTTTGTTCACCAGTTTTTCCAAGGTCGCGAGAAACGACGGCTCGTAAGTTTCATTAACATGGCGTTGATTCCACAGCCCGCAACGGCCAACCGTTGCGCGCGCGCAATGATGTCCGAGCCAGTCGCACGATGCCGCGTCTATGGAAGATTTTTCGTAGTTACTCAACAACGTGATCGAGTTTCGTTCAATCACGCCACGCAGACTGTCGGGTCCGGCATCATCATCGATTGGCAAATATAACACCCGCATCCGGCCAATCGCATCGGTAACGCGTTTTTCAATCGCCAATTCGGCCGACAAATCAGCGGCGGCGATGTCTTTCGGCGTGGAGTTGCCAACCCCCCAGGTTGCGCATGACTCGCCATCGCGCGCCAACAACGCGGTGCCGACCAACAAACGAAAAATAGAACCGCGATGGTTACCGCCACCCGACTTGGCCACGCCTTTGTGTTGCGACAATCGTTTCCACAAGGTCGTTTTTGAATTTTCTTTGAGCGCGTGGGTGCCGACTCGCACGATGCGCCGACCATCGCCGCTGTCGGTTCGATCTTCGCCGCACTCTTGAAAAAAATACACGCCGCGTTGCGGCCAGTTCATTTTGCCGGAACACTCGGATATAAGTCGCGCCGCGCCAACCCGAGTCGCGAGTTGGTCGAGCAACGCATACCACTGTTTCAAATGCCGGATTCGTTCGGCGTCGATTGATGGGGAGGAATGTATGATTATTTCTCCTCGTGCGCCAAAGCGCGTGCGGTTTTATGCACCCAGTCGGTCACTTCCCCATTCAATTCCCGGGCTTTTTTTCCAACGCTTGGGATTGGTTTTCCGATGCGCACCTGAACCACGCCGGGGCGTTTGATGAAACCGTTTTTTTGCCAGAACAAACCGGCGTTATGCGCCACCGGCACCACCGGCGCACCGCTGCGAATGGCAACCATCGCGCCACCGCCCTGAAATTTTCCGGGCTTGCCCGGCGGCATACGCGTGCCTTCGGGGAACACCACAAGCCAGCGTCCTTCTTTCAATCGCGCACTTCCCTGCGCGAGCAATTGCTCCAGCGCGTTTATTTTTTTTGCGCGGTTGATCGCCACCGGTCGATTGGCCGCCAACCCCCAACCGAAAAATGGAATCCACAACAACTGCGATTTCAAAATATACGACTGCGGCGGAAAAATTAATTGAAAGCAAAGCGTCTCCCAGGCCGACTGATGATTGGAAATCAGCACCGCCGGATGATCGGGAATGTTGTCTACGCCACTGACATGAAAAGTGATACCGCAAACATGTTGTAGCGACCAGATGTTGAAGCGCGCCCACGAAGCGATGATGTGCGCACGCGGCAAAGACGGCAGGGCAAAACAAAACAACGCAACTGGGCTAATCAGCACCGCGCTGACGATTTGCCCGATAAGGAAAATCAGCGAACGTAGCGGTAGCATCGGCGATTAGTTGTCGGCCGGCGCAGCCTCGGACGCCAGCAAAGTCTCGACGAAGGTAGCCAAATCTTTATACACCGGCACATCGCTGAGTTGCGCCCCTCCTTGCGCATGTTCCAACTCAGCGGCGGCGGTGCGGCCATTGCCGGTTTCCACCAGCACCGGTTTTGCCCCGGCACTGCGAGCCGCATCAAGGTCGCGGATGGAATCGCCCACCGCGTATACTTCGCGCAAATCGCAGTGCAAGCGGTCGGCCAGTTCCAGAAACAATCCGGGTTTGGGCTTGCGACATTCGCAATCGTCACCGTCATCGTGCGGACAGAAAAAAATCGCGCTTATTTCGCCGCCCGAGTGCTGCAATTCATCCAGCATTTTTTGATGAATTCGATTCAGCGTGTTGATGCTATACAACCCCCTGGCGATGCCCGACTGGTTGGTAATAATCACCACGCGATAATCCGCCCGACACAACTGGGCGATGGCTTGCAGACTACCCGGAAGTGCTTCCCATTGTTGCGGGCTGGTGACGCCACGCGGGCAAAGTCGGTTAATCACTCCGTCCCGGTCGAGGATGATGAGTCGTTTGTTCACTTGTCTTCTCCGGTGTCTTCTCCGGCGTCTTCTCCGGTGTCTTCTCCGGTGTCTTCTCCGGTGTCTTCTCCGGCGTCTTCTCCGGCATTGGCAAAATTGGACACCCGCACGCGGCCATCGATGATGCGGCTGCCACGTTGATTAATTTTTTCCATCTTTTCATCAAAGGCGCGCGCCAGATCAAAGTCGGCGGCGATGGCGTTGCCCAATAGCAAGATGAGCAAGTCGGCGCACTCTTCCGCCAGTTCCGCTTTGGACTTGCCCTTGGTTACGCATGCGGAAATTTCGCCCAACTCTTCCGCCATCAACGCAAGGCGATACACCATGTCTTCGCCGCCATGCTGGTTGAAACGATGCTTGTCGTGGAAGGCGCGAACCTTCTCAAGCATGGACTCAAACGAATCGGTTTTTGTTGCGGCGTTCATCCTTCAACCACCATGTGCGAGATGTCGGCGACTTCGAGAAACAGTCGGCGGATGTGTTGCAGCAACGCGAGGCGATTGGCGCGAATCGCCGCGTCTTCGTGCATGACCATAACCTGGTCGAAAAACAGATCCACCGGCGTTTTCAGTTTGGATAATTCCGCCAATCCCTGATCATAACGATCGCGAGCAAAGCAAGATCGCGCACGCGCGCCGATGGTTTCGAGTTGCTGCGCGAGTTTTTTTTCGGCGTTGTCGCGCAATAATTCTTTTTTGTATGGCGGCACTTCGGATTCATCCAATCCGACCTTGCTTACGATACCGGCGATGCGTTTGTTGGCTGCCGCCAGCGATGCGGCTGCTTCGGGTTGATTCTTGAACAAGCGACTGATGGCTCTCAGGCGATGATCAAAATCCAGTGGCCTGGATGGCCGACACGCGCGCACCGAAAGAACTGTCGATGCGCCATAACCCAGCGGTTGATAATACGCCTTGAGTCGGTCGAGCATAAACTCGAACACGCGTTTGACGGTTTTCGCATCCGGCATAACGGTGGTGTGGTCGGTGGTTTGATAAGAGTCTCGACTGGTCTGCAACAGTTGATATAAATCCACATCCAATTTTTTCTCGATAAGGATTCGCAGCACGCCGAGCGCGGCGCGGCGCAACGCGAACGGATCTTTGTTGCCGGTCGGGGCTTCGCCGCACGCAAAAATACCGATCAGGGAATCGATTCGGTCGGCTACCGCCACGCTTTGAGCGAGTGCGCTGCGCGGCAGTTTATCGCCGGCGGATTGATCAAAGCGGCGACGCGGCCAATAATGTTGCTCGATGGCATCCGCCACCGATTTGTCTTCCCCGGATTTTTTCGCGTAGTAGCGACCCATGGTGCCTTGCAGTTCGGGAAACTCGCCCACCATGTCGGTCACCAAATCCGCTTTGCACAGTAACGCTGCGCGTTCGGCGCGTTCGGCATCGGCACCCAGTTGTGCGGCGGTAAAGCGTGCGAGTTTTGCCACGCGTGCGGTTTTGTCGTGCAACGAACCCAGTTGTTTGTGAAACAACACATCCTTGAGTTGTTCGGTGCGCGATGCCAGGGGCGTGTTCAGATCATTGTTCCAAAAAAATTCAGCGTCGGCCAGTCGCGCGCGCAACACGCGCTCGTTGCCCCGCCGCACCCGCATCGGGGATTTACTCTTGATGTTGCTAACGGTGATGAAGCCGGGTAGCAATTTGCCTTGGTCGTCGGTCAGGTGAAAATATTTTTGATGATCGCTCATGCACGACACCAGCACTTCATCGGGAAGTTTCAGGAAACTCCGATCGAAATCACCCATCAACGCCCGCGGCCACTCCACCATGCCGGTGACCAAATCCAACAATGCGTCATCGGCAACCACGCACGCGCCGGCTTTGGTTGCCAACCCCTCCAGTTGTTTTTTGATGACGCTTCGCCGCCGCTCAAAACTCGCAATCACCTTGCCTTCGGATTCGAGTAACTCAACATACTCATCCGCATGCGGGATTTTCAGTTTACCTTCGGGAAATTTTTGTGCGGCGTGAAAGCGATGGCCATGCGTGAAGCGGCCCGCTTTCAAATCCAACGCTTGAGTTTTGATTACTTTGTCGCCGTGCAACGCCAGCAACCAACGCGCCGGACGAACGAACTCCACGCTTCGCTCGCCCCATCGCATTCGCTTCGCGATGGGTAGTTGGCGGATGCTTTGCGCAAGACAATCGGTAACGATGTCCGCCAGTTTTGCCCCGGCAATTTTTTGTCGCGACACCAACCATTCACCTTGCGTATTTTTTATGGTGTGCAGTTGCGCCACGCCAACGCCGCAGGATTTGGCAAAGCCTTGCGCCGCACGAGTCGGTTTTCCGTTGGCGTCAAATGCTGCTTGCAACGAAGGTCCGCGACGTTCCTCCACGCGCTCCGGCTGCTTTGCCGACACGCCGCGCACCAACACCGCCAGCCGCCGGGGGGTGGCGAAAGCGCGGTAGCGATCCGCTTGGTCATCGTGCTTGTCATCAAGCAAGCCCGCTTCCGCCAATCCATTCGCAAGGCTCGCGGCGAATGAGTTAGCCAGAACCTTGAGCGTTCGCGGTGGCAATTCTTCCACACCGATTTCAATCAGCAGGTTGGCGCGTTGGGTTGCGCCGGTGATTTTTTTTGCCGACATTATTCCGATCTCATTTTTTGTCGCGGCGGGTTTTATTATTGCCACCGAATGATGTGGGTCGGCGTGGAAAACCCAACGCTTCCCGCTTGTGGTAATAACTCTGCGCGACTCCTCGCGCCAGCACGCGCACCCGGCCAATATAGCGCGCGCGTTCGGTGACGCTGATGGCGTGGCGCGCATCCAGCAAATTAAAAGTGTGCGAAGCCTTGAGCGTTTGCTCGTAAGCCGCTAGCGGCAATTGCTTGTCCAGCAGAACGCGACACATCCGCTCGGCGGCATCAAATTGCCGGAACAAATTTTCCACATCGGCGTGCTGAAAATTGTAGGCAGATTGCTCCACTTCGTTTTGATGATACAAATCGCGGTAGGTGTAACGCCCGGCCGCACCATCGCTCCATATCAAATCAAACAAATTGTCAACGCCTTGCAGGTGCATGGCGATGCGTTCAAGTCCGTAGGTAATCTCGCCGGTAACCGGCCGGCAATCAAGCCCGCCGACCTGCTGAAAATAGGTGAACTGGGAGACCTCCATGCCATTCAACCAGATTTCCCAACCCAGCCCCCAGGCACCGAGCGTGGGCGATTCCCAATCATCTTCGACGAAGCGAATGTCGTCCGCAAGAAAATCCAACCCGAGGGCGGCAAGGGAATCGAGATACCTTTCCTGAAAGTCATCGGGCGATGGTTTGAGCACCACTTGCAATTGAAAATAATGTTGCAGGCGATTCGGATTTTCGCCGTAGCGGCCGTCGGTGGGTCGCCGCGACGGCTGCACATACACCGCGCGCAACGGCTCGGGCCCGACCGCGGCAAGGAATGTGGCGGGATGAAAAGTGCCGGCACCGACTTCCATGTCGTACGGTTGCAGAATGACGCAACCCTGCTTCGCCCAGTATTCCTGCAGCGTCATGATCAGTTGTTGAAAGGTCATCATCTCAGTGAAAGTCAGTGATAATCCGTGCGGTGCGTTATTTCGGGGCGGTATCGGTGTCGGTGCTGGCACCGATGAACTCATCGACGAATGCCGCCAAAGATCGCAGTCTATCCGCTTTTAGTCGCACGCGCATCACCGCACCATGGCCGAGGGTTTGCGCCAGCGCGGAAAAATCGCCATCGGCCTGCGCCCGGTATAACTGCCCGAAAGTGTATTCCCGCCCCGGCACCGGCAGGTCGGTGTCAAAGTCGGCGATGAACTGGATGAAGCGGCCAGTGGGCGGCCCGCCCTTGTGCAACTGCCCGGTGGAATGTAAATAACGCGGACCGATTCCGAGAGTAACGACGATTCCCCAGCGGCGCGCCACCTCCTCGCCGAGGGAATGTAACCATGACAAGGTGCGCTGGTCTTCCGGCAGATACGCCAGCAGACCGAGATAACTTTCCGGCTTCAGTCTGCGGCAAAATTCGGCAATGATGTATGTGCTGATGTGTGTGCCGTCAGTGGAGACGGGATAGTACAAATCATACTCGTCGCTTTGGTATACCGGTGGCTGAATTGGTTCGCGCCCGCAAAGCAACGCACGTGCGCGATCTTTGCTTTGCGCCACATCGGGCTGGTCGAAAGGATTAACACCAAGATAACTGGCGGCGATGGCGGTGGCAATCTGCCAGCGAAAAAACTCGGCACCGAGTTGATACGGGTCGTCCAATGCCAGCGCCCAATCCGTCGGACGCTCCTTGGCCGCGCCGTCATAGCCAATGCCGTCATAGCATATGGTGACGCGGTCATCAAAGCGATGCTGCGGATTATTCTCCCGCTGGTCATCAACCAACACCGGCAGCAAACCCTTGCCGTGTTTGCCGGTGCTCTCGGCGACCAATTGCTCGACCCACAACCCGAAGACGCGGAGTTGGCGAGGCAACCGCAGAATTAATTTGTCCTTGCCGGCGAGCGCACTGCGTCCCAAAAACATGCCGAGGGCAAGTGCCGGATTTTCTGTCGGGTCATCGGACTTCGTGGTCTCGGCGAATGTCTGGGCGCGGTCGAGCAATTCGTCTACATCCACGCCCAGCAATGCGGCTGATACTATGCCAAAGTAACTGAGCGCGGCGTAGCGTCCGCCGATGTCATCGGGGTTGATGAAAATTTTTTGGCATGGGTCGCCTTCTTGCCCCAGTCGGTGGAGGTCGGAGCCATCATCGGTAATCATCACAAAACGGGATTGCGGGTCGGCGCATTGCCTCGCGAGTTGTGCGCGGAAGAAATGATACAAGTCGATAGTCTCGACGGTGGTGCCGGATTTGCTGGCGACGATAAACAGGCAGCGGCGCAGGTCGCTGTCGGTAATTCGGGCGACTTCATCGGGGTGGGTGGTGTCGACAACTTGCAGCGGTAAATAGCCGGCAGCGGGTTTGAACAACGAGGCAAACACCGCCGGCGCGAGGCTTGACCCGCCCATACCCAGCAAAATCGCCCGGTCGTAGTGGCCGGATTGGGCGACTCCTTCGGCCCAGCCGCGAAGTTCGCCGGCGCGGACGCGCATCCATTCGATGCTGTGCAACCAACCGAGTCGGTCGGCGATGGCTTGCGCTTCATCGGCCGAGGGTTGCCACAGCGATGCGTCCTTTCGCCACAGCCGCGAAGCCAAATTGCTCTGGTGGTCGGTCAAAATCAGGAGTTGCGCCGGGCGTTCCGGCGATTCAACAACGCCTGCTCCCACTGATACGCCGTGCGGCAGATGGTGGACAGATCATCGTAACGCGGATTCCAGCCGAGGCACTGGCGAATCCGGGTGTTGTCCGCCACCAGTGCGGGCGGGTCGCCGGTGCGGCGCGGCGCGATGGTCACCGGAAAATCCACGCCACTGACCGCTTTCACGCATTCGACCACCTCGGCGACGCTGTAGCCGCGACCGTAACCGCAGTTCATGGTGATGCTCTCGCCGCCTTCATCGAGATAATTCAAGGCATCAAGATGCGCGCTCGCCAGGTCTTCGACGTGGATGTAATCGCGGATGCAGGTGCCGTCGGGGGTCGGGTAGTCGTCGCCAAACAAGGACAAGCCATCGCGCACTCCGCAGGCGGCCTGGCACGCCGCCTTGACCAGATGGGTGGCTTGGGGCGTGGCTTGGCCAAGCGTGCCGGCGGCGTGGGCGCCAGCGACATTGAAGTAACGCAACGCCACGAATCCGAAACGGCTGTTGTCGTCAGCGGCGACACTGGCAGCCAAATCCCGCAACGTCCATTCGGTCATCAACTTGCTCGCGCCATATGGATTGATCGGCACGGTGGCGGCGGTTTCGGCAATTCGGTGGTTGGGTTGGCCGTTGTTTGGCGCACCATAGACCGCCGCACTGGATGAAAACACAAACCGCTCGACTCCGGCGGCGAGGCAAGTTTCGATTAAATTAAGCGAGCCGACCACGTTGTTGCGGTAATACTTCGCCGGGTCTGCCACCGACTCCGGCACCACCGTATACGCGGCGAAATGAATCACCGCGTCTATGCGGTGCGCGTCGATGATTCGCTTGACCGCTTCCTGGTCGGCGATGTCGCCCTGTTCAAATTCGGCACGCTCCGGCACCGCCCAGCGATGCCCGGCGCAAAGGTTGTCGAGCACCACCACACGATGGCCGGCTTCGACCAATTGCAAGGCGGTATGCGAGCCGATATACCCCGCACCGCCGGTGACCAGCACCCGTTTCACCATTCAACCTGATTGTGATTGTTCGCGCCGTGCATCGGTGCAGTATATCATCCGCATATCATCCGCATTCGGGGGTAGCCGCTTGCGTGCGCACGGCGGTTGCGTTACTCTTCGCACACTTCGCGCAATCCCCTCGCTCCTCGTGGCTACGTAGCTCAGCTGGTTAGAGCGCATCACTCATAATGATGAGGTCCCCTGTTCAATTCAGGGCGTAGCCACCATTCATTAAATTTAAAGTTAACTCGCCACGCTACCCAGGGCGTTGTCTATCGCGGCGACCACTTCATCGAGATCGTCTTTGCCGCAGATTAACGCCGGGCTCAGGCACAGGGTGTTGTTATGTTGGGGGAAACTGCGATTGGTTCGTCCAATCATCACGCCCTGCTTGAGGCAGTCGGCCACCACGGCGGCGGTGATGGACTCGTCAACCGGTTCACGGGTGGCGCGGTCTTTGACCAGTTCGGTGCCGACCAGCAATCCCTTGCCGCGCACTTCGCCGATGATGGCGTGCTTGTCCTGCAACTCCCGCAAACACTCCATCAGGTAATCGCCCATCGTCGTCGCGTTTTCGAGCAGGTTTTCCTCCTCAATAATGCACAAGTTGGAAAGCGCGGCGGCCGGTCCGGCGGCGCAACCGCCGAAGGTGCTTATGTCGCGAAAGTAGTGCATTTTGTCAGCCGGCTCGGCGAGGAATTCATTGAACAAATCTTCGGTGGTTACAGTAGCGGAAATCGCAGCGTAACCGCTGGCGATGCCTTTGGCCATGGTAACGATGTCGGGTTGTGCGCCGAAGTGTTGATAGCCGAACCATCTGCCGGTGCGTCCAAGTCCGCACACCACTTCGTCCATGTGCAGCAGCACACCGTATTTGCGACAGATCTCGCCGATGGTTTCGAAGTAACCCGGCGGCGGCACGATTACCCCGCCGCCGGCGGTGATTGGCTCCAGCACCACCGACCCGACCGTGTCCGGTCCCTCACGAAGAATTACCTTTTCCAATTCTTTTGCCGCTTGCACGCCGTAATCCGGGTCATCGCCGTTGGCAGCGTGATAGGCAAGGCAGTGGGGCATTTCGACGAAGCCGGGCGTGAACGGCCCGTATTGTTCTCTGCGTTGGGATTGCCCGCTCGAACTCAACGCGGTGATGGTGGTGCCGTGATAGTCGCGATCTCGATATACGATTTTGTGTTTTTGTCCGTTGTTGTTTAATGCCGCCAACTGCCGCACCAGTTTGTAGCCTTTTTCGTTGGCTTCGGAGCCGGAGTTGGAATAATACACGCGATCAAGCCCGGGCATTTTCGCCAGCAGTTTTTCGGCGAAGCGGGCGCCGGGAATGGTGCCGGCGAAATTGGCGAAGTAACACATCTTCACCAGTTGCTCGTGCACCGCGTCGGCGATGCGCGTTCGACCGTAGCCGACATTGACGGTCCACACGCCGCCGGAAGTGGCATCAAGATAGGTCTTGCCGTTGATGTCACGAAGGCGCATGCCCTGGCCTTCAACGATGACCATGGGGTCGGTGGTCTGCAGAGATTTGTGCTGGCTGAGGTGATGCCATACATGAAACTTGTCATCGCCGACAACTTTTCCGCTGTCCACCTCGCCGATGGAATCGATGGCAGGGTTGATTGCTTTATTCATCATTGCTGTCCGTTGTTGAGCCGTTGTTGAGCCATTGTTGAAATGACACCCGGCAATTTTATCGCTTTTCGATAAAGGGTTACAATCCGTTGATGGATGTATCAAACATCTTTGACACCTTGAATGACGCCCAGCGTCAAGCCGTGACGGCACCGCCGGGCCCGGTGCTGGTGTTGGCCGGTGCCGGTAGCGGCAAAACCCGGGTGCTTACCCACCGCGTGGCGTGGCTGGTGCAGGCGCAACAGATTTCGCCATCGTCAATTCTCGCGGTCACTTTCACCAACAAGGCTTCCCGCGAAATGCGCGGGCGCATTGAAGCCTTGCTGCGCATTCCCCTCGGCGGAATGTGGATGGGCACTTTTCATGGCATATGCCATCGCTTGTTGCGCCTGCATTATGACGAAGCCGGGCTACCGCAAAGTTTCGAGATTCTCGACAGCGACGACCAGTTTCGTCTCATCCGTCGGGTGCTACGGGAATTGGATCTTGATGAAGCGTATTGGCCGCCGCGGCAAGCGCAATTGATGATCAACCATCACAAGGAAGAAGCGCGCCGCGCACAAGATTTGCCGGCGGGCAATGGCATTCAACAGCAAACCCTGCACCGGATTTATGTTGAATATCAAGCGATTTGCCAGCGTCTGGGTGTGGTGGATTTTGCCGAACTTTTGCTGCGCACGCTGGAATTGTGTCAAAGGAATCAGCGCGTTCGCGAAACCTATCAGCAACGCTTTCGGCATGTGCTGGTGGATGAGTTTCAGGACACCAACACCATTCAGTATCGATGGCTACACCTGCTAAACGATGCCCACAAGAATTTATTTGCGGTGGGCGATGACGACCAGTCGATCTACGGCTGGCGCGGGGCGCGGGTGGAAAACTTGCTGAGTTTTCAAAAAGATTTTGCCGGCGCCACGGTCTTTCGCCTCGAACAAAACTACCGCTCCAGCGGCAACATCCTGGACGCCGCCAACGCAGTCATCGCCAACAACGCCGGCCGACTGGGCAAAGAATTGTGGACCGATGCCGGCTGCGGCGAAGCGATCCGGTTATACGCCGCCAGCAACGAAATTGACGAAGCCAGATTTGCAGTGGAGCGCATCCAACTCTGGGTCGAACTTGGCAATCGCCGCGACAGCGTCGCCATTTTGTATCGCTCCAATGCCCAGTCGCGGGCGTTTGAAGAGCGACTGCTGTCCGCCGGTATGCCGTATCGCGTCTACGGCGGCTTGCGGTTTTTTGAACGCGCCGAAATCAAAGACGCGCTGGCTTATCTGCGATTGGTCGCCAACCGCGATTCGGACCCGTCGTTTGAGCGCATCGTCAATCTGCCGACCCGCGGAGTCGGCACCAAAACTTTGGAACCGATTCGCCGGCGTGCGCGGCAAAAACAAATCTCCCTGTGGCGGGCATCCGCCGAAATCATCGCCGAAGGCGTGTTGCCGGCCCGCGCCTGGTCGGCGGTGCAGCGGTTTCGCGCATTGATAGACGAGATGGCAACCGACACCGCCAACCTCGAACTGGGGGAAATAACCGACCATGTGTTGATTCACAGCGGTCTGCTCGCACACTTCAAAAACGAGCGCGGCGAACGCGCCGAAGGGCGAGTGGAAAACCTCGAAGAACTGGTCAGCGCGGCGCGAAACTTCGCCCCGGACGAAGACCAGGAATTGGACGCGCTGTCGTTGTTTCTCGCCCATGCGGCACTGGAGGCCGGCGATGGTCAAGCCGAGGAATGGGAGGATTGCGTGCAGTTGATGAGTCTACATTCGGCCAAAGGATTGGAGTTTCCACTGGTGTTTTTATGCGGCATGGAAGAAGGGCTTTTTCCTCACCAACGTTCGCTGGAGGAACCTGGTCGACTGGAAGAAGAACGTCGACTTTGTTATGTCGGCATGACCCGTGCCATGAAACAACTGATCATCTGCTATGCGGAAATCCGGCGATTGTATGGGCGCGAGCAATATGCGCAACCGTCTCGCTTTTTGTCGGAGATTCCGCAACGGTATATCGAAGAGATTCGCGCAACGCGCATGACTCGACCGCCGACGAGAATGGCGACACGAGCGACGCGGGCGAAACATAGCGCGAGTCATCGTGTGAACCATAACGCAAGCCATAACGCCGACCCGGCTTTCAACGGACTGCAACCGGGACGCCGGGTGCGCCACAAAAAATTCGGCGAAGGTATGGTTACCGATCTGGAAGGGCGCGGAGAGCACGCCCGCATTCAAGTTAACTTTACTGAAGCGGGATCGAAGTGGCTGGTGTGCGCCTACACGAACCTGGAGCCAATGTGACAGCACCGCCGCTCGGTTAGGGACGGCGGGTCAATCAGGAATCTGATTTTTCCGCTTCAATGATTTCAATTTTAGCGTCCGTCATCCAGTTCCCCAGCCAGTGAAAACACGGCTGGTCGACATTGAATGGCAGCAACGGCGCGGTAATCAGTTCCGGATGGTCATACAACAATTCATCGGTTAGCGGAACAAAAACTTTTTGGCCCATTTTGACTGTCCCCTGTTTCATCGAGAATTAAAGACACGCCCATTACACGCTCATGGAATGGCGTTAAACCGAGCATCTAATGGTATTGTTATGGCACTTCGTCGGGTATTTTCGTGCAGCGTATATTTGGGCGTATACTTGAATGAAATCTCAAACCGCTACCAGACATGTCACGAACCATAGCCATCGTTGAAGACGACGCCGACCAACGCGACAATTACGCCCACGCGTTGCAATCCCAAGGATACGCCATCCACACCTACGCCAACCGCCAGGCGGCACTGGATGGTTTCGAAAAAAATCTGCCGGACCTCGCCATTCTTGACATCATGCTGGAAGATGAAATAGATGGCGGCTTCGACCTGTGCCGGGAATTGCGGCAGAAAAGCCAGCACATGCCGATCATATTTTTGACCGCCAGAGACAGCGACATCGACCGGGTTTCGGGGCTGCGGCTGGATGCCTGGGACTACATCACCAAACCGGTGAATCTGCAATTTCTGGCGGTGCGTGTGTCTTCATTGTTTCGCATCGCATCCAAACTGCAAACCGACACCAAGCAACCGTCGGCGTTGGTGCTGGGCGATTTGCAACTCGACCAGAACACCATGTCGGTGAGTTGGAAAGGGCAAGGGCTTAGTCTTACACTGACCGAATTCTGGTTGATCGAAGCGCTGGCGCGGCATCCCGGCCATGTCAAAACCTACGAAGCGTTGATGCAAATCACGCGACAAAGTTATGTGGAAAAAAACACCATCAACGGTTATGTGCGACGCATCCGCAAAAAGTTCAAGGAAACCGACCGGAATTTTTCGATGATTCAAACCGTGTTCGGCGCGGGCTATCGTTGGAAACCCGACTGATCCACGCCGGAATATTTTTCCAACGATGCTTCGACGACTGCGTGCCGTAAGCATACAAGCCAAACTCATCTGGCTAGTGCTGGCGTTGCTGGTTATTCCCTGGATGGGCTATTACTATGTCCAGGAAATGAAAAAATTTCTTCTTCATGGTCAGCAGAACGCGCTGTTGCTGACCGCCAACGGCATCGCCACGGTGCTTGATGGCCGCTCCGAGTTGTTCAACCCGGCCACCGGTGTGCCGGAAGTGCTCGGCGAAAAGAACGACCTGTATGCGCATAAACTGAACAATCCGGTGCAACTGGACGGCAAACTCGGTGATTGGGAAGAGTTGCGGCAATACGCCACCTATCACACCGGCGGCAGCCTGTTCGTGTGCGATGAAAACTATCAGCCGGAATCGTTTTCGCTGAAAAATGTAATGGGGCATTACGAAAATTTTTTGTATGCCATGTTTGAAGTCAACGACGACCGCGTGGTGTATCGTAATCTGGAATTGCGACAACTGGACACCAGCGACCAGATTCGAATTTTGTTGCAGATGCCCGATGCCACGCTGCGGCACTATCTGGTGGTGGCGCGTGCGCCGGGGCGGATGAGCATTTACCTTGTGGACGAGAACTGGCGGCTGCCGCTGGAAGGCACGGCGTCCACCGAATTTACCGCGGAGATGGCGGAAACCGACTGGGGTTATCGGGTTGAGTTGCGAATTCCGCGGGATGTCATCGGCATTAGTTCGAAACTCGGCTTTTTTGTGGTGGATGTGGATGACCCGGAGCAGCGCGACATCGTCGCCACCATTTCCACTTCGCCACGAATATCCGGCAGCGACCCGGCACAGATCCTGCTGAGTTCGCCGGAGTTGACCAAGATACTTCAGGGGCTCGACCAACCGAGATCGCTGATCTGGATTCTCGATAAGGAGCAGCGCGTGCGGGCGGTGGTCGGTGGTCTTTCGGCACCCGCCGATCAAGTTGACCAGAGAGAAATCGATTCACCAAAGCCGAGTTGGTTGCAACGCGTGTATCAACGCTTGCAGTCCCGCCTCACCGCGCTACCGCATCATCCGGTGGAGCGATTCGTCGATATCTCCACCGATGTAACGCATCGCCCGGATAAAATTTTCAGCGCCATCCTGAAAGGCGAAGCGCGCACCCACGCCCGCCCGTCTCTGGATCAAAAGGCGCAGATTATCGTTGCCGGCTATCCGATTCGCTCGGGGGATGAAATACTCGGCGCGGTGGTGGTCGAACAAAGCAGCAACGTGGTGTTGGCGTTGCAGTATCGCCTGCTGCGCAATCTTACCCTGGCCACCATTTTGGTGTTCGCGTTCGTGGTGGCGGCGTTGTTTATGTTCGCCTGGCGTCTGACTGGCAGAGTGCGGTGGTTGCACACCACCACGGAAAAAGCCATCACCGCCGAAGGGCGCGTGGTGGAGTCGCAGATTCCGGTGCGCGATTACCCGGCCGACGAACTCGGCGATTTGGGGCGCAGCATTACCGGCATGTTGAAGCGGCTGTCGGAATACACGCGCTATCTCGAAAGCATGCCCGACACCCTCGCCCACGAGATGAACAATCCGCTCAACGTGGTCAGTTCATCGTTGCAGATACTGGAAAACGACATCCCGCAGATTCGACAAAACCAATACATGTTGCGCGCGCGAACCGGCGTCGAGCGGTTGCGCGCCATTCTGACCAGTTTGACCGAAGCCGCCAATCTCGAAGAAGCGATGCGCGATGAAATCAAACGGCCACTCAATCTGGCGGCACTGGTCAGCGAATTCGTCGCCGGCTATCGCATCAGTCAGCCAGACCATCGCTTTGAACTTCAAGTCGAAGACGCGCCGCTTTATATCGAGGGCAACGCCGACCATCTTGCGCAGATGCTCGACAAATTGATCGATAACGCGGTGCAGTTCAGTCGCCCGGCCACGGCGATTGTGGTGCGTGCGAGGCGGCGGGGAAACAACGCCGAAATTACGGTGCTGAACGAGGGCCGCATGCTGCCGGAAAATCTGCGCGACCGATTATTTGACCCGATGGTTTCCTACGGCAGAACCGATGTAAAGCGTACCCACCTCGGGCTTGGCTTGTTCGTGGTTCGACTGATTACCGAATACCACAACGGGCGAGCCTGGGCGGACAACCGAATCGACCCGCCCGGGGTTGCGATTACCGTTTCCATGCCGGTGTTGCACACATCCGGCAGCGACCACAATGTCACCAGGTTCCGATGACCCACTGGCGCATGTTGGGCACCTCGCCGATTTCGTTTTCCTCGGCACTCCACACGGTGTCCGCACGATTGTTTCGATAGATTTCGGTGAGGCCATTGTCGTGGGTGATGATGACTCGCTCCAATCGACCACCGACGCGGTGTTCCTGATACGGAACGCTTCGCTCCTGCTCTTGATTTTTCTCCCATGCCTCTGCAAAGACCGACGCATCTGGTGTCGTCGGTTGTTCATCCGCGGCTATGGGTTGTTGCACCGCGAACAGCACCAGCCCCATGAACAATGCCAACCCTCCCGCCAACCCCTTCTCGGTCATAATCTTCATTGCGTGATGGTAGCACGTTTTGGCAGTGCCTTTTGGTGGATAATACCCGCCAATCTTGCCCGCTCTCGCATTGCTGCTTCTATGACCTCCGCCATAACCTCCGCCCCATGACTTCCGAACAACCAATCATCCTGGTGGATGGCTCGTCTTTTTTGTTTCGCGCCTATCATGCCATCCGCGAGCCGTTGACCACATCGGACGGTCGCACCACTCACGCCATACTCGGCACCATCAACATGTTGCGCAGTTTGACCCGGGAATATCAACCGGCGCGCCTAGCGATGGTGATGGATGCCAAGGGAAAAACTTTTCGCAACGAAATGTATCCGGCTTACAAAGCCAACCGCCCACCGATGCCGGATGATTTGCGGATGCAGTTGGAGTATGTCAAACAAATTGTCCCGGCAATGGGCATTGCGCTGGTGTCGGTGCCGGGCGTGGAAGCCGATGATGTCATCGGCACGCTGGCTGTGGAAGCGAGCAAGCGAGATTTTCACACCATAATCATTAGCAGCGATAAAGACCTGGCGCAACTGGTGGACGAGCGGGTGGAGATGGTAGACACCATGAAAAAAACCCGCCTTGATGCCGATGGAGTAACCGAAAAATACGGCGTGCGGCCGGACAAGATGGTCGAGTATCTGGCGTTGATGGGCGATAGTTCGGACAACATTCCCGGCGTTCCCGGAGTCGGACCGAAGACCGCGGTGAAGTGGCTTACCGAGTTCGGCTCGCTCGAACAGATTGTCGCGCACGCCGATCAAATCAGCGGAAAAGTCGGCGAGTCGTTGCGGGAAAATCTTGAGCAACTTGCTTTGTCGCGAGACCTCGCCACCATTCGGTGTGACCTTGAGTTGGAATGTTCGTTGGATGATTTGCAAGTGCGTGCGCCCGACACCAACAAACTGCGCGAGATTTATACCGACCTGGAATTTCATTCGTGGTTGAAACGACTGGATAGCAACGATGCCGACAAAGGCAGCGACGACAAACCGCAAGTGGATGACGACAAGTATGAAACCATTACCGATGCCAAAACCCTGGAGCACTGGATCAAGAAACTGAAAAAATCCAACCTGTTCGCCATTGACACCGAGACCACATCAAAGGATGCCCACCGCGCCGAACTGGTGGGCTTGTCATTCGCGACCACGCCGGGCGAGGCGGCTTATTTGCCGTTGCAACACCGTTATGCCGGCGTGCCGGCGCAATTGCCCTTTGAGCAAACGCTGGAAAAACTGCGGCCCATACTGGAAGACCCGAAACAGGCGAAGACCGGCCAGAATCTCAAATACGACAAGGAAGTGTTGCAACATCACGGCATCACCTTGAGGGGTATCACCCACGACACCATGCTGATGTCCTACCTGCTGGATGCCGGCACTTCCCGCCACGATATGGACACGCTTGCGCTCAAGCATCTTGGCATCCACACCATCAAGTTTTCTGAGGTCGCCGGCACCGGCAAAAACCAATTGACCTTTGATGAAGTCGACCTGCATCAAGCAACCCGATACGCCGCCGAAGATGCCGACATTACTTTGCAACTGCATCGGACGCTGGCTCCGCGACTGGAGAGCGACCAGGCACTCGCCAAATTGTTTCGTGAAATCGAGATGCCGCTGATTGATGCGCTGGCGCGCACCGAGACAAACGGCGTCAAAGTGGACGCGGACATGCTGCGCAAGCAAAGTGCCGCCATTGCCAAAGACCTGAAACAAATTGAAAAAACCGCTTTTGATGTGGCCGGCGAGTCGTTCAACATCGCTTCACCGAGACAAATCCAGGAAATTTTGTATGACAAACAGAAAATTCCGGTGCTGCGAAAAACCCCGAAAGGGCAACCGTCCACCGCCGAGGGTGTGTTGCAGGAACTGGCGGAGAAGCACGAATTGCCGCGTATAATTCTCAAGCATCGCGGACTCGCCAAACTCAAAAACACCTACACCGATAAACTGCCCGACCTGATTAATCCCAAAACCGGTCGCATTCACACTTCCTATCATCAGGCGGTGGCGTCCACCGGTCGGCTGTCATCGTCCGACCCCAACCTGCAAAACATTCCGGTGCGTAGCGAAGAGGGGCGACACATCCGCGAAGCCTTCATCGCCGAATCCGGTTGCGTTTTGCTGTCCGCCGACTATTCGCAGATTGAACTTCGCATCATGGCGCACTTGTCCGGCGACGCCGGATTGACCGAAGCGTTCAATCAGGGGCTGGATGTGCATAACGCCACCGCCGCCGAAGTGTTTGACACCACCGTGGATAAAGTTGATGCCGAACAACGACGACGCGCCAAGGCGATCAATTTCGGATTGATCTACGGTATGTCGGCATTCGGCCTGGCACGACAATTGAAGATCGACCAAAAGCAGGCACGCGTATACATGGAAGTTTATTTCGACCGCTATCCCGGCGTAAAAAAATACATGGAGCAGACCGTGCAGACTGCGCGCGAACAAGGCTATGTCGAAACCTTGTATGGTCGCCGCCTGAACCTGCCGGAAATCCGCTCGAATAATGCGCCGCGCCGTCAATCCGCCGAACGCACCGCCATCAATGCGCCGATGCAAGGCTCCGCCGCCGACATCATCAAACTGGCAATGCTGGCGGTGGACCAATGGATCATCGACCACAACGCAACCGCGAAAATCATTTTGCAAGTACACGACGAACTGGTGCTGGAAGTGGCGACGGACGAAGTGGAAAAAGTGGCGCGTATTACCGCCGAGTTAATGGCAAACGTCGCCACGCTCAACGTTCCTTTGGTGGTGGATACCGGCATCGGCGCGAACTGGAAGGAAGCCCACTAAGGGCACCGCACTTCGCCACCGCACCGCCCACTTCGCCATTTGCACATTGCCGGTTGATAAGGCAATATTGTGCCGGTCCATAACTCGCGCCCGACGGGAGCAAATACCTTGCCCGAATCCGCCCAACCGCAAACGGCATCCCCCGCCCCGGCCGCTCGCCATGCCACATTCGCCGAACGCCAGATCAGGCAGATGCTGAAGGGAACCGCCATTGAAATAAACGGGCCCAACCCCTGGGACCCGCAAGTAAGCAATCCCGAATTCTACCAACGGGTGCTGGTGAACGGCTCGCTGGGGCTGGGCGAATCCTACATGGAAAACTGGTGGGACTGCGCGCAACTCGATGAGATGTATCACCAACTGTTGCGCTCACCGACTACCCGCAACCGAAAGTTCGCCGCCTACCTCACGCCCCATCTCCTGTCGTTCTTCGCCAACTTGCAAAGCAAAGCCCGCGCCTATCAAGTCGGCGAGGTGCACTACGACGTCGGCAACGAACTTTATCGGACGATGCTCGACCAACGCATGGTTTATACCTGCGCATACTGGCGCGATGCCGACAACCTTGACGATGCCCAGCAACATAAACTCGAACTGGTGTGCCGCAAACTTGAGCTGCGGCAAGGTATGCGCGTGCTGGACATCGGTTGCGGCTGGGGAAGTTTCGCCAAATACGCGGCTGAGAATTACGATGTGGAAGTGGTCGGGGTAACGGTTTCCAAAGAACAAGTGGAACTCGGCAACGAGAACTGCCGGGAATTGCCGGTTGAATTGCGGTTGCAGGATTATCGCGATGTGAATGAAAAATTCGATGCCATTGTCTCACTCGGAATGTTCGAGCACGTTGGCCACAAAAACCACCGCACTTACATGCGGGTCGTGCGACGCTGTCTCAAAGACAACTGCAAGTTTCTGCTACAAACTATCGGCAAGAATCATTCACGCGTCGGGGTTGACCCGTGGACTGCAAAATATATCTTCCCCAACGGGGAAATTCCCACGCTGAAACAAATCTCATCCGCACTGGGGTCGCAGATGGTAATCGAAGATTTGCACAATTTCGGCGCCGACTACGACCGAACCCTGATGGCGTGGTTCGGCAACTTCCATGACGCCTGGCCGCAACTGGGGAAAAATTATTCGGAACGGTTCTACCGCATGTGGAAGTATTATCTGCATGTATGCGCCGGCGCGTTTCGCGCGCGCAATCTGCAGTTGTGGCAACTGGTTATTTCCAACGGCGCATCGCAAGGCGCATATCGCCGCCCCACGATGTAAAACCCCACGATGTAAAACCAAGGCGCAAAAAGACCAGCCGTTCAATTTCCGGCTGCGATAACCCCCCCTTCGGTTTTGCGTTTTGCCAACACGCCGTCCATCCAGTCCGGATCCATCTCCGGCACCGATGACAGCAACAGTTCAGTATACTGGTGATAGGGCGGCGAAAAAATATCATCTTTGGGTCCTTGCTCGACGATGCGCCCTTCAAGCATGACGATGACTTCGTCAGCAATGGCGCTGACCGTTGCCAGGTCGTGGGTGATGAACATATACGCCAGATTCAATTCCTGTTGCAACCGGTCCAGCAACTTGAGAATACCTTCGGCAACCAACTGGTCCAACGCCGAGGTAACTTCGTCGCAGATGATAAAGGTCGGATTGGCGGCAAGCGCACGGGCGATGCAGATGCGTTGCTTTTGCCCACCGGATAATTCCCCCGGTAGCCGGTCGAGAAAACGGTTCGGGTCCATCTCGATCATGTCCATCAACTCGCGCAGCCGTTGTTCTTTTTCCGCGCCTGCCAAGCCAAGATAAAAACTCAATGGACGACCGACTATTTCGCGGATTTTCTGGCGCGGATTGACCGCGGTGTCGGCCATTTGATAGATCATCTGCGCCTGACGCAACTGCTCCTTGTTGCGCTTGCGATAATCACGCGGATAGCACACGCCATCGTAATATACATCGCCGTGCTTCGGCGGCAACAGCCCGGTGATAACGCGGGCGGTGGTGCTTTTGCCGCTACCGGACTCGCCGACCACGGCGACGGTGTGGCCACGATGCACTTCAAAACTAATGTCCTCCAGCACCGTCACCGGACCGTAGGCGGCGGTGACATTGTCCACTTTAATCAGCGGCGTTTGTTCCGGCGGCGGCGCGATTTCCTGCTTGCGGAATGAGCGCACCGCCCACAGTGATTTGGTGTAATCCTTTTCCGGTGCCGACAACATCTTGCGGGTGTCGGCCTCTTCCACGGTTTCGCCGTAACGCAACACCATGATTTTGTCCGCCATCTGCGCCACCACCGCGAGGTCGTGGGTAATATAAATCGCCGCGCAGTTGAACTGCTCGACAATATCGCGCATGGTCACCAGCACTTCGATCTGAGTCGTTACATCCAGCGCGGTGGTGGGTTCGTCAAAGATCAGCAGGTCGGGGCGACACGAAAGCGCCATCGCCGTCATGGCGCGTTGCAACTGCCCGCCGGAGACCTGATGCGGATAACGAAATCCAATCTCGTCGGGGGTGGGCATTTTGATTTTGCCGTATAAATCTTTGGCGTCTGCATATGCCGTCTCGCGCGTGCCGACACCGTGTTCGATCACGGTCTCGGCAAACTGGTCGATGAGTTTATGCGCCGGGTTGAAAGACGCGGCGGCACTTTGCGCGACATATGCAATCCGCGCGCCACGCAGTTTTCGCTTCTCCTCTTCCGATGCCGCGGTGAGATCGATGCCATCAAACACGATGCTGCCGCCGTTGATGCGACAACCCGGCTTGGCGTAACCCATGGCGGCGATGCCGATGGTGGATTTGCCGGCACCGGATTCGCCAATCAGCCCAAGCACTTCGCCGCGATGCAACTTAAGGTCAACGCCCTTGACGATTTGGTGCCACTCTTCATCGGAGAAACCTTCAATGCGAAGGCCCTTCATTTCCAGCAACGGTTTGTTGTCGGTGTTCATATTCATTGTTAATGCTCGTCTTTGAGGCCGCTGGTCTTGTGCAAGAACCAGTCCACCACGAAATTAACGCCGATGGTCAACAACGCGATGGCCGCCGCCGGCAACAGCGGGGTGATGTCGCCGTAGGTAATCAGCGTGGCGTTGTCGCGCACCATGGAACCCCAATCGGCGGTGGGCGGCTGCAAGCCGAGCCCGAGAAAACTAAGCGCACTGATGGTCAAAAACACGAAGCAAAAGCGCAAACCAAATTCGGCAACCAGCGGCGGCATGATGTTGGGCAACACTTCTTTCAAGGTAATCCAGGACACGCCCTCGCCGCGCAGTCGGGCCGATTCGATGTAGTCCATCACCACCACATTGAGGCTCACCGCACGGGCGATGCGAAACACCCTGGTGGAATCAAGTACGCCGATGACCACGATTAAAGTGGGGATGGAAGTGCCGAAGATGGTGAGCAGCAGCATGGCGAAGATGAGCGCGGGGATTGCCATCAACACATCCACCGAGCGGCTCGTCAACTGGTCATACCAGCCGCCCAAAACCGCCGCCATGATGCCAACGGTGCCACCGAGAAAAAACGCCAGTAGCGTGGTGATGAGCGCGATGCCGACGGTATTGCGTGCGCCGAAGATGAGTCGGGTCAGCATGTCACGCCCGAGGTTATCGGTGCCGAGAAAAAACTCCTCGCCCCAGACGTCAAACTCCGGCCCGACGATTTCCGATTCCCCATAAGGTGCCAGCACCGGCGCGAAGGTCGCCACCAGAATATAGGTGATGATAACGATCAGGCCGAACTGGGCGGTTAAGGGAGCCTTCTTCAACTCCCGCCAAGCGACCGAGGTCTTGCTTTGGGTCTTCGGAAGTTGCCCCGGTGATTCCTGATTGGTGGTGGATTCCGTCATTTGGGATGGAGCAGCCTCGGGTTGGTAAGAATGGAAAGAATATCCGCAGTCAGGTTGAGCAATACATATGTTGCGGCGAAAACCAGACTGCATGCCTGCACCACCGGCAGATCGCGGCGTTGCACCGAATCCACCAGCAGTTGCCCGAGGCCGGGATAGACGAACACCACCTCGACTATCACCACGCCGACAATTAAATACGCGAGGTTGATGACGATGACGTTGATGATTGGCGCCCAGGCGTTGGGCAATGCGTGGCGCACGATGATTTGCCGTTTGGGGATTCCCTTGAGCGCCGCCATTTCAATGTATGGGCTGGCGAGCAGGTTGATGAGCGCGGCGCGGGTCATGCGCATCATGTGCGCGACCACCACCAGAGTCAGCGTCATCGCCGGCAAAATGCATGCATAAACACGCTCAAAAAATGTTGTGTCGGTGCTGACGTTGGCGAGACTCGGAAACCACCCGAAGTTCACCGCAAACACCAGAATCAAAATGTAGGCGACAAAAAACTCCGGCGTGGATATGGATGACAACGTAATAACATTCACCGCGCGGTCGTAAAAACTATTGCGGTAGAGCGCGGCGAGGACGCCGAGGGTCAGGGCGATGGGCACCGAGATAATCGCCGCCATCAACGCCAGAAATAATGTGTTGGCGAAACGCCCGCCGATGAGTTCCGATATTTCGCGTTTGTTGGAGATGGAGACGCCAAAGTCGCCTTGCAAAATGCCACCAAGCCAGGTGTAGTAGCGAAGGTAACCGGGCTGGTCGAGCCCCATTTGCGCGCGCAACGCCTGCACTGTTTCCGGTGTCGCCGATTGCCCGAGCATCGCCTGAGCGGCATCCCCCGGCAACATGCTGACGCCGAGAAAAATAATCAGGGACACGACAAACAGCGTGACCAACCCCAGGGACAGGCGGTGGGCAAGCATTCGCAGAATGTCATTCATGGTTGGTTGTCCTTAGTATTTGCGGACTTGTATTTGCGGGCGTGCCGATTGAATGAATTGGCCGGCGGAAATGGGAATCCGCCAGCCTTTAAGTAATGACATCGGTCATCAAAAACACCAGTCGCGAATCAGGCGAACCACCATCGCTCCGCATACCGGTTGCCGTCGTTGGCCCAGTTGGAGGCCATGTCCTTCTCGTGCGCAATCCGGTTGGAAGTAGCGTGGATGTAATTGTTGAACACCGGCACCACAGTGCCGCCCTCATCGCTCACGATTTTCTGCATCTCGCCATACATGTCGCGGCGCCTGGCCTCGTCCAGTTCCGAGCGCGCCGCCACCAGCAGCTGGTTGAAGCGCTCATTCTCCCACGAGGCGTCGTTCCAGTTTGCGCCGGAGGCATATGCCACGGTGAACATCGAGTTCTCGTCCGGGCGCCCGCCCCAGTAGCACATGCACCACACGCAGTTGTCGGTGTTCCACACATTGCCCCAGTAGCCGTCGTTCGGCACGCGGTTGACATCAATGGTGATGCCGGCCTTGGCCGCATATTCCTTATACAGCACCGCCGCGTCCACCGCGCCTACGAAGGCGGCGTCGGCGGCTTTCAACTCGACCTTCAACTCCGACAACCCGGCTTTCTTCAGGTAGAACTTCGCCTTGTCCGGGTCGTATTCCCGCTGCGGCAGGTCGGAAGCGAAATAGCGCTGCCCCTTGCCGATGGGGTGGTCGTTGCCGACATAGCCGTGGCCGCGCAGCACGGTCTGCAAAATGGCCTCGCGGTCAATGGCATATTTCAGCGCCAGGCGGACATTGTTGTCATCGAACGGCTTCAAGTTGGTGCGCATCGGAATCGTGTAATGGCCGGTGCCTTCCAACTCCTCGATCTGGATGTCTTTGTTGCGCTGCAAAAAGTGCAGGGTCTTGATGTCGCAGCGATCCATAAAATCAATCTCGCCGGTGGTCAGCGCGTTGGTGCGCGCGCCGACGTCGGCGATGGTGATTATCTCGACCTCATCGAAATGCGCCCTGCCCTCTTTCCAGTAGTTCGGATTACGCGTGAAGCGCGCACGCACCCCCGGATCAAACACGCCGGCCGCATACCCCCCGGTGCCGATATTCACCATCCAGTCCGCCTTGCCGTCCTTGTCCTGCATGATCGGAAGATGGTAATCGCTCAGGATAAACGGAAAGTCGGCGTTGCCGCCGTCAAGGGTCACCACCACCACATGATCGCCGTCGGCCTTAATCTCGGTAATCGGCGCGAGTTGATCCTTGACCGCCGAAGTCGAACCCTCCCCACGGTGGTGGTTGATGGATGCAATCACATCGGCGGCGGTCAGAGACTTACCGTTGTGGAACTCAACGCCGCGCCGCAGTTTGAAAGTCCAGATTTTCGCGTCCGGCGTAACCTCCCAACTCTCCGCCAACTCACCGATGAGATTGCCCGTGGTGTCAATTTCGGTCAGGTAGTTATAGCGTGCATATGCCGAGCCTTGTTCGAAGTCGTTTTCATACTGGCCGGGGTCGAGGGTGTCAGTGGTCGAGCCGGCACCCAGCCCAACGGTAAATTTCCCGCCCTTCTTCGGCGCCGCGTGAGCGGTGTTCAGCACCCCCGGTGTCACCGCCGCCAGCCCCAGCATTGAAGCCCCTTGCACAAATTTCCGGCGGGAAATCCGCCCGGCTTTGAAATCCTGCTGAAGATTTTTTAGTTTGTTGCTTTTTACTTTGGACATGAGTTCTGTTTCCTCCAAAATGGCATTTGATTGATGTAGTTCAAGCAGGTTAATGCTTCGCCACACAAATTGCAAGTGTATAGGTCCATAACATTTGGCACTCCGGTTGGTTGATAATTATGGATGAGTTCGGTTACGCCGAACTTTTTCTCGTTTACCATTGGTATCTCAACTCGCCTTTGTCCTCCCAATCCGTCATTGCGCGCCGCATTTTCGTTGTCAGGCAAAGCGTGCGAGGAGCGAGGGGGTGAGCATACATTAAGTATGTGAGCAACCGAGTGACGATGCGCAACACAGCATGGCGACGAAAAGGCAAGCGCAATGCGATACGCATCAAAAACGAAATTCCGGATACATCGCGCCGCCGATGCGCTCGCCGGGTTTTAGTCCAAATTCCGTCATAATCCGCGAATGGTCGGGATCCATGCCTTCTTTTCGAAAGCACACGCGCACATCGTCGCCCAACCACTGGGTATTGAATACCTTGAGATCGCGGCCCGGCGAAAGATTGCCGGAGCCGCCGTGAATCGTTCGGCCATTGAATAGCGCGCAACCACATCGTTGACATTCATCCCATAACCTCGATTACAAAAATTACCGCATCCCACCGATTAGGTTTCGCGCATTTGTCAAAATGGTGCAACAAGTTCAGCGAGACGCAGACACTCCATCGGACTCGGGGTGTCGGGCGTATTCAAGCGGATGCCTGCTGGCTCCTTCCCGACAACAAGTAATGCAACAGGCCGCCGAGTGCGGCACCGATAATCCAACCGAATCCTTCCAGTTTTGAAAGCGCCGGATGCCACACGGCGGCGATTGCGAATATCGCGGCGACCGCCAGCGCGATTAACGCCCGCTGGTTCCAACCATGGTTGTAGTAATACTTTCCTGCGGGGTCGGTCGAGAATAAATCTTGTATGTCCAGTTGCTGTTTTTTGATGAGGTAGTAATCAACAATCATGATTCCATACACCGGAGCGAGGATGGCGCCCAGCGTGTTGACGAACGGGAAAATACCGATTTCCGAAATCACCGAAACCCACAGAACCGCGAGGATAAAACCGGCGATCGCCGTTATCAGGCCGCCGGTGCGGAAATTAATTTTCTGCGGCATCAGATTGGCGAGATCGTAAGCGGGTGGAATAAAGTTCGCCACCATGTTGATGCCGACGGTCGCGGTGAAGAACGCGAAAGCTGCGACTATCGTCAGCAACAAGTTGTCCACCCGCGCCACCATTTCGGTCGGGTTGGTTAGTGCTTCCCCGAACACCACCACCGCTCCGCCGGTAACCATCAAGGCGATGAAAGAGAAGAGGATAATGTTGCCGACCAGCCCCAACAGGTTGCCTTTGCGCATTTCCTGTTCGTTCTTGACGAAGCGCGAAAAGTCGCCGAAGTTGATGACCACCGCGGCAAAGTAGGCGACCATGGTGCCGAAGATGGCGAAGAATGCCGCGACCGCACTGCCGCTGTGGTGGCCGGTGCCGCTGAAAATGTCGCTGACCGCCACCAGCAGCCCGCCGCCGGCTTCCACCCAGATTACGATCATTACGATAATCATCACCGCGTAAACGGCGGGTCCCGCGAAGTTCAAAAACCGGCGGATTAGATCAATGCCACGCCAGAACAGATAGACCTGGAATCCGGCAACCAGAATTAGCGAAATCCAGCCGGTGGCGGTCAATCCGATGAACTCTACGCCGTTACCGGGCAACCCGAACAGAGCTCGGATCAGCAGGTCCACCGCGGTGGAGGCGAAATAAGTTTGCGCCCCATACCAGAATATCGCCACGATGCCCCTGACCATCGCCGGGAAGTTTGCACCGATGACACCCATGCTGGCGCGTGCGAATACCGGATAGGGAATACCGTGTTTGACGCTCGGGCTTCCGGACAGATTAACCAGCCACATAATGAAAAATCCGGCCAGTATGATCGCAAGAAAAACCACCCACCCGTTCAGTCCGTAGGCGAGGAACAGCGATGCGGCTAACGTGTAGCCAAATAAACTCTGGACGTCGTTCGCCCATACATTAAAGATTTCGAACCATCCCCAGGTTTTTTTATCAGCCGGGGTGGGGGCGAGGTCGCTGTTATACAGCCGCGAATCCTGATTGATGATGTCGGTCATGGGAGCCTCCCGAAGAGAATTACTGTTTGAAAGATACGGCCAATATAGCACACCCGCGGTTGCGGGTATATTCTTATTTATCAAATAGTTAGGATGTGTCCGCTGCGTTATCCGAGACCCGGTAGACTCAAAACAAATGCGCCAGCCCCTCGTCGTAGGTCAAGACAAAGTTGACCGCGAGTCCTTTTTTTACATATGTTGGGAGTTCCTCGTAGTCGTCGCGGTTGGCTTGCGGTACACCAGTCTCGGGAAAAACGGCTTCTGCTCAAGAGGGATGAGGTTCAGTTCCCCCGGCAAAACGTCTTCGGGGCGGGCAGATGAACGACACGCGCAAATCAATCTCCCGCGTATTCGATAAAAATTTTTGATAGATTTTAATACGATATATTTTCACCCTGGTGCTTATGACCGCTATGGAATGGAAAAATTTAGGGAATGTGCTCATTCAAGCAATCAGACATCAAATCCAGCGTGGGGCAGGTTTGTTCGTAGATGGCTCCGCGTGCACTCCTTGCAGAAGACTGTTGATGGCAATAGCCAATTCAACTCCATGTGTTTGCGTGTTATCCGTGACAACTCTTTTTGCCCCCGTTGCCTTTACATATGCGATTGTCTCATTGAAGTCCGCGTGATTAGACAGTGCCACGCTGTACGACCGATCTGAATGAGTTAATAACGGATAATCAGCTTTGGCCATCATATATGCACTACATGTGATACTCGTTCCGCTCACGGGTTCATTGCCGAAACCATCACCCTTCGAATACAAACGAACATAAGCCCCATGATTTACAGCATATCGTCCTGTATCCGAGTCAATTGCCTCCAAATTCCCGCCAGCTAGCCCATATCTCTGATAAACCTCTATTTCCCGGATAAGTCGGTCGCTACCCAAAATTGGCACGTTTATATTTCCACCAAGAACTTGCAACACCCGCTCAATAGTTCCCCTGTGGGCCTTGATATGTACGGAACCGGAACGCAATTTCGTGGACACTAGGCTCAACAGACAATCTTCCGCATCAGCCTGAGTGTAGCCACGCTTGCTGTCAGGGCCGCCATATGTGCTGTCCACCACAAGTTCATCAACCTGAATGATGTGATTTATCGGCCAACCGAAATCACCAGAATAGCCGATTCGCAAGCCATCGGGTAATTCCAACGCAACCTGACATGCACCAAGCATATGGTTGGAGGAGAGCATAGACAGATTAGAGCCATCTTCCAATGTATGCATCTTGTCACAAGGAATTTGATGAAGATTGTCTCGATATTCAAGGTCCGCATTACGCTCCGCAACGAGCAAATCATAAGTTCCGGGGCTCATTAACAAGTCTTGAAATCCCTTGCTCTTATCGAATTCACCCATGTGGTCGTCATGAATGTGTGTTTGTACGCGGAAAGAGTATCCTTCGACAAAACCATCACAGACTACATTAGAGCCAAGGCAAACGGCGCCGCTGTGAAACACGTCAACAGTAGAAGAACTCATTCTCAAATCGCTTTCTCAATCTGAATTCGTAGTTGCGCTTCAAGATTCTCTTTTCCAATGTTGTTCATTGACGCGTTAAATCTTTCTCCCCCAACAAGCGTAAATATTTTTTTTCCAAGCCGCCCCGTTGCTCCCTGGATGCTCAATTTACCAATAATAATTTTTAGCATAGAATCTCGTTGTGCCTGTGTGAGTTCTGCGATCTTTGTTTCTACATTCTGATCAGTGACTGAACCCATAAAAACATAGCGTTTCTCAATAGTTGTACGCATGTCCAGCACTTCTCTCAAGCACTCCTGAATAGATTTCCCAGACCGTTCGAGCAGTTGCGCAACTTGGCGTACTTCTTTGCTTTGCAGTCTATTCGCCAAGATTGACTCGGCAACAACACGTTGGTCATCAGAACTTTGAATTCGGGCCAATTCAAAGGCAGCGGAAAAACCAATCGCATCTTTTTCAGAGCCCCAACTGATTAAATGCTGTAGCTCGTTAGGTAAGTCCAAAATCCGCAAAAACCGACTGACCTGACTTGTTCCTTTAAGCTGACTGTTGCTTGCACAATCTTTGAGCGTACCCCCAGCATCACAGGCATGGCGGAAAAGTGTGCCCACCTCAACAGGAGAAAGCGGGCGGTCCCTTTTGTGCGTGCCATAACCGACAGACATTCGAAGTCGCCCTAATTCCAAAGCAGTTAGACCGAGCATCAGACCTATCTCTCCAGCATGCCTCGATCAATCAAAGATTCTTCTATGAGCATAACGGTTGCTTCATCTTGGGTTGCTTCCTCTTCTCTTGCAAATTTCTGAATCGCCGTATGAGTATCTTGCGTAACTGTCACAGTAATTTGAGTTACTCTTGATCCCGTTTTTGCGTCCTCAATCACATCGGAAACTGACTTGTCAGGGTCGTTTTTGAGTGCCTTTATAACTTTCTTACGCTGGACACCGGTCATCGGTTGCATTTCTTTAGCCAGTGCAACTGCAACCTCAATATTTGGTTGCCCATCGTCTCCGGTCGCAGAATCTTGAGCCTTTAACGCAACGTTAATATCAATTGTCTCGTCATCAACCATGGTTTTCAGCTCGGGCAACAGCCGCGGATACTTTACGTTATCCCCCACCTGTGCATGGGACAAGCCAGTGGCTTTAACCACATCTTTAATAGTTCCGTAGTGTTTATACAAGTATCCGATGCCATTCTTGAGGTCAACCCCGGAAAGTTTGCGGCGAAGCAAATTCTCTGTAATCGAGATGGCTTTGGCTTCGCTTTCTTGAACACGCTTATCAAGAATAGCGGCAGAAATAACTTTCTTGCCCAGCATTTTGTGCGCCAGAAATCTTCTCTGCCCCGTAAGAATTTCCCATTTTCCAGATTCGTTGGCCGGGCAAACGAGTATTGGCTGAAGTAATCCTAGTGTCGCAATACTTTTTGCCAAATCTTCGACTTCGGCTCCAGGGTCCTGGGTTCGTACTTGTCCTTTCCCTATTACCAACGCATCAAGCGGGATATCTCGATAATCTACAATTTTTGCCATGACTATGGTTCTCCTGTGTTTTGTGATGAATGAAAAATCTGTGCTTTTGGAATTTCAAGAATCTGCATCAATTCTTTCTTTGTGAAACGGTGTGTGGCTGTTGGAGTGGATTCGATAACTTCCTCAAATAGGTTTTCTTTTTCCTCAAGTATATCAGCGATACGCTCTTCAACAGAGTCTTTAATCAAAAATCGAACAACGTGTAATGGTTCGTCTCGGTCAAAACGGTGAGCCCGATAAATAGCCTGAATCTCAACAGCAGGGTTCCACCACCTATCAAATACTACCACATGACTAGCTTTGCCGAGATTCAACCCCACTCCACCAGCCCGAAGAGATATCAGTAGCATCCTCGGTGCCTCGCCGGTCTGAAATCGATCAATCACTTCTTCTCGCTCTGTCATTGACATAGATCCTGTTAAAAGATCATGGGGCATATCGATTCGCTCGGACAACCAACGTAACGTTTTAACAAACTGCGAAAATACTAAAATCTTGGCGGATTTCCCCGCACTCTCACTGATTGTCTGGAGTGCATCTAATTTCGATGAAGTGTTTGTAACTTCATCTAAGTTACAAATGATCTTCAACCGTGTAATAAGACCGAGCAAGATAACACCAATGTTTCCAGAGGCCGCACCCTCTCCAGTTGCGTCGGTGCGATGCGCCCATATTTCATCGTAACGTTCTCTCTGGTTTTTTGAGAGATCCAGTTGTAAATCTTGGATAATCACTGGTGGTAGTTCTGCACGAACTTCGGACTTCCTGCGTCGAAGCATAAGCGATCCCAGTTTCTCAACTAGACGTGTCTGATTTTGGCTTTCTTCGAACGGAGGATTTAGAAATTTCATGATTGATACAACATCATTTTCGTCGTTTTCAAGAGGCGTAGCAGATAACGCCCAAGCACGCTTGCGTGACAAGATCCTACATGCCAGTGCGGTAGCTGAATTCTTGTTTTTAATTCGTTGGGCCTCGTCCAAAACTACGAGATCGAAGGTGTTCATGGGGATACGATCTAATCCGTCGGATCGAATCTGCTCATAAGAGCCCACGAGAACCGGGATTGGAAGGAGATAAAAAGCTTCGCGTGCAGATGCGGTTCCCTGAACACGCCGTACTGTCAACGAAGGGGCCCAAGTTGCAAGTTCAGTCATCCAGTTTGTCATCAACGATGAGGGAACAACGATCAAGACCCGCCTCACTTCGTTTCGCCCATTTAAAAGAAGGGCCATTGCGACTGCGGCTTGAACCGTTTTACCCAACCCCATCTCGTCAGCCAGCAGAGCAGATCGAGATCGATACAAGAACGCGATGCCCTCCCACTGATAATCATGGAGCACATCAGGGACGCGGAGTTGACGCTCAGCGAGACGGCGAAGTCGCAACAAGTCTTGCATCAGCTAAATGTCCAAACCTGCACGGCTCGCTTCGCCATTTTACATTGCCTTGCCTCGATGTTGGCAGGAGACCAATCGCTATGCTGGATTAAATCACGCGTTAGCTTGACTCCACTGTCTTTATAATTTTCACATTTTTTTACGAAATCACTGTTGAATTTTGCCCCCGGCTTATTGTCCATTGGTCCAATAAGAGTCAGATTCCCAATTCGGTGAATCCAGTCATTCGCATCGACATTATCAAAAGTATGCCAACCGCCCCAATGCTGTGGCGATTTTGGCAATATATGTTCAATGCTACAAAGTCTTTCATTGAAAAGTGCTGTATCTTTCTGAATATGTCTATTAATACCGAGTAAAAATTGTTTGATTTTAGTCGCTCCAGTCATTTTCACGTCATTTATAGTTTTTTGAAATTTTGGGTCATGCAATACACCATATTGCGCTTGGTCGCAATCCATGAGAAATCTAGCAAACTCGGTATCAGGAATATCGGCCGCTGCTATAATATCCTTGGCATAGTTGGAAAATTCTGTTTCAAAATGTGATGGCTCGAACTTTGGAGAAACGAATGCTGTTCTGAGAACGAATGTAGCTAAGCGACTTATATTTCTGTTAGCAATTCTCGCAATTCGTTTCTTTTTACGACCATCAGTTTCTCTAATGTAGCGAATCAAAATAGCAAAAACCAATGGTTGAGTGACCGTATACCCGCGCAGTTCCCGCAAAAATACTGCTAAATTCCTTGGTGAATTTGTTGTTCCAGAACACACTTTAAATTTTTCGACAAATTCCGATTCTGGATTTGACGATGCTATTTTAATAAAGAGCTCTAATGCATCAGAGGAAGTAATTTGTTCCGTCAAATTAAATACATAATCTGCCATTGATTCCTGTTTGATGCGCCCACTACCTCCTCGATTACGGATGGCTTCTCGTACATCTCGGTAGAAATTGTCCTTGCGAAGAAAACCAAATCTACACTGTAGATAGCACCGCATATACTCGGACGCTTTATTAGCCTTATCAATTCGTGTGCGAAATTTTTCCAAATTGTCATGCACTGAAACTCTTCTCTCGGATTCTTCTTTCAGATTGAAATGTGAATACAGATAATTACGGATGAGATCCAGGTCATCGAGCTTCTTTCCTCTGCAATTAATTGTCTCATATACCGCATTCGGATCAATATGTGACGGAATTTTTAACCATGCAATCTCAACATTTCTAAGAAGAAAATCAAAATATCGTTTTAGTTGCTTGGAACTCATAGAAGAAAAAAATCTGTCAATCTCTCTCCACACTGTTGTGAGTGTGCCGTTGCTTCCGATGGTGTTGCCGCGTATCATCTGGCGATAGCGCATCGTGTCGTTCTTAGGTGGTGAAATCCGAGGAGTGTAGTTTTCCGTGTCATCCAAAGAGCATACTTGCATGGGATTTAAAACGAACAATGCGCGAAGAGCTAGGCTTTCACGCTGCGAATCGGATATGTTGTGGAACCGACGACACAGTACCGCGCAGATAAGCGACATTGTCACCATTCTTTGCTGACCGTCGTTTATTTCCCACCGATTGTGGCTACCGTCATCTACCAGCATGATTGCACCTAAAAAGTAACAGGCACGATCCTCTTCGACAGCGTCGTATATGTCGTCAAGCAATGCTCGGACATCTCTTGGTGTCCAATCGTAGTATCGTTGGTGCCATGGGACAGCAAATTGGCCCCAATAGAACAGCTCCGAAAACAATATGGCTCCTGCCTCGATATTAGTTTGAATCTGGTTTTGCAAGATATTTGTTTCTCTGCTGTTCAAGTCAACGTATCGCACAATGCCATGCGACAGTTTTCGTGTACCAGATCCCGACGCCAAATGTCTTCGATAACTTCAATTTCAGATTCGGAAATGAGTTTCTGTCCAATATCTTTTTCCACGCCCCGTAGTTCTCGTAAAATTTGCTGACGGACACTAATAGTAAACGGTCCCATGACAGACGTTCCATCGGCTCGAAACTTAGAATTCCCATCGCGTCTGACCGACTGGCGATTTGTATCATCTTCGCGCAATTGTATCAATCTATCACGAAAATCAAAGAGGTGCGTAAAGATTTCTGCGTCTTCATGACCAGAGTTAATCAATCCACGCAAACTCCGATCTTTGTTGACAACGGTACACGTCCAGCAACCGAATCTGGGCGAGGTCGTGCCACATGACGGCGCATCTTGCTTAGTCAACACCAGTGGGCATTCTCCACCACCAGCGTTTCGGTACAGCGTAATCAAATCACGGTGAGTGCCGCCCCATGGTGGTTTTCGTTGCATTAGAACCAACCAGACATCTTTATCTTCGAGTTCGGCGAGTGGGGCGAAAATACGGCACCCAGCAACCGAACTGTGTGGATTCATTGTCGTTCCAGAAACACCGTGCTTCTCCATATTACGGCGGCGGTTTGTGGATTCGCTTTTGCGTGTACCCACCAATAGCACGGCGCGTTTGTGCATACGAACAAGCCTTTCAAGTAACTGGCTAGTCGGAATAATTTTCATCCGATCTGTACACCACCGGAAATTGCGTGTTGGCGGAATATAGCCACGCCCAATCACGTTTACCCAAAAAGTTTGATCAACATGCGGCTTAGTAATTTTCACACTGATCGGCAATTCATCAGTAGCGGCAGCCGTGCTGATCGTAGCCATGGTAGTTCTAAGGTGGCGGATAACTAACGGCGACTCGACAAGTGTATCGTTTCCTACAATATAGACTTTGCGCCGGCGATCACATGCGGGGAGTGAAGCTAACACCTCCCACGTCAGTTGAAGTAGCAACGTCGAGTCTTTTCCACCTGAATAAGCCACCACCCATGGGTCAAGATGCTTACGCAGGTATTCCGTTCGAATCGCATCCTTGGCTACATCAAACCGAGCGACAGTATCAATAATGTCACCACCGCCATTTGCGACGTTTTTCAATTGGGTTACTTTGCTCATGTTATCACCGCTTGTTGCTCCTGAAAATGTGGTTTCTTGGCACTGCACTATCGCTTCGGCAAAGCGATGACCATTGAGGTGATAGTTTTCGCAACGCGTTGACTGAATCTTTCACACGTTCCACAGTAAAATCGATCTCTTCAGCGGTAGTAAAGCGTCCGAGACTGAAACGAACCGAGCAACTCGTGAGAGCATCGGGCAATCCTAATGCACGTAAAACATGGGATGGCTCAATGCTGGACGATGTGCAAGCCGATCCAGACGAGATAGCAACATCTTTCAACGACATCATGAGCGACTCACTTTCAACGCAAGCGAAGCCGATGTTCACGATCCCCGCAACGCGGTGTTTTTGGTTGCCGTTTACGAAAACTTGCTCAATTTCTGTAAGACGGCTAAGTAGATGCGCGTCGAGCGTAGCGATCATTTCAACATCACGGCTTCGGTACTTACATACCAAATTTGCCGCTTCCCCCATACCAACCAGTTGATGCGTGGCCAACGTCCCAGAACGGATGCCCTGTTCATGATCTCCGCCATGCATTTGAGGCTCGATTCGGACGCGGGGACAACGACGCACATACAGCACACCAATGCCTTTCGGTCCGTACATCTTGTGCCCACTAAGCGAAATTAGATCCGCTTGAATCAATTTCGTGTCAATCGGTAGGCGCGCAGCACTTTGAGCAGCATCTACATGAAATGCGATCTTTCGATCTCTGGTTATTTCGCTAATTTCGATGATATCGGTAATAGTGCCGACTTCGTTGTTCACGTGCATCAGGGAAACGAGTATGGTGTCATTCCTAATCGCACACTTCACGCGTTCTGGAGAGATTAATCCATGTTCATCCGGGTTGATATACGTGATTTCAAATCCTTCGCGTACCAATTGACCACATGAGTCTAGAGTTGCTTTGTGCTCCAGTCTCGACGTGACAAGATGCTTGCCTCGACCAGCATAACCGTGTGCCACTCCTTTGATTGCCAGATTAATAGATTCCGTAGCTCCTGATGTCCAAACGATTTCAGACGAATCTGCGTTGATGAGTTTGGCCACTTGTTCTCGCGCTTGCTCCACTGCCTTATCAGCTTCCTGTCCGAAGCAGTGTGTTCGCGAAGCAGCATTACCAAAAGTCCCATTCAAGCCCAAGTGCTGGGTCATCACTGAGATAACACTGGGGTCAGCGGGCATCGCCGCGGCATAGTCCAGATAGATGGGATTCCGCACTACACGTCCGCTTTGAGTGTTACCATGAATATTCACCAGCGTTCCTAACTTATGTGATGTGACCATTCAATTTAGTGCAAGTTTTACGCGCCATGTTCACAAACATCGTGCTATTCGCCTGATTATAGCACCTAATGGCAACGGGGTTTTGCATCAAATATGGGTCTGAAATTTATAATTAATCCAAAGGTGGCTCATGATTTCAGGATTGATCCATGCCACCTTTGTTTCGCCCGACCGCGCCGTCTTCAATCACAATCACTCGCTCCATTTTCCGCGCCAGAGTCATGTCGTGGGTGGCTAACACCAAACTGGTATCGAAAGCGTGGTTGAGTTCAATCATCAAATCGTGAATGGACTCGGCGGTTTTGCTGTCGAGGTTGCCGGTCGGCTCATCGGCAAGAATACACTTCGGGCGCGTAACCATGGCTCTTGCCACCGCCGCACGTTGCCGCTCGCCACCGGACAACTCCCCCGGCTTGTGGGCAACTCGTTTGCCAAGCCCGACCCGTTGCAGGATTTCATCGGCGCGGTCAAATGCTTGTTCGCGAGCAACCCGCCGAATCAACAGCGGCATGGCGACATTCTCAAGGGCGGTGAACTCCGCCAGCAGATGATGAAACTGATAGACAAAACCCAGCGTGCGGTTTCGCAGATTCCCGGCCGCCGCGTGGCCGAGGACATTGATGTCCTTGCCTTCCACCAACACTTCGCCGGAGGAAGGTCGCGCCAGCCCACCGAGGATGTGTAGCAAAGTTGATTTTCCGGAACCCGACGCGCCGACGATTGCCACGCGTTCGCCTTTTTCAATCGCGAGGTCGACGCTTCGCAATGCGGTGACACCAAGCGCGCCCTGGTCGAACACCTTTGACACTTGCCGACATTGCAACACCGCGTTCATTCGTATCTCAACGCCTCGGCCGGTTGCACTCGCGATGCTTTCCACGCCGGATAAATAGTAGCGAGGAAACTCATGGACAACGCCGCGAGGATAATGCGCGAGACATCATCCCAACGCATCTGCGCGGGAAAATCGGTAATCAGATACACGTCCACGGGAAACAGTTCGGTGTTGAAAAAATTCTCGAGTGCCGGAATGATGGTGTCTATATTGAGCGCGGTGATTACGCCCAGCACGCCGCCCAGCACGGTGCCGACCACGCCGATTATCGTCCCTTGCACCATAAATACTTTCATTACGCCGCTCGGGCTCAGCCCCAGAGTTCGCAGGATAGCGACATCGGGTTGCTTGTCGGTGACGATCATCACCAGCGTGGAGACGATGTTGAACGCAGCCACGGCGATGATTAACAACAGCATGATGAACACCACTCGCTTTTCGATTTCCAGCGCACGAAAAAAATTGGCGTGCTCCATGGTCCAATCGCGGATGCGATAGATGCCGCCGAGTTGTTGGTGAAGTTGTCGGCGCACCGTCGGCGCGCGCTCCACCTGCGCGAGTTTGAGCCGCAGGCCGCTGACCTCGCCGCGAAATCCAAACAAGCGCGCGGCATCATCGATGTGAATGAGGGCGATGCCGTTGTCGTATTCATACATGTCGATGCGAAACAAGCCGACCACGGAAAAGCGTTTCAACTTTGGCAGCAAACCGGCCGGCGTGACTTTGCCTTTGGGTGTCACCACCGTCACCTTGTCGCCGACAGATACCCCCAGCGTGCGCGCCAGCGCATCGCCGAGGATGATGCCGAAGCCGCCGGCTTGCAGGGCATCGGGGTCGCCTTCAACGATGTGATCCAGCACCTCGGACACGTTGCGTTCGTGCTGCGGTGCTATGCCGCGAATGAGCGCGCCGGTGGCCTGCGAGCCGCTGGTAAGCATGCCCTGGCCGAGAATGTATGGCGCTTGGAATTGCACCTGCGGATGACCGGCGATTTTGTCGGAAGCGGTCTGCCAATCGTCCAGCACATCACCGTGGCCGCCATAACTGGTCACGGTCATGTGAGAGACCACGAACAAAATGCGATCGCGCAAGTCCGCATGAAAACCGTTCATGATCGACATCACGGTAATCAACGCCCACACCCCAAGAACGATTCCCGCCATGGAAGTCATGGTGATGAAGGAAATGAAATGATTGCGCCGCTTGGCGCGGGTGTAGCGCAGGCCAATAAAAAACTCGAGCGGGAGTTTCATTGAATTGGATACGAATCAGGAAACCGCTTCACGTTTCAGACACAACGCCGTTTTTCAAATAACAAGGGAATATTAATTCTTAAAAGTAACCCAGTTTAAACGGGGCGGCTTGATCTGCTAAACCCTTCGATTGCTCTTGCAAAGGGCTCCAGTCTTTTTGGCGGACCGTAAACTCCGCACTCAACTATTTCGCGCAATGTATCTGTTTCCAAAATAGCCAACTGTTTAAATACCGCGATAGTTACCTGTTGCCGAGATTTAATACGTGACACATCTTCTACGCTATCGATTAAAAATCCTCGAACATGATTAACAGTTGGCATGAACTTTTTTACTTCATATTTTTTTGCCATGGTCACAAGGATTTCCTTTTTTTCGGCATCGGTTATAACCAGCGATTCAACGAACTTTTCAGCATTGGGTTTGGATTTTTTCTTGCTGGGTTTAGCGATTACAACATTTTCATGTTTCGTCTTGTAGTTTACGGTCGTAGTTTTTGCTGAGCGCATTCCGCTAAGCGTTTTGCGAACGTTTTGATAGCCGAAATCGGCCACTAAATTGCTTAAGGTTTTTTGCAACTGCTCGTTTCTCATTGCACCGAATCCGATTTAATCAAGCCAATTTTAGTAAGAATTTCATGAGCAATTATCGGCCACTCACTCCCTGCATTTCTTAGATTTCCAGCAAGTGGGGCTTTTACCCATTTAGGATATGCATCGGAGTGGTGCATCCAGTTGTCAAAAACATGCCAATGATACTTTTTTGCTTTTGTCATTATATCTTCCGCAGAAATTTTGCCATCTTCTGAAGATTTTGAACCACTTGTTTTGGTTCTATTCACAAGAACCCCACACACATCGATTGTATGTCCTCGATTTTCTTGGGAAAATTTCTCAAGCGACTGTTTGAGTAACGGAAAACCGATAGTTGAAAAAAATTCTGTTTTCACTGGAATTAAAATATAGCGCGAAGCATGGTAAGACGCTCTAGTCAAAATCGATTCCGTCGGTGCGCAATCAATCAAAATTAAATCTTTGTTTTGCATGTGGTTGGCAATAAATTTAGCCAGCACTCTTTCATCTTTTTTCGTAGAGTGAATAAGGTTATCCGAGAAATCAAATCTTGATGGAATAATTTCTAATTCTCCTTTTTTGTCCCGTGCGACAGGTGATCGAGAAAAATACCCGTACTTTACTTGCTTCACAATATCCGGTGATTCTAGCGGAGTAGGGCTTGGGTTGTTTTCGGATGCTGGTAAGAAATCATTAAATAACTCTACAATAGACGGTTGCTTTTCATCCATGAATTTAGTGTATACGGTCTCGCCCATCAACGCTTGACTTAAATTCGCCTGCGAATCCATGTCCACTGCAAGAACATCCAAACCCATATATGCCGCATAGCGTGCAAGCAACGCGGTAACCGTGGTTTTCCCAACCCCGCCTTTGAGGTTGATAACAGATACAACTGTGGGAACTTTACTCATGACGATGGATTATACCAAAAAATCAGGAAACCGCTTCGTGTCGCATCAGCGGAAACAGCAACACATCGCGTATTGACGGGCTGTCGGTCAGCAACATCACCAGCCGGTCGATGCCAATGCCTTCGCCGGCGGTGGGCGGCAGTCCGTATTCAAGGGCGCGGATGTAATCGGCATCAAAATGCATGGCTTCGTCGGCGCCGGATTCGGCTTCGGCGAGTTGCCGTGAAAAACGTTCGGCTTGATCTTCGGGGTCGTTCAATTCGGAAAAGCCGTTGGCGATTTCGCGCCCGGCGATGAACAATTCAAAGCGGTCGCTGATTTCGGGTTGGTCATCGTTTCGCCGTGACAACGGTGAGACCTCCACCGGATAGGCGGTGATAAAAGTCGGGTCAATCAATTTGTCTTCCACGGTTTTTTCGAACAAATCCATTTGGATTTTTCCCACGCCCGAAGTGTCCGACACTTCCACGCCGAGTTTTTTTGCCAGTTGCGACACAACTGTTGGATCATCCAATTGTTGCGCGGTGACACCGGGGTTATGCAGCAAGATCGATTCGACAAGCGTCATGCGCGCAAACGGGCGAGAAAAATCCAGTTGCTGTTGCTGGTATTGCAAAGTCGCGCCACCGGTCACAGCGTGACACAGCCCGCGCAGCATCTCTTCGGTCAGGTCCATAAACTCGTGGTAATCCGTGTATGCCTGATAAAACTCCAGCATCGTGAACTCAGGATTGTGTTTGGCGCTGACACCTTCGTTTCTGAAATTGCGATTGATTTCAAACACCCGCTCCAGCCCGCCCACCACCAGCCGCTTCAAATAAAGTTCCGGCGCAATGCGCAGAAACAATTCCATATCCAAAGCGTTGTGGTGGGTTGAAAACGGCTTCGCCAAAGCACCGCCGGGAATGGGATGCATCATCGGCGTTTCCACTTCGATGAAACGTCGCTCGCACATAAACTCGCGCAGGTAGTGAATCGCGTGCGCACGAATGTTGAAGGTCTCGCGAGTCTCCTCGCTCATAATCAAATCAACATAGCGTTGGCGATATTTAATCTCGGTGTCGCTGAGGCCATGATGTTTTTCCGGCAACGGTCGCAACGATTTTGTCAGCAAGCGGAGACTGTCCACGCGCACGCTCAGTTCGCCGGTTTTGGTGTGAAACAATTCCCCCTCGGCGGCGAGGATGTCGCCGATGTCGTATTTTTTGAACGCTTCGTTATACGCCCCGGGCGGTAGCGAATCACGTTGTATAAATAATTGTATACGCCCGCTCATATCCTGAATGTGGGCGAACGCGGCTTTGCCCATGATGCGTCGCGACATCAGCCGTCCGGCGACCTTGACCCGCTTGGGTTTCGCCGCCAGTTTCTTTTTCTCGTCGGCTCCCCCGCCAAATGCCGCGAGCAAATCCCCGGCCAATGCATCACGCCGGAAGTCGTTTGGAAAGGCGTTGCCGGCGGCGCGCAACGTTGCCAGTTTTTCACGCCGCAAACGGCTTTGTTCGTTGTCTTCGCTCATTGGTATTGTGTGGTCGAATGAATCGTCGAGTAAGTCGTCGCCGGCGCGTCGCTACCACCCGGCTTTGAGGCTCGCCTCGATAAATGGATTGAGGGCACCGTCCAGCACCGCCTGAGGGTTGCCGGTCTCAATGCCGGTGCGCAGGTCCTTGATTCTGGATTGATCGAGCACGTAGGAACGAATCTGACTGCCCCAGCCGATATCCGCTTTGCCGGCCTCCACATCCTGCTGTTGTTCGCGTCGCTTCTGCATCTCGGCTTCAAACAACTTCGACTTCAACATGGCCATCGCTTCGGCGCGGTTGCGGTGCTGAGAGCGATCGTTCTGGCACTGTACCACGATTCCCGAAGGAAGATGCGTAATCCGCACCGCCGAATCGGTGCGGTTGACATGCTGACCGCCGGCACCGCTGGCGCGATAAGTATCAACGCGCAACTCGGCCGGATTGACCTTGACCGCGAAACTGTCATCAATTTCCGGATAGGCATACACCGAAGCGAACGAAGTGTGTCGACGATTGCCCGAGTCGAACGGACTCTTGCGAACCAGCCGATGAACTCCGCTTTCGGTTCGCATATACCCAAAGGCAAATTCGCCGGTCATTTTAATCGTGGCACTTTTGATTCCGGCGACATCGCCGAAGGAGCGCTCCACCAGATCGATTTGGTAGCCCTGATCTTCGCCCCAGCGGCTATACATGCGCAATAACATCTCGGCCCAGTCCTGAGCTTCGGTGCCGCCGGAGCCGGATTGAATGTCGACAAACGCGTTGCGGGAATCCGCTTCGCCGCTGAACATTCGCTGAAACTCCATTTTATCCAAAGTTGCGACAATTTTTCCGGCTTCGGTCGCAATCTCGGCCATCGCTTCGGCATCCTCTTCGGCACGGGCGAGTTCCATCAATTCGATGCTGTCGCTGATTTGCCGATGCAGTTGATCCAACCCGTGAACGCTCTGCTGCAAACGCGCATGCTCCTGCCCGAGGGCTTGCGCCTCGGCCGGGTTGTCCCAGATTTTCGGGTCTTCGAGCCTTAGGTCGACCTCTTCCAGTCGCTCTTTTTTGTTCGCGTAGTCAAAGAAACCTCCGCAACGCAGCTACTCGCTGCAAAGAGGAATCCAAAGATTCGCGTAATTCGTTGGGGGATTGCATGATTCTAACCGGGGTTGGTAACACGGGTTCGCCAAAGTAAAAAATCAACCCGCGCAGGATAGCCAATTTGGGTCGGGAATAACACTGAATAATACCAGAATGTTTCTGCATTATTCAGAGCAAGGCATCGGATATTTGCCCACCGAAGGCGATGCACGGTGTCCGGTAATTGACACAAACCCGAACAACCAGTACAGTGCGAGCCTTGGTTGCCTAAGCCGAGGTGGCGGAATTGGTAGACGCGCTAGCTTCAGGTGCTAGTGGGGGTAACCCCGTGAAGGTTCAAGTCCTTTCCTCGGTACCACCGCGCATCGTCTCCGGAAAAACTCCTTCCTCCCAGTAAATATTCGTGTCGCGTTCGTTAATGCCCGCATCAAAGGATGCGCGAATGACCAACCAATCAAACGCGAACGAACCTCGCTCCTTCATGATCAAGCAACCGGGATTTTCGCTCCAAGCCACCCGCATACCCGCCCAGCGACCCATCGGCGGCGATGACCCGATGGCAGGGAATGACGATGGCGATGGGGTTGCGCGCATTGGCACCACCAACGGCGCGGATGGCTTTCGGCTTACCGATGATGCTCGCCAGTTTCTGATAGGAGGACGTTGTGCCGCGAGGGATTCTGCGCAAGCCGCGCCACACCTCGCGCTGGAAGTCGGTGCCGTCGGTAGACAATTCCAAACCGTCAAACGCATCCCACTTGCCGGCGAAATAATCATCAAGCCGGGCGCGCAGATTGAGCAGACCAACTTCGGGAGTGATGGAAAATTCGCCGTATCGCGTGGTCAATAACTTCGCAAGCCGTTCGTCGTTGTCGGCAAAATCGAGATAACAAAGTCGCCCGCCATCGGCGAGCATCAGGATTTCGCCGATGGGGCTTTTATAGCGGTCTGATTTGAGAGGTTTCATGGGCGGCTGCGTAAGGGTTGTGGGTTGCTCGGCCGCCGCGCCTTTCGCAATGCCGTCGGTGGGCGGCCATACAACTTGCGGAAGGTGTTGTTGAACTGGCGGATGCTGCGAAATCCGGTGGCGTGGGCGATGTCTGTCATTGAGCGGTCGCTGTCGGTAATCAGTTTTTTGGCGAGCAAGGCGCGCCGGGTTTTGTCCACCGTCTTGGGGCTGGCGCCGACGTGTTGTGCAAACAAGCGCCTCAGGTAGCGGTCGCCCACCCCCAGCCGTTGCGCCAATTGCTCGACGCCGTGTTGCTCCAGTGCGCCCTGGTCGATGAGCTTCAAGGCGCGGGAGACGGTGGTTTTGATGCCGTTCCATGCCGAACTGTGGGGCACCGATTCCGGGCGGCAGCGCAGGCACGGCCTGAATCCGGCACCGATGGCGGCCGCCGCCGAAGGGAAAAATCGGCAATGTTCCGGTTTCGGCGGCACTGCGGGACACACCGGCCGGCAGAAAATGCCGGTGCTGGTTACGCCAGTGAAAAAGCGGCCGTCATAGCGGGAATCGCGGTTTTTGACTGCCTGATAACAGGTTTGGAAATCGAGTGTCATGCCGACAAGTATAGCCAAAATTTCGCGGCCGGCTGGCACAAAACGGACTTGGTCTTTTTGTTATCACCGCAAACAACCCCGGGGGCTTATACTTTTTCCCATTGTTTCATCAGACACTTCCGACAAGCAATCCGAACCCACTTAGATGCCCGGCACCGGGTATTTTTTACAGAACACTTTGACTTCCTCGTGCAAGTCGGCAATGGCGGCTTCGTCATCGCGCTTTACCACCGCGTCCAGCATGAACTTGACCAACTGTTCCATCTCCGCTTCTTTCATGCCGCGGGTGGTGACCGCCGGTGTGCCAAGACGCACGCCGGACGGATCCAGCGGCTTACGCGGGTCGTCGGCAATCACGTTTTTGTTGAGGGTGATGCCGATGCGGTCGAACAACTTTTCGGCTTCGCCGCCGCTTAAGTTCCAGGATTGTATGCAGTCGATCAGCAGCAGGTGATTGTCGGTGCCGTTGGTGATGAGCCGCGCGCCGCTCTCCATGAACTTGTCCGCCATGTGTTTGGCGTTGACAATAATCTGCTGCGCGTATTGTTTGAATTCGGGCTTTAGTGCCTCCTTGAATGCGACCGCTTTTGCCGCCACCATCTGCATGATTGGCCCGCCTTGAAATCCCGGGAAAACCGACTTGTCGATCTTCTTGCCCAACTCGGCTTCACGGCTCAGGATCAACCCGCCACGCGGACCGCGCAGGGATTTATGGGTGGTACTCAAAATCACATCAAAGCCGTCATCAAACGGATTGCGCACGGCATGGCCGACGATTAGTCCGGCGATGTGCGCCATATCGGCAACCGCATAAGCACCGACTTCCTCGGCGATGGCTTTCATTTTTGCGTAATCCAGTTCGCGCGGATACGCCGAGAAACCGGCCAGTATGATTGTTGGTTTTTCGCGCCGCGCCACTTCGCGCATTTCGTCATAGTCGATTTCGCCGGTCTCCGTGTCCTTCATTTTGTAGCGCACGAAATTGAATATTTTGGTGATGTAGGTGACCGGATGGCCGTGCGTGAGGTGGCCGCCGTGACTCAAATCCATTCCCAGCACGGTGTCGCCGGGTTCAAGCAGGGCGAAGTAAGTGGCGACATTGGCCGGCGCGCCCGCATGCGGCTGGACATTGGCGTGTCCGGCGTTGAAAAGTTGTTTGGCGCGGTCGATGGCGATGGACTCCACGCGGTCGGCAAATGTCTGGCCGCCGTAATAACGCCGACCGGGATAGCCTTCGGAATACTTGTTGTTGAACACCGAGCCCATGGTTTCCATAACCGCCGCCGAGATGTAATTTTCGGACGGGATGAGTTCCACGCCTTCGACCTGGCGTTGCATCTCCCCGCTTACGGCGGCGTAAATATCGGGGTCCAGTTGTTTCAATGAATCGTAAGTGGGCATGGCGGTGGTCGGCTCCTGTGGGTGGTGTGCGATGCGGTGAATTATACTATGGGAAAGGATGGATGAAACGATGTCAAACCTACTTGCAAAGGATGCTCGCCGAGCACTCAGCCGCCGAAAGATTTGGCAAACGATTCGAAGCGGTCTTCGGTCAAAGCGCGGCGTGTGCGCTTCATCAAGTTTTGATAATAATGAATGTTGTGCAACGAGCAAAGGCGCGCGCCGAGAATTTCATTGTCGTGATGCAGATGGCGAAGATAGGACCGCGAATAATTCCGGCAGGTGTAACACGCGCAAGTCGCATCCACCGGATTGGTGTCCAGTTGATGCGCGGCGTTGCGAATCTTAACCACGCCGTGGTTGGTGTATAGCCAGCCGTTGCGCGCGTTGCGGGTCGGCAACACGCAGTCGAACATATCAATTCCGGAGGCTACGCCGTCCACCAAATCCTGTGGCGTGCCGACCCCCATTAAATAACGCGGCTTGTCCGCCGGCAGATGGTTCGCCACTTCATCCAGCAAGCGCAACATCTCCTCCTTCGGCTCACCCACCGACAAACCGCCCAGCGCATACCCGTCAAATCCTCCGCCAAAACGAATGTCCATCAAACCGCGCAGCGACTCCAACCGCAACTCCGAATACATACCGCCTTGAACGATGCCGAACAGCGCACCGCTACCGGCATAACTGCGCCGACAGCGTTCGGCCCAGCGGCCGGACAATTCCATGGAAGCGCGCGCCTGCTTGAGTGAAGCCGGATAAGCGGTACATTCGTCCAGTGCCATGACCACATCGGAGCCCAGCGCGGTTTGCACCGCCATGGATTCTTCCGGGCCGAGGAACACCTCGCGACCATCAAAAGGCGAGCGAAAAGTCACGCCGCGTTCTTCGAGTTTGCGCAACTTGGCGAGACTCCACACCTGAAAACCGCCGGAATCGGTCAGGATGGGATGCGGCCAGTGGATGAAGTCGTGCAACGTGCCGTGCGCCTTGATGACCTCCATCCCCGGCCGCAACATCAAATGAAAAGTATTCCCCAGAATAATCTGCGCGCCGGTTCCCGCCACATCCTCCGGCGTCAGTGACTTGACCGCGCCGGCCGTCCCCACCGGCATAAACGCCGGCGTATCCACCACCCCGCGCGCAAATTCCATCTGCCCGCATCGTGCTTTGCCGCGAGTGTGATGGATGGTGAATTTCATTGGCATTGTCTTGTCCTAAAATTATGAGAAATTTCGATAAAATGCGGTAGAATTCGCGACACGGTAGCGCTTAGCGTGTCTGGGTGGCGGGTATGGCAACTTGGACATCCTGCCAAAAAAACCAATGAACTGGCACAATTTAACAACTATGGGCAATTTTCCTGCTCGGTCATGAATCCAACGCTTACTCTGCACGAAGTGAGCATGGTGCTTGTTGGTGAAAACCACAATCCGTCCATTCTCAACCCTGATTTTCTCTGGCGCAACCGTATTGTGCCGGAGGATTTGAATCTTGGCTACGACATACCCCCGATAAGTTCACCGATAAGCTCGCAATGCATTTTCGAAAACGGTCTGCGCATTGTGAGCGAATCAAACAAAATAAATTTTTCTCAAAACAACCTCGAGGAAATCCATTCTTGCTACGAAGCCGGGAAAAAATACTTGGGAGTTGTGCCATTGGTTCGTTATACTGCTATCGGAATCAATTTTGCTGGTTCTTTTCCCGTGTCTAATGGCAATCATGCTCTGCGGAATATGCTCCGGTCTGGGGAATGGGATAAGTTTGAAGACACGGTGTCTTTACCAGAAATTTCATTGACCTATCCGCTCGTCGGAAAAATTGTTAATCTGACCATCAAAAGTGATGCCACTGAAAACAAAGGAGGTGTTTTTGTTCGTGGAAATTTTCATCGCGATATTCAAGCAGAACAAAGTGAGTCCTATCAAGTTGCCATTGCCATTGCGGGTGATTGGGAAAGTGACTTGAAATGCTATAAAGAATTAATCCAAACCATTGCCAGAGGTACGAAAAACCAATGACAGCCACTGCATATCCTGAAGCCAAGAGTTCACTTGATTGTAATACTACGCATCCATTCCGGCCTGATAACTCAATGGCTATTCCTGTAACGCCGCAAACAGATGAAAGTCTTACGTGGCATATGGATTTCATGCCCGCCACAAATACAGATATAACACCCCTTGCCAGTGTCAACGATAAAAACAAAACATACTGTAATTTCTTTGACATCCAGAAATGGAAACAACTTCAAGCAAGCGAAAAATCGCTTGCCGATGCGTTGAGTGAACTCGAAGAATTAAACGATTACGCTACCGAAGAAGAACTTTCACCACCGTCACCAACAGCCAAAAAGATAGCGGAGGATATTCTTCATCACCTGACCTCAAAATTGCCGCGCTACTATGCAATCTCCCCATGGGAAGATGGCGATATAGTTGTTTTTTCCGAGCGCGCGGGTTTGCGGGTTAGCGTTTTTTGCCGCGCCAATGGTGGCGTATCTTTGTATGTTAATTCCCCCCATAATCACGACTATGAAATTCACCACACTCTGGCACAGGATCTGCCCATTGATTCCATTATTGATGCGATGAAAAAAATTCCAACGTGACCCCTCCTTACATACCGGGAGACATCATCAAGGATGGTGCTGTGGGGCGCGCGATTTTTGGGAGTAACCACTGGAAACAAATGCAAAAGGGGCATAAAGCTCCCAGTATTTTTCGAATTAAGGACGATTCAATTGAAATTTCGGTGTTTCTGTTGGGCTTTACCTCAAACGAAATGCTGACAAACATCGGCGATGCTATGGCGAAAAACCGAGGCGCAGGTCGCTCATTCTATGGTTGGGCGGAAGTGTCGGTTGTAAACGCCAGCGAAAACGGCCGCGAAGTTCACTACACACCGCAGCCGGGAAATAAGTGGCATGCGGACATTGTTCTTCCTGTCATTATCAACGCCGACAAAAGAAAAAGGGAACAACATTTCGGTCAACTGGCGCGCGCGGCGATTCCGCGTTCCCGGGAATAAGTTGCGCTGTCCCATCGAGTGTGATGGATGGTGAATTTCATTGGCATTGTAGAATTTGAGGTAATCGCTTATTAAATCGAGCGAAATTCATGCCGCCACGGCATTTATTCGGTTGCCATATCAGTAAAGTAAGTCACGCCATTGTGTGCCGCTTACGTGCCACATACCCCATATTCACCTGCATCGCACGAGGTTAATACCATGACCGCAGATTTAGCCGAATATCTGATTGAGATAGAGAGTGCTAAAGAACTATATGAACAATATATGGAAGTTAGTCAAATATACAAATTGCCGGTTTTCCAACCCCAACCGGAACCGCAGTATGCGCCCCCAAGTAGCGAGAATCCGCTTACTACTAATGTTGTTACTTTGTTGATTTTCAGAAAACAAGGCGTATATTTCAATGGACGGCGGGGCGGAATGTGGTATCATTCGCCTTGATGTTATCCACAGCATGCGCTATTTTCTGACGCACAAACCAATTTATTGAGGTAAATCATGATTACTTTTGGCCCCAAATCTCCCATGTATTAAAGTTCCGGCCTTTCATTTGGTCGCCTGGCTTTGTGAATGACCGTCGAGCAAACCCGGCGAATTCGGGAGTTTTTCTTGTTACCTAAAATCGGCATCAATTTGTTTGCATAATTCAGCGTTTTTTCTTGCGCGTTTGCAAACCCTTGCCAGATTGCCAATTTCCTGTCTGTCGGCCAATCCATCAGCAGATATTTCTCAAAACTTGAGAGGTATGCACGGAAATGCATATATTGATGAAAATATCTCGACAATAATTCTTCCTCGCTTTCGCCTCCGCCTGTTTTCTTGCTACTCAGCCATTCCATTGCTTCCATAATATGGTCGTAGGAAAGATCATCCGCTGACGAGAACACAGGATATGGCATGTAACCTTTGCCTTCCTCTATTTTCTTTCTGATTGCTTCGTGTTCTTCTTTTCCGTCAGGACGTCCAAGCCATTCTCCAGTTTCTTTGGCATGATAGTAGACAGCATTAATCAGTTTTTTACGCCTCTTGCGATGACTTGTCGAAAAAGCATAAATACTGAATAACGCAGCGATGGTTGCCATTCCCAAAGATGCGATTGAAAAAGAGAAATCTGTTGCTATGAGCATCCTGCTACCTCCAAAATAATAAAGTAACCGAATGCTAACACAGCCGGATGGTTTTTTATTTTATTGATCAATCTCGCGCATTTTTTCAATCGTGAAGGCGATGGCGTTGGCGGTTTTTTGTATGGTTTCGGTTTCGGGCAGGGTGAGGGTTCGGTCTTTGCGGGATTTCAGATATTTATCCAGGGGTTGGTAGCCGCCGATCTGGAAGTTGAAAACTTGCGGCGGGACGGGGGCAAAGTATTCGTCTTGGTTGAAATACAGCTTCTCTCCTTTTTCGTCGTGGCGGATTTTTTCCACTTTATGCGAGGTGCCGGTGCCGGCGTGTTGTGCCAGGTCGCCGGCGCAGTGGTCGCGCAATAAGTGGGCTTTGATGAGTTCTCCGCCGATGTCGGCGAGGCGTTTGAATTCATCGTTTTTATCGGGGAACGGAATGCGCGGGAAATCGCTACGCAAAAAATCGGCATAGCGTTTGCGGTAGTCGGGGGAGTGGAGGATGGCGTAGATGCAGCTGAGGATGTCTTCCGGTGAATGGGCGATGGCGTAGCGGTCATCAATCCATTTACGAAACTCCGGGTTCAAGTTTTCGTTGCGGGTGGTTTGTCCCATTGTGTCTTCATAGCGATATGCTGGAAAGCATAATGCTCCTCCTCTCCGATTAAGATTCAAATCAACGATTAATTCGGCTACAAAGACGGCATTAAATTCATCTCCACCAATAGCACTTGCCTGTCGAATTGAGGTAATCGCCAAATTCTCACCTGCCAACATGTGGTGCATAACCCGGACACGGCGGTGCACTGCCACGTTTGAGTCATAAATTGTCCAACGTATATCAAAGGGGCGATATGAAATTTGAGTCACTTTTTCTTTATACCGTCCATCAGCTAATTGTTTTTTGGCTACTTCATAACTCCATTGTTTTTGTGCGCATAAACGAAATAAAACGCGAGCTTCTTCCTCTGTTTTGGTTGCTAATAGTTTTTTGACTTTGTTTAGTGCTTCATCTTTTGTAAAAGAAATTGCAAATTGATCATGTTGAGTTGCCAAACCTGGTGCTGGTTTTCCTGGAGGATCAAAAATATTGGTTATGCTCCAGAGAGATTCGTATTTTTTAACGAGCTTCTCGTCACGCGGAATAAATAAATAAAACGGCGCAGTGGGTGTTACCTGTTTCCATGGTGTGGTGGCTATATCGTTTTCTAAACAATCTTTATATTTTTCATCGCGCTTGCCATAAAAATCAGCATGAAAAACTCCCTTTTGCTTTGCGTTTGGATTTTTCACCAAAATGCTGATCGCCACGCCCTGCTGAATATCAAACACATTTTCATCCTTGCCACCGCCCGGTGCGGTTTCTTTTTTCTTGGCATTACCGTGCAGGTCAAGAAAATACAATGTGTCAAAACTATCCAACAAACTTTTCCGCATACCGCGAAAGGTCGGGTTATCCAAAAAACTGTGATTGGTGATGATGGCGATGATTCCACGCTCCACGCTTTCCATTTTCCACTGCGCGAAGCGGATAAATTTTACATAGTCATCCTGTAACCACTTACCCTGTCCGGGTCTTTGTAACTCTGGAAAATCTTTCGTGTAATCTTGAATCAGTTTAACGATCCATTTTCCAGTATTCTGCGAATGCCCCGAATACGGCGGATTACCGGTAATCACCAACACTGGCGCGTCCTTTATTTTTTGTGCGCGATTCACCTCCTCCGCCAGTTTCGGCATCATCGGCAACTCCACCTGTTTGCCAATGCGCTCCAGCGTGTTGGTTAAGAAAACATTGATGCGCTCGTCATGTTTGAGCGGCACACCGTTATCCGCCAGAAACTGCGATAATTTTAAGTGCGCGATGGCATAAGGCGCCATCAGCAGTTCAAAGCCATAAAAGTTTTTCAGAATGTGTCCACGGGTCAACATATCGCGCCGTGCCGGCGGTGTGTCTGACAGCACTTTGCGAATCATTTCCAGCATAAAAGTGCCGGTGCCGGCGGCAAAATCCAGCGCGGTTACGGCATTGGTTTCGGCGATGCCGCCCGATAAACCAAAATCACGGCGCAACAAATCATCCACCGCGCGCACGATGAATTTGACCACCGGCGGCGGGGTGTAATAGACGCCGCGCCGTTCGCGCAATTTGGCATCGTAGGCGGCAAGAAAATTTTCATAAAAATAGAGGTAGGGGTCATCGGAGTCGTCAAAGCCTTTGCCACCGTTGCGGTAGGACATGGTTTCCGATACCGCCGCTGCGTCCATGTTGTTGACCGCCGCCAGGATGTCGTCCACCACCCAGCGGATGTGTTCATATTCGGAGTCGTGTAATCCCTGTAAAAAGACGGTGATTTCGCGGATGACGGCGAAGTTGGCGGGGATGTAGCGGTTGATGTTGTATAGGTCAAGTTCGCTTGCGGCGGGTGCTTTGAGTTTGGCAAGCAGCAGGCTATAGACCAACGTTTGCGCGAAGGCATCGGCGAATTTGTCAAAACTGAGTTCGGTATCCAGAGCGGTTTGGAATGCGTTTAGCAAACCGTGCAGGCTGGATTTGGACGGGTCGTCATTGCCATGCGCTTCCAGCCCTTCGCGCAATAGCGCGCAGCGTCTTGCCAGTGCCGATGCCAGTCGTTTGGCGTCGCCGATTTTCTCGGCTTCCACTTCCATGAAGGCACGCAACAGATTGGTGAAATCGGCTTTGGTTTTTGTGTTTGGTTTTTCCGTCAGGATGGCGTCTTCTATTTTTTTGCCGTCGCGCAACCAATACCATCGCCAGGAATCGGTGAGTAAAATGTTGTCGGACAGGGCACGGTATTTTTCCAGTTGCGCCTTGCCGAGTAGTTTGCTGAGATTTTCGCCGGGGTTTTTACATTCCACATAGCCGATTACACCGCCGCCTTTGGCACTGATACGAAAATCCGGCGCGCCGCTGTTTTTGATGCGGCTCGGCTCCTGCAGAATGTCGGCGACAACGCCAAACTCCGCCGCCGCTGCTTTCAACATATTTTCTATGTCGGTTCGGTAGGAAAACTCGGTGGCATCTCCCCCTGCGGCGATGGTGGCGATGCTGTGGGTGTAGGTTGTTATCCAGTGCATGGCGTGGATTGTAACCTTCTATCGCCCTGGTGCGCGCATCAACCGATGACCTCCCGTTCCACGAACATCGCGTCTCCATAACTGTAGAAGCGAAAGTCGTGGGCGATGGCGTAATGGTAGGCGTACATGGTTTTATCATAACCGGCGAAGGCGCATACCATCATCAGCAAAGTGGAACGCGGCAAATGGAAGTTGGTGATTAATGCGTCCACTGCGCGGAAGCGGTATCCGGGCAGGATAAACAATTCGGTGTCTCCTGAAAACGGTTTTAGTTGATCTGCTTGAGCAGACAACGCGACGCTCTCAAGCGCGCGAACTACGGTGGTGCCCACTGCGATAACTCGACCGCCACGCGACTTTGCCCGATTGATTTGCTCGCACGCACGCCGCTCCACTTTGATCCATTCCCGATGCATGGCGTGTGCCGCCGGCGATTCGGTGCGAACCGGTTGGAAAGTGCCGGCACCGACATGCAAGGTTATCGTCGCCCAGTCAATTCCGGCGCGGCGCAATTGGTCGATGAGATGCTGGTCGAAGTGCAACCCGGCGGTGGGTGCCGCCACCGCGCCGTTGACGCGGGAATACACGGTCTGGTATCGTGAAAAATCCTCGTCCACCGCCGCACGCTCGATGTAAGGCGGCAACGGCATGGTGCCGTGGGAATGAAACAGCGTCGCCGGGTCGCGGTCGCATTGGATGACAAAAAATCCGTCTCGGCGTTCGCATACCAGCAGTTTCGCCGCACCGACTACTAGCGTCTGGCGCGTCCGCACCGGTTTGTTGGCGCGCAGTTGCACCAGCGCGGTGTTGCCGTCAAGGATGCGCTCCAACAGAACTTCGACCCGTCCGCCGGTGGGTTTGCGCGCAAATAAACGTGCCGGCACCACCCGAGTGTTGTTTGCCACCAGCACATCGCCGGGCTTTAGCAAATTGCCGATCTCACCAAACTGAAGCGCCGTCGGCGCGGCCTCATCCGCCGGCACCGCCAACAGCCGGCTGGCAGTGCGCTCGGCAGCCGGGAACTGGGCGATGCGCGCAGGCGGCAGCGAGTAGTCGAAACGGGCGGTCTCCATTGAGTAAAGTGGATCAGGCGAGATGATTGAATCGCATGCAGAAAGCGTGATTTTATGCAATTTCACCTCGCGCTGCCGGGAACAGATTGAGTGGGCGGTGGTTGCATCCCGCCGCAAAACTGGTTATCGTTGCCGAACCGCCGGGGTGGCGAAATTGGTAGACGCGCCAGATTCAAAATCTGGTTGGGGAAACCCAGTGTCGGTTCGAGTCCGACCCTCGGTACCATTTGACGCATTCATCGGCATTATTGAAAATGGCTCACCGCAATAGCAAGATAACAATGACACAACCACCACTACCACCAATGAAACAAAGCGACATACAACCGCAAGACCACCCGGGCGATCAACCGGGCAATCAATCGGCAATGCAAGCGGAAAAACAACCGATGAACCCAGACGGCAACCAAGACAAAAGCGAGGGCAACGCCGTCATCGGCATTTCGATGAAGATCGAAGGCAACATTAGCGGCAAGGAAGACCTGGTCATCCACGGTAGCGTGGAGGGCACCATTGATTTTCGGGAAAACGATGTGTTGGTCGGTGAAAAAGGTCGCGTGACCGCCAATGTGGTCGCGAAAAACATCCGTGTGGAAGGCGAAGTTAAGGGCGAGTTGCGGGGCGGCGAGGAGATCACCATCAAGCCCACCGGTCGGGTGGTCGGCGACATACGTGCACCCAGAGTGATACTGAAAGACGGTTGCCAGTTCAAAGGCTCGGTGGACATGGATGAGAAACCAGCCGCCGGCATTGAGGCTCGTGGTGTCGCGGCGAAACTGCCCGGCACCAAACCGTTCGGGCACACGGCTACGGATCGAATTATTCCACGCAAGGTTTAACCGCCGCGCTTGCCTTTTCGCCGCCATGGTCGTTGTGGTCGTTGTGGTCGTTGTGGTCGTTGTGCTGTGTAGTGTAGTGTAGTGTAGTGTGGTGTAGTGTTGCGCGTCGTCGCTCAATGTTTGTTCGTAATTAATGAGTCCGGTCAAGCCGGGCTTTTTTCTCAATGTGCTTTTGTCTTCTCAACGCGCTTTTGTCTTTTCAATTCACTATTGCCCTTTCATTCGTCATTCTCGCCGCTCCTGTTTCGTCATTTCCGCCGTAGGCGGATGTGACGAATAAATGGAGCGAAGCGGGAATCCAGTTAAAAAACTAAGCGGCGTAGCCGCTATCATTTCGGCGGCGAAACTGCCGGCTTTTTGTCACGCGAAGCGTGACTCATTTGCTTTGATGCCGGGCGGCATATTCCACTGGAAATGAGGAAGAATCTGTCAGCGAAAGAGTGAACACATACACCCGCCTACCGGCGAGAATGACGGGTTGGGGGGTAATGGTGAATTGGGCGGGAGTGATTTTTTTGAGAAGACAAAAACAAACGAAAAAAAAGCCCGCATGCCGGACTATTAGTATCGTTACGCAAGCGTGACACACCAGACGGCTTGCGCCGCCACTTTAGGATCCCCGCCTCCCGGCGAGAATGACGAACGATAGGTAACAGTGAACCGAGAGGACAAAGGCGAGTTGAGATGCCAATGGCACATTGAGAATAAGAAGTCCGGCTTTGCCGGACTATTAATGTCGTCACGCGAAGCGTGACAAATTATGCCACCGCTACGGACTCCACCATATCGGCGACTTCTCTTGCCAGTTTTTTCACCCGGCTCCGGTCTTCTCCTTCGACCATCACCCGCACTACCGGCTCGGTGCCGGAAGGTCGCAACACCACCCGGCCGTTTGCGCCCAGTTCGGATTGCGCTTGTTGAACCGCGGCGGCTACCTGTTTATGGTGAACCAGCCCCATGCCATCGGCATTACCGACCGAGACATTGATCATCCATTGCGGATAGATGTCCAAATCTTCCACCAGTTGATGCAACGCGCACTGGTTTTCCAGCATGGTGTCCAGCACTTCCAGCGCGGCGATGATGCCATCACCGGTGGTGTTTTTATCCAGGCAAATGATATGCCCCGACGCTTCGCCGCCGAGTAGCCAGCGGTTTTCGGTTAGCGCCTCGTGAACATAGCGGTCACCGACCCGGGTGCGCACGAAAGGGATTTTCATTTTCTTGAGCGCCAGTTCCAGTCCGAGATTGGTCATCACGGTGCCGACCACGCCGCCGCCGCTTTTACCATCGCTGTCACCAAGCCGTCCCATTTGTTGCCGCCGCTTTGCCAGCAGATACAAAATCTGGTCGCCGTCAACGCGTGCACCGGAGGCATCCACCAGCAACACCCGGTCGGCGTCTCCGTCCAGAGCGATGCCGAGGTCGGCACTTTCTTCCACCACTTTCGCCATCAAGCCATCGAGATGGGTGGAGCCACATTCGCGGTTGATGTTGAAGCCGTCCGGCTGGTTGCCGATGGCGATGACTTCGGCACCCATCTCTGAAAACACTTGCGGTGCCACGTCGTAGGCCGCGCCGTTGGCGCAATCAACGACCATCTTGAGCCCGGCCAGGGTGCGCGTGGATGCCAGGGTGCCTTTGCAAAATTCGATGTAGCGACCTTGCGCATCGTTCAATCGTTCGGCTTTGCCGAGTTTGCCGGAGTCCACGCATTGCATCGGCTCGGCCATTTTGCGGTCAATGCGCTCGACCAGTTCATCCTGCAACTTGGTGCCTTCGGCGGAAAAAATTTTGATGCCGTTGTCGTAATAGGGGTTGTGCGAAGCGCTGATGACGACCCCGGCGCAGGCATGCGCGGTGCGCGTGAGATAGGCGATGCCCGGAGTCGGCAGCGGACCGAGAAAGCACACATTGACACCGGCCGCGGAAAGCCCGGCTTCGAGCGCGGATTCGAGCAGGTATCCCGATACTCTGGTGTCTTTGCCGATGAGAACTTTCTCGCCCTTGCCGGCGGTGGCAAACACGCTACCGGCGGCCCAGCCGAGTTTCATTACCGTTTGCGGGGTAATCGGCTCCTCGCCCACGGCACCGCGGACGCCATCGGTGCCGAACAACGAGTGGGACATGATGCACAACTGGGCGTTAAGCCGGGCCAGTGGGCTTCAGGTCGAGATCGGATTCGTTGAGGGTCGGGGTTTCCGGGTCTTTGGGCGGGTCATCGGGCTTGGCGCTTCCGGAGCGGTTGTTGTCGGCCTCGCCAGTCTCGGGCGGGGTCGGCGCTTGTCCGCACATGATTTCCTCAACCTGGTTTGCGTCCAGCGTTTCCCATTCGAGCAATGCGCTCGCCATCGCTTCTACTTTGTCGCGATTTCCTTCCAGGATTTTGCGCGCGCGCGCGTATTGCTCTTTGATGATGCGCGAAACTTCCTGCTCCACTTTTTCCGCGGTGTCCGGGCTGACATTGCGATGGGATGCCATCTCCCGACCGAGAAACACCTCGCTGGTGTTTGCGCCGTATACGCGCGGGCCCATGGCGTCCGACATGCCCCAGCGCGACACCATGTTCTGCGCCATCTCGGTGGCTTGTTCAAAATCGTTGGTTGCGCCGGTGGTCATTTGATCCATAAAAACTTCCTCGGCGATGCGCCCGCCCATCAACACCGCGATACGCGCCAGCAGGAATGTGCGGTTGTGGCTATAACGATCCTCTTCCGGCAATTGCATGGTGATGCCGAGCGCTCTGCCACGCGGAATGACGGTTACCTTATGCACCGGGTCGGTATGTTCCTTAAGCACTTTCGCCACCACGGTATGACCGGATTCGTGATACGCGGTGTTTTTGCGTTCGTCTTCGGACATGACGATGGAGCGTCGCTCGACCCCCATCAACACTTTGTCTTTGGCTTTTTCAAACTGCTCCATGCCGACTCGTTTGCGCTCTTCGCGGGCGGCGAACAACGCCGCTTCGTTAATCAAGTTGGCCAGGTCGGCACCGGAAAACCCCGGAGTGCCGCGCGCGATCAACGACATGTCAATATCGTCATCCAACGGCACCTTGCGCATGTGGACTTTCAAAATCGCCTCGCGTCCGCGAATGTCCGGCAGCGGCACATGCACCTGTCGGTCAAAGCGTCCCGGTCGCAACAACGCCGGGTCGAGCACATCCGGCCGGTTGGTGGCGGCAATGACAATCACGCCCTCGTTGGCATCGAAGCCGTCCATTTCAACCAGCAATTGGTTGAGGGTTTGCTCGCGTTCATCGTGGCCACCGCCGAGGCCGGCGCCGCGTTGTCGTCCGACCGCGTCTATTTCGTCGATGAAAATAATGCACGGCGCGTTTTTCTTTGCCTGCTCGAACATGTCGCGCACCCTTGATGCGCCGACGCCGACAAACATTTCAACGAAGTCAGAACCGGAGATGGTGAAGAACGGAACTTTGGCTTCGCCGGCGATGGCTTTGGCGAGCAAGGTTTTACCGGTGCCGGGGCTGCCGGTCATCAGCACGCCACGCGGGATGCGCCCGCCGAGTTTCTGGAAGCGCGCCGGCTCGCTCAAAAATTCAACCAACTCGCCGACCTCTTCTTTGGCTTCGTCCACGCCGGCGACATCATCAAAGGTTACATGGTTTTTGTCTTCGGTGAGTATCCGCGCTTTGCTTTTGCCGAAACTAAACGCGCCGCCGCGCCCGCCGCCCTGCATTTGTTTCATAAAGAAAATCCACACGCCGATGAGCAACAGAATCGGAAACGAACTGATCAGCAGACGCACCAGCAACGAAGTTTCCTCTTCTTTTTTGGCGGTAATCTTGACCCCGTGGGTGAACAGGTCATCCACCAGTTTGGGATCATTGGGGGCGTAGGTGGTGAACACCTCGCCGCCATGGGTTCGGCCACGAATGGCTTCGTCATCGATTTCCACCTGAGCGATGTTGCCCTCCTGCACATGGTTCAAGAAGGTGGAGTAATCGATCTCGCTGTCGGTGGCGCCGTCCCGGTTGGTGAAATTGTTGAACACCGACACCAGGACCATGGCGATCACCAGCCAAAGCAGGATATTTTTGGTCATGTTGGACACTGGTAAAGTTCTCGTTATGCGTTGGTTGCTAATTCTATGGTCGAACTCTATCAAACCCGCCGCCGTTTTTATAGCCCCTTGCCAGCAGGTATATTTCTCTGGATTGCGCACGAGACGCATCCGGTTTTATGGTTTGCGCATGAGCAAAGCAATCGCCGATTTGTTGGCGGATGGCGGCGAACGATTCACCGGCAAACAACTTGGTCAGCAACGCCCCGCCGGGCTTCAACTGCTGCCGGCAAAAGGCCAGCACCGCCCGCTGCAAGGTTTCCATGCGCGCCTGGTCGGTGCTGGCTATACCGCTAAGATTGGGTGCCATGTCGGATAAAACAAGGTCAATTTTGTCGCCCGCAAAGCAATCAACCATCCGCCGCTGGGTCTCGGTGGCACAAAAATCACCCTGCACAAACCGCACCCGCTCGATTGGTTGCATCACCAATAAATCCACCGCGACAATTTGATTTTCGCCCGGTACTTGCGCGGCGGCGTATTGCGACCAACTGCCCGGCGCCGCGCCGAGGTCAATAATTTTTGCGGTCGGTTTAATCAGATTATATTTGTCATCCATTTGTTCCAGTTTGAAAACCGAGCGGGCGCGCAATCCTTGTTGCCGCGCACGCCTTACATGTGGATCGCGGTTTTGCCGTGCCGCCCATGCGCCGCCGGGGTTTTTGTGTTTATACGCGTTCACATGCTTCTCCACGCAGTGGCGTTACGAACCGTGCGCCACAGCCACCGAACGCAACCGAACTTCGTTGCCGATAACCGGACGGTCGGGCACCAGCCACGACACCCCCAGCGACAAGGCGGCGAGCACCGCGCCGCACAGGAAAACCGCCGCCGGGGAAGTCAGCCACACCACCCCCAGCACCACCGGCAAAACCACCGCGGCGATGTGGTTGATGGTGAATGCCACACCGGCGGTGGAAGCGATCTCGGCCGGGTCGGCGATTTTCTGAAAATAACTTTTCATGGCGATGGCGAGGGCGAAAAACATGTGGTCAAGAATATACAGCAACGCGGCGAGGCCCGCGTGTTGCACGAATGCGTAACAGACAAAAATAATAACCAGCCCGGCGTATTCAAACAGCAGCGCGTTGCGCTCGCCCCAGCGGATGATTAATTGGCCGACCAGCGGCGCCAGCCAGATGTTGATGGCGCAGTTGACCAGAAACAGCAAGGTGAGCGCCGAGGCCTGATAGTCGAATTTCTCCACCATCAAAAATCCGGCGAACACCACAAAGATTTGTCGGCGTGCGCCGGATAAAAATGTCAGCAGGTAATACAACCAGTAGCGTTTTCGGAGGATGAGTTTTTTATGCTGAGCGTGTTTGGATGGGAAGTTCGGATACGCCAGCCACGCGAACAACGCAATCAGGCAGGTCAGCCCGCCGCCGACCACATAAACTATTTTGTATTCCAGTTGGAAAATCGTCAAGCCCAGATAAATCAGCCCGAACGCGATCAGCGAAGTGAACGAGCCCACCGCGATCAGTTTGCCCAGCACAAATGGCGTGCGCTCCTTGTCGATCCATTGCAGCGACAGCGAATTCTGGATGGTCTCGTAGTAGTGAAAGCCCACCGACATCAGCGCGGTGACGCAATACAAACCGACCGCGCCGGGGAAAAATCCGGTCATGGCAGTGCCGATTCCGAGCAGTAGCAACGACACCAACGCCAGCGGTTGCTCGCGCATCAAAATCAAAATGAACACCACACCAAAGGCTAAAAACCCGGGGATTTCGCGGATGCTTTGCAGCATACCGAACTGCGCGCCGTTGAACCCGGACACCTCCACCGCGAAGTTGTTGATTAACGAAAACCATGTGGCAAATGACAACGGCACCGCCGATGCCATCAGCATCAGCAAAACTTCGGGGGTATGCCAGTTGGAGCGATATTTTTTCATGAGTGGATTGTAGCGTAACTTTAACAGACGCGGCTTTGTCGCAAAGATAGTGGTATGCGAAGGGCATCGGCGACGGCTTACGCCGCCGAGTAACATGTGGCTGATATGCGAAGGTTCGCTTGCGCGTGCTCGCGCTTTGCGGGGGGATGCCCCCCGCACCCCCCTTTTGGCGCGGGGGAAACATCCTGTTTCCACGCGCCAGCGTGCGTCCCTGCACGCTCTGGTGATTGGGAGAATAGAGTAAATAGTAAAACTTCTGCGAGCGTGAAAACGAAAGAATCAGTATTCGTCATCCTCGCCGTCATTGCGCTTGCCTTTTATTTTCGGTTACTTTGTCTTCTCAAAGAAATCATTCCGCACGATTCACCATTACTCCCCGTTTGTCATCCTCGCCGGCAGGCGGGGATCCTAAAGTGGCGGTGCAAGCCGTCGCCGATGCCATCAGCATCAGCAAAACTTCGGGGGTATGCCAGTTGGAGCGGTGTTTTTTCATGGGTAGATTGTAGCGTAACTTTAACAGACGCGGCTTTGTCGCAAAGATAGTGGTATGCGAAGGGCATCGGCGACGGCTTACGCCGCCGAGTAACATGTGGCTGATATGCGAAGGTTCGCTTGCGCGTGCTCGCGCTTTGCGGGGGGGATGCCCCCCGCACCCCCCTTTCCGGCGCGGGGGAAACATCCTGTTTCCACGCGCCGGCGTGCGTCCCTGCACGCTCTGGTGATTGGAAGAATAGAGTAAATAGTAAAACTTCTGCGAGCGTGAAAACGAAAGAATCAGTATTCGTCATCCTCGCCGTCATTGCGCTTGCCTTTTATTTTCGGTTACTTTGCCTTCTCAAAGAAATCATTCCGCACGATTCACCATTACTCCCCGTTTGTCATCCTCGCCGGCAGGCGGGGATCCTAAAGTGGCGGCGCAAGCCGCCCGGTGCGTCACGCTTGCGTAATGATGCTAATAGTCCGGCATATCAGGTTTTTTTCTCAATGTGCTTTGGCTTCTCGACGCGCTTTTGCCTTCTCAATCCACCATTGCCCTATCATTCGTCATTGCCCGGCCCATATTATTATTGGCCGGGCAATCCAGTTAAAAAACCCAGCAGCGTTAGCCGCTATCATTTCGGCGGCTACGCCGCGAATGGTGGGTTTTTGAATAATGTCGTGGCTTACTCGTCAAAAAACGGTATTTTTGAGAAGATAAAGATGAAAACGCACCCTAACTTCTCAAAATTCGTCTTTTTTGAGAAGTTAGCGAAAAAGCAGACAAGCAGTATGTGAGCGGCAACGCGACGAAGCACAACAATACACGACACGACACTACACTACACAGCACAACGACCACAACGACCATGACGGCGAAAAGACAAGCGCAAAAAAAGCCCCGCTTTCGCGGGGCTTTCGTTGTCGCTTCATGCGTCGCACATCCGGGTTAGAAATGCCACTTCAGCAAAAGATTAAGGTTGCGTTCATCCCAATCTTTGTTGCCGAATTTGTTTTGCCAATAGACATATTCGACGCCGCCCCAGAGTTTTTTCGGCTGCAGACCCATCACGCTACCGATGTCATATTTCAGTTGTGGCGTGAAGTTGAAGCCGGACTCAGCCTTCGTCTTGCTACCGTCTTTATAGTTAATATCAAACGCGGTTACGGCATCCAAGAAGCCGTCGAAGCGCACCCGCCCGCCAGCCAGATCAAAGCGCCACACCACAGTAAGTTGCATATTGTCATCGCGGGTTCGACTTACGTGGGCGAAATTACTTTTTAATGTCTCCGGAGACGGAGTGTTCTCATCCAATGTCTGATCGTCGTTGAACCTCTTATACAGCGCAACATTGAAGAAACTCGCCTTCGGCACCGCCAGGTTCACGCCGACTCCGAGCAGATAGTTATTGAAACTATTGCCATCGCTCGCGCCGCTGTTCGTGCCATTGTCGCCGGAGCCGAATTCCCATTGCGTCGCGGCGTAGACTTCTTTGACGAAGCCGCCGGGCTTGGTAATGGTCGGGTTGATGGAAAACTCGCCATACATCGCATCGTTTTCAAAATCCGAATCGCGGCTCATCAGGCGGTCAATGAACAGAAAGGTGCCGCCCCAGGTGTGGCCACTGGCGTGCTCAAAGGTGACCACATTGCGGTCGGTGGATTGCGTCTGACCGCCACCAATAACCTGCTTCTCATAATTACTGCCGGACAGCAGCGACAGGCTGAAGTCCTGCCAGATCAGTTTCGCCGATGCGGGGGGGGGGGGGGTGAGGGCTGCCAACATGGCGACGGTGCCGAGTAGCAACTTGATGCGTGATGTTTTCATATCTTCCTCCGATTAGGATGGGTTGAAGCGCGCCCTGTGGCACGAATGAGCGGACTATAACAGAATTGTTACCGAATGGTAATGTAATTTGTGGAGTTTTTTCTCGTTGATTTCGCTTGCCTTTTCGGTGCCAGGGTTTATTACGCCGGGTATGGAGCAAGCGAAAATAAAAAAAAGCCCCGCTTCTTTGCAGAAGCGAGGCTTTATCGCGAGGAGATTACTTCTCTTCTTGCGGCAACACCAGATTCAGCACGATGGCGATGAACGCGGCCGGCAACAAGCCGGAGGTCATCAGCACTTTGGCGGTGCCGGGCAAGTGTTGCGCGGCTGAAGGCACGAGTTGCAAGCCAAGACCGACCGACAACGCCACCGCGAAGATCATCATGTTACGGCGATTCCATGGCACATCGGAGAGCAGGTTGACGCCGGCCGCGGCGACCATGCCGAACATGACGATGACGCCGCCACCGAGTACTTCAATGGGCATGGTGGAAATTGCCGCGCCGACTTTCGGAATCAAGCCGCAGGCGATCAGGAACAACGCGCCGTAGGTGACGACATGGCGGCTCATTACGCCGGTCATCGCTACCAGCCCGACATTCTGCGAGAACGAGGTGTTGGGCAAGCCGCCGAACAAGCCGCCGACGGCGCTGCCGAGGCCATCGGCGAAGGTGGCACCCTGTAACTCTTTGTCGGTGGCTTCGCGCCCGGCGCCGCCTTTAGTGATGCCGGAGACATCGCCGACGGTTTCAATGGCGGAGACGATTGACATGAAACCGAAGCCGATGATGGCGGCGATGCTGAGTTCAAAACCGAAGTGCAACGGGTTAGGCAACGCGAACCACGCGGCGCGGCCAATGTTGCCGAAATCCACCATGCCGAGGGCGAGGGCGACTAGATAGCCGGCGATGATGCCGAACAAGGCGGCGGCCATGGAGAGCATCCCGCGACAGAAGAACTTGAGGACGAAGGTGGCAACGATGACGGTGCCAGCGAGGCTCCAGTTGACGATGCCGCCGAAATCGGGGGCAGCCATCTGGAACGGCGCGGCGCCACCAGCGGCGTATTTGACGCCAACCTGGATGAGGTAGAGGCCTATCATCACCACGATGAGCCCGGTGACCAAGGGCGGTAGGGCGTAGCGGATGCGACCGACGAACGGCGCGAGGGCGGTGTGAATCAAGCCGCCGATGAGCACGCCGCACATGATCGCGCCCATGGCATCTACGCCTTTGCCGGCGACCAGCGGGATCATAATCGGCACGAACGCGAAACTGGTGCCTTGCACAATCGGCAACCTCGCGCCGACCGGTCCGGCGCCGATGGTTTGCAACAGCGTGGCGACGCCGGCGAACAGCATGGACATTTGGATCATGTAAATCAGGTTGGGGAAGTCCGGCGAGTTGGAGCCGAAGCCAAAACCGGCGGCGCCGGCGATGATGATCGCAGGCGTGATGTTGCTGACAAACATGGCGAGAATGTGCTGGATGCCGAGCGGAATTGCCGACGCCAGCGGCGGCGTGTAATTCGGATCGCGCAACTGTTCGGGCGTGCCGATTGATGATTGAGATAGCATTTTTTTTCCTCGTTGGTAAAGTACGTAGAGAATGCGAGTATAGAAAGGAATGCGGCTAATGTCCAGAGCGGTGGAAGGCAAGCCCCGCCTGCCTTTTCGTTGTCATTGCGCTTGCCTATTCGCCGCCATGCGGTGTTGGTGACAACGAAAATGCGGCGCGCAATGACGAGTTGAGGGCGAATTGGACAATGACACCCCTGCCGTCATCCTCGCCGACAGGCGGGAATCCAGACGCGGCGAAGCCGCGCAAATGGCGGCGGCTTTGCCGCCATTTAAGGATAGCGGCTAACGCCGCTGAGTTTAATAACTGGATTGCCCGGCCAATAATAACATGGGCCGGGCAATGACGAATGAAAGGTAATGGTAAATCGCAAAGTGTGACTTTTTTTGAAACGCCAAAAGTAAACGAGAAAAAAACTTGGTACGCCAGACTATTAGTATCATTACGCAAGCGTGACGCACCAGGCGGCTAACGCCGCCACCTGGATTCCCGCCTGCCGGCGAGGATGACGGGTTGGGGGGTAATGGTGAATCGAGAGAGAATGATTTCTTTGAGAAGACAAAGCACACGAGAGAAAAAGTCCAACTATGCCGGGCTGTTAGTATTGTCACGCGTAGCGAGAATCACGGTCTGGGGATGTGGTTTGGATTATGACGGTATTAGTTACTCTCATCGTTTTTTAGTTCTGGGTTCTCGCCTTTGGCGAGAACAACAGACTGGATTCCCGCCTGCCGGCGAGAATGACGGGTTGGGGGGTAATGGTGAATCGTGCGGAATGATTTCTTTGAGAAGACAAAGTAAACGAGAAAAAGCCCGGTTTAACCGGACTCATTAATTACAAATAAACATTGTGCGCCGTATTTTGCGCGTATCATCCCTGATACGCGCCCTTCGGGCTCGCTTCGCTCGCGCCAATCAATTCATGGCACTCCCGGCGATTTTTTCGTTGTCAGGCAAGCGACATTGAGCGCAGATTATTTTTCGTCAGGCAAGGCGTGCGAGGAGCGAGCGAGGGAGCATACATTAAGTATGTGACTGACCGAGCGACGAAGCGCAACACCGCATGGCGGAAAATAAGCAAGCGAATGACAAGCGCAATTCGCTATTTCTCCGTCGCCTCTTCCTCAACTTCCTCTCCGAGTTCTTCCGCTTTGCTATCGATCTCGCGTCCCACCAACTGCACAAATGCCATGGGCGCGTTGTCGCCGGCGCGGTGGCCGCATTTCAATATCCGCAGGTAGCCGCCCGGGCGGTCGGCGAAGTGGGGGGCGAGGTCGTCGAACAATTTGCCGACTATTTCCCGTTCGCCGAGACGCGCGAAAGCGATACGGCGATTGGCGACGCTGGCGGTTTTCGCCAGCGTAATCAGCGGCTCGGCCACGCGCCGCAACTCTTTGGCTTTGGGTAGCGTGGTTTTGATTTGCTCATGGCGAAACAGCGACGCCGCCATGTTGCTGAACATGGCTTTTCGGTGAGCGGCGTTGCGATTCAGGCGACGCCCGATTTTTTTGTGGCGCATGATTAAAATCCCAGCCCCATGTTGAAGTCATCTTCTTTCACCAGCGTCGACGGTGGCCAGTTTTCCAATTTGACCCCCAGCGACAGGTCGTGCTGCGCCAACACATCTTTAATTTCGGTTAGCGATTTTTTACCCAGATTGGGCGTCTTCAGCAATTCATTTTCGGTGTGCTGCACGAGGTCGCCGATGTAATAAATGCTCTCGGCCTTGAGGCAGTTTGCCGAGCGCACGGTTAATTCCAAATCATCCACCGGCTTTAGCAACATCGGCGCGATTTCCGGTTCTTTCTCCGCCAGATTTTGCACCATGGATTCTTCGAGGTTGACGAACACCGCAATCTGGTCGTGCAAAATAGTTGCCGCACGCCGCACCGCGGTTTCCGGGTCAATGGAACCGTTGGATTCAATGTCAATAATCAGGCGATTGAGGTCGGTGCGCTGTTCAACTCGTGCGTCTTCCACCGTGTAGGAAATTCGGTTGATGGGACTAAAAGACGCGTCCACATGAATCACGCCCACCGCGCGCGTGTCGTCGGCGTCGTGCAAGCGGCTTTCGGCGGTCTCGTAACCGCGACCACGACGCACGGTGAATTCCATGTCCAGTTTAGCGTTCTTGGACAAGGTGGCGATGTGATGGTCGGGGTCGACCACTTCAACGTCGTCAATCAATTCAATGTCGGCGGCGCGCACCACCCCGGGACCCTTCTTTTTCAAACAAAGAGTCGCTTCATTGCGGGTGTGCATAATCAACGCCATGCTTTTCAAATTGATCAGGATGTCGATGACATCTTCCTGCACGCCTTCAAGGGCACTGTATTCGTGAAGCACACCCTCGATGCGCACATCGGTGACCGCGCAACCGGGCATGGACGAAAGTAGAATGCGACGAAGCGCATTGCCCAGCGTGTGACCGAAACCCCGCTCAAGGGGTTCAATGGTTATGCGGGAATGCTTTTCATCAATGTTCTTTGATTCCACCAGGCGCGGCCTGAGAAATTCAACAGTGGGGTCCTGCATCTATGTTCCTCGATATGCGAAAGAGTTATACGAATAAAAAAAAAATAAATTAAACGGCGAACCGACTACTTGGAATACAACGCGACTACCAGTGCCTCGTTAATGTCCGGCGCAAGATCGGCGCGCTCGGGCAAACTCCGGAACAGACCCTTGACCGTTTTCAAATCCACATCAACCCACGAGACAAAACCAATCTGCTCGCCGATTTCAAGCGCCGACTTGATTCGCAGTTGCTGCTTGCTGTTCTCGACGATTTCTATTTCGTCACCGGGCTTGACCTGGCAGGACGCGACATTGACCGTGCGCCCGTTGAGCATCACCGCTTTGTGGCTTACCAACTGACGCGATTCGGCGCGAGTTACGCCAAAGCCCATGCGATAGACGACATTGTCGAGCCGTGATTCCAGCAGTTGCAACAGGTTGAGACCAGTGGAGCCGGAGCTGCGTGCGGCTGCCTTGTAGTAACTGCGAAACTGTTTTTCCAGCACGCCATACATGCGGCGCAGTTTTTGTTTTTCACGGAGTTGGGTGCCGTATACCGTGGTGCGCGGGCGACGGCCACCGGGCCTGACCCCCGGTGCGCGGTCGAATTTGCACTTGGAATCGATGCGGCGCGCCGGACTTTTGAGGAACAAGTCGGTTCCTTCGCGGCGTGCGAGTTTGCAGGTGGGGCCCGTGTATCTTGCCATTATTCGTTACCTTTGTGTGTCTATACGCGGCGGCGTTTGGGCGGCCGACAACCGTTGTGCGGAATCGGAGTGATGTCGGAAATCGAATGGATTTCAAACCCCAGCGCATTGAGCGAACGCACCGCCGACTCGCGTCCCGGTCCGGGTCCCTTAATCCTTACTTCAAGTTGCTTGATTCCGATTTCCTGCGCACGCTTGCCGCAACTCTCGGCCGCCATCTGAGCCGCGAACGGCGTGCTTTTGCGCGAGCCCTTGAAACCGGAGTTGCCGGCAGATGCCCAGCACAGGGTATCGCCGTGGCGATCCGAGATGGTGATGATGGTGTTGTTGAAGGTGGCGTGAATATGCGCGACCCCTTCGGTCACATTTTTTCGAACCCTTGCCTTTGCCTTGGTTTTGCCGGGTGTGTTTTTTGCCATGCGTGTGGTTACCTTTTTGGGTCGCTGTTGAGGTCGTTATTCCATAGCACCGTTTACTTCTTCACGGCGCGGCGCGGACCCTTACGGGTGCGCGCATTGGTTTTGGTGCGTTGTCCGTTGACCGGCAACCCACGACGATGTCGCAGCCCGCGATAGGCGCCGAGGTCCATCAGTCGCTTGATGTTCATGGATACGGTGCGGCGCAAATCGCCCTCGACTTCATAGCGGGCGATTTCGGTGCGCAGTTTCTCCGCCTCGGCTTCGCTGAGGTCTTGCACCTTGGTCGCACAATTGATGCCCGAGGCGGCGCAAATCTTGCGCGCGGCCGGACGACCGATACCGTAAATCATGGTCAAGCCAATCTCAATGTGCTTGTGGTTCGGCAGGTTTATGCCGGCAATTCGTGCCATCTGATCGCTACCTTGTTTTGCGCCTGATTTGCGCCGGATTTCGCATTTTCATTTTATAAACAATCTGTTAGGTCGTTGCGGCATTTTCAAGGGCGCGAGAGTGTAACAAAAACGCCCGCAACTTTCAATTCACGCAATGCGCTTGCCGTTCGTCTTGGTTCAGTTCTATTCAGCCCTGACGCTGCTTGTGTCTCGGGTCGGTGCAAATCACCCGCACCACGCGGTTGCGCCGGACGATTTTGCAGTTTCTGCACATTTTCTTTACCGATGCTCGTACTTTCATTTCACTACCTCAGAATAGTTGTGTCGGTCAACGAATGCCCTGCGGGCGGCCGAACGAAGATTTTTTCAGGATGCTTTCATACTGCCGCGACATCAGGTGGGATTGCACCTGGGCGATTAAGTCCATGGTCACGACCACGATGATTAGCAACGAAGTGCCGCCAAAGTAAAACGGCACGCTCCACTTGACGATTAAAAATTCCGGTATCAGGCAAACGAAGGTGACATACACCGCGCCGATCAGGGTCAGTTTTGACACCACGCCATCGATATACTTCGCGCTTTGTGCGCCCGGTCGAATACCCGGTATGAATGCGCCGGAGCGCTTCAGGTTGTCGGCGATTTCGGTGGGGTTGAATACCATGGCGGTGTAAAAAAAACAGAAGAAAATGATCATGCCGCCGTATAGCAGGGTGTAAACCGGCTGCCCGGGCTGTAGCGTGGTGGCGATGTCGCGCAACCAACCCATGCCGTCTGCCTGCCCGAACCAACTGCCGATGCTTGCCGGAAACAAAATCAGGCTGGAAGCGAAAATCGGCGGAATCACGCCGGCCATATTCAGTTTGAGCGGCAGGTGACTGCTCTGTCCGGCGAGCATTTTTCGCCCCTGCTGACGCTTGGCGTAGTTCACCGTAATCCGGCGCTGACCGCGTTCCACGAACACCACGAAATAGGTAACCGCCATGGCACCGATAAACAAAGCGAGCACGCCGAGCGGAGAAAACGCGCCGGTGCGCGCCAACTCCAGCGTGCCAGCCACCGCGCTTGGCAAACCGGCCACGATGGAGCCGAAAATAATCAGCGAAATACCATTGCCGATGCCGCGCTCGGAGATTTGCTCGCCGAGCCACACCAGAAACATCGTGCCCGCCACCAAAGACGCGGCGGTGGTGATTTTGAAGCCGAGCCCCGGAATCAGGATTACCGGGCTACCACCGATTTGCTGGCTCTCTATTGCCACCGCGATGCCGAAGCCTTGAAACAGCGCCAGCACCACCGTGAAGTAACGCGTGTATTGGGTGATTTTCCGCCGCCCCGACTCGCCTTCTTTTTTCAATTGCTCGAGCCTCGGCACGACCGCGGTCATCATTTGCATGATGATGGAGGCCGAGATGTAGGGCATAACGCCGAGGGCGAGGATGGACAATCTGCTCAAGGCGCCGCCGGAAAACATGTTGAACACTTGAACGATGGAGCCTTTGGTTTGCTCAAACAACGCGGCGATGGCAGTCGGGTCCACTCCCGGCACCGGCACATGGGCGCCGATGCGAAACACCACCATGGCACCCAGCACGAACAGGATGCGCTGCTTCAATTCGGACAGATTGCCGAACATGCCAAACGATGCCAAACCGGTGCGCGCCATCAGTCAGATTGCTCCGGTTTTGCTTTTGTTTTGGATGGCGCTTTGGATTTTGCAGGCGCGGCGGCTTTTTCCGTGGCCGCTTTGGATGCCGCTTTGGTTGATGCTTTGGTTGGCGCTTTGCTCAACCTTTCAACTCCTTCCACCGTGCCGCCGGCTTTCTCAATCGCCGCACGCGCGCCTTTGCTCGCGCCGAGGCCGCGCAAAGTTACCGCGCGCGAAATCTCGCCGGACAAAATTGCCTTGGCGCGGGTGATGTGCAATCCAATCACGCCGGCTTTTTGCAGCGATGGCAAATCCACCACATCGCCTTCCACTTTAGCCAACTCGTGCAACCGAATCTCGGCGGTATGCTTGTTCACCGATGAGCGAAAACCGCGCTTCGGCAAACGCCGTTGCAACGGCATCTGCCCACCCTCAAAGCCGACCTTGTGATAGCCGCCGGAGCGTGACTTCTGTCCCTTGTGGCCACGACCGGCGGTGCCGCCTTTGCCGCAGCCGCGACCGCGTCCGACGCGCTTGCCGACTGCTTTGGCACCGGCCGCCGGTTTTAATGTGTTGAGTCGCATAGTCATTTTTTGTGTCTGGTTTAAGCCGGGTCGCACTTCAGCAGATAGGAAATTTTGTTGATCATACCGCGGTTCTCCGGCGTATCAAGCACTTCAACGGTCTGGTGCATGCGCCGCAAGCCGAGCCCGCGCACGCACGCACGATGGTTTTTCAAACGGCCATGCAGACTGCGCACCAAAGTCACGCGCACCGTTTTGGCGGGGTTCGCTGCCGCTTGGGAAGACGCTTCGGATGCGGTTTTTTGGGTTGCCATGCTGGACTTACCTGATCTCTTGGACCGTCTTGCCGCGCTTGTCGGCGATATATTTTGCGCCGCGCATATCGCGCAACGCCTGAATAGTGGCGCGGGTCACATTGACCGGATTGGTGGTGCCGATTACTTTGGCAAGCACATTTTGCACCCCCAGCACTTCAAACACCGCGCGCATGGCACCGCCGGCGATGATGCCGGTGCCTTCGGACGCCGGGCGCAGCATGACCCGCGCGGCACCGTGGCGACCACTCATCGGATACTGAATGGTGTGGCCCTTCATTTGCGCCTTGAACATATTGCGGCGGGCATCGTCCATGGCTTTTTGCACCGCCACCGGCACTTCGCGAGCTTTGCCGCGCCCCATGCCGACCCGCCCGGCACCGTCGCCGACCACGGTCAGCGCGGAAAATCCGAAGATGCGTCCGCCCTTGACCACCTTGGAAACCCGCCGGACGTTAATCAGTTGTTCCTGAAAATTGTCCTTGCGAGCGCTGTCTCGATCTCTTGCCTTTGCCATGGTTTGAACCAGTAATTGTCTTGTTTGATGAACCTGAGTGGTTAGAACTTCAGTCCGCCAGCCCGCGCCGCCTCGGCGAACGCCTTGACCCGCCCGTGATAACGAAACCCGGAACGGTCAAAAGCCACGCGTTCAACGCCGGCCGCCCGCGCCTTCTCCGCCATCAGCGTACCCAGCACACCGGCCGCTTCGGCGTTCCCGCCATACTTCAATTGCTTGCGAATCTTCGGGTCCAGGGTTGAGACCATCGCCAGCACATTGCTCCCGCTCGGGTCGATCAACTGGGCGTAAAAGTGCCGTGGCGTGCGATGCACCGACAGGCGCGTGGCGCACAATCGGGCGATACGCCCACGCACCGCGCCAGCCCGTCTCAGCCGCGCGCGTTTTTTGTCTTTTACACTTTTGTCGCTCATGCATATTTCTCGTTATTTCTTCTTCGCCTGTTTGCGCCGCACATATTCATCGACATAGCGAATGCCCTTGCCCTTATACGGCTCGGGCGGACGGTGCGCGCGGATTTCGGCGGCCACCTGGCCAACCTGCTGTTTGTCCGCACCGCGCACGATGATTTCGGTCTGGCTCGGCGTCTCCACAGTCACCCCCTGCGGCAACTGATATACCACCGGATGAGAAAAGCCGAGGCTGAGATTCAGTTGGTTGCCCTGGGCTCTGGCGCGGTAGCCGACCCCGCTAATGCTTAATTTTTTCTCGAAGCCAACATGCACACCGTGAATCAAGTTATAGACCAGGGCGCGGGCGGTGCCCGACATGGAAACTGCCCGCTTGTCGGGCTTGTTGTCGGGCGAATCCTGCTCGCCGATGACGCGGATTTTGAGCGTGCCGTCCTGTTCCACGACATCCACGCCCGGCAACAGATTAACACTGCGCTCGCCTTTGGGTCCGGTCGCGCTGACCGAACGCTCGGCAGCCGAATTGACGATGCGCACCTTGACGCCGCCGGGTATTTCGATGGGAGTTTTTGCGATGCGCGACATGTTAACTGCTTGATTGGATGCTTTTAGATTTAAGAAAATAACGCCTAAAACACGGTGCAAAGCACTTCGCCACCGACTTGCTGCTTGCGCGCGGATTTGTCGGTCATCACTCCTTTGGAGGTCGAGATTAAAGCCACGCCCAGACCATTGCGCACCGATGGCAATTGGTCGCTGCTCGCATAGATGCGGCAACCCGGCCGGCTAATGCGGTCGATTTCCTCAATCACCGGATTGCCGCGGAAATATTTGAGTTGCACTTGCAGGCTTTTGCGCACGCCTTCGCCGCTTACCTCATAGTCCTTGATGTAGCCTTCCTCGCGCAACACTTCGGCGATGGCCGCTTTGGTTGTGGATGCCGGCATCGCCACGTCCTCCTTGCCGGCGCGCGAGCCGTTGCGGATGCGGGTCAACATATCGGCGATGGGGTCGGACATGCTCATAATATTTTTCTCACCAAAATCTCTCGTTACCAACTTGATTTAACTACGCCGGGGGCTTCGCCGCGCATAATCACTTCTCGAAGTTTGTTGCGGCACAAGCCGAACTTGCGAAAGTAGCCATGCCCGCGTCCGGTCAACACGCAACGATTTCGTCGCCGTGAACGACTCGAATCTCGCGGCAATTTCTGCAACGCCAGCATCGCGTCCCACTGCTCTTGTGCGCTGGTTTGCGGAGCGGCGATCAACTTCACCAACTGCGCGCGCTGCGCCGCGTGTTTTTCGACCAAGCGTCTTCGTCGATTTTCCCGTGCCACTACCGATTTTTTCGCCATTTGTCTAACTCTTTATCGGAAACTTAAAAGCCTTCAACAACGCCTTCGCGTGCTCGTTGTTTTGCGCGGTGGTGGTGATGCAAATATCCATGCCGCGCAATGCATCAATATTGTCGTAATCAATTTCGGGGAACACGATCTGCTCCTTGATCCCGAATGAATAATTGCCGCGACCGTCGAACGACTTATCGGGCAGTCCGCGAAAATCGCGGATGCGTGGTATCGCAACACTAATCAAGCGATCCAAAAATTCATACATGCGCTCGCGTCGCAACGTGACCTTGGCACCGACCGGCCAACCTTCGCGAATCTTGAACGCCGCTTCGGATTTTTTCGCTTTGGTAATCACCGCTTTTTGGCCGGTGATGCGCTTGAGATCTTCGGCCGCGGTTTTCAGCACATTCTTGTTGGCGACCGCTTCGCCGAGCCCCATGTTGAGGGTGATCTTGCTGAGGCGCGGCGTCTGCATGATGCTACTCAAGTTCAATTCCTTGCGCAGCGCCGGTTCAATCTCGCTTTTGAATTGCTGTTGTAATCTTGCCATAGTGGTAATGCCTGTTTTTAATGACTGCTTTTAATAAAATCAAGCCAAGTCAACGACTTCGCCAGTGGAGCGGAAGTAGCGAACCTTGCGCCCGTCTTCCAATGTTTTGTAACCGACTCGCTCGCCTTTTTCGGTTGCCGAATTGTATAACGCGACATTGGAAAGTTGGATCGGCGCTTCTTTCTCGATGATGCCGCCGCTCTGCCCGGTGTTCGGATTTCCTTTGGTGTGACGCTTGACCAGATTAACATTGTCCACCAGCGCGCGGTTGTCGCCGACCAGCCGCAACACATTGCCGCGCTTGCCTTTGTCGCGTCCGGCGATGACCATCACATCGTCTCCTTTTTTAATTCGTTGCATGTCGATTGCCTGGTCACAAAACTTCCGGCGCCAGCGAAATAATTCGCATGAATTTTTCCGAGCGCAACTCCCGCGTAACCGGGCCAAAAATACGCGTTCCGATGGGCTGGTGGCTGGCATTCAACAACACCGCCGAGTTGCGGTCGAAACGAATCACCGACCCATCCGGGCGACGCACGCCGCTGCGGGTGCGAACGATTACGGCATCATACACATCGCCTTTTTTCACCCGACTATTGGGCAACGCCTCCTTGATGGAGATCTTGATGATGTCGCCGATGCCGGCATACCGGCGCTTCGAGCCGCCCAGCACCTTGATACACATTACCCGCTTCGCGCCGCTGTTATCGGCAACCGAAAGCATTGTTTGCATTTGAATCATGATTGCATACCTCTTCTTGGATGGGGTGCCCCTACGCCGCCTTGCTGACCACTTCCACCAGCCGCCAACTTTTGAGTTTGGACAACGGGCGACAGGATTGGATAATCACGGTATCCCCCGGCTGGCACTGGTTGTTCTCATCGTGGGCGTGCACTTTGGTGGAGCGGCGAATGTATTTTTTGTATAACGGATGTTTGATCTTGCGTTCAATCAAAACGGTGATGGTCTTGTCGCGACCGGCTTTGACCACGCTGCCTTGCAACGAATGTGGGGCGCGTCCGGAGGCGCCGGATTTCGATGCGCTCGGTGTTCCGGGCACTTCGGGCGCTTCGGGCGCTTCGGTTTGGGCGATTTTTTCAGGGCTTTCTGCGGTCATTATTCCGATCCTGCTTTGACTTTGGTCTTGGTCGTTGTTTCGACTTTTGTTTCGGTCATGTCTTTGGTTATGCCTTTGGTTAGGTCTTCATTCTGCGCCTTCTCGGTCAGAATAGTTTTGATGCGAGCGATGTCCTTGCGCACCACGTTGAAACGCATCGGGTTTGCCAGTTGCCCGGCACCGCGTTGCATCCGAAGGTTGAACTGCTCGCGACGCAACCCGATCAACTCCTGATTGAGTTGGTCTACGTTCTTGCCGCGTAATTCGTTTGCTTTCATCACCCATCACCCCATCTGACGCCGCGCAAATGCCGTGCGCAACGGTAATTTGGCACTCGCCAGTCGAAACGCCTGGCGCGCCAAATCCTCAGGAATACCCTCGATTTCATACAACATCGCGCCCGGCTTAATCGGCGCCACCCAGTATTCCGGGTTGCCCTTGCCCTTACCCATGCGCACCTCAAGGGGTTTTTTCGACACCGGCTTGTCGGGAAATATGCGAATCCAGAGACGCCCGCCACGTTTGACATGGCGCGTGATGGCGCGCCGCCCGGCTTCAATCTGGCGCGCCGTCAGGCGTCCGCGGCTGGCCGACTGCAACCCGAATTCGCCAAAACTGACGCGGTTGCCGCGGCTCGCAAGACCGCGGTTGCGGCCCTTTTGCTGCTTGCGGAATTTGGTTCGTTTCGGTTGAAGCATGAGTGGTTACCTGATCTGATCAAGCCGTTTCGGCCGTTTCGGTTTGGGGTTTTTCGGGCGCAGTTTTTTCCGGCGCAGTTTTCCCCGGTGCGGTTTCTTCCGCTATGACTTGTTCGGGGGTTTGTTCGGGTATGATTTTTTCCGCCGCAGTTTTTTCCGCCGCAGTTTTTTCCGCCGCAGTTTTTTCCGCCGCAGTTTTTTCCGCCGCAGTTTTTTCCGCCGCAGTTTCTTCCGCTACGACTTGTTCGGGGGTTTGTTCGGGTATGATTTTTTCCGGCGCAAACACCTCGCCTTTGAAAATCCACACCTTGACACCGATGGTGCCGTAGGTAGTGTGCGCTTCGTGAACGCCGTAGTCGATGTCTGCGCGCAAAGTGTGCAACGGCACGCGTCCTTCGCGATACCATTCGGTGCGCGCGATTTCGGCACCGTTCAAGCGTCCGGCGAGCATCACCTTGACGCCTTCGGCACCGAGACGCATGGAATTTTGCACCGCGCGCTTCATCGCCCGACGAAACATGATTCGTTTTTCCAACTGCTGGCAAATGTTTTCCGCCACCAATTTGGCATCCAGTTCCGGCTTGCGAATTTCCTCCACCGCCACTTGCACCGGCACGCCGTTCATGCGCATAAGTTGATGACGCAGACGCTCAATGTCTTCGCCTTTTTTGCCGATGACAATGCCGGGTCGTGCGGTGAAGATGGTGATGTTGAGATTTTGCGATGGGCGGTCGATGACAATCCGGCTCAACGCCGCACCGGCAAGCCGCCGAGTGATGAACTCGCGTATCTTGAGGTCGCTCGCCAGAGTCGTGGCATACCCGCTCTTGGCGGCATACCACTTGGCGTTCCACTCCCTAATAATGCCGAGGCGAATGCCGTTTGGATGTACTTTTTGTCCCATTAGATTGCTTTGGTGGATTGCTTTGGATTGTCTGTTTTTATTTCTGTTTGGCGCGAGATTTGCCGTCGGACGCACGCGGCTCATCGCTCACGCTTACGGTGATGTGGCAATTGCGCTTCAAGATGCGCGCGCCGCGCCCCTTGGCTCGTGCGCGAAACCGCTTCAGCATCGGTGCTTCGTCCACCATCACCTGATCGATCCACAACTCGTCAACGTCCGCGTCCTCGTTGTGTTCGGCATTGGCGATGGCGGAGTCGAGCACCTTCTTCACCGGCAGCGCGCCTTTTTTGTGGCTGAACTCAAGAATCTCCAGCGCCCGTCCCACCGATCTGGTGCGAATTTGATCCACCACCAACCGACATTTCTGCGGCGACAGACGAACATATTTTGCGATTGAGGTGGCGCGCATGATTACTTGACCTTCTTGCCGGCGGTGTGGCCGCGGTAGGTTCGAGTCGGCGCAAACTCGCCGAGTTTATGCCCCACCATGTTCTCGGAGATGATTATCGGCATGTGCTGGCGACCGTTGTGCACGGCAATGGTCAAGCCAATAAATTCCGGCATTATCATCGAACGCCGCGACCAGGTCTTGATCGGCCTGCGGGAATTTTCCTCGCGAGCCTTCTCGACCTTCGCCCACAGGTGATGATCGACAAACGGGCCCTTTTTAACCGAACGTGGCATGGTTACTTCTTCCGCCTGCGGATGATCATGGGTGAAGTGCGCTTGTTGGAGCGGGTGCGGTAGCCCTTGGTGGATACGCCCCAGGGCGAGACCGGGTGACGCCCGCCGGAAGTGCGACCTTCGCCGCCGCCGTGAGGATGGTCCACCGGATTCATGGCGACGCCGCGCACGGTCGGGCGGATGCCGCGCCAGCGTTTGGCACCGGCTTTACCCAGTTTGCCGAGGCTGTGTTCGGAATGACCGACCTGGCCAATGGTGGCGCGGCTGTCAAGATGCACCTTGCGCATTTCCCCGGAGCGAAGTCGCAACTGGGCGTAGGCGCCTTCCTTGCCGATATACTGAACCGAAGCACCGGCCGAACGCGCCAACTGTGCGCCCTTGCCGGGCTTGAGTTCGACGCAGTGCACCACGGCACCCACTGGAATGTTTCGCAGGGGCATGCAGTTTCCGGGATTAAACGCCGCACCGACACCGGACACCACGGTATCGCCGGCGGCCAGACCGCGCGAGGCGATGATGTAGCGATGCTCGCCGTCACGATAGACCAAAAGGGCGATGTGCGCGCTGCGGTTGGGGTCGTATTCGATGCGCTTGACCGTTGCCGGAATCCCGTCCTTGGCGCGTTTGAAATCGATCACGCGGTAGCGCCGCTTGTGTCCGCCGCCACGATGACGCACGGTTATGCGCCCGGCGTTGTTACGGCCGTCGATGGCGGTTTTGGCTTGCAACAGCGGTGCGTGGGGTTTGCCTTTGTGCAACCCCGGCGTCACCACCTTGACCATGCCGCGGCGTCCCGGCGTGGTCGGTCGTTGTTTTACCAATACTGATTTTGCTAATGCCATGTCTTTACCTTGTCGTCGCTGGGACATTTGCTGTGTGTCGTGACTTTTTCATCAGTTACGCCCCGGACATGCCAAGAAAATCAATATCGTGACCTTCGTGCAAGCGCACATATACTTTTTTCCAATTGCTGCGTTTGCCCGGCGTGCGGCCAAATCGTTTGACTTTGCCACGCACATGCGCCACCTGAACGCTGCGCACCTTGACCTCAAACAATGTCTCCACCGCGTGCTTGATTTCACTCTTTTTGGCATCCGGTAGCACCCGAAAAACAATCTGCCGATACTTGTCCGCAGCCACGGTGCTCTTCTCGGAAATCACCGGTTGCAGGATGATCTGATGCAGGCGTTCGTGGTTGGTTGTCGAGTTCATTTCCTATCCGTTGCAAGGTTATTGCAACGCCTGGTCGATTTTGCGCGCCGCATCCACCGTTACCACCACCTTGTCATGGCTGATGAGTGCCAGCGGGTTGATGCCGGCGCTGGCGCACACCGAAACCGCGCCGAGGTTGCGCGCCGAAAGCGCAATGTTTTTGTCCTCTTCCGCCAGCACCAGCAATGCTTTGGCGGCACCCAGAGATTCCAGCGTGGAGGCAAGTGCTTTGGTGCTCGGCTTTTCCATGGCAAATCCGTCTACCACGATTAACCGCTCCTGACGATGCAGTTCCGAGAAGATCGAGCGCATCGCCGCACGATACATTTTGCGATTTACTTTCTGCGAGAAGTCTTTGTTGGCAGCCGGAAAAGCGCGACCGCCGCCAACGAAAATCGGGCTGCGAATGGTGCCGGCGCGTGCACGACCGGTGCCTTTTTGTCGCCACGGTTTGGCGCCGCCGCCACGCACCGCGGCGCGGTTTTTCTGTGCGCGGGTGCCGCTGCGAGCGCCGGCTTGATACGCGACTACCACTTGATGAATCAGCGGCTCGTTGAATGTGCTGGCGAACGCGATGTCGGACAGGTCCACCTTGCCGGCTGCTTTGCTGGCTACTTTGCCGGCGATGCTGTTTACTTTAAGTTGCACGGGCATAATCAGGCTCGCTCCTTGACCGAGGGCCGGATGGTAACGAAAGCGCCTTTGGCACCGGGAATTGCGCCGCTGATCAACAACAGATTGCGCGCACGGTCGACACGAATCACTTCCAAACCTTGCTGAACTCGTTGCACCCCGCCCATGTGTCCTGCCATTTTTTTGCCTTTGAATACGCGCCCGGGATCTTGCGCGTTACCAGTAGAGCCGCCCTTGCGATGCGCTTTGGAGTTACCGTGCGATGCGCGTCCGCCGCGAAATCCGTGGCGTTTGATCACGCCGGCGAAACCTTTGCCGATGGTGCGCCCGGTGACATCTACTTTTTGTCCTTCGCTAAACAACGCCACGGTCAATTCGGTGCCCGGTGCAATCGCCGTGGCCGGTTTGGCGTCGCCGGAGTCGTCATTGCCGTCGGCGTTCTGGTTGTTGTTATCAGCGGCGGCGTCGTCGATATTTTCGTTGTCATTGTCATTGGCATTGGCGTTGGCGTTGGCATCGCCATCGGCATTGACAGCACCGAGCATGATTTCATCCGCCGATTGCGTCAGCCGAAACTCCCACACCCCGCGACCGGGCTCGACTCCGGCTTTGGCGAAATGCCCCCGCATTGCTTTGCCGACCCGGCTCGGGCGGCGTTGCCCGGCGGTAACCTGAACCGCGTCGTAACCGTCAATCGCGCCGCTCTTGACTTGCGTCACGCGGTTGGGAGTCGCCTCGACCACGGTCACCGGCTGCGACTTGCCCGCTTCGGTGAACACGCGCGTCATGCCGATTTTTTTACCGACCAGTCCCAATGACCCCGATGCCCCCGATGATATGTGCGCCAATGACATTTTTTCGCTCTGTTTCTAGTGCCGATTAATTCAGTTTGATCTCAACATCAACACCGGCCGCCAGATCCAACTTCATCAGTGCGTCCACGGTTTTGTCGGTGGGCTGGACGATGTCGAGAATTCTTTTGTGCGTCCTGATCTCAAACTGGTCGCGCGCTTTTTTGTTGACATGCGGCGAGCGCAACAATGTGTATTTTTCAATCTTGGTCGGCAACGGAATCGGACCCATGACCAACGCGCCGGTGCGGCGCGCGGTCTCGACAATTTCCAACGCTGAGCGGTCGATGATTTTATGATCGAACGCTTTCAGGCTGATGCGGATTTTTTGGCTTTCAACTTTCACTATCTGATTCTCTTAAAAAAAATAAGTTATTGGTCACTCACGCAATAATTTTGGTGACCACGCCGGCGCCAACGGTGCGTCCGCCTTCGCGTATCGCAAAGCGCAAACTTTCCTCCATCGCAATCGGCGCAATCAACTCGGCCGAGAGTTTTACATTGTCGCCCGGCATGACCATCTCCACATTCGCCGGCAACTCCATCGCTCCGGTTACATCCGTGGTGCGGAAGTAAAACTGCGGACGATAGCCCTTGAAAAATGGCGTATGACGACCGCCTTCTTCTTTCGATAAAATGTATACCTCGGCCTCAAACTTGGTGTGCGGCGTGATCGATTTGGGCTTCGCCAATACCTGCCCGCGTTCTACTTCTTCGCGCTTGGTGCCACGAAGCAAAATGCCAACATTGTCGCCGGCGCGACCTTCGTCCAATAATTTGCGGAACATCTCCACGCCGGTGCAGGTGCTGCTGGCGGTCTCTCGTATGCCAACGATGGCGAGTTCCTCGCCCACCTTGATCACACCGCGTTCTATGCGTCCGGTCACCACCGTGCCGCGACCGGAAATAGAAAATACATCCTCCACCGGCATCAGGAAATCACCATCCACCGCCCGCTCCGGCTGTGGAATGTAACTGTCCAGTGCTTCGGCCAGTTTGATGATGGAGCCGGCACCCATGTCCGACTCATCGCCTTCCAGTGCTTTCAGGGCGCTGCCGGTGATAATCGGCGTCTGCTCGCCGGGAAAGTCATAACTATCCAGCAACTCGCGCACTTCCATTTCCACCAACTCCAGCAACTCGGCATCGTCCACCATGTCGGCTTTGTTCAAATACACCACGATATACGGCACTCCCACCTGACGCGCCAGCAGAATGTGCTCGCGGGTCTGCGGCATGGGACCATCGGCGGCGCTGACCACTACAATCGCGCCGTCCATCTGCGCCGCGCCGGTGATCATGTTCTTGACATAATCGGCGTGCCCCGGGCAGTCCACATGGGCATAGTGGCGGGCTTCGGTCTCGTATTCGACATGCGCGGTGGCGATGGTGATGCCGCGCTCGCGCTCCTCCGGCGCATTGTCAATATCGGCAAACGCCTTGCTCTCACCACCATACTTGCCCGACAGCACCCGCGTCATGGCCGCCGTCAAAGTCGTCTTGCCATGATCTACATGGCCAATCGTGCCGACATTTACATGCGGCTTGGTTCTTTCAAATCTCGCTTTAGCCATTGGTTTTACATTCTCTAAAATTCGAATCACTCAAATTCGCCGGAGCACCCAATTCAACATTCGCCCCGACTGCCAACCACAAGTTTTGCTTCTCACAACTTTCTCGCACCAACTTTCCACCGGCTGGAGCCCACAACCGGATTTGAACCGGTGACCTCTTCCTTACCAAGGAAGTGCTCTACCGACTGAGCTATGTGGGCCTCTGGGTGGGGGCCTCCGGCGTTTGCCGACCACATCAAACCAATCAAAAACCCATCAAAAACTAATGGGGGACAAACCCAAAGCCCGCTGGAGCGGGTGATGGGAATCGAACCCACATCATCAGCTTGGAAGGCTGAGGTTCTGACCGTTGAACTACACCCGCTGTTATTTTACCCGCTATTATTTTACTTTCGCGAGCCCCCTTCTTTCCCCGTGCCGCACGCATCATGGTGGAGGGGGGAGGATTCGAACCTCCGAAGGCTGAGCCAGCAGATTTACAGTCTGCCCCCTTTGACCGCTCGGGAACCCCTCCGGTAAAAATCGAGCAAACAATAAAGTTTCGCTTAATTTCAATGTTTTGTCAATGTGTCTGCCGAACACGAACACCCATCCCAACGGCACCTGCTCCACAACGCGCACGGGCGCTAATTTGTGGAGCCCGCAGAGGGATTCGAACCCACGACCTGCTGATTCTCACCCGCCACCGTTTTCACGGCCCTCCGGTCAGCCGGGGTTTGGGGTCCGGACTTTCTCTTCACCATATCGATCGGTTTGTGAACCGGCCGACCCAGGTGGGTGGTGTAAAGTCTCTACACTCCCCCCGAGGCGAGCAACCGCCACCGCGGGTAGCACGGGATTGCCATTTTCATTCGAACGAGGATAACTCGTTGAATAAAAAGAAGGTTTCCCCGTTTTAGCCACCTCCACTCGACGGGTTTCCCCGCAAAGGTGCAATCATTTACAAATCAGCTGCTCTGGCCATCTGAGCTATACGGGCCAATCGTTGAAAAAAGGAGCGCGATTTTACGCAAAGCCGCCGGGTAATTGCAACGGCAAAATGGCACTATTCGGGACCGAAACCTGCTTATTCGAAAGCATCCCCGGCCTGAGATTCAAATTTGGCATCGTTACCATGATATTGCTGATGCAATCGATAGAATTTTTCCGCCGTATCCGGCTGTTGGAGTATCAATCCCCACAAGGTTAATTTTTGCAGAGCCTTTGGGCGTTTTATCAATAACGCTTCCGGCTCTGCGCCTAACTGTTGATAAACTCGTAAAAGACCCTGGCGGTCTTTGATGCCGTTGTAGTGAATAATGCCGGAAACATACAACCTATAATCCAAACATTCCTTGAACTTGCCGGTCGTGGTCGGCGCGCTCGCCGCTTTATGCCGACTCCCTTGCGATGATTGCCAACCCGCGTAGCACCAGTTGCGGCTCGATGCTGACTTCGGCTTCAAGCAACGGCGCGATGCGCTCGGCATCGCCACCGGTGATGAGGATTGGGCAGTGCGCGCCGCTATCATTTGGTAGCGCCGCCCGCTGTCGCGCCACGGCGAGATTGATTCCGCCGGCAACGGCAAGCAACGCACCGCCGGCGACCGCCGCCTCGGTGTCGGTAGCGATGGCGTTCACCGCCCCGCTGGTGGACGCGTCATCGGCACTATTATCGGCAATGTTTGCGGTTTGATTGCCGAGTGCGGCGCGCATGGCGTGCACGCCGGGGAAAATCACCCCGCCGCAAAAAATGCCACCATCCAGCCGATCTACGGTTACCGCCGTTCCCGCATCCACCACGATCACTATCTGGCGTGGGAATAAATCCGCCGCCGCCACCAACGCCGCCCAGCGGTCGCTGCCGAGGGAAGCCGGATCGGGATAACGGTTGACGATGCCCGCCTGCTGTTTTTGCGCGGCGATAAAAACCGGTTGCAACGACCACGCGGTGTGCGCGTAATCCACCACCGCCTGCCTGATTTCCGGCTGTGCCACGCACGACACCCACACCGATTCCGGCGCATCCAACCGACCAAGTTGCGCCGCCAGTTCGGGCAGGGCGGCGTCATCGTAACCGAACGCGCCGCAACGCCCATCGAGATCATCGGCAGTGGCGGTCGCCCACTTCAGTCGTCGGTTGCCGATGTCTATCAATAGCATCATGATGCATTCGGAATGTGTTGATCGATCGGTGATATACGCACTTCGCCGGAGATTAGCCGCCGCCGGATGCCGTTCTGGTCGACAATCAACGCGCCGTCCCGCTCAACCCCGCGCACGATTCCATCACCGGACATGGCCAACGCTGCCGACGACGAACCCGGTGCCGGGCATACCGACACCGCCATGCCCTGATGCACATTCAACTCGTTCCATTCGGTCACGAATTGCGCGAAACCACCGCGGCAAAATCGCTGCAGGTAATGGCAGTGGGAGATAATCAAATTTGCCGCGAACTCATCACGGTCCAGGTCATGTCCCAGGTCATGTCCCAGAGATTTCAGGTCGGTGCGCAGCCGATTCTCATCGGCGGCATGGTCGGAGTCGCCGGGCGGCGTGGCGACATTAATTCCCATACCCACGACGCAGTGTTCGCCACTCAATTCGGTCAGCACTCCGCCGAGTTTTTTGCCGCAACTCATCACATCATTGGGCCACTTCAACCCCACGGAATCAATCCCCGCACGGCGCAAGCCATCAATAATTGCCAACCCCGAAACCAGCGACAGCCCGGCGGATGCGACATCGCCGAGATGCCAGCCCAGGGACAACAACACCGAACTTGAGCGCGCCGCCCGCCACGCCCGCCCGCGCCGCCCGCGTCCGGCGGTTTGCCATTCGGCGAGGCACACCCGGCCATGAATGTCGCGCTGCTTCATCAGCCAACTATTGGTGGAGTCGATTTCCCCGAAGCAATGCACCCGGTCGGCGCACACCACCCCGGCCTGACGCAGCAACGCGTTAATCCGTTCCGGGTTGTGATCGTTCACGACGAGGCGATGATGAATGGGTTTGATTGGTCCGTAGCAAAGTTCTGATGATTGTATCGGCATGAGATGTTTTAATCGCGGGTTTATCCTCTCAATTCATCATCACCTTTCATTCGTCATTCTTGTTTATGTTCACTCATTCGATGACAAAGACGAATACTGATTCTTTTGTTGTCACGCCCACAGACAGTTTTGCTATTTACTCTATTCTCTCAATCAACTGGCGCGTGGAAACAGGACGTTTCCCCCGCGCCAAAAGGGGGGTGCGGGGGGCATCCCCCCCGCAAAGCGCGAGCACGCGCAAGCGAGCCTTTGCATATCAGCCACAGGTTACTCGGCGGCGTAAGCCGCCGCCAATGCCCTTCGCATACCACTGTCATTTGCGGCGTAGCCGCGATAAATAATGACAAGGGCTAAAACACCACTGGAAATGAGGAAAAAACTGTCAGCGAAATAGTGAACTTATACAATTCTCGCCGGTAGGCGGGAATCCAAGTGGCGGCGTTAGCCGCCCGGTGCGTCACGCTTGCGTAATGATACTACTAGTTCGGCGTACCAAGTTTTTTTCGTGTGCTTTTGTCTTCTCAAAAGGAATCACGGTCTGGAGATATGGTTTGGATTATGACGGTATTAGTTACTCTCATGGTTTTTTAGTTCTGGGTTCTCGCCGTTGGCGAGAACAACAGACTGGATTTGCGCGTATCATCCCTGATACGCGCCCTTCGGGCTCGCTTCGCTCGCGCCCAGTCGATTCATGGCGCTCCCGGCGATTTTTTCCGCTTGCCGGCGAGAATGACGGGTTGGGGAGACAATGTGAATCGCAAAGCGTGACAGACATTTAACTGGACCCCTGTCTGCGGCGCGAATGACGAAACCGGCAACCAACATAAATAAACACCGGAATAGTGAACATAGACAAGCGCCGATATTGCGCTATCAAAACAGAAACGATAGGCTAACCCCATGATTCAACGCAACCCCACCCGCGAGGTCAAAATCGGCAATATCACCATTGGCGGCGGGCATCCCATCGCCGTGCAGAGTATGTGCGCCACGCCGACCACGGATGTGGCGGCTACGCTGGCGCAGTTGCGTGCGTTACACCGGGCCGGGGCCGACCTCATTCGCATCGCCGCCGACAGCAAAAAGGACGCCGATGCGCTGATTGCGTTGCGCCAGCAGACCGCCGCGGTGTTGAGCGTGGATTTGCAGGAGAACTACCGCCTCGCCGAAATCCTCGCGCCCCATGTAGACAAAATTCGCTACAACCCGGGCCACTTATATCACCACGAGCGCGCCAAGTCGTGGCGGGAAAAAGTGGACTATCTGGCGGACATTGCGGCCCGACACGACTGCGCGTTGCGCGTCGGTGTCAATGCCGGCTCGGTGGACCCGGATAAACGCACGCCCGGGCCGGCCGGCCGGCGCGGCGATGATTCGGTGACGCCGATGGTGGAGAGCGCGCTGGAGCACAGCACATGGCTCGACCAGTTGGGGTTTACCAGATACTGCGTGTCGCTCAAGGACTCCGACCCGCGCAAGGTGATCGATGCCTGCCGACTATTCGCCCGCGAACGCCCGGAAATCCCGCTACATCTTGGCGTCACCGAAGCCGGCATGCCGCCGGAGGGCATCGAGAAAACCCGCATCGCCTTTGAACAATTGATCGGCAAGGGCATCGGCGACACCATTCGCGTCTCGTTGACTTTGCCCATCTCGGAAAAACACCGCGAGATTAGCGCCGGGCGGGAAATTCTGGCGGACATTGCCGCCGGGCGCGTGCGTTCGGTGGTGCACTTCAATGACGACCGCTTGAATCTCATCAGTTGTCCGAGTTGCTCGCGCGTGGAGAACGAAGCGTTCATTGATCTGGCGCAACAAGTTAAGGAACGCACCAAATACGCGCAAGACCACGCCATCACTATCGCGGTAATGGGTTGTCGCGTGAATGGTCCCGGCGAGACCGACGACGCCGACCTCGGGCTGTGGTGCGGACCAAACTATGTCAATTTGAAAAAGCGCGGCAAAAAAGTGGGCGCGTTCCAATACGACCAGATTCTTGCGCGCCTTGATGAAGAACTGCGCTCGCTGATTACGCACGAGGATGTCCGGTAGTTCGGCGGTGCATGAATCATGACGAAAACGATGACATGACCACCTGGCACAACAGCGTCTGCCCGCACGATTGCCCGTCCGCTTGCGCGCTGGAAGTGGAGCAACTCGCGCCCGGGCGAATCGGCCGAGTGCGCGGCTCCAAACACAACCCCTACACCGACGGTGTCATTTGCGCCAAGGTGTCAAGATACGCCGAACGGGCGCATCATCCCGACCGACTGACGCACCCGTTGTTGCGCACCGGTGACAAGCGTAGCGAGGCGACTTTCGCGCCAATCACCTGGCACGATGCCCTCGACCTCGTTAGCGAAAAATTCCGCGCGGCGAGTGAAAACTACGGCGCCGAATCCGTGTGGCCCTACTATTACGGCGGCACCATGGGACTGGTGCAGCGAGACGGAATTCTGCGCCTGGCAAACGCCCTGGGCTATTCCGGTATGCAAAAAACCATCTGCGTGCAAATCGCATATGACGGCTGGGGTGCCGGCGCCGGCGCGCTGATTGGCGCGGATGGTCGCGAGATGGCGGACAGCGACCTGATCGTGATTTGGGGTTGCAACGCCGCGGCAACGCAAATCAATGTAATGCATCACATCAGCAAGGCGCGCAAACGCGGCGCCAAATTAATCGTCGTTGACCCCTACCACAACGCCACCGCGAAAATCGCCGATGTTCATCTCGCGCTTCGCCCGGGAACCGATGGTGCGCTTGCCTGCGCGGTGATGCACTTGCTGTTCAAAAACGGTCACGCCGACCGCGACTATCTCGCGCGATACAGCGATGACCCCGGGCGGCTGGAGCAACATTTGCAATCACGCGATGCCGAATGGGCGGCAAACATCACCGGTATCAGTGCAGCGCAAATCGCCGAGTTCGCGCAATGGTATGGCGAGACGCAAAAAAGTTACCTCCGTCTGGGCATCGGTTTTTCCCGCAGTCGCAACGGCGCGGTCAACACCCACGCGGTTTCCTGCCTGCCGATGGTGACCGGCGCCTGGCAATACCGCGGCGGCGGCGCGTTGCTCGCCACTTCCGATTCATTCCAACTGGATGAGCGATTGATTCAAGGCACCGACAATGCACCCGGCAATGCACGCATTCTTGATATGTCACTGATTGGCGCGGTTTTGTGCGGCGACTCCACGGCGTTGCAAGGCGGCCCGCCGGTCAAGGCGATGCTGATTCAAAACACCAACCCGATGCTGGTGGCGCCGGATCTTGCCAAAGTTCGGGAGGGATTCGAGCGCGAGGATTTATTCGTGTGCGTGCACGAGCAGTTTATGACCGAAACCGCACGCATGGCGGACTTGATTATTCCGGCAACCATGTTCGTCGAGCATGATGATTTGTATCGAAGTTATGGTCATACTTTTTTGCAGGTCGGTGAAAAAATTATCGAGCCGCCGGGGGAATGTCGCTCCAACCATGAAGTCATCACCGCGCTGGCGAAGCGGCTGGGCGCCGAACACGCCGGCTTTTCGTTAAGCGAACTGGAACTCATCGATGAAACGCTGGCACGCTCGGATTACCCGCCCAGAAAATCGTTCACCAACCGACATTTCATCGACTGCGCGCCGTCATTCGAGTCGGCGCATTTTCTCGATGGCTTCCACTGGCCCGACAAAAAGTTTCGCTTCGCCCCGGATTGGTCGGCCATCGGTCCCTACGCGCAAGGAATGCCGGAGTTGCCCGACCACTGGGATGTCATCGACAACACTTCAGCCGATCATCCATTGCGACTGGTGGCGGCGCCGGCGCGGGGGTACTTGAACAGCACCTTCACCCAGTCGCCCTCGTCGATCAACTATCAAAAATACCCGCAACTGAAAATCAATCCGGCCACGGCAAAAAAATTCGGCATTGCCGAAGGGCAAAAAGTACGAGTCGGCAACCGCCGCGGCAGCGTCACGGTCACCGCCAGATGTATCCAGAACACCCAGGCCGACACCGTGGTTGTGGAAGGCATCTGGCCCGCCGCCGCCTTCCCCGAAGGCATCGGCATCAACCTGCTCATCGATGCCACGCCGGTCGCCCCCAACGGCGGCGCGGCGTTTCATGACACCGCGGTTTGGGTCAAGGCGGTGGGAAATCTGGATAAATAAAAAAGCGTAGAATAATCAGGATAATATACTTTCAAGTATACGATTCAAATCGCCTTCTATATCCGCGGATAAATCGGAATGAGGAATGCCCAAATTGGTAAGCACGGTCTTAAATTTCTGGAAGCCATTTGTGCTTCTCAATTCAACCCATTCGACACCCAGGCTATCCAACTGTGATTTATTAGTGTCTGAAAGTTTGTCAGCGACAAAAACTTTGCTATCTCTTGCTATGACCGCATCCGCGCTTTCCGGATTACCCTTGCCCATCAGTTTAACTTCGCACTTGCTCTCATCTGAGCCATTTATCAAGTAAAAATCTACCTCGCGCGAAAAATCCTCCGTTTGATCTGCGCCTCGGTTAGTAACTGAGTAGTTTATATTTGGCACACCATACAGCATACAAAAAGTCTGCATCAAAGGTTTTTCTACTCTTTTACCTGCTGTGCTCCACAATCCGCCACGCAACGCAGACCGCTTCACCGCTAGAGTGTTGATAACGATTAAACTTTCACTTAAATTCAAATCAACACTGACTCCCTTAAAGCCAATCGAAAGACTTAACTCCATGTCCGGTTCAGCATCCGCAAGATTCGCAATAGTGCTATGAAGTTCATCGTAATGTCTAGTTGATGCGTCAATAACAATTCTCTTGGCAGACGAGTTATGCATATTGTGTATCGTTTTTTCATTCAATCCAGAATTGATTGCAATATCTTTTTTATTTAATTCGGGACTTAAAAAATTTCGCTTATACCAATCAGCATTGATATCTGCATCCTGTAATTTTGCAGTTACTACTTGTTTGAAAAAATCAATAGCAAATTGTAAAAATTTGGCATCGATTAGCGTAATTACTTCAATGCGGTAGTCCTTGCCACGCAGAAGTTTGCAGATAACTTTTTCTACTACTGATTGCGTCAAAGTCATTTTAATTCCACCTTATCGACAACGGAAGTGAATTTCTTACTGGTGACGAAAGAAGGTCGGATGTTTTTTTCGGAGAAAAGAGAATCATTTTTAACAAAAGATTCTCTCATTCGGTACACATATTTTTTTTCTTTTTCGGTGAGGAAAAAATGTCTTTCCATGTTCATGGCGGCTCTGCCCAATGTACCACTGCCACCAAAGGGGTCAAACACCAAATCGCCGACAAAAGAATAGTAGCGAATTACTCGATGGCATAATTCCAATGGAAAAACTGCGCTATGCACTTTGTCGAATGTTGGGTCTATTTTCCATACATTTGTCGTTTCGTACTCGCCCCGGACTTTACTTTTATTCACCACATTCGCGTCATATTGACGTATGTTCCAATCAAGAAGTTTATCTGTTTTTTTGCGATAAACCATTAGCATTTCTGTGACCGCATTTGGTTTATAAGCAAGAGGTTTACGATGTTGCAAAAATCCAGCGGTACGATTCTTAACACTAGCTTCTGGTTTCATCCAAACAATATCATCAATGAATTCCCATCCCATCTTAATTAGCAATGGATGTATATCATATGGAATCGGATAACGCATGCTTGCGTGAGCGCGACTGATGCGCGGAATAATAATTGGCGAAGTATTGAGAACAAAAAAACGACCTTCTTTTGTTACACGATATACTTCCGCAAAAACCTTTTCCAAGAACTTCAAATAAGCCGCATAGCTTTGGTAAATAGAATAGTCGCGCGCATTGTAATAAGGTGGTGAGGTAAAAGTAAGATGGATAGATTCATCAGGGACGGATTTCAGAGTATCCACAACATCACCATGCACAACGACATCGCGCATGTATTTTGGAAAAGATGTGTGGTTTTTTTGTGCCGGTGTGTCCGCTTTTGACTTGTTTTCCTCTCTTTCAATCGTCCGCTGAACCAACTCATTTGGATGATTTATGAGTCTTTTCAATTTACTCTGAACAATTTTCTCATTGGGAAAAACTAGCAAGCCACGTATTGCCTGAATAACAACTTTCGGGTCCTTGTCGCCAAGCATTTTCACGAGATAGGGGATGGCATCACGATTCCGCAATCTTCCAATTGCTGAGACCGACTCTCTGCGGACCTGTGTGCTTTCGTCTTCTTTGGCATATCGTACAAAAACGTGCAACAGGGAAATATCCGTTAACTTCGCTAAATTTTTAATCGCAAGCTCTCGAATGTTTTCATTAGGACTATCCAGCAAGCGTTGCAATGGATCTTTGCAACTTCCGTTCTCTAATCGCCCCATTTTTTTCAACACATGAATTATTTTTCCATCATTTTCACACGCTACAAATTCACGCAACGCCCGTGCATCGCTTTTCAACTCTCCAATATGGTGGGGGTTGATTGCCTCGCTAAGTGCCGATTTATTCATACTAATTTCCCTGTTGAGTAAGTGGTTTCTTGGCAATAAAATTTTGGTAGCGTGGTCGTTGTGATTTACCCAGCCACCTTGCATTCATCACCACATACTATCAGATTTATACCCTCGATATCAACCCATCGCCGCCAATCGTGGGCGTTCCGGGATTCTGGCAGTGGTGCCGTTTCCAAAGGACGAAGTTTCATACTTAAATCGGATGTGTTCGTCGCCGGTGCGTTCGGTCAGCGCATTGATCAATTGGCGGGAGGGATGCACCGCCCAGTCGGGCCCGAGTTTTATGGTGCCACTTTCGCCTTTGGTTCGTTGGTAGTGAACCGTGATCCCGACTTTGCCGCCGCGGGCGGTGTGCAGGATTCGCCGGAGGGATTGCAACGCGCCTGCGTCCAATCGCTGTTCCGCCAGATCGATATGAATACGCCGCAGATAATCGCTACGGAATGTATCAATGTCAGCCACGGTTTCGGCGCGCATCTGCACCCCGCCGGTGAATTCGTCGATGCTGAACTCACCATACACCACCAGCGTGTTGTCCTTTTGCAAAATCGACCGGCAGTGCTGAAATTGTTCCGAATACAAAATCACCTCAACGCGCTCGCTGGCATTGTCCAGCATGACAAAGCCCATTTTTCCGCGACGAGTGTTGATGATTCGTATGGAAAAAACCAAGCCGGCGAACAAGCCGGTTTTCGGCGTGGTCAAATCCAGCGCGCGCAGATCTTTTTGCGTCACCTCTGCCAACTCCGCACGGTATTGCGAATAGGGATGACCGGTCAGGTATAAACCCAGCGTTTCCTTCTCCGCCGCCAGTCGGTCCTGCTCGCTCCAGGGCTCGACAACCTTGCCGGATTTGGTGGTCTTCGGCGCCTCCACCACACCGAACATATCGGCTTGCCCGGTTTGTTGACTGGTTAGTTGTTGCTCGGCGGCTTGCAATGCGCTGTCAATATCCGCGATCAACGCCGCACGATGCGCGCCGAGTTCGTCCATCGCTCCGCTTTTAATCAACGCTTCCAGCACTCGTTTGTTAAGTGCGCGCGCCGGAAGGCGGCGACACATGTCAAACAGGTCTTCAAATTTGCCGTTGCGTTGGCGTTCCGCTTCGATGCTTTCGCTGACGCCTTTACCCACGCCTTTGACCGCGCTCAAGCCGTATAAAATGGTGCGCTGGTCAGTCGGCTTGAAGCCGTGACTGCCGGCGTTGATGTCGGGCGGCAACACCGTAATGTCAAGTTCTTTGCAATCGTTCAGCAGGATTACCACTTTGTCGGTGTTGTTGTGCTCGGATGACAAGGTCGCCGCCATGAACGCGGCCGGGTGATGGGCTTTCAACCACGCGGTGTGATACGCCACCAGCGCGTAAGCCACCGAGTGGGATTTGTTGAATCCGTAACCGGCGAAGTGCTCCATAAATTCAAAAATGCGCTTTGCCACTGCCGGTTTGACCCCGCGCTCCACCGCACCATCGTGGAACACCGCGCGCTGTCGATTCATCTCCTCCTTCTTCTTCTTGCCCATTGCCACGCGTAGCAGGTCGGAGCCGCCGAGGGTGTAGCCGGCAAGCACCTGGGCGATCTGCATCACTTGCTCTTGATAAACAATCACGCCGTAAGTCGGTTCGAGAATCGGCGCGATGTCATCGTGCAGATAGGTGATGGGTTCTCTGCCGTGTTTGCGCGCGATGAAATCTTTCACCATGCCGGACTTCAACGGACCCGGTCGATACAACGCCACCAACGCCACCAGGTCATCGAATTGGTGCGGTTGCAGGCGCACAATCAACTCGCGAATGCCACGGGATTCAATCTGAAAAATCGCCGTGGTGCGTCCGCTTTGAATCAACCGATACGCACCCGGATCATCCAGCGGCACCGCTTTCATATCCAGCACCGGCTCATGCTCGCTGCGCTGGCGATTGATCATCTTGACCGCGCTGTCGATGATGGTCAGGGTGCGCAGCCCGAGAAAATCGAACTTCACCAGACCGATGGCTTCAAGGTCGTCCTTGTCCAGTTGGGTGATGGCTTGATTGATATTGGTGTCGGCATACAACGGCGTATATTCAAACAGCGCACGCGGCGCGATGACCACCCCGCCGGCGTGGGTGCTGACATTGCGGGCGATGCCTTCCAGTTGTCTGGCGTTGTCGATCAATTCCCGTATCTCGCTCTCCTCGCGGTAACGCCGACCGAGTTGCTCTTCATCCTTCAATGCTTTGTCCAGCGTCATGCCGATCTCGAACGGAATCAGTTTGGCAACTTGGTCGACAAATCCGTAGGGCAACCCCATCACCCGGCCCACATCGCGCACCACCGCCTTTGCCGCCATGGTGCCGAAGGTAATGACTTGCGCGACTTGATCGCGACCATAGCGGTCGGCGACATATGCGATGACGCGGTCGCGGCCCTCCACGCAAAAGTCAATGTCAAAATCCGGTAGCGAAACCCTTTCCGGGTTGAGAAAGCGTTCGAACAGCAAGCTGTAACGCAACGGGTCAATTTCGGTGATGCCGATGGCCCATGCCACCAGTGAGCCGGCACCGGAGCCTCGTCCCGGGCCCACCGGTATGTCATTGGTTTTTGCCCAGTGAATGAAATCGGCGACAATCAAAAAGTAGCCCGGGTAACCCATTTCCGAAATCACGCCGAGTTCGTGGTTGAGGCGGGCGACATACTCTTTGCCGGCGATGTCGCCTGCGCCCGCCAACGCGTCTTGGTCGTCGGCTAATTGTTCAATCCCGAGGCGTTGGTACAAGCCTTGTTCGGCCTGGCGACGCAAAATCTGATCCACCGGATCACCGCTGGCGTCGGTGTAGTCCGGCAGGAAGTTATCTTCAAAATCAAAAAACAGGTTGCAACGTTTGGCAACCTCCACGGTGTTGGCAATGGCTTGGGGCAGGTCGGCGAACAATTCGATCATCTCATCTGCGCTTGTGAGATATTGCCGGGCAGTGAAGCGGCGTGGTCGGCGTTCGTCCTGCAATGTCCGACCATCGTTAATGCACACGCGAATTTCGTGGGCGTCAAATTCTTCGGCGGCGATGAACTCAACCCGATTGGTGGCGACCAGGCCAATGCCGTGGGAAGCCGCCAGCCGAGCGGCGCGGCGGATATAAGTTTGCTCGCCGGCGTGGCCGATGCGGCTGATTTGAAAATACAGTCGGTCGCCGAATAATTGCTGATATTTTTCCAGCAACGGCGCGGCTGCTCGCTCCGACTCCTGATTCGGCAACTTCGCCAGCGGACCCTCGTGGTCATCCCACAACACCAGCAGGTCATCGTGCAAAGTTTGCAAGTCGGCCCAGGCCAGCACCACTTTTACCTTGCGCGGGCGCAAATACGCATCGGTCAGCAATTTGCCGAGATTGCGATAACCGCGATGATTGCGACACAACAAAATCATGCGATCGGATTGGCCCGGGGTAAGGGGATTTTCCACCCACACATCGCAACCCACCAGCGGCTTGACTCCGACGGCCACACACGCACGATAGAACTTGACCATGCCATGCACATTGGACCAATCGGTCAGCGCCACCGCCGGCATACCGTATCGCGCCGAGGTAGCCGCCAGCGGTGCGATGCGGACGATGCCGTCGGCCAGCGAATACTCCGAGTGCACATGCAGATGAACGAAACCGGTCATGGCGAAATCAGGCGGCGCACCGGCGCGTAACTGCGTCTATGATGGATGCTGATGCCGTGGCGCCGGAGGGCTTCTATGTGGGCTCGGGTCGGGTAGCCTTTATGACGCTCGAAACCGTATTGCGGGAAGTCGCAAGCCAGCGCGGTCATACGCCGGTCGCGTTCCTGCTTGGCGAGAATGGAGGCCGCGGAGATTGGCGCGTGTATGGCATCGCCGCCCACCACCGCTTCCGCCGGACACGGCAACTTCGGCAGTTGGTTGCCGTCCACCAACGCCCGACACGGCACGATACCGAGCCCGGCAACCGCCCGCTGCATGGCGAGCAGGGTCGCCTGGAGAATGTTCAGCGCATCGATCTCGGCAACGCTGGCACTTGCCACCGCGAAGTAGGGGGCTTTGGCTTTTATCTCGCACTCCAATTCGCCGCGCCGCGCCGCCGAGAGTTTTTTGGAATCATCCAGCCCGGCGATGGGCGCGTTCGAATCCAGCACCACCGCCGCCGCCACCACCGGACCGGCAAGCGGTCCCCTGCCCGCTTCGTCAATTCCGGCGACCAGTTCGTGTTCGCGCCGGTTCATGTCCGAGATCAACTGCCCGCTCCTGCCAGTTGTAGCACCGCGTCCGCGGCACCGGCATTGGCGCCGCGCTTCAACTGCCGATGCAGGTCGGCGAAATGCCGCTGCAACTCCGCCACCCGCGCACCGTCGCCCAGCAACGCTTCCACTTCGCGTGCGATGTTGGCGGCGGTGGCTTGCTGTTGAATGAGTTCCGGAATCATCGGCCTGGGCAACAACTGGTTGGGCATGGAATAGTAATCCACATGCCGCAAGCGCCGCATCAGCCAATAACTGAACGGTGCTAATTTATACGCCACGATATGCGGCCGGCGCAGCATCGCCGCTTCCAGCGCCGCGGTTCCCGATGCCAGAATCGCCACATCACAGGCCTCCAGTGCCAGCCGCGACTGACCGTCCAGGGTGTGCAATGGCAGGTCGCCGAAGTCGCCGGCGGTGATGCGAAACTCATCGGCGGCACTTTGCGCGGCGAACGGCAACACGAACCGCGCTTCGGGATGTTGTCTGAGAATCCGCCGCGCCGCGTCTATAAATACGCGACCGAGACGACGGATTTCGCTTCGTCGACTGCCGGGCAACAACGCGATCAACAACCCTTCGCCGAGTTGCAATTGACCTCGGGCGGCGGCGCGATCCGGCTCGGAAATTTCATCCGCCATCGGATGACCGACGCAAGTAACCGGCACATGATGCGCGCGATAGTAGTCGGCTTCAAACGGGAACAGCGTCAGCATGTGGTCGATGGCGCGGCGGATTTTATGAATACGATAACCGCGCCACGCCCAAACCGTGGGGCTGACATAATGCACGCAAGTAATGTTGTGGCGTTTGAGTTTGCGCGCCAATGCCAGATTGAAGTCCGGCACATCCACGCCGACGAATACATCCGGGCGTTCATCGGAGCCCTCGGCGCTAAAGTGCGCCAGCAAACTGCGGCGGATTTTGAGGATGCCCGGCAACTGACGCAACAAGCCGTCCAGCCCGATGACGCCGATGTCACCCATGTCATACCGCATGCGGCAGCCGGCCTCACGCATCCGTGGCCCGCCGACACCGACAAAACTGCTGTCGGGCGCACGCGCTTTGATGGCTTGGATGAGCCCGGCGGCGAGTCGGTCGCCGGAGGTCTCGCCGGCGACCATGGCGACCCGGACACCGCGTCCGCTCATGGCACTTCAGCGAATAATGCCGCGTTCGGAGCGGCGCAGAAAATCACAAAAGATCGATAGTTCCGCGGATTCATCCGCGCGCCCGTGGTTCAGTTTTTCGATGGCGGCGATGGCGGATTGGAAATCGAGAGCGCTGCGATACAGCAGGCGATAGGCTTTTTTCAACAGAGCGATGGTGTCTTTGTCGTAGTTCCTGCGCTGCAAGCCTTTTACATTGATGCCACGTGGCGCAGCGGTATGCCCGGCGGCGATGAGATAGGGCGGCACATCCTGAAAGCAACCGGTGCCGATGCCGGTGATGCAGTGCGCGCCGATTTTGCAGAACTGATGCACCAGCGAAAAGCCGCCCAAAATCGCGTGGTCGCCAATGCTCACATGGCCGGCCAGGCTGGCGCCGTTGGCGAAAATGATGTGATCGCCGAGGCTGCAGTCGTGGGCGATGTGGGCGTACGCCATGATGAAATTGTCGTTGCCGAGGGTGGTTGCGCCGAGGGTGGTTGCGTCGAGGGCGGTGCCGCGATTGAGCGTGCAATATTCGCGGATGGTGTTGCGGTCGCCGATTTGCAAGCCGGTCGGCTCGCCTTGATAGCCCTGATGCTGGGGTGCTTCGCCGATCGAGCAAAACTGAAAAATCCGGTTGTCGGTGCCGATGGTTGTGAAATCTCGAATCACCACATGCGGACCAATCCAGGTTCGGTCGCCGATGCTGACTTGCCGGTCAATGATGGAAAACGCGCCGACCTCCACTTCATCGCCGAGTTTGGCGCCGGGGTCGACGATCGCGGAGGGATGGATACGCGACATCCGGCGCCTCAAGTTTCGCGGTAGGTGAACATTATGTCGGCACTCGCCGCCATCTTGCCGTCCACCGATGCGGTGCCCGAATACTTCCAGATTCGGCTTTTGTAGTTGGTTTGCCTCACCTCAATTTGCAGTTGATCGCCGGGCTCCACCAGTCGTTTGAAGCGCGCCTTGTCGATGCCTGCGAACAGAAAAATGATATCTTCATCGGGCACATCATCCAGCCCGCGACTCGCCAGAATTGCCGAGGCTTGCGCGATGGCTTCCAGAATCAGCACGCCGGGGAAAACCGGTCGCGCCGGAAAATGCCCCTGGAAAAACGGCTCGTTGACCGACACATTTTTGATCGCGGTCAGGCGCGTGTGGATTTCATAATCCAACACGCGGTCTACCAGCAAAAATGGATAGCGATGCGGCAGGATTTTGCGAATTTCGTGAATATCAATTTGGTTCATTTCAGCCATTGGTCTCAGTAATTTGTTTGGGTAATTTGTTTGGGCAATTTATTTCGTGCGAGTGATCATCTTTGCGCCGAGTTGTTTCACTTTGTCGGCAAGTTGTTCCAGACGATTGATGTGCGCGACGATCTTGCGCCAACGCGCCGCCGGTTGCGCCGGCAACATGGACGAATACACGCCGGGCTGTTTGATGTCGCTCGCCACGAAACTATTGGCATTGACGGTAACCTCATCGGCGATTTGCAAGTGTCCGAGAATCGCGGCGCGTCCGCCCAGGCGACAACTTTTGCCGATGACCGCGCTACCGGCGATGGCAACGCAACCGGCCATGATGGTGTGCTCGCCGACCTGCACGTTATGCGCGATTTGGATGTGGTTGTCCAGTTTCACGCCGTTGCCGATGGTGGTGTCTTCCAGCGCGCCGCGGTCGATGGTGGTGTGTGCGCCGATGTCCACATCATCGCCGATAACCACGCCGCCGAGTTGCCGGATTTTTTCCCATTTGCCCTGATGCGGCGCATAGCCGAACCCACTGGCACCGATGACCGCGCCGGCCGCAACATGACAACGCGCGCCGATGCGCGTGCCGGAATAAATTCGCACGCCGCTGTCAATCTCGCCGGCGCGTCCGATGATGCAATCATGGTCTACCGAAACATGGCTGCCAATCACCACCTCCGCCGCCAACTTTACCCGCTCGCCGATTACGCTATACGCGCCGACCGCCACGCCGGCTCCAACTGATGCGCTCGGTGCGATGATTGCGCTGGGATGAATGTTCGGTGCTTGCGGCGGTGGCGCGAACAACGCGCTGACGCGGGCGTAGGCCAGATACGGGTCATCCACGATGATTTTGTTGCGGCCAAACCAATCGGCGTGTTCGGCGCGCAACATTACCGCACCGGCATCGCTGGCTTTGAGTTGCGCACGCGGCGTAGTCTCAATATAAAAGGTCAGCGAGTCGGCGGTGGCGTTGGGCAAACTGCGCAAGGTTTTCACTTGCAACGCAGCATCGCCATCAACGCGCCCGTCGGTAACACGCGCCACGCTTTGCAGGTCAATGGTTTTGCTTGGCATCGCACTTTGATATACGCGCGCAGAAGTCAGCATCGGATTGAGGCGGATGGAAACTCGATGACATGGCTGGATTTTATGGCGCCGCCTTGTGTAATTTTTCCAGTTCCGCCAACACTTGTTTGGTGAGATCAATATCGGAACTGACATAAACCGCTTGCTGAAACACCACATCCAGTTTTTCGCGCTTGGCAACGGTGATGATTGCGGCGGTGATTACTTTTTCCAGTTTGCCCAATTTTTCATTGCGGCGGCGTTCAAAATCTTCATTGTATTCGCGTTGATCGCGCCGCAAGCGGCGTTGCATCTCGCGCAGTTCGCGGGTTTTGCTGTCGCGTTGTTCCACGGTAATATCCATTTTACTTTCCAACTCGGCTTCGGCCGCTTTGAATTGTTGCAGTCGTCCTTTGAGTTCACGACTGCGTTCGGCAAATTCGACTTCCAGTTTTTTGACTTCGGCTTTGCCCTGGGGTGCCAGATCAATCAGGCGCAACGCATCCACATAACCGATGCCGGCGGCGTGCGCGTTGGCTGCGAGCACCGACAAAAACAGGGTCGCCAGCAAGGCACCGCCGATCATGCCGATTGGGCCGATTGGGCCGGCGCGAAAAAAATACGCGGTCATCATCGGAACACCGTGCCGAGATTGATTTGGAATTTCTCGGTGTCGTCGCCGGCTTGTTCGTTTAACGGCACCGCATAGTTGAGCGAGAATGGCCCGATTGGCGAGAACCAGTTGAACACCACGCCGACCGAATAGCGCAGGTCGCCGAGATCGATGGAGCCATCGGTTTTGTTGAACTCATACATGTTGGCACCGACTGATTCGTGTTGTTTATACCCCTCGCCAAACACTTGTCCGCCATCCACGAACAAACCGAAACGTTTGTCGTTACCGCCTTCGCCGCCGAATGCCGGGAACAACAACTCGGCACTCAACAACAGGCGGGTGTCGCCACCCGCCGATTCTTGGTTGTCGGGGTTTAAGGGGGCGGCGGTGTCGGTGGTGCCGCACCCACTTATCGCCAGCTCATATTCCAGACACCCCGAACTCAGCGGTCCCAGCGATCTTCCGGCGAAGCCGCGCACCGAATGTGAACCGCCGCCGAAGTATCGGCGGAAAAACGGCAGGTCATCGGAATCACCGTAGCCATCGCCGTAACCGATGCCGACACTGCCTTTGAGCGCGAGGCTGCCGAGCGGCACATAATACGCGCCCTGCAAACTCAACTTGTAGTATTCATACTCGCTGCCCGGCGCCGACACTTCCAGCGAAACCGAGCCGCTGGCACCTTTGGTCGGAAAGAAGAAATCGTTGCGCGTGTCTTTGGATAGCCCGACACGCATCAGCAGGTCAATGCCTTTGGCTTCGACATCGCCACCCCCATCCATGTAATCCTCATCCAACGCCTTGCGAAACTCAAAGGGTGTCTGGCTGGTGGATTTGATGTTCACTTCCTCCAGGGTGAAGCCCAAATTGAGCGAGTTGGTCTCGGCGATGGGGATTTTGTAGGTAAGCCCGGCGGCGGCGGTGTTGAGAACATATTCGGCCGAAGCCACTTCATCGGTATCAATCTTGCGCTGGGAAATACTGAAACCGCGGCTGACTCCGTCTGGCGTGTGGTATGGATTGATATAGGTTATCTCGGCGGTTCGTGCGGCGTCGGAAGTGTTCAGGGCAACGCGCAACTCGCGCCCGGTGCCGAGCAAGTTTCGTTGCGCGTAGGAAGCCCCGACCAGCGTGCCATCGGAATCGGAATAGCCCAGCGAAAACGAAAGCGAGCCGGTATTGCGCTCCTTGACCACCACCTTCATATCCACCTGATCGGCGGTGCCGGGCACCGCTGGTGTTTCAATGGAGACATCCTGAAAATAACCGAGGCGGCGCAGGCGCGCACGCGAGCGGCTGACCGCGCCGGCCGAATACCACGCACCTTCAAATTGCCGCAACTCGCGCCGGATTACCTGATCGCGGGTTTGCAGGTTGCCGGTAATTTCCACTTTGCGCACATACACGCGCTGTTTCGGGTCAATGGTGAACACGGTTTGGACCACACGGGCTTCGCGGTCGGTTTCATAATACGGCTTCACATCAACGAATGCGTATCCTTCATCGGCAAACTTGCCGATCAACCCCACGCGGCTGGCGTTGACCACCTTACGCGAGAACGGCTCGCCCGGCGTTATCGTTATCAACTCTTCCAGATCGCTGCTGTGCGGCACTTGCGTGGGTCGGGTGACCTCAAAAACGGTATCGCCGAAAGTATATTGCTCGCCTTCGTGCAGGCTGATGCTGATGAAAATGCTTTGCTTGTTGGGGCTGATGTCCACGCTGCGGTCAACAATTTTGAAATCGTGATAGCCGCGGTCCAGGTAGTAACTGCGGATGGCTTCTATGTCGGCTTCCAGTTTTTGTTTGGAATACTGGTTGCGTTTGGAAAACCATCGGAAGCCGCGCTTGTCGCGCAACGACATTTGATCGATGATTTTTTTCACCGGAATAGTTTGTGCGCCGATGATATTAATTTTCTTGATGGTCGCCACGCGTCCTTCGTTGATGCGCAATGTAATCTTCACGCGGTTGCGATCCAGATCCTCCACCTCGGATTCCACCGTTGCCGAATAGCGTCCGAGCGACAGATAGGTGTCTTTGATTTCTTGTTTGACTTGCTCAAGTCGCGCACTGTTGAAAATTCGCCCTTGCACCAAACCCGATTGCTCGAGTCCGGATTCCAGCCCGGCGCTGTCAATCACCTTGTTGCCGGTGATTACCAACTCGGCGATGGATGGCCGCTCGACAACTTTGACCACCAGCACCGTGCCGTCCTGTTCCAGCGCGACATCTTTGAAGAAGCCGGTGCCAAACAATTCCTTGATGCTCAGTTGCGCTTCCACGTCGTTGAGTTCATCGCCGACTTTCAAGGGCAGGTAGTTATACACCGTACCGGCTTCGAGTCGCTCCAACCCTTCAACCCGTATGTCGGTGATGACAAATGGCGTTATCGCGAGAGCGGTGGCGCAGTAAAACCACAGCAGTGCGAGCAGAACGGTTTTTTTCATTTTAAGCACGGTGGTGGGTAACTAAAACAGCGACATAATATCATTATAAAAGGCCACGCTCATTAACAGCAGCAACAGAACGATGCCGAGTTGTTGCCCGCGCAACATCATTTTTTGCGACGGCGGGCGACCGGTAATCGCCTCAAACGCGAAATACAACAAATGACCGCCGTCCAGCAACGGGATCGGCAGCAGGTTCAGCAAACCCAGACTGATGCTGATAATCGCCAGGAATTTCAGAAAATCGGCATAGCCTGATTTCACCGTGTGACCGGCGAAGCGCGCGATGGTGATGGGACCCGACAGATTGTCCGACGACATCCGTGCGCTCAACATGCGACCGAGGGCGCGCAGGGTAATCATGGTCATGCGCCAGTTGTAATCCAGTGCCGCGGGAATCGCCGCCAGCGGGCCATAGCGCAAGCGCGTGATTTGCGGCATCGGGCGATACAACCCGATGCGACCAATTTCGACGCCATTCACGGTAACCGGCTCGGGGGTCAGTGGCACGGTGATTTCATCGCCGCCACGCCGTATTAACAGGATCAACTCCTGCCCGGGGCGGCTCACGATATACTCGGTCAGGTCGTCCCAATTGCCGATCGGCTCAGCGTTGACGGCGAGAATCCGGTCGCCCTTTTGCAGGCCGGCGGCCGCGGCCGATGAACCACTCGCCAGTTTATACACATCGGCCGGCGGAGACGGCGACCACAAGCCGAGTTGCGAAGTAATCTTGCTACCGCTGATGGTGTATTGGTCAAGGGTGCTGAAATCCACGCGCAGACTGCGCTCAAGGTTATCGTTGCCGATGACCTTGAAGTCGGCGGTATTGCCCTTCATCGCCTGATGCAACAGGTAGAGTTGATGCTGGTCCCAGGTGCTGACCGCGCGCCGGTCGACGCTGATGATGCGGTCGCCGGCGCGAAACCCGGCTTGTTGCGCCGGCGAGTTCTCGCTCACCCGTCCCACCACCGGCTCAATGTCGTCGCTGCCGGCGACGAATAAAAGCCAGATGGCAAAAATCGCAAACAGGAAATTATAAGCGGGGCCCGCGACAACGATGGCACTGCGCACGCCGAGGGACTTGCGGTTGAATGCCATGTTCGCTTCGGCCTGGTCGACCTCGCCTTCGGTCTCGTCAAGCATCTTGACATAGCCGCCGAGGGGAATCATGCCAATGCAATATTCGGTGGGGTCGTTGTTGCGGTGCCAAGTGAACAGCGGGCGACCAAAGCCGATGGAAAACTTCAGCACCTTGACGCCGAGTTTGCGCGCCACCTGGAAGTGGCCATATTCGTGCACCGTCACCAAAATGGCGATGGCGGCGATAAATCCAAATAAACTGTATGCGAATGTAGACATTTAATTAATTAATGGGGGGTTGTGCGCGGCCGCCAATGCCCTTCGCACACCACTATCATTTGCGGAAAAGAAGCAAGCGTAATCATCGCATCATCGGTAACAATTCACCACACAACTCTCGCGCTCGTCGATCGGCTGCCAGCACGCTCTCCAAATCGCACGCATGCCCGGTGCCGGCTTGTTTCGTTGCCAATTCCATGGTGCGCTCGACCACTCGCGGAATCTGGTCAAACCCCAACTTTCCGCCGAGAAACGCCGCGACCGCCAACTCGTTGGCGGCATTCATTGTGGTCGGCAAAGTACCGCCGGCGCGGGCGGCCGCTTGAGCCAGGCGAATAGCCGGGAAACGTTCATGATCCGGTGCCTCAAAATCAAACCGACCACATTCAAAAAAACTCAAGGAGCGGGCACCGGAGTCGATACGCCGTGGCCAACCCAACGCATGGGCGATGGACACGCGCATATCCGGGCTGCCGAGTTGCGCGAGAACCGAGCCGTCCACATATTCCACCATGGAGTGGATGACGCTCTGCGGGTGAATAACGATTTCGATGTCGCCAACCTGCATGGAAAACAACACGCAGGCTTCGATTAATTCCAATCCTTTGTTCATCATGGTTGCCGAGTCCACCGAAATTTTCCGACCCATTGCCCAGTTCGGGTGGGCGCACGCCTGCTGCGGCGTAACCCGGCTGAACTGTTCTGCCGGCAGTTGGCGAAACGGTCCGCCGGAGCCGGTCAACCAGATTCGTCGAACGCCGGCCGCATCGGTAGTAGCGGCAACGCCCGGCTGCGGCAAGCATTGAAAAATGGCATTGTGTTCGCTGTCGAGCGGAATGACCGTGCTGCCGTGGGCGCGCGCTTCGTCCATGATTAAACGACCGAGCATCACCAGCGGCTCTTTGTTGGCGATCAGCACTTTCTTGCCGCCGCGCACCGCGGCCAGCGTGGAGCGCAAACCGGCCGCGCCGACGATGCCGCAGATCACGATGTCGGCACCACTGGCGGCGAGTTCGGACAACGCCCGGTCGCCGCCCAGTATTTTTGTGTCGGCGGGCGTGTTGGTCAATTCGCTTGCCAGTTGTTTTGCCGCCGCGTGGTCGGCCATGACCGCCAATTCGGGATTGAATTCGGCGCACTGGCGCGCCATGTCGGCGTGGTTGGCGTTGGCCGCAAGCCCGCACACGCGGTATTTGTCGGGATGGCGTCGAATGACATCGAGGACACTGACGCCGATGGAGCCGGTCGAGCCGAGCAGGATGACCGAATCGGTCATGCGCTCAGTCGCCACACGCCGACGAACACCGGTGCCGCCGCCAGCAATCCGTCGATGCGGTCGAGCAGGCCGCCGTGTCCGGGCAACAAGCCACTGCTGTGTTTGACGCCGGCGCGGCGTTTGAGTTGGCTTTCAAACAAGTCGCCGATCACGCCGAACCACATGGCGGCCAGTGCGGCGAGCAACCACGTAGCCGTTTGCGCGGTGTTCAATTCCAACAGCAGCGCCGCCAACCAGGCTACCAAGCCGCCACCGATGATGCCGCCGAGCAAACCTTCAACGGTTTTGCCGGGGCTGATGGTCGGTGCCAGTTTGCGTCTGCCAAACGATTTCCCGACCAGATAGGCGAAGATGTCGGCGCTCGCCACCACCAATAGCATGGCGATAGTCATTGCTTTGCCGGTGTCCGGTTCAAGACGCATCAGCAACAGCGCGGCGAAGGCGAACAGGAAAATGCAGCCGCCCTGATATAGCATTGTGAATGGTGTCGGCGAGGTTGCCGATGATTTTTTCGCCAGACCGAAGGCTTGATACACCCAAAATACGATTCCGGCGAAACATAGAATCGGCAAGTATTCTTGTTTGGAGAAAACCGTCATCGCGGCGAAAACGAGTAGGGCGGCGATGATTAGGGCACTAATGACGGTGTAAGAGAGATGGAAGTGGGTGATGACAGAAGTTTCTTCGACGGGAAAGTTTTCGCCAGAATTTGGCGAGGAAAAATTTTTCTCAGCGGCCACAACCAACCAACACCATTCCACTGACGCCACCAGCATCATCGCCAACACCAACACGGCAAACAACCACGGCGGCGAAACCAAAATCAGCACCACCGCCGCCGCCGCCAGTATCAGGCCGGTGACAATGCGCTCCTTCATGCCAACTGTGCCGGTAACTGCTCTGCGGTTTTACCGAATCTCCGCTGGCGACGCGTGAATACCTGCAACGCTTGATCCAGATGTTTTTCGTTGAAGTCGGGCCAAAATGCGTCGGTGAAATACAACTCGGTGTAAGCCAGTTGCCACAGCAAAAAATTGCTGAGGCGTTGCTCGCCACCGGTGCGGATGAATAAATCCGGCGCCGGCAAGTCGCGGGTGCAAAGTCGCGATTCGATCATTGACGATGTGATTGCGCTTGCGGCCAAGCCTTCGCGCTCCACCAGACCGGCAAGCGAGCGACACGCCTGGGTCATGTCCCATCTGCCGCCGTAGTTGATGGCGATGGTCAGGTTGAGGGCGCGGTTGTCGTGGGTCAGGGCAATGGATTCTTCTATCTTGCGCTGCATCGATTCGGGTAGTTGCGACAAATCGCCGATTACGCGCAAGCAGATGTCATGCTCGTGCAGTAGCCGGACTTCGCTCACAAAAGTGGCGGCGAGCAACTCCAGCAGCCACGCGACTTCGGTGCTCGGTCGCTGCCAGTTTTCGCTGCTGAAAGCAAACAGCGTGAGATACGGAATACCGCGCTTGCCAAACATCGGCACCAGATTTTTCACCACTTCCACCCCGCGCCGATGGCCGGCGATGCGCGGCAAGCCGTGCGCCCGTGCCCAGCGACCGTTTCCGTCCATCACCACCGCAACATGGCGCGGCATCACCGGGTTGGTTTTACCGATGGATTCGGGCGAGGGGTTTTCCGCGGTGGGGAATTTCAGGGGATTGGATGACATGGTTCAAGACAGAATTGTGTGCGGTCACATCGCCACCACTTCCTTTTCTTTTTCGCTGACGATTTCGTCGATCGCCGCAATGTGTTGGTCGGTCAGGGTTTGCAATTCACTTTCCGCGCGCTTTTCCTGATCCTGACTAATCTCCTTTTCCTTGAGCAATTCGCGCACCGTGTGAATCGCATCGCGGCGAATATTGCGCACCGCCACCTTGCCGTTTTCGCCTTCGCGCTTGACTATCTTGCCGAGTTCAAGGCGGCGGTCTTCGGTCATGGGCGGCAGCGGAATGCGCATAATCGTCCCGGCGGTTACCGGATTGAGACCGAGGTCCGATTCCAAAATCGCCTTTTCGATCACCGGCAGCATGATTTTCTCCCACGGCTGGATGGTCAGGGTTCGGGCATCGGCCACCGCCACCGTGGCCACCTGGCTGACGGGCGTTTGCGCGCCGTAATAATCCACCGTCAGGTGATCGAGCAACGCGGTAGAGGCGCGGCCAGTGCGAATCCGCTTCATCTCGTCGCGGATGGACTCCACGGTTTTTTTCATGCGCCCTTCGGCGTGTTGGCGGATGTCGTCAATCATGCTCGGATCGCAATGGCTCTGCCCTCAAGCGCTCTTTCCGCCGGCCGCTTGCTCCCTTACCTCGGCGACGAAATCATCGTTGCGCTTTTCCAGTCCCTCGCCCACTTCGAATCGAACCATCTGTTCCACCGTGGCCTCGCCGGCGGCAACCAGTTGCGCCACGCTTTGATCCGGGTTTTTAACAAACGGTTGCCCCAGCAAAGTATTTTCCTTAAGGAATTTTTTCATTCGCCCGACCACCATCTTGTGCGCGATGTCGGTGGGCTTGCCGCTTTGCTCGGCCTGCGCCATGAAAATGGCTTTCTCGCGTTTAAGGGTCGCATCCGGCATGTCGTTTTCCCCGATGCAAAACGGACGCGTGGCGGCAATGTGCATGGCCAGATCGCGGCCCAGTTGCGCATCGCCACCGCTCAATCTCACCATCACGCCGATGCGCGTGCCGTGCAGATATGTGCTCAGCGTGCCGCCATCGGATTGGAGCAGGGCGAAGCGGCGAACGCTGATGTTCTCGCCGATTCTGGCGATGAGTGCCTGGCGCGTCGATTCCACCTGGTCGCCGCTGTCCACAACCAACGTGGCCACCGCCTTAAGATCTTTCGGCGAGGCCGCCAGGATCGCTCTGGCGACCTGGTCGGCAAACGCCTGAAACGAAGTATCCTTGGCGACGAAATCGGTCTCGCAGTTGATTTCCACCAGCACGCCGGCACTCGCATCTGTGACCGAGACGATTACCCCTTCGGCGGCAATGCGCCCGGCTTTTTTCTCGGCCGAGGCGATGCCCTTTTTGCGCAACTCTTCGACCGCGGCATCCAAATCGCCACCGGTCTCGCCCAGGGCTTTCTTGCAATCCATCATGCCGGCGCCGGTTCGCACGCGCAGTTGTTTAATCATTGACGGGGTAATAGTTGTCATCGTGGCTCCCCGTCCGTTGTCATCGTTGCCTTGTTTGTCATGCTCGTCTCGTTGTGTCATGGTTGTTTCGTCATCGCCGTATCCGGCATCGTCGCCATCGTCATTTGCTAATCTTGCGTTTTGGCGGTGGTTTTTTTCTTTGCGGTCTTTTTCGCAGCGGGGTTTTTTGTCGCAGTTTTTTTCACCAAAGTTTTTTTCTCGGCGATTTTTTTCACGGTGAGTTTTTTCTTTGTAGGTTTTTTCGCCACGGTTTTTTCATCATCGGTCTTTTCCTGTTCCGATTTCGTATCAACTTTTTTCTCCTCGACTTTTTTCTCCTCGACTTTTCCCGCTTCAACTTGTCCGGCCGATGCTGATTTTGCTCTGGATTTTTTGACAACCGACTTGCCAATCACTTCGCCGCTTTCATTGACTTCGACATATTCGTCGTCGCCACCGACCACCACCGTCTGCACCGAATTGCGCGCTTCGGTGATGCTGTCCACGGCCGCTTCCAGATACAACAGGATCGCTCGTGCCGAATCGTCGTTGCCCGGAATAATGTAATTGATGCCGTTCGGCGAGCAGTTGGTGTCCACCACCGCCACCACCGGAATGCCCAGTTTGTTTGCCTCGGCAACGGCGATGTATTCCTGTTCCACATCAATGACAAACAACGCATCCGGCAGACCGTTCATGTCCTTGATGCCGGACAGCGTCTTGTCCAATTTGATGCGTTCGCGTTCGAGGGTCAGGGTTTCCTTCTTGCTCAGGCGGGCGGTGGCGCCGGATTCGAGTTGCTGCTCCAATTCCTTGAGCCGGGTGATGGAATTCTTCACCGTCTTGTAGTTGGTCAGCATGCCACCGAGCCAGCGATGGTCGACAAATGGCGAGCCACAACGAATGGCGTGCTCCCTGAGCGGCTTGCCGGCCTGGCGTTTGGTGCCGACGAACAATATTTTGCCGCCCTGAGCGGCCACGCTGCCGAGATAGTTCATCGCCTCGCGCAACATCGGCAAGGTCTTCTCGAGGTTGATGATGTGGATTTTGTTGCGGTCGCCGAAGATATACGGCGCCATTTTCGGCGCCCAGTAACGAGTCTGGTGCCCGAAGTGCGCGCCTGCCTTGAGCAGCCGGCGCATGGTGATTTCAGCCATGATAACGGTTCACTGATGCGGGTTATTCCTCCACGGTTACTGTGCGCCAACCCGACCACTTTACCTCTTAATGTGACCAGGCACCCGGGCGGACATAATCACCGTGTGCGGTATTTTGCCGGCGGCTTGACCAGCCCGCCGACGCTTGGGGCGGCAGATTTTACCCAAAAACGGTTGAAGAAAAAAGCGAAATGGGCGAATATTGCGCCATTCGGTGCAATTCTTTTGACCGCACATCCGCGGCCGAATCAGCCCCAATAATGGCGTCCCCATGGCAATCTCGATAAAAACCGCGCACGAGGTGGAAAAAATGCGGGTCGCCGGGCGTCTTGCGGCACAGGTGCTGGACATGATTGGTGCGCATGTCAAAGCCGGGGTGAGCACCGATGAACTCAACCGGATTTGCCACGACTTCATCGTCCACGAGCAAAAAGCGGTGCCGGCGCCGTTGAACTATCGCGGCTTTCCCAAGTCCATCTGCACCTCGCTCAATCATGTGGTGTGCCACGGCATTCCGTCCGATAAAAAACTCAAAAACGGCGACATCCTCAACATCGACATCACCGTCATCAAGGATGGATTCCACGGCGATACCAGCCGCATGTTCCTGGTCGGCGAGCCGCCCATCCGCGCCCGGCGCGTGTGTCAAATCAGCCGCGAATGTATGGACAAAGCCATCGCGCTGGTGAAGCCGGGAATCCGCCTCGGCGACCTCGGCCATGTCATCCAGCAACACGCCGAGAAAAACGGTTTTTCGGTGGTGCGCGAGTATTGCGGGCACGGCATCGGGCGCGGGTTTCACGAAGACCCGCAAGTGCTGCACTACGGCACGCCCGGCACCGGGCTTGAGGTTCGCGCCGGCATGACTTTCACCATTGAGCCGATGATCAACGCCGGCAAAAAAGAAACCCGGTTGCTGGCGGATGAATGGACTGTGGTAACCAAAGATCACAGTTTGTCGGCGCAGTGGGAGCACACTGTGTTAGTAACCGACAGCGGCCACGAAATTATGACGCGCTCGGACACCTGAGCGTCGATGCGCCGCGAACAACTGCGTCTCGCGTTCATCAATTTGCACGGCTGGGGCGATGCGGAAGTTGTGCCGCTTGCGCCGGATGCATCGTTTCGCTGTTACCTGCGATTGCGAAAAAATAACGCCACGGCGATGCTGATGGATGCGCCGCCGCCGCATGAAAATGTCGCCGCGTTCGTCACCATCACACGACATCTGCAACGAATCGGTGTGCGCACGCCGGCCATTCTTGGTGCTAATCTCGACAACGGATTTTTACTGCTCGAAGACCTCGGCGATCAGACCTTCGCCCGATTGCTTGGTGATGGCGCTGGTGATGGTGATGATAGCGAAGCCGCGTTATATCGGCGAGCCATTGATGTGCTCAGCCACATTCATCAACATCCGCACGCGACCGACATCCGGGTGCCGGTTTATAACGCCGACCTCGTGCTGGCGGAAGCGAACCTGTTGCTCGATTGGTATATTCCGGCGCGACCGGGGCAGCCGGTGGACGCGCAAGCAAAAAAACAATTCGCACAAATCTGGAGCGGGATTCTCGACGAGTTGCCGCCGCTGAAACCGACTTTGGTGCTGCGCGATTATCATATCGACAACCTCATGCTGGTCGGCGATGATTGCGCGGTGCTGGATTATCAAGACGCGGTCATCGGCTCTCGCGCCTACGATCTCGCGTCTTTGCTTGAGGACGCACGCCGCGACATTGCGCCGAAGTTGCGCGCGGAAATGATGCAACGGTATCTCGAACAAAATGCCGATATAAATCGTGATGCCTTGCACCAGCATTACCTCGCGTGGGCGACGCAACGACATTGCAAAGTAGCGGGCATTTTTATGCGCCTGTGGTTGCGCGACCGCAAGGATGGGTATCTCGCGCATCTGCCACGGGTGATGAAATTGTTGCAACGACATCTCGACACGCCGATGCTGGCAACCTTGCGCGACTGGCTTGATGCGCATCTGGGTGATAATGAAAAACGAACGCCGCACCACAACACTGCGCTACACCACACAACACGGCATAACAAACCATAACAAACCATGGCGGCGAAAAGGCAAGCGCAACCGCCACAAAAAAATGAGCAACACTCTCACCACCATCCCCTTTCCGCAGTTGGCATTGGCATTGATCCCGGCGTTGCTGGTAGTCGGTGTCTTTTATCGATGGTCAATGAACGCCGGCACCGTGTTCTACGCGTTCTTCCGAATGGGCGTACAACTCATGTTGGTCGGCTATGCCTTGCTGTGGATTTTCGCGGTTGAGCGTGCCTGGATCGTGTTGCTGCTGGTTAGCGTGATGGTATTCATCTCAACCTGGATTGCGTTGCGCACCATCGTCGAACATCGCCGCAAATTATATGGCATCACCTTGCTTTCGATTCTGCTCGGTGGCGGCGGCGTGTTATTGCTAATCACCCAAGTGGTGCTAGATCTTGAAATCTGGTATCAACCAAACACCATCATCCCACTCGCCGGCATGATTTTCTCCAACAGCATGAACGGTGTCAGCCTGGCCGCCGATCGTTTACAAGTCGAATTGAAGACTACCAACTATCTCGCGGCGCGCGCCAGCGCATTACAAACCTCGCTTATTCCATTAATCAACTCACTGTTCGCGGTCGGCCTGGTGGCGTTGCCGGGGATGATGACCGGACAAATTTTGTCCGGCGTCTCGCCGTTGATCGCCACGCGTTATCAAATCATGGTGATGTGCATGCTGTTCGGCGCCGCCGGAATTTCCACCGTGTTGTTTTTATATTTCAGCCGCCGATATTTTGAATCGCGCATACCACCTCGCGATTGATTTATTCGCGAAATTTTGCTTATTCACATCGCCAATTCTTGCTGATTAGGTTCTGTGAAACAATCCTTCGCAATGGAACCAGACGAAACCTTTTCTATGAAATCACGCTTGGATGCCAACGCCGCATCCAATAAATTTGATTTCAACAAAGAAACCAATAATGCGCAGGCGTGCGCCTGACAATTGATGGATTTTTTCGGGTTAAACTCGATATCAGTGAAACCCTTATAGGAATATAGTCGAGTTAGAAATTCTTGATGGGGTCTTAGGGCGGAGAGATACAACCAATCATAGAAGGCTGTTTTTGGCTGCAAGGACCAGGCTTGACCGAAGTAATCAAACCCGCTCAGGGCACCCGAATTTTTTATCCGTGGATCTTGCTTGGCGTTCTTTTCGTAAATGTCTTTGTAGGGACCTCCTCTTTCAAATACCTTGCTCCCCTGATACGCGACTTCAAGGTTGATTTCGCCAATGTCAGTTTTAATCTTCAGATTAAACGCGCTTAATCTTTTCCCCAACGGCTGGTCGGCCTTTGTGGATACTTCCAACAAAGGAGAAAGACCTTTCTTTTTGGCAGATTCATGCAACGCCGCTACATTCTTTTTCTTTTGCTGTGAAGCGAATCCGGGATTCCATTCGAAATCCACAAGAACTTCCCGGACAAGATGTTCCGGCTTGCTGCTGGGAATAAATACCGGACGTTCGGCCATTATTCAATCTCTTCGATATTTACGAGCAATTCTACCCGACATTTCCAATCACGAGTGGGCGACATGCATCACAATGAAAAAACCCGGGCCTTGCGACCCGGGTTTTATAGTGTCCGGGGTATGTCGGAAATTCCGGCAAACATCCCCATCCATGTTTATGACCAACGTGCCTCCCTGGCATTCCCTGGTCTCATTCGGTAGCGGGAATTGAACATGTCATCATTCAAGGAGTATCCCCGCGACCTCGGGTTTTGTTGCCGGACGACTCGAATCCTTCGGTGCCGCCCGACTTCCCCGGACGCGAGTTATAGTGCTGCATTAATGCGATGATTGATGTGGCATATCCCACAATCTGCCGCGTTTTTTGACACGACTGCCGGGCAAATTATCCGACATAACCTTTGCCTAAACCGATAATCGGCGGGGAAATAATTTGAAATTACATCAAATCGCCCCCAGATGCTGTTTGAGGAACATCCATACATACCAGTGCCTGTATAATTATTACCAGCGAGAGTTCATCTGATGAGAAACGATTACATAACCCATATGGACATAGCCGATTTTGCCGACCAACATGTCAACCTGAAAAGAGAACATGCGAAGAAATATAGGCACCAGGTTAATGAATTGCGTACGCGGTTGGAGAAAAAACTAACCGAAGATCCCGATTTTGAATTGCGCCGAATGTTGCTATCCGGGAGTCTGGCAAAACACACAGCACTGAAAAGTATCAATGATATTGATGTTGCTTTGTATGTTTTGCAACCCGGTTCACCGAACGGCATGCCTGAATTGTTGGCTAAATTAGTCAATATCCTCCAAGACCTATATCCAAATATGGACCCGTCACAAATACAGCAACAAGAGCATTCGATTCGCATTTCATACAAGGGAACGGGGCTTGATGTTGATATAGTACCGATTGTGTATGATGGCAATGCAGAGTGGGATGGCTACTTGTATTCTTCCCGTTCTGGCAAATGGGTTTTTACCAATATCAAAAAACATCTTGAATTCATTAAAAAGCGCAGGATGGAACATGGGGCAGAATATCTTCAAGTGATTCGCTTGCTGAAATACTGGATTAAAGAGATACAAAAAAATGATGAGGATTTTAGATTTAAGTCCTTTTTGGTTGAGTTGGTCATGGCACATTTGGCAGATAATGGTAAAATTTGCTTGAGTAATTATGTTGAGGCATTGGCGGATTTTTTTAATTCCATTGCCCGAGGTGAACTAGATAAGTTGATTGTATTTGACGATTATTACTCACCAAATTCGGTTCGGTATTGCAACGAGCCAATCAGCGTGTTTGATCCGGTTAATCCGGAAAATAATGTCGCGCGAAGTTATACATCGGGCGATAAAAAATCTATAATAGATGCGGCGGCAGATGCGGCAGATGCCGTGGATTCTGCTTTGTATGCACCAACCAAAGGCGAAGCTATTCGTTATTGGCGCAGAGTTTTTGGTGTTTCATTTGGGGGCTAGAGAAATGTCTACAGCGACTGCAACACACACTAATACTGATGTTTATGCACGCCATATTGCCGCCAAGGTATCTGCGGACTTGAAACGATTACAACGACTTTATGGTATTAACAGTCCGTCAGATAGGAAAATTGATACTTATGAAGAAGAACTGCAAAAATTACTGGCTCATGAATATTTAGACACTATCACATATGGCTACAGGCGAAGTGACAACTGGATTGTGGCATTAAAATATCAAGCAATTAATGGTGGCGTTTCTGGTAGCGACCCTGGTGGTATAATGCCGGAAACAGACGTAAGCAACTCTTATTTCTCCTCGTTTTTAATCTATTCAAGCGAGTGGTATACGCTTTCTGATGATGAAAAAGAAAATTTTAAAAGAAGTCTTCCATTTCAACGCGTAGGAGGAAGGGAGCCAAAGATTGAGAGGGGCTACTGGGCTGAGGGCAGAAGATATACAGCGGGTGGATTAGGCGTGCAACGGTCCATGATACAAGTGGATTAACGGAATGAAAGAAGAATCAATAGACGATGTTTTTGGTCGACGAGCGGTGTTGCCAGACAGCGAAGCAGACGAGCGTCTTGCACGTTTGGTCGGTGTTGATGAACAAATTAACAGGCTGTCAAAGATTTTGGAAATGCTGTTGTTCCCTGCGCATATTAAGGCATGGCGCAAGCTCCATCACCCAAAAGCGTCAACTATTTTTAATTACGCAAAGAATAAACACCCATTGATCATCATTGGTGGTGATGTCGGCACGGGCAAAACGGAATTATCGGAAACAATCGGAAGCCGAGTTGCCAGAAGCGGCAATGTAGAGATAACTTTGTTTCCGATGAGTCTGTCCACCCGCGGCTCAGGGTTGGTCGGTGAAATGACCAAGTTAATTTCTTCCGCCTTTGGTTATGTTGAACAAGCATGTAAGAAAATAAGCAAATCAAAGGATGGCAGTTACCGGGCGGGCGTTATTTTGCTCATAGACGAAGCCGATGCCTTGGCGCAATCACGCGACAGTGGGCAGATGCATCATGAAGACCGCGCCGGAGTGAATGCGTTGATACGCGGTATGGATTTGCTAAATCGGCAACACCTGCCCGCTGTGGTGATAATGTGCACCAATAGACTGGAAGCAATTGACCCTGCAATTGTTCGTCGTGCTACGGAAATGTTTGTATTTGAACGGCCTAATGCGGAAAAACGTGCCGCCATACTAAAGCCCGCGCTGGAAGAACTTGGTTTTGATACGCAGCAAATCACCAAAATTGTTGAGATTACCGGCGAAACCGAGGGACGAGATTATGGATATACATTTTCGGATATTACGCATCGATTGTTTCACGCCATTACAATGTCGGCATATCCTGACAAGTCGATTAATTTTGATGATGTCCTGAAAAGCACTCGCCAAATAAAACCATCCCCGCCGTTTAAAAAAATAACCTTATAAATGCCTTCCATCATTAATTTTTTTAACCACCCGTTTTTTATAGTTATGGGTGGAATAAGTACTGTTATGCTTGTAATTGGAGCGATATATATAATCTATTTAGTGATGATGGGTGTTATCCCTGTCTGGTGGCGTTTGGGCATTGCGCTTTCCAGAAACAAGGTCGCCATCTTTGCGGGTGGTGATGATTTTGATGATTTGGAAAAACTACTAATCGATTCGAAATTATTCAAAAAGAAAAATATCGACAATATCGGGAAAACCAATATCTTTAGTGCCGAGTCAGCAGACTTGCTATTGGTTTATTGGCCAAATTTCAAAGACAAACTGGATGAAGTGTTACGTGTTAAAAATCATTCGGTAGGACTTGTCGTCTATGCTCCCCAAGAAGAAGGGTTCATAGATAAGCCAGCTATGGCAAAACTGAATACTCATCATAATGTAACGGTCACCAACTTCAGAGGTCGGTTGTTAAATGATGTGTTCGTATCCATGATCACAACCAAGAAAATAAAATGACAAGTTCTGATGACGAGAAAATATTAGAAGAAATTTATCAAAGAGATAAAGAGCACTACGCGCTACAGAATCTCGGATTAGATGCCGCTGAATCTTTCAGTTTTTTAGGATGCATTGATGAGTACCTTGATTCATTGCTCTTTATCAGGCAACACGATCACACGCCAGAAGGTGTTGCTGACACCATAGCCGCAGATGAATCGGCACCCTATATTCTGGAAAAGTGGGAGGTGGATACCATAATATCAGCACTTAAAAATCGTCTGCGCGATGAGGGGGAAAACGTAGAATATTTTGGTGCTGAGCGAAACGGTGGGGTAGAAAAGGTCATCGGTAACATATATCAGGGTTCAGATGATGGTGACTATTATCCAAGCGTGGAAAGCAAGGCAGCACACCTGCTCTATTTTTTAGTGAAAGACCATCTTTTTATTGATGGCAACAAAAGAATAGCGGCGTTCCTTTTTATATGGTTTTTAGATATCAACGGAATGTTGCGCCGTGGGAAAGAGGAGCCGGTCATTCCATATGGAATTATCTACAAACTGACGGTATTTGTTGCCACAAGCAACCCCAAAGACAAAGATGTGATTGTGGATTTAATTACACATATCATATCTTTCCATAAAGAATTACTGCTGGACCTGCCCACCGACTGAGTGTGTTTGAGATTAATGCCCGGTATTCTATTCAATCAGTAACAACTGTCCTCGACGGCATGCATCGCAGTTAAAAAAACCCGGGCCTTGCGACCCGGGTTTTATAGTGTCCGGGGTATGTCGGAAATTCCGGCAAACTCCCCCATCCATGTTTATGACCAACGTGCCTCCCTGGCAATCCCTGGTCTCATTCGGTAGCGGGAATTGAACATGTCATCATTCAAGGAGTATCCCCGCGACCTCGGGTTTTGTTGCCGGACGACTCGAATCCTTCGGTGCCGCCCGACTTCCCCGGACGCGAGTTATAGTGCTGCATTAATGCGATGATTGATGTGGCATATACCACAATCCGCCGCGTTTTTAGACGCGACTGCCGGGCAAATTATCCGGCATAACCTTTGCCTAAACGGGTAATCGGCGGGAAAATACCGACACTGCCATTTGAAACGCTCGCCATGCAAAATAACCCATCCCTTGACGACAAGTATGCGCCGGATGCAACCGGTGCGTATTTGACCGGCATTGAGGCTCTGGTGCGGTTGCCGATTCTGCAACATCAGCGCGATCTTGAAGCCGGGCTGAACACCGCCGGTTTCATTTCCGGGTATCGGGGTTCGCCGGTGGGAACCGTGGACCAGTCCATGTGGAAGGCGGCGGCGTGGCTGGACGAACACCACATTCGTTTTCAACCGGGCATCAACGAGGATCTGGCGGCGACCGCGGTGTGGGGAACCCAGCAAACCCATCTGTTGCCGGGGGCAAAATACGACGGCGTGTTCGCCATGTGGTATGGCAAAGGTCCGGGGGTCGACCGCAGCATGGATGTAATCAAGCACGCCAACGCGTTCGGCACAACCAAATACGGCGGCGTGCTGGCGGTGGCCGGCGATGACCACGCCTGCAAATCCTCGACGCTTCCGCACCAAAGCGAGCACATGTTCATCGGCGCCGCGGTGCCGGTGTTGAATCCGGCCAATGTGCAAGAGGTGCTGGATTACGGAATCTACGGCTGGGCATTGTCGCGTTATTGCGGATGTTGGGTGGCGATGAAAGCCATCACCGAGAACATGGATTCTGCCATCTCGGCCGACCTTGACACCGCACGCATGCGGATTCGTCTGCCGCACGATATTGAGGAACCGCCGGGCGGCTTGAATGCGCAGTGGCCGACCACACCGCTGGAGCAGGAAGCGTTGTTGCATCAACATCGAATTTACGCGGCGCGCGCCTTCGCTTACGCCAACCACCTGAATCAAATCATCCTCGACACCGCCAATCCCCGACTCGGCATCGTCACCACCGGAAAATCGCATCTCGATGTGATGGAGGCACTGAAAGATTTGGGTATCGACCAGGCGACCGCCTCGGACATCGGCATTCGCATCTACAAGGTCGGCATGAACTGGCCGCTGGAGCCGATTGCCACGCATCGCTTCGCCAAAGGACTCGAGGAAATTCTGGTGGTGGAAGAAAAACGCAGCATCCTTGAAGACCAGATTACCGGGCAGTTATACAACTGGCCGGTTGCCGAGCGTCCGAGGGTGGTGGGCAAACATGATGAAAATGGTCGGGATTTGGTCACCAGTTTGGGCGAGTTAACGCCGGCCATGGTGGCGCGTATCATTGGCGGGCGCATCACCCGTTTTTACGAAAGCCGCGGCATCCGACAGCGGCTGGAGTTTCTCGACGCCAAGGAAAAGCGCATCGCCCGCTCGCGCACTTCCCTGACGCGCATGCCTTATTTTTGTTCGGGTTGCCCGCACAACACTTCCACCCGGGTGCCCGACCACAGCATCGGCATGGCCGGCATCGGCTGCCATTACATGGTCAAGTGGATGAATCGCAACACCGAAGTATTCACGCAGATGGGCGGCGAGGGCGCATCGTGGATCGGCATGGCACCGTTCACCGAAACCGAACATGTGTTTCAGAACATCGGCGACGGCACTTATTTTCACAGCGGTCTGCTGGCAATTCGCGCCGCTGTCTCGGCCGGCGTTAACATCACCTACAAGGTGCTGTTCAACGATGCCGTCGCCATGACCGGCGGGCAACCGGTGGACGGCTCGTTGACCCTGCCGGAATTGGTCGCGCAACTGCAAGCCGAGGGCGTGGTGCGGCTTGCCGTGGTTGCCGAAGACGCTCAAACCGCCAAAGCCCGACTGCGCGGGTTTGCCGGCATCAGCGTCCACTCGCGGCGTGAATTCGATCAACTGCAACTGGAGTTTCGAGAAATCAAAGGCACCAGCGTAATCGTCTATGACCAAACCTGCGCCGCGGAAAAACGCCGCCGCCGCAAACGCGGGCTAATGCCGGAAAGCCCGACCCGGGTATTTATCAACGCCGAGGTTTGCGAGGGCTGCGGCGATTGCAGCACCACTTCCAACTGTCTGTCGGTGCTGCCGAAAAAAACCGAAACCGGCATCAAGCGGCAGATCGACCAGAGCGCGTGCAACAAAGATTTCACCTGCCTCGACGGTTTCTGCCCGAGTTTTGTTACCGTCACCGGCGCAACTTTGCGTTCCGGCAGCGGCGCGCAAAATGAAAACCTCGCCGACCGTCTGGAAATCGTGCTGCCAGAACCGCAACTGCCGGACCTGCAACGACCGTGGAATATCCTGGTCACCGGCATCGGCGGCACCGGCGTGCTCACGGTGGGCTCGCTGGTGGCGCTTGCCGCGCACATCGAAGGCAAGGGTTGCTCGACATTAAACCAAACCGGGCTCGCGCAAAAATTCGGCGCGGTGATCAGCCATGTGCGTATCGCCAACCATCAAAACGAAATCCACGCAGTGCGCATTCCCGAAGGCGATGCCGATGTGTTGCTCGGCTGCGACCTGGTGGTGTCCGCCATGCCCGATGCACTGGCCCGGCTTGACACCAAGCGCTCCCATTCGGTGGTGAATGAATATGAAAATCCCACCGCGGATTTCATTCACGATGAACACTACCAGTTCCCCGGCGAGTCCATGCGGCAACTGATCCGAGACGAGACCGGCACCGAAAAAACCGCCTTCGTCAACGCCACCCGAATCGCCCGGGATTTGCTGGGCAACTCCATCGGCGGAAATTTGTTTTTGCTGGGCTTCGCATATCAACGCGGCTTGATTCCGGTCAGCGTCGAATCCATTAACCGGGCGATTGAATTAAACGATGTCGCGGTGGAGTTCAATCGCCAGGCGTTTCTGTGGGGTCGGCGTGCGGCGGTAAATCTTGATGCGGTGGAAAATCTCGCCGGCAACGATGGCAAAACCGAACCGATGTTGACCGATCTGAATGATCTCATTGAATGGCGATACCGTTATTTGTGCGCCTACCAAAATCGCAAATACGCCGACCGATACCGCACGCTGGTGGAGCGAGTTCGCCAATTCGAGACAAAGTTCACCGATGCGGATGCGTCGACCAATCTTGCCGAAGCAGTCGCACGCAATTATTTCAAACTGCTGGCGTATAAAGATGAATACGAAATCGCGCGGCTGTATTCCAACGGCGAATTCATTGCCAATCTCAACAAACAATTCACCGGCTCGTATCAACTGAATTTTCATCTCGCGCCGCCGCTGTTATCGCGCAAAGATTCGCTGAGCGGACACTTAATCAAACGACGCTTTCCCGCTGGCACCCTGCAATTTTTCCGATGGCTCGCGCCGCTAAAATTTCTTCGTGGCACACGACTGGATATGTTCGGCTATAGCCCCGAACGCAAACAGGAACGACAATTAATCGTGGCATATGAAAACGACCTGACGCAACTGCTGGAAACGATAACCGCCGACAACTACTCCACCGCTGTGGCACTCGTCGGCTTGCCGGAAATGGTCAAAGGCTTCGGCCACATCAAAATGGCAAACATCGAAAAATACCGCGTGAGCAAAAAAGAACTCCTGCGAAAATTCTGTGAACCGGAGTTGGCGTTGGTGGGGAGTGGTCAAGTACCTGACGTGGACGAAAAACAATCTCACTAACACAACACGACACCGACTGGAGGACATGCATTTTGACACAGACCGCGAACATGGAAATCGTGCGAGGCATTCTTGATCTGGTGCATAACTTGCGCCTGGAAAAAGATTTCCATCTCAAAGAACAATGGCTGGCGGACCGGCTGTGCGTGTCCCGCTCACCGGTGCGCATGGCGTTGAAAAACCTGAAAGAGATGGGCATCGTCCGATATGAACGCAACCAGGGATATTTTCTCGTCGAGACCGCCGATGCACTGGGATTTGAAACCACCCGCGTTCCCGAAAGCACCGAAGAGCGACTTTACAAAAAAATTGCCGCCGAACGCTTCGCCAATATCATCGGTGAACAGGTGTCGGTATCGGCACTGGTCCGCCACTACGACCTCAACCGCACCATCGTCAATCAAGTATTAACGCGCATGTGTGAAGAAGGCCTTGCGGAACGTGCGCCCGGTCGCGGCTGGATTTTCCATCCGGCGTTAAACGATGCCGAAGCACATGAAGAAAGTTACCGCTATCGGATGATTATCGAACCGGCAGCGATTCTCGAAGCAGGATTCACCCCGGACACCGCATTGTTCGCACGGATCCGGCACCAACATGAAGATCTGGCCGGCGGTGCCGTTTATGAACTCGCCATTGGAGAATTGTTTGACGCCGATGCGTTGTTCCATCAAACCATCGCTTCTTGCTGCGGCAACCGCTTTCTGGCTCAGGCGATTCACCAGCAGACCCGGCTGCGTCGTCTCAGCGAATACGAAAAATACAGCGAGCGTGAGCGGTTGCAACGGTCGTGCGAAGAGCACCTGGAAATTCTCGACAGCATTGAATCCGGTGAACACGAGCGCGCCGCGAACCTCATGGCTGAGCACATCGCGGCTTCAAAGGAAGTGCGGCTTGATTTCGCCAAGGTGCGCTTCCTCGTTCACCGACGAATCACGCGGCATTAAAGGCACTCCGGCGGGGATTTCACCCGGATTCCTGTCCGTTTCTTGCGGCAAAAATTCTCTCCGTGCCCTCTTGTAATTCAAAGGAATCCTTGTATATTGTATTTTTTCGGAAAAAGATACAATGTGCGAGCGATGGTAACCCACACACGCGCATCGGTGAACTCGACAACCACTTACTTACGGGAGGAAAAACACATGAAAAATTTCACTACGTGGGCACTGGCAGTTTGTGTCTCAGTGGCGGCAACCATGGCTACTCCGGGGGTTGCGGCGGAGAAAATCGTTATCTCCAACTGGGATGGCTACATGCCGGAAGATCTGCTGACCAACTTCCAACAGTCAACGGGCATTGAGGCGGAACACTCTGTCCATGCCACCAATGAGGAAATCATGGGCAAGGTCGTGGCGAGCGGCGGCAAGGGGTATGACGTGTTGTTCGTATCATCGCCGTTTGCCGAAGTCCTGAAAGAACTGGGGCTGGTTGCGCAGATTGACCATTCCCTAATCCCCAATTTTCGCAATTTTTACGAACAAGCCAACCAACTGGAATATGATCCGGGAAACAAATTTTCGGTGCCATATGCATGGGGAACCACTGGCCTTTGCTATCGCTCCGATCTGGTGCAAGGCACTCCGGACAGTTGGGACAATCTGTTGAAACCGCAACCGGACGTGCGCGGCAAACTGACCATGCTATCGACGGACCGCTGGTTGCTGGCGGCCGGCCTGCTGTCCCTGGGGTATTCCGTCAATGAAAAAGACGAGGCAAAGATCAACGAAGTCGGCGATGTGCTGATCGAAGCCAAGCGTAATCTTTTGTCCTACGACGACACTACGTTTTACTCCAAACTAGTGTCGGGGGAAGCCGTCCTGACCCACGCATGGGACGGTTGGTGCAACTACGGCATAGCGGAAAACGAGGACATAAAATACGTTATCCCAAAAGAGGGCAGTGATCTTTGGGTGGATACGATGGTAATCGTTGCCGGTTCCAAAAACAAAGAAGCGGCTCACAAATTCATCAACTACGTCCTCAACGCCGAGGTCGGCGCCTGGGTGGCATCCAACATTCTTTACAAAGTGCCAAACAAAACGGCCATGGAGTCGCTTGACCCTGCCTTGTTCAAACAGTTCCCGAACCTGGCGATGAGCCCGGCGGAGTTGCTGCAACAGGAACAGTTGCGCGATGTCGGCGAAACCCAGAAGACCTACACGAGGGTGGTGACGAAAATCCTCTCTTCCAAGTAAGCCGGGCGGCTCAAGCCGCTGCTGCGGGATGGGTTCGCGCTTTAAAAATTTCTTCCTGCTGGTCCCCGGCCTGGGATGGCTGGGGGCCTTTATGGTCGTCCCCTGCGCAATGGTTTTCTTTTTCAGTTTTTTTGAACGGGGCACATATGGAGGAATCGAATACAACTTCACGCTGGAAAATTTCCAGCGCACCTTTGATCCGTTGTATCTTTCGGTGCTGCTTGATTCCGGGCGGATTGCGGGACTGGCCACCCTGTTCGCGCTACTGATTGCCTACCCGGCGGCATATGCCATTTCACTGGCACCACGACGTCGGCAAACCATTTATCTGTTTCTTGCCATACTGCCTTTCTGGAGCAACTATCTGGTACGCACCTACGCTTGGATTGTGCTACTCAACCGGGAAGGCATTATCAATCGGACGCTGACTTCGGTCGGCATCATTGATACACCACTACCCCTTCTCTATAACGAATTCTCCATCATCATCGGTCTTGTGTATAACTACGTGCCGTTCGTCATTCTGGCCATCTATTCCTCGGTCAGCCGTATAGACCCCGAGATTCGAGAGGCTTCCGAAGACCTCGGTGCCGGTGCGATGCGCACCTTCCTGCGGGTTATCCTGCCGTTGTCCTTGCCCGGAGTCGCCGCCGGCTGCGTTTTTGTTTTCGTCCTTAGCATCGGCAATTTCATTACTCCGGATTTGCTCGGCGGTGGCCGCCTGCTGATGGTCGGCAATCTAATCTATGACCAGTTTCTGAGTGCCCGAGACTGGCCTTTCGGCGCAAGTCTTTCCATGGTGCTGATCGGCATAATGATGGTGCTACTTTTCATTCAAGCCACCTTCACCAACCGCGCCGGGATGGCGCACAAATGAAACCATCCACAAGCACAACCGGATCCATGCGCTTTGTGTTGGGGGTGCATCTCCACGCGGTTTACGCGTTTCTCTATATCCCGATTCTGGTATTGATGGTGCTCAGCTTCAACCGCGCCGGCCTGCCAACCGCGTGGGGCGGATTTTCGTTGGAATGGTACGGCAAACTGGCACACAGCGGCCCCATACTTTCCGCCGCCGCCAATACCCTGATCGTCGCCGTCGTCTCGACTTTGCTGGCAACGTCGTTCGGCACTATGCTGGCACTTGGCGTGGAAAACCGCAAGACGAGCAGCACCCTTGACGCACTATTGTTTGCGCCCATGATTATTCCGGACGTCGTGCTGGCGATCGCGTTGCTTTCGTTCTTCACAACTCTTCAGTTCACCCTCGGGTTACATTCCATTATCATGAGCCACGTGGTTTTCAACATCGCCTTTGTCTGCGCCGTGGTGCGCACACGACTCAAGCATTTCGACTATTCCATCATTGAGGCATCAGCCGACCTCGGCGCCGGCCCGTTCACTACTTTTCGTCGAGTCACGTTGCCAGTCATCCTGCCCGGCGTGCTGGCCGCAGGGTTGCTGGCGTTCACCCTTTCCGTGGACGAGTTCATCATCGCCTTCTTCACGGCTGGAGCCGGTCGCGATTCAACCACGCTGCCGATACAAATTTACTCCATGATCCGGTTCGGCGTAACCCCAGAAATCAACGCCATGGCGACCATCATTATGCTCGTCAGTTTCGCCCTGGTTTTTTTCGCACAACGTATCAACAAAGGGGTAACCGGATGGAGGTGAACGCCGAAGGCGCCCCGATTCTGTTGTTGCGGAGCCTGACGAAGCAATTCGATGCATCCAACGCGGTGGACGGCGTATCCTTGGAAGTGCAAGCCAACGAGTTTTTTGCGTTGCTCGGTCCGAGCGGTTGCGGCAAAACTACCCTGTTGCGGATGATCGCCGGTTTTGAAAACCCTGATCAGGGAGAAGTTTTTCTTCACGGCCAGAACATCACCGGGCTGCGACCCGGTCGCCGTCCCATCAACATGATGTTCCAGTCCTACGCCCTGTTTCCCCACATGAGCGTTTACAAAAACATCGCTTACGGGCTTGAAGTAGAGGGTCTGACAACCGCCGAGACCGAACGCCGCGTCGGTGAAGTGATGGATATGACACAACTTACGCCGTTCGCGCACCGAAAACCGGCGCGCTTGTCGGGCGGGCAAAAACAACGCGTTGCCCTCGCCCGTTCTCTGGTCAAGCGGCCGCATGTTTTGCTACTGGATGAACCACTCGGCTCCCTCGACAAAAAATTGCGCGAACAAATGCAACAGGAGTTAAAACGAATCCAACACCAATCCGGTATCACCTTTGTTTTCGTAACCCACGATCAGGAAGAAGCACTCAGCATGGCCGACCGAATTGCGCTACTCAACCAGGGAAAAATCGTCCAAGTGGGTACGCCACAGAATCTTTATGACTATCCCAACTGCCGCTTCGCCGCCGATTTCATCGGGGCGATGAATTTCTTTGAAGGCGAGGTGGAAGAACGTGGGGTGCGCACCAACGGCGGTGCTCTCTTGCACGGCGCCATACCCGAGGGTCTCGCCGATGGTGCACGGGTGGATCTAGCCGTTCGGCCCGAACGGGTAAAATTATCCATTGAACCGCCAGCCAGCGACCTAAACCGGCTCGAGGGACAAATTAGCGATATCACCTATTACGGCCAGGAATTGAGCGTGCACATACAAGCCAACGAACTGTCCGTACCTATACGCGCACGGCTGTCGTGCGCAGCCGATGTGGCTGACAGCCTGCGCATGGGGCAAGCGGTCTGGTGCGCTTGGGGGGCCGAGCACTCCCGCATCTTCGGCCAATAGCCGATTTTTTCATTTGATAACCATCAACAGCAAGTGGAGGTATCCACTCATGAGCAAACAAAAAACTATCGCTTTTTTCCCCGAAGCGGCGTTCGGTCCGGCACTCAATTCCGTGGGCATTGCGCAAGCCTGTGAGAAACTCGGTCACCGGGCGGTTTTTATCACCGACCCCGGCATGTCCGGCATCTATTCGGGTTACGGGTTTCCGGAGTATCCGGTGAACATGTCCGAACCCATGGCACCCGAAGAGATGGCAAAATACTGGTCGAATTTCATCAATAACCATATCCCGAATTTCCGCAAGTCGCCACATGAGCAACTCGACAACTACGTAAAAGAATGCTGGGAAGCGATTGTAGACACTTCCGTCTGGGCTCAGAAAGAACTCCCCGGCGTTCTCGAAGAAATCAAACCCGACCTCATTTGCATCGACAATGTCATTCTGTTTCCGGCAACCAAACAATACGGAGTTCCGTGGGTGCGAATCATCTCGTGTAGCGAGAACGAAATTCCCGACCCCGATATTCCGCCGCATCTGTCCGGGTGCGGCGAGAATGACCACGAAGGGTTCGCGCGGTTTGAGGAACGGTTCCTTGAAGTCACGAAACCTACGCACAAAAAATTCAACCGGTTTCTCGAGGAGTGCGGAGAACAACCCTACCCTGCGGGGCAATTTTTCGAAACATCGCCATGGCTGAATTTGTTGCTATACCCCGAGGCGGTGCGCTTCAAGCGCAAACATCCGCTGGACCCGGCACGGTTTCAGTATCTGGAGGGGTGCGTGCGCACTGATGAACCATGGAATGTCCCCGAATTCAAGGCGCACAACGACAAACCGCTGTTGTATGTCAGTTTCGGCTCTCTTGCGGCCGGCGACACGGAACTGCTCAAGCGCATCATTCGCGTGGTCGGTGAACTGCCGTATCGCACACTGGTGAACGTCGGTGATTACGCGGATGAATATGACAACATACCCGCCAACGTCCGTGTCGCCCCGTGGTTTCCGCAACCTTCGGTGCTACCGCAAGTGGATCTGATCATTCACCACGGCGGCAATAACACTTTCACCGAATGTCTCTATTTCGGCAAACCGGCGATCGTAATGCCATATGTATGGGACGGACACGACAACGCCACGCGCGTCCATGAAACCGGCCACGGCTTGAAAATGGATCGCTATCAATGGAGTGATGCTGATCTCGCGGCCAATATTGACGGTCTGCTCACCGACCCGAAAGTGAAAGCCCGACTGACCGATACATCCGCTTCCATGCAACGCGGTCGCGGTCCGCAGCGAGCCGCTGAAGCCATCGATAAACTACTTGAGTAACCGAAAGCGCGCTCCCGATCATGCCAACAAACCTGAAATCGTCCGCCCCGCACATCGCCAATGCGTCCCACTGGGACGAAAGCCTGAAAGATTGGGGAGGTCACCTGTATCCCATTGACGGAAAATCGATGAACACCGGCCGGCTTTTGTGGAAAGGAGAAAACGGCTTGCCGGAGGCGGGGGTATGGGTCTGCACACCCGGTAGTTGGCGGTTGACCTTGCCCCGGGACGAGTTATGTCACTTCGTCTCGGGTCGCGCGGTCTACACCTGCGACGATGGCGAAGTAATCGATGTCCGCCCTGAAACGGTGGTTCATTTTCCCGGCGGCTGGACCGGCACCGTGGTCGTCCACGAAACCATATGCAGCATCTACATGCTACGCTGAGGAAAGTGCATTGAAGACACCCGTGATGCGCAACCCGAAGGCAATCACCGAGGTGGTTGACTGGGGGCCGGTTGCAGAGATGGTCGAAGGCCAGTCACACACTTCAGGGGTTCTCCTATACAAGGGGAATGAGAACGGCGTGGAGTCGGGCATCTGGATTTGCACGCCTGGTTTTTGGAACTGCCACGTTACTCGCGATGAGATGTGCCATTTCCTCGCCGGGCGTTGCACCTACGTGCATGAATCCGGCGAGGTTGTGGATGTTGAACCCGATACCGCCATTTTTTTTCCAAAGGGCTGGAAAGGAACCTGCAGGATTCATGAAACGGTGCGCAAGGTTTACATGATCGGCTGACTGTCCACGACGAACATCACATCACGGATGCCGAGATGTCTTCTCTCAAACGACTTGCTCCGGCGCGCTCATGAAACGCGCCGACCGTTCAAAGTTTGCTCTACGGCGGCGGCGATTTCATACAGGTGTTGGTCATCGGAGTTGCCGGCGGCGAGCATCCGCATCGAATTGTACGCGGCGTACGCTTTTGCCTATGAATAGGTTTTTAGTTGGTGGGATATAAAAAAAGCCCCATCATTTCTGACGGGGCCTTACCACTCAAAAGGTTTTTTTTGAGATTAAAGAGTATGGTATTTCATCGTCTTTGTCATAGACAATGGCATTATGCAGATGCCCTGCCTCAGCGCAACGCTTGATATACGGCATTGCGGAAATCTCGACGGCCAGGGTAGGTGAGTGACGGGGAATATTGCTGCATCAGAATACCAATCAACGCCTCACGGGGATCAATCCAGCAGTAGGTATCGGCCAGCCCGCCCCATCCAAAATCGCCCCGAGAACCAAGGGTTCCCGTCTTTGCGGGGTCAATATTTATGCAGTAACCCAAGCCAAACCCGTATCCCATCATATGCTGGGGCACGATTCCGTTGAAAGCCAGCGGCAGAAGTTTGGCTGGGACGTGGTTTATGGTCATCCACTCGACTGTTTTGCGACCAATGATACGAACACCGGCCAGTTCTCCGCCATTGAGCATCATCTGGGCAAAGCGCCAGTAATCACCGGCGGTGGAGACAAGCCCGCCACCGCCGGAGTGCAGGTTGACGGATTTTATGGCGACGGGGTGAATAAACGGCGAGGCTACCGGTGTCTCCAGCACCGCCAACGAATATTCTTCTGTCCGGCCGTAGAGCGTGGCGAAACGTCCCTGTTTTTCCCGGGGTACTTCAAACGCCGTATCGTTCATTTTCAGGGGCTCCAGAATGGTTTGTTGAAGATAATCGCCAAACGGTATGCCGCTCATCAGTTCCACCAAATAACCGCAGATATCGGTGGCGATGCTGTAGTGCCACAAGCTGCCGGGTTGTGCGATGAGGGGAAGTTTGAAGGTGATTTCCATCAACTCGGACAACGTATTTTCGGGTTTCATGGTGCGCCACATTTGGTCGTACATTTTGTCAACGGGATGGGCACCGGGTTCAAAGCCATAACTGAAGCCCGCAGTATGGGTCAGCAAATGCCGAATGGTGATATTGCGTTCCAATGCTTCGAGATTTCCTTCGCCTCCGTAAACTCTCAGATTTTCAAGTGCCGGAATCCAGTGATGGGCGGCATCGTCGAGTTGAAATTTTCCCTGCTCAAGAAGCGTCATCAGCGCCACGCTGGTAATCGCCTTGGTCATCGAATAGATGCGAAAGATGGTGTGTATAGGCTCATTTATTTGCTGACAGTTTTTCCTCATCCTCGCTACAAGCGGGCATCTATTTGAATAAACAAAGCTGGCGCGCAATGTTTGTTGGTAATTAATGAGTCCGGTCAAACCGGGCTTTTTTGCGCGTATCATCCCTAATACGCGCCCTTCGGGCTCGCTTCGCTCGCGCCCAGTCGATTCATGGCACTCCCGCGATTTTTTCTCAATGTGCTTTTGGCTTCTCAACGCGCCTTTATCCTCTCAATTCATCATCACCTTTCATTCGCGGGTTGGGGAGACAATGTGAATCGCAAAGTGTGACTTTCTTTGAGACGCCAAAAGTAACCGAGAAAAACCGTCAGCGAAACAGTGAGCTTATACAATTATGGAATCAACATTCTCGTAGTTATACTACTTATCCCGGCAAATTTACAGTCCAGTGGCGGAATCAGACTCCAAATTCCACCCAATAGGGCCTGTGGTCCGAGCCGTCCGCGTCCGTGTCCACCCATGCCCGGGAGATTTTTCCGGCGAGGCCGGCACTGACGAAGCAGTAGTCGAGGCGCAATGCCCTGCCGGGCGCACGGTCGGGCGGGTCGGGCCACCACGAGGTTGGCTCGCCGAGCTTTTCTTTGGCAACGCTCCAACTGTCGACCAACTCATCGCTGTGCAATCCGCGCCCGTAAACGGGGTCGATTTGACCGGCAAGACGAATGTATTCTTCGCTTTCTGCTAAGCAATTGAAGTCGCCCATGAACAGCGCGTGTTCGGGGGCGGGCGGGGTGGGTTCACCATTGCTCCAGTCCATGCGTCTGAAATTTTCCGCCTCACCCGGGTCAGCAGGCGTGCCGCCGGTGATTGGCGCACTGCTGTTGCAGCCCTGGGAGAATACGTCAAACAACGCGTCGATCTGCACGAGGCGCTCGCGCGATGAAATAGAGGACAGGTGGAGCGAATAGACGCGCAATACGCCGGCAGGTGTGGCAATAATCCCTTCGACCGCGCCTCTACGGAGATTCAACAACTCAACGGTTTCGAGCAACGGCAGCACGATTACCCGCGCCGAAAGAATCGGCCATTTCGACAGCAACATGGGGCCGAATTGACGGCGCCGATTGACCACTGCGCCGACAGTGCCGCGCGTGCTGGCGTCTACGTCGAATGACGGGCAGTACGTCCAGTAGTAATCGCGCAACAGTTCGCCGAGTTGTTCGGGTTGATCGGCCATGCCGCTGCGGCGCCACAACCGTTCCACTTCCTGCAGGGCGATGATATCCGCCCCGCGCACGGCGTTGGCGATACGCGCCAGATCATAGCGATTGTCGAGCCCCAGCCCGTAGCGGATGTTATAGGTGACGACTTTCATAATACTTGCAGCGGTGCCCGCATATCCGTGTATAGGTTCATAACATTTGGCACTCCGGTTGGTTGATGATCAAGGATTGTACAGGAGAGAGCAGGGCCAATGCCTGGTGGGGTCGTTTTGGTGCCTATAAGCGCGGCGTAGCCGCGATAAATGTTGGTGAGGTATTAGTTAGTTTTGCCGGAGATTACTCAACAATTGACGGCACTTCATCACACAACCCCGGTCACCTCACGCATCCGGCCGCCGCACTAACTCGGCCATTTCCGCACCCGCTTCGCACTCCTGTTCCAGCAGCCCTTCGACAACGCCGCGCCGGTCAGAGGCCGGGACGTTCTGGCTTGCCTTGTATTTTCCGGTCAGCCGGGCGATGGGTATTTCAATGCCAACGATGGCGTCCAGTTGTTGCGCGATAAAATCTTCCGGCGCGTCCGTCACCTTCCACGGCTGAGCGCGACCGGCCTCGTGCCGAGTGGTGAGACTTTCGACCAACTTGCGTAGCCAGGCGCGGTCTTCAATCACCCGCAACCGACCGTGCGCATGAACGACCGCGTAGTTCCAGGTCGGCACAACCTTGCCGGTGGTTTGTTTGGTCGCATACCACGAAGGAGAAACATATACATCCGGGCCGCGGAATATCGCCAGCGCATCGGCCTCGTCGGAATGCTCGTGCCACAGCGGATTGGCGCGCGCAATGTGGCCGCGCAGCGTGCCGAAGGGCGCCGGGGCGGGATTGATCTCAAACGGAATGTGATTCGCGTCCAGCCCGTTTGCCGTGAGCGTTACCAGCGTCGCCACCGGATGCGCACGCATCAATTCATGCAGCGTTTCAACTCGCGTTTCCGCAAAATATTTCGGAACATACATAAACCTGCCTCAAGTTTTTTCCCTGACGATTTCCTCCAGCGTTTCCTGCCACAGCCGGTAGTAGGCGTCGCTGTCCTCGATGGCATCGTGTTTTTCGAACTCGGCGATGTTGCGCGACAGCAGTGCCGCCCATTCTTTCCACTCGAACAACCCCGCTTGATGCAACTGCACGGCCATGGCGAAGGTTCGCGCTTGCCACGGCGCGGCGAAGACCAATTCGCCGCCGGCTTGAGGTTGCCCGGCAATGGCTTCAGGTTGCGGCATCCGCTGCCTCCAGATACGGCTCGAACAAGTCCGCGTAGATTGCCAGTCTCCCGGCCATTTTCCCGGCATCTTCTTCTTTCCCCCAAAGTTCTTCCGCTTCAAAACGCACACCGTAAAGATGTTCCGGTTGTTTTTCGCCGCTTGCCGCGTGCCGGTCCGGAAAAATGTGCGCACCGTGATGATTCACAATCACGCCCCCACGCCCCCACGTGTAGCGCGGTGCGCGGGTATGGGTTTTAGGCACGAGTTTTCGCACCCGCACCCGTTCGCCGATGGTGAACAACGAGTCAGCCTCGGCCGGCAAACTGGTGGGCGCGCCTTTGCCGAGAATTTCCGCCACCTGCTCGGCCACCACCACCCGCAAAAACCCGCGGCCCGCCGATTGGCCGCTTCGCAACTCCGCCGAGTTGATCATGCCGCGCTGCAACAGCAGCAATTCCAAGCCGTGAAGCCAGTGTTCGTAGTAACTACTGGCAAGATAGTGCGCCGGCTGCATTTGCTCGCGGGCAAAACGTGACTGATCCAGATTCCACCGCCCGAGCATTCCGCAGGCAAGGGTCATGCCGAACACCGACTCCTCCCATTCATGGGCAAACTGCGCCGCGCGGCTACGGTCGCTAAGATCAATGGCGCCGAATCCGCACGCGCCGCCGAGGTCGTGGGCGGTGTTCGTTTCCGGCGCGTCACCTGCGACATTCATTTTATATCGTCGGCCGGCTCGGCCAGCGCCACGCCGATCATCGAATCGCGCGTGACCAAACCCGCCAGTTGCCGCACGTCCAAGTGTTCGCTGCCGGACGGTCGTTGCGGCAACACCAGATATCGAATTTCCGCAGTGGAATCCCACACCCGCACTTCAACCTCATCGTCCAGCACAACGCCGAATTCCGCCAGCACCGCGCGCGGCTCGCGCACCGCGCGGGCGCGGTATTCGGATGACTTATACCAAGTCGGCGGTAGACCAAGCACCGGCCACGGATAGCAGGAACACAAAGTACACACCACCATGTTGTGTATCCGCTCGGTGTTTTCCACAACCTGCAAATGCTCCCCCTGACGACCGGCGTAACCCATTTCCGCAATCGCGTTGGTGGCATCGGCGAGCAACCATTGTTTGTATTCGGCGTCCGTCCAGGCGCGCGCGACCACCTGCGCGCCGTTCTTCGGGCCGACGCGATTTTCATATATATCCACCAACTCGTCCATCGCTTTGGCATCCACCAGTCCTTTTGCGATGAGCAAACTCTCCAGCGACTTGACCCGCGCTTCGATTTCGCTCGGACCGTCGTGGTGATGGCGATGTTCATGCTCGCTCATTTGCTGCGCCTCTGGTTCAAAGTTTGATCGACGGTGGCAGCGATTTCATACAAGCGTTGGTCATCGGAGTTTCCGGCGGCGAGCATCAGCCCGACCGGTACTTGACCCGGTGCGTGGCACGGCAAACTGACGGCGCAACCATCGAAAAAATTAACCGTGGATGCGTTGCGCAGGCACTTCACATTAATTCCCGGCATCTGTTCGGCATCATCGGTTTCGGCAATGGCGGGAGGAACACATTGCACCGTCGGATAAACCAGCGCATCAACACCGGTGGTTTTTATTTGCGCATGCACCGCCGCCACCAACTTCGCTTTTTCCTGATAACATTTTTGTCGCGCATCGGCGTTCACATGCCGACCTTTTTGCATTCGCCGGCGCACGAACGGATCGTATTCATCGCCGCGCTCTTGCAAACGTTGCTGATGATCCTGCCACGCTTCAAACACCGCCACTGCGCGCGTGGCGAACATATCCACGCAACCGTCCAGTTCCGGAAACGACTCGTGCTTGATGGTGATGCCGGCATCGCGCAACCATTCCAACGCACGCGCAAATGCCGCCGCAACTTCGTCATCCAAACCATCCATGACCACCGATTGCGGCACCGCCAGGCGAATTGTTTTTGCGTCACGATCGGACAATCGCGGCAACGGTTCGCCGTGTTGCAATCGCCCCATCATGATGTGGTCAAGGATGAAACAACCATCCACATCATTCGCCAGCGGACCCGGCGCATCGGAGGTCGGCGACAACGGATAAACGCCGCGCAACGACAGCCGGCCGTAAGTCGGCTTGACCCCGACGATGCCGTTGAAAGCGGCCGGCACACGACACGAACCGGCGGTGTCCGAACCAACGGTCGCCGGCACGATGCCTTCGACGACGCTGACCGCGCTGCCGGAAGACGAGCCGCCCGACAATCGACCGGTTGCGCGATCCCAAATGCTTTTCGGATTGCCGTAATGCGGATTCAAACCCATGCCGCTGAAGGCAAACTCGCTCATATTCACGCGACCCAAAAACAACGCGCCGGCGTTGCGCAAATGTCCGACCACCACAGCGTCGTTTTTGGAAACCGGTGCCTCGTTCTTCAACACGATTGAACCGGCCAGCGTTTGCTGACCTTGCACATCAAACAAATCCTTGAGCGTAATCGGCACCCCGGCCAATACCGGCAACGGCTCGCCGCTCGCCCGCGCACGGTCAATCTGAATTGCCTGATCGAGCACATCGTGATTGATGCGAATAAACACTCCCTCGGTTTGCTCGGCCGCCGCCAGTGCATCGGCAATCAACGCTTCGCAACGCAACTCATCGTTGGCGAAAGAATCAACCAGTTGCCGAACTGTCGGAGAGGTGTGCATCGTGGCAATGTAACGGGGATTGGTGGGGGTGTCCAGTGGCGGGGTGGGTGGCGGTAAAGAAAACCACACTGGTCTTCGCACACATAAATTCATGGAACAAAAAGAATTGACGGATATGAACATCACTTTTTGTCAGTTGCCATGTGGGGTGGCTGGCGGGTAGACTATGCGTGACCGGGGAGGGCATTATGACCGTTGATCGCATCATCTTGAAGATAGAAGGACCAGAAGCAAATAGGCGCCATGTGGAACTGCCTGTTTTTCTTGAAAAAGTCAGGAATTTTCACCGAATGTTGAACGCCAACATCAAGAGCGATGAACGCAAAGGCATCGCGCTTAATGTTGTGCAGTTGTCCCATTCCAGCCCCGTAACCGTCGGATGCCAGCCGATGGTCAATGGACAGCCATATACCCCCCTGATACGAAATATTGGGGAAACGTTGTATGCCGTGGAAGAGGGGCGATTGGATCAACTCAATGATGATTTTTTGTCTGCCATGGAAAAACTGGCGAAGGACGAACCGAAAAAAATTATGTCCGGCGAAATACAAATCACCGGAGCCAATCAAGAAGATTGGCATGTTTGCAGACTGGATGATGAGTTTCGCGCCAAACTGGTGCAAGCACGAAGCGAGGAGCATATTGAAATAAGCACGATAGACGGCGTATTGGAAGAAATTAATATTCATAGCAACCCGCATACTTTCAAGATTTATGATGCGAGTTTTGCTTCCGCTACTATCAGGTGCCAATTTCCAAAAGAATTGGTGGAGCAAGTGCAAGGTGCGTTGGGGTGTGGTGTTTTTGTTTCAGGTGAATTTTTTTACCGTCCCGATGCGGCGTTTCCCTACAAAATAGATGTTCGGGAAATGGAAGTTTTACCGCTAAGCGAGGAACTTCCCTCCCTAAGCGATCTTCGTGGAATTGCTCCTGGCGCAACCGGGGACAAGCCTTCCGAACAGTTTGTGAGAGAATTACGCGACAAATGGGGCTAAGGATATTCAATGAAAAACGACCTGATTTGTTGGGATTCATCTGTTCTCATTGATCATATTAAAGGAGACGACAAGGACAGAATAAAAAACATACAGATGGTTGTTGAAAGCGCAATGCCTGACGGAGCTATTGAGAAATTTCGGCACTTTATGCAAAACAGAGAAAAGATAGAAATAGTCGCTGTTGATATTCGCGTTGCTGAAAAAGCCCAGGCAATACGCAACCGTAGCCGTAAATCAATATCTACGCCTGATGCCATTCATGCTGCAACGGCAATTGTCAGCAGGGCGAAGGTGTTCCATGCATTCGATAAAAGTCTACTTTCGCTGAATGGGAAAGATGTAGTGGAAGGACTTGCGATAACAGCCTGCGAAATTTCGGGAATGTCTGCCTCACTGTTCGATTAGCAGTAGCGAGGTGGGGGAGTAATCGGCTATCCTACGGCTTTCATTTAGGTTCAAGATACTTTAAGGTATAGTAGAATGCTCATAACCAATTTCAAAGGCAAACAACTGGTCTATGCGCACCACCTGACCTGCCGTCCAGGACGCTTGAGGTGGATGCCAAAAAATCGCTTCCGCCGAAAGGCAAAAAAACCGCGCTTGACGATAACTTGATTATCCACGGCGACAACCTGCACACGCTCAAGGCGTTAATGCCACGTTACGCTGGTAGTGAAAAAGTGGCATAAAATCACCAACTTGTTATACAATTTTTCCAGTCACTTGTAGCAACCCACGGACATGCACATGCAAAAACCGAAGCAGTTTTATTACATAACACACAAAAAAAACCTGCGTTCCATTTTGAAACGAGGCATCCTTTCGCACAATTCCATGAATCGCAAAAAAATAGAGTCGGTCAAAATTTACGATGATGCAATTGTCGCCAGACGGGAAGATATACCAACTGGAACGGGTAATTATTTATGGGACTACGCAAACTTTTATTTTCAAGCGCGCAACCCGATGCTGTATCGAGTAACCAGGGAACACGGCAATGCCGACATCCTTATCTTGGAAATCAATTCAGACATCATGGATTGTGATGGAGCATTTATATCCGATGGGAACGCCGCCCACCATCGAACAAATTTTTATCCCGCCGATAAAGAAGCCTTGGGTAAATTGAAAGATAGCACATTTAAAAAAACATACTGGACAGAAGAGGACGATTCCAAACGCGAGATAATGGCGGAAATTCTCATCCCTTCTTGTGTTGAGGCAGACAAAATTACGGGCATATTTGTAGCAAGTCCAACAATAAAAAATGAGATGCTGGAACCCACGGGGAAAATTCCTGTGATTGCGCAGCCTTTTATGTTTTTCATGCCCGAATATCGGCGGAGATTAAGCGAAAACCAAAACATAATCCTTGCAAAAGGCGATATGTTCTTCTCAACCGCGCAAACCCTCACCGTCAGCGTCAACACTGTAGGCATAATGGGCAAGGGGCTGGCTTCACGGGCAAAATATCAGTTTCCGGATGTCTATGTTAAATATCAGGATGCTTGCCGAAAAAAAACCCTCAAGATGGGCAAGCCCGTTTTGTATAAACGAGGTAGCGACATTGAAAAAACACTGTCCGATGAATCCGATTCCCTGAATACCCAAAATGGCGAGCGATGGTTTCTCTTTTTCCCCACAAAAAATCATTGGAGAGACGATTCTCCCATTGATGGGATTGAAGAAGGGCTCCAATGGCTTGTAAAAAACTGTAAAAAAGTGGGAATAAAATCAATTGCAATGCCCGCGCTCGGGTGCGGTTTGGGCGGATTGCACTGGAAAGATGTAGGTCCCCTAATGTGCAAATATCTTTCACAATTACCGGTCACGCATTGCACCATCTGTCTGCCAATGGAGGGCGACCTATCGAACGAGTATTTATCCAAGGAATTTCTCTTGCCGAAAAAGGAGTCGTAAAATCAATGCCGACATTGGATTTCAAAGGAAAGCAGTTTGTTTACGCGCACCACTTAACGGTGTCGGCGCGAACCCTGAAGATTGATGTCAACAAGTCGCATCCCTCAAAAAAACCGTCTCTTGACGGCAACCTCATCATCCACGGCGACAACTTGCATGCGCTCAAGGCGTTAATGCCGCGCTATGCTGGTCGGGTGAATTGCATTTACATTGACCCGCCGTATAACACCGGCAATGAAAAATGGCTATACAACGACAATGTAAATAGCCCGATGATGCAGAATTGGTTGAAAGACAAGGGTCCGGTGGACGGCGAAGATCTGGAACGACACGACAAGTGGCTGTGCATGATGTGGCCAAGGTTGCAGTTGTTGCGCGAGTTGCTTGCCGAGGACGGCGTGATTTTTATTTCCATTGACGACAACGAGCAACACCGGTTGCGGATGGTGATGGATGAGATTTTTGGGGCGAGGAATTTTGTTGCTACATTACCCACCGTAATGAACCTGAAAGGCAATCAAGATCAATTCGCGTTTGCGGGAACACACGAATACACCACTGTTTACGCGAACGACAGGGAGAAATTGGTGTTGGATGAATTTAAATTATCCGATGACGAACTTGGCAAGTGGCACGAGGATGAGCGCGGTTTTTTCAAGCAAGGAGCAAACTTAAAAGCGACCGGACAAAATGCGCCACGCGAAAAACGACCATACCTTTTCTTTCCCATATACATTCGCAAACAAGAAAATGGATTTACCGTTTCTACAAATCGCAAGGCTGGCGATACGAAAATTCTGCCGATTACCGACAATCAAGAGATGTCGTGGCGGTGGAGCAAAGAAAAATTTGAGCATGAACCGTACAATCTCATCGTGCAAAAAACTACCGGTGGATATGCTGTCTACAAAAAACAGCGGCCGGAAATTGGCGACTTACCGAGCAGCAAACCCAAAACGCTTTTTTATAAACCTGAATACAGTAGCGGCAACGGCACCGCACAGCTGAAGCGCATTTTTGGCGATGGTAGAGTTTTTGCCAATCCGAAACCACTGGCTTTGATTAAGGATATTATCGCTTTAGCTATACCAGATAGAAGCGGTATTGTTCTTGACTCCTTCGCTGGCTCCGGCACCACCGCCCATGCCGTCCTTGCTCTCAACAAAGAAGACGGCGGAAACCGCAAGTTTATCTTGGTGGAATGTGAAGACTACGCCCATAAGATCACTGCCGAACGCGTCCGCCGCGTAATCAAAGGCGTTAAAAATGCAAAAGACGAAAACCTGAAAAACGGACTCGGCGGCACCTTCACCTACTGCACCCTGGGCGATGAAATCAGCGTTGAAAAAATGCTCACCGGCAAGCACCTGCCAGACTATGAAACCTTCTCCCGCCATTTGGTTTATATCGCCACCGGAAAATCACCGGACAAAATTCGCAAAACGCGGGGCAAGGATGGATTTTTCTTTGAGACACCAGACCGCTTGTTTTATCTCATCTATGAACCAGAACTGGCTTTTTTGCGAAGCACCGAATCCGCCCTAAACGGTGACCGCGCCGAACGCATCGCCAAACAAGCAAAGACAAAAAAGAAAACCGCACTGGTCTTCGCCACGCATAAGTTCATGGGACAGAAAGAATTAACCGAAATGAACATCACTTTTTGTCAGTTGCCATTTGGGGCAAATTGACGAACCAAGCGAACAGGTAAATACAAATGGATGAAGAAAAAAAACAGCAGTTAGATAGTTTGTTGCGTGCGGCTATTGAAAATATTCAGCTGTCTACTTCTTATCCGGCTGAAAGGTTACTACCTATTGAAGAATATAGAATGTTATATCTCCAAAATAAAAATGATTTTTCCAACGCATGGTATAGAAATAGAATAAAACTCGTCATTAGCAATAATTCAGTTGAAAATGATGTTCTTAACTTTATGAGACATGAATTAGCAGAATATCTTTATAAAGATAAAATACAGTGCGCTACAGTTGCCACTACTGGCGGACTTACCCCTACTCCGTTAGATAAATTGCTTGAAGATATATTAAGGATTTCTATTGTCTTCGGTATTGAGAATTCTGTTTTTATTTTTGAAAAATTACTTGTTAAAAAACATATTGATTATCAAGAAATTTCATTGCTGTCTGGGATTAAAATAGATAATGAAATGCAAATATATGATGGATTCAAACTCATACCCTTGCCCTCATCCTCTGGTGCTTTAAGTCAAATGGAAATTCTGTCGGGCATGGGGCTTGGTATACAGGAAAAGAGTAATCACTTTACGGGAAGAACTCTAGCGGTAATTGACTGTACTAGAGAACCTATATTCGCGAACCCGAAAAGTCGCCCAATGAAAGAAGGCCCATTTGATGTATTCCGAAGACATACAAAAAATATAGAATTAGAAGATTTTAAGATACAAGAGTTTTTGTGGGGTTTATCATTGTGTTGCAAACACCCTATAAACGAAGTTATGTGGTGGGATCACATAAATCAATGGGAGCCGTTAGTTGATCATGGCGTGAGCAGTTGTTCGTATAGCCACGATCTTTATCGATCTAATAGATATTGTAAAATTTCTGAAAATGATATTGCTGATGCAAAGAAATATTATAAAAAATTTAAAGATCTCCCGGCACAGGTTAAAGAAAAACTTCGGATAGCAATACCAAGGTGGTTAAAATCAAAGAATGAAGGGTGGGTTGATCAAATAATTGATTTGGGAATTGCTTTTGAGGCTATCTACTTAGATGAAACCAAAGAACAGTTGTCTTACACATTTCGTACACGAGCCGCATGGTATTTGGGAGAAGACCTTTCCGAGAGACAAAGATATAGGGACCTATTCAAGAAATTTTATAATTACCGTTCTAACGCCGTGCATACAGGAAGGATTGCTTCTGCAAAAAAGACTCGGGATGCAAATGAATCAAAAAAGATACGGTCATTACTTAATGATGCGGATAAATTATGTGTTGCCAGTATTATAAAAGTCATCAACGACGGCGGTTTCCCTGATTGGGAAACACTTGTTCTTGGCAGGTAATTACCGGGAGGCGCAATCAATGAAATTCAATGTAACAATGGAGCGGGACGAAGACGGGGTAAGGGTTGCTGAATGCCCTGCCATACCGGGCTGCGTAAGCCAGGGGAAGACACAGCAGCAGGCACTCGATAATATCAAGGAGGCCATTACGCTTTGTCTTAATGTGCGCGCCGAAAAAGGACTCCCGCTGACCGCCGAGACGCGGCAAGTCGAGGTCGTAATGTAATGCTGGGCTTGCCCTCTTTCGATATGATAAATTTTTTTTGAACAAGACATGCAACTCAAAAACTACCAGAAAAAACCGCACTGGTCTTCGCTACACATAAATTATGGGGCAGAAAGAATTGACCGAAATGAATATCACTTTTTGTCAGTTGCTATTTGGTAGTTTCGGCGGGTAAGATGCCCATACAAATTCTATTTAAACTGAGGTCAGCAGAGGTTGGCAGGCAACCAAAATAGCATGAAAAATAAATCCGGAAGAGAGGCGTCGCACAGTCAAAGTTCGCGGAAATTCCCAAGAAGAAAAGGCGAAGGGGATTGGTTGATTTATCTGCGCCGTAGCAGGGAAAATCAGTTTGACTTTTCTTGTGGTTTGGGCTTCATTCCCAAAGACAAAAAACAAGCATTCACACTGACGCGTTACAATGGAAAAAGCCATCGGCACACGAACATGCTGGAAAAAGAAAATCCGTTCTACGACTTTCACATTCACATTGCAACCGAAAAATATCAACTATCTTCCTATTCCACTGAGCACCGGGCTGACATTACCAATCGTTACGCAGATTTTTATGGGGCTTTTACAGCACTTCTGGATGACTGCAACGTGTCATTGTACGACTTTAACAGTGGCCAAACGAGTTTGTTTTAATGGACATTAAAGACATACAAGATACTTTCTCGGCGACAGTTGCCAAGTCAATTGAACTGTATCCTGAAGGAGTTGATCGCTATCAGGTTTTCACTCCGTTTCATTTCGATGACGGCGACCACTTTGTGATTGCCTTGCGAAAAAATGGAAGAGACCAGTGGATTATCAGTGACGAAGGCCATACTTATATGCACATGAGCTATGACACAGATTTAGCAACTCTAAAGCAGGGGCAACGCAACGAGATTATTGAAAACACGCTGGATAAATATGGAATAGAGGAAAAGGATGGTCAAATATTTGTGCGCATTGATGATACCGCAAACGCGGGAAACATTTTCTATAACTTTATTCAATGCCTTATTAACATTACAGATGTTTCTTATCTGAAGCGTGAACGGGTTGTTTCTACGTTTATGGAGGATTTCAAAGAGTTCATGCGTAAAACTGTTAAGCCCGACCGAATTCAATTTAACTATCGTGATGAAGCACATGATTCCGACAGTAAATATTTGGTGGATTGCCGCATTAACGGCATGGCTCGTCCGTTGCATGTGTATGGCATCGGGAACAACGACAAATGCCGTGATACAACTATCGGGATTTTGAATTTTAGGCAATGGGGTACACCTTTTACTTCACTGGGGATTTTTGACAAGCAGGAAGACATTAATCGCAAGGCACTTGCCCGCTTCACCGATGTTTGCGATCGTCAATTTTCAAGTTTGTCAACGAATCAAGACCGAATTGGGGTTTATCTTCAAGAGCAGATTGGCTAATGCAACTCAAAAACTACCAACAAAAAGCCATTGATGATTTAGATCGGTGGTTGGATGCACTCAAATCCGCTCGCAAGGACACAGCGGATGCTGAAGAGTTTTATGCCAGGAAGAAAAATCCTGTCCCCGATGACCTAAAAGATTATCCACGCATCGCCTGGAATATTTTGAAAGACCAGGGAACTCTGCCCCGCATTGAGAAAGACGGCAAGATGGAAGCCCCCGACCACATCTCCCGCACTGCGACCTCCGGTGCGCCGATTCCGCATGTTTGCTTGAAGGTGCCGACCGGTGGCGGCAAGACATTGCTCGGCGTTGCCGCGCTGGAGCGCATCAGGCGAGACACCGGATTGGTTTTATGGATTGTGCCGACCAGGGCGATTTACGAACAAACCATAAAGGCGTTTCGAACTCGCGATCATCCTTATCGCCAAATGCTTGAGCGAATTTCCGGTGGCAGAATCAAACTGCTGCAAAAAAATGATCGTTTCACCAGGCAGGATGTTGAAAATTATCTCTGCATCATGATGTTGATGCTACCGTCCGCCAACCGACAAAAAGGAAAAGAGTTTCTTAAAATATTTCGCGACAGCGGCGGTTATACTTCGTTCTTTCCCGAACAGGACGATGCGATTGCAAACAAAACGTTTTCCCAAAAACACCCCGATCTTGAGAAAAGCAAAGCAGGCGATTGGGTGAATCAAAGTCTGATCAATGTTTTCAAACTGATTTGTCCGACCGTGATTTTGGACGAAGCGCATAAAGCATATAGAGCGAATAACAAAAACAATAAGGAATTTGTGAATTCGGTCAATCGTCTCAACCCGCGCCTTATTCTTGAATTGTCGGCCACGCCTAAATTCGGTATCAGCAATATTCTGGTCAACCTGTCGGGAACTGAGTTGCAGGACGAGGAGATGATTAAGTTGCCGATTGATATTCATAGTTTTAGTAATTCCGATTGGCAACATACACTCGCCGAGACTCAGGCGAAGTTAAATGAACTGGAAGATGCTGCGACAAAATTAAAGCAAAACGAAAATCGTTATGTTCGACCGATTGCTTTGATGCGGGTGCAGAGGACCGGCAAAGACCAAAGGGAGCAGAGGTATATTCATTCCGAAGATGTGCGGAAATATCTGATACAAAATCTTGCCGTTCCGGAAAATCAAATACGAATTCAATCATCGGAGCAGAAGGAACTGGCTGGCGAGGATTTGCTAAGCGAGTTGAGTTCGGTGCGCTGGATTATCACCAAAGATGCGCTTAAAGAAGGTTGGGATTGTTCGTTTGCATATATTCTTGCGCTGTTGGATAACACCACGGCGACCACGGCCATAACGCAGATGGTCGGGCGCGTGATGCGCCAACCTCACGCGCGCCTAATCAAGAAAAATGACTTGCTCAACCGGTGCTATATCTATTGTTACAACAAGGATGTCGGCAACGCGGTGGATGGCGTGAAAGCCGGTTTGGAAAACGAAGGGCTGACTGGTCTTGGCGATTCCATTCGCGGATATGACGAGGGCGATGCGCCGAAACCGGTAACCATCAAGCGCCGCGCACAATACAAAAAATTAAAAATATTTCTGCCGCAGGTTCTGCATAAACAAAAACGCGGATGGCGACCGCTTGATTACGACCGTGATATTTTAAGCGCGGTGAACTGGGAGAAAATTGGTGGCGGTGATGCGATTGGTCTGGATGATAGCGACAGTAAAGAAGTCATAATTGCGGTTGATATTCAGGGGCAAGGGAAAGTTTCCGAAAAGGATGTTGATATCGGCGGGCATTTGAATTCGGATTATTTTGTGCGGCGACTCGTGGATGTGGTGCCTAATCCGTGGCAAGCGGCGCGTATGGCGACGAGTTTCATCCAAAAACACAGAGATAAAAAACACGATGATTCGAAGTTGCTAAAAAACCGCATTCGTCTTTCGGAAGCTCTGCAGCGCGAAGTTAAAAATGAGGTGGATGCCGCGGCGGAGTTGGTTTTTCGCGACAAACTCAGGCGAAATGAAATCCGCTTTCATCTTGAGACCGATGAACAGTTGAGTTACGAGATGGAAAAGTCGCTCGAAGTATTTGTTGGCGATGATGAAGAAGCACTTCAACACCAAGCCAAGCCAGTGCAACACAGTCTTTTTGATACCGTTTATAAAAAAGATTTCAACGGACTGGAAAAAAATTTCGCGTTGTATCTTGAAAATAGCAACGCGATACATTGGTGGCACAGAATCGCCGCCCGGCAAGCGTATTCGCTTCAAGGCTGGAGGCGGCAACGGATCTATCCCGATTTTGTTGCGTGTAAAAAAGATGATGGTACGCTTTTGATTTTGGAGACGAAGGGTTTTCATTTGCGGGGAAATGAAGATACCACCTACAAGAAAAAACTTTTGGATACGCTGGAAGCCACTTACCAAACCGCCCTTGACCGCGGCACCATGGAAGTAAAGGAAACGCCCGGGCAATACAAGATGAAATTAAGGATGATGTTTGAAAACAATTGGAAAGACGATATGAGTGCCCTCGTTACTGGTGCGCAGTAGCGGTTGTTGAAATGAGATACAATGCTAAACGCGGTGAATTACATGGGTTCGTTTCGCAATCATGTGTCACGACGACGTTACCAAACTGAAGATTAAGCAAAATTAGCCGCATTTGACGCAATGATATTCATAAAGAATCGCTAATGTTGCATACACGGCAAAATTTAAACGAGGATTATCATGAAACACACCATATCCGACAAAGCGCGGGTTATTGAGAACATTGAAAAAAACTCAGGATTGGATTTGCGCAACTATCGCGAATGGCTAAAAGTAAAGGCGGAGCTTGAAGCCGCCGGGATTAACACCGGCCCCAAAGAACCCGAACCGCAAAAACCGAGACGACGACAACCCATACCTTTTAGTGCTCTCGGTTTATAACCGGGGGCTGGCACTTCTCAATTGAGGAAAATTGATCTCTTTTGAAGGAAAAGACCATGCCAACCTATAGAGACACCTACAGATATTATTTCAAGATAGGCAACAAAATTGTCTATGCTGGCCTCACCAATGATATTGACCGGCGCGAGGTGGAACATCAGAGCAAACGGGGATGGAGGAAAGGACATATCAAGCAAGTGGGGCAACGCACGCGCTACGACGTCGCACGCGAATGGGAAAAAGGCGAGGAAAGGCGTGGCATGCCCACGGGTAAGGAGTAGTCCGGCGCGCCGATTTGATAGTGAGGAAACTGACTTATAGCAAGGATGCAAACTTTACTTCTCCACGGATGGAGTGACTCCATTTTTACGCTCGGTGATGTTGCTATTGCCGAGCACCGCAAAACCGCCTTTTTGTGTTCGCGCAACTATCCCGCCAGGGCGGTGTTGCCGGTCTACGCCTGAGCGAAGAGTAAGATTTGCTCGCTATCAAAAAACTCTGAACCTGTAAATATGCGCCTAAATCCACAGGGCTTTCTGTCGCTGGTTTCATGGATATTCCAACTTTCGGATGACACCAAAACTTGACAAAGACTCGTTTATATGGCTTATTTCGACATATTTTGTCAAAATTCACCATTAAATGAGGATATAACCAGTGTTAGTCGAATTCAGCGTTACCAACTTCAAGTCCATCAAAGACCGCCAAACGCTCAGCCTGGTCGCGTCGAAAGGCAAGGAGGTTGCGGATACCCAGATTTTGGATGCGTCTCCTTCGGGCGGCGGTTCTGGCATTAAATTGCTACCTTCCGTGGCAATTTATGGTGCCAATGCTGCGGGCAAATCCAATCTTCTGAAGGCTCTCGAAGAAATGGAAACCATTGTAATGATCTCCGCCCAACAACATCAAGACGGTTTGTCAGAAGTGATGCCTTTCAAGTTGGACCCCGCAACACGAAATGCCCCTACTGAATTTGAGGTGGTTTTCATTGCTGACGGTGTGCGCTATCAATACGGGTTTTCGGCTACCCCTGAGCGCATCGTGGATGAATGGTTGCTTGCCTATCCAAAAAATCGTCCGCAGCATTGGTTTAACCGAGAATGGGATGAGAAAAACAAGAAGCATGAGTGGAGTTTGGGGGCATTTCTGGTTGGAGAAAAAAATCTATGGCAAAAATCAACCCGTGACAATGCTTTGTTTCTTTCCACTGCAATACAACTCAATAGCCAACAACTACAGCCGGTTTTTGATTGGTTCCAGCAAACAATACGCATGGTGGGTGTTTCTGGACGGAATTCATCTTTCAGCGCATCGCTTTGTGATACGCAAGAGGGAAAAGAAGAAATTATGAAATTTTTGCAGACTGCGGACTTGGGTATTGATAATATTGAATTAACAACCGAGCCATTTGACAGAGAACATCTACCTATAGGGTTATCAAAAGCCATAAGAGAAGATATTGCCAAGGTAATGACAGGCCAGAATGTTTGCAAAGCTCAGATGGTTCGTCGTGATGCCGAAGGAAAGCCCATTGCATTTGATATTGAGGATGAATCAGATGGCACTCAAAAGTTTTTTTCGTTTGCAGGTCCCTGGATTGATGTTTTGGAACGGGGTCGTGTGTTGACCGTGGACGAACTACACAACAGCCTGCACCCAAAATTGGTGGAACATTTAGTGAATTTGTTTAACAATAAAAAGACCAACCCCAATAACGCACAACTGATTTTCACCACCCATGAAACTTCTATTCTCAATCAGGATGCGCTACGCCGCGATCAAATTTGGTTTTGTGAAAAAGACAAGTTTCAGGCAACCCGGATTTATCCTCTGAGTGATTTCCGCCCGCGCAAAGGACGAGAGAATCTGGAAATGATGTATTTGTCCGGCAGATATGGTGCCGTGCCTTATATTGAAAAGGTGCAAAGTGGCACGTGCGTTAAGTGCGGCTGAAAGTGCCGATACCGACAACCCATCCACCATAGTTCACGAACTCGTGGATTTTCTGCAAAACATTAAGTCTTAATGTTGTCTCCGTTCGCGACATCCACTACAACCCCACCCCTCTCCAAAAAACAACAAAATGAACATTGAAATTACTCCGCTGACGCCCGCGGTCGGGGCTGAGATTGGCGGTGTGGATTTGAGCAAGCCGCTCGCGGCGGCGATCATTGAGGAGATTTATCAGGCGTTGCTGGCGCATCTGGTTTTGTTTTTTCGTGATCAAAAATTGGCGCCGCGCAATCTGGTGGATTTCGGTGCGCAGTTCGGTGAACTTGACCGGCCGCATCCGGTTTATCCGCAGGTGGAAAGCTTTGCCGAGGTCGTGAAGTTGGAGAACGATGCCGCGCGTCCGCCGGACACCAATGAATGGCATACCGATTTGACCTTCCGGCAAAACCCGCCGTTCGCCGCGGTTTTGTATGCCGCCGATGTGCCGGCGATTGGTGGTGACACGATGTGGGCGAGTATGTATGCCGCATATCAGGCGTTGCCGAATGATGTGAAGCAACACATCGCGACGTTGAGCGCGGTGCATGACATGGGCTCGTTTCGCAACAATGCGCTCGGTGATGACAACAACACCGACGCGTTGAACGCCGCGCTTGCCGAAACCGGTTCGGCGGTGCATCGCGTGGTCAAGCATCACCCGGTCACCGAGCGACCACTGCTATATGTCAACCAATCGTTCACGCGCCACATCGTTGGCTTGTCTACCGCCGACAGCGACCGCCTGTTACATTACCTCTACAACCACACCAACCGCCCGGAGTTTCAGATGCGCTTTCGCTGGTCGCCGGGCGTGGTGGCGATGTGGGACAATCGCGCAAGCCAGCATTACGCCGTGGCCGATTACGCGCCCGCTTATCGTTGCATGCATCGGGTGACCGTGGTCAACGACAAGCGCGCCGGCGGTGCGGATTGATGACAAGGGCTGGTGCCCTTGAATTTAATAACTGGATTGCCCGGGCAAACCGAAAAATGACGAGTGGGAAGCGCCGCAACGCAGGACAACGCTCCATAATAAAAACCAGGCAAGCGTAATGAAATTGGTCACCTACAACATCCAATACGGCAAGGGTCGGGATGGCAAAATCAATCTCGAACGAATCGTCGATGAAGTCGCCGGCGCGGACATCATCGCGTTGCAGGAAGTGGAACGGTTCTGGCCGCGTAGCGGAAATGTCGATCAGGTTCAACTCATCGCCGAGCGTCTGCGTGATTATTTCTGGGTGTATGGTGCCGGCGTGGATTTGCACATCGACGGCACCGCGCCGCAACAAAACCGTCGCCGTCAGTTTGGCAATATGTTGCTTTGTCGGCAGCCGATTCTGACTTCGCGCCATCACTTGTTGCCGAAGTATGGCAGCACCGAGGCGCTGAGCATCCAGCGCGGGGCGGTTGAAGTCACGATACCGTGCGCCGCTCATCCGTTGCGTTTGTATTCGCTGCATCTCACTCACTTATCGAGCGCGACTCGGTTGCCGCAGGTGGAAGCGCTGTTGGCAATTCATTCCAACGCCGCTTTTGAAGGCGCGCCGATTTCCGGTGACGCGAGTGGTCTTGACTGGGCCGAAGGCGCGGATGCTCAGGCGGTGCCGCAAGATGCGGTGATGCTCGGTGATTTCAACTTTCAGCCGGATGCCGCCGAGTATGATCTCATGGTCGGACCGCTTGGCGATTACGGTGGGCGCATCGCCAATCCATGTGGTTTTGTCGATGCCTGGTGCGCCGCCGGACATGACATCGCCACCGGTTTTACCGGCGATGTCCATGGCCAACCGGCGCGGCTGGATTATTGTTTCGTCAGCAACGCGCTGAAGCATCGAATCACCGATTGCCGCATCGATGACCACGCGACCGGCTCCGACCACTTTCCGTTGTGGATGGAAATTGATTGGTAGACGAAAGCCGTCCTAATCCGGTCGGCGTAGCCGAACTCCTTTCATCGCGGCATCAAAGAAAACGACAGTGGTATGCAAAGGGCATCGGCGGCGGCTTACGCCGCCGAGTAACCTGTGGCTGATATGCAAAGGTTCGCTTGCGCGTGCTCGCGCTTTGCGGGGGGATAAGTTTCCACGCGCCAGTAGATTGGGAGAATAGAGTAAATGGCAAAACTTCTGTGGGCGTGACAACAAAAGAATCAGTATTCGTCATCCTCGCCGGTAGGCGGGGATCCAGACGCGGCATAGCCGCGCAATGGCGGCGGCTTTGCCGCCGGTTTTTCGAGCTAGAATGACGAGACGAAAAGCGTGTTGTTCGGCTCTCGCATCCGGCGAAGCCGAACTACCCGCCATCCCTGGCGATAACTGGATCCCCGCATCCACGAGAATAATGAGTAATAGATGAACAAAAACCTGCTGATTACGCTGTGCACGACTTTTCTGTCGTTTTGCACGTTGTATACACCGCAGCCGATGTTGCCGCTGCTAAGTGCCGAGTTCGGCGTCTCCCCGGCCGACAGCGCGTTGCTGATTACGGTCACGCTGGCGCCGTTGGGTCTGGCGCCCATCGTATACGGCTATTTCCTGCAGGCGATACCGGCGCGCAGCATGCTCCGCACCGCGGTGTTGTTGTTAATCATCAACCAACTGGCGCTTTTCTTCGCCACCGAGTTCTGGCATTTGCTGACGCTACGCTTTGCGCAAGGGCTGCTGATGCCGGCGATTTTTACTTCGTTGATGACCTATTGCGCCACCATGGCACCCGCCGACAAGATGCAAAAAATCATGGGGTTGTATATCGGCGCCACCATCTTTGGCGGGTTTCTAAGTCGCGTCTTGAGTGGCGTGCTTGCCGACCTGCTCGGTTGGAATTATGTGTTCATGGCGATGGCGCTTTTGCTGACGCCGGTGTGGATACTGCTGCGCTACATCGACGCCGATGCTGAAATTAATTTCCAGCGTCTTGACCTGCGCAGCATCAAGCGCGTGCTGGCGAACCCGCTATACCGCAACAGTTATCTGGTGTTGTTCGGCGTTTTCTTTGTGTTCGCCGGAACGCTCAACCTGCTGCCGTTCCGGCTCGGCGAAATCGATCCGTCCATGGGACCATTGGGAATCTCGCTGTTGTATACCGGCTACCTGATCGGTATGCCGGTCGCCATCGTATCGCAGCAATTGATTCGCGCCTGCGGCAACATCAGCCGCGCCTTGCTGGTGGGCCTCGCCATCAACGCCATCGGTCTGGCCGCCTACCTGCTACCCGACACCGCTCTGCTGTTCGCCACCATGGTGGTGTTCGCTTGCGGAATGTTTTTCATTCACTCTACCTTGTCGGGCTTGGTCAATGCCCACGCGACCGAGCATAAAGGCGTGGTCAACGGATTGTATGTGTCGGTCTATTACCTGAGCGGCGCACTGGGTTCGTGGCTGCCGGGCTATGTCTATCTCGGGCTTGGGTGGCAGGCGTTGATCGGGATATCAATGCTGGTGCTCGCCACCATCGCGCTGGTCGCCGTGAAAATAAAAATTCCGTGAAGACAATAAAATCATGATTTTCCGCTTGACACATTGTGAAAATCTGTTACTCTCCAACATCGCGTTTCAATCAGTGATATACTAACCAATAATCAGGGAAGATACTTCCAATGAAAAATTTTATCACCCGCACCGTAGCGGTCGCGGGTTCGTTGTTGCTCGGCTCCGGCATCGTTGCCGTTGATGTTTCCGCCGCCGGATTTCAGGTCAGCGAAACCAGTGTTAACTCACTGGGACGCGCATTCGCCGGCGCCGGCATCTCCGGCGATGGTCCCTCGGATATGTTTCACAACCCGGCCGGGCTGATGCTCGGCAACGGGCGCGAAATGGAGTTCGGATTACATTCGATTCATCCAAACGCGGAGTTTAAGGACAACGGCTCGACCATTACTTCGCCGGCACAGCTGGGGGTTGAGTCAAACGGCGGCACAACCGCGCTGGTGCCGAATTTTTTCTATGCCGCCGACCTCGGCGAACATTCCCGGTACGGCATCGGCCTGACCTCGCCGTTCGGTTTGACCACCGAATACGACTCCAACTGGATTGGCCGCTATCACGCCATCAAATCCGAATTAATCACCGTGGAACTCAACCCGACCATCGCCGTGCGCGTGAATGAAACCATCAGCATCGGCGGCGGCATTACCCTAATTAAAGCCAAAGCCGAACTCAGCCAGGCGCTGTTTCTCCCCCCCGATGGCACCACCGACGAACGCGCCACCGTGGAAGGCGATGACACCGCCCTCGGCTTGAATTTCGGCATCGTGGCCGGCGATGAAAACGCGCGCATCGGCTTTGGCTACCGTTCGTCCATCAACATTGAAGTGGAGGGCGACCGGACCATCACCGGAGCCGGCTCCTTCAATGGAAAAGTCGGAGCCAACGCCGACCTGACCCTGCCGGCCACCGCCTACTTGTCCGGCTTCAAAAAACTCAACCACAAACTTGACCTGCTCGCCACCATTCGCTGGACCGACTGGAGCGAGTTTGAGGAACTGCGGGTGGATTTCGACAGCGGCCCGTCGCCGTCGGTTACGCCGGAGAACTGGCAGGATTCCAACACCTACAGCATCGGTGTGGATTACCGCCCCAACGCCCGCTGGACCTTCCGCGGCGGCTATGCCCGCGATGAATCACCGATCAAGGACGATGAGTTTCGCACCCCGCGCATCCCCGACACCGACCGCGACTGGCTTACCCTCGGCGGCAGTTATCAGGCGACCGACAAAACGCGCATTGATTTCGCCTTCGCGCACTTGTTCACCGATGACGCTCCGGTCCGCCAAACCGTCGACCTGACACCCACCCCCGGTGCCGTCACCGCCGATTTGAACGGCACTTACGAAAACACCGAAGCCAACATTTTCGCCGTCCAACTGCACTTTGACCTGGGCACTGCGTCAAAATAATAGCGGGCAATAGCCGGCCGTAGTGCGCGCACATTGACATTGGCACATTGCATTCGAGTGCCGAAAAAGGATACTATCCCGCCCCTTTGTAACCAATCGGGGTCGGCATCATTGCCGCTCCACGCACCATCCCATTTCGGAGAACCCGTGCGACGCAATCTGGTAGCAGGCAACTGGAAAATGAACGGCACGCAAGCCATGGCCGCGTCTTTGTGCGCGGAGATTCTCGCCGGCATTGACCGGGTCGGCGCAGTGGAGGTCGTATTGTGCCCTCCGCACTTGTTGATTCCGGCGGCGGTCGGCGCATTGGTTGATTCCGGCGGCTCCATCGGCATCGGTGCGCAAGATCTGGACGCCAACGACAACGGCGCCTTTACCGGTCAGATATCCGCCGCCATGATCGTTGACAGCGGTTGCCGCTATTGCTTGGTTGGCCATTCGGAACGCCGCGCCGGGTATTTCGAATCCGATGAATTGGTGGCGCAAAAAACCCGCGCCGCGTTGTCAGCCGGTCTGCACCCCATCGTGTGCCTCGGGGAGACTCTGGAACAACGGCAATCCGGCATCACCGAAGATGTGGTGGGGCGGCAACTGGATGCGGTGCTTGAGGCAACCGGAGCCGAGCATTTTGCCGATGCGGTGATCGCATATGAACCGGTCTGGGCGATCGGCACCGGCGTAACCGCCACGCCGGCCCAGGCGCAACAGGTTCACGGCTTCATCCGCGAACGGCTTGCCGAGCGGGATGCGCGACTCGCCGATGAATGTCGCATACTATATGGTGGTAGCATGAAACCGGAAAACGCCGCGGAATTGATCGCCGAAGGCGATATCGACGGCGGGCTGATTGGCGGTGCCTCCTTGAACGCAACCGACTTCCTCGCTATCTGCCAAACGGCCGGGTCGGCCTGAACAAGTCAACCTGAACAACACCAACCGAACCAAAGAAACCAAACCATGCTACCCAACGTTCTGCTTGTCATCCATTTAATCGTCGCGGTTGCCATCGTCATACTGGTGCTGTTACAACAGGGCAAAGGCTCGGACATGGGCGCGGCTTTCGGCGGCGGCTCTTCGCAGTCGCTATTCGGCGCGCGCGGTTCGGCCAATTTTCTGAGCCGCTCGACTTCGATTCTGGTGACGGTGTTTTTTATTTCCAGTTTGACGCTGGCATATATCTACACCCACCAAACCGAATCAACCAGCGTTACCGGCACCTCATCGGTAACCGATTCGCCAACCGAATCGGCTGATTCAATAACCGGCGATGACGAGACCGCCGCCAACGCGGTGCCCGAAGCGTCAGAAGAATCGGCCGAAACCGCAGAACACTCGGAAGAGTCGGACATCCCCGCCGCACCGGAATGATTGATAGCCGATAACCGGCGGCGGCAATGATACAACCTGCCGAAGTGGTGGAACTGGTAGACACGCTGTCTTGAGGGGGCAGTGGAGAGATCCGTGCGGGTTCGAGTCCCGCCTTCGGCACCACTTTCATCTCGGTGGCATCAAAGCAAAGGAGTCCGGCTTTGCCGGACGGCATATTCCACTGGATTGCGCTTGCCTTTTCGTCGCCATGCTGCGCGCAATGTTTGTTCGTAATTAATGAGTCCGGTCAAACCGGGCTTTTTTGTGCGTATCATCCCTAATACGCGCCCTTCGGGCTCGCTTCGCTCGCGCCCAGTCGATTCATGGCTCTCCCGGCGATTTTTTCTCAATGTGCTTTTGGCTTCTCAACGCGCCTTTATCCTCTCAATTCATCATCACCTTTCATTCGTCATTCTCGCCGGCAGGCGGGAATCCAGAGCGGCGGCGCAAGCCGCCCGGTGCGTCACGCTTGCGTAATGATACTAATAGTTCGGCGTACCAAGTTTTTTTCGTGTGCTTTGGTCTTCTCAAGAGGAATCACGGTCTGGAGATATGGTTTGGATTATGACGGTATTAGTTACTCTCATGGTTTTTTAGTACAGTGAGCTTATACAATTCTCGCATTGAACGGCGCGGCATCAAAGTAGATGAGTCATGCTTCGCGTGACGTCACTAATAGTCCGGAAAAGCCGTACAACACGCTTTTCGTGTCGTCATTCTGGCTCGAAAAACCGGCGGCAAAGCCGCCGCCATTTGCGCGGCTACGCCGCGTCTGGATTCCCGCCTACCGGCGAGAATGACAGGTTGGGGAGACAACGGTAAATCGGGCGGGAATGATTTTTTTGAGACGCCAAAAGTAAACGAGAGAAAGGAGTCACGCTACGCGTGACAGATATTTACCTGATCTGCGCCAAATACCACTCGATGAAACCGGTGGTGAACTCTTCCATGTCGGACAACGGACCCGGTTCATAAAATCGCGAGTTGATGCCTTTTTGATTGTTCGCGATGATTTCCTTGTCGGCCTCGGTGGTAACCCGCCACAGCCAGGTGAGTCGGTCGAGATCATAATCCCGACCTTGTTCGGCATCGGCGCGCACCAGCCAGGTGACATCCATGTCGGTCGCCTGAACGCCGCGCGGCGCGAACCCATACAACACCGCGTGGTCGGCGTATAACAAGCCGAACGAAACCGCTCCGGTCTGTATGTCGGCGACCCCGCCGCCGTAGTCGCCGATGTTTCCCAGCAGTGGTGCCAGCGGTTTTCCATCCTGACTGCCGGTCAAAAAAGGCGCATACAATGCGTTGCGTGCGTAGTAGCACTGCGATGCGTCTTTCATTGCGCTTTTATTCGTGCGCTTGTTCGCGCTGTTGTCCGCAAGCGGCGTCGGTGGTTCGACACTGCCCACGGTGGCGGTGCGATAACCGAGCCGCGCCGCTTGTTTGCGCATGGCCGGGCGCAACGCCGCGTTGTCTTCGGGCGATTGCAATGCATGACAACGTGCGTATTCGGTGTGTGCCGGTGCGCAGTGATAGCACTCCATAAAATTCTCCACCGCCAGTTTCCAGTTCGCTTCCACCTGGTAGGTTTCCCGCAAAGCCACTTTGGTGTTGGCGAGGTCGTATATTTCAAAACTGGCGTTCACTGATTCAAGATCGTCCGCCAACGCCGCCGCGTTTTCGTCCGGATTAATAAAAATCATTCCGTGGAACACGCCACAGCGAATCGCTTTCAAGCCGTATCCGGATGGGTCAAAGTCGGCCGCCATGGCACGTTTCGAGCGGAGTCGTCCGTCCAGCCCGTAGGTCCAAGCGTGGTAGGGGCAGACAAAAGCCGCTACCTTGCCGGAAAGTTCGGTGCAGATGCGCGAGCCGCGATGGCGGCATACATTGGCGAAGGCGCGGACGGTTTGCTCGCGGTCGCGCACAACAATGATGGATTCCCGACCGAGATCAAACAGAAAATAACACCCGGCTTCGGGCAACTGGCCGGACTGGCCAACATAAATCCAGTGGCGAAAGAAAATTTCCTGCAGGTCTTTTTGATAAACCGCCTCGGAGGTGTAGAAATCAGCGTCCAGCGAAAACCCCGGGCGATACGCGGCAATCAATTCCTGCAGGTGTGACGCGTTGGATGGCATGGCTGATGGGTGGGATGACAACTTTGGGGGAATGCAAGCAACCGAATCGCAGGATGGCAAGATATAGGAGGCGCGCAAACTTGTCAAGGCGGCGCATATGTCCATAAAATTTGGCACTCCGGTTGGTTGATGATTAGGGATTGTAGCGGTTAGTGCCCCCCACCTCGTCATTGCGCGCAGTATTTTTGTTGTCAGGCACGGCGCGCGAGAAGCGAGGGAGGGAGCAATACATTAAGTATGTGAGCGACCGAGCGACGACGCGCAACGCAACATGGCGGCGAAAAGGCAAGCACAAAATTGTGCGCAGTATTTTCGTTGTCAGGCAAGGCGCGCGAGGAGCGAGAGAGTGAGCAATACATTAAGTATGTGAGCGACCGAGCGACGACGCGCAACGCAACATGGCGGCGAAAAGGCAAGCACAAAATTGTGCGCAGTATTTTCGTTGTCAGGCAAGGCGCGCGAGGAGCGAGGGAGAGAGCAATACATTAAGTATGTGAGCGACCGAGCGACGACGCGCAACGCAGCATGGCGGCGAAAAGGCAAGCACAACCGAATCTGCCCGGTGTCATTGGTTGCCATCGACTACCATCGGGTGCGGTATACTGTGCACCATTAGCAAACTCACAGCCAACGTGCAGGAGTCAACCATGAACGCAATTTGTAAATTGGTCGGAGCGGTATGCCCTTACGGCGAACTGGCCGGACGCATCGCCCTCGCCGCGATTTTTTTGCTCGCCGGCATCAGTAAAATCGGCGGTTACGACGGCACCGTCGGCTACATGGAGTCGCAGGGCATACCGGGCTTTTTGTTGCCGCTGGTAATCATCCTTGAAGTCGGCGGCGGTGCTGCGCTGATAATCGGCTGGCAAACCCGCTGGGCCGCGCTGGCACTGGCGGGATTTTGTGTGCTCGCCGCGCTGTTATTTCATTTTGATTTCGGCGACACCATGCAGCAAGCATCGTTCATGAAAAACATCGCCATCGCCGGCGGTTTGCTGGTGCTGTGCCGCGTCGGTGCCGGACCTTTCAGCCTCGACCAATACAGCAAGTCCGGCGACTCATGAGAATTCTCTTGCGCATTGCCCTCGCCTTGACTGAAACCGCGTCGGGAAATACACTGCAACGGGTGGTAACTTCATTGCCTTGGCCATCGTTTTCACCGATCATTCGACCGCCGGGAGCCCGATCATGTTAGCCGACTATTTTCCGATTCTGCTGTTTATCGGGGTCGGATTGGGCATCGGCATCATCGCTATCAGCGCCGGCAAGGTGCTGGCGCCGAGCAAGCCCTACGACGAAAAACTGTCCCCCTACGAATGTGGCTTTGAAGCGTTCGAAGATTCGCGCATGAAATTCGATGTTCGCTATTATCTGGTCGCGATTTTGTTCATCATCTTCGATTTGGAAATTGCGTTTTTGTTTCCGTGGGCAATCGTGCTGGACGAAATCGGCGTGTTTGGATTTTGGGCGATGATGTTGTTCCTCGCGGTGTTGGTGGTCGGTTTTATTTACGAGTGGAAAAAAGGAGCCCTGGAGTGGGAATAAACTGATGGCACTGGAAGGAACATTGCGGGAAGGTTTTGCCACGGCGCGGCTGGACGAACTGATCAACTGGGCGCGCACCGGCTCGATGTGGCCCATGACTTTTGGTCTGGCGTGTTGCGCGGTGGAGATGATGCAAGCCGGCGCGGCGCGTTATGACCTTGACCGCTTCGGCATTTTGTTTCGTCCCAGCCCGCGTCAATCCGATGTCATGATCGTGGCCGGCACGCTCACCAACAAAATGGCGCCGGCGCTACGCAAGGTGTATGACCAAATGGCGGAGCCGCGCTGGGTGATTTCCATGGGCTCGTGCGCCAACGGCGGCGGCTACTACCACTATTCCTACTCGGTGGTGCGCGGTTGCGACCGTATCGTGCCGGTGGATGTGTATGTGCCCGGCTGCCCGCCCACCGCCGAAGCGTTGATCTACGGCATCTTGCAACTGCAGAAGAAAATAAAGAAAACCAACACGATTGCACGAACCATTGCGCAACCGGTTGCGCGGCAAGCCATCGCAAAATGAAATCGTAACGCTATGCAACCTCGCCGCATCGCAAGAACATCACATGAACCCTTCTCAACTTGCTGACAAACTGCCGGACTTGCTCGGCGATGCGATGTTATCCGTGTCGGTGGAATTCGGCGAGGTAACCTGCCGGATTAACTCTGCGCGCATCAAGGAAGTTTGCACGAAGTTGCGCGATGACCCGACTACGCGGTTTGAAACGCTGATTGATTTGTGCGGCGTGGATTACGTTGCCTGGGGCCACATGGATGGCGACACGAGCGACGCCGGCGATGATACGAACGCCGGCGCAAAGTCGCAAGCGACCGCCAGCGCAAAGTGGCAAGGCGCGCGCTTCGTGGTGGTGTATCACTTGTTGTCGTTCGTGCATAACTTGCGCGTGCGCGTGCGCGCCGAATTGGACGACGAGCCACCGACCATCGAGTCGGTGATTGATGTTTGGCCCGCGGCGAATTGGTTTGAGCGCGAGGCGTTCGATTTGCTCGGCATCCTCTTCACCGGCCATCCGGACTTGCGCCGCTTGCTTACCGATTACGGTTTCATCGGCCATCCGTTCCGCAAAGATTTCCCGTTGTCCGGGCAAGTTGAGATGCGTTACGACGAACAGCAAGGACGCGTGATTTATCAACCGGTGACCATTGAAGAGCGTATTCTGGTGCCGCGCATCATCCGATGATGATGTCTTGTCGTTCACGCTTGCCTATTTTCCGTTATGCCGTGTTGAGATGCGCCGCTCAATCGGTCACGCATTATTTATCCGCTCCCTCTTTCGCGGCTACCACGCCTTGCCTAACAAAAAATATTTCGATTGATTAAATTCAACCAACACAACGCATGTCTGAAATCCGCAACTACACCATGAACTTCGGGCCGCAGCATCCGGCCGCGCACGGCGTGTTGCGCATCATCATGGAGATGGACGGCGAAGTCATCGAGCGTTGCGACCCGCACATCGGTCTGCTTCATCGCGGCACCGAAAAACTCGTCGAATCCAAACCGTATAACCAGAGCATCGGCTACATGGATCGGCTGGATTACGTGTCAATGATGTGCAACGAACACGCATTTGTTCTCGTCATCGAAAAAATGCTGGGCGTGGTGCCGCCGATTCGCGCGCAATACATTCGCGTGATGTTCGATGAAATTACGCGCATCTTAAATCACTGCCTGTGGCTCGGCGCGCACGCGCTGGATGTCGGCGCAATGACGGTGTTTTTGTATTGTTTCCGTGAGCGCGAAGATTTGATGGATTGCTACGAAGCGGTTTCCGGCGCGCGCATGCACGCCACCTACTACCGCCCCGGCGGCGTGTATCGTGACCTGCCCGAGACGATGCCAAAATACGCGCCGACCAAACGCCATTCCGAATCGCAAACCAAGGCGCGCAATGCCGACCGGGAAGGCTCGTTGCTGGATTTCATCGCCGCTTTTTGCGCACGCTTCCCCGGCTATGTCGATGAATATGAAACGCTGCTGTCCGACAATCGCATCTGGAAACAACGCACCGTGGATATCGGCGTGGTCACGCCGGAACGCGCCAAGGCATTGGGGTTTTCGGGTCCAATGTTGCGCGGCTGCGGCGTGGAATGGGACTTGCGAAAAAAACAACCATATGCGGTGTATGAACAAATGGATTTTGATATTCCGGTCGGCACCAATGGTGACTGTTATGACCGCTATCTGGTGCGCGTCGAAGAGATGCGCCAATCAACGCGCATCATCAAACAATGTATTGATTGGTTGCGCGAACATCCGGGCCCGGTCATCGTTGACGACCATAAATTAATTCCGCCATCGCGCGAAGCGATGAAAGGCGACATGGAATCTTTGATTCATCATTTCAAATTATTCACCGAGGGCTACTGCATTCCGGCCGGCGAAGCGTACGCCGCCATCGAACATCCCAAAGGCGAGTTCGGCATTTATCTGGTGTCCGACGGCGCCAACAAACCCTATCGCTGCAAAATCCGCGCACCGGGTTTCCCCCACCTCGCCGCGCTGGACGAGATGTCGCGCGGCCACATGCTGGCCGACATGGTGGCAATCATCGGCTCCCAGGACATCGTGTTCGGAGAGATTGACCGATGATGTCTCGCTTGTCTTTTTTTCGTTATGCCGCGTTGTGGCGCGAGTTTTTTTATGTTGTCTGACGCAGCCCTCGCCGAGATTGAACGGGAACTGGCGAAGTATCCGGCGGAGCGTCGCCAGTCGGCCATTATGGCTGCGCTTCGAATCGCGCAGGATGAACACAACTGGCTAAGCCCGGAACTCATTAAGTTCGTCGCCGGAGTAATCGGCGTGCCGCCGGTGCGCGCATTTGAAGTCGCGAGTTTTTATTCCATGTATGATTTGGCGCCGGTCGGCGAACATAAAATCAGCGTGTGCACCAACATCTCATGCATGTTGCGCGGCTCGGATGAAATCGTCTCGCACTTGCGACAAAAACTCGGCGTTGATTTCGGCGAGACCACCGACGACGGAAAATTCACCCTGAAAGAAGTCGAATGTCTCGCCGCCTGCGCCGGCGCGCCGATGATGCAGATTGACCGCGAGTATCACGAGAACCTGACGCCCCAGCGCGTCGATGAAATTTTGGACGCGGTGTGAAACGATAAATGACCAACACTCATTCCACAATGCAAGTTTGTTACGACGTGTGCTTTCCAAAAGAGCATGATCGATGCTGGACGCTGGCGGCGTATCGCAAGTGTGGCGGATACCAAGCGTTGGAAAAAGTGTTGCGCGAGCGGATCGACCCGGCGGCGGTTATTGATGTCATAAAAACTTCCAACTTGCGTGGGCGTGGCGGTGCCGGATTCCCGCCGGGCATCAAATGGAGTTTTATGCCACGCTCGACGCCGGGACAAAAATATGTGGTGTGCAATTCCGACGAAGGCGAACCCGGCACCTGCAAAGATCGCGACATCCTGCGATACAACCCTCACGCGCTCATCGAAGGCATGGTCATCGGCGGATACGCCATGGGCGCCACCGTGGGCTACAACTACATCCGCGGTGAATTCTGGGAACCCTATCAACGCATGGAAGCCGCCGTGCGCGAAGCCTATAACGCCGGGCTGCTGGGCCAAAACTTATTCAACTCCGATTTTGATTTTGATCTGTACAATCACCTCGGCGCCGGCGCCTACATTTGCGGCGAAGAAACCGCGCTACTGGAATCTCTTGAAGGCAAGAAAGGCGAGCCGCGTTTCAAGCCACCGTTTCCGGCGGCGTTCGGTTTATACGGCAAGCCCACCACCATCAACAACACCGAATCCTTTGCTTCGGTTCCGTCGATTCTGCGCGCCAACGGTAAATGGATGAAGGGCGAATGGTTCCGCGATCTCGGTGTCAAGAACTCCGGCGGCGTGAAAATTTTCTCGGTCACCGGTCATGTCGAAAAACCGGGTAACTACGAAATCAAAATGGGCACGCCATTCGCCAAACTGTTGGAGATGGCCGGTGGCGTGTGGCAGGGACGAAAACTCAAAGCCGTGATTCCCGGCGGCTCGTCGGTGCCGGTGCTGCCGGCGGAGGCAATCATGGCCGCCAACATGGATTACGACTCCCTGCAACAATGTGGCTCGGCGGTCGGCGCCGGCTCAGTCATCGTCATGGACGAAACCACCGACATGGTCGAGGTGCTGGAGCGGCTCGCCCGTTTTTATTTTGAAGAATCCTGCGGGCAATGCACGCCGTGCCGCGAGGGAACCGGCTGGCTGTATCGCATCCTGCGCCGCATCAACACCGGCCGCGGCAAGCGGCAAGATCTCGACACCTTGCTGGATGTCGCCAACCGCATTGAAGGTCGCACCATCTGCGCGCTCGGCGATGCGGCGGCGTGGCCGGTGCAGAGTTTTCTCAAACATTTCAGGCATGAGTTTGAGGCGAAGATCGCATCATGAGTGAAGCGACCATCACCGTGGACGGAAAATCCCTGCGTGCCGAAGTCGGCGAAATGTTGATCGGCGTCACCGACCGCAACGACATTTACATCCCGCGATTTTGCTACCACGAAAAACTCTCGATCGCCGCCAACTGCCGCATGTGTTTGGTGGAAGTAGCGGGCGCACCGAAGCCGCTGCCGGCTTGTGCGACACCGGTGATCGACGGCATGAAAGTTTTCACCGAGTCAAAATTCGCGCAGCAAGCGCAACAAGGCACGCTGGAGTTTTTACTCATCAACCATCCGCTCGATTGCCCGGTGTGCGACCAGGGCGGCGAATGTCCGCTGCAAGACCAGGCCATGGGCTACGGCAACGATAGTTCGCGCTTCACGGAAAAAAAGCGCGCGGTGTCAAGCCACGACATCGGGCCATTGATCGCCACCGAAATGACGCGCTGCATTCACTGCACGCGTTGCGTGCGCTTCGGCGAAGAGATCGCCGGCGTGATGGAAATGGGCATGCCGGGACGCGGCGAATCGACCTATATCGGCACTTTCTTAAACCGCTCGGTGGACTCCGAAGTGTCCGGCAACATGATCGACCTGTGCCCGGTCGGCGCGCTCACTTCCAAACCGTATCGTTTCGCGGCGCGCTCGTGGGAATTGCAAAACCATTCGGGCATCAGCCCGCATGATTGCGTCGGCGCGAATCTCAACATCCAAACCTTGCGCGGTCGAGTCGAGCGCGTATTGCCGCGTGACAATGCACAGGTAAATGAATGTTGGCTTGCCGACCGCGACAGATATAGTTATGAAGCGGTTCACAACGAGCGGCGGCTAACCAAACCGATGATCAAGGACGGCGGCGCGTGGAAGGAAGTAACCTGGGAGGCGGCATTGCAACATACCTGCGACGGTATTCGCGCGGTGACCGAGTCCGGTAGTGCGGATGATTTCGGTGCGCTGGCCGGCTATACCTCGACGCTGGAAGAGTATTATCTGCTGCAGAAACTGGCGCGTGCGCTGGGCAGCAATCACATTGACCATCGTCTGCAGCAAAGTGATTTTCGCGATGATGCGGCGGCACCGGCCTCTCCGGTATCGGAATTGCCCATCAGCGAATTCGCCCGCCTGCGCGCCGCTCTGCTGGTGGGCTCGAACCTTCGCAAGGAACAACCGCTGCTGGCGTTGCGACTGCGCGCCGCCACCAATGCTGCCAACCGTGCCCGCATCAGCCTCATCAATCCGCTCGCGTATCAACAAAATTTTGATGTGCAAAACACCATATCCACCGGCGCATATCTGGTGGCGCACCTGGCCGGAGTGGCTGCGGATGTGGCGCGAGCCGCCGATGTTGCGTTGCCCGCGAAAATCAAGCAATGGGCAAAACGGCATGCCCGGCAAGCCACCACCGTCGAGCCGCAACCCGCCATCGCGCAGAGTTTGCTGGAAGCCGGCGACCAAGGTGCGGTGATTGTCGGCGCGCTGGCACAGCAACACTTTGATGCAAGCGTGCTCAAAGGAATCGCCCAGTGGATTTGCCAGACCAGCGGTTGCCGTCTGGCAATTTTGCCGCCAGGCAACAGCGTGGCGGCGTGGTGGGCTGGTTGCCTGCCGCATCGCGAGGCTGGCGGGGTGGCGGTGTCCGATGCCGGGCAGAACGCCGCGGCGATGTTCGACCAGCCGCGCCGCGCCTATCTGCTGCTTGCCACCGACCCCGAACTGGACGGCGTTGATGGTCGCGCCGCCGGCAACGCGCTGAAAAACGCCGAGTTTGTTGTGCGCATCACCGCCTATCAAAGCGAAGCGGCGAGCGAGTATGCCGATGTGTTGTTGCCGATGGCGGCTTTCACCGAATCGGCTGGCACCTTCATCAACTGCGAGGGCAGAGTACAATGTGCCGAAGTGGCCGCTGCGCCGCTCGGCGAATCGCGCCCGGCGTGGAAAATCCTGCGCGTGCTGGGGAATTTTCTCGACCTGCCGGGGTTTGAATACGTGTCCCTCGAACAAGTGAGTGCCGCCATTCCGCATTACCCCGATGACCTCATCGCACGGATGAGCGCGTGGGACATTCCATCGCCGCCGACACGCAAAGCCGAAGGCGGCAATGACATCGGACGCTTGCTGGATGTGCCGATGTATCGCGGTGACCCAATCGTGCGCAACGCATCGGCGTTGCAAAAAACCGCTGACAATCCGCCACCCGCCGCACGCATGAACCGCGCCATGATCGACCGGCTTGGCCTTGCCGCCGACCAGCCGGTGGTGGTGCGAAACGGCAAGGGCAGCGTGCGCCTGCCGCTACGGGCCGATGAGCGTATTCCTTCGGACTGCGTGTATGTGCCGGCCGGTTATGCGCAAACCGCCGCGCTCGGCGGGCATGGCCGGGTGACGCTGGAGCAAAAACCATGAGAGCGTTTTTCTTCGACCTGACTGCGTGGTTGCCCTACGGTATACAGATTACCTTGTGGGTTACGGCAAAGATCGTGGCGATTGTGGCGCCGCTGATGCTGTGCGTCGCCTATTTCACTTTCGCCGAGCGCAAGTTGATCGGCTACATGCAAGTGCGCGTCGGTCCCAATCGCGTCGGTCCCAAAGGATGGTTGCAACCGATTGCCGATGCGCTGAAATTGCTGATGAAGGAAATCATCATCCCCAGCCGCGCCAACAAGGCTTTGTTCCTGATGGCACCGGTGTTGTCTATCACCCCGGCACTGGCGGCGTGGGCCGTCATTCCGTTCAGCGATTCGCTGGTGCTTGCCGACATTGACGCCAGTTTGTTGTATGTGTTGGCGCTGACTTCCATGGGCGTGTATGGGGTAATCGTAGCCGGCTGGGCCTCCAATTCCAAATACGCGTTCCTCGGCGCGATGCGCTCGGCGGCGCAAATCGTGGCATATGAAATCGCCATGGGCTTTGCACTGGTCGGCGTGTTGATGGTGGCCGGCAGCCTCAACCTGCGCGAGATCGTGTTGCATCAATCCGGCAACTTGTTGCATTGGTATTGGTTGCCGTTGCTACCGCTGTTGCTGGTGTATTTCATCTCCGGCGTTGCCGAAACCAACCGTGCGCCGTTTGATGTCGCCGAAGGCGAATCGGAAATCGTGGCCGGTTTCCATGTCGAATATTCCGGCATGGCCTTCGCGGTGTTTTTTCTGGCGGAATACGCCAACATGCTTTTGATCGCGGCACTCACTGTGATCCTGTTCTTCGGCGGCTGGCTGCCGCCGGTGGAAGTGGCACCGTTCACTTGGATTCCACCGGTGATGTGGTTCGGTATTAAAACTTCGCTGGTGGCTTTTCTCTTTCTGTGGTTCCGTGCAACTTTTCCGCGCTATCGCTACGATCAGATTATGCGCCTGGGTTGGAAGGTTTTGATTCCGGTGACGCTGGTTTGGATTGTAGTTATCGGATTGGTTAAATTTTACGTGCTTTAATGACAAGAACCATGATAGATCATCTCAAACAATGGTATAAAACTTTTTCGCTGCAGGAGTTGCGCAAGGGGCTCTTTGTTACCGGACGACAATTGTTTCGTCGCAAAACCACGATTATGTATCCGGAGGAAAAAACCCCGAAGTCGCCGCGCTTTCGCGGGTTGCACGCACTGCGTCGCTATGCCAACGGCGAGGAACGATGCATCGCCTGCAAGTTGTGCGAAGCGGTGTGCCCGGCACTGGCAATCACCATTGACTCCGAGGAACGCGCCGACGGCACGCGCCGCACCACCAGATACGACATCGATCTTTTCAAGTGCGTCTATTGCGGCTTCTGCGAAGAAGCCTGTCCGGTGGATGCCATCGTCATGACCGACATCCACGAATTCCACATGGAAGAACCCCGGGAAAGCATAATCGACAAGCAACGCCTGCTCGAACTCGGCGACCAACACGAAAAGGAAATCGCCGCCGCGCGCCGTCAAGACGCGCCGTATCGGTAACACGATGATGACCGTGTCGACCAAAACATGAGCATGAAAAAAACCTGCGAGAAGGCGCGCTCGCCACGCAACCGTACTTTGCGCTGTGGTAATGAAGAAATCCTAGATCTCGGCGCACGGCTTGTAACGCTTGACGCACCCGCCCAAATCGAGGCTATCGAAGGCCGCATCATCAATCAGGATATTTTTCAAGCGGCGCCCTATCTGCCATCCGGGTTCGTCGATTTGTTGGTGCTTGACCCGCCGTATAATTTGACCAAGAACTACAATGGACGAATGTTTTTGGAAAAACAGAAAAATCAATACGCCGAGTGGTTTGAACAAATGATACTGTCGGTGCGACACACATTAAAGCCAACGGCGTCCTTGTATGTATGCGCCGATTGGAGAACATCGGTTATTGTCGCGCCGGTGCTGGAAAAGTATTTTCAAATCAAAAACCGCATTACATGGGAGCGCGAAAAAGGGCGTGGTGCAAAATTCAACTGGAAAAATAATATTGAGGATATTTGGTTTTGCACGGTCGGCCGGGAGTATTTTTTCAATGTCGATGCGGTCAAACTCAAAAGAAAAGTGATTGCGCCTTATCGTCACAACGGACGCCCCAAAGACTGGCGCGAAGAAGCGGATGGAAATTACCGTCTTACGCATCCGTCAAATTTTTGGACGGACATCTCCATTCCATTTTGGTCGATGCCGGAAAACACTGATCATCCAACCCAAAAACCCGAGAAGTTGCTGGCTAAGTTAATCCTGGCGAGCAGCCAACCGGGCGATATGGTTTTTGACCCTTTTGTGGGAAGCGGAACGACAGCGGTGGCGGCGAAAAAACTGCGCCGCCGCTTTGTCTGCGTGGAACTTAACCAGGAGTATTGTTGCTGGGGGCAAAAACGCTTGATGCAAACATCGCCGAACGATGCCATACAGGGCTATGCGGACAGCGTGTTTTGGGAAAGAAACTCGCTCGGCGGTCAACCCAGAAACAAAAACAATGTGCCGGCGCAGAAAACATTGCTATGAAATCGTCTTTTTTCTACGCTGGCCATTGCGCGAAAGTGGCGGCAAAAATAAAAATCGCCATAAATGCCGAGCCGGATTTTCTTTCCGCGTTGACGGCTTCCAGTCCGCGCGCCGTCGGTGATGCGATTCAATCTCTGGTGGCGGAAAAATTTGAACCTATAATCGGTCCGTGGTGCACGGAATACTCATCTGAATTCGCACGCCGGGCGATGGCTGATCTCGCATTTCAGGACAACGAGAATTTTTACTGTGTAGTCGATGTGAAAACGCACCGACAAGACACAGCATTTAACATGCCCGCGCTGGTTTCGGTCGAGCGGTTGGCGCGTTTTTACGAAGACGATATGAATGTGTTTGCCATTCTTATGGTTAAATATGAAATCATCGGTAACCATTTGCAGGCGAACGATGTGCTTTTCTGTCCGATAGAATTTTTATCTTGGGACTGTCTCACGATAGGGGCGCTTGGCTGGGGGCAAATACAAATTTCCAATTCCAATGACATCGTTGTCAAGCATGGCCAATCCAGAAAAAATTGGATGCTTTCCCTGTGCGACTTCCTGTTAGATTTTTACCCGAAAGAAATTTTGAAAACCCAAGGAAGAATAGAAAGATTTAACAAAGTTAAATCGCATTGGCGGAACAAACCGGATATCTGGGTTTGACACAAATCAAATCGGCTTTTGACATAACTTTCCCCAACATGACATTCCTCCAATTCACCTTTTACTTGTTCGCCGCGGTGCTGGTGTTCGCCGCCGGCATGGTTGTTACCATTCGCAATCCGGTCAAGGCGGCGTTGTTTTTGGTGCTGGCGTTTTTCAGCGCGGCTTGCGTGTGGATTACGCTGCAAGCCGAGTTTCTCGCCATCGTGCTGGTGCTGGTTTATGTCGGCGCGGTGATGGTGCTGTTCTTGTTCGTGGTGATGATGCTGGACATCAACCTGGCGGAGTTGCGCGCCGGCTTCACGCGCTATCTGCCGGCCGGCAGCGTGGTCGCGGTGCTGTTGGCGGTGGAACTCGCGCTGATGTTGACGCACTCGTTTTCACCCCAGCGCTTCGCCAGCCCGGCCGGGCACCCGGCTGGCCACAGCAACACCCGGGAACTCGGCGAGCAGTTGTATACAACCTTTGTCTACCCGTTTGAAATCGCCGCGCTGATTTTGTTGGTTGCCATCATCGCCGCCATCGCGCTGACCATGCGTCGCCGCCCCAGCGCCAAATACAACGATCCGAGCGCGCAAGTACGAGTGAACCGCGCACAGCGATTGCGCATCGTAAAGATGAAACCGGTCACGCGCCCGACCGATTTGGCGGCCGAACAGGAAGATGATTCGTCATGATTCCTCTGTCGCATTATTTAATTCTCGCCGCCGCATTATTTGCAATCGGAGTGGTCGGCATTTTCCTCAACCGAAAAAATTTGGTGATCTTGTTGATGTCGCTGGAATTGTTGTTGTTGTCGGTCAACATCAACTTCGTCGCCTTCTCGCATTATCTCGCCGACATCAGCGGACAGGTGTTCGTGTTTTTCATCCTGACCGTTGCGGCAGCCGAAGCCGCCATTGGCCTCGCCATACTCATCGTGCTGTTCCGCGCCCGCCGCACCATTAATGTCGAAGAACTGGATTCGTTGAAAGGATGAAAAATATTTACCTTGCCATTCCGTTGATGTGCCTCGCCGCGTCCATCATCGCCGGGCTGGCCGGCAAGGTAATCGGGCGGCGCGGCGCACATTCGGTAACCATCTTCGCGGTCGCGCTTGCGTTCGCGCTTTCGTTGCTGGTGTATGCCGATGTGCGCGCCGGCAATAGCGCCAACTACATGGTTTATACCTGGGCGACAAGCGGCGGCGTGTCATTTCAAATCGGATTTTTGATCGACGCGCTGTCGGCCGTGATGATGGTCATCGTCACCTTCGTGTCGCTGATGGTGCACATCTACACCATCGGCTACATGGCAAACGACCCCGGCTACCAGCGTTTCTTTAGTTACATTTCATTGTTCACCTTCGCCATGCTGATGCTGGTGATGGCCAACAACTTCTTGCAGTTGTTCTTCGGCTGGGAAGCAGTCGGGCTGGTGTCGTATTTGTTGATCGGATTTTGGTATGAACGCGACAGCGCGATCTTTGCCAACATGAAAGCATTTCTGGTCAATCGCATCGGCGACTTCGGATTTTTACTCGGCATCGCCGCGATCCTTTATGTGTTCGGCTCGGTCGATTACGACGCAGTGTTCGCCGGTGCGGCCGGCATAACCGATGAGCACGTGACCGGTGTGTGGTTTGAATGGAAATGGATCACGATTATCTGCCTGCTGCTTTTCATGGGTGCCATGGGAAAATCGGCGCAAGCACCGTTGCATGTCTGGTTGCCGGATTCCATGGAAGGGCCGACACCAATCTCCGCGTTGATTCACGCCGCCACCATGGTTACCGCCGGCATCTTCATGGTGGCGCGCATGTCGCCGTTGTTTGAGTTGTCCGAGACCGCGTTGTCGGTGGTGCTAATCGTCGGCGCCACCACCGCGATCTTCATGGGCTTGGTTGGCCTGGTGCAAAACGACATCAAGCGCGTAGTGGCGTATTCAACTTTGTCGCAGTTGGGTTACATGACCGTCGCGCTCGGCGCGTCCGCGTATCAAATCGCCATCTTCCATCTCGCCACCCACGCATTCTTCAAGGCATTGTTGTTCCTCGCCGCCGGCTCGGTAATCATTGCCTTGCACCACCAACAAGACATGCGCAAGATGGGCGGATTGCGCACCATCATGCCGATCACCTACCTCACTTGCGCGGTTGGTACGCTGGCACTTGCCGGCATCCCACCGTTCGCCGGATTTTTCTCCAAAGACGCGATCATCGAAGCGGTGCATCACAGCCAAATCTGGGGCGCGCAATACGCCTACATCGCGGTGTTGCTCGGCGTGTTCGTCACCGCGCTTTACTCGTTCCGATTGTTGTTCATGACTTTTCACGGACGCAACCACTCCGACATTCGCGTCATCCGGCAAGTGCACGAATCGCCGAAAGCGGTCACCTTGCCGCTGGTCGCGCTCGCCATTCCGTCGCTGTTCGCGGGCCTGGTGTTTTTCGGGCCGGTCATGGTCGGCGATTACTTCGGCGATTCCATTTTCATTCTAAGCCAGCACGATGTCGCGCATGAAGTTGCGTTGAGCCTGGGATACCAAAGCGGCGGTGGTGTTCAAGGCACCGACCAAATCGCCATCACCTGGTCGGCGATTTGGCATGGCTTGTTCGCGCCGCCATTTTGGCTTGCCGTGCTCGGCATCGCCACGGCGTGGTATTGCTACTGCAAAAATCGCGAGATGCCGGCAAAGGTCGCGCGCGCGGTCGCACCTTTGTATCGCATCCTCGACAACAAATACGGCTTTGATGACTTCTACCAAAAGGTGTTCGCCAAAGGCACCGTGGTCATCGGCAAATGGCTCGACCGACATGTCGATGCCGGCTTGATCGACGGCCTGGCGGTCGGCGGCACGGCGCGCACCGTGCGCGCACTGTCGGCGGCGTTGCGTCACATTCAAACCGGCTACACCTACCATTACGCGTTCGCCATGATCGTCGGTTTGCTCGGCTTAATCACGCTGTTCGCATGGTGGTAGACGCAAAATGATCGGCATGGAAAATCATTTGCTAAGCGCGCTGATCTGGTTGCCGATTGTCGGCGGCGTGCTCACCCTCGGCATCAGCGATGATCGACGCGCCGGACTCGCGCGCAAACTTGCGCTGGGATTTTCCATCGCCGTGTTGTTGTTGAGTGTACCGCTTTATACCCGCTTCGACACCACCACCGCGGCCATGCAATTCACCGAAACGCATATCTGGATCGCCGCGTTTAACATTAATTACGCACTGGGCGTGGACGGCATATCCATGCCGCTCATTTTGCTGACCACCTTGCTGACCGTGGTGGTGGTCATCGCCGGCTGGTGCGTCATCACCACGCGCGTGGCGCAATATATGGCATCGTTTTTAATCATGGAAGGCGTGATGATCGGCGTGTTCGCCTCCCTCGATGCGATGTTGTTTTATGTGTTCTGGGAGGCGATGCTGATTCCGATGTTCCTGATCATCGGCATCTGGGGCGGGCCGAATCGCATCTACGCCACCATCAAATTTTTCCTCTACACCTTGCTCGGCTCGTTGTTGATGCTGGTCGCGTTGTTGTATCTGTATCACGCCAGCGGCGGCAGTTTCCGCCTGTTGGATTACCACGCCTTGCCGCTCGCGTTGATGCCGCAAGTGTGGATCTTCATCGCATTGTTCACCGCATTCGCGGTCAAGGTGCCGATGTTTCCGGTGCACACCTGGTTGCCGGACGCGCATGTCGAAGCACCCACCGGCGGCTCGGTGATTCTGGCGGCGGTCATGTTGAAAATGGGCGGCTACGGGTTTATTCGCTTGAGCATGCCGATCGCGCCGGATGCCAGTCATGAACTCGCCTGGTTGATGATTACGCTGTCGCTGATCGCGGTGGTGTATATCGCGTTGGTCGCGCTGGTGCAGCAGGACATGAAAAAACTCATCGCCTACTCCTCCATCTCACACATGGGTTTTGTCACGCTGGGCCTTTTCATTTTCAACGCGCACGGTGCCGAAGGCGCGGTCATACAAATGATCTCCCACGGCTTCATCTCCGGCGCGTTGTTCTTGTGCGTCGGCGTGTTGTATGAGCGCACACACTCGCGCATGATCGACACCTACGGCGGCATCGCCACGCCGATGCCGGTGTTCGCCGCATTTCTGGTTTTATTCGCCATGGCAAACGCCGGATTGCCCGGCACTTCCGGTTTCGTCGGCGAATTTTTCGTCATCCTCGGTGCGTTTCAAGCCAACGCGTGGTTCGCCGCAGTCGCCGCGCTGACCCTGATTTTTGGCGCCGCCTATACTTTGTGGATGGTCAAGCGCGTGGTCTACGGCAAGGTAACATCAGACCAGATCGCCGCACTTTCCGACATCGACTCGCGCGAAATTTTGTTTTTGTCGATTCTCGCCGCGATGGTTTTGCTGGTGGGCATCTGGCCCGCCCCGCTCCTTGAAGTCATGCACGCCACGGTGGAAAACCTGTTGCAGCATGTGGAGATTTCCAAATGCCCGTTATCTTGTCGGTGATGACAAATGAATCTGCACTCGCTACAAATCGCGTTGGCACTACCGGAGATTTTCGTCGCTGCGATGGCGTTGGCGATCTTGATGGTCGGCGTATTCACAACCAAACAACGCGGTGGCGTCATTTGTTTTTGGCTAAGCGTATTTACTTTGCTTGCCGCCTGCGGGTTGATCGTTGTCGGCGCAAACGAACACTCGGCGCTCGCCTTCAATGGTTTGTTTGTCGACGACCCGATGTCGGATGTATTGAAAATCGCGATGTGTTTATTGTCGGCAATGATCTTTGTTTATGGAAAAAAATACAACCAGCAGCGCAACCTGTTTGGCAGCGAATATTATGTGTTGGGTTTGTTCGCGGTTTGCGGAATGATGGTGATGGCATCCGCCAATCACTTGCTAACCGTGTATCTTGGGCTGGAATTAATGTCGTTGTGTTTGTATTCCATGATCGCTTTTTTCCGCGACTCCAAATTGGCGGTGGAATCCGCGATGAAATATTTCGTGCTCGGCGCGCTGGCATCAAGCATTTTGCTTTACGGCATGTCGTTGTTGTATGGCTTGACCGGTTCGTTGGAGTTGTCGGTGATCAGTGATGCCACCGCTCATATCAATCTCGATCATCCGGCGCTTGCCCTGGCCGTGGTTTTCATCGTCGTAGCGGTGGCGTTCAAGATCGGCGCGGCGCCTTTTCACATGTGGATTCCGGATGTGTATCACGGCGCGCCAACCTCCACCACCGCGTTCATCAGCGCAGCACCAAAGATCGCCGCGTTTGCGTTGGTCATGCGTCTTTTGGTCGGTGCGCTGGAAGATTTGCACGGGCAATGGTGGCAGATGCTGGTCATCCTTGCGCTGTTGTCGGTGGCGGTCGGTAACCTCATCGCCATCGCTCAGGACAACTTGAAACGCATGCTGGCGTATTCCACCATCGCGCACATGGGATTTTTCCTGTTCGGCATCCTCGCCGGCAGTGCATCCGGCTATGGCGCATCGTTGTTCTACATCCTGATTTACGCGACCATGAGCGCCGCCGCATTCGGATTAATTTTATTTTTATCACGCAAAGATTTTGAATCCGACTTGCTCGCCGACCTCAAAGGCTTGAGCATGCGCCGCCCGTTCATCGCGTTGTTGTTTTTGATCTTGATGTTTTCCATGGCCGGCGTCCCGCCGACCGCGGGCTTCTTCGCAAAATTGTCGGTGATTCAAGTGTTGATCGAAACCGGTCTGGAATGGGTCGCGGTGCTCGCGGTATTGCTCGCGGTGGTTGGCGCGTATTACTATTTGCGCATCATCAAATTGGTTTACTTCGATGCGGCGGACGATGCCGCGGACGATGATACCGCCGTTCATGTCGATGCTGATGCTGATGTTGATGTCGAAGTTAATAAAACCGCAACTCGCTCGGTCGCCGGTGTCGTGCTTGCCGTCAACATTATTCTCATCGTTGCCATCCTGCCATGGATCGGCACCTTGATCGCGCTTTGCAATCGCGTCATCACACAACTCGTCCACTAGCATTTCGTGCGCGATGAAAAATGAAACGCATCACGCTCCGCTTCAACTCGGTATCTTGTTCGGCGGTCGCTCGTGCGAACACGAAGTATCGGTCACCTCAGCGCGCTCCCTCCTCAAAGCCATCGACCGCGATCGATATGATGTCCATTTGATCGGCATCGACAAAGACGGGCATTGGCATCTTTCCGACCACTTTGAGCAACTGCTGCATGACGGCGTGGTGCGCCCGCTCAGCGACTCCACCGAACGCGCCGGCGATACGGTCACCCTCGCTTTGCACCACAACGGCAACCTCATGCGGGCGAATGACGGCGACCAGCATACCGACAAGTTGCCGTTTCTTGATGTCATTTTTCCGGTGTTGCACGGCACTTTCGGCGAAGACGGCACCGTGCAAGGCGCGCTTGAGATGGCAGGCATTGCATATGTCGGTTGCGGCGTGGCCGCCTCGGCGTTGGCAATGGACAAGATGTTAGCGAAAAAAATCTTCGCCGCGGCCGGCATCCCGCAAGTCGCGCACCTCGCGGTCAACGCATTGCAATGGAAATGCGATGACGATGGCGATGACGATAAAAAAAATAAAACCATCGAGTGCTTTGAAGCGCAACTCGACTATCCGATGTTCGTCAAACCGGCAAACATGGGCTCCAGTGTCGGCATCCGCAAAGCCAAAAAACGCGATGCATTGGTCGCCGCCATCGACCATGCATTTGAATTTGATAACAAAATATTAATCGAGCAGGCAATGGAAAACTGCCGCGAAATAGAATGTGCCATCCTCGGCAACGACCACCCGCAAGCATCGGTATTGGGCGAGATCATCCCCGGCGCCGAGTTCTACGATTACGCCACCAAATATATCGACGACAACGCCGAGTTGGTAGTGCCGGCCGACTTGCCCGAACACGCCGCCGCGCGGGTGCGCGAGCTGGCAATCAAAGCATTCAGCGAAATCAACGGCGCCGGCCTCGCACGGGTGGATTTCTTCGTCGACAAAACCACATCGCAAGTAACGCTGAACGAGATCAACACCATGCCCGGCTTCACGCCAATCAGCATGTATCCAAAACTATGGGCCGCCAGCGGCGTGCCATATACCGAACTCATCGACCAATTAATCCAACTCGCGCTCGCCGCGCACCGCTCCAAAGCCAGATTGCAACGCGCCCTTGAACTGCCCGCGCCGTCCGCATCCTGACCCGAAGTAGCCGGCCGATTCAATCGCGCACCACGGCTTTTTACGCAACGGGCTTTTTATGCAACCAATCTGCCGCCCTTGTACACCGCACGGTGATTTTGGCAGTCTGCCGCCATGGCGATATCTTCCAGCGGATTCCCCGCCACGATTAGCAAATCCGCCACCGCGCCCTCGGCGATGGCACCGCGGTCATCAAGCCCCATCAAATCTGCACCGTTAAAGCAGGCGGCGGTCAAAGCATCTTTTGCCGACATCCCGTAGTCCACCATGTAGGCCAGTTCCCGCGCATTGTCACCGTGCAGGTTGAAAGGCGTGCCGGCATCCGTGCCCATGGCGATCTTGCCGCCCGCCTGATAGTGGGCTTGCAGAGATTCGCGGTGCTGCTCTTCGACGCGCCGGGCTTTTTCGACGATAAACGCGGGAATACCGGCATCCGCATGGTTCAGGATGTTGCGTAACGCGGAGATGGTCGGCACCAGATAAACACCGCGGTCGTTCATTTCACGAACGCAAAGTTCATCCATAAAAAAACCGTGCTCTATGGAATCGATGCCGCCGCGCACGGCGTTCAAAATGCCGTCGGTTCCCTGAGCGTGACTGGCGGTTCGCCTGTGGAAACGACCGGCCTCGTGAATACCCGCGGCCAACTCCTCTGCGCTGTAGTGCGCATCTTCGGGATTGACCCCGGGCGTCATGACGCCACCGGTTGCCATGATTTTAATCAGGTCGCAGCCGGCGTGAATCTGCTCGCGCACCGCCTTGACCACTTCGTCGCAACCGTCGGCGACGCGCCCCCAGCGGTTGCCGTGGCCACCGGTCATGCAGATCATGCGCCCGGCGGCGTGGATGGTCGGGCCCGTGAACACGCCGTTTTTGACGGCATCGCGGACGGCGAATTCCAGATAATCCTTTCCGCCGCAATCGCGCACACCGGTAATTCCCCGGCGCAGGGTGTACTGCGCGTGTTGCAGGGCTTTGATGACGATTTCGCCGGGGGCGAGTTTAGACAAGGTGGCAACCGGATCTGCCGTGCCCTGATAGCATAAATGCACATGGCAATCGGTCAAGCCGGGTAGCAGGGTGCCGCCGCCGGTGTCCGCCACCTCACCGCTGAACCCGTCAAACTCTCCGCACGGTGCCATCCGTGCGATTCGCCCGTCTTCCACCAGCACCGAGATGCCTTCAAGCATCTGCCCCTTGCCATCGAAAACCAGCCCGCCTTGAAATAAAATTGCCATCGTCCGCTACCGTTGTTCGACCTGTTGACGGGGCAGTATATCCAGTTTCGGCATCAACTGGAGAAGATGCCGGGTGTATTCATGCTGCGGATTGGTGAACAGATCTTCGGTTTCGCGCACTTCACACAACCGCCCGGCCTTCATCACGCCGACTCGGTCGCACATCTGGCGAATGACCGGCAGGTCATGACTGATGAATAACATGGTAAGCCCCAGTTCCTGTTGTAAATCTTTCAGCAGATTTAAGATTTGCGCTTGAATTGATACATCCAGTGCCGAGGTCGGCTCGTCGCAAATCAGAAACCGGGGCCGGGTGGCGAGTGCACGCGCAATGGAAATGCGCTGACGCTGGCCGCCTGAAAATTCGTGGGGAAAGCGCGACGCCGCCGAAGCCCCGAGGCCAACATACTCCAGCAAGTCAAGGACAACCTCGCGCACCTGTTCGCGGCCGTGGGCCAGGCGATGAAAACGGATGGGCTCGGCAACGATGTCAATAACGCGCATTCTGCCGTTCAAAGAAGAGAACGGATCTTGGAACACCATCTGCATCTGACGGCGTAGGCGGTTCAGCGATTTGCGCGAACCGGCGGCGTCAAGATTCTCGCCGGCGAAATTGATGCGCCCGGAAGCAGGGGTATGAATCCCGCAGATCAGACGGGCGATAGTGGACTTGCCCGACCCCGACTCGCCGACCAGGCCGAACACTTCACCCCGGCGAATCGTGAATGAAACATCGTTGACGGCATCAAGATAGCGGCGCCGGGATTTGAAAACCGAAGGCGTGATGATAAAGCGCAACTTCAGATTTTTCGCTTCCAAAAGATTGTCGTTGGTGGTGGCGGAAAAGTCGCGGCTTTGTCCGAGCCAGTGGGTTTTAATATCCAGTTTTTTGGCCGGCATCGCCGCGGCCTCAATATACTCAACCAGCGGAAAACGCTTCTCCCGCCGGTCCGGACGCGGCACCGCGGAAATCAAACTGCGCGTGTATGCATGGTCGGGGTCGGTGAGAATTTTCGTCGTCGTCCCGCTCTCCACCACTTTGCCACGATACATCACCGCCACGCGGTCGGCGATCTCCGAAATCACACCCATGTCGTGCGTGATGAGCATCATGCCAAGCCCACGCTCGCGCACCATCTGGCGCATCAGGTCGAGGATTTGCGATTGAATCGAAACATCCAACGCGGTGGTCGGCTCATCCGCCAGCAACACTTCGGGTTCGGCGCATAAACTCAGCGCGATGACGACGCGCTGGCGCATCCCGCCGGAAAATTGATGGGGATATTGTTTGATGCGGACTGCGGGTTCGGGTATGCCGACGCTATCCAGCAATTCAACGGCGCGCCGCCGGGCGGCGGATTCGGACAACGCAAGATGCGTCACGATGGTCTCCACCAACTGACGCTCGATGCTCTGCAACGGGTCAAGGGAAGTAAGCGGGTCCTGAAAAATCATGCTGATGCGGCGACCGCGTATCTTGCGCATCGGTTGCAATCCGAGGGTGTCGATGCGCACGCCGTGGAGGCGAATCTGCCCGGCGGTAACGCGCCCCGGCGGGTCGAGCAAACCAATGACCGCATTGGCGATGGTGGATTTGCCGGCACCGGATTCACCGACCACTCCGAGGATTTCTCCCTGGTTGATGGAAAGCGTCACATCCGTGGCGGCGACGATGCAACCCCGGCGATCGGGAAACTCCACCCGCATTCCGCGGATATCAAGTAATGCTGTGTCTTCGTTCATCGTGGCATCAGCGCAATTTCGGGTTGAGTGCATCGCGCAGCCAGTCGCCCAGCAAATTAACCGCGAGCACCAGGATGATAAGCGCGAGGCCGGGGAATACCGTAATCCACCATTCTCCGGAAAACAGATAGTCGTTGCCGATACGGATTAGCGTTCCCAAAGACGGCTTGGTCGCCGGCACACCGACGCCGAGAAAACTTAACGTCGCCTCGATGATGATGGCGAGGGCGAGTTGGATTGTGGCGATCACCAGCACCGGGCTCATGACGTTGGGCAGGATATGCCGAACCAAAATGAGCGCGGCGGGTAGCCCGATCACTTGGGCGGCTTGCACATATTCTTTGGTGCGCTCCACCAAAGTCGAGCCGCGCACGGTGCGCGCGAATTGCACCCAGAAACTCAAACCGATGGCAACGATGAGGACGATGACGGCAAGATCCTCGTGCGCACCCCGGGGCAGGATGCCGCGAACCACGCCGTCGATTAGCAACGCCACCAGAATCGCCGGAAACGAAAGTTGGACATCGGCGATGCGCATCAGCACGGAATCAATCCAGCCGCCGGAATAACCGGCGACCAATCCCACCACCACGCCGATGAATAGCGCCATCAGAACCGACAGAAAACCAACCAGCAACGAGACCCGGCTGCCATAAAGAATGGTCGAGAAAACATCGCGCCCCTGATCGTCGGTGCCGAGCAAGTAATGAAGTTCGCCGCCTTCCAGCCAGGCCGGCGGTTTCAACGAGTCCAACAAATCGACGCTGGCTATGTCAAACGGATCGTAGGGCGCAACAAGCGGTGCCAGCAGTGATGAAAATATCATTAGCGCGGTCACGACCGCCGCGATGATTACGCTGGGCGAGTGTTTGAATTCCCACCACAGGTCGCTGTCAAAAAAACGCGCCATCAACGACCGGGGGCGGTTTGGTTCGGGCATTTTAGGCATGGCGGTCACGGCGATTTGTTCAACGCAACCGAAGACGCGGGTCGATTACATAATAAAGAATGTCCACCACCAGATTGATAATGACGAACATAAAACCGATCAGCATGAGATAGGCGGCCATCACCGGAATGTCCACTTCATGAATCGCCTGAATAAACAAAAGCCCCATGCCCGGCCACTGAAACACGCTCTCGGTGATGATGGCAAACGCCACGATAGAACCGAGTTGCAAACCTATGATGGTAATCACCGGCACCAAAGTATTTTTCAATGCGTGGTTGAAATTCACCACCCGCGCGGTCAACCCCCTGGCGTGGGCAAACTTGATGTAGTCGGCGCGCAACACCTCAAGCATTTCCGCGCGCACCAGGCGGACGATGAGCGTCATCTGAAAAATTGCCAGGGTAATCGCCGGCATAATCAGCGACTTGAGCCCGCTGGCGGTCAGAAAACCGGTGCTCCAGCCGCCGATATCGATGACCTCGCCGCGCCCAAAAGTCGGCAACCAGCGTAGCATGACGCCAAAAAATAGAATGAGAAATATGCCGATCAGAAAAGTCGGCAGTGAAACGCCGATCAGCGACAGCGTCATGAAACTGCGGCTGAGGACACTGGTGCGCTTGAGCGCGGTATACACGCCCATGGGAATGCCGATAACGAGGGCGAGAACGGCCGACACCAGCGAGAGTTCCATGGTTGCCGAAAACCGCTCGCTGATGAGTTCGGCCACCGGTTTGCGCAACCGATAGGAGTTGCCGAAATTTCCCCGTGCCGCGTTGCCGATGAAACGCCCGAACTGCACCACGACACTTTCGTTCAAGCCAAGACTTTCTCGAAGGGCTTCGCGCTCGACAAGCGAAGTGTCCTGCCCGACCATGTTGTTGATCGGGTCGCCGACAAACTGAAACAGAGCGAACGCGATCAGCCCGACCGCCAGCATGACCGCAACGGCTTGTAGCAGTCGCCGAGCGATATACAAAAGCATGGCCGGTCGGCAGTGTTTGAGTTTTACGCCGAGCGAGAAGAATAAAAAAAGAAACGTGCGCCGCTCAGGGCAGAACGACGTTGCGCAAATCAAGAACGTTGTCAGGACGCTGGGCAACCGAAATGCCGTCGCGCACACCCCACGACAGCGGTTGCTGGTGAATCGGCAAATAGCCGACTTCCTCGCGAATAATTTTCGCCGCCTCGTCAATCAACGCCTGACGGCGGGCAACATCGGTTTCCTCGCCAATCTGGTTGGCGAGTTCGTCCACCCTGGGGTTACAATAATTACCGAGGTTGAACTGGCCACGTTTTTCTTCGGCGTTTTGGCACACGATGAGGTTCTGGAAAACGTTGTGAACATCAATGCTGCCGGGAGTCCAGCCGAGCAAATAAAAACTGGTGTCGTATCCGCCCTGGGCCAGCACCTTGGCAAAGTATTTCGACTTGGGCTGCGCCAGCAAATCGATTTTCACCCCCGCCTTTGCAAGCATGCCAGCCACCGCCTGGCAGATTTTTTCGTCGTTGACATAGCGGTTGTTGGGGCAATCCATGGTAACCGTAAAGCCATCGGCATAACCAGCATCGGCAAGCAATTTTTTGGCAAGTGCCGGGTCGTAGCGATACGGCAGGTTGGCGGACTGGTCATGACCGTTGATTTGCGGTGCCCACATCAGGCCCGAAGGCGTCGCCGCACCGCGCATGATCGTGCGCTTGATGGCATCCAGGTTAATGGCGTGAGCGAATGCCTGGCGAACCCGGCTGTCCTTGAACGGATTTTTGCCCTTGACGCTGGAATGCAATAACTCGTCGCGGAACTGGTCCATGCCGAGGAAGATGGTGCGCGCTTCGGGCCCGGTCAGCGCACGAACACCTTCGGCACCGTTCAGGCGATTCCAGTCCTGAACCGGCACCGGATAGGCCAGATCAATCTGGCCGGAAAGCAGTGCCGCGACCCGGGTTGCGGCTTGGGTAATGGGCGTGAAAATCACCTCGGTGACGTTGCTCGGTACATCACCCCAATAACCGTCAAAGTGCTTCATCACGGTTTTCACATCGGGCTGTCGGGAAACCACCGTGAACGGGCCGGTACCGTTCTCATTGGTGGTGGCAAATGCGTGTTCGCGACCCGCATCTTTGGGGCTGGCGGGATTGATGGCATTGTTTTGTTCCGACCATTCCTTGTCCATGACATACATATAAACCATTTCCCGCGACAGCGTCGGCGTGGGAACCGGAGTTTCCACATCGATAGTGTGGTCGTCGATCTTGATGATGTTGCTGATCAGGGCGGCGCGCGCCTTCTGGTCGGATCCTTCCGCCAACATCCGCCGCCACGAGAAAATCATGTCATCGGCGGTGAAAGGGTTGCCGTTGTGGAACTTGACCCCGCGCCGCAGATTGAAACGCCACTTGGTCGGCGAAACCGTTTCCCACGAGACGGCGAGGCCAGGAATCAGCCCCAGATCGCCGTCGTAGTGCGTGAGCCCCTCATAGACATTGCCCAACATGCCTAGCGTAAAAGTTTCGTTCAAGCCGTGCGGGTCGAGAGACTGGGCGTCACCCTGAAAGGCGAACTTAAAGGTCTTGGCCGCCACCGGTCCGGCAAACAAAAACGTAAGTGTCATTCCCAACACGACCGCTTTGCCAATGGATTTTCCAGAAATCATTTTTTGTCTCCTTAATGGTTGATTAATCAGTATCAATAGTAAGCCCATCACACCGTCAGCACAAGGGCCGACCGGACGGTTCGCCGCTACTCTCGACCGGTGTTACGGTGTCCGGTTGCCAACCGTCAAGACACATTTCGCCGAAATACGCCCTATAATCCAAGGTTGCCGGCAAATCCGCCCAACCAAAGAACCAACCAACGGCCAGCCGATTCTCTAACCGCCACCAATGCCCGCCCAACTCACCGCCCGCGACCCGACCACATCAGCGATCGTTATGCTGGTGACCGCGACTTTGTTTTTCGCCTCCCAGGACGCTATAACCAAGCACCTGATGCACACCCTTGCCGCGTCCCAGATCGTTGTCGTGCGGTTTTTCTTTTTCGCCTTGTTCGCGCTGGTCTGGGTCAGCCGCAGCATCGGCATCAAGGCGGCGTTTCACTCAAAGCGGCCGTGGATGCAAATTTGTCGCGGACTGTTGATCTCCTTTGAAATCATCCTCTTCGCCTACGCCATCCAGTTCCTTGGCCTGGCCGAAATGCACACCCTTTTCGCCTGCTTCCCGCTCCTCATCACCGCGCTGTCGGTGCCATTGTTGAAGGAAGCCGTCGGTTGGCGTCGCTGGCTTGCGGTGTTCTGCGGATTCATCGGCACGCTCATCATCCTGCGCCCCGGCGTCGCGGTTTTCCAGCCGGCCGCCGCCATTGCCATTACCGCCGCGCTGATGTTTGCGTTGTATAACATCCTGACCCGCAAAGTTTCGCGCCACGATTCCTTCGAGACCTCGCTGCTTTACATCGGCGTGGTCGGCTTTGTCGGCGCCGCGTTGATCGCGCCCTTTTACTGGCAGCCGGTGGCGGTCGCCGATGCGCTGTGGCTATTGGTCATCAGCACCACTTCCATCATCGGGCACTTGCTGCTAATCAAATCGCTGGAACTGGCGCCGGCGGTTATACTGCAACCGTTCAACTATTTTGTATTGGTATGGGCGATCCTCATCGGCTATGTGGTGTATGGCGAAGTATTGTCGCCGACCACCTTGCTCGGTGCCGCCATCGTCGTTGGCAGCGGCGTGTTCATCGCTCGGCGGGAATACAAACTGATGCGCCGTGCGAGAATCCAAATCTTAAACGAGAGGCAACTATATGAAAACAGACAATAGAAAAGTGACTGGCGTTAGAATTACCACAGGCGAGAACAACGGAAAGTTCGTTTTATTTTTGCACCGCACCGCAAAAAGCGGCCCACAGCAAAATGCGCGCCACACTGCAATAAAACCGATAAAAGCGAAAATCATAAGCGATTTGGAGCCAACTGTAATTGGCGATGCCGTGCTTAAGATACTCAATTTGGATAAATCGTGATTCGGTATCAATTTGACTGACCTCACGCCGCTGTCCGCGTTTTTGCGCCGCCACCCCGACACGCAGTATCTCGATGCTTTTGTGTGCGACCTGTCTTGCGTGATGCGCGGCAAGCGTTACCCCATCGATAAAGCGGACAAGGTTTTCGGCGGCGGTATGATGCTGCCCGGTTCGTCGCTTTTGCTGGCGGTCACCGGCGATTCTCTCGACCCCGAAGGCATGGGGGTTTCCGACGGCGACCCGGATGAAGTCGCGATTCCCATCGCCGACACGTTGGTGCCGGCACCGTGGGCGCGCTATCCCACGGCGCAGGTGCTGCTGACCCTGCAAAACCTGGACGGCGAGCCCTATTACTTCGAGCCGCGCAATGTGCTGGCGCGAGTGATGGAGCGATTTGATGAACTGAATCTCAAACCGGTGGTGGCGTTCGAGTTGGAGTTCTACTTGCTCGACCCGGCACACGACCATGGCCGGCATCTTCAACCGCCGCGCTCCGAACTCAGCGGACAACGAAGCGATGCCACCCAAGTGTATAGCATGGAGCAGATCGAAGATTTCAGCCACTACCTGCACGAGGTGGCCGATGCCTGCGCCCAACAAGGCGTGGCGTGTGGCGCGGTCTCGGCCGAATATGCCCCGGGCCAATTCGAAATCAACCTGCACCACAGCGACAACCTCCTCGCCGCCGCCGACCAGTGCGTGCTATTCCGCCGCACGGTGCAGTGCGTTGCGAAAAAACACGGGATGCAGGCCACCTTCATGGCAAAGCCCTATTCCACACACGCCGGCAACGGTTTGCATCTGCACCTCAGCCTGCTGGACGGCGACGGCGAGAACGTATTTGACGGCGGCGGGGAAGCCGCCTACGGCACGCCCGCCTGCGCCAGCCCGCTGTTGCTGCACGCCATCGGCGGACTTAAACAAACTCTGGCGGAGGCGATGGCGATATTCGCGCCCAATGTCAATTCCTACCGGCGATTCGTTCCCGACAGTTATGTGCCGGTGCAACCGAGTTGGGGTTATGAAAACCGCTCGGTGGCCATGCGCATACCCAAGAGCCCGGGACATGCGCGGCGTATCGAACATCGCGTCGCCGGCGCAGACGCCAACCCCTACCTGGCCCTGGCAACTCTGCTCGCCGGCATCCACCACGGCATCCGCAACCGCATTGACCCGGGAGAGCCGGCACCGGGTAACGCCGGCGCGCAATTGCATCCGGACATCTCGTTCGACCCCGAAAGCGCTTTTGAAAAATGCCGCCACGGACAAGTTCTTCCCGACTATTTTGGCCAGCGCTATCTGGATGCTTATTGCAGTTGCAAGTTGAATGAATACCGCGCTTTCGTTGAGAGCGACCAGGCCGAAGCCGGCTGGTATCTATAACCATGCGAGGAAAAAACATGCCCCGAGACCCCCGTTACGACATCCTGTTTGAGCCGGTGCAAATCGGCCCGGTGACCAGCCGCAACCGCATTGACCCGGGAGAGCCGGCACCGGGCAACGCCGGTGCGCAATTGCACCCGGACATCCCGTTCGACCCCGAAAGCGCTTTTGAAAAATGCCGCCACGGACAAGTTCTTCCCGACTATTTCGGGCGGCGCTATCTGGATGCTTATTGCAGTTGCAAGTTGAATGAATACCGCGCTTTCGTTGAGAGCGATCAAGCCGAAGCCGGCTGGTATCTATAACCCTGCGAGGAAAAAAACATGCCCCGAGACCCCCGTTACGACATCCTGTTTGAGCCGGTGAAAATTGGCCCGGTGACCAGCCGCAACCGCTTTTACCAAGTGCCTCACTGTAACGGCATGGGCCATGTCTATCCCCACGGCGAAGCCCGCCAGCGCGGCATCAAAGCCGAAGGCGGCTGGGGCGTGGTCTCGACCCAGGAGGTGGAAATCCACCCCAGTTCGGAGTGGTCGCCGTATATTGAAGGCCGCCTGTGGGATGACGGCGACATGAAGCGGTTGCAGTTGATGGTTGATGCCGTGCACCGGCACGACTCCCTTGCCGCCATCGAAATCACCCACAACGGCCACGCTTCCGCCAACCTGTATAGTCGCCTGCCGGCCATGGGCGTGTCGGGGATGATGATCGACAGCCTTGAACCGGCACAAGCCTACGCCATGAGCAAGCGCGACATCGCCAATGTGCGTCGCTGGCATCGCAAGGCGGCGTTGCGCGCCCGCGACATCGGCTTTGACATTGTTTATGTGTATGCCGCGCATGACCTGGCGTTGCCGTTTCATTTCATTTCTCGGCGTCGCAATCAACGCACCGACGAATACGGCGGCAGTTTGGAAAACCGCGTGCGATTTTTGCGCGAATTGCTGGAAGATACCAAAGACGCGGTCGGCGACCGCTGTGGCATTGCGGTGCGCTTTGCGGTGGACGAACTGACTGACGAAGGCGGGCCCGAAGACGGCATGTCGGCGCAAGGCGAAGGCCGCGAAGTGGTGGAGATGCTTGCCGAGTTGCCGGACTTGTGGGATGTCAATATCAGCGACTGGTCGAATGATTCAATGAGCGCGCGCTTCGCCGGGGAAGGTGCCCAGGAACCCTACATCGCCTTCGTCAAACAAGTGACCGGCAAGCCGGTGGTGGGGGTCGGCCGGTTCACCTCCCCCGATGCCATGGTGTCCCAGGTCAAACGCGGCGTGTTGGATCTCATCGGTGCCGCCCGGCCGTCCATCGCCGACCCGTTCCTGCCGAGCAAAATTGAAAGCGGGCGGGCCGAGGACATCCGCGAGTGCATCGGCTGCAACATCTGCGTCTCCGGCGACATGACCGTGCGCCCAATCCGCTGCACCCAGAACCCCACCATGGGCGAGGAACACCGGCGCGACTGGCATCCGGAAAAAATCGCACCGGCGGCCGGCGACTCGGCGATCCTCATCGTCGGCGGCGGACCGGCCGGGCTTGAAGCGGCGATGTCGCTGGCACGCCGCGGCTACCGCGTTACGCTTGCCGAAGCCGCCGCGCAACTGGGCGGGCGGGTGTTCAACGAAAGCAAACTGCCCGGACTCGCCACCTGGATGCGGGTGGCGGATTACCGCCTAGGCCAACTGCAAAAACTGTCCGGCGTGCAGACCTTCACGCAAAGCCAACTGGATGCCGGGCAAGTGCTGGAATTCGCGCGCGAACTGAGTGCCGCGCAGGTGGTGATCGCCACCGGCGCACGCTGGGACCGAGACGGAATCGGCCGCACCCACCGCAAGCCCATTGCCAACGACGGCAGCGTGAAATTCATCACACCGGACGACCTCATGGGCGGCGCGCCGGTTGGCGGCACCGTGGTGGTCTACGACGACGACCACTACTACATGGGAAGCGTCATCGCCGAGCAATTAATCGCCGCCGGCACCGGGGTTACTCTGGTCACGCCAGCCGCCGATGTTTCCGCGTGGACCCACAACACACTGGAGCAGGGACACATTGAGTGCCGCCTACGCAAACTCGGCGTGACCCTCGTGGAAAAACACAAACTCGACCACGCCGGCCACGGGCAAATCGCATTGCGGCACACCGGCAGCGATGAACCGCGAACCGTGGTAGCCGAAACCGTGGTGATGGTCACCGCCCGCCAGCCGTGCGATTCCCTCTATCTGGAACTGGATGCCGAGCCCGACAAAAGGGAAGCCGCGGGCATTCGCGCGCTATCCCGCATCGGCGACTGCCTGGCACCCGGCACCATCGCCACGGCGGTGTATGAAGGCCACCGCTTCGCCCGCGAATTTGACAGCGACGCGGATGAGGACGCGGTGCCGTTCAAGCGAGAGTATGTGGAGGTGTAGGCGTTACGCCGGCGTTTGCGCGGCTATCATTTCAGCGGTTGAAGCAGACAATTCGGCCGGCCGGTAGCCACTGCGGTGATGGTGGTGCTGACGAACAATTCGCCGTCAATGTCGTGCTTGACATGATTGTCTTCCCGTTGGATGCGGGTTTCGATGGCGATGGCGCCGGCTGATTCGGCCATGGCAGTCGCTTCCGAGCGGGCGATTTCGACCGCTTTTTCCAATGCCGGTTTGAGGTTCTCAAAGACGAGTGGCTGCTGGGTGTGGAACAAATAAAACACGCCGAATTCCGGCTGCGTGACCGTGACATGGGCGGCTTGCACCACCGCGCCCAGTGCCGCGCCCACGGCGTTTGCGGTTTCCGCGTCCGGCGGCAGGTGCAGTTCCACCGCCAGCATTTTCGCCACTTGCGGAAAATAATCCCGCGCCGGCCCGCCCACCGCCACGACCGGATAGCCTTTGGCGAACTCAAGCCGGAACAGCGGGTTGACGGTGTCCGCCTTGCCGCCGTCCAGCACCATATCCGCCAGCAATTGCGTCAGGTTGCGCGAGGTGGCATTAGCCAACTTGCCGTGCTGATTCAATGCGGCCTCAATGAGTTTCCGGCTGATTTCCCGCACCACCAGGTCAAACACCCGCCGGCAGGGCTCAATCGCATCGCCCACCGGCCAGTCGCCGCAGCCATACAGATAGCGCATTTGCCGCGCCCAGATTTTCGCCCCCAGTTGCGCCGCGTGCGCGTCCCAGTGCGTGCTCATGCCAAGCACGTGGGTGGCATCGGAAGGCGTGAAACCGCTGTAAATCACCAGCCCCATGCGCTCCATCCCGGCCAGCGCACGCAGTAGGGCGCGGTCGGAATCCACCAGGGATTCCAATTCGATTGGCCCGTCCCGCAACGTTTCCCAGGCGCGAAGTTGGGTTTCGGTCAATTGCCGAAGTAGCGTCTCGTTTTTCTGCAAGCGTAGCGCGAAGCGGTTGTTGCGCGGACTCGGCGCGGCGCGCCACTGCCGTTCCAGTTTCCCCAAAACGTCGGGGAATTGATGCGCCAATAAACTCATCGGGATTACGCGCCGGTGGGAGAGCGCGAGTTTCCCCTTGAACCGAACTTCGCTGTCGCCGCCAAGACCGATCGAAAAAACCCGAATCGCTTCCACCATCGGCTGCCAGTCGCCGATGCGGGCGCCGTCGGCGCACAGGTCGGGCTGACCGTCGGTGACCACGGCGATGTCGGTGGTGGTGCCGCCCATATCCACCACGATGGCGTCGCGCTGTCCGCTCAGGGCGCACGCGCCGATGACGCTCGCCGCCGGGCCCGACAACACCGTTGCCACCGGCTGTCGGCGCGCGGTTTGCGCGTTGATCAGCGAGCCGTCGCCCTTGACGATCATCAACGGTGCGGCGATATTTTGCCGTTTCAGGATGGATTCCACCGACTCGATCAGGGTCTGGATATACAAAATCATGCGTGCATTGAGCGTGGCGGTCAGTGCCCGCCGTGGCGCGCCGAGGCTGGTGGCGAGTTCGTGGCCGCAGGCAACGGGTTTGCCGGTCAGGTCAACCACCAGTTCCCGCAACACACATTCGTGCGCGGAGTTACGGGTGGCGAATAAACTGGAGATGGCAAACGCCGAGACCTTGTCCTTTTGCGCCATGATGATGTCGGCGGCGCGCTCGGTGTCCAGCGGGACCAGTTCTGCGCCGACCGCGTTGTGGCCGCCGTTCAGCAGGGTGATGAATTCGCGCTCGAGAATTTGCGCCAACCCGCTTCGCGCCACCTGTTCTTCGCTGTAACCGGGCAACAACACCGCCACCGGTGCGCCGCGCCCTTCCACCACCGAATTGGTGGACAACGTGGTTGAAAGTGCCACGAGGTTGACCGATGCAAGCAATTCCCCGGGCAGGGCGGCAAGCGCATTGCCGATGCCAACGGTCAGGTCATAACTGGTGGTCAGGCTTTTGTTCTTGGCGACGACGCGACCGCCGGCGATGATCACGGCATCGGTGTAGGTTCCGCCGGTATCAATGCCCAGTTGATGGGAGCAGTTCAGGGCTTCATCGCCTCGGGGTAACGGGGTAACGGCCATTAGGCGCACGCTCGGCAAAAAGGGCGATTTTATAGCAAGAATAACGACCTGTTTTTTTATTTGCCGGTGTCGCAGGAAAAAACAAATTCGTCGCCTGCACAAGAAACCTTGACCATGCCGCCGGGCGGAAAGCCGCCTTCGAGGATGCCCTGCGCCAGCGGGTTTTCGATTTCGTTTTGAATCGTCCGCTTCAACGGACGCGCACCGAATACCGGATCGAAGCCGGCTTCGGCCAGTTTGGCGAGTGCCTCGTTGGAAATTTCAATGGTCATGTCGCGTTGCGCCAGACGGCGTTGCAGAAATCCAAGTTGGATCTGCGCGATCTGCACAAGTTGATCTTTCTCCAGCGGGTGAAACACCACCATGTCGTCAATGCGGTTGATGAACTCCGGCCGAAAGTGCGATGCCGCAATTTCCAACACCGCGCTTTTCATCGCTTCGTAACTGTCGTTGCCACTCATCTCCTGAATCATCTGCGAGCCGAGGTTGGAAGTCATGATGATCACGGTGTTGCGAAAATCCACGGTGCGGCCGTGGCCGTCGGTCAGGCGGCCGTCGTCCAACACCTGCAGCAGCACATTGAACACATCGGCGTGCGCCTTTTCCACTTCATCAAGCAGGATTACCGAATACGGGCGGCGGCGCACCGCTTCGGTCAGGTAGCCGCCTTCCTCGTAGCCGACATAGCCCGGCGGCGCACCGATCATGCGCGCCACCGAATGTTTTTCCATAAACTCGGACATATCTATTCGCACCAGAGACTGCTCGGAGTCGAATAAAAATTCCGCCAGTGCCTTGGTCAGTTCGGTCTTGCCGACGCCGGTGGGACCGAGGAACAGAAACGAACCATACGGACGATTCGGGTCCGACAACCCGGCACGGGAACGCCGGATGGCGTTTGCCACCGCGGTAATGGCTTCATTCTGGCCAATGACCCGACGGTGCAGGTTGTCTTCCATGCGCAGCAGTTTTTCCTTCTCGCCTTCCAGCATTTTTGCCACCGGAATGCCGCTCCAACTCGACACCACCTCGGCGATTTCGTCCTGATTGACGCGGTTGCGTAACAAGGTCATGGCCACGCCTTCGCGCTCGACCTCACTTACCGCCGCCAGTTGTTTTTCGAGTTCGGGAATTTTTCCGTATTGCAATTCCGACATGCGCGTCAAGTCGCCGGCGCGTCGCGCCGCTTCCAATTCGGTGCGCGCACGGTCGATTTCTTCTTTGATGTGCTGACTGCCTTGCACCGCGGCTTTCTCGGCGCGCCAAATTTCATCCAGGTCGGCGTATTCGCGTTCCAGTTTTTCGATTTCGGTTTCCAAATCTTTCAATCTTTTGACTGAAGCATCATCGCTTTCTTTTTTCAATGCCTCGCGCTCAATCTTCAATTGAATCAAGCGGCGGTCGAGACGATCCATTGCCTCCGGCTTGGAATCGATTTCCATGCGGATGCGGCTGGCCGCTTCGTCCACCAGATCAATGGCTTTGTCCGGCAGGTTGCGATCGGTGATGTAGCGATGCGACAAAGTCGCGGCGGCGACGATGGCCGGGTCGGTGATGTCGACACCATGATGCACTTCATAGCGCTCCTTGAGGCCACGCAGGATGGCGATGGTGTCCTCCACGCTCGGCTCGACCACCAATACTTTCTGGAAGCGCCGCTCAAGCGCCGCATCTTTTTCGATGTGCTTGCGATATTCATCCAGCGTGGTCGCACCAACGCAATGCAATTCGCCACGCGCCAGCGCCGGCTTCAACATTTGGCTCGCGTCCATGGCGCCTTCGGCGGCACCGGCTCCGACCACGGTGTGCAGTTCATCTATGAATAAAATGATGCGCCCTTCCTGCTTGACGAGATCGTTCAACACCGCTTTCAACCGCTCCTCAAATTCGCCGCGGTATTTCGCGCCGGCTACCAACGCACCCAGGTCAAGGGCGAGTACGCGTTTGTTCTTGATACCATCCGGCACTTCGCCATTGACGATGCGCTGCGCGAGACCTTCGATAATCGCGGTTTTGCCGACCCCGGGCTGGCCAATCAGCACCGGGTTGTTTTTGGTGCGCCGCTGCAACACTTGAATAGCGCGGCGGATTTCGTCATCGCGGCCGATTACCGGGTCGAGTTTTCCCTGCTCGGCGCGTTCGGTGATGTCGATGGTGTATTTTTCCAACGCCTGACGTTGCTCTTCGGCGTTGGCATCATCCACGGTTTTGCCGTCTCGCATCGACTCGATGGCTTTATCCAACCCGTTTTTGGATGCGCCGGCATCGCGCAACATTTTGCCGAGCGCGTCTTTGCGCTCCAGCGCGGCGAGCACGAACAACTCGCTGGCGATGTATTGATCGTTGCGTACTTGTGCTTGTTTGTCGGCGACATTGAGTAGCGCGCCGAGGTCGTTGGAAAAATGAACTTCGCCCTCGTTTCCATCCACCTGCGCCACGCGATCCAACGCTTCACCGAGCGCAGAGCGCAAACGATTGAGGTTGACATTTCCCTTCAACAGCAGGGGCCGCACACTGCTGCCGTCCTGTTCGAGCATCGCCAGCATCACATGCAACGGCTCGATGAACTGATGCCCACGACCGACCGCCAGGCTCTGCGCCTCGGCCAGTGCCAATTGAAATTTCGCAGTCAACTTGTCCAAACGCATTTCATGATCCGGTAAAAAAAAATCAAGCCGGCGTGACCGACATCATTTTATGTGTAGGGAACAAATGGGGCTTGCGTCGCTTCTATTCAACCGCCGGATGCTGGGGCGGATGCGCAATCTCAGTAGAGTGCCGACTGCAACCCCATGCGATGTTTGATGGTGCTGCCGAGTTCTTCCACCGAATAAGCGGTCGAGTCGCAATGCTTGATGTGATAGCGTTGGAATAACGCTTGCGCCATCCGGACTTCCTCGCGGCATTGGGCGAGGGATGCGTAGCCGCTGTCGGGGCGACGCTCGGAGCGGATTTGTTGTAGCCGTAGCGGGTCGATGGTGAGCCCGAACACTTTGTCGCGGTGGGCGAGGATTTCTTCGGGCAACGCACCGCGCGTGAAATCTTCTTCGGTGAGCGGATAATTCGCCGCGTAAAAACCAAAGTGCAACGCCAGATACAAACTGGTGGGGGTTTTGCCGCAGCGTGACACGCCGATCAGTATCACCGTGGCGCGCCGATAATCGCGCCGATGCAGGCCGTCATCGCAGTGCATGGCGTAATTGACCGCGCTGATTCGCCGACCGTATTGCGCCGGGTCGGCGATGCCGTGCGCCTTGCCCGCGAGTTGCGAAGCGGACTGTTGCAAGGCGGCTTCCATGCGCCCGATGAACGGCTCAAACAGGTTGAAGATTTCCGCGTTGGCGGTTGCCGCGAGTTTCTGATGCTCTTGTTTGGCGAAAGTGGTGAACACCAGCGGCCGCTTGCCGGAATCCGCCGCCACCTGATTGATGCGGGCGATGGCTTGCTGCAGTTTGTCGCGGTTCTCGATGAACGGCAATGCCTCTTGATTGAACTCGATGGCGGGAAACTGGCTGAGCAGCGTGTGGCAGATGGTCTCCGCGGTCAGTCCACTGCGGTCGGACAGGATAAAAACCGGATGCGGTGTCACGATTGCCTCGTTAGAATAATCATCAATGACAACCTACCAAATTCAGGCAGCGAGCAAATGCACCGACCGAGATTAAGGTTGGTTTTGTATGAATGTGTCGGATTACGTTGCACTAACCCGACCTACGAGATTCACTGTGTTTCGCTTGTTCCAACAGCCACGCCTTGAACAATTTTATCCGTGGCCACTCCGCGCGGCTGTGGGTGTGGACTATGTGGTAGGCGTAGTCCAGCGGTAGCGATTCTTTCAGCGGCCTCACCAACCGTCCGCAACGTAGGTCCGTTTCCACCAGCACATCGCCGAATAACGCCACGCCCTGTCCGCCCAGTGCCGCTTGCATCACCATTTCGGGGCTGGTGAAGCGAATGCCGTGGCTTGTGTCAATGTCGGTAATGCCCACTGCGTATAACCAGGTCTGCCAGTCAGGCCAGGAGTCGCCCCAGGGATATTCGGGATGTAACAAAGTGTGGGCTTCAAGGTCTTGCGGTGTTTCCAGTTTGGGTCCGGTTTTGAGTAACGCCGGGCTGCATACCGGATACGCACACGTCGAAAACAAAGGCACGCTGTCAAGGTCGGGATACACGCCGTCGCCGAAGCGGATGCCAAGGTCAATGTCATCGCGTGCGAGGTCAACCAATCCAACGCTGGCATCAATGCGGATGCTCATATCGGGATACGCTTTGTGAAATGCGCCGAGGCGCGGCACCAGCCAGCGCGCACCGAGGGTTGGCGAAACGGTGACGGTCAGTGGTCGGTTGGTGCTGGCATGATGTATTGAATCCACTGCCGTTGCCAACTGCGTGAAGCTGGCACTGATTAGCGGTAGGTAGGCCCGTGCCGGGTCGGTGAGCAAGATTTTTTGGTTGCGGCGGCGGAATAACCTGACACCAAGATAATCCTCAAGCCGCTTTACCTGCTGGCTAATTGCGCCCGGTGTCACATTCAACTCTGTGGCGGCGCGAGTGAAACTCAAATGCCGCGCCGCAGACTCAAAGGCGCGCAGTGAATTGAGCGGGGGGAGGCGATGTTTCATTGTTAGGTTTTCTAAATACAAGTATCAGAATAAAGCGTTTGTATTTGCGGGTTTGCGCCCATATCGTGCGGCTAACCTGCATTGGCGGGGTCTGGCGATAATGCCACATTATAGAAACTCTAACATGAACACACTGCAAACTGGGTCAACGATACACCGCAATGAACTTTCTCCGTCGCGATGAATTATTATTTCTGCTGTTTTGGTGTTCCGGTTACATCGGCGCAAAAATCGGCGTGCCACTGTCCGGTACCTTCACGTTGTTGCTCTACCGCTACGCCATCGTGGTGTTGCTCGTTGCAGCATATGTCAGCATCCGGCGGCAATGGCACAAACCAAACACTGTCGTTTTCCTGACCGGTTTTTTGGGACACTTCATTTGGCTGGTAGCAATTCTGAAGTCATTTGAATTTGGCATGAATGCGGGCGCGGCGGCGTTAATTGCAGCGATGCAGCCCATGCTGACCGCGTTATGCGCACCGGTGTTACTGGGCGAAAAAAACAGCGCGATGAAATGGTTCGGCATCGGGCTCGGCTTTGTCGGTGTGTGCATCTTCGTAAGCGGAGACACGTTGTTTGGAGGAGTTGCTGTGTGGGTCTATTTATTGCCCGGCATCGCCACCATCAGTCTGACCGCCATCACGCTTTTGGAACGCCATGGCAAACTGCAAACCACCGAACTGCCGATTATGACTTCATTATTCTGGCAAGGCGCGATCACCTTCACACTACTGGTGCCACTCGCGTGGTGGTTTGAAGATTTTCACGCCGACAACAACACCACGTTCCTGTTTTCGGTCATCTGGCTCGCATTAATCGTTTCCATCTCCGCATATGCGATGATGTTTTATTTGATTCGCACACGCGACGCAACGCGCGTCTCAGCGTTGCAATATTTCGTGCCGCCAGTCACGATGGTGATAGCGTATCTGGTTTTCAAAGAACAACTCAGCATACTCGGCGCGGCGGGTTTGGCGGTCACATTAGTCGGTTTTTATTTCATGTACCGCGCCGAGAATCACGCTGATGGATAAAGCACTTTCAATGATGTACGACAAATTATGCGGTAAGCGCGATTTTGATGTTTGCATTTTCCTAGGTATAACAAGTCTTTGGGGGCGATATACTGGAACACAAGACAGTAAATGATCCTTGTATCAACCTATGCCCATGAAACTATTTGGCCAGTTAAGATTATAGAAGTTAATTGAATGGATATGCTTCCGCAATTTGTTGTCGCTGTTTTAGCACTTCTGATTGTCCCCGGCCCGGATATGGTGTTCTGTATCGCAACCGGTAGTTCACATGGCGCAAAAGGGGCTTTATTTGCGGCTACTGGCGTCGGGGTTGGAGGGATGTTTCTAACTGTGATTACTACATTCATCATTTTTTTATCAAACGACTACAACCCCAATGTTTTTGCTTTTCTGCAAATTTTTGGAAGCATATATTTGCTTTATTTGGGCATCACAATTTTAATTTCCAAAAATGATACGGGTGAGGATGTACGCAAAAAAACCGCGAATTATAGTATTTTCTTGCGAGGGGTAATTACCAACATCTCTAATCCAAAAGCATTGGTATTTTTCGTTTCATTTATTCCGCAATTTATTCCATCACATGCGCAAGCACCGCATTTACTTGCTTTGATTTTGGGCACGATATTGTGTGCAATTGGGACAACTATTAATTTTCTATTTGGTCTTTCCGGTGTAAGCATCCAAACTTTAACCTCGAAAAAAATACAGGGACGGTTTGTTTCTGACTGGGTCTCTGCATTAGTGTTTATTTCAATCGCAATCATTTTTCTGGGGAATTACATTAGAGATTAGTAAGACGCATTCGATACTGGCGAACTAGAGTATGGTAGAGAGAAGTGGAATTCCACATGTAGTTTAGAATAATCATCAATGACAACCTACCAAATTCAGGCAGCGAGCGAAACTGATTGGACGCATTTATTGGGCGCATTGTTTGACCGATGGTTGAAGCATACTATTCACGCCTAATTATTTTATGCTATTTCACGCATTATCATACCGACCCGTGACCAACCTCTACCAATTATCCGCCTGCGAAATGGTGGCGCAACTGCAATCCGGCAGTATTTCCGCGCATGATGCGCTGGATAGCGTGGAAAAGCGGATTCTATCCGTTGATGCAAAAATAAACGCCCTGCCGACGCTGTGTTTTGAGCGGGCGCGGCAAAATGCAGAAGCAATCACGCAACTTGCGCCGTAGCAACGCGGTTTGTTGCATGGACTGCCGGTCACCATTAAAGATCTGCTACCAGTCGCCGGCGTGCGAACTACTTTTGGTTCGCGTGTTTATGAAAATTATGTTGCCGATGAATCCGATCAACTGGTGCGGCAAATAGAAAAACGCGGCGGGATTATTTATGCCAAATCCAACACGCCCGAATTTGGCAGCGGCGGCATCATCTTCAATGATGTGTTCGGCATAACCCGCAATCCGCGCCATACCAGTTTCGCTTCCGGCGGTTCTTCGGGCGGTGCCGCCGCATCGTTGGCAAGCGGTTGCGCGTGGCTATCCCACGGCTCCGACATGGCCGGCTCGTTGCGCACGCCCGCGAGTTTTTGCGGCATCACCAGCCTGCGCCCGTCGCCGCATAACATTCGTTCCGATTCGGAATTCCTGCCCTGGGATATTCTCGGCGTTGAAGGACCGATGGCGCGCAACATCGAAGACCTCGGATTGTTCGCCGATGCGATGTTCACCGGCAACGCCGAATCCATGTTACAGGCGGCGCGCAATCCGGCACAGCCGCAACGCATCGCCGTCAGTCGCGACCTGGGCATTGCCACGGTCAGCGATGCGGTGGCCGATACTTTTGATAAATGTATCGAAACACTCGCCGGCCAAAACTGGAACATGGTTGAGGGACATCCCGACTTGTGCGATGCGCACGATTGCTTTGATGTGTTGCGCGCGCAATCATTTGCCGTCAATTTGGAACAAACCTTCGCCGACCACCCCGCAGTAATGAAACCGGAAGTGGTTTGGAATATCCAGGCGGGACTCGCATTGAACTCGGAGAAAATTCGCCAAGCCATCCGCACTCAGGGGCGAATCATCAACGACGCGGCAAAATACATGCGCGAAATTGACCTGCTGATCTGCCCGGCGGTCAGCGTGATTTCCGTGCCGGCAGAATTGCGCTACCCCGACTCCAACGGCAACACCGCCATCCCCGCCATCCATGAATATTATCGATGGCTGGCAATCGCCTACGCCACCACCCTTACCGCTTTGCCAATTATCACCCTGCCTTGTGGCTTGGCCGATTGCGGCATGCCTCTCGGCATTCAACTCATCGGAAAACCGGGCGGCGAATATCAATTATTCCAACACGCTCGCCTGCTCGAACAAATCACCAACTGGTCATGCAACCGGTCGACCCGGTGCAGTTAATCCACTCCGGCGACGCAAAGCAGTAATCGGTAAGCGTATAATTACGCGACGTAAGCGACCACCCTGATTATCATTCCAATCATTCCAACCATTCCAACCATTCCAACCATTCCACCACTGCCACGCATGCCCAACCACCAAAAACCCGCCTACTTGTTCCCGGGTCAGGGCGCGCAGTATCCGGGCATCGGAAAGGATTTGTATGACCAACTTGCTGTGGTGCGCGACACCTATCAGGAAGCGAGCGATGCGCTGGGTTATGACATCGCCGAGTTGTCCTTCACCGCGTCCGCTGATGCGATTAACCTGACACGGCACACCCAGCCGATTTTGTTGACGCATTCCATCGCTTGCCTGCGCGCGTTCAATGAGCGAATCGGACCTTCGTTGCAGCCGGTGCTGGCGGCCGGACACAGCCTCGGCGAGTATTGCGCGCTGGTCAGTGCCGGTGCGCTTTCTTTTGAACTGGCGTTGCGCTTGGTCAAGCGGCGCGGCGAGTTGATGGGAGAATACGGGCGCGGTGAAATGGAAGCATTGATGCTTGATGTGGAATCCGCCGGCCAACTCGCGAGTCGACATCACTGCGAAATCGCCGCCTGCAATCTGCCGGAACAAACGGTTGTGGGCGGGCGCGCTGAAGATTTGGACGCGCTCATCTGCGACATGGCGGAAAGGTTTCCAAAGAAGCGCAGCGCACGCCTGAAAACCGAAGGGGCATTTCATACCTATTACATGGTTGAAGCCGCGATGAAATTCCGCGACACGCTGGCGCAGGCGAAGTTTACCGAGCCGCGTTTTCCGGTACTGTCCAATTTCACCGGTGCGTTTCACACCACCGGCCATGACGGCGGCACCGACGCGCTCAAGTCGTACCTGTTCCTGCAATTATTCAATCCCGTGCTGTGGCATCAAAATTTGTTGTTGATAGTTTCCGCCGACGCGGATTTGCTGATTGAATTCGGCGGCGGGCTGGGCAAGGGCGATGCGCCGGCGGACAAACGACCCAATCTGGAAGGTATGGTGAAAAAAACCTGCGGACGCGGCGACGATGCGCCCGAATATCTCGCCGTAATCAACACCGACACACTGGAAAAATCGGCACTTGCGCTCGCTTGAGGTGCCGACCTACATGAAGCCGACTACTCTTCGGGTGTTTTTTCCACTTGATTAAGATTCGCAAAGAATATTCTTCCAGTGCCAATCTAATGCGGAAGAATGCGGCACCGCATTCTCATCATGGCATTGAATCAAGGATCCGTTGTAATGTTGGAGGGAAGCGTTTTCCGTAATGGACAAAATCTTATCTGGAACCGCTACGCGATAGTCATCATCAATTCCGAACATCCCCCGGTCGAATGCCCAATGATGTTTGCGACAGAGCGCGAGGCCATTTCTAACATCGTCAGAACCGGCATGTCTTTTCGGAACAATATGAGCAGCCTCAGTTTCGTAAAGTCCGGACAAATCAACCAAAGAATCGGCACATATACAACACTGACTCCCATATACTTGCAAAACAATCCGTCGGAAAGCGGCAGTTCGCCCCACCCTCGTCGATTTAACTATTTGATCGGGCTGTTCATCAAACAACGAGAACGGGCCTTGAGAAGTATCATAAACAGCAGAAAACCCACTTGAGAATTCGTCGAATTTCATCTCCCAGTCCAATGAAGCGGCAAAATAACCAAATTCAAAGTTGGCATGATGGTAAGGTTGGGTTCGAGAAATAATTCTGTCTTTGGATGGAGGAGCACCCAAAACAAAACCATTCCTAAACATGGTAATAAGCAAATCTTTATTGCTTACCCGTTTTCTAAGATGGGACACACCTCCTGACTTGCTTATCGATTCCAGAACAGCAGGTACTATCCCTGCAGGAACATAAGAAATACGATACTGAATAGAGCGTTTGTCAACATTTTCGCCTAATACAGAATAACCGCCGGTGCCCGGCTCGCATATCGAAACATCGGTGAAACCTCGATAGTCTGATTCAAATTCGGCCTTTTTCCTGGCGGGAACTTGTACGTCATAACGCAAGTCGACACGCGGGTTGGATAAATACCCCATGACCTCGTAAATTTCTCTTTCATCCATCTTCTTTTCTGAATACGAGAAGATACTCGTGCACCTTGTTGATTATAAATTTATGCGGATAACCAAGCGGGCGCATCTGGTTATAATCTTTCTGTCTGTCCCAAATGATAATGTCGTTCAAAACAAGATTGGTACGTTGTTTTATAACCGTCACGGAATCCTGATGCAAGGGATAGAACTTACTCCCCTTGCGTAAATCCATCACATTAAGAACCAGATAACATCGATCCTTAATTGCAGTTTCGACATTTTCAATCACATCGCCCAAAGCGGACAAAAAATTATCATATGAAGATATGTTGCCGATATCCAAATCTGAGTCTGAATATGCGATTGCTTTTTTCCCATCGCTGGATCGTCGTCTGTTCAAAATGTCCCAATAGGGTGGCGAGGTCACGCATACATCAACCGATTCACTCCGTACCACATTGAAAAATTCAGTTTTCTCTCTCGCATCGCAAATTTCATAACGCCACATTTCAGTGGCACCACTATTGCGGGCCACATCAAACAAGTCCAGGCGATCAAGAAATAAATCTCTATACTTCGCGTTAATATCTAATCCCACTGAACGCATGCCAGCCTGGGTGGCAGCAAGCATGGCAGAACCGGATCCGGCAAAAGGATCCAGAATCAAACTATTCGGTTCCCGAGCATAACAATCCAGAATTTTTCGCACCAATGAGACCGGGAAAGATGCGGGATGCGATTTTCGTTCCCCATCCCTGACCAGATCGCGCCAAATACTGAAAGAATTTTTCAGCCAATCACTTCCACTCAACGCATTGGCACGAACGGCCATTATGCAACATCCGCTTCGGCTTCGTTCCCCCAGCCGTCAAATCCGGCATGCGGGCGGCGAGAAAAAACATCCAAACGGCGGGGCGGGAAATAACGTTGTATATGTTCATATAAAATCGCTGGTTTTTCGCTATGCCTTGTTGCCGTGGATTCAAACATCGTTTTCATCTTGCCGAGAGAGTGTTTAGAAAACTTGCACTTCCCGCGATAACCAAAAAGACAGTGCTCTGTCGTAATTTGATATGGCCCAAAAGGGCACGGTCCGGTCCCCTTGTTCCAAGTCAACATCGTGTAATACCGAAAACCCCATAACTCCATCAATTCAAACGCCTGTTGCAGGATAGGCTTGTCGCTGGAGCGGGAACGGCTATTGGTGGCCCATAGCCAGATAAACGCATCTTCGGTAGCCCACTCGGAAAGAGGAACGCTACGGAATATCTCATCCTGAGTCATAGTGGGATAATCCAATAGCGTCCCTTGATTGGGGCGGACACTGCGAAGACCGGTTTTCCCTTGGTCCCATGGGGGATCTACAACAATGGAACGATAAGATCCGGCAAACTCAGGTGGAGACACTCGCGCATGACTCGTTTCCTCACCGCCGTTTACATCACGCATATTTGTTTTGCCCCTAAATCCAGAAATGTTAAAATTTTACGGGTTGCTCCAACTCCCAACCAGACACATCCCAACCAAATGGTAATGCTACCAAACTTTATCGGAAATTTCACCTGTCAAACTTCGTGCGGCCTCGTCTCGGGCGCCGTCCGCGCCGCTCGCTACGTTCACTTCGTCCAGCCACCGCGCCGGCGGCGATGCTCATTTCGCCGCGCAGTTGCGCTTTGGCGCCGGCCGAGACTTCGCCGAGGCTTGCTTCAATGACGGCGAGAGTGGGGACGGCATGCCGCTGGTGCTGGTCGAGAGCTGCACGCATCGCTACGATGTGCGCCGGCGTGGTGCCGCAACACCCACCGATGATGTTGGCACCGGCATCCACGGCGAGTTTGACGTATTCGGACATAATCCGTTCATCGCCACTATAAACGATGCTGCCGTCAATATACTGCGGCACGCCGCAGTTGGCTTTGGCAACGATGACCGGATCAACTTTTTGCATGGCGCAGGCGTGGCGCATGTTGACGGTGGCGGCGACCAATTCTGAAGCACCGACGCCGCAGTTGGCGCCGATGGCATCGGGCACGCGTTCCATCTCGTAACTGAGTTTGACGATGTCGGCCGGCGCAAGCCCCATCATGGTTCGGCCATTGGTATCAACGCTGAAGGTGGCGACCACCGGCAGGTCGGCACGCGATGCACCGGCAACCGCCGCTTGTACTTCATCCCTGGAGGACATGGTCTCAATCCAGAACACATCCGCCCCGCCCGCTTGAAGCGCCCACGCCTGTTGTTCGAATGCGGCGGCGGCGGAATCAAAATCCAACTCGCCGAGGGGTGCCATGATTTCACCGGTGGGTCCCATGGAGCCGCCGACGATAATTCTTCGTTTCGCTTTGTCCGCCTGTTGACGAGCGATGCGCGCGCCCTTGCGGTTCAACTCGGCCACGCGCCCCCCGGCACCGTGCCTTTGCAACCGGTAGTGGGTGCCGCCGAAGGTGTTGGTAAGGATGATGTCGGCGCCGGCATCAATGAAGGTTTGGTATTGATGGGCGATGCGCTCGGGGTGAAGGTCGTTCCATAACTCCGGGGAATCGCCGCTCGGCAATCCCGCGTCAAACAAATTGGAGCCGGTGGCGCCGTCCGCCAACAACACGCCACGCTCCTGCAAAAGTTCTTCGATGATGTTTGCCATCGTGATAATCTGACTTGCAAAGACGGCGTATTATCGCAGACAAAATGGGTGGTATCATCATCGTTGGTGTTTTTGCGGGATACGACAACCATGACCAATCCTCCTGTTTTTTCGATCGGCATTGAAGAAGAATATATGCTGGTGAACCCTGAAAGCGGCGACCTAGTGCGCAAGGTGCCGCGCTCGCTGATGCCGGCGATGAAGCGCGCGTTAGGCAATTGCGTGTCGCCGGAATTTTTGCAATCGCAGGTTGAGATTGGAACGCCGGTGTGCCAATCGGCACCGGAAGCGCGGCGCGAACTTGCGCAACTTCGCGCCGGCGTTGCGCATGTCGCGGCGCAACATGACATGGCAATCATCGCCGCCTCCACTCATCCGTTCGCCGACGCACGCGATCAACACATCACCAATAAAGCGCGTTACGCGACGCTTGCCAAAGATTTGCAGGAGGTGGTGCGCCGCCTGTTGATTAGCGGCATGCATGTTCATGTCGGCATCGGCGATGATGACCTGCGTATTGATTTGATGAATCAGGCGAGTTACCTCCTGCCGCATCTGTTGGCACTCAGCACCTCGTCGCCGTTCTGGCATGGCACCGACACCGGGCTCAAGTCCTATCGCATATCGGTGTGGGACGAGATGCCGCGCACCGGCATGCCCCATTTCTTTGATACCTTTTCGGATTTCCAGCGTCATGTTGATGTGCTGGTCAACGCCGGCGTCATCGAAGACGCCACCAAAGTTTGGTGGGACTTGCGACCGAGTGCCCGCTATCCCACGCTGGAGATGCGCATCGCCGATTTATGCACCACGCTAAAAGACGCGGTGTGCGTGGCGGCGTTGTTCCAGTGCTGGCTTCGATTTCTGCACCGATTGCGGCTTTCCAATCAACGCTGGCGACAGTATTCCACCTGGCTGCTGGAAGAAAATCGCTGGCGCGCGCATCGCTACGGCATCGACAGCGGGCTGATTGATTTTGGTCGCGGCTCGATCGTGCCGTATACCGAACTGCTCGGTGAAATTCTGGAACTCATCAAAGAAGACGCCGAAGCACTCGGTTGCGTGGCCGAAGTCAAACACGCACGCACCATTATCCGCCGGGGAACCAGCGCCCATCGCCAGTTGAAAGTGTATTACCGCGCGATTGAAAAAGGCCACTCCCAACAAGTTGCCCTGACCAAGGTGGTGGACTGGCTCAGACAAGAAACCTTGCGGGAGTAGTGGTTCCCTGTGTCGTTATTCCGATGAGTTCTGGCGAATTTCATCGCGGTTGAAGACCGCCATCAAGGTGGCGGTCATCTGCGCCACCAGTTTGGGTTCGCAACCGTTTTCTTTTTCATTGTGCGCCCACGCTTCGCCCTGAGCGACGGTGATGGACTTGCCGGACTTGACCACCCGCCCGCTGATGGTGAAGTAGTCGCCCTTGGCCGGGGATAGCAGGTTGACCTTGAACTCCACGGTCAGCACCGAGGCATCCTCCGGCATCAGCGAAAAAGCCGCGTATCCGCAGGCGCTGTCCAGTGCCGTTGAAATGACACCGGCGTGGATGAAGCCGTGCTGCTGGGTCAATTTGGCGTGGAAAGGAAATTGCAACTCAACCTCGCCGGGATTGACCTCACCGAGCGAGATGCCGAGGGTTTGCATGACCTGTTGCCGATTGAAACTATCCTTGACCCGGGCGCGGTAGTTGGCGGCGCGAGGTTCAAATTGCAGGGAAGTTTTGTCGGGCGACATGGTGCGAGAATTATACGGACTATGATGCGGATATTATACGAGCCCGCCACAGCAAAGCCCGGCACTACTATTTTTCGCCTACAATGTCGTCAAGAGATTCGCGCCCGCAAAAACGCCGGAAAGAAAATGACCCAAACCAATTCGATGCAGCGCGGTGGCGCACATGTTTCTCCCCCGACTTTGTCTTTGGATCAATCCACCATCGCCGACCCGACGCGCTATCGCCGCTGGCGTGCGCAAAAACTGGCACGAGTCGAGCGTTTTCTCAAGCAGCCGTTTGTGCAGATTCGGGATCCGATGCATGTTGCGCGTGAAGAGTTGTTCGCACTGGGCGAGCGCGTCGACGCCATGAACTTTGTTTTGTATCGCATGGAAAATCGCGCGCACGACAACGCCACGTTTGACCACCGCGCACTCATCGCACTGTGTCGACAGGTGGGGCTTGACCAACTGGCATCCAATCCGTTTTCCCACGCATCCGGAGTAAGCGAAATTCAGGTGGCGGACGATGCGCGGCAGCGGGCATACATTCCCTACAGCAACCGTGCGCTCAACTGGCACACCGACGGCTACTACAACCCGCCGCAACAACGCATCAACGGCTTCGCCATGCACACCGTGCGCCCGGCAACCGCCGGCGGTGAAAACCGCATGCTCGACCATGAAGTGTTATACCTGCTGTTGCGCGACCGCGACCCGGCACTCGCCGCCTGCCTGTTCGCGCAAGATGCGATGGCCATTCCGCCCGGCACTCAATCTTTCGGGGCAGCACGGCCGGCGCAAACTGTGCCGGTGTTCTCCCTTACCGGCAGCGGCGATGATGAGCGGTTGCACATGGGATTCACCTTGCGCTCGCGTCACATTCACTGGAAGCCGTCAAGCACGGTGCGGGCGGCGCTGGCGGAGATTCGTGCCATCCTCAACCAAGAAGATAACCCTTATATCTTGACCCAGCGGTTTGCGGCGGGAGAAGGCGTCATCTGCAACAACGTGTTGCACAACCGCGCCGCCTTTTCCCATGTCGCCGGAGAGCCGGAACAACCGACCGGGCGGTTGGTATTGCGCGCGCGGTTTTACGATTCCATCGACATCCAATTACCCGTAGCGATGGATTGTGTGTGATGCGGTTGCGCGTGTTTGTGGATGACGGCTACGGAATTATTGCTCGTCATTGCAACTTGCTCCCTTGCCGCGATTGTTGTATATGTTCACTAATTTGATGACAAAATTGAAATGTCATTGACTAACTGACACACTCAGGAGAACCCCATGAGAAACAACAGCAAAGACAGCACGATTGAGAAAAATTATATCCGCCACTGGCAACACATGTGCAAGGAATACGAGACCGTCAAAGCCGGCAAACACCCTGAATTCCGTTTTGCATCGGACTTCTACAAGCATCACAACACCCATCGACAGGTGTTCTTGAAGTATTATAAGCGGTATAAGGCGAGCGGCGACGAGCGTGACCTGCTGCCGCAGCGCCGCGGTCCGAAGCAGCGATAAATTAATAGAAGTTGGTGTCGCTGACAATCTACCCCTCATGACAACGCCAAAAGAAACAACCAAAGCACCAGCGATTTCGAGAAACCAATGACAGTTAACCCCCACGCCAGCACATTAATCCAGATCGCGTTGGTGTTTTTATTCTTCACGGCGGCAACCGTTCCGATAATCGCAGCTATAGCCGCCAGCGGGACAAAGATAGCGCTGAAGAAAAATATACTAACGCCGCCGAGAACGCAGGCGATGATACCGGAAAGTTTGCCGGGGCTTTTTGTTGGTGTTGTCGTAGTCGTATCGTTCATGAGAAACCTCTGGTTGAGAGAGTTACTGAACTTAAACAATAATGACAGAACTACTTGATCTTCCCTTCCTTGTAGACCACGTGCTTGCGCACCACCGGATCATATTTCTTGATTTCTATTTTCTCTGGTTTGGTGCGCTTGTTCTTGGTGGTGGTGTAAAAATGGCCGGTGCCGGCACTGGACACCAATTTGATTTTCTCTCTCATGAGTTAATTCCCCGCCCGATGTTTTCAGCCGCACGCCGGCGGTCAGACCCGCGCGCCGCGGGTGCGGATATCGCGTAGCACCACGTCAATGCCTTTTTTGTCGATGACGCGCAAGCCGGCGGCGGAAATGCGCAACCTGACCCAGCGATTTTCGCTTTCCACCCAGAAACGGTGGTGGTGCAGATTGGGCAGGAATTTACGCCGGGTTTTGTTGTGCGCATGAGAGACGTGGTTGCCGCTCATGGTCTTCTTTCCGGTGACTTGGCATACTCTGGACATGATACTGCTGGGCCGGGTTGTGACGGGTTGTTTGGAACGGGTGCATTTTATACCAGAAAAACCGCCGGATGGGTAGTCAAAATAAACCAAATCAGGCCCAATCAGGGCTGAGTTCCGCGCTCAATTACCACGCCGACATCGCCACCGCCGCGCACGGCACCGAATTTGTTCACCCGCACACGGCACCATTTGAGCGGAAATTCGCCCAGTAGCAGATTGGCGACCGCCTCGGCGAGGGCTTCCACCAGGGTATATTCCGATGCGCCGACCAACGCCGTCACCCGCTTGGCGACATCCTTGTAACTCAAAGTATCCTCAATGGCATCGCTTTTGGCGGCTTTGGTTACATCAAAGCCCATGTCGAGATCAACGGTGACGGTCTGGCGGATGCGGCGTTCCCACTCCCACACGCCGATGATGCAATCGACTTTGAGCCCGTGAAGGTAAATTATATCCATCAATCAATTTGGTGAAAAAATCGCACTTGTGTACACTTGTGCGCGACTGTACTGCAATTGAGGACGCTTGTCATTTCTGCTTGCCCTCCCCTCATTTTCATTTGGACATTGCGTTGCGCGCGTTGCCGTTTCATCCACTGATACAATCCATCACCCATAAATCAACCCGATGCCTGAAGTAAACACCAAATGCTGGATATAGCCCTACCGCCGCTGGCTTATTTGTTCGGCTCGATCTCCGGCGCGATTCTGGTTTGCCGGGCTATGGGTCTGCCGGACCCGCGCGCCCACGGCTCAAACAACCCCGGTGCTACCAACGTGCTTCGCATCGGCGGCAAAACGGCCGCGGCCATCACCCTCGCCGGGGACGCGCTCAAAGGTCTGCTGCCGATGCTGGCGGCGCACGCGCTTAGCGATAACCCGACAATCATCGCGCTGGTCGGCGCATGCACATTCCTTGGGCATCTTTATCCGGTGTTTTTCACTTTCAAGGGCGGCAAAGGTGTGGCAACCGCCGCCGGCGTGCTTGGCGGATTAAGCGTTGTCCTGATCGCGCAGTTGATAGTGGTGTGGCTGGTCACGGCACTGGCGTTTCGCCGCTCATCGCTGGCCGCGCTGGTGGCCGCGGTGGTGGCGCCTTTGCTGATTTGGTTCTCATTTCCGGAGCGAGGTTATTACGCAATGTCGATGATGATCACCGCGCTGTTGTTCTGGCGACACCGGCAAAACATCCGCCGCCTATGGGACGGCAGCGAAAGCCAAATACGCCTTACCAGCGGCACCAGCGACACCAGTAGCAAGCGGAAATAACCGGCCGAAACCAACCGGCTGGCGCGTTCAAATCTCTTCCAGACTCCACCTTGAGCGAACATCAAATTCGCCACTGCCACTTTGATTCGCTGACCGCTCACCCGATAACCGCACATACCCGGCAAACGCGATCATCGCGCCATTGTCGGTGCATAACTCCGGGCGCGGATAAAAAACCTCGACACCCAACTCAGCCGCGGCTTGTCGCAACCGCTGACGCAATCTCGTATTGGCGCCGACCCCACCGGACACCACCAACCGCTCCCGACCGCTTTGCCGCAATGCCCGCACGCATTTAATCACCAGCGTCTCGACCACGGCGACCTCAAAGGCAAGTGCCAGGTCGGCGATGGTTTGCCGGTCGAGCGGATGCTTGCCGGCGGTGGTGCGCACATGGGTTTTCAATCCGCTGAAACTGAAATCAAGGCCGGCGCGCTTGGTCATCGGACGCGGCAATGAAAAACGCTGCGGCTGACCGTTGCGCGCAGCCTCGGCGATTGCCGGGCCACCGGGGTAACCCAGGCCCAGCAGTTGGGCGGTTTTGTCGAAGGCTTCCCCGGCCGCATCGTCCAGCGACTGACCGAGAATGTGATAGGTGCCGATGGCCTGGACATCCACCAGCAGGGTGTGGCCGCCGGAAACCAGCAACGCCAGCATCGGCGCGGCTGGCGGATTGTGTTCCAGCATCGGCGCCAGCAAATGCCCTTCCATGTGGTGAACGCCGAGCGCCGGAACGCCCCACGCGTGCGCCAAACTCTCGCCCACGGATGCCCCCACCAACAACGCGCCTTTGAGTCCGGGGCCCGCGGTATACGCGATTGCATCGGGCTTCACCCCGCCGTTGCGCGCATCGCCAATCAGGTGATCGATCAGCGGTAGCAGCGTCTTGATATGATCCCGCGCCGCCAACTCCGGCACCACGCCGCCAAACGGTTTGTGCAACTCAACCTGCGTCGCCAGCGCATGCGCCAGCAATCCGGCTTCGCTATCGTAAATCGCAACGCCAGTATCATCGCAAGAAGTTTCAATACCCAACACTCGCATGGGCTGATTTTACCTTGCCCGGGCAAACGGCCGGGGCAAACTGGTAAGGTAATGGCATGGCACAAAAACATCCGTCCATAAAAACTCCGATGCGGGAAAGTTTCCCGCCGCTGGAAACCGCGAATCAGGAAGGACTGCTGGCGGTCGGCGGCGATCTTGGCGAAGCGCGTTTGCTTCAGGCATATCGTAGCGGCATATTCCCGTGGTATGGCGCGGGCGAGCCGATCTTGTGGTGGTCGCCGGACCCTCGTTGCGTGATTTTTCCGGCAAAGTTCAAACTTTCGCGTAGTTTGAAAAAATCCATCCGCCAGAGTGGTTTTCACTATACGCTGGACACCGCTTTCGAGCGCGTGGTCGACGAATGTTCGAAGCCGCGCCGCCATTCAGGGAACGACCATGGCACCTGGATTACCGCCGAAATGGCGCGCGCCTACCTCGGGCTGCACCGCTCCGGCATCGCCCATTCGGTGGAAATTTGGCAACCGATGCCGCACGGCCGGTCGCGTGACCAGTCGCATGGCAAGTCGCATGGCAAGTTGATTGGCGGGTTATATGGCCTCGCCATCGGCGGCGTGTTTTTCGGCGAAAGCATGTTCAGCCACGTGCGCGATTCATCCAAGATGGCGCTGGCGTTGTTGATTGAGCATTTGCTGCAATGGGATTTCCGTCTCATTGATTGCCAGGTCGTCTCACCGCATTTGCTAAGTCTCGGCGCCGAGGAAATCCCCCGCAGCGAATTCATCGAACAAATGGAGTTCGCCCTGACTCTGCCCGGCAAACCGGGCAATTGGTCGGCGGTGGTTGTATAAGTTCACTATGCCGACACAAGGCCGGCGGCATCAAAGCAAATGACAGTGGTATGCGAAGGGCATCGGCGGCGGCTTACGCCGCCGAGTGATCTGTGGCTGATATGCAAAGGTGCGGTTGCGCGTGCTCGCGCTTTGCGGGGGGGATACCCCCCGCACCCCCCTTTTGGCGCGGGGGAAACATCCTGTTTCCACGCGCCAGCGTGCGTCCCTGCACGCTCTGGTGATTGGGAGAATAGAGTAAATAGCAAAACTTCTATGAGCGTGACAACGAAAGAATCAGTATTCGTCATCCTCGCCGGCAGGCGGGGACCCAGACGCGGCGTTAGCCGCGCAAATGGCGGCGGCTTTGCCGCCATTAAGGATAGCGGCTAACGCCGCTGAGTTTAATAACTGGATTGCCCGGCCAATAATAACATGGGCCGGGCAATGACAAATGAAAGGCAATGGTGAATCGAAAAGTGTGACTCTCTTTGAAACGCCAAAAGTAACCGAGAAAAAACTGACAGCGAAATAGTGAACATATACAAGAATGACGAGGTGTGCGATTTGCCCAACGATGGCATGTCGTTACAACGCCATCAAAAAAACCGGGAAGTAATCGGATAGCGTCGATCTTTGCCGAAGGCGCGGGAGGTTACGCGCACACCCGGTGCCGCTTGTCTTCGTTTGTATTCGTTGGCGACCACCATTTTGATCACGCGGCGCACGGTCGCCTGGTCGTAGCCTTCGGCGATGATTTGCTCGGCCGAACGATCGTGTTCGACAAACGCTTCGAGTATCGGGTCGAGAATTTCGTAAGGCGGCAAGGTGTCCTGATCTTTCTGGTCGGGCGCGAGTTCCGCCGACGGTGCGCGGGTAATCACTCGTTCAGGGATTAGCGGTGTCGATTCGCTTTGGGCATTGCGATAGCGCGCCAGTTGATACACCATCATCTTCGGCACATCCTTGATGGCGGAAAATCCGCCCACCATGTCGCCATACAAGGTGGCATAACCCACCGCCATTTCACTTTTGTTGCCGGTGGTCAACACCATATATCCATACTTATTGGAAAACGCCATCAGCAACATGCCGCGACAACGCGCCTGAATGTTCTGTTCGGTGACATCCGCTGATTGATGCTTGTGTGATGACGCGAGCGATGCCCACAACGGTTTAATCTGCGCCATGGCGGACTGATAGATTGGCTCAATGGGAATGACTTCGTAGCGAACGCCGAGTGCCTCGGCTTCAATGCGGGCGTCTTCCAAACTCATCGCGCTGGTGTAACGCGAGGGCATCATGATCGCCACCACCCGCTCTTTGCCGATCGCATCCACCGCAATGGCGAGGCTCAAAGCCGAATCAATGCCGCCGGACAAACCGAGCACCGCGCCCTTGAAGTTGTTTTTTTCGATGTAATCGCGCACACCCAGAACAATCGCCCGATAGATTAATTCGGCTCCCTGCAGCCGGGCTTCGATGCGACCCGCCACAAACTTTCCGCGCCGGAACACCACCGTCTCCAGCGTCTCGCAAAACGCCGGCAAGCGTGCCGCCATTTCGCCGTCGTCATTCACCACCAGTGAACAACCGTCGAACACCAGTTCGTCCTGGCCGCCGACCTGATTGAGATAAATGATCGGTAACCGAAAGCGGCGCGCATTTTTCAACACCACGCCTTCTTCTCTTCGATGCGCTTGTTCGTTATGAAACGGCGAAGCATTGATGGAAATGATGAGGTCGGCGCCGAGTTCTGCCAACTGTTTGACCGCAGCGGTGCGCCAGATGTCTTCGCAAACGGTCAAGCCAAGGCGAACGCCTTTAATCTCAACGCTACCGGCTTCGCGTCCGGCGTGGAAGTAGCGCTTTTCGTCGAACACCGTGTAGTTCGGCAAATGTCGTTTGCGGTAAATCGCACGTTGTTTGCCATTTTCAATTACCGACAGCGCGTTGAATACTTTTCCATTTTCCAACAGCGGGTGGCCAACAATCACCACGATGCCATGCACCGATGATTTTAATTCTTCCATGCTACGCGCACATTGCGCGAGAAAGTCATGGCGAAGCAACAAGTCTTCGGGCGGATAACCGCTTACCGCCAACTCCGGAAAAATCACCACATCGGCGGCGAATTCATCCCGGGCGGTTTGGCAATGGCGGATGATCTTCGCAAGATTGCCGGCAACATCCCCGACCGTGGGATTGATTTGCGCCAGGGTGAATTTGATTTCGCCGGACATGATCGATGGGAAGTTTAACCGTGCGATTACTGCGCTTGGCGCGTGTTATCCCTGCGCGGGCGGTTGGGTTTTGTCGTCCGCAGTGCCACTCAGGTCATCCGGGTCATGGTGCGATTCGTCTTCTTCGTCCTCATCATTGCTGTCGGACTTTTCTTTCAGAAAATACTTCGAGCATATCAAGCCGGCTTCGAACAGCAACCATACCGGCACCGCCAACAAGGTTTGCGAAATAATATCCGGCGGGGTCAGCAACATGCCCATTACGAAAGCGCAAATGATGATGTAGGGGCGTTTGCTTTTCAAATTTTCGACGGTGGTCACGCCCATGCGAATCAGCAGCACCGTTGCCACCGGCACTTCAAAGGCGACGCCGAACGCGAAAAAAAGTTTGATAACGAAACTGAGATAGGAGTTGATGTCGGTCATCACCGCCACGCCTTCGGGCGCGGTGCCGGCGAAGAATTTGAAGATGATGGGGAACACCGCGAAATACGCGAACAAAATGCCGAGGTAGAACAACACGCTGCTGGACAGCAACAGCGGCACCACCAATCGTTGTTCGTGTTGATAGAGTCCCGGCGCGACGAACGCCCACACTTGATACAACAAATACGGCACGGCAACGGCGAATGCACACGCGAATGCGAATTTGAATGGCACGAAAAACGGGCCATGGGGCTCGGTGGAGATCATGCTGTTGCCTTCGGGCAGGACCGACATCAGCGGACTGGCAAGCACTTCATACAAGTCGTTGGCGAACGGCGCGAGTATGAGAAAAACCACCAGCACCGAGCCGAGGCCGCGAATCAGTCGGTCGCGCAACTCGATCAAGTGCGAAACCAATGTGCCTTCGGCGGCGTTGCTGGTATCGTTGGTGCTGGTTTTCATGCGCGTTCAGTCAGGCAAATGTTGCAACGCTTAGCGCGAGCGAGGGCGACAGCAGTGCCCGCATTTTGTTTTATCTTTGACGCGCAAACTTTTTTGCTGTCGCTCGGCGTCTTCCAACCGGTCAAATGGCCCGTGCCATTCATCGCGCACTCGGTCATCATCGTTCAGGCCGCGCGTGCCTTGCCCTTCGTTACAATGGGGACAATCGCCCACATGTATCTTGGCGTATTTATGCACTGAGTTTTCGTAAATGTAATAGTTCATTATTTGGAACCTCTGGTTTTGGTCGTGGTGGTTTTTTTCCTTGTGGCGGGTTTTTTTCCGGCACTTTTTTTCTTCATGCTTTTTTTGGCGACGGCTTTTTTCGCTCGCTTTTTGCCCGCTGGTTTTTGCGCTGACGACGGGGTTTCAGCAAACGACGGCGCCGCTTGTTGCAAAGTCTCGCGCAACGACTCGGTGGTGTCTTTTATGTCTGCGGCTTCGCTTATTTTGCTTCCGACTTCGGCGACATCTTTTTTCAGTGCATCAAGATCGGCAAGTTCTTGTTCGCGGAGTTCGCGGCTGATGTCGTCCTTCACATCGCGCAACATTCGCCGGGCTTTGCCGACCCACAAGCCAACGTTGCGCGCCACCGCCGGCAGGCGTTCGGGGCCCACGATGATCAGGGCGACCGCGCCAATCAGCGCCAGTTCCCAGAAACCGACATCAAACATGTGAGAGCAAGGTCGCGGAAAAAATTATGACGCAAGGGCAGTCAATTTGCGCAATCATCCGATCAGGCATATCTGCAACCAACCGCTCAGGTTTTTTTGACTTCGTCTTTTGTTTTTTCTGCGGTTGCCGATGCGTTGGCATCGCTTACTTGCGCCGCACTTTTGTCGTCGTCATCGTCATCCGCTTTTTCACCTTTCTCGTTGACCGCTTTTTTGAATCCCTTGATGGCTCCGCCGAGGTCGCCGCCAAGATTTTTCAGTTTCTTGGTGCCGAACAACAACAACACGATCACCAAAATGATCATCAACTGCCATATACCGATACCGCCTATGCCCATGATTTGGTCCTCATTGTGACTGGTTAATATATTCGTGAATCGATTTAATTAACGAAACGCGTTTAGTGTAATGTAAATCAAGACGATTGCGACCGATAAATCTCGTTCGGATTTTTTAGCACCGAATCAACTTCGCGCCACTCGTCTTGCTCCCATCGCCGATAAAAGCAATTATGCCGACCGGTGTGACAGGCGATGCCGCCGATTTGCTCGACCTGCATTAGCACCACATCGCCGTCGCAATCAATGCGGATTTCCTTGAGGGTTTGCACATGCCCGGATTCCTCGCCCTTGCGCCACAGTTTTTTCCGCGACCTCGAATAATACACCGCCCGCCCTTCGGCAATGGTGGCCGCCAGTGCCTCGCGATTCATCCACGCCATCATCAGCACCTTGCCGCTGTCATACTCCTGGGCGATAGCGGGCACCAGCCCACGCTCGTCCCATTTGATTTGTTGCAATAATGATTGATTCATGAACGCGCAAGCATTACACGCAAAGGTATGGCAGGAACAAACAAAATGAAATAATGTTTCACCTGCCGGACGCTCCGCTTTGTGCATAACCAGCGACAAACTCGATGGCTTTGCGGGTTGATTTGGAGCATTTTACAAAAACCAAATGGGATGCCACCACTTCCTCAAAATCCCTGAATAACCGGTAAAACAGGGCATGGACGAAAGACTGAGTCGCAAATCGCACTTCCGAGAAATCAATAACAACCGACTCTCCCTGACCCAGGGCGGGAGCTATCGTTTTCTCCCTTATCTGAGCCGCGGCTTCTACATCTTCTTCAAACTCTCTAACTGGGAGATTGATGGCGTTGCTCAATTCGGGAATGTTTGAAATAAAATTGAGGGTAAACCCCAATGGGTTGGTTCTTATTTTTTCCGCCGTAACTCTGCATGTTTCAAGCAAATCATCAAAGTCGCCGATTTTGTCTCTGCGAAGTTGCAACATTGCAAACGTACCAGGCCAACCGCCCGTTTTGGCTTGATGCAAATTCCTTTTTCGCTTGCCGCGTTCATCTCCCCTGATTTCCAATAAAGCATCACCTGACCCCAACAAAAAGGCACCTTCAGACATGGCGGCGATTTCACTGGTAATAAAAAGACCAAGCCCCGCGTTATCTTTCATGCTCCCATACACCGTGGGTTCAAATGTCCCCGAAATATGCGAGCGAATCGCCTGAGTAAGCGCTTGAGCATCGGTTTCAATATTTCCATCAACTCCCAATGTTTTTCGTATCCCCACCCCCATGTCCGCGACAATGACATCTACTTCGCCGGGCTGAGGATAAAACTGCGCCATCACCATCCCGCCGGTTGTGCTTTGAGAGTGTTGCACTGCGTTGCGCATCAATTCGACGATAGAATATTGGGTCGCCCCCTCCATTTCCTGATCGTCCATGTCGAGAAGTTTCAGGATTTGATCAACCAGTGGCTGGATACCTTTACTTGCTTTAATTTTGGATAACCGAATAGTCTTCGCGTCTACAATGGCATCGGTCGCGGTGAAAGGTGCGCCCACCAATTTTGGAAGCCCAGACCGAGCGATGTATGACCCCGCTTGAGTGGTTGGGTTTCCTTTTATCTGAATTTGGCACTGATACGTCTCGCGCATCCAATAAGTATATGCGCCGTATAGGCAAACTGCCCAGGGCGCGATAAATTTTATATTGCGAAAATCCAGAACGATTTTATTGGTATCCCTTATCGGCCATTCTTCGGTCTTGAAGCAATCGACTATATTTCTGTTTGCTAATTCTTCGGGCGGGTATAGGTAAATCGGCACAGACATTTTTATATTCATGCATTAGGGTTTGGGGAATATACAATAGATGCCACCGGATTGAAACGCATCCGGCTGAGCACTTGCTAATTTTCACTTGGTTAATCGCGCACTTCAATTCCCTGCGCCACCATGAATTGTTTTGCTTCGCCGATTGTGTGTTCACCGTAGTGAAAAATACTCGCCGCCAATACTGCATCGGCGTTGCCGTGGAGTATACCGTCTGCGAGGTGTTGCAGGTTGCCGACACCGCCGGATGCGATGACCGGCACGCTCGTGGCAGCGGCGATGTGCGCGGTCAACGCAAGGTCAAAACCATCACGCGTACCGTCGCGGTCCATGCTGGTGAGCAACAATTCGCCGGCGCCGCACGCGACCATTTTTCGCGCCCACTGCACGGCGTCAAGTCCGCTCGACTTGCGTCCGCCATGGGTAAAAACTTCCCACTGTGCCTGTTCATCATCGTCCTCGCGGCCGACGCGCTTGGCATCAATCGCAACCACGATGCATTGATTGCCAAACTGCGCGCTCGCTTCGACGATGAACTGCGGACGCTCGACCGCGGCGGTGTTGATTGAAACTTTGTCGGCACCGGCGCGCAACAAGCGACGCACATCATGCAATTGGCGCACGCCGCCACCGACGGTAAGCGGAATGAAAACTTCGCCGCTAACTTGTTCGATCACACCGAGCAATGTGTCGCGATTATCGGAACTGGCGGTGATGTCGAGCAACGCGATCTCATCCGCGCCTTGCGCGTCATAACGCCGCGCCACTTCCACCGGGTCGCCGGCGTCTTTGATGTCGACGAAGCGTACGCCTTTTACCACGCGACCGGCGTCGACATCGAGACAGGGAATAATGCGTTTGGCCAATGCCATCTCTTCACCTTAAATGGAATCCTTAACCGAGGTGGCACACTACAAGCCGAAAGTGCTCTGGCTGGCAATCTCGTCGGCGACTTTTTGCCCTTCGGCAAAATCCAGCGTGCCCTCATAAATCGCGCGACCGGTAATCGCGCCGATGATGCCGCAGCCGGATACTTCGGTGAGACTTTTAATATCTTCGATGTTGCGGATGCCGCCGGACGCAATCACCGGAATGTTGACCGCGCGCGCCAACGCCACGGTGGCGTCAATGTTCGCGCCTTGCATCATTCCATCGCGGGCGATGTCGGTGAATATGATTGCTTCGACGCCGTCCGATTCGAAATGTTGCGCCATGTCGGTGACTTCGTGACGCGATAACTTCGACCAACCTTCGGTCGCGACAAAACCGTCTTTGGCATCCAAACCGATGATTACATGGGTCGGAAATTCGACGCACAGATCGCTGATAAAGTGCGGCTCGGCAACCGCCCGGGTGCCGATAATCACGTAGCGCACCCCGGCCTGAATATAGACTTCCACCACCTCTTCGGTGCGGATGCCACCGCCCACCTGAATCGGCAAGTCGGGATATTTTTCTGCGATTTGGTGGATGATCTCGGCATTGACCGGCTCGCCGACTTGCGCGCCGTCGAGATCAACGATGTGCAGCCGTCGCGCACCGGCTTCAACCCAGCGCGTTGCCATCGCCACCGGGTCATCCGAGAACACCGTGGTGTCGCGCATGTCGCCCTGACGTAAGCGTACGCATTTTCCGTCCTTGATGTCGATGGCCGGAATCAGCAGCATGATCAAAAATCCCCGTTCCAGTTGACGAAATTTTTTAGCATTTGCAAACCCGCATGCTGGCTTTTTTCCGGATGAAACTGGGTTGCGAAAATATTATCCCGCGCCGCCGCGGCGGTGAATACCGTATCGTATTCGCAAGTCCCGACCACTTCGGTGCATCGTGCGCTATCGACAAAATAACTGTGCACGAAATAAAACCGTTGCTGGTCTTCAATGCCATGCCACAACGGATGATCGCGAGTATGGCGAACGTTGTTCCAGCCCATGTGCGGAATTTTTATCGCTTGGCTTTTTTGCGGCAGGCCGCGCGCGGCTTTGGCATCGCCATCATCGCCACCATTAAAATGTCGCACCATGCCATCGAACAAACCGAAACCGGCGGTGCCGCCGTTCTCCGTACTATGATGATACAACGCCTGCAAACCGAGACAGATTCCCAGCACCGGGCCCTGTTGTAGCCGCGTCATCACCGCCGCACGTAGCATTGAATCATCGCCCAGCCGCTTCATCCACGGGCCGAGCGCACCTTGCCCGGGCAGAATCAGATGGTCGGCAGTTTTAATCTCAGACGGTTCGGCGCTGATGCTGACCCGGTACCGGGTGCCGGAGTCGGCGCACACATGCGCCAGCGCCTTGCTCACCGAGCGAAGGTTGCCAGTGCCAAGATCAACGATGACAATGCCGGACATTATCAGCAGGCGACAAGCCGGTTAGAGCGCTCCTTTGGTCGAAGGAATGCCGGACATTCGCGGGTCGGACTCCGCCGCCATGCGAAGCGCACGCCCAAACGCCTTGAACATGGTCTCGGCGATGTGGTGGGAATTGGCGCCGCGCAGGTTGTCGATGTGCAAGGTTGTCTGCGCGTGATTGCAGAAGCCCTGAAAAAATTCGTGAACCAGAGCGGTGGCGAAAGTGCCGATCATGGCATCGGGAAAATCGGCGTTCATGTCAAGCAACGGGCGACCGGAGAAATCAATCACCACGCGACTCAGCGCTTCGTCCAGCGGAACATATACGTGTCCGTAACGACGAATGCCTTTTTTGTCGCCCAACGCTTTGGCCACCGCTTGACCGAGCGTGATACCGATGTCCTCCACGGTGTGATGGTCGTCCACCTGCAGGTCACCTTTGGCTTTTACCTCAATATCAATGACCCCGTGCCGAGCAACCTGGTCAAGCATGTGCTCCAAAAACGGGATGCCGGTTTGCAACCGGGCCTCGCCGGCTCCGTCGAGATTCACCGACACAGAAATTTCGGTTTCCCGAGTGGTGCGGGTAACTTGGGCGGTTCGGTCAGTCATGCCAGAGTGAACGCCGGCAAAGGCGGGATGGAGTTGGATAATTGTAGCGAGTTGAACGGGCGTTAAATAGAGGCCGGCGGTTGGCGTGAGTATACGGCGCGTTCACGACATTTGCCAGCCCTGTCCGGGTTCACCACATATGAGACAAAATCAGGCAGCCAGGGCAGGTTGCTGATAGTACGCCATCGGCGTCATCAATCCAAACTATCGTGTGGCCGGTAATGATTATAGGTCCATTGGTAATGAACCAGTTCCTGGTTGATCTCGGCTGCCGTCAACCGCCCTTCATACAGCGGGCAGCACTCATAACGGCTGCATTGGCGCGCTCAACGCAACCATTCCATTCAAGCTTTTCAGGCGGCAGGTCCAAGGCCTCGCAGGCTTGCTCAAACTCATCCCGAAACTCGCTGCCGCCATCGACCTGTATTGAGCGGATTTTGAACGGCGCTTGTTCGATAAGGCAGATCAAGAAGTCTTTGGCGTTCCTGCTGGTCGCACGGCTATAGGCTTTTAAGGCAACAAATCCGGCAGCCGGACAGGCTACCTTGAACTCTTTGATGCTAAAGCCCGCTGGCAGTCCTACGCTCATGTGGTCAATCTGTATCAGTTCACCTGGCTGCCTGGCGCGCATCCCGTACTGCCAGCGCTTGGCGTGGTGCTTGAACTGGCGCCGGCGTTTCGGCTTGACCGGCCCGGCCATCAAACGCCGCTGGCTTGACCCGCTTCAAGCGCACCAGCCGGTCCAGGATGCGCCCAACCGTGCTGATGATCAGAAGTAGACCCTAATCCCTGGACAACATTCCAGATCTTGCGTTTGCCCCACAAGGGATAACGCCTGCGCAAGTGCAACACTTGTTGCTCCTGCCGCGCTGTCCATTGTCGGCCGCGCACACGCTTTGGGCGACGGCTTTGGCTTTCCAAGCCACGCCAGCCATGCTGTTGATAGCGTTTTAACCAACGATAGTAGGTCGCCTTCGGCCAGCCGATGGTTTTCAGGCATACGTCGTGCAACCGGCTGATTTGAGCTCGGCATAGCGTTCCAGTTTCTTTATTCGGGCGATGGCTGCTTCACTGGCGGTATCGGCAATCGCCCAACTGCGGCATGATTTGACACGCAGGTTTTTGATCTGCATCGGGTAGTCTCCTGTGATTTAAGTGATAAAGATTTCACCTTAGACTACCCGATTTTCTTAACTAATAAAGTCTCATTTGTGTCTGAGCCCGGACAGCATGTATAAGTCCTTGGATTCAACTCTTAAGTGCAACTTCACCGATGAAGGAAAGGTGAGATGCGGTAGCCTCTTGATTTTCCCGAATCAATATAAGGAGTTGCCATATGAAACGCTACACGCACCTCACCAGTGAACGACGATACCAGATTTCCAATGGCTTGAAAGAAGGCTATTCACAACAAGCCATCGCCGATATTATCGGTGTCAACCAAAGCACCCTCAGCCGGGAGATACGCCGAAATGGCCCCAATCGGGGGCGTGTGCGGCGGCGCACCGCCGGAGCGGGCGCTTATCGTCCCGCCGGGGCGCACAAGCAGGCCCTGGCGCGCCGAGCAGGCAAGTCCAGGGCGAGTATTAGCCGGCAAGATTGGCAACTCATCGAACGGCTGCTGCATGAGAAGTGGAGCCCGCAGCAGATCAGCCTGTGGCTGGGGAAAGCCGGATGGCTGGCGGTTAGCCATGAGTGGATCTACCGGTACATTCGCAACGACAAGCACCACGGCGGTCTTCTGTATCAGCACTTACGCTGCCAGAAAAAGGGGAAGAAACGTTACGGTAGCAAGGCGCGGCCGGGCTCGATCCCCAATCGGGTGTCGATCGAGCAGCGCCCGATGTTGGTCGAGCAAACAGCCCGCATCGGCGATTGGGAGCTGGACACGGTGTATGGGAAAAACAATACCGCGGTGATGCTGACCATGGTCGAGCGCGCCACGCGCTTTGTATACATTGATATCCTGCCCAACCGGAAGGCGCCGGTGGTGGGCGCGGCGCTGATTAGAAACCTGGCTACGATCAAACACCGGGTGCACATTGACCGCGGATAACGGTAGCGAATTCGCCAGACATGAAGCGGTCAGCGACGCACTGCAAGCCGACTTCTATTTCGCCCATCCCTGCGCGTCCTGGGAGCGAGGAACCAATGAGAATACCAACCGGCTGATACGGCAGTATTTTCCCAAAAGCTATAATCTGTCGACCATCACAACCTCGCAACTGGCGCATGTGGTCGACCAGATCAATAACCGGCCGCGCAAATGCCTTGGCATGAAAACACCGAATCAGGCATTATTCGGCATCAACCCACCTGTTGCACTTCGGGGTTGAGTCCAAGGCATCATACAGATGTTGTCCGGGCTCAGACACAAATGAGACTTCATCGTTTCGGAACGTCCACACAATTTGCTTGACGGATGTCGCGAAAATAATGGTATAACGTTTTCCTAACATCCATGAAAGTGTTAACTCCCAACAGGAGAAAATCTCATGAAATTATTTTCACCAATGATGATATTTTTGTTTATTTTGTTGTCGCAGCCAGTGCTGGCTGACATATTTTCCGACTACAATGGTCTGGTTAACGACTACAACAATCTGCGCGACGAATACAACGGTCTGATTAACGACTACAACAATCTGCGCGACGAACACAACGGTCTGATTAACGACTACAACAATCTGCTTAATAATTAGCGACTACAACGCATATTTTTCCGTTGCAATGAATGTATTGTTTGTGAATATCCGCCGCCCGCTTGGCGATTGACCGATGCTTCGGTCGCACTGTGATTTGGTAGCGCATCCCTTACAACCAAGTAATCGACCTAAAGTAAGACGATCTAAATTCTCTCGATAATAGTAGCGATGCCCTGACCCACCCCAATACACATAGTGCATAGTGCATAGCGCTCGCCGGTATGCTCCAGCTGATTGATTGCGGTTGTAATCAGTCTTGCGCCACTGGCACCCAAAGGGTGCCCTAATGCAATAGCCCCGCCGTTTGGATTAACTCTTGGGTTATTATCTTTCAATCTAAGATCTCGTAGCACAGCCAGAGCTTGTGCGGCAAAAGCTTCATTCAGTTCTATAATATTCATTTGGTCAAGTGAGAGACCGGCGTTTTTCAACACTTTTCGTGTTGCAGGCACTGGCCCTATACCCATTTCGCGCGGAGCCACCCCAGCAGTTGCCATGCCAACTATTCTGGCTCTTGGAGTTAACGCATATTGGTTCGCGGCGGACTCACTGGCAATGAGTAAAGCACACGAACCATCATTTACGCCTGAAGCGTTTCCCGCTGTTACTGTCCCCTCGCTCGTTGTGATGCTTTTGAGTTTTGCCAGCACCGCCTGTGAAGTTTTTCTCGGATGTTCGTCCTGATCTACAACTAACATTTCACCATTTTTCTGTTCGATACTAACAGGAACAATTTCATTTTTATAAAACCCTCTATTTTTTGCCGCTTGAGTTTTGATTTGCGACCTCAGTGCGAAAAGATCCTGTGCCTTTCTCTCTATACCATAGTCAACTGCTACATTTTCAGCCGTTTCCGGCATAGAGTCGGCACCGTACTGCAGTTTCATTTTTGGGTTTACAAAACGCCAGCCGATCGTTGTGTCAAATATCTCCGCATATCGGTTAAAGGCGCTATCTGCTTTTGGTAATACGAAAGGAGCCCGGCTCATACTTTCGACACCACCCGCAATTATCAACTCCGATTCCCCGCATTTAATCGCCCGTGCTGCTGTTCCGACAGCATCCATACCGGACCCGCATAAACGATTAACCGTTGAGCCCGGAACTTCCTTGGGAAGTCCGGCAAGCAAAGCACTCATGCGCGCGATGTTTCGGTTGTCTTCTCCCGCTTGGTTCGCACATCCGTAAATTACATCTTCGACCGCGGCCCAATCAACTTTTTGGTTACGGTCCATCAAGGCGCGAATGGGTATAGCCCCCAGATCATCTGTTCTGATTGATGATAATGCCCCGCCGTAACGTCCAAATGGCGTTCGAATTGCATCGCAAATGTAGGCATCTTTCATAAAATTCAATCAACTAAATTAAAGAAACTCGTGCATCAAGATCCAAAACCTCAATGTCATCCTGATTTTGCAGTTGCCAACGCCATCTCACAATGCATGTGGTTGGTCGTGATGCAGAATGCCGTGTATCGAAGATTGTTAAATCTAAACTTAGTGTGTCTTCTGGTCGAACCGAGTGTAACCATTTGACATGGTTTATTTCAGGAGAAGCAAACGACTCGGAGTCAGCGAGAAAATTATCCACAACTAAACGCATTGCCAGCGCGCAGGTTTGGAATCCACTAATAATAAGTCCCGAAAACGGCCTGCCCCGGGCTCTAGCCTCATCGGCGTGAAACCATTGTGGGTCATATTTATAGGCAAACGCCAATGCTTGGTGCTTTTCCACCAATATGGGGCCGGCAGTTAATACCTGACCGACGTAAAAATCCTTAAATAGCATTTTTCGTGAGATATAACTGGTGGGGCCGAATTAAACCGCTTGTTGCCAAACAAGGTGACGTAGCCAAGGGCTCACTCGGTAACGTTCGCTACGATAGAAATCAGCCAGGGCGTCAAGTGTCTGTACTACGCGACCTGCACCCCATTGAGCCAACCACTCAAACGGACCACGTGGATAACTCACACCAAGTTTCATCGCGCTATCGGCGGCATCAGGGCTACATACATTCTGGTGTACTGCATCGGCGGCTTCATTAATAATCATAGCGACAGTTCTGGCCACAATCAATCCTGGCAGGTCCGCGACGATATAAGGCTCAAATCCGAAGAATCGCAACCACTGCAAAGACTCGTCACGCCAGACATCAATTATTCGACTCGAGAAGCTGATGGCAAGCGCAGTAACATGTTCCAAGGAAGGCTCTAACAAGGGGAGATCAAACAAGGCAACATTGTTTCCTTTCGCTGAAGCGCATTCTCCGTCTGTCAGACGGAGTTGTTGGTTGCCATCAACTTTCAGGCCAACCCAATCACTATCACTGGCTACTGAGTAACTGATATTCGCATCGTTTAAGGCTTGCTTGAATCGTTGCGTTACGAAGCAGTCTCCGTGAACCGTAACGGTTTTTTCGGATCGCGGTACACCTCTGTTTTTTTGATTTGGATTACCGGCTACTGCTTCCCTCGGGTATGTGTAGAACCCTTGGCCTGACTTTCGTCCCAGCATGCCGCCTTCCACCAGTTCCTTTTGGACAAGGGATGGCTTATAACGTTTGTCTGCAAAATTGGATTGATAGACAGATGTTGTCACCGCGAAATTTGTATCGTGCCCGATTAAATCCATCAACTCACAGGGCCCCATTTTGAATCCAGCACCACGCACGCAGGTATCCAACGTCTCTGGCGTAGTGGCACATTGGTGGAGTAGCTCAAGTGACTCCGCGTAAAACGGCCTGGCGATCCGGTTAACTATGAAACCCGGGGTGGAACGGGTGTGAACAGGATGCTTACCCCAATCCCGGGAAATCTGGAAGATGCGGTCTGCAGTTTCAACGCTAGTTTGCAAACCCGATACCACTTCAACTAAATTCATCAGTGGAACAGGATTAAAAAAGTGCATGCCGACCAATCGCTCCGGGTGGTTGAGCCCATTCGCGATTGCGGTAATAGAAATCGACGACGTGTTGGTGGCGAAGATGCAATCTGTGGGAACAAATCCATCCAATTCCAGAAACAAGTTGCGCTTAATCTCTAGATTTTCGACGATCGCTTCCACAACCAATTTACACGATGTGACCTCGGACAAGCTGGATACAGGCTGGATCCGGGCCAGCGAATCTTCGGCGCTTTGCTGTGTCATCTTTCCCTTGGATATCAGCTTGTTAAACATCAGACTCAAATCCTCTATTGCTTTTACTACAGTATCTGCACATATGTCATAAAGCAGAACACTGTATCCAGATTGCGCGGCGACCTGAACGATACCGATGCCCATAACGCCCGCACCGACTACTAATACATCCGTAGTTTTCAGCACTTCAGGCATCAGGGGGAACCCAATTCGCTGAGCGTTTTTCAAAGAATGAGGCAAAACCTTCCCGCGCTTCGTCGGTTCCCCGCACTCGACTGATTGTTCGCGCAGTCAATTCCCGAATTTCAGGGCTAATCAAACCGACTTCAAGCTGCGAGAAGAGTGCTTTGATTTCCTGTTGTGCATTGGGTCCGCCAACCAGCAAATCGGAGATTATGGCATCAACGGCACTATCGAGTTGTTCGGGTTCTGCAATCTGTTGCAGTAGCCCAATCGATAATGCTTCTTCAGCCCGTATACGGGTTGTTGTTAATGCCAACCGTTTAGCCTGTCGTTTGCCGACTGCATTGATTACATATGGTCCAATCACTGCTGGCAGGATGCCGAATCTTGCCTCGCTGATAGCGAAACTCGCCGTATCCGCACCAATGGCAATATCACAGGCACAGATTAATCCGACCCCTCCTCCCAGAGCAACTCCTTGGACTTTGGCTATCGTTGGCTTGGGGCAACATTCAATCTTTCTCAGCATTTCTGCAAACCGCTTGGCATCTTTGAAATTCCATTCTTTACTCGCTTCACTGGCACGTTGCATCCACTGTAGATCAGCGCCAGTGCTAAAGTGTTTGCCCTCACCTACCAGTACGATAACCCGCACCTCCTTCGATCGCGAAAGTCTTTCAAACTCCGCATCCAATTCACCAATCATAGTTTCATTGAAAGCATTGAATACGTCTGGTCGAGACATCAACACCCGCGCAACCCCAGTGTCATGCAGTTCACTCTTTATGGTTTGATACGCTGTCATGGTAATTAACTAGTAGGTTTCGAAATGCAGTCGACCTTCCTTTTTGAGTGACTCTGATAACGTCTCCCAAAAAACCCCTGCTTTGTCTGCAATCTCCTGCAATGCCAGCACCACGCCTTCTTCCATCTTCTTGATGCCGCAAACATAGAAACTACTGTTTGGGTCATTAAGTAAGGTGCCGAGGTCTGCCGCACGATTCCGCATTGCGTCCTGTACGTAACACTTGGGTTGCCCCGGCACTCTTGAGAACGCCAGATTGATATCAATAAAGTCCTTTGGCAATTTCTTTAGCGGGCCAAAATAAGGCAGATCTTCCGGTGTACGGGCGCCAAAGAACAACATCAACTTGCCGCTTTCAAATTTGTCGGTGCCGTAGAGTCGGCGCCGCCACTCCGTCATGGCACGCATTGGGGCACTGCCAGTGCCGGTGCAAATCATGACGATATTTGAGCCCGAGTGATTAGGCATCAGAAAACTTGAACCGAAAGGTCCGATTACTTCAACTTCATTTCCTACATTTAGGTCACACATGTAATTCGACCCCACCCCCCGAACCGCATTGCCGTCATAATCTTCAAGGACACGTTTGACAGTCAGAGAAAGATTGTTGTATCCCAGACGCTCTCCATTTCTCGGGCTGGCAACCGAGTATTGTCTGGCATGATGTGGCTTGCCTTTGGCATCAAGACCCGGGGGGAGAATCCCGATGGACTGTCCTTCCAGCACCGGAAAATGTAATTGCCCGAAGTCCAGCACTATGTGGTGTGTGTCGTATTCGGGGCCAACTTTAGTCACGCGAACATTACCGACCACTTTGGCTGTGATTGATTTATTTGTAGATTTTGGGCCATAAAGATTGGTATACGCATGGGCCGCTGACCAAGGAGGCGTTGTTGCGCTTAATCTATTGGTGGTCAACGTCTGAATTTCTATTTGTGGTGTTACGTTGGCATGGCTGGATATTGCTTCTGGTGCTGTTTCAATCGAACTATCTGCCTCCTGATTGAGCTCATCCGTAGAAAGTTCTTGCGGCAACTCCTCCCACTCAAACTGCTGCTCCAATGTATACGCACGCGACTTGGGTACTTTACGCCAGTTATCAATCGAACCGGTGGGGCAAGGCGAAATACAATCCATACAGAAATTGCACTTCTCGGGGTCCACCACATAATTATCTGCATTATGAGTAACCGCACCGACCGGGCAAGTGTCTTCGCAGGTATTGCACCGGATACAGATTTCCGGATCAATGACATGCTGGTTAAGTATGTCTGCTGACATTTGCATGCGATGTTTTTTCTTGCTGCAAATTGTTGGAACTGGATATTTGGTTGTTACACCACGGTTTTACATGTTTTAAAGAGGAAAGTAAAACCGAATAGAGGGCGAATCCGCTAGTTAAACCGCACATATTCAAAGTCAACCGGCTGACGGTTAACACCTATGACCGGCGGTGCAATCCAGTTGGCGAATTTCCCCGGCTCCACAACACACCCCATGAGGCTCCCGATGTATTCACGGTCTTCACTAGTTGGCAACCAGCTATCTACATGTCGGTACCATTGGTCTTCAGTCAGTGCTTGACCATCAGGAGAAACCTTGATGCCTACCAGCGCACCAATGTTGCGATGAAACGACTTGTGCGGTACCGTCAAACGAAAATCAATGCCCGCTTTTTCAATAACTTTGTTCCATCGTTTGATGCCGCCTTCGCTATCCTTAATGTAGTCATCTCGAAGTACTTCATTCAATGCATTCAACATTGGCACCCGGGTTTCAGCCAATTTACCGTCTACGACTTTTAATACTACATACGAATCATTCTTCAGAATATGGTCATCGTCACGTTTGTCTTCTTCAAATCGCCCCTTCAGACCTGTTGAGTAAAAGGTGGCCGCGTTGCTGGATTCATCCGCACCAAACAAATCAATCGTAACGCTAAAGTGGAAGTTGATATAACGTTGCATGGTTTGCAGGTCAATCACCCCGGCTTCCCGTAGTTGGCTAGGATTGTCTGTTTTCAGTTCATTCATTACCTGGCAGGTTCTTTGGATGATTCGCGACACACCTGATTCACCAACGAACATATGGTGCGCCTCTTCTGCCAACATAAAGCGCGTGGTTCGCGCGAGTGGATCAAAACTGGATTCCGCCAGTGCACATAGCTGGAATTTGCCATCACGGTCAGTGAAATAGGTAAACATAAAGAACGACAGCCAGTCCGGCGTTTGCTCATTGAAAGCTTGAAGAATGCGTGGATTGTCTTTCTCACCACTGCGTCGTGCGAGTAATGCTTCACTCTCTTCCCTGCCATCTCTGCCGAAGTACTTGTGCAGGAGATAAACCATAGCCCAAAAGTGTCGACCTTCTTCTACATTGATCTGAAACAGGTTACGCAAATCATATTGACTTGGAGCGGTTAATCCCAGATAACACTGCTGTTCAACCGAAGCGGGCTCGGTATCGCCCTGAGTGACAATAATGCGTCGCAGGTTGGCGCGATACTCGCCGGGCACCGCCTGCCATACTTTTTCTCCCTTATGGTCACCAAAATTAATTGTACGATTCTCTATACCGGGATTCAGAAATATCCCCCAGCGGTATTCTGGCATTTTAACGAAATCAAAATGCGCCCAACCCGCAGGGTCAACACTAATTGCGGTTCTCAGATACACATCATGTTTGTGTGAGCCACTTGGCCCCACATCGTTCCACCAATTCAAATAGTTTGGTTGCCAATGTTCCAGCGCGCGTTTCAAGGCGCGGTCTTCATTGAGGTTGACGTTGTTTGGGATAGTTTCGTTGTAATCGATCGATGACATTACTTTTTCCTCACAAAATTAGACGCGATTCCAATCAAACTGTGTCTTTTCACCTGATCCGTAAACTTTCAGAGCTCCTTTTTCTCCCACTGCATTGGGCCGCTGGAATATCCAGTTCTGCCATGCTGTCAGGCGACCAAAAATACGGGCAAACATATTTTCCTGACCATTAAAACGAAGATTGGCCTCCATCCCGGTTAAAGCATCCGGCGACATGGCAACACGTTCTTCTATGTCAATGCGAACTTCATCCCCCCAATCAATATCGTCGGGGGTTTTGGTTACCAGGCCGAGAGCAAATGCCGCTGTTGCGTTGAGCTTGGTGCCCACCTTCTGCCTTACCGCTTCCATCGCTGATGCCTCATTATAAAATCGTCTCGCAAGGCGGCTTTCTCCGGTTATCATGGGATAGAGATCGAAGTTTGCGTCGGTGACAGTAATCGTCGGGGATTGATCCGGGCTCTCGGTTAAATCGTAGTGATAACTACGATCACATGCCAATGCCATCTCAAGGAATGTACCCGCGAAGCAAGATTTTTCTTCGATTAATGCGAACAGGCTTCTGGAGGAGACATCAAGCCGGCTCAGGGTCCGTCGCAACATGCCAATAGTCTCTCTGACGAACCAGTGATCTCTGAATGCCAGCAAGCTGTCATCCATGGCAATGACCGCATCCGCATCCCCGGTGGTCATAATCAGCCACATCCCGATATCTAGTTCATTGGTTCGCATGGATAAGATGGCGTCATCCAGTTCTTTGGCTAAAACCAGTGGATACCAGTTCGCGCCGGCATCTTCGATTTCGTTAATGGTTGAAGGCAATGTGGCATCAGGTGCCTTAATCATGAACGTTGCAGTACGAACTGCGCGATCAATATAGACACTAACCGTGGAGTAATCAAGGCCGTCTTCCCTGATTGTACGGCGTAAAGGCGTTAGTGCAACTCCTTTTCCATCCACCGGTCTGCCGCTTTGTTCTGCCAGTTCTGTTGCGCGCTCAGCAACTTTATTCTTGAATGCAGCCGGTTTGACTATTTCGTCCACCAACCGCCAGTCTTTGGCTTTCTGTCCGCGGACACCCTCGGTAGTAGTGCAAAAAATATCGGCGAGGTCATGTCGTACGTGACGTTTATCTGTTATTCTGGTCAGTCCGCCCGTGCCCGGCAACACACCCAGTAACGGGACTTCCGGTAGACTGACAGCACTTGAGCGATCATCAATCAAAATAATTTCATCACACGCCAACGCCAGCTCATAACCGCCTCCAGCGCATGTGCCATTTACCGCAGCAATAAATTTAAGTCCGCTATATTGTGATGAATCTTCAATCCCATTGCGCGTCTCATTGGTGAACTTACAAAAATTCACCTTCCATGAATGGCTGCTCATACCCAGCATAAAGATATTGGCACCTGAGCAGAATATTTTGTCTTTCAGGCTGGTGATAACAACAGTGCGAACTTCCGGATGTTCAAAGCGAATGCGATTCAATGCATCATGGAGTTCAATATCAACCCCCAAGTCATAACTATTGAGCTTGAGCTTGTATCCGGGTCTTAAACCACCGTCTTCATTGAAATCAGCACTTAATGTGGCAACAGAGCCGTCAAAAGTGAGTTTCCAGTGTTGGTACTGAGTGGGGGCAATCTGATAGTCGACAGATTCTGTGATGGTCACGGTGCGGCTCCTCCCAGTGGAGACGAGGGTTACAGTAATCGTGCATTTTATTGCACCATCTAAATACAATCAAGTTTTTTATTACATTAATGTAATCAATCTCATGCTACATCCAGTGCTTTCCTGAGTATTGCATGTAGCACTGCAAAGGTTTTTTCCAGTGAATCCCGGCTTGTATCAATTGTAAAATTGGCTTTGGAATAAAACGCTTTTCTGGATTCTAGGATACCTTTCAAGTCTTCCATGGCTTCCTTGCTACCCTTCATCGGCCGGAAATCTCCTTGCTCCATAACACGCTGCATATGATCCGCTGGAGTGGCTTGTAGCCAAATGGCAGTGCAATGTGTGAGTAATAGATTCAAAGATCCCGAATCCGAGACAATCCCCCCCGGGGTTGCAATGATTGCTTCCGGATACAACTGGATGGTTTCTTCGAGCGCACGGCGTTCATATCTTCTATAGGCATTGATGCCGTAAAGAGCATGGATTTCCGCGATGCTACAGCCCGCCAATGCTTTTATTTGTCGGCCAAGTTCAACAAATGGAAATCCTACTTCTTTCGCCAACATTGCGCCAAGCGTTGATTTCCCGGCACCTCGAAGGCCAATCAATGCAATTTTTGGGCTTACCGTGCCGGCACTGGTTGCTCCAACACCGAGTGCCTTGCCAATCAATATGCGCGCCCGGAGCAATGTGTCATCATCCCGATTTTCGAGTAATTCTCTTATGAGCAACCACTCGGTGGACCGCGTTGTAAAGTCCCCGATTAGTTCAGCAAGTGAACATTGAAGCGCGTTAGCAATCTGAATCAAGACCAACAGTGAAGGGTTGCCTTCACCATATTCCAGATTAGCCAAATGGCGCTCGGAGACTTCTGCGATATTGGACAACGACATTCGGGATATTCCATGTTTGCCACGCTGCGCCTTAATTCGGTTACCCAACGCGATTAACTCGGGATTCTTTTCCTTTGGCGGTTTGGCAACGACTCCGTTGTCCAAGATTGTTTTTTGTGTTTTAGCCATGACAAAAACTAGTTATGTAAAGTCAGCATTGTATAATGCCAGCAACATACTGGACACATGGGATGACGAAAAAAGGAAACCGACATGCAGATAAAGCACATCGGCTTCCGGGTGCGTGGGCTCTATACTGTCGCTTCTCTAGCATTAAAGGAGCAACACATGAGCACTTCCGCCCAACAGAAACGTCACGCCCTGATATTCTGGGAAAATCACGGTCTTAAAGCAACCATGGATTATGCCAATGTCAGCCGCCGCACTCTCTACCGCTGGCAGCAAACACTCGCCCAAGCCGGCGGCGACCCGGCAACCCTGACGCCGCGCTCACGAGCACCAAAATGCCGCCGCCAAGCAGTCTTCCGGCGTGAACTGGTGGACGAAATCCGCCGCTTGCGTAAGGTCCGTCCGAACATCGGAAAACTCCCCCTGTCGGTGCTCATCAAAACCTGGTGCCAGACCCATAAATGTCCCCGCCCCAGTGTCTCCACCATCGGACGCATCATCGACCGTGAGCCCGATAAGATGCGCCACGCCCCGCTGCGCCTAGATCGCCGCGGACGCCACAAGCCACTGCGCCAAACCCGCAAAACACGCCGCCCCAAGGGCATCTCCACCGCCCCCATGGAGCAACCGTGGAGCGCGTCCGTGATGGCATCCGACGCTACATCTTCACCTTCATCGACCCCCGCTCGCGCTTCGCCTTCGCCTGGGCGTCCACCTCCCGTAGTAGCCGCCGCGCCGCACACGCCCTGCGCTCCCTCATCGCCCTGACCCCAACCACCATCCGATATATCCTCTCCGACAACGGCTCGGAGTTTATGAAAGACTTCGAAAGCGAACTCAAACGCCATCACATCACCCACTGGTGGACCTATCCGAGGTCGCCGAAAATGAACGCCCATTGTGAACGCTTCAACCGCACCATTCAGGAGAGTTTCGTCGACTACCACGAGGATTTACTGTTCACTGACCCGGATGCTTTTAACCGAGAACTGGCCGACTGGCTGGTGTTTTACAACACCGAACGACCTCACCAGGCATTGGCCCTGCTTTCTCCTATACAATCCCTGATGATTAACCAACCGGAGTGCCATATGTTATGGACCTATACAGTTGCTTGACTTTAATTTTGTAAATGGCTATATTCGCCACGCAATATAGTGCATCATGAGGTAACACATGTACCGAAACAAATTTAAGCAACAGCTCGTCAATCTCACCCAAGCCATTTACGGTATGGATTTCACTGGTCAGCTAGAGTATTGGCTTAATCAACATTACGCCACCAACAGCGAAACGTTTGCGCAACTGAAACGAAGTTGCGAACAAGGTGTGCGAGAAGGCTGGTTGTGTAAACACGAAGCAGGAGGCATCAAATATGGCCGGGGCTTCAAACCCGATGCTGCGTTGCATAATTTCTCTGTTGATGTCGTTGACATGGAGAATGTGATCGGACCCCACCATGCGCACCCTGGCGGTGAAATTGACCTGGTCATGCCATTAACCGCCGATGCCAATTTTGATGGAGTCGGTGCGGGATGGAAAGTCTATTCCCCGAACAGCGCACATTGCCCTACCGTCACAAACGGCCGGGCACTCATTCTATACTTGCTACCTGGCGGAGAAATTGAATTCTTCTGACAACAATATGCACGTCTTTGAATCGCAGTGTTGCTGTTCATTTGTCTGTGACGCACAATATTGGTACGCCAATTGGAAAATGCAGGGAATATTATGAACACTCAAATACCGGTTGAGCTTGGTGCCGAGTTTAATTTCGTCGCGCACTTGATCGCGTGCAACCAATCCCGTGCAAATAAAACGGCTTACATCGACGACACCCGCTCAATGACTTTTGGCGAACTGGCGGAACGCGTCCAGCGAATGGCGGGGGCACTCCTAAAATCTGGTATCCGGCGGGAGGAGCGTATTCTGCTATTGATGCATGACTGCAATGATTGGCCGACTACCTTCCTTGGCGCGCTTTATGCGGGCATCGTGCCGGTTGCAGTAAATACTTTGCTCACGGCAACAGACTACGCTTACATGCTGAAAAACAGCCGGGCAACTGCAGCCATCGTTTCTGAAGCATTGCTTGCGACATTCAATGCTGCGCTGGCAGAATCCAAGCAGAAGCTAGACACCTTGATTATCTCCAAACCGGGAAATGCAGATAACTTGTGCAATCAAAGTTTTGAAGTGTTCTTGTCACGCGCAGAACTACTTGGTCAGCCGGCCAATACCACACCGGATGATCCGGGGTTCTGGTTGTACTCTTCGGGCTCAACTGGTAATCCCAAGGGCACCGTCCACACGCATGGCAACCTGTACTGGACTGCCGAACTCTACGGACGAAATACGCTTGGCATTAAAGAATACGATATCTGTTTCTCTGCCGCCAAACTTTTCTTTGCTTACGGACTCGGCAATGCGCTTAGCTTCCCGCTTAGTGTCGGTGCGACCACGATTCTTATGGCAGAGCGTCCCACCCCGCAGGCTGTATTTCAGCGCTGGAAAGAACATCAACCAACCGTATTTTTTGGTGCGCCAACGGGATATGCCGGTATGCTTGCTTCGCCTGACTTGCCAGCGCCAAGTGAGGTATCGCTTCGATTAGCATCTTCTGCCGGTGAGGCACTCCCTACAGATGTTGGAGAACGATTTACCCGCCAATATGGCGTGGAGATTATAGACGGTATAGGATCCACGGAGATGCTACATATCTATCTGTCCAACCGGCCGGGTGAAGTCAAATACGGCACCAGCGGCTGGCCTATAGACGGTTACGAGATTGAACTGCGCGATGATGCTGGCGCACCGGTAGAGGATGGTGAAATTGGTGAACTCTTTGTCAAAGGGCCCAGTGCCGCGCTCATGTATTGGAACAACCGGAACAAGTCTCGTGACACATTTCAGGGTGAATGGACCAAGAGCGGCGACAAATACGTTCGTAATGCTGATGGCAGTTATACCTATTCCGGTCGAAGCGATGATATGCTGAAAGTCAGTGGCATCTATGTTTCCCCATTTGAAGTGGAAGCTACTTTGGTACAACACGATGCGGTTTTGGAAGCCGCTGTAGTGGGGCATAAAGATACCGATGGTCTTACAAAAACAAAAGCATATGTGGTATTGAAAGACGGCTCTACTGCGCAGGAAAAAGATTTGCAGTGCTTTGTTAAAGATAAACTGGCATTTTACAAATACCCCCGTTTTATTGAATTTATTGACGAATTGCCCAAAACCGCAACAGGGAAAATTCAACGATTCAAATTACGTCAGTAACGTTGGTATTAACCGTCATGTCCACTATTTCCAATTTTGTTGACGTTACTTTTGATGGTGCCGTCCGTCAAATTGAATACATCTGGGTCGGTTCATCCAGCCCTACCGTACCCGTGCTGGTGTTTTTACATGAGGGGTTGGGGGCGGTCAGTCTTTGGAAGGACTTCCCTGAAAAACTTTGTAAAAGAATTGGTGCGCGAGGTCTCGTCTTCTCTCGGCCCGGTTATGGCCACTCTTCGCCGGAAATGCCGGGAAAATTTTGGGGCGCTGATTTTATGCATAAACAAGCATATGAATTTCTGCCCGCCTTTCTGCAACAACTGCGGATTGACACGCGCAAATCGCCCCTCTGGTTTTTTGGGCATAGCGACGGCGCATCAATTTCTTTGCTCTACGCGGCGCGTTTCCCGGAATGTGTTCGAGGGCTGATCGTGGTTGCTCCGCATATTATGGTTGAACAAGTCACCATCACCCATATCGAAAAAATCAAAAATCTATTTGAATCAAGTAATCTCAAACAAAAGTTAGGGTTGTATCACATTGACCCGGAAATTACATTTCGTGGATGGAGTGGTGCATGGTTATCATCCGATTTTCTCAAGTGGTCAATTCAATCTGAGATTCAGACAATCCTTTCACCAATTCTAGCACTCCAGGGGCGGCAGGATGAATACGGCACGCAGGCACAAATAGGTGGTATTAAAGACGCGGTACCACAAACTGAATGCGTCGTCATCGAGAATTGCGGCCATTCTCCGCACCGAGATCACCCTGTTCAACTGATTAATACGGCAACAATTTTCTACCAAAAGCAAGCCGATTTACTGGCATGTGTTGGATAGATCGCAAATAGAAACTACACCGAAAAATTTCAACAGATTTGAGTCATGCTGTACGGTACCATTCTGAGGAACAGTTTTTTAACCGCAACAAAACACACCAGAGGTAAATGAAGATGAAAAATCTATTTATTCAATCTGCTTGCGTCGCAATAGCGCTTTCCACCATCGGTGCTACCCATGCTGACTCTGTCAAAATTGGCTTTGTCACCACATTAACGACGCCGGCCGGCATCATCGGAGCCGATATCAAAAACTCGGTTGAACTTGCCCTTGAACACATTGGTAACAAGATGGGCAATCTGGACGTTGACCTCATCATGGAAGACGATGGCTTCAAGCCTGATATTGGTAAGCAGAAAACCGATAAACTGGTTAAGCAGGACGACGTGGATTTCGTTGCCGGTTTTATCTGGTCACACGTTCTGCTCGCCTCGTTGAAATCCGTGGTTGATGCGGACAAATTTTTAATCAGTGCCAACGCCGGGCCTTCGCAAATTGCAGGCAAACGATGCCATCGCAACTTCTTCTCCACTTCGTGGCAAAACGACCAAACCCCGATGGCGCTCGGAGAGTACCTGAATCAGCAGGGTGTCAAGTCGCTTTACATTATGGCTCCCAACTATGCCGCCGGAAAAGATATGGTTGCAGGTCTTGAGAGTACTTTCAATGGCAAAATAAAAGGCAAGGACTTTACCAAGTGGGGTGCGGATGCACAGTTGGACTTCTCCGCCGAGCTTGCAAAAGCCAAAGCATCGGGTGCAGAAGCGATTTACGTGTTTTATCCCGGTAAAGCAGGCGGTCCATTCATCAAGCAGTACGAACAAGCAGGTCTGCGTAATGTGATGCCTCTTTATAGTGTCTTTACCGTCGATTCCAACACACTTCCGAAACTGCAAAATGCCAATCTGGATGGTGTATTGGGCTCAAAAAATACCCAACAGTGGTCGCCCGACATGGATAATGCAGCAAACAAGAAGTTTGTTGGTGACTATCTGGCAAGGCATGGCGTGTATCCCTCCTTTTACGGTGCCCAGGCTTACGACGCCATCATGCTTATTAAAAGCGCCGTGGAGGCTGTAAACGGCAATCTTGATGACAAGAACGGCATCCGCAATGCACTCAAAGCGGTAAACTACAATTCAGTACGTGGCAAATACAGCGTGGGTAACAATCACATGCCGATTCAGAATTTTTATCTTCGTGAAGTAGTCGAGGATGCTGAAGGCCGTTGGACTACCAGGATTGTCAAAACAGTTTACGAGAACCATCAAGACCCCTACGCCGCTACCTGCAAGATGTAATCGAGTTGGTTTATCTCCCCTACCAAATGTTGTCAGTCGCGCAACTTCTGGCAGGGTGAGCGACAAACTCTAATATTCTACCCGGAGTAATTCAATAATGGACTGGAATCTTTTAATTACTCAGTTGATGAATGGGCTACAGCTTGGCCTCCTGTTGTTTTTACTGGCCTCTGGCCTGACGCTAATCTTTGGGATAATGGATTTTATTAACTTGTCCCACGGTTCCTTCTACATGATTGGCGCCTACTTTTGCGGTGCTATTGTTGCCAGGACAGGGTCGTTTACTTTGGGCATTGTGATAGCTCTGGTTGGCGTATTTATTGTTGGTGCTGCGGTTGAATGGTTCATCGCTCGCAAGCTCTATCGAAAGAGTCACCTTGATCATATTTTGGTGACCTTTGGCCTCATTCTAATCTTCGACACACTCGTCCATTTGATTTGGGGGGCATCCGGCATGTCAATCCCGCTGCCGGAAGTATTAAACGGACAAATCACCATGGGTTCATTAGTGCTTCCCACTTATCGGTTGGTTATTATTATTGCCGGATTGTTAGTCGCCGCTGGCCTCTATGTCATGGTTGCCAAAACGCGGCTCGGCATGCTGATTCGCGCCGGGGCGGCTAATCGCACGATGGTAGAAGCACTTGGTATCAATATCGACCGCCTGTTTCTAATCGTCTTTGCCATTGGTGCATCTATGGCCGGTCTCGCCGGGGTGCTAATTGCACCGATTACAGAAGCAAGTATCGGCATGGGTAATGACATCATTATCATCGCCTTTGTCGTAGTGATTGTCGGCGGCATTGGTTCCATCAAAGGTGCTTTTTATGCCGGACTAATTATTGGCTTGATGGAGACCATGAGTCGTTCCTATTTGGATGATTTGTTGAAACTCTTTATCCCCGGCGATTATGCAGAAACTGCAGCTCCTGCCATATCAGCCGTGGTGGTCTATATCCTGATGGCAGCTATACTTGCGTTTCGACCTCAAGGTCTGTTTCCACCGGCCGGGGCGAAATCATGATTAGACTGCCACAAGAGTTTTCTTCCAAGGTGTATCTTGTGATAATCGCTTTTCTGGCAGTCGCGCCTTGGATTTTCCAATGGATTAATCAACCATTTTATCTTGACCTACTCAGTCGTGCCCTGATTCTTGCTATTGCGGCGATTAGTCTCAACCTGATACTTGGGTATGGGGGGATGGTTAGTTTGGGACACGCTGCGTACCTGGGCATTGGTGCCTACTGTGTAGGAATTCCGGCTTACTATGAGTATTACAACGGTTGGCTACATATTGGTTTGGCAATAGGAGTCAGTGCCACCTTTGCTCTGATTACCGGCTTAATCAGCCTGCGCACTAAGGGTGTCTACTTCATTATGATCACCTTGGCGTTTAGTCAGGTGGTCTATTTCACGTTTTTGAGTTTGGAGGAGTATGGCGCAGATGATGGCTTGGTGATTTATCTGCGTAGCGAATTTCCCTTCTGGTTGTCCATGGAATCCAGCACGGCGCTCTATTACTGGATATTTGCTCTGCTGATTATCACTCTGCTACTAATTCACAAATTAATTCACGCGCAATTTGGGCGTGTAATTGTGGGTTCAAAGTTCAATGAGCAACGTATGCAGTCACTGGGTTTTAATACCTATCGCTATCGACTGACCTGTTATGTTTTGTCTGCAATTATCTGTAGTCTTGCCGGTGTTCTACTTGGCAATTTCACCGGCTTTATCAGTCCTGAAATGATGGGATGGACACGCTCTGGGGAACTCATATTCATGGTCATTATTGGTGGTGTCGGTACCGCGATTGGACCGCTTATTGGCACCATCACATTTATGCTTCTGGAAGAAATTCTGTCCGCAATGACCGTCTACTGGCATCTCATATTAGGTGTCATTCTGATTGCTTTGGTGCTGTTTGGCAAAGGCGGGCTCCATGGCATCCTCTCCGGTTTCGATCAATCGAAGGCGGGAAAATGAGCCGCCCACTGCTTGAAATTTCTAATCTGAATAAAAGTTTTGGTGGCATTATCGCCACCAAAGATGTGAACCTGAATGTCATGCAAGGTGAAATACATGCGGTCATCGGACCCAATGGTGCCGGGAAAACTACGCTCATCTCCCAGCTTTCAGGCCAGTTGAAACCGAACAGTGGGAGTATTCGTTTCGACAATCATGACATTACCCGTTACAGCATTGCGAAACGAGCCCGTGCAGGACTGGCGCGATCGTTCCAGATTACCAGTGTCATCATGCCGATGACCCTTCTCGAAAATGTGATGTTGGCAGTACAAGGCACCACCGGTCACTCATTCCGTTTCTGGCAACCGGTTAAGGAAGATAAATCTATGGTAGATGTCGCGATGCAAAGCCTCTCTCAGGTTGGTTTGGATAATCGTGCAGATCGCTTGGCGGCCAACGTCTCGCATGGAGAACAACGGCAGTTGGAGATTGCGATGGCGTTGGCCATGAATCCTAAAATGCTCCTGCTGGATGAGTCCATGGCAGGTATGGGCAAAGATGAATCTAACAACATAATCACAATACTTAATAAGTTGAAAGGCAATAAGACTATTTTACTGATCGAACATGATATGGATGCGGTTTTTAATTTGGCCGATAAATTGTCGGTGATGGTTAATGGCCATGTCATTGTTACTGATACTGTCATTAACGTTCGTAACAACCCGGAAGTACAAAAAGCTTATCTCGGGGATGGTCATGCTTGAGATCGATAATATAGAAACGTATTACGGCTCTATCCAAGCGCTGTTCGGCATGTCACTGCAGTGTGAGAAATATAAAGTTACCACGTTGATTGGAAGAAATGGGATGGGCAAAACTACTACTGTGGAATCTGTCATGGGCATCAATCCTGTTAAAAGAGGGAAAATTACATTCAATGGACGGTGTATTAGTCGACTCCGGTCATTCAAAATCGCGCAACTCGGGATTGGACTGGTACCGGAAGAAAGACAGATATTTCCAAACCTGAGCGTTCGCGAAAATCTGATTGCTACAGCGGTGAATGACAGCAACAACAAACATTCCTGGACACTGGGACGTGTTGTCGATCTCTTTCCCTGCTTGGCTGAACGTCTTGACAATATGGGAAATCAGCTCTCTGGTGGTGAGCAGCAAATGCTTGCAATCGGCAGAGCATTGATGCTGAATCCAAAGCTACTGATTTTGGACGAAGCCACTGAAGGTCTTGCTCCGCTCATTCGGCAAGAAATTTGGGCAAGACTCACCGAACTCAAGGAAACAGGACTAACGATACTACTGATTGACAAGAATATTAATGAGTTGGCAAATATTACTGACCGTCATTACATCATCGAGAAAGGTCGGGTTGTTTGGAACGGTGATTCATCTGCGTTATTCGCTGATGCTGATCTTAAATCTCGCTATCTTGGCGTCTAATTGCTGTTGTCTGGAAATGAATCGACAGTTGCGTGACACAATTCTCTATATGCTCAATTTCTGCAGGGGAAGGTTATGAGCGGAACAGCATTACCGTAAACGCATGAAACCAGATTTTTTATTTGTTTTGTTCACGGTGCCGTTAAGTTTGCAGATCGGGTCCGGTCAACATTCTGTTGGCCGGTTTGGGGCAAATCATGGGATTCGTAAAAATCCGCCATTTGTCGGTGGTTTGATTTGTTCGGTAACGCTGATTTCGATTGCCTGCTTGCTAGGGCTGCAAGTTTTTCTACAAAACAAGATTGTTTATCGAGGTTTGATTATTGTCGGATCGTTTTACATCATGCATCTGACTGTTAAGTTGTATCGTCTGCAGTCGCAAAATATTGAAAAAAGCCTCGACTCCATGAAGTCGGAATCGCTAGTAATCGCGGATCAGAATGCCGCGGTGAATACGTTCCCGGGCCTTGTACACACCGCCCGTCACACCATAGGAGTGGGCTGTATCAGAAGTGGGTAGACTAACCGCAAGGGGGTCGCTTACCACGATGGTTCATGACTGGGGTGAAGTCGTAACAAGGTAGCCCTAGGGGAACCTGGGGCTGGATCACCTCCTACACCAAAAGAGACTTCATCGTTTCGGAGCGTCCACACAATTTTCTTGGATGGTTGAACAAGAAGGTCCATAACGCAACGCGCGGGATTTTAAATTCCCGTGCGTTTTTTTCGCACCCGTTCACTCCAATTAGTGATAATCGCTCCCAATAGAACCGAAACGACTTTCCGTCCATTTCGAGAAACGTAAAACGGGATAGCAATATACGAAATAAAAGACGGCAATCAAAAGGTAGATAAACATGATATCTCCTGGCATCCGCATAATGGCAACTTCGCCCTGACGCGTTAGTTCGGAAATTCCAATGACAGACAAAATCGCCGTGCTCTTGATTACAATCACATAGACGCTTGCCATTGGTGGCACGGTCAATTTGAGGGCTTGTGGAATAACCACATTGTATAGCGCCTGCGACTTGGACATACCCACCGAACGTGCGGCTTCTTCCTGCCCTGAAGGCACTGCAAAAATTGCAGACGCAATAATCTCAGTAACATACCCCGATGTGTATAGTGACAACGATACAATCGCAGCGGTAAAACTATCGAAACTCAACCATTCAACCCCAGTTGATGGCAAAACAAAATAAATAATGTAGAGTTGAACTAAATAGGGTGAGCCACGCAGAATGTGTAAGTAAAAATTTATGCCACGGGTAAACCAGGAAAAGTGCAGCGTCTTCAGCACGCCTAGGGCGAAGCCCAAAAACGAACCTAGCAAAATCGCGATGATAGAGATTTTAAATGTGACGAACAGCCCTTGCATTAGAAACGGCGACAGGCTATCAATGATTTCCCATTTGTTATAAAGCCATTCCATCATTTTAATCCCATCAGTTGCTTCGCCAGGCTGAACCGCCCAGCTTCGTTTGCACAAACCCGGAAAAAATCAACATCAAGATATAAATGGCGAGATAGCAAATTGCCGTTGTGACATAGCTTTCCGTGGCAACCACAGTTTCGGAGAACATCAAAAGCCCGGCCCCCATCAACTCAAACACTGCAATGATGCTAAGCAATGACGTATCCTTGATTAATATCGCTGTTTGGCCGAGCAAAGGTGGGATCACATTAGAAATTCCTTGAGGCAAGGTGACGTAAATCATGACTTGGCGCTGGTTCATACCTACGGATCTGGCACCTTCGATCTGCCCCTTGGCGACGGATTCGATGCCAGCGCGTATGATTTCACCCATATGGGGTGCGGTATGTATAGTCAGCGCGATAATGCCAGTTTGTCTTTCATCAAAGAAATTACCGAAAGGCAACAACGCTGGAAGACCATAATAGACGAGATAAATCTGAATCAGTAGCGGCGTTGAACGGATGAACTGGATATAGCCAGCGGCAGTACGCCAGATAACACCGATGCGTGACATGCGCGCTAATGCAACACCTGTTCCCAGCGTGAAAGAAAGTATCAGGCAAAGCCCCGACATCCATATTGTCGTGAATACGCCTTGTGCAAAGACTTCCCAATACTGTCCGACTATGCGGTAATTATAGTAATCAAGAAGCCAATCCATACTTGTCCAAACCTGCTACTTACCACTTATATTAGTTCGTTATCTGCTACGGCAACCCTAAACGGTTGCCGTAGCGTCGCATATTGCTAGTGGAGGTTATTTATGAGCTGCTTCCCATTCTGTGGAATGCCACCAATACTGGAGCTTTGCATCGAGACGGCCGTCAAGTTTAATCGTGCGCATGTAATTATCCAGTGCCAATAGCAGATGAAGTGAGTTTGGCCGCACCGCAAAACCCAATGGTTCTTTCGACAACTGGCCATCCAGCACAACCAGACTTGGATCTGAATTAACAAACGAAGCGATGGTTGCTCGGTCAGTAATACCGCCATCTATTCGTCCGGCAGTAACCGCTTGAACTGTCTGCGCTGTGCCACCGGCATACTCTTTTAGTTCTGCATTGGAAAGTAATTTGCGTGCAATTTCAGACCAAGATGAAGCCTGGGTTGCGCCAACAGAAAGACCTTTTTTGTTCAAATCTTCCCAAGAACTAAATCCCTTGTCGGCTTTGGCGAATGCAACAATTTCTGAATAGAAAACAGGTTCGGTGAACACAATTTGCATGTGACGTTTCGCGGTTGGCGTCATATCAGCGGCGATCAAATCTGCCTTGCCGGAACTTAACGCCGGAATCAGGCCTTTCCAATCGTAATCTTGAATCACCAATTCGACTTCCATATCGTCAGCCATCATTTGTGCAATCTCGATGGCAAGGCCAGTACGCTTTCCATTCTTATTGATAAAGCTTACCGGCGTGTATAAGCTCACTGTTTCGCTGACAGATTCTTCCTCATTTCCAGTGGTGTTTTAGCACCGATTCCCTGATGCGGCCAATGCTCGTTGTAGTAGAAAAGGTAGAGTTCCAGCTGCTGCTTGAACTCATCCAAACTCTCAAACACCGTATCGTCTATCAGGTCATCATTCAACGTCCGCCAAAACCGCTCCACCTTGCCATTGGTCTGCGGTCGATAGGGGCGCGTGTAGCGATGACGAATGCCTTTCGCATACCACCGTCATTTGCGGCAAAGCCGCCGGTTTTGTGCGCAACAGAACTTAGATTCAACTCTTAAGTGCAACTTCACCGTGAATAATGCCAGAAACATTCTGGATTCTTGGCATGACGAAAAAAGGAAGCCGACATGCAGATAAAGCACATCGGCTTCCGGGTGCGTGGGTTCTATACTGTGGCTTCTTTTGCCTTAAAGGAGCACCACATGAGCACTTCTGCCCAACAGAAACGTCACGCCCTGATATTCTGGGAAAATCACGGCCTCAAAGCAACCATGGATTATGCCAATGTCAGCCGCTCAACCCTCTACGCCTGGCGGAAAACCGCACGCGAACGTGGTGTGGCAGGGCTTGCTGATCGTAGCAAAGTGCCGCGTCACCGGCGCTGCCGTCAGTGGCCACGGATAGTGCGCGATCGTATCCGCCACCTGCGCCGGCGCCATCCCAACCTCGGACCGCACAAGGTCCGGGTGCTACTGGCACCCTAGTGTAAACAACACCGCCTGGCTTGCCCCAGCGCACGCACCATCGCCAGACTAATCGCCGATGCGGATGACAAAATGCGCATGGTGGCATTGCGCCTCGACCGCAAGGGGCGCACCAACCCCATCAAAAAAGCCCACCGAGAGCGCCTCGGGCGCAACCTGCACACCCAATTCCCCGGCCAATGCGTCGCCTTTGATACCGTAGTGCGCTTCATCGGCACCACCCGCCGTTATATCTTCACCGCCACCGACCACGCCAGCCGCTTCGCACAACTGGTGCAGACCCTGTTTCCGGCACCCATCCGCCAAGTGCTGACCGACAACGGCAGCGAGTTCCTCGGCGCCTTTGACCAATACGCCCAACAGCAGGGCTGGCGACATTGCCATACCTATCCCCGATGTCCGAAAATGAATGCGTATAATGAACGATTCAATCGCACCATTCAGGAGGAGTTTGTGGACTACCGAGAAGACCTGTTGCTCGACGACCTGCCGGGCTTCAACGACCATCTACTGGGATATTTACAACGCTATAACGGCGAACGTCCGCACTACGGACTGAACTACCTGACCCCCTGTCAATCCATCGCCAAACTTTTGCCCGATTTGTCCAGATCATGGTGGCATCATACAACCGATGAAGGAAAGGTGAGATGCAGTTATAATCCGCTCGAAATCAATAAAACTTCCCGGTAGCAATCATCCCCGATTTTTGCCAACCGCACACAACCAATAAGGACTCCCATGCTAACGGAATGGCTCCAACTCATCCACATAAAAGGGCTGCCGGTTGCCGCCAAGCGCAGACTGGTGACCGCGCTGGGCTCGCCGGCGGCGGTGTTGCGGGCTGATACCGCCACCCTCACCGGATTGCTCGGCACGACACGCCGAGCACCGCCACAGATGACCTATCCGAATGTGGATGCCGATCTCGCGGTTTTGCAACGCATCGGCGGCCGCTTCATCGACTTCAACAGCCCCGACTTCCCGCCTTTGCTCAACCAAATCAATGCCGCGCCCCTTGGCCTGTTCGTGCTGGGCAATCTCTCGTTGCTGTGCAGTCCGCAACTGGCCATGGTCGGTAGCCGCAAGCCCACTCCTTCGGGCCGGCGCACCACCGAGCAATTGGCCGCCGAACTGAGCACGCTGGGCCTGACCATCACCAGCGGCATGGCACTTGGCATCGACCACTGCGCCCATCGCGGTTGCCTCGATGCCGGCGGGAAAACCATCGCGGTAATCGCCACCGGCATTGACATCGCCTATCCCCGGGGCAATCAATCGCTACACCGGGAAATCGCGGAAAACGGGTTGATTGTCTCCGAATACCCGCCGGGCGTGCCGCCCAGACGCGAGCATTTTCCTCAGCGAAACCGGCTGATTAGCGGCCTTTCCCTAGGCACGCTGGTGGTGGAGGCGGGCATCCGCAGCGGTAGTTTGATTACCGCAAGGCTGGCCGGCGAACAGGGTCGGGAGGTGTTCGCCGTGCCCGGCTCCATACACATTCCGGTCAGCCGCGGCTGCCATCACTTGTTGCGGCAGGGGGCGAAACTGGTGGAAACCAGCGATGACATCCTTGAGGAAATCGGGCAATTCTTCGCTGCGCAGCCCGGGCCGCAGCCCAAACTCGGCGGCGAGCCGCTCGCTATGGCGGGCGGGCCCGGCGATTTGTCCGATGAAGTGGCGCACGTATACGACTTCATCGACTATACTCCCGCCGCCATAGACCAACTAATCTGGCAAAGTGGATTGACGGCGGACAAAGTTTCATACATCCTAACGGAACTGGAACTCAAAGGGCTGATCGCCACCACCACCGGCGGCTATCAGCGTCTGCCTCAATGACCGCCGGCGGCTTTTTGTTGCCGTGCCTTGACCTATCAACCCGATTCGTTGCCCTGAATTTACCGACCTGACTTCAATGAAAGAAAACGTGCTTGATGTTCTCATCTACCTGTTTGAGAACTATATGTTTGACGAAGAAGAATACGAACCCGATCAGGAAACCCTGGCGCTGGAACTCAGCCAGGCCGGGTTTGAACACAGCATGATCGACCGTGCCTTCGACTGGCTGGAGAACCTTGCGCAACTGTGTGAGCAGAACGCCGCCGCGCCGTCCGCCGCCAATCAGGACGCGTTGCGCCACTACACATCGGCCGAGGCCGAACGTCTGGGCATTGAAGCCCAGGGCCTGTTGCTCAACCTTGAACAATGCGGTGTACTCGACCCGGCTTCGCGCGAGATGGTTATCAACCAGCTCATGGCACTGGAAGTAGACAGCATCGACATCGATCACCTCAAGTGGGTGATTCTCATGGTGCTGAGTAACTACGCCGAAGGCAAAGGGATTTCCGAGTTGACCGAGTCGCTGGTCCTTAACGGACTGCATACCTGCATTCACTAAATAACCTTGATAAAGAATTCCGGTGGTATGGGAAAACCGCTGATCATCGTCGAATCGCCGGCCAAGGCGCGCTCCATGTCGAAATACCTTGGCGACGATTTCACCGCGCTGGCCTCCTACGGCCACGTCCGCGACCTGTTGCCGAAGCAGGGCGCGGTGTTGCCCGATGAAGATTTCGCGATGCACTATGAGATTATCGAGCGTAGCAAAAAACACGTGGATGCCATCGTGCGAGCCATGAAGAAAGCCGATTCGTTGTATCTTGCCACCGACCCGGACCGCGAAGGGGAAGCGATTTCCTGGCATCTGCACGAACTGCTGAAAGAGCGCAATGCCATCGGCGACAAGCCGGTCTATCGGGTGGAGTTTCACGAAATTACCGCCACCGCCATCCGTCGGGCGGTGGAAAACCCCAGAGAGTTGTCTACCAATTTGATCGACGCCCAGCAGGCGCGGCGTGCGCTTGACTATCTGGTGGGCTTCAACCTGTCGCCGCTGTTGTGGAAAAAGGTGCGTCGGGGTTTGTCTGCCGGACGCGTGCAAAGCCCGGCGTTGCGCTTGATTTGCGAGCGCGAAGCGGAGGTCGAAAAATTCATCGCACGGGAATACTGGAGCGTGGAAGCGGATCTCAGCACCAAAAGCGATGGCAAAGAAGAAGCATTCACCGCCCGCCTGACCCATTTTGAAAACGAAAAACTCGGGCAGTTTTCGATTACCGAAGAAAAGCGTGCGCAACATGTGGAAACGACGCTGACACAAGCCGCCGACGGCAAACTGGTGGTCGCATCGGTCGAGAAAAAACAGCGCAAGCGCAACCCGGCGCCGCCGTTCACCACATCCACGCTGCAGCAGGAGGCATCGCGCAAACTGGGATTCAGCGCCCGGCGCACCATGCAAACCGCCCAGCAGTTATACGAAGGCATCGACGTGGAAGGCGGCGCCACCGGATTGATTACCTACATGCGCACCGACTCGGTGGCGCTGTCCGGGGAAGCGGTCTCAGAGATTCGCGCGCTCATCACCGAGCGTTACGGCGCCGATGCGGTTGCCACTGAGGCGCGAGTTTTCAAAAACAAAACCAAAAACGCTCAGGAAGCGCACGAAGCGGTGCGCCCGACTCTGGCTACGCGTATTCCGGAGAAACTAAAAAATCATCTGTCCAACGACCAGTTGCGACTGTATGAATTGATCTGGAAGCGCACGGTTGCCTGCCAGATGATTCACGCCACCATCGACACGGTGTCGGTGGATTTGCACGCCGGCGCATCCACTCCGCCAACCGGTGTGTTTCGCGCCAGCGGCTCCACCATCCGCATTGCCGGATTTATGGCGGTGTATATTGAGGGGCAGGATGACAAAAAAACCCAGCCGGAAAAGGAGATGATTTTGCCGGCCATGGAGCAAGGCGATGCCGTCGACTTGAATGAGATTCGTCCGCAGCAGCATTTCACCGAACCGCCGCCGCGCTACAACGAGGCGACTCTGGTGAAAACGCTGGAAGCCTACGGCATCGGACGCCCCTCCACCTACGCTTCGATTATCAGCACGCTACTCAATCGGGAATATGTGACGCTGGAAAAGCGGCGCTTTGGACCCACCGAAATTGGCAAAATTGTCAGCCGCTTTCTGTCCGAACATTTCACCGACTACATTGATTACGAATTCACCGCGCGCATGGAAGATTCGCTGGATGAAATTTCGCGCGGCGAAAAAAAGTGGGTTCCCCTCTTGCGAGAATTCTGGGAGCCGTTCTCGAAACAACTGGAGAAAAAAGAAGAAGGCGTCAGCCGCGAAGAAGTGATTCAGTCACGGCAACTGGGCGTTGACCCGAAAAGCGGCAAGCCGGTGTCGGTGCGCATGGGGCGCTATGGACCATTTGCGCAAATCGGCACCCGCGAGGATGAGGAAAAACCAACTTTCGCCAGTTTGTTGTCCGGTCAGAAACTCGACAGCATCAACCTTGAGCAGGCTCTTGAACTTTTCAAACTGCCACGCACGCTGGGCCAGACTGAAGAGGGCGAGAAGGTGACCGTGGCCATCGGGCGATTCGGGCCATATATAAAATACGACGACAAATACGTCTCCCTCGGAAAAGACAACGACCCCTATACCGTTGACTTGGCAACCGCGCTCGTGCTGGTCGCCGAGAAAAAGAAACTCGAAGCCAACCGCATCATCCTTGACTTCACCGATGCCGGCATCCGGGTGCTAAACGGTCGCTACGGCCCTTACATCACCGATGGCCAAAAGAATATAACGGTGCCCAAAGACATCGAAGATTTGAAAACCCTGACGCTGGAAGATTGCGAGAAATTATTGAAAGAAGCCAAACCCGGGCGTGGTCGGAAAAAATTCGGTAAGAAACCCGGAGGCAGCAAGAAGAAAGCCGGTAAGAAGAAAACTGACAAGAAAAAAGCCAGTAAGAATAAAACTGGTAGGAAGAAAACGACGAAATCAAAATAACTTTGTCGTTCCCGTATATGCGGGAATCCAGTTATCGCCAAGGACGGTTCGGCGGATTAGGACGCGAGGGCCGAACAACATGCTTCCTGTCTCGTCATTCGTGCATAGAACGAATGCGGAGTAGCCACAATAAATTAAATATCAGTATCGATATCACTCTATTACAGTCTAATGTTTATTGGGTCGGCGTCTATCTTCCCCGCTTTCCATAAACTAACGGGGTCAAAATATCTTTTTACTACCCCTTTCTTGGATCCAACACTGCTGACCAATAGAATGCAATACGCATCACCCCTCCCTTCCGAGTGTAGCTTTTTAGCCCAATTCCATTGCGCACGAGATACTTGAAATAGTTGTGGAGTCTCACCGATTTTGCTTTTCACCTCATAATAGAGAACTTCTTCGCCATCCTTTTTTATTACAAAATCATAACCTTTACCAACATTCCCTTTTTGATTCAGCCAATTCACTTCGTGCTCTGGGTGTTTGCATAACAAATATTTGTTTGCAACACGTTCCCCATACATGCCTATCTCTTCACTATCTTTAGAGTTGTCAGGTTTACTGGTATTTTCCCGCTCTTTTCCACTATCGTTAACTGCATCATTTGTCTCAGAATTTATGTCCTGACCCGATAAATCTTCCTGCCCGTATTCTGAAAATCCTGTTGTATCTTCAACTATGACTACCTCATCAGGTTCAACTTCCGGCTTCCATTTTGTTTCACCCTTACCCTTTTCAGTGTCCCGCATTTGTTTCCATTGTTTAAACTCTGCGTAACTCTCTTCGTCCACTACCTTTAGTTCTGGGTGATTTTTCTCGAATTCAGCAATTTCATCCAACTTTAACTCTAATGATTTAACTAATTCTAAAACTTTTCCATCTTCTTTTTGATAGTCATCGTGCAAATCATCAAGTGCTATTCCATTCATTGGAGAATCTATTAATTTGCTGTCCTTGCCATACAGCCACCGCCTTGCCTGTAACGCATTCATTGCCTTTGATGTCTGTCTATTCCCTTTGTTGTATTGGTAGTTTTGGTTTGTTTTCGTCTCTACATAGCCCTTCAACTTGTTGGGGTAATCAAGCAACTCTGACCACAATATTATAGATTTCTTGGCTGTTATGTTTTCCAAACAAAACCCCATGCCATATATGTAAAACTCTGGATTAAACCCATTAACACTTCTTTTATGCCAACCATGGCCATCGACTTTAATGTCGCTAATGCCAAACTTTTTTAACTTAGATCGAATGCCCAAACGCTCCAGAAACTCTCTACTGTTTTTTATTGACCCGACATCATCATCTATGAAATAAATCCCATCATCTATATTGTTTCCTTCATACCATGCTAACAATCTGTCTGTACGAAAATACACATTGTTTGGTTGCTGAAAACAAATTTCTTGATTTTTATTTGCGCATTTTATAAATCCCACAGCTTTCAATAAATCAATAATTTGCGCTTTTTTATACTCATCACCTTGCAACCAAATTTTCAATGCCTTGCTGAAGTCGTGCATGTAATCATCGTTGCCAACTTGAATGACATCGTTTTGATATTTGGGAACAATAAACTCTTTAATCTCGGCAATATCATCTGGCTCACCAAGCCCAAGTCTCGTTAGAAATAATCGTGCATTCTCGTTTTCGGAAATGGATCTCTTTACCGTTTTGAAATCTGATGCTCTTTCTGATGGAATATAAACTTGCGGTTCATCAGAATCATTGTATGGACATACATGTAAGTCATCTTCCAACCGAATGATTGGGCGTCTTCGTAAAACCCCGCTTTCTTGATAATAGGATTTAGCTCTATATAACGCTTCATTATTGATTATGCGTGAATAAAATTTGACTATCCATTCGTCATTCTTGGAATCCATAAAATTCTTTGTTATTTGATGGCAGAAATGCTCCACAGTAATTTCAGGAATGCCCAATACTGATATTAAATAATTTTTTAATTCTTGTTGCGTATCGGATGTTATCGCTGTATTTAACCAATCTTTTTTTTGAAATAAATTTTTACAATCAGAACTATCCAACAACCCCGGTAGCGATTTATCTCTCGCCAGCAAAACATCTTTAGCGCACACATACTGATTATCCGAAGCTGGCAATAGACAATTGGTTTCCAATTCCTCCTTAACTTTTTCGAATGTTGCACGATATAATGGATGTTCATATTCCGAATCAATTGGTAACAAAGATAAAAAATCAACAGTTAGCAAATTTTTTTCTTTAATTAGTCGAATGCTTTCCGTAATCAGCGTTGATAGTTCATTCGTAATGATTTCGTTTTGATGGCCCTCCAAGGGAATCATTTCGCGGTTTGGTGTGGTCTTGTACGGTGCGTGAGCCAAAAACTTTAATCTTGGTTGTTCTTTTGTTGGAAAAAATACAAATAATTTTGGATCATGCGCTGCAACAACCGCACCACCATCAGCATTTAATTGATACGCAACTGCTATGTTGTATTTGGTGTTGTCTATTTCTATGGGTTTTTTAAATACAAAATAATATTTCTCGTTAGTCCGCTCATTGACTCGTGAGAATATGCACGATTTATCTCCATTAATTTCCGCACGATAGATGCCTTTTTCAGTTTCCGTATTCCATTGAACATCGCGGATGTTTTTTAAAAATAATAGTGATTCTGATTCTAATTCTTGCAGACGTTTAGATGTTTCTTTGTAGGTCTCTTTCGGTGATAAGCCAGACCGATTAAATGGAATGTCTATGACCGTGCAATTTTCTTTAGCATTTTTAGGATCAACTTCCTCTGGAACAATAAAGTCAACAATACGAAAATTATATCTTCCAGAATAAATGTGTGGCGCTTTCGTTATTGCAAAAACAGATTTAAACCCTGCTCCAAAAGTACCAATTGCATTAACATCATCCTTTTTTGTTGATGCATTTATGCCTGTTATTGAATCAACGTCATCAAAATCAAATAATTTTTTACCGTTGTGCTGAAACTCTAATGATTTGTAGCGCAAGTTAAATGTAACCTTTGATGCCCCCGCATCATCCGCATTTTGCAAAAGTTCATAGACAAAATGCGATGGGTCAGAATACATCCCCGCAATTATGGCGAGAGAATTGTCGTTATTCGCTCTACACGACTCAACATGAGCCTGTCTTTTTTTTGTTAATTCTTTCAACTTTTTCATGTTTCTCACTATCTTTGTTTATTGCCAATGGCGAATCGGACGGGGATGATTTCTTTTGAGACGCCAAAAGCAAATGAGAAGAAAAAGTCCGGCATAGCCGGACTCTTAGTATCGTCACGCGAAGCGTGATACTAAAACGGCGTTGCCGCGGCAACGCCACCATCGCTTACACCGCATCAATCCTTACACACCGGGCCTTACACACCAATCCTTACTCCGCAGTCACCACGCTTTGGGATTCATCGGGAGATTTAATCTCCGCGGGGATTGTGGCGGCGGTGTCAGCGGAGTTGTCGTCGGGCGTTTCCGGGTCGGCGGATTCATCGTCCGCGGCGTTCAACAACCCTTCCAGTTCCTGATCTTTTTGTAAACTCTCGAGGCGGTTGCGTTTTCGCTCATCGTGAAACGCCAGTCCGGTGCCGGCCGGAATGAGACGCCCAACGATGACATTTTCCTTGAGACCGCGCAAGGTGTCGATCTTGCCGTTGACCGAAGCATCGGTCAGCACTCGCGTGGTTTCCTGAAAAGACGCGGCGGAGATGAATGACTCGGTGGTCAACGAGGCTTTGGTGATGCCGAGCAACACCGGATCAAACTTCGCCGGATTTTTGCCCTGCGCGATCAGTTGGTCGTTTTCATCCAACAACCGCGACTTCTCCGCTTGCTCGCCGAGCAGGTAGTTGCTGTCACCCACTTCGGTCACTTTCACCTTGCGCAACATTTGTCGCACGATGACCTCGATGTGTTTGTCGTTAATCTTGACGCCTTGCAGTTGATAGACGTCCTGAACTTCGTTGACGATGTAGTCGGCCAGTTCTTCGACTCCGCGATATTCGAGAATGTCGGAAGCCAGCGGCGAACCGTCCGCAACCACTTCGCCGCGCTTCACGGTCTGCCCTTCAAAAACGATAATCTGGCGGGTTTTGGGAATCAGCACGCTGGTGTTGGTGCCGTCCTCGCCGGTAATCATGAAGCGATGCTTGCTCTTGGTTTCCTTGCCGAACGAAACCACGCCGGAGGCCTGCGCGAGAATTTCCGGTTCTTTTGGTTTGCGCGCTTCGAACAACTCGATCACGCGCGGCATACCGCCGGTGATGTCGCGGGCTTTTGACGACTCCTGGTGAACGCGTGCAAGGATGTCGCCACTTTGTACGTTCTGACCGTTGCGCAATTCAATAATCGATTCCGGTGGCAGCGGGTAGCGGTCCAAATCGGTGCCGGGGATTTTCACCGGATTGCCCTCTTCGTCTTCAATCACGACCGCCGGCTTCATCATCTGCGCACTACCGCGCAAACTCTGCGCATCGAGCACCTTAAAAGTTCTGCGGCCAGTCAGTTCGTCGGTCTGGGTTATTACATTCGCGCGCTCGCGGGTGTCGGCGAACACGAATTGATCGGCGACTTCGGTTACGCTGCCGTCGCGTTCTTTTGCCGGCTTGTTCATCTCTTTGGTTATTCTTTCATTCTCGTCATCGTCCACGCCGGTGAACACGATGTCGGTGAGCACGACCTTGCCGGACACCTCGGCGATGATTGGATTGGTATGCGGATCCCATCTGGCAACGATGTCGCCAATCTCCACTTTGTCGCCATCTTTCACTAGCAGCATCGCGCCGCGTTGTAGCGAATGGCGTTCGCGGTCGCGACCGTTTGCATCGCGCACGATGAGTTCGTCGTTGCTGCTCAGCACCACATCCTGACTGTCGCTGTTTTTCACCAACTTGCCGACCTTGAGATGCACGGTGCCTTCGTTCTTGACCTCAATCTGCCCGACCCGCGCTTCGGAAGCGGCGCCGCCGATGTGAAAGGTGCGCAAGGTCAATTGCGTTCCCGGCTCGCCGATGGATTGCGCCGCGATGACGCCCACCGCCTCGCCGATGTTGATGACATGCCCGCGCCCGAGGTCGCGCCCGTAGCACTTGGCGCACACCCCGAAGCGGGTCTCGCAGGTAACCGCCGAGCGCACGGTTACTTCGTGGATATTGGCTTCCTCGACCACTTCCACCAACTGCTCGTCGAGCATTTGATCGCGAGAAATCAGCATCTTGCCGGTTGCCGGGTCGTGAATGTCCTCGGTGCTGAAACGACCGAGCAAGCGATCCTTCAAGGGAACCACCACCACGCCACCTTGCATCTGGGCTTCGCGTCGAAGTCCCTGGTTGGTGCCGCAATCTTCTTCGGTCGCCACCAGATTCTGGCAGACATCCACCAGACGGCGCGTCATGTAACCGGAGTTGGCGGTTTTCAGCGCGGTGTCGGTCAGCCCTTTGCGCGCACCGTGGGTGGAGATGAAGTATTGCAATACATTCAGCCCTTCGCGGAAGTTCGCGGTAATCGGCGTTTCGATAATTGAGCCATCGGGTTTCGCCATCAAGCCGCGCATGCCCGCCAACTGCCGCAGTTGGGCGTGCGAGCCGCGCGCGCCGGAATCCGCCATCATGTAAATGGAGTTAAACGATTCCTGCTGGCCGAGTTTCCCGTCGCCGGTTACCACCGGCTCGGTGCCGAGTTCGCCCAGCATGGACTGCGCCACTTGCTCGCTGGTGCGCGACCAGATGTCGATTACTTTGTTATACCGCTCGCCGTCAGTCAGCAAGCCGTTTTTATACTGGTCGAGAATTTCCTTCTCTTCTTTTTTTGCAGATTCGAGAATTTGCGCTTTGTCTCGCGGAATCACCATGTCGTCCACGCCGATGGAAATGCCGGACATCGCCGCTACGCGAAAGCCGGTATACATCAACTGGTCTGCAAAAATCACGGTCTCCTTAAGCCCTTGCTGGCGATAGGATGTGTTGATGAGATCGGAGATGGTTTTCTTTTTCATTGTCCGGTCGATCAGCGAGAAGTCCAATCGTGGCGGCAGAATTTCCGACAGCAATGCACGCCCGACCGTGGTCTTCACCAATCGCGTCTCGCCGGTGGGATTACCGTGTTCATCTTTAATCGGCATTCGCACTTTGATTCTTGCGTGCAGGTGCGCTTCACCATTTTCATGGGCGCGTCGTACTTCATTGATATCGGCAAAATATTTCCGAACTTCATCAGCATCAACACCGCTGTGATGTTTTTCATGTTTAATGTTGCCTGCAATATCGATGCTGTTGCTCTCGCGCGTCATGTAATACAACCCAAGCACGATATCCTGAGACGGCACGATGATGGGCTCGCCGTTGGCCGGCGACAGAATGTTGTTGGTGGACATCATCAGCGAGCGCGCTTCGAGTTGCGCTTCGATGGACATCGGCACATGCACCGCCATCTGGTCACCGTCAAAGTCGGCGTTGTAGGGCGTGCACACCAGCGGATGCAATTGAATCGCCTTGCCCTCAATCAGCACCGGCTCGAATGCCTGAATGCCGAGGCGGTGCAGGGTCGGCGCGCGGTTCAGCATAACCGGATGCTCGCGAATCACATCTTCGAGAATGTCCCACACTTCCGGGCTTTCCATCTCCACCATTTTTTTGGATTGCTTGATGGTGGTGGAAAGACCTTGCAGTTCAAGCCTGCTGAAAATAAACGGCTTGAATAATTCCAGTGCCATCTTCTTGGGCAAGCCGCACTGATGCAACCGCAGGGTTGGCCCTACGACGATTACCGAGCGACCGGAATAATCCACGCGCTTGCCCAGCAGGTTTTGCCGGAAGCGCCCCTGCTTGCCCTTGATCATGTCGGAAATGGATTTCAACTGACGCTTGTTGGCGCCGGTGATTGCCTTGCCGCGCCGACCATTGTCGAGCAGCGCGTCCACCGATTCCTGCAACATGCGTTTTTCGTTGCGCACGATGAGGTCCGGGGCATTCAAATCCAGCAGCCGCTTCAGGCGATTGTTGCGGTTGATGACCCGACGATACAAATCGTTCAAATCCGAGGTGGCGAAACGCCCGCCGTCCAGCGGCACCAGCGGCCGCAAATCCGGCGGCAACACCGGTAGCACGGTCATAATCATCCAACTCGGTTTGTTGCCGGAGTCGATGAACGCCTGAATCAGTTTCAGTCGGCTGGTGAATTTTTTGAGTTTGGTTTCGGACTTGGTGTTTTTCATTTCCTCACGCAAATTCATCGCCTCTTCCTTCAGGTCGACCTCGCCCATCAATGCGGAGATGGCTTCGGCGCCCATGCGTGCTTTGAATTCATCGCCGTAGGTTTCAATAGCTTCGAGATAGGCTTCTTCGGTCAGCAACTTGCCGCGTTCAAAGTCGGTAAGGCCCGGATCGATGACTACATATGCCTCAAAATATAACACCCGCTCCAGCTCGCGCACGGTCATGTCGAGTAGCAATCCGAGCCGCGATGGCAGCGACTTCAAGAACCAGATGTGAGCGCACGGCGCCGCCAGATCAATATGCCCCATGCGGTCGCGGCGCACACTGGACTGCGTGACTTCGACGCCGCATTTTTCGCAGATTACGCCGCGATGCTTGAGCCGTTTGTATTTTCCGCACAAACATTCGTAATCGCTCACCGGGCCAAACAGTTTGGCGCAGAACAATCCATCGCGCTCCGGTTTGAAGGTGCGGTAGTTGATGGTTTCCGGTTTCTTGACTTCGCCGTAGGACCAGGAACGAATTTTTTCCGGCGCGGCAATGCTAACGCGAATGAAGTCGAAATCCTCAACCGTATCGCTTTGCTTGAACAGATTGAAAATGTCTCTCATTGTATGCTACCTCCGGAAGGTTCGGTTGATGTCAGTGCTTGGACCGATGTGTTGCGGTACTGCTTGCATTCGATGTTGAGGCCAAGCGCGCGGATTTCCTTGACCAGCACATTAAACGACTCGGGCATGCCGGCATTCATTCCGTGGTCGCCGCGAATGATGTTCTCGTAAATTTTGGAGCGACCCACCACATCATCCGACTTCACGGTGAGCATCTCCTGAAGGATGTAGGCAGCGCCGTAGGCTTCCAACGCCCACACTTCCATCTCGCCGAAACGCTGGCCACCGAACTGCGCCTTGCCGCCCAGCGGCTGCTGGGTAATCAGGCTATACGGGCCGGTGGAGCGCGCATGCATCTTGTCGTCCGCGAGGTGATTCAACTTCAAGATATACATATAGCCGCAGGTGATCGGTCGGTCGAAAGCCTGCCCGGTGCGACCGTCATATAAGGTAATCTGTCCGCTACTCGGCAGTTTCGCCAGTTTCAGCATGCTCTTGATTTCCGCCTCAAGGGCGCCGTCGAACACTGGGGTCGCCATCGGCACACCGCCGCGCAGGTTGCGCGACAATTCCAGTATTTCATCGTCGGAAAACGAATCCAGATCTTCCTTCTTGCCGCTGGTGTTATAAACCCTGCCAAGGAATCGGCGAATCTGCTCGGGCTTTCTTTTCTTGCGCAACAACTGGTCAATTTGCGTGCCGATGGATTTCGCGGCCCAGCCAAGATGCGTCTCCAGCACCTGCCCGACATTCATTCGTGACGGCACGCCGAGCGGGTTGAGGCAGATATCCACGGTGGAGCCGTCTTCCATGTAGGGCATGTCTTCCTCCGGGACGATTTTGGAAATCACCCCCTTGTTGCCGTGACGTCCGGCCATTTTGTCGCCGGGTTGCAGGTGTCGCTTTACCGCGACAAAAACCTTAATGATTTTCAAAACGCCGGGTGCCAGATCGTCGCCCATGCGAATTTTTTCCTGTTTTTCTTCATAGCGGCGATCGAATTCCTTGCGCTGGGCTTCCATCTGGTCGCGGATTTTCTCGATGGCGCGATTGGCTTGCTCGTTGCGCAGACGAATCTCGAACCATTGCTTTTGCGGCAATTCGGCGAGATAGTCGTTGGTTACTTTTTCCCCGGCTTTGAGACGGTTGGGGCCGCCTTCGGCGACATGATTGTGCAACAGGCGTTCAATGCGTGCGAAGGAATCGGCTTTGACGATTCGCAGTTGGTCGTTCAGGTCTTTGCGCACCATTGCCAATTCTTCATCGTCATTAGCGGTGGCACGGGCATCCTTATCCAGCCCTTCGCGGGTGAACACCTGCACATCGATCACCGTGCCTTTCATGCCACTCGGCAGACGCAACGAGGTATCTTTTACATCGGACGCTTTCTCACCGAAGATGGCGCGCAGCAGTTTTTCCTCCGGCGTCAGTTGCGTCTCGCCCTTGGGCGTAATCTTGCCCACCAACACATCGCCGGGTTGCGCTTTGGCGCCAATGTAGACGATTCCGGATTCATCCAGTTTGGAAAGCGCGCCCTCGCCAACATTGGGAATATCGCGGCTGATTTCTTCGCTGCCGAGTTTGGTGTCACGCGCCACACACGACAATTCTTCGATGTGAATGGAAGTGTAGACATCGTCTTTGACCAGCCGCTCGGAGATCAAAATTGAATCCTCAAAGTTGTATCCGTGCCATGGCATAAAAGCGATCAACACATTGCGCCCAAGCGCCAGTTCGCCCAGGTCCGTGGCCGGCCCGTCGGCCAGCACATCGCCACGCGAGACGGCATCGCCAAGCCGAACCAGTGGGCGCTGATTGATGGTGGTGTTCTGGTTGGAGCGCTGATATTTGGTGAGATTGTAGATGTCCACCCCCGGCTCGTTTTCGATGCCTTCGTCGTCGTTGGCACGCACCACGATGCGTGAAGCATCAACCGAATCCACCACCCCACCGCGCCGTGCGACCACGGTTACGCCGGAATCGATGGCCACGGTGCGCTCCATGCCGGTGCCCACCAGTGGCTTTTCGCTCTGGATAATCGGCACCGCCTGACGCTGCATGTTCGAGCCCATCAACGCACGGTTGGCGTCGTCGTGTTCAAGAAACGGAACCAGCGAGGCCGCCACCGAGACGATTTGCTGGGGAGCGACATCGACATAATCGATTTGCTCCGGCGATGACAGCGAAAATTCGTTCTTGTGTCGGCAGGACACTAATTCATTGGTGAACCGGCCGCGGGAATCCAGCGCGGCGTTGGCTTGGGCGATAACGAATTTGCGCTCTTCGATGGCCGACAGAAAATCCACCTGCTCGGTTATCTTGCCATTTTCCACCTTGCGGTAGGGGGTTTCCAGAAACCCGTATTCATTGGTTCGGGCGAAGCAGGCGAGGGAGTTAATCAAGCCAATGTTGGGACCTTCCGGCGTTTCGATGGGACACACTCGACCGTAGTGAGTCGGATGCACATCGCGCACCTCAAAGCCGGCACGCTCGCGCGTCAGGCCGCCGGGGCCCAATGCCGAGACCCGACGTTTGTGGGTGACTTCGGACAGCGGATTGGTCTGATCCATGAACTGGGACAACTGACTGGAGCCGAAGAATTCCTTGACCACGGCCGACACCGGCTTGGCGTTGATCAAGTCCTGGGGCGTAAGGTTTTCGCTCTCCACCAGATTCAGCCTTTCCTTGACCGCGCGTTCGACTCGCACCAGCCCGATGCGAAATTGATTTTCCACCAACTCGCCGACCGAGCGCACGCGGCGATTACCAAGGTTGTCGATGTCGTCGATTTCGCCCTTGCCGTTTTTGAGGGCGACTATTTTTTTCATTACATCGACGATGTCCTGCTTGCTTAAGATGCCGGAGCCTTCATCACTTTCCCGACCCAGGCGACGGTTGAATTTCATGCGTCCGACCGCCGACAGGTCGTAGCGTTCGGCGTTGAAAAACAAGTTGGAAAAGAGCGTCGCCGAGGCTTCTTTGGTGGGCGGCTCGCCGGGGCGCATCATGCGGTAGATTTCAATCTGCGCTCCTTCTTCCGAATGGGTCGTGTCGATGCGCAGGGTTTCCGAGATGAACGGGCCGCAATCGATGTCGTTGGTAACGATGGTTTCGATTTCGGCGATTCCGCTTCCGCGCAAACTATCCATCACCGACTCGGTGATTTCAGTGTTGGCGTCAAACAGCAATTCACCGGTCTCGAGGTCAATGATGTCGCGCGCCAGCGTGCGCCCGACAATAAATTCTCCGGGCACTTCAATGCGCTTGATGCCGGCTTTTTCTATCTCCGCAATGTGGCGCGCGGTGATGCGTCTTCCGGCTTCCACCAACACCTTGCCCTTGGGACGCTTCAGGTCGAATGCCAACTGCTGTCCGCGCAACCGCTCCGGCACTAATACCATCGAGCAATTGTCCTCGCCCAAAGTGATGTGGTCGTTCTCGAAAAACATCGCGAGAATGTCGGCGGTGGTGTAACCGAGCGCGCGCAACACGATGGTGGCGGGCAGTTTGCGGCGGCGGTCGATACGCACATACAATAAATCTTTGGGGTCGAATTCAAGGTCGAGCCACGAGCCGCGGTAGGGAATGATGCGCGCCGAAAACAACAGTTTGCGGGAAGCGTGGGTTTTGCCGCCGTCGTGGTCGAAGATGACACCGGGCGAGCGGTGCAACTGCGAGACGATTACGCGCTCGGTGCCGTTGATAACGAAGGTGCCGTTGTCGGTCATCAAGGGCATCTCGCCGAGGAAAACTTCCTGCTCGATCACATCCTTCGGTTTTTTGTTGCTACCGCTTTTGTTGAATATGACCAACCGCATCAATACATTCAACGGGCAGGAATAAATCAATCCGCGCTGCTGACATTCGGCGACATCAAACCGCGGTTTGCCCAGACGATAGCCGACGAACTCCAGCATCACGCTGCCGTTGTAACTTTCGATGGGGAACACCGACTTGAAGGCGGCTTGAATGCCGACATCAATTCGCTGCTCGGGGGGCGTGTCGGCCTGAAGATATTTGTAGTAGGACTGTTTTTGCGTGGTCAGCAGATACGGCACCGGGAAGTCGTCGGTACGCTTGCTGAAATTCTTTCGAATCCGCTTCTTTTCGGTAAAGGAATAGCCCATTTAAGTTGCCCTCATTTAATCGGACCGCAGCACCGCACTTATCCCCACACCGAGCCGTTGGGCACCGCATGGGGCGTAATTTGTCATGGCTCCGAGAACACCGAAGCCATGACAAATCAGCCGGTCACTTTCAGTTGTGTCCCAGTTATGTCGGCGACCATCAGTTCGGTCGACGACCCCGTCCGGCGGGTGAATTGGCAGCGCAGCCGACCCGGCTGCGCCGCAATATTCAAACCGCAAACTCATTACTTGAGTTCGGCTGTGCCGCCGGCTTCCTCAATTTGCTTTTTGAAGCCTTCGGCTTCCTCTTTATTGATGCCTTCTTTGACTGGCGGACCGCCCGGTGCGGCTTCCACCAGATCCTTTGCCTCCCTGAGGCCAAGGGCGGTGATAGCACGCACCGCTTTGATTACGCCGACTTTTTTGTCGCCGAAACCGGTCAGCAGCAGATTGAACTCGGTTTGCTCATCGACTACTTCGGCGGCACCGGATGCGACTCCGGGAGCTGCGGCTACCGCGACTGCCGCAGACGCGGAGACACCGAATTTCTCTTCCATGTCCTTGATTAACTCGGACAGGTCAAGCACCGACATCTCGGCGATGCCATCGAGGATTTCTTGTTTGCTTAAAGCCATGGTTTGTTTCTCCTGATAACTATAAAACGAAAAAAAAAATTAAATTTCAGTGAATGAATGTGCGTACGATGAGCCAATAACACCGCGTGACTAAGCCGCCTCTTTTGACTGCGCAAGCGCGGCGGTGGTGCGAACGAAACGGGCCGGAATCTCGCCCAGAGTCGCCGCCAACTTTCGTATCGGCGCCGCCATAGTGCCAACCAGTTGCGCAATGAGTTGGTCGCGCCCCGGCAGTTTTGCCAAACCGCTGATGGTACCGACATCAATCAGCGCACCGTTCATGACGCCCACGGTAATCTTAAAGTCATCGTTGTCTTTGGCGAACCGCGCCATTACCCGCGCCACCGCGACCGGATCTTCACCTGCCGAAAAAATCACCGGACCGGTGAAATGTTCGCTCAAACACGCGAAGTCGGAACCTTCAATAACGCGCTTGGCAAGGCTGTTTTTGACTACCCTTACCCACACGCCCTGATTGTGCGCTTCGCCGCGTAAAGCGGTCAGTTGCGCAACGGTTAATCCGCGATACTCGGCAAGCACACCAGCCTGTGCCGAAGCAATCGCCTCGGACACATCGCTAACCACTGTCTTTTTCTGCTCAAGACTCAGACTCATAACGAGCACTCCTCACTGAAAAATGGCGCGCCGCCGCGGGCTGATGCCCGAACCAGAACCGCCGTCTGCGCCGGCCCCTTGCCCACTAAACTTTCGTGGGCGGGGATTTAAGAACCTTGCGGCTCACCTGCGGTCTTTGACAATTCCCCATTCACTACGACCAGTAATTCAGGAGAATCACAAAACTAAAGCGCAAAATTAAAAGATAACTTCACCCTATCGAATCGCGGCGATGCTGCCACGCTCCACCGATATGCCGGGGCCCATGGTGCTGGACAACGCCACCCGATAAATGTATTGCCCCTTGCTGGAAGCGGGCTTTGATTTAATCAATGCGGCAACCAACGCATTCAGGTTTTCCGCCAGATCTTCCGGCGCAAAAGAAACCTTGCCGATCGGGCAGTGAATCAGCCCGGCTTTGTCGATGCGATACTGCACCTGACCGGCCTTGGCATCCCGTACCGCCTTGCTGACATCGGTGGTCACGGTGCCGACCTTGGGATTCGGCATCAAGCCGCGCGGCCCAAGCACCTGCCCCAGTTGCCCGACGATGCGCATGGCATCCGGAGTGGCGATGCACAGGTCAAATTCTATGCGCCCTTGTTTGACGGCATCCGCCAGATCATCCAACCCGACCAAATCGGCACCGGCAGCGCGCGCCGCTTCGGCGTTTTCGCCATCGGCAAACACCGCCACCCGCACCGTTTTACCGGTGCCTTTGGGCAACACCGTGGCACCACGAACGTTCTGGTCGGATTTGCGCGCATTGACCCCAAGGTTGACCGCCGCGTCCACCGATTCATCAAACTTCGCCGAGGCCAATTCTTTGACCAGCGACAGCGCTTGGTTCAGCGGATATAGTTTTTCGCGGTCGATTTTCTCAACCGCCGCACGAATTCTTTTACCGCCGCCGCCAATGGGTTTAGTGCCGGATTTGATGCCGGTTTGGGTTTCGGTTTTGATTGGTTCTTTTGCCATGACTACACGCCCTCGGTTTCAATGCCCATGCTGCGGGCACTGCCGGCGATAATGCGCACTGCGCGCTCAAGGTCATATGAGTTCAAATCGGGCTCTTTGGTTTTGGCGATTTCCTCAAGTTGCGTGCGGGTCACGGTGCCGACTTTGTCGCGGTTGGGGGTGCCACTGCCTTTGTCCACGCCCGCGGCTTTTTTAAGCAACACCGAGGCCGGCGGAGTTTTTTTGATGTAATCAAAACTCTTATCGGTATACACCGTAATCACCACCGGAATCGGCAATCCCTTTTCCATATCCGCGGTCTCGGCGTTGAACGCTTTGCAAAAATCCATGATGTTGACGCCGTGCTGCCCCAGCGCCGGACCCACCGGTGGGCTCGGTTTGGCCTCCCCTGCGGGCACCTGCAATTTAACAAATGCGTCTATTTTCTTTGCCATGATTGACTCCTTCGGGTGCAAACGCCCGGGCTTTCGCGCCAGACTGCCCGGTTATGGTGTATCGTGATTAATTTCATCGGGTTCATCGGGTGAATGTTTCAGCCTTTGGCAACGTGAATGAAATCCAGTTCCACCGGCGTCGAACGCCCGAGGATCGTGACCGAAACGCGCAGTTTCGCTTTTTCAAAATTGACATCTTCCACGGTTCCGTTGAACTCCGCGAACGGCCCATCAATAATCCGCACCAACTCCCCGGGCGCGAAAGTGAACTTCATCTTCGGCTTGTCCACGCTGTCCGAGACCTGCTGAATAATTTCCTCGGCTTCGCGGTCGGTAATCGGCATCGGACGGTTTTCGGTGCCGCCGATGAACCCGGCCACCCGCGGCACGCTCTTGACCAGATGCCAACTTTCATCGGTCATGTGCATGTGCACCAGCACATAACCGGGGAAAAATTTTCGCTCGCTGGTGCGCTTCTGGCCGCCTTTCATTTCTACCACTTCTTCGGTGGGCACCAGAATTTCACCGAAATATTCCCGCATATCACTGCGATCAATATACTCGCGCAGGGATTTCTGCACGTGCTTCTCATAGCCGGAAAACGCCTGGATTACATACCAGCGTTTGTCCTGCTTGCCATCGGCATGGTCTTTGGCGTCGGAATCGTTCTGCGCCGTCGCTTGTTCGGTTGTTGGTTCGGTTGCTTGTTCAGTCATAATGTTCGGTCATGGCTTTTGGTTTTCTGCGATTGCCTAACTGCCTTTCAGCCCAAGAATCAGGTCGTAAATGCCATAAAACGACAACGAATCCAGTAGCCACAAATACAACCCAAACAAAATCACCATGACGATCACCAGTCCGGTAACCTGCATGGCTTCGCGTCGCCCCGGCCACACCATTTTCTGGCGTTCGACATTCGCGCCTTTGGCGAACACCACCACCGCTCTGCCCGCATCGGTGGTCAAGGTGAGCGCGCAAGCGGCTACCACGCCGGCCAGCACCGCACCGACCCGGGCAATCTGCAACCAATCGCTAAACTGGTAATAGACCGCCACCGCGGCGGCGATAATCAGTCCGGCGAGAATGAGTTTAATCTTGTCTATGGCTGCAAAACCTCAGGTTCAGATGCTCCACGGTTTGGCAGGCCAGGAGGGAATCGAACCCCCAACCTGCGGTTTTGGAGACCGCCGCTCTGCCAATTGAGCTACTGGCCTTCTACACAAAACTTCCAGACAACTTTTCCTCTGCCACTCACGCAATAATTTTGGTGACCACGCCGGCACCAACGGTGCGTCCGCCTTCGCGTATCGCAAAGCGCAAACTTTCCTCCATCGCAATCGGCGCAATCAACTCGGCCGAGAGTTTTACATTGTCACCCGGCATGACCATCTCCACCTCCGCCGGCAACTCCACCGCTCCGGTTACATCCGTGGTGCGAAAGTAAAACTGCGGACGATAGCCCTTGAAAAATGGCGTATGACGACCGCCTTCTTCTTTCGACAGAACATAAACCTCGGCCTCAAACTTGGTGTGCGGCGTGATCGATTTGGGCTTCGCCAATACCTGCCCGCGTTCTACTTCTTCGCGCTTGGTGCCACGAAGCAAAATGCCAACATTGTCGCCGGCGCGACCTTCGTCCAATAATTTGCGGAACATCTCCACGCCGGTGCAGGTGCTGCTGGCGGTCTCTCGTATGCCAACGATGGCGAGTTCCTCGCCCACCTTGATCACACCCCGTTCTATGCGTCCGGTCACCACCGTGCCGCGACCGGAAATAGAAAATACATCCTCCACCGGCATCAGGAAATCACCATCCACCGCCCGCTCCGGCTGTGGAATGTAACTGTCCAGTGCTTCGGCCAGTTTGATGATGGAGCCGGCACCCATGTCCGACTCATCGCCTTCCAGTGCTTTCAGAGCGCTGCCGGTGATAATCGGCGTCTGCTCGCCGGGGAAGTCATAACTATCCAATAACTCGCGCACTTCCATCTCCACCAACTCCAGCAACTCGGCATCGTCCACCATGTCGGCTTTGTTCAAATACACCACGATATACGGCACTCCCACCTGACGCGCCAGCAGAATGTGCTCGCGGGTCTGCGGCATGGGACCATCGGCGGCGCTGACCACTACAATCGCGCCGTCCATCTGCGCCGCGCCGGTGATCATGTTCTTGACATAATCGGCGTGCCCCGGACAGTCCACATGGGCATAGTGGCGGGCTTCGGTCTCGTATTCGACATGCGCGGTGGCGATGGTGATGCCGCGCTCGCGCTCCTCCGGCGCATTGTCAATATCGGCAAACGCCTTGCTCTCACCGCCATACTTACTCGACAGCACCCGCGTCATGGCCGCCGTCAAAGTCGTCTTGCCATGATCTACATGGCCAATCGTGCCGACATTTACATGCGGCTTGGTTCTTTCAAATTTCGCTTTAGCCATTGTCGTCTCCTAAGTTTGCTCTAAAGATTTAATTCAACATTTCGATTAAGCAGCCTTGATGGCTTCGGCCACACTGACCGGAACCGGCGCGTATTTCTGAAATTCCATGGTGTAGGTGGCGCGCCCTTGCGTCGCCGAACGCAACGCCGTGGCGTAGCCGAACATCTCCGACAGCGGCACCTCGGCTTTGACCACCTTGCCGCCGGGCGAGTCATCCATCTCCTGAATCATGCCGCGCCGCGAACTCAAATCACCGGTGACGCTACCCATGTATTCTTCCGGCGTGACCACTTCCACCGCCATCAGCGGCTCAAGAATCTGCGGCTTCGCCTGACGCACACCTTCCTTGAAAGCCTGAATGCCGGCCGCCTTGAACGCGTGTTCGGACGAATCCACTTCGTGATAGGAGCCGTAATACAAGGTTGCCTTGATATCAATCACCGGATAACCGGCGATTACCCCGGACTGCATCGCCTCCTGAACGCCCTTGTCCACCGACGGGATGTATTCCCGCGGAATTACGCCACCCTTAATTGCATCGACAAACTCGTAGCCGCTGCCTAACTCACGCGGCTCGAGACGAAGGAACACATGCCCATATTGTCCGCGTCCGCCAGTTTGCTTGACGTATTTATGTTCCCGCTCCACCGTCTCGGTGATGGTTTCGCGATACGCCACCTGCGGCCTGCCGATATTGGCGGCGACATTGAACTCGCGCTTGAGGCGATCAATGATGATCTCCAAGTGCAACTCGCCCATGCCGGAGATGATGGTCTGACCCGATTCTTCGTCTGAACTGACGCGGAACGACGGATCTTCTTTTGCCAACTTGCCGAGCGCAATGCCGAGTTTCTCCTGATCGCTTTTGGTTTTTGGCTCCACCGCCTGGGAAATGACCGGCTGCGGGAACTCCATGCGCTCCAACACCACTTCGGCGCTCTGGTCGCACAGGGTGTCGCCGGTGGTCACATACTTAAGCCCGACCGCGGCGGCGATGTCACCGGCACGAACTTCTTTGATGTCCTCGCGGTTATTGGAATGCATCTGCAAGATGCGGCCGACGCGCTCTTTTTTTCTTTTGACCGAGTTATACACGGTCTGCCCGGAGCCGAGCACACCGGAATAAACCCGGAAGAAAACCAACTGCCCGAAAAACGGATCGGACATGATTTTGAAACCGAGCGCGGCGAACGGCTCGTCGTCATCGGGTTTGCGCACGACTTCGGTTTTGCCGTCTCCATCAACGCTGGAATGTCCGATGATAGGCGGCACATCGAGCGGGCTCGGCAGGTAATCCACCACGCCGTCCAGCATCGCTTGTACGCCTTTGTTTTTGAACGCCGACCCGCAAAACACCGGGATGACTTCGTTACTCAAAGTACGGATGCGGATGCCTTTTCTGATGTCATCTTGGTCGAGGCTTCCCTTGTCGAAATATTTTTCCATCAATCCCTCGTCGGACTCCACCGCGGCCTCGACCAGTTTTTCATGATACTCCTCGCACAATTTCAGCAAATGCTGCGGAATGTCGCACTCCTCAAACTTGGTACCCATGGCATCCTGATCCCAGTGCAACGCCTTCATCTTTGCCAGATCCACCACACCCTTGAAGCCTTCTTCGACACCGATGGGAACCTGCATGACCACCGGGTTGGCGCCCAGACGGGTGCGAATCTGCCCGACCACGCGGAAGAAATCCGCACCGATGCGGTCCATTTTATTGACGAAGGCCATGCGTGGGACATGGTATTTGTTGGCTTGACGCCATACCGTCTCGGACTGCGGCTCGCATCCGCCGACCGCGCAAAACACCGCCACCGCGCCATCCAACACGCGCAACGAGCGTTCCACTTCAATGGTGAAGTCAACATGGCCGGGGGTGTCGATGATGTTGATGCGGTGCTGCGGATATTGCCGCCCCATGCCCGACCAAAAGCAAGTGGTGGCGGCCGAGGTGATGGTGATGCCGCGTTCCTGCTCTTGCTCCATCCAGTCCATCACCGCGTTGCCGTCGTGCACCTCGCCCATCTTGTGCGACAGGCCGGTGTAGAACAATACGCGCTCGGTGGTCGTGGTCTTGCCGGCATCAATGTGCGCCATGATGCCGATGTTGCGGTAACGTTCAAGCGGAGTTTGTCTTGCCACTTTATTGACTCGGGTAATTCGCGTTAATCAAAATCAATCAAAATTGAAATCAAAATTGAAATCAAAATTCAAAGGCCATTCAAAGCACCAACTAAAAACGATAGTGCGAAAACGCCTTGTTGGCTTCCGCCATCTTCAGTGTGTCTTCGCGTTTTTTCACCGCGCTGCCGCGCTCTTCGGACGCATCCATCAACTCGCCGGCCAGCCGTGCGGTCATGGATTTCTCGTTGCGCTTGCGCGCCGCGATAACCAGCCAGCGCATGGCAAGCGCCAACTGCCGATTGGGGCGAACCTCCACCGGAATCTGGTAGGTCGCGCCCCCGACTCGACGGCTTTTCACTTCAACGCCGGGGCTCACTTTTTCAATGGCCGTATTGAACACCTCGACCGGGTCCTCCTTGCCGCGCTCCTTGATGATTTCAAGCGCGTCATACAGAATCTTCTCGGCAATGGATTTTTTGCCGCACCGCATCATGATGTTGATGAACTTCGCAATCGTCCGATCCTTGTATTTCGGATCGGGCAGAATGTCCCGTTTCGGTACTTCTCTTCGTCTTGGCATCGTTCAACTCGCTACTAAAAAAATCACATCACTGGACCGGATACGGGCGAACATCGGCACAGACAACAAACCCGCCTTTGCCTTGTCGAGCAAGGTCGGGAGTTCACCATTTGTCGGTAGCCGGACGCCCGTCACGCATGGGACCGTCCGCGGACCGCTCGCATCATCTGCGCGGTCTATGACTTGGGACGCTTTGCCCCGTATTTGGATCGCCCCTGACGGCGGTCGGACACGCCCGAAGTATCCAGCGCGCCACGCACGGTGTGATACCGCACCCCGGGCAAATCTTTGACACGACCCCCGCGCAACAGCACCACCGAGTGCTCCTGAAGGTTATGCCCTTCGCCACCGATATAAGTGGTGACCTCAAATCCATTGGTCAATCGGACGCGCGCTACCTTGCGCAACGCTGAATTCGGCTTTTTCGGCGTAGTCGTATAGACCCGCGTACATACGCCCCGCTTCTGCGGACACGCCTGCAACGCAGGGACGTTGGACTTCTTCACCTGCCGCGCACGCGGATTTCTAACCAGTTGGTTTAATGTCGGCATGTGCCAGATTCGCTCAGTTTCAGTTCGTTTTCGTGCAAGTTGTCTTGTCAATCGGGGCTTCGTGTGCCGCCCAACATTCTAAAAGAACCCTAAAACCCGACACAATTTCAAAGGGCGCGGGATTTTATGCCGTGTCAGGGGCGGCTGTCAAGCGTGATTTGGGTGTCCGGAGATAATATTTGCCCCCGGGCGGGGGATTGAGCGGAAGTGTCAAAAAGTGGCGAAAATGGTAGCCACACTGATTTTCCGGGCTGACTCTACGGTTTTCCCACCGCTTCTTTCACCGCCCGGATGATTTTCATCTGCTCGTCCTCTTCCAGATACGGATGAACCGGCAGGCTGAACACCTGCTCCGAGAGCATTTCCGAGACCGGCAGGCTGAGGTCGGCACCGTCGGTGTCGCTGAAAACCGGTTGGCGATGCAGCGGATGCGGATAGTAAATCGCGGTGGGGATATCCCGGGATTGCAGGTGGGCGCAGATCGCATCGCGCTGGTCGCTTTGGCCGCAACGCACCGTGTATTGCGCCCAGGCACTTTCGCAACCGCCGGGGATTCGGGGCGGGATGACCACGCCATCCAACTCGCTGGTGTAAATCTCTGCGACCCGGCGGCGGGCCGCGAGTTCGCGGTCGAAGATTTTGAGTTTGCACTGCAACACCGCCGCCTGGATGGTGTCCATGCGGCCGGTGATGCCGATGCGAACATTGTCGTATTGGTTGGTGCCCATGCCGTGCACACGGATGGAGCGCGCCAGTTCCGCGAGTTCATCGTCATCGGTGAAAAGCGCGCCGCCGTCGCCGTAACCGCCCAGAGGTTTTGTCGGGAAAAAACTGGTGGCGGCCATATCACCGAAGGCACCCGCCTTCTTGCCATTGCGCACGCCGCCAAAACTTTGTGCGGCATCGGCCAGCACAAACAAATCGTTGGCTTCGGCGATTGCTTCAATGGCGTCGTAATCTGCCGGCAACCCGAACAGGTCCACCGGAATAATGCCGCGCAAGCGCAACTTGCCCTGAGCGCGGATGCGCGCCACGGTCTCGGCAAGACGCACCGGGTCGATGAGGTAAGTGTCTTCCTCGACATCGACAAACACCGTGGTGGCACCCAGCAACTGAATCACTTCGGCGGTGGCCACGAAAGTGAACGGCGGGGCCATGACCGCATCTCCGGGCCCGACCCGATACGCCAGCAACGCCATCAACAACGCGTCGGTGCCGCTGGCGGCGGTGATGGCGTGTTTCACTCCGCAATAATCGGCAAGTTCCTGCTCCAGCGCGCGCACTTCGGGCCCCATAATGAACTGACCGTGCGCCAGCACTCGCTCGATTGCCTCGCGAATTTCATTTTCGATTGCCCGGAACTGGGCATTCAGGTCAACGAATTTCATGCGTGGTTACCGAACGCGGCGATGCGCCACTGCCAGGCCCGCAACGCCCCCCCGGCGGCGGGCGACAGGGCATTGCCGTCATGCACCAGCGCGGCGATGCCGGGGAATGGCAACGCCAGTTGAATACCGTGGAGTATTTGTTTGTCTGGTTTTTTATCCGGCTGCGCGTCCTGATGTTGTGAATCGAACAAACCGGTGACTGCGCACTGCCAAGTGGGCGAGTCCATGTCGGCGCATAGCGGCACCTGATTGAGGTGATAGCGAATGCCCGCGCCGAGGGCTTTTCCGTAGGCTTCCTTGCGGGTCCAGCAAGCGAGCATCGCCCGTTCGCGCCACTGCACGGGAAAAGCGCGCCACGCACTTTGCTCCACCGGTGCCAGTTTGCGTTGCGCCAGCCGCGCCGCGTTAATAGTCCGTGGCCAGGTTTCCATATCGATGCCCACCTGCCGGTTCCAGGCGAAGGCATACAACGCCTTGCCACCCGATAAAGTGTAGTTGAAGCACAATTCGCCGCCGCGCAGTTGGTTCGCCAGCGATGGTTTGCCGCGCACGCCACAGGCGAAGCGCAGGTCGTCATTGGCGATGCCGGTGTAGGCACCGAGCAACCGCCGCAGAGCAATTCTGCCACCGAGATACATCGCCCGATGGGTGCGGTCACGGTAACGCTCGGCGCGAGCCAGTTCCGGCGCAGTTAATAATGCGTGGCCCAATGCGTGGCGCAATGCGCCCTGGGGTTGCGCGTGCCGGGACGCAAGATTAACCACCTCACTCACGCCAAAATCAACCGCCCACAAATCAATGTGTCCCGACTGAAGTTCCGGCGACTTCCCATCGCTATCGTCGCCATCGTCGCTATCGTCGTTATGGTCAGGAACGCGATGCGCCCAGTGCGGCCGGATTGCGCCGACTCCCCCATCGGCATCCGGCGGCTGGGGAGGTCGTGTTTCCGCCGCGGCGGCGTTCACCATGCCTCGGACGGTACGAAATTATTGATTCGCAACAACGCGGTTTCCTCCACGCCGGCATCCAGACCGAGACGCTTCTTGTCCAAAATGCGATGCTGCAAACCCTGTTTGTCGAACAGATAGGTGGTGCTTCCCTGATGCAATTCCACCACGAAACCTTCGCCGGGCAGGTTGTAGATGTCGCCGAGTTCGGTTTTCTCGCCGAGGTCCACGGTGGTGGGTTCATTTCGATTTGGCATGGGTGGCATGGTTGATTCCCGGTGTCCGCTCACAGCAGAAACAACCGATACACCGGATTGTCGGTCTGCTCGCTGTAACGATAGCCCAACTCCTTCAACGAGCGGCTGAACCTGGCACGATCCGAATTCGGCACGCGGATGCCGCACAGCACCCGGCCGAAGTCCGAGCCGTGATTGCGATAGTGAAACAGCGTAATGCTCCAGGTCACTCCGATTTTATCAAGAAAATTGCGTAGTGCGCCGGGGCGTTCGGGAAATTCAAAACTGAACACCCGCTCGTCGGTGAGTTGCGGGGCGCGACCACCAACCATGTGCCGAGCGTGAATCTTGGCGGTTTCGTTGTCGGTCAAATCCATCGAATCAAAACCCTTGCGTTTGAGTTGTCGCATCAACACGCCGACCTCCGCGGGTTGGCTGATTTGCACGCCGACGAAGACCTGGGCTTCGGCACCGCCGGCGTAGCGGTAGTTGAATTCGGATACATTGCGGTTGCCGATGGCGTGACAGAAACGGCGGAAACTGCCGGCCTTCTCGGGAATGGTCACCGCCAGAATAGCTTCGCGGCGCTCGCCGATTTCGGCGCGCTCGGCGATGTGCCGCAAGCGGTCGAAACTCAGGTTGGCACCGGATACCACCGCCACCAGATTTTTGTTTTTGAGCGGGCGGCCATTGGCTCCCGCATCCGGCAACCAGCGTTTGATGCCGGCCACGGCCAAAGCACCGGAGGGCTCGACGATGGTGCGGGTGTCTTCGCAGATGTCCTTCACCGCCGCGCAGATCTCGTCGGTGGAAACTCGTACTATCTGATCGACAAAACGCCGGCACAGTTGGAAGTTTTCCCGACCGACCTGCTCGATGGCGACGCCGTCGGCGAATATGCCCACCTGTTTCAGTCGCACCCGCCGCCCGGCTTGCAGCGAGCGATACATGGCATCGGACTCAAACGGCTCGACCCCGATGATGCGGATGCCCGGGCGCACCTGCTTGACGAATGCGCCGACGCCGGCGATTAACCCGCCGCCGCCCACCGGCAGGAAGATGGCTTCCAGCGATTGCGAATGTTGTTTGAGGATTTCCTGGCCCACGGTTGCCTGCCCGGCGATGACCGCGGGGTCGTCAAACGGGTGAATAAACAGCAGGTTGTGCTTGCGGCACAGTGCGCGGGCGTGCTGGTATGCGTCTTCGTAGTTGTCGCCCACCAGTTCGACGCGCACCCCCCAGCGGCGCACCGCTTCGAGTTTGATGCTGGATGCGGTCACCGGCATGACGATTATGGCTTTGCAGCGCAGGTGGCTGGCGCACATGGCCACGCCCTGCGCATGGTTGCCGGCCGACGCGGCTACCACTCCGCGCTTCAACTGCTGGCGGGTGAGCGAGCGCATCTTGTTATACGCGCCGCGAATTTTGTAGCAGAATATCGGTTGCTGGTCTTCGCGCTTCAGATAAACATCATTGCCGAGACGCTCCGACAGCAACCGCGCCCGGTGCAGCGATGTCTCGCGCGCGATGTCATACACCCGCGCGTTCAGCGTTGCGCTGAGATAATTTTCCGGTGTGTTCGGGCGGCGAGTGGCAGGCATGAGAATTGCAAATTATAGTATAGTAAAATCGCCACCGCCGTCTCTTTCTTTATAATCAAACCAAATAACCGCAACCAAAACAAAAATGGAAAATGCCCGGTGAAAATGTATGGTGAAGAAAATGGATAGTGAAACGGCGCGCGCGCACATGGTCGAGCAGCAAATCCGCCCGTGGAATGTGCTGGCGATGCAAACTTTGAATGTGCTAAAGCAGATTCGCCGCGAGGATTTCGTGCCGGCCGAACACCGCCAGTTGGCGTTTGCCGATGTGCAAATTCCGCTCGGTGGCGGCGAAATCATGTTTGAGCCCAAGGTAAGCGCGCGCATGGTGGAGGCGCTGGGTCTCGGTGCCGATGACCGGGTGCTGGAGGTCGGCAGCGGTAGCGGCTGGGTGACGGCGTTGCTGGCATCGCTGTGCGCACAAGTGACCAGCGTGGAAATTGACGAAAAGTTGCTGGCCGGTGCGCGGCGCAATCTGGCCAAAGCGGCCATTGAAAATGTCACGCTGGAGAACGGCGACGCTCACGCCGGCTGGGGCGCGGCGGAGCAATTCGACGCCATCCTGATTAACGGGTCGTTGCCGAGAATTATCGATATTCCAGACAACGCGACCAACCCATGGGCCACCGCTCTTGCCGACGGCGGGCGTTTGGTCGGCATTGAGGGACACCTGCCGGCAATGGAAGTCGTGCGGCTGACCAAAAACGACGGCTCGGTTACGCGGGAATCCTTGTTCGAAACCGTGGCACCGAGACTACGCAATATTTCGGAGCCAACACAATTCGTATTTTAATGAACCTAACAGTGAAGACAAAAACACAGCGTGCGCTTCGCTCCACACTCGCCACCGTCGTGGTGTTGTTGGGATTGCCAGGCATCGCGCACGGCGCGGGTTTGTGGGATGTGTATCAAATCGCGCTGGCACGTGATGCCGCATACAGTGTCGCCAGCTTCGAATACGAAAGTGCCCGGCTCAACCTCCCCCTGGCAAAGACTGCGTTTCTACCATTGATAAGCGTCCAGGGAAGCGTCAAGCGGGAGCAAGATAGCGACGACAACGAACACCGCGGCAGTTTGAATGTCGACTGGAAACTGCTTGACTTCCAATCGTTGCGCGCCTACCGCCAGACAGAACTGCAAGTGCTCGGTGCCGGCATCCGTTTTGAAGATGCCCGCGCCGACCTCATCCTGCGCGTCGCCGAACGCTACTTCGGGTTGCTGGCGGCGATCGACAACCGCGAAGTGGCGCGCCGCCAAAAAGCATCGATCCGGCGGCAGATGGATCTTGCCTCAGAGCGTCTGGAAGTGGGTCTCGGCACTCAGACCGATTTGTTTGATGCGCAGGCGCGCCTGCAACAGGCGGTGGCCGATGTAATCGCCGCGGACAACCAGATCGACAACGCGGTGCAGGCACTCCGGCAAATTACCGCATCCGACTTTGATGCGCTGGCGTCGCTGGGCGAGGACGCGCCGCTTGCGCCGCCGGTGCCGCAATCACCGGATGCCTGGGTCGACAAAGCGTTGGCGAATAATCGCGCACTCGCGGTGGAAGACCTGAACCTCAAAGTCGCGGCCGAGGAAATTAACAAACAACGGGCTGCGCGATTGCCCAGCCTTGACATTCGCCTGCGGCGCGATTGGGTGGATAGCGTTAGCACCGATCAGTCGGACGATGATTCCAGTTCGGCGGTGGCAACCCTCAACTGGACGTTGTTTCGCGGCGGTGCCATCCACCTGCTAACCAAACAAGCGGGGTTTCGTTTCAACGCCGCCGAACGCGCACGGGAACAACTGAAACGGCAGATTGAATCCGACACCATCTCGGCCTACCTTGCGGTGGTCAGCGGTGTCAGTCAGGTCAAAGCCCTGTCCGAAGCCATCCGCGCCGGAGTAAGCGCGTTGCGCGCCAAAGAAGAAGGCTTCCGCGCCGGCCTCACCACCAACATTGATGTCCTCGACGCCCAGCGCGATTTATCCAGTTCACGCACCGACTACCTCAGCGCACGATATGATTTTATCCTGGCGGCGTTGCGCCTCGAACGAGCGGTGGGCGACCTCGATGAAGAGGATGTGAAGCGGTTTGATGCCTGGCTTGTGAAATAACAATTCGTTTCGCTTGCCTTTTCGTCGCCATAATAAAATGGGCAAGCACAAAATTGTGCGCAGTATTTTGCGCGTATCATCCCTGATACGCGCCCTTCGGGCTTGCTTCGCTCGCGCCAATCAATTCATGGCGCTCCCGGCGATTTTTTCGTTGTCAGGCAAGGCGCGCGAGGAGCGAGGGAGTGAGCAATACATTAAGTATGTGAGCGACCGAGCGACGACGCGCAACACTATACGGCGTAATAAACCATGGCGGAAAATAGGCAAGCACTATCACCCTTTCCAAAAAACCGGCGTAAACAACACTAACAAAGTGAACAATTCCAGACGCCCAAGGAGCATCGCAAAGGTCAGCACCGCCTTGCCGGTGTCGCTCACCGATGCGTAGTTTTGCGCCACTTCGCCGAGGCCCGGGCCGAGGTTGTTAAGGCAGGCGGTGACCGCCGAGAACGCGGTGACCGGGTCGGCGCCGCTCGCCAGCATCAGCAACAGCAACACCACATAACTCAACATATACAGGGATAAAAATCCCCACACCGCGTTGATGACGTTGTCCGGCACCGCCTTGCCGCCGAGTTTGACCGGTATCAGCGCGTTGGGGTGCACCAGTTTGGCTATCTCGCGCGCGCCTTGCTTGTAGAGCAACACCATGCGAACGATTTTCATGCCACCGGCGGTGGAGCCGGCGCAACCGCCGGCGGTGCTGACCAGAATTAACATGATGGGTAAAAACACTGGCCACACGGAGAAGTCGGTGGTGGTGAAACCGGTGGTGGTGGCGATGGACACAACTTGCACCGCGCCCTGGATGACGTTGTCGCCGAATTGCCGGAATACGTCGTAGTGCAGAAGCACCGCGATGGTTACCACCAGCACCGCCAGCAGCAAGCCGAAATACACGCGCGCTTCGGGGTCGCGCACATACACCGCTACGCTACGCGAGCGAAACGCGGTGAAGTGCAGGGCGAAGTTGAGCCCGGACAACAGCATGAAGACCATGGCGATGAAGTTGATCGGGTTGCTTTGGAAGTGCCCCAGATTGCCGTCGTGGGTGGAGAAGCCGCCGATGGCGATGGTGGAAAACGCGTGGCCAACGGCGTCGAACACGCTCATGCCGGCGAGGTGATAACAAAGCGCGCAAACTACGGTGAGGCCAAGATAGATATACCACAGCCCCTTGGCGGTTTCGGTGATGCGCGGGGTCAGTTTGTTGTGCTTGACCGGGCCCGGGGTTTCGGCGCGATACAGTTGCATGCCGCCGACCCCGAGCATGGGCATGACCGCCACCGCCAGCACCACGATGCCCATGCCGCCGAGCCATTGCAGTTGCTGGCGGTAATACAAAATGGACGGCGGCAGGTCGTCTATGGCGGTGAGGATGGTGGCGCCGGTGGTAGTCAAGCCCGACATCGATTCGAATAACGCATCGACCACGCCGAGTGCCGGCTCGCGCAACAGCAAAAGCGGCACCGCGCCCATGCTCGATAACACCGTCCAGAACAGCACCACCACCAGAAAACCATCACGCACCCGCAACTCGCTTTTGTTTCGCCGTGACGGCAACCAGCACGCCGCACCGAGCGCGAGGTTGAGAGCCAGTGCCGCCACGAACGGCATCATCACGCCATCGTCCGCCACCCAGGACAGCACGATGGGCGGCACCAAAGTGGCACTGAACAACACCAGCAAAATGCCGAGTATCTTAAGAACGGGTTTGGTGATCATGAATTGGATGCGCGACGCGGAGTTTGGTATGCGATCACAAGGGGATTATCAATCAAAGTTGATAAGGGATGATATACCGAAAGCGATGTGGTTGCGGGAATGACGAGACCGGGAGCGTGTCGCGTGCCGGCGGCGGTCTAAAAAAAAGTCGCGGATACCTGAAAGAGTTTTTCCACATCGGGGATGCGGCGTTTGTCGATGACAAAAATAATGACATGGTCGCCTTCGGCGATGACGGTTTGGTCGTTGAGGCGCAATAGTTTGTCATCGCGCATGACGGCGCCGATGGTGGCGTCTTCGGGCAGTTTGATTTGCGGCAACGGGCGACCGACGATTTTGGATGTCTTGGCATCGCCGTGGGCGACCGCTTCGATGACTTCGGCGACGCCGCGTCGCAGGGAGTGCGCGGCTTTGACATCGCCGCGTCGCACATGGGATAGCAATGCGCTGACCGTGGCGAGGCGCGGGGAGATGGCGATGTCGATCTCGTTTTCGATGAGGTCGATGTAGGCGGTGCGGTTGACGATGGCCATGGCGCGTCGCGCACCGAGTCGTTTGGCGAGCATCGCCGACAGGATGTTGGCTTCGTCCTCGTTGGTCAGGGAGCAAAATAATTCCATGGTGTCGATGTTTTCCTGACGCAACAATTCTTCATCGGCGGCATCGCCTTGCAACACCACCGTATTTTCCAATCGCTCCGAGACCATCTGCGCACGCGCCGGGTCGCGCTCGATCAACTTCACCTGAAAGCCGGTTTGCTCAAGCGACTGCGCGAGGCGAAAACCGATGTTGCCGGCGCCGGCGATGATGACCCGCGTGCCCACTTCTTCGGTGCGGCGCAATTCCTGCATGACGGTGCGGATGTCGTCTTTGGTGGCGATGAAAAACACTTCGTCATCGGGTTCGATGATGGTGTCGCCGGTGGGGATGATGGCGCGGTCGCGGCGGTAGATGGCCGCCACCCGGGTGCTGACCGAGGGCAGATGATTGCCGAGTTCGCGCAACGCCTGGCCCACCAGCGCGCCGCCGTAATACGCGCGCAAGCCCACCAGACGAATTTTGCCGCCGGCGAAATCAATGACCTGCAACGCGCCCGGGTATTCGATTAGCCGCTGGATTTGTTCGGTAACCACTTGTTCGGGACTGATGATGACATCGATGGGAATGCTGCCGCTGCAAAACAAATCGGGATACGCGAGGTATGCCGGCGAGCGCACGCGTGCGATTTTGGTCGGCGTGTTGAATAATGAATGAGCGATCTGGCAGGCGATCATGTTGATCTCGTCGCTGTCGGTTACCGCCAGCACCATGTCCACATCTTCCACGCCGGCGCGCAACAACACCTCCGGCGAAGACGCTTCGCCGGCGATGGTGCGAATGTCCAGACGGCCCTGCAACCCTTCCAGCACTTTGGGATTGCAGTCCACCAGCGTGATGTCGTTTTCCTCGCGCGAGAGAATTTCCGCGGTGGAAGTGCCGACCTGGCCGGCCCCCAGTATGATGATTTTCATTTTCGGTTTGTGTGCGTTAATATTTGTTTCCAATTTTCTTCAGGCGACAAAAATAAAACCCGTCGCCGGGGTGAACACCGGGCAATCGTTGGCGACCGAAATCGGTGGCGATGCCGAGCACGGCGTTGAGCGATTGCGCTTTCGCGTGCCCTTTTACCTGATTGGGCGCGGCTAACCATTTTTTTATCACCGCATCATTCTCCGCCGGCAGAATCGAACAAGTTACATATAGAAGTGTACCGCCTTGCTCAAGCAATGACCACACCGCCGACAACAGATCAAACTGCCGGCCGGCGAATTTTGCGACATCATCGGCGCGGCGGCGATGCTTGATGTCGGGGTGGCGGCGGATAATCCCGCTGCCGCTACACGGCACATCCAGCAAAATGCGCGCAAACAACCGGCCATCCCACCACGTTTTGGGCTGGGTCAAATCCGCCGCAACCACTTCCACTTCGCCCTCGCTACCCTCGTTGACAAGGCCGAGGCGGGCGAGATTTTGCGCCAGCCGATTAATCCGCGGCGGTAAATCCACCGCCACCATCGCCAGTTTCGGTTGACATTCGAGCAACAAGCAGGTCTTGCCGCCGGGGGCGGCGCAACCGTCCAGCACCCGCTCGCCGGGGGGTAGCGATAGTGCCCGCGCTACCAGTTGCGCTGACTCATCCTGTACCGACACCAGACCATCGGCGAATCCCGGGATTTTTTCCACCGGCATCGCGCTTGCCAGAGTCACGCCCAGTTCGCTGTCGGCGGTGGGTGTCGCTTCCATCCCGCTTGCGGCAAGCCGTTCGAGATAGGCATCGCGGCTGATTTTGCGTTGATTTACGCGCACCGTCAGCGGCGGTTTGCGATTGCTCGCTTGCATAATTTGGCGGAAGTGGTCGGGCCAATGGGTGCGGATTTCCCGGTATAACCACGGTGGAAACGAAAACCACGCCGCTGTATTTTTTTCATGCCTTTTTTCATCTGATTGTTCACTCGGTGCCAGTTCCCGCTTCAGGCGTTCGTGTTGCGCCAGAAAATTGCGCAACACACCGTTAATCATGTTGCCGGACCATTCAAACCGACCGCCGGCAACCGCCGCCACGCTCTCGCTGACAACCGCGTAGTGCGGCGTTCGCATGTGTTCCAGTTGATAGCAGCCGTTAATCAAAATGAAATGCAACACGCGATCGCGGGACTTTAGCGGCTTGCTTAACAACTGTGCGAGGATGCGGTCGAAATAATGATAATGACGACATGCGCCGTTTGCGATTTCCTGCAACCACGCACGCCGCCGTTGCGGCACCTTCGCCCGGTGAGTCGCCAGCGCAACGTCCAGCGAGCGGCCGCCATCCACCACATCCATCACCGCACGGGCGGCGACCATGTGTATTGATAATGCGTTCGAAGACAAGTCAGGTAGCGGCGGCGAAAGTCATGCCGGGTTTAATATTCATTCCGTTCAGCAACGCCGCCACCGACATCGGCCTGCCGCCGGATTTTTGCACCTCGGTCAGCACCAGTGCACCATCGCCGGTGGCAATCGCAATACCGGTTTTATCCGCCCGGATAATTTCGCCGCGGCCGGCTTTGCCTTCGACGCGCTCGACATGCGCCGCCAACACCTTCAACTCAATGCCGTTCAGTTCAACCAGCGTGGCCGGCCACGGATGGAAAGCGCGCACCTTGCGCGCAAGAGTCGCCGCGTCCAGCCGCCAGTCCATGGTTGCTTCGGCCTTGGTCAGTTTGGGCGCATAACCAGCCAGGCTTCGGTCTTGAACTGTCGCCGTCAATTCGCGATTAGCCAGCGCCGGCAGACTGGCAGCCAGCAACTCGCCGGCGAGGTGCGCGAGTTTTTCCTGCAACCCGCCGCCGGTGTCATCCGCGTTGATGGGAATGCGTGAGTGCGCCAGCACCGCGCCGGTGTCGAGACCATCGTCCATCTGCATCAAACTGACACCGGTGAGGTCGTCGCCGGCTTCGATGGCGCGCTGGATGGGCGCGGCGCCACGCCAGCGCGGCAAAAGCGAGGCGTGGAGATTGACGCATCCGAGCGCGGGAACGGCGAGCAACGCGGGCGGCAACAACAAACCGTAGGCCACCACCACCATCAAATCGGGTTTCAATTGTCGCAACTGCGTGGTCGCGGATTGGCCGCGCAATGATTCGGGTTGGAAAACCGGCAAGTTATGTTGCAACGCAACTTCTTTCACCGCGCTCCGGCGACGCTTTTGCCCGCGACCCGCCGGGCGCTCCGGCGCGGTGTAGACCGCCGCGACTTCCACCGAATCCGAGGCCAGCAATGCATGCAGACCGGGAACGGAAAAAGCCGGCGTGCCGGCAAACACAACGCGCATCGGGCGACTCAATGGTCCGAGCGGTCAGGCGACCTGGGAGACGCCCTGAGAAGCAGCCTGGATTTCTTTTTTGATTTGCTTGCGAATCCGGCTCTGTTTGATGCGCGACAGATAATCGACGAATACCTTGCCGTTCAAGTGGTCGATTTCGTGCTGAATGCAAACCGACAACGTTTCATCGGCGGCCATCTCAAACGACTGCCCTTTCGCATCGCACGCTTTGATGGTAACCGTCTTCGCGCGCTCCACCGTGACGAACACGCCGGGCACCGACAGGCAGCCCTCTTCGGATTCGGTTTTGCCCGCGAGGTCAGAGATTTCGGGGTTGATGAACACGCGCAAGTCGTTCTTCTGTTCGGACAAATCCATCACCACCACGCGCTTCGGCACGTTGACCTGCACCGCCGCCAACCCGATGCCGGGCGCCGCATACATGGTCTGCGCCATGTCCGCCACCAGTTGCGCAAGTTCGTCGTCGAACTCGGTCACCGGCTGCGCGACCTGCCGCAAACGCGGGTCGGGGTATGTCAGAATGTTGAGCGTGGTCATGAATATCCCAGGCATTCACACCGGGTGGGTGATTATATTCCCCATCAAGAATAAACTGATACAACAGTTGTTGACCGTCGGCCAACTCCGATATGTTCAACCACTACACATATGGTGTCAAGTGAAGTATGTCACACAAGAGGCGCATTAAATCTCCTGACGGCGCGTTGCAAATCATCACTCGTCGCACGTTGGCGCATTATAACCAACACGCTCGTGAGTTTCGTGTCGGCACGGATGATCACGATGTTTCGCAAAACATAGACGCGTTGCTCGCGGCGATGACGCGACCGCCGCCGTGTCGCATTCTCGATTTCGGATGCGGGCCGGGGCGGGATTTGATGCGTTTCAGCGAACTGGGGCATCAGCCGGTCGGGTTGGACGGGTCGGCGGAATTCGTCGCCATGGCGCGACAGCGCGTCGCTTGCGAAGTGTGGTTGCAGGATTTTCTCGACCTCGATTTGCCACCGTCTCGTTTTGATGGCGTGTTCGCCAACGCTTCGCTTTTTCATGTGCCGCAGCAGGCATTGCCCGATGTGTTGTGTGCGTTGTGGAAAACCCTCGACTCCGATGGCGTGTTGTTCGCATCCAATCCGCGCGGCGACAACCGGGAGGGTTGGAACGGAAGCCGCTACGGGTGTTACCACGACCGGCGTCAATGGCGCGGCTATGTCGAAGCGGCCGGCTTCGTTGAGTTGCATCACTACTACCGGCCGGCCGGCAAACCGCGCGACCAGCAACCGTGGCTGGCAACGCTGTGGCGAAAAACAAACGCGGATTGATGCGGTTATTTATGTTCGGGTGTGTTCGCGCATTCCGCGCCGTATCGCTCGCGCAATTCGCGCTTGAGGATTTTCCCGGCGGCATTGCGCGGGAATTGTTCCAGCACCAACGCATCAGCGAGGCGTTGGAACTTGGCATCGACACGCTGGTTGACCCAGGCGATGAGGTCGGCGGGCCTTAATTCGCCAACTTCGCCGATGCAAGTGACGGCGGCGACCGGTGCTTCGCCCCACTTCGGATGGGGCGCGCCGAACACCGCCACCTCGCTCACCGCCGGGTGGCGGATGACCACTTCCTCGATGTCCCTGGGATACACATTGGCACCGCCGCTGATGATCATGTCTTTTTTGCGGTCGACCAAAAATACAAAGCCGTCTTCGTCCATGTAGCCGAGGTCGCCGGAATGTAGCCAGCCGTTGCGGATGGCTTGCCGGGTCATTTCCGGCTGGTTGTAATAGCCCGGCATGAGTAACGGCCCGCGTCCGCAGATTTCGCCGATGACCTGGGGCGGACACGGCTGATCGTTTTCATCGAGGATGCAGGCTTCGGTGAAGGCGGCCGGGCAACCCACGGAACCGGCTTTGGCGAGCGCGTCGTTCTTGTCGAGGATGGTCATGAAACCTTCGGTGATGCCGTACAGTTCGTAGAATCTACCGGGTAGCACTTCGTGTATCTGCTGCTTGCAGGCAAGATGCAACGGCGCGCCAACGCTACCGAGCATTTCCAGCGAAGCGAGTTTTGCCGGATCAAACCTCGCACTATTGAGGATGGCGATAATCTGCGCCGGCACCAGGATGACGTGGGTGACGCGCTGCGCGGCGATGGTCTCGATGAAACGCTCGGCGTCGAAACTCTCGTGCAGGAGGTAACGGCAACCGAGATACATCCACGGCATAAAAGTAAGCATGGCGCCGTTGAACACCAGCGCGCCGGCATGAAGCACCACGCTTTCCGGGGTCATGCGCCAGGCGTTGGCGAACAGCGTGCAATACATGGCGCGAACGCGGTGGCTGTGAACGATGCCCTTGGGCGCGCCGGTGGTGCCGCTGGAATACATAATGTTGTAGGGGTCATCGCCTGTGATATCAACGGCCGGGTCAGCGGTGGAGGCGGCGGCGGTGAATCGGGCGTAGGTCTGGAAGCCGTCAGGGGCAGCCTCGTCGCCGCTCAGGATATAGCGGTCGCGGGCAATGCCCGCGAGGTGCGGACGAATGGAATCCAGTGTCTCGGCGTGGTCGGGGTCGGCAAGCACCAGTTTGCTGTGGGAATCCCGCAACAGTTTCTGCAAACCACCGGGGCGCAACAAGGTGCTGCACGGGACGATAACGATGCCGCTTACCGCGGCGGCCCAGTAGGCGGCAAGCAACTCAAACCCGTTGGGCAGCACGGTGGCGACCTTGTCGCCCTTCACCAACCCGCAGTCCAACCATGCGTTGGCGAGGCGGTTGACCTCGCGATTCAATTCGGCAAATGAATACTCACGGCCGGCGAACGCCAGCGCCACCTGCTCGGGGCGGCAACGGGCGTGATGAGCGAGTAGCCGGGAAATCGTCGGCATCATGGTCGGGGCATTATTTCCGCGTGAGCAAATCTTCCTGCAAAGGGTTTCCGGTAATCGGATGCGCGAGCGGCGGCAGGTTTGGCATTTTTTTGTCGCTGGCGAAGTATTCTTCAATTGACCACATCACCAGTCGGTTATATGAAGTTACCCCTTGCTGTAGTTTGCCGGCATCGGCGATACATTGTTTTACCGTTTTCGTGTTCCATTTTTGCATGGTGATGAATAGGCCGATGGACGCATAGCCGCTGGTGATTTGCGACAACAGCGCCTTCAGGTCGCTTACATTCGGTGCGCCGCCTTTTACCTGGGCATAGCACATCCCCTCTTCACCCTCCGGCGGTTGCAGCAAACCGGCTCTGCCATCCACACCACCATCGCCGGTTTGTTTGGTGTTAGACAGAAAGCCGGGGATGAGATGCACCGCCCATTTCTCGAAAACGAACGGATGCTTTGTCGCCATATCTTTTGCCGCATCCAAATCAAAAGGCACGCCTTTTACAACAAATTTCGCGTTTTTCATGCGTTCCTTTTGAATTACTTCCAACGCATAAAACGAAATATCAACGCCGATAAATTTTCGTTTTAATTTCATCGCCGCTTCAATGGTAGTCCCGCAACCGCAAAACGGATCGAGAACCACATCACCTTCATTACTTGATGCTTTGATTATTCGATCAAGTAACGCAAGCGGCTTTTGTGTGGGATAACCAAGGCGCTCCTTGCTTGAATTGTTGATTTTGTCAATTGCCCAAACACTGGAAACAGGCGAACCATATTTCATGGCTTCGTCCAAATAGCGTTTAATCCGTTTTCCACCACCAGCATCTGATAACACATATTTGCGCCCGTCCTTGTCTTCGCACACCTTTTGTCTTCTGGTCTTAATGTATTCTTCTTCACTTTTCCACGGACGGCTGTAGCCATTAAAATGGCCGGCTTTCTTTTTGGCGTAAAAGAAAATGCAATCATGTCTGCTCTCAAACTTATCTTTCAGCCGTTTGTTCCATCCACTGTAACTCCAAATTATTTCATTTTTATAATTTTTCACTCCAAACACATCATCCATAATTATTTTCAAGTAATGCGAAGCGGTCGGGTCGCAGTGCAGATAAATACTGCCATCATTTTTCAGTATGCGGTGCATTTCATTGATGCGGTCAGCCATATAAATCAGATACGCCAACATTCCGTTGCCGTCTTTGAAGAACATATCCAACGCCATCACCGAATTGCGTGCTTTGTGACCCACCGATCTTTTAATTTGAGCGATGCGCTCGGCGGTTTTTTCGCTCCATTCCCAGGTGTCGCTAAATGCGGTCATTTGCGCGAGGTCTTTGCGCTTCGTGGCTTGGCTATCTTTGCTCTTTTTTCTGCCAAACAAAATGTTGTAGTTGGCATCGGAGTTAAACGGCGGGTCCAGATAAATCAAATCCACGCAAGCATCGGGCCATAGTTTCATCACATCCCAGCAATCACCGTAATACAACGTGTTGGGTTGCATGGAGAGGTCTAGTTGATTTTTCCCGGCCATGTTCAAAAAGTAAGGAGAATTAAAGGTTGGATTATAGCCACTTTACCCGCCATTCGCTGACAAAACAAACTATCGCAGACAACCAAGCGTGGCTTCCAGACCGGCCATGATAAGCGGAATCTGTTCGCGGCGACACGCAACCACCGACAAGCGAAACCAGTTGCCGCGCCGGCGGACATAATCACAACGGCTCGGTGCCTTCGGCGAGGATGCTGAGATATTGGCTATACGCGAACACTTGCCTGCGTTGCCGCCCGCTGATTTCTTTTACGATGTTCAAGTCGATGAGATGACCGACCGCGGTTCGCACGGTCGGCGCCGACAAGCCCAGCGCTTTGGCGGTGGCCGGTATGACGATGAGTGGATTGCTCTGCAAGTGCTCGTGCACGCGCAAGGTTGATGCGGATGCATGACGCAATCGCTCGCGGTCATTGTCGAACAATTTCAAAATTCGTTGCACGCTCTCGGCCGCTTGCTCGGAGGTTTCCTTGATGCCGGTCAGGAAAAATTCAATCCATCCTTCCCAATCGCCGTGCTCGCGGACGCGCTGCAACCAATCATAGTATTCGTCGCGTCTGTTCTTCAGGAACAAACTCAAATACAAAATCGGTTGTTGCAACGCGCCCTCGGCGTGTAGCAAAAAAGTAATCAACAAACGCCCGAGCCGACCGTTGCCGTCGAGGAACGGGTGAATGGTTTCGAATTGCACATGCGCAAGCGCGGCTTTAGTCAGCAGCGGCATCGCCGGGCTACGCTGGTGAATGAATTTTTCCAAATCGCTCATGCATTGCATAACTTCGTTCGCCGGTGGCGGCACATAGCGAGCGGTGCCCGGACGCGTGCCGCCGACCCAGTTCTGGGTGCGGCGAAACTCGCCGGGTTGTTTGTCGCTACCGCGACCTTTGGCGAGCAATTTGGCGTGGACTTCCCGCAACAATCGATTGGACAACGGCATGCCTTGTTCCAGTTGCGTCATGCCGTGCTCCATCGCGTTGACATAAAGCGATGTTTCCAACACATCATCCGGCGACGCGTCCGATGCATCGTCAACACCCACGCGCAACAAGTCGGCGAGCGATGATTGGGTGCCCTCAATCTGTGCCGACAGCACCGCCTCCTTGCGCACATACATGTAAACAAACAATTTCGGGTTGGGCAAAGTCGCGCTCATGCCGTCCAGTCGCCCCAGTGCGCGATTGGCTTGCTCCAACAACGCGAGATGCGGCTCCAGACGCAACGGTGGACCGGGCGGAAGCGGTGTCGGGATGAACGCACGCACCTGCTCGCCCGGCGTGGTGCTGATGGCGTATCGCCCAGTTTGGCGGGATCGGACGAGGTTGGGCATAGCGAAAGAAAAGTTTCTTTACGGATTAGTAAAGAAAGTATATGGTCTGTTTTTTTCTTTGTCAACGCATAAAGAAAATTTTTCGCCGTTTTATTTCCTTATTCACGAGGACGAAAACCGCTCGTCTTGCCTCAATTTTTCCCCCATTCACGAGGACGAAAACCGCTCGTCTTGCCTCAATTTTTACCCCTCAACCTTTGCCAACGCGGCTTCCAAACTCGCCATGATGAGCGGAATCTGTTGGCGACGACACGCGCCGACCGACAGGCGGAACCAGTTGGCGCAGTTGTTTGCACCAAACCACGAGAATGGCAGGATGCCGATTTTGGCTTCGTTCAATAAATATTCCTGCGCCGCCGCATCGTCATCCAGTGGCTTGTCGCCGGCGCGTTTGCCGAGCAGGTCGATTTGGACGCTGAGATAAATCGCCGCTTGCGGCGCAATCACGTCCACCGCGTAGCCTTTGTTTTTGAGCGTCATAAATCCGGCGTGGAATGTCTCAAGGCGCGCCGCCAGCCGCGCGCGAAATTGGCTCAAGTGCGCATCCACTGCACGCTCGTCCGCGAGAAAAATACCGGTGGCGATTTGTTCGGGTTTCGGTGCCCACGCGCCCATGTGGGCAATCAGCGATGACATTTTCATAATGACTTGACGCGGACCGGTACCCCAGCCGACGCGAACGCCGGTGGCCGCGAATGCCTTGGACATGCCGTCGACAAAAATTGCGTAATCGCGAATTTCGGGACATACCGACAGCGGATGCCGGAAGGCGTTGTGGTTGCTGTCGGCGTCGGCGAAAGTAAGCGCCCAATACACCTGATCGAACATGACATAAAGCGGTTTTTGGTTCCGATTGCGCCGGTAATTCTCCGCCACAACCAATTCGCAGATGTCTGTCAGGTTTTGCTCGTTGAACAAAGTGCCGGTGGGATTTTGCGGCGAACACAACGCCAGCAGGACCGCGTCTTTGATATGCGGCGCAATGGCTTCGGCGGTGGGCATGAAATGATTTTTCGCAGTGGTTTCAACGCACGCGGTTTGCGCCCCGACCAGGGCGGCGTAACTTTCGTTATTCCACGACGGCACCGGATACACCACGAGTTCGCCGGGGTCGACGATGGCGCGGTAGATGGCGTAGATAATCGGGCGCGAACCGCAAGCGATGATGACATCATCGGCCTCATAGTCGAGATGGCAGACGCGGTTCAACCAGTTGGCCACGCCACTTCGAATCTCCGGCATCCCGACCGCCCCCGGATAGTTGGTTTGATGATCGCGGTAGGCGGCGATGATGGCTTCGGTCAAACCATCGGGAATCGAAAAGAGGGTTGGATCAAAATCCCCGACGGTGAGGTTGTGCAAGGTCTCGCCGCGTGCCTGTCGGGCGTTAATCTCCGCGGCGATGGTCAGAATCGGCGAAGTCGTGATTTGTTCGGCGAGGCGGGAGAGTTTCATGGCGGATGTGGCGGGAATTATATCTTTAATTATTGCGCGGTTACGGTGATGCCATCGCTGACATCCGGCTGCCGACATTAATTAAAGGCAAATTAAAAGATATACTCCGCACAATTCTCCCCGCAGTTCACGCAAGACGGTAACCATGCTCGCTTATATCATTCGCCGATTGTTGCTGGTGATTCCGACATTGTTCGGGATTATGGTAATCAATTTCGCCATCGTGCAATTCGCGCCGGGGGGTCCGGTGGAGCAAGCCATTGCCACCTTTCAGGGACTCAGCGTGGATGCCACCAGCCGTTTTTCCGGAACCGGTTCGGATGTGCAGGGCATTCAGAGCGGCGGTCACGGGGTCAGCAAATACCGCGGCGCGCAGGGACTGCGGCCGGAAATTATCGCCCGAATCGAAAAGCAGTTCGGTTTTGACCAGCCGCCGCACCGGCGTTTTTTGAAGATGATATGGGATTACGCGAGGTTTGATTTCGGCGAGAGTTATTTCAGCAACAAGCGCGTGGTTGATTTGGTCGTGGAAAAAATGCCGGTGTCGATCTCGCTGGGGTTATGGACCACGCTGATCGTGTATCTGGTTTCCATTCCCCTGGGAGTGCACAAAGCGGTGCGCGACGATTCGCGCTTTGACGCATGGAGTAGCGGCGTGATTGTCGCCGGTTATGCAATTCCGAGTTTTTTGTTTGCAGTTTTGCTGATCGTGCTGTTTTCCGGCGGGCGCTATTTAGATTGGTTTCCACTGCGCGGGCTGACCAGCAACGGTTGGGAATTGCTGCCGTGGTGGCGACAGATTCTGGATTACTTCTGGCACATCACGTTGCCGGTTTTGTCCATGGTGATCGGCGGATTTGCCGGGCTCACCATGCTCACCAAAAATTCGTTTCTCGACCAAATAAAATTGCAGTATGTGCAAACCGCGCGCGCCAAAGGGCTGTCGGAAAATCAGGTGCTGTATGGCCATGTATTCAGGAATGCAATGTTGATCGTGATCGCCGGTTTCCCCGCCATGTTCATCGGCATCCTGTTCACCGGCGCGCTACTGATCGAAGTAATTTTTTCTCTTGATGGCCTCGGTTTGCTCGGTTACGAAGCGGCAATCAACCGCGATTACCCGGTGATGTTCGCCATCCTCTACCTGTTCACGCTAATCGGAATGTTGATGCAGATTATCCGCGATGTGATGTATACGATCATCGACCCGCGCATTGATTTTGAATCACGAGAAGTGTGATGGAGGAGACGCGCATCACCGACCAACCCTTGCAACAAGGCGCGAGCCAAACCCTGCTCGGCGTGAAACTGTCGCCGCTGGATGCACGACGCTGGCAGAACTTTCGCGGCAACGCGCGCGGCTACTGGTCGCTGTGGATTTTTCTCGCACTATTCACCGTCACCCTGTTTTCGGAACTCGTTGCCAACGACAAACCGATGCTGGTGCGTTATGACGGTGCTTTTTACACGCCGGTTCTTTTTGATTATTTTGAAACCGACTTCGGCGGCGAGTTTGAATTGGAAGCGGATTATCACGAACCGTATATTCAGAATTTGATCGCCGCACGCGGCTGGATTGTATGGCCGGCGATTCCCTGGGCCTACGACACCATCGACTACGACCTCAGCACACCGGCACCGGCACCGCCTTCGGCGCGCCACTGGCTTGGCACCGATGACCAGGCGCGGGATGTGCTGGCGCGAGTCTTGTATGGCTTTCGCATTTCCGTATTGTTCGGGTTGGCACTGACTTTGCTGAGTTCGGTCATCGGCATCGCGGCCGGCGCGGTGCAGGGATATTTCGGCGGGCTTACCGATCTTTTGATGCAACGCTTCATCGAAATCTGGGAAGGGCTGCCGGTTTTGTATCTGCTGATTATCATGGCCGCGGTGATTCAGCCGGGCTTCACCAGTTTATTGATTCTGATGCTGTTGTTTTCCTGGCCCGGGCTGGTGGCGGTGGTGCGCGCGGAATTTTTGCGTGCGCGCAACTTCGAATACATCCGCGCCGCACGCGCCCTCGGCGTGTCGGATGCGACCATCATGTATCGACACATTCTGCCCAATGCCATGGTGGCGACCCTGACCTTCATGCCATTCATATTGAGCGGCTCGGTGACCACCCTCACCGGCCTCGACTTTCTCGGCTTCGGCTTGCCGGCCGGTTCGCCCTCCCTCGGCGAAATGCTCAATCAAGGCAAAAACAATTTGCAGGCGCCGTGGCTCGGCATCACCGGCTTCGTGGTCATCGGCCTCATGCTTTCGCTGCTGGTGTTCATCGGCGAAGCGGTGCGCGATGCGTTTGACCCGAGGAAGTTATTTCAATGAACGACACCAGCAACGCGCCGCTGGTGGTGGAAGATCTGTCGGTCAGTTTCCGCCGGCACACAGGCTCCGGCAAGCACCGGCGAGAACTCATCACCGATGTGGTCAAGGGCGTGTCGTTCGAATTGCACGCCGGCGAGACTCTGGCACTGGTGGGCGAGTCGGGCTCCGGCAAATCGCTAACCGCGCTGTCGATATTGCAATTACTGCCCTATCCCCAGGCGTTCCACCCCGGCGGCTCGGTTCGCCATCACGGCAACGAACTGGTCAACGCCGACCCGCAGACGTTGCAGCGCATTCGCGGCAACGAAATTTCGATGATCTTTCAGGAACCGATGACCGCGCTCAATCCCCTGCACACCATCGAAAAACAAATCGGCGAGTCGCTGGCTTTGCACCAGAGCATCAGCGGCGATGCCGCGCGCGCACGAACGCTTGAATTGCTCGACGAGGTCGGCATAGACGCGCCGCACACTCGACTCGGTGCCTGGCCGCATCAATTATCCGGCGGACAACGCCAACGCGTGATGATCGCCATGGCGCTCGCCAACCGACCCGAAATATTGCTCGCCGACGAGCCCACCACCGCGCTGGATATGACCGTGCAGGCGCGCATTCTGGCGTTGCTGAAGGATCTGCAACGTACCGAAAATCTGGGGCTACTGCTGATTACCCACGACCTCAACATGGTGCGCAAAATCGCATCGCGGGTGCTGGTAATGAAGGACGGGCGGATGGTGGAGCGCGGCCCGACCGAGCGCATATTCGTCTCCGCCCGGCAACCGTATACGCAAAAACTGCTGTCGGCCGAACCGCCGCCAAGGACACCGCCGGTGGGCAAGGGCACGGAAATCCTCGCGGTGGAGAATCTCAAGGTGTGGTTCCCGCTGCGGCGCGGTTTATTGAAGCGCACCGTGGGCCACATCAAGGCGGTCAGGCACGCTTCGGTGAAACTGTATTCGGGACACAGCCTCGGCGTGGTGGGTGAATCCGGCTCCGGCAAAACCACGCTGGCACTGGCGGTGTTGCGGCTGCTGAAATCATCCGGGCGCATTACCTTTGACGGTCGCGCTATTGACACCCTGCCACGCCGCGCTTTGAGCCCGTTGCGTCGACAAATGCAAATCGTCTTTCAAGACCCCTTCGGCTCGTTGTCGCCGCGCATGTCGGTGGGCGAAATCGTCAGCGAAGGACTGGATGCCCATGGCCTCATCCACGACCCGGCCGAGCGCGACCGGCGCGTGGTGGAGATTCTCCGCGAAGTGGACATAGACCCCGAAGTTCGCTTTCGCTATCCCCACGAATTCTCCGGCGGCCAGCGTCAGCGCATCGCCATCGCCCGCGCCCTGATTCTGCAACCGAAAATTTTATTCCTTGACGAACCCACCTCCGCTCTTGACCGCACCGTACAGGTGCAGGTGCTGGCGTTGTTGAACCGCATCCAGCAACAACACGGGCTCGCATTTGTGTTTATCTCCCACGACTTGAGCGTGGTGAAATCGCTCGCCGATGAACTCATGGTGATGCGCGATGGCGAGGTGGTGGAGCAAGGGGACGCCCAATCCATTTTCGCCCACCCGCAACATCCCTACACTCGCGAATTGCTGCACGCGGCGTTTGACCTTGCGCCGGGGCAATCATCGCCGCCGTCGGGAATGCCCGACAACGGGAATGCCCACAATGGGAATGATCCTCGCCGAAGCGAAATCAACCAAGCGAGCCGGCCCGCAGACGGTTCAGAATGAAATCGGCTTGCTGGGTTTCGGCAGTTTCCAGCGCCGCACGATGCCATCGATCGATCTCGGCGGCATCGGCCAATCCGCCTTTGGCCGCGGCTTGCGCTTTGATTTCGAGTAGGCATGGCAACCACCATCTTTCGCCGAACCGCCGCACCATAGCGAGTGCGCCCTCGGCCGCCTGCATGGCACCGCGATAATCCACTACGGCAAGACGCGCTTCCGCCAGCAGTCCATGAAAATAGGGCAGAAACAACTTGCCGTAGTTGTCCTCGTAGCATCGCAGGTTACTTTCCATGCGGCGAACTTCGCGGCACTTGTCTCTCGCCTCGCTGGTGTCGGATGAATCATCGCGCTGCATCACGTGGCAGAACGCGCGAAACAAATTGCCCGCCGCCAGCAGCCCTTCAAAGCCGTAGGTTTGCGCGAGCGTCACCGTCTCTTCGGCCAACGCGCCGAGTGGTTTGAGGTCGCCGGCAATCTGTTGATACATGGCCGCCACCCGCAACGTCTCGGCCACGGTGTAGGGATGGCCGATGGCGCGCGCCGCTTCCACCGACTTGTCGATCTCCGCGACCGATTGCGGAACTTTATTGAGCAGTAACTTATTGACCGCTCCGAGCCCGCGGATGGTTATATATGGATCCTGCCCGAAACGCACCCTGAGACTTTTGTTCGAACTCTGGTCGTAGAGATTCACCGCCTTGTCGTAAAAATATTCCGCCGCGGCGAACTTTCCGGTGACCATGCGCGTCATGCCCTGCAACCCGAACGCGGTCATCATCAACTCCGGGTCGCGGGATTTTTCGCTCAGGGATTTCAGTTTCACCGACACGCGCACCGATTGGGAAAACGCCGCTTGAGACACCAGGCAACGCCACAGTCCGTATAACGCAGTCCACGCCTGTCGGTCATCGCCGTCGGCGTTGGCAAGCACCAACGCCTGCTCGTAGGTGTGCGTAACCTGCTCGCCGTGGTAGCCGGAACGGGCGGTCAGCGCGACCCCGAGATTTAACAGCAACGCCAGTTCGCGCTTCCTTCGCGGTTCCCCGTCGGGCAGGTCGGCGGCCAGTCGCAAACCCTGGGAAAGATGTTGCAACGACTCGTTGGTTGCCGATTGCGCAATCGCTTGCTCGCCGGCCCTCAGCCACAAATCCACCGCACGGTCGGTGCACTCGGTGTGGCTGTAATGATGGGCGATCAACTCCGGATGCTGTTGCCCGATGTCGGGGTTGTCCTGCTGCAGAAGTTCGGCGATTTGCAGATGGTATCGCTGCCGGGTTTTCTTCAACAACGAATGATAGGCGGCATCCTGAAACAGGGCATGACGAAATTCATAACGATCCTCCGCGGCCTCGGGAATCACCGAGAGTAGGTCGGCCGCCAGCAGGGCATCCATACCGGCATCAGCACTGATATGGTTTTGGGATGCCACTTTGCTGATGAGCGAGTAGCGAAAATCGCCGCCAAATGTAGCCGCCAACTGGGCGAATGACTTGGCTTCGCCGAGGCGGTCAAGACGCGCATTCAAAGAATCCTGAAGCGTGTCGGGAATGGTGAACAGACCATAATGCTCGCCGGCACCGATGTTTTCGCGGATTTGATTGGCTTCCATTTTTTTGGCGCGCGGCTGCGAGCGCATTTGGTCGAGCAAGTGGCGGCTGGTTTCTTCCAGAAATAACGGCACGCCGCCGCTTTTGCCGATGATTCTTTGCGTAACCGCCGCCGGCAACGCATGCGCACCGGACACCGCCGCGATCAGGCGCGCCGACGAGTCGGCATCCAGCCCGCCGAGTTTCATCTCCACCAGCGTTGCCGCATCCGGCCACGGCATAACGAAGCCGCTACGCGAAGTGAACACGGCGAATAGTTTTTCCGCGCCGGCGCCCGAGACGATACCGCTGAGTACTTCCAACGTGGATGGGTCGGCCCAATGCAAATCTTCCACCACCAACAGCAGCGGACGCAATCGCGACAGCCGAATGACAAAACTGATCAGAGCGTCCACCGTGCGATAGTGTTTTTCTTCGGCGCTGATGTCGCCAATCGCTCCGATGGGTGCTTGCGCCGATGCCGGTGGTATGCCCAACAACTCGTTGAACAATGCGTGTTCATCTTTGCCGTCCAGTTCAATGGCGATCATCGCCCGCCGAATGTTCTCCCGCCGCGTCTCGAAATCGTCGTGCTCGCCGATTTGCAACCAACGGTGGGTTTCGTCGACGATCGGCTTGAACGGGCTACCCTGAAAATAGGGCGAACAAGTTACCCGCAGTCGATACAGTTCGGGCTTGTGAATGGTTTTTTCAAAAGCCCGCAACAGCCGCGACTTGCCGATGCCGGGGTCGCCGCAAAGATGAATGATGCGACAACGACCATCGAGGGCATGCAGGTAGTTTTCCCGCAGACACCGCAGTTCCCGCTGGCGGCTGACAAAGCGCGTGGTGACTCGCTTCAACGAAGTGGTGGAACGATTTTGGAAAGTGCTCTCGTGGAGAATTTGCCAGACACCTATCGGCTCGGTAAAACCTTTGACCCGGTGCTCGCCGAGATCGCGAAACTTGAATGCGCTACCCACCAGCCGACGAGTTCGCAACGCGGTTACCACGCTGTTCGGTTCGGCGAGGCTTTGCAAACGTGCGGCGAGATTGGGTGCTTCGCCGAAAATCAGTTCATCCTGATCGCGCCGATTGCCGGCACGCTCGCCGACCACCACCAGACCGGTGGCGATGCCGATGCGAATGCCGATTGCCTCGCGCCCGCGCCACTTCTCGGAGGCATTGTTGCGCTTGATTCGTTCGACCATTTCCATGCCGGCACGCACCGCGTGTTCGGGATCGAATTCGCTGGCAAGCGGATGACCGAACAACACCAAAATGCCATCGCCGAGATAATTGGAAATGTGCCCGTGATATTTCTCGGCGACTTCGGCGCACAACGTTTGGAACACGCGGATTTCATCCGCCAGATCTTCCGGGTCCAACGCCACCGAGCGCGAGGTGTAATCCGCCACATCGCAAAACAACACCGTTACCTGTTTGCGAACCGGCTGCGGGAAATCTCCTTCCCCACGAAAGTCAGAACGATTCGGGGCCAATTGGTGCGCCATCAGAGTGAGCCAAACACACGACAAGACTTAACATCGGCAGAACCGGCGAGACCAACCAGACCGATGCGCACCGCAGCGCAGATGAGACAACGCATTTCCCTTGCTCCTTTCCCTTTCTTCAGGATATTAATTGTTATGCTTGTTACGGGTTATATGGATTGTATATGCGCAAAGGATAGCCACACCGTCCGCCACATGCAAGTTTGTTTTTCCTACTTACTTTTTCACCCACCAACTCGACGGAAAACCGATGCTGTAGATCGGGCGTCGTTGGGGATGGTCGAAGCGGTTCCAGTAGGCGATCCAGGCGGTGTCGTTGTAATAGGTGGGTATGGCGTAGTGATTCCACAGCAATACGCGGTCGAGGGCTTTGGTGGTGGTTTGCAGGGTTTCGAGATCTTTTGCGGCGATAATCTGTTCGATTAACGCATCCACCACCGGGTTTTTGATGCCGCCGGAATTGCCGCCGCGAATGTCGGCCGATTCGGAGCCGAAAAAACTTTTGAGTTCGGTGCCCGGCGGCGGGAAAAAGTTAAGCCCGCCGACCCACAGGTCAAAGTCGGAATCGTGGATTCGCACGCGCCACTGGGAGGTGTCCACCAGGCGAATGGACGCATCAATTCCCGATTTTTTGAGCATCTCGATATACGGCAGGGCGAGGCGTTGGGATTCGGGGTAGGCGGTCATCAATTCCAACTGGAATTGTTTTCCGGTTTTGGCGGAGACCAGTTTGCCGCCTTCAAGATGCCATCCGGCTGACTGAAACAGGCTCAGGGCGCGCCGTCTGCCGGCCCGGTCGTGCCCGCTACCGTCGGTTTTCGGCGGCACGAAGGCGCGCTCCAGCGCACCCGCGGGCAATTGCACGGCAAAGGGCGCCAGCACGGCTTTCTCGGCCTCGCCGGGCTGGCCGGTTGCGCCGTAATCAGAATTGGGAAAATAACTTGCAATGCGTTTGTATTGACCATACAACAAGGTTCGCTGGATGGCTTCAAAGTCATACAGGGTCATGAGTGCCTCGCGCACCCGCGGGTCGGCAAACTTGTCGCGCTTGAGATTGAAAAAATACCCGCCCATGCCGCGCGGGCGCTTGCTCGGTACCGCTTTTTTCACCACTTCGCCGGAGTCGATTTCGGCGAAATCGTATTCCGTCACCCATCTTTTGGCACTGGATTCCTGGCGAAAGTCGATCTCGCCGGCCTTGAAGGCTTCGAGTTCGACGGTGAGATCGCGGTAGTATTCGTAGCGGATTTCATCGATGTTGTGCAAACCGCGTTTGATCGGCAAGTGCGCGGCCCAGTAGTCCTTGACGCGCTCGTAGGTGATGGCGCGGCCCGGGTCGATTTCCTTCACTCGGTATGGCCCGCTGGTAAGCGGCGGCACCAGCGTGGAGGCGGTGATGTCTTTGTCTTTCCAGTAGTGAACCGGCAGCGGCGACAGGCCGGCGGCGATGGTAATCGGCTTCATGCTGTGGCGAGTGGCGAAAGTGAATTTCAGGTGCCGCTCGGAAAGCGCCTCGGCACCGAGCACATCGTCGTAGAAGGATTGAAAGAACGGACGGCCGTGTTGTTTGATGGTGTCAAGCGCGTGGACGAAATCGGCGGCGATGATCGGCATGCCGTCGTGATACACCGCTTCCTCGCGCAAAGTGAAGATCGCCCAACTTTTATCTTCGGGATATTCAACGGACTCGGCGATTAGCCCGTAGAGGCCATCGATTTCATCGTCGGAGCCAGTCATCAAATCGTCATAAACCGTGCCGATGCTGCTCGGCCATTCGCCTTTTTGCACATAAAAATTGAGCGTGTCGAAAGAACCAAAGTCGCTTAACACAATCCTGCCGCCTTTGGGTGCATTGGGGTTGGCGTAGGGAAAGTGTTCGAGGCCGGCCGCATACAACGGCTCGCCGAATTCGGCGATGGCCCATTTTTTGGTGATACCGTCTTCGGCACGCAACGGGTTCGGTGACACCAATGCGAGACCGAGCAAAGCGGCCAGCATTACGCCACGCGAGATGCCACGCCAGATAATAAAGTTATTGTGCATCGTGCGATTATACAATTATAAGCACGCGAACCCGCTGGTTTTTAGCAACGCGTTGATTGAGTGCGCTATTATGCCCGTTATGACCTCCACAGATTTGCCGCCACTCGCCGGACACGCCGGGCACGCCGAGCGGGTGCTGCACTGGTTTGACCGCCACGGGCGCAAATCGTTGCCATGGCAGAAGAGTTACGACCCATATCAAATCTGGGTTGCAGAAATTATGCTGCAGCAAACCCGGGTCAGTACGGTGATTCCCTATTACCGGAAGTTCATGGCGCGATTTCCCGACATCGCCGCGCTGGCGCGTTGCCAGCCGGATGCGTTGTTGCATTGCTGGTCGGGCCTCGGTTACTACGCACGGGCGCGCAACCTGCAATCTGCGGCGCAAAAAATCGTTGCCCGACATGGCGGCAAATTCCCCGATAGATTCGATGATGTGCTGGCACTTCCCGGCATCGGCCGCTCCACCGCCGGGGCGATTCTGGCGTTTTGCTTTGGTCAACGCCATCCGATTCTGGACGGCAATGTAAAGCGGGTGCTGATGCGCTGTTACGCCATCGCCGGCCATACCAGCGGCGTCGGTGGTGGAAAAGTGCAGGCGCGGCTGTGGAAAATCGCCGAGCAACTCATGCCAAAGGCGCGAGTCGGCGACTACAATCAGGCGCTCATGGATCTCGGCGCGACCATTTGCCTGCGCACCAAACCGTTGTGCGTACGCTGTCCGTTGGTGGAGAAATGCGTGGCATGGAAACGAGGCAACCCGACCGCGTTTCCGCAAACAAAACCGAAAGCCACGCGACCATGCAAGGCGGTGACCATGTTGCTGGTGAAAAATCAGCAAGCGGAATTGCTGCTGGTGAAACGGCCACCGAGCGGAATCTGGGGCGGGTTGTGGTCGCTACCCGAATACGCGAATGAATCTTGCCAGGGATTCAACGGCGAGCGCGGGCAACTACAAACGGGGCAAACGGGGCAAGTGGAGCAAGTGGAGCAAGTGAAACAATGGTTTGAACAACAATTCGGATTCGCCGTGGAAACCGATGCGCCGTTGCCGCCAATCAGACATTCGTTCACCCATTTCGACCTGGACATTTTGCCGTTGCCGGCGACGGTAACGCGAACCGACACGCGAGTCATGGACACCGACCAATATCTTTGGTACAACCCGTCATTCCCCGCGCAGGTCGGGTTGCCGACCGCGGTCAAACGCATTTTGGGCAAATTTCATGCCCGGCAAAGTGAGTGATAAAATGAGTCATAAAGTAATGTGCGTCAAATTGGGCAAGCAAGCCGAAGGGCTGGATTTTCCCCCGTGGCCGGGCGAACTCGGCAAGCGGTTGGTTGAAAATGTCTCCAAGGAAGCCTGGCAGGAATGGCTGCGTCAACAGACCATCCTCATCAATGAATACAAATTGAATCCGTTGGACGCCGAGCACAAACGCTATCTCGCCGAGCAGATGGAAGCGTGGTTTTTCGGCGACGGAATTGTTCTGCCGGATGAATGGAAACCGAAGTAGATACACGTGACCCTGACAAAAGTGTGCGAAAGTGAATAGAATAGGAGTGTTACTTAACAACCAATTTGGTAACTCCTCTGTGCGTCCCTGCCAGCCGTCATATAGCGTACCAAGATTTAAAATTGAGGAAGAATCATGACCATAGCTGATTTTATTGCTATAGCAGCAATTTTCTTTGGCCCAATTGTGGCAGTGCGCGTCTCTCGCTATCTTGACGATCAAAAAGAAAAAAGGGAACGCAAAGTAAATATATTCAAAACGCTTATGGCAACACGAGCATATACTGTATCTTGGGCACACGTGGAAGCATTGAACAAAATCGATCTTGAGTTCAATGAGAGCAGTGAAAAGGAAGTGTTTGAAGCTTGGAAGGCGTATCTTGACCTGCTCAACACTACTAATATTCCCGAAGACCAATGGACTACGAAGCGTGTTGATCTGTTAGTAGATCTTCTGTACAAAATGGCATGCGTGCTTGATTATGATTTCGGCAAAATCGACATTAAAAATTCATTCTATGCGCCAAGGGCGCATGGGGAAACAGAGGAAGAACAAGATAGGTTGCGAAAGGGTATAATTGAAGTGCTTTCTGGAAAGCGTTCTATAAACATGTCAATCACCAATTGGCCACAAGAAAATGAGCAGTAGCACAGCATTACAATTGCTCAATTGTCACGAAGTTTCGTGGCGAAAATACTGCGTGGCATTCTTCATTGGTTTGTTGCAAGATAAACGAAACTTAACAGGAGTGACCTTTTGAAAAGAGAAAAACGAAATACGATAAGTCTGTTTTCCGGTGCCGGTGGCATGGATGTCGGTATTCGGGATTCTGGTTTTGATGTTCTTGCCGAGATTGAAGTTGACGAGCATTGTTGTGCCACGCTCATAGCCAACGCTGAACACCAAAACACCAACACAAAAATTATGCATGCCGATATTAAAAAGGTAGACCCACATGAACTAGCGAAAGAATTTTCTATGAAGAAAGGTGACTTAGATTTACTTTTCGGTGGACCACCGTGTCAGTCATTTTCTTTGGCTGGAAAACAACTCGGATTGCGAGATGAACGGGGGCTCCTTCTATTTGAAATGATAAGGTTTGCGAAAGCTTTGCAGCCCAAAGTTATTCTTCTTGAACAGGTGAAAGGCCTATTATCTTCTAAAGGAATCAATAATCAGCACGGAGAAGTATTTAAGAAATTTTTAGATGAGTTAAAGGAAATCAATTACACGCCTAAATGGCGAGTTATCCTTGCTGCTGACTATGGCATACCACAATTAAGACAGCGTCTTTTTGTTGTCGCAACACGCGGATGCAACGGATTTATGTTCCCAGAGAAAACATATGCACGAACAAAAGAATGTGGCGGACTGTTTCACTATGAACCGCATGTGAGCATTGGAAAAGTTATCGGTGGGCTTGGGACACCCGATCCTAAAATACGGGGAAAAACGGTGTATGAAAGACTTGATAGTCATGTTGATGTTACTCCACAAAGAGATCGGGAACGAATAGCTCAGGTTCCCGAAGGATCTTATCTTGCAGCACAAACACATCTGGGCAAGGATCTACGGTGCAATTTATCTCCAAAAGACACAACAAAATACCTCCGCCTTCATCGAAAGCGGCCTTCTAATACCTTGCGCTGTGGGGAAATTTTCTATCATCCTACCGAAGATAGATATTTAACTCCGCGCGAATACATGAGAATACATGGCTATCCTGATCACTACATTCTGAAAGGCCCCATTAGGTCAAGAACGGGGTCGGTGCCAAACCTAGACCAACATCGGCAAATAGCCAATTCTGTCCCACCACCACTTGCGATGGTTCTTGGAACACAAATAATGAGGTTTTTGGATGAGCAAAATATTTGAACTTTACGGATATCGGATTGATCGCTGGAATAAAAAAGCCGCCGAGAACAGATCTAGAGCATGGTGTCCATTTATGGACTCTGAGTGTGATGGAGGTGGAAATCGCTATCTCTCTTCTTTGGACCTGCGCAAGAAAACTCACCTTAAGAAGTTTTTCCCCGGAAAAGATTTAGTTCAGTCAGGCGTATGCTCCTTGCGCCTTCGAGACAACGAACAACCATGGATTGTTTGTCCCCGTCGATTGCTATCATTGCGCACACAAGCGAGCTCTGACCATCAAACGCATGCACGAAATCAGTTGACGAAATACGCCGGACTTGATTCAGGAAAAACCTACCGTGTTTGGTCGGAAATAAAAATGAAAATTCAAACGACCGACGATGATGATAAGGCAAAGTCATTTGATTACACGTTTGACTACATTATTGCAGGTTCTGCACGAAAGAAACTTTCTGAAATCACCAAATCGCTCAAAATAGGAGAACGTAATGCTTTGTCTATTGCAGAGGCGAATGGCTACACATTGGCATCCAGGGATGGCGAATACTGGGTAGACGACTTTCCCGCCGACCCGATAACCATTGTTGAGATTATGACGTCCAGCACATCAGGTGGCAACAAAAACAAAAGAACACAAATTGCAATGGCCTGTGAAGATGCAATAATTGATCCGGAAAATCATAACGGTCCTGGCATAAATTATCGGCAAGTATGGGCGCGGATGGTCAGTCAATTGATTGTTAAGTCCCAAGTTGGGCTTGCGTGGAACGGAAAAACTTTTTGGTTGATTCAAGATGTTCTTGCGCAATACATATCAAGCACTACTGCGTTAGATTTGTCGCAACACATCGCGCAACACCCGGATGAAGTCAATATTCTAGCATTTGGGTATGGCGACATTAACAACAAAGACCCCGAACTCATTACTAAACTCGAAAATTCGACTTTCTATGCCGGCCCGATTACTGGAAGCGCAAGAAAAACAGATCAAAAGGGCTTTGTCGAAATTGTCAAGATTGGAGCACCACCTAAAAAAGACTACTTATGGCGTGCGCTGTTTAAGAAAGCACCGTGTGGCAATATAACCCGGGGAAAGTGAGGCCGCTGCACTATTTATTAAAGCACCACCCTGAAAAATCTTCCCAGTGAACTAATTTTTCTGTTCGATTTTTCTCTACTGAAAAGCACTAAACTCACATAACGAGATTCTTGATGAAAACAGTGATGATATTAGGCGCAGGCGTTACGAGAGCCGCAGGCCAAAACAAACCGATGAAACTACGACCACCTTTGGATAGTGACTTCTTTGAAGTGGCGCGGGTGGGCAAGCATAGACAACACAAAAATGTTATTAACTGTTTGGAAGGCTTGGTTGGAGGTTATTCTACTACCATAACCAAGTCACTTGAGTTAGCAACAAGCTATCTCTACTTAAAGGCAATTGATGCGCCACTACGCAGTAAATACCACACCGGGTTCATTGCTTTACTTGAATTGCTCAACTCAGTTTTAGCCGAAACCACTAACGATTTAAAACTTGGAAAGAGATCGCTTATTTATCGCTTCCTACTAAGTGAAATAAAAAAATTGAAGAGCCCGTCAGATTTATCAATAATCACATTCAATTACGATCTCATAATTGAGAATGCTCTCCACGAAATTTCCGTCAGCAGACCGGAAGTGTTTGATTTTCCAAAATGTTATCAACTAGAAGAATATGAGAGCGTCCATAGAATAAAAGGAAAGAACCATCCGGAATTTGTTATAAGGAGGAATAAGCCCGATGGTGTTAGTCTGCTGAAACTGCATGGTTCTATGAACTGGCACTCTCAACATACTTCAAATCACCCAAAACCATCGGCACTGTTCGGGCCAAATCGCAAACTACAAGTTATAAACTCACGGCGCATCCCCTGGTCGTTATCATGGAAGCCTCACCAACGCCGCGTTTATATGAAACCGATCATCATTCCTCCTGTTAGTGGGAAGAGAGGCGTGATGCATGGGTCAGTAATGCCACTTTGGGATATAGCCGCCCAAAAACTACAAACCGCAAATCGAATAGTTATTGCCGGATATTCATGCCCTCCTATAGATATTGAGGCGCGTATTCTCCTCAGCGAGAACTTACGTTTAAATAAAGATAAAAAAGTATATGTGATTGACTCCAACCCACAGACTGCCGCGAAATTTCTTGATTTATGCGCAGTTACACACACTACAATCTATTCTTCCATCTCAAGCTGGTTAGATGATGCAACCTGCAGTTGATGGCACGATGAAAGTGTCGGCAAATCTCACCAAACCCTCCGCACCGAGCGTGAAACACAAACCTGTCGCACTTGACTGCGCAATCAGGAAATCTGACTTTATCCGTTTTTTGAAATCCCTGTCGCCCGAAAGCGTGGACTTGATACTCACCGACCCGCCATACAACATCAGTCGCAAAACCGGCTTTTCGGCGTTAGGCGCGAAATCGGTTGAACGCTTTGCCGTCTCCATGGACTTCGGGGCGTGGGATCATGCGGAGATTGACCTTGAGCAACTGGCAAAACACGCCTATCGCGTGTTACGCAAGGGCGGCACCGCCATTGTGTTTTATGACGTTTGGAAACTGACCAACCTGGCAACCGCATTGACCGCCGCCGGGTTGGTGCAGTTGCGTCTGATTGAATGGATAAAGACCAATCCGGTGCCGCTCAATAGCAAGCGCAATTATCTGACAAACAGCCGCGAAGTTGCTGTGCTTGCGGTAAAGAACGGAAAACCGACATTCAACAGTGAATACGATAATGGCCAATATCACTATCCCATACCGAACAATGGAACGCGCTACCACCCTACCCAAAAACCGTTGCCGCTATTCCATGACCTTGTGCTAAAGCACAGCAAGCCGGGGGATTTGGTAGTCGACCCGTTTACCGGCTCCGGGACAACGGCCATCGCCGCAATCGCAGAGGGCCGCAAGTTCGCCGGTTGTGATACGGACGCCGGCTACATTAAAATTGCCAGAAAGCGAGTGAAAGATGCCGCCATCCAAAGCCGACCTGCTTCGGTTGAGTTGCCGGGCGAGGAGCGAGGGAGTGCGCCTACATTAAGCGGATAAGCGACAACGCAACGTAGCGCAACACGGCATGGCGGCGCCATAATAAAATGGGCAAGCGCAATGCGTTATAATCCGCCCCATGAAAATGAAACTATTAGCCGCACTGCTATTGTTGGTCGCCGGGGGTGAAGCCGCCTGGGCCGGTCGCATGGTCCTTCCGTCTCCGCAGAATATTTCGCTGAACGCGATACCGGTGTGTTATGACTTCGGTTGCAAGAGCCGGGCCACGGTCAATTTGCCGATGAACGAATGGGAAACCGTTGCCCTTTGGTTTTCGCCCGCCGCCGCGACGCCCGCCGCCGAGCGCGAACAAATCAAAAACGCCATCGGCTGGATGGAGGTGGTCATCGGGCGGCACACCCCGACCCACAAAGATCTCGCTTTCGACTTGCCGGCCAATGATGACTACGGCGAAATTTTTCCCGGGCAACTGGATTGCATTGATGAGGCGGTCAACACCACTTCCTATTTGAAGTTGTTTGAAATGCACGGCTTGCTGAAACATCACACCGTGCTCGAAGCGGCCTACCGACGCTCGCTGTTCGACCAGCACTGGGCCGGGCAGGTGCGGGAAAAACAAACCGGCAAACGTTTCATTATTGATTCATGGTTTCATGCCAACGGCTATTTGCCGGTAGTGCAAAACGGCGAGAGTTGGGAGAAAATCAGTTTGCTGTCGGCGGTGGTGGATAATTCCCCGGACGAAGAAGGCAAGGAGATCAAACGATCATTCTGGCATCGCCTTTTGCGTAGCGAATAATAACGTGCGCGCAGCGAATAATAACATGCGCGTGCCGAAGAATAACGTGCGCCCGGCGCGGGGCAATTTAAGTTGGTAGCCAACTCAACGGAGCACGTGGTAGTCGGTATGTCGGGCGGCGTTGACTCGTCGGTGGCGGCGGTCAAGTTGCTTGAGTCGGGAAAAAAAGTCACCGGCCTGTATATGAAAAACTGGGAAGAGGACGACCACCAGGAATACTGCGCCGCCGCCGAAGACCTGGCCGATGCCGAGGAAGTTTGCAAACAACTAGGCATTGAACTTCGCACCATTAATTTTTCCCACGAATACTGGACGCGCGTGTTCCAGTTATTTCTGGAAGAATACCGCAACGGCCGCACACCGAATCCGGATGTGGTGTGCAACAAGGAAATCAAGTTCAAAGAATTCCTTGACTGGGCGATGCGACTTGGCGCCGATTACATCGCCACCGGTCATTACGCGCAACTCGAACGGCGCGAACGCCGTTGTTTTTTGCGCAAGGGGCTCGATGAAAACAAAGATCAAAGTTACTTCCTGCACACCCTGGGGCAGGATGCGTTGCGCTTGTCGAGTTTTCCCATCGGCGGAATGCGCAAGACGCAGGTGCGAAAAATTGCGCGGCAACTTGGCTTACCGACCCACGACAAAAAAGACAGCACCGGCATTTGCTTTATCGGCGAACGACGCTTCACCGATTTTCTTGGTCGCTTTCTGCCGGCGCGCAAGGGTCGGTTGAAAACGCCGGAAGGCGAAACCGTGGGCGAACATCAAGGCGCGTTTTATTACACCATCGGCCAGCGGCGCGGGCTGGGTGTCGGTGGGCGCGGCGAAGCCTGGTATGTCGCCGACAAAGACATCGTGCGCAACATTGTTTATGTGGTGCAGGGACACGACCACCCAGCTTTGCTAAAGCGCGTGGTGCTTGCCGAAGATTTGCATTGGATCGCCGAGGTGCCGCCGTCGGTGCCGACTCGTTGCGTCGCCAAAACCCGCTATCGACAGGACGATCAAAAGTGCGTAATCACGAGCATCAAATCAAACTATTCGCGCATTGAATTCGAACAACCGCAATGGGCGGTCACCCCGGGCCAGTCCGTGGTGTTTTATCAGGGAGATATTTGTATCGGTGGCGGCATCATCCGCTCGGCTTCTAATTAGCGACACTTGAGGCAACCCAATGCCCCAGGCAATGTTTGTGATATGATTGGCGCGGTCAAACACACTTGAACCGCCCGTGGCAAACGATTCGCTTCCCCTGAATGCACTGGCTGCACTGACTGCGCTGTCGCCGCTGGACGGACGCTATCACCAAAAAACCGCGCGGCTGAGAGCGTATTTTAGTGAGTTCGCGCTGATACGCGCACGTGTTGAGGTGGAAGTGGAATGGCTGATTCACCTGTCGGATGTATCCGGCATCAACGAAGTATCGCCGTTTGCCACCGCTGAGAAAAAATTCCTGCGCACGCTCGCGCAAAAGTTTTCCCTTGAACACGCCAGCCGCGTCAAAGCGATCGAGGCGACCACCAATCACGATGTCAAGGCGGTGGAGTATTGGATTAAGGAAGCGATTCAGGCGCACGATTCAAAGTCACTATCTGCGGTGCGCGAGTTTGTTCATTTCGCTTGCACCTCGGAAGACATCAACAATCTTGCGCATGCCTTGTTGCTAAAACGCGCCGGAGAAGAGGTCATGGTGCCGCAGATGCGTACGCTGGTCGAGCAAATGCATCGCTTGTCCAAGGCGCATGCCGAGCAACCGATGCTGGCACGCACCCACGGGCAACCCGCCAGCCCCACCACCGTGGGCAAGGAATTCGCCAACTTCGCCCATCGCCTTGAACGCGGCTTTGATCACATCGCCGCGCAACCGCTGTTCGGCAAATTCAACGGTGCCTCGGGAAACTTCAACGCGCATCTCGCGGCCTATCCACAACTTGATTGGCAAAAAATCGCAGCCGACTTTGTGGCCGGCTTCGGCCTGGTCTATCAACCGATGACGACGCAGATCGAACCGCATGACTACCTCGCCGAGTTGTGTCACAGCCTGTTCCGCTTCAACACCATCGTCATCGACCTTGACCGCGATGTGTGGGGTTACATCTCGCTCGGTTATTTTCGTCAAAAGGTAACCGCTGAAGAAGTCGGGTCGAGCGCCATGCCGCATAAAATCAACCCGATCGATTTCGAAAACTCCGAAGGCAACCTTGGCTTGTCCAACGCGTTACTACAACACTTCGCCGCCAAGTTGCCGATCAGTCGCTGGCAACGCGACCTCAGCGACTCCACCGTGCTGCGCTCCCTCGGCGTCGCCATTGGCCATAGCATGTTAGCCATTGAATCCACCCTCAAGGGGTTATCCAAACTGGAGTTGGATTCGCAACGCCTGCGCGATGACCTCGAACAAAATTGGCAAGTGCTTGCCGAACCGATTCAAACGGTAATGCGCCGTTACGGCGTCAAGCAACCGTTTGAAAAACTAAAAGCACTAACGCGTGGTGCGCATGGCGTTGATGGCGAATCGCTAAAAACTTTTATCGAGACGCTTGAGATTCCAGAACATGCGAAACAACAACTGCTGGCGATGACCCCGGAAAGTTATATCGGGCTTGCGGCACAAGTTGTTTTGAAACGTTGAACACGGATGCGCAAGGCTTGACTAACCCGCGCCTGTCCAAACTAATGTCCGAACGCGGAATGTGCTCGCGCCGCGAAGCCGACCGGTTTATTGAACAAGGGTTGGTATTGGTTGACGGCGAAAAAATCACCGAGTTGGGCATTCGAGTTGAGCCGAATCAAACCATCACCCTGGTCGCCGAGGCGCGTCGCCGGCAAGATCAACTGGCAACCGTGCTGGTGAACAAACCCCTTGGCTATGTCTCCGGGTTGCCGGAGAAAGGCTACCCGGCGGCGGTTACGCTGGTAACCGATGACAACCGCCAGAGCCCCAACGAACTTACGCCAAGCCGTCATGGGCTTGCGCCGGCCGGTCGCCTTGACATTGATTCCCTCGGGTTGATCGTGTTCACCCAGGACGGGCGAATTGCGCGGCGTTTAATCGGCAACCAAAGTCGCATCGAAAAAGAATATCTGGTTTGGGTGGAAGGCGCGCTTGACGAGAACAAGATCGAACGGTTGCGCCACGGCCTGCACCTGGACGGCAAACCATTGCGTCCGGCGAAAATCGACCGCATGAAAGAACCATTGCTGCGTTTCACTTTGATGGAAGGACGCAAGCGACAAATCAGACGGATGTGCGAACAACTGGATTTGCGCGTCACGCGGCTGTTGCGCGTGCGCATCGGCGCGGTAAAACTGGGCGCGCTCAAACAAGGCAAGTGGCGGCGACTGCAACCCGGCGAGACTTTTTAGTAATGTATTCCATCCTGCGCCGCATTTTATTCGCAGCCGAAGCCGAGCGTGCGCACGACCTCAGCATGGCCGCGCTGGCGATGACATCACGCAGCAAAGCACTGTGCGCGTTGCTTGCCCAATGCAACCGCACCCAACTCGCGGTGCCGCACAAAGTCATGGGCATCGAGTTTCCCAATCCGGTGGGGCTTGCCGCCGGCTTTGATAAACACGCACGCGCCGGCAACGCCCTGCACGCGCTCGGCTTCGGCTGGCTCGAACTCGGCACGGTCACGCCGTTGCCGCAACCGGGCAACCCCAAACCTCGCTTGTTTCGCCTCAACCAACACGATGCCCTCATCAATCGCATGGGCTTCAACAGCGGCGGACTTGAGCGCTTTTTGCAAAACATCGCGCACGCCGACCGGCGCATCATCAAGGGCATCAATATCGGAAAGAACGCCGCCACCGGCATGCGGCAGGCACTGCACGATTATCTCGCCGCACTGACCGCGGTGCATGCCCAGGCCGATTATGTTGCCATCAACCTCTCCTCGCCCAACACGCCGAAGTTGCGCGAATTGCAACAGGCCGATGCCCTTGAACCGCTTCTTCGCGGCATCAACCGCAAGCGGATGGCATTGGCCGACGCATCCGGACGGCGCGTGCCGCTGGTGTTAAAAATCGCTCCGGATTTGAACGACGAAGAGGTCGGCCACATCGCCGAACTGTCGCGCAAACATCAAATCGACGGCATCGCGGCAACCAACACCACGCTGGCACGAAGCGGAGTGGAACACCACGCTCTTGCCGATGAACCGGGCGGCTTGAGTGGGCCGCCGCTGGCACCGCTTTCCACCGAAACCATCCGCCGACTGTTTCGCAATTTGCAGGGGGAAATCCCGATCATCGGTGTCGGTGGTATCGACTCCGCCGAGTGCGCATTGGAAAAATTTCAGGCCGGCGCGGAACTGGTGCAGTTGTATACCGGACTCATTTATCACGGGCCCAAACTGATTCGTGACATCATCAAACTTTTGCGCACCGAAATGAAAAGCGGGCAAACCATGCGCGGTTATCTGGATGAAATACGCCCTTGAAAGAACATGTGAAACAACGCGGCGGCACGATGACTTCCATTTCTTTCAACCGCAAGTTTGAATTTCGCTACGGCGCAATGAAGCGGTTGACGCCGCTGGTGCGGCGCGTGGTGGCGCGCAATCCCGGCCCGTTCACTTTTCACGGCACTTCGACCTTTATCGTAGGCAATCGCAAGGTGGCGGTGATTGATCCGGGCCCGGCATTGCCGGAACACATTGATGCCATCGTCAAGGGACTGGAAGGCGAGATCGTCAGCCACATCATCGCCACCCACGCCGACCATTCGCCGGGGTGTCGTCCGTTGCAGGAAAAAACCGGCGCGCCGACCTACGGCTTCGGGCCCCACGCCCTCCCCGCCGGCGCACCGGAAAGCGGCATTGACGACGGCATTGACCGCGAATTCGTTCCCGACCATCGGCTCGGCGATGGCGATGTCATCTCCGGATTGGACTGGCACTTGCGCGCCGTTCACACCCCGGGCCACTGCGCCAATCATTTATGCCTCGCCCTGCCCGAAGAGAACACTTTGTTTTGCGGCGACCAATTGATGGCATGGTCGACCACGGCAATCCTGCCGCCGGACGGCAACGTCGGCGACTACATCGCCAGCCTTGAGGCGTTGAAGCGGCGACCGGAAACCATCTATCGGCCCACCCACGGTGCCGCCATCGCTCCGCCCATGTGGCCGCGCCCCTACATCGGGCAAATCATCGCCCATCGGCGGCGGCGGATCGAAGAAGTGTTTGAGGCTGTCACCTCGGGGCTTGCAGACATCCCGGCCATGCGCGTGCGCATCTATCAGGGCCTCGACCCGGCACTGCACGGCGGCGCCGAACTTTCCATTCTCGGGTCGCTGCAGTTTCTGCTGGAGCAGGGACGGATTATCGAGAGCCGGGCGGCTTCCGAGGCGGCCGGTTCGGCGTTTCGCCCAGCCACCTGACTTGCGTGCGGTTGCGATGATGACGAAACACGAAAGCCTGTCGCTGTTGCGCACGGTGCAGGATTCGCTCGAAGCGATTCAAAAGATAAATAGTAATGTCCACCATCGGCAATGAGCGCCACTCCCGCGGCCGAATCCATCGCAAATCGCTTAGTTCATCGGTGTCGGCCGGCACGCCGTGCACCGCGGATTGCGGCGCGACAAAAAACCGCGCATTAAAACGCAACGGCATGGAAACCGGCGTCACCGCTCGACCGACATATATCAGGGAACGCAAGCAGGGTTGCAAGCCGGCGGCTTTGATGGTGCGCCAGCCGTGGTCGTGGACATCGCCGACATGGCCGGGCGTGCCCAGCATGAGCCCGGTCTCCTCGACGGTTTCGCGGATGGCGGTTTTGGCAAGAGCGGCGGCTCTGGCGGGATTCCCGCGCACCCCCATCAAGTTCGCGCAGGAGTCGTGCAACTGCCCGGCCGCCGATGCATGGAAATCTTCCGGCTGCAACACGCCGCCGGGAAAAACATACATCCCCGGCATAAAGCGATTGGAATAAGCGCGCCGCCCGAGCAGCACTCGCGGGTCGCCGTCCATATCCCGCACCAGAATCAAACTGGCGGCATCGCGGATGGAGTTGTGTTGCGTGTCGTGTTGCATGGATGTCGCAACCCCCTTAATCTTGCACTCGAACACGTAATCATCCATGACATATCCGCCGCCGATGTCGGTGACCACTTGCCCGGTGCGGGTGAAGCCGGTGCGTTCATAAACGGCGATGGCGACGGTGTTGTGTCGGTTGACCGTGAGGCGGATGGTAGCCAGCCCGCGTGCGCCGGCGAATTGCAGGATAAACGCCACCGCGCGCCGCCCGAGACCCTTGCCGCGCACCGATTTATCGAGATACAACTTACTCAAAAACAGCGTCTCGCGCTGGCGTTGCAGGCCGATATAACCCACCGCACGGTTTTCATACCGGATTAAAAAATACCAGTAATCCTGGTGCGCGATTTGCTCGGAAATCGCCTCCGGCGACTGGAATTTATCGAGCATATACGCCACCTGCCCGGCACCGATGATGGGCGCATAGTGGTCGCTCCAAATCTCCCGCGCAAGGCGGGCGACCGTTGCCACATTCCGTTTGGATGAAACTTCGACGAACAAATAAAATAACCCTGCAATGACCCGGTAATGACATTAGGAACCGCGGATGACGCACAAACGACCCGGCCCCCAAAGGAACTATACTGGATTCGGCGACGGCGCGGGGTAGCCCTGACGCCGCGCTCACGAGCACCAAAACACCGCCGCCAAGCGATCTTCCGGCGGGAACTGGTGGGCCTATCCGAGGTCGCCGAAAATGAACGCCCATTGTGAACGCTTCAACCGCACCATTCAGGAGCTTGGATTCAACTCTTAAGTGCAACTTCACCGATGAAGGAAAGATGAGATGCGGTAGCATCTTGATTTTCCAGAATCAATATAAGGAGTTGCCATATGAAACGCTACACGCACCTCACCAGTGAGCAACGATACCTGATTTCCAATGGGTTGAAAGAAGGCTATTCACAACAAGCCATCGCCGCGATTGTCGGCGGAGTATTTGACACCGAAACGCGAGCCAAGCGATCGATGTTGGTTGAGCTGTCTCCATCACCGCCGGGGGAGTTGATTTTGGTGGAATTGGTTATGTTGCCGTAAACGGTTGTTTCCGCTTGCGCCGCCACCGACGCCACCACCGCGGCGGATACCGCGGCTGCGATTAGTTTCTTGTTCATGATTTACCTCTCGGTAAGTTGAACCTACCGAGTAGTAAATCGCGGCTACGCCGCTGAGTTTTTTAACTGGATTGCCCGGAACAAGCCGGGCAATGACGAATGAAAGGTAACGATGAATTGAAAAGACAAAGGCGCGTTGAGACGCCAAAGCACATTGAGAAAAAAGCCCGGTTTCACCGGGCTCATTAACTACGAATAAACATTGCGCGCCGTATTTTTGTTGTCAGGCAAGGCGCGCGAGGAGCGAGGGAGGGAGCATACATTAAGTATGTGACTGACCGAGTGACGAAGCGCAACACCGCATGGCGACAAAAAGGCAAGCGCAATGACGAGTGATAGGTAACCTTGATTTATGTATAATGGCAAATGAGCGGCAAATGAGAAATCCATTATGACATCAACCAAAAAATTAAATCCGTTTCAGCCTGGCTTTGGGAAACAACCGCCTTATTTAGCCGGTCGGGAAAGCCAGAAAACCGAACTTAAAAAGGTTTTGGCCGACTTGGAAGGTGGACGGTCTCCCGCTGCTACAATGGTTATGTATGGGCCGCGGGGCATGGGAAAAACAGCCATGCTGAGTTGGTTTAAAGGGGAAGTTCAAAGTGTTAGCACAAAGGATAAACCAATACGTACAGTTTCGACGGTTCCGTCTGATTTATCTTCTCCGGCGGAGTTGTGGGATTATTTGTTACCACAGAAAGTATGGCAGAAATTTATTCCAAAGGCGATTAGTGGAGGATTCGCCGGAGTATCTGGTTCTCTTACCTGGGGGTCGCGTAATCCGGCTAAACAAACATTGCAAAAGAATCTAATCAAAGAATGTAAAAAACGACCCACGATATTTTTGATGGATGAAGCGCACAGGATGGATGCGGGGTTGTGTGCGGATTTGTTAAACATTGATCAAATGACGCGAAATAAATCTCCCTTTTTGTTAATCCTTACTGGCACCCCCGATCTTCGCGATATATTATCCACGGTGAACGCTACTTTTGCTGAGCGTTCCAACAAGATAGGCCTTGGTCGTTTGGATGATCAGTCAACTGCGGACGCTATTGTCAAACCGTTAGACGAACATGGCATGACTATAACCGATAAAGCCCTTGCGAAAGTTGTTGAAAGCAGTCAGCAATTTCCTTACTTTATACAACAATGGGGCAGTTTTCTTTGGGACGCTGCAACTAGCGCAAATTTGACATGTTTGACTGATCAGCATGTTGATGCTGTAGAATCCTTTGTCAATAACAAAAAGATAGAGCTTTATCGTGATCGTCTGGTTGAACTGTCTAAGGATGAAGATGTGTTGTCTGCCGCGCAGGTAATTGCAAAAGAGTTTAAGGATAAGCATCAGCATAGAACGGCTTATATTATTTCGGTAATTAAAGAAGCGTTGCCTGATGCATCAGCAACTAATTTAGATGCAATAGACCTATTAGGAAAATTAACGCGGCATAATTTAATTTGGTGTCCGCCTGGAGCTTTATATGAACCAGGTATCCCCAGTTTGATGACATTTATATTGGACGAGCAACAAAAGAACGTTCGGACGGATGCATTAGAGACGCCAAAGTAACCGAGCCGGCTAACGCCGCCGCTTTAGGATTCCCGCTTGCAGCAAGGATGACGAAATAAGAGTCGTGATTGCCCGGTGCCGCCAACTTGTTGCCCGGCTTGACCAACTAATCCAGTTAATTAAACCCAGCGTAGCCGCTGGCATTATTCACTCAGGCTCAACCTCAAAAACCGGCAGGCCGCTCATCGCTCTGATGAACTTCAACAACTGTTTTCGCATGCGCTCAGGCAACCGACGAAAATGGTGTAGCAAGGCTTTTTCCTCACGGCTCATCTTGATTTTCGGCTGACTGCCCGGCGGCGGTGTGTTTTGCGTGCAGTGTCGCTGCGGGAAAACGGTGCCGGTGGCCAGCCACTGAGGGTCTTGCTGCAATACGCCGGCGAGCGCGAAAAAATACTCCAGTTTGATGTTTTTGCTCAATCCATTCTCCCACTGATTGACCGCTGAAGCCGACACGCGCAGCGACTTAGCCAAATCCGCCTGCGACAAACCCGCCATTTTGCGGGATGTACGAATTCTCTCTGCCAGGGTAGTCATGACAAATATACTGAATTTTTTTCATAAAGTATGCTTGATTTTATAAATTCAATCTGCTATCTTTCTGCCCGATTGGGAAATTAGTCGGTCTGATGGCGGGTGAATCGTGGGAATTCATACTGAATTCCTTAGGCTTTTCCTCCATTTTTCAACCTTTCCCTTGACCGTAGCCCCCTTGGCAAAGCCGCGAAAGCGGGTTTTCAGTGGGGTAACTCGTTGTTTTTTATCAATGTTATGAACAAGAGGAAACAGACAAATGAATATTAATAGACACAATCGTGCTCGGAATAATCTGGGCAAAGCATTGGCGGCTTTCTTCGGATGCGTCGCCCTCGCCGTCGGGCTGGCAGTGCCGGCTTACGGGCAGACCGACCCTGCAGTAACCAGTCCTGAAAATTGCGTCACCGGACTTACTGATGGTCTGGCGGCGGTAACGACAGGAAATACGGGGACTGGCGGCACACCCGGTGTGAGCATCACCCCTTCGGGAGATGACCAGTCTTCGCTCGCCGCCGGTTGTAACGCGGCCGCTCAAACCGATGGCAGTGTCGCCCTCGGCCATGGCGCAACGGTGGACAATGCTCCTCGTATAGTGGTTATTGAGGCCGAGGCTCCGGTCGCCACTGTGCCTGGGGTATTTGATGTCACGTTTAAAGACGTACTTTATGAGGGTGTGACCGGCGTTATCACAATTGGGGAAGATTCTGAAGTTACGTTAAATAACGGTGATAAGCTTACGATTACTTTCGACCCTGCAGACCCGCCAGTCCAGATCGTTACTGTCACTGCGCCGGTACCTGGGCGTGCTGCGATAGCGGAGGCGGTCAAGGCGGGGGGGACAGAATCCACCGCTGTTGGCGCGGAATCATATGTTCAAGGTGAAAAAAGTGTTGCTATTGGAGCAGGTGCAAGCGTTGCCCTCGAAGTGCCCGCCGAGGGTCCGGCCGCCACTGTGCCTGGGGTATTTGATGTCACGTTTAAAGACGTACTTTATGAGGGTGTGACCGGCGTTATCACAATTGGGGCAGATTCTGAAGTTACGTTAAATAACGGTGATAAGCTTACGATTACTTTCGACCCTGCAGACCCGCCAGTCCAGATCGTTACTGTCACCGCGCCGGTACCTGGGACTCCAGGGGTAATGGCATCAACTAACCCAGTAAACTTTGGTACAGCCATCGGTGCTGATTCATCCGTCACAGGCGACGGTGGCGTCGCCATCGGTGTCGGTGCTGAAGCCGGGGAAAACCAAATCAGGATTGGAGCGGATCATGCAAACGTGCAGATAGGGGATTACAACTTGGGCACTATTCGGGACGCTACTGCGACCAACGTCGTCGACATCGGCACCAACGCTGACGGCATTGCGACCAACGTCGCCGACATCGGCACCAACGCTGACGGCATTGCGACCAACGTCGTCGACATCGGCACCAACGCTGACGGCATTGCGACCAACGTCGCCGACATCGGCACCAACGCTGACGGCATTGCGACCAACGTCGTCGACATCGGCACCAACGCTGACGGCATTGCGACCAACGTCGCCGACATCGGCACCAACGCTGACGGCATTGCGACCAACGTCGTCGACATCGGCACCAACGCTGACGGCATTGCGACCAACGTCGCCGACATCGGCACCAACGCTGACGGCATTGCGACCAACGTCGTCGACATCGGCACCAACGCTGACGGCATTGCGACCAACGTCGCCGACATCGGCACCAACGCTGACGGCATTGCGACCAACGTCGCCGACATCGGCACCAACGCCGATGATATTGAGACCAACACCGCCGGCATCGCCACCGCAGTCGCTTTGGCCGGTCTGCCGGTTTTCAAAGGCGGCACCGGTGGCTGGGGAATTGCGCTCGGCTCTTTTGAGGGCGAAACCGCGGTTGCCATCGGAGCAAACTACAACCTCAATCAAGGCAGCAGCCTGATCAGGTTCGGCATCTCCACTTCCAGCGGCGGAACCAGCGGCACCATTGGTTTCGGAAAGGGGTTTTAGTCGGTTTTTGTTTCCTCTTGTGCCCGTGGCCCGGTAATCACACCGGGCCACGGTTACGTTTGCGCGGATGCTTGTCACCGGTCAACCCCTTTCGGTTGATCGAGCATCCGCGTTTTTCCTGTGGCGAGAATGATGAAATAAGAATCGTGATTGCTGTATAAGCTCGCTGTTTCGCTGACGGTTTTTCTCGGTTACTTTTGGCCTCGAAAAGACAGTCACACTTTGCGATTCACATTGTCTCCCCAACCCGTCATTCTCGCCGGCAGGCGGAAAAAATCGCCGGGAGCGATTTTTCGCGAGCGAAGCGAGCCCGAAGGGCGCGTATCAGGGATGATACGCGCAAATCCAGTCTGTTGTTCTCGCCAACGGTGAGAACCCAGAACTAAAAAACCATGAGAGTAACTAATACCGTCATAATCCAAACCATATCTCCAGACCGTAATTCCTTTTGAGAAGACAAAAGCACACGAAAAAAACTTGGTATGCCGAACTATTAGTATCATTACGCAAGCGTGACGCACCGGGCGGCTTGCGCCGCCGCTTTAGGATTCCCGCCTGCCGGCGAGAATGACGAATGAAGGGGCAATAGTAAATTGAAAAGACAAAAGCGCGTTGAGAAGCCAAAGTAACCGAGGAAAAAAACCTGGTATGCCGAACTATTAGTATCATTACGCAAGCGTGACACTAAAACAGCGTTGCCGCTTTGATGCCGCCGCTAAAAAAACGCCTGCAGTCCGGTTTGCGCGCGTCCGAGGATGAGGGCGTGGATGTCGTGGGTGCCTTCGTAGGTGTTGACGGTTTCCAAATTGGCCATGTGGCGGATGACATGATATTCGTCTGAGATGCCGTTGGCGCCGTGCATATCGCGTGCCATACGGGCGATGTCCAGTGCCTTGCCGCAGTTGTTGCGCTTGACCAAAGAAATGTTTTCCACCGCACAGCGGTCTTGCTGCAGCAGCCTACCGATGCGCAAAGCGGCTTGCAAGCCGAGTGTGATTTCGGTTTGCATGTCTGCCAGTTTTTTCTGAATCAATTGGTTTTGCGCCAGCGGCCGCCCGAACTGCTTGCGCGTCAAGGTGTAATCGCGCGCGGCGTGCCAGCAGAACTCGGCGGCGCCCATTACTCCCCAGGCGATGCCGTAGCGCGCCTTGTTCAAGCACCCGAACGGTCCTTTTAATCCGGTTACCTGCAGGCGGTTTTGTTCGGGCACGAATACTTCGTCCATGACGATCTGGCCAGTGCTTGATGCGCGCAAACTCATCTTGCCTTCGATTGCGGGGGTGCTGAATCCTTGCATGCCTCGCTCAAGGATGAAGCCATGGATGACTTGGTCGAGTTTGCCCCAGACGATGGCGATGTCGGCGATGGGGGCGTTGGTAATCCAGGTTTTATTGCCGGACAAGCGATAGCCGCCGTCTACTTTTTCGGCGCAAGTTTTCATGCCGCCGGCGTCGGAGCCGTAGTCCGGCTCGGTGAGGCCGAAGCAACCAATCATCTCGCCGCGCGCCAGTTTCGGCAGGTAGTGTTTCTTTTGCGCATCTGATCCATAAACGTAAATCGGATGCATCACCAAAGACGACTGCACGCTCATGGCCGAGCGGTAGCCGCTGTCCACCCGCTCCACTTCCCGCGCCGCCAGACCGTAGCCGACATAACTCAATCCGGCGCCGCCGTATTGTTCGGGCAGCGTCGAGCCGAGCAAGCCGAGTTCGCCGAAACGTTGCATTAAATCTGCATCGAAGTGCTCGGTGCGGTTGGCTTGGATAATCCCCGGCATCAAATCGCGCTGACAAAACTCCCGCGCGCTGTCGCGCACCTGTTTTTCTTGTTCACTGAGTTGCGATTCCAGATCGAAAGGGTCATCCCATTGAAACGGAGGCGTGGACACGGGTTGGCTCCTGGTTGTTCTTCGGGTTGGCTTTTGGGTGTTTGTTGTTTGCGTATTACTGGGCGGCGTTTTCTTCGGCGCGCAAGGCGCGAACGGTTTGCAAGTATGCCTTGACCAGGGTGGATTCGTAAACCACTCCGAGCAGGCGGCCGGCTTCGTCGAGCACCGGTATGCTTTCGCCGACGAACTCTTCCATGGCTTCCATGGCATCCCACACCGACATCCCGGCATTGAAGCGCAGCGAATGGTGGTCGAGATAGTGTCGCGCTTTTTTAGGGGCACCGCCGTTGTTTGATGACTCGTTTGCGACGATTTGGTTGAGCGTAATCATGCCAAGATATACCGACTGGTCGTCAACGATATACGCCTCGCTGCGATTGGCATCGATCAACGCCTGTTTCAGTCGGGACAAGTCGTGGTCGGGGTTGCCGCGCACGAAGTCGGTGGTGAGGTAATCGCCGATACCGGTGCGGGCAAGCATCACTTTGTCGCGGCCCATGGATAAATCAAAACCGCGCATAGATAATTCACGGTCGAACAATGAACGCCCGAACAGGCGGTATGCCACCAAATTGGAGAACACCACACTGACCATCACCGCCGTGGTCAACTCATAGTTGCGCGTCAGTTCGAAGACGATGAGGATGGTGGCGAGCGGCGCGCCGATTACCGGGCTGGTCACCGCCGCCATGCCGCAAATCGCGTAAAACTCAATGCCGGCGTAGAAGTCGCTGTAAAGAAATTCCGCGCCATTACCGAGTAGTGCGCCGAATAAAATGCCAATCAGCAGCGCCGGGCTGAACACGCCGCCGGCGAAACCGAAGCCGATGCACAACGCGGTGGCGGCAATTTTTGCCACCAGAACAACACCGAGTTCGGCGCTGTTATATGCGTCCGGCGTGATGGCGAAGCGCAAAGTTTCATTGCCGACGCCGAGGATTTCCGGAATCCACTGCGCGGTGATGCCGACGCACAGCCCGGCGATGGCCGGCTTTATCCACACCGGTAACTTCAAGCAGTCGCTTGCCCGCCGCATGCGCAAAATCCCTTGCATATAAATCACCGCCACCAACGCACCGCCGGCGCCGATTACCACGAAAGCCAGAAACTCCGGCGCGAACACCGAGCGCGGTACGAATATTTCCAGCAGGGGCGGGCGGTGAAAAATTCGGTCGGCGATGAATAATCCGGTGGAGGAAGCCACGGTAATCGGCGCGAAGGCGCGCAACGAATAATGGCGCAATACCACTTCGTGGGCGAAGATGACGCCGGCGATGGGCGCGCTGAACACGGTCGAGATGGCCGCCGCCACGCCGCAACCAATACCGAGACCGGGTTCGACTTTGCCGAGGCGGGAGACAATCGAGCCGAGCGTGGCACCGAGGTGAGTCAGCGGCCCATACTGACCCACCGATGCGCCGCTGCCGAGCCCGGCCAGCACCGCGCTGATAGTTACCAATCCGGTTTTGGCTGAGACGCTCTTGCCCGACTGTGCCGCTTCGATGACATCCGCCGGATTATGCGGACGCTGATCCGGAATCAGTAAAATCAATAGCCCGGCGATGAGTCCGCCGATAGCGGGCAGCACAAACAGAAACCAAGACCAGTTGGACTGCGGCGGGATTCCCTGGCGACTTTGGGCGGTCACGAACAACGCGTGATTCAACCACTTGATGGCTTCGACAAAACCGATCGCGAGCAGCGACGTCACGGCGCCGACAACGATGCCGAAAACCAAAACTCGCACGATGCGGGACAACACATTCACGCCATGCGGACTCGCGGTGGGGGAAGATGAGGTCATGGGGTCGTTAGTGCCGACCAAACCATGACGACAACAACGCGCCGGCACCGGCCAGCAACAAAGCCGCGCTGAGCCACGATGCGGTGGCGGTCGCCGGCCCGCCGAGCAGGAGCAAAAGCCCGCCGAGGAACAAGGTGGCGGCGATGATGGCGCGCGCGGTTCGGCGTTGCGCATCGGCCATCTGATGCTGCAAATCGGCCAGCAAGTCGGCATTTTGTCGGTCGCGAGTGCGCACGATCAACTCGTCGTTTTTCAGCCGGTGCAGGACTTGATGAACCAAGCCGGGCAACTGCGGCGCTAGGGTAAAAAGGTTCGGCAATTCCTGTTTCAAAATACGAATCGCCGCCTTTGGCCCGATTTGCTCGCTGGTCCATTTTTCGAGAAACGGCTTGGCGGTCGCCCACAGGTCGAGTTGCGGATACAACTGCCGCCCCAACCCTTCAATATTGAGTAGCGTTTTTTGCAACAGCACCAACTGCGGCTGCACCGGCATTTGAAAACGATGCGCCACGCGGAACAAGTCGATAAGAAAACCGCCGAATGAAATCTCGCTGATGGGGCGTGCGAAAATCGGCTCGCACACGGTGCGGATGGCGCCTTCGAATTCTTCCACTTTGGTTTCGGGCGGCACCCAGCCGGCGCGGACATGGGCATCGGCTACGCGATGATAATCGCGATCAAAAAACGCCAGCAAGTTCTCCGCCAGATATCGTTTGTCGGCGGCGCTCAAGGTGCCCATGATGCCGAAGTCCACCGCTCGATACTGGCCTTCCTTTGACACGAAGAGGTTGCCCGGATGCATGTCGGCGTGGAAGAAACCATCGCGAAATGCCTGGGTGAAAAAAATTTCCACGCCGTCATGCGCTAACTTTTTCATGTCAATGCCGGCGGCTTTTAGTCGCGACACATCGCGAATCGGAATGCCGTGAATGCGCTCCATCACCATGACATCGCGGCGCGTGTGCTCCCAATACACTTTCGGCACATAAATTAAATCCGAGTCCGCAAAGTTCGCGCGCAACTGGCTGGCGTTGGCGGCTTCGCGCATCAAGTCAAGTTCGTAGTGGATGGTTTGGTCATAGTCGGAGACGATCTCGGCCGGCTTCAAGCGATGTGCGTCCGACCAATAACGCTCGGCCAGGTCGGCCAGGGCGCGTAGCAATTCAAGGTCGCGCTCAATGACTTTTTGCACATCCGGGCGCAACACCTTGACCACCACTTCGGAGCCGTCCGCCAACTCGGCGTGATGCACTTGCGCGACCGATGCCGAGGCGGTGGCTTCGGCATCAAACGATTTGAAATGATTCTCCAGCGAATCGCCGTAGGCGCGTTCAATGATCGCGCGCGCCTCGGCCGCCGGGAAAGGCGGCACTTCGTCTTGCAGGCGAACCAACTCGCCGGAAATATCCGCCGGCAGAAGATCCGGGCGAGTGGAAAGCACCTGGCCGAATTTAACGAACACCGGCCCCAGTTCTTCCAGGGCTTCGCGCAAACGCCGACCACGCGGGATGTCGTCTCGCCTGCGCCACCGACTCGGCACCGCCCGGAAAAGAAACGCAAATGGCCGGAACAGGTGCAGGGCACTGACAAACTCGTCGAGGTTGTGTTTGACCAGCACGCGGGCGATGCGCAACAGATGAAAAAAATTCTTGCCCAATGGAGTAATTCCGGCGGATTAATTGCGCGAAGCGGGTTTGGTTTTTTGTTGCATGGTGTTCATCATGTCATCGAGTCGCGCGATTCGTTTGGTTAGCCGATCGACATCGGCGCGGGTTCGGTTGAGGGTTTTATCAAACCGCGTCATGGCCGGGTTGGTAACCAGAATTCGTTTTTCTTCGCGCAGATAATCGGCCGTGTTCTCGCGGGTGAGGTCAAGAGATTTTTCGGCCCAGCCCGCCAGTCCGCGAGCCGCGTTTGCGAATTTGCGCGCCGGCGTGTCGCCGAAATAACGCGACAATAATTCTTCCCAATCCAAATCCAGTTGCCCCAGAATTTTTTGCAACGCTTGCGCGAGTTCAGCATCGCCGTCAATCGTCAAACGATTCAGTTTCAAATCGCCGCCACGACCAAACCGCGCAAACGCGGAGGCGGGTCCGCGTAGCGTAACATCCGGCGGCGCCGTGCTCTCGTCAACGTTGCGACAAAATTCCATGCCATGTTCGTTCGGCAGCAGATATAGTTTGATTGCCGGCGCGGTAACTTCCAGACAAAAAACCTTGCCGCGCAGTTGCGTCAGTTTTTGTTTGCCGTCGGGGTCAAGATCGATAAGCGCACTCGTCGCGGCGTTTAATAGGTCAAGCACGAGGTCGGCATCGGGGCGCAACATAACTTTAATACTTCCCCTTTAATACTTGAGGCCAATGTGCAAAGCAACGATGCCAGCGCTGAGATTGTGTATGCGCACATCTTCAAATCCGGCGCGCATCATCATTGCCTTCAAGGTTTGCTGGTCGGGGTGTCGACGGATGGATTCGACCAGATAGCGGTAACTTGCCTCATCGCCGGCGACCAGTTTGCCCAGCGTTGGAATGACCGCGAACGAGTAGCAGTCATACATTTTTTCCAGTAGCGGGAGAATCGGTTTGGAAAACTCCAGCACCAGCAGTCGTCCACCGGGGCGCAACACGCGAAACATGGAAACGAGCGCGTCTTGTTTGCGCGTAACATTGCGTAACCCGAAGGCGACCGACACGCAATGAAAGTGATCGTCTTTGAAACAAAGTTTTTCGGCATCGGTTAAAACGTAAGTGATGTTGCCGACCAGGCCGGCGTCGATCAGGTTGCCCTTGCCTTCGGCAAGCATCGCCGCATTGATGTCGGACAATACCAGCGTGCCGTCGGCGCCGACCTGGCGAGCAAACCGCCGCGCCATATCGCCGCTGCCGCCGGCGACATCGAGCACCGTGTCGCCGCGTCGAAGTGCGCTTTGCGATGCCGCAAAACGCTTCCACAATCGGTGCGCGCCAAACGAAATCAAGTCATTCATCAGATCATAATTGCTCGCCACCGAACGAAAAACCTCGCCCACCATCCCGGATTTTGCGGAAGGGTCCACCGTCTGATAGCCAAAATCGGTGGCAGAATCGGCGGCTTGCTCCTGCTGGTGTTTGCTGCTTGCTGTCATGATGGCTGCGCGAGCGCCGCGCTCAGGAATTCATCTTGCGTTGATGTCCGGCATCTGTCAATTGCGCAAGATAATTGCGCCAGTTTTCCGCTTGATTGACGCCCAGCGCGTAAAGCGTGTCCCACGAATAAATGCCGGTGGCGTGGCCATCGTCAAATATCGGCTTGATGGCGTAATTGCCGACCGGCTCGATGTTATCAATATTCACGCGCTCCTTGCCGACCTGCAACACGCCCTGCCCGGGGCCATGCCCCTGCACCTCGGCCGAGGGCGAATGAACCCGCAGGTATTCGCAACTCATCTCAAACTGCTCGCCGCCATCAAACGACACCGTCAGCATCCGCGTCTTGCGATTGAGATTAATTTCGGTGGGAGTGTGTTGGCTCATACCAGCATTTTTAGAATATCTTTTTGCGTCGTAGCAACATCCCTTTCGTTAATCGCAAAGATGCCGAAGTTGTTTTGCTTGGTTTCCGTTACCATTTTTCTAATAAGATCTTGGTCGGCTTGATTCACCTCATTGCCGTGAAAAAACTTAACAATTTCTTGATCTGCCATTTTGCTATGAAAAACGCCTCGCATTGTTTTTGATGTTAGCCCAACAACAGAAAAGCATGGCATTTTTTTGTTGTTGAATCTAAGTTCTTTTATATTGGAAAACAATGCTAATTTTATGAAAGCGTCTTTGATGTCGTTGGTAGAAGGGAGCAATTTCTTCTCGCTATGTTTCTTTTCCACTAAAAATATTCGATCATCCAAAACAAAATGTTCATCTGCCGTGAGGTAATATACCCCGCCTAACAGGTTTTTTATAGTAACGGTGGCCTTTTCGCCGGTGACTTTTTCCTTAGGCTGGACTGTTAAAACTTCTCGACGTTGTGCTTTTATAGCCAATTCTCGTGACAATTCCTTAAATTGAGAAGTGTCTGTTGTTATGATTTGTAGTCTTTTCTCAATACCCTGTTTGCGGTGCATTTTGACTTTTAATTGATTGCTTATTTTTTGATATGAATCCAAAGTTAATTGAACAACTTTGGGCAGTTCTTCCATTTGCTTTAAATTCCAATGTAGCGCGCTGGAATGATATTGTTGCAACTCGATAAGTTTTTCATAAACATAACCATACTCTAAAACTTGTTTGGTGATTTTGTTTTTATTCTCTTGCCCAGGCCGCATATTCCTTTCGGCATCGGCGTAATAACAAACAATCACATAAACATTAAGTAAACTCATCAGTGAAACAGTGTCCCACTGGATAAAATCCCGGTCTCCATCTGCCCCTTCATCTTTGCAAAAAGGGATTAATGCAACCCGATTTTTTCTGCACAATGTGTCATACACACGCGCAAATGGAAATGTGCGTGTTCGTTTGGGAGAAACCCATTGACTTAAAGCGTATTCTTCGTTGTCAAGTCTGAGAATAAAACTGCTTTTCGCGGATAAACGACCTTGCAACAAACCATCTTTATCAAAAACTTCTAATGGGTTGGAAAGATTAGCCTGATATTCTACTTCCTTTAATTCTGCAAAAATGTCGGCGGGTGCACTCATCGAATTAGTAAATAGTAAGTGTATGGTTCGAAAAATATAATTAATGATTCGGTTCAACATAATCATGGCTCACAACAAATATTTCATTCGACTTTTTGCTCGCGTTCATCCCATATCTCCAGTGCGTTGATATAAAACGAAACTCGCTATAAAAATCGCGCACCTGTTCGCAATCATTATACGACAACAACCATCGGTCACGCCTGTGTAGCAACTTGGCAAGCCCTTCGTGGTCGAAGTTTTTGTGGTGGTCTCCTCTCTGCCCGTATAAATTGCTGGACACGAAGTAAGGCGGGTCTAAATACAAAAAATCTTCCGCATGGCGAGGGATGGATTGTTTGAAATCAGCATGTTCTACATAAAAATTATTTACTTTAAAGTTTGCAAGTCTATTAATGGCAGATTTGGTGAACCTTGGATGTCCGGGTGACATGCCACCAGACAGCGTTGTGCCGGAAAACGAACTTCGGTTAAGCACAAAAAACTCCGCCGCGGACTTCTCACTTTCGTCGGTGTAGACATGTTTCTTCTGCAACGCATAGAACGCATCCTTGCTCAACGGATAATACTCATCCACCAAGTCAGCCAGGCCAGACGGGTCGCGCAATAGCACTTGCCAAAAATTCACAAGTGGCAAGAAAGCATCATATACCTGAACCTCTACCCCTCTTGTAGCCAACGCCAATTCTACCGACCCACCCCCGACAAACGGAGAGCACAACTTTTTCAAGCCCGGCGACAACAACTCAAGTATTCGCTTGACCGCACGAGATTTGCCGCCAGGGTAACGAAGCGGTGACTTTATCGGCTCGATAAACGGCGAACAATCTTGCCATGTATCGTTAACCAGAGATGTTTGTTTCATTGTTCCTGCAATATTTTGATGTGTGGTGATTGTATATCCCCACGCATCATAATTTGAGATGGTTAATTTTTTTCACGCCATACTCTATATACTGTTTCTCCGTTTCCATTCCGATATGTTTTCTTTTCAGTTTTTCCGCCACCAGATTGGTAATGCCACTCCCTGAAAAAATATCGAGAACGGCGTCGTTTTCGTAGGAATAATATTGAATTACGCGGCGCGCCAACTCATCCGGGAATGGGCAGGGATGAATGTTTTCGCTCGGGGCAACCGGGCGGATATTCCAAATATTTTTGCTTTGCTCTTGATACCCCTCCAGATTAATTTTATTTGCCTTCTTTTCTTTCGCCGAACGATTATGGTAAATGTTGTTTTCCAATTTTTTTGCGGCAGGTTTTTGAAATACAAAAACATACTCCACGGCCAGGCTCGGATAATAATATCCGGGATAAGGATGTTGCATTAAAACACCACTTCTTTTATCCCTGACTACGCCCTTTTCCCAGATGATGTCCTCTTTGAATTGCCAGCCGATTTCTTCCATCCAGCAAACAAAATGAAAGGGCAATGCCACACGCTTCCCAGCCCATGCAACCGGTGAAATGTTAACTACATTGTGGCCGCCCGGCATTACTACTCGATATAGTTCCTTGAATCTGTCTATCAGGAATGTTTTGTAATAATGATATGATTGCTCGGTTCTTTCCCAATGACGAATATCGCCTTTCAATTTCTTTATGTGATCTTCATAATTGATGGCGTTGTGATACGGCGGAGAGGTAAATGCCAATACAATACTGTCATCCATCAACGTCTTCATGCTATCCAGGCAATCACCGCAAATGAATTGTCCCAGGCCGGCCTTGTATACTTTGAGTTTCTCCCGGTTAATTCGAAAACGCCCACCCAACTCCAGTGCCGATATAATTTGCAGTGCTTTGGTTTTTCCCAACCCCTTGAAATTTAATAAATCTTCTACCTTGATTTTCGCAGTTAGACTAGAACGAAGATAATCAACTAATTCCTTGCTTAAAGAATTAATATCTTTTCCATTGTCGCCAGTGCCGAGAAGCACCGCTAACAACTCCTCTGTATTCAGTTTTGACGGTGGGTTGGAAAGGAGTTTTTCTCTAGACTGTTGGTCTGTTCTCATATTAATTGGCCTCCTCGACCACTTCCGTTGCTTCATTTATGGCTAACTCAATGTCACTAATTGAGAAGTTATGCTTCTCTTGCTCCGCTTTACTCGATCCATCCTTACCGGTATCGACATAAAACTCCGCAAGTTGCGCTGCACTAGTTCGGTCCTCTGCGGTGATGGAAACTAAATATGCGCGGCTTAAAGACACTATGTATTGTTTCATGTGAAATTCTCCGAATTAAAATTGGGTCATGACAACTTTAGCGGCTTTTTTCTAAAGTCATCAAGCAAGACTTTATACCAATCCTGCCCTCTATTATTGAATCTAAACTCACATTCTTTAAGGTGTAAATTGAACATGCTTTTGTTCATCCCCTTAAACTTGACCAGACGTATTTTAGCATAGCCCCAAAAAGATTCGATGCCATTGATATGACTATTGCCTCGCACAAATTCATTCCGACCATGATGCACTCTGAAATGTTTCTTATAGCCAAAATCAACCAGACCATTATAGCCGCGCCAACCATCAGAATGAATGACGCTGCCTATCTCTGTTTTACCTAAGATAATCCGCTGTAGCGTATATGCAGAGCAATCTGGCACTATTTCTGTATAGACCTTCCCCGCTCTTTTGAGCAAGCCAAATACAATGATTTTGCCCCGAGCGCCTCGACCACGCTTCCCTTTAATGCGTCTAGCCCCAAAATAACTTTCATCCACTTCGATCTGCCCGGCTAATGGCTGAGAGGCTTGTCGGCAATGACTGACCATTCGTAACCGAATAGCGGTCAAGTATTTGTTGATGGTTTGCCGACTTAAACCGGTTAATTCTGCTATTTGCGTCGCCGTTAAATCCACGGAAAAAATATTTGATTAAATCCCTGAATTTCCTCTCTGACACATGGGAACGAATGACATACCTGTTTTTTACTTTCATAACAACACCTTACCATGATATTGACCATGCTAAAGTTGTCATGACCCTTAAAATTTACTCCCCCAACCACTCCGCAACCTGTTCGGCGTAATAGGTCAGGATACCATCACAGCCGGCGCGTTTGAACGAAGTTAAGATTTCCATTACCGCCGCGTGTTCGTCGAGCCAGCCGTTTTGCGCGGCGGCTTTGAGCATGGCGTATTCGCCGCTGACCTGATAGGCGAAGGTCGGCATGCCGAATGTCTGTTTGACCCGCCAAATGATGTCGAGGTTGGGCAAGCCCGGTTTGACCATCACCATGTCGGCGCCCTCGGCGATATCGAGGGCGGTTTCGCGCAATGCTTCATCGCCGTTTGCCGGGTCCATCTGGTAACTGTATTTGTCGTCGCCTTTGATGTTTGCCGCCGAGCCTACGGCATCGCGAAATGGTGCGTAAAAAGTGGATGCGTATTTTGCCGAGTAGGCGAGGATGCGAGCGTTGGTGTGGCCGCTTTCCTCGAAGGCATCGCGGATGGCGCGCACGCGTCCGTCCATCATGTCGGATGGCGCCACCACATCGGCACCGGCTTCAACATGCGACAATGCTTGCTTGACTAACGCCGCCACGGTGCGGTCGTTTTCCACATAGCCATGCGCGTCGCACAAGCCATCCTGCCCGTGGCTGGTGTATGGGTCAAGCGCGATGTCGGTGATTACGCCCAACTGCGGCACCGCGTCTTTGATTGCTTTGATGGCGCGTTGCACCAAGCCGTTCGAATTCCACGCCTCTTGCGCATTTTCGGATTTCGCCGTTGGCCGGGTCGCCGGAAACAACACCACCGCCGGAATACCGAGCGCGTAACAAAGTTTGCATTTTTTCGTCAGCGTTTTTATTTCCATGCGCGTGATGCCGGGCATGGACGCGATGGTTTCGTGTTCCGATTTTTCTTCGCGAATGAAAATCGGCTGAATCAAATCGTCAACGGTCAACACCGTCTGTCGCATCATGCGACGGCTGAAGTCATCCTTGCGCATACGCCGTGGCCGTGTCTGTGGAAAGCGTCCCTGTTGTGGATGATCAACCATTGCCAGATGTCATTGCTTCTTTGTCTTTTTCGCAGGTTTCTTTTTTGCGACCTTCTTTTTCGCCGTTTTTCTTGCGGGGCTTTTTGCTGCGGATTTTTTGCCGACCTTGCGCACCGGTCGCTTTTTACTCGCCGCTTTTTTCGCGGCCGTTTTCTTTTTGCTCGCGAGTGGAGATTTGTTCGGTGTTGGCACTTTCTTGGACACTTTCTTTGCCGCTTTCTTTTTGGTTGCCGTTTTACTCACGGGCTTGCTCGCAGTTTTTTTGGCAACTCTTTTATCGGTGGCTTTGTTTTTCGCGGCAACTTGCACAGTCGCGCGCATGCTTCTCGCCGGAGTTTCCGGCGCGTTCGTTATGCGACTGATCTGACCACCGACGATGACCGTGCTGATTTCTTCATCGTGGGTTTGCGCGGCGGTTTCCAGCGGCGTGATTTCCAGCGGGCGGATTTCCAGATCAACGATATCGCAAATTTTTTGCTCGATTTCCGCGACCTCGCCGGTCGCCACCACCGTGCGTAATTTGTGCTGTGCCTTGTAGTAGGCGAGCAGCGGAGCGGTTTGCCGGTTATATTCCTTAATTTTTCGCAGCGCGGTTCTGGCATTGCTGCGAGATTCGGAAACCACTTTGCCACCGCAGTTATCGCACTTGCCGCGGATTTGCGGTGGGGAAAAGTGACGATTATAAGCGGCACCGCACTGGTCGCACCCCTGCCGGCCGGTGATGCGCCGCATCAGTGTGTCGTCATCCACCTTGAGGTGGGCAACGATTTGCAATGCCCCGCCGTGTATGCCCAGCAGGGCATCCAGCGCCTGAGCCTGGGGAATGTCGCCCGGAAAGTCGTCGATGATGAATCCGCGTTTGCTGTCGCGTGCGCGCAACCGCTCTTCCAGCAACGCCATCACCACATCAAAGGCAACCGGCTGCCCGGCGGCCACCGCTTCTTTGGTTTTGTTATCGAGTTTGTTGTCGTCCGCCGCCGCTGCTGCGCGTAGCAGACCACCCACGGATATGCGCGGCACTCGATACTGTTTCGCCAGTAATTTCGCTTGTGTCCCCTTGCCGGAACCCGACGCGCCGAGGATCGCAATTCGCATGAGAGTAGTGTTGAGGGTTGGTGTCGGCGAGGAAATTTCGGGGCGTAAGCCTACTCGTTGTCGGCAATCAGGTCAACCGCAAAACTTCCGCGCGCCATACCGATTGAGCAGATTTGATTGGCTACGCAATGACTTTGGGCTCGCAACTATCGGTTTTTGCGGCGATGCGGCGGCGGTTCAATGTCGCGGGCGAGTGCCGTCCAATCGAATGTGCGGTCGCCACCGGCCAGAAACCACGGGTTGCGGATGCTTTCCTTGTTGTATTGCAGGGGTTCGCCGGACAGGGTGGTGAGGCTGCCACCGGCGGCTTCCAGCACGCATTGTGCCGCCGCGGTGTCCCATTCCGAGGTCGGGCCGAGGCGCGGATAAATGTCCGCCCGCCCTTCCGCCACCAGGCAGATTTTCAGCGAACTGCCCATGCCGGTGACTTCCACTTGCTCGGCTTCGGTGGCGAGGCGTTCGCGGTAGGTTTCCACCTCTGCGCCGGAGTGCGAGCGGCTGGCCATCATGATGGCTTTTTTACGGTTGAATTTTTTCACTTGAATGGCGGTTGTTTTGCCGTCGGCATCAACGCGGAACGCGCCTGTGTTTGCATCGGTCGGCGCGGCGTAGTAACTGACCCCGCAAACCGGCGCATACACCACGCCCAGCACCGGGTGATTTCCCTCGATCAAAGCGATGTTGACGGTGAACTGATCGCTACGCTCGACGAATTCCCTGGTGCCGTCCAGCGGGTCTACCAGCCAGAAACGCTTCCATTCGCGTCTCTTTGCAAATGCATCGGCATCGGATTCTTCGGACAACAATGGAATGTCCGGGTCAAGGTCGCGCAGCCGCCGGTGAATGAGGTCATGGGCGCGGCGGTCGGCCTCGGTCAGCGGCGAACCGTCTCCTTTCATCTCGACCGCGAACTCGCTTGCATACACATCCAAAATTTCCGCGCCCGCGTCTATGGCAATGGCGATCACTTGCTGTAGTTTTTTGTTCACGTTGTTCTCGTTATTCACATTATTCACGGAGGTTGATGAAAAGATTGAGGGGTGAGCGCGGCGACGAGTAGCCACGAATGACCTCATCGAGTGTGAAATAATTCTCGGCTTGCGTCATCTGCGCCGAATGATGCCTGTAAAATCGTTGTTCCGCAAATGCGCTTGACTCGGGCGCATGCTTCACACACATCACCCTACCTCACAAGCCGCGCCGCCTTGTCCTCATCGCCCGAACATTTCCCGGACTCTCCTTTGAAGCGCTACCAGCGCCGGGTTGCCGATGGCGAGTTGCGTGCCGACCACGCCCAACTGGCAGCCATCCGACAACTGGATGCCCTGCACCGGGCGCTGGTTTCCGGCAAACAAAAACCCGGCTTAGTGGCGCGTCTGCTGGCGCGTTTGTCGCGGCGTCAATGGTCGGGGCAGCGCGGCATTTATTTGTGGGGCGGGGTCGGCACCGGCAAGACTTTGCTAATGGATTCGTTTTATCGCGCGCTTCCCGAAACCTCGCCCGAGCCATTCGGCAAGCGCATTCATTATCATCGCTTCATGCAGTGGCTGCATGATGAAAAAAATCGCATCCATGAACGACAGAATCCGTTGGCGATTATCGCCGCGCAACTAGCGGCGCGCCATCGCGTGTTGTGCGTGGATGAATTTTCGGTGACCGACATTACCGATGCGATGCTTTTGTCGGGACTGCTGCAACATTTGTTTGATAATAATGTCACCCTGCTCACCACTTCCAACACGCATCCCGATGATCTGTATCGAGACGGTTTGCAGCGCCAGCGTTTTTTACCGGCGATTGAATTGTTGAAGAGACAAATGCAAATCGTCAAGGTTGACGGCGGCAATGACTATCGCATGGCGTATCTGCAATCCGGGACCTTGTATCTTGTGCCGCACGACCAAGCGGCGCGGCGCAAGTTGCGCACCAGTTTCATCCATCTGGAAGGCAACCTCGGCGACCGCCGCGACACGATAATTTTGTGCGGACGTGAAATAGACATCATCGCCACCGGTCGTGGCACGGTGTGGTTTGGGTTTGCCGCGTTATGCAACAGCAATCGTTCCAAACTCGATTACATTGAATTGTCAAAACGATTTCACACGGTGATGATTGAAGACATTCCGATGCTTGACGCCGAACACGATGACGCGGCGCGACGCTTGATTGAATTGATCGATGAGTTATACGACCGCGGTGTTAACCTGATCGTGTCGGCGGCATGCGCGCCGCAACAGTTATACACCGGCACGCGATTGCGCCAGCCGTTCGAGCGCACCGCCAGCCGCCTGCGGGAGATGAGTTCACGCGCATATTTGGCGCGACCGCATTTGTTGTAGCGCGAGAATGGTTGTATTTCACGACCTGCTACAGCCCGTAGTACAAAATTAAAACGCGTTACTTGTGCGAAAACTCACAGACCGCAACAAACCACCGGATTACAGTGCGCCAGCGATGCAGGAAGCAACTTTGATTTCATGCATCACCGGAGCCGGCGCGAGGCACCTTTTGATTGCTTCGCAACGGCATTATTTTTGACACAGGAAAAGGAGTAATATCATGAATAAAGTTAATACCGCGCCGGTTGTTGGGCGCAACTTCGTACGATTTTTTCAGTATGCGCTGACCGCTTTGATGCTGACCGCATTTTCCGGCGCGGCGCTCGCCGAAAAAATCAACCTCAACACCGCCGACGCCGAGGCGTTGCAGTATATTCCCGGCATCGGCCCCGGCAAGTCCGCGGAAATCATCCGCGTGCGCGAGGAGACCGGCGGCTTCAACACTATCGAAGACCTGCTGGCGGTGCCCGGTATCGGCGAGAAAATCTTGCTGGATATCCAGCAATTCGGTGCGCTGAACGATGGCGTATCCGCTCTCACCGAAGAGATGGAAGCCAACCCGCCGAAGAGCGTGTCGGCGAAACAAAAAACCGCCGATGGAACTGGTGCCAGCAGTTAAAAATACTTACTGCTGCACGTCATGGGGGACCGGCAACGGTCCCCTTTTTTTTATGCAAGCGGTGTAGTGACGGCCATCAATGCCGTAAAACCGAAAGCGTTATTGTATAGGCACATTTATTATTGGCCGGGCAATCCAGTGGATTATGTCGTCCGGCGTAGCCGGACTCATTTGCGGCGAAGCCGCCAGCTTTGTGTCCGACTGTGTCGGGCTCTTCATTCACAGCAATCCAAGCGGGTCATGCGGGTCGACGCCGTCCATGAAAACCTTGCCGCGGTCGCGGTGGGAAACCTGATAAACCAGTCCCAGCCAGTTGTTGATGATTGCCTTGCCGGTGTCGCTCCAGGTGTTGTCGACCCACTTCAACACTTCCACTTCGGGAAACTCCGGCAGGTTGGCGTAGTCGCCGTTGGCCGCCAGCGCCTGCTGTTTGTATTCGTTCACCAATCGCTCGGCCTCGCCGTAAAAATAATTTTCCGGAAATGGCGGGTAATCGCGAATGCCTTCGATGAAACGCCCGACTTCGCGGCGATATTCTTTCAGCAGACTGATCGAATCGTATTCCGGATGCCCTTGAAAAAACACGAAGCGCAAGCCGTCGGGGCTGACGCCAAGATGCAAGTCGGCTTGTTCGCCGGATGCCAGCACCAACAGATTGGCTTGTTTGAATTGCTCGGCATTAACCTCATACACATGAGAATGTGGCGCATCAAAACGGGTGTTGATGTTGGCGACCAGCGGGTGTTGCGAAGTAATCCGGTTTGAATACACCCCCCAGCGTTTTTGCGGCAACGGATACCGCTCGATATTCCAAAACAACTGCACGATGGCATGAGTCGCAAGGCACGAGCACATCACCGAGCAAACATTGTCGCGCGCCCAGCGCACCGTTTTTTCCAGCGGCGACCAGAACGGCTCCTTTGAAAAGTCCGACTCGGCCGGATTGGCACCGGAGATAATCAGTGCATCCAATCCCTCCCGCTTCAGTTGATCGAAATCGCGATAGTATTTTTCGATGTGCGCACGGGTTTTTTCATCCCGAGGAATTTCCGCGAAGGTGAACGGATACACATAAAACTGCGCGATGCGATTGCACGAACCAACCAGACGCAGGAACTGCCGCTCGGTTGCCTGCAACGCGGCATCGGGCATCATGTTGAGAAAACCGATGTGCAGTTCGCGGATGTCCTGAGTGTGAGCACGTTGCGGCTGCAGAACTTCCTGCCCCTCTTCGCGCAGACGCCGGAAACTGGGCAGACCGGAATGGGCGACCAGCGGCATGTCGTTAGCCTCCGGCGCCGTCGATGGCGTCGCATACCAGTTCGACGAAATCGGCCTCGTCGCGCAATTCAAAAATTCGTTTTGCGTCTATGGTGTGCCCGTGGCGGTCGGCGAGTTTCTGATATTTTGGCCGGCGGTATTCAATTAATTTGGGAAGCAACCATTGCACGAGTTCGTCCGGGACGAGTTCGTCGACGGATTTCAATCGATTGCTTTCGATAAATTCGGGCAGGTGCAGTTCAAGAAATTTATCTTCGTAACACATCGGCTTGGGATGCGCGCGCGCGCGTTCCACCAGCGTCTGCTCCATGTCTTCGCTCGCCTTGAAATACAACATCACGGTTTTTTGCGACAAAAAATTCCAACATTCGCGATCGTTTAATTCGCAGATGCTACCACCGGCGTCGTTGAGAAAATTCGGATAGCCGTAAATGTTGCGCGCCTTTGCCATGAAGTGTCCGACATCGTGCATCGCGTTCACTTCGGCGGCGCGAAATAATTTTTGTCGGCGTTTGAATTCGGCAACGCTCAAGCCGCCCAGTTGCGGGTTGCCAATCTTGCCGAGAAAATGCGAGATTATTCTCAGGTTGTTAATCGAGATGTTGGTGCGGATGTAAATGAGATCACGCCGAAACAAATCGCATAAAAATTCCTGCTCCATGGCTTTGCTCTTGATGAAATCTCGAATCGGCTCGTTCAAGTAGCGCGTACCGATGCGATAGTCGCCGGAATAATGAAACCATTTGTCCCTCGGCAACACATGGGCGAGCGTGGTTTTGCCGATGCCGGACATGCCGAGCAAAGTTACGGCTTTGTTTTGCCATCGGCGAAATTCAGCACTGGTTTTTTTCATGGCGATTGAAACGCACGCAAAAGAAGCAAGCAAGCGGGTGATTTTACCCGAAGATCAGTAGCAAAATCACACCGAGAACCACGCGATAAATCACGAACGGCAACAGGCTGTGACGCCGAAGAAAAAATAAAAACCAGTGGATGCAACCGAGCGCCACCGTGGCCGAGACCAGGGTGGCGAAAATCAGAAGGTCCCAGCGCACCGGCGTGTCGTCGGCAATCAGGCCGCGGCTCTGCCAAAGTCCGGCAAGCACGATTACCGGTATCGCCATCAAAAACGAAAGACGTGCGGCGGCTTCGCGGCCAAGCCCCAGAAGCAGACCGGCGGAGATGGTAACGCCCGAACGCGAGGTGCCGGGAATCAGCGCCAGTGCCTGAGCGCAACCGAGCACCACGGCGTCCTTCCATCTCACATCCTCAAGGCTTCGCCGCTTTGGCCCCAGCCAATCCGCCAGCCCCAGCAAAATACCAAACACCAAAGTGGCAACCGCCACCGGAAGCGGCGCACGCAACACGCTATTGATGACCTCTTCGAATAACAACGCGGCGATGCCGGTGATGGCGGTGGCGATAACGATCGACCACGCCAGTCGACTGTGATGCGTGACCGGACCGCCGCGCAGAGAACCAAACCAATCGGCCAGAATTTTGCGCACATCCGAATGAAAATAGATGAGCACCGCCAGCAGCGTGCCGATGTGCGCCGCCACATCAAAGTCGAGTCCCTGATCGTGCCAACCCGCCAGTCGCGGCAATAGCACCAGATGACCGGAACTGGAAACCGGCAGGAACTCGGTAAGCCCCTGAAGCAGCGCGAGATAAAAAGATTGCAGGTATTCGTTCATTGCATCGTCCATTACTTTTATGAATTCATAATCGCCCGCGGCGGTCTTTCATGGAAAATCCGCTCAGGGCGCGTGAATAATTTCGGCTAAGCGCGAGCACCTTGAAGAGTTCGCCCATTTCATGGGGCATGGTTAGTTTTTGAATTTCCTGCGACATCGTCAGCGATGTTTTAATGTCGTTGTCATTGTCGTAATGCGCCTGAATAAAATCCAATGCGCCGAGCGATAACAAAAACGCACCTTGCGAAGTGAAACCGGCGACCGCCATCTCCACCTCCTGCGCGGCACCGGCAATCGCGGTGAAGTCTATATGCACCGAAATGTCCTGCAACCCGGGATAGAAAAACGGATCATCGTGGGCGACATGGCGATAATGACACATCAAAGTTCCCTCGCGGCGTTCGCGATGATAAAACTCGCGGCGCGGGAAACCATAATCAATCAGCAACAGGACGCCGGTGTTTATTTTCTCGCCCACGGAGCGAACCCACGATTCAGCGCGCAAATCGATTTCACTTTGATAGCCTTCGGTCAAATCGTATTCTGCCAGGCGTTCCTGCAAATTTTCCGGCAACGCTTCGGATTTCGCCCAATGAAATTGGTCGCCCTCAACACCAACGCCGAGGGCGCACGCCACACCTGCGGCATCCACTTCAAAGCGCATCGCCGGCATCGCATCGAGCACTTCGTTGGCGAGCACCACGCCGTCAAACCGGTCTGGTGGCAATTGCTCAAGCCAGCGAACGCGCGCGCCCAGCGGACCGCAACGCGTGGCGATGGTTTCCCGCTGTCGGGCGCGCAGTGCCGCACTGGTCTCAAGGATGAAGTAATGATCGGGCACCCGTCCATGCGCATCCATGGCGCGCAACAAATCGGCGGCCAGATGGCCGGTGCCGGCGCCGAACTCCAACACATCGCCGTGGCCGATTTCCGACAACACTTCACCGCATTGCCGGGCAAGGCAACGCGCCAGCACATCGCCCAGAAGTGGCGCGGTCGTAAAATCGCCGGCGCGGGTGCCGGACAAATCGCCGGCCAAGTCATCGGCATGGGCGAACTTGGGCAGGTCGTTGTTATAGTAGCCGAGCCCCGGCGCATACAACGCCTGCTGCATGAATTGATCGAAACCAATCCAGCCGTGATGGCGCGTGATGTTCTCGCGAATGCGGTCGCAGAGTTGCGCCGAATGTCGCCGCCCTTGCGCCCCGGGTTCGGTCAGCATCAGCGGAGTCGGGTCGGGATAATTACCCGGGCGATGCTACAATGGTCGCCGCTTGGTATCATGTTTTTTGGCATTGCGGATTATGGGTCGCACTCAATCCAAGCAGATGAATACGAGTAGATTATGACCAGTTTACAGGACAAAGTCGCGCTTATCACCGGCGGTTCCCGACGAATCGGCGCCAGCACCGCGCGCGTGTTGCATCAATGTGGAATGAAGTTGGTGATTCACTATCGCCGCAGCGCCGACCAAGCGGAAGAGTTGCGCGCCGAGTTGTGCGACAAGCGACCCGACTCGGTGATGTTGATTCGTGGCGACCTTACCGAAATCGCCAAGGTGAAGAATCTGATACGCCAGTGCGTCGGCAAACTGGGTCGGCTGGATGCGCTGATTAACAACGCTTCGGTTTTTTTTCCAACGCCGATTCGCAAGGCGGTTGAAGATCAATGGCAACTGATTATGGAAACCAATCTCAAGGCGCCGTTTTTTCTGAGTCAAGCGGCGGCACCCTATCTCAAAAAAACCCACGGCGCGATTGTCAATATTACCGACATTTATGTCCACCGACCGCTTGCCGAACATGCCATTTATTGCGCATCCAAAGCCGGGTTGTGGTCGCTGACTCAATCACTGGCGCACGAACTCAGTCCGGAAGTTCGCGTCAATGCCATCGCGCCCGGTGCGATCATGTGGCCGGAGAACGACACCGATGAGATCTCCCACCAGCGGCTGGTATCGCGCACCCCTTTGCGCCGCGTCGGCGATGCCGACGACATCGCTCGTGCGGTCAAGTTTCTGCTGACCGACGCGGATTTCATCACCGGCCAGATGATCAACGTCGACGGCGGACGCACTGTGGTGCCTTGAGCGCGTGACGAATTGTTCGGCACATAATAAACATGCGGCGGGCGAAAAATTGCGCGCGGCATATTTTCCGTCAGGCAAGGCGCACGAGGAGCGAGGGAGTGAGCATACATTAGTATGTGATTAACCGAGCGACGATGTGCAACAAAGCATGGCGGAAAATAGGCAAGCGCAATGCGTCATTCTCGCCGCAGGCGGGCGTATATGTTCACTATTTCGCTGCCAGTTTTTCTCGGTTACTTTTGGCGTCTCAACGCGCCTTTGTCCTCTCGATTCACCATCACCTATCATTCGTCATTCTCGCCGGTAGGCGGGAATCCAGACGCGGCGTAGCCGCGGGCGGCGGCGTTAGCCGCCGGCGTTTTGAGCCAGAACGACGAGACGAAAAGCATGTTGTTCGGCTACGCCGAACGGTTTAATAATAGATTATCGCCTGCCGGCGAGAATGACGAGTTGGGGGACAATGGTAAATCGGGCGAGAATGAGTCCTTTTGAGAAGACAATGATAAACGAAAAAAACCCGGTTTGACCGGACTCATTAATTACGAACAAACATTGTGCGCCGCATATTTTGTGTTGGGCAAGGCGCACGAGGAGCGAGGGAATGAGCATACATTAGTATGTGATTGACCGAGCGACGATGTGCAACAAAGCATGGCGGAAAATAGGCAAGCGAAAAATTGCGCGCCGCATTTTCGTTGTCAGGCAAGGCGCACGAGGAGCGAGGGAGTGAGCATACATTAGTATGTGATTGACCGAGCGACGATGTGCAACAAAGCATGGCGGAAAATAGGCAAGTGAAAAATTGCGCGCCGCATTTTTGTTGTCAGGCAAGGCGCACGAGGAGCGGTGGAGCGCGCTTACATTAAGTAAGTAAGCGACAACGCGACGCAGCGCAACACAGCATGGCGACGAAAAGGCAAGCGCAATTACAAAAACACGATGATACAAACCAACCCCACCCCACCCAGCACGATGGTATACGGCAACGCCATCCACACCATTGTGCCGTAGGACAAGCGGATGAGCGGCGCCAGTGCGGAAGTCAGCAGGAACAAGAACGCGGCTTGGCCGTTGGGCGTGGCAACGCTCGGCAGGTTGGTGCCGGTGTTGATGGCGATGGCGAGTTTGTCGAGGTGTTCGCGGGAGATGGCGCCGGCGTCGAATGCCTCTCTGACTTCGTTGATGTAAATCGTGGCGACGAAAACATTGTCGCTGATCATCGACAAGATGCCGTTGGCGATGAAGAAAACCGCCGGCTGGGATTGCTCGGACATGGCAAGCGCGCCTTCAATGATCGGGCTGAACAAGTGCGCGTCGTGAATCATGGCGACGATTACGAAAAACACCACCAGCAATCCGGTGAAAGGCAATGCTTCTTCGAACGCCCGACCAATTCGGTGTTCTTCAACGATGCCGGTGAGCGCGGTTTGTAGCACGATAATCGCCAAGCCAATCAAGCCCACCGGCGCGAGGTGAAATGCCAGCGCGATGATCAGGAAAATGCCAGCCGCCGCCTGCACTTTGATGTCATATAGTTGGGCGGCGGTGCGCGTGTCGTCCTGTTCCGCAGAATACTGCTCAAGGATGACGCGCACATCGGCTGGCAAAGTGGTGCCGAAACCAAACCATTTTAGTTTTTCCAGCGACCAGCAAGTCGCCAGCCCGCACACCAGCACCGGCAAAGTAATCGGCGCCATCTTCCAAAAAAACTCCATGAACTCCCAGTCCATCTTTGCCGCAATCAGTAGGTTTTGCGGCTCGCCCACCAGCGTGCATACCCCACCCAACGCGGTGCCGACCGCGCCGTGCATGACTAGGCTGCGCAAAAACTCTCGGAACTGGCCGAGCGGTTCTTTCAACTCTTCGCGGTCGAAAGTGCCGGAGTGGTCGTAATCGGTATCGGTGGATTCGATGCGGTGATAGACCCCGTAAAACCCCGCGGTCACACTGATTAGCACCGCGGTTACCGTCAACGCGTCAAGAAAAGCCGACAGGAACGCCGCCAAAAAACAAAACAATAAAGACAACACCGACTTGGAGCGAATCTTCACGAACGCCTTGCTGAAAATAAACATCAACAATGGCTTCATAAAATAAATGCCGGCTACCATGAACACCAGCAACAAAATCACTTCCAGATTGGATTGGACTTCGTGATAGACCGCGCCCGGGCTGGTCATGCCCATGAGCACGACTTCCAGCGCGATGATGCCGCCCGATTGCAACGGATAGCATTTCAACGCCATCGCCAGAGCGAAGACGAACTCGCCGATGATTATCCAGCCGGTGATGAACGGACCGGCGACCAACAGCAACACCGGATTGAGCAGCAAAAAGGCGAGGATGATTTTCTTATACCAGCCCGGGCTGGGACCGAGAAAGCGATGATAGGGAATCGGCCGCGGCACCGATGGCGTGTCCATTTTGGTTTATGCTCGGATGATGTTGTGCGCCGCGCCGTAGGGAAACCCTGTGATGTTGCGGCTGCCATCTTCGGTCACCACCAGCACATCATGCTCGCGATACCCGCCGGCACCGGCCGTGCCTTCGGGAATGAGAATCATCGGCTCCATGGACAACACCATATTCGGCTCCAGCACCGTTTCAACATCCTCGCGCAATTCCAGCCCGGCTTCGCGTCCATAGTAATGACACACCACGCCGAACGAATGACCATAGCCGAAGGTTCGATAGCGTAGCAAATCGTGTTGCTCATAAATTTTATTGAGTTGGTGCGCGATGTCGCAACAACGTGCGCCGGGTTTAATCAACGCCTTGCCAGCGTCGTGCACCTGGCAGTTGATTGCCCACAGTCGCAAGTTTTCATCGGTGGCGGATTCGCAAAACAAGGTTCGCTCCAACGCCGTGTAATAACCCGACACCATGGGAAAGCAATTCAAAAGGAGAATATCGCCGCTCTCCAGACGGCGCGAAGTCACCGGATTATGCGCGCCGTCGGTGTTGATGCCCGATTGCAGCCAGGTCCAGGTGTCCCGCAGTTCGGCGTGGGGCCAGGTGGTGGCGATTTCGCGCACCATGGTTTGGGTTGAATGTAGCGCGATCTCGTGTTCGCCAACGCCCGGCGCAATCGCTTCGACGCAGGCCGCGCCACCGAGGTCGGCGATGGCCGACATTTTGGTCAAGAGTTCCACTTCCGCATCCGACTTGACCATGCGTAAAGTCATTGCCGCCGGCGCGATGTCTTTGAATTGACTGTTCGGCAACGCCGCTTTGAGTTTGTTCAGGTTCTGCGCGTTGATGTGATCGAATTCAACGCCCACCACTTGCCGGTCCTTGATCAGTTTTTGCACCGCACGAAAGTAATTGTCGTGCTGCCAGTCGGTATAGACCAGATTGTCGCCGTGCACACGCCGCCACGGCTGCCCGCCGTCCACGCGCGCCGAAATCGTGGTCTGCGAATTGCCGTCCACCACCAGACCGTAGAGGCGCCCGAACGAGCAATACATAAAGTCGGCGTAGTAATTGATGCTGTGATAAGAAGTGAACAACGTGACATCAATGCCTTGCCGCTCCATCAACTGACGCAATTTTGTCAGTCGGCTCTCCATCTCATCGGCGGAAAAAGTCGGTGGCGGCTTTTCGCCGTTGGGAAAATCGAGCAGGTCGGGCAATGTGGTCGTGGTCATAATTGTGCTGGTTGGTGGTTATGGATGGTTGTGAATGACGATGAAAGGTATCTTAGGTTGTTATATCCCGAATCACGCTCGGATACAATTAGCCCGGCGGCTTGCTGGTATTATACCGACACACTCCGGCAACCGTGACCACCGAAACCACAATCATGATCGATCTTCGCAGCGACACCGTCACTGCTCCCTGCGACCACATGCGCCAGGCGATGGCAACCGCCGAAGTGGGCGATGATGTCTACGACGAAGACCCGACGGTCAAACGACTCGAGCAAAAACTGGCGGCGATGGTGAGCCACGAAGCCGGGCTGTTTTTCCCGTCCGGAACCCAGAGCAACCTGGTCGCATTGCTCAGCCACTGCCAACGCGGCGATGAATATATAGTCGCGCAAAACGCGCACACCTATCGCTTTGAAGCCGGCGGCGGCGCGGTGCTCGGCAGCATCCAACCGCAACCGCTGGAGGGCGAGCGCGACGGCACCCTTGACCTCAATAAAGTCGCGGCGACCATCAAGGCGGATGATTTTCATTTTGCAAAAACGCGATTGTTGGTGTTGGAGAACACCACTGGCGGCAGGGCGCTTGAGTTGGAATACCTGCGACGCGCCGCTGCTTTGGCGCGGCAAAACCACCTCGCCTTCCACCTGGACGGTGCGCGAGTATTTAATGCCGCCATCGCGCTCGGCGTGGAGGTGGCGGAGATTACCAATCACTTCGATTCGGTCTCCATTTGTTTGTCCAAAGGACTCGGCGCGCCGGTCGGCTCGGTGTTGTGTGCCAGCGCAGAGTTCATCCACCGTGCGCGAAGATGGCGCAAAATGGTGGGCGGCGGAATGCGCCAAGTGGGCATGCTCGCCGCCGCCGGAATATACGCGCTTGAGCACAACATCACGCGCCTGCAACAAGACCACGACCGGGCGCAACAACTTGCCGATGAGTTGATGCGCATCAACGCGCTGGCAGTGTCCGGCGACAAGGCACACACCAACATGGTGTTTATCTCGCTACGCAACGGCCATGGCAACGGCGACGACAACGACTCGGGAAATACTTTTGACGCGTTGCGCCCATTTGCCAAAAGCCGCGGGTTATTGCTCGGCGAGCGCGCCGGCGCCGACACGCTTCGATTGGTAACGCATAAACACATCAGCGAGCAGGACATCACCTCAGCAGCGCAGATTATCGCTGAGTTTTTTTGCTGACATAAATGTGGCAAGCCGCGACATTTTAATACGCCACCGGCAAAATCCTTCCGGTAACGCGTCCCAGAGAGTTGACGATAGTCGGTTGAAAGTGCGGTTGTAGTTTTTTCTCGGTGGCGGCATCCAGCGCATCCAGTTTTTTCAACAATGCACCGAGTGCGACTTCGGCGGCGCGGCTGGCACCGTCGTCGATTTTCAGCGCGAAGCCAACACCGAGATGCGCAATGATGCCGCCGTATACGCCTTCGGCACCGGTTTTGATCAACACGCGGCCGGCGGATTCCCGTATCACATCGGTGCAACACCGCCCGGTGCCGGCGAGCATGTGCGGGTGGGCGCGCAACGCATCAAGGATTTGCGTCATTGCTGCCGCTCGTGGTTTGGAATGTTTCACGCCGATTTTGTCGGTGTCGGCATAGCAAGCGAAAGCCCGCGCCACAAGACTAAGCGGCATGCAAATCGCCGGTAGCCCGCAACCGTCTCGTTCCCACGGCAACGCAAACACATCCAGCTCAATCAACTCGGATAAAGTTTGCATCCACGCCCGCTGGGTCGGGTGATGATACGCGCTGTAACCGTGCGTGTCGGCGTTGATAAACTTCGCCAAAGTCAACATTCCCGCGTGCTTGCCGGAGCAGTTGTGATGCACGCGGGTCGGCTGCTCGCCGCCGGCGATGAGTTCGTGGGCGGTGCGCTGCAGTAATGGTAATTGCGCACCACATTCGAGATCGTCGGCGTTCAAGTCAAGGCGATGCAGCCAGCGTAGCACCGCATCGGTGTGGAATTGCTCGGCGTTGTGGGAAGCGCAAGCCAACGCAATTTCCGCCGCATCCAAACCAAACCGCTTCGCGGCACCGCTTTCCACCAGCGGAATCGCCTGGAAAATTTTCAACGCCGACCTCGGATACACCGACTGCGAAACATTGCCCACGGATAACACCGTCCGCCGGTTGGTATCCACCACCGCCACGCTGCCGCGGTGGCTCGATTCCACCTGCTCGCCGCGATGCACCTCGACCAGCACCGGGTTGTTATTTGTTTTCGTCATCGTGTTTGCGCTTGTCTTTTCATCGCCATGGTTTATTACGCCGTATAGTGTTGCGCGCAATGTTTGTCTGGATTATAAGGAGTTATCTACGCCGCGTCTGGTCCCCGCCTGCCGCGAGGATGACGGTCTGGAGATGTGGTTTGGATTATGACGGTATTAGTTACTCTCATCGTTTTTTAGTTCTGGGTTCTCGCCTTTGGCGAGAACAACAGACTGGATTCCCGCCTGCCGGCGAGAATGACGAATGAAAGGGCAATAGTGAATTGAAAAGACAAAGGCGCGTTGAGAAGCCAAAAGTAACCGAGAAAAACTGCCAGCGAAATAGTGAACGTATACACCGCCTGCGGCATGAGGGTTCATCGGCCAACGATGCCCTATTTTGGCGACGCGGTAAAACCCTCTTATTTGGTAGCCAATATGCTGGATTTGCATGGCATCTCCTCTTGGGTTGAGGAGTGCCATATGTATCTGAGCTTATGCAGTATGTGGTGGCACATACAAATATAAGTAGAGGAGTATAAAACAAGGTAGACTCGCGCATTGATTTTTCGCCGCAGATAGCACCCATGCATACTTCCCAACGTCTTCTTGGCACGCTCAAGGAAATCCCCGCCGACGCCGAAATTGTCAGCCACCAACTCATGTTGCGCGCCGGTCTGATTCGCCGCGTCGCCGCGGGAATCTACAACTGGCTACCCACCGGAATCAATGTGCTACGCAAGGTCGAGCGCATCATCCGCGAAGAGATGAACCGCTCCGGCGCGCAGGAGATGCTGATGCCGGCGGTGCAACCCGCCGAGTTGTGGCAGGCCTCCGGACGGTGGGAGGAATACGGTCCCGAACTGTTGCGTTTTGACGACCGCCATCAGCGGGATTTCTGCTTTGGCCCGACCCACGAGGAAGTGATTACCACGCTGGTGAAAAACGAGATTCGAAGTTACCGCCAGTTGCCCGCCAATTTCTATCAGATTCAAACCAAGTTTCGCGACGAGATCAGGCCGCGCTTCGGCGTTATGCGCGGGCGGGAGTTCATTATGAAGGACGCGTATTCGTTCGATGTAGATCGCGCATCGTTGCGCAAGTCATATGACTTGATGCATCAAACCTATTGCACCATCTTCGACCGCATGGGGCTGGGTTATCGAGCGGTGGTGGCCGATTCCGGCAGCATTGGCGGCGACACCTCCCACGAGTTTCATGTGCTTGCCGATTCCGGCGAAGATGCTATCGCGTTTTCCACCACCGGCGATTATGCCACCAATCTGGAAATGGCCGAAGCGCTGGCACCGAGCCAGCCGCGACCGGCTGCGGCCGAAGAAATGCGCCTGGTGGACACCCCCGACACCAAAACCATTCAGGCGTTGGTAGACCACTTTAACCTGCCGGTTGAAAAAACCATCAAGACGCTGGTGGTGGATGCATCAAAGGAATCGGGGCATCAATTGATCGCTTTGTTGGTGCGCGGCGACCACGAATTGAATGCAATCAAGGCGGCGCGATTGCCCGAGGTGGCGAGCCCGTTGCGCATGGCTGAGCAAGCCGAAATCCGCGATGCCATCGGTGCCGGAGCCGGCTCTTTGGGCCCGGTCAACCTGCCCATTGCGTTTGTCGCCGACCACAGCGTTGCGGCGATGGCCGACTTCGGTGCCGGTGCCAACATCGAAGACAAACATTATTTCGGCATCAACTGGGAACGCGATCTGCCGGCGCCGGCAGTTGCCGACCTGCGCAACATCGTTGAAGGCGACCCCAGCCCCGACGGCAAGGGCACGCTGACCATCGCCCGCGGCATTGAGGTCGGACACATTTTTCAACTCGGCACCAAATACAGCAAGGCGTTGGGTGCCACCGTGCTGGACGAAGACGGGCGGGCGGTGGCGGTGGAAATGGGCTGCTACGGCATCGGCGTGACCCGAGTGATCGCCGCCGCCATCGAACAGCATCACGATGAAAAAGGCATCATCTGGCCCGACGCCATCGCGCCCTACGACATTGCCATCGTGCCGATCGGATTTGCGCGCACGGAAAAAGTAAAAAAATCCGCGCTGGATTTACACGAGCAATTGCAACGCGCCGGCTTCGATGTGTTGCTTGATGATCGCGATGAACGACCCGGCGTGATGTTCGCCGACATGGAACTCATCGGCATCCCTCATCGTCTGGTGGTGGCCGAGCGCGGTCTGGCAAAAGGCATCGTCGAATATCGTCATCGCGCCACCGGCACCGAGCGGGAAATCGAAATCGATTCGCTGTTGCAGACGCTGCTGGAACTGAAAAACACCCGATAATTGCCGTAAATACTCGCGCAACCACGCAAAAATCATTGCGAAATAATTGACATTTGACTGTCATTTTTGTATTTACAAGGCGCTAACAGTGATACACTCGCGCCGATGCCAGCCGGTGCGGGGGTATTAAACACGCAGCACAGCCTCGTAGTGAGGCTGACTTTTTTTTGTAAATTTTGAAACACGAGGTAAGTATGTCAGGCGAACAAGTAACCGGAACCGTAAAGTGGTTTAACGACACCAAAGGTTTTGGTTTCATTGAAAGAGAAGGGGGGGCCGACGTTTTTGTGCATTACCGCGCAATCAACGGAGAAGGCCGAAGAACACTCCACGATGGTCAACAGGTTACATTTCAAGTTGTAGATGGCGCCAAAGGACCACAAGCAGAGAACGTAACTCCCGTCTAAGTTTTCGACAGACATCATCCCACGGAACGGGATGATCACTTCATGCGGCGCAACCAAGGACAGCGCGGGTGCCATTTCAATTTTGCGTAAAACGCGGAGCGGATTCGTGCGTCCGGGAATGCGTGCGCGAGAATGACGGCAGGGAGAGCGATTTTTCGCAAGCGAAGCGAGCCCGAAGGGCGCGTATCAGGGATGATACGCGCAAATCCAGTTAAAAAGGTTCCACCTCAACGCGCTCGCCAGCGTTCACATGCGCGCAATCGGTGGGCAGGATGATGAAGCAATTGGCTTCGCCCATGGAGCGCAAAATCCCCGAACCTTGTACGCCGGTGGATCTGACCACGGTTTCGCCACTCTCGTCCCGGCACAAAACCCCGCGTTGATATTCCGTGCGTCCGCGTCTTTTTTTCAGCGCGCCCACACTCTTGACCATGAGTCGCAACGGCGTTGTCGGTTGCGCGACTTCGCCGGCCAGCAGTCGCAACGCCGGCGCGACAAAAATTTGGAAGGTGACCATCACCGACACCGGGTTGCCGGGCAATCCAAAAAACAAACTCTTGCCGTCGCTATTTTTGCGTACCTTGCCGAAGATCAACGGTCGCCCCGGTTTGATTGCGACTTTATGGAACACCACTTGGCCGCGCCGCGCCACGATGTCGCGAATGTAATCGGCATCACCGACCGATGCGCCGGCGGAAGTGATTACCAGATCGGCGCACTCGGCGGCATGCGCGATGGCCGCGTCGAGCGCGGCGGCATCGTCCGGCACGATGCCGAGGTCCACCATTTCCACGCCGAGTTGCGACAACATGCCGTGCAGCGTGTAGCGGTTGGAGTCGTATAGTTCGCCGATGTTCAGCGCGGTGCCGAGCGGGCGCAATTCGTCTCCGTTGGAAAAAAACGCAACGCGTGGTCGGCGCAACACCGGCAACTCGGCAAACCCGAGCGATGCCGCCAACCCGATGTGCGATGGTGCCAACCGACAACCGGCGGCGATGGCGATGTCGCCGACCTCAATATCTTCACCGGCATAACGCACATTGGCACCGACTTGCGCGCCGCCTTCTTGCACCACGATGCGCTCGCCGTCTCGTGTCACCTGCTCTTGCGCGACCACGCTGTCGGTGCCGTTCGGCATCACCGCGCCGGTCATGATGCGCACGCATTGGCCGGCGCGCACCTTGCCGTGAAATGGCTTGCCCGCCATTGAGGTGCCAATCACACGCAGTGTTGTCGCGTGTTTGTCACGCGATGCATCAGACAAATCCGCGCCGCGAAATGCGTAACCATCCATCGCCGAATTGGTGTGGTTCGGCACTTGCACGCGGCTGGCAATGTCCACCGCAGCCACTCGTCCCAACGCCGTGCGCACCGCCACCGTCTCAACTGGTTTGAGTGGCGCAGTGGCACGTGCGATCAACTCATGCGCACGCTCGGCGCTGACCGAATTCGGGTCGGTGTCGCAATCAATACGGTCGGGTGGTTCCATGGTGGAATGGTTACCGGAAAATCGCGAATGCAAGCATACTTCGACGTTGAGTATTTTAGTCAACTCTTTGGCGTAGTCATGCAATCGGTCGTGCAATGCTTTGGCATTCGCTTCTTTCAAGCGCGGCGAGACGAGCAACACTTCCAAATGATAGGTTGATTCGCCGCGCACGCCGGTGTTTTTTTCCAATGGTGGGCAAGACAAAACCCATGCATCGCGCAAATGTTCTTCTTTCAGTTGCTGGTATTTTTTGCCAACGCAATTTTCAGGATCTTTGTTCAGCACAAACAAAACAATCGTTGCGTTTTTTTGTTTGGACTCGCGGGCGATCTTCCGAATGATTTGTTTCTCGGAATCGGCTTTCACTTCACGAGGAAGAAAATCGCCAAACGGATCAATCAAAACCATTTCGTTTTTGCGCACACAATCCAAAACAGAATAGCCGTCTTGCGCGTCAAATCCTTCGCGCTTTAGTTCACATATGCCGTAATCCGCCAACTCTTTGCGAGTATTCTGGTCTTTGTCGGAAGCAAAAACCTGCGCCGTTTTGCCGGCATTTTCAGCGGCACGGCAAACGAGAAAACTGCTGCCGTAATAACGACCCTCGGCAATTTCCGCTTGTGCATCAAGCAACGCGAAACCATCCAGTTTTTTCACGCGTTCAACAACAGCCGGCACCGCACGGTGGTCCGGCTTCCCGCCGAACGGGTCGAGGAAGGTGATGGTGTCGTCGCCATCGCCATCACCATACCAATGCACCAACTCGGCGAGCAGGCCGTGCTTCAACAAATCCCCGGCGTTGCCGGCATCGTATAGAAATTTATTCGTAGTCATTTTTCCACATCCGCCCGATTCCATTCGCCGGATTTGCCGCCGGATTTATGCACCAGGCGGACTTGGTTGATTTCCATCCCGCGGTCGACCGACTTGCACATATCGTAGATGGTCAGCAACGCGGTTTGTACCGCGGTCAATGCTTCCATTTCAACGCCGGTGCGCTCGGTGGTGGCGGCTGTGGCAGTGCAATGTATGGCGTGGCTTTCGTGGTCGGGTGCCGATTTCATCGAAAACTCCACGGAAATATACGTCAGCATGATCGGATGACACAGCGGCACCAACTCGGCGGTTCGCTTGGCACCCATGATGCCGGCCACGCGGGCGACGGCAAGCACATCGCCTTTTTTATGTGCGCCGGATTCCAGCATCACCAGCGTATCGACATTCATGCTAATCCGGCCCTCGGCCACCGCCTTGCGTTCGGTGGCGCGCTTGCGCCCGACATCCACCATGTGCGCTTCGCCACGTTGGTTGAGGTGCGTGAGTTTGCCTTTCTTTGTCATGTGGTCATTCGTGGTTTAATCGTCACGAGGTCGCGATTAAAGTTCATTGCTATCGATACGACTGCCGATAATAATGGTATCGTAATGCGTGTGCAAATCGCCGGCAACTCTCGTGCATAGCGACTCAATTCTATTTTCCATGTTTTTGATCTTCGGCGGTGCCGCGCTGCTGGCGACGGTCGCGTTGTATCTGCGGCAAGCGATGTTGGTGGCGTATCTGGTCATCGGCGCGATGCTGGGACCGTGGGGGTTTGCCCTGGTCACCGACGCGCAGTTAATCCAGGACATCGCACGCATCGGCATCATCTTTTTGTTGTTCCTGCTTGGGTTAAATCTGGCGCCGCAAAAATTATTTCGACTCATCCGCGAGACCACCTGGGTAACTTTGTTCGGCACCCTGGCGTTCGGTGGCGTGGCCGGCATCACGGCATGGGCGTTCGGCTTTGCCGCGCCCGATGTCATCGTCATCGGCATCGCCGCTTCTTTTTCCAGCACCATCATCGGACTGAAATTGTTGCCGACCACGGTGTTGCATCATCGTCACACCGGCGAAGTAATCATCAGCATATTGTTGTTGCAGGATTTAATCGCCATCATCGCCATGCTTGGGATTCAAGCAGTTGGACACGGCGACTTGCCGCTTGCCGGCATCGCGAGTTTGTTTCTGGCGTTACCCGCGTTGGTGGCGATCGCGTGGCTCGGGCATCGCTATATCGCGCTTAATTTATTTCTCAAGTTCGACCGCATTCAGGAATATGTTTTTTTGCTGACCATCGGCTGGTGTCTCGGCATCGCCCAACTTGCCGAGAGCATGGGCTTGTCCTACGAAATTGGCGCGTTTGTCGCCGGCGTCGCCATCGCCACCAGCCCGATCGCGTTGCACATCGCAAGCAGTTTCAAACCGCTGCGCGATTTCTTTTTGGTTATGTTTTTCTTTGGTCTCGGTGCCGGCTTCGATTTTTATGCCGCCGCCGCGGTGGCGTTGCCGGCTGTGGTTATCGCGATTTTATTGCTTGTCATCAAACCGGTTGTGTTTCGGTTTTTGCTGGTCAAGCAAGCGGAAACCGATCAATTGGCGTGGGAGATTGGCGTTCGCCTCGGACAATTGAGCGAGTTCTCGTTGCTGGTTGTTTTCGTTGCGCAACAAAACCGACTGATTGCGTTGGACACTTTGTATATGGTGCAACTTGCGACCATGATCACTTTTATTGTTTCCGCTTATTGGATCGTCGCCAAATATCCAACTCCGATTGCCATTGATGATGCGTTGCGCCGCGATTGATGTCGCGACAAAAAAAAATTAAATAGCGAACAGTGATGACAAGGATGTGTTGAGCGACTGCACGGTTTGGCCGCTGTCGCGGTCGAGCACCAACACCGCCATGCCGAGGTTTGCGCGTTGCCAATCGGCCGGCAGGTCGAGCGTGATGTCGGCGTGGTTGGTGCCGCGATGGATCGCAACCGGCGAACTAAAGTGACGCACTACGAAATCATGCCGCAGCGTCTTGCCGCGGTTTTCGCCGCGACCGATTTGCCGCGTGATGCCGCTTTCATAAATCACAAAATACGCTTGCGTGGAATTATCGTGCGCACCGTGCGCACGACTTTCAACTTCTATGCGCGCCATGAGATTGCCCGTGTCGCCATTGGTGTCGTGGCGAATGTGCAACGCGATGGTCGCTTGCGCCGTGCGCGCGTTGGCTTCGCGAATGGCGCGAGTGATGTTCGCGCCGCCGTGCGTATCGCGTCCGTCCACGGCGAATTGCGGCGTGTAAATTGTGCGCATGCGATTGTTGGCGGCGACTTCACGCTGGCGTGCGGTGAACGCCTTCTGCGAATACGGGTCGGGCCAGCCGAGGCTGTTCCAGTAATCCACATGAAACGCCAACGGCACGGCGTGGAAATCCTGCCCCAACGATGCACCGAGTTGGCGCAACCAGGCATCCGCCGGCGGGCAACTGCTGCAACCTTCGGAGGTATACAGTTCAATCAGCGGGCTAACGGTGGCGTGACTGGTCGCGGATAAGGTTGCAGTTTCTTCAGCACTTGCCAACGCTGTGGTGGAAAGTATAAGCGCGAAAAAAATCGGTGTGAACAATTGGCGAGGTCGCATCACTTGTTCACTTAAACAAGGCGATGTATTGTTCATAACCGGCTTCGGCAAGTTGCTCCTTCGGGATGAACTTCATTGCCGCGGAGTTCATGCAATAACGCAATCCGTTCGGTGCCGGACCATCCTTGAACAAGTGTCCCAAATGTGAATCGGCGTGGCGGCTTCTGACCTCGGTTCGCGGAAAAAGAAGTTTGTAATCTACGCGTTCCACGATGTTCTCCGACGCAAGCGGTTGCGAAAAACTTGGCCAGCCGGTGCCCGAATCGTATTTATCGCGAGACGAAAACAACGGCTCGCCGCTGACAATGTCGACATAAATGCCGTCTCGTTTTTCGTCATTATACGGATTGCTGAATGGCCGCTCGGTGGCGTCTTTCTGCGTGACTTGAAACTGCAGGTCGGTCAATTGCGCTTTGATTTCATCGACAGAAGGCTTGGCGTAAGTCATCGCGGTTTTTTCTGGTGTTGATTGAATGGAGTTTGACATGGTTTGGTCATCGGTGATGGTCGGCTTTTCTGCTTGCGGTTGATTGAGCATCGCGCCAAACGCAACACCCGCAAGCACGAGGGTGCCGACCAATAAAGTGGTGGTTTTCGGAGTGGTAATTTTAGGAATGATAATCTTCATAATGGGGAACCGTTAATGGATGCGAAAAAGGATGATAGCAATTATGACACGCATGGTCGCGCGAAGTTCAACTCGCGTCAAAAAATCGCGTCAATTCGGAGATGTTGTTCAGCACATAATCGCCGTGCGCGACCAATTCGGCGTGGCCATGCGCACCGCTCAGCACGCCGATCGAGCAAGCGACGCCGGCGTTTTTACCCATGTGCAAATCCCGCGGGCTGTCGCCGACCATCATCACCTGCTGCGGTAACAGTGCGCAGGATTCGCAAAATGCATGCACCATGCCGGGCTCTGGTTTCACGCCGTGTCCGCTGTCGGCACCGCAGACAAAATCAAACAATGCGTCAATACGATGCGTGCGCAACATGCGACGCGCGTTTTGTTCGTTGTCCATGGTGGCGACACCGAGAGCAAGTCCGTGCGCACGCAACTTTTTGAATAACGATGGTAGATCCTCCACCGCCGCCTTGCCGCCCGCATCGGGCAAGTTGAAGATCGCTTCAATGGCGCGTTGCTCATCACCTTCAATCGGCGCGCCGATGACCTGCGACCAAAAATCCAGAATCTCGCGATTGCAACCCGAAGCCAACTTTGAGTCGGCGCGCCAGGTGCGCGTCTCGGCGATAAATCCGCCGCGTTCCAACAACATCTGCGCCTCCGCCACGCTGCCAAATCTGCTTTGCAAATACGCCGCCGCACGCTGATACGGCTCCAACCAGGTGGCGTTGAAATCCAACAACGTGCCGTCTTTGTCGAACAGGATTCCTTTTATGTCGGTTAATTTTTTTGTCATGCGCGATCAAATTTTAACCGACGGCACCCAGCAATAACCGTCCGGGTCGAGCAAAAAACATTCACGCAAACCGTGGGGTTTGTCGGTGCTCGTTTGCAGAACTTCATAACCACCACTGCGCGCGCGCTGTTCGGCGCGGTCGGGGTGCACTTGATACAACCGCAACTCGACCCCGGCACCGCGTAACCCGGCTTCGGGCAAGTGCGCGGGCAACGGGTGAGCGGTGTAAGTGGAATCGGCGTGCAACTGATACCACTGGTCGCGGTGAATCAGCACCGCGTAGTCCGCGGACGCGCGCGCGGCAGTGAAGTCAAACACCGTTTGCAAAAATTTAACCGCCGCAAACACATCCGACACCAGCAAGTTAATGCCGAAGCCGTCTAATGCGTGGCCCATTTCCACGGCGCTGAGTTCGCTTAAATCTTTCATTGCCCCTTGTTTACTTGCGCACTTGCGTAATCGCGCTCAGTCGTTCGCGATGAATCGCTTTTTTGATTTGCGCGCCGCTTTCGCAAGTGGCGGCGATGGCCGCTTCATCCACCGACATCGCGGCGTGATGATAACCATGCAGCAACGCCGACTGCGGGCAATCTACGTCGTGCATGCCGGTGCGCCCGCGCAAGTCGGCGACGCAACATAAACTAAACAGCCGCACCTGGTTGGGCTGACGAAAACCATCCAGTCGCTGCAACAAATCCAACACGGTTGCCGGTTTTAATTCCGCCATGCGATGATGATGCAAATGATATTCGCACACCCGCAACGCCAGTTGGCGATATTTTTCCGGCACGCGCAACCTCGTGCACAACGCATCCAGCGGCGCGAGTCCGGATTTTTCGTGACCATGATGAGACGGTAACTTTGCTTTCGGCGTCAACGCTTTACCGAGGTCGTGCATCAACACCGCAAAAATTACCATCGCCTGGTCGGCCGGTTCGTCGGCCAATTCGTCGGCAAGCAGATGCGCCGCGTCCAACGCCATCAACACATGCACGCCGGTATCAACTTCGGGATGATGTTCGGGCGGTTGCGGTATGCCGAACAATGCATCTACTTCCGGCATGATTTTTTTCAGCGCGCCGCAACTTCGCAACACTTCAATAAAACGCGAAGTGCCTGTTTCGCATAACGCGCCGTGTAACTCCTGCCACACGCGCTCCGGTTGCAACGCGTCTACTTCGCCGTTGTCCGCCATGTGTTTCATTAATTCTTGCGTGTGCGGATGCACGGCAAAACCGAGTTTGTCAAAGCGTGCGACAAAACGCGCCACGCGCAACACGCGCACCGGGTCTTCGCTGAACGCCGGCGAGATGTGCTTCAAGGTGCGCCGCGTGATGTCATCGGCGCCGCCGAACGGGTCGATGATATTGCCCGCGGCATCCATGGCGATGGCGTTGATGGTCAGGTCGCGGCGTTGCAAATCCTGCTCCAGCGTGATGGTCGGGTCGCTGATGATGGCGAAGCCCTTGTAGCCGCGCGCGGTTTTGCGTTCGCGTCGTGCCAACGCGTATTGCTCGCCGGTGCGCGGATGCAGGAACACCGGAAAATCCGCGCCGGCCGCTTTGAAACCAAGTTCGAGCATGCGCTCCGGCGTGGCACCGACCACCACCCAGTCGCGGTCGTGCACTTCCAGACCGAGCAAGCGATCGCGCACTGCGCCGCCGACTAAATACACTTGAAGTTTGTCGGTAAGATTATCGGTTGAGTTTTTCATTGGTTTTGGTCATTGGTTTTCGTCATCGCTTCCGGCCCGAAGTGAACACGGCCGCGTTCGTGCGCCAGGGCAACTTGCTTTTCGCGCTGTAAAAAACGCGTCTTGTCATGCGTTGATACTTTGTCGTGGCAGTGCGGACAACTGGCACCGGGGATGTATTGCTCGCTACGCTTGTCGGCTTCGGAAATCGGCGAGCGGCAAGCGTGACATTGATCGTAACCGCCTTTGTTCAATTGATGATCGACGGCGACACGATCGTCAAACACAAAACATTCCCCGCGCCATCGCGATTCGGCTCCGGGTGTGCACTCCAAATATTTCAGGATTCCGCCGTGCAAGTGGAACACCTGCTCAAACCCGCGTTGCTTCAAATACGCCGTGGACTTTTCACAACGGATGCCTCCGGTGCAATACATCGCAATTTTTTTGTGCTTGCGCGAATCCAACTGCGCATCGGCGAACGCCGGAAACTCGCGAAAATTTGTGGTGTGCGGATTCAACGCGCCGGCGAACGAGCCGATTTTCACTTCATATGTATTGCGAACATCGACCACGAGCACATCGTCATCATCCATCAACGCATTCCAATCTTCCGGCTCAACGCGCTCACCGGATTGGTTGGGGTCGAGGTCGTCCACGCCCATGCTAACGATTTCCCGCTTGAGTTTGACTTTGGTTCGCTTGAATGGCCGGGCATCGGCCAACGATTGTTTAATCTCGATGCCGTGCAACCCCGGCTGGCGTTCCAGCCACGACAACACCGCATCAACTCCGCCACGCGCGCCGGCAATGGTGCCGTTGATGCCCTCGTGCGCAAGCAACACCGTCCCGCACACGCCGTTGCCCCTCATCGCCGCCAACAACCGCGGGCGCAACGCCTTGAGGTTGTCAAGCGCGGTGAATTTATACAGGGCGCAAACGATGATGGGAGTCATAATGAACCGGGCATGTTACCGAAACCCTGCGGATTATAGACAATCTCGACGCCTATTTATCGCAACTCCGCCGCCGAAATAAGGAGTTCGGCTACGCCAGAGCAACGTCGTTTTAGTGTCACGCTTCGCGTGACACTTATTTACCATTGTCTTCTCAAAAGGACTCATCGCCGCCCGATTTACCGTTGTCCTCCCAGTCCGTCATTGCGCGCCGTATTTTGCGCGTATCATCCCTGATACGCGCCCTTCGGGCTCGCTTCGCTCGCGCCCAGTCGATTCATGGCGCTCCCGGCGATTTTTTCGTTGTCAGGCAAGGCGCGCGAGGAGCGAGGAAGGGAGCATACATTAAGTATGTGAACGATCGAGTGACGATGCGCAACACTACACTGCACTGCACAGCACAACGACCACAACGACCACAACGACCATGGCGACGAAAAGGCAAGCGCAATGGGGCAAGCGAAACGGCTATACTGCGCACTTGTCTATTCTATTTCTTTTTCACCATGACCACCGACCCACACACTTCCATTGAGGCCACTTTTGATGCGCCGGAGATCGATTGGTATTTTGATTTCCTCTCGCCGTTTGCGTATTTGCAACACGAATTATTGTTGCGTAATCAACCGGATTTGCGGCGAAATTATCGGCCGGTGTTACTGGCCGGGCTGTTGAAACATTGGGGCAGCAGGGGCCCGGCGGAAATTCCGGCGAAGCGCGTTGTTGCCTATCACTACTGCCAGTGGCTGGCGGACAAGCACGGCATCCCGATGAAATTTCCACCGGCGCATCCGTTCAATCCGCTATCAACGTTGCGTCTGGCGGTCGCGCATACTTGCGCGCAAGACAGCGTGACGCAAATTTTTCGCGCATGGTATGCAGACGGCACCGACCTGAATCACGCGCCGAACTGGAATGCGCTTTGTCAGCGACTGGAAATCGCCGACGGCGATCAACTCATCGACCAGCAATGGGTGAAGGATCAACTTCGCGCCAACACCGAACAAGCCGCGGCGCGCGATGTGTTCGGCGTGCCGACGCTGGTAATCGGCGACCGACAATTCTGGGGCTTGGACATGACCGACATGGCGCTTGAATATTTGGAAAACCCGGCCCGCTTTGCGGGCGGCGAATACCGCAAACTCGCCGCGTTGCCTGTGGGTCAGGCGCGGAAAATATAATCGCGTCGGCGCCGCTCAATCGATTTCAATCACCACGCAGCCGCCTTCGCCAAGTTCAATCGCCCGATGCGCGGCGGCGGTTTGTTCGAGGGAGCCGGGCGTGGTGACGCGATGGATGAGTTGGTCGTGCGCCAGACAATCGGCAATGTCGGCGATGGCTTCGCGCTTGGCGAATTCGGGCATGTTGTAAACCAGCACCAGCCGAATCAGCGTGTTGTTGAACATCATCGGATAAAACGGAATCGCCGGTTGCGGCTCGTGGCTTGATGCGTAACTCACGATGACGCCGTTGGTTTTCAGGAGTTGCGAATTGGTCGCGACATTCGCGCCAAACTCAACTTCGATGATTCGCTGCACGCCATCGCCGCCGGTGAATTTTTTTATCGATTCAATCAAGTCGTCTTCGCGATAATTCAGCACCAAGTCGCAACCGGTTTGTTCGGCGATGCGGCAACGTTGCGCGCTACCGGCGGTGCCGATGACCCGCGCACCTTTAATCTTCGCCAACTGCGCCGCGTAAAACCCAACCCGCCCGGATGCGCCGCTGACGAGGATGGTCTGCCCGGCGACATCGCCATCGGCAAATACGCAACGATGGGCGGTCATCAGCGGAATACCAACACATGCGCCGATGGTGAATGTTACTTGCGCGGGCAACGGCGCGGCGCGCTCCGACGGCACCGCGACATACTGCGCGGCAGTGCCGAGGTGGCGTTGATACTGTGCTTGATAAACCCAAACACGCTCGCTCACTCGCGATGATGAAACACCGCCGCCGACCGATTCAATCACGCCGGCACCATCGCTGTGCGGAATGATAAATCCATTTTCCAGCCCGGGCGGTTGCAACCCGGCGCGCTTTTTTACATCGGAAGGATTGACCGCCGAGGCATACAACCGAACCAGCACTTCGCCATCGCCCGGAATCGGTTGCTCGCGCTCGCCGTAAATCAGAACCTCATCGGCATCGCCGGTTCGTTCAAACCAGATTGCTTTCATACTCGTTGTTATCGTTTATGCGCAAGTAAGCGTATTGCGCGTGGCCAGTCACACCTCAAGCAACGTCAAAATATTGCCATCCGGGTCCTTGAAATTCGCCAGCGTGCCGCCCCAGGGTTGGCGCGTTGGCGGTTCGGTGAACTCCACGCCTTTTTCCACCAGTTGCGAATAGGTCAGATGGATGTCTTCGACGGCGAAGGAGACACCGACGAATCGCCCAACTAACTCGTCCGCCTGATCTGCATCGGCATCCATCCCTTCAATTCCCAAACGGGCACCGCCGAGATCGAACTCGGCCCAGGCAAACGCCTGGTCGACAAAAGTTAGGGGAAGGCCGATGGTCTCCCGATAAAAATCCACCGAACGGTCCCAATCGGTGGTAAAAATTCGGATGGCGTAGATTTTCATGTTGGATGCGTTGGTCGGCGGTAGTGTATCATGCGTTGATGCGCTTTCAACCACAGCGTAACCGCGATGCACTCAACCAAAATTATTTACCAACGCGGACTGCCCGAACGCTTTCGAGAAAGTGCGGCGGCTTTGTATGACGAAGCCTTCGGTGAAAAATTCGCCGTCGCGGTTCGCTCTGCCGAAAGTCGGCGACTGCTTTTGCAAAAGTGTCTGATGCTCGATTACGCCATCGTCGCTCTCGGCGAAGACCGGCTGCTTGGCATCGCCGGTTTTCACACCGCCGACGGCTCATTGACCGGCGGGATTACCTACGCCGAACTGCTGTCGCTATTGGGTTTCATCAAGGGCAATTGCGCGGCTTTGTTGTTCAGTTTGTATGAAAGAGAACCCGCGCCCGGCGAATTGGTGATGGACGGCATTGCGGTTCAATCCGACCTGCGCGGATGCGGCATCGGTAGCCGTTTGCTGGACGAGATTACCGACTACGCGGCGGCGAACCACTTCAGCCGCGTTCGCCTGGATGTCATTGACCGCAACCCGAAGGCGCAAAAACTGTATGCACGCAAAGGCTTTCGAGCGGTGAAGACCGAGCACTTCCGGTGGTTGCGATGGCTGCTTTCGTTCGGCGCAAGCACCACCATGGAATTGCGCTTGGACGAAAAAATCTGAACGACTTCTCGCCGCACTTCCCGCCACACTTAGTGCTTCGCTTGCTCTTGTCCGAATTCCACCATGCGGCGAATCGAGCGTTCGGCGCGCCGGCGGATGGATTCGTCTATACGAATTTCGTTGCCACCCAAAGTCAGGATATTGTCGAGGCGTTGCAAGTCATTCATTTTCATCCACGGACACATGGCGCAACTCTCGCAGGTGGCGCCTTGGCCGGCGGTGGGCGCTTCGAAAAACTTTTTCCCCGGCGCGGCTTCCTTCATTTTGTGGAAGATGCCGGACTCGGTGGCGACGATAAACTCGGTGGCATCCAATTCTTTTGCCGCACGGATAATCTGGCTGGTTGAGCCGACCACATCGGCCAGCGCGATCACACCCCGTGGCGATTCGGGATGCACCAGCACCGCGGCATCGGGATGTTGTTTCATCAATCCGCGCAACGCTTCGGCTTTGAATTGTTCGTGCACTACGCAAGATGCCTGCCACAACAACATGTCGGCGCCGGACATGCGTTGCACATAATCGCCGAGGTATTTGTCCGGCGCCCAGATGATTTTCTCGCCCGCCGCGGATAGATGCTCGACCACATTCAAGGCGATCGAAGAAGTAACCACCCAATCCGCGCGCGCCTTGACCGCGGCACTGGTGTTGGCATACACCACCACCGTGCGCTGCGGATGCTGGTCGCAAAATTGCGCGAACTCATCCGCCGGGCAAGCCAGATCAAGCGAACATTCGGCTTCATGCTCCACCATCAAAATGCGTTTTTTCGGGCTCAGAATTTTTGCGGTCTCGCCCATGAAGCGCACACCGGCGACGATGACGGTGTCGGCTTCGTGTTGATAACTGAACCGCGCCATCTCCAGCGAGTCGGACACGCAACCGCCGGTCTCATCGGCGAGATCTTGAAGCGCGCCATCGACATAATAGTGCGCCACCAGCACGGCGTTTTGCTGTTTGAGTTTGCGTTTGATGGAGGCCTTGAGCGCGGCGCTCTCGGCATCGGAAAGTTCGCGATGCTCAACTTGCCAGGCACGCGCCACCAATTTCTCAATGTGGGCGCGTTTGGATTGCGGGACCGATTGCGAGAACATCGATTCGTGGTTCATGCGTTTGTGTTGCCCTTGCGGTTGATGGATCGATCGGTTGATGGATTGACCTTCGCAGAAACCTTATGATACCAGTTAATTTGCGCCCGCATGCGGCAAATTCAAGTTGCGAATTGGTCGCCAACCGGCTATGGTTTCTCCATTCAATTCACCGGATTCGTATCAATGCAATGGCTTTTGCTCGGCGTTGTAGTCATCGCCTTGTTGTATATGTCAACCCGTTATCCGAAAGCCGCGTTCGGTATTCTCGGAGTGCTGGGTCTCGCTGCTGCCGTCATCGTGTTTAGCACGCAGGACGATGCGGTGCGCATACGCGGGCGTTTGCCGGTGGATGACATCCAAATCGAAAACGCGGTGATGACGCCGGCCTACGGTGGCAGTTACCAATTCAACGCACGCCTGGTCAACGCTCACGCATCCATCCTGCTCAAAGAATTGGTGGTCAGCATCACCATGCTCGATTGTCGGGCCAAAGGCGATGACCTGCCCGACGACACCTGCACGGTGATTGGCCAGACCGATGAGCGCTTTGACGCAAAAATTCCGCCCGGCCAGGCACGGGATATTTCGCGCAATTTGTTTTTCAGCGCAGCCAACCCGACCGGCGCGGTTCGCTGGCAATACCAAATTACTGCTACCCGGAGTTAACTTCCCGTTTCGTGTTCGTTGTTCCTGCGAATTTCCCTGCTATAGTGGTCGGCGATGCACGTCCACGATAATCTGTGCGGCCTTTTCGGCGGCACCTTCGACCCCATTCATTACGGCCACATTGCCCCGCTTCGGCAGGTGTTCCGGCGCGTTGCCCTGACATCGCTCGCTTACCTTCCGGCCGCCGTCCCGCCCCATCGCCCGCAACCCGACACCGATGCCGCGCATCGCCTTGCGATGGTGCGCATCGCTTTGGCAAACCAGGCTAACGAGGCCGATGCATCGCAAGAACCATCCTTTGAGGTGGACGACATCGAACTGAAACGACTGGGACCCTCCTATACCATCGATACGATACAATCATTGCAGCGACGACATCCGGGTCGGCGTTTCGCCCTGATTATCGGGCTGGACGCGTTGCTTGAATTCGAAACCTGGCACCGCTGGCAGGCATTGCAACAAAGCGTGCACATCATCGCCTTCGGGCGGTGCGGATGGGAACTGCCGCGGTCGTTGCCACACTGGTGGCAAGCGGCGCGGGTCGAATCCAGTGCCGAGTTGCGGCGCACGGCGGCGGGTAACCTGCTTTTGGTCGAGACCACGCCGCTTGCCATCTCGTCCACGCTGATACGCGAACGGCTGAAAGCCGGCGAAGACGCAAGCGACCTGATGCCGGTCGGCGTGTGCAACTACATTCGTGAACACAATCTTTATGGCGGATAAAACTAAAACGGCGCAACAAAAATCCCGAGCAACACCTCGGACAACACCCGAATCCGGGCAAATGTGCGAAGTCGTGCTGGCCGCACTGGCAGACGCCAAGGGTGAGCGGGTCAAGTTGCTCGATGTGCGCAAACTCACCGACATCACCGATTACATGATCGTCGTCACCGGCACTTCGGAGCGTCATGTCAAAACGCTTGCCGAGCGTGTGCTGTCGATGATGCGCGAAGCCGGTTGGAAACATCTGGGAATAGAGGGCGAGCAAGACCGCGACTGGCTGCTGGTGGATTTTGTCGATGTGGTGGTTCACATCATGCGCGCGCACACCCGCGAGCATTACGATTTGGAAAGCCTGTGGGATGAAACTTTTGGCGAACTGTTGCAACCCCGGGAACATTCCGAAACCGCCGCGCAACGCTGATTCAAAGCCGCCCATGCTCACCATCCACCTCATCGTCGTCGGCGAGAAAATGCCGAACTGGGTGCGCCAGGGCTATCACGAATACGCCAAACGAATTCACGGAAGGTGCGCGCTGCATCTCATTGAAGTGGCGGCCGAGCGGCGCGGCAAACATGCCAACGCCGCCGACCTCGAAAAAATCGCCGCGCGCGAAGCGGCACGAATCGAACGGGCGATACCGAAAGGAAGCCGCGTCATCGCCCTCGATCGCAACGGCGAGTCGCACTCAACGCGGCAAGTGTCGCGCCGCATGGAAGCGTGGATGCGAGACGGCGAACAAGTGTCGCTGCTGGTGGGTGGCGCGGAAGGTTTGTCCGGGCAACTGTTGCGGGATGCCGATGAAACCTGGTCGCTGTCGGCCCTGACTTTCGCTCACCCGCTGGTGCGCGTGATTGTCGCCGAGCAGATGTATCGCTGCTATTCGCTACTCGAAAATCTGCCGTATCATCGCTAGGCATCGTCCGCATGCTCGTCCTCGCCTCCACATCTCCCAGGCGTCGGGAAATGCTGGCGCAACTCGGTGTCACATTCCGCATGGAGAGTGCCGATGTCGACGAGCGTCGCTTGCGCGGTGAGTCGCCCGACGACATGACCGTGCGGCTGGCTCTGCTCAAAGCGCAAACCGTGTTTGAGCGTGTAGTCACCGAGCGCGCCGCCGGCAAACGCGGCAAGACCGATGAACCCGCAACCGTGCTCGGCGGCGACACCGTGGTGGCCATCGGCGATGAAGTTTTCGGCAAACCGAACGGCCGCGAGCATGCACTGGCAATGTTGCAACGTCTGTCGGGGAATACCCACACGGTTTTTTCCGCGGTGGCACTGGTTGCCGAAGGATGCCGGTGCGCCGACCCGCGAACGCTCTATCGCCTGAGCGAAACCGAAGTTACTTTCGGTCGCCTTGAGCGGCGGCAACTGGAACGCTATTGCGACAGCACCGAGCCGTTTGACAAAGCCGGCGCCTACGCAATACAAGGTGCCGGCGGCGCGTTTGTCAAACACATCCAGGGCAGTTACAGCGGCGTGGTCGGGCTACCGCTGTGGGAAACCGCGCAACTGCTGCGCGAACTGAATCATCATGAGTGAACAAATGCTGATTAACGAAATTCGCAAATGCACCACGAGAATTTCGATGGGATTCGCGAATAATTTTCGGCGTGTGAGCGTGGCGATGAGATTTACGAAGAGTTTTCGGCGCGTGCATCCGGGCAATCCCTCAACCCGAGTCGGGTTGCTGTCCGTTGGATTGCTACTCATCGGTTTGCTACTGGCCGGCGCGCCAGCCAGCGGCGGCGACATCCATGATTACATTGTGACGCGCGCCGAGTGGCCGCAACACGCCAACGGACAAAACATATCGGCACTTCCGGTGGTCAACGAAACATTGCGGAGTTTCGAAGAAAACGGCAAGGTAACCATCGTCATCCGCTATCCCGGCGGCGACCCCGGCCACCAATGGGCAAACGAACTCTATGGCTGGCTGGTCAGCCTCGGCATACCAACCCGCTACATTGAATTGCAACCCGGCTCCGGCGCAACCGACCGACTGGTGGTAAGTGTGATTGATCGAGGGTGATGAATCGTGCTTGTCTTTTCGTCGCCATGGTCGTTTTGGTCGTTGTGCTGTGTAGTGTAGTGTTGCGCATCGTCACTCGGTCGGTCACATACTTAATGTATGCTCCCTCCCTCACTCCTTGCGCGCCTTGCCTGACAACGAAAATACTGCGCGCAATGTTTTTTATAATCTCGGAAGGCGATGATTTCTTTTGAGACGCCAAAAGTAACCGAGAAAAAAGCCCGGTTGCGTCGGACTCTTGATGTCGTCACGCGAAGCGCGACTCATCAAAACGGCCACTCCGGCATCTCATAAAATCCTTTTAGTGCCGCCAGCAAGGTGTGCTGGTCGGCAACGCCGGCGAGTTCGCGGATGGAGTGCATGCCGAGTTGCGGCACGCCGATGTCTACCGTGCGCACGCCGAGGCGGGTGGCGGTGATGGGCCCGATGGTGCTGCCGCAGGCCATGTCCGAGCGCACCACGATGGTCTGATGCGGCAATCGGTTGCGCTCGCACACTTGCCGGAACAAGGCGGCGGTTTCCGAGTTGGTGGCGTAACGCTGATTGCTGTTGACCTTGATTACCGGGCCGTCATTCAACAGCGGTTGATGCCCCGGTTCGTGCTTGTGCGCGTAGTTGGGATGCACGCCGTGGGCGTTGTCCGCCGACACCAGCATTGAGCGACCAAGCGCTCGGGCGAGTGCCGCTTCGTCGCCGCACAGGCGCATCAATACGGAGTGCAAAAACGTCCCTTCGGCACCGCTTGCCGATGCGCTACCGACTTCTTCGTGGTCGTTCAGCACCAGCAACTGGTTGGTTTTTCCCCGCGCCGCCACCAGCGCTTCCATGCCGGCATAGCAACTCAACAAATTGTCGAGACGAGCGGAGGCGATAAATTCATTTTCCAGTCCGACCACCTCGGCACCTTGACAATCATACAAACACAATTCAAACGCCAGAATTTTATCCACCGCCAATCGCGGGTATTGCCGCTTGAGTTGCGCTTTTAGAAACTGAGTGAAGTCCGGCGTGGTCGCCGCCGATTTTTTTGTCGTTGATTGTTCATCGGTCACGCGGCACAACACCGCGGGCAATTCTTTTTGTTTGTTGATGCTGCGATTGTCGTTGACCTCGCGGTCGAGATGAATCGCCAGGCTGGGGATGAATCCGATCGGGCGGTTGATGTCGACCAGACGGCTTTGGAGTTTGCCGGCGGCGGTCAGAGAGACCCTTCCGGCCAACCCGAGACCGCGGTCAAACCACGGCGCGAGCAACGCGCCGCCATACACTTCCACCGCGAGTTTGGCGTAGCCGCTGTTGCGGGTAATAGCGTTGGGCTTGACCTTGAGACAGGGGCTGTCGGTATGTGCGCCGACCAGGCGAAAGCCGTGCTCGTCCGGCGGGCAATTGAAATTCACCGCCACCAGCGAGGAGCCGTTGCGGGTGAAATAATACCGACCCGGCAACATCAAATCCCACCGCGCAACCTCGTCCACTGCGACATAACCAGCCTGGTGCAGACGCGCTGACACGTTTGCCACGGCATGAAACGGAGTCGGCGAATCGTCTAAAAAGCGCAACAGCGCGTTGAGGTTGCGGGTTTGGTTTTTTGCCATCGGTCAGGTGTGTGGAATGTGCAAAAGTGAGGTGGATAGTAACGCAATCGCACGCATTGCACTTGCCCATTTTATTATGGCATTGCCATGGTGCATAAGCTCAGATACATATGGCACTCCTCAACTCAAGAGGAAATGCCATGCAAGTCCAGCATATTGGCTACCACTGCTGTCCCATTAACTTTCACAGCAACGAGGATTGATTGCGATTGAAGCCGGGTCTGGGGGCGGGATGCCACGCAAGAGTCCCATCAAGTCGCGCTTGTCGAACAAGTTAAGATGCAACAGGCGGAGCATTTGTTGCATGCTTTTGCCCAGCTTCGACTGGAATTTGATGAACGCCAAGCGTAAATACACGCACAGCGCGACCCAGATTTGCGTCATCACCGCGTTATTGCTGGTGCCGATGAAGGACTTTATCTTCAGGTTTTGCTTGATCCACTTAAACAACAATTCCACCTGCCAACGCGCTTTATAAAGGTCGGCGACCGTCTTGGCCGCCAGTTTCAAATGATTGGTCAAGAAAACGTAATGCTTGCCGGTCTCGGCATCGCGGTAGCCGATGCGACGCAGGGGGATGGGGCATTGTCTGGATGCCTTGACGCCGCGTCTTTTTTGATACGAGTGACAAAGAATATGTTTTTGTCATTCAACTGTTTATACCAGCCATAGTTGTTATATCCGCGGTCGATGGCGACTAGGCTGCCTTTGGGGAAACGCAGCGTGCGCCCGATAGCGAGGTCGCTGGTTTTGCCGTCGGTGATGGTTACAAACTCGGGCAGGCAACCGCTGTGGTTCAGCCCGACATGTAGCTTGACCGCCCCCTTGGTCGTTCGGAAATCGGCCCACGGGAAGGCCGAGAGGCACAACTTGATGGTGCTGGCATCAAGCGAATACTGAAACGAAACTTATGGCCGGGCGCGACCCCTTGGCAACGTCGCAACAGTTTCTTGAACAGTGCCTCGCACAACGTATAAGGCTTGTCCCGGTTGATGCGCGCCAGGCTGGAGCGGGACAGGCCGACGCCGCCCAAGTGATAAAGTCGATGCGCCTTTTATATTTCAGTGGTGCACAACGGTGGAGTTGACCTGCCGCGTTAGCGGTCGGCTGGAATGAATTGTTGGGTGTTTTTAAATAATTAATGTTGGGAATGACATACATAAATCCACATTCGGTTTATTTTTTAGCCGATTTTACCCACCGAACAGGTGCGTTCATTTGCGCCGCTGTTGGTTTTCGATTGACCAGTTTTTCTGTGCATATCGGTTGAATGTGGATTGTTCTACCCTGAAAATCGATCATTGTAAAGGCTTTGTACGATGCCCTTGGATTCAACCCCGAAGTGCAACAGGTGGGTTGATGCCGAATAATGCCTGATTCGGTGTTTTCATGCCAAGGCATTTGCGCGGCCGGTTATTGATCTGGTTGGCCACATGCGCCAGTTGCGAAGTTGTGATGGTCGAAAGATCATAGCCTTGGGGGAAATACTGCCCGTATCAGCCGGTTGGTATTCTCATTGGTTCCTCGCTCCCAGGACGCATATGGATGGGCGAAGTAGAAGTCGGCTTGCCGTGCATCGCGGACCGCTTCATGACCGGCGAATTCGCTGCCGTTATCCGCGGTCAAGGTGAGCACCCGGTGTTTGATCGTAGCCAGGTTTCTAATCAGCGCCGCGCCCACCACCGGCGCCTTCCGGTTGGGCAGGATGTCAATGTACACGAAGCGCGTGGCACGCTCGACCATGGTCAGCATGACGGCGGTATTGTTTTTCCCATGCACCATATCCAACTCCCAATCACCGATGCGGTCTCTTTTCTCCACCAACGCCGGGCGCCGCTCAATCGACACCCGATTGGGTATCAAGCCCGGCCGCACCTTGCTACCGTAGCGTTTCTTCCCCTTTTTCCGGCAGCGTAAGTACTGATGCAGATTGACCACATGAGCGTAGGACTACCAGCGAGCTTTAGCATCAAGGAGTTCAAGGCGGCCTGTCCGATCACCGGGTTTGTTGCCTTAAAAGCCTATAGCCGTGCGACCAGCAGGAACGCCAAAGACTTCTTGCACTACCTTATCGAACAAGCACCGTTCAAAATCCACTCGATACAGGTTGATGGCGGCAGTGAGTTTCGGGATGAGTTTGAGCAAGCCTGCGAGGCCTTGGGCATACCGCTATTTATATTGCCGCCTAAAAAACCGAAATGGAATGGTTGCGTTGAGCGAGCCAATGGCACCAGCCGTTATGAGTTTTACCCGCTGTATGAAGGGCCGTTGACGGTGGCCGCAATCAACCAGGAACTGGTTCATTACCAATGGACCTATAATCATTACCGGCCACACGATAGTTTGGATTTAATGACACCGATGGCGTACTATCAGCAACTCACCATGGCTGCCTGATTTTGTCTCATATGTGGTGAACCCGGACATAGGCTGTTAGCAACAAATAGAAATGTCCGGTTTTAGAACACGTGAGTTGTCCGCTTTTGGCGATGTCGGGAAGCCTGGCTGAGGCCCCCGTTATTGATGGCGCAGCGGACATCAAGCAGCCACCGGTAAGTCAGTCTGGATGAGTTGGCCGGCCGCGTCATAACCGGCCAGTTTTCGGGGGCCGTGCCACAAAGACAAGGCGCCATCGGTGTGCCGTAACACCTTCACTTTAGCTTTGATGTAGTGGTAACGGTGGCGGTCTGCCGGTATCTGCAGGGTCCGGCCCTCGAACTCAATGCAGTTGTCCTTGCGTACCCGGCGCTCGTAGTGTTCGCAGAAAATGTTGTCCAACTGCGCTCCCTCCGGCACCGGCACAAAGGCTGAGCCAACTTCCCGCGGCGGTTGCTCAAACTCTTCGTTGAAGGCGGGCAAATACACCTGCTGGAGATACTCATTGGCGGCAGCCATATCGGTGATGCCAGCGGCGGCCAGTTCTTTGACCAAGCGGTTCTGGTGGGTGCTAAAGGCCCGCTCGGAGCGCCCTCGGGCTTGCGGCGAGTAGGCCGCGATCATCTCCACGCCCAGTTGCTGCAAGGCGCGCCGGAACTGCGTCGAGTTGCCCTTGTCCACCTTGCCGCCAGCCGTCGGCGTGTGCCAGTAATGGCTGCCCCGGTCGGTATACAGCGAGCAAAACAAGCCCTCGGCCTCAACCACCTCACGTACCCCCCGAAAACTGCTCCGGGTGCCTTCCTGGTCACAGAAGAACATGGAGTAATGCCGGCTGGTGGCATCATCCATGGTGACTATCAAATCCCAGGTCTGTCCCGGCACCCAGGCATGGGTGCTACCATCCTGGTGCAGCAATACGCCCGGCACCGGTGCTCGTTCACGCCGCTTGCGATGTTGCCCGCGGCCCGCGGCCTTCGTCACCGCTCCGGCAGCCTGCAAGGACTTGCGCACCCAGTTGTAGCTACGCCCACCGCCGCCGCGCCGATACCAGGCGTAGTAGTGCTTGACACTCCAGCCATCATGCCGGCTCCGGTACCGATCCACCATGCGCATAACCTCATCGACCGGGGCCCGCCGGTGCGATACCTGAGACAGCCGCTTGTCGATCAACCCATCCAGGCCTTCTTCCTCGTAACGATCAATGTAACGACGAAAGGTGCGCTCACACACACCCAGCAACTGCGCCGCTTCCTCTTGGCTCAAACGACCCTCCGTCCAGCTCCCGTATGCCTCTTCAAATCTCATCCGTCGTATCTCCTGTAACACTTCTGTCCGCCTCATAAATCACCTCCCTCAAGAGCTGGCATAAACCGGACAGATTATGTGTTTTAACAGCGGACAGTTTATGTGTTCCTAACAGAACCCGGACATAGGCTTGATTTATGCAAAGGTCTCGCGTATAATGAACGATTCAATCGCACCATTCAGGAGGAGTTTGTGGACTACCGAGAAGACCTGTTGCTCGACGACCTGCCGGGCTTCAACGACCATCTACTGGGATATTTACAACGCTATAACGGCGAACGTCCGCACTACGGACTGTGAACTACCTGACCCCCTGTCAATCCATTGCCAAACTTTTGCCCGATTTGTCCAGTATGTGGTGGCATCATACACAATCTGGACAATTTTTCTGATATGATGACGACAAGTTACGTGGGGATGTGACCAAAACCAATCAAACGAGGGCAAATGAAAAACACATTGAAAATTTTAAGCGCGGTCGTTTTTGCGGTAGCGATAAGTAACACGGCCATTTTGTCTTTAAGCCCTACGATTGTGTTTGGGCACATGCTTAACGATTCTCATGGTAATGAACAATATCATGGTGAAGTAGTAAACGCAGATGAAGGTCCGCATTTTCACAAGCACAGAGATGATAAATGGCATACAGTCGACCCTAATGATCCAACTCTAGATAGTTGTGTTTACAGGAGTATGGGCGATAATCTTAGGGAACTTAGAGAATATCTTATTCGCAAACATAGCCAATGGTGCTCACTAGGAGCACGGTATGAGGGTTTATGTAATGACATCAGACCTTGTATGGAGTGGACTGATAAATGCAAAAATCACTCTGATCCTGATCTTAGATGTACTCATAAGAGTAACATGTCTCCGGAAGATAGTCGGGCCGCGATTTTTCTTTAATGACATCAGCCCTTGTATGGAGTGGACTGATAAATGCAAAAATCACTCTGATCCTGATCTTAGATGTACTATTAACAGTAACATGTCTTGGGAAGATCTTCGGGAATCGATTTTTTAGAAGTCCAACCTAAGATACTTTTGTATCTCTAAGAGATTTTTGTATTTCACCGACGGCATAGTTATTCCATAATCATTTCTCATAATCTCACTTCTGAGATTTTTCAGGGTCTTGACTCGTTAACACCCTAAAGATATTTCCAAAAAGCCTCGTTTTTCTTGAAAAACGTTCACAAACCAACCCGATTTACTTGCTTTGGTTGGTTGGGTTGCTGTTTTGCCTTCCCCCCGCCTTTTAGACGCAACACGCCGGTGAACGGACCACGCCGCCACCAAAACGATAGGCTCGTTAGGATTGAGGTCTCCCACTCGGTGCACAATAATCAAATCGAGGAGCCGGTATTGCGACAACACTTGCTCGGCTATCTTGGATAACTGGTGTTCGGTCATGCCCTGATAATGCGTCAGTCGCATCCACTTTACCTTATCGCCGTGGTTGAAATCCCGCAGAGTACCTACGAATGTCGCACAGGCACCATAGCTGCCAGGAACCAATCCGCAATTTTCCTGATAACGACTGACCTCTTGCCACGGGTCAAATGCCTGATTTCGTATTTCGATTAACATGCTCAACCGCCATTCACCGGCGGGAAGAACGCAACATCATCGCCATCTTCCAGATGCTGTTTGAAATCAGCATATTCATGATTAAGCGCACAAAGCAGGTTTTCGGGTGGTGGACGCTCCGCAACACCGCATGGCGACGAAAAGGCAAGCGCAACACAACCTACCGTGAAATAGGCACGCGAGACGGCAATTGCCAGAACTTTCCCGCTTGCTCACCGTCCAGGCGCATCGCGGTCAGCGTCCCGCCCCACACGCAACCGCTGTCGAGGCCGATGCGGTTGCCGCGTTGAATAAACCCCAGCGCCGACCAGTGACCGAACACGATGCGCCAATTTTTACACTTCATGTCCGGATGCTCAAACCACGGCATCCAGCGTTTGGGCTGACTGCCCGGCGCGCCCTTGTGGATGAAGTTAATCACGCCGCGCCGGTCGCAGAAGCGGATTCGGGTCAGGACATTGGTGATAAACCGCGCGCGCTGCTTGTCGTTCATGTTTGCCGACCAGCGCACCGGAGTGCGCCCATACATGTGCGTGAGATACCAGCGGTAATCGTCGCCGCGCAACAGTGATTCAACCTCGCCGGCATAGCGCGCCACATGTTTCGCACGCCATCCCGGATAGATGCCGGCATGCATCATCATCACTTTGCCGCCGAGATTTTTTTCGCGATGCAGCAGCGGCCGATGGCGAAGCCAGTGGAGCAATTCATCGCAATCCGGCGCACGCAAAATCGGCTGCAAGGTGTCTTCGGGTCGATGCTCGCGAATACCGGCGGCCACCGCCAGCAAATGAAGATCGTGATTGCCGAGCACGCTGACGGCACTTTGCCCCAGTTGCTTTACCAGCCGCAAAGTTTCCAGCGAATGAGGTCCACGATTGACCAAATCCCCAGTCAGCCACAAGCGGTCGCGGTGCGGCTCAAAGCGAATCGTCTCGAGCATTTCCTCCAGAGCCACGACGCAGCCCTGCACATCCCCGATTGCGTAGACGGCCATGCCAGATGGTTGGTGGGTTAGTTTTCGTCCTCTTCTTCCAGCAACTCATCCAGCAAGTCATCCTTCAACGTGTCGGGCGGCGCGCCGTCGTGGATTAACTGACTGCGCTGTTGCCAGTAGACTTCCCGCAAAAATAAATATTGCTCGGATTGCCGTTCAAACACATCATCGGCATTCAAGCGGCGCGCGCGCGCGTCCACCAACCGCAAGCCGCTGGCGTATTGTCGTTGCGGCGAATCAAGGGCGGATGCCGGGTCGGTCGCGGCGTATTGCGGAATCGTCCCGATGGCATCGCGCAAATTGCGTGGGCCAAGCAACGGTAGCATCAGATAGGGACCGGCGGGCACGCCCCACACCGCCAGGGTTTGGCCAAAGTCTTCGTTGCGTTTGGGCAGGTCAAGGGCGGTTGCCACATCCATCAAGCCGAGCAACCCGAGGGTGGTGTTGATGACGAAGCGCCCGGTGTCGCGACCGGCGTGCGCCCACTTGCCCTGCAGCAAATCGTTGAGGATGGTGTTCGGCTGCCACAAGTTGGAGAAGAAATTGCTGACACCGTTGCGCACCGGGCCGGGCAGTTTGGCATATACTTTCGCCGCCGGTTTCAAGGCAAAGCGGTCCACCTTCAAATTAAATTTCAACGCCGCGCGGTTGGCGCGCTCGAACGGGTCGCGTTGGTCGGCGGCATGGCTGGCAGGCAACACTAACAGGCCAAGCAAAAAGATAACGGCGACACTGCGGGTGCGCGCTTTCAGATTCATCGGTTTGGGTTTATCGAACATTGCGCGCATAATAACATTGCCCGCCCAAAAAATAATCAGCAACCGGATTGTTTGCGTGAAATTTCCGCCCCTGACGGATGGCCGAATTATCCGGCGATACAAACGCTTCCTCGCCGATGTGACGCTGGCGAACGGCGAGGTCGTCACCGCCCACTGCCCCAACACCGGCACCATGAAAAACTGCTGGGCACCCGGCGCGCCGGTGCAGTTGAGTACCAGCGACAACCCCAAACGAAAACTGCGCTGGACCCTGGAGCGCGTGGACATTGGCGGCGGCTGGGTCGGCGTCAACACCACGCGAGTCAATCACATCATCGCCGATTTCATCGCCGGCGGACGCATCGCGGCGTTGCGCGGCTATGAACACATCCGCCGGGAACCGCGCTACCACGCGCCGGACCTGTCACCAAAACACGCCAACGCACGCTTCGACTTGTTGTTGCAAAACGACCGGCGTGCGGATTGTTATGTGGAAATCAAAAACGCCACGCTGGTGGAAGAGTCGGCGAACGATTCCAAAAAACAAAAATACCTGTGCTTCCCCGATGCGGTCACCGAACGCGGACGAAAACATTTGGAACTGCTGGAACACGCCGTGGGCGAGGGCTATCGCGGCGTGCTGGTATTCGCCGCCAACCGCCCCGAGGGCGAATACTTCTGCGCGGCGGCGCACATTGACCCGGCTTACGCCGAAACCCTCACGCGGGTGTGGCAAGCCGGTGTGGAAATCATCGTGGTGCGAATCCGCCACACCGAAACCGGCGTTGAGGCGGGCGGTGAGGTACTGATTCAATTGGAGCAATGATGAATTGCGCTTGCCTTTTCGTCGCCATGCTTTGTTGCGCATCGTCACTCGGTCGGTCACATACTTAATGTATGCTCACTCCCTCGCTCCTCGTGCGCCTTGCCTGACAACGAAAATACTGCGCGCAATTTTGTGCTTGCTTATTTTCCGTTATGCGGTGTTGTGGTGCGCCGCTCAATAGCGGCGACTTTGCCGCAAATGACAGTGGTGTGCGAAGGGCTATGACGGCGGCTTACGCCGCCGAGTAACCTGTGGCTGATAGGCAAAGGTTCGCTTGCGCGTGCTCGCGCTTTGCGGGGGGGATACCCCCCGGCACCCCCTTCCGGCGCGAGGGAAACCTCCTGTTTCCACGCGCCAGCGTGCGTCCCTGCACGCTCTGGCTGTGGGCGTGACAACGAAAGAATCAGTATTCGTCATTCTCGTATAGGCTCACTATTTCGCTGTCAGTTTTTTCTCGTTTATTTTTGGCGTCGCAAAAAAATCATTCCCACCTGATTTACCATCACCCCCCAGCCCGTCATCCTCGCCGGCAGGCGGGGATCCTAAGAGTGACGGCGCAAGCCGCCTCGCACAACCGATAACCCATGCCAATCAATTACCCATCACCGGCATATGACATCCCAACTCGTTATTAAAATATGCGTCCGGCAAAACCGGCGGCGTAGCCGGACTCATTTGCGGCAAAGCCGCGATAAAAATAGTCCGGCTACGCATCCTCTCGGCCAGTCCATCGCCAAATTTTTGCCCGATTTGTCCAGTATGTGGTGGCATCATACAACGAAAATTGCGGTAATATGAATTTGCCATGACATCTCGCGTCTCCCATCGCTTCGCCTGTCTCGTCGGTGCCTTGCTGTGTGCCGCCTTAATCGCAACCGCGCTTTACTTTCAGTATGCGGCGGGGTTGGAGCCGTGCCCGTTGTGCATACTCCAGCGCGTGGCGTTCATGGTCGTGGGGTTGGTATTGCTACTCGGGTTTTTGCACAATCCGCGGGGCCCACGCGGCCCACACGGCTGGAGTCGGCGGGTCTACGGCGGGCTGGCGGGGGTTGCCGCGTTGCTTGGCGCGGCGGTCGCCGCTCGCCACCTGTGGTTGCAAAACCTGCCGGCCGGGCAAGTGCCGGAATGTGGGCCCGGCTTGACCTTCATGCTGGAAGCGTTTCCGCTGCAAAAGGCACTCGGCCTGATTCTGCGCGGCTCCGGCGAATGTGCCGAAGTTCAGTGGTCGTTGTTGGGGCTGACCATGCCGGGCTGGAGTCTGGTGTGGTTGGTGGGGCTGGCTTTGTTATCCCTGTTTATCGCGTTTCGGCGCGGTTGATTTTTTTTATCAATTCTCGCCCAGCGGCGTGTTGCGACCGCCGAGAATCACCAGCAGCGTGCAGCCTTTTTCCGACACCGAAAAGTGGCAACTACCGGGTTGGTAATGCACATAGTCACCGACGCCGAATACGGTGCCGTCGCAGTCCGTAATCTCGCCTTCCAGTACATAAAACTCCTCGCCGCCGGTGTGCTCGTGCGGGGTTGATGCGGCACCCGGCTTGAAACGAATCAGGAAAATCTCGCGTCCGCCGCCCGGGGGGGCTTGCGCATCGCCAAGCGGCAGATATTCCATATCCTCGCGCACCACGCCGTAGCGATTATAGGGAAGAAACTCGGCGGTGGCGGTGGCGACCACGCGGCGTAGCGAGACATCAAGAAGGTCTTTGTCGGGAATCGTCATGACGCGTCGTCGTGCGGCAAGTTCACGACTGCCGGTGTTCGATTTTGACCTCATAGCCGGGGGCTTCCGGCTCGTGGTCGACTATCTCCGCCGGGAAGCCGGGCGCGAGAATTTGCACACCGCAGGCTTCCTCCAGACGCTTGATGATGTTGGGCGACCATTCGCGCATCCCGTATTTTTTCGCGCCGTCCTTGAAGATGTCCACCAGCAACGGCGCCAACTCCAGCGACACCTTGCCCCGCTCGGCGACCGCACTGAACAAGCCGATGTCCTTGCACACCAAATCCATGGTGAAGTTGATGTCGCGGCTGCCGTTCAAAATGACCTGGCTTTCGGTTTCATGGACGAAGGAATTGCCCGACGAAATGCGAATCGCCTGGTAGGTGGTGTTGAGATCCATGCCCGCCACCCGGGAAGTCACCAGTGCCTCGCACAGCGACACGAGATTGGCGGTGGCGAGATAATTGGTAACGACCTTGAGAATGGAGGCCGAGCCGAGCGGCCCGGTGTGCAACACCCGCCGACCCATGGCGGTCAACGCCGGCAACGCCGCTTCAAATGTCGCGCGCTCGCCGCCGGCGAAGATGGCGATGTTGCCGGTGGTGGCACGATGACAGCCGCCGGACACCGGCGAATCCATCGGCATTGCGCCCGCGGCGATGACTTTCTCTCCCAGCCGTCGCACCTCGGCGTCGTCGGTGGTGCTCATCTCCAGCCAGAGTTTGGGTGCGTTTTTGTTCGAAGACGCGCCGTTCGCCGCTGCAAAACCCGCCAGCACACCGTCATCGGCTTCCATCACCTCGGCACTGGCAACCGGAGACGGCAGGCAGGTAATAATAATGTCCGCCGCTTGCGCCATCGCTTTGGGCGATTCGCCGAACTGCGCGCCGCCTGCGATTAACTGCGCCGCCGCCGCTTCGTCCAAATCGCGCACCACAAGGTCAAAGCCATTACGCAACAAACAGCCAGCGAGTTTTCCACCGACATTACCGAGGCCGATGAAACCGATTTTCATTTTTTTTGTCACCGCTGGGAATTGTAGAAAATAAAGATAAGGGGTGAATCTCCGCCGTCTTGCTTTTAAAATATTCTCAGGTCAATCAGTATCAAACGCAATCTTAATCGTGCTTGATAATTCGCTGGGGGTTTTGTGGATAACTTTCTTTTGACGACCGCCTTGTTTTTTCCAAAGTTTCCACATCGCCTTACACGCCGTTGGCATGCGGTGGTAATTGCCCAAATCCTCTTTGACCACTCGGTCGTGCAGGTCTTTTGACAGAACGCACAAACTGGATTGCCCACGCGCTTTGGCTTGCCGAAGCATCTTTTGCAATTCCAAGTCAAACTGTGATTGTTGATAACTCATGGTCGCCTCATTTCTATGTCTCACTAAAATCTTCATCGTTTGGAGTTAAAAATTTCGCCAACGACGGGGGAAAGCGAATAATAAGCAACTGACCGCACAACGGCAAGAAGCGGACGCGGCTACGCCGCCGAAATTTAGGGTGTTTGCCGGCTTTGACGGTCTCGTATTCCTCGCACAAATGTTGCCAGTTGCGAATATAATTTCTCTCGATTATGCTGTCTTTACTGTTGTCTCTCATGGGATTCTCCTGAGTATGTCAGTTAGTCAATTGTATTTCCGATTTTGTCATCAAATAAGTGAACACATACAGCAATGACGGGCTGGGAGGACAATGGTGAATCGAGAAGTGTGACTCTCTTTAAGATGCCAATGGTAAATAATTGTCACACGAAACGTGACTCCCTTTTTCTCGTTTACTTTTGGCGTCCCAAAAAAATTATTCCCGCCCGATTCACCTTTCCCTATCAATTCGTCATTCTCGCCGGCAGGCGGGAATCCAGACGCGGCGAAGCCGCGCAAATGTCGGCGGCTTTGCCGCCGACATTGCCGAGGCCGATGAATGCGATTTTCATGGAATTCACTTTTGGTTTGAGGTTCATGCGGCAGAGGTTGAATCTGTTCTTTACTCAAATCATGTTGCACTTTTTCATAATTTTTTCCAATCTTGGAAAAATATTGTCTGGACATAGATTAGTTGCTTCCCCCTGTCCACGATTAGGCGCTGGCCCTTTTGTTGCGCCATGTGTACGTTTAACATGCGCGATCCAGCACGTTTTTACGGTTTTGCCATACTGCTCATAATACTTGTCTTGTACTTTTTTGTAGGTCATTGTGGCTTCCAAAGAGTTATGTAGAAAGAATAGGAAACACAATTTATCACGGCGCAAGCACAATTTCCTTTGTTTCGCCGTTGCGGACTGTAACCCGCTTCATCAACGACCCACCTTCCACCGATGAAGAGTATTTCGAGATCGGTACTTCCCAATTAACCGTTGTAATCACGAAGAAAGTACCATTTGCAACATCCCTGAACGCGAAAAAACCTTGTGAATCACAAATGGTTGTTTTTGTCAGGCGATGATATTCTGGCTTATCGGGGACAAAGACCAAGTTGCGCGTATTCACGCCGCCGACTGAATTGCCATTAGAGATGGCGCATTCTTTCGGCGGCGTATTCAGTATAGGGTACTAAATACGCTTTATACCCCGCGCAGGTCACCACGCCGCCATTTCGTTGTCGCATAAGTGCACTGCCCTTGATAGTGTTTGGCCCCTTGACTAACAGTGCCTTCGCCTTTCCCACATCGAACGCGTAAACCAAGTTAACTGTCGTTGGCGTCGTTGCACAACCGGCAAGCATAAAAACCGTCGCGACCGTTGCGATTTTCAACAATGTTTTCATTTGCCTGTCTTCTGTTCCGATTCGCTTTGCAACTGCGCAAGAATTTCTTTCATTGGGCGGTGAGCGCATGAACGGCCCGGTGCAACGCTTTCAATTAAAGATGATACGTTGGCATCAGAGGCAAGAATAGCCAGAAACAACGGTTTCAAATGCCCCTCGTGCAATTGCTTTTGGCCGAAATCTATCTGGCGCAGTCCGTCGCGATTAATTTTAACTTCGTAGCCCTGCTGTTTGGCGATTCTAATAATAGCCTCAATGAATGAGTGCGCGGTTTTCATGGTGGTTTCCTCAGTGGCTGATAAAGTGGACGGCGAAGTATACCGAAAGTCGGCGGCGGGCAGGTTTTGCCAATCAACCCGGCTCATCACTCATCTCCAAATGCAACTTCTCACCGGTATAAGGATTGGCATCCGCCACTTCTTCGTTGAGTTCCACGCCGAGGCCCGGTTCGGTGGGCGGGATGACATAGCCGTCCTGCCATTGAATTGGCGTGCGCAGAATGTCGGCATGAAATCCGCCCCAGGTGTGAATGCCTTCCAGAATTAAAAAATTCGGCGTGCAGGTCGCCAGTTGAATATTTGCCGCGCCTTCCACCGGCCCGCAATACAAGTGCGGCGCGATTTGCGCGTAATGGGCCTCCGCGATGCCGGCGATTTTTTTCGCTTCCAAAATCCCGCCGACCCGACCGAGTGCCGGTTGCAGGATAGACGCGGCTTGATGTTCCAACACCCGTGCGAATTCGTATTTGGTGGTCAGCCGCTCGCCGGTGGCGATGGGAAGGGTGGTTTGCCGCGCGACCCGCGCCATCTCCACCGGGTTCTCCGGCGGCGTCGGCTCCTCAAACCACAACGGCTGCCACGGCTCAATGCGGCGCGCCAGACGAATGGCACCGGCGGCGGTGAATTGTCCGTGAGTGCCGAACAATAAATCGGCGCGAGTGCCCACCGCTTCACGAATTTGCCGGACAAACTTTTCCGAACGCTCGAGATCTTCCAGCGACGGCTGGCGACCGTCGTATACCGAATACGCTCCGGCCGGGTCGAATTTCACCGCGGTAAAACCAATTTCAACATACTCCGCGGCGCGCTTCGCCGCGAGGTCGGGATTGTGGTAGACCTCGTTTTGATTCGGGTCGCCCTCGGCCGGATACAAATAGGAATAACTACGCAACTTCTCGTGCACCCGCCCGCCCAGCAAATCATAAACCGGCCGGTTCACTTCTTTGCCGATGATATCCCAGCAAGCCATTTCTATTCCGCTCAACACCCCCATCAGGGAAACATCGGGGCGCAGGTTGTAGCCGCTACCGTAGACATTGCGCCACAGTTTTTCGATTTGGAACGGGTTGGCACCGATGACGAAACGTGCGCACACATCTTCAATCATGTTCGCAATCACTTTCGGCGAAAAGGTCGCGGCATACACTTCGCCGATGCCATCAACGCCGCCGTCGGTGGTCAGTTTGACGAAAATGAAATAACGCCCGCCGAAGTGCGGCGGCGGGTTGGCGACCACCCAGGTTTTCGCTTCGGTAATTTTCATGATTGGTTGTTCTCGATTGGTAGGTTTGTCTCGCAGTTTGTAGCCTGTGATATATTTTAGCGCATCCACATCAGCGTCTAACCGCTCCATGCACATTCAAGAATTTCAGGCGAAGAAAATATTGGCCACATCGGGCGTGCGCGTGCCTGCGGGTGAAGTCGCGGCAAGCGCCGATGAGGCGCGGCGAATCGGCCAGCGGTTGGCGGGCGAGCGATGGATGGTGAAAGCACAGATTCACGCAGGCGGGCGGAAGTTGGGCGCGTTCGCCGATGGCCAAAGCGGCATCCGCATGGCCGGCACGCCGGATGAGATTTTCGCCCACGCCACCGCGATGCTGGGGCAGTGCCTGGTCACCGCGCAGACCGGTGCCGAAGGTCTGCCGGTGGAGCGGGTGTATATTGAGCAGGCGCTGGCGATTGAGCGGGAGTTGGCGCTGTCCCTGTTGGTGGATGAAAGAAATCAGTGCCTCGCCCTGTTGCTGTTTACCCATGGCGGGGTTGGAATTGAGGGCTCCTCCGCCGATGACCCGACTTCGGTTCATCGCGTGGTGGTGGATCCGGTGCACGGTGCGGATGCCGAGCAACTGCACCTTGCGGTTAAAAATTTTGGTTTGGATGCGTCTTTGCAAACCCAACTCAAAGAAATCTGCGCCAATCTCATCCGCTTGTTCTGCGAAAAAGATGCGGGTTTGATCGAGATTAATCCGCTGGTGGTGTGCGGGGGAAATCTGATTGCATTGGATGCCAAGATGACCTTCGACAAAAACGCGTTGTTTCGCCAGCCGGATATTCTGGCAATGGAAAGCGCCATCAACCAAGGCCATCGCCTGGCAAGCATGGACGACTTCAATTACATTCCGCTGGATGGCGATATCGCTTGTCTGGCGGTGGGCGCCGGCTTGTCCATGGCGACTCTGGATGCGATTCGCCATTACCGCGGACGACCCGCCAATTTTCTCGACCTGCCACCGGACTCCAAAGTAAACCGCGTGGTCAGCGCACTGGAAATGTTGCTTGCCAACCGACGAACCAACAGCCTACTGGTCAATGTTTTCGGCGGCGGCATCATGCGCTGCGATACGGTTGCGGATGCCATTTTGCTGGTCAACCACAGCAAACCGATTACCACTCCGATGACGGTGCGCCTGTCGGGGACTAATTCCGAACTGGCCAATCGTCGGCTGGCCGAGAGCATGCCGGACATTTTTCTCGCCACCAACCTGGCGCAAGCCGCTGAGGCCGCTGTAACCGCGGCCGCGGCGGGCGGCGGCGCAATCTCCCGCACCGGTTCGCCGCAGGCGCGCAACTGGATGGCGCGACTTTGCGGTCGACTGAGGCGCGTGAGGTAACCCCATGTCCATCCTCGTCGACAAAAACACCCGCGTACTGTGCCAGGGAATTACCGGCCATCAAGCGAGTTTTTATGTGGAACGCGCCATCTCGTTCGGCACCAAAATGGTGGCCGGCGTGCGCCCCGGCAAAGGCGGAACCAGCCACCTCGGTCTGCCGGTGTTTGATTCGGTGGCGGCGGCGCGGCGGGAAACCGGTGCCAACGCTTCGGTCATTTTCGTGCCAAAAGTCCAAGCCGCGGAAGCGATTATCGAAGCCGCCCAAGCGCAAATCGAACTCATCGTCTGCATCACCGAACACATCCCGGTGCTGGACATGCTGCGCGTCATCATCGCTCTGCGCGACGGCAACTCCCAACTCATCGGGCCCAACACGCCGGGCATCATCACCCCCGGCGAATGTCGAATCGGCATCATGCCCGGGGAGATTTTCCGGCACGGAAACGTCGGCATCGTCTCGCGCTCCAGCACTTTGACCTACGAGGCAATCGCCCAGACCACCGCGGCCGGGCTTGGGCAATCCACCTGCGTGGGCATCGGCGGCGACCCGCTGCACGGGTTGGGGTTTTCCGATTGCCTGGAACTGTTCCGTGCCGATGCGCAGACCGAAGCGGTGGTGATGATCGGGGAAATCGGCGGCTCGGAAGAGGAGCAGGCTGCGGAGTATTTGAGGGCGTCCGACTACGGTAAACCGGTGGTCGCCTACATCGCCGGGCAGAGCGCGCCGGACAATACCCGCATGGGCCACGCCAGCGCGATTATCCAGAACGGCTTTGGCACCGCCGAAGAGAAAAAGCAAGCACTCGCCACAGTTGGTGTTCTGGTGGTCGATTCGCCGGTTGCGCTGGGGGAGCGCGTGATGCGCGCATTACCTTAAACGCGGGAACGGCAGGAACGCGGTGTTTAATCTCAGTAATTAATTGCCATGTTTTGTTCATTTCCAGTGGCGTTTTAGCACGCCCTCTCGGCCGTCATTCTCGCCGCAGGCGGAAAAAACTGTCAGCGAATTAGTGAACGTATACAACACGGTCGGCTTGTCGGGAGAGTAAAAAATAACTTTACAAAAATGCCGAAATGCGCTATTTTGGAGTCCGGTATTTGGTATACCAAATACAAACATCTAACAATCAATCATTTATCCACCACACTCACTCAAAATCACGAGGAGACAAACGATGAACATCATCCAGAAATTGAAATTTGTTTTACCGATTGTGGCCGCGATGGCGGTCGGCTTTTCCACTTCGGCAACCGCCGCATGGTCGCCGAAAAAACCCATTGAACTCATCATCATGGCTGGTGCCGGCGGTGGCGCGGATCAAATCGCCCGCTTGCTACAGGGCTTGATCGAGCAGAAAAACCTGTCGCCACGCCCGTTTATTCCCATCAACAAACCGGGCGGTTCGGGTGCCGAAGCACTTCGTTACCTGCAGGATAAATCAGGCGACAATCACGTCGTTCTGGTTACCCTTAACAGTTTCTACACCACCCCGATCATCCAAAAAGGCATCGGCGTTGATGTGAATAAATTCACTCCAATCGGCCGTATGGCACTGGATAATTTCCTGCTGTGGGTTCACGCCGACCGCTCCGACATCACCGATCTGGACAGTTATGTGAAGGCGGTCAAGGCGGCTGGCAAAAAATGGAAGGTGGGCGGCACTGGAATCGGTCAGGAGGATTCCATTTTGACTGCGATGATGGAAAACAACTTCGATTATCAGGTCACCTACATTCCGTTCCCCGGCGGCGGCACCGTGGCGAAAAATCTGGTGGGAAAATACATCGATTCCACCGTCAACAACCCGGCCGAGCAGAATGAATTCTACCGCGCCGGCAACTCCAAACCGCTGGTGCAATTCACCGCGGAGCGGCTTCCGGCCTATCCGGACATTCCCACCGCAAAAGAACTTGGCCATAATCTTGAATACTACATGCAGCGTTCGATCAACGGCCCGCCGGGGATGTCCGAACAAGCGCAACAGTGGTATATCAATCTGTTCGAAACCATTTTCAACTCGCCGGAGTGGCAAAAGTTCTGCGTGGATGATGGGCTCGCCTGCGATGAATGGCTGGCAGGCGATGCGCTCAGCGACTACCACCAGAGCGAAATCGCCAAACATAAAAAACTGATCGAGTCGGTGGGTGCTTCGTCCATTACCGGAGAATAACCGGCAACGGCCGGCGTCGGCCCGGCTACTGCAACCATTGAAATTGCAACCATGACCGTTCGCACCGCAGAACTGGCAATGACGCTTTTGTGCGCGCTGTGTTCGGTCGGGCTCATGGTCAAAAGTGCCGAATTAAACATCGGCTGGGTTGAAACGCGGGGGCCCGGTGCGGGCGCGTGGCCATTCTGGTTGTCGGCCGGTATGCTGGTGACATCATTGATCACGTTGTATCGGTGGGCTCGCCGCATCACCCCGGAGTCCCGTTCAACCGAGTTATACCTGAGCCGCGAAAAATTGCTGGTGGTTGGGGTTTCCGCCGGTTCGATTTTGTTCCTGTTGGTCGCCACCCACCTGATTGGCATCTATGTTGCGCTGTTCCTGTTTCTTTTGTTCTACCTGCGGTTCGTCGGTCGACATTCATGGCAACTTACCACGCTGTTGATGATCGCGATTCCGGTGATTGTCTTCTGCCTGTTCGAATGGGCGTTGAAGATACCCTTGCCGAAATCCATAACCGAGCCGCTGTTCTATCCGATCTACGACCTGATGTATTCGTAGCGGCACCACAACCAGTAAAAGACCAAGTAAGAGCCCGCAAAAAATGGAAACGATCCTGCCGTTACTCGGCGCCGGTATTGTCGAGGCGTTGCAACCGGTTAACTTTATGATGATCGTGCTGGGCTGCGCGATCGGCTTGTTGGTCGGTGCTATGCCGGGGCTGGGCTCGGTCAACGGCGTGGCGATTTTGCTGCCCATTACTTTTCTGGTGCCGCCGACTGCGGCAATCATTTTCCTTGCGGCCATCTACTACGGCGCAATGTATGGCGGGGCAATCAGCTCCATTACGCTCGGCATTCCGGGCGCCTCCACCGCCGTGGCAACGGTGTTTGATGGGCGGCCGTTGGCACAGGCCGGCAAAGCAGACAAGGCGCTTACCGCCGCCGCCATCGCTTCGTTTATCGGCGGCACCATCTCGGTGGTCTTGTTTACCTTGTTCGCCCCGCCGCTTGCCGCCTTTGCCCTCAAGTTCGGGCCGCCGGAAGAATTCGCTTTGATGGTGCTGGCATTTGCCACCTTCATCGGGCTCGGCGGCGACGACATTCCCAAGACCATTTTTTCCATCCTCATCGGCCTGGTGCTGGCGACCGTGGGACTGGACATTATTTCCGGCCAGCCGCGCCTGATTTTCGGCAATATCTCCGGGTTTCTACACGGCGTCAACTTCCTCGTCCTTGCCATCGGCATCTACGGTATCGGGGAAATGCTGTGGACGCTGGAAACCACCAAAGGCAAGGTGATGGCGCGCAAGGTCAACATGTCGTTCGCTTTGTTGTGGGCAAACTTCAAGGACATCAAGTACTACCTGAAAACCACCGCTCTGGGCTCGTTGATCGGCTACTTCGTCGGAATGCTTCCGGCCGCCGGGGCGACGCCGGCTTCCTTGATGTCGTACGGTCTCGCCAAAACATTTTCAAGCGACCCGGATTCTTTCGGCAAGGGCAACGTGTCCGGTGTCGCCGCACCGGAAGCGGCAAACAATGCCGCCTCCACCGGCTCCATGCTGCCGATGATTACCCTCGGAATTCCGGGCTCGCCGACCACCGCCATCCTGCTCGGCGGCATGATCATCTGGGGGTTGCGCCCGGGCCCGTTGCTGTTCAGCGAGCACCCGGATTTCGTCTGGGGTCTGATCGGCTCCCTGTATATCGCCAATCTGGTGACGGTGCTCATCAACCTGGCTTTCATCCCGGTGTTTGTGCGGGTGCTGACGCTACCCTTTACCATCCTCGCGCCGATCATCTATATCTTGTGCATCATCGGCGGATACGCGCCCACACAAACCATGCACGACGTGTGGTTGATGTTTGTTTTCGGCGTGGTTGGCTACTTGTTGCGCAAGTTGAATTATCCGGTCGCCCCGGCGGTGCTGGCGATCGTGCTGGGTCCGCTTGCCGAACGCTCGTTGCGGCAATCGCTACTGGCTTCCCAGGGGGACATGCTGATTTTCATTGAACGGCCGATTTCCGGGCTGTGCATATTTTTTGCCGTGGCTCTGATTAGTTACCCCCTTATTCGCAAGTTTCGCAAAAAGAGATCGTCAAACGAACATGCTTGAACCCCGACTAAAACCCGTCGCTACGCCTCCGCCCTTGAAAGAGTCGGTATACCAATCTTTGCGCGAAGCGATTTCGGAGATGGACATTTACAGCGGCAACCAATCGCCACGGCTGGACGAGCGCAAACTTGCCGACGACCTCGGCGTCAGCCGCACCCCCATTCGCGAAGCGATAGCGCGCCTGGAGCATGAGGGCCTGGTGGTCTCCTACCCACGCCGGGGGGCGTTTGTAACGCGCAAAACAAAAGCCGAGATTCTGGAGATTATTTCGGTCTGGGCGGCTCTGGAAGGAGTCGCGGCGAGCATGGCGACAAACAACGCAACCGACCAGGAACTTGCCTGCATGCGGCAAATGTTTGCGACCTTCGACAGCAGCAACAAAGTGCGGGCGCACATAGACGAGTATTCAAAAACCAACATTGAGTTTCACAAGCGGCTCATTCTTCTCAGCAAATGCAACCTGCTGACCGACATCACCGATGGCCTGTTTGTTCACATGCGTGCGATTCGCCGCAAAACCATCAGCGAGAGAAACCGCGCCGCGGAATCCATTATCGACCACATGCGCATCATCGAAGCCCTTGAGGCACGGGACGCGAACCAAGCCGAACGGCTGGTGCGCGAACACGCCATGTATCTGGCGAATCACATCAGGCGACACGCCGATTATCTGGATTGAGGCAAGCAACTATGAATACGGCGACCGACACCCGCTCCAAAAAAAACAAAACTGACGGCGTTATTTCGGGCGGGCATTTGGTCGCCCGGGCGCTTCAAGCCGAAGGGGTCGACACGATTTTCACCCTGTGCGGCGGCCACATCATCGACATTTACGACGGCTGCCTGGATGAAGGAATCCGCATCATTGATGTGCGGCACGAGCAGACCGCGGCGCACGCCGCCGACGGCTATGCCCGGCAAACCGGCAAACTCGGCTGCGTGGTAACCACCGCCGGGCCCGGATGCACCAACGCGGTAACCGGCGTTGCCACGGCGTTTCGCTCGGAGAGCCCGATCCTGCATATCGGCGGGCAAAGTGCTTTGTCGCAACACAAAATGGGCTCGTTGCAGGACCTGCCCCATGTGGACATGATGGCGCCGATTACCAAATTTTCTTCCGCGGTGTATACCACCGAGCGCGTCGCCGACATGGTGAGCATGGCCGCACGCGAGTGTTTCACCGGTGCCTACGGCCCGTCCTATCTTGAAATTCCGCGGGATGTTCTCGACCGTGAAATCCCCATTGAGACCGCGGTAATCCCCGAACCCGGCACCTATCGGGCTTCGGTGCGCTCCCTCGGCGACCCGGCCGACATTGAGCGGCTGGCGGATATTTTGAGTAAGTCAAAGCGTCCCGCGGTGTTGTTCGGCCAGCAAGTATGGGCTTGTCAGAGCCATCAGGAGGCCATCGACTTTGTGCGTGCGCTGGATATTCCCGCCTACATGAACGGCGCGAGCCGCGGCATGTTGCCGCAGGGCGACCCGCATCACTTTGACCGAACGCGCGGCGATGCCTTCAAAAACGCCGATGTCATCGTCATCGTCGGCACGCCCTTTGATTTTCGCATGGGCTACGGAAAGCGCATCTCCGAGCAGGCGACGCTGGTGCAGATCGACCAGAACTACGCCACCGTCGGCAAGAACCGCGCCATCAGCCTGGGGCTGGCGGGCCACCCCGGTGCCATTCTGGCGGCGGTTGAACAGGCCGCGTCGGGGCGAACCGACAAGGACGCACGCAACGCACGCCGCAAGTGGATGAAAGAATTGCGCGAAATCGAGGTTGCCAAACTTGAAAAACTCATGCCCCTGTTCACCGCCGATCAACAGCCCATTCATCCCTACCGACTTGCCTGGGAAATCAACCAATTTCTCGGCGAAGACACCATCTATGTCGGCGACGGCGGCGACATCGTTACCATCTCGGCACAGGCGGTACGACCGAGAAATCCCGGGCAATGGATGGACCCGGGCGCGCTCGGCTCGCTCGGCGTGGGCACCGGATTTTCCATGGCGGCAAAACTGGCACACCCCGACAAGGAAGTAGTGTGTCTCTACGGAGACGGCTCGTTCGGCATGACCGCGTTTGACATGGAAACCGCCCAGCGATTCGGCGCGCCCTTCCTCGCCGTCATCGGCAACAATTCCCACATGAACCAGATTCGCTATGGCCAACTCGCCAAATACGGCGCCGAACGCGGCAACGTCGGCAACACCCTCGGCGACATTGCGTTCGGCAAGTTCGGTGAAATGATCGGCGGCTACGGCGAAGAAGTGTTTGAGGCGAAAGAAATTCAGCCGGCGTTGCAACGCGCCCGCGAAGCCATCGGCAAAACCGGCAAATGCGCGGTGGTCAACGTGTGGGTGGACCCGGATGAATACGCGCCCGGCACCAAAGCGCAGACGATGTATAAATGACCAAAGCCATCGCATCATCCAAAATTTTTTCACACTTAGCGGAAAGCAAAAAATGAACGCCCTTGATGACATTCGCATCCTCGACTTCACGCATGTGCAATCGGGACCGACCTGCACCCAGATGCTCGCCTGGCTCGGCGCCGATGTAATCAAGGTCGAGCGGCCCGGAGTCGGCGACGCAACCCGCGAACAACTCGTGGATGTGGAGGGTGCCGACTCGCTGTATTTCACCATGCTCAATCACAACAAGCGCTCGCTGACACTCAACACCAAAAATGAAACCGGCAAACAGGTGCTGCAGCGGTTGGTAAAAGCGTGCGATGTGCTGGTGGAGAACTTTGCGCCGGGCGCGCTGGATCGCATGGGCTTTTCGTGGGCGCGTGTTCAGGAACTCAATCCGCGCATGATCATGGCCTCGATTAAGGGCTTCGGCGCGGGGCCCTACGAAGATTGCAAGGTGTATGAAAATGTCGCGCAGTGCGCCGGCGGCGCGGCCTCCACCACCGGTTTTGTCGATGGGTTACCGTTGGTCAGCGGTGCGCAAATCGGCGATACCGGCACCGGCTTGAACCTCGCCATCGGCATTCTCGCCGCGTTGTTGCAACGCGAAAAATCCGGCAAGGGACAACGCGTGTTCGCGCCGATGCAAGACGGCGTGTTGAATTTATGTCGCGTCAAATTGCGCGATCAACAACGCCTCGCGCACGGCCCGTTAAAAGAATATTCGCAACACGCCGAAGGCATCGCATTCGGTGATACCACGCCACGCGCCGGCAACGATTCCGGTGGCGGGCAGCCGGGGCGAATCCTCAAATGCAAAGGTTGGGAGAGCGACCCAAATGCCTACACCTATTTCATCACGCAATCGGCGGTGTGGGGAAATGTTTGCGATGTCATCGGCAAAAACGAATGGAAACACGACCCGGACTACGCCACGCCGGCGGCGCGCTTGCCGCGCTTGAATACGATCTTCGCCGCCATTGAGGAATGGACTATGACCAAAACCAAGTTTGAGGTCATGAACATTTGCAATCCGTTGAACATTCCGGTGGGTCCGATTTTGTCGATGAAGGAACTCGCCGAGGAGCCTTCCCTGCGAAAAACCGGAAGCGTGGTGGAGGTGGAGCATCCCGAGCGCGGCAAATACCTGAGCGTGGGATGTCCGGTAAAATTATCCGACTCCGATGTTTCGGTTACGCGCTCGCCGCTTTTGGGCGAACACACCGAGGAAGTTCTGCGCCAGGTGCTCGGTTACTCGGACGATGAAGTGACCTCGATCAAAAAATCCGGCGCCGTTTGAAATTTATTCAGCGGAGAATCCAAGCATGCGAATCGTCGTTCACGGGCAACAAACTTTCGGGCGCGCGGTGCTGGAAAAATTGCTGGCGCAAGGAGAAAACGTGGTGGCGGTGTGCGTGGCACCCGACCAAGAGGGGCGTGCCCTTGACCCGCTGAAAGAATTGGCACTGGAGAACGGTCTGCCGGTTCATCAGCCGGCCTCGTGGAAGACCACGGAGTCCCTTGAGTTGATGCAATCTTTTGATGCCGACGTGTGCATGATGGTATATGTGCTGCTCTTCGTTCCCGAGGCGGTGCTCAATGCGCCAAAGCACGGCTCGTTCCAATACCATCCGTCCCTGTTGCCCTTGCATCGGGGTCCGTCTTCGATTAACTGGCCCATCGCCATGGGCGCAAACCAAACCGGACTGACGATTTTCTGGCCCAACAACGGCTTGGATGAAGGCCCGGTTTTGCTACAAAAGGCCTGCGACATCGGACCCGATGAAACGCTGGGCGATGTGTATTTCAAAAAATTGTTTCCGATGGGCGTTGATGCCATGCTGGAGTCGCTGGATTTGGTAAAACGCGGTCAAGCGCCGAAAGTCGCCCAGAATCTCGCCGACGGCTCATATCAATCGTGGTTTGGCAAAACGCAGGCGCAACTCGATTGGAACAAGCCGGCTCGCGAGGTATACAACACCATTCGTGCGAGCAATCCGCAACCCGGGGCATGGACGCGCCACGGCGAAACCGAACTCAAGATTTATGACAGCGAGTTAGTCGACCGGGACGGGGTAGCGGGCGAGGTGCTCGGCATCGAAGACGATGGGCTCGGTGTCGAAGACGGCGGGCTCGGTGTCGAAGACGGCGGGCTGTGCGTGGCGGCGGCGAGCGGAGCCATTCGCATCAAGCGGGTGCGGGCAAACGATGGAAAAATCCCCGCGGCGGAGTATGCCGCGCGCAGTGGGCTGGCGGTGGGTGATAAACTCGGTTGAGTGCTCGTGCGAAAGTGAATAAGTTCATAAACAGATGGCATACCTCGTCATTCTTGCCGGCAGGCGCAAAATTGCGCGCAGTATTTTCGTTGTCAGGCAAGGCGCGCGAGGAGCGAGGGAGGGAGCATACATTAAGTATGTGACCGACCGAGTGACGATGCGCAACACTACACTACACAGCATGACAAACCGTAATAAACCATGGCGGCGAAAAAATCGCCGGGAGCGCCATGAATTGATTGGCGCGAGCGAAGCGAGCCCAAAGGGCGCGTATCAGGGATGACACGCGCAAAAGGCAAGTGCAAAATTGTAGCGTTTCCATCGGTTGGATAGCGGTCAGCGCACCAGCCGGAACTTCCATTCAGGGGATGGTCAAATGAAAATTTGCGTGGTTGGCGCCGGTGCCATCGGTGGTTTAATGGGTGCGCGTTTGGCGCGGTCGGGATGCGAGGTTTCGTTGGTCGCACGGGGTGCGCACCTTGCCGCCATTCGGCACCATGGGTTGAAGTTGATTCAGGGCGATGAAGAAATCGTTGCCAAAAACATCAGTGCGACCGACGATGTCGCAACGCTGGGGCAACAGGACATCGTGTTGCTTGCGCTGAAAGCCCACCAAATTTCCGCGGTCGTGGAAAAATTGCCGTGCCTGATTGGAGCGGATACCGTCATGGTCACTTTGCAAAACGGAATTCCCTGGTGGTATTTCCAAAAGTTGCCGGGCAAGCATGAAAATCGTCCGATCCAAGCCACCGACCCGGGCGGCATGCTGGCGCGTGCGATCAATCCCGATTGTCTGCTCGGTTGCGTGGCGTATCCGGCGGCGGTCATCGCCGAGCCCGGGGTAATCCGGCATATCAAAGGCATTCGTTTTCCGCTCGGCGAATTGGACGGTGCGATTTCCGCGCGCGCAAAAAAAGTGTCGGAAGTATTGGTTGAGGCGGGATTCAAATCGCCGGTGCTGGACGACATTCGCTCGGAGATTTGGTTGAAACTTTGGGGCAATCTTGTGTTCAATCCGATCAGCGCGATGACACACGCGACGCTGGTCGATATCTGCCAGTTTCCTTTGTCCCGCGAGTTGGCTCGCGTGATGATGCGCGAGTCGCAAACGGTCGGCGAAAAACTGGGCGCGAGTTTTCGCGTCAGCCTTGAGCGGCGAATCGACGGCGCCGAGAAAGTCGGCAAACACAAAACCTCCACGCTACAAGATGTGGAAGCCGGCAAACCGCTGGAAATCGCCGGAATGTTGGGCGCGGTCATTGAACTTGCCGAGGTCACCGAAACCGAGGTGCCGACCTTGCGCGCTGTTCATGCGTGCGTCGGTTTGCTCAATCAAAAAATCGAACAAGAAAAAGTTGCCATCATCGCGACTTCTCTGTGACTTCCCTGGCCGCCGCGCATTAACATGGTATAGATTTCGTTATCATCCGCATCGGGTAACATTAACACCCGCAACCCAAGGAGAAAAAAATTATGACCAAAGCAATCGTGGTTCACGCCACCGGCGACGCCGTGGCAATGCAGTGGAAGAACGCCGACCTTGCCGCCCTCAACGCGGATGAAATACAAATCCGCCACACCGCCGTTGGCCTCAATTTTATCGATGTGTATTTCCGCACCGGCGTTTATGTCGCGCCGCAGTTGCCGTTCACGCCGGGGCTGGAAGCCGCGGGCGTGGTCGAAGCGGTCGGCGCAAGCGTTACGGATTTGGTCGCCGGCGACCGGGTCGTATACGCCTCGGCACCCCTCGGTTCCTATTGCGAGGTGCGCAATTTTCCGGCCGCGCGCGCGGTGAAAATTCCCGACGGCATGGACGACTCCATCGCCGCCGCCATCATGCTAAAAGGCATGACCGCACACTACTTGTTGCGCTCGGCCCATCGCGTTAAAGCGGGCGACACCATTTTGTTTCACGCCGCCGCCGGCGGGGTCGGGCTGATCGCCTGCCAGTGGGCAAAACATCTCGGTGTCAGCGTCATCGGCACCGTCGGTAGCGAACAGAAAGCCGAGTTGGCGCACACCAATGGCTGTGAACAAGTAATCAACTACAACCGCGAAAATTTTGTCGAGCGGGTGCGGGAGATTACCGGCGGCGAAGGCGTTCCGGTGGTATACGACTCGGTCGGCAAGACAACCTTCCTGTCCTCACTGGATTGTTTGAAACCACGCGGCACGCTGGTGTCGTTCGGCCAGTCGTCGGGCAAAGTCGAACCCTTTGATATCGGTTTGCTAAGCGCCAAAGGCGCGCTCTACCTGACCCGACCATCGCTGGCGTATTACACCGCCGACCGCGATGAGTTAATCTACCGCGCCAACGAAGTATTCACCGCGGTGCTCTCCGGCGCGATCAACATCAGCATCAACCAAACCTATCCGCTGGCCGAGGCGGTCGCCGCGCATCAGGATTTGGAAAACCGACGAACTACCGGTTCGACCGTGTTGCTTCCTTAAAGCACGCAGTGAAAGGGACCGCCCTTCGCTAGGCCCGATAAACTCCGACCGGTTCGCCCCACACCCCCCAATCGGGAACAACCCCCAATCCTGGCTGGCATGACGCAATCATTGTCCCCCCGACACGTGGCGGTACCCCTTCGGCGTTGGCAATCGTCACATAGTCATTGAAATCGGTGGAACTAAAGCGGCACCGTTGCGGCGTGGAATGCGCCAGATGCGCGATGGTGGCGGTGGTGATGTCGCCACCCCAACTATCTTCTATGGTCATCGGAATATCCAACTCTACGCAGACATCCCGGAGAGTGCGCGTTTTCGACAAGCCGCCGAGTTTTGATATTTTCAGATTTACCGCATCCATCGCTCCGTCCTTGCAAGCGCGCAACAGCGATGCGAGACCATCAATGGACTCGTCCAGTATGAAAGGAAGATTGGTGTGCCGTCGCATGGCGAGCGAGTCCGTGTATGAACGGCAAGGTTGCTCAATATACACATCCAGATTGGCAACTGCGTTCACGACACGCAGTGCATTGTGCGCCTGCCAGCCACGATTGGCATCTGCGACCAAAATCTCATCGTCGTGCAAAATTGATCTCACTGCATGAATGCGCATGATATCCGCCTTTGCTTCTGCACCAACTTTCAACTGGAATTTTCGATAGCCTGCCTCGCGGTAGGAAGCGACATTGACTGCCATCTCATCAGCGGGTAATTGGCTGATGGCACGATAAAGCGCAACCGACTCGCCCTGCTCACCTCCCAGCAGTCGGCATACCGGTACACCCAGCGACTTGCCCAGAATGTCCCAGCACGCAATATCAATGGGCGACTTGGCGTAAGGATGTCCCGACAACGCCGCATCCATGACGTCGTTCACCTGTGTGAGACTGGCGGGATCAAGTCCGATCAGATGCGGCGCCATTTCGCCGACACCAGCGCGCACACCCGCCGCAAAAGCGGGCAAGTAAACAGGCCCCAGCGGACATACTTCGCCATACCCCTCAATGCCCGCGTCAGTCTCGACCACGACTAACGTACTGTCAAAAACTTCGACAAACTTTCCATCGCCCCAGCTGTACCGCCCCTCCTTGAGCGGCAAATCCATGCGATATATCCGCAGACCAGTGATTTTCATTGTGTCACGCGCCATTATATTGTTATCGGACATTGTGCAGAAATTTTTTGGTGTTTTCGGATTGAGGGGCAGTAAAAATTTGCGCCGGTGGTCCAATTTCTTCGATGACCCCTTCGTGGAAATACGCAATCCGGTCGGACACATCCCTCGCAAAACCCATCTCATGGGTTACACAAATCATGGTCATACCTTCTTCGGCAAGCAGGCGCATGGTATCGAGAACCTCGCCAACCAGTTCGGGGTCAAGCGCCGAGGTCGCTTCATCGAACAACATGTAATCCGGTTCCATCGCCAGCGCACGCGCAATCGCAAGGCGTTGCTGCTGGCCACCGGAAAGCGCAGAAGGGTATACATTGAGTTTGTCGCCGAGACCCACGTGTTCAAGTTGCTTGCGGGAGATTTCGCACGCTTCCGCCCGTGACTTCTTCTTGACGATGCGCGGCGAAAGCGCGACGTTTTCAAGGGCGGTAAGATGTGGGAAAGAGTTCCACTGTTGAAAAACCATACCGAGGTTCTGACGCAATTTATTGATGTCGGTGCTTTTGGTGTGTACCGACACGCCATCTACAACAACCTCGCCCTGCTGGATCGGCTCAAGTGCATTGATACAATAAAGAAAGGTGGATTTTCCCGAGCCGGAAGCGCCAATTATGCTCAGCACCTCACCTTTTTCGACGGTCACATTAATACCCTTTAGGATATACAGTTCGCCGAAATATTTGTGTAAATCTCTCACCTCAATCATGACTGCCACCTCTCCTCCAAGCGCATGCCGAACCTGGAAATTGGAAACGATAGCGCGAAATAAAATGCGCCAGCGACAGCCAGAATGAGAAAAGGCTCCTGCGTTCGTGTAATCAAAATCTGCGAGGCGCGAAGCAGTTCCATATAGCCTAGCACCGAAACCAGTGCACTATCTTTGAGGATGCCAAGTGCCACACCAACCCAGGCTGGAAATACCGCGCGCACTCCAATCGGCACCACCACATGGAACATATCCTGCCAATAACTCATCCCCAAGGATCTGGCGGCGCGCCGCATAGGTTGTCCAACGGATTCGATGCCGCCGCGCACAACGTTGGCGACCAGTGCCGATGCGTAGAAAGTTAAAACAAAAACTCCTGCGGCGAAAGGATTAAAGCGAATGCCGATTAATGGAAACAAATTAAAAAACAAAATCAACTGGATAATTAGCGGAACGCTACGAAATATATCAAGAACAAAATTCAAGACAATGCTACCAATCAACTTCAGCGAATGTACCATCCAGCCAAAAATACAACCGAGAACCGTACCACAACTGATCGAAATCACAGAAATCAACATCGTCCGACCGGCTGCCTCGGTCATGAACCGCAGGTCACTTGCCTGGAAACTAGTGAAAAAAACCACCGCCTGATTCGCTTCTTCCGCCATCTCCAGCCCTCAATAACGAAAGATGCGCCAGGCGACCAGGCGTGAAGCGCCCAGGATTAACTTGACAATCACGTAATAAATGACCGCAGTCACGGCAAAGTATTCGAAAATGCGAAATGTCCTTGAAGCAAAAAATTGCGTTTCGCCAGACAATTCACGAAACCCCACTAGCATGCCAAGCGAACTCATCAACACAGCCCATACCATCTGATTGGTCATCGGGTAATACACGATGCGGAACAATTGCGGAATGACTATTCGTATATATGCTTGAGTCGCCGACATGCCGAGCGAGCGGGCGGCGTGAATCTGAACCGTTGGAATCGCCTTGAATCCGCCGCGAAAATTTTCGGCGAGATAGCCAGCGTTATTGAAAGACAGTCCCACTAGGACAATCGTGTATGGAGTCAGGTGAATGCCGAAAGCACCGATGCCAAAAGCGAAAAAGAATAACTGGAAAACCGCCGGAGTGTTGCGCGCAAGTTCAATCCAAGAGATGGCCATCCATCGTAAAGCCCACGGCCCTTTCAAGCGGCAAAGCGCAAGCGCAAGACCGATAAAAATGCCGGCGATCATAGACAAAACGGCGACCTCCATGGTGAGGAGGCCAGCACCCAACAACTCCGGCAATTCTCTAAAAACCGGGCGCCAATGAAAAGTGTAATCCACGAACGGTGCTCCACATCATGTCCGGGGCGGGGGTGCCCGCCCCATTGCACTTTATTTACCCAACGGCTTAATACATCACCCCTGGAATACGCAATTCCGGACCCTCGCTACCGACGAACCGCGACCACAGTTCCTGATACCGCCCGGAACGTACTTGATGTGTGATGAACAGATTGAGGTAATTGAGCCAAGCAACATCCTTGCGCGGCCCCACTACCGAGGTGTAGTCGGTGGTCCACGGCATCCGCGGTCCGGCGATTATGCTCTCATAACGGTCGGCAATCGGTTTAACCGCGGTGTTGGTGGTGATTCCGGCGTCTGCCTTGCCTTGAGCAACCGCAAGGAAAACCTCGTTTTCGCTTTGATAACCTTGGTAGAGATTTTCGGTTCCCCAGCGCTCGGCGTATTTCAAAAACTCCTGCTCCGGGACGGTGCCAACAGCAGCGGCGATGCGCTTGCCTTTCATATCCTCAAAACTGGTGATTCCCGAATCTTTGCCGACTACCGCCTGAGCATAATAGATAGCATATGGAATGGTGAAACCGACCGTCTTGGCGCGTTCAAGCGAATCGGACGTGCCGCCAAAAACAACATCGGCGCGGTTAGTTACAATCACCGGCAAACGCTCCGCCCAGGTGACCGACAGAATTTCATATTCAACGGCGAGTGCTTTGGCCAAATCCTTGCAGTACTCAACATCGAATCCAGCAGGCTCGTTATTGGCGTCACGATAGCCAATGGGCGGAAAGTCAAGCACAACACCGCAACGCACAACGCCGGCGTTAATCACATCATCCACTTTATCGGCACGGCTCACGCCGACCGCCAGTAGCGAAACCGAAAAAGCGATGAACACTGGTATAACAATTTTGGACAGGGTCATGATTTCCTCCTACACGTGGTTGTTTACATTAATTTTTGTACAATACCCAAAAGCGTTGGCCGAGAGACGTGCCAGCACCACATGGGCCCGGCGGCAAATGCCGCCCCATATACATAGCATAAATACTTGTTGTCGACAACAAGTATTTACTAAATTGCCCTAAAATACCGGAATCGTGGGTCGGATTGTTGCTAATCGAGAGGTTGATTCGAATGAGATGGCGTAAAACACTAACTATGATTGAGGCACACGCCGAAGGTGAGGTCGGGCGTGTAATCACTGGCGGAGTGCTGGATTTACCCGGCACGAACATGGTGGAAAAAATGGACTATCTAAATAACACCGATGATTCGCTTCGGCGATTCTGTGTGTTTGAGCCACGCGGTCAGGCACAGATGAGCACCAATCTTGTCTTCGCGCCGACGCGCACCGATGCAGATGCCGGATTCATTATCTTGCAAAGCGACCGGGCACACGCGATGTCGGGCTCCAATGCCATGTGTGTGGTGACGGTCCTTCTTGAAACCGGCATGGTTGAGATGAAGGAACCCGAAACTATCGTCCGACTTGACACCGCCGCTGGGTTGGTCACCGCACGCGCGGAATGCCGGGATGGGAAATGCGTCCGTGTGTTCCTTGATATGACACCGGCTTTCGTCGAAGCATTAGGTGTCGAAGTGAATGTGCCGGGGTTAGGAAAAATTTCGGTGGATATCGCTTTTGGCGGCGTTTATTATGCTTTCATCGATCCGCACGATTTAGGGCTGAAGATTATTCCCGAACAGGCGCGTGCATTGGTTGATACCGGTTGCCGTATCCATCGTGTGTTACGGGACACCATCACGATTTGCCATCCCGAAATTCCTTCCATCAACTCCCTCGCCTACATGATGTTCGTTGACACTCTTGAAAATGGAGAACTTGTCGGCGCAACCATTCTACCCCCCGGTCGTATCGATCGTTCCCCGTGTGGCACCGGAAACGCTGCACGAATGGCGGTGCGTCATACTCACGGAGAGGTGAAGGTTGGCGACAAAATCACAGCACGTTCAATCACCGGTGGACAGTTTGATACCGAACTGTACGGAGAGAGCGTTGTCGGGGAGAAAACCGCCGTGCTCACGCGCATCAGCGGGCGCGGATGGATCTACGGGATTCACCAAATCGGCATTGACCCCACCGACCCATATCCGCAGGGCTATCTCCTTTCTGACTGCTGGGGTGATGCGTTTGACCTGTTGCAGTAACGTTATATGTGCTCATGAACAATCGCAGGTCTAATATCGGTATCATTGGCGCGGGTATCATCGGTGTGTCCACCGCCTGTTTTCTTGTGGAAAATGGCTTTACCGTCACTCTCATCGACCCCCATGCACCTGGTCAGGGCGGAGCATCCAAGGGGAATGCGGCACAGATATTTCCGGCACTTATCCACCCGCTCGCCTCGCCGGCGACCCTGAAAAACGCACTGATGTTTCTCACAAACCCGATGGGGCCGCTCTTTATCCCGCCACATCATCTGCTCAAGATGTTACCGTGGCTTGGCGGTTTTATTTATGCCGCACGCCGAAAAAATTTTCAGTACGCCACATCGGCCCTGGAGCAGCTAAACCGCCATTGCCACGCCGATTTCACCGCGCTACTACACCGCGCCGGATGCGCGACGTTACTGAAAGATGCCGGGGCCATTCAACTCTACGAGAGCCCTCAGACTCTTCACGCTGGCTTTAATCTTTGGAGTGGCGTTGCCGATGCGCTCACCGGCGGAGTGGAGAAGCTGGAATGCGCGCGCCTGCACGATATGGAGCCGGCCCTTGGGGCCTGCATCAAAGGCGGGGTTTTGATACGCCACACCGGCATCCTTGCCGACCCGGGAGTGGTAGTAACGTCTCTATTTGACTACGCAAGCCGCGCCGGGAAGATTTCTTATCTTCGCGACCGGGTACAGAAGATTCAAGCGGACCGCGAACATGTGAAGATACGCGGTGAGAGCGGCAACAATTTTACTGTCGACCGGCTGGTTATTACCGCCGGCGCTTGGTCGGGACCACTATTGCGTCAACTCAACGAACCCCACAGCATACAAGCCGAGCGCGGATACAACCTCACGCTTGCCACCGATAGCGCAGCCATCCATCACAACTTCGTTTTTGCCGAACGCGGAGTGGTGGCAACACCACTGCCATCCGGAGACCACTATCAATTGCGCATCGGTGGCTGGGATGAATTCGCCGGCACCGATGCACCGTCCAACCCACGAATATTTGCGAAAATAGAACGGCTTGCATACAAACTTCTCCCCGGTTTCGACTGGCACTCCGGCGAGCGCTGGATGGGGCATCGCACTTCGCTACCCGACACTCTTCCGGTCATCGGGCAATCGCGCAAACATAAGGCTGTTTATTACGGATTCGCTCACGGCCATCTTGGAATGACGCAAGGCCCGACCACCGGTAAGGCACTCGCCGCATTGATCGCCGGCACACCCCCGGTATTCGACCTGTCCCCGTTTGCACCACGCCGAGGCGTTATCGCTCGGGTGGAACGAGACTAAAATCCAGCGTTTGACGTGATCCCAGATAATCGGTGAAGCGCTTGCCAACCTGCATTACATGGTCGTGGGCGCACTTCTCCGCCAAATCCGCGTCCCCCAGTTCAATCGCTTTGATAATCAAGTCGTGATCACGGCGGATCGAGTGTGGCACGTGTTCGCCGAAAGAATGAAAATACAAGTGCAACATGCGCCGCCCGTCATCAAGCAAGCGGACGTGCAAGAAATTAAAGTAGCGATTGCGTCCAGCTTCGCTTATAGCAACATGGAAATCGCGATTGGTTTCTATCATGCCGGAAATGTCCCCGGCATCTAGGTTTTTTAGAAATTCCGATTGACAGGCATTTATGATGCGCAAATCCTCCTCGCTACGCAAACGTGCCGCCAAGCGTGTCGTCACCCGTTGTATCAGGTCAAGCGCATCCACATATACTGGATAATCCTCGACATTGAGCGGCATGACGATGGTGCTTTTATTCGGCAGGGTAGCCACCAACCCTTCCGCCGACAAACGGATGAGTGCCTCGCGCACCGGCGAGCGCGACATGCCGAAACGCTCACCCAATACCACCTCGTCCAACATCTCGCCGGGGACCAGTTTGAGGCAGAGAATATCGCGGCGTAGCGACTCATAAACAATTTGCGCACCACTACCACGACGACGAATCCCGATACTGTTGTCATCGCGCTGTTTTTGCTTCACCATCGGCCGATTTTACCACTGTTGGCTCCCCCGCATCTCACCTTTCCTTCATCGGTGAAGTTACACTCAAGAGTTGAATTCACGGCATCAAACAAACCCTTGACCGAACATCGGCGATATAGTATACAGATTGTCGACTTGAAAACCGCGCACTGAAACGCTCGAGGATATTTCCGTGTTTAAAGGAATCATTCCGCCGGTCATCACACCGTTCCGTGAGGATTACAGCGTTGATGAATCAGGATGCGCCGAAATCATCGAATATATGATTGCCGGCAAAGCACACGCGATCATCGTCGGAGGAACAACCGGCGAGAGTTATGCGCTGTCCACCGAGGAACGTGTGCACCAGTTTCATTTCGCCAATTCAGTCATCAACGGGCGCGTGCCGATGCTGTGCGGTGTCAACGACATGACCACCCCGCTTGCCTGCGCACTTGCCAAAGCCGCACGCGAAGCCGGGGCTGACGGATTGCTCGTAGCCGCACCGCCTTATTCGCTACCGACCGAAAGTGAGCTTGCCGCCCACTGCCTGTCAATTGATCGTGCCGCCGACCTTCCCATCATGCTGTATAACTATCCCGGACGCACTGGTGTCACTATGGGGCCGGAATTCCTCGGCATCGTCGGACAATACGATCACTTTCGTTGCATCAAGGAAGCGAGCGGCGATATCAATCGTATTCATCTGATTGCACATGAATTTCCACATTTCGAGTTAAGTTGCGGCGCGGAAGATCAAGCCCTTGAGTTTTTCGTCTGGGGCGCGACCAGCTGGGTTACGCCGATGGGGAATTTCTTCGCTGAAGAGGTCGTCGATTTTTATAACGCGTGCGTTCGAGACAAAGATTTTGGCAAAGCGCGACTAATGATGAATGCGCTGTTACCGCTGACTTCGGTGCTCGAACAAAGCGGCCAACTTGCCCAATCAGTGAAATACGCCTGTGAACTGAAAGGACTCCCGGCTGGCTTGGTGCGCCCGCCATTGCGCGCGATGAACGAGGAATCAAAACATGAACTGCGCGAAGTGCTCAAGAGCACACAAACCGCCTTGCACACCATCATGAAACCGGATACAGCAAAAGCCCGCCTTGCCGCCCGGGGATGAGACAACATTTGATGAGGGAACCCAACGAGCAGGAAAACCGGCGTGAACGGAAGGCTTGAAGGAAAACGGGTGCTCATCACTGCGGCGGCGCAGGGAATGGGACGGGCGAGCGCAATCGCCATGGCCCTCAAGGGCGCGGAAGTGTACGCGACCGATGTTGATGAAACAGGCTTGAAACGCCTGCAAGACGATGTGTCGGCGATTCACATATTCCGCCTTGATGTGACCGACGCCGGGGAAATATTCGCCGCCCCACAAAAAACCGGTGCCCTTGACATATTGTTCAACTGTGCGGGGGTCGTGCATAGAGTTCCAGTTTCTTTATTCGGGCGATGGCTGCTTCACTGGCGGTATCGGCAATCGCCCAACTGCGGTATGATTTGATACGCAGGCTTTTTATCTGCATCGGGTAGTCTCCTGTGATTTAAGTGAAAAGATTTCACCTTAGACTACCCGATTTCCTTAACTAATAAAGTCTCATTTGTATCTGAGCCCGGACAGGCACGGGATTTCGTGGGCCGGGGTATCCGTTGTAATGCGATATGCCCGGGAACAATTCGCACGCCGTCGCTGAAACAGCGAATGCGCGATACCGGAGATTACGATAAATCCATGGCGGCATTTCTCGCCCGCCAACCCATCGGGCGGCTCGCCGAGGCAGATGAGGTCACTGGCATCATCATTCATCTGGCAAGTGATGAATCAAAATTTACCACCGGCACGGTGAATATTATAGATGGCGGGTGGTCGCTTTAACCCGGTGCCTGTGATGCGAACAAGATTTATCGGTGCTGGCAGTATGGGGTGCGGAATGGCGAAGAATCTTTTGCGTAGCGGCCATGCGCTTACCGTCATAGCCCACAATAACCGTGCGCCCATCGAAGATTTGGTCGCGCACGGCGCGCAGGAAGTATCGTCATATGATGCATTAGCGAAAGCCTCCGATACAATCGTCTTGTGCGTAACCGGCAACACGGCGGCAAGCGAGATCATCGAAGCGTTGCGCCCTTCTTTGTGTCCTTCAATGATGATGATCGACACCACCACCAACCCCCCCGATGCAACCATGGAATTCGCTGCGCTTCTTTCCAAGAACGGTATTTCCTATGTCGAATCACCGGTGAGCGGTGGGGCTCTTGGTGGGATTGTCGGTTGCGCGGAGAAGGATTTTGAGCGTGCGCGAGCAGTGTTGTCGTGTTTTTGCAAGCGGGTGGAGCGTTTCGGCGAAGTTGGCGCGGGAAGCCGCGCAAAACTCGTCAGCAATTTTCTCGCTCTGGGAACCGCCACCTTGGTGGTGGAGACTTTTAACTACGTGCGGACATTGGGCGTGGATTGGGAAAAATTGTATAGTTTGGCCCGGTTGGGACCGGGCCGTTCCTCGGCCTTGGAGCGCATACTTGATCACGCGCTGTCGAGGGACTATTGCGGCTATGTGTTCTCCATTGAAAATACCTTGAAATACTTCGCCTACATTTGCGATATGTTGGGTCAAATCGAAACGACCTCAAATCAACATCCGTATCTCGCCTCCCTCATGCGAACCATTTATCAAGAAGCCGCCGAAAACGGGTATGGGAAACGGATGTTGAGTGAACAGCTTGACCCAGAATTAACGAAATAATGAGCCCAGCGAAACCTCAGGAAAAAATCTTCTCGCCCTGTTGATCGATCAGCGTTTTGGCTTTGCTGATGATCAGCGCGACGGCTGCTTCTTTGGTGGGGGATGCGTCGGCGCGGATGAAGGTGTGCTGTTTGGTTTCATCGTCGATGACCTTGCGGATGACCGCTTCGGTGGACCAGCCGCCGGCGACCTGATGCGGGCACGGGCTGATGCTGAACCCATCGTGTTGCACCGCTGGCACCGCCGGTTGTTTGGTGCCGGACGCGCCGCTTTGGAATAATCCTTTCAAAAACTTAATCATGGGTTAATTTCGTGCGGTTGCTTTCGGTTCGTCGCCCAGTGCCACGATGCGGTTGTGCGCATACAACGCGGCCACCTTGTAGGCTTCGGCCAGAGTCGGATAGTTGAACGCGTTTTCGAGAAAATAATCCAACGTGCCCTTGAGAGTCAACACCGCCTGGCCGATGTGAATCAATTCAGTGGCGCCCTCGCCGACAATGTGAACGCCGAGCAAGCGCCGCGTCTTGGTGGAAAAAATGGCTTTGATCATGCCCGAATCCAGCCCCATGACCTTGCCGCGGGAAGTCTCACGCAGCGGCGTGATGCCGACTTCATATGGAATCTTGCGCTCGATCACTTCCTCTTCGGACATGCCGACGGTGGACATTTCCGGCACCGCGTAAATGCCGTAGGGGAAAAACTCCGGCGGCTTGTATACCGGCTCGCCGAGCGCGTGCAACACCGCAATGCGGCCTTGTTCGAGGGAGATGGAAGCCAAACTGGGGAAGCCGATGACATCGCCGGCGGCATAAATATGCGGCACTGCGGTCTGGAAATGTTCATTGACCGACAGCCGCCCGCGATGATCCACCTCCAGCCCGAACCGGTCGAGGCCAAGGGTGTCGGTGGCACCAACCCGACCGGCGGCGAATAACACCATGTCGGAAGCGAACGCGCGACCGCTTTCCAGATGCACCACGCAAGTGCCATTTTTCTTGATCTCAATGCGGTCGACTTTTTGCCCGAATTGCAACCGCACGCCGGCATCGACGATGTCGTGACGAAAGTGCATCAGGATTTCTTTGTCGATGAAATCAAGCATAGTCGCGCGCGGTTCGATCAGCGTGACACTAATATCCAGTGTCTTGAAGATGGTGGCATACTCCACTCCGACCACGCCGGCGCCGATGACCGTTATTGAGCGGGGCAGTTTTTGCATGCGGGTTACTTCGTCGCTGTCGATGACGGTGGTGCCGTTAAACGGAACATAGTCCGGTCGGTAGGTGCGCGTGCCGACGGTGATGATGAAGTTATCGGCGGTCATGACCAGCGTGTCTCCGTTGGCGGTGTCGACTTCGACCGTTTTGTCGTCGATGAAATGGCAGTGACCGCAGACGATTTCGACACCGTTGCGCATCAGTTGATCCTCAAGAATGTCCACTTCGCGCTTCAGCGTCATGTTCAACCGCCGCATCAGGTCGGCGGCGGTGATGTCCTGTTTGACGCGGTACGAGCGGCCATAGAACCCGCGTTCACGCCAGCCGGAAAGATTAAGCACGGTCTCGCGCATGGTCTTGCTGGGGATGGTGCCGGTGTGCACGCACACCCCGCCGACCTCGGCCATGCCGTCGATGACCGCGACCTTGCGTCCCAGTTTGGCGGCCTGGATGGCGGCGGTTTTGCCGGCCGGGCCGCTACCGATGACGATGACGTCGTGTTTCTGCATGATTTTTTTTCTTGGGGCGGTCGTCTGATTGGAATTCTGATGGTCAAACTTTGCGTTTGACCGCATTGTATTCGATTTTGCCCGGCGAAGAACGCTTGGTCGGCGGCGGTGTCGGCGGCTGGGATGAGGGGTTGATTTTTTGGTGATTTGTGAAATAATTGCCTACTTACAACGAGTTTGGAGATAGTTATATTCCATGTGGTTTGTCTTTTATAGATATTTATTCTATTTATCGCCTGTTTTACAAACTAATATACTTCGAGTTCACATTATTATGCCCAATAAAGAAAATGGTTCCCCGGGACCGCAAAAAATGCTGGAGAAACTGCGCGCCAGCACCACCGGCCTAGGCGTGCAATATCAACTCGCCAGCGGCGAGAAAACCCGGCGAATCTACCTCGACAGCACCGCCAGCACGCTGCAACTCGGCATCGCCCGGGACATCATGGACAAATACCTGCCCTATTACGCCAACACCCACAGCAACGCCCACTTCAACGCAAAACTCTCCTCGCGGGAATTTGAATGGGCGCACGACATGGTGCTGGAGTTCGTCAATGCCGACCCGAAAACCCACGGCTGTTTTTTCGTCGGCAGCGGCACCACCGGCGGCATCAACCGCGTGGCGCGCACCCTGTCGCGCAAATGGCCGGAGCGAGACGTGGTCATCACCACCGTCATGGAACACCACTCCAACGACCTGCCTCACCGAAAGAATTTCAATCAGGTGGTTCACGTGCCGGTGCGGGTCACCGAAAGCGGCTTCGGTTGCGCCGATGTCTCTCACATTGAACAGGCGTTGCGCGACCATGCCGGGCGCGTGAATTATGTTTCGGTGACCGGCGTGTCCAATGTCACCGGCATCGTCAACCCGATTCACGACATCGCCGAAGTGGCACACCGCCACGGCGCGCTGATTATGGTGGATGCGGCGCAGATGGCGGCGCATGTGCCGATCCAAATGTGCGGCCATAAAAACCCGGCGCGCAATCTTGATATCGTGTGCCTGTCGGGACACAAGATTTATGTGCCGGCCTCGCCGGGGGCGGTGATTACCCGCCGCGATTTGTTCGCCGAGGTCGAGCCCGATGAAGTCGGCGGCGGCATGGTGGATGATGTGTATCTCGACCGCTACTTGTCCACGGATAAATTTCCCGATCGCGAAGAAGCCGGCACACCAAACATCGCCGGCGCCATCGCGCTGGCTTCGGTGTTGTGCGCGCTTAAAAAAATCGGCATGGAATTCATTGATGCGGAAGAGACGCAGTTAATCAACAACGCCATCGCGCAGTTGTCAAAAATAAACGATGTGGTGGTTTACGGCGAAACCGACACCGGCAAATGCCAGCGCGCCAGTGCGCTGTCTGTCAACATTCGCGGCATGCACCACTCGCTGACCGCCGCCATTCTCAATGACTACTTCAACATCGCCGTGCGCAACGCCTGTTTCTGCGCGCATCCCTACGTGCGCGAGATGATCGCCGACGACCTCGGCGAACACATGGACGGCTTGAGCAACGAAGAACTCGAAGCGCTGGCGGATTTGCATCGCGGCATGGTGCGCGCCAGTTTTGGTTTGTATAACGACCAAAAAGATGTCGACGCGCTGGCGGCTGCGCTGCGACAAATCTCCGAAAACAAAGACTACTACCAGTCGCAATACCACCAACCCGATGCCTGCGACGAATATTTTCACAACACTTTCGCCTTCGATAGCACGCCGGTGTTCTCGGCTCGCAACGAAGTCAATCGCTGGTTTGCGAATTAATGGCCCAACGATGCCCGATTTGGGCGACGCGGTAAAAACCCCTCATTCGGTAGCCAATAGGGTGGATTTGCATGGACTCTCCTCTTGAGTTGATGTGCCACATGCTTATGAGCATCTGCAGACCCCGGATCGCCGGAAGGCGTTTAGCGGCCTCGGTGGCGGCTCTTTGTCGCCACGAGGTTTGCCGGTCAGTTTGTTCTCGCCAACGCCCTGGCGGGCTCGCTTTGCTCACGAAAAATCGCGCCGCGTGATTTTTTGCTATGATGGGTGCTCATAGCCACTTTCGGGGGACCTCGTTATGAGCACAGTGGGCGACATTCTGGAAGGCGGAAACGGTGATATTTGGAGCGTGCGCTCCGACCAGTCGGTGCTGGACGGAATCCGTCTGATGGCGGAAAAGGGCATCGGCGCGGTGCTGGTGATTGATGAAGGCCACCTGTCGGGAATACTCAGCGAGCGAGATTACGCGCGCAAAATCATTCTCGAAGACCGCTCATCGCACGACACATCGGTGCGCGACATCATGACCCGCGACCCGGTCACCACCACCCGCGCGGCCAGCGTCGCCGAGTGCATGTCGCTGATGACCGACAACCACTTTCGCCACCTGCCGGTGGTCGAGGGCAAGCAAGTGGTCGGCATGATTTCCATCGGCGACCTGGTCAAAGCGGTAATCAAGGAACAGCAGTTCACCATCGACCAATTACAACATTACATCTCCGGTTGAGGGTGCGACAACGATGCATCGTTGTATGTGTTCACTAATTCACTGCACGTTTTATTCCTTTCCAGCGGTGTTTTAGCACCGCCCTCTCGGCCGTCGTTCTCGCCGAAGGCGGAAAAAACCGCCATCCCTGCCGTCATCCTCGCATCAAACGGCGCGGCTACGCCGCGTCTGGATCCCCGCCTGCCGATGAGGATGACGGTCTGGGGATATGGTTTGGATTATGACGGTATTCGTTACTCTCATCGTTTTTTAGTTCTGGGTTCTCGCCTTTGGCGAGAACAACAGACTGGATTCCCGCCTGCCGGCGAGAATGACGAATGATAGGTATTAGTGAATTGAGAGGACAAAGGCGCGTTGAGAAGCCAAAGCACACGAGAGAAAAAGTTCGGTTTGACCGGACTCATTAATTACGAACAAACATTGCGCGCCGCATTTTGCGCGTATCATCCCTGATACGCGCCCTTCGGGCTCGCTTCGCTCGCGCCAATCAATTCATGGCACTCCCGGCGATTTTTTCGTTGTCAGGCAAGGCGTACGAGGAGCGAGGGAGGGAGCATACACTAAGTATGTGACTGACCGAGCGACGATGCGCAACACTACACAGCAAAACGACCATGGCGACGAAAAGGCAAGCGCAATTCAATACCCACACCGCTTGAGTTGTGCACGGTAGCGCACAGCTTGACGCGCCACGCGCTTGGCTACATTCCGCAACCATTTTTTTCTTTGGTAGGTTCCACGTGCGTAGCCTCTCCAGCCCTCGTGATAAGCAAGGTAGTTTCGATAAGCATCGCTCGCGGGGATTTTCAATTGCCTTCGGGTTTGCGCGACATACCAGCCGATGAAATCCATCGCATCGGAAAACCGGTCGCGTTGCGCGAGGAAGTTGCCGGCGCTTTTTTTGTATAGGCGCCAGGTACCGTCCAACGCCTGGGCGTAACCGAACGCCGATGACGGGCGTTTCAGCGGGATGCCGAGGAAACGTTTGCGCTTCGGTTTGGCGTTGGCGTCAAACCCGGATTCCTGGCGCATGATGGCGAGTAGCACCGCCGCATCCGCCCGCCATTTTTTTGCGGCGCGGCGCGTGTGTTTATACCACCCGGGTTTTTGTGCGAATATTTTGCAGGCGTTGTCGGTGTGCCTCGGCGGTGCCGTGGCGCAACCGGAGACGAGGACGGCAAACACCACCAGCAGCAAGACGTAATGTGAATGGCGCGCGCGCATCAACCTTCCCGCCGCCTAGGAACGAGTGGCCGCGGCAATGCCGGCGGGCGTCCTGCGCGGTAGTGCCAGTGCCGCCAAACAGATGACGGCGGCGGTGATGAACAGCGTCAGAAACACCCAGACCAACTGCCCGGTCACGCGGTTGACCCAGGACACCAGCAACACCGCGAGCGGGCCGGAGATGAAGAACAACACGAACTTCAACCCGAACACCAGGCCGTGGTGATTGCTCGGTGTGTGGCGCGCCAGCAACATGTTTTCGGCGGGTAACACGCCGGCGCCGAGGGACACCGCCGCGCACATAATGACCACCAGATAGATTCCGCCGGCATGTGCCGCCACCACCAGCAACGCGGCGTGAACCACGAACTGGCTGAGGTAGACCCACTTGAGGGAGTAGCGGTCGGCCAGCGCGCCACCGACAAACTGGAACACGCCGCTGACCACATACACCAGCGCCACATAAAAGCCCACGGTTTTCAAGTCGGTGCCGAGCCCATCGCCGAGGCGAATGGAAAACGCCTTGGGCATCACCGTCTGGGTGGCGTGATAGATGAGGCCGGCGGCGGTGAGGCAGAACAGCAGCACGAAAAACGGTGTGCGCCAACCGACTGCGCCGCCGCTGGGTTTTTGCGGCGCCGGTGCATCGGACGGTCGCGCGCACGCCAGCCCGACCATCATCAGGATGCCGGTCAACGCAACGATGACACCGGGCAACACGAACGCCAGATAACTGCCACCGACATCGGCCAGGAAACCGGTGACCACGCCGGCCATGGCCGCGCCGAGGCTGCCGAACACGCCGTTCAGTGCCAATGCTTTTCCTTGTTTGGCGCCGCTGTTTCGAATCACCAGCGGAATGCCGATGGGGTGGTAGATGGAAGCGAACAGGCCGAGCCCCGACAACGCCAGCAGCAGGGTCAGCGGGGTGCTGGCATAACCGGCGGCCACCGAACACAATCCCATGCCGAGGAAATAAATCACCAGCATGCCGCTCGCGCTCCAGCGATCCCCCAACCATCCGGCGACCAGCGCAAACACGCCCACCAGCAACGCACCCGGCGTCCACAGGTTGACCAGTTCATGATAGGGCTGTCGCCATTCCAGTTCCAGCGACAACACGATGACGAAATAAAACGCCGTAAACATGTGGAAATAGGCGTGGCCAAGTGCCGAGAACAACATGACTGCCCGGTTAGACATTACTTGTGTGGCCGTTAATCTTTGATTGGTGGTTTTGGTTTATACTGTCGTCGTGGCCCCGTCGTGGCCGTCATGCCGTGCATCAGAATGAAACCCGCGGCAACACGCGACTTTGACGGTCGCCAATTACCGATGCTCTCCGGCACTCTATTCTACTCTTTGAAGCGCGCCCGGCGGAAAAAATGAACCTGCGTTACCAACCCGTATTCACAAGCCCTTGCTTCATAAACTAAACCAGTTGAATAAACGACTTTTGCTGCTTTTGCTGTTGGCGTTCGGCCTCAGCCCGGCCTGTTTTGCCGCATTGCCGATAGCGGACGGCGACCAGCCGCTACCCAGCCTGGCTCCGATGCTGGAGAAAATTCAGGCGGCGGTGGTTAATCTTTCCTCCACCACCCGCCTGCAAGCGCGGCAGAACCCGCTGATGCAGGACCCGTTTTTCCGGCGGTTTTTCAACTTGCCGCAATCGCCTCGCCGCTCACGCGGTAGCCTCGGCTCCGGGGTCATCGTCGATGCCGAAAAGGGCTATATCATCACCAACCATCACCTCATCGACCAGGCCGATGAAATTACCGTGACCACCGAGGATGGCCGAACCCTGCAAGCGGAACTGGTCGGCTCGGATGCCGACAGCGACATCGCCGTTATCCAGGTGGACGGCGAGCGACTTTCCGAAATCCCGCTCGGCAATTCGGCAAAGTTGCGCGTCGGGGATTTTGTCGTTGCCATCGGCAACCCGTTCGGCCTCAGCCGAACCGTGACTTCGGGCATCATCAGCGCGCTTGGGCGTAGCGGCCTCGGCATCGAGGGCTATGAAGATTTCATCCAGACCGATGCCTCCATTAACCCCGGCAATTCCGGCGGCGCGCTGGTGGATTTGCATGGGCGACTCATCGGCATCAACACCGCGATTTTCTCCCGTGGCGGCGGCAGCGTCGGCATCGGTTTCGCCATTCCCATCGACATGGTGAAAGAGTTGATGGCACAGTTGGTCGAGCACGGCGATGTGCGGCGCGGCTTGCTGGGGGTGACCATGCAAGACCTGACACCGTCTCTGGCGGACGCCTTCGGGCTCAGCGGATTGAGCGGCGCGGTGGTGTCTCAGGTAATCCCCGATTCGGCCGCGGAAGAAGCCGGGGTGCGGACCGGCGATGTCATCGTCCAATTCAACGACACCCCGGTCAACGACAGCACCGACCTGCGCAACGCGGTGGGCCTGTTGCGCACCGGCACCAAGGCGCGTGTGCAGTTCTACCGCGATGGCAAATTGAAAACCATCCACACGCGAATCAAGGAAATCGGCGGTTTTGCCATGCGCGAGCAGGGCTTGTCTGGGCGACTTGCCGGTGCTCGTTTCCGCACCGCCGAACCCGGCCCGGAGCACGACGGCGGCGTTGAAGTGACGGAACTGCAGCCCGGCAGCCCGGCGCAACGGTTCGGGCTGGCCGAAAACGATATTATTCTCAGCATCAACCGGCGGCGGGTGAAGACCCCGAAAGAAATGGCGCAGGCGGTCAAGGGGGATGATAACGCGCTGCTGATTAAACTGCTGCGCGATGAGCGCATGTTGTTTTTGGTGATTCAATAATGTGCCGAGTGAGTGCTGGTCGACCATGAAACTTGCGGTTGAATCGGGTAGTCTGGGTCGGTGAAAGGTTACGCGCCCATGTTGATGTCAATCATGTGAAATTTTTTTGATGGCAACCCACGATAACTATCTCATCGCTCCATCCATTCTGTCGGCCGACCTTGCGCGGCTGGGGGAGGAAGTGGAGCGGGTGCTCGCGTCCGGCGCCGACATGGTGCACTTTGATGTGATGGACAACCACTATGTCCCCAACCTGACCATCGGCCCGCTGGTCTGCGAAGCCCTGCGCAAGCACGGCGTAACCGCCCCCATCGATGTGCACCTCATGGTCAAGCCGGTGGACCGCATCATCCCCGACTTCGCCGCCGCCGATGCCAGTTACATCACCTTTCATCCCGAAGCCTCCGAGCACATCGACCGCTCGCTACGGCTGATTCGCGAGCGCGGCTGTCGTGCCGGGCTGGTGTTCAACCCGGCGACACCGTTGGACGCCTTGCGCCATGTCATTGAACAGGTGGACATGGTGCTGCTGATGTCGGTCAATCCCGGCTTCGGCGGCCAGCCATTCATCCCCGCCACCCTCAACAAACTGGTCGAGGCGCGCAAACTCATCGATGCCAGCGGCCGCGACATTCGTCTGGAAATAGACGGCGGCGTCACCGTGGAAAACATCGCCGACATCGCCCGCGCCGGTGCCGACACTTTCGTCGCCGGTAGCGCCATATTCGGTGCCGCCAACCCAACCGACGCCCACGGCTACGACAGCGTAATCAAAGCCCTGCGCGAACAATTGGCGATGGGGTAGAATCGCCGGCCATCATCGGTGCCCCATCGTCGGTGCCATTGACATGGATTAAATGTGAGGTGCCCGCCACCACTCACCATCGTCATGCGCAGTGACACAACCCCACCGCTTTTTGTCGTGATGACTTGCCATGCTCAGCCGCGAACAATTTAACCACTACGCCGACCTCGACTACAACCGCATTCCGCTGGTGCGCGAAGTGCTGGCGGATTTGGAAACGCCGTTGAGCGTCTATCGCAAACTCGCGGCCGCGCCGTATAGTTACTTGCTGGAATCGGTGCACGGCGGCGAGAAATGGGGGCGTTATTCCATCATCGGGCTGCCTTGTCGTCGGCGCATTGAGGTTCGGGAAAATAATTTTCGCATCATTGACAACCACGGGCGCGGCGATGAAGTGGCGCACGAGATGTCCTGCGATGACCCGCTGGAAGAAATCCGCCGCTTCCGGCAACAGCATCGTGTGCCGCAAATCCCCGGTATGCCGAGATTCAGTGGCGGGCTGGTCGGCTTCTTCGGCTACGACACGGTGCGTTACATTGAACCTCATCTCGGCGCATGCGCGGTGACCGACCCGATTGACGCGCCGGACATCGTGCTTATGGTGTCCGACGAAGTGGTGGTGTTTGACAACCTGTCCGGGCGATTGTATGTAATCGTCCACGCCGACACCTCGTACCATGATGCGTGGCAGCGCGGCGCGCAACGATTGCAAGATTTGCTTGCGCAACTTGCCCGCGATGCCTCGTCGCATGAAGTTGACGATAGCCAGGACGATGCCGGCGACGAATCCCGTTTCACCTCATCGTTTCCACGCGAACAATTCGAAGCGGCGGTGGAGAGATGCCGCGAATATATTTATGAGGGCGATGTTTTTCAGGTGGTCATTTCGCAGCGCATGTCGTTGCCGTTTGTCGCCGCGCCGCTGGATTTATACCGCGCATTGCGCACCTTGAATCCGTCTCCTTATATGTATTACCTTGACCTTGATGACTTCCACATCGTTGGTGCTTCGCCGGAAATTCTGGTGCGGCTGGAAGAAAACGAGGTGACCGTGCGCCCCATCGCCGGCACTCGCCGACGCGGTGAAAATGATGCGCAAGACGCGGCGTTGGCGGCGGAATTGTTATCCGACCCGAAGGAACTCGCCGAGCATTTAATGCTGGTGGATTTGGGGCGCAACGATGTCGGGCGCGTGGCGCGCATCGGCACGGTGGCGGTAACCGATAAAATGCAGATTGAAAAATATTCCCATGTGATGCACATCGTGTCCAATGTCACCGGACAAATAGACGATGACCTTGACGCCATCGATGTGTTGCGTGCGACTTTTCCCGCCGGCACTTTGTCGGGCGCGCCGAAAGTGCGGGCGATGGAAATTATCGAAGAAATCGAGCCGGACAAGCGCGGCATTTATTCCGGCGCGGTGGGCTACATCGGCTGGAACGGCAACATGGACACCGCCATCGCCATTCGCACCGCATTGATTAAAGATGACATGGTGTATGTACAAGTTGGCGCCGGCATCGTCGCCGACTCCGACCCGACGCGCGAATGGGAGGAGACCATGAACAAAGGACACGCGGTGTTTCGTGCGGTCGAAATGGCGCAGGCCGGATTGCATTTGCCGCTGGATGGCGATGGTGATGAATAGAGAGAGCGGCTACACGGCTCCGCCGCAAATGATAATGGTGTGCGAAGGGCAATGGCGGCGGCTTACGCCGCCGAGTAACCTGTGGCTGATAGGCAAAGGTTCGTTGCGCTTGCCTTTTCGTCGTCATGCGGTGTTGCGCATCGTTGCTCGGTCGCTCACATACTTAATGTATTGCTCACTCCCTCGCTCCTCGCGCGCCTTGCCTGACAACGAAAATACTGCGCGCAATTTTGCGCGTGCTCGCGCTTTGCGGGGGGGATGCCCCCCGCACCCCCCGCATCGCAGGGGGAAACATCCTGTTTCCACGCGCCAGTAGATTGGGAGAATAGAGTAAATAGCAAAACTTCTATGAGCGTGACAACAAAAAAATCAGCATTCGTCTTTCTCGCGGCAAGCACAAAATTGTGCGACGCAGCGCAACAAAGCATGGCGGAAAAAATCGCCGGGAGCGCCATCAATCGACTGGGCGCGAGCGAAGCGAGCCCGAAGGGCGCGTATCAGGGATGATACGCGCAAAATAGACAAGCACAAAATTGTGCGCCGTATTTTCGTTGTCAGGCGAGGCGCGCAAGGAGCGGTGGAGCGCGCCTACATTAAGTAGGTAAGCGACAACGCGACGCAGCGCAACAAAGCATGGCGACGAAAAGACAAGCACAAAAGGCAAGCACAAATGTTAATAATAGACAACTACGACTCCTTCACTTACAACCTGGTGCAATATTTCGGCGAACTTGGCGCGGCCGCGACGGTGGTCCGCAATGACCAAAAAAGCATCGCCGGTCTTGAGCAACTCGCGCCCTGGTGTCTGGTGATTTCGCCGGGTCCGTGCACGCCCAACGAGGCCGGCGTGTCGCTTGAGGCGGCGCGCCATTTCGCCGCGCACATTCCGGTGCTGGGTGTGTGCCTCGGTCACCAGTGCATCGGTCAGGCGTTCGGCGGGCGCGTGGTGCATGCGCGCCAACTGATGCACGGCAAGACCTCCATGATTCACCACCACGCTGAAGGGATTTTCCGCGGATTGCCGTCGCCGTTTCAGGCAACTCGTTATCATTCGCTGGCGCTGGAGTCGTCTTCCCTGCCGGACTGTTTCGAGGTTACCGCGTGGAGCGATGATGATGAGATCATGGCGATTCGACATCTTGACTTGCCGGTCGAGGGCGTGCAGTTTCATCCCGAATCGATCCTGACCCAGCACGGCCATGCCCTGCTGAAAAATTTTCTCGACATCGACCATGCGGCGAAATGACATGCCCCAACCGATGAAGCCCGACCCGACACCCGACCTGCCCGCCGACCTCCTCGAGCAAATTCTCGCGGCCAAGGCAAAAGAAGTGGCACGCCGTGCCGATGTCCGCCCCTTGAGCGAACTGCGCGCCGCCATGGCAGATCTGATGCCGCCGCGTGGATTCATCAACGCCATCCAAACAGACCTCGCGCGAAACCGCCCGGCGGTCATCGCCGAGATTAAAAAAGCATCGCCGAGCCGGGGCATCATCCGCGCCGATTTCGACCCCGCCAGCATCGCTAAAAGTTACGCCGCGAATGGCGCCACCTGTTTGTCGGTGTTGACCGATGAAAGGTTTTTTCACGGCAGCGACGATCATCTTTGTCAGGCGCGTTCGGCCTGCGACTTGCCGGTGTTGCGCAAGGATTTTATTATGGACGCCTATCAACTTTTCGAGGCGCGCGCGCTCGGTGCGGACGCGGTGTTGTTGATTGTCGCGGCACTGCACGATGACGAGTTGGCAACCTTCGCCGAGTTGGCGCAAGAATTGCGCATGGATGTGTTGCTTGAGGTGCACGACCGCAATGAACTGCAGCGTGCGCTGGCGTTGCCGTGCCGATTGATCGGCATCAACAACCGCAACCTGCGCACCTTCCACACCCGGCTGGACACTACGCTGGAATTGCTCGACGCGATTCCCGCGAACCGCATCGTGGTAACCGAAAGCGGGTTGGCCCATCGCGATGATGTGGCGCGAATGCGTCAACACAACGTTCATGCTTTCCTTGCCGGCGAAGCACTCATGCGCGCCGATGACCCGGGCCGGAAAATGAAAACTATGTTTGGTCTATAAGGGCTTGCCAAATGGTGGTGCTGACTATCGACCAGGGCTCGGAAGCGTGGCGGCTTGCGCGTCTCGGCATTCCAACCGCGTCCAATTTCAAACGCATACTAACCGCCTCCGGCGCGCTTTCGACTTCTTCGGCATTGTATAGGGATGAACTGCTTGCCGAGTGGCGAACCGGCGTGGCGCGGGTCAGCGATACTTCGCAATGGATGCGGCGCGGCATTGAGATGGAACCCGAGGCGCGCTTATGCTATGCGTCGCGAACCGGCACAGAGGTGACGCAAGTGGGTTTGGTGTATCGGGATGAAAGGCGACTGATTGCGGCAAGCCCGGACGGACTGGCCGGCGCGCACGGTTTGCTGGAAATCAAGTGTCCGAAGGCCGAAACCCATGAGGCGTATTTGCACACCGGGGAACTTCCGTCGGCGTATATTCCGCAGGTGCAAGGGCAGTTGTGGGTGACCCGGCGCAAGTGGTGCGATTTTTTCAGTTACCACCCCGACTTTGCCGAGCAACTGCTGGTTCGAGTGGCGCGTGACGAACCCTACATTGAAAAACTTTGCGCCGCGGTCGAGAATTTTGTTTTTACTCTGTTGCAAAGACGGCAGGCATAACCCATGAAAGCCAAACTAACCCATTTCGGCACGATGAGTTTTGAAGCGACCACCGACAGCGGCCATCGCGTGGTGATGTCGGCCTCGCCCGACCTCGGTGGCGCGGGCGATGGTGCGCGACCGATGGAGATGGTGTTGATGGGGCTCGGCGGTTGCAGCGGCATCGACGTGATGTTAATTCTGAAAAAAAGCCGCCAGCGCGTGAGTGCCTGTGAAATCGAGATCGAAGCCGAGCGCGCTGATGCGGTGCCCGCCGTATTCACCCGGATTCACCTCCGCTACCTGATCAGCGGACAAAACCTTGACCGCAAAAAAGTGGCGCGTGCGGTGGCTCTGTCCATTGAAAAATATTGTTCGGTAACGCGCATGCTGGAACATTCGGTGGCGATTACCCATGACTTCGAAATCATCGAGCGTATTGCCGATGCGAAGGCATAGCCGCACGCCGCCAAACCTGCTATAAAATCCCCATGGAACAAATCACTAACTGGTTCAAACGGCAAATCGCCAACCCCGAGATCGTCTATCTTTCGGCGGTCCTGCTCGGCTCGTTTCTGATCATCGTATATGCCGGCAACATGCTGGCACCGGTGCTGGCCGGCATCGTCATCGCCTACCTGCTGGAGGGCCTGACCCGCAAACTGACCCGGGCAAAAATCCCCCGGCCGATTGCGGTGTGGGTGGTTTTCCTCGCCTTCCTTTTATTCGTGGTGCTGGTGGTGTTCGGCCTGTTGCCGATTTTGTATAACCAACTGACCGAGATGGTGCAGAAGATTCCGGATATTCTCTCCCGCGGTCAGGCCGGATTGATGACCCTGCCATCCAAATATCCGGAATTGTTTTCGGTGGAACAGGTGCAGGAAATCATCGGCAGTGTGCGTGCGCAATTGACCGCCGTCGGCCAAAGCGTTCTCGCTTCTTCGTTGTCCGGTGCCGCCAGCGTCATCACCGTGCTGATTTATCTGGTGCTGCTGCCGATCCTGATTTTCTTTTTTCTTATGGACAAGGAGCGTATTCTCCGCTGGTTCGTGGAATTTCTGCCCCGCGACAGCCGTCTCGCGGCGCGGGTGTGGGGCGATGTGGATTTACAAATCGGCAACTACATCCGCGGCAAGTTCTGGGAAATCCTGATCGTGTGGTTCACCACCTACCTTTGCTTCGCCTACTTCGGCTTGCAATTTTCCATGTTGCTGGCGGCGCTGGTGGGCGTCTCGGTAATCATCCCATATGTCGGTGCCGTGGTGGCCACCATTCCGGTGGTGTTGATCGCGTGGTTTCAGTGGGGCTGGGGCAGCGATTTCATTTATGTGATGGTGGTGTATTCGATTATCCAGGCACTTGATGGCAACTTGCTGGTGCCTTTGTTGTTTTCCGAGGTGGTCAACATCCATCCGGTGGCGATCATCGTCGCGGTATTATTCTTCGGCGGGCTGTGGGGCGTGTGGGGCATCTTTTTCGCCATCCCCCTGGCCACGCTGGTGCAGGCGGTCATCATGGCCTGGCCAAAATCATCGGAAGCGGATCAGGCGGAGCCGTGACGCACCCGTGCTACCCTTGTCAAGCACCAGCAAGTTGCCATGAAGTGCGTGTATACCGCCGAGTCCCTGATCGACGGCCAACTGGTGGCTGACTTGCTTGTCCACGCCGGTGTCCCGTGCCTTCTGTTCAATCAAAACGCCGTGGGTGGGTTTGGTGATTTGCCGGTCACCTACCCGGAAGTGTGGGTGAAGCACGACCGCGATGCGGAAAAAGCCGCCCGGGAAATCGAGCACTTCGAAAACCGCCCGCCACCACCCACCAACAAACCATGCGCCACCTGCGGAGAAAACAACCCGGCTACTTTTGATGTTTGCTGGCGGTGCGATGGGATATTAAACTGAACGATACCAGCCCACAAACCAGCCCATGAACGAATCCACTAAAGCCGTCAACTTCATCCACATGGCCGATGGCACCGCCGAAGAGTATGCGTTGCTCAACCGCGAGGAGCAGGAATACATTCGCGACCTACCCGGCCGCTTGGTGGCGGCGTTGGAGCAATTGGATGAATCCTTTGGCGGCTACCAGGTGTCCAGGCTGAAACACTCCTTGCAGTCGGCGACTCGTGCCGAGGCGGCCGGCGAGCCCGATGAGATGGTGGCGGCGGCGTTGCTGCACGACCTCGGCGATGGGTTGGCACCCTATTCCCACAGCGAATTAGCGGCGGCGATCTTGCGTCCATTTGTTTCCGAGCGAACCTATTGGATTATAAAACACCACGGCGTGTTTCAGATGTATTACTACGCCCACCACCTCGGCGGCGACCGCAACGCCCGCGAGCGATACCGGAACCACAAATGGTATCCGGCTTGCGTTGATTTTTGCGAGAACTACGACCAGAACTGTTTCGACCCCGAATACGAGTCCAGTCCGCTGGCTTATTTCATCCCCTTGCTGGAACGGGTTTTCGCCAAACCCCGCGCCGGTTTTGATGGCGCGGTGGTGTAATCAGCAACCGATTGTCTCTCGGTGCCGAATCAAACATCCAGATTGGCGACCGCGAAGGCGTTTTTTTCGATGAACTCCCGTCTCGGGTTCACCTGATCCCCCATCAAGATGGTGAAGGCTTCGTCGGTGCCGATGTCGTCTTCGATGGTCACTTTCAGTAGCCGCCGAACCTCGGGGTCCATGGTGGTCGCCCACAGTTGTTCGGGGTTCATCTCGCCGAGCCCTTTGTAGCGCTGGATGCTGATGCCTTTTTTTACCCGAGCGACAATCCACTCGACCGCTTCGGTAAAGCGCTCGCAGGTCATCTCGGTCTCGCCCCAGATCGCGGTCATCGGGCCCGCTTCCATTTCACGCAACCGCGCCGACCACGCGATCAGGCCGCGGTATTCGGGGCTTTTGAAAAACCCCTCGCCTAACTGAAAGTCCTCATCCAGTCCGTATTGCCGCCGCGTGACTACCAGCGTTCGGTTTTGGCTCGACACCGAGTAGCGCAGAACATCCGATGCCAGGCGATTCAAGGACTGCTCGAGTTCGCCGGCAATGCGTTTCAGCGACTCGGCGGATTCCAACTCTTCGACCACCACCGGCTGCACCAACAACAGGGCATTCAGCACGTCCTGGTTGTAGCGGCGCGCCATGCGCGCGATGGTGGCTTCAATGGAATGAAAATCTGACACCGTTGATTGGAGTTCGGTGCCTTGCAGGGTGTGGCCGTTGTGCAACCGGATTCGCGCCTTCTCCCCGACCCGCGTCAGCAAGTAGCCGGCCATCTCGTCGTCATCCTTCACATAACTTTCCTTCTTGCTCACCGTCATTTTGTAAAGCGGCGGCTGCGCGATATAAATGTGTCCCCTTTCCAGCAATTCCGGCATCTGCCGGAAAAAGAAGGTGAGCAACAGGGTTCGGATATGAGAGCCGTCCACATCAGCGTCGGTCATCAGAATGATGCGGTGGTAACGCAGTTTGCCGGCGTCGAAGTCATCCTTGCCGATGCCGGTGCCGAGGGCGGTAATTAAAGTGGTGATCTCTTCGGAAGTCAGCATTTTGTCAAAGCGGGCTTTTTCCACGTTGAGGATTTTGCCCTTCAACGGTAGCACCGCCTGAAAACGCCGGTCGCGCGCCTGCTTGGCGCTACCGCCGGCGGAATCGCCCTCCACCAGATAAATTTCGCACAATGCCGGGTCCTTCTCCTGGCAATCCGCCAGTTTGCCGGGCAGGCCGCCGAGGTCCAGCGCGTTCTTGCGCCGGGTCATGTCCCGCGCCTTGCGCGCCGCCTCGCGGGCGCGGGCGGATTCGACGATTCGATGGGCGATTGCCTTGGCTTCGGCCGGGTTCTCCATCAGAAAAGACCGCAGACTTTCCGCCACCTGGGATTCCACCACGCCCTTCACTTCCGACGAAACCAGTTTGTCTTTGGTTTGGGATGAAAATTTCGGGTCGGCCAGTTTGAGGGACAACACCGCGGTCAGCCCTTCGCGGCAATCATCGCCGCTCAAATTGACCTTTTCTTTTTTCGCCAGACCAAGTTCGTTGATGTAGCCGTTGAGGGTTCGGGTCATGGCACCGCGAAGGCCCGCCAGATGAGAGCCGCCGTCCACCTGGGGGATGTTGTTGGTGTAGCAGAATGTGTTTTCCTGATAGGAGTCATTCCACTGCATGGCGAGTTCCACCTGAACGCCTTCCTTTTGGCTGTCCATGCAGAACACGGTGGGGTGCAGCGCGGTTTTTTTCTGGTTGAGGTGGCTGACGAATGCGGCGATGCCGCCCTCGTATTCGAACACATCACTCTGGTCGGTGCGCGCATCAGACAACTTGATGCGAATGCCGGAATTGAGAAAAGAAAGTTCACGCAGGCGTTTGGCGAGGATGTCGTAATGAAACTGCACCGTGCTGAAGGTTTTGCGGTCGGCTTTAAAGGTGATGGTGGTGCCGGTCTGGTCGGATTCACCCACCACCGCCAGCGCGGCGGACGGCACGCCGCGAGCGTATTCCTGACGATAAACCTTCCCGTCCCGGCGAATTTCCAATTCAAGGTGCTCGGACAGGGCGTTGACCACGGAGACACCGACGCCGTGCAATCCGCCGGAGACCTTGTAGGAGTTCTGGTCGAATTTGCCGCCGGCGTGCAGCACGGTCATGATGATCTCAGCGGCGCTTTTGTTGCCTTCCTCTTTCAGGGCACCGGTGGGAATGCCGCGCCCGTCATCCACCACGGTTATGGATTCGTCCGCACCGATGGTAATTCCGATGTGGCTGCAATGCCCGGCCAGTGCCTCGTCAATGGCGTTGTCTACCACCTCAAAAACCATGTGGTGCAGGCCGGTACCGTCGTCGGTGTCGCCGATATACATGCCCGGTCGCTTGCGCACCGCGTCCAGTCCTTTGAGGACGGTAATACTGCTGGAGTCATAATTGTCTGTCATGGTAAATGAGGGGTCCGGATGATGTGAATGGAAAGCGTGGGATTTTACCACATCCCAGCCAAAAAAACCGCTCAACATATCTATTTATTTACTTGAAAATCAAATAGTTACGGTGTTTTTTCGCATGCGCGCCGGGGTCGACTCGGCTATCGACAAATCGGGGGTTTGCGGGGCGGCTTTTGCGGGTTATCTCTGGGGTTGACTCCGCGCACTCCGCGGCTTGCTTTAGGGCCGTTGCCGGCTTGCCGGAGCCCCTGTTTTTTGGTTCATCGGGTGGCTGGGCGGGTTATGCCGATTTCATCCGCGGTTGCGATGTTTCACGTGAAACATTTGGTCGTGGCGGGACATCCGGCGGCGGTGTCGCCGGAGAGCCACCGGGGGGAAGTGAAGATCGTGCCGGGATGCCTTGCGCGAGCGTGGGCGTGGTTTTGTGATGTTTCACGTGAAACATCGCGAGTTTTGAGATGGTCGAAGGAACCGGATGTGGCCACCGCGGGGCGGAAATCGGCACAAATCAGGATACGGGGAACTCCCGCCCCGGGGCCCGGCATTAAATCCGCATAGGCATAATCAGCCAAATGGTGCGCTCGTCCTTGGGTTGCTTGATGACGCAAAGACCGTCCTTTCCTTGCAAATGCAGTTCAATCGTCTCGCTATTGCTGGCCCGAGCGGCGTCGATGAGATACACCACGTTATAGCCGCTTTCCACCGACTCGCCTTTGTATTCCACCGCCATTTCTTCCACCGCCTCTTCCTGCTCCAGGTTTCTGGCGCTCACCCGCAACATCCCTTCTTCCAGGTTGATTTTGATTCCTCGGAAGCGGTCGCTGGTGGTGGTCAGCACCGCGACGCGATTCAAGATGTCGATGAACTCCATGCGGTTGAGGCTGATTACGATGGGTAATACGTTTTCCAGAACCTCCTTGAATTCCGGGAATTTTCCGTCAATCAGGTTGGTTATGAGTACGGTTTCCCGCTTGCTCAGTTTGAGGTGATTGCGGCTCATCTCGACGGTGAGTTCGGTCTCCTCATCCTCGTCGATAAATCGGTTGATCTCGGCGATGGCTTTGCGTGGCACAATCAACTCGCGGGTCTCATTGAGATCCAGATCAATGTCCACATCAGATTGCGCCAGGCGGTGCCCGTCGGTGGCAATGGCGCGGAGTTGTTTGCCCGACAGTTCAAACAGTACGCCGTTCAGGTAATAACGCACATCCTGCACCGCCATCGCAAAGGCGGTTTTATCCAACAGGGATTTGAGCGTCAACTGATTGATTTTGAAGCGTTCTTCCCAGTTTCCCGTCTCAATTCTGGGAAACTCCGCGGGCGGCAATGTCTTTAGCGTGTAGCGGCTTCGATCGGAAGTTACGGTTATCTTATCTTTGTCATGTTTGAGGGAGATACGCGCTTTTTCCGGCAACATGCGTGCAATATCGAGGATTTTCTGCGTAGATACCGTGAAAGTTCCATCGTCTCCCTCAACCCCGTCAATGGTCTCCGAAATCTCCACTTCCAGGTCGGTCCCGGTTACCCGCAATTTTCCCGCATTCAAATCGAAAAACAGATTAGACAGAATCGGTACGGTTTGGCGTTTCTCCACCACGCTGCTCACCAGGCTCAACGTTGGAAGAATATTCGCTCTATCTATGATTAATTTCATAATTTAAAGTAGTAGTAGTATTAGTTGTGTCCTGTGGACTTGTGGATAACCAGAATCAGGCTTTTGTTTTCAATGCGTTATATGGCATGAGTCGGCGGGAAAAATTATCAATAAGCATTGTAAAACGAAATGACCAATTGTGGGTAAAAAATTTACCCAATATTACCCACATCCAGGGGCGGTTTGTCCACAGGAAACTAACAGGTTATACCCCAAACATGCGTTGCAGGTTCTGGTAGTCCTCTTTTATTTTGGCATCCGCTTGCAAAAGTTCAGCAATTTTGCGACAGGCATGCAACACGGTGGTGTGGTCACGGCCGCCAAACCGGTCGCCGATCTGGGGCAGACTGAGGCTGGTGTATTCTTTGGCGAGCACCATTGCGATTTGGCGCGGGCGAACGATAGTCCGGGTGCGCTTCTTCGACATCAGATCAGCCACCCGCAGGTTGAAATACTCGGCAACGGTGCGCTGTATGTTTTCAATATTAAGTTGTCGCTCCTGATGCGCCAGCAAATCCCGCAATGCTTCACGGGCAAGGCTCACGTTGATGGGCCGCCCGGTGAAGCGGGCGTTAGCGATGATGCGATGCAGGGCGCCGCCCAACTCGCGGACATTCGAGCGAACTGATGTGGCAACAAAAAAAGCGACATCGTTCGGTAATTCAATGCCCTGCTCCAGTGCCTTTTTCTCCAGAATTGCCACCCGGGTTTCCAGTTCCGGCGGGTCGATGCCCACCGTAAGGCCGCTGTCAAAGCGGGAAATCAGACGGGGGTCAACGTTGGCGATGGCGTTGGGGATGCGGTCACTGGCGATGATGATCTGCCGTTGCCCTTCCAACAAGGTGCTGAAGGTGTGAAAAAACTCCTCTTGGGACTGAGTTTTTCGGGCGAGAAACTGGATGTCGTCGATCAAAAGCGCGCTTAGCGAGCGGTAGTGACGCTTGAAACTCAGCATCGCGCCATTTCGCAGGGCGCTGACCATGTCGTTGACGAAAATCTCCGAGCGCACATACAGCACCCGGGCGTTTGGGTCGGTTTCCTGCATCAGGTGCCCGGCGGCTTGCATCAGGTGGGTTTTGCCGAGGCCAACCCCGCCGTAAATGAAAAGCGGGTTATACGAGCGGCCGGAACTCATGCCGACCTGCAACGCCGCGGCCCGTGCCAGTTGGTTGGAACTGCCTTCCACGTGTTTGTCGAAGGTGTGCTGCGGGCTCAGCACCCCGCCGGCGTAGGGCTGTGGCGCGGTGGAGTTCTGCGCCGGCGCCGTGCCGCCGTTTTTATCCAGGCCGGAGCCATGCCCGCCGATCTCCACCCGCACCAAACTAATGCCGTTGTTCATTCCTTGAAAAGCGTTTTCGATGGGGCTCAGAAAGTTTTTCCGTACATAATCGCGCACATAGCGATTGGGTGCCAGCAATTTCAGCGTGTTGTCCTGGCGCACCGGATGCAACGGTGCCAGCCAGGCGTCAATGTCCTCCACCGGCAGGTGGCCCCGCAGTTGGTTGATGCAGTCAGTCCAGATTTGGAGCATGTTCAAAGTTCTCTTTAATTACGCGGGTGCTCGTCGCCGCTCGTCGCAGCGGGCGCGTCTTATCGTTACGTAGGCATGACATAAACATGTCATTAATACACGTGCCAACAACCAGCCGCAATTCGCCGCGACTTCGCCGATGTTTTTTTATTTTTCTTCCCACCCGGTCTTGTTACCATCTGGCCCGGGTTCAAGTAGTGTAATCCTACCGCGACAGTTTATCCACAACCAATGTATCAATCATGCGGATAATTTCCCCGGCGCGATGAAAAAACCCGAAGCCGGATGATGCGGCGAATTCGCCGAAGAAAAAGGCCCTTGCCGACACCACCCATATAACTTATAACACCAACCGCACAATCCAACACTACAACGAGATATTTTTATGAAATTGCAAGCAAAGGCGGTCGTCATCGGTGGCGGCGTGGTCGGCGTAAGTGCCTTGTATCATCTGGCAAAAAAAGGCTGGAGCGATGTGGTGCTGGTGGAGCGCAAGGAACTAACCTCTGGCTCCACCTGGCACGCCGCCGGTCTGTTGCCGCTGTTTAACATGAGTTACTCGGTGGGCAAACTGCATCAGTATTCGGTTCGTTTTTATCAGGAATTGCAACAGGAAACCGGCCTGTCGGTGGGTTTCAGCCAGGTCAGCAACATCCGTCTGGCGCGCACCGAAGACCGCATGGACGAGTATCGTTACTACGCCGGCGTGGGCAAGACGGTGGGCGTTGAAATCAACTTCCTGACGCCGCAGCAGGTCGGGGAAATCTGGCCCATGTGTAACACCGACGGCCTGATTGGCGCCATCCAGCACCCCGAAGACGGCTACATCCAGCCCAACGACCTGACCACCGCGCTGGCCAGGGGCGCGCGCAATCTCGGCGCGGAAATCTATCGCCAGACCGAAGTTACCGCCATCGAACCCGGCGATGATGGCTGGCTGGTGAAGACCGATCAGGGCGATATCGCCTGCGAGCATGTCGTCTCGTGCACCGGCAATTTCGCCCGCAAAACCGGCGCCATGGTCGGGCTCGATGTGCCGGTCATTCCGGTGGAACATCAATACATCGTCACCGAGCAACACCCGCAAATTATGGCGCGCAAAAAACAAGGGTTGCCGGAGCAGGGCGTGTTGCGCGAATCCGACGCCGGCTACTATCTGCGCGAGGAAGCCGGCGGCTTGATCCTCGGCATTTACGAGCGTGGCGCACCGTGTTGTTATGTAGATGGCCCGGCGGCGGATTGCGAAAACGAATTGTTTCAAGGAGAGTTGGAGCGGCTGGAACCCCACATCGAAGCCTGCATCAATCGCGTGCCGGCGTTCGGCGAAGTCGGCGTCAAGCAAATTTACAACGGCGCCATCGCCTATACCCCGGACGGCAACCCCATCGTCGGGCCGGCCTGGGGGCTGAAGAATTTCTGGCTCAACGAGGGACACAGTTTTGGCATCACCGCGGCCGGCGGCGCCGGCTGGCAGTTGGCGGAATGGATCGTGGATGGCGAGCCGACGGTGGATATGATGGGGGTCGACCCGCGCCGCTTCGGGCCCTACGCCGTGCGCGGTTACTTGCGCGAAAAAAATGAAGAAGCGTATCGCAACGTGTTCACCAATCACTTTCCGGACGAGGAGCGCGCCGCCGCCACACCGCTAAAAACCGCGCCGTGTTACGACCGCATGAAAGCACTGGGTGCGGTGTTCGGTCACACATATGGCTGGGAGCGGCCGAACTGGTTTGCGCCGCCCGATTATCAATTGCCGGCGGCGGAGATCGGCTCGGCCACCGCGAACGGTGACGCCGATGACACGACCCTATTGCTCGGCAACAATACCTCGCCGCCGCTGGATGATGGTCGCATCGTGGAACGCTATTCGTTCCGGCGCTCCAATTATTTCCCGTTCGTCGGCGCCGAATGTCGGCATGTGCGCGACAAAGTCGGGTTGCTCGACATGTCGGCGTTCTCCAAGTTCACGGTGCACGGCGTCGGTGCCGAACGCTGGTTGGAATCGTTGTTTTGCAATCGCGTGCCGCGCACCATCGGGCGAGTCGGGCTGTGTCACATGTTGTCGAAAAACGGTGGCGTGCGCGCCGAGTTCACCGTGTATAAAACCGGCGAGTCTGCCTATTATCTGGTCTCCGCCGGCGCCATGGAGCGTCACGATTGGGATTATTTATGCAAAAACCTGCCGCACAAAAACCACGGTGAAAACAAAGTTGAATTGCAAAAAGTCACCACCGCGCACGGCGTGTTGGTCATCGCCGGGCCGAAGTCACGGGCGTTGTTGCAAAAACTCACCGACACCGATTTATCCAACGATGCATTCAAGTGGCTTAGCGGAAAATTCATCAACATCGCCGCCGCGCAAGCGCACGCATTGCGCGTCAACTTCGTCGGCGAACTCGGTTTTGAATTGCACCATCCGATCGAAACGCAGAACTACATTTTCGACCGCGTAATGGAGGCCGGCGCCGAGTTCGATATTGCGCCATTCGGCATCCGCGCCATGGACAGCATGCGTCTGGAAAAATCCTACCGCCTGATTCCGCGCGAGATGTCCACCGAATACTCGGCACTCGAATCCGGGCTTGACCGTTTCGTGCGTCTCAATGATGAGCGCGACTTCATCGGCAAACAGGCGTTGCTCGCCTGGCAAAAACGCGGCTTCCAAAACGCCTTCGTCACGCTGGAAGTGCACGAGGTCGCCGATGCCGACGCGCGTGGTTCCGAGGCGATCTATAAGGACGGGCAATTGGTCGGACGCGCAACCTCCGGCGGCTACGGCTTTCGAGTTGAAAAATCATTGGCGCTGGGATTGGTCAAGCCCGAGTTGGCAAGCATCGGCACCGAAATGGAAATAGAAATATTAAGCAAGCCACGCCGCGCCACGGTCATCTCGGAATCGCCCTACGACCCCAGCAACAAAGCGTTGCGGTCGTGATTGCGCTTGCCTTTTCGCTTGCTTATTTTGCGCGTATCATCCCTGATACGCGCCCTTCGGGCTCGCTTCGCTCGCGCCAATCAATTCATGGCGCTCCCGGCGATTTTTTCCGCCATGATTTATTACGGTTTGTTATGCTGTGTAGTATAGTGTTGCGCTTCGTCGCTCGGTCGTTCACGCCTTATATATACGCTCCCTCATTCGCGGCTTCCACGCCTTGCTTAACGAAAAATATGCGGCGCGCAATAACGGGGTAGCGGCGGATTAGATTATTTGCGGCGGTTGGGATGTTGGGTAAGCGCGGAGCCAGCCGCCATTTTCGCCGCTTTATTTGTCCCCCTGCGGTGCAAAACTCTTAATGCTACCGCCTCGGCGGCCGCTCGATTAATCTTGCTGGGATCCTTAGGTTTGGGACAGGGCAGAACCGGCGGCGGACTTCGCGGTCTTGCTGGAACCCTTTCTTCGCAACACCTTGGAGACCGCGGATTCGATTCTTGCGTTGGTAACTTCTCTATTCATCGTCAAATACCTCTGTTTTCTCAGGAAGTGTTTCCTGATTGAGTTGATGTCTCAGGTTTTGTTTCTACAGCATCACCACATCCGCGTCCAGCGCATCGGCATCTTGTTGTCGGTGCGTGGTAACCAGCACGGTCATCGGGCGGGTTTTTTGTAGCGACACGATAAGCGACAGTATTTCGGATCGAAGGGCATCGTCGAGTCCGCTGAAGGGTTCGTCCAGTAGCAGCAACGGGCGGTTGCGCGCAAGGCACCTTGCCAACGCCACGCGCTGCTGTTGTCCGCCGGACAGGGACGGCGGTTTGCGCGTGGCGAAGGCGCGCAACGACACCCATTCCAACGCCTGTTCGACCGCGTCATTTTGCGCATCCGACAAACGCATGCCCGGATGCAGCCCGATGGCGAGGTTTTGTCGCACGCTGAGATGGGGGAACAGGTTGTTCGCCTGAAACAAGTAGGTGAGCGGTCGTGCGGCCGGCTTGATGCCCAACAGGCTTTTGCCGTCGAAGCGCAGGTCGCCGTGGCCGGGAACAAGAAAGCCGGCGATGAGGTTGAGGAGGGTGGACTTGCCGGAGCCGCTGGCACCCATCAACGCTGCGGTGCGCCCGGCGGCAACGGTGAAGTTGGCGCGGATGGTCGCCCCTCCGCCCTCGTTGGAATAAACAAAGTGAATATCTTCCACTTCAAGCACGAGGTTGCTCCTTTGCCGGCTCCGCTTGCCCAAGCCGCTCAATTACCCAGAACAGGGCGAAACACAACGCGCACAAGGCCGCCGCCACCACCGCCGCTTGTTGCAGTCGGTAACTGCCGATCAGGCGATACATCAGCAACGGCAAGGTGCCGAGATCGGCGGTGCCAAACAATGCGATGACGCCCATATCGCCGGCCGACAAAGTGGTGGCAACCGCCAGAGCGTAGGTCGCGGGGCGGCGCAACGCCGGCCACAGCACATACCGCCAACCGTTCCAGCCGCTGATTCCGAGGCTGGCACACAATGCGTCATAGCGGTTGCGCTGCGCCAGCAACGCCGGCGTGATAATGCGCACACCGAACGCCAGAGTAAGCAGCGCGTTCAGCACGACCACCAACAGCGGGCCCAGCGAAAGCGCGTCGCCGTGGTCGACCACCTGTCGGAAAAACAAAAACAAGCCGGTGCCCAGGGTGATGGGTGGCACCAGCAAGGTCAGCAGCCCGATGATTTCGGCGCCCACCGCCCACGCTTTGTGGCGGTCGCGGCGCAATGTGACGATTACATTACCCACGGCGAGCGCGAGCAGGCAGGACAGCAGCCCGGCGCAAAGCGCGATCAGCAAAGACCAGCGCAATGCCCGCCAGAAATCGGCGTGGGCAAGGATCGACCAACCGCCCGGTGCCAGCGTTTTTACCAACACCGCGGCCAGCGGCGAGAGCAAAAAAACCGAAGCCGCGGCAATGACCACGGCATCTATGATGCGCGGCAGTTTTGCGTCTCGGTCGGGGCGCACGATGCCGGGATAATCCCCCGCACGCAACGGGAACGGCGTGCCGAAAGAGAAAAACACCAGCGCCAGCAACAGGCAGATGCCGATTTGAATCAACGATAATGCCACTGCCCGCGACAGGTCAAAGTCGAAGCGCACCGCTTGATAGACCGCCACTTCCAGCGTGGTGGATTTCGGTCCGCCGCCGAGGGTGAGGACGATGGCGAAGGAGGTAAAGCACAGCAAAAACACCATACCGGCGGTGCCCGGAATCAAACCGCGCAACAGCGGCCACTCGATGTGCCGGAAAATGTGTCCCGGCCGCATGCCGTATAACGCGGCCAGATTCCAACTGTGCTGGGGCAAGGTTAGGAGTCCGTTCAGAAAAATGCGGGTCGCCAGCGGTAGGTTGAAAAACACATGGGCGATGAGGATGCCGGCCAGGCCATATAAATAATCGTGCCGTTCAAAGTCCACGGATACCAGTAATTGGTTGACCCAGCCGTGTCTACCATGCACTGCGACCACGCCGAGGATCGCGACCATGCTGGGAATAATCAGCGACAGGCTACTCAGCCGGATAATCAAGTTGCGGCCGAAGAATTGCCCGCGCCGCGCCAACGCCCGCGCCAGCGGCACGGCCAGGGCCACGCTTAATAGGGTTGACAACGTCGCCTGCCACAGCGTGAAGCGGATGATGGAGCGCGTGATTGGTTTGTTCAGTTCGGCCGGCAAATCAAACGGCCCGGCTTCCCATACCAAGCCGCCGACAGCGCACAGCACCACCAGCCCGATTCCGAGGGTTGCAACCGCTCCTATCACCCCAATCGCCCTATTGGCTCAAGGCCCGCGCGAATTCGTCCACCCACTGGGTTTTGTTGGCGGCGATGCGGGCCGGTGCGATGGTCAGGATGGCGGACGGACGCACCAGTTCGTTGAAGGCGGGCGGCAATCCCTGGTCAAGGTTTTTCACCGGATACATCCAGTTGCCGGTGGGGATGGCGGACTGAAAACCGGCGCTGGCAATGAAGGTCATGAAGCGTTGCGCCAGCACCGGCTGGGGGGCGTTGTTGAGTTGCGCGGCCACCTCAATTTGCATGCCGTGGCCTTCGCTGAAAGCGGCTGCGCGGTATTGGTGTTTGTTTTCCACGGTCATGTGGTAGGCCGGGGAGGTGGTGTAACTCAACACCATATCCGCCTCGCCATCGAGAAACAGCCCGTAGGCTTCCGACCAACTGCGGGTGACGGTGACAATTTTGCCCGCCAGTTTGCGCCAGATGTGATAGGCATCATCGCCATATAACGCCTTGACCCACAGCACCAACCCCAGCCCCGGGGTCGAACTGCGCGGGTCCTGAATAAGGATTTTCAGCGAATCGTCGGCATCCACAAGTTCGCGGAAACTGGCCGGAGGCGCGGACAGTTGGTCGCGGTGGTAGATGAAGGCGAAATAGCCGTAATCGAAAGGCAGGAAGGTCGGGTGGTCCCAAACAAACGGCAAATCAAGGTCGGCGAGGTTGACGTTATGGGGCTTCAACAACCCGGTTTTTTGCGCATCAACAATCAAACTGGTGTCCAAGCCAAGCACCACATCGGCCCGCGACCCGGTGCCTTCCAGTTGCACGCGGCTGAGGATGCCGGTGGAGCCGTCCACCGCCACATAATTCACCCGGCACGCGCATTGTGCTTCAAAGGTTTCTTTTATCCTGGGCCCGGGCCCCCACTCAGAGGCGAAGGAGTCGTAGGTATAGACCGTGAGAACCGGCCGCTGGTCGGCCTGGGTGCCGCCCGGCCCGAGCCAGAACGCGAACCAGAAAAAAAGAAAAACAACGATGCCTTTACAAAAATTTTTACGGACACCTTCACGCATGGCCACATCACCCCCGCCGGTGGGAATCGTATAGACAAGTGGCGGAGGGGAAGCGTCCGACCGGAAGGGAAGGGAAGTAATCCGGGGGGGGCAATCTCAATTCCTCCGCCAGCATAATCTGGATCAGGTTCGACGGGTTGGCGCTGGAATACTCAAACCAGTGCCTCTCAGCATTTGCGCCCCGTTGAGACTAGTTACGGGGTGACTATATCACATCACCAAGTAGCACGACACCAAGTTGCACGACCATTGTTAGGAACACATAAACTGTCCGCTGTTAAAACACATAATCTGTCCGGTTCATGCCAGCTCTTGAGGGGGGCGGTTTATGAGGCGGACAGAAGTGTTACAGGAGATACGACGGATGAGATTTGAAGAAGCCTACGGGGGCTGGACGGAGGGTCGTCTGAGCCAGGAGGAAGCGGCGCAGTTACTGGGTGTGTGTGAGCGCACCTTTCGTCGTTACATTGATCGTTACGAGGAAGAAGGCCTGGATGGGTTGATCGACAAGCGGCTGTCTCAGGTATCGCACCGGCGGGCCCCGGTCGATGAGGTTATGCGCATGGTGGATCGGTACCGGAGCCGGCATGAGGGCTGGAGTGTCAGGCACTACTACGCCTGGTATCGGCGCGGCGGCGGTGGGCGTAGCTACAACTGGGTGCGCAAGTCCTTGCAGGCTGCCGGAGCGGTGACGAAGGCCGCGGGCCGTGGGCAACATCGCAAGCGGCGCGAGCGAGCGCCGGTGCCGGGCGTATTGCTGCACCAGGATGGCAGCACCCATGCCTGGGTGCCGGGACAGAGCTGGGATTTGATAGTCACCATGGATGATGCCAGCAATCGGCATTACTCCATGTTCTTCTGTGACCAGGAAGGCACCCGGAGCAGTTTCCAGGGGGTACGTGAGGTGATTGAGGCCGAGGGCTTGTTTTGCTCGCTGTATACCGACCGGGGCAGCCATTACTGGCACACGCCGACGGCTGGCGGCAAGGTGGACAAGGGCAACTCGACGCAGTTTCGGCGCGCCTTGCAGCAACTGGGCATAGAGATGATCGCGGCCTACTCGCCGCAAGCCCGAGGGCGCTCCGAGCGGGCCTTTCGCACCCACCAGGAGCGCTTGGTCAAGGAACTGGCCGCCGCTGGCATCACCGATATGGCTACTGCCAATGAGTATCTCCGGCAGGTGTATCTGCCCGCCTTCAACGAAGAGTTTGAGCAACCGCCGCGGGAAGCTGGCTCAGCCTTTGTGCCGGTGCCGGAGGGAACGCAGTTGGACAACATTTTCTGCGAACGCTACGAGCGCCAAGTACGCAAGGACAACTGCATTGAATTCGAGGGACTGACCCTGCAGATACCGGCAGACCGCCACCGTTACCACTACATCAAAGCTAAAGTGAAGGTATTACGGCACACCGACGGCGCCTTGTCTTTGTGGCACGGACCTCGAAAACTGGCCGGTTATGACGCGGCCGGCCAACTCATCCAGACTGACTTACCGATGGCTGCCTGATGTCCGCTGCGCCATCAATAACGGGCACCTCAACAAGGTTTCCCGACATCGCCAAAAGCGGACAACTCATGTGTTCTAAAACCGGACATTTCTATTTGTTGCTAACACAAGTTGCACGACCATGGGGTTATTCCTCCCACTCTTCTTCCGCAGTCGGCGTTTTTTTAAGTTCAACCGGGCCGAATCCGACCACTTCCAGTTCGGTTTCGCAGTCGTCGCATTCCAGCAACTCGCCCATAACCAGATCGCAGGACAAGGTCAGTTGGATGCCGCACACCGGGCAATGGCACAGAGCCGGGGGCTCAGCCATGGTGATCTTCCGAAGAGATGTGCGGTTGAACTCGATTCATTGTAGAGATTTTATTGTGCGCACGGTGACAGTAATCTTAACGCATCACCGTTGCTAATAGTCGTAAGTTGATTGTTATGTGATGATAAAACAAATTACACTTTTGCACTTGCCCATTTTACTATGGCGTCGCCATGCGGACACGAAAAGGCAATCGCAAAATTGCGCGCAGTATTTTCGTTGTCAGGCAAGGCGCGCGAGAAGCGAGGGAGCGAGCAATACATTAAGTATGTGAGCGACCGAGCGACGAAGCGCAACACTACACTACACAGCACAACGACCACAACGACCACAACGACCAAAACGACCATGGCGACGAAAAGACAAGTGCAATGATGATAAAACAATTAAACAGCATGGAAAAACTCGAGCCCGGCTGCGAGCAACTCGGCATGACCTTGTCGGCCGACCAGCAGATGCGATTGCGCGGGCATCTTGAATTGCTGGCGAAGTGGAACTGCCGCCTGAATTTGACCGCGATCAAAGGTATGGACGACATGGTGGTGCGGCATGTGCTCGACTCTCTCGCCATCGCGCCGTTCGTGCGCGGCGACTCGTTGTTGGACCTCGGTAGCGGCGGCGGCTTTCCCGGATTGCCGTTGGCAATCGCCCATCCGCACTGGCGCGTCACCCTGCTCGACAGCCGCGCCAGGCGCGTGGCGTTTTTGCGTCAGGTATGCGCCGTCCTTGACCTCGACCATGTCAGCGTGGTGCAGGAGCGCGTGGAGAATTACCGACCCGCGGAAAAATTTGATACGCTTGCCGCTAGAGCCTTCGCGTCCCTCGGGGACACGTTGCGGGTGACCACCGCGTTGCACCACCCGAGCGGTTGCTTGCTGGCGATGAAAGGCAGAATGTCCGCGCAGGAAATGGCGCGCCTTGATTCGCCGTGGCGAGAGCGAATGACCGTTGCAAAACTGCACGTCCCGTTTTTATCCGCCGAGCGGCACCTGATTATGATCGAGTTTTAGCGAGCGTTACCAAATGGCGCGCATCATCGCGATTACCAACCAGAAAGGCGGGGTCGGCAAGACCACCACCGCCATCAACCTGTGCGCGGCATTGTCCAACGCCGGTAGCCGCACGTTGCTGGTGGACATGGATCCCCAGGGCAATGCCACGGTCGGTAGCGGCGTGGCCATGCGCGATTTGGAGCAGGGCGTGTATGAAGTGTTGCTGGACGGCGGCATTGATGAGGCAATCATCACCACCGAGGGCGGCCACGACCTGCTGCCGTCGCATCCCGATCTTTCCGGCGCGCAGGTGGAAATGGCGCAACTGCCGCGCCGCGATTTTCGTCTGGCCGACGCCATCGCGCCGGTCGTGGAGCGATATGACCTGCTGGTAATCGACTGCCCGCCGGCGTTGAATATACTAACGGTCAACGCGCTGACCGCGGCCCGGGAGGTTTTGATTCCGGTGCAATGCGAGTATTATGCGCTTGAGGGACTGACCAGTTTAATGGAAACGATTTCGCTGGTTCGCGGCGGCTTGAACCCGTCGTTGCAAATATTGGGGCTGGTCAGAACCATGTTCGACTCGCGCAATTCGTTGTCGGCGGAAGTGGCCGAGCAACTGGAGGCGCACTTCCCGGACAAATTGTTTCGCACCGTCATTCCCCGCAATGTGCGTCTGGCGGAGGCACCCAGTTACGGCAAACCGGTATTGTTGTATGACCGGCACTGCGCCGGCTCCCAGGCCTATCTGGCGCTTGCCGGAGAAGTGCTAAGACGCCGCGCCGGGCACGAAAAAACCATGCGTAGCAAAATATAAAAACCAACATGACCACCCGAAAAAAAGCACGATTGGGGCGCGGCTTGGGCGCATTGCTGGGGGATGTGCGCCCGGTATCCGTGGACGCGCCGCCGGCCGAAGCCGCCGCCAAAACCGCCACAACCAGGGGGGCCGGTGCCGGCTCGCAGTTGCGCGAGTTGCCCATCGAACAATTACAGCGCGGCAAATATCAGCCACGCACAAAAATGGATAAACCGGCACTTGAGGAGATGGCCGAGACCATCCGCGTGCAGGGCGTAATACAGCCGCTACTGGTGCGGGAAATCAAACGCAACCGCTTTGAGATAATCGCCGGCGAGCGACGCTGGCGCGGCGCGCAATTGGCCGGGCTGAAGAGCGTGCCGGTGGTAGTGCGAGAAATAAGCGACCAAAGCGCCATGGCGGTGGCGCTGATCGAAAACATCCAGCGCGAAGACCTGAACGCCATTGAGCAAGCCACCGGGTTTCAGCGGCTGCTGGATGACTTTGACTTGACCCATCAGGAAATCGCCGAAGCGGTCGGACGTTCGCGCTCGGCGGTCAGCAATCTGCTGCGGCTGTTGGCGCTGCCCGCGGCGGTGAAAAAACTGCTGGAAGCCGGCAAGATCGAAATGGGTCATGCGCGCGCGCTTTTACAATTGCCGGCCAAAGATCAAACGGGCGCGGCAAACAAAGTGGTGGCCGATGGCCTCTCGGTGCGGCGCACCGAGTTGCTGGTCAAACGCCGGCTGGCCGGGGACAAAGACGATAACGACCCGCCGAAAAAAGATCCCGATGTGGCACGGCTCGAAGGCGAGTTATCCACGCGCATTGGCGCGCAGGTTTCCATTCAGCACAGCGTGCGAAAAAGTCGAAGCGGCGGCAAAAAAGGCAAACTCATCATCCACTACCACTCGCTGGACGAACTCGATGGAATTATTGAGCGGATTAAATAATCGCGGCGTGTAACATATGCGCTACGAAAGATAATCAACAAAGAGAAGTTGCCTGACAACACCAACCAACACAGAGGAATCACATAAATGTCATTTGAAGAACACATACGAGATATTCAGCGCAGGCTAAAGGGCGGCGATTACGATAACGAACAGTCGATTTCGCAAGGCGTTGTCCTGCGACTCCTGAGGGAAATGGGTTGGCCAACCGATGACACGCAGTTGGTGGTGCCGGAGTTCCCGGTCAAGGGCGGGCGCGTGGACTTCGCGTTATGCGTGAAAAGCAAAAAACCAATCATTTTTATCGAAGTGAAACAATTGGGAAACACGCTTGGTGCGGATGAGCAGTTATTTAACTACGCCTATAAACTGGGAGTGCCGTTTGCCATCATCACCGATGGTCGGGAATGGCATTTTTATCTGCCCGCCGAAGCCGGCAGTTACGACGAGAGGCGGGTATATGTGCTGGACTTAATCGAACGAGATGTGGATGAATCAGCGTATCGGTTACAACGATATTTGTCTTTTCAGCAAGTCGAAAGGATGCGCGCTCTGGAACACGCAAGAGAAGATTACAAGGCGGTTTATAAAGAAAGAGAGACAAAGGAAAACATCCCCATCGCCTGGGAAAAGTTGCTGGAAGAAAAGAATGAATCTGTGACCACAGTGGTTTCGGAAAAAGTGGAAAGTTTGTGCGGCTACACGCCCACGGCAAAGCAAATCATCGCCTATCTTAGCACATTAAAACCCGATGCTCAGGACGCACTCGTCCCACACATCCGCAGAAAAACAACCCCAATGCGAGAGCGTATAACACCAGCACCAGCGCAAACAGGCACCACAGGAAAAGCGGCGCGACAGAAAATAAAAGTAACCTTTCCGGATGGGGTTGAGATATGTCACCATAAAGTCGTTGAAACATTTATTGAGGCAATTCGGAAAATTGGCTTCAACAGAGTTGCGGGCGCAGGCATCGAGGTGTCTGGACATCCGATGGTGTCGAAGCAGCACCACAGGCATGGAGAGGTTATATGGACGCCTGTCGGGTCGGGGTTCTTTGTGCGTACACATTCCAGCACATCCCAAAAAATGCAACAGTTAACCAAAATAAACGAACAATTGGGTCTGGGACTCAAAATTGAAAAAGTTTAGCCGATAACAAGGACGCTATTCATCGCACGGGGTTATGACCGCATTCTCCGCCGGTTTCGGTTTGGGGTTTTCCCTGATTATCGTCATTGGCGCACAAAACGCGTTCGTGCTGAAACAGGGCTTGAGCAAGGAACACGTGTTTGTCGTGTGTTTGATTTGCGCGTTATCCGATGCGTTGCTAATCGCGCTCGGCATCGGCGGCTTTGATTGGATGACTGCCAAATTTAACTGGCTTGAAAATGCCGCACGCTATGGCGGCGCGGCATTTTTGCTGGTATACGGTGCGCGAAGTTTTTACGCGGCGGTGCGCTCATCGCAATATTTGAAAGCCGCGCACAGCACCGGGCACTCGTTGCCGGCGGTGGCGACCACCGGCCTTGCGTTGACCTGGCTGAATCCGCATGTGTATTTGGACACGGTGGTGTTGCTCGGCTCGGTGTCGACCCAGTATCCCGACACAAAGATCGCGTTCGCGGGCGGTGCGATGGCGGCATCGTTTGTTTTCTTTTTTGCGCTGGGTTATGGCGCCCGAATGTTATTGCCATTTTTCAGCAAACCGGTGTCGTGGAAAATTCTGGACGCTCTGATCGGCGCGGTCATGTGGTATATCGCCGCAATCTTGCTGCTGGGCTGACGGCGTGACCAGGCACACGAGCATGACACGAAGCGTACGGCGGGTGCTGACGGCGCAAGTGCTCTGCACACTTTTATTGCTGGTGTTGGTGATGCTGGCGACGGCATTGCTGGAAGGCGCGGATGCGATGGCGACCCTTGGCCTGGCGCGGGCAAAAGCCGCCGCCTTCGGGGCATTGCTGGGCATCCTGACCACCGTGGTTACGGCGCGAAGCGTGCTACACTCCAGCCGTGCGGCCGCCCAGCATCCCCACTTCGGGTTGTTGCCGGTTTATGCCGGGCTGTTGCTCAAACTTTTGATCGTCGCCGGCGGCGCGTTTGCCGGGTTGGTTCTCCTGCGACTGGGGCCGCTCTATGTCGTGCTCGGTTATATTACAATGCATGCGGGTTATCTGTGGGCCGGAACCGATTCCGATGAGTGAAAATAAAGGCGAGAGAGTCATCGCGCGTGCTTCAAACCAGTAGACGCAAATCAAACCAGCAAAACGTAAATGGCATCCTCGGAATCAATCACCTCCGGCGAGTTTATTCGCCACCACCTGACCAACCTGACCTTCGGACGCCACCCGGACGGAATCTGGGGGCTGGCGGAAAGCGGCGCCGAAGCCGCCGACATGGGATTTATGGCGGTGCACGTTGACAGTTTGTTTTGGTCATTCGCGCTCGGCGCGTTGTTTTTATGGCTATTCCACGGCGTGGCGCGCAAGGTCACCGCCGGCCAGCCCGGCGCCATGCAAAACTTCGTGGAGTGGATCGTTGAGTTCATCGATGACAATGTGCGCGGCTCGTTCAGCGGCAAAAACGACTTGGTGGCGCCCATGGCGCTCACGCTGTTTTGCTGGGTTTTCCTGATGAACCTGATGGATTTGGTGCCGGTCGAAGTGGTGCCGAGGCTGCTTGGTTTTACCGGCATCCACTTCCAGAAAATCGTGCCGAGCACCGACCCCAACATCACCTTTGGCCTTGCCCTCAGCGTATTTGCGCTGATGCTTTACTACAGCATCAAAGTAAAGGGACCCGGCGGATTTATCGCGGAACTCACCATGCACCCGTTCGAGGCAAAAAGCCCGCTGTTGAAAGCCCTGTTCATCCTGCCGAATTTCTTCCTCGAATTCGTCAGTTTAATATCCAAACCGATTTCCCACTCGCTGCGGCTGTTCGGCAACATGTATGCCGGCGAGATGATTTTTATTCTGATTTCTCTGATGTTCGGCGCCGGCGTAACCCTCACGCTGTTCGGCGGCGTGTTGCAATTCATCTGGGCGGTGTTTCATATTCTTATTATCACCTTGCAGGCATTTATTTTTATGGTGTTGACGGTGGTTTATATGGATATGGCGCACCAAAAACACTAATGTTGCACTTACCTTTTCGCCGCCATGCGTAGCGTGGCACAAATCATTTTTTCCAACTTGCCAACTTAAATTTAGGAGATCAACATGGAACAAGCACTTTTATATATCGCCGGCGCGATCATGATGGGCCTTGGCGCAGTGGGCGCTGCCATCGGCGTTGGCTTGCTCGGCGGACGATTTCTGGAAGGCGCGGCGCGCCAACCGGAGCTGATCCCAATGCTGCGCACTCAATTCTTCATCGTCATGGGGCTGGTCGATGCGGTGCCGATGATCGCCGTGGGCATCGCCATGTATGTGTTGTTCGCGGTGGCTTGACCACGCGCAACCAACCGCAACCGAAAGCAAACAATGAACATTAATTTAACCCTGTTGTTCCAGGTATTGTTTTTCGCCCTGTTCGTCTGGTTCAGCAAAAAGTTCGTTTGGACACCACTCATCGGCGCGCTGCAACAGCGCAAGACGCAAATCGCCGACGGGTTGGCGGCCGCCGAAAAGGGGCAGAAAGCAGAGCAAGAGGGGCGCGATCGCGCGCAACAAGTTATCGCGCAAGCCAAAACCCAGGCCGGCGACATCATCGGCAAAGCCGAGCGGCGCGGTGCCGAATTGGTGGATGAAGCCAAAGACAACGCCAGGCAGGAAGGTGCGCGCATTACCGCCGCCGCGCACGCGGAAATCGACACCGAGGTCAACAAAGCTGCCGAGAAATTGCGTCGCCAGGTCGGCGAGTTGGCGGTGGCCGGCGCACAACAAATCCTGAAGCGCGAAGTCGACGGCAAAGCCCACGCCAAATTGCTGGACGAACTTGCGGCGAAACTTTAAGGCGATGGCTACCGTTTATTCTGGCTTGTTCGCCTCTGTGCATCCTGCATCGGCGAACTACATCCATTCCGGCATGTTCGCCTCTTTGCGTCCTGCATCGGCGAACTACATGACATCCTGTCAATAAATAATGTCCGCGCAAAGCAACATCGCCCGACCCTACGCCCAAGCGGTGTTTGAGTTGGCGCAGGAACAAAACAATCTGGCGATGTGGGACGATCAACTGCAGTTGCTGGCATTGCTGGCGAGCGATGACGCGGTGCTTGGTTTGATGCGCAACCCACGCGTGAATGCCGCGCAGTTGGCGGAAGTCATCATCGACATTGGCGCCGCCGAGTCGGCGAAGGGAGGGGTGGAGGAAGCGGGGCAATTTAAACTCAACGATGGCATAAAAAATCTGGTGAAGTTGCTGGCGTACAACGGACGCATCGGCGCGTTGAACGACATCGCGCGTGCCTTCACCGCGTTGCGCTCAGACACCGAAAAAACCGTGTCCGCGACCATGGCAACCGCGGTGCCGATCAACGACGCGCAGCAACAACAATTCATCACGGCATTGCAATCCAAACTCGGACGCAGGGTAAACCTTGCGTTTGAAGTGGATGAGAAGTTAATCGGCGGTGCCGTGATTCGCGCCGGCGATCTGGTGGTTGACGGCTCGGTGCGCACGCAACTGGAACAACTCGGCGGCGCCCTTGAGGCATGACACGAACATGAACCCAAACACGAACAAAGCAGAGGAAAAGATATGTCCATTCAATTGAATCCGTCCGAAATTAGCGATCTGATTAAAAAACGAATCGAAAATTTCGAATCAGACGCAGAGGCGCGCACGGTCGGCACCATCGTCATGCTGACCGACGGTATCGTCCGCGTACACGGTTTGTCGGAAGCGATGCAGGGCGAAATGCTGGAGTTCCCCGGCAACACTTTTGGCTTGGCGTTGAACCTCGAGCAGGATTCCGTGGGCGTGGTCATCCTCGGCGAATACAAACACTTGTCCGAAGGCGACACGGTCAAGTGCACCGGCCGAATCCTCGAAGTGCCGACCGGCGAAGGCTTGCTCGGGCGCGTGGTCAGCGCGCTCGGCCAACCGATCGACGGCAAGGGCGCGATTGATTACGCGGAAGTATCGCCGATTGAAAAAGTCGCGCCCGGTGTGATTACGCGCAAGTCGGTGGACCAGCCGGTGCAAATCGGGCTAAAGTCGATCGACTCTATGGTGCCGATTGGTCGCGGCCAGCGCGAGTTAATCATCGGCGATCGCCAGACCGGCAAGACCGCGGTGGCGGTGGACGCCATCATCAACCAAAAGGGCGCCGGCATCAAATGTATCTATGTCGCCATCGGGCAAAAAGCCTCCAGCATCGCCGCGGTGGTGCGCAAACTCGAAGAGCATGACGCCATGGCGCACACCATCGTGGTCGCGGCATCGGCGTCCAACTCCGCCGCCGAGCAATTCATCGCGCCATATGCCGGCTGCACCATGGGGGAATACTTCCGCGACAAAGGCGAAGACGCGCTGATTATTTACGACGACCTGACCAAACAAGCCTGGGCCTATCGGCAGATTTCCCTGCTGCTACGCCGTCCGCCCGGACGCGAAGCCTATCCCGGCGATGTGTTTTATTTGCACTCACGCTTGCTTGAACGCGCCGCGCGCATCAATGAAGCAGAAGTGGAAAAAATCACCGGCGGTAAAGTCAAAGGCAAAACCGGCTCGCTGACCGCGCTACCGATCATCGAAACCCAAGCCGGCGATGTGTCGGCGTTCGTGCCGACCAATGTAATCTCCATCACCGACGGCCAAATCTTTTTGGAGACCGATTTATTCAACGCCGGCATCCGCCCGGCAATTCACGCCGGCTTGTCGGTGTCGCGGGTCGGCGGCGCAGCGCAAACGCCAATCATCAAAAAACTCGGCGGCGGCATCCGCCTGGCGTTGGCGCAATACCGCGAACTCGCCGCCTTCTCGCAATTCGCCTCGGATTTGGACGAAGCCACGCGCAAACAATTGGAGCGTGGCGAGCGCGTCATGGAAGTGATGAAGCAACCGCAATACCAGCCCATGTCGGTGGCCGAAATGGCGCTGTCGCTGTTCGCCGTCGGCGAAGGATTTTTGGACGACATCGAAGTCGGTAAAGTGGTGGAATTTGAAGCCGCAATGCAAGATTACATTAAATCCAGCCACGGCGAATTGATCGACGAGATTAACGCCAACCCCGAATACAACGACGAAGTCGCGGCAAAACTAAAAACCGCGATTGAGGATTTCAAAAAGAATGGGAGTTGGTGAGGTGCCGCCCAACCACGCGAATCCGTTGTAAAATCCGCTTTTCAATTTTTTTGCTTAGCTCGGGAAAAACATTATGAAATATGTAAAACTTGGCGCGGTTGTTGCCATCATCGGTTTAGCGGGGTGCATTGGCTCGCAAGTGTCAACAATACCCGCCCAAGTTTCGCATCCGGTCGGGACAATCGCGCTTATGCCCGGCGGCGGCTTATTTGCAGATGCAATTGGGGTTGAAATATCCGCTCGCGGCTTTCGAGTGATAGACACCGCCACCACTTCAAGCCTTATGGTGCGGCTAAATCTGAATGAAATCGAAGTCACAAGACCTCAGGGGCTTTCCAAATTGCAAGACGAAGGCATTGATGCGATTCTTTTTTCCCGTTCCGCAAGTGGTTACGATGGTCGTCCGCAAAGCGCAAGCACTCGATTAACTAGCACGCATTCCGGACAAGTTCTTGCGGGCATAGTTTGGCAGAACGCGAGAGCCGGGGCCATTGGATCAGTAGCAGACGGTTTCGCACGCAAAGGGCTTTCTCAAGCAGTCACCGAAGTTGCAGATGCGCTTATGAAAACCATTCGCACAACACAATAGTGATTATCAGCATGTCCGTCACAAAGTCGATTCACCCATTTAACAAAGAGCATGTATGACAATGCTCCATATGGTGAGAAAATCCCAATGATTCACTTGTTCGGGATTTTGTATGCAGATGAATTAAGAAAATGCAGTGAGGCGGAAAAAGTACTTGTCGCTACGCAAGCCACCAATGTGCCTTCGTATTCAACCGAGTTGAATAAAATGATTAAGTTGTCTCACTGATAGGTTTAAATAAAGTGCCCGGCGCAAAAGAAATTCGCACGCAGATTAATTCCATCATCAGCACGCGCAAGATTACCAAAGCCATGGAAATGGTGGCGGTGCGCTTTGCGTCATTTTGACAAAAACCCAATTAACACATCAATGAGGAAAATAAAATGCCATATGAAGACATATTGAAACGCGCCGAAGGTCACATGACCAAGAAATACGACGAGCAGTTCGAGGAAGCAAAAGCGCAAGGGTTGAGTTGGTATCCTTGGGTTGGTAAGGAATACAACAAATCAGGGATTCTCATCCTTGGCATGAGCACGTATTACATAGAAGGGGAAAAAGATTGGTCTCCCACCTGGCGCAATTATGGAGAGACCGACGTTGGCCCAAGCCGCGTGTTGATTACGGAACACGCAATTGAGCAGGATATAAACAAAGGTTGTTTTGCTAATACAGCAATGATGTTTCTTGAGGGAGTAGACAAGGGGCACAATGAAAACACGCGCAAGATGTTTTGGCGGGCAGTGGCATTCACCAATTTCATTCAACAAGTGGTTGCGTCTGGAACGCAAGTCAGCGATGTTGATAGAACGGTTCTTCGAAATTCGCGAAACGCACTACAGGCCATCATAAAAATCCTCAAACCGAAGATGGTTTTAGTTTGGGGCGTTACTACGGTTGATGGTGGCATTGATAATCTCAACAGGAAAGGCGAAGAAAAAGTCAGTGCGGTTTATCCAAGAATCATTGATGACGAGTTTCCCATTATTGGAATTGAACACCCGTCCAAGTACTTCGGTCGCGGCGAGTGGCTTGAATTCTTGCGCACCGACCCCGCCAGCAAACAACCGGTCGAAGATTTTCTTCAATATCTCAAGCAACAACCGAGCAACTGAACGAGGATCATCATGAGCATTTTAGACAAAGCGAAGCAACTAACCGGCGAAGCTCAGGAGTCGGCGGGCAAAGCCAGTGATGAATTGCTTGCTAAAACAATTATCATCGCCGGCGAAAAAATGGAAAAGACCAACGTGCTATTGAAGGCGCAAGGAGCGAGGTATCGCGTGAGTAGCATTGAGGTGAATATGAGCATTCCACCATCGGTGTCGTTTGGCATTCGCCGGATTGACAAAAAATAATCGGTGGCGCACGACAACGCACAAACGAAAAACTTAAGGTAACGACCCATGCCCGGCGCAAAAGAAATTCGCACGCAGATTAACTCCATCAGCAGCACGCGCAAGATTACCAAAGCCATGGAAATGGTGGCGGCGAGCAAGATGCGGCGCGCGCAGGAGCGTATGCGCGCGGCGCAGCCATATGCGCGCAAAATGCGTACCGTGGTCGCGCATCTCTCGGCCGCCCGCGCCGAATACAAACACCCATACACGCTTGAGCGCGAGGTCAAGGCGGTCGGCTACATCATCGTGTCGAGCGATCGCGGATTATGCGGCGGACTCAATACCAATGTGTTTCGCAAAGCCGCGCCGGCGATGAGCGAATGGCACGACAAAGGCGTCCCGGCCCGGGTGGCGGTCATTGGCAAAAAAGCCAGCGCGTTTTTCAAACGCTTCAATGCGGAAGTAGTCAGCGAGGCGGTTGGTCTGGGCGATGCGCCGCAGTTGGAGGAGTTGGTCGGCGCGGTCAAGGTGATGATTGACGATTATCTCGACGGAAAAATCGACCGACTGTTCGTGGTCAGCAACCAATTCGTCAACACCATGACGCAACGCCCGAGCGTCGAGCAACTCATCCCCATCGTGCCGTCCGATGAAGAACAACTGACGCATCATTGGGATTACATTTACGAGCCGGATTCCAAAGCGGTGATCGATGTGTTGATGGCGCGCTACATCGAGTTGCTGGTGTATCAGGCGGTGGCGGAAAATTCGGCGTGCGAGCAAGCGGCGCGGATGGTGGCGATGAAAGCCGCCACCGACAACGCGGGCAATTTGATTGATGATTTGCAATTGGTCTACAACAAGGCGCGGCAGGCGGCAATTACGCAAGAGTTGTCGGAAATTGTCGGCGGTGCGGCGGCGGTGTAGAATGTGGCGCGGTTAATAGGCTCAATTTCTGAATTTTTTAGTGCCCTCACATTTATTCAAGGGGTGGTGTTGCTGAGTGGTTTCTGGATATACAAAACCCACCAGAGACAGCTGGACGACCGCCAGCGGTAGATTGATCGGCTGGCCGCGGACAATCGTGAATACCGCGACAGGTTTGAACGGATAATGAACCAGAAATTAGGTCCATTATCCGATAACAGCAACAAATAAAAGACTGGAGGTAAAAATGATTTACTTTATATTCGCGTGTTTCAGCGTGTTTTTCGTCTTTTCCTTTGTTCAAATCAGGAGGGTCGGAAGGCACGACCACGTGCCGTTCCCGTTCTGCCAGTTGCGCCGCGACATTATGGGTTTTCTGTATGAAAGTGTTTTTGAAAAGCCGGGCACGTTATCCCGGGAGGAATATACATCTGTCCATCGTTTGCTGGATGTTGTAAGCGAAACTATTCACAACTACAACCAACACAAGACTCTGATGTTCAATCTGCGGAAAATGGTCAAGCATTTGAGAGCCTATCGAAAGACGACGAAAGTTACCCTGAACATACCGGAGAATCCGCAAATCCAGGCGTTCCACAAGCGTTTTGTGCAACTTTTGGCCACGGCGTTCATCGCCTATACGCCGTTGATTCGTTGGGAGTTGACCTTGCGATTGATTGCGTATGCCTCTCACGCTGGATACCGCGCCGGTAAAAAAGAGCGCGCACGTCGTGTTGCGGAATATGTCGTCAACCATTCCGAGAAAGTGCGAAATGATGCACGGCGTTATGGTCTTATCGAGGGCGGGGCGCCGGCGGTTTGATTATGGACAGTCACGGCGAAATCATCTGCGGCGACAACTTGCCGGAATTGCGCAAGATGCAGGGCGAATCGGTGGCGTTGATTTATATCGACCCGCCGTTCAACACCGGCCGCACGCAGACGCGCAAGCGCATCAAAACTTCGGCGGTTGCCGACCTGGCCCGCGCCGACCGCATTGGATTTGGCGGAAAACACTACCGCACAGAAGTGATTGGCGAGAGTGGCTATGCCGATTCATTTGCCGACTATCTCGGTTTTTTGCGCCCGCGATTGCTCGAAGCGCATCGCATATTAGCGCGCAACGGCAGTTTGTTTTTTCACATTGACTGGCGCGAAGCGGCGCGTTGCCGATTGTTGTTGGAAGAAGTTTTTGGTGGCGCCGAGCATTGCATCAATGAAATTATCTGGGTATATGATTTTGGCGCGCGCTCCACAAAAAAATGGTCGACCAAGCACGACAACATTTATTGGTTTGCGAAAAATCCCGACGACTATATTTTCAACTATGACGACATCGACCGCATTCCGTATATGGCACCGGGATTGGTCGGGCCGGAAAAAGCCAAACGCGGAAAAACGCCAACCGACACCTGGTGGCAAACCATCGTGCCGACCAACGGCGCCGAAAAAACCGGCTACCCAACGCAAAAACCACTGCGCATACTGGAGCGCATCGTGCAGGTGCATTCCCATCGGGGCGACACGGTGCTGGATTTTTTCGCCGGCTCCGGCACCACTGGCGAAGCGGCGGCAAAACACGGCAGGCGGTTTGTGCTGATTGATGAGTCCAAGGCGGCGGTGCGCGTGATGAAAAAAAGATTGGGCGCGTTTATCGACAACGCACCGAAGCGCAAAGCGGCAAAGCCGCGAAGTGCCACAGCAGCGGCAACGACAGCGAGCATGGTTTTATTAGTGAAATGAAATACTGGAATATGTTTGCTTCCATTTTTAGCGACCCCGCGATGTCATCCGGGGCTTGGGTCGTTTCGTTGATATTCATTGTCTATATGCATAAAATGTATCAACGACAATTGAATGACCGCCAAAAAGAGATCGACCGATTAGCCGAACAAAATAGCGAATACCGAAAATTCTTCAGCCAACAGATAAAGGCTTCTTTGAAAGCACAGTTAAACCCAAACCAACACGACGAGAAGAAAAAATGACACATGAATTAACTTACGCCTTAATGGTCTGCTTTACCGCATTCTCTGTTTTCACTTTTCTGAACTACAAGAGAGTTCGAAAACACGATCAAATGCTGTTCCCGTTCTGCCAACTGCGCAGGGATATTATTGCCTATCTGAAGAAAAATGTACTGGACGCACCGAACCGAATTTCCCAAAAAGAAGGTGAGGCGATTCTTAAGTTGCTTGATATCGTTAACCAAACGATCTCCAACTACAACCGACATAAAACGGTGATGTTTAACCTGCGCGAGATGCAAAAGTATTTAAAAAAATATCAACGTGCATCAAGCACCACTTTGGAGATTCCCGACAACCCGGAAATTCACATGCTTTATCAAAACTTTGGACGCCTGTTGGTAAAAGCGTTCATCGCCTACACGCCGTTGATTCGTTGGGAGTTGACCTTGCGATTGATTGCGTATGCCTCTCACGCTGGATACCGCGCCGGTAAAAAAGAGCGCGCACGTCGTGTTGCGAAATATGTCGTCAACCATTCCGAGAAAGTGCGAAATGATGCACGACGTTATGGTCTTATCGAGAGCGGGGCGCCGGCGGTTTAGCTAGTTTTACAATCGTGTTATTTGGAGAAAAGCTATGAGCATACAAAAAGACAAGAGTGGAAACACTTATGTGGAAGAAGATTTTCACGGCGAGCATATAAGGCTTACATACGTGGAGAAATCCGGTGCGTGGAGTATCGGTACGCCTACTGTGCGCATACAAATTCGGAATGAAAAGGGGAGCCTGAGGCCAGGGCCAGAAATTCCTGTTGAGATTCTGGGAAATATTGCAGGCAATATGCTTGACTTGCTTCTTGAGAATAAAAAATCCATCGGCCAAGAGCTTTTGGTGGGAGAAATATTAACAGCTGTTTTTGGAAGGAAAGAGTCGATATGAAGAGATTCCGATTATGACCAAACATTCCGACGAAACCGATGCTGTAATGCGTAGCAAATACGCGCCGCTTTATCATCATCTGTGCGAGCATACTGCGCAGGAATGGCAAGCCAGTTTCGCCGAGATCGAGAGTATCCTGGGCTTTCCGTTGCCGCAGTCGGCGTACAATTATCCCGCTTGGTGGGCGAACGAAAAGGAGGGCATGCACTACCATGCGCGTGCTTGGCTGGCGGCGGGATGGGAGACATATGATGTCAACCTTGCAGGCAAGCGGCTGGTGTTCAAGCGTGTGCGGGCGCCAAGCAGAGACGGAATGCGATGAGCGATATACTATTGACGACTACGCCTTCGGTTGAAGGCAAAGCCATCAAAGAATATCTCGGCGTGGTAGTCGGACGTGGCTATGATGCCGGACATGGCTATGCTATAGAAGATGCTCTCGAGGATATACGCAGATTAGCAACAGAACTTGATGCTGATGCGGTGGTTGGTATTCGGTTTTCCATGCCCAATAGGGAGGATGCGGTGGTCGTCGGCACCGCCGTCAAATTCAAATAACTTTTAACGCTTGGTAAATATCATGCAAGGCAATATCGTAGAAATTATCGGCGCGGTGGTGGATGTGCAATTCCCGCACGAAGCCATCCCCAAAATTTATGACGCGCTCAAAGTATCCGAGGGCGGATTAACTCTGGAAGTGCAACAGCAGATGGGCGACGGCGTGGTGCGCTGCATCGCCATGGGGTCAAGCGACGGTTTGAAGCGCGGACTCGAAGTCGGAAACACCGGCGCGCCGATTTCGGTGCCGGTCGGCGAAGGCACGCTGGGGCGCATTATGGATGTGTTGGGCGAGCCGGTGGACGAAGCCGGCGAAGTTAAAGCCGACATATACATGCCGATTCACCGCGCCGCGCCGAGTTATGAAGAGCAAGCCGCGAGCGTTGAATTGCTGGAGACCGGCATCAAGGTCATCGACCTGATTATGCCGATTTCCAAAGGCGGCAAGATCGGATTGTTCGGCGGTGCCGGCGTCGGCAAGACCGTCACCTTGCTGGAACTCATCAACAACATCGCCACCGCGCATAGCGGCTTGTCGGTTTTCGCCGGGGTCGGCGAGCGCACGCGCGAGGGTAACGACTTTTATCACGAGATGCGCGAAGCCGGCGTGATCGACAAAGTGGCGATGGTGTATGGGCAGATGAACGAGCCGCCCGGCAACCGCCTGCGCGTGGCGTTGACCGGCTTGACCATGGCCGAACATTTCCGCGATCAAGGCAAGGACATGTTGTTATTCGTCGACAACATTTATCGCTACACATTGGCCGGCACCGAGGTGTCCGCGTTGCTTGGGCGAATGCCGTCGGCGGTCGGTTATCAGCCGACTCTGGCCGACGAGATGGGCATTTTGCAAGAGCGCATCACCTCGACCAAATCCGGTTCGATCACATCTTTTCAGGCGGTGTATGTTCCCGCCGATGACTTGACCGACCCGTCGCCGGCGACCACCTTCGCGCATCTTGACGCGACTTTGGTGCTGTCGCGACAGATCGCCGAGTTGGGCATTTATCCCGCGGTCGATCCGCTGGATTCCACTTCGCGAATTTTGGACCCGCTGGTCATCGGCAATGAACATTACGAGACCGCGCGTGCGGTGCAAGGCACCTTGCAACGCTACAAAGAATTGCAGGACATCATCGCGATTTTGGGCATGGACGAATTGTCCGAAGACGACAAGCAGGCGGTCGGACGCGCACGGCGCATGCAGCGTTTCCTGTCGCAACCGTTCACCGTTGCCGAAACTTTCACCGGTTCAGAAGGCAAGTATGTCGCCTTGAAAGACACCATCAAAGGTTTCCAGAGCATAGCCAACGGCGATTATGATCATCTGCCGGAGCAAGCGTTCTACATGGTCGGCGACATCAACGAAGCGATTGAGCGAGCCGATACACTGGGTTGATTTTTTCATCATGTCCACCATCCAAGTTGAAATCGTCAGTGCCGAGGCCGAAATCTGGAGTGGTGAAGGCACCATGGTGTTCGCGCCGGGCGTGGCCGGCGAATTGGGCATCGCGCCTAAACACACGCCGTTGATTACCACCTTGAAGCCCGGCGATGTGCGCGTACAAATGGATGATGGCGAACAACTATTTTTCTTCATCAGCGGCGGCTTGTTGGAAGTGCAGCCGCATCTGGTCACGGTGTTGTCCGACACCGTGATTCGCGGCGATGATCTGGACGAAGCGGCGGCTACCGAGGCGATGAAAAAAGCCGAAGAAAAACTCGAAGGCACGGCAATGGACGACCTCAACTACGCCGCCATGAAAGCAGAACTCGCGGCCTACGCCGCCCAGGTCCGTGCGATTGAAAAACTACGACAGTTGAAAGGATAAGCACGGCGCATTGTAACGAGGTCTTTCTTAAAAACCCGTTGCCATCGCGAATCACGTTGACAAGAAAATATACCTCTCTATAATCAGAGCGACAAACCACGCATTATTTTTTTACACTACCATGCCTACAAAACGATTCAGCAATACAAAAATAATCACTCGGGAAAACATCGAAAAAGTTCCCGGAGACAAGCCCGGAGTTTATCGAATCAAGAGTGCTCAAGGAGAAATCCTTTATATCGGCACAGCAAAAGGCGGGCGGATGGGCGAAAGAATTTACGAGCACCGAGGGCGCTTTCTGCGAGGCACAAAATTTCAATATATAACGACAGCAAGAAAAGAGGATGTCGATCAACTGGAGCATCAGGAAATAATGAGACACATACTGCCAGGTAGCAAGCAAAAAATAACACATGCCTAAACACCGTCAGGCCAGGAGAGTTTCTATCGCGGAAATCGGAAAACTATATAACAGGGCGAAAAACCACAGTTTGTATGTTGACGAAGAGAGCAATAAATCGGGAAGCCTGGAAGCATTTTTAATGCTCGCCACCTTGCTTGAGGGGGTATTAGCAGAATTTGGAAGGGTCTTGCTGGAAAAAAGAGACGATCTTGGTGCGCTACGCGGGAAACGAAAAGATAGATATGGAATTGACAACGCAATTAACGATATTTACCTCTTGGGGGCAATTTCTACGGATGAATTTAAAAAACTGGAAAAATTCAAATCTGACAGAAACAAATGTATCCATGAAATATTTGCTAAAAAGAACAGTGATGAAATCGATAAGCATACAAATAATCTTTTTGAGAAACACAAGGTAATTTTTCGATTAATGCTACAAAAACTTGAAAAAGAATCTCCATCTACTTAACTGTCACCCGCCATCATCCAGGTCCTTGCGCGGCAAGCGTGTCAACAGGCTGGATGTGTCGTAACGGTTGCCACCGGCGGCTTGTATTTCGGCGTAGTAGTCATCAATAATTTTACTGATTGGCAGGTCGGAGCCATTGCGCACGGCTTCGTCAAAACATAATTGCAAATCCTTGCGCATCCAGTCCACCGCGAAACCGAATTCGAATTGATTGGCGATCATGGTTTCATGGCGATTAACCATCTGCCACGATTGCGCCGCGCCTTTGGAAATCACTTCAAACACCTGACGCGCGTCAAGGCTGGCATTGATGGCGAAGGCAACGCTTTCGGACAAACCTTGCACCAGCCCGGCGATGCAAATTTGATTCACCATTTTGGTTAGTTGCCCGGCACCGGAGTCGCCCATCAGCGTTACCGCCTGCGCGAAGTTTTCGATAAGTGGTTTGGCGCGCTCGAAAGCATCCCGCTCGCCGCCCACCATCACCGTCAAAATTCCGTTCTCCGCGCCCGCTTGCCCGCCGGAAACCGGCGCATCCAAAAACGCGAACCCGGCGGCGGACGCAGCCGTTGCCAATTCTCGGGCGATGCCGGCGGAAGCGGTGGTGTGGTCGATGAATACCGCGTCTTTTTTCATGACGGCGAACGCGCCCTCAGCCCCGAGCGTGACGCTACGCAGGTCGTCATCATTGCCCACGCAGGCGAACACAAAGTCGGCATCTTCAGCCGCCGTCGCCGCGCTCGCCGCCACGGTTGCGTTGCCGTCGTTGTCGTGCTCGGCAACCCATTGTTGCGCTTTGACTGATGTACGGTTATAGACGCAAACCTGATGTCCGGCGCGTGCCAGATGCCCGGCCATGGGATAACCCATCACGCCGAGCCCGATGAAAGCGATTTTTTGGTTGGCAAGCAACGGGTGGTTGTGCGGTTAGATGGCTGCGGTTTGAATTACAACGCAACAACTATTTTGAAAACAATTCGGCGAGATGGTTGCTTAAGAGCGAACGTTGTCGGAGTCGGCTTCTTCTTGCAGAATATCTATGTTGTCCCATAATTGGTTAACCTGATTGGTGAGAGTTGCTATTTCTTTTTGAGTTTGCTGGGCATGCTGATAAACGACCGCTCCGACAATTACCGGTATGACTATGGCACCCAGTGCGATAAATAGGGAAATAATTTGTAGATAAGTTTCAGTTGGTATTATGTGACACGCCGTCTTCTGGTTGGTTTTCCTCGTTTGGCTTGTTCGCTTTCCCACTTCAATGCGTCCAGAAGCGTGGTTGCGCTGCCGACCTTTTCTATGCGTCCGCTATCACCGTAGATTCGTTGGTGTTCCCGTTCGCGCCGATCGATGTCATTGGTTATGCCGACATACATAATCTTTTGACCGTGTTTGAAATGATACTTGTAGGTATCTCGTTCCATTAGTAGTCTCCTTAGTGTTTACGAATGATCCTTATAATTAAAAAAATTATTTTTGTCAAGCGCAGAACATCATCGCGCGTTATTCCACCCGCCGCATCATCACCATTGCCAGCAACGCAAACGCGATTATCGGCACGGTCGCACCGAGCAACGGCGGCAAGTTATAAACCAACACAATAAAACCGAAGATTTTGTTGGTGATATGAAACCCGATTCCCAACAGGATGCCGACCAACAAACTGCGTCCGAGTGTGCCGGAGCGAAGGTTGACGAACACAAATGGAATCGCCAGCATTACCATAATCGCGGTGGATAACGGTAGCATGATTTTATTCCAAAACGCGAGTTGATACGGCGCGGTTTGCTGGCGGTTTTGCGCGAGGTGGCGGATGTGGCGGCGCAGTTGCCCCATGGAAAGTTGATCGGGTTGCGCCAAAAAAACCGATAGAGATTCCGGCGTCACGCCGCTGCGCCATCGGCTGGTTTCCATCCGCGCGGTCTCGGCGTTGCCGTCAATGTCAATCCGGGTTTGTTTGACATCGCGCAGCGTCCATTCGCCGTCGGCGAATTTGCCATCGGCGGCTTCCAGTAGCGTGCGCAGTTTTTTGTCGGCATCAAATTGGAATATTTTAATTCCCAGCAGAGTCAAATCCGGCAGCACCTCGCCGACGTTGATGAAATTCTGCGCATCGCGCATCCACAACCCGGTGCCGGTTGGCGCGTGGTTGCGTTGCCGTCGTTGTCGTGCTCGGCAACCCATTGTTGCGCTTTGACTGATGTACGGTTATAGACGCAAACCTGATGTCCGGCGCGTGCCAGATGCCCGGCCATGGGATAACCCATCACGCCGAGCCCGATGAAGGATACTTTCATAATTTTCGTGTGAATTTTCTAAAAGCAACGATGGTTTGGTAGATCAAGGTTGCCTCGATGGCTCGGAAAAGAAAATCGATTAAATAGGTGGAGAACCCCCAATATCCTTTGCAAACAAATTCAGTTTTATGAGTAGGGTTTAAAAAAACAAAGAATTTTCCCCAATTATCAAGGTCGCCGATACTTGAACATGGCCACAATAACAAAATGTAGGATATAGATCCGAGCCCTAAAATCCATATGATGGGTAAAACCCAATTCAAACCAAATCTATTTGTACAGCAGTTGAATTGTAGTATGAGTTTATCAATTGTTTTTCCCGTGGTCTCTTTTAAAGTGCGTGAATATGCATCCATCTCTTTAGCATAAAATTCGATTGCTTGAGGCACATCGTTGTTTTCTAAGGCGACATTCTTTAGATTTCTATATGTCTCTTTTTTCTTCTGGTTGGAGTTTTCCGGATCGGTTTCCAGTTTGTCAGGCCATTGCATTTCAGTATATTTCAAACCTGAAAGCAAGTTATCTGTTATATAAACATTTTTGTAACATTTCAGGTTAACGTTTTGAAATTCGCTATCTCCAAGAGACGAGTCAGTTAATATAAACGTTTCATTTTCTTCTTCTGTTCTCTTTGCATTTATTCTATAGATTCTGAACTTTCCACTGTTTCTTATATTACGAAGAATGAATTTATTGAAATCACATTCGCCAATATTTATTTCCGAATTAATGGGATTGCGCATATTTTCAAAATGGAAATTATCTACATCAAGATAACCAAATCTAATTAATGTGCCTGTTGCAACCGTGTTATTCATAAATGCCAATTTTCTTATTTTTATTTTTTCGACTTCTCCCGTTATCTCGTTTTCTTTTTTGTTTAGCCTATCCCCGCTTTGCTTAATATCGTGTTGGGATATTTTAAATTTTCCTAGAAAATTATTTCCCAGTAATGCTAATTCCTTAATGGAGGAAGAAATAAATTCAAGGTCGTAAAAAGTACAAAAGTTTGTGTGCAAGTTGCCAGTGAACCGTACATAGGAAAATACTACTGATTTTTTGAAGGTTATGTTAGAAAAACGAATATTCCCATCGATAGTTGTTTCGTGAAACTCCACTTTTTCAGAGAATACAGAACCATAAAAATTAAAAGAAGTATTACTTAGTGCTTGCATAAGCAACTCACAGTTTTGAAAAGGAAACAAAAAATCACAATTGCTATAGTCCTTTCTTCCTGACTTCATAAAATCTTCGAAAAGAGGCAAATTGTCTATTGATTCTTTCTCGTCAAAATCATCATTCATATCATTTCATCAAACAGTTAGTTAACTGATTTAATTCTCAATAAAAAATCAGCCCCTGAATTTGCTTGTCGCCAGGTGCCATATAGATAACGGCTTCTATCTCGGTATAACTGACCGTGGCATCCAGGGCATCGCTGAGATAATAGAGTATGTCAAACGCATCACTGTGCTTTTCAGAAATGCCCTGAACGACTTGTTGTGTCAAGTTTTCGGTTACGCAGTAGCACCGACGATCGCAAATAGCGAAAGGGTAATCATCAATTTCATCCAACACAAGCGGTAAATTCAACGTTACGCCGGTTTTCAACAATGCTTCGTACAGCAGGGGTTCAAAATTTTCGCGCTTGAGTTCGATCATGTAACGCTTCAGTTCCGGCTGCTCCATTTTGGCGAGTGGTTGCTCATCGCTGCCCTTGTTCAGCAGGGAATCCCGTATTATAAAGACCCGGAAACCGGCATCAATATCCTTGGCGAACATGTCGCCATTTGATTTTTCAATAATCTGTTTGCCGGCGCGGCGAATGCGTTCTTTGGCAATTTCGGCGATGGTGGCGGGGCGTTTTAATTCTTTGGTGCAAAACTGGTGAGTTTCTTTGGATTTTTCAGGTTTAATTTCTTCGGGCAGTTGCACCAGGATGAATTTACGATTGCCACTGTCTTCGGCGTTTAACTGCATGACGGTGTGGGCGGTGGTGGCGGAGCCGGCGAAGAAATCGAGGATGATGTCGTTCTTATCTGTAGTAAATATGTATAATATATCTCTGAGTAGACATACCGCCTTAGGGTTGGTAAATATGTTTGGAGTTCCAAAAATTTTCCTTAGCTCGTTTGTTCCTTGTCCATAACCAGGTTCATAGAAGATGGTTTTGGGCCGTTTTCTAGGAATGTCGCCCAAGCCCATGCGTTGTTTACTATAGAGAGAAATGCCTTTTTTTCCTCTTACGATAATTATGTCGTCTCGTTTCTTTTTGAAAGTATCGGCAGACCAATACCATCTCGTTTTCTTTCCGTTTGAATACGGAAAAACCTCAACGTCCCCAGCATCGTTACGCTCCAATAAAACTTTACCGTCTGATGTGACGTAAACAGGGAAATTAGTGTTGGTATTTTCGCTTGTTTTTCCCAAAGAAGCGCTGAGAACACCCCCTCTTTTCCAGTAGCCAGTGTTGTCAATATTCCACTTGTCAAAGTCCTCTCCGTTCTCAAGAAGATTAAATGTGACAGAGGATGAGATATTCTTGGCATACACCAGCCCATATTCATGTACGCCAGAAAAGAAAAAATCACTGTTGTTTCCTTTAAGGTTTATCAGTGTTGATATCAGGTTAATGAAGTTTTGTTCTCCAAAAATTTCATCGCAAATTAATTTTAAATTCGCTTGTTCATTATCATCGATGGAAATAAAAATCACGCCGTCATCACTCAACAACTCACGCGCTAACTTCAAACGCGGATACATGAACGCCAGCCACCCGGCATGAAAACGCCCTTTTAATCCGGTTTGTATTTCGCTAATCTGTCGCACACCGTCCTCATCCAACACTCCCGCCGCCCGCAGGTATTCTTTCTGTTTGACGCTGAAATCGTCGGGATAAACGAAATCATCGTTGCCGGTATTATAGGGCGGGTCAATATAGATCATCTTGACCTTTCCGCGATAACTGTTTTGTAGCATCCGCAACGCGTCAAGGTTGTCACCCTCAATAAACACATTGCCGGTATCGTCAAAGTTTTTACTCTGCTCCTTGTCGGCAACCAGTGTTTTATGACAGGGCGTAAAAGTGGCGGCTTTTGCGGTTTTCTTGCCGGGAAACTGTAACTCGTAACGGTTTTGATCGTCAGCCATGTCCAACCCGACTTCCTGTAATTGCCGGATGAATTCGTCCTTGAGGGCATAGATGTAGTAGGGCTTGCCGTCATCATCTGTTTGCTTTGTCTCTGTGACTGCTTCCGGGAACACGGACTTCAGTTTGAGAAGGACTTGTTGCAGGGGGGGCTCTTTCATTGGGCTATTTCGGTCTGATTGAACAGGTCGAGTAATTGACTGTAGTTGCTTACCACCTTGAACGTAATATTCGCTTCAATACCGTAAAAATATTTTTCCATGAAATTAATGCGTTGTTGTTCTTCGCGGCGCAGGGCCTCCGTTTCGGTGGTTGGTTTTGCCTCGGCAACAAAATAAAATTGGTTTTCGCCATTTTTTCGGCGAACAACAAAGGCGAAATCGGGATTAATTCCTTTGGGGTGCATTGGTGCGGGGATGTTCACCGCCCGCGGCAGTTTGGCAAATACGGTAATCGCTCCGTCAGCCAACGCACTTTCGCTGATTTTCTTTTCTGGGTCTTCGCTGTCATATGGCGCAATGTCTTTCCACAAATTGTTACCCTTATAATCGGGCAATTCGTCCAATTTAAGGTAGTGTTGCGCCGTGAATTCCTTGTCGGTCAGTGTAATTTCAGTTTCAGATTTTCGTGTTCCATCCAATTTGATGTAGCGAATATTGTCCACAATATTTTGGTAGATAACGCCGTTGATAATACTGGCTACCTGCTGAATTGCGGCAAAAGGATTTTTTTGCATGGCTGCAAATTTGTCGGTGCGAACTTGCGACAGAATGCGGACAATAGTATTACGCGGTAAGCGAGTTTTCTCAGTCAGTTGGTTTAGAAACTCCCGAGCCGACAGATTGCTGGTAAGCGGGGCGGAATCAACGCTTTCCTGTTGATTGATTCCGAAGAAGCCCCCCTTGTCAGTGGACAAGGTCTCAGTGCGCCGGTGTAGATAAAGTGGTCCGATGCTACCCATCTCGTTAATTTCGGTTATCGCCTTACGCTCAAAATCATCCGAGTAACGCACTTTATACATTACTTTTTGATGTAATAATTTCCACAGCTCTTTGAACTGTTGATAGTGTGTTTTACTAACGCGGTACGTTCGTGGTTTGTTGTCCCCCGAACGGCCGTCAGTGATGTCCGGTGTTTGTGGCAGTATGGCGAGCAGTTTTTGCGGGTCTAAATTTTGGCTGACGAGGATTTTTTCTACACCCTCTTTCTTGAGCAGATAGCCATCGTCGTCAATACATTCGGCTTTGTGCAGTTCAGCCAACAAGTTGACGGCTTGCATTTGTTTCAAATCGTATATATTTATTAATTTCTCTATATTGATTACCACAAAATCTTTCTTCCTCTCGTTTCTTCGAAGGCTAAGGTCTACCTGCAGTCGTTTGATAAATTCGCCATTTCCAAGTGTGAACACATCGAGACGATTAAAAGAAGAAAATTCACTGCCAACTGTTTCCGAGTCCTGCCGTTCTAATTCCTGATTAACGCAAATACGCAACCCTCTCCCAATTTCCTGTACCACACTGGTTTCGGAATAACTGCTACGCAATTTGCAAATTTGGAATATGTTCGGGTTATCCCACCCTTCGCGCAGGGCGGAGTGCGCGAAGATAAAGCGCAATTTGTTGCCCAATTCTAAAATCCGTTCTTTATCGCGTAAAATCAATTCGCTAATTTCCTGTTGCAGGCGCCGCGCTTTTTCATTTTCGCCGGTAGCAGCACCTTCATCGATGGCCCGATTTCTTTTTATATCTCCGGAAAAATAGCCTCCGTGTACTTGCTCCGGTGTCCAGCGGTTAAGGTAGTTGTGGTATTCGCGTGAAAGTTCGCCGGATTCAAGCAATTTTTGTTTGCATTGCTGGTAGCATTTTTCGAACAATTTTTGCAAATACCCGAGTTCGCCGTTGGTATCGTAGTCTCGGTAGTCTTTAACTCTGTCTATAAATATCAGTGAAATACATTTGATGCCGCGCCGAAAAAGTTCCTGCTCTTTTTGCAAGTGTTTACCTATGGTATCGCGTAGCATAACTTCGGAGACGATGTTGTGATTGTTTGCCTCCCGTCCCAGATATTCGCCCAGCTTAAGAGTGTCACCATTGGAAAATGCCACCGTTTTCTCGCGGTCGTCAATCTCGGTTACGCACAGACCTTGGTAAGCCGGATTTCCAGTTGTAGTAAAAAGTCGTTCGGCGGCGTTTTTTTCTTTCACGCCGACCGTAACGGTCAGTGAGTTTCCCGCCTTGCTCGCTACGGCTAGTTCGGCCATCATCTTGCCGTTTTTTCGCAGAATACGCTGTACGCCAAGAAAAGCCGAGTCAGTTGTGCCGGTTTTGTAGTCGGTAACAGTGATGCCTTTTACCAATTTCTCATTAAAGGCATCGTAAGAATCAAGAACATAAATCAAATTTTTGATTTGGCCTTTGCGGAAGGTGGCGGAATAGCGCAATACAAACATCGGATTGAAACTTTTAATCTGCGCGACCGTTTTCTGGCCTTCAACGCGCTGCGGTTCGTCAATAATCAACACCGGATTTTTAGTAGCGATGGCATCCATTGGTGTGCGAGCATTGTCGGCATAGAACCCTTCCAATTCCTGATTGATTATGTTGCCGGGGCGGTTGAATGAATGGTTGGTCATAATCAGTACCGACAAATGCTGTCCATAAATAAAGCTCATCACACCGGACGGTGGTGATTTGCGCCCTCTTTTGGTTTTGGTTGGTGTCATTTCATGGACATCAATGCGTTGCTGGTACAGGTGCTCAAAATAGGTTGCAGTGGTCGAGAAAGTTTTTTTGATGCCTTCTTTGATAGCGATGGAAGGAACAATGACAACGAAGTGTGTAAGGTTGTATCTTTTATGTAGTTCAAAGATGGCGTTTATAAAGGTAAAAGTTTTGCCGGTTCCTGTTTCCATGTGGGTATCCAGCATGAGATAAGGCTCGCCGCTGAGTGAATGAGCGGGCTGAATGTTGTTACGTTCTTGTATTTCGCGCAGGTTATTTTCCAGCGCGCTATGAAAAGTAGACAGAAAGAAATTTAGAGGTTTTGTTTTATCGCTAGTTGAAATAGCGGGTGGCGGTAATTCATTGGTCAATTGAAAAGTTGAGTCCTGCAACAATGGGGTAAAATCCACGCCACGAAAAACATCCGCTACGGCATTGACTGCATCCTGCTGAAATTTCTGTCTTTTATATTGAAATTGTGGCATTTAATTGTATGGTTATATGTTTATTGGCATAGCCATGTGTTTAAGCAAAACCGCGAATATCACACTCCCAGCATTATATCGCAAAATGTGCGGGCATCCTACAGATTGGCTGGGCGCGCGTTATTCCACCCGCCGCATCATCACCATTGCCAACAGCGCAAACGCGATTATCGGCACGGTCGCACCGAGCAACGGCGGCAAGTTATAAACCAACACAACAAAACCGAAGATTTTGTTGGTGATATGAAACCCGATTCCCAACAGGATGCCGACCAACAAACTGCGTCCGAGTGTGCCGGAGCGAAGGTTGACGAATACAAATGGAATCGCCAGCATTACCATAATCGCGGTGGATAACGGCAGCATGATTTTATTCCAAAACGCGAGTTGATACGGCGCGGTTTGCTGGCGGTTTTGCGCGAGATGGCGGATGTGGCGGCGCAGTTGCCCCATGGAAAGTTGATCGGGTTGCGCCAAAAAAACCGATAGAGATTCCGGCGTCACGCCGCTGCGCCATCGGCTGGTTTCCATCCGCGCGGTCTCGGCATTGCCGTCAATATCAATCCGGGTTTGTTTGACATCGCGCAGCGTCCATTCGCCATCGGCGAATTTGCCATCGGCGGCTTCCAGTAGCGTGCGCAGTTTTTTGTCGGCATCAAATTGGAATATTTTAATTCCCAGCAGAGTCAAATCCGGCAGCACCTCGCCGACGTTGATGAAATTCTGCGCATCGCGCATCCACAACCCGGTGCCGGTTGGCGCGTGGTTGCGTTGCAATGCTTCGGCGCGACCACGTTGGGCGTGCGTGTCTGCGGGCGGCGCAACCAGTTCGCCGATCAGCATGGCGACGATGACGAACAACGCGCCGGTTTTCAGTGCCGCCACAGTGATTTGCCACACCGACACACCGCTGGCGCGCAACACGATTAACTCCGAGTCATTCGCCAACAGCGATAGCCCGATGATGGTGCCGAGCAACGCGGCCAGGGGGAACAACTCATACATGGTGCGTGGAATGGTCAGGACGAGGTAGAGGAATGCGTCAGACAACCCGTATCGACCGCTGCCGAGATCGCCCAACTGTTCGAGAAAATTCACGAAGGCGAACAACCCCAGCAACACCAACAGAGTGAGGAGGGTGTGTTGCAGGATGATTCTGCCGAGGTAGCGGTCGAGGATGGACATGAGGCGAAGGTTACGCCGACAGACGCGGCAACAACGGCTGGTTACGGTTGCGACGATGCAGCAGAAAAACCGCGAAGCCGAGGAACACAAAGTGCACCGCCCACAAAGTTAAGTGGGGGTCGACTGCGCCGCGGCGAATCAGTGCCACGCCGAGCCCAAGAAAATTGGAGTAGGCGAAATAAACCAGTAACGCCGACAATAGGCCGGGCATGCGGTTTTTTCGATAGGTGATGGATGAAAACGCCAGCGCGAACACCATCAGAATCGGCAGCATGATTACTTTGGAGATGCGCCAGTGCAATTCACCGATGGCGGCGCGGTGATTTTGGTTTGCCGCGTCCAGCAACAACCGAGTCGGCATCGCCTTAATCGGCAGGCTGTCATCGCGCCGCCCGCGCGGTTTGAGTCGAAGTCCGTAGGTTTCGAAATCCAGCACGGCGTATTCGTCGGCACCGGCACGACCGCGATATTGCGAGCCATCTTGAAGCACCAGAAAATCATCGTTGGTTTTTTCATCGACGGTTTTATGTCCGACCGCCGCCACCACTACCTGGTCTTCGCTGCCGTCGTAGATGAACAAGTTGCGGAAGATATCATTTTCCTTGTCGTAACTTTCGACAAAATAGACGCCGTTGCCGCCGCGAATTTCGCTGAATACCCCGGTAGTCACTCCGCCGACATCGCTGCGATGGCGCAATTCGTGGACAATGGAGCGCGAGGCTTCCACCGACAGCGGCGACAAATACAGGGAAAACAACGCCGCCAGAGTGCCGACTACGGCGAACAGCGTCATCGCCGGTCGCAGAAACTGCTTCATGCCGATGCCGCAGGCGCTGATTACCGTCAGTTCGTTGTCGCGAATCCACCGCCCCATCACCAGCAGCGTGGAGATATACAATACCAGCGGTGCCAGAATATCGAGGTAGGTGATGGTCTTTAGCATCAACAGCAACAGCACGCTGTTCGCCGAAATGTCGCCCTCCACCGCCTGGCGCAGGAAGCCCATCAGCCGCGCCACCAGAAAAATCGCCAGCAGGATGACGCTGACGGCGCCGCAAGTGTGCAGCACTTCGCGAATGAAAGCGCGGTGGATGATCATGCAAGCATCGCACCGGCGCGCCGATTCATCGCAACCTTGTTATGCTTGCTATAATCAGCGCGGTCAGCGCAGTCCGCCACCGCGTTGGGCGCGCCGGCCAAGTCGGGCAAACCAGGCAGATTAATCGCGGGTTGTGAAATCATCACCATCAAATTGTAATCTCATTTCTTCTAACTAATCCCATCAGGAGCAGGCATGGAATTTTCCGCAAAGACCGCCGATGTCGTCACGCTGGCATCTCATTGTTTGGTTATCGGTTTGTTCAAATCACCAAAGGCACCAAACTCGGCACACGCATCACCGCCCGCGCCGCAACTCACCGCCGCCGGTCTTCGCCTTGACCGCGCCGGCGAAAAACAAATCAGCGCCGTGCTTGGCCGCGGCGATCTGGATGGCGCGGCCGGTTCGGTACAGATATTGTATGACCTGCCCGGCATCAAAGCCGAGCGGGTGCTGCTGCTTGGCCTTGGGCCGAAGGGCGATTTTAACGCATCCGCGGCGCGTAGCGCGGCTCGCACGGCGGCAACATTAATTAACCAACGCGGCATCCCCTCCGCCGACCTGTGTCTGCTGGAAGCGAACTATAGCGGTGCCGACTACCGGCGCCGGGCGCGCAATCTGGCGGAGGCCATGGAAGACGCATTGTATCGTTTCGACCGAACCAAAATCACTGGCAAAAGCACCGGCAAGGAAAGTGCCAAACTGAAGCAGGTCTCGGTATTGTGCACTCAGGCGCAACGCGCGAGCGTTGTCCGCGGACTGAAGGAAGGCGATGCCATCGCCCGTGGCGTGAAGTTGGCGCGGGATTACGCCAACCTGCCGGGCAATATTTGCACGCCGTCTTTTCTCGCCGCCGAAGCGAAGCGGATGGCAAAACGGTTGCCCATCGCCACCACCATATTGACCGAAGCGCAAATGCAAAAACACAAAATGCATTCGTTGCTGTCGGTTTCCCGGGGTAGCCGCGAGCCGGCCAAACTCATCGTCATGCAATACAACGGCGCCGGGCGCACCCGACCGGTGGTGCTGGTGGGCAAGGGGCTGACCTTTGATGCCGGTGGGATTTCGCTCAAACCGGCCGCTGCCATGGATGAAATGAAATACGACATGTGCGGCGGCGCGAGCGTGTTCGGGGCGATGCAAGCCGCCGCCGAGTTACGGCTAAAAATTAATCTGGTGGGAATCGTGCCGAGTAGCGAGAACATGCCCGACGGTGCCGCCAACAAACCCGGCGACATCGTTACCAGCATGGCCGGCACCACCATCGAGATTCTAAATACCGATGCCGAAGGTCGATTAATTTTGTGCGATGCGCTGACTTACGCCGAGCGTTTCAATCCGGCCGCGGTGGTCGACATCGCGACCCTGACCGGTGCCTGCGTAATCGCATTGGGCGAACACGCGAGTGGACTTTTCAGCGACTGCGAGCCGCTCGCCAGAGCGTTGCTCGCCGCCGGTGAAGCGAGTGGCGACCGCGCCTGGCGGATGCCGGTGTGGGATGAATACGACAAGCAACTGGACAGCAAATTCGCCGACCTCGCCAACATCGGTGGGCGCAATGCCGGCGCGGTTACCGCGGCGTGTTTCCTCAAACACTTCACCGCGAAATACGACTGGGCGCATCTCGACATCGCCGGCACCGCGTGGGTCTCCGGCGCGAAAAAAGGCGCGACCGGCCGGCCGGTGCCATTGCTGGTTGAGTTTTTATTGAACCGATGATCGTCATAATGAAAATGAAAATGACAACCAAACGATGACGATACAAGTGGATTTTTATGTGCTTGAGGGCACCACGCCGACCGACAAAAACAACTACGCTTGTCGCATCGCCAATCTCGCCTTCGGTCGTGGCCTCAAGGTGTATATGCAAACCGATGACGCGGCACACGCCGAAGTGTTAGACAAAACTCTGTGGACGTTTTCTCAGGAAAGTTTCGTACCACATAGCATTTATGATGGAGCATCGCATGATGCCGAGCGTTATCCGGTGCAAATCGGTCACGCCGATGCGCCCGATGCATGCGTGGATTTATTGATCTCACTCAAACACGAGGCCCCGGCCGACTATGCGAGATTTGCTCGCGTGGCGGAATTGATTCTCAACGATGCGGGCGAAAAATCATCGGGCCGTGCGCGGTTTCGTTTTTATCGCGAGAATGGCATTGAGCCGAATACGCATAATGTTGGCTAACTCGAACGATGACAATCAGCCAAAAAACTACCCGCAACGAAAACCGCTCGGCATTGATTTGTATGTTGATTGCAACGGTGTTGTTCTCAACACTGCCGATTTCTTTTAGCATAGGCGGTGCCAGCGACACCCCGTTTTTATTTGTTTCGGCGGTAAAATTCTTTGAGTTTGTCATTTGCGCCATTGCCTTGTTCTATTTTAACAAAAGCAATACAAATTATGCAGTGCTGAACACGATACGGAGAAATATAACTCATCCGGCCATTGTCTGGGCAACGCTGGCGAATTTTGATTATGTGTTTTTTGCTTTTTCGCTGAAGTATATTGATGTGGCGATTTCCGGAATCCTCGTCGAGACATGGCCGATTTTTATGATACTTACCATGGTGTCGTTGTTTGATAAAAAGCGGTACTACAAAAAATTCACCCGGGAAAAATGGCTACTTTCAATATTTGGTTTCTTTGGCTGTGTGTTTGTCATTGCCAGTCAAAGCGGTAATCTTGAAAGTGCAGTTGATGAGTTGTTCACATATGCCGCAATCGGAGGCATTGGACTGGCGCTGTTTGCCGGATTCCTCGGCGGAATTTTCGCCCCCTATACCATTGAATGGGGTGAACACGTATCTGAATCGAGCACAGGACAGGAAAGCGAACAATTTTTTGCCATTGTCGCAACTGCCATCGTGTTGTTTTTGGGTTCTATGATATTGGTTGTGTTAGGGCTACTTTCCGGAGAGCACATAGACAAAATCGGGTCCGCTGGCATCTCAATAGCCGCCGTTTACGGAATACTCGCAGGAATTGCCACCATACTGTTTCGTGTAGCCAACATTAAAACCACCAACCTCGGCGTAAATGCATTGGGCTATGCCACCCCCGCCGTGTCCTTAATATGGTTGGCGCTCGCCTCTTTGATTTTTCTGCCGCATATTGACTGGTTAATTATTGGCGTTGCCGCCGTCACCGTCTCCAACCTCCTGCTGAACTTCGAGGCATCCATCCGCCCCGCCTATAAAGCCCTCATCATCGCCTTGTGGATGTGCGGCGCGTGGGTGTATTTGCATACCAGTTTTGCGATACCCGATTACTTTATTAGCGTGGAAATCGCCAGCGTCTTGTTCATCCTGTTGCTGTCGTTTCGAATGGGCCGCCTTGTGCGGCGCACTACCGATGAGGAAAACACCACGCTGCTGTTGTTTCGCAAACTGGGCACGCTTGCCCAGCAGGGGAAAATAGCCGCGTCCGCGCTAGAGTCTCTGCGCGTGGTGGATTCTTATCAAAACAGCGGGCAGTTGCGCGAAGCCTATAACAAAATAAAAGACGCGCTGTCCGCCGCTCGCAAACAAGCCCCCGAACGAGCGGAGGTGTTAGACGAAGTGGAAGCCGAACTGGATCAACTCGCGCTCTCCAAACAGCAAGGCATAAACTTCGGTGAACTCACCGCGCTCGGATTCATCGGGGTTATGCCAATCATCACGCTATTGTTTTTTGAACCCGGCAATCTGAACGGCTGGAACGGGTTTTTAGCCGAAATTTCTTCGGCCATACTCGCCTCGGCGGTGCTGTTTTTATTTTTCAACGTGCTTGATTTGCAGCATGATCGCAACCGTCCCATCGTCGAAGAGCGTAAAAAACCCTCCGCGCAGTATTCGGTGTTGTTTCGGGATGCGGCTGATCGTAAATTTGGGCGCGGTATTTCCGTCATCGTGTGTCTCGCCATCACTCTTTCCTACGGCTGGCTTTTCTTCGTAAGGTGGCTGTGAGCAAACTAAACGACAACTACGATCCGGGTCGGATCGAATCCAGATGGTATCGCTTTTGGGAAAGCGGCGGTTATTTCGCGCCCGCCAATTCCGGCGACACCGATGACACCGACGACACCGATGACACCGATGACACCGACCACGCGCAATCGTATTGCATCATGATTCCGCCGCCCAATGTGACCGGCAATCTGCACATGGGACACGCCTTTCAGGATTTGATCATGGATGCCTTGATTCGCTATCACCGAATGCGGGGGCGCAAAACTTTGTGGCAGCCGGGAACCGACCACGCCGGCATCGCCACGCAGATGGTGGTGGAGCGGATGATTAACGCCGAGGGCAAGACGCGTCAGGATTACGGTCGGGAAAAATTCATCGACAAGGTGTGGCAGTGGAAAGCCGAGTCCGGCGGTAGCATCTCGCGCCAACTGCGGCGACTCGGTGCCTCGCCGGACTGGGACAACGAGCGTTTCACCATGGACCCGGGGTTGAGCGAGGCGGTCAACCGCGTGTTCGTGCAACTCTACGACGAGGGAATCATCTATCGCGGCAAGCGGCTGGTGAATTGGGATCCGGTGTTGCTGACCGCGGTGTCCGACCTCGAAGTGGTGAGCGAAGAAGAATCGGGAATCATGTATTACGTGCGTTATCCATTTGTTGATGGCGATGACGGAAATGATGATCGGCAAAACGGCATCGTCATCGGCACCACCCGGCCGGAAACCATTTTGGTCGACGGTGCCATCGCGGTGCATCCCGACGACCCGCGCTTTCAACCTCTGGTCGGGCGGCGCGTGTGGGTGCCCATGACCGAGCCGCCGCGCGCCATCGAAATCATCACCGATGAGCATGTGCAAGCCGACTTCGGTTCCGGTTGCGTCAAGATTACCGCGGCGCACGACTTCAACGACTACGAGGTGTATCTGCGTCATCCCGACAAAAATATTCCGGTGATTGTGTTGTTCACGCCGGATGCGAAGATGAACGACAACGCGCCGAAGAAATATCGCGGCATGGATCGTTACGATGCGCGCAAACAAATCGTGCGCGACCTGCGTGAACAAAAACTGCTAGTCAAAGAAGAGCCGCACCGGTATAAATTGCCGCGCGGCGATCGCTCCGGTGCGGTGGTCGAGCCGATGATGACCGACCAATGGTATGTCGACCTGACGCGGCAAACCCTCGACGACGGCCGCCCCGGTGGCAAGAGCAAAATCACCGACCCGGCGGTGGCCGCGGTGCGCGATGGCCGCGTTCAGTTTGTGCCGTCGAATTGGAGCAAGACCTATTACCAGTGGCTGGAAAACATTCAGGACTGGTGCATCTCCCGCCAAATCTGGTGGGGTCATCGTATTCCGGCGTGGTATGACGAACACGGCGTGGTTTATGTGGCGCACGATGAAGCCGAGGTGCGAAAAAAATACGACCTGCCGAAAACCTGCCAACTGCGTCAGGACGAAGATGTGCTGGACACTTGGTTCAGTTCGGCGTTGTGGCCGTTCTCAACGCTCGGCTGGCCACAAAAAACCGAGCGCCTTGAAACCTTCTACCCCACCAGCGTTCTGGTCACCGGCTTCGACATCATCTTCTTCTGGGTGGCGCGCATGATCATGATGGGCGAAAAATTCATTGGCGATGTGCCGTTTCATCAAGTGTATATTCACGGTCTGGTGCGCGATGCCCACGGCAACAAGATGTCCAAATCCAAGGGCAATGTACTCGACCCCATCGACTTGATCGACGGCATTGATCTGGAGTCGCTGGTGAAAAAACGAACCGGTGGCCTGCTACGGCCGCAAGATGCGGTAAAGATCGAAGCGCAAACCCGCAAGGACTTCCCCGACGGTATTTCCGGTTTCGGTGCGGACGCGCTGCGTTTCACCTTCGCTTCGCTGGCATCCACCGGGCGCGACATCAACTTTGACCTCGGGCGCACCGAAGGTTATCGGAACTTTTGCAACAAGATCTGGAACGCCGCGCGCTTTGTGTTAATTAATACCGGGGGCAACACCGAAGGAAAAGATGGCTCGCCATTCAACTCGAACGATGACGGCGAAGTCGAACGTTCTCTCGCCGACCGCTGGATGATTTCAACCTTGCAGCACAGCGAGGAGGCGGTCAACAAGGCGATACAAAACTACCGCTTCGACCTCGCCGCCCGGGAAATGTATGAATTGATCTGGAATCACTATTGCGACTGGTATGTGGAATTATGCAAACCGGTGCTGAATAACCACAACAGCAGCGCGGCACAACTGCGAGGAACCCGGCGCACGCTGGTGCGGGTCATGGAGGCCATGCTGCGCCTCGCGCATCCCATCATGCCGTTCATAACCGAGGAAATCTGGCAGGTGCTGGCGCCGCTCGCCGGCAAAAAGGGCGCGACGATTATGACCCAACCGTATCCCCAGGGGCGCGCCGATGACATCGACGAATCTGCTGAGTGGCAAATGCGGCGCGTCATGGACATCGTGCTTGCCATCCGAAAATTGCGCGGAGAAAACAATATTTCCCCCGGCAAACGCATCGCGGTTTTGATTGCCGGTGAGCGGCGCGAGCGCACGCTACTACTCGGCGAGGCAATGGTTTATATTGAAACCCTTGCGCGAGCCAAATCCGTTGTTCTGGTGGACGCGGAACAGCCGCAGCCGGACGGCGCCATGATCGTGGCTGGTGGGTTGCAAATTATATTACCGCTGGAAAATATTGACGATATTGAAGGCGAAATTAAACGCACGAACAAAGAACTGGAAGCGGTAAAAAAAATGATTGCACGAAGTTCGGAAAAACTCGCGAACCATGAGTTTGTTAAAAAAGCACCGGCGGCGGTGGTGAAAAAAGAAAAAGTTCGGCTTGATGAATTGCAAACGAATCAAGCGAAACTTGAGAAGCAGTTGGCAAGTTTGCGTTCCAAATAATCGAATTGCCATTGAAGTGGTCGATTGGTTATTGGTGCGATGGATTGCATATGATTAAACGATTACAAAAATGGCATCGGCAAGCGCTGTAAATGTGCCGCTTTTTGCTTTGTGCGTAAAAGTTATTTTTCTTCGCTTTATTGTATTCGCTGAAAAAGTGTTCAGGTATTCCTCAATGTGTTTCTTTAAAAGATCCGGGTTTCGCTTTAATTTCCATGAGGATTCGAAATCAGCAGTGTCTGCCAAAATCATAAACAATCGGTTGGATGCGTCAAATCTCATTGCTCCTTGTTCTTGATAGAGGTTGTGCAACAACGCTTTCGGATTTTTTACACAATCACGAATGAGTTCCTGCCGAAACTCTTTTTGCGCGTTAAGAATTTCTTTACATTTTTGATTTCCGGACATTTTTATTCGCTCAGTTATTTCATATGTAATATTCTTTGGTTTGGCTGTTATGTCAAAACGTATCTTATTTCTTCGTGCCATAGATTTAAGTTCCGCCAACTCGTCTTGTAGTCCTGCTTCTTTTCTTTTTTGTCTGACATAGTTTGCGGGGAGATAAGTTGTTTTTAAGTCAAAAGGAATATTGTCGATAAAAAAGTCGATCTTTTTGATATTGCCGATTGCCGGCAAAACTCGCGGATGTTGTCGAAACAGATTTTCAATGAGAATGGTTGACCAATGATTGTACCAACTGCACATCACATAACCGTTGACGGCTTGAGGGATTTCTGTTTCTAACATTTTTTGCATTACTTCATATGATTCATATGTTTTTATATAGCGGTCAACGAGGAACCTATCCAATGCGTTGCTGTAGTCGCCGCCCCAAGAAAAACTTTGCATTTTGTGGAGCTCAGAGGCGATCTTTTCCAGGTCGTTATGTGTGCGGGCGGGTGCCAGCGATTTTATATGGCGATCAATGTCAAAGTGAGCCTTTGGAATATTAGCCAACAACTCGGTGTAAAGATTTTCGGATTGCTCTTTCAATGTTTTCCCGAGTAGATGCGGGTGTTTTGATTCGCAAAAAACATCTATTAATTTTCTTCGGGTTATCGCTTTAACTTTTAGCCACAGAAGTCCCTCGGAGGATTCTGTTATTGCCCCCATATGGTCGTTGTCAAACAGTTTTTTGTAATGGTCGAACTTGGTCATTTAACTGCAAATAAGTAAATATTCGCGGCTACCAGAGACCGACCCTCTTCCACCACGTGAGGTTTGGTAGCATTTTTCCTCTACGCGAACAGATTTGTGGTGTTTCGCCATGGCTACCAGCGTTTCAATTTTCGGCTGAGAGCGGTCGTTATAACTTATTAGCCAATAAGGAATTTCGTGAGAAAGGGCAAATAGTTTGCGGAAAGAATGTTGAATGTCGGTGGTTTTGTCAAAACCGCTGTAGCGGGACGGATGATAGCGTTGTGTGCGGTTGATGAATGTTTTATCACTCCAACACTCAACAAAAGTTTCAAGGAGGTGATAAAACGCTTGATAGTCGGCGTGACTATTGCAGTAAGGAGGGTCGTAATAAGCGAGGTCGATCTCGTTTGCGGATAGATTTTTCAGGAGTTCCAAAATATTTTCACAGTAACTCCGATTTTTTTTCCCGTTATCGAAAACAGCCGAGTTATACGCCGGCAACAGTTCAATAAACAGGTCGCGGATTGGTCGGGCAATGCTGGGGTTTCGTTTGACTCTTTTGGGGTCGCGGGCATATGGGAGCGCACGGAGATGCGCGAAGTGTCCCATGATTGTTTTTCGAGTTAGGCTGCGACACATAATTGTGAGAGACAAGGCGCGTTTATAGGGACAGTCAAGGCGTTCGACGTTGGCGCGGAAGTTGTCAAGAAAAACGCACTCGGATTCGACAAAAAAAATATCTTTGAATCGCATCATATGTTCATGACGGTGGCTATTATCCGAAAATAACACCGTTAAATCGTCTTGTGTTAGCAAGGAGTGTTTGTTTTCAACCAAGGCACTACCGCCCATGTGGCAGAAGCGCAGGAAATCGTTTGTGTGCACGGTGCAACCACGTTTTTTTGCTTCAAAAGCATATGATTGCGAGCCGGAGAAACCGTCCAATATCGTGGCCGTGTCCTCGGGGACAAAGCCGAAAATCCATGAGAGGAGTTTGTATTTCGCGCCAAGATACTGTGGGGCGGGCATCATGCGGTAAAAAAATTCCCGCGGGTGATGCTGCTCGTCTGTTGCGAAACTTAGATCGAGAGATGTCTGGTGCATATGTGGCGTTCTTCCGATTATGTCTACGCTGTCGGTTGGTTGATTGTATGCTAATCCGCCGGAGACATATGCTTTTTCATGTTCATTATCAGTCGGCAGATTGGAGGGCCAGCCGGTTATTTTCGAAGACCACGAAAAACCCCGCGCGTATCGAGCAGCAACCTGCTTTTTTCTTTGATCAGCGCGTAATCAAATTGATCGTGGTCGGTGCAAACAATCACCAGGTCGCTTTGTTCAAGTAACTCCCCCGAAAGCGTTTCGCTTTGCCAATCAAACTCATAATCCCGCAGTTTCCCGATGCGCGGGACATGCGGGTCAGCATATGAAATTTTGGCACCTTGTTTCAGTAACAGGTCGATGATTTTCAATGCCGGCGATTCGCGCAGGTCGTCCATGTTTTTTTTATAGGACACGCCGAGAATCAGCACCGCCGCGCCGGCAACGGATTGCCCGGACTGGCTCAGCAGTCGCATCGCTTTTTCCACATACCAGGCCGGCATGGCGGCGTTGACTTCGCCGGCCAGCGCGATGAAGCGGGAATCAATGCCACACTGCTTCGCCTTCCACGCCAGATAAAACGGGTCGATGGGAATGCAATGTCCGCCAAGTCCCGGCCCCGGATAAAACGGCGTGAAGCCGAATGGTTTGGTCGCCGCCGCGTCGATTACTTCAAAGATGTCGATGCCCATGCGCTCGGCAACCATTTTCATTTCGTTGACCATGCCGATGTTGACGGCGCGATAAATGTTCTCCAGCAACTTGGTCATCTCCGCGGTTTGCGTGGAACTGACCGGCACAACGCGATCAATGACCGCGCCGTATAACGCCACGCCGACCTCCAGACAGTGCGCGGTGTGGCCGCCGCAAATTTTGGCAATGGTGCGGGTGTTGAAGTCGGGATTGCCCGGGTCTTCGCGCTCCGGCGAATACACCAGAAAAACATCCTGGCCCACGACCAACCCGCGGGATTGGATGCGTGGTAGCAATTCCTCTTCGGTGGTGCCGGGGTAGGTGGTGCTTTCCAGCGAAACCACCGTACCGGGTTGCAAATGCGGCACGAGGTTGTCCACGGTGTTCAATACATAACTTAAGTCCGGCGTGCGATGTTCGCCCAATGGTGTCGGCACGCAGATAATCAACGCATCGGCGCGCGCGCTCAACGCGTAGTCATGTGTGACGAGCAAGCCGTCTGCAATCGCTTGCGCGATGCGCGCATCGGCGATGCGTTCGATATAACTTTTGCCGGCGCATAATTTCGCCACCTTGTCGCGGTCGGTGTCGAATCCGATGGTGGAAAAGCCGGCTTCGACAAAGCGCAACGCCAGCGGCAACCCAACATAACCGAGCCCATAAATCGCCACCACCGCATCATGCGCGCGGATTTTTTTCAGCAACTTTTGCCCGGGCGTCATCTACTCATGCGTCATCGCGCGGGCCATAGTAGTCGCGATACCACGCGGCGAATGCCGCCAGACCGTGTTCGATGGAAGTGGATGGCGTGAAGCCGAAGTCCGCGGCAAATGCGGTTGTGTCGGCACGCGTGGCGGCGACATCGCCATCTTGCATCGGCAACATTTCGTATCGCGCCTTGACGCCGAGCGCGGCTTCCAGCGCGTGAATGTAATCCATCAATTTCACTTGTCGGCCGTTGCCGATGTTATAGATTTTGTGTCGAGTTTTTTGTGGCGGCGCATCAATAACGCGCACGACGCATTCCACCGTGTCGTCGATGTAGGTAAAGTCGCGGGTCAAGTCGCCGTGGTTGTAGACCGGGATTGCGCGGTCGCGCAACATCAATTCGGCGAACTTGAAGAACGCCATGTCGGGGCGACCCCACGGCCCATACACGGTGAAAAATCGCAAACCGGTGCACGGCAAATCATAGAGATGCGCGTAGGCATGCGCCATCAACTCGTTGGCTTTTTTGGTGGCAGCGTAAAGCGAGAGCGGCTGGTCGGTGGTATCGCACTCGGCGAACGGCAACTTGGTGTTGGCGCCATACACCGAACTGCTCGACGCATAAATTAAATGCGCGATGCCGGCGTTGCGACAGCCTTGCAAAATATTGGCGAAGCCGACCAGATTGGAGTCGACATATGCGCTCGGATTGTCCAGCGAATAACGCACCCCGGCTTGCGCCGCCAGATGTACCACCGCATCAAAATTATGCGCCGCAAATAAATGGTTGACGCTTTTTTCATGGTGCGCCGCGATGTCCATTTTGCGAAACTCGAAGGTATCGTGGGCGCACAAATTTTCCACACGAGATTGTTTCAACCCAACATCGTAATAGTCGCTCAGGTTGTCAATCGCCAACACACGGTCGCCACGCGCCAGCAAACGTGCGCACAATGCCGCGCCGATAAATCCCGCACCGCCGGTGACTAACATATACATCGCGTTTTAATTTTGCCGATTAATTTTGCCGATTAATTTTTCTTGACCAACGCGATTGTCCAGTAATCATCGCCGAGTTCGCGCTTTGCGGTGAAGCCATTTTTTGCCACGGCATCATCGCTGCCAAGCGCGACCGCCAGGGTCTCGCCCATGAGGTATTCGCGGTGTTGGCGCAGGGCGGTTTGCACGCGTGCCGAGCCGTCAATGTTGAGCGCAATGCGGTCGGCGATTTCCAGCCCGGCGGATTTGCGTGCGTCTTGCACGGTGCGCACGATTTCCCGTGCGATGCCTTCCACCACCAGTTCTTCGTTCAAGGTGGTGTCCAGGGCGACCAGCAGGTGACCGGCTTGCGCGCAGGCATAGCCCTCGGCCGAAGTAGTGTGCACGCGCAGGTCGCCGGGTTTGAACGCCACTTCCACGCCGTCAATAACAAGAGAAAAAGAATCACCGCCGGCTAGTTGAGCGGCGATGCGCGCGCCGTCAGCACCATCCACTTGCGCCAGCGCGGCTTTGATGGCGGGCATCAATTTGCCATAACGTTTTCCGAGGGTGGGGAAATTCGGTTTGATCTCGTAGTTCACCAACCCGGCATCCTGCTCGATAAACTCCACCGATTTGATGTTGAGTTCCTCAATGATTTGCCGTTCGTGTTTTTTGATGGCGGCGCGGGCATCATCATCGGCAACGCTAATTTGCATGCGCGACAGCGGCTGGCGAATCCGCGCCCGGCTGTCCTCGCGCGCCGACCGCCCCAACCCCACCACCTGCTGAACGATGTCCATTTCAAAAACCAGTTGCGGGTCGAGACGCGCCGGGTTGTATTCGGGCCATTCGGTCAGGTGAACGCTTTGCCGGGCATCCGCGCTGGAGCGATGAAGATTGCGATAAATCGCATCCGACAAAAATGGCGTGAAGGGCGCCATTACGCGATGGCATAGATCAATACATTCAAACAAGGTCAGGTAAGCCGACTGCTTGTCATCGCCGCTGCCGCTTTTCCAAAAGCGCCGACGGTTGCGCCGCACATACCAGTTGCTCAACTGATCCACCAGTTTTTCGATGGCTTCCCCGGCACCTTTGGCATCGTAGTGGTCGAGTGCTTCGGTGGCGGTTTTCACGGTCTCATGCGCCAGCGCCAAAATCCAGCGGTCGATTTCCGGGCGCGCATCATGGGCCACCGGTTGATTGAGATCGACGCGGTCAAGGCGCGCGTATAAAATAAAAAAGGCGTAGATGTTCCACAAGGTGTTGATGAACGAAGACGCCACTTCGCGCACGATGTCCACCGAAATTCGTTTCTGCCCTTCCGGTGCGGTGCGCGCCAAAAACAACCAGCGCAACGCATCCGCGCCGATGGTGTCGAACACATCGTAGGGGTTGACGATGTTGCCCTGGGACTTGGACATTTTTTTGCCGTGGCTGTCGACGATGTGGCTCAGGCACACGCAGTTTTTATAGGCGACGCTGTCCGACACCAACGCGGCGATGGCGTGCAGCGTGTAGAACCAACCGCGGGTCTGGTCGATGGCTTCGCACACATAATCGGCCGGGAAGTGCTGCTCGAAAGTTTCGTGATTTTCAAACGGGTAGTGCCACTGCGCGTAAGTCATCGCGCCGGAATCAAACCAGCAATCGATCACTTCCGGCACGCGCGAATAAGTTTTGCCGTCCTTGTCAAAAGTGATTTCATCGATTTGCGGACGATGCAAATCCACATCGCGCAGCGACCGACCGGTCAGCGTCTCCAATTCCCGCACCGAGCCGACGCAAATAAAATCGCCTTGCCCATCGCTCCAAAGCGGCAACGGCGTTCCCCAAAAACGCTCACGCGACAACGCCCAATCAACGTTGTTCTCCAGCCAGTTGCCGAAGCGACCATCGCGAATGGTTTGCGGCACCCAGTTGATGGTTTGATTGAGCGCGACCATGCGCTCCTTGATGGCGGTGGTTTTGATATACCAGGCCTCCTTGGCGTAATAAATCAGCGGGTCGCCGGTGCGCCAACCGAACGGATAGTTGTGCAGAATTTTTTCATCGCGAAACATCGCGCCGCGCTCGCTTAGCATCCGGTTGATGATCGGGTCGGCATCTTTGAAAAACATTCCGGCGAGTGGCACGACTTGTTTGACGAAGCAACCATCCAGACCAACGCCATGCACCACCGGCACGCCTTCGCGCTTCGCCAATTCCAAATCGTCCACGCCATATCCCGGTGCGGTGTGCACGATGCCGGTGCCGTCATCGGTGCTGACAAAATCCGCGGCCACCACGCGAAACGGATCGCCGCTCGTGACTTCAAGATAATCGAACAGGCGTTCATAACGCGCGCCGACCAACGCGCTGCCTTTGATGGTATCGATGATTTCATGCGGCGCATCGCCGAGCACCGCGTCTACCCGCGCGCTGGCGAGAATCAGCGTCTCGCCGCCACGGGTGACTTTGGCGTAGTCGATTTCACCGCCCACCGCCAGCAACAAGTTGGACGGTAAAGTCCACGGCGTTGTGGTCCATACTAATAGCGAGGTGTTGTCCTCATCGCAAAGTCGAAAGCGCACCGTAATGGACGGGTCTTCCACTTCGCGGTAGCCCTGCGCCACCTCGTGGGACGACAGCGTGGCGCCGATGCGCGGGTCGTAGGGGACCACCTTGTAGCCCTGATAAATTAAACCCTTGTGCCAAATTTTTTGCAGCAAGTTCCACACCGATTCGATGTAGTCGGTGTTAAGCGTGTAGTAGGCGTCATTCAAATTCACCCAGTAGCCCATGCGCCGCGTCATCGCCTCCCACTCGCCGATGTAGGTCATCACCGATTCGCGGCAGCGGCGGTTGAACTCGGCGATGCCGACGCCGGATACGATTTCTTTTTTGTCGAAGATACCGAGTTGTTTTTCTATTTCATGTTCGACCGGCAAACCGTGGGTGTCCCAGCCGCCCTTGCGCGGCGCGTGGTATCCGCGCATGGTTTTGTAGCGCGGGTAGATGTCCTTGAACGCGCGCGCCAGCACATGATGAATGCCGGGTTTGCCGTTGGCCGTGGGCGGCCCTTCGTTGAAACTAAAACGCGGCCTCCCTTCACTTTGCGCGAGGGATTGTTCAAAGATGGAATGTTCTTCCCAAAACGCAAGGATGCGCTGCTCCAGTTCGGGCCCGTCGTAACGACCCTGCACTTGGTCAAAAACGCTGGCGGATTCGGACACGGAGTTGGGCATGTTAATGGGTTGTCTTGACTACGATTTCGGCGCGGCGATGCGCGCAATGCCGGCCACGATCAACGCGATTGCCACGCCGCCGAGCAAGCCGGCGGTGTGCGCGGTGTTGGCGATGCTCAAACCAAACAAGGTTTCCAGTATTCCCGACCAGCAAATCAAAAACCAGATCAACAGCAATTTGACGATGGCCGGATTGAGTCGGATGCCGAAGCGCGGGCTGACCATGCTCATCACCCAGATATAACCGAAGTAGCCGTAGATGACGCCGGACATGCCGCCGAACAACGGGCCCGAGACGCCATATTGCGTCAGGTTGGACAGCAGGCTGAGCACAACGGTCAGCGCGCCCAACGCGCCCATGCCTTGTCGCCATTCAATCAATCGTCCGAGTTCCCAAATCCACAGCAGGTTGAACACGATGTGAAAGATGCTGAAATGCAAAAACATCGGTGTCACCAGCCGCCAGTATTGTCCGTTGATAATTTCCGGCAGGGTCGGTATTTGGTATTCAGAGATGAGTAGCGGCGCGATGATGATGGCCGGTTGGCTGACCAGATTCATCAGCGCATAAACCACGGCCGAGATCGCCACCAGCGCGATAGTTAGTGGCGGCGCACGCGGGATTGTGGCGGAGGGCATTGTGGGATTCATGGCGCGGTTCATGTCGGCCTCATCCCGACAAAAACCGCGACCGCGATTGAGATCGCAATCAACACGGCAAGGATGCCATATGCCAGCGCACGCGTCGGCACTGAACCGACATCACTGGTCTGGTCGTGTGGCGACTTATTGGTGTGGCGATGTTTTTTGCGAAAAATCAGCACCACCGCGATGACCACGCCGAGCGTGAATAAAATTTTTGTTAGCACGGATACCAGATACGCTGACGACGGCGTAGCGATGCATTAATTAAATGAATACGACGATGAATTTTCAATCGCAATAGAAGACCGACAATCAAACACGGCGATTCGATTGATCGCAAAACACCAGTGGTTATGCGCCACCCCACAACCACGACCAACTGGTTTTCTTTTCGGTATGCCCGCGTTTGTCGATGGAAACATACTTGCGCTTGACCGGACCCAAATACAATTGGCGCGGCCTTCCGATTTTTTGTTCGCCGTCTACCAGCATTTCTTTCCAGTGCGAAATCCAGCCGACGGTTCTGCCGATGGCGAACATCACGGTGAACATTGAGGTCGGAAAGCCCATTGCCTTTAAGATGATGCCAGAATAAAAATCAACGTTGGGATAGAGTTTCTTTTCGATGAAGTATTCGTCTTCCAGGGCGATTTTTTCCAGTGCCATTGCCAATTTCAGTTGCGGGTCTTCGATTCCCAGCACTTCGAGCACTTCGTGGCAGGTGTCGCGCATCACCGCGGCGCGCGGGTCGTAGTTTTTATACACGCGATGGCCGAACCCCATCAGGCGGAATTTATCGTTTTTGTCTTTGGCTTTTTTGATGTATTCACCGACCCGCTCCACGCTGCCGATTTCGTTCAGCATCTTCAACACCGCTTCGTTGGCACCGCCATGCGCCGGACCCCACAGCGAGGCGATGCCGGCGGCGATGCAGGCGTAAGGGTTGGCGCCGGAAGAGCCGGCCAGGCGCACCGTGGAAGTGGAAGCGTTTTGTTCGTGGTCGGCATGCAAAATCAAAATTCGGTCAATCGCCCGTACCAATACTTTGTTCATTTGGTATTCCTCGGCCGGATTGGAGAACATCATCTGCAATAAATTTTCCGAATACGACAACTTGTTGCGCGGCATCGGGAACGGCAAGCCGAGCGAATATTTATACGCGCATGCGCCGATGGTCGGCATCTTGGCGATCAATCGATGCGCCGCCATGCGCCGTTGCTCAAGGTCGGTGATGTCGGTGCTGTCGTGGTAGAACGCCGACAACGCGCCGACCACGCCGACCATAATCGCCATCGGATGCGCGCTACGCATGAAGCCGGAATAAAAGCGCGCCAACTGCTCGTGAATCAGAGTGTGGTGTCGGATTTCGGCATCAAATGATTCTTTTTGTTCGGTGCTCGGCAACTCGCCGTATAGCAACAGGTAGCAAGTTTCCATAAAATCACTTTTGGCTGCCAACTCATCGATGGAATAGCCGCGATGCAACAACACGCCGGCGGCGCCATCAATGTAGGTGATGTCGGATTGACACGACGCAGTCGAGGTGAAACCGGGGTCGTAGGTAAGCAAGCCGGTGTCGCTGTATAACTGTTTGATGTCGACCAGCCGGTTGCCCATGACGCCGGTGCGCGCCGGCAAGCGCCACGACTGCCCGGTGGTGTTGTCGGTCAGGGTGAATGTGTCATCGGCGGCCGGCGCCTCGGCGGGGTTGGTTTTTTTGTGCATGATTCAATTGCTTTGCAATAGCCTTAAAGATAAACCAATTTGCGCCAAATCACAAACCCAAATGCGGCTTGTGCGTAGCCACGCCGGCATCAACGGTCGTATACCCAGCGCAGCATCGCGTCCTGCACCGCGTTGCCATTCCAGAAATTAATCCGGCCCGAATCGATCATCATCACCACGCCATAGTGGCGGTTGTTGCGGGCGTGGACATAGCCCGCCATGCTGCGCACGCCGTCGATCAATCCGGTTTTGATGCGCGCGCGTCCGCGCAACGGGTCATCGTGCAGACGCGTGCGCATGGTGCCATCAATGGCGGCAAGCGGCAGCGATGAGACAAACTCGGGGCGATAAGTTCCGTCCCAGCCGCGTTGCAACAACGTCGACAAGCCAACCGCCGACAGGCGACTTTTGCGCGACAGACCGGAGCCGTTTTCCATGACCAGCGCCGGCAGGGTGATTTCATTGGCCGACAGCCACTCTTTGATGGCGCGGATTCCGGCTTCAACGGTGCCCGGTGCCTGGTAGCGTTCGGCGCCGAGGGTCAGCAGCAATTGGCGGGACATCACATTGTTGCTGAATTTGTTGATGCCGGTGATGATGTCGGCCAGGGGATCGGACGACCGCACCAGCAGAGGTTGCGCGGATTCGGGTGTCTTGGCGATGCGGTATCCGCGGTCAAGGGTGCCGCCGACGGCGCGCCACAATGCGGTGAACAGGCGGTAGGTGTATTCGTTGTTGGGCAAGATGTTGCGGGAAAACGAATGCGTTCCGCAGCGCACGCGGTAGGTGCCGTTGAAGTGCACCGTCCAGTCATCGCCGGCGCGCTCGATGCGGTGCGACCAGCCGGCGTTGGGGTTGATGCAATTGCCGCCGCGGGCTTTGATGCGGTTGACGATCTTGAGTCCGGCAAGCGGTGGTTGCATGCGCACACCGATGCGGTTTCCCTCCGGCTCGATAACGAACTGCGTGGCGGAAAAGTTGGCGAGTGCCGCATCGGGTCCGACGTTATACAGACGCGCGGGTTTGCCATCAAACGCGTTGCGGTCGTGGGGCGCGGTAGCAAACCGCGAGTTGTCGATGACCAGTTGGCCGGCGATGGTTTGCATGCCGCGTTGGCGAAGAGCCAGCACATCGCCGAGCACATGCTCCACGGTGAGAAACGGGTCACCGCCGCCCTTCAATATCAAATCCCCCGGCAACACGCCGTCTTCAATGGCGTGGTCGGCAAGGTAGGTGGTTTGCCATTGATAGCCGGGCCCGAGCAGTTCGAGCGCGGCGAGGGTGGTCAGCAGTTTGATTGCCGAAGCCGGGTTGCGCGGAACTTCGGCATTGACGCGCAACAGCGGCGCAGTGCTATCCATTTCCCGCACCACGATGCTGACCTTTGATGGCGGAATGTGATGTTTGCGTAGCAGGTGCGCGATGGTTTCGGGCAGCGCATCGTCGGCATCGGCATGCGGCATGCGCAGGCCGAACAGCAGCACCATGACCAGAGCCACAACCACGACTCTGGGCAACATCCGACAGCGGCAATCAGGGCGGGTCATTCGGCGGTTGACGGGTATGGGTGATAGCGGTGATATTGGTGATACAATTTGCGGCGGTGACACCGACGCGCCTGACATTTTACGCAATTTTAAGCAATGACCAGAAAAAAAAGCCCGGGAAAAACCTCGGAAAAAAACATCTACAAAATCCAGTTCCACTGTCGTGGGCAATTGTATGAGTTGTATGCCCGCGAAGTAGCGCAAAGCAGTATGTATGCGTTCATCGAAGTGGCCGACATTATCTTCGGCGAGAAATCAAAACTGGTGGTGGATCCATCCGAAGAGCGCTTGAAAACGGAGTTCAGTCAGGTCAACCGCACTTATATTCCCTTACATTCGGTGGTGCGCATTGACGAAGTGGAAAAGGAAGGGATCAACAAGATTATCGAAAAGCCCAGCGGCGACAGCAATATCACGCCGTTCCCGATGCCGCCGTTGCAACCGAACGGCGACTGAGTCGCGGACTGAGGCGCGCGCGCTTTCCGCGTCGCCACGTGCCGCGCTAATCGTAGCGAATACCAGTGCTACCCAGCCCGCAATAACCGCCCGGGTTTTTTGCCAAATATTGCTGGTGATATTCTTCGGCATAATAAAAATCCGGTGCCGGCAGAATTTCCGTGGTAATCGCGCCGTAGCCGGCGTGCGAAAGTTGCGCCTGATATTTTTCTTTGGATTGCATTGCCAGTGCGAGTTGCTGGTCACTATGCGTATAAATCGCCGAGCGATATTGCGTGCCGTGGTCGTTGCCCTGACGCATGCCCTGAGTCGGGTCGTGGGATTCCCAGAACACGCGCAACAAGGTTGAATAGTCGATTACGTCCGGGTCGAACTCCACCAACACAACTTCGGCATGCCCGGTGTTGCCGGCGCAAACCTGTTGGTAGGTGGCGTTGGGCGTGTGCCCGCCGGCATAGCCGACCGCAGTAACCTGCACCCCCGGCAGTTGCCAGTAAATGCGCTCGGCGCCCCAGAAGCACCCGAGCGCGAATACCGCTTGCGCTTGTTTCATGTCGTCACTCTCGCGCAGGCGGAAAAAACGCCCTTTCTGCCGTTATCCTCACCGCTACCCCGGCATTGCGCGCAGTATTTTGCGCGTATCATCCCTGATACGCGCCCTTCGGGCTCGCTTCGCTCGCGAAAAATCGCTCCCGGCGATTTTTTCGTCGTCAGGCAAGGCGCGCGAGGAACGAGGGAGCGAGCAATACATTAAGTATGTGAGCGACCGAGAGACGAGGTACAACGCAGCATGGCGGCGAAAAGGCAAGCGCAATTCGTCACGCGAAGCATGGCACAACTACATTAATACAGCGGCAAGCCGTGTCCGACGCTGACCATGCACATCACCATCGGAACCGACAACACTGTGTTGGTGCGCGAAGCGGTGAACGCGATAGTCTTGGCGAGCGCCTTTTCTTCATCGGTGGCGGCCACGATGCCGAGCAGTTTTTTCTGGTTGGGCCAAATCAGCACCCACACATTGAGTAGCATAATGGTGCCGAGCCATGCGCCAACGCCGATCGCGGTGATGCCGCCGGTGGCGAAGAAGTGGAAGCCGAAACCGCCGACATATTCCAATGCCGCGGCGCCGGTCAGCCAGGTTGCCAGCGCGCCCCAGCGAAACCACCACAACGCACGCGGCGCGACATACTTGGAAATCGCAGCCGGACCGGGTCCGTCGCTATCGGCGGTGGCATCGGCGACCGCCGGCACCTGCACGAAGTTGAAGTAATACAACAAGCCGATCCATGCAATGCCGACCAGGACATGCGCCCACACTATCACCGTGAAAAAATTGATGCTGGTGAAACCGTGCAATGAGAGTAATACCGCGATAATGACGGCGGCTACGAAGCCGGAGATGATCGTTCCGGGAATGGTTTTCAACGGGTTCATTGGCAATGCTCCGAGACTCGAAAGTTGAGTAAAGTTGAAATCGTAAGGGAAAGAAAAGCGGCCGGTTGAGCGTGCGACGATGAGGTTCAAGGCAGCCTCCGATAATTGGTGAAATCATAGCGGCGTACGGCGTCAATTGCAACTGGCGCAACCGCGGCAATCGGCGTCGGCGTTATGACTCAATACCCGCGTGCAAAATCCACCACATGGGTCAATTCGCGCCCATCGCGAAATCGCATGATGTTGTCTATCACGTGCTTCGCACTCGATTCGGGCAGGGTCTGGCTGGCGATGTGCGGGGTGATGTGAATACGCGGATGGCGCCACAGCGGGTTGTTTGCTTCCAGCGGCTCGTCCCGGAACACATCCAGCACCGCGCCGGCGATGTGTTTGCGGTCGATGGCGGCGAGCAAATCCGCTTCAACCAAATGACCGCCACGCGCCGCGTTGATGACGAACGCGCCTTTCGGCAGTCGCGCCAGCAGGTCGGCGTTCAAGATGTTTTCGGTTTGCGCGGTCAGCGGCAGCAGGCACACCAGAATTTCGCTGCGCGCCAGAAACGCGCCGAGTTGCTCATCGCCAACAAACGACTCGACACCCTTGATGTGTTTTTCGGTGCGACTCCAGCCGGCCACATGGAAGCCCAGCGATACCAACTTCGCCGCGGCATCGCCGCCCAGCACGCCGAGACCGAGAATGCCCACGCTTCGTTGCCACGCCGGAATTTGCGGACGTTGATTCCAAATCTGTTTGCGCTGGTCTGCCTCATACTGCGGCATGTGACGATGAAAACCCAGCACGTGATACAGCACATACTCGGTCATGCCGGCGGTCAGCACCTCCTCCACCATGCGGATGACTGGAATGTTCGGCGGCACCATGTCATCGCCGTGCAAATGATCAAGCCCGGCACCGAGCGAAAAAATCAACTTGAGATTGGGCAGGCGCGCCAGCGCGCCCGGCTGCGGATACCACACCAACGCGTAGTCGATTTCATGGTGCGCACCGGGCTGGTCCCAGTCGCGCACCTCAAGGTCGGCGGCGCTGGCGAACGCATCGCGCCAGCACGCCGGGTGCGCGAGATATGATTTTATTAACAGCACTTCACTCATCGCTCAGGCTCGGTCATTCCAGTTCGCCATTGGCAAGTTACTATTCTAACTGCGCACCGGCAATATTTGATACTATTCGAGACTGGCATCCGCTCAACTTTTTTCGAGATTGCCCATCCCATGCGCATCCGCAACGCCCTACCGTGGCGCGAATATCTGGAGTTATGCAAACCCAAAGTGGTGATGCTGATTTTGTTCACCGCGCTGGTTGGCATGGTGTTGTCGAGCGACCGATGGTTACCGTCCGCGGTGTGGTTTTGCGGGCTGGTCGGCATCGGTTTGGCGGCCTCCGCGGGTGCCGCGCTCAATCACTGGGTGGATGAAGAAATAGACGCGCGCATGCAGCGCACGCACGACCGACCTTTGCCACGCGGCAAAATCAGCGGTCGCCAGGCGGTTGCCTTTGCGCTGGCGCTGGCCGCGTCGTCCATGGCGGTGCTGCTGATTTTTGTCAACGCCCTGACCGCGGCCCTGACCTTCGCTTCGATGATCGGTTACGCGGTGATTTATTCGATGTTTCTGAAACGTTCAACGCCGCAGAACATCGTGCTCGGCGGCGCGGCCGGGGCGGCTCCGCCAGTGCTCGGTTGGACTTCAATAACCGGCGAGATTCACGGCGAAGCGTTGTTGTTGTTTCTGATTATTTTCATCTGGACTCCGCCGCATTTCTGGGCGCTTGCCATCAAGCGCGTGGATGACTACGCATGCGCCGGCGTGCCGATGTTGCCGGTGACGCACGGCATCGCCTTCACCAAACTGCACATCCTGCTCTACACCATCTTGCTGGTGGTGATTACCTTGATGCCGTTTTTGATGCTGATGAGCGGCGTCATTTATCTCGCCGGTGCCATCGCCCTCGGAGTCGGCTTCGTCTATCACGCGGTCAAACTGTATCGCGCCGAAGGCGACCGACACGCGATGAAAACCTTCGGCTACTCGATTTTCTATCTGAGCGCATTGTTCGCGTTTTTGCTACTCGATCACTACGCACGGATTTTCATTCGTGCGTTTATCCTCGATTGAGCGCGGCGCGCATGAACAAGCCCACCGAAAACGATAACGGCAAGTCGGCCGACAAGCGTGACGACAAACGTGGCGGCGTGACTTTTTCAGTTTGATACAGCCTTTTTCGGCGTGCAAAGCGAAGTCAACCGCCAGCGCGATTTTGAAAGCGGGCAATTCGGGCATTTCGTCGTCGCCGGGATTATCTTCGTGCTGATTTTCGTGGGCGTAGTGTGGGGCTCGGTGCGGTTGCTGCTGGCTGCCGCCGGATAATTTTGCCGCGCCGCTTTCCCCCGGGCGGGAAATTTGGTATCCTGCGCCCAGGTATTTTGATGCGGCCGCGGTGGTTGGCGGCTGCTCATTTAATGTTACGCATTCACATGGGTGGGAATACAAATTCAATCATGGGTGGGAATACAAATTCAATGAACTTACCTCAACGGGCGATGCGTATCTCGGCGGGTGCCCTGCTCTCGTTGTTCGCGGTGCCGCTTTCGGCGGACTGGGGAGTGAACCTGCCGCGCGGCGTTTCCGAGATCAGCCGCGAGGTCTACGACATGCACATGATGGTTTTGTATATCTGCATCGTCATCGGCATCATCGTGTTCGGCGCGATGTTTATCAGCATTCTCAAGCACCGCAAATCCCGCGGCGCAACGCCGGCGACTTTTTCCCACAGCACTACCGCCGAGATCATCTGGACCGTCATCCCGTTTTTTATTCTGGTCGGCATGGCGATACCGGCGGCCAAGACGTTGATTAAAATGGAAGACGCCAGCAACGCCGAACTCACCGTTGAGGTGACCGGCCACCAGTGGAAATGGGAATACGCCTACCCGGAACAGGGCATACGTTTTTTCAGCAACCTTGGCGAAAAAAGCCGCGAAGCCCGTGCGCTGGGTTCCGGCATTGACCCGCATTCGGTACCGAATTATCTGCTTGAAGTGGACAACCCGATGGTATTGCCGGTGGGCAAGAAGGTGCGCATCCTGCTGACCTCCAACGATGTTCTGCATGCTTGGTGGGTGCCGGATTTCGCCATCAAAAAAGATGCCGTCCCCGGCTTCATCCGCGAGATGTGGACCATCATAGAAGAGCCCGGCACCTACCGCGGCCAGTGCGCGGAATTGTGCGGTAAGGACCACGGCTTCATGCCGATTGTGGTGGAAGCGGTGTCCGAGGGGGAATTCCAGCAGTGGGCGGGTGCGCAACTGGCGGCGGCCGAGGACGAGGCAAATTCAGCGGAACGCGAATGGTCGAAGGCGGAGTTGGTCGCCAGAGGCGAGTCCGGATACGGCACTTCCTGCGTGGCTTGCCATCAGGCAAACGGGCAAGGAATTGCGGGCGTATTCCCGGCATTGGATGCGAGCAAAATCAGTTGGGAAGATCATCTTAACATCGTCCTGAACGGCAAACCCGGCACCGCCATGCAGGCGTTCGGTGCACAATTGAGCGATGTGGATATCGCCGCAATCATCACCTACGAGCGCAACGCCTGGGGCAACGACACCGGCGATGTGCTACAACCGGCGACGGTCAAAGCGGCGCGGTGACGGTGATGAGACCTGAAATCGAGACGGCGCGACATGAAATCAAGTTGCTGAGACATGATATCGAGATGGTAAAAAAAGACTTGATACTTAAGTTGGGAGCGATAACTGTGACCGGCTTTATCGCCACCACTGGTATTATTCTCGGTGCCATGTCGCTCATGCTAAACTGAAAAATTATGGTGATTGCAATCTTACCGGCTGTCATCCATTTGCGCGGGAATGATGGTGTTAGCGAACACCAAAACCTTGTGAAATAACCCTCAACTCATGGGAATATAAAATGTCTTCTGATGCAGAACAAGCGGCACAATTGTTGGCGGATAAAAAAGCGTCAACCACATATTGCACGCCATATTAACCGTCCTGACTTTTGGTCTTTGGGGCGTTGTTTGGCTATGTTGTTTCGCATCTGCATCACAACACAACGGCAAAATTGATGACAAAGTTCGACTGATTGAGTTGTCTCAGATTGCGCAAAAGAAAGTAAATTAAATTCGCAAATTCGAATGAAACCGCCCGTTACCGACCGACATTAATTTGAGAACAGACCGATGAATGCCTACGCAACCACCGCCGACCACGCGCACGATCACCATGGCCCCGCGCCCGGGTTGATGCGCTGGGTCACCACCACCAACCACAAAGACATCGGCACGTTGTATCTGTGGTTTTCGCTGATTATGTTTTTCATCGGCGGCTTCATGGCGCTGATCATTCGCAGCGAATTGTTCCAGCCCGGCTTGCAGATCGTCGACCCGCACTTCTTCAATCAGATGACCACCATGCACGCGCTGGTGATGATTTTCGGAGTGGTGATGCCGGCCTTCGTCGGGCTCGCCAACTGGATGGTGCCGATCATGATCGGCGCGCCGGACATGGCGCTGCCGCGCATGAACAACTGGAGTTTCTGGATTCTGCCGTTCGCCTTCACCATGATGCTATCCACTTTGTTTATGGAAGGCGGCGGACCGGCGGCCGGCTGGACCCTGTATCCGCCGCTGTCGTTGCAAGGCGGCGACAGTCTGCCGTTCGTGATTTTTTCCATTCACATGCTCGGCGCATCGAGCATTATGGGTGCGATCAATATCATCGCCACCATCATGAACCTGCGCGCGCCGGGCATGACTTATATGAAGATGCCGCTGTTCGTTTGGACCTGGTTCATCACCGCCTATTTGCTAATCGCGGTGATGCCGGTGCTCGCCGGTGCGGTGACCATGCTGCTCACCGACAAATTTTTCGACACCAGTTTTTTCAACGCCGCCGGCGGTGGCGACCCGGTGATGTTCCAGCACATCTTTTGGTTCTTCGGCCATCCGGAAGTTTACATTTTAATTCTGCCGTCCTTCGGGCTGGTCTCCGAAATCATCCCGACCTTCTCGCGCAAGCCATTGTTCGGCTACGCATCCATGGTCTACGCCACCACATCCATCGCGTTTTTGTCGTTCATCGTGTGGGCGCACCACATGTTCACCGTCGGCATGCCGCTGGTCGGTGAATTGTTTTTCATGTTCACCACCATGCTCATCGCCGTGCCCACCGGCGTAAAAGTATTCAACTGGGTGTCCACCATGTGGCGCGGCGCGCTCAGTTTCGAGACGCCGATGTTGTTCGCCCTCGGCTTCGTGGTGATGTTCACCATCGGCGGGTTCTCCGGCTTGATGCTGGCCATGACGCCCATCGACTTCCAGTATCACGACACCTATTTCGTGGTCGCGCACTTCCACTATGTGCTGGTGCCCGGCGCGATTTTCGGCATCATCGCCGGGGTGTATTACTGGCTGCCGAAATGGACCGGCAACTACTATAACGAAGCCCTCGGCAAGTGGCATTTCTGGCTGTCCACTATCTTCGTCAACGTGCTGTTTTTCCCCATGCACTTCGTTGGCCTCGCCGGAATGCCGCGCCGCATCCCCGACTACGCGGTGCAATTCACCGACTTCAACGCCATCGCCACAGTCGGCGCATTTGGCTTCGGCTTCGCGCAAATCTTGTTGCTGGTGGTGGTGGTGCAGTGCATTCGCGGCGGTGCCAAAGCAAGCGACCGCGTGTGGGAAGGCGCTCGCGGGCTGGAATGGACGCTGTCCTCGCCGCCGCCGTATCATTCGTTCTCGCCGCAGCCGGTGATTAAGTGACCGGCACCGGAGCGATGAAGCGATGGCAATGAACCCCGAAGCCAAGCGCACCGTGCTAATTTTGTTCGCGGTTGCCGCGGCTTTTTATTTCGGCTTCATCCTCATGGCCATGGCCACGGTGTGAAAATCCACATGAAAGGCAAAAAAAACATTGCCGTGCTGTTTGCAATTCCGGTGCTGATGTTTGGCTTCGGCTACTTGATGGTGCCGATTTACGATATTTTTTGCGAACTGACCGGCTTGAACGGCAAAACCGGCAGCATCACGGTGCAGCGAGTCGGGAAGATGCGGGTGGACGAATCGCGGCTGATTAAAGTTGAATTCATGGCAAACCGCAATCAGGATATGCCCATCGATTTCGCGCCGAGTGCGCGCAGTATGATGGTGCATCCGGGTAAAACCTATCGCGCCACCTATCGCGCGCGCAACCGCAGAGATACGGCGATGGTCGGCCAGGCGGTGCCGAGCGTGTCGCCATCCGCCGCTTCCACCTATTTCAACAAGATCGAATGTTTTTGTTTTGGCAAGCAAACTTTCGCCGCCGGCGAGCAACGCGACCTGCCGCTGGTGTTCGTCATCCACCCCGACCTGCCCGAAAACATTGAGACCATCACATTGTCCTACACTTTTTTTGAAGTGGATGCGCCTGAACATGATCACGAGCATGATCATGACCACGACCACGACCACGCAAGCCACGATATGGTCGGCGCCACCTACTGACCGATCCCAAACCCCGACCTGAACTCGTAGAGAAAAATCCATGGCACACGCCGCAGACCATTACTATGTTCCCGACGCCGCACGCTGGCCGCTGGTCGGCTCCATCGGGCTGACCCTGTTGCTGGGCGGATTCGCCGCGCACCTGAACGGGGTATCCCACGGCTCCGACCTGATGTGGGCCGGGCTGGCGGTGATGGTGGTCATGCTGTTCGGTTGGTTCGGCACCGTGGTCAACGAAAACGAACGCGGCATATATAAATCCTGGGAGGACAAGTCGTTCCGCCTCGGCATGGCCTGGTTTATTTTCTCCGAAGTGATGTTTTTCGCCGGCTTTTTCGGCGCATTATTTTATGCACGTGCGCTGTCCGTGCCGTGGTTGCTGGGCGAAGGTGCCGGCTTGCAGACCCACCTATCCCTGTGGAGTGCCTACACCGAATTGTGGCCCACCAACGGGCCCGGCGACCTTGGCCCCAGCGATTTCCACATGGGCTGGTGGCCGCTACCATTCATCAACACGGTCATCTTGCTGACCTCGGGCTTGACCGTCACCTGGGCGCACCACGGCATCAAGGAAAACAACCGCCGCTCAATCATCATCGGCCTGTTCCTGACCGTGCTCCTTGGCTACCTGTTTGTGTTTTTGCAAGCCACCGAATACATTGAGGCGTATCACGAGGGACTGCAACTCAGCAGCGGCATCTACGGCTCAACCTTCTTCATGCTGACCGGCTTCCACGGTATGCACGTCACCCTCGGCGCCATCATGCTGACGGTGATGTTGGCGCGCGCCCTGCGCGGCCACTTCACCCCGGGCCGCCACTTCGCCTTTGAAGCCGCGGCGTGGTATTGGCATTTCGTTGATGTGGTTTGGTTGGGACTATTTTTGTTTGTCTACATCTTGTAACCACGCTGGCATCTTTCGCGCTGGGCGGTGTTGCGCTACGGCGCTCGTTCGGTTACATACTTAATGTATGCTCCCTCACTCGCGCCTTGCGCGCCTTGCCCAGCACAAAATATGCATCGCGTGGCTCCACGCTTGCCCCGCTTTTATTTTCATGGCGCGCTGGAACGTTGTTGCGCGCCCAGGTCAGACAAGCACGAGTCAACCGCCGACATCGTGGGGAATGATCAACCCGGTCTGGATGCCGATAAATAACAGCAGCAGAATAAACAACGACAGACCAATTCGCCAACTCAGCGATTTCACCACCCGCTTTGATTCGGACGGGTCCTTGATCAGGAAATACAATGCCGTGAACAAACTGCTCACGACAAACAGCAGTAGAATAATGATGATGAGTTTGAACAGTAGCATGGAATACGCAGCGAAATGGTTGTGGATGTTCCGCGCGCGGTGGCGCCGGCGAGATGTCTGACAAGATACGTAAGAATAACCGGAATAATAACAAGAAAACCGTGGCGGTTTATGTGGTGTTTTTTCTGAGTTTGTCGTTGTTGTTGGCGTTGGGCGGCTGGCAATGTCACCGCGGCTTTGAAAAAGCGGCCATTGAAAAGTTGCTTGAGCGTTCGGCAAACCAATATATCACCGTCGACCGTGCGCCGCAAAACTGGTCGGCACTCGCGTATCGGCGCGTACGACTGGCGGGCAATTGGATTGACGATAAACATTTTTTGCTCGCCAATCGCGTTCATCGCGGACAAGTCGGCCATGAAGTGTTCAGCGCGTTTCGATTGGCTGACGACGACAGCGTAATGTTAATTAATCGCGGCTGGGTCGGGCGCGACTTCTGGAATGAAAACACCGCCACTGATGTGTTTCAAAAAAATCTAAACACCGAGCGACAAAACCCGCTGGCAATCCGCGGTCAATTATATGTGCCGCAACGAGGCTTCACTTTGGGCGCGGCGTATCGTGCACAAGAAGGATGGCCCAAAGTGATTCAGTATTTGGATGTGGCGGAGATGGAAACACCACTCGGCATCGCGTTGCAGCCGGTGGCACTCGCGCTCGACTCCAATCACCCGGCCGCGTTCACATCCATCTGGCGCGCCGGCGCGATGAGCGCGACCCGCCATTTCGCCTACGCCGTGCAGTGGTGGGGGTTGGCGCTTACGCTCATCGTGTTCGGTGTCATCTGGCGCCGGCAATCCATCCGCTCCACCGGCGCACGCGTGTCATGAATCGCGGTCGCCTCAAACTGGTTATCATTTTTGCCACATTCCTCGGGCCGTTGCTGGCGGCGTTCATCGGCTATTATGGACTGGGTGGACTGGGCGGCCTCGGCGGATTGGGCGCGTTGCCCCGCGACGGCACCAACCACGCGCCGCTGGTCTCGCCGGTGATTGCTTTGGTGCCGTTTTCCAGCACCGGCATTGACGGCGCGGAGTTCACCATCGCATCCCTCAAACACCGCTGGAGCGTGATTCACACGCTCGCCGAACATTGCCAACAAAGTTGCGAACAATCCCTATACCACACCCGCCAGACTCGGCTCGCGCTCGGCAAGGACGCCAACCGACTGCAACGAATCCTGCTTTCCCCCAACCGGGCGTTGTTGTATCGCCTCGCCAACCACCACCCGGACGCAATCCGGTTGCTCGTGCATGACGCCGGGGATGAATCACCGGACGGTCTCGAAAATCAGTTGATGCCCATCATTCGCCACCACAATCTTGATGCCGATGATGCGCTACTGGTGGATCCCCTCGGCAATCTCATGATGATTATTCCGGCGAGCCTTGACCCCGGTTTGCTACTCAAAGACCTGAAGCATCTGCTCAAGGTATCCCGAATTGGTTGAGTGCGGTAGAATACAACGCGGAAGTGGAAATAAAGCCGAAAACAAAATTGGGACATAACCATTAAATAAAAAATGGCGACAAACGCGGTAGTTATTCCAAACGCCACCTCGTGTTCGCTGATTGCCCTTTTAAGTTTTCGGGTAAATTTTCAGGCAAATTTTCGGCGCGCCGCACATGCGACAACCCCAACGATTTCCGCCGAAGTGATGCCGAGGTAGGTAGAAAATAATGAACGCCGCAGGAATGCCACCCAAACAGGGTCTGTATGATCCGCGCCGCGAGCACGACGCTTGCGGGGTTGGTTTTATCGCCGACATCAGCGGCGACAAAAGTCACCAAATCGTTGCTCGTGGCTTGGAAATCCTTAACAACCTGAGCCATCGCGGCGCGGTCGGCGCCGACCCGCAAGCCGGAGACGGCGCCGGTATGTTGTTGCAGTTATCCGATTCATTTTTTAAACACGAGACGCGCTTTGCTCTGCCGGCCGCCGGCGATTACGCGGTCGGGATGGTTTTTATGCCGCGCTCGGGCCTTGACCAGGCAACCGGCGTGGTGGAGCGTTATATCCGAGACGAGGGTCAGCGTGTGCTGGGCTGGCGCACGGTTCCGGTCAACAACCAAAATCTCGGCAACAGCGTCCGGTCCACCGAGCCGGCCATTCGGCAGGTGTTCATCGCCCGCGGGCCCGGATGCGCCGATCAAGATACGTTTGAGCGCAAACTGTTTGTCATTCGCAAGCAAATCGAAAACTACATTCGCGAATCGGACATCAACCGGAAAACGGATTTTTACATCGCATCTATGTCTTCCCGCGTAATCGTCTACAAGGGCATGCTGCTTGCCGCGCAGTTGAGCGAGTATTACCCCGACCTGCTGAATCAGCGAATGGCATCGGCGTTGGCGTTGGTGCATCAGCGGTTTTCCACCAACACTTTCCCCACTTGGGGGATGGCGCATCCCTATCGAATGATCGCCCACAACGGCGAAATCAACACCCTGCGCGGCAATGTCAATTGGATGGCGGCGCGGCGTGGTTCCATGTCATCGCCGTTGCTCGGCGCCGACCTTGATAAGGTGTGGCCGTTGATTCCCGAGGGGCAGTCGGATTCGGCATCGTTCGACAATGCGCTTGAGTTGCTGCTGGCCGGCGGTTATCCGCTGGCTCACGCGATGATGTTATTGATTCCCGAAGCGTGGTCGGAAAACCCGTTGATGGATGCGCGGCGGCGGGCGTTCTATGAATATCACGCGGCGTTGATGGAGCCGTGGGACGGGCCGGCGGCGGTGGCTTTCACCGATGGTCGGCAGATCGGCGCGACCCTCGACCGCAATGGATTGCGTCCGGCGCGTTATCTGGTAACCCGGGGCGGTCTGGTGGTCATGGCCTCGGAGGTGGGGGTGCTGGATATTCCCGAGCAGGACATCGTCAAGAAGTGGCGGTTGCAGCCCGGCAAGATGCTGCTGATTGATCTGCAACAGGGGCGCATCATCAACGATGAGGAAATCAAAAACGACCTCGCTTCGGCGCATGACTACCAGCGTCGCCTCGACCAAACTCAAATCAAACTGAATTCGTTGCGCGTCGCCGTGGACGCCATGTCCCCGGACCGGCAAACATTGCTCAAATCCCAGCAGGCGTTTGGTTATACCGAAGAGGATTTGAAATTTTTGTTGTTGCCGATGGTTGCCGACGGTGCCGAAGCCATCGGCTCCATGGGCACCGATGTGCCGCCGTCGGTGTTGTCCGACCGCGGCAAGCCGCTGGCGAGTTATTTCAAACAGAACTTTGCGCAAGTAACCAACCCGCCGATCGACCCGATTCGCGAGCAACTGGTGATGTCGCTGTTGTCGCTGATTGGGCCGCGCCCGAATTTATTCGGTGCCGAACAATGCGATGACAAACGGTTGACGGTGCCGCAGCCGATTCTGACCAACAACCAACTGGAACGCATTCGCCAGATCGAAGACCACGCCAACGGCGCGTTCAAGACACGCACCCTGGACATTTGTTTTCGCGCGAGCGAAGGCGCTGACGGCATGCGCGATGCGCTCCAAAGTTTGTGCGAACACGCCGAACACGCGGTGCGCCAACGCGGCGACAACATTTTGATTCTCTCGGACCGGCGCATGGACGAACGCCATGTGGCGATACCGGCATTGCTCGCAACCTCGGCGGTGCATCATCATCTGATTCGCCATGGCCTTCGCACCGAATCCGGGCTGGTGGTGGAAACCGGCGCATGCGTTGAGGTGCATCACGCCGCCACGCTTGCCGGTTACGGTGCCGAAGCGATCAACCCGTATCTCGCCTTTGATACGATTAATTCTTTGTTGCCGCGCATACAACCCAACCCGGGTTTTCAAAAAGCGCAGGCAAACTATGTCGCCGCGCTCGGCGCCGGATTAAAAAAAGTGATGTCGAAAATGGGCATCTCCACCTATCAATCGTATTGCGGCGCGCAGATTTTTGACGCGATCGGGTTGTCCGACGAGTTTATAAATCAATATTTCAGCGGCACCGCGACTGCGATTGAAGGCATCGGTCTTGCGCAAATCGCAGCCGAGGCGGTGTCGTGGCACGCATGCGCCTACGGCGACAATCCGTTGTGGCGGCATCACTTGGATGGCGGCGGCGACTACGCCTATCGCGTGCGTGGCGAGGCGCATGTGTGGAACCCCGAAACCATCGGCAAGTTGCAAAAGGCAACGCGCGCCAACGATGCCGCGACCTTCGAAGAATTCGCCGCGGCCGTGGACCGCCAGGACAAAAAACTTTACAACTTGCGTGGCTTGTTTGAATTCAATTGGTCGGACACGCCGTTGTCCCTCGAACAAGTCGAAGCGGCGAGCGAAATTGTCAAGCGATTTTCCACCGGCGCGATGTCGTTCGGTTCGATTTCACATGAAGCGCATTCCACTTTGGCGCGTGCGATGAACCGTCTCGGCGGCAAATCCAATACCGGCGAAGGCGGCGAGGAAGCATCGCGCTACGCCCCCTTGGCCGACGGCTCGCCCAATCCCGAACGCTCGGCAATCAAGCAAGTCGCTTCGGGGCGTTTCGGCGTGACCACCGAATATCTGGTCAACGCCGATGAGTTGCAGATCAAAATGGCACAAGGCGCGAAGCCCGGTGAAGGCGGGCAAATCCCGGGCCACAAGGTCAGCCAACAAATCGCCAGAGTGCGTCATTCGACCCCCGGCGTCGGGTTGATTTCGCCGCCACCGCACCACGATATTTATTCCATCGAAGACCTCGCGCAGTTGATTCACGATTTAAAAAACGTCAACCCAAGCGCGCGCATCTCGGTCAAACTGGTTGCCGAGACCGGTGTTGGCACGGTCGCCGCCGGCGTATCCAAAGCGCATGCCGACCATGTGACCATTTCCGGCTTTGAGGGCGGCACTGGTGCAAGTCCGCTGACTTCCATCAAACACGCCGGTTCACCGTGGGAGATTGGGCTTGCCGAAACCCAGCAGACGCTGGTGTTGAATAATCTGCGCGGGCGAATCTCGGTGCAGGTGGACGGCGGCTTGCGCACCGGCCGCGATGTCGCCATCGGTGCGTTGCTCGGTGCCGACGAATTCGGCTTCGCCACCGCCCCGCTGGTGGTTTCGGGATGCCTGATGATGCGCAAGTGCCATCTCAACACCTGCCCGGTGGGCGTGGCCACACAAGACCCGCGACTGCGCGCCAAATTCAGTGGCCAACCCGAACATGTAATCAATTATTTCTTTTTCGTCGCCGAACAACTTCGGCAAATCATGGCGCGGCTCGGCTATCGCACGATAGACCAGATGATCGGGCAGATGCAACGGCTCGACATGCGCGCCGCGATCGATCATTGGAAAGCCAACAGTTTGGATTACTCAAAAATTCTTGCCAAACCAAAAGTTGCTCCGGAGATTGCGATATTCAACCGCGAAACTCAGGCGCATGGGCTGGAACACGCGTTGGATCATCAACTGATCGCCGGTGCCGGGCCGGCATTGCGCGAGCGGCGCAAAGTGCGCATTGACCTTGACATCAAAAACAGCAACCGCTCGGTCGGTGCCATGTTGTCGGGGCGCATCGCGCGCGCATATGGCAACCAGGGCTTGCCCGATGACACCATTCGCATCCGCATGCGCGGCAGTGCCGGGCAGTCGTTCGGCGCGTGGCTGGCGCGTGGCGTGACCATGGAACTGGAAGGTGAGAGCAATGATTATGTCGGCAAAGGGTTGTCCGGCGGACGCTTGATTATCCGCCCGCCACGCACCAGCGGCATCGGCGACAGCGCGCAAAACATCATCATCGGCAACACCGCGTTATACGGCGCAATCGCCGGCCAATGTTTTTTCAGCGGAGTTGCCGGCGAGCGTTTCGCGGTGCGCAACTCCGGCGCAGTGGCGGTCATCGAAGGCGTGGGCGATCACGGCTGCGAATACATGACCGGCGGAGTGGTGGTCTGCCTCGGCGCAACCGGATGCAACTTCGCCGCCGGCATGTCGGGCGGCATCGCCTATATACTCGACCACGACCGCCAATTCAGCGCGCACTGCAATCAAAAAACCGTGGCACTGCAAACCATCGAAGCCGACCCCGGCGCGGTCGATCTGGACGACATGACACGCGGCGATGAAACCCGCTTGCGAAAATTAATCGAACTACACGCGCAACACACCGGCAGCCGCATCGCCGGCGATGTGCTTAAATCGTGGCGCGACTATCGCAGACAATTCGTCAAAGTCATGCCGCTTGATTACCAACATGCGTTGCAACAACAAGCCGAACAACGCGTGGCGGAGGCGCAACATGGGTAAGGTTACCGGCTTTATCGAAATCGATCGCACCGACCGGCAATATTTGCCGACGCATAAGCGCATCGGCAATTTCAACGAATTCGTTGTTGATTTGAACCAGCGGGAATTGTCGCAACAGGGCGCGCGTTGCATGGACTGCGGCATTCCCTATTGCCACACCGGCTGCCCGGTGAACAACCTGATTCCCGACTGGAACGATTTGGTGTATCGCGGTGATTGGGAGACCGCGGCCGAGGTGCTACATTCCACCAACAATTTCCCCGAATTCACCGGACGGATTTGCCCGGCACCGTGCGAGACCGCATGCACACTGTATTTCAACGACCAGCCGGTTACCATCAAAACCATTGAGCACGCGATCATTGAGCGCGCCTGGGCCGAAGGTTGGGTGCGGCCGCAAATCCCGGCGCATCGCACCGACAAACGCGTCGCCATCATCGGCTCCGGCCCGGCCGGTCTGGCGTGTGCGCAGCAGTTGGCGCGTGCCGGTCACATGGTGTCGCTGTATGATAAACAGGAGCGTAGCGGCGGTTTATTGCGCTACGGCATTCCGGACTTCAAACTGGACAAGCGCATCATTGACCGCCGCATGGCGCAGATGAAAACCGAGGGCGTGGAGTTTCACAGCGGCACGCACATCGGCGTTGATATACCGGTGCGCGAGTTGCTGGATGACTTTGATGCGATGGTGCTTGCCGGCGGCGTCGAGCAGCCACGAGATTTAGCCGTGCCCGGGCGCGAATTGGGCGGCGTTCATTTCGCTATGGATTATCTTCGCAGCAACACACGCCGCGTGCAAAACGCCGACCGCGTGGACCATCAATTTATTTCGGCGCGTGGTCAACCGGTGGTGGTTATCGGCGGCGGCGATACTGGCTCCGATTGCATCGGCACCGCCATCCGTCAGGGCGCGGCTTCGGTCACCCAAATCGAAATCCTGTCGCGCCCGCCGGATGTGGAAGACAAAGCACTAATCTGGCCCGAATGGCCGCATATCTTCCGCACATCGTCCTCTCAGGAAGAAGGCTGCGAGCGATTGTGGGATGTGGTAACCAAAGGTTTCGTCGACGACGGCGATCGGCAAGTGGCGGCGGTGCGTTGCGCCAAAGTGGCGTGGCACAAACAACACGGGCAGTGGAAAATGAAAGAAATCCCCGACTCGCAATTTGACCTGCCGGCCGGTTTGGTTACTCTGGCGATGGGTTTTCTTCATCCGCCGCATCCGGGCATGCTGGAAGATCTGGCAGTTGGTCTGGACAGTCGCGGCAACGTCGATGCCCCTGAGCAAGGCGAGCACGCCTATCAAACCAGTTTGGATAAGGTCTTCACCGCCGGCGACATGCGCCGCGGCCAATCGCTGGTGGTGTGGGCAATCCGCGAAGGTCGGCAATGCGCCCGCGCGGTGGATTTTTATTTGCGCGGCTTCAGCGAGTTGCCGGAGTAGGAGGGACATTCGTGCTTGATGCGAATCATGTGATGCCGATAAAAAACGACCTTCTGCTACGTGCATTGCGGCGGCAGGAAGTGGAATGTACGCCGGTGTGGATTATGCGTCAGGCCGGCAGATACTTGCCGGAGTATCGCGCCGTGCGCGCCCGCGCCGGGGATTTTTTGACCCTGTGCAAAACCCCCGAACTCGCTTGCGAGGTAACCTTGCAACCGTTGCGGCGATTTGATTTGGACGCGGCGATTTTGTTCTCCGACATCCTCACCATACCCGATGCCATGGGCCTCGGTTTATCCATAGACGAAGGAGTCGGCCCACGCTTTGCCACGACGCTGCGTTGCCAGCGCGACATTGAAACTTTGCCCGAAATCGAAGCGGCAACCGATTTGGATTATGTAATGCGGGCGATTGGTTTGGTTCGCCGCGAACTGGACGGCCGCGTTCCGCTAATCGGATTCAGCGGCAGCCCATGGACCCTGGCCGCCTACATGATTGAAGGCGGCGGCAGCAGGGATTTTCGCATCGCTCGCGGATTGCTCCACGATCAGCCGCAAGTCGCGCATCAACTGCTTGAAAAACTCAGCGCGGCGGTAATCGGCTATCTCAAAGCGCAAGCCGCCGCCGGTGCTCAGGCATTGATGATTTTCGATACCTGGGGCGGAATGCTCGCCACCACCGACTATGTGGAGTTTTCTTTGAATTACTTGCGCACGATTGTTGAGTCGCTGAAAGCCGACACCGCCAGCCGCGAAATTCCGGTCACGTTGTTCACCAAAGGCGGCGGCAACTGGTTGGAGTTAATCGCCGATACCGGTTGCGATGCGGTTGGTCTCGACTGGAGCACTCCCCTGGACCGCGCGCGCGCGCGCATCGGCGAGCGGGTGGTGTTGCAGGGCAATCTCGACCCTGCGGTGTTATACGCCTCGGAACAGAAAATCGAAAGCGAAGCGGCGCGAGTGCTTGAACAATACGGCCCCGGGCCCGGGCATATCTTCAATCTCGGCCACGGCATTCCGCCGGATGTTGACCCCGAACGGGTCGCTTGTCTGGTGGATGCGGTGCATCGCATCAGTGGGGATGCGCACGCCGAGTAATTCGGCATCAAAGCAAATGACAGTGGTGTGCGAAGGGCATCGGCGGCGGCTTACGCCGCCGAGTGACCTGTGGCTGATATGCGAAGGTTCGCTTGCGCGTGCTCGCGCTTTGCGGGGGGAATCCCCCCGCACCCCCCGCATCGCAGGGGGAAACTTCCTGTTTCCACGCGCCTGCGTGCGTCCCTGCACGCTCTGTTGATTGGGAGAATAGAGTAAATAGCAAAACTTCTGCGGGCGTGACAACGAAAGAACAGTATTCGTCATCCTCGCCGGCAGGGATGATGCGTAGCCGGACACTAAAACGGCGTTGCCGCGGCGATGCCGCGCTATTCGGTGGCCTTGTGCCGAGCGGTTTCAAACAATTGCAACTGCTCTTCGGTGGCCGGTTCGGCGTGGCGTGATTTGTATTCGGCGTAAGGCATGCCATACACAATTTCACGTGCTTGGTCGTAATCCATTTCAATGCCGTGCTCGGCGGCGGCACTGCGATACCATTTAGACAAACAGTTGCGGCAGAAATACGCCAGGTTCATCAGGTCAATGTTCTGCACTTCGGGGTGCGTGCGAAAATGCGCCATCATCTTGCGGCAGACCGCCGCTTCGATTTCGGTGCGCTGCTGATGGTTGAGGTCGGGCAAGTCGGACATGATGTGGGCCTTGTGATTGAATTGCGTTATCAAGGAACGCGGCATTATATCTTTTCCCTCAACCCGTGTTGATGCCCGGTTGATAAAATTGATCGGCAAAACCACAAAGCCGGCCGCGCAAACCGGCCGGCTGATTTGCTATACTGGCGGCTTTGTCCAAAACCCTGTCGACCACTTCACCACTTCGCCACCATGCCATCACAAAGTGCCATTCCCCATGCGCGCTCGGTGATTGAAATCGAGGCGCAGGCGGTTGCTTCGCTTGCCGCACGCCTCGGCCCGAGTTTTGAGAAAGCCTGCGAAATGATCCTCGACTGCCGTGGCCGGGTGGTGGTGATTGGCATGGGCAAATCCGGTCATATCGGCGGCAAGATCGCCTCCACGCTGGCAAGCACCGGCACCCCGTCTTTTTTCGTTCACCCGGGCGAGGCCAGCCACGGCGACCTCGGCATGATCACGCCGCAGGATATAACGCTGGTCATTTCCAACTCCGGGGAAACTTCCGAGGTCATCACCATTCTCCCCGTGGTCAAGCGAATCGGCGGCGGATTGGTGACCATAACCGGCAACCCCGGCTCCTCCCTGGCACGGCAATCAGACGCCTGTCTCGATAGCAGCGTCGAGAAAGAAGCCTGCCCGCACAACCTGGCGCCCACCGCCAGCACCACCGCGGCGCTGGTGCTGGGGGATGCGCTGGCGGTGGTCGTGCAACGCATGCGAGGGTTTTCGGCGCAGGATTTCGCCCGCACTCATCCCGGCGGGCCCCTGGGCAAGCGTCTGCTGTTGTATGCGGCCGACCTGATGCACACCGGCGAAGAGTTGCCGCTGGTCAACCACAACGCCACGCTGCAGCAGTTGGTGCTGGAGATGTCATCCAAATCCCTCGGCATGGCCGGCGTGGTGGATGACGACAATAAACTGCTCGGTATGTTCACCGACGGCGACCTGCGCCGCTCCCTCAACAACAAGGTGGATCTCTACCACAGCAGTGCGGTGGAACTGATGACGCCTAATCCGTTCACCATCAAGCGCGACACGCTGGCGGAAGAAATCGTCAAGATTATGCGGGAATTCGCCCAGCGCGGGCCCCACGCCATTAACTGCATGTTTGTCGTGGATGACGAGCAGCGCGTGCTGGGGGCGCTCAACACCCACGACTTGCTCCGAGTCGGTGTCATCTAATGTGCATGGTTGAATCCACATGAGCCGTCGACAAACCCTGGTTTTGTTTTTGCTGTTGTTGCTGCTTGCCGGAGTTTCGGCGTGGCTTCAGTTCGGGCTACTGGGCCAGCCCGGCCGGGTCATTTCCGAAGCGCAAACCAACGACCCGGATTACTACATCGAAAACTTCACCTCCACCGGCATGGACCGCCTCGGCAAAAAATACCGGTTGAGTGCCGAGCGGCTGGAGCATTACCCGCACCATGACGGCGCGCTACTGACGCGTCCGCACATCATCCAATACCGCAGCGAAGGTGCGCCACGGCACATTTATGCCGACACCGGGCGGCTGTACGACACCGACGAGGTGCGGTTGTCCGGCAATGTCAAGGTGGTGGAAAACCAGAGCGGCGACACCGGCCGGACGGTGGTTACCTCCGAAAAAATGCTGATTCGCCTCAAAGGCGGCAAAGGCTGAGCCATGAACTTCGGGGGTCGCAACATGCTCGTCGTGATTGGGCTCGCTGTGATTATGCTTACCGCCGTCGCCGGCTTCTTGCCCTCGTTCGCACTGGATTCGGACAAGAATCAACCGGCAGTTCTGGAAGCCGACGATTTTGAATTGGACCTGGCCAGCGGCGTGCGCACTTACCGCGGCAATGTGGTGTTTCGCCAGGGCAGCACACATCTCCAGTGCGATGAGTTGGTGACCCACTACAACGACGAGCATCTGGACAAAGGCGTGTGCACCGGCAAGCCCGGGCAATTCAAGCAACGCCCCGAAGGCAAGGATTCCGATGTGCTTGGCCGCGCGCGCTCCATCACCCTGGACCGGGTCAAGGGAATCGTAATCTTCGAGAACCGCGCCGACATCAAGCAGGCGGGTATTCGAATGGCCGGCAAATTGATTACCTACGATATGGTCAGCAAAAAAATCAGGGTCAGCGGCGGGATAAACGAGACCGGCGCAACCAACGACACCCGCCCGCGTCTGACCATTCAGCAGCCGGATTAATCCCGCCGTGAAATCCCTGCAAGCCAGAGGGCTGGTAAAGAAATACGACCAGACGGTAATCGTCGATCAGGTTGACCTTACGGTGTCGGACAGCGAAGTGGTCGGTTTGCTGGGTGCCAACGGCGCCGGCAAAACCACCATTTTCAACATCATCATCGGGCTGGTGCGGCAGACCGAAGGCAAAATATTTTTAGACGACGAGGACATCACGCCGCTGCCCATGTATCGGCGTGCGCGCCGCGGAATCGGCTACCTGCCGCAGGAACATTCGGTGTTCCGCAAACTCACCGCCGCGCAGAACATCCTCGCCGTGCTTGAAGCGGCGTCGCGACACACCGCCGCCGAGCGGTTGCGAATCTGCGAGCGCCTGATGGATGAATTCGGCATCGGGCATTTGCGCGACAAGCCGGCCATCCAATTGTCCGGTGGCGAGCAGCGGCGCGTGGAAATCGCCCGGGCATTGGCACTGGAGCCGGCGTTCATTTTGCTGGACGAACCCTTTGCCGGCATTGACCCGATCGCGGTGCGGGATATTCAGCACATCATCGGGCTGTTGAAGGGGCGCGGAATCGGCGTGCTGATTACCGACCACAATGTCCGCGAAACGCTGGGTATTTGCGACCGTGCGTATATTCTGCATTTCGGCAAGGTGCTGATTTCCGGCCCGCCCGCGGCGGTCATGGCGGAGCAGAAGGTGCGCGAGGTCTATCTTGGCAACGACTTTCGCATGTAGTGTGGGCTTGGTGAAGTGATACCGCAAAACCATTTATGCGCTACAATAATTTCTCGATGGTCGCATCCGCGGCTATCGCATTAACTTCGGAAATACAACTATGCAACTATCAATCAGCGGGCAAGGCATGGAAATCACTCCGGCGTTGCACAATCATGTGGCGGAAAAAATAGAAAAAATCGCGCGCCATTTCGATCAGGTAACCAATAGTAATGTTGTGCTGCTGGTCGAGAAAACCCGCCACATGGCGGAAGCCACCATCAACACCAAAGGCGCAACTTTGCACGCCACCGCCACCGCGGCGAATATGTATGCCGCCATCGATTCAATGGCGGGAAAACTGGACCGGCAAGTGATCAAACACAAGGAAAAACTCGCACGCCATCGCAACGATGAATCGTTGAAACAAATGCAGGAATGAAAACTTCAACCATTGAAGCCTCGGCACCGGACATTGCCCGTGATGCCGATGACGCACAAGCCGAAGCGGTGAAGGCTCCGGCGATTGGTGATTTTCTCGAGCAGCGGCGGGTGGTGGTCGATGTGGATGTGTCCAGCCGCAAGCGGCTGTTCGAGCAAATGGCGAAACTGCTGTCGTCCCGCAACAATGACAATGATGGCGATGACGAGAGCGAACGCGGTCCCGACCTTGATACCGTGCTGCACACCCTGACCAAGCGCGAAAAACTCGGATGCACCGGAATCGGCAACGGCATCGCCCTGCCGCACGGTCGGATTGAGGGTCTTGCCGAGCCGCGAATGGCGGTCGCTCGGCTCAAGCACGGAATCCCTTACGATGCCCCGGACGGCGTGCCGGTTTGGTTGGCGGTGTGCCTGCTGGCGCCGGTCAAAGCCAACGAGACGCACTTGAAACTATTAGCCGCGCTGGCGGAATGTTTCAGCACGCCGGGTTTTCCCGAGCAGTTGAAGCAAGCCCGCAACGCAAGGGAACTGGTCGCGCATTTCAAAACCCCACCGGTTTGAGTGCTTCGGCTCGCCCTAGTCGGCGCAATCAACCATGACCGCATCGTCGCCTGCCATGATCATCATCAGCGGCCTGTCCGGCTCCGGCAGGAGCGTGGCGTTGCAGTCCTTGGAGGACATCGGCTATTACTGCATCGACAACCTGCCGTCGGTGTTGCTACCGGAATTCGGTCGCCACTTGTCCAACGACGCTGATCGCGCAATGGGGGATGCCCTGAGCGGCGCGGCGGTCAGCATTGACTCCCGCAACAAACACTTTCTGCTGTTGCTCGATGACAAGTTGAAAGAGTTGGAGCAAGGCGGAACGAAATACCGGCTACTTTTTTTGGAAGCGGAAGAACGGGTGTTGATACGCCGCTACTCGGAGACCCGCCGCAAGCACCCGCTGACTGATTTACACACGCCGCTGGTGGAAGGAATCCGGCAGGAACGGCGGCTACTGCAACCGTTCCGCGATCGTGCCGCAAAAATCATCGACACCACCGACACCACTCCCCACGAGTTACGCGGGCTGATTCGGGATTTCGCCACTGGCGGGTCGGCGGCCAAGCCGTTGTTTTTGATCGAATCCTTCGGCTTCAAATTCGGCTCGCCCAGGGAAGCGGATTTCGTGTTTGATGTTCGCTGCCTGCCCAACCCGTATTGGGAGGAAGAGTTGCGCGCACTGACCGGCCTCGCCCCGGCGGTTATTGATTATCTTGCCGCGCACGAAACCGTGCACCGAATGACCGATGAAATTCATCGCTTTTTGGAAACATGGTTGCCGGGCTTTGCCGCCGAAAATCGCAGTTACTTCACGGTCGCCATCGGCTGCACCGGTGGTCGCCATCGCTCGGTGTATGTCGCCGAGCAATTGCGCGAGCGATTTTCCGGGCACGATATCAGCGTGCAAGTACGCCACCGGGAGTTGGCAAAGTGAGCGACCAAATCGTTTTGGAAAAGCGCATCACGGTGGTCAACAAACTCGGCTTGCATGCGCGTGCGGCGGCCAAACTGGTGAAACTGACCGCCGGATTCAACAGCGTGATTAAACTCAGCATGACTGAAAAAACGGTGGACGCAAAAAGCATTATGGGGGTGATGATGCTTGCCGCCGCCCAGGGCAACGAACTTACGCTGGTGGTGCGAGGCGATGACGCGCACAATGCCGCCGATGCGGTTTGCCGGATGTTCGCCGACTGTTTCGGCGAAGGCGAGTAGGCGAAGCAATGTTCACCCTGCACGCCAGCGGTAGCGGTAGCGGTATCGCCATCGGCACGGCGCGAATCATCCGCCGAGTCGGTCGTGAGATTGTCGAGTTCTCCATTGATGGCGACAAAGTGGAAGGGGAAGTCGCTCGATTGCAACAAGCGGTCAAACGCGCCCGCGCGGCACTGGAAAAAATTCGTGATGAATTGCCCGCCGATGTGCCCGAGGAAATCGCTTCGATTCTCGGCGCGCACTTGATGATATTGGAAGACCCGGTGTTGTTCGAGCAACCGGCCGACATTATCCGCCAACGAAAAATCAACGCCGAAGCCGCGCTTGCCCGCCACGCCGCCAAACTGGATCAATTTTTCAAGGATATTCACGACCCCTACCTCAGCGGCAAATCGGCCGATGTGGCGCAGGTCATCCATCGCATTCAGGACGCGTTGCCGGAGACCTCGGGCGAGAGCGGCGAGCAAGGCGAAGGCGCGGGCCTTGATATTGCCGCCGGCGAAATCATCGTTGCCAACGACCTCACGCCGGCCGATGCGGTGGAACTCAAACGCCACAGCATCAGCGCGTTCATCACCAATCTCGGCGGGCCCATATCCCACACCGCCATCTTCGCCCGCAGTATGGGCATTCCGGCGATCGTCGGTCTGCACGGCGCGACTGGCTATCTGCGCAATGGCGATTTGCTGGTAATAGACGGCAAGCGCGGCGTGGTGCTGGTCAATCCCGATGCGGCGGCGTTGGCGGGATATCAACGGCGTCGGGAAAAAATCCGTCGACGCATTCAGGAACTGGATTCGTTGCGCGATGCCGATGCCATCACGCTGGACGGCGAGTCGGTTTCACTGCTGGTGAATATAGAGTTGCCCGATGAAGCCGCCGAAGGGGTCGCGCGCAATGCCCAGGGCGTGGGGTTGTATCGCACCGAGTTCCTGTTTATGAATCGGCGGCAGATGCCGGATGAGGAAGAGCAGTTTGAAGTATATGCCGATGTGGTCGAGCGAACCCAACGACCGGTTACCATCCGCACGCTGGACCTCGGCGCTGATAAAAAGGTCGACGGTGGCCGCGCCAATGATGCGATGACCATCAACCCGGCGCTGGGTCGGCGTGCGATTCGCTTGTGTCTGCACGACCTCGGTTTGTTCAAGCCGCAGTTGCGCGCGATTTATCGAGTGTCGGCTCTGGGGCAGGTGCGAATCATGGTGCCGATGGTCTCCAGCATGGAAGAGTTGAACCAATTGTTCGCGCTGCTCAAACAAGTCAAGCGCGAGTTGAGCGAGGAGGGTTACGATTTTGATCCGAACGTGCCGGTCGGCGGCATGATTGAAGTGCCGGCGGCGGCGATTGCCGCGGACCTGTTCGCCCGCAAACTGGATTTTCTCTCCATCGGCACCAACGACCTGATTCAATACACGCTGGCAATTGACCGCATCGACGACGAAGTAAACTATCTTTACGACCCGTTGCATCCGTCGGTGTTGCGGCTCATCAAAAACACTATTGACGCCGGTAAAGCCGCCGGCATCCCGGTGTCGATGTGCGGAGAGATGGCCGGGGATACCGCCTATACCCGCATCCTGCTGGGCATGGGGCTACGCGAATTCAGCATGGACCCGGCCTCCCTGCTGGAGGTGAAACGACAAATCCGCCTGACCGACGCCGGCCAACTCGCCGCTCAGGTGGCGGAGTTGCTGACCACCGCCGAACCGGAACGAATCCGGCAGATGACGGCGGAGATTAATAAGTAGGCGAACTCCTTATTGCCCTAAGTACGAATCCCAAACCCGCGGTTGAGCAATTTCAGGTTGAGTAAAAACAGGGCGACGATGAATAGCAGTATGAGAAAAAAGGAAACGCCGAGGCCGATGTCGGTGATGCCGAGGAAGCCGTAGCGGAATGCGTTGATCATATACAGGATTGGGTTAATGTGAGATACCCCGTGCCAAAAATCCGGCAGCAGTTTTATCGAGTAAAAAACGCCGCCGAGATAAGTGAGCGGGGTCAGGATGAAGGTCGGGACGATGGAGATGTCGTCAAATTTTTCGGCGAACATGCCGTTCAAAAAGCCGCCGAGGGAAAACAGCACCGCGGTCAGCACGATGACGCTGATCATCACCGGGTAGTTGTGGATCGACAGTCGGCTGAAAAACAATGACACCACGGTGACGATCACCCCGACCAGAATGGCGCGCACCACTCCGCCGCTGACATAGCCGAGCAGGATGATGCTGTTGGGGGTCGGCGAGACTTGTAGTTCCTCGATGGAGCGCTGGAACTTGGCGCTGAAAAAAGAAGACGATACATTGGCGTAGGCGTTGGTGATGACCGACATCAGGATCAGCCCCGGCACGATGAAGTCGATGTAGCGGTAGCCATCCATCTCGCCAATGCGCGGCCCAATGAGGTTGCCGAAGATGACGAAATACAACGATGTGGTCATCACCGGCGGCAGCAAGGTTTGCTGCCAGATGCGCATGAAGCGGGTTACTTCCTTGCGCACTATGGTGAGGTAGGCGGTGCGGATGCCGTGGTAGTTCATGCCATCCGTCCCTCATCCACCATGTCGAGGAACAGCCGTTCCAGCCGGTTGGTTTTGTTTCGCATACTGCGCACCTTGATGTTGTGTTGGTCGAGTTGTTCGAAAATAATATTGACGCTACCGCCTTTGGGAATGTCTATCTCAAGCGTGGTCGGGTTTTTCAGCAACCAGTTGGGCAGGTTTTCGGGTAATGTTTCAAGCGGCTCGGCAAGATCCAGCACATAGGTTTCCTGTTGCAGTTTTTCCAGCAGTTGCTTGGTGCCGGTGTTTTCGATCAGCCGGCCCTGGTCGATGATGGCGACATTGCGACACAAACTTTCGGCTTCCTCAAGATAATGCGTGGTCAGGATGATGGTGGTGCCGGAGTCGTTGATGCGGGTAAGGTATTCCCACATCGAGCGGCGAATCTCGATGTCAACGCCGGCGGTGGGCTCGTCAAGGATCAGCAGTTTCGGCTCGTGCATCAACGCCCGCGCAATCATCAGCCTGCGTTTGAGGCCGCCCGACAACGTCTGCGTCCTCTCATCGCGTTTTTCCCATAGCCCCAGTTGGCTCAAATACTCCTCGGCCCGCCGCGCCGCGGTTTTTCTGTCGATGCCGTAATAGCCGGCTTGATTGCACACGATCTGCTTCGGTGTTTCGAATATGCTGAAGTTGAACTCCTGCGGCACCACGCCAATGTAGGATTTGGCGCGCGCAAAGTCGCGGTCGATGTCGGCATCAAAAACCAACACCTTGCCGCGGTCCTTGTTCACCAGCGAACAGATGATGCCGATGGCGGTGGATTTGCCGGCGCCGTTCCTGCCGAGCAAGGCGAAGAAATCCCCCTGCTCCACCGCCAGGTCAATGCCCTTGAGCGCCACCAAGCCGTTGCCGTAGGTTTTTTTCAGGTCGGAAATAGTCAGGGCGATGGGCATGATTGTTTTTTCTCGTGCGCGGTTGGCAATAATGTGCGCGTCATTTTAATGTGTTTTATGTCGGCTTCGATAAAAACATCGCCATCGGCAACAAATCCATGCGCGACATAAAATGATTGTGCGCTCACCTGGGCATGGAGTGAAATGGCGACTACCTGGCGTTGCATGGCGGCTTCCAGCAAAGTATCGAGAATCGCGCTGCCAACGCCGCGTCCGCGCCACGCTGCCAGCACCGCCATGCGCCCGATTTGTCCGGTGGATTGTTCGGCGCAGATAATCAAACGGCCAGTGGCGATGCCAACCCCGCACGCATCGTGCGCCAACGCGTGGAGGTATCGTGCATCGTTGCGGTCGAACTCTTCCGATTCTGACACACCTTGCTCGTCGATAAACACGCGGCGGCGAATCGCGCAAATAATCGCCTGCTGTTGGTGCCAGTCGACGATGGCGGTGGAGTAGTTTTGCCGGTTGGTTGTCATGGACAACTCATCATCAAACCCATTACTCGCCGACTTGCGTCAAGTTGGTCGCCAGTGATTGCGAGAGCAGCGTCAGACTGCTGGTGTTGTCGCGTTTGCTGACTATAATTTTAAGCGGAATGTGCGCTTCCCTGTTTTGTGTGTCGTGCGGTTTTCGCAACCAAACGGTCACCGTGTGGTCGGGTTGGTTGGTGCGGTGGCGGCGTATTCGCCAACTGGCAAAGGTGCCAGCCGGTACCGTAACCATCTCCGCCAGCGGTGCTTCATAGCGATATTCGCGCGATCGTTTGGTGCTTACTTCGTACGCCAGCGTGTCTTCAATTTGATCAATCCGGCGTAGCATCAACAGCAACGGAAACGCCGCCGCTTCAAGGCGATGGCCGGTAGCAATCGCAAGATGTTTACCGTTGCCAAATTCGATGCGTGCGCCGGCGCGGTTGACGCGAAAATCGCGCTCGCGGACTTCGCCGTTGCGCTTGACCCCGCGCTCGTGTCCGTGCGCAAGCACCACTTGGCCGAGTTCGCGTATAAAGTGCGTGGTGATGACATGCGATCCGACGAACAACGCCGTGAGCCAGTTTGGTTCGGCGGTGGAGGTAACGACATAACCATCGTCCGCCGTGCGAATGTCAATCACAATTTCGCCGGCGTTCTTGCCGCCGTAGGACGCCGCATAACGCAAGGTTTGGTCGGCGATGGTCGCGCTGATGTTTTCCGCGTACGCGCCATTAAAAAAAACCACAGGGAACAATAAAATAATCGCGCATAAAAAGTTACGACATCGACATAAAAACCCAGCGCACGGGAAAAGAAAAAAAGGTTGCATTATGCGCGAGCGGATGCGGCGGTCTGGTGTGTGTCGTCACGACTCGCGTCTGTATACTGTTGCGCGAATGTTTGTATCGCGCGCGAATAAATCCGGTGTTCCTCGCGCAACACACGCATGCGTAAAATATCGGCGGTGTCATCGTCGGCGACCTCCACTTCAACTTGCATGATGATTGGCCCGTCATCCAGTTCGGCGGTGACCCAGTGCACGGTCGCACCGTGTCGCCGCTGGCCGGCATCAAGGACGCGCTGATGGGTGTCGAGACCCTTGAACTTCGGCAACAAAGAAGGATGAATATTCATAATCCTGCGCTCAAACCGCGCTACAAACTGCTTCGGGAGAATACGCATGAATCCGCCAAGCACCACCAGATCGGGTGCAGAAGATTCCACTTGCCGCAACAACGCTTCGTGGAAATCCGCCATGCGGTCGTAATCGTGACGCGCCACCACAAACGTGGGGACGCCGGCCCGGCTCGCACGCACCAGACCGAAAGCATCGGCGCGATCGCTAATCACCGCCGACACTTCGGCGCGCAAGGTGCCGTTGGCGATGTTGTCCAGTATGGCTTGCAGGTTGCTGCCATCGCCGGAAATCAGCACCACCAGATGGATGCGTGCGTTGTTCATCATTCACACCACCATCACGCATGGTGCGGCACTTTGATCATCCTGCGCGCGAATTTGCCCGAGGGGAAACACCGTCTCGTCGCCGTGCGCAAGAATCGCGCTGGCGCGTTTTGCGTCCGCTTCGGCAACCACCACCACCAAACCGATTCCGCAGTTGAAGGTGCGCAACATTTCATTCGCATCTATGTTGCCGCTTCGTTGCAACCACTCAAATATTTGCGGCATTACCCAACATTCGCGATGAATTTCGGCGACCACGCCGTGCGGCAAAACCCGCGGCGGGTTCTCCAGCAAGCCGCCGCCGGTGATGTGGGCGATCGCCGATACCGGCACTTCCGTCAGCAAGCGCAACAGCGATTTGACATAAATGCGCGTGGGCTCAAGCAGCGCCTCGCCGAGGGTGGAATCTTCGAAACTCAATGACAGATCAGCGCCGTTTCGTTGCAGAATTTTTCGGATGAGCGAGAAGCCGTTGGAATGAGGTCCGGATGACTTCAAGCCAAGAATCACATCGCCGACTTTTACCCGCGATGGTTCGATGAGAGCGTCCCGGTCAACCACGCCGACCGCAAATCCGGCGAGGTCGTATTCGCCATCGGCATACATGCCCGGCATCTCGGCGGTCTCGCCGCCGACCAGTGCGCAACCGGCCAACTCGCAACCGCGCGCGATGCCTTCGATTACCGTTTCAACCTGGTCGCCCTGCAATTGGCTGGTGGCGAAATAATCGAGGAAATACAGGGGCTCGGCGCCGTGCACGATAATGTCGTTGACGCACATCGCCACCAGGTCGATGCCGATGGTGTCATGGCGTTCCAGCATGGCCGCCAGTTTCAGTTTGGTGCCGACACCGTCGGTGGCCGACACCAGCACCGGATTACGGAAGCGTTCCGGCGGTAATTGATAGAGCGCGCCGAATCCACCCAGCCCGCCGAGCACACCGCTGCCGTGGGTGCGGTGGGCGATGGGTTTGATGCGCTCGGCGAGTTGGTTGCCGGCGTCAATGCTGACGCCGCTGTCGCTGTATCGCAGGGAGTTAGTGTTGGGCGAGTTCAACCTGAATTCGGGCGTTCGGCGGGTGAATGGCAGGACTGTGGATTATGCCTTAACCGGTCGGCGGCGTGGCATGCCGTGTCACGTCGAAAGCGCGTAAATCCAGTGGAACATGTCGTCCGGCGGAGTTGCGATATTCTATGCAAGAATGACGGGGCGGGAAGCGTGTTGTTCGGCTCTCGCGTCCTGCTCCGCCGAACTACCCGCCGTCCCTGGCGATAAACTGGATTATCCGGGCGAGTTGGGGGCGAATTGGATTACCTTCCTGCCAGTCCATTGCCAAACTTTTGCCCGATTTGTCCAGTATGTGGTGGCATCAAACAGTTGATTTTCAGAAAATAAGGCGTATATTCCAATGGACGGCGGGGCGTAATGTGGAATCATTCGCCTTGATGTTATCCACAGCATGTGCTATTTTCTGACACCACAAACCAATTCATTGAGGTAAATCATGATTACTTTTGGCCCCGGAATTCCCTTGTATTAGAAAGACCCGTTCTTTAATTAAAGTCGCCCGATTTTTTTAATGATCTCCGAGCAGAATCGGCCGATTCGGCCTTTTTTTTGTTCATCTATTGCCCCTTCTAATATCGGCATTAATTTTTCTGCATAGTCGGACGTTTTTTCCTGCACGTCTCCAAACCCTTCCCAGATTGCCAATTTCCTTTCCGTTGGCCAAGTCATAACCAGATCTTTCTCAAAACTTTCAACGTGTGCACAAAGAAACGCATGTGAATGAAAATATCTCGATAATAATTCTTCCTCACTTTTGCCTCCGTCTATTTTCTCGCTTTTCAGCCATTCCATCGCTTCTATAATATGTTCGTAGGAAAGATCATTCACTGACGACAAAACAGGATACGGCATATAACTTTTGTCTTCCTTTATTTTATTTCTGAACACATCATGTTTTCCGACAAAATTCTTATGCCATTCTTGATACACTTTGACATGATGGTAAACAGCATTTAACAGTTTTTTACGCCTCCTGCGATGACTTATCGAAAAAGTATAAATACTAAACAACAAAGCGATGGACGAGATTGCTAAAAAAATGTAGGTTTTTACGAGCATTCTGCTACCTCCAAAATAATAAAGTAACCGAATGCTAACACAGTCGGATGGTTTTTTATTTTATTGAGACCTTTGCATAAATCAAGCCTAAATCATACTTGATCCGGTAAAATAAAAGACCTCTAAACAACCACCAAAACCAACTCAAAATGTCCTGGAAACAAACCGCCCAACACTCAATGGCAGACATGCTTGTGGTCGAGCATAAATCCCTGAGCGAACTTGACGATGTGCACAGCATCATTAACTGGAAAGAGATAGAGACCACCCTGTCCAATCTATACTCATCTAAAAGAGGCGTGCCTGCCCGCCGCTGATGATGTTCAAGATCCTAATCCTGCAAGCGTGGTATAACCTAAGCGATGAATCTTTGGAAAAACAAATTGCCAGGGATTTGATGTTCAGGCGCTTTATTGACTTAAGTTTGAGTGAAGCGGTGCCGGACCACACGACCATCTGGCGTTTCAGAAACCTGCTGAACACCGAGAACCTTTTAGAGCCGCTATTAGAGCAAATTAACACGCACCTGGAGCAAAACAGCATTATCGTCTCAGTCGGTTCAATCAACCTCATTGACGCCACGGTGATAAAAGCCAAGCAATCACGCAAACGCAAGGGCAAGGATGGCAATAACACGCAAGACCCGGAGGCCGGTTACCACGTCAAGGTCGCCGCTGATGGCAAGCGCAAAACCACCTACGGCTTCAAGATGCACGCCAATACGGATGGACATGGTTTTGTCAAGAAGATGACCTGCACGCCAGGCAATGTGCATGACTCACAAGAGAGGGACAAACTGCTAGTCAAAACCCATGGGCAAGTTTACGCGGACAGCGCATATGCCAATCAGGAAAACGACAGGAAACTGGGCCGGCAAAACAATAAAGTTCTGCACCGGGCTTATAGAAACAAACCGTTGACCGACCAACAAAAACAGCAAAACAGGCAACGTTCAGGCATCCGTTATATCGTCGAGCGCACCTTTGGGCTATTAAAACAACATCACGGATTAGGTCAGGCAAGACACCTTGGGCTGGAAAGAAACAAAAGCAGAGCGCAACTGATTGCGATGACTCATAATCTTAAAACCGGGATGAATATTTTCAAGCAAATGCGAAGTTCACCGGCGTGTTGCGTCTAAAAGGCGGGGGGAAAGGCAAAACAGCAACCCAACCAACCAAAGCTAAGTAAATCGGGTTGGTTTGTGAAAGTTTTTCAAAAAAAACGAGGCTTTTTGGAAATATCTTTAGGGTGTTAACGAGTCAAGACCCTGAAAAATCTCAGAAACAGGGTTATGAGAAATGATTATGGATTATGCAAAAGTCTCTTATTGATTAATCTCGCGCATTTTCTCAATTGTGAAGGCGATGGCGTTGGCAGTTTTTGTATGGTTTCGGTTTCCGGCAGGGTGAGGGTTCGGTCTTTGCGGGATTTGAGGTATTTGTCCAGGGGTTGGTAGCCACCGCCCCGCCGAAAGCGCGTGAGAATCGTTGCCGTGATTTGCGTGGTCTGCTACCATCGGCGCGCCCACACTACAACCATCTAATTCAATGAAACTGCAGCACAAGGGACCCGCCCTGCTCGGGTTACTGGACTCCGGGGAGCGGGAAAAGATACTGGCGCAATGCACCGCCCGCAGATATGCCAAGGGTGAGCAGATTGTCCGCGAAATGGAAAAGGACAACCACATCTATTTTATTGAGCGCGGCAAGGTGCGGGTTACGCTGTTTTCCAAGGAGGGCCGCGAGGTGAGTTTCAGCATTCTGAAAGCGGGTGATAATTTTGGTGAGATGTCGGTGATTGACGGCAAGCCCCGCTCTGCTGATGTGATTGCGCTGACCGAAACCGAACTGATCCTCATGCCGCCGCGGGTGTTTCGGCGGATGTTCCAGCGACATCCGGTGGTGGCACTGGAATTGCTGCAACAACTAACGGCAATGATTCGGCGTCTGTGCGATCGAATCTTCGAATACTCGACCCTCGGCGTGAACAATCGAATTCACGCCGAACTGTTGCGGCTGGCCGGCGACCACATCGACCTTGACGGGGTTGTGCGCATTCCCAATGTGCCGACTCATGCGCAATTCGCCAGCCGCGTGAGTTGTCATCGTGAGGCGGTCAGTCGGGAATTGAAGGCGCTGGAAAACGAGGGCATTTTGCAAAAGAAAAACCGCAAACTCATCATCCCGGAAATTCAACGCCTGCAAAAAATGGTGGACCGGGCGATGGGGCGTTGAGCCGACGCCGGCAATGCTATCCCAAGTCCCCAATCTCCTGACCTTGTTGCGCATCGCCGCCTGTCCGGTGCTGGTGTTGTTGTTGCGCGGCGGCAGTTACGACCTGGCTATGCTGCTGTTTCTGGCGGCCGGCATCACCGACGGATTGGACGGCTACATCGCCAAGCGTTACAACTGCGTCTCCGGACTCGGTGCCATCCTCGACCCGATCGCCGACAAACTGTTGATTGCCAGTGCCTACATCATGCTGGCGATGTTGCAGGATATTCCATTTTGGTTGCTCATCGTGGTGATGTTCCGCGACCTCGTTATCGTGGTTGGCTATCTGGTGCTGGTGGTGATGGGCGAGGAGATTCCGATGAAGCCGACCTACATCAGCAAGTTCAACACCTTCCTGCAAATATCGCTGGTGGTGGCCGTGTTGCTGGGCAAAGCCGACTGGTTGCACATCCCGTTCATGGTTCAGGCGTTGGTGGTCGGCGTGTTGATTACCACCGTCGTCAGCGGCAGCCAGTATGTATGGGCCGGGGCAATCCGCCGCGACCCGGCGAAATCATCCACGCCATGAATCGGCAAACGTTGATACCGGTGAATCTGGAGGCGGAGAGTAGTTTTGATAGTTACTGGGCCGGCGACAACAGCGAACTTGTGGCGGAGTTGCGACAAATCGTTGGTGGCGGCGGCGCGAGACGGATTTTGTATTTTTGGGGAGGAGCGGGTAGCGGCAAGACGCATTTGTTGAACGCCTGCTGCCGATTGGCAAGCACCCTGCAAAAGCCGCACACTTATCTGCCGGTGAACGGGCCGGCGCCGGCCCGCGCCCAACTCGAGCGCATCCAACCGCAGTCGTTATTGTGCGTGGATGATTTTCAGCAGGTCGTGGACCGCGGCGCGGCGAAGGATTCGTGGCAGGTCGCGTTGTTCGGCTTGTATGAAAAACTGCTGGGCAATGACGGTGCCATGGTGGTCGGTGCCAACCAACCCATCGGCGCATTGAATCTTGAACTCAAGGATTTGGAATCACGCTTGGTAAGCGGCGGGGTCTCGCGGCTTGTGGGTTTGAACGAAGCGGACAAACTCGCGGCACTTCAATCCCGCGCCCGCCAAAAAGGGTTTGAATTGAGCGCGCCGGTGTTGCGGTTTATTACCACCTATTATCAGCGCGACACCGCATCCTTGTTCGGACTGCTCGAGCGAATCGACAACGCATCTTTGGCGGAGCAGCGAAAAATCACCATGCCATTCATTCGCTCGTTGTTGTAGACGAGGTTATGGGCGAGCGCGCCAACGCCCGTGCGCAGCGCGCCACGCGGCATCCCAAAGCCTCCGCCAGACGCACCTCGTCGGCGCTCAATGGCAGACGGTTATCGCTACCAGCCACATGGCTTGCGCCGTAAGGCGTGCCGCCGCTGGTGGTTTCGGCCAGGGCGGTGCCGCAAAACGGAATACCGACCATCACCATGCCGTGGTGAATCAGCGGCAACATCATCGACAGTAGCGTGCTCTCCTGTCCGCCGTGCATACTGCCGCTTGAGGTGAACACCGCCGCCGGTTTGCTATCCAGAGCACCGGACAACCACAAGGAAGAGGTCTGCTCGAAAAAGTATTTGAGCGGTGCCGCCACCGTGCCAAAGCGGGTCGGGCTGCCGACAATCAAACCGTCGCAAGTTTCCACATCGGCCAACTCGGCGTAGACATCGCCACTGTCAGGAATGTCGTCGGCAACCGCCTCGCACACCGTGGACACCGGCGGCACGCTGCGGATTACCGCCTCGCATTCCTCAACACGCTCGACTCCGGCGGCGATATGACGGACGAGTTCGGCCACCGAACCGTGACGGCTATAGTATAAAATCAGAATTTTTTTCATGGATTGCGCTTGTCTTTTCGTCGCCATGCTTTGTTGCGCTTCGTCGCTCGGTCGTTCACATACTTAATGTATTGCTCTCTCCCTCGCTCCTCGCGCGCCTCGCCTGATAACAAAAATACGGCGCGCAATGTTTGTTCGTAATTAATGAGTTCGGTCAAACCGGGCATTTTATTCTCGGTTACTTTGGCTTCTCAACTCGCTTTTGTCCTCTCGATTCACCGTTATCTATCATTTATCATTGCTGTATGTGTTCACTTATTTGATGACAAAATCGGAAATACAATTGACTAACTGACATACTCAGGAGAATCCCATGAGAGATAACAGCAAAGACAGCACAATCGAGAGAAATTATATCCGCAACTGGCAACATTTGTGCGAGGATGACGAATACTAATTCTTTCGTTGTCACGCCCACAAGAAGTTTTGCTATTTACTCTATTCTCCCAATCAACTGGCGCGTGGAAACAGGATGTTTCCCCCTGCGGTGCGGGGGGTGCGGGGGGTATCCCCCCCACAAAGCGCGAGCACGCGCAACCGAACCTTTGCATATCAGCCACAGGTTACTCGGCGGCGTAAGCCGCCGCCAATGCCCTTCGCACACCACTGTCATTATGCTTTGATGCCGACGGTTTTTGTGTGCCTTGCCTGACAACGAAAAGGCAAGCGCAATTCATCCACCTAGCAAAAACTCCATCAACGCTTTTTGCGCATGCAGGCGGTTTTCCGCTTGATCCCACACTACGCTTTGCGCGCCGTCGATGACTTCGGCGCTGACTTCCAAACCGCGATAGGCCGGCAGGCAGTGCATGAACAGCGCATCGTCCGCCGCTTTGTCCATCATCGCCTGGTCTACGCAAAAACCCGCGAACGCATTTTCGCGGTCGGTTTTTTCCTGCTCCTGACCCATGCTGACCCAACTGTCGGTGACCACCAAATCGGCCGCCGACACCGCCGTCGCCGGATCATTGCCGAGCGCGATGTGGTCGGCGCATTGCTGCGACAAGTTGCGCTCGGGTTGATAGTTTTTCGGCGTGGCGATGGCGAGATGAAAATCCAGTTGGCGGGCGGCGTTCATCCACGAATGGCAGACGTTGTTGCCATCGCCGACCCATGCCACGCGCTTGCCCGTCAGGTCGCCACGATGTTCAAAGCATGTCTGGATGTCGGCAAGCAACTGGCAGGGATGATTGAAATCGGACAGCGCGTTGATGACCGGTACCGAAGCGTATTTCGCCATTCGCTCAATTCGTTCGTGCGCGCCGGTTCGCATGATAATCAGTCGCGCCATCCGCGACAGCACCCGGGCGGTGTCTTCTATGGGCTCGCCGCGGGCCAGGTGGGAATCGGCGGGCGCCAGAAAAATCGGATTGCCGCCGAGTTGGGTGATGCCGGTCTCGAACGAAACGCGCGTGCGGGTGGACGATTTCTCGAACACCAGCGCCGCAGTTTGATTGTGCAACAGGTCGCCGCCCTGCTCGTTGGGCGCATCCATTTTCATCGCTTGCGCGCGCGCCACGATTCCCCGGAGTTCCTCCGGCGAGAGGTCCATCAATGACAAAAAATGGCGAACCGACATCGGTTTTCGTTGAAATAATCTGGTTGGTTAAAACAAAAGACGCCGGGGCATCAGGCGCGTAGCGTACTTGAGGAATAATTTTACTGAAACCGCCGCCGGATTCCAATGTTATAATCGCCATCTTTCATGCAATCGGCCAATCGGATTGAAGCGTGAATATCAAGATTAGTATATGTGTTATTCTGGTTTTGTCTGCTACTTGGTCAAATATACTATGACGAGAACAACCACTATTTGATCGTAAAACTACGCCGTGTTCACTATCACTACTGTCGCATCCCCGGTTATGTGGTGAAGATGTGGGTGGATGCAATATCTTTGGGGTCATTTTATAGCCGACACATAAAAGGTAATTATGACTGCAGATCTGGCGGTGTACCAATTTACTAACCACAATGCCCGACAGCAAAAACTCCGTGAACAAAGCAGTCCTCGCCTATTCCGGCGGTCTCGATACTTCCATCATTTTGAAATGGTTGCAGGATGTGTATGACTGCGAGGTGGTGACTTTCACCGCCGACATCGGGCAGGGCGAGGAACTCGAAGCGGCGCGTGTCAAGGCGCGGGACTGCGGTGCGGCGGAAATTTATGTGGAGGATTTGAAGGAAGAGTTTGCGCGGGATTTTGTCTTTCCGATGTTTCGCGCCAACGCCGTGTATGAGGGTGAATACCTGCTCGGCACCTCCATCGCACGGCCGCTGATCGCCAGCCACCTGGTGCGAGTTGCGGCGCAAACCGGCGCCGATGCGATTTCCCACGGTGCCACCGGCAAGGGCAATGACCAAGTGCGTTTTGAACTCAGTGCCTACGCGCTCAATCCGGAAATCAAGGTGATTGCGCCGTGGCGGGAATGGGATTTGCACTCGCGTCAGGACTTGATGAAATACGCCCACGCGCACGGCATTGAAGTGGATTCACGGCAAGACGGCGGCTCGCCCTATTCCATGGATGCCAATTTGTTGCACATCTCCTACGAGGGCGGCGAACTGGAAGACCCGTGGCACGCGCCGGCGGAAGAGGTGTGGCGCTGGAGCACATCGCCCGTTGATGCGCCGGATACGCCGCAGGAGATGACGCTCGGTTTTCAAAACGGCGACCCAGTTGCCATCGACGGCAAGTCCATGACCCCGGCGGAAATGATGATCGCGTTGAACGCGGTCGGGTCGAAGCACGGCGTCGGTCGCGCCGACATTGTTGAGAACCGTTATGTCGGCATGAAAAATCGTGGCTGCTACGAAACCCCGGCCGGCACGATTATGCTAAAAGCCCACCGCGCCATGGAGTCGCTGACTCTGGACCGGGAAGTGGCGCACTTGAAAGACGAATTGATGCCGCGTTACGCCCAACTCATCTACAACGGCTACTGGTTCAGCCCCGAACGGCGCATGCTGCAAACCATGATCGACGCCTCGCAGGCATCGGTGAACGGCGAAGTGAAAATCCGCCTGTATAAGGGCAATGTCGAAGTGCGCGGAAGACGCTCGGACGGCGATTCATTGTTTGATGAAAAAATCGTCACCTTCGAACACGACGCCGGCGCCTACGACCAAACCGACGCAACCGGTTTCATCCGCCTCAATGCGTTGCGTTTGCGCCTCGCCGCACGCCAAAACAAGGGCAAGAGCAAAAAATAACCGGCAACCAGGTGGGCGAAAATCATTCCACAAGACGTCATGGCGACGTGTTTTCAAAATCCGATTACCGTTCGGAATTATTCCGCAAGATCGAGATGCCGGATGCCGAAGTTTTATTGTATTCGCAGTTGTTCTCCGAGATTGAAGCGGAAGAGTTGTTTGATGAATTGCGGCGGGATGTTTCGTGGAAGCAAGAAAAGATTAAGTTATACGGCAAAGAGAACGACCTTCCACGCCTGACCGCATGGTATGGCGAGCCCAACAAAACCTATAGTTATTCCGGCATAACAGTCGAGTTATGTGCGTGGACACCGACATTGCGCAAGATTAAAAAACGCATTGAACGCGTATCCAATGTGACTTTCAACAGCGTATTGTTGAATCGTTATCGCAACGGCTCGGATGGATTGTCATGGCATGCGGATGACGAGCCGGAACTTGGCAACCATCCGGTAATCGGTTCGGTCAGCCTCGGCGAAGCGCGACCGTTCCAAATGAAACATAAAACGGATAAAAAGCAAAAACAAAAAATTCTGCTCGCCAGCGGCAGTTACCTGCTGATGAAAGGAGCCACTCAGCATCACTGGCTGCACCAAATCCCCAAATCCAAACGCCCGATGAACGAGCGCATCAACCTGACTTTTAGAAATGTGAATTGCGCTTGCCTTTTCGTCGCTATGCGGTGTTGCGCTTTGTCACTCGGTCATTCACATACTTAATGTATGCTCACTCCCTCGCTCCTCGCGCGCCTTGCTTGGCAACGAAAATGCGGCGCGCAATGTGTGTCTGGATTGTCCGGTTGAGTTGGACTTTTTTTTCTCGTTTACTTTTGGCGTCTCAAAGAGAGTCACACTTTGCGATTCACCATTACCTATCATTCGGCATCCTCGCCGGCAGGCGGGGATCCAGACGCGGCGTAGCCGCGAGCGGCGGCTTTGCCGCCGCTTTGAGCCAGAACGACGAGACGAAAAGCGTGTTGTTCGGCTACGCCGAACGGTTTAATAACTGGATTGCCCGGAACAAGCCGGGCAATGACGAATGAAAGGGCAATAGTAAATTGAAAAGACAAAAGCACATTGAGAAAAAAGCCCAGCGTAGCCGAACTCCTGATAACCCAGACAAACATTGCGTGCCGCATATTTTTCGTCAGGCAAGGCGACCGAGCTTTGAGGCGCAACAAAGCATGGCGACGAAAAGACAAGCACAATTGATTTCGGTTATTGTCCCACTGTATAACGAGGGCGAGCAGGTCAATGACCTGGTCGATCACTTGCGGCGGCGTGACGGGTTGAGCGAGGTGGTGCTGGTGGATGCCAGCGACGAGGCCGTATCAAACACGGTGGTCGATGAATTGCGGCGGCGGATTGACAACGATCCGTTGATTACGTTGGTGCGCTGTGCCAGGCCCGGGCGGGCGACGCAGATGAACATCGGCGCGGCGCATTGCAACGGCGCGGTTCTGTTATTTTTACACTGCGACACGCGGTTGCCGCCGAGTGCGGCGCAACAAATCGCGGCGCGCATCAAGGGCGGGCGCGTGTGGGGCTGGTTTGACCTGCGATTGGATGCGGACGCAACCACCTATCGCCTGCTTGAGCGCATGATTAACTTTCGTGCGCGCGTTGGTCGCATCGCAACCGGCGACCAGGCGTTGTTCGTTACGCGGCGGGTGTTTGCGCACCAGCGCGGCTTCGCCGAGATTCCCCTGATGGAAGATGTCGAACTGTCACGCCGCTTGAAGCGGCTGGGCGCGCCGGCGGTGATTGCTCAACCGGTGCTGAGTTCGGCGCGACGCTGGCAGAAAAACGGAATGTGGCGCACGATATTTTTGATGTGGAAATTGCGATTATTGTATTGGTTTGGCGTCAACCCCGAACGACTCGCGGTGCTTTATAAAAACACACGATGACCATGCGCGTTGACAAAATTCGTACCGACACCCCACGCGCCATTCCCCTATACCTGATGGCGAAAGCACCGGTCGCCGGCGCGGTGAAAACCCGCATGCTGCCAAAATTAGATGCCGAACAAGCAGCGAGTTTGGCACGCTTGATGCTGGAACAAACCGTGGACACCGCCTGCCGCCGCTGGCCAGGCGAGGTGACGCTGTGTGTGTCGCCCGACCCCGACCATCCGCTGTTCCGCCGCCTGACGCGGAAACATCGCATCAAAATCACCACCCAGATAGATGCCGACCTCGGCGCACGAATGATGGATGCGCTGACGCATGGCATCGCGCAGGCTGGCGGTGCGGCGGTGATGGGTTGCGATGTGCCGCATTGTTCGGGGGAGATTCTGGCGCAGGCGCATGCCTTGCTTGCCGGCGGCGAAAATCCACTGGGGCCATCGCAGGATGGCGGTTTTTATTTAATCGGATTGCAACGAGACAATGCCACCCGCGCCTTTGATTCGCTGTTCAGCGGCGTTGATTGGAGCGGCTCGGCGGCATTGCAGCAAGTGCGTGCACGCGCCGCCACCGCCGGCCTGAGCTTTTACGAATTACCAACCTTGCGCGACATCGACCGGTATCCGGATCTTGAATGGCTCGCCGAAGTTGATGATGCCTATAAGCGGTTTGTCCGGTAAGTTATGATGGCAACTCCACCCGATGGCAGACGAGGATGAATTCCGCAACCCGAACCAAGAGCGCCCGGCAACCTGAGCAACCCGTCGAACCGTGCTTTCAGCCGCAATTCCTGCTCCCGCGATTTTGGAGAATCTGGTGCTGGTTGCTGCTGATTAGAGTCATCATGTATCTGCCGCGCCGATGGGTGATGGCGTTGGGTGCATTCATCGGCGACCGCGTGCGCGTGCGCAATCAAAAACGCCGCCACATTGCCGAGATCAATATTGCCATGTGCTTCCCGCAGTTGAGCGACCAACAACGACACGAACTATTGGTCGAGCACTTTCATTGTTATGGTTGCGGATTGCTCGATCTGGCGGTGGCATTGTGGGGGTCGCAAGCGCGCCGCGACCGGCTGTGCCAACTCGAGCGTCGCGATTGGTTGCTGGATATGCTGCGCCGACAACCGGTCATCATGGTCGCCTACCACCTCACCACGTTGGACATCGGCGGCAGTATGCTGGCGCGACTTCATCCGTGCGTCTCAATGATGAAACGCGAGCGCAATCCGTTGTTGACCTGGCAGTTGTGGAAGGGGCGTAGGCATCTCGACAAAGATAATCTTCGTTTGATCATGCGTGACCAGGGTCTGCGTCCGCTGGTACGTGCGATGGAAGCCGGGCACACCTGCCTTTTTATTCCGGATGAAGATTTCGGCGCGTCGAGAAACACCGCGCACACCGTGTTCACACCGTTTTTCGGTGTGCAGACTTCCACCCTGACCGTGGTCAGTCGTCTGGCAAAACTGACCGGCGCGTTGGTGTTGCCGAGTGCCACCCGCCTCGACCCGCGCACCGGCCAATATGTCATGACCGTCGGCGACCCGCTCGAGAATTTCCCCGGCGATGACCCGGCGGCGGATGCGGCAACTCTCAACCGCGCCATGGAAGCCTTGATTCGGCGCGCGCCGGCACAATACATGTGGACGTTTCGGTGGTTCAAAACACGCCCCGACGGCGCGCCCGACCCGTATAAACAGACCGCCGCGCAAAGGGCAAAGCGAGGGGCGGGCAAATGAATGTGCTGGTGATCAAGCAAACATCGCTGGGCGATGTACTACATTCCACCGGACACATCCGCACCATCAAGGAGAATTTTCCGCAAGGTCATCTGACCCTGCTGACCGCGGCCGGCTGCGCCGACATCTATCGCCACAACCCGTGGGTGGACGAGATGATTTTGTTCGAGCGCGAGCGAGTCAAAAACGAATGGCGGCGGCATCCGTTACGCACCGCTCGTCACATCGCCGAAGTGGTCGCCAAAGTGCGCACCAGACATTTTGATCTGGCTTTTGATTTGCAAGGGCTGGCGAGGTCGGTGGTGTTTTTGTATGCCGCGCGTGCCGGAAAAAAATATGTCAAAGGTCGGTGGCCGCGGCTTGGGCGGTTTCGCAATCCCGCGCTCCACGCCATCGCCGAGATGGACGGTGTGCTTGCCCGGGCGCGCCTGTCGGTTGCCGACACTTCCATGGAGTTTTTCACCGGCACCGAGGAGCGACGAGACCTGAATGACCTGCTCACGAAAATCAATCCGCAGCATAAACCGCTGTTGGTATTCAGTCCGTTCTCAAGGTGGCAATCCAAAGACTGGCCGCTGCAACGTTATATCGAAATCATCGCACGCATTAAAGATGAATACCAAGACAAGTGTGTCATCGCGCTGACCGGCACCGCGGATGTGTGCCAACGCATTGACCAGGCATTGCCCGAAGATACCGCGGGCGTGGTCAACCTGGCCGGTGAGTTGTCCATACCGCAGTTCGCCGAACTGGCAGACCGCGCTGCGTTGATGCTGACTGGCGACAGTTTCCCCATGCACATCGCATGCGCCCGAAACACCCCGGTGATCGCGTTGTTCGGGCCCACCGATGAAACGAAAACCGGCCCGGTTGACCGGCCCATTGGCAAATCCAGTGAAAAGACATCAACTTGTCAGCACCAAGTCATTCGCGCGCCGGATTGCACGCGTTGCGACCGACCCCACTGCCGCCGCCGGTGTCTCGAAAAACTTTCCACCGATGTGGTTTTTCAAACGTTGCGTGTGCGACTTGAGCGCATCGTGTAACGCGTCGCTCACTGCTTCGGTAGCGCCATCATTTGATCAAATTCCAGTTGAGATTTTTTCGTTTCGCGTAGCAGCCATTCGCGGAACGCGGCGATCTGGGGTTCGGTTTCGCGGCCCGGCACGCACACAAAATAATACGAGACGCTTGATCGGCTCAGCACTTCGGGAAACAGGCGCGTCAGGCGACCGGCGTTGAGGTCGTCCAGGACATGCGCGCTACGCGCCAGCGCGATGCCTTGATCATCAATGGCGGCTTGCACTGCCAGCGAAGTTTGCGGGAACTTGCCGCCGGTGGGCATTCTCTTGACCGTGATGCCGGCATCGCGGAACCAGTCCCGCCATCGCGGGCAGATGTCCACCGCGCTCCTTCGCAGCAACGGCATTTTGAGCAGGTCGGTGGGCTTTTTCGGTGGCGCATGTTCGCGCAAAAATTGCCGACTACACACCGGAAAAACATATTCGGTGAGTAGCAATTCTTCGTGCAGATTGCTCCAGTTACCGTAGCCCAGCCGAATGCCGACATCGGCATTTTCCGAATCAAAGTCGACCAGATCATCGGTGGTGGAAATCCATACATCAATATCCGGATAGTCCTGATTGAAATGCCCGAGGCGGTGCACCAGCCACTTGAAGGCGAACGATTGCAACAGGGTCACGCGCAGCGCGGTGGGGCCCTCGCTTTTCTCGCCGAGATCCTCCAGCGTCAAGGTAATGCGGCGAATGAAATCGCGAATCACTGGCACCAGCGCGTGCCCCGCTTCGGTAAGGATGACGCGCCGACCGCGTTTCTCGAACAGTTTCAGCCCCCATAATTCCTCGGCGTGTTTGATCTGGTGGCTGATGGCGCTTTGCGTAACGAACAACTCCTCGGCGGCGCGGGTGAAACTCAAGTGTCGTGCCGCGGCTTCAAGGGCGCGCAAGGCGGAGATCGGCGGAAAGCGAATAGTCATTGCGCGGCGGTCAGGGCTTATACCCGGATTTGGGAAATAATATATTTGATGTATTTCTTTTCCTCTTTCGAAAAATCGCCGTCTGATTTGGCCAGTTCGTTGAGAAACGAACGAAAACCTTTCGCCTCCTCGGCATTCAGAAAAATATTCATATTGGAAAATTTTCCATAAAATCCATTCAACATGTTCGGCTTGTTGTCGATATCCTGAATCACTTTGATTTTCACATCGGCAGAAATGTCGGCGTTATCTATAACGTAATCGACGATTACGCATTTTTCTTCAGCGGATAAAACGCCATCCTTCCACGCCAGGTTTTTTAATATCGCGCACTTGGCAACCGCCCGACCTTCGGCTTTTTGTTTTTCCGATTCGGTGTTGTTAATAATTGTCTCCAGTTCTTTCTCAACCGCTTTGCGCTTGGTCTGCTCTTCAGATAATTTTTTAGTTGCGTTGCGCTTGGTAATTATATAAGTCGTGCCGCCGGCGATGACCGCCGAGGTGAGGTTTTTTGCCAGCGAAACCCCCGGAACTAAATCGAAAGCACTCATTTTTCTGCCCCTCGTTGGTTGGTAGTGTGGTTTGGGCGTAACATCATGGCGGCTATCCTACCGCTTGTTTGGGGTTTGGGTTTGATGTATGAATAAATCCTCATCCATAATATGAATACAATTCGTTTGTTTTCAAGCCCTCTATGCCTTAAATTCCTTCCACTCGCTGATGAACAGCATTAATTTTTTAACCCAATTTATTTGAAGGCACGAAAATGGCAAACGATCTGTGGATCAAAGTAGGTGGCGCATATGTTGGCGCCGTGGTAATTCTGGCGGTTATTGTAACCATTATTAGTTAATAGGAGGACACGATTATGAACAAGCATTTCCATACCGGCCACGACAACATCGTTGGCGGACTGTTTCGCCCGACCCTGCTCTCCAGAGGGCTGGCGGTACTGAAAAGTTGGTCAAAGCGCCGTCGCGCAATCCGCGAACTGAGCGCAATGCCCGATGCCCTGTTGCGAGACATTGGCATCGAGCGTCACCAAATCAAAGACGCGGTGCACGATTTCGGCAGATGCCCTGCAGGGCGCTTTGAAGTAGTCAGGATGCCCGCCGGAAAAATCATCGCGGCGATGCCGATGCAAAAAGCCGCCTGACACAAGTTTTATTTCCTCCGTTGGTGTTTGATTGGGGCGACCATCCATGGTCGCCCTTTTTTTTGTGCTTGCCTATGAGTCACGCAAAGCGTGATAGGCGGCTAACGCCGCTGAGTTTTTGTCACGCTTCGCGTGACGACATTAAAATCCCGGCATAGTTGGACTTTTTCTCGGCTGCTTTTGGCGTCTCAAAAGGAATCACGGTCTGGAGATGTGGCTTGGATTATGACGGTATTAGTTACTCTCGTCGTTTCTGAGTTCTGGGTTCTCGCCTTTGGCTGAGAACAACGAATGAAAGGGCAATAGTGAATCGAAAAGACAAAAGCCCGTTGAGAAGCCAAAGCACATTGAGAAAAAATCGCCGGGAGCGCCATGAATCGACTGGGCGCGAGCGAAGCGAGCCCGAAGGGCGCATATCAGGGATGATACGCGCAAAAAAGCCGGTTCGACCATACTCATCAATTACGAACAAACATTGCGCGCCGCATATTTTGTGATGGGCAAGGCGCGCGAGGAGCGAGGGAGAGAGCAATACATTAAGTATGTGAACGACCGAGCGACGAAGCGCAACACAGCCCAGCGCAAAATAGGCAAGCGCAATTTTGTGCTTGTCTTGAGCGCGGCTATCGTTTAACCTGCACGTGGGAGTCGGCCAGACAGTTGCTTCGTCCTTAGGGCGGGGAGGAAAGTCCGGGCTCCATTGGGCGAAGGCGCCAGGTAACGCCTGGGCGGCGCGAGCCGACGGAAAGTGCCACAGAAAATATACCGCCTGATCACTCAATTGCCATTGCCGAGGCAATCAACGATACGCGATCGCAATTGAGTGGTCAGGTAAGGGTGAAATGGTGCGGTAAGAGCGCACCGCGTCACTGGCAACAGTGGCGGCAGGGCAAACCCCGCCTGGAGCAAGACCAAATAGAGATCCATGGGCGCGCCCACGCCGGATCCGGGTAGGTTGCTAGAGGCATTCGGTGACGAATGTCCCAGATGAATAACTGTTCTCGACAGAACCCGGCTTATCGGCCGACTCCCGCTCACGCCTCATAACCATAACGATGAACGCGCCAGCCCCGCCACAATCCCCCTCGCTCGTTCTGCGTCCGCCGGAGCAAGTAATGAAAACGGTGCGCATGGGGAGTTTTCACCAAACCCGCTTGAGTTTCATGCGCACATTGTTGCGTTGTTTGAAACGCGAGCAATGGCAATTCCGGCGCATCCGCTGGCAGGTGGACGCACGCGGCGCCGGGCTTGCGCTCTATCGCGCCACCGCACCGCAACATTCCTATACGCTGGTGTGCTTCGCGCATGATTTGCCCGACCACAAACGCTCCGACCGCGTCATCGCCGAGGCCTGGGATGCCACCTTCGCGCTATACGACGGGGTGCCCGATGAATCGGAAATCGCTCGCCTGGCCGACAATGTGCCGAAGCAGGAAGCGGGCAGTTGCCGGCAAAGCGAACTGGTGCTGGCGCGCGCCAACCGTAGCGTGCGGCTGTTCGGGCATGTGGTCGAGCAACTTGCCAACGGCTTGCAGCCGCAACGCGAATTGCTCGACCGCAGCGGCTACCTGATGCGCACCACGGCGGTATACGGCAACGGTAAATTCGGCTTGAGCGACCGCGAGCGCATTGCCGAGCGTGCGGAATTCGCGCCGCCGTTTCGCGCCGAAATGCTGGCGGTGTGGCTGATTCGCTGGTTCACCATCGACATAGCCGAGCATTTGGCGCACGCCATCAATCCGCAAAAAGCGGTGAAACTGGAGCGCAATCTGGCGCGCCGCCTCGGCGTTGGCAACGCCACCGGGCTTGGCATGGCGCCGTTTTTGCTGTGGCATCCGTCGCTGATTCATCGCTGGATACACGCCAGAGAAACCGCGCTGGCGCGGGTCCGCGCACTGGCCCGCGCCACGCCACAGACCCGTGGTCAATTCGGCGAACTGCTGGTGCGCATGAAACTCGGGCTGGATAGTTGGCGCACCGAAGATCAGCGTCAGCGTGTGCGCATTGAGGAGATGAAAAATGATCTCGCGAAAATCACCAATCACCTGGAACAAGAACAACGCGTCCTCAAACAAGCGGCACCCTGGGAGCAATTGATTCGCTGGTCGCAAGATGCGTTATCGGTGGAAGGTCAGGAGTTGCTGGTGACTTTGGTGCTGGAACCGCATGGCGAATATATCGATGATTTGGCGGAGACCATGGCGGTGGACGAGTCGCGCTACTGGCGCATTCGCGGTGACACCGCCGTGGCCGACCTCGCCCACGCCATCGAAACCCATTACCCCTGGGCGTTGCAAACCGATTATTCGCAAGCCTCGCAATGCGCGCGCTTTTGGTATGTCTCCGAAGAAAAATTGGAGCCGAGGCTCGGCGAGCGTTTTCAAGAACCCGGCGCCGAGCAGGAATTGCCGCTCGCTTTCGGGCGTGACATCGCGGCGTTGCACACCGACCTCGGTGAAGTCATCGCCACCGACCCGCATCAGTCAGCAGCCGAATTTCTGCGCGCCAATCCCCGGCACCGGCACGCCGTTCGCCGCATCCAGATTGTCGCCCGCCTACCGTATGCCGAAATCCGCGACAATCTGATTTCCGCGCGTCTGCGTCCGGTTGATTTGCTGCGTTGCAAACTATCGTTTTTCGGCGCCAACAAATTCGACCCCAAATCGGACCGCTGGGTTCGAATCACCATGTATCAGCATGCGCCGTTGCCCGACGAGTTGGCGCAGCGCGAAGCCGACGACTGGATTTACCCGCCGCTGAATGACACCGACAACTGAACCACGCCGAATGATTTGCTCGCTCAATCAAATTGAGCAGACCGTGCGCAAGGCGGTGCGCGGTGCCGGGTTGCCCTGGGGGTTGGCGGATGATGCGGGCAAGGCGGTGCGCTGGTTGCATACACACGGCATCAATGGCGTGACGGCGCTGGCGGGATTGCTGGAGCGCCATGATTATCGAAACGGCGGGAAACTGACGCCGGTGTCGCTGTCGGGCGTGTGGCGGGCACCGGGCGGGGTGCTTGACCCGTTGCTGACCGGGGCATCGTTAAGCGACTGCTTCGACCGCCCCGGGGATGCGCGCATTGAGACCGCCGCCATTGCCCGCCCGGTGCTTGCCGCCGGCTTCATCGGCAACCTGGCGGAAATCGAAGACCGCGCGTTTACCCTGACCTGGCGCGATGTTCGTCTGGGCTGCCGCCGTGGCGGCTTGTGGCTACAAGGTAGCGCCGTTGAAACCGAAACCGCCGATTTTCTTCGCTGTCAGCAGTGCGGCGACAATGGCCGCGCTTTTCAAGGTCGCCGCCACGCGCCGCGAGCCGGTCAAGCGACGGTTGAATCCGCGGACTGGCAACGCCTCGAACAATACGCCCATCGCACATATATCAAAGCAAGCGATGCGTCACGGATTGTTGGTGCCGGAGCGGGGTTGCATGATAATGACTAATTGCGCTTGCCTATTTTCCGTCATGCGGTGTTGCGCTTCGTCACTCGGTCAGTCACATACTTAATGTATGCTCCCTCCCTCGCGCCGTGCGCGCCTTGCCTGACGAAAAATATGCGGCGCGCAATGTTTATTCGTAATTAATGAGTCCGGTCAACCCAGGCTTTTTCTCTCGTGTGCTTTTGGCATCTCAACGCGCTTTTGTCTTTTCAATTTACTATTGCCCTATCATTCGTCATTCTCGCCGGCAGGCGGGGATCCAGGTGGCGGCGGTAGCCGCCTGTTACGCTTCGCGTGACACTTATTTACCATTGTCGTCTCAAAGAAAGTCACACTTTACGATTCACTATTACCTTTCATTCGTCATTGCCCGGCTTGTTCCGGGCAATCCAGTTAAATATCTGTCACGTGTAGCGTGACTCCTTATTCTCGGTTACTTTGTCTTCTCAAAGAAAGTCACACCGACCGATTTACCATTGTCTCCCCAACCCGTCATTCTCGCCGGCAGGCGGGAATCCAGTCTGTTGTTCTCGCCAAAGGCGAGAACCCAGAACTAAAAAACGATGAGAGTAATTAGTACCGTCATAATCCAAACCACATCCCCAGACCGTGATTCTCTCCGGCAGCGAGAATCTATTATAGTTAGCCACTATCATTGCGCGGCTTCGCCGCGGATGAGTCACGCTACGCGTGACGACATTAATAGTCCGGCTTCGCCGGACAACACGCTTCCCGCCTCGTCATTCTTGCATAGAATATCGCGGCGGCAAAGCCGCCGCCGTGCGGCTAGGCCCGCTCCATATACGCACCGGTATCCGTATTAACTCTGACTTTTTCGCCGACACTGATAAAGGTCGGCACGGTAACTTTATGACCGGTCTCAAGGGTCGCCGGTTTGCCGCTACCAGACGCGGTTTGTCCTCTGACCGCGCTGTCGGTTTCAATCACTTCCAGCGTTACCACCGCCGGCAACTCCACCGCGATGGGGAGGTCGTTGTGAAAGTTGATATGCACTTCGGTGTTCGGCAAAAGAAACGGCGCTTGAGATTCAAAGTCTTCGGTGGCAAGCGTGATTTGTTCGTAAGTCTGCACATCCATGAACACATGAGACGCGCCGCCGTCGGCGTATAAATACTGCATGCGGCGCGGTTCAACGCGCGCTTTTTCGATTTTATCTTCGGAGCGAAATCGCTCGTTGAGTTTGACGCCATCGCTGATACACTTCATTTCCAACTGCACGAAGGCGCCGCCCTTGCCGGGCTTGACATGATTTTTTCTGAGCACGCGCCACAGTTTATTGTGGTATTCCACGAGGGTGCCGACGCGCGCGTCAAAAGCCGCGATTTTCATTTAGTGAGTTCCGATGAGAGGTGGTGAAAGGATTATACTACTATCAATCACGCGTAGCGTGACACAACAAACACATCGCATGACCAAACCCGACAACCAATTTGATGCAAACGCATTTTTGCGTACGGTATCGGCGCAGCCGGGGGTTTATATTTTCACCGACCGAAATGATAAAACCTTGTATGTCGGCAAAGCCGCCAATCTGAAAAATCGTCTGGCGAGTTATTTTCGCGCGTCCGGTTTGAGCGCGAAGACGCGCTTGATGGTGTCGAAAATTCACCGCGCCGAAATACAGCAGACGCGCACCGAGAGCGAGGCGTTGTTGCTGGAAAATAATCTGATCAAGGACAAACGTCCGCGCTACAACATCTCGTTGCGCGATGACAAAAGTTTTCCCTACATTCGCTTGAGCGAAGGCGATGAGTTTCCGCGATTTTCTTTTTATCGGGGTCGTCGCGTGCGCCCGCATCAATATTACGGACCCTATCCCAACGCCACCGCGGTGCGCGAAATGTTAGTGCAGATACACAAAATATTTCGCCTGCGACAATGCAACAACGCTTTTTTTCGCAACCGCTCGCGGCCGTGCTTGCAGTATCAAATCAAACGATGCAGTGCGCCGTGCGTCGGGCGCATCGCACGCGATGATTATCTCGATGATGTGCGTCAGGCGCAAGCGATGCTGGGTGGCCGCGACTTCGCTTTGCTGGATGAACTGGCGAGCAAAATGGAACGCGCCGCCGCGGCGCTTGATTACGAAACCGCGGCGCGTTACCGCGACCGCATCGTGCTGTTGCAACGCGCCACCGCCAAACAATATGCCTCCAAAGGACGCGCCAACGCCGATGTGGTGACGGTCACGCAGGAATCCGACATCGTGTGTTTTGGCGTGGTGTCGGTGCGCCACGGACGCAATCTCGGCGCACGTTTTTACCTTCAAAAAAATCCGTTGGGTTGGTCCGCGGCCGAGTTGTTGGCGGCGTTTTTACCGCAACATTATCTCGGTGCGTTGATGCCCGCCGAGATTCTGCTCGGCGAAAAAATTGACGCACACGAATCGTTGCAACACGCGCTCGCTTCCGCGAACAAAAGCAAGGTTACGATCAAACATCGTTGTCGTGCCGAGCGCGCGCGATGGATCGAAATCGCGCGCATCAACACCGCCGACCACTTGCGCGCACATCTTGGCGAACGCAGTCAGATGGACGCGCAGTTTGCGGCGATGACCGATTTATTGCGCCTGCCGGAGACGCCGTCCCGGGTGGAATGTTTCGACATCAGCCACACCATGGGCGAGCGCACGGTCGGGTCGTGCGTGGTGTTTGACCGGCAAGGCGCGGTCAAGTCGGCGTATCGAAAATTTAATGTGGAAGGAATTAACCCCGGCGATGATTACGCGGCGATGCAACAGACGCTGGAGCGGCGTTACAAACGAGTGCTGCAGGACGATGGCAAGTTGCCGGATCTAATCATCATAGACGGCGGCAAAGGGCAGTTGCGCATTGCCGCGCACATTCTTGAAGAGTTGCAAATCTTGAATTCGGTGGTGTTGCTGGCGGTGTCCAAAGATCGCGCACGACGCCACGGCGGCGAGCAGTTGCATTGGTATGGTGTGCATGAAGACGCACGCCATGACGCGCCTCGCGGCACGATACCGCGCGTCATCACGCCCGACAGAACCTCGCCGGCGTTGCTTCTGATACAACGCATTCGCGACGAAGCGCATCGCTTTGCCATCACCGGTCATCGCCGTCGCCGCGCCAGGGCGCGCGTCTCGTCTCCGTTGCAATGCATCGAAGGCGTGGGCGATACGCGTCGCCGCAATTTATTGCGCTACTTCGGTGGCTTGCGTGAAGTAATGCGCGCCGATAGTGAAGACCTGGCAAAAGTCCCCGGCATCAGCGCGGCACTGGCGCAACGGATTCATCGAGAGTTTCATGAGGATGGGTGAGGTTGTGGCGGGGGGAGTATGGCGAAGTCGGACACTAAAACGGCGTTGCTTTGGCGTGGCCGGATATTTTCTCTCGGTTACTTTGGCATCTCAACTCGCCTTTGTCCTCTCAATTCACCATTGCCTATCATTTGTCATTGCTGTATAGGCTCATTTATTCGCTGACAAAATCGGAAATATCATTGACTAACTGACACACCCAGGAGAATTCCATGAGAGATAACAGCAAAGACAGCACAATTGAAAGAAATTATATCCGCAACTGGCAACATTTGTGCGAGGAATACGAGACCGTCAAAGCCGGCAAACACCCTAAATTTCGGTTTGTGATGGCCTTCTATAAGCATCACAAGACCCATCGACAGGTGTTCTTGAAGTATTATCACCGGTATAAGGCGAGCGGCAACGGGCGTGACCTGCTGCCGCGTTGCCGCGGTCCGAAGTGGCAGGCGCGGCGCGGTATGACTCTGGTCGAAGAGTTGGTGCTCCGGCAACGCCGGCTGGGCAATAACCGCTACGAGATTTATGCGATATTATTGCCGCAACTGAAAGATGGGTGTCCTTCGCCGAGTACCATCTATCGGATCACGCGACGCCACGGCCTGAACCGTCTGAAGCGAAAAATGAAAGAAAACCATCGCAAGATTATCAAGCAAAAAGCAGGGGAATTGGGGCATATCGACTGCCATCACCTGAGTCGGGATCTATTTCCCGCAGAGGGCAAACGCCACTATCTGGTGGGGCTGGTTGACGATTTCACGCGCCTTGCGTGGGCCGAAGTGGTGTCGGACATCACCAGTTTGTCGGTGATGTTCACCAGTTTGCGGATAATCAACTTGCTCAATAGTCGTTACCAGGTTCAGTTTGCCGAAATGATGAGTGATAACGGCTCGGAGTTTGCTTCCGAGAAGAACCTGGTGGGGCATCCGTTTGAGCGGATGTTGCAAGAGTTAGGCATTCGGCATCGCTACACGCGCCTCTATCGACCGCAGACCAATGGCAAGGTGGAGCGGTTTTGGCGGACATTGAATGATGACCTGATAGACGACACGGTGTTTGAGAGTTTGGATGAGTTCAAGCAGCAACTGGAACTCTACCTTCTCTACTACAACGAGCATCGTCCGCATCAGGGAATCGGTGCTAAAACACCACTGGAAATGAGGAAGAAGCTGTCAGCGAAAGAGTGAGCCTACACAATTGCCCGGCAATATTATGATTATTGGCCGGGCAATCCAGTTATTAAACCGTTCGGCGCAGCCGAACTCCTTTTATCGCGGCATCAAAGCGTCTGGATCCCCGCCTGCGGCGAGGATGACGGGTTGGGGAGACAATGGTGAATCGGAAAGCAATGACTCCTTTTAAGAGGACAATGGTAAATAATTGTCACGCGTAGCGTGACACTAAAACGGCGTTGCTCCGGCGTAGCCGGACTCTTAATATCTGTCACGCTACGCGCAACACAAAAAAGTAACGGCGGGGGATGTTCTGTCCAGCTGACGGCAAGGGAGCGAGTACGGGTTACATGTATAATCACCCCCTCTGGTTACCTCCCTCATGATAATCCACATCCCCAACCTGCTGACTTTGTTTCGGGTGGCGTTGATTCCGGTGTTGGTGGTGATGTATTTTTTGCCATTGCCCTACCGCGAGCCGACCATCGCCGGGATTTTCGCGCTCGCCGCGTTGACCGATTGGCTGGACGGCTTCCTCGCCCGGCGGATGAACGCCGCCTCGGCGCTCGGCGCGTTTCTGGACCCGGTGGCGGATAAACTGATCGTATCCACCGCGCTGGTGCTTTTGGTCTCGGATACCGGGGTGCTGGATCTCGTGCTGCACCCGATGCCGTTCGCGGTGGCGGTCGCCATCATCATCGGACGCGAGATCGTGGTCTCGGCGTTGCGCGAATGGATGGCCGAACTCGGCGAGCGCGGCGCGGTGGCGGTCGGTCGGGTCGGCAAGTTCAAGACCGCGTTGCAGATGGTGTCGATCTGCGCGTTGCTCTATGCCAAGCCGTGGTATGGCATCCCGCTGTTTCGCGCCGGCGAGGTGCTATTGTATTTCGCCGCGTTGTTGACCTTATGGTCAATGTATGAATATTTGCGTGCGGCGCGTCCATATTTGCGCGGCGGGTAAGTGCGGCGCGGTGCTTGACACGCGGGGGTGGTCGGATAGAATTCGCCAACACCGTGTGACAGAGTAAACTGGTTGGCAAGCAAGCGGGAATAGCTCAGTGGTAGAGCACAACCTTGCCAAGGTTGGGGTCGCGAGTTCGAATCTCGTTTCCCGCTCCATTCGTATTTTTTGGTTGTAGTTTGTGATGTGCGCTGGTCGCGCTCCCCGGTGATGTGTCCTGATTATGGGCTGAGTGGCAGAGTGGTCATGCAGCGGCCTGCAAAGCCGTGTACCTCGGTTCGACTCCGGGCTCAGCCTCCATTGCCCGGTTGACATGTGCAGTGCCCGGATGGCGGAATTTGGTAGACGCAAGGGACTTAAAATCCCTCGATGGAAACATCGTGCCGGTTCAAGTCCGGCTCCGGGCACCATATTTTGTTGTGGCAAAAGGAGTCACGCGTAGCGTGACACTTATTTACCATTGTCCCCCCAACCCGTCATTCTCGCCGGTAGGCGAGGATCTATTATAGTTAGCCACTATCATTTCGCGGCTACGCCGCCGGTTTTTAGCGCGTTCTTGCCCATTTTTGTTTTGTTTCGTTGTGGTCGTTGTGCTGTGTAATGTAGTGTCGTGTTGTGGTCGTTGTGCTGTGTAGTGTCGTGTTGCGTTGCGAATACACCAGGCGGCTAACGCCGCCACTCTGGATCCCCGCCTACCGGCGAGGATGACAAATGATAGGTAATAGTGATTTGAGGAGACAAAAGCGCGTTGAGATGCCAAAGGCACATTGAGAATAAGGAGTTCGGCTACGCCGAACGGTTTAACAACTGGATTGCCCGGAACAAGCCGGGCAATGACGAATGATAGGGCAATGGTAAATTGAGGGGACAAAGGCGAGTTGAGATGCCAAAGTAACCGAGAATAAGACGAACGCTGATTCTTTCGTTGTCACGCCCATAGAAGTTTTGCCATTTACTCTATTCTCCCAATCAACTGGCGCGTGGAAACAGGAAGTTTCCCCCGCGCCAAAAAGGGGGGGGCGGGGGGATTCCCCCCGCAAAGCGCGAGCACGCGCAAGCGAACCTTTGCATATCAGCCACAGGTTACTCGGCGGCGTAAACCGCCGCCGATGCCCTTTGTACACTACTGCCATTTGCGGCGGAGTTGCGCTAATGACGACGAAAAGACCAGCGCAAAATTGCGTTATAATCCCGCGCAAGACCACCTCGCCACCCCGCATGCCAACCAAAAATTTCATATCGGCGCAAGAATTGCTGGAGGATTCCTACCGCCTCGGTGCGCTGATCATTGAATGCGGGTTTCGTCCGGATTTCATTGTCGGGATTTGGCGTGGCGGCGCGCCGGTCGGCATCGCGGTGCAGGAGATGCTGGAATATTTCGGCGTTACCACCGACCATATCAGCGTGCGCACTTCATTGTATGCGGGCATCAATAAAGCCGACCGACAGGTTCGCGTGCATGGCCTGGGTTATTTGACCAAGAATCTGAACGCCGAGAACGCGTTGTTGATCGTGGATGATGTGTATGATTCCGGGCGTAGCATTCAGGCGGTCATTGAGCAACTGGTTGAGACCACGCGGCGCAACACACCTTCGCAAATTAAAGTGGCGACGCCGTGGTTTAAGCCCGACAATAACCAGACCGACCGCGAGCCGGATTTTTATCTGCATACCACCGACCAGTGGCTGGTTTTTCCCCACGAGGTCCAGGGGGTGAGTGAGGAGGAAATCGCACACAACAAGCCGGAAATCCACAAAATTATGCAAAGCATTATAAAATAATCGTATATTCCGGTTTCCGGTGCGGTGGCATCCTGTCGTGGCCCTGTCAGATAAGGGTTGCCGCCATTGCATTCGGGACCGTATTAGGGGGTAAAATCGCGCCTTTGAATTTGTATGCCCGCCGGGGGGGCGAGCCAGGCGATTTCACCGTCGGCACGGCAACCCTTATACCCATTTACCCATTCACCAAGTTAGCGGAGTTTTGCAATGGCAGACGATAACGCCACAAACGATTCGGACGACGACCTGGATCTTAAATCCCTGCCCGACGATGAATTAGTCGAGCAGATGCACGATGATCTCTATGACGGGTTGCGCGATGAGATCATGGAAGGCACCAACATTTTGCTCGGGCGCGGCTGGACTGCGAGCAAAGTGTTGGATAATGCGTTGGTCGAAGGTATGCGCATCGTTGGCATCGACTTTCGCGATGGCATTTTGTTCGTGCCGGAAGTGTTGATGTCGGCCAATGCGATGAAAGGCGGTATGGAAATCTTGCGTCCGTTGCTGGCAGAGACCGGCGCCGAGCCGATTGGCAAGATGATTATCGGCACGGTCAAGGGCGACATCCACGACATCGGCAAAAATCTGGTGGCGATGATGATGGAAGGAGCCGGTTTTGAAGTCATCAACCTCGGCATTGATAACCCGGTGGAAAATTATCTGGAAGCCATCGAGCAGCATAAGCCGGATATTGTCGGCATGTCTGCTTTGTTGACCACCACCATGCCGTATATGAAAGTGGTGATTGACACCTTGGTGGAGAAAGGCATCCGCGATGATTACATCGTGCTGGTCGGCGGTGCGCCGCTCAATCAGGAGTTCTCCGAAGCCATCGGTGCCGATGCGTATTGCCGAGACGCAGCGGTGGCGGTGGAAACCGCCCAAGCCAAGATGGCGGAAAAACGCGCCGCGTGATTTGGCTGCCATTTTCATTTGGCCATTAGGCAAGGCAACGCGACCACGCGCAACACTGCACACGGAAAACGGCAAGCGAGAATGATAATGCCATCCCCATCCCTCAACAACGACCGCGTGTTAGTCATCGCCTGCGGGGCGCTGGCGCATGAGTTGGTGCGCGTGAAGGAACTCAATCGCTGGGACTTTATGGACATCCAGTGTTTGCCGGCAAGTTTGCATAATTATCCGAAAGAAATCGTGCCGGCGGTGCGCCGGAAAATCACTGAGAACCGCGCCGCGTATCGAAAAATATTCATCGGCTATGCCGATTGCGGCACCGGCGGTTTGCTGGATGCGTTGTTGCGCGAGGAGGACGTTGAGCGGTTGCCCGGCGCGCATTGCTATTCGTTTTTCGCCGGTGAGGAGAAATTCAATGCGCTCGCCGAAGCCGAGATCGGCACTTTTTACCTGACGGATTATCTGGCGAAGAATTTCGACCGTCTGATTGTGGAAGGATTTGGCATGGATAGATTTCCCGAACTCAAGGAAATGTATTTCAGCCACTACAAAAAATTGGTGTATCTGGCGCAGTTGGATGATGCACAAATCGATGAAAAAGCCGAGCAAGCCGCGGCTTATTTAAATTTGGAATATCAACGTATCCACACCGGCGATGCGCCTTTTGAAGCGGTATTGCAGCAGTCGATGGGCCGTTTGGTTGATGTCAAAGTGGACGCGCCATGTGCGCCATGTAGCGGTTCACTTCGGCAGAACTGAAAGAGAACGAGCGCGAGGAAATACCGTGGCAAAATTAATCACAGTTCTGTGGCGCGATATTCCGGCGCAGGTCATCGCCAAACAACGGCGCGACAGCGTAAAGGTAAAACTTTCCGAGCGCTTTGCCGATGCCATCGACCGCGCCGCCATGCGCGCCGGCAAAGGCAGTTCGGATGCGTATCTGGCCGACTGGCGGCGCAATACCGTGTCGTGCGGTGCCGACCTTAAAGCCGAAGCCACCGAAGCGGCCGCCAAACTGGAAAGCGAATACGATGCCGAGCGTCTGCTGGCGTTGATTCGCAACAAAGGCGATGAGCCGGACAAACCCACCACAGCGTAACCGCAACTATGCGCGCCATGAGAAAATGGTCGGTGCGCCATTCCCGCAAACTGGAATGGTTTTATCGACGCTTTGAAAAAGGGGTAATTGCGTTGCATCCGCTGTGGCGGATGATTGGTTATCAGCGCCTCGACAAACCGATCGCGTTCATCGAAAAACAAATCAAGGGATGGCTGTTTGATTGCCGAATGTGCGGGAGTTGTGCGCTCAGTTCCACCGGCATGTCGTGCCCGATGAATTGCCCCAAGCAAATGCGCAACGGACCCTGCGGCGGCGTGCGCGCCAATGGCAACTGCGAGGTGAAGCCGGACATGCCGTGCGTGTGGGTGGCGGCCTGGCAGGGCAGCCGCGCCATGCGCCACGGCGACCAGATCAACCATGTGCAAACGCCGTTGGACTGGAGCATGGCCGACACTTCGGCGTGGTTGCGCGAGGCGAGGCGTGCGCACGAAATGGAACCCCAGTTGAAAGCGCGGTCATGAGTTATCAGGACGAACCGGAACCCGGGTTGATGTTGCCGATCCGCGACGGGCATGTCTCGGCCGGACGGCTGGAGCGGGTGTTGCGCGATGGTGCGTTTGCGGTCACCGCCGAACTGGCGCCGCCGGATTCGGCAAACGCCGAGCAAGTGTATCGGCAGGCGCGGTTGTTCGACGGCTGCGTGGACGCCATCAACGCCACCGACGGCTCCGGCGCCAACTGTCACATGTCCAGCGTCGGGGTGTGCGCGTTGCTGACCCGAATCGGCTACTCCACCATCATGCAAATCTCCTGCCGCGACCGCAACCGCATCGCCATGCAGGGCGACATTCTCGGTGCCGCCGCAATGGGCGTGGCGAATATTTTGTGTCTGACTGGAGACGGCGTGCAAGCCGGCGATCATCCCGCCGCCAAGCCGGTGTTTGATTTGGATTGCATGTCGCTGTTGCAAACTGCGCGCACCATGCGCGATCAATCGCGCTTGCTGAGCGGGCGCGCGCTGAGTCAGCCGCCGAAAATATTTCTCGGCGCGGCCGCCAATCCGTTTGCACCGCCGCAGGATTTTCGGGTTGAGCGGCTGGAGAAAAAAGTCGCCGCCGGTGCCAACTTCGTGCAGACTCAGTATTGTTTTGATCTGCCTGTGTTCACGCGCTACATGCAGCGGGTGCGGGACAAGGGTTTGCATCAGCGGGTGTTCATTCTCGCCGGCGTTGGGCCATTGGCATCGGCGCGCACGGCGCGATGGATTCGCGATAATGTTCCGGGCGTGCACATTCCCGATGCCGTGATTGCGCGGCTCGCCGGCGCGCAAGACCAGAAACTCGAAGGCAGCAAAATCTGCATAGAACTGATGCAACAACTCAAACAAATCGAAGGCGTCGCCGGCCTGCATGTCATGGCGTATCGGCAGGAGCAGTCCGTTGCCGAAATGATAGCGGCTTCAAATGTGCTGGACGGGCGTGTGCCGTGGACGCCCGCCGTCGCGTCTTCTTCCGAACCACCCGCCACGCTAACCAAGAGACAATCAGAAACGCAACCCGAACGCCAACCTGAACAGCAGAGAGTTTCAGCATGACCGACACTATCGTTAGTTCCGCCAGCCGTGAGTTAAAAATCGGACACGAGCAACCGTTCGTCATCATCGGCGAGCGCATCAATCCCACCGGCCGCAAGATTCTCGCCGAGGAAATGAAAGCCGGTGATTACAGCCGAGTCGAAGCCGATGCGCGCGCGCAGGTTGCCGCCGGCGCGACTATGCTGGATGTCAACGCCGGCATCCCGCTGGCGGATGAGCCGCGCATTCTTGCCGAATCCATCCGCCTGGTGCAGTCGATTACCGATGTGCCGTTGTCCATCGACTCGAGCATAGTCGCGGCACTGGAAGCTGGGCTTGAAGCCTATCAGGGCAAGCCGTTGTTGAACTCGGTGACCGGTGAAGATGAGCGGCTGGAGGCGGTGCTGCCGCTGGTGAAAAAATACGGCGCGGCGGTGGTGGCGATTTCCAATGACGAAGCGGGCATTTCGGAGAATCCCGATGACCGATTTCTGGTCGCCAAAAAAATTATCGAGCGTGCCGCCGACCACGGTATTCATTACTCGGATATCGTGGTGGACCCGCTGGTCATGCCGGTCGGCGCGGTCAACAGCGCCGGGCGACAGGTGTTGCATTTGGTCAAACGCCTGCGCGATGAATTGAAAGTGAACACCACTTGCGGCGCGTCTAATTTTAGTTTTGGTATTCCCAACCGCAAGGGCATGGACGGACATTTTTTGTCGATGGCGATTGGCGCGGGGATGACTTGCGCGATTACTAATCCGTTGCACGAGGAAGTGATGCAGGCGGTGATGAGCGCGGATGTGGTGATGGGGCATGATAACAACTGTGTACGATGGCTGAAAAAATATCGCCAACCGGTCGCGGAAGGCGCCGGCGCCGGACGCGGCGGTCGGGAGGGGCGGAGGCGACGGCGCGGGTGATGAGCGAGACGCAAAAGGGGTTCGCCGGCGGCTGTTTGTGCGGCGGTGTGCGCTATCGCGTGGTTGGCAAATTGCGCGGCGTGATTAATTGTTTTTGCCGACAGTGTCAAAAAACCAGCGGGCATCATGTCGCCGCCACCCGCGCGCGCCGCGCCGATTTTCATTTGGAAAATGACCGTACGTTGAAATGGTATCGTTCCTCGGAAAAAGCCCGGCGCGGTTTTTGCCGTGAATGTGGCGGCAATCTTTTTTGGCAACCTGACCACGAGGACACGATCAGCATCATGGCCGGCACGCTCGACACTCCGACCGGATTGGCAACCATTGACAACGTTTATGTTGATAACGCCAGCGACTATCAGATCGTCCCACAGATTAAATGACTAACCCCAACACCGCCCAAATCATATTCACGCCGTCCGGCAAGCGCGGGCAAATTGCCATCGGCAAGTCGGTGCTCGAAGCGGCGCAACAACTCGGCGTTGATCTCGACACGGTGTGCGGCGGGCGCGGGATTTGCGATCGCTGCCAGATTGATCACAGCGTTGGCGAGTTCGCCAAGTTCAACATTCATTCCAAACCCGACCACTTGTCGCCGCCGAGCATCAGCGAGCGGGAATTTTTCCCCGCAGACACCGCGCCCACGCGCCGCCTCGGCTGCCAGGCGAAACTGCTCGGCGATGCGGTCATTGACATTCCGCCGGAAAGCCAAGCGCATCGGCAAGTAGTTCGCAAGCGACTGGATGTGCATAACATCACATTGAATCCCGCGGTGCGGCTGCATTACATCGAAGTTCCCGAACCTAACATGCACGACCCGAGCGGCGATTTGCAGCGCGTGCGTGATGCGCTGGAATTTGACTGGGGGCTGACCGACATCGCATTTGATTTTCATTTGCTCGCTTCGTTGCAATCCACATTGCGCAACGGGAATTGGAAAGTAACCGTGGCGATTCATCACGCAAACGACAAAACAAATCGCGCCATTGCCATTTGGCCCGGCATCAAAAATAAAGTGTATGGCGTTGCCGTTGATGTCGGCTCCACCACCATCGCCGCGCATTTGTGCGACCTGATTAGCGGCCAAGCGTTGAGTTCGGCCGGGCGGATGAATCCGCAAATTCGTTTTGGCGAAGATTTGATGAGTCGCGTTTCATACATAATGATGAATCCCGGCGGCGAGGCCGACATGACGCGCGTGGTGCGCGAGGCGTTGCAAGGTTTGATCGTGGAACTGACGACGCAAACAAACATCGACAGCAACGATATATTGGATATGACGCTGGTCGGCAATCCGGTGATGCATCACTTGTTGCTCGGCATCAACCCGGTGGAGTTGGGCGGCGCGCCGTTTGCGCTGGCGACCGACCAGGCGTTGGACCTCAACGCCACCGCGTTGGATTTGAAAATAAATCGCGGCGCGCGCGTATATGTTTTGCCGTGCATCGCCGGGCATGTGGGTGCCGATGCCGCGGCCGCGACCTTGTCCGAAGCGCCCTATCAACGCGATGAATTAACTTTGTTGGTGGATGTCGGCACCAACGCCGAGATCGTACTCGGCAACAACAAAAAGATGCTCGCGGCATCCAGCCCGACCGGCCCGGCATTCGAAGGCGCGCAAATCAGCGGCGGACAGCGCGCCGCGCCGGGTGCCATCGAGCGCGTGCGTATCGACCGCGAAACCCTCGAGCCGCGCTTTCGCGTAATCGGTTGCGAGTTGTGGTCGGATGAAGACGGCTTCGCCGAAGCCGTGGCAACGACCGGCGTGACCGGCATCTGCGGCTCCGGCATCATCGAAATTATCGCCGAATTGTTTCTTGCCGGTGTGATTAAAGTCGATGGCATAATCGATGGCGCGCTCGCGGAAAAAACCCATCGCATAAAACCAGACGCGAAAACCTGGTGTTATTCATTGCACGGTGATGATGACGACAACCGCGATGACGACAACGTGCGTACGGTGAAAATTGAAATCACGCAAAACGATGTGCGCGCCATCCAGTTGGCAAAAGCCGCTCTCTACGCCGGCGCGCGATTGTTGATGGATAAATTGAATGTCGACACGGTCGACCGCATTCGCCTGGCTGGCGCGTTTGGCGCGCACATTGATGTCAAGTATGCGATGGTGTTAGGCATGATTCCGGATTGCAAACTGGAGCACGTTACCTCGGCGGGAAACGCCGCCGGTGCCGGCGCCACCATCGCGCTACTCGACACAGCGGCGCGTAGCGAAATCGAAGATGTGGTGAAGCGCATCCAAAAAGTCGAAACCGCGGTCGAGCCGAAATTTCAGGACCACTTCGTCGAAGCCCTGGCGATTCCGCACAAAACCGCCGCCTACGAAAATCTCAAGCGGGAAGTGGACATGCCAGTAGCCTCGCGCAGCAACGCTGATGCCTCCGGCAGTAAGAAACGAAGACGCCGAAAAGGAAACCGGGAATAACGAGCAAAGAGCGTCCCGACTTTGCCGCAAATGAGTATGGCTACGACCGCATGGCGACGAAAAGGCAAGCGCAATGCATAAACAAACCACCTCCTAAATATTCGAGTCTTCAAACTCCCCCTTCCGTTTAGCGATAAACTCGAGCAACGCTTCGTCGATGGCCGGGTCGATTTCCGGCGCGACATAATCATTCAACATTTGTCTGCATAATTTATTGGCGCGCTGCACCGCGTCCTGCGAGCCATCGGATTGCCATTGTTCAAAACTGTTGTTGTCGGCGATGGATGAGCGGTAAAAAGCGGTTTTGAAATTATTTTGTGTGTGTTCACAGCCGAGGAAGTGGGTGCCGGGACCAACTTCGCGGATGGCGCTCATGGCCTGGCCATTTTCCGACAGGTCAAAGCCGTTGGCGAAAACTTGCATCATGCCGAGTTGGTCTGCATCCATAATCAATTTTTCATAACTGGAAGTCAGCCCGCCTTCCAGCCAGCCGGCGGCGTGCAGCACAAAATTCACCCCGGCGGTGAGGGTCGGCAGCAGCGTGTTGGCACTTTCATATGCCGCCTGCGCGTCGGGAATTTTTGATCCGCACAGCGAGCCGCCGCTACGGAAGGGAACACCGAGGCGGCGCGCCAGCGAGGCCGCGCCGTTCAGCACCAGCGAAGGCTCCGGCGTGCCGAAGGTGGGCGCACCGGACTGCATGGAGATGGAACTGGCGAAGGTGCCAAAAATTACCGGCGAGCCGGGGCGCACGAGTTGGGTGAATGCCATACCCGCCATCGCCTCGGCGAGGATTTGCGACAGCGTGCCGGTGGCGGTCACCGGCGACATCGCGCCGGCCAGAATGAACGGCGAGATGATGCTTGCCTGATTGTTGCGCGCATACACTTCCGAGGCGCCGAGCATGGTCTCGTCGTAGGTCATCGGCGAGTTGGCATTAATCAAATTCACCAGCACGGTGTTGTCCTCAACAAACTGCGCGCCAAACAAAATCTTGCACATATCCACGCTGTCTTGCGCACGTTCGGGCTGCGTGACCGAGCCCATGAACGGCTTGTCGCTGTATTTGATGTGGCTATACACCATATCAAAGTGGCGCTTGTTGACCGGCAGGTCGGTGGGCTCGCACACGGTGCCGCCGGAGTGGTGCAACGCCGGTAGCAGGTATGCCAACTTCACGAAGTTGCGAAAATCTTCGATTACGGCGTAGCGTCGTCCGCGCTCCAAATCGCGGATGAACGGCGGGCCATAAACCGGCGCGAACACCGTGTGCTTGCCGCCGATGACGACACTGCGTGCCGGGTTGCGGGCTTTTTGTTCAAACATCGCGGGCGCGGAGTCGCGAATAATTTTTCGGCACATGCCGTCCGGGAAACGAACGCGCTGGCCGTCGATGTCGGCACCGGCTTCCTTGAATAATTGCAATGCAGACGGGTAGTGAAAATCGATGCCCACCTCGCGCAAGATGGTGTCGGCATTTTTTTCGATCAGCGTCAGCCCTTCCTCGTCGAGCAATTCATATTCGGGAATGGTGCGCGTGATGTAGGCGGGTGCGGGCACTGAGTCGGCTGCCGCGTCCGTTGCTTGACGCGCGCGCCGACCACCTCGTTTTTTTGTTCGTTGCGACATGAGGGATAATTGTAATTCGCCGACCGTTAATCCGCAATGCTTGTGTTAGGAACTGTTAGGAACACATAATCTGTCCGGTTTATGCCAGCTCTTGAGGGAGGTGATTTATGAGGCGGACAGAAGTGTTACAGGAGATACGACAGATGAGATTTGAAGAGTCATATGGGGGCTGGACCGAGGGTCGTCTGAGCCAGGAGGAAGCGGCGCAGTGTTAGGAACACATAAACTGTCCGCTGTTAAAACACATAATCTGTCCGGTTTATGCCAGCTCTTGAGGGAGGTGATTTATGAGGCGGACAGAAGTGTTACAGGAGATACGACAGATGAGATTTGAAGAGTCATATGGGGGCTGGACCGAGGGTCGTCTGAGCCAGGAGGAAGCGGCGCAGTTGCTGGGTGTGTGTGAGCGCACCTTTCGTCGTTACATTGATCGTTACGAGGAAGAAGGCCTGGATGGGTTGATCGACAAGCGGCTGTCTCAGGTATCGCACCGGCGGGCCCCGGTCGATGAGGTTATGCGCATGGTGGATCGGTACCGGAGCCGGCATGATGGCTGGAGTGTCAAGCACTACTACGCCTGGTATCGGCGCGGCGGCGGTGGGCGTAGCTACAACTGGGTGCGCAAGTCCTTGCAGGCTGCCGGAGCGGTGACGAAGGCCGCGGGCCGTGGGCAACATCGCAAGCGGCGCGAGCGAGCGCCGGTGCCGGGCGTATTGCTGCACCAGGATGGCAGCACCCATGCCTGGGTGCCGGGACAGAGCTGGGATTTGATAGTCACCATGGATGATGCCAGCAATCGGCATTACTCCATGTTCTTCTGTGACCAGGAAGGCACCCGGAGCAGTTTCCAGGGGGTACGTGAGGTGATTGAGGCCGAGGGCTTGTTTTGCTCGCTGTATACCGACCGGGGCAGCCATTACTGGCACACGCCGACGGCTGGCGGCAAGGTGGACAAGGGCAACTCGACGCAGTTTCGGCGCGCCTTGCAGCAACTGGGCATAGAGATGATCGCGGCCTACTCGCCGCAAGCCCGAGGGCGCTCCGAGCGGGCCTTTCGCACCCACCAGGAGCGCTTGGTCAAGGAACTGGCCGCCGCTGGCATCACCGATATGGCTACTGCCAATGAGTATCTCCGGCAGGTGTATCTGCCCGCTTTCAACGAAGAGTTTGAGCAACCGCCGCGGGAAGCTGGCTCAGCCTTTGTGCCGGTGCCGGAGGGAGCGCAGTTGGACAACATTTTCTGCGAACGCTACGAGCGCCAAGTACGCAAGGACAACTGCATTGAATTCGAGGGACTGACCCTGCAGATACCGGCAGACCGCCACCGTTACCACTACATCAAAGCTAAAGTGAAGGGGTTACGGCACACCGACGGCGCCCTGTCTTTGTGGCACGGTCCTCGAAAACTGGCCGGTTATGATGCGGCCGGCCAGCTCATCCAGACTGACTTACCGGTGGCTGCCTGATGTCCGCTGCGCCATCAATAACGGGTGCATCAGCCAGGCTTCCCGACATCGCCAAAAGCGGACAACTCATGTGTTCTAAAACCGGACATTTCTATTTGTTGCTAACATGCTTGTTCCGGGAATCCAGTGGAATATGTCGTCCGGCGTAGCCGGACTCATTATAGCCAAGACGTCCCGTGGCGCACAAAGTGTGCGGCAGTTGGAATAAAATTTGGGGTAAAATACCGCGCCTGACCACCGAAACCTCGCTCGTGTCCGACTCCCCCCTCGCTGTTGATGATTTCCGGCTTTACCGCCGGTTGCTTACCCATGTGCTCCCGTATAAATGGGCGTTTCTGCTGGCGATCGCGGGTATGCTGCTGGTGTCGGCGGGAGACGCTTCCATTGTGATGATGCTCCAGCCCATCATTGATGACGGGTTTGTCAACCGCGATGCGGCGTTTATTCAATGGGTGCCGCTGGTGCTGGTGGCGCTGGGGTTGGCGCGCGCCGCCGGCACTTTCATTGACAGTTATTGTATGAGTTGGGTGGCGCGGCGCGTGATTCAGGATTTGCGCCAGTCGATGTTTGAACAATTAAGCCGCGCGCCGGTTTACTACCACGATAAAAACTCCAGCGGCGTTTTGACCGCGCGCCTGATTTACCATGTGGAACAGGTTGCCAGCGCCAGCACGACCGCGGTGCGTACTTTGGTTCGCGATGCGTTCAAGGCGTTATGTTTGTTGTTGTGGATGTTTTATCTCAGTTGGCAAATGTCGTTGCTGTTCGCCATCATCCTGCCGGTCGCGTATTTCGTTTTCAAATTTTCCAGCCACCGCTTCCGCGCCGTCAGTTTGCGCGTTCAAGAAAGCGTCGGCGGCATTACGCATGTCATCAAGGAAGCGCTTCAGGGGCAGCGCGTGATTAAAATTTTCGACGCGCATGAGTACCAAAATCGCATCTTTGGCGACGCCAACAATCACAATCGCCAGCAAATCATGAAAGCGACCGCGGTGTCATCGGCGAGTGTGTCGTTGGTGGTGTTTCTCTCCGGCATCGGGGTCGCCGGCGTAATCTGGATGGCGTTGCAGCAGGACATCAGCCCCGGGGTTTTTTCATCCTATCTCGCGGCCATGATTATGACCAACAAACCGATTCGCAGTTTGTCGAAAATCAATCTGGTGATTCAAGGCGGGCTTGCCGGCGCGCAATCGGTATTCGACAGCATCGATCTCAAGCAGGAATCGGATTACGGCACCGTTGAGTTGAAAGATGTGGTCGGCGATTTGCACTTCAGCAATGTTTCGTTTGGTTATTTCGAAACCGACAAACCGGTGCTTGATGATATTTCCATCGACATCAAAGCCGGCACCACGGTGGCGTTAGTGGGCGCATCCGGTAGCGGCAAATCCACCATCGCTTCGTTGCTGTTGCGTTTTTATTCCCCGACCGCCGGCGAAATCAGCATTGACGGCAAACCGCTGGAGTCGATTACCCTCAAATCCCTGCGCGCCAACACCGCCATCGTCACCCAGGAAATCGTCTTGTTTGACGACACCATCCGCAACAACATTGCTTACGGCGAAAAAGGCAAAATCGATGCTACCAGGCTTCTCAAAGCCGCCACCGCCGCCCATGTCATGGAATTCGCCGAGCGCATGACCGATGGCCTCGACAGCATGATCGGCGAGCAGGGAATCCGTTTATCCGGCGGCCAACGTCAGCGTATCGCCATCGCCCGGGCGTTATACCGCGATGCGCCGTTGCTGATTATGGACGAAGCCACCTCGTCTTTGGATTCACATTCCGAACAACACATCCGAAGCGCCATCGCTCGCCTGATCGAAAACCGCACCTCGCTGATCATCGCCCATCGCCTGTCCACCATCGAAAACGCCGACCTGATCGTGGTGCTGGATAACGGGCGAATCGTGCAGCAGGGCTCGCATAGCGAATTGCTCGAGCGCGGCGGTGCCTACGCCAAGTTGCATCGCGCCCAGCACCGCGAACAATCGACCGCGCACACCGCCTGATGTTGCGCCGGCTGTCGCAGCATATCCGGCGCGGCTGGCAACATCCGGGATGGATTAACCGATGGTTGTATCCGTTGTCCCTGATTTATGCCGGTCTAATGTGGTTGCGCCGGCGGGCGTATCAACTCGGCATCTGCCAGCGTCATAAACTACCGGTGCCGCTGGTGGTGGTCGGCAATATCAGCGTTGGCGGCACCGGCAAAACGCCGTTGGTAATTGAATTGGTGGAGCATTTCAAAAGCCGGGAGCGGAAGCCGGGGGTGGTCGTGCGCGGCTATCGCGGACGCTCAACGTCCTGGCCCCGTCTGGTTACCGAAGGCGTGAGTGCCGAACAAGTCGGTGATGAACCGGTGTTGATTTTCCGCCGCTGCCGGGTGCCGGTGATGGCCGGTCCCGATCGCTTGCGTAGCGCACGCTTGCTGGTCGGCGATGCGCATGGTTGCGATATAATTATCAGCGACGACGGGTTTCAGCACCTTGAGATGGCGCGGGATTTGGATATTGTGGTGATAGACGGCGAGCGGCGTTTTGGAAACGGCTGGTGCCTGCCGGCCGGGCCCCTGCGTGAACCGCTCAACGCCCTCGCCCGTGCCGGGATTGTCATTGTCAACGGCGAGCCGGAGGCGGGTGAATTGCACACTATGAAAATGCACATTGATCACGCAGTGCCACTGCACGGAAAACAAACCCGCGCCTTGCGCGAATTCGCCGGTCAACCGGTGCACGCGGTGGCCGGCATCGGCAATCCCGGCCGGTTTTTCCGGCAACTGCAAGCCCACGGTATTGACCTCATGCCCCACGAATATCCCGACCATCATAGATTCACCGCCGCGGATTTTGCTTTCGCGGCGGACGGCGCGACGGTGCTGATGACCGAGAAAGATGCGGTGAAATGCGAAGCCCTGATGCCGGCTGAAACCGCCGCCCGTTGCTGGGTGGTTCCGTTGCGCCTTGCACTCGCCCCGGCGTTGCTATCGGAGGTGTGCGACCGCGTGTGGTCATGACACGAATGGCACGACTCATAATGGCGACGACCTCGTTTCACATCATCATTCCGGCGCGCTACGGCTCAAGCCGTCTGCCGGGCAAGCCGCTTGCCAAGATTGGCGGCCAGCCGATGGTCCGGCATGTGGTGGAATGTGCGAAGCGTAGCGCCGCCACTTCGGTCGTCGTGGCTACCGATGACGAGCGGATTGCGCGGGCGGTAAGCGAGCGGCCGGACGGTTGCATTTCGGTGATGACCTCGCTCGACCACGCTTCCGGCACCGACCGCATTGCCGAGGCGGTCGACCATCTGGGTTTTGCCGAGCATGAAATAATCGTCAATGTGCAGGGCGACGAGCCGGACATGCCGCCGGCGTTGATCAATCAGGTGGCGGAATTACTGGCGCACCAGAAGGCAGAGCATGGGGCGGTGATGGCGACCGCCACCGCGCCCTTGGAAACCCTGGCACAGTTGCACGACCGATCGGTGGTGAAAGTGGTCACCGACCGCGATGGCTATGCCTTGTATTTCAGCCGCGCCGCCATTGGCCGCAGGCACCGGGAAGAAGCCTTGCCGGATGCCGCCAGCGTGCGAAGGCACATCGGAATCTATGCCTGCCGTTGCGGCTACCTCAAGCGGTTTGCCGAACGCCCGCCATGTGCATTGGAAAAACACGAGCAACTCGAGCAACTGCGGGTGCTGTGGTATGGCGAGAAAATCGCCTGCGCCGAGGCCGTGGAAATACCTGCCCCCGGCATTGACACCCCGGCCGATCTGGCACGCATCCGCCGTGCCATCGGGCGCGAGCGATGACCGACGAGCCCGGCAAAACCCCTTGGCGGTTACGGCGGCGGCGCGCTTTTCACCGACAAAGCGGCGGTGGGAATTATTGAATGACGCAAGGCGATCGCGAACGATCGCCCGTGCCATTCACAGCAGACCGATGTCGCCGGATTCGCCGGTGCGTATGCGCACCGCGTCTTCCAGATTCAGAACAAAAATCTTGCCGGTGCTGATTTCGCCGGTGTTGGCGTGTTCGATGATGGTCGCCTTGGTGCGTTCGACGAGGTCGTCGGTAACGGCGACCATCAACAACTGCATGGGCTTTAGTTCGGTTTTGTAGGTGGTGCCCCGGTAAATTTCGGTACGGTCTTTGCGCTCTCTGCCGAATCCTCGAATTTCCCAGGTGGTCAAGCCAAGCACATCGTCTTTGGAAAGTGCATGCATGACCGTATCAAATCGATGCGGCTTGACCGTGGCAATAATCATTTTCATATCAACCTCCTGTGCGTTGCGTTATAAGTGATAACTGTGTTCGCCGTGAGAACTGTAATCCAGACCCTCCAGTTCATCACGTTCATCCACCCGTAAGCCGACCAGTTTCCTGACCAACACGACAAGCAGGTATGAGGCTACGGCGGTCCACACGACCACCACCACCGTGCCTATTATCTGGCTGATAAGTTGTTCGGAGATGCTACGCTCAAGACCGAGACCACCGAACGCCGAGGCACCGAATACCGCGGTCAACAGCGTGCCGGTGATGCCGCCGACTCCGTGCACCGCGAATACATCAAGGGCGTCGTCAATGTGTAGTTTGAATTTAATCCACTCCACCGCAAGATAGCAGACTACGCCGCCGACCAGGCCGATAACCAACCCGCCGACCGGACCCACGAAACCCGAGGCCGGGGTAATTGAGGCGAGCCCGGCAATCAAGCCGGTGACCAGGCCGATGAGGCTGGGTTTGCCGAAGCGCAGTTTTTCGATGACCACCCATACCAGCGCGGCGGTTGATGCCGAGATATGGGTGACGAAAATGGCCATGGACGCAGCACCGTTGGCGGCCAGGGCGCTACCGCCGTTGAAACCATACCAGCCGACCCACAGCAGGGCTGCGCCGGCCATGGTCAAGCCGGGATTGTGGGGCGGGCGCAGGTCGCCGGGAAAGTCGCGGCGCGGGCCCAGCATGATTGCCAGTACTAATGCGGCGACGGCAGCGGTGGCGTGCACCACCAAACCACCGGCAAAATCCAATACACCGAGGTCGGCGAGGAAGCCGCCGCCCCAAAGCCAGTGGGCGACCGGCGCATAGACAAGGAGCATCCACAAGCCGCTGAACAACACTACATGCAGGAATTTAATGCGTTCAACATATGCACCGACAATCAACGCCGGGGTGATGACCGCGAAAGTCATTTGAAACACGCAGAACAAGATTTCCGGGATACTGCCCGATAGGGTGTCGGTGCCGATTCCGATGAGGAGCACTTTGCCGAGACCGCCCCACCACGCATTGGCATTGCCGCCGTCACCAAAGGCGATGCTGTAACCGGCAAGCAACCACAGCACCGATGATACGCAAGCCACGGAGAAACACTGCATCATCACCGACAGGACGTTGCCGGAGCGCACCAGCCCACTGTAAAACAAAGCCAGCCCCGGCAGTGTCATCATCAGGATGAATGCGCTCGCCACCAGAATCCACGCGGTGTCGCCGCTGTCCAGCCCGGTCTGGGCGTACGCCATGCTTGGCAACCACATCAGCGCAATGGTACAAAGCCCCGAAAATGGCCCCGAAAATGGTGAAAAAACGCGTCGAACCCGCGCAAAAATACGCATGGATAGCCTCCAGATAAAAACCAATGGCGAAGTGTACAGCATTATTCGGATATAGGGGCATTTTGTATGAGCAGGCGGGCAGATATGCGGATAAAAAGGGGCGATAATCCGCACCAAACAAGGCAAATAGATGCTGCATAAGCTCAGATACCTATGGCACACCTCAACCCAAGAGGAGAATCCATGCAAATCCACCCGATTGGCTACCGGATAAGGGGGTTTTACCGCGCCGCCAAAACCGGGCATCGTTGGCAAATGGACCCGCAAGCCCAAAAACGAATCAACATCCTGCGCTTCTGGAAAACCCATGGCACCGCCGCATTGCCGAGGCGGTCGACAATCTGGGTTTTGCCGACCATGAGATAATCGTCAGTGCGCAGGGCGACGAGCCCGGCAAATTAAATTTGTATCCGGGCGGTTATTCCGCTATCATCCGCGACCGCGAAAACGATGCCAAACAGGCGAGCGGGCTAAAGTCCATTGGTGCAACTGATAACCATGAAAACATTTTCCGCCAAAAACGAGACGGTTAAACGCGACTGGTTCGTGATCGATGCCGAGAACAAGGTGCTGGGTCGCCTGGCTTCGGAAATCGCGCAGCGTCTCAAAGGCAAGCACAAGCCGGAATACACGCCCCATGTGGACACCGGGGATTACATCGTGGTGGTGAACGCCGGCAAGGTTGCGGTTACCGGCAACAAAGCCACCGACAAGATTTATTATCGCCACACCGGTTACCCCGGCGGTATCAAGGATGTTTCATTCAAGGAGATGATCGAGAAACACCCGACGCGGGTCCTCGAAAGCGCGGTTCGGGGCATGTTGCCGAGGAACAAACTCGGGCGGGCGATGCTGTCCAAGTTGAAAGTTTACGCTGGCGCGGAACATTCGCATCAGGCGCAACAACCCAAGTTACTGAAACTTTAAGCCGAAATAGCAAGCGAGTCATTCATGCCAAACACTCAGGAAACCCACCGCGGAACCGGCCGCCGCAAATCTTCCACCGCACGGGTATTTTTACAGCGCGGCAGCGGCAGCATCACCATCAACAAACAGTCGTTGGAGAAATACTTTGGCCGCGAAACTGCGCGCATGATCGTTCGCCAGCCGCTCGAACTGGTTGAGATGCTGGGCAGCGTTGACATAAGTGCCACGGTCCGCGGCGGCGGCAACAGCGGCCAGGCCGGCGCCATTCGCCACGGCATTACCCGCGCCTTGATCGACTACGACGAACAACTGCGCGCGCCGTTGCGCAAAGCCGGATTCGTCACCCGCGATGCGCGTACCGTGGAGCGCAAGAAATTTGGTTTGCACAAGGCACGCAAGCGGCCGCAATACTCCAAACGATAAGCCCGGCAACGGCACGCAAAAACCCCAGGGAACCGATGCCAAGTTGGGGGATCGTCTAGTGGTAGGACTGCGGACTCTGACTCCGCCAGCGGGGGTTCGAATCCCTCTCCCCCAGCCAATTTGATTCAGTCATCGGGGGTATGCCCGAACGCGGCTTCGCAAAAATTGTATACCCCGAATATTCTTGCGAAGAAATTGACGAGCGCGGAAATCAACTCGGTCACCGATCGTCCATCCACAACACAGGAGGAACGATGTCATTGAACACAAACCTTGAACAGAATGTATCCACACTAATCCACGCGATTGATGCGGATGTTGATTTGATTCGTACGCTGGCGGATCAAACCGTGCAGGCGTTGACAGTGGAAAAGGAACTTTTGATTACTTTGAATAAAGTGACCATACAAACGAGTCAAACAATCGAAGATACGCCTCCCCCGGAAAGTGGCGCGTCTTTGTTGTTGGACCAAGATATGCGAAAAAAAGTGGAGGGAGCCGAAAAGAAACTGGCAGCACTGATACACGACCGCCAACAACGAAGGAAGAGTGCAGTTCGCGATTCAAAATTGCGCGACGCAGACGAGACCGGTGTTTTATCGGGATACGACCAATCCATTAATTGCGCTCAACTGCTCGTCGAGTCTTTGCAGGAACTGCGCTGGGCCGCGATGGAGCACGATGCCGATGCTTCGCCGATTTCGGATAAACAATACACCGATGTCGAAAAATTGATTGCAGAGATGGAGGGTTAGGGATGGCGATTCGGATAGGGAAATTCAGATACAAACAATCATTCAAAAAAGATTTCGACCAACTGACGCCAGCCATTCAAAAGTGTGCCGAAAAATGTTTGAAAGATTTGCTGTCGAATCCGGCTACGCCCGGTCGCCACCTGAAAAAGAGAAAAGGCAAACGAAAAAACGCCCCGGATATATGGCAAGCGCGAGTCACGCGGGATGTGCGATTGACTTTTGAGATGGACGAGGATGTTGCGGTACTGAGAAGAATCGGCTTACACAACCGCATCGCAAAGCACGACTGATTTACCCGCCGCCGGACTCATTAATTACGAACAAACATTGCGCGCCGCATATTTTTCGTCAAGCAAGGCGCGCAAGGAGCATGGCAACGAAAAGGCAAGCGCAATGCGTTACTTCACCCGCATTCCCGCAACCGCGCCCTCATCGGGGCTGAGAACAAAGATATCTTTCCCGCCGGGCCCGGCTGCCAGCAGCATACCTTCGGAGACACCGAATTTCATTTTGCGGGAGGCGAGGTTGGCGACCACTACGGTCAGGCGTCCTTCCAGATCTTCGGGCTGGTAGGCGGATTTGATGCCGGCGAATACGGTGCGTTTTTGGTCACCGATGTCCAGCGTCAGGCGCAGTAGTTTGTCGGTGCCGTCGATCCGTTCGGCGGTGACAATTTTGGCGATTCGCAGGTCAATTCGGTTGAAGTCATCCATGGTGATTTCCGCGGCGATGGGCTCATGCGCCGCCGCACCGTTGTCGGCTACCCTTGAATCGGCCGTCTCCGAATCGGCGGCTTTGCTTTGTTCAATCATCGCTGCAATTTTTTTGTCCTCCACCCGCGTCAACAGCGGTTGGTATTGGTTGATGGTATGGCCGAGTAGCGGTTGCTCCACATCCCGCCAGCGTTGCGGCGGCAGGTTCAAAAACGTTTCGGCTTTTTCCGCGGTGCGCGGCAGCACCGGCTGTAGAAAAATCGTCAGAATGCGAAACAAGTTCAAGCCCTGGGTACAAATGCGTTGCACTTCGTCGTGCTGGTTCGGGTCTTTGATCAAAACCCACGGCTTGGCATCGTTGACATATTGATTGGCGCGGTCGGCCAGCGCCATGATGCTGCGCATAGCCTTGCTGTAGCGGCGCTTCTCGTAGTCTTCGGCAATGCCTTCGCCGGCGGCGGCAAAAGATTGAAACATTTTTTCGTCCGCCAGCGAGTCGCTCAAGCCGCCGTCGAAATTTTTGCCGATGAAACTGGCGCAACGGCTGGCGATGTTGACCAGTTTGCCTATCAGGTCGGCGTTCACTCTGGCTTTGAAGTCATCCAGATTGAGATCCAGATCGCTGATGCCATCGTCCAGTTTGGCGGCGAAATAGTAACGCAAATACTCGGGGTCAAGGTGCTGGAAATAGGTCTCGCCGGTGATGAAGGTGCCGTGCCGTTTGGACATTTTCTGGCCATTGACGGTCAAAAAACCATGACACCAGACCGCGCTGGGTATCCGGAAACCGCCGCCGTGCAATTGTACGGGCCAGAACAGCGTATGGAAGCGGGCGATGTCCTTGCCGACGAAATGATACAACTCGCAGCGGCTGCCCGGCTGGAAGAACTCATCGAAATCCAACCCTTCGCGGTCGCATAGATTTTGGAAACTGGCGAGGTAGCCGATGGGCGCGTCCATCCACACATAAAAATACTTGCCGGGCTCGTCGGGTATTTCAAACCCCCAGTAGGGCGCGTTGCGGGAGATGTCCCACTCGAACAATTCTTCGGCGAACAATTCCTTTTGCTTGTTGGCGATCTCAATCTGGGTGTGGCCGCTGTCAAACCAGTCGGCAAGAAATTCGCGGAAGTCATTCAGTTTGAAAAACAATTGCTCGGATTCGCGCTCTTCCGGTTTCGCCCCCGACACCACTGAAACCGGATCGATCAAATCGGTCGGCGAATAGGTGCTGCCGCAGACCTCGCAATTGTCGCCATACTGATCTTCGGACGCGCACTTCGGGCAGGTGCCGCGCACGAAACGGTCGGGCAGAAACATCTTCCTTTGCGGATCGAAAAACTGGGTGACGGTGCGCCGCACGATGTGATTGTTCTGTTTGAGGCGCGCATAAATCAACTCGGAAAAGTAGCGGTTCTCGTCCGAATGTGTGCTGTAATAATTATCAAACGCCACCAGAAAATTATCGAAATCGCGGCGATGCTCGCGACCGATGCGGTCGATCAACTGTTGCGGAGTAACCCCTTCGGCTTCGGCTTTCAGCATGATCGGCGTGCCGTGGGCGTCGTCGGCGCACACGTAATAGCAGGTGTGCCCGCGCAGGCGTTGGAAGCGCGCCCAGATGTCGGTCTGGATATACTCGACCAGATGCCCCAGATGAATGGGCCCGTTGGCGTAGGGCAGGGCACTGGTGACCAGTATTTTTCTTGCGCGCGGTTGGTCGGGAGTCGGGGATGACACCATGGAAGGATAGTTCGTATCTCGAACGGAAAAGGTTGCCAAGTAGGGTACACTATTGCTTGCGATATTATACTTGCGGTTCCGGTATAAAACGCACATTCAACCCTTGGCAATTTTGCAAAGGCAATTTTTCATTTCAAATCAATATAAACACATGACAAACCCAAACCGCGAGGCAATTGAGGAAAAACTGAAACAGGTCATTGACCCCCACACCGGTAAAGATCTGGTTTCCAGCAAGGCGGTCAAGGACATTGCAGTGGACGGCGAGCAGGTCAACATCAGCATCGTTCTTGGCTATCCGGCGAAGAGTTGGGAAGCGGAACTCGCGGCGATGGTCGAGGCGGCGGTGGGTGCCGAAGTTTCGGCAACAGTTTCGGTGAAATCCAATCCGCAGTCCCACGAAGTCCAAGAGGGGGTGAAGCCGCTGGAGGGAGTCAAGAATATCATCGCGGTGGCTTCGGGCAAGGGCGGGGTGGGCAAGTCCACGCTGTCGGTCAATCTGGCGCTGGCGCTATCCGCCGAGGGCGCGCGCGCTGGCATCCTCGACGCCGACATCTATGGACCCAGCCAGCCGCGAATGCTCGGCATCAGTGGCAAGCCGCAATCCAAAGACGGCAAGACTCTGGAGCCGATGAACAGTTATCACTTGCAGGCGATGTCCATCGGTTTTCTGGTGGACGAGGAGTCGCCGATGATCTGGCGTGGGCCCATGGTGACTCAGGCGCTGGAGCAGTTGCTCAAGGATACGCAGTGGGATGACCTTGATTATCTCATCATCGATATGCCGCCCGGCACCGGCGACATCCAGTTGACGCTGGCGCAGAAGGTGCCGGTGTCGGGTTCCATCATCGTTACCACGCCGCAGGACATCGCCCTGCTGGATGCGCGCAAGGCGTATAAAATGTTCGAGAAAGTGGAAATACCGGTGCTCGGCGTGGTGGAAAACATGAGCACTTATATCTGCCCCCAGTGCGGCCACGAGGAGCACATTTTCGGTAGCGGCGGCGGCGAGAGCATGGCGCAGCAATACGGCCTGGATTTTCTCGGCAAGGTGCCGCTGGAGCGTAGCATTCGTGAAAGCACCGACGACGGGCGGCCAAGCGTGGTGGCGGACCCGGACGGGGAAAGCGCGCGCGCATACAAAGCCATCGCGCGCCGCGCCGCCGCCATGCTGGCGTTGCGCAAAAAAGACTTCAGCGCCAAGTTTCCCAACATCGTAATCCAGCAGAACTGACGCGCCGCCGCATAAACATTTTATGGCATCCTCATGACCATCAAGTCCGACCGCTGGATTCGGCAAATGGCAAAATCCCACCGCATGATTGAGCCCTTTGAGCCCGCACAGGTGCGCGAGACCGATGCCGGGCGGGTAATTTCCTGGGGGACTTCCAGTTACGGCTACGACATTCGCTGCTCCAACGAATTCAAGATATTCACCAACATCAATTCCGCCATCGTCGACCCCAAAAATTTCGACGCCGACAGTTTCGTTGATCTCACCGGCGAGGTCTGCATCATCCCGCCCAACTCCTTCGCCCTGGCGCGCACCGTGGAATACTTTCGCATCCCGCGCAATGTCCTGACCATCTGCCTCGGCAAAAGCACCTACGCCCGATGCGGCATCATCGTCAATGTCACGCCGTTTGAACCGGAGTGGGAGGGCTATGTCACTCTGGAGTTTTCCAACACCACGCCGCTGCCGGCGAAAATATACGCCAACGAAGGAATCGCCCAGGTGATTTTCTTTGAGAGCGACGAGGGTTGCGAAGTGTCGTATAAAGACCGCGGCGGGAAGTATCAGGGGCAGACCGGAGTGGCGCTGCCGAAGATTTGAAAGTGCCTGAATGAGATTATTGTTAACCGGATTGCTGGTTTTGTTCGTCGCATCGGCGGCATTCGCCAATGAGCCGGTCAGCACCGGCAGATGGAATAACACGGCAATCGGCGGACACGATGCGTTGGAATATTACGCGTCCGGGCTTGCCGCAAGCACCGCGGTCGCCGCTGGCGCAAAAAAGCATGTCGTGCGCTGGCAAGGCGCGGAGTGGCGATTCGCCAGTCAGGCATCCGCCGACCAATTCGCCGCCAACCCGCGCCAATACGCCCCGCGTTACAACGGTCATTGCGCCAACGCATTGAGTTTGGGCGAAGGATTGGTGCGCACCGATGGTAGCGTGTGGGAATTTTTCGGCGAACGGCTACATTTGTTCTACACCGAACGCGGCCGCCAACGCTGGTTGAGCGGCGATTGGAAAGCCTACCAGAAAAAAGCCGATGCGGCCTGGCAGGCGGAATTGTCAGAATAGTTAGTGGTCTATCTGTCATCGAACGGTTGATATGAATAGCGAGATAAATATCGCTGCCGTCGGTGCGGCGGCTTTGCAACACGGCTTGATTTCACGCGGCGGGTTTACGGTGGATGCCAGCGACGATGTGCCGGATGTTGACGGCAAGGTTGCGAAGTCGTTGTTGTTGTTTGGCAATGGTGGGTCGTCGTTGTGGTCCGGGTTCAGCAACTCGGCGGAATATCACGACCACCAACCCAACCCGTTGAATCGGTGGAGCGCGCGGATTGGCAATCAACTGGCCGAGCAGTTTGGCGCACGGGCGTTGTTTCCGTTTGGCGGGCCGCCGCGATTGCCGTTTTTGCGCTGGGCGAAAAAAGCCGAAGCGTTGCAAAACTCGCAACTCGGCATGTTGATTCACCCGCAATTCGGACTGTGGCACGCCTACCGTTTTGCGCTGGCTTTCCCGCAACGGGGCGACCCGGCGCAAGTTGAATGGCAAACGCCCGCCGCAAGCGACCGAGATATATGCCAGCGGTGCGCAACCAAGCCGTGCCGGGGTGCCTGTCCGGTGAACGCGTTTACCGAAGCCGGTTACGACGTCCAATCCTGTTTTCGTTATCTCGAAGATAATCCAAAATCGGCGTGTATGACGCACGGCTGTCAGGCGCGCACCGCCTGCCCGCAAGGCACCGGTTATCGCTATGAACCTCGCCATGCGGCTTTCCACATGCGCGCATTTGTCGTCGCCATGGCGACCGAGGAATTCTCCGAAGACGCAACCGGACGCGTGGCCGGGGAGCCAGACGCGGCGTAGCCGCTACTCCGCCATTGCGCGCAATGTTTGTCTGGATTATAAGGAGTTCGGCTACGCCATAATAAAATAGGCACGCACAAAATAATTGTGCGCCGCATATTTTTCGTCAGGCAAGGCGCACGAGGAGCGAGGGAGTGAGCAATACATTGAGTATGTGAGCGACCGAGCGACGAAGCGCAACGCAGCATGGCGGAAAATAGGCAAGCACAATTTATGACCGCGCCGCCGCCCACACACTCACGGTGCTAACGCCGGCGGATTTCAACGCGCGCGCGGCCACATTGACCGTGCTGCCGCTGGTGACCACATCGTCAATCAACGCGATATGCGCCGGCAGGTCGGTTGTCGTTGCCTTGAACGCGCCTTTGACATTGCGGCGTCTTTCACGTTGGCCGAGACCAACCTGCGGCATGGTATCCTTGATTCGCGCAAGCAAGCGGTGGTTGACCTCAACCCCCAACTCCCGGCCGACGAAGCGTGCGATTTCCAGTGCCTGATTGAAGCCTCGCTGGCGCAGACGTCGCGGATGTAGCGGCACGGGTATCAGCACATCCGGCGCCGGACACGGATCCTGCCACACTCGTCGGCAGAGCATCGCCCCCAAAGATCCGGCGTGGCGCAGTTGCCGATGGTATTTCAGGGTTTGAATCTGCGCCGACACTGGCGCACGATACTTGAACGGAATCACCGAATGGTCATAATAGGGCTGGCGCATCTGACAGCCACCGCACACGCCCACTTCGTATAATTCCACGCCGCAGATTTCGCAGCCGGTGATAATCCACGGCAGCAATGGCTGGCAGTCGGCGCAAAACCCCCGACTTGCGTGGGCGGCGCGTAGATTGCAGGTGGGGCAACGGTCCGGCACCAGGGCGTTGAGCATTGTCCCGGTCTGTGGCATGACATTATTCATGACTGAAATCCATTTCTATTTCCATTTCCATTATGGGGGGGCGAAGTCCTGCTCAGTGAAAGCGTGCTGGCGTGAAGGATGAAACCTGTCAATCCATTGAAACTCGATCTTCGCCAAATCGCAAGCATTAAAGCAAGGGCACGCCGAAAAAATGCGTCGGGCCGGCTGGATTATTTGCGCGCCCGCATTCGGCGTGAACTGGAACAACGCTGGGCGCAAGATCAATCCGATAGCAGCCAACCGAGTCGGGTGTTGTTGCTTGACTTTGATGGCGAGCATCCGCACCTCGGCGCGGCGCACATTCAACTGATTTCTTTTTTCAAGGACAACTTTCTCGCGCATGACACGGATGATTTTGACGGCTTCGTCATCGGCTTGCCACTGGCCTGGTTGCCGCTGGATGCGGTGCTGGCGGAAGCGTTGCGAGTGCTGCGCCCCGGCGGTCGGTTGTTGTTTTGCACTTTTGGTCCCGACACGCTGCAACAACTGCGATGGGCCTGGAGCGAGGTGGATGAGTTGCCCCATGTGCATCCTTTCATCGACATGCATCACATCGGTGATGAACTGCTTCGGTGCGGCTTCGTCCGCCCGATTGTGGATGTGGACCGGGTTGCGGTGGCATATCCAAACGCCGCTATGCTATACGCCGACCTGCGCGGTGAGGGATTCACCAACCTCCTTGCCGAGCGACGCAAAACCCTGACCGGCGCGGCGCGCTTTGCCGGATTTGCCAAAGCCCTGGACAGTCTGCGCCAACCCGGTGCGCCGCTTTCGATTACCTTTGAATTAATTTACGGCGTCGCCACCGCACCGTTACCGTCGTCTCAGGTGCGGGTGGCGCCGCCTGAAATGATCTAATGCGGTTTCAATATTTCTTCCAACTCGTGCAATCTCGCGGTGATGCTTTGGTGGAGATAGCCCTCGGAATCATTTTCCCGCAACGCCTGTTTCAAGGAAGCCACCGCCGTTTGATATTCGCCCAGCGCGGCGTGAAATTCGGCGGTCGCTTGATGCGCTTGCGCCAGCAATCCGAGTTTGGCATTGCTTCGCGACAACAGCGGATACAGGTCAAACCGTTCCTTGTGGCGACGCAATTGGTGGCGGATTACGCGCTTCGCTTCCCTCGCATCGCCGGCCGCAAGCAGCGCATGCGTCTGATAGTGAACCAGATAAACCAACTTCGGATGCGCCGCGGTCAATTTTTTATAAATGGCAACCGCCGCGAATGCGTCACCGGCAATCATACTCGTCTCGGCATTGGCAATTTGAAACGCGACTTCATTCGGATAGGCATCCAGCAACGGTTGCAATATCGCACGCGCTTGTTTGGCATGTAACATTTTTTTATGCGTCAGCGCGAGACCATATCGCGCCGCGATTTTTTGTTCGCCCGACGCATTTTGCGCACGGTCGCTGAAATAGGCGATGGCATCGCGGTCATCACGCAAATACAACGCGCGAATTTTTGCTTTGGCGAGATGGAACGCACGGCTCGGCGGATGCTGTGTGGGCGGATACGCGCTGGCGCGGTTTTCCGCTTCGGCGATGCGCGTGTAGGAGAGTGGATGGGTGCGCAGGAACTCAGGGGTTTGGTTGCCGAGAACGCCGTACCGATCGATCTTGCTGAAAAACCGCGACATGGCGGTCGGATCAAAGCCGGCCTCGGCGAGTAACTTGATGCCGATGGAATCCGCTTCGCGTTCAAAATCCCGGGTGTAGGATAATTGATTGGACAGCAACGCGGCGTTGGCAACGGTCAATCCGGCCAGCCCGGCTTTGCCGCCCACCAGCACCGAAGCCAACACCGCGGCTATGGTCGGCAACTTGCTGGCTTCCGCTTTGGCGAGCATGCGCGGCAGGTGTCGCTGGGTGATATGCGCTATTTCATGCGCCATCACCGAGGCCAGTTCGTTTTCGTCTTCGGCGGTTAGAATCAAGCCGGTGTGAAAAGTAATGTGTCCGCCGGGCACGGCAAAGGCGTTCAACTTCGGATTCTGCAACAGGTGCACGGTAATCGGCGTGTTCCGCGTCGAAGCGTTTTTTGCCACGGTCGTGCCGAGTTGGTTGAGATAGGCGTTCAACTCCGGGTCGTCAATGTAGTTCTTGTCGCGGATGAGTTGACGCAGGAACTGCTGACCGATGCGCGTCTCCTGTGCCGGAGACAAAGTGCGCGCAGCACTGTCGCCCAGTTCCGGCAGGGGTTCGTTTTTATCGGCGACCACGCTGGCGACCGGTAGATACAGCGATGCGATAAGGATGAGTATACGCAGGCGCAACGTAATGCCCCGGGCGGGGCATTGGTCGGGAATGGCCGGGCGGTTGCGCATGGATAGTAGTTTGTTTGCCCTATACTATACCGCTATACTTGCCTGACCACGAACACAAGTTTCAATCCATAACGAATCACAACTCATGACCGAATCCGCATCAGACCCATCCAACGAGCCATCCGAAGGCGCGATCAAAATCACGCGGGAACTGGATACCCGTGGATTGAATTGCCCGCTGCCCATTTTGCGTGCGAAGAAAACCCTGAACGGAATGAACGCCGGGGAAGTGCTCGCCATCGTCTCCACCGACCCCGGCTCGGTGAAAGACTTCGAGGCGTTCGCCACGCAGACCGGCAATGCGTTGCTGGAGTCATCCGAGGTAGGCGGCGAGTTTCACTTCAAGGTGAAAAAAGCCTGACGCGACGATGCCGTGAACTACTTCGCTGGCTTTCAGCCACGGGCGATTGTTGCACCACTGGCTTTTTAGGTAGTGTCGGCCAGGTCAGTTAGCGGTGCCGGTTAGTTTTTCAACTCCGGATGCGCTTCCCAGGAGTAGCACATCCGCACCGCGCAACGCGAACAGCCCGACCGTTACCACGCCGGGCATCTGATTGATGCGCCGCTCCATTTCAACCGGATTTTCGATGGCAAGATTGCGCGCATCGATGATGAGGTTGCCGTTGTCGGTGGTGAATGCCGTGCCATTGGTGGTGCGCAGTTGCGGTTGCGCACCGAGTCCGGCGATGGCGCGGCCCACCAGACTTTGTGCCATCGGGATGACTTCAATCGGCAACGGAAATTCTCCCAATACCGCCACCAGTTTGCTGTGGTCGGCGATACACACGAATTTTTCGCTGGCTTGCGCGACAATTTTTTCACGCGTCAACGCGCCGCCGCCGCCTTTGATCAAATGCAAATGTCGAGTTGCTTCGTCGGCACCGTCGACATAAAGCGGCAACGCACCGACTTGATTTAAATCCAGCACCGTGATGCCGTGCGCGCGCAATCGTTGCGCGCTCGCTTCAGAACTTGCCACCGCGCCATCGATTTTGCCCTTGATTGCGGCCAGTGCGTCTATGAAAAAATCCGCGGTGGAGCCGGTGCCGACGCCGATGATGTCGCCGTTCTCAACATAATCCAGCGCGGCCTGTGCGGCGTCTTGTTTCATTTGCGCGAGCGAGGTCATTTCAATTCTCAAAACAACGATGCGCCGAGTTCGCTGACGGCTTTCAGCATGTCCGGGTCGTCGGTTAAGGTCTCGGCAATCGCGCCGCGACAGGCGAGCCGCGGGTCAATGCCGCTGACCATCAATTTCGCCGCGTGCACCAGCAACCGCGTGCTGGCGCCTTCGTCCAAACCGCTGCCCTTTAAGTTGCGCGTCATGCCGGCATACTTCACCAATTTGGCAGCGGTGTTTTCATCCAGCCCGGATTCTTTGACGATGATGTCGGTCTCAAGCACGGCATCGGGATAGCCGAATTCAATGGAGACAAATCGTTGTCGCGTGCTTTGCTTGAGGTCTTTCAGCACGCTTTGGTAGCCGGGGTTGTAGGAGATGGCGAGGGAAAACTCGGGCGGCGCGACCAGCAACTCGCCGGTTTTTTCAATGGGTAACGCACGCCGGTCGTCAGCAAGCGGATGGATGACCACGGTGGTGTCTTTGCGCGCTTCGACGATTTCATCGAGATAGCAAATCCCGCCGCCGCGCACCGCACGACTCAATGGCCCGTCGGTCCAACGCGTCTCGCCGCCGATGATTAAATAACGACCGACCAGATCCGCGGCGGTCAAATCATCGTGACACGACACCGTTACCAGCGGTCGTTTCAATCGCCACGCAATGTGTTCCATGAAACGAGTTTTGCCGCAACCGGTCGGGCCCTTCAGCAGCACCGGAATGGCGTTGCAATAGGCCGCTTCGAATAACTCAATCTCGTTATTCTGCGGCGCGTAATACGGCTCGCTTTCAATCAAATATTGTTGTAGTGGGTCGGCGTTCATGAGGGTTGTTTGAATGTTCGGTATGGTTTGTTGAGTGATTTTTTTGTTCTTATTCACACATGTGCCGGCGAGCGGCTTAATTGGGAAATAAAACAAAAGCGATAACAAGAATGTGATAACCGATGGCAACGAGATTATCATCCGCGCATTGCCCGGTGTCAATCAATCGCAGTGGTGGCGCAAATTTTACGCACTGCATTTGTTCAGATACATCTGGCACACCTCAACCCAAGAGGAGATGCCATGCAAATCCATCCTATTGGCTACGGAATAAGAGGGTTGTACCGCGTTGCCAAAATCGGGCATCGTTGGGACATGAACCCTCAATGCCCAAAAACGAATCAAGAGCGTTAGCCCTTGTCATTATTATTCACGACTTCGCCACAGCAACGCCGTTTTTAGTATCACGCTTCGCGTGACACTATTTACTATTGTCTTCTCAAAAGGACTAATCGCCTTCCGATTTACCATTGTCTCCCCAACCTGTCATCCTCGCCGGCAGGCGGGGATCCTAAAGTGGCGTAGCCGCCGGGACGCGCTCATACATTAGCGGTAAGCAACAAGCACCATCGCCTTGCCGTCATTCTCGCATCTCACCTTTCCTTCATCGGTGAAGTTGCACTTAAGAGTTGAATTCACGAACTCCCACTGGACTACGGTTTTTCCTTCCAGATCCTGAACCGATAAATATTTTCCATAAACACTCAAAACAAACCAGCACTATTGGCGCGCGTTGATAAAGTATAATACATGCCTAAACGACCTGTTTTGTCGACACTTCCATAATCATCAATAGCAGTTAACGGATTAACTTTCCACGCATTTTTGTTAAACGTAAAAAGAGTCAGCATACTGTTTGTATTTTCCCTGTGCGTTTTTATTTCCACATTTTCTATATCCGGAAGAGCGATGTTGTTTTCCTCAATGCCGAGCAACTCTTCAAAAGTATAGCCGACACCCGTCGACCCTTTTCTAAGTGATTGGACGAAACCCATATCTCTTATTTCATTGAATCTTTTTCTAAACTCTTCTAACGTCATTCATCCTTCCTCGATTTCGTTGGCGAGAAGACACCAGCCCGATTGTAATCAAATGCCAGTTTATTAGGCAAGTTGTACTTTGTGTATAAATATTCAACAGGTTTCAGATTAAGCGCGTTCCTTAATCTGCCGCCTTTGTTGTGTCGTGCTCACGCACATGGTCGATTAGCAAACTCCGCAAACTCACCAGCGCGTTTTCGTAAATCACCAGCAACGAAGGAATTACCAGCAGCACCAACAGCGTGGCAAAGCCCAGGCCGAAGGCAAGCGTGGTCGCCATCGGAATCAGGAACTGGGCTTGCAAGGAAGTTTCGAATAGCAACGGCGACAGCCCGCCGATGGTGGTCAGCGAAGTCAGCAGCACCGCGCGCAAGCGCATGCAGGCGGCTTCGATGACCGCGTCGTATATTGCCATGCCGCGCTCGCGCAGTTGTTTGTAACACACCACCAAAATGATGGAGTCATTAATCACGATGCCGGACAGCGCGAAGAAACCGAACAGCGACAGCACCGTGATGTCCTGACCCATGAGGACATGTCCCCAGGTCGCGCCGACTATGCCGAACGGAATGACAAACATCACGATCAATGGCCAGCCATAGGAACCGAACACCCACGACAACACCAGATAAATCAGGATTAACGCCAGCATCATTCCGAGGCGCATGTCGCCGAGAGTTTCCTCCTGGTCGGCCTGGCGTCCTTCGAATGAAAACCCGACACCGTATTCGCTCGCCAGTTGCGGTAGCACGCCGGCTTCAAGGTCGGCGCGAATGCGGTTGGCATTGCCCACCGCCGGGTCAACGCTGGCGGTAACGGTTACCGCGAGTTTGCCGTTGGAATGTCGAATCGCTTCAAAGCCGCGCTCTGAACTGATGGTGGCGAGGTTGTCGATGGGCGCAGTTTGGCCATTGGGCAAAACGATAAACAACGCGGCCAATCCGGCCAGCGTGCCGCGCTCGGCGGCGGGTAGCATCAGGCGAACCTTGATGTCGTCATAGCCGTCGGACAATTCATGCACCTCGTAACCATCGTAGGCGGCGCGCAACTGGCGCGAGATGTCATCCACGCTAAGCCCCAACGCTTCCGCGGTTGGTGTCAGTTCCAGCACCATCTGCTCGCGACCAAATGGCGAGTCGTCGCTAATACCGCTGACGCCGGGGATGCCGCGCAACGCATCCTGTAATTTTTGCGCGGCGCGTTTCACCTGAGCGATGCTTTCTCCGGAAATTCGAAGATCAATGTCGGCACCGGGCGGACCGGCGCGCGGTTCGACGATAGCGAGATTTTCGATGCCGGGGCGCGGCGGTAACTTATCGCGCCACGCCGTGATGAGGTCGCGGTTGCGAGTGCGTCGCCGGTCGGGGTCAACCAACTCGGCGCGCACCGCGCCGAAATGATCGCCGGTGCGCTGCGAGTTGCCCTCTCCTTCCACCGAACCGTGGCGGCTCAACACCAACCGAACAATGTCCTCGCCGGTGTCTTTTTTGAATTCGCGTTCCACTTCATAAAGCGCGCGCTCCATTTCTTCCAGATAGGATTGCACCGTGTGCGCCGGCGTGCCCGAGACAAAACCAACATTGGCATAAATGCGGTCGGCTTCGGCCGAAGGGAAAAAATGAAAACTCATGCGCCCACTTTGAATCCAGCCGATAGTGGCAATCAGCAATGCGACCGCCAATGCCACGGTAGTCCAGCGATGGGAAACCGCCGCGCTGAGCACCGGACGAAAGCGACGCTCGCGAAAGGTCTCGAAGGCGCGGTCGAGAAATTGTCGGGTTTTACCGGGCTGGTAGTCTCCCATGCGGCGAAATGAATGGGTCAAGTGACCGGGCAGTATCAAAAAACATTCAATCAGCGAGGCGATGATGACGCAGATGACCACCAGTGGAATGGCTTGCATGATGGCACCGATGATTCCGCCCACCAACAACAGTGGCATGAATGCGGCGATAGTGGTCAGGGACGAGGAAAACACCGGACCCAGCATTTGCATGGCGGCACCGGAAGACGCCAGCCGTGGTCGCACGCCTTGCTCGTATCGGGTCATGGCTTCTTCGCCGACCACGATGGCATCATCAACGATGATGCCGAGCGCCATAATCAAACCGAACAAACTAATCATGTTGATGGAGCCGCCCACCAGATAAAACACCGCCAGCGCCGCCATGAAAGAGACCGGAATGCCGACCGCGGTCCACCACGCCACTCGGCCACTCATGAATAAAAACAAAATCAGCATCACCAGCACCAGTCCGCCGAGGCCATTTTTTACCAGCAGGTTGATGCGGTCGCGCAATAATTCCCAACGCTGGTTGAAAGGCACCAGCACGATGCCTTCGGGCAAGGTCGGGCGAACCTCTTCGAGCCATTGGCGAAAGATGTTGGCGGCTTCCAAACTATCGCCGTTTTCGGTGCGATGCAGCCGCAACTCAACCGCCGGCTTATCACGATAGCGGATGGAAACCTGCTCGTCTCTGGGCTTGCGCCGGATGTTGGCGATGGAGCCCAACGACAACAACCGACCCTGCCCTTCGGCAACCACCGGAACCGACTCAAACGCCAGTTCGGTTTTGCGCCGCTCGCGAAAACGCAGTTGACGGGAAGTTTCGTCACGCCCGATGATTCCCACCGGCACATCTCTCGACCACGCCGCCACGCGCCGACCGATGTCATCCAGCGACAACCCCAGTTGGCGCAATTCCCGCGACGGCACTTCAATGGCGATTTGTTCTTCCGGCAATCCGTTGATAAAAATCTTGGCGATGCCGCGCTCCAACAATTCCACTTCAAACTCCTTGACCAGCGTGCGCAGTTCATCGATGTCGTCCGGCCCGGCCACCAGCACGCTGGTGATGCTTTCGTAATTGACTACTTTGCTGACCTCCGATGTCTCCGCCCCCTCCGGCAAATCGCGCACCAGATCAACCCGCTCTTTGACCTGACCCACGGCCAACCCCATGTCGGTGTCTTCTTCAAACTCCAGGGTGATGACGGAAACTCCTTCGGCCGAGGTTGATGTCATTTGTTTGACGAAATCCACATCGCGCAATTCTTTTTCCAGCGAAGTGGTAATCAATTCTTCCACATCGGCCGCGCTGGCACCGCTCCATACCGTGCGCACCGTGGCGTAATCAATATTGAATGTGGGAAAAAACTGAGTGTTGAGTTGCTTGAGCCCCCAGAAGCCGGCCATCAGCATCATCGCCATCAACAGGTTTGCCGCCACCGGATGATTGCAAAAAATAGCAATCAGGTTGGGGCGGCTGGTTTCCATTAACGCTCCACCTGGACTTTCAATCCGCTGACCGCCTGCGGCAGACGCGAGTTCAAAATCTGATCGCCGGGTTCAAAACCATCGCCGGCCACGATCAGCATTTGTCGTCCCTGCTCATCAATCAACTGACCGAGACGGTATATGGTTCTCGATTGCAGCGTATTATTATTGTGCACGCGATACACCCGGTCGCGGCCATACAAGGCATCCGGTGACAGCACGATGACATTCTCCATGGGCGGTAATTTCAGATTCACTTCCAGCGTGCCGCCCGGCACCGGCAACCGCCCGCGGTAGGCGCGGAAAAACGCATCAATGCCACCTTGTCCCTGATTGACACTGGCCGACAATCGATGCAGGGACAGCCGGATGCGCGCGCCGTTGACCACGGCCTCGGCGCGCAACGGCTCATCGGCATCCAGTGCCTGACGCAACACCGGAAGATACGCGCTCGGCACTTGCGCGCGAAGTTCCAACCGCGATTCGTCATACAACTGAAGCAAACTCGTGCCGTTGGTGGCGCGGTCGCCTTTCGCCACCATGACCTCGGTAACGCGACCGTCAAACGGTGCTTTGACCCGAGTGCGTTCGCGCTCGCGCTCGGCGCGCTTCAACACCGCCGCGGCTTTGTCGTAGCGCGCCTGCCACTGCAGTTTTCGGGAAGCGAAGTCGTCGATGGATTGCCGGCGCTGGGTAATGGCAAGCAGTCGGTGCTGTTCATCCTGCCGCGCCTGATCGAGAAACGCCTCGGAACCGGCTTTGGAACGAGCCAGTCGGTCGGCGCGCTCGACCGCTTTGCGCGCCAAAGCGAGCAACGTCTCCTCGGCTTCCAGCGCAGCCCGGTCGGCGCGCAATTTAACTCGGTCGCCTTCCATCTGCGCCGCAATTTCCGCCAACTCCGCTTTGCGTTGCAGGATTTCCAAATTGGCATCGGTATCATCCATCACGATCATCACCTGCCCGAGACGCACGGCATTGCCTTCCAGAACCCTGACTTGCATGATGTCGGCCGTCACACCGGCGGTCAGCACACTCATATCGGCGGCTTCCACTCGACCGAAAATTCGAATGGTGGGCGAGGCGGTGGTCTTCGCCACCACTTGCACCGAAATCACCGGCGAGCGGTCTTGCGGACGCAATGGGGCGGGAACTTCCGCGGTGAGTTTGAGCCCGGCGAATACGGTGATGCCGACTCCGAGCACGAGGAGAGGCACGATCAATTTCGAGACACGGAATTTGGCAACGCGCATGTTGGGCTGGTCTTTGCTGTGGTGTTTTTGCTGTGGCGTATTCCTATTATACGATGTATCCTGATTTTTCCGCGCAAACCGCATCATCAACCCGTTGTTGCTATGACTCGCCATGACCCTGCCATGACTCTGGATGATTATCTGCATCGCTTCGACCACCGCCACCGGATAACGCTGGTGGGACCCATGCCGATGGAGTCGTTTGGCACGCTACCGCCTGATGAGCCGATTGTTTGGGTGGACGGCGGCGCAAACCATCGCCGACAACTGGCGGGCGGCGATGGGTTGGGATTCTGCGTGGGAGACGGCGATTCGTTTCGCGGAAAACTGGATCAGCGTCTCGACACCGACAAAGATTATTCCGACCTTGCGTTTGTGTTGAGTTGCCTGCGGTCGCGCTTTACCGAAGTGAGGTTACTGGGTTTTCTCGGTGCGCGGCGCGATCATGAGTTATTCAACCTCGGCGAGGTTCATCATTTTTTAGCAGCCGTGAAGGCCCCGACCCGGGCACAGTTTGATGAAAGCGTGACTGGTTATTCCGCGGGGGAATGGAGCATTGATGTTCAGGGAACTTTCAGTCTGGCGGTGTTGGCACCGACCACGGTTAAGTTGACCGGCGCGTGTCAATATCCGATTGCCACGCCGAGCAAAATCGCGGAATTGAAATCCCTGGGCCTCAGCAATCATGGTTTCGGCACGATTACCCTGACCACGCGCGGCCCGGCGTTTATTTTTCAACCACATCATAATGACACGCGGCCGCGCCCATTGGCAGGAACGGCATTATGAACGACCTGTTTGATTTCAAGGTAAAGCCATCTCGTTTCGCGGTGATGGGTAATCCGGTCGCGCACAGTCAATCACCGCAGATTCATCGTTTGTTCGCGCAACAATTCGACATCGCCATCGACTATGAACGAATTCAAGTGGATGTCGGCGGCTTCAACCAGGCGGTGAGTCACTTCGCCGCGCACGGCGGTGCCGGCTTGAATATCACGCTACCCTATAAAATCAAGGCGTGGCGGTTTTGCCAGCATGGGGAAAACACAATCAGCCATCGGGCGCGTCAGGCGCAAGCCGTGAACACGCTTCGCTTTGAAGGGAATGGTTGCGTGTTCGGCGACAACACCGATGGCGCCGGTCTGGTCGCTGACCTGCAAAACAACCTTGGTTTTTCCATTGCGGGACAGTCCATTCTGATCATTGGTGCCGGCGGCGCGGTGCGCGGAGTGATGGGCGCGCTGTTGGAATGTCGTCCGCACTGCATCGTCATCGCCAATCGCACGGCCGACAAAGCCCGTGAGATTTGTGAAAAGTTTGGCGATGCCAGCGATGTAAACATTCGCGGCGGCGGGCTCGAACAATCAAACGAGCGGACTTTTGATTTGATCGTGAACGGCAGTGCGGCCAGTCTGCACCGGCAGATGCCGGACATCAGCGAAAAATGTATCGCCGAAAACACGCTGGTTTATGACATGATGTATGGTGCGCAGCCGACTATATTCATGAACTGGGCGCGTGCGCATGGTGCCGTTGCGGCGCACGATGGGCTGGGGATGTTGGTGGAGCAGGCGGCGGAATCTTTTCATCTTTGGCATGAGCGGCAGCCCGACACCGCGCCGGTAATCAGCGCCCTGCGGCGGTTATGAACCCCCCTTTTAATAGGCGACTAATAGGCGACTTAATAGGCGACCAATTCGCGCACTTCATCACATGAAACAATCGTTCGAAAATTCTCTGGTCATCGCCATCTCATCGCGCGCGCTGTTCGACATGACCGAAAGTCACGCGGTGTTCACCGAGCAGGGCATTGATGCCTATTGCCAATATCAAATTGACCACGAAAACGAAGTGCTTAATCCCGGCGTGGCGTTTGCCATGGTGAAAAAATTTTTGGCACTGAACGATGCGGTTAATGATGGCAACCACGAGTCGGCAAAAAACCGCGCCGCGCCATTTGTTGAGCCATTTGTTGAAATAGTGTTGCTGTCGCGAAACAGTGCCGACACCGGCTTGCGCGTGTTTAACTCGATTCAGCATCACGGCATGGACATCACCCGTGCGGTGTTCACCGGCGGGCAGTCGCCGTATAGATATGTCGAATCGTTTGATGCGGACTTGTTTTTATCCGCCGACCCGATTGATGTCAGCGACGCGCTGGATGCGGGACACGCCGCGGCAACCATCCTGCCATCGCACATGGACAGCCGCGATTCCGGCAAATTGAAAATCGCGTTTGATGGCGATGCGGTTTTGTTCTCGGATGAAGCCGAGCAAGTGTTTCAAAGCAAGGGGCTTGCGGCGTTCAGCGCGAGCGAGGAAAAAGCCGCCAACCGGCCCCTGCCCGGCGGTCCGTTCAAGAATGTGTTGTCGGCGTTGCACCGCATTCAACAAGACCATCCGCAATCGCCGATTCGCACGGCACTGGTTACGGCACGTGCCGCGCCCGCGCACGAGCGCGTAATCAAAACTTTGCGCGCGTGGAACATCAGGATTGACGAAAGTTTTTTTCTGGGCGGCATGGACAAAGGCGAATTCCTGCGCACTTTTGATGCCGATATTTTCTTCGACGACCAACGCGGACACTGCGAATCAGCGCGACAACATGTGCCAACCGGACATGTGCCGCATGGGATTACCAATGCTTAACTTGTCTTTCCGCTTGCCTTTGTCCTCTCAATTCACCATTACCTATCATTTGTCATTGCCCGGCCCATATTATTATTGGCCGGGCAATCCAGTTAAATATGCCGTCCGGCGTAGCCGGACTCCTTTGCTTTGATACCGCGCCGTTCGATGTGAGGATGACGGTCTGGAGATGTGGTTTGGATTATGACGGTATTAGTTACTCTCATCGTTTTTTAGTTCTGGGTTCTCGCCTTTGGCGAGAACAACAGACTGGATCCCCGCCTGCCGGCGAGGATGACGGGTTGGGAGGGCAACGGTAAATCGGAAGGCGATGAGTCCTTTTGAGAAGACAATGGTAAATAATTGTCACGCGAATCGTCACACTAAAGCAGCGTTAGCCGCTGTCATTCTGCGGCAAAACAAACTCATCGCGATACAACGCTTCAATACTTTCGCGTTCTCTGACCAGGTGAAACTCGTCGCCGTCCACCATGACTTCTGCCGGGCGCGGGCGCGCGTTGTAGTTGGAACTCATGACCGCGCTGTAGGCACCTGCGGTTCGCACTGCCAGCAGGTCGCCTTCGCGTATTTTCAAGGTGCGCGCCTTGCCGAGAAAATCGCTGCTTTCGCATACCGGCCCGACCACATCGTATTGCATCGCTTCGGCTTTCGGATGTGGTTCGACTTCAACGATTTCCTGCTGCGCCTGATACAACGCCGGGCGAATAAAATCATTCATGCCGGCATCCACCACGCAAAAATTGGACGCTTCACCGCGCTTTAAAAAGTTCACGCGGGTAAGCAGGATGCCGGCGTTGCCGACGATGGCGCGCCCCGGTTCGATGGTAACCGGCAGTAGTTTTTTGCGAACGCCCAATTGTTCGATAATCGCCGCGCCGTATTCGGCCGGGCTCGGCGGCGTCTCATCCAAGTAACGCACACCCAGCCCGCCACCGAAATCGATCATCTCCATTTCGATGCCAATGGCTTCCAGTCGCTCAACAAATTCCAACACCCGCTGCAATGCATCCTGATACGGCGCAAGTTCGGTCAACTGCGAACCGATATGGCAAGCGATGCCGTCGATGCGGATGTTGGGGTCGGTGCGCGCCTGTTGATACACCGCCAGGGCGCGCTCCGCTCCCATGCCGAATTTGTTTTCGCGCAAACCGGTGGAAATGTAGGGATGGGTTTTGGCGTCCACATCGGGATTCAGTCGCACCGAGATGGCGGCGACCTGCCCTTGCTGTTTGGCGATGTCGCTGATTAAACGCAACTCCCCTTCCGATTCAATGTTAAAACAACTGATTCCGGCATCCAGCGCCTCGCGGATCTCCCACGCCTGTTTGCAAACGCCGGAAAAAATTATTTTCGCCGGCTCGCCACCGGCTTTGATGACGCGGTGCAATTCACCGCCGGAGACGATGTCAAAACCGGAACCGAGCCGCGCCAGCAGGTTGAGTATCGCCAGATTGCCGTTGGCTTTGACCGCGTAGCAGATGCGATGGGGATAGTCGCCGAGCGCATCATCGAACGCGTGCCAGTGTCGCTGCAAGGTGGCGCGCGAATACACATAACAGGGCGTGCCGAAGCGCGTCGCGATGTCGCGCAACGGCGTTTGCTCGGCGTGAAGACGTCCGTCTATGTAGTGGAAGTGATCCATTTGGCTTTCGCCTTCGGGGTTGGGGGGCGAGCGGCGTGCGCTTAGTCGATTATAGGGATTGTGGGGATTGCGCCGATTATGTGATCGATTACGTTGACTGCATCGCTTACGTGATCGATTATGTTTTCGGTTGTGTCGCTTTGAGTTGGTTCGCTGTCGTCCGGCAAATACAATGGTCCGGTCTGTCCGCAAGCGGCAAGCAACAGCAGACTGGTCAAACCCAGGAGCGCGAGTTTTTTCATGGCGATGCTCATTCAAACATCCGGTTGCGTTTTTCTGGCATCCAGCATTTTCAACGCCTGCGTAGCGGCACCGGCGACCTGCGCGGGCGCGGTTCCGCCCATGTGATTGCGGGCATTGACCGAGCCTTCCGGGGTCAACACCTCATACACATCCGGCTCGATGACCGGGCTGAATTTTTGCAAATCGGCGAGATCAATTTGCGCCAGTTCCCGTTCATTCTCCAGTGCAAAACGCACCACCTTGCCGACCACTTCGTGGGCATCCCGAAACGGCACTTGCTTGCCCACCAGATAATCGGCCAGATCGGTGGCGGTGGAATGACCACGCGCCGCCGCGGCCCGCATGGCATCCCGATCGATCGTCATCTGTGGCACCATCGCCGCAAATACATCCACGCAAAGCAACACCGTATCAATGCTGTCAAACAACGGCGCCTTGTCTTCCTGATTGTCGCGATTGTATGCCAGCGGTTGCGCCTTCATCAGCATCAGCAACGCCGTCAAATTGCCGCTCACTCGCGCACATTTGCCGCGTACCAACTCGGCCGCGTCCGGGTTTTTCTTTTGCGGCATGAGGCTGGAGCCGGTGCAGAACGCATCGCCGAGATCGATGAAGTGATACGCGTCCGATGACCACAGCACCAACTCTTCGGCCATGCGCGAAAGATGTACCATCAACAACGCCGCGACCGCATTGAATTCAATGGCGAAATCGCGATCCGAAACCGCGTCCAGGGAGTTGCGGGAAATGCCATCAAAACCCAACTCGGCGGCGGTCATTTCTCGATTGATGGCAAAGCCGGTGCCGGCCAGCGCCGCGCTCCCCAGCGGCGATATATTGATGCGCCCGCGACATTCCCGCAGACGCTGATAATCGCGTTGCAACATTTCATTCCACGCCAGCAAGTGATGGCCGAAAGTAACCGGCTGCGCGTTTTGCGTGTGGGTAAAGCCGGGCATGATGGTGGCCGCCTCGGCGCTCGCCATCTCCACCAGCGTGCGTTGCAATGAGATTATCCGGTGACACAATTCGTCCAGTTGCTCCCGCACATACAATCGAAGGTCGGTGGCGACCTGATCGTTGCGCGAACGCGCGGTGTGCAGTTTCTTGCCGGCCTCGCCAATCAATTCGGTGAGCCGCGCCTCAATGTTCATGTGTACATCTTCGAGGGACTCCGACCACGCAAACTCGCCGCGCTCGATTTGTCCGCGGATGGTGTCAAGACCCCTTTCAATGTCGCTCAATTCTCCGGCGGTCAGCACGCCGATGGTTGCCAACATTCGCGCATGCGCGACCGAGCCGCGTATGTCGTGGCAAGCCAACCGCTGGTCCAACTTCACCGACGCGGAAAAAGATTCCATCAACGAATCGGTCGCGCCTTCTATGCGACCACGCAACAATTTTTCCGTGGATTTTTTCATGATTAGTGACGAACGTTTGGGCGAATAACGGCGACTACATCGGGTTGCAATGGCTACATTCATTGCTGAACGAACCGTCGTCTCTGCCATTGCTTTTTACCCAGCCACGAAGTTCATCCACCGTCGGTGCGCACACTTTAATGTAATCTCTTTCGGTGAATCCACCATGCGGACGGGCGAATTCCGTATACTTGCTGATGCTCGGACAACGCGCACGATGCAACACCATATATTTTGCGCGCCGCGCCCTTGATGTGTTGATGACAAAACCGTTGGCATTAGCCGCCAACCAATCCTGATATAAATCATCGTTGCCGTCGAATAATGGTATGCTCATTATGAACTCTTCGCGTGTTGTGGTAGACCAGGGTGACAAGTGAGGGCGAGTATAACGCGGCGCGCGGCGGATCCGGTGGCAAACTTCAGCCGGTGAACTCGGCCACGGTTTGCGACAATGCTTGCGGCGGATAATCGGCCACCACCTCGGCATTGCCGATGTCTGTTAGCAACACCAGCCGCAACGCACCGCCGCGAACTTTTTTGTCGACCTTCATCAATTCCAGCATCTTGGAAGTCGACACGCCGGCGAATGCAGCGATCGGCAATTCGGCGGCGCGTAGCAATCCCTCGATGCGCTCGCATTGCTCGCCGTCAATCCGACCCATTCGCCGCGACAGATTGGCCGCCATGGCCATGCCGGTGGCGACCGCTTCGCCGTGCAACCACTCGCCGTAGCCGCTTCCGGTCTCAATGGCGTGACCGAAGGTGTGGCCAAAGTTGAGCAGTGCGCGCCCGCCGGTTTCGTTTGCGTCTTCGCGCTCATCGCGCTCGACAATTTTTGCTTTGTTGACGCACGAGCGTTGGATGATGAACGCTATGGCATCGGCACGCCGGCGCATAACGGCGGCGATGTTTTGTTCGAGCCAGGCGAAAAAATCGCGGTCGTTGATGATGCCGTATTTAATGACTTCGGCAAGGCCCGCGGAGAATTGTCGACGGTCCAAAGTGTCCAGGGTGGCGGTGTCGGCGAGCACCCGGCGCGGTTGATGAAACGCACCGATCATGTTTTTTCCGAGCGCATGATTGACACCGGTTTTGCCACCCACCGATGAATCCACTTGCGCCAATAATGTGGTCGGAACTTGAATATACGACACGCCGCGCTGATAACACGCGGCGGCGAATCCGGCGATGTCGCCGACCACGCCACCGCCGAGGGCGATAATGGTAACCTCGCGGTCGCAACGTGCGCGTAACAACTCATCGAAAACTCGTTGCACGCCGTGCAGGGTTTTTCCTTGTTCACCGCATGGCAGGATGCACTCAACGATTTGTTTGTCGGCGAGTGCCGTGCGTAGTGGCGCCAGATACAACGGCGCGACCGCTTCATCGGTAACGATGCAGGCTTGCCGACCGACCACCCACGGCGCGATTTCGTCGGCCATGGACAGCAAGCCGCGCCCGATGCGAACTTGATAGGCGCGCGCGCCGAGATTGATGTCAACGGTTTTCATGATGACTGGCGTTCAACAGCGTGTGTACTTTTGTCGCCATTTTGACCGCGGATTCGGCGCATGCATCCACCGTAATATCCGCTTCGGCGACATACAATGGGCCACGCTGTTCGAGTAATTTGGTGATGGTGCTTTTCGGGTCAGTCGCGCCCAACAGCGGGCGCGACTGGCTGCTCTTCAGACGATCCCAAAGCAACTCCGGCGAGGCGCGCAGATACACCACGGTTCCGGTTCTGCGCATCACCTGGCGATTGTCCTCCCGCAAGATAATTCCACCGCCGGTGGCGACCACCACACCGCCCCCGGCATCGCTATTTTCGACCCGGCCGATTTCCGCAAGCAATCGGGATTCGCGCCCGCGGAAACCGTGCTCGCCTTCCAGTTCAAATATGTGGCTGACCGACACGCCGGTTCTTTTTTCCAACTCGTGGTCGGTGTCGATGAAATCGCAACCCAGCAGGCCGGCGAGTTTCCGACCCACGGTGGTTTTGCCCGCCCCCATGGGACCGATCAGGTAAATGTTGCTTTGCAAGCGCGTTCAGCCCGGAGTTTATGAACGGAAGTGAATAATGCCGCATGCGGATTGAGGTTATAATAACCGGTCGCGACCAGCATGGGGAAATTTTTTTTTATCCACAATCCACAACACGCGCCGCAAAACACGCTGAATCCATCATGAATTGGCATCATGAGTTGGCGCTACAAATTGCCACAAATTGCCGCAAATTAAAAGGGCCCTGCCGATGAAGTTTTTCCTGAAACTACTGTTGAGAATGTTCATCTGGGGTTTTGCGCTGATGGTGATTATGGGCATCGGGCTGGGATTGTATGCCGCCACCTTGTTGCCCGGGTTGCCCACCATCGAACAGATTCGGCGCGTTCCGCTGAACATCCCGTTGCGCATTTACAACACCGACCACGAACTCATCGCCGAATACGGCAACGAGCGTCGCATACCGGTTTCTCTGGATAACACTCCGCCGCTGCTCATCGATGCCGTGCTGGCCACCGAAGACGAGCGTTTTTACCATCACTCCGGCGTTGATTTTGCCGGAATTCTGCGCGCCGGATTAAGCAACCTGCGCAGCAAATCCCGCGGTCAGGGGGCGAGCACTATCACCATGCAAGTGGCGCGAAATTTTTTCCTTACGCCGGAACGAACCTACCTCCGCAAACTCAAAGAAGTGCTGCTGGCTTTCAACATGGAACGTGCGTTGACCAAGGATGAAATTCTGGAATTGTATTTCAACAAGATTTTTCTGGGGCACCGCGCCTACGGTTTCGCCGCGGCATCGCAAGTGTATTACGGCGTTGAACTGAATGACCTGAGCGTTCCCGAAATCGCCATGCTGGCCGGCCTGCCCAAAGCACCGTCGCGCAACAATCCCATCTCCAACCCGCAACGTGCGGCCGAGCGTCGCGCCCATGTGCTAAAGCGTTTGCACGACCTCGGAAAGATGGACGACTTCAGTTACAACGCCGCGCGTCAGGCGCCGATTACCGCCACCCGTCGTGTCGCCGAGACCAAAGCGCGGGCACCCTACATCGCCGAGATGGCGCGGCGGATGATGGTGGAGCGTTTCGGCGAGCACGTGTATGAGTTGGGCTACGCGGTAACGGTTACCATCAACAGTGCGCATCAGGAGCAGGCCGATGAAGCGTTGCGAAACGGTTTGCTGGGATATGACAAGCGGCATGGTTTTCGCGGTCCGGTGGCCGACACGGATTTGGATGAATACACGCCGGAGGCAATCGATCAAGCGTTGCAGAATTATCCCAGGAGTCAGGAACTGATTCCGGCGATGGTGCTGCAAAGCGCGGAGCGCAGCATCAGCGCACGCACGCAGGATCAGGAAAACATCACTATCCGGTGGAATCAAATCAAGTGGGCGAAAGCCTACCAGACCCCCAACCGCACCGGGCCCGAGCCGACTGCCGCCACCGAGGTGGTGCGGCGCGGTGACATTATTTATGTGTCGCGAGTTGGCGACAAAGGCTGGCGTCTCAATCAGATGCCCAAGGTGTCTGGCGCGCTGGTCAGTCTGGATGCAAACACCGGCGCCATTCTTGCCCTGACCGGCGGCTTCGACTATTACCTGAGCAAATTCAACCGCGCCGTTCAAGCCTTGCGGCAGCCCGGCTCGAACATCAAACCGTTCATTTATTCGGCCGCGCTGGACAACGGTTTCACTACCGGTAGTTTGGTCAGTGCCGGACCGATCGTGGTGGAAGACGACCTGGAAGGTATTTGGCGTCCGCAGAATTATAGCCGGAAGTTTTTTGGCCCCATGCGTCTGCGCGAGGCGTTGAGTCGCTCGATCAATCTGGTTTCCGTGCGGCTGGTGCGCGCCATCGGCATCGAAAAAACTATTCAGCATCTGGCGAAGTTCGGCTTCGACCCCGAGCGATTGCCACGCAGCCTTTCGCTCGCGCTCGGCAGTATCAGCGTCGCGCCGATGGATTTGGCCGCCGCATTCGCGGTGTTCGCCAACGGCGGCAATCGCATCAAACCCTATCTCATCGAAAAGATCGTGGACGGCAACGGCAACGAAATTGTGCTGAGCCAGGATGAATGTAAATACTGCCGGGTGCAAGACGCCGACGACGAGGTGGGCGAAGAGATCCTGATCTTCAATTCTGTGGTTGCGGAAACCACGCCGGCTGATGATGTGCGTGCTGATGCGCTTGATGATGCACTCGATGATGTGCGTGCCGATACCCGTGTAATCTCCGAGCAGAACGCGTTTTTGGTCAGCGACTTGTTGCAACAGGTCATCCTTAGCGGAACCGGGCGACGCGCGCTGGCGTTGAAGCGAAACGATCTTTCCGGAAAAACCGGCACCACCAACAACTTCCGGGACGCGTGGTTTTCCGGCTTCAATCGAGATGTGGTTACCACCGTGTTTGTCGGGTTTGACAATCCTTCCCATCTCGGTCGTCGCGAATCCGGTGCCACCGCGGCGTTGCCGATTTGGGTTGATTACATGGGCGCGGTGCTTAAGGATTTCCCCGAACAACCGCTGATGCAGCCGGAAAACATTACCACCCGCTTCATCAACAAGAAAACCGGCAAGCGGACACCGGCGGATGACCCCGACGGCTATCTTGAGTATTACCTGGCCGGCACCGAACCCGACAACCGTATCGAACCGATGACCGCCGACCAGCCGTCACAGGATAAAGAGAAAACGGATACGTTGTTTTAGATTGATGACGCGAGAAAAAGTCCGGCGTTACCGCGGTGTAGCCACGATAACAGCTAAGGGCTATGTCCTTGCCATTACAACTACGCAACAATAACGGTCTTCATCTTCTCCATCGCGCGTTTTTCAATTTGGCGGATTCGTTCCGCCGACACACCGTATTCATCCGCCAGGTCGTGCAGGGTCGGTTTGTCATCGTTTAGCCAGCGTCGTGAAACGATGTCCCGACTGCGCTGGTCGAGTCGCGACAACGCCGCCGTCAATTTTTGTCGGGACTGGCCTTCTTGTTCCGAGTTGTCCACCACCACCGCCGGATCGTAGCGGCTGTCCCCAAGATGCTGTGCCGGGGCGAGATATGCTTCCTCATCGTCCTGATCAACCTGGGCATCGAAAGCGATGTCGCCGCCGCTTAACCGCGATTCCATCTGACGCACGGTGTCGACTTCAACATTTAACTTTTTAGCGAGTTGTTTAACTTCGTCGTCCTTCATCCAGCCGAGACGGGTGCGGGATTTGCGCAGGTTGAAAAACAATTTGCGCTGGGCTTTGGTAGTGGCGACCTTGACCACGCGCCAGTTGCGCAACACATATTCGTAAATCTCCGCCTTAATCCAGTGAACCGCGAACGACACCAGCCGCACATCGCGGTTCGGGTCGTAACGCTTGACCGCTTTCATCAGACCGATGCTGCCTTCCTGAATGAGGTCGGTGAGCGGCAAGCCATACCCCATGAAACCGCGCGCCACTTTGACCACATAGCGCAGGTGGGACACGACCAGTTCGCGTGCCGCGTCCAGGTCATTTTCATCGCGATAGCGAAGGGCAAGTTCGCGCTCGCGCTGTGGCGACAAAATCGGCGCGGCGTTGACCGCCCGCAGATAGGAGCCGAGGTTCTCGCCGGGGAGACTGATGGTGATGGGCAGTTGCTGGGTCATTATGCGAACAATTTCCTCTTTTCGGAGAATGGGTGAAATCAGCGTTAATAGTAGCACTCGGTCGGTTAGAGTGCCAATGGTTTTTCAAGTTCCCTGATTTTCAAGGTGGTGTGGCTGGCGTTCCTGCCCATCATTCCCACACATTCAAGGAAAACGGCATGAATTATCGTATTTTCGCCGAAGTTATCCGCTACTCGGCGGAGTTTCCCCGCCGAATTCCACCAACTCGCGCACCAACTGCTCCGCACGCTCGGCAAGTTCCTGCCGTTGGTCGCCGGGTGCCAGCGGCGCAAACAATGTGATTTCGGCGACCATCCGCGGCCCGCACGCGGTTTTCCACGCGCTCCCCACGAGGGAAATATCGCCGATAAAGGAATGACGCACCACCCGCGCACCGCTGGCATCGAGGTAGCGCAGTGCCGCCGGTTGGAGGGGCGCGCCGACGTTGATGGCGGCTTGCATCAGGCGCGGCTGGAAGCGGATGACCGAGTGCCCGTCGGTGGTCGCGCCTTCGGGAAACAGCACCACATTGTGACCTTGTCGCAACTCGCCGGCGATGTCGCGGAGTGCCTTTTTCGCGCCGCTTCCGCGCTTGATGAACAACGTGCCGCCGCGCTTGATTACCCAACCGAGAATTGGCCAGCGCAAAATTTCACTGTTGCCGAGGAACACCACGCGCCAATTCGCGCCGAGCACGAGGATGTCCATCCACGACACATGGTTGCAGACCACCAACGCGCCCGGCACCAACGCCACGCCACGCAACACCGGCATCGCGCCGAAAATTCGCAGCATGGTGCGGTGCCAGAACATCGTAATGCACGCAAACACGCCCTGCCCCAACACCCCGGAAAACCCGCAAGCCACTGCGCCGAACGCGATGGTCAGCACCGCCGCCAACATTCTTGCCACGCCGATGGTGATGGCGATTAACTTGGTTGCGTTGGTCTCGCGCATTGTCTCTACCCAGTCATTCCTGTCCCCACTTCGTCATTGCCACGTATTATTTTGCGCCGTGCGCGCGCAGTATTTTTACGGCTTGTTGCGCATCTTCTTCTATGGCGGCCGCTAACGGCGTATAGCCATCATCGGTTTCGGCGTTAACCTTCGCGCCATGTTCAATCAGCATCGTGACCATCTTGGCATTGTGTGACACTGCGGCGATATGCAAAGGCGTAAACCCGGATAAATCTGCATATTCAGATTTAGTTACTGTGATCTTGGTGTTGACGTCGGCACCGTAGATAAGCAGTAGCGCGACTGTTTCATTAGAGGTTGTAAATCTCTTTGCTGTTTCTTCGTTATCTTCCAGACCAATGCTTATAGCAAGAAACAGAGGCGTGAATCCGTCTTCGGATTGAAAATTGACATCGGCACCATGCGCCAACAATAACGCCACGACCTTATTCTCGTTCTCGAGTGAAGCCATCATTAATGGTGTGACATTGTTTTTACCTTTTGCATCAACATTTGCGCCATTGGCAAGAAACACCGTAGCCACTTTATCCGAACCAGCAAGTGCGGCGAAATGCAAAGCCGTGAAGCCCTCTTCAAAATGCGCATTAATATTTACCCCGGTTGCGATATACCGCTCGGCGGCGGCATAGTTATTTTCAATCACAGCCGACCGCAAAAGCATGATTTGTTTTTCAAAGGGGCCAGCGAAAAAGTTGCTCGGCAAGTTAACAGTACATGCAATCTGTCCCAACGCCAACAACAACAATAGCGCGATTTTTGTTATGTGTGTTTTCATTGTTATTCCAATGGTTGGCGGCACGGTCAGTTGCCGACCGCCTGCAAAAAACCTACAAAATATACCGCGACAAATCCTGGTCTTCGATCAAGTCGCGGAGATATTCATCGACATATCCTTGGTCGATGACCACTGCCTGGCCGGATTGGTCGGCGGCTTCGAATGAGATGGCTTCCAGCAGGCGTTCCATTACGGTGTGCAATCTTCGTGCGCCGATGTTTTCGGTTTGCTCGTTCACTCGCCACGCCGCTTCTGCGATGCGATTGACTCCGGTTTCGGTGAATTCGAGATTCACGCCTTCGGTTGCCATGAGTGCTTTGTATTGGTCGGTCAACGATGCGTTTGGCTCGGTCAGGATGCGCACAAAATCTTCCGAAGTCAGGGCGGTCAATTCCACGCGGATGGGCAGTCGTCCCTGAAGTTCGGGAATGAGGTCGGATGGTTTGGTTAACTGGAACGCGCCCGAGGCGATGAATAAAATATGATCGGTTTTGATGACACCATATTTAGTGGACACGGTGGTGCCTTCCACCAGCGGAAGCAGGTCGCGTTGCACGCCTTCGCGGGATACATCGACACCGACATGGCCGTCGGCGTGACGCCCGACGATTTTGTCGATCTCATCGAGAAAAACGATACCGTGTTGCTCAACTCGCTCGACCGCGGCGTGTTTGATGTCTTCGTCGTCGATTAATTTCGCCGCCTCTTCTTCGGTCAGCAGTTTGAGCGCCTCGGAAATTTTGACTTTGCGATGGCGGGTTTTGCGGCCGCCCATATTCTGAAACATTCCCTGCAACTGGCTGGTCATTTCCTCCATGCCCGGCGGCGCGAATATTTCCACGCCCACGGTGGATGCGCCAACCTCGATTTCCACTTCCTTGTCATCCAGTTTGCCTTCGCGCAGGGCTTTGCGGAAGCGCTGGCGGGCGGCACCGTCGGGGTCGTCTTTGTCGGCGTCTCTTGCCGGCGGCACCAACAAATCCAGCACTTGCTCTTCGGCCGCATCTTCGGCACGCGTGCGAACTTTTTCCATGGCACTTTCGCGCATCATCTTGACCGCCATGTCGGCCAGGTCGCGGATGATGGAATCCACTTCCCGCCCGACATAGCCCACTTCGGTGAACTTGGTCGCTTCCACCTTGATGAACGGCGCATTGGCGAGTTTCGCCAGTCGTCGGGAAATCTCGGTTTTGCCGACGCCGGTGGGTCCGATCATCAAGATGTTTTTGGGCGTGATTTCCGCACGCAACGATTCTTCCACCTGACTTCGCCGCCAACGATTGCGCAGCGCGATTGCCACCGCGCGCTTGGCTTTTTGCTGGCCGATGATGTGTTTGTCGAGTTCCTCGACAATTTCGCGTGGTGTCATTTCAGTCATAATCGCATCGCCGCCATCGGCGCGTCTCAATAATCAAGGCTTTCAATGGTCAACTGGTCGTTGGTATAAATGCAGATGCGCCCGGCGATGCCCATGCTTTTTTCGACAATTTCTGCGGACGAGAGTTGGGAGTTTTCCAGTAACGCCAGCGCCGCGGCTTTGGCGTAGTTCCCGCCGGAGCCGATTGCCATGACTCCGTGCTCCGGTTCAATGACATCGCCGTTGCCGGAGATAATCAGCGAGGCTTCGCCGTCGGCAACCGCGAGCAATGCTTCCAATCTGCGCAACATGCGGTCGGTGCGCCAGTCCTTCGCCATTTCCACGGCGGCGCGCACCAGTTGCCCCTGATGTTTTTCCAATTTTCCCTCGAAGCGTTCAAACAAAGTGAAGGCGTCCGCAGTGCCGCCGGCGAATCCGGCAAGCACGCGGTCTTTATACAAACGCCGAACTTTTTTTGCGTTTCCTTTCATCATGGTGTCGCCCATGGAAACCTGGCCGTCGCCGCCGATGACCACCTGATTGCGGTGGCGCACGGACAAAATCGTGGTGCCTCTGAATTGTTTCATTGCAAGGATTAATCGGCGGAAAGCAGATATAGGCAACGAGCAAAGAGCGTCTGACAATCAACGGAAAGTTATCAAAAGCGCAATGATAACAGATGACGATATTCGGAAGAACGAATGGCGGGAAGAAAAACCGCAGACCTTACCTGTCGTGTCGCTGCCGGCAATCGCCGGCGGCAATCACCCACCAGCAACACCAGAGCGAGCGATAGATTACTGCTGCCGACCTGTTGCACCGGTCCGCGACGACATACTCCTCAATCGGATTCGTCGTCAGTCTTGCCGATGCGCGATGTAGAGCAGGATGAGTAGCGGGACGGCTGCGATTAGGGCAGCACCAAGAGCAGGGCTCATTACGATTTCCTCAAGGTTGAAGACCAAAGAAGTATCAGTCCGATTTGATGGACGCCGCGCCGGGCATATGTGATATCGTGTTTCATGCGGTCAAGTGTATCACGCAGTCGGCTTCGCCACAGCAACGCCGTTTTAGTGTCACGCTTCGCGTGATGTCACTAATAGTCCGGCTACGCCGGACATTTTATTCTCGTGTGCTTTTGGCTTCTCAACGCGCCTTTATCCTCTCAATTCATCATCACCTTTCATTCGTCATTCTCGCCGGTAGGCGGGAATCCAGAGCGGCGGCGCAAGCCGCCCGGTGCGTCACGCTTGCGTAATGATACTAATAGTTCGGCATACAGGGCTTTTTTTCTCGTTTACTTTTGGCGTCTCAAAAGGAATCACGGTCTGGAGATATGGTTTGGATTATGACGGTATTAGTTACTCTCATGGTTTTTTAGTTCTGGGTTCTCGCCGTTGGCGAGAACAACAGACTGGATTCCCGCTTGCCGGCGAGAATGACGGGTTGGGGAGACAATGTGAATCGCAAAGTGTGACTTTCTTTGAGACGCCAAAAGTAACCGAGAAAAAGTCTGGCGTAGCCGAATTCATCCCCCGATCATCAACCAACCGGAGTGCCAAATGTTATGGACCTATACGCCTACTTGACCAGTTTGAGATGTCGCACGGTGGTTTCCATCGGCTGGGTTTTTTGCCGGTTCATTTTTTTGCTCTGGGTGTTTGCCTGATTGTTGGCATGGTCATGTGCTCGCTCATCCGCTTGAAAGACAAAGCCCCGGCTGTTTTCGCGGCAGTAAATCGCCGCAATCGCCGGCAGCGGAATACAAACCGCAAACGGCTTGCCGGCAAAACGCGCCGAAAATTGCAGGTATTCATTGCCCATTTGCAAATCCTGAACTGACCGCGGATGGATGGTCAGCACGATGCGGCCATCCTTGATGAAATCCGCCGGCACCACTACGCCCTCCACGCCGGCATCCACCAACACCTGCGGCGTCAAGCGATGGTCGACAGCCCACTCATAGATGGCGCGCAACAGATAGGGCTTGGCGGAGCCTTCATCCGGTTCGGGTTGGTTGTTCATGTCGGTGCGATGCTCAGCGAAGTTCCGCTTCTTCGGGACTCAAACTGCCGATGAACGCCAAGCGCTTAAATATGCGCTCGCTATATATCACAATCGGCTCGGCTTGTTTCGGCAGGTTGATGCCGAGCATGGGCAACCGCCACAGCAACGGCGCGATATACGCATCGGCCAGGGTGTATTCATCGCTCAGGAAAAACGACTGGCGATCGAACAACGGCGAGAGAGAGAGCAAGCCATCGCGAATAATTTTTTTGAGTTCGACCGGCGGCTTCGGTTTGGTGGTCTCGCCCAATTCGTTAATCGACTGCAACCAGTCCCGGGTTAGCCGCGATATCATCAGCCGCGTCTTGGCGCGCGTAATCGGGTCAACCGGCATCAACGGCGGATGCGGAAAACGCTCGTCCAGGTATTCGATAATTACCGAGGTGTCATATAACGCCAGGTCGCGATCCAGCAAGGTCGGCACCTCGCCGTAGGGATTGAGCTCGCCGAGCCGAGACGGGTCATCGCCCACCGACCGATATTCGATGCGGTGTTCCACATCTTTTTCCATCAGCACGATGCGACAGCAATGACTGAACACGCACAACGGTCCCGACAGCAGCGTCATCGTCGGATGCCGATCGTTATGCGGGTTAAAGTTGCGGTTGGTTGATTCGGTAAGTGCCATGATTGCGTTGGGGTCGGCGAGCGGTAATCGCTGGTGGATGCGGTCGGTTATCTGGGTTTGATGTCGCGCCAGTATTCCTTTTTCAGCGCCCATGCGAGCACCGCGAAAATTCCCAAAAACAACATCACCCAGATGCCATATCTAATGCGCACCATCTTCGCCGGCTCGCCCACATACACCAAAAAGTTGGTGAGATCGCGCACTGCCTGATCGTATTCTTGGCCGGTCATTTTTCCGGAAGTGGTTTTCTCGAAGTGGTCCAGCACTTCGTGCTGGTTGCCGTTGGCATCGGTCTCAACACGAAAAACCGCACGCTGCAAACCTTGCAGTTCATACATGGCATGGGGCATGGCGACATTTTCAAACACCACATTGTTCCAGCCGCTGGGGGAATTCTCATCCAGATAGAAAGTGCGGAAATAATTATATAGCCATTCATCGCCGCGCAATCGGCCAATCAGCGACAAGTCCGGTGGCGCCACGCCGAACCACTGTTCCGCGTCTTTTTGCGACATGGCGGTTTCCATGGGGTCGCCGATTTTATTGGCGGCGAACATCATGTTGCGCTCGACCAACTGTTCGGGAATTTCCAAATCGCGTGCCATGCGGTTGTAGCGCATGAACTTTGCGCTGTGGCAGGACAGACAGTAATTCACGAACAATCGCGCGCCGCGTTGCAACGATAGTTTATCTTTCAGCGAGGCTTTGAAATGCGCCATCTCCATTTTGCTTGTCTCGGCCGCGGTGACGCTCATCGGCATCATCGCCAACGCTATCACCAGCACCATCGCCAGCACCATCGTTGTGGTGACCAATCGGGCAACGCGCCGGTTCATTTCGTTACCCGCTCCGGCACCGGTTTGGTTTTGCCGAGTTTGCTGTAAAACGGCATCAGCAGGAAGTAGGCGAAATACAATACGGTGAAAATCTGCGCCAGCAAGGTCAGTTGCGGTGTCGGCGGTCGGGTGCCGAGATAGCCCAATACCAAAAAAGAAATCGCGAACACGCCGAGGAACAATTTGCACCACACGCCCTTGTAGCGAATCGACTTGACCGGGCTGCGATCGAGCCACGGCAAAAAGAACAACACCACCAACGAGGCGAACATCGCCAGCACTCCCCAAACTTGTGTGCCGGCGAAACTCGGCACCGCGCGCAGGATTGCGTAATACGGCGTGAAATACCACACCGGCGCGATGTGCTCCGGCGTCTTCAACGGATTGGCCGGCTCGAAGTTCGGCTGCTCGATAAAGTAACCGCCCATCTCCGGCATAAAAAACACCACCGCAAAAAAGAACACCAGAAACACCGCGATGCCCATGGTGTCCTTGACCGAATAATAGGGATGAAACGGAATACCATCAGCCGGCGCATCGGCACTCCATTGATTGCCCTTCGGTCCTTTTTTGATTTCCACGCCGTCGGGGTTGTTGGAGCCGACCTTGTGCAACGAGACGATGTGCAAAAACACCAGACCCACCAGAATAAACGGCACCAGATAATGAAACGCGTAGAAGCGATTCAGCGTGATGTCGGAGATGACATAATCGCCGCGAATCCACTCCGCCAACGCCGGACCCACCCACGGGATGGTGTCGAACAAATTGACGATGACCTGCGCGCCCCAGTAGGACATTTGCCCCCACGGCAACAGATAGCCGAAAAACGCGGTGGCCATCATGGCGACATAAATCACCATACCGAAAATCCACAGCAACTCGCGCGGGTTGCGATAGGAGCCATACATCAGCCCGCGGAACATGTGCAGATAAACGACGATGAAAAAGAAAGACGAACCGGTGGAATGCATGTAGCGAATGAACCAGCCGCCCCACACATCCCGCATGATGTATTCCACCGATGCAAACGCGCTGTCGGCGTCCGGTTTGTAATTCATCGCCAGCAACACGCCGGTGACGATTTGCACCAGCAACATCAGCAACGCCAGGCTGCCGAAGTAATACCAAAAATTAAAATTGCGCGGCGCGTAATATTCGGACAAGTGCTCCTTGAAAACTTTGGTGGCGGGGAAGCGCTCGTCGATCCAACTCATCAAACTCATCAGGCAATCTCCTGGTCTTCGCCAATCAGGATGACATGGTCCGACAGGTAACGATGCGGCGGCACCACCAGATTGGTGGGTGCCGGCACATTGCGATAGACCCGCCCGGCCAAGTCAAAACGCGAGCCGTGGCAAGCGCACAAAAACGCGCCGTCCGCATCCGCCGTGAGTTCGGGGCGATACTTGGGCGAGCAACCGAGATGCGTGCAAATTCCCACCAGCACCAGCACTTCCCTTTTAATCGAGCGGTATTCATTGCGGGCGTAATCGGGCTGCTGGTCGAATTCCGAATCCGGGTCGGCAAGCGAATCATCCATGGAAGCGAGAAAATCCAACGCCTCCGGCGAGCGACCAATAATCCACACCGGCTTGCCACGCCATTCCACGGTAATTTGCTTGCCGGGCCCGATTTCGCTGATGTCCACTTCGACCGGTGCACCGGCGGCTTTTGCTTTCTCCGACGGCACCATGCTGCCGGCGAACGGCACCAGCATAGCCGCGGTCCCCGCCAGCCCCATGCCGGAGGTGGCCGCCGTCAACAGACGCCGTCGCTGGTTATCCACAGGCTTATCGTCCTGCGTATCGGTTGGTTGGTCGGTCGGGCTTGCCATATGATACCTTGGTAGTCGTGTGAAATTTTGTGTGCGGATTGTTGGTTGGGCTTTGAGTTGGGCTTTTGGTTAGATTGTTGATTGGACTCTTGACGCGGAGTGTCCCCGCACCGCCCCACTCCGGCGGTTGGCTGGGCGCGATTATACCCGCATCGGCGAGATTAGGGAAACGCCGTTGCTCCCCGCGCTGTCATTAGAGTCATCTATTGCCCGGCGTAGCCAGATTCCTTATATATTGTGCATCGAAATCGGTTTCCCTGCGTGGCACCATACCACCCGAAATTATTGCCTCATAATCGCGCCATGTATTTTTCAAGATTAGACAGCATTCGTTTTTACGCCGTGTTCGCGGTTGTGTTCGCGCACATCTTTTCTATATGGACCTGGGAAAACCCGGACGAGACGGCCGCACCGCTCGGCTACATCGGGGTGGTGGTGTTTTTTGTGCTAAGCGGATTTTTAATCATCCGCCTGTTGTTGCGCGAGCCGTCTGATAAAACTTTAACCAAATCGTTTCTCGATTTTTACGCGCGCCGATGTTTGCGCATTTTTCCGATTTACTATCTCTACCTCGCCGTGGTGTTTTTTTGGAACATCCAAAACATCGCGGCGACGAGTTTTCATCCGTGGTTGTATCTGACCAATTTTTATGTGTTTGAACACGGTTGGATCGGTGCCAATAGCCATCTCTGGTCGCTCTCGATTGAAGAACAATTTTATATCGTGGCACCCATTCTGGTGCTGTGCTGGCGCAACAACACGCGCGCACTGCTGGCGTTGTTCAGCGTCATCATCATCACCGCACTGGTCACGCGACTTTACTTAACCACGCAACCCGACCGCACCGCCGAAGTGTTCACATTCGCGTGTTTGGATTATCTCGCCATCGGCGGCATACTTGCCATCGCTTACGAAAAAGTCGGCGAGCGCATCAAACCATGTGGCATACCGTTTGTGTTCGGCGCAATTGCGATTTACTACGGCACATATTTTTTGGCAATGCAATTCGCATGGGGCAATTTATTATTTTGGTCGGTCGGCAGAATGTCGATGGCGCTGTTCGGTGCCGGGCTGATCATCATCGCGCTTTACGGAAACAAAAAATTTTCGCTGTGGCACAACCCGTTCACCGTGCGCATGGGCGTCATCAGTTACGGCATCTATCTTTACCACAACCTTATCATCGCCTACTACGCCGACATCGTACGCTGGATCGGCATTGAACTCGGCGACAGCATGGTGCTGAAAGTCATCGCCTCGTTAGTGATGATAATCGCCCTGGCGGAACTCTCCCACCGCCTAATCGAAGCACCGTTGCTGCGATTGAAAAACCGGTTCAGGTAATTGCGGCGGCATTTTCTTGCCAGCCGGTTTGATACTTAACACAACCAAATATCGTTAGGCACATCATGAAAAAATATACGCTTTGGGGCGCGGCGATTATGTTCGTGATCTCGGCACTCGGTGCAATTCTCGGGCCATCACCGCTCAACCTTTTATTCGGGTCGATTATGGCGCTCACCATCGTGCCGTTGTGGTGGATTATCGACATCATCCCCGGGTTGGACGCGATTGCCGCCGGCGGAATGTTCGGCGTCGAGGGCTGGTTCATCAACTACCCGTTTTACGCGCTTCTGATTGGATGGAATGTTTGCATCGGCGCCGCGCTTGGCGCTCTGGTCGGAAGCATCAAGCAACGAAAGTCATCGCCAAAATTGTGATACGGTTGTGACGAATAATAAAAGGTATCTCGACTATGCCCGACACCGTGACCATGCCCGTGGAGCAAATCTACGACCTCGCGTATCGTTGTCTGAGCGATAACGGTTGCAACCACGCCAACGCCGATGCGGTCGCCACCACGGTCAGCCACGCCGAACGAGACGGTTCGGTATCGCACGGATTGTTTCGCATCCCCGGCTATGTGGCGGCGTTGCGTAGCGGCAAGGTCAATGGCGGCGCCGCGCCGAGTGTCGAAACGCCGACCCCGGCACTGGTTCGCGTGAACGGCGACAATGGTTTCGCGCCGACCGCGTTGCAACACGGCATCCCGGTGCTGGCACAAGCCGCGGCGCAATCCGGGGTCGCGGTGCTCGCCCTCGTGCGCGTCCATCACTTCGCGGCGTTGTGGCATGAAACCGAAGCGCTTGCCGAACGCGGACTGGTCGCCCTCGCCTGCACCGCCTACATGCCCGCTGTCGCCCCGGCCGGTGCCACCACCGCGTTGTTCGGCACCAACCCGATTTCGTTCGCGTGGCCACGCCCCGGCAACACACCGGTGGTGTACGACATGGCGACCGCGTCCATGGCCATGGGCGAAGTGCAAATCGCGGCGCGCGATGGCCATGATGTGCCGCTCGGCACTGGCCTCGCCGCCGATGGCACGCCGACCACCGACCCGGCGAAGATCGCCGATGGCGGCGTATTGCTGCCGTTCGGCGGATACAAAGGCTCGGCAATCTCACTAATGATCGAATTGCTGGCGGCGGCATTGCTTGGCGAACGCTTCAGTTACGAAGCCGCGGCAGCCGACAATCGAGACGGCGGCCCGCCGCGTGGCGGTGAGTTTCTGCTGGCACTGTCGCCGCAGCGCATTGCCGGACCCGGTTGGGAACAACACGCCGAAGATTTTTTCGCACGCCTCCAGGCGTTGGACGGTACGCGCCTGCCCGGACAACGTCGACACACCAATCGTAACGACCATGGCCCGCGCACGGTCAATGCAGCGTTGGTGGAAAAAAGAGCCCGCATCGGCGATCGGGAGCTGGATACGGTGCATGGGAAAAACCATACCGCCGTCATGCTGACCATGGTCGAGCGCGCCACGCGCTTCGTGTACATTGATATCCTGCCCAACCGGAAGGCGCCGGTGGTGGGCGCGGCGCTGATTAGAAACCTGGCTACGATCAAACACCGGGTGCACATTGACCGCGGATAACGGCAGCGAATTCGCCGGTCATTGAAGCGGTCAGCGACGCACTGCAAGCCGACTTCTACTTCGCCCATCCCTACGCGTCCTGAGAGCGAGGCACCAATGAGAATACCAACCGGCTGATACGGCAGTATTTTCCCAAAAACTATGATATTTCGACCATCACAACCTCGCAACTGGCGCATGTGGCCAACCAGATCAATAACCGGCCGCGCAAATGCCTTGGCATGAAAACGCCAAATCAGGCACTATTCGGCATAACCCCCCCCTGTTGCACTTAAGAGTTGAATCCAAGAACCCGGACACGGTCTGAATAATGCCAGAAACATTCTGGATTCTTGGCATGACGAAAAAAGGAAGCCGCGCGATTGCGGGTTGCTGTTTTGCTATAATGCACCGCAAATGAAATCAGGCCTTAAATCGAAAACAATCGGGTCGGCATCTTGGCGGGCCTAAACGGGGAATGCTCAATGAAAACATATAACCGACGCCAAACCTTGCAAATGGTCGGGCGGGCGTTAATGGCCACGGCCCTGCTGCCAGGCTACTGGTTAGCCGTGAACGCGGCGTCTTATGGTCCGGCGGCAAATCGCAACAAGCGCTTTTTACAACTTTCGTCCATCTTGACCGGGTGGAAGATTGACCAGTTGGACCGGCGTTTATCGCTGGAATACATACGCCGCCTGGATCAACAATCGCCCGGCGCGCTCAATCGCCTGTTAGCGCAGTTCCGGGAATTACAAGCAACAGCGGCCGGCCGGCGGACGCGGTTGATCAGTTTGGTCGACCAGGAAATTTGGCGGCCACAGCATTGCGCCCAGTTATGCGGCGTCGATAAAACCGCCGATAAAGCCATGGCATGTTGTTTGGCCCGAGACCTGCTGTTGCTCTGGTATGCGGGTTTTCTGGTGGAAAAATCAAGCGACATTGTGCCGCCAACACAATTTGTGTACGGCAGCGCCGCATCTTATCGAGGCGCCCTGGCGTGGAAACTGGCCGGCACTTTGCCGCCAGCGACCGGCGGCGGCGGATACGCATATTGGGCGGAGAAGCCGCAATGATTCGGCATCAAGCCGCGTTCGAATATTTTCCTGAAGCCGCTAAAATCAGCGCGCGGCATTTCGATGTGGTGATTGTCGGCGCTGGCGTTGCCGGCGCTTTGCTGGCTTACGAATTAGTCTCGGCCGGCAAACGGGTGCTGATGCTGGAGGCCGGCCCCGATAAAACCAGTTTACAAGATCGCAGCCACTATGTCCAAAATTACAAAAAGGCGTCCTTGCGCGTGCCCGAATGCGCCTACCCTCAAGTCGATGCCGCGCCGCGCCCGGCAACCGATGATTTGTTTGTTCGCCCGTACAAGGGTTACTTGGAGCAAACCGGCAGCAGGCGAAGCCACATTCCGCCGGCGGTGAGCGACGACTGGTTCAAAAGCACCTACGAGCGTCGCGTCGGCGGCACCACTTGGCACTGGCTGGGGAGTTGCCTGCGCTTTGTGCCCAACGATTTCAGGATGCGAAGCGCCTATCATCCGCCGCCGCCCGGTTTCGTCGACTGGCCGATTTCATATGACGACCTGGCTCCGTGGTATGACAAAGCGGCGACCGAGCTCGGCGTGTCGGGCGACGACCGTTATGTATTCGGGATTCCCCGCAACCATCGCGCTTGTCCGCCGGCCTACAAAAGCCTCCCCCCGCACCACTACCCCATGCCCGCCATCGCTCAATCCTATTCCGACCAGCAGGTGATGAAACAGGCGCAAGGCATGGCCGTGGATGTTGACGGACTGCAGGCGCCGTTGCTGATCTCGCCAACGCCGCAAGCGCGCAACGCAACGCCCGGCTACCAAAACCGGCCGCAATGCAGCGGCAATAACAGTTGTATTCCGGTATGCCCTATTCAGGCAAAATACGACGCCACGGTGCATATCAATATGTGCCGCGAGCAATACGGCGACTTATTCACTTTGCAAGCGCAAGCCTGCGCGCTCAAGGTGGCGGTCGATAACCAGGCCCAGGTCAGCGGCATTGTTTTTAGGCAATGGCGACAGGATGAGGATGGCGCCGACATTGCCTACCATGACTATAGCGCCAGCGCGGATATTTTTGTGGTGGCCGCCCATGCCATAGAAACGCCAAAGCTGCTGCTTAACTCGGCCAGCGAACGCGCGCCCAACGGCGTGGCCAACACCTCTGGCTTGGTCGGAAAATACTTGATGGATCACAACATTCAGTTAAGTTATGCCTTAGTGAAAGACCCGATATACGCCTACCGCGGCCCGTTATCGACCTCGGGCATTGAAAATCTAAAGGACGCTCCCACCCGCAGCGGCATGGCCGCCTTTCGTATTGAGTTGGGCAACGATGGCTGGGCCTGGCCCGCCAATGCGCCCTATGGCACGGCGTATCACTTGATCCAAGGCGAGCGCGGCGTGTTTGGCGCGGCGCTGCAGGAGCGGCTGGAAAAAACCCTGACCCGCCAACTTCGCGTGGCCGCGCTGGTGGAGGCGACGCCAATCAAGGAGCACAGCGTGACCCTGTCGGATGAAGTGGATGCGCTGGGAATTCCCCGGCCTAAGGTGAGATATGGCATCAGCGACGACCCGTATTGCCGGCGCGGAATGAATGCCGCCATCCAGGTTCATCATCAGATATTCCGCGCGCTGGGCGCGTTGCCTGAGGACATTCATCATAAGCCGGTGAATGAATTCGCCGGCGCCGGTCATATTATGGGCACCTACCGCATGGGCGACCGGCCTGAAGCCAGCGTGGTGGATAAATATCAGCGTAGCCATGATCATAAAAACTTGTTCTTGATCGGCAGCGGCGTGTTCCCGACCGGGGGCGCGTCCAACCCCACCTTCACCATTGCCGCCCTGGCGCTGTGGGCCGCTCAAACCATCCGGCAACAGTTGGCCGCAAGGTGAATTATCAAGATGATTTTATGCCGGATGACAGTATAAAATAACGCGCGCCGCGGCGCGGTCTGAGTTTTGGTCGGCCATGATAGTCAAAATCATGATGGTCACAATGACTATTGAAGCCAGGACTATTTACGCTCAGGATTATTGAGTTGATTAACGCCATTTTCACCTGGTTTGAACAGTATAGCGATCCTTTTCCGGAGGACCCGCCTTAGTTGTCATGACCAAATATTTATATATCATCAAAAAACTTTGCATCTATTTGTTGCTCAAATCCTATGTTGTATTTTTTCAGAAGCGTAATCAATCTTTCCCCGTCTATCAGCTCCATTCCATAATCATTCGCTCTATTTCTTGCATCTTTTGTAAAGGATGAGGTGGTGATAAACACTGCCTTCTCTGCTTTTGTATCCGTTTTCACTTGTTCTAATTGTCTTATTTTTCGCTCGTCAATTTTTGCATCGCCATATCTTTTTGATTCAAATACGACTTTCATTCTTGTTAATCCCAACAAATAAAAAGCTTGCCCGTCATATCCGCCGTCTTTTGATAGTTGCGTATTTTCAACATCCTCATACCCCGCTTCTTTAAACAGTGTCGCGCAGAGTCTTTCAAATTGCTCTGGTGTTATGTTTTTTATGATTTCTAGTTCTCTTCTTTGTTCCCTCGTTTCGTCCGCTAATCTTTCTTCTACATCCTTTTCTTCATCCGCCATTGCTGAATCTGCAGAATTTGTTTTATTTTCTTTGCTTTGCTTCTTTTCATCCCTTCTTCTCATTCCTTCTTTATTTGACTCATCCATCACTTCCTTAACAAACGCGCTGTGCGATTGCTCATCACGCAATTCGGGAATCATATCCTTTGCTTTTTTGGTTAAAATCCATTTGCCCCTTTCTGAATTATCAATATACCCCGTCCATGAAAGCCTTACTCTTGAAAAATGAACCTGCCCTTGAAAAACAGAAGCATTATTTTTAGGCGTTACTTCACTTAAAAACTCTTCGTCTAATTTAAGATCATCGGCAATCGCGTCAACAACCTGTTTGGGAGATCCAACACCCCCCAATTTATGCAACGCCAATAAAACATGTGGTATCAGAGTATTTTGATTAATTTCTGATTCTTTTAACGTTATGCATCACGCTCCAATGGTGGCCGTCGGGGTCTTCAAATCAGAGTATACTCGCTTTTTTCACTCCAAAAAATTACAAATATCGTTAGGCACATCATGAAAAAATATACGCTTTGGGGCGCGGCGATTATGTTCGTGATCTCGGCACTCGGTGCAATTCTGGGGCCGTCGCCGCTCAACCTTTTATTCGGGTCGATTATGGCGCTCACCATCGTGCCGTTGTGGTGGATTATCGACATCATCCCCGGGTTGGACGCGATTGCCGCAGGCGGAATGTTCGGCGTCGAGGGCTGGTTCATCAACTACCCGTTTTACGCGCTTCTGATTGGATGGAATGTTTGCATCGGCGCCGCGCTTGGCGCTCTGGTCGGAAGCATCAAGCAACGAAAGTCATCGCCAAAATTGTGATACGGTTGTGACGAATAATAAAAGGTATCTCGACTATGCCCGACACCGTGACCATGCCCGTGGAGCAAATCTACGACCTCGCGTATCGTTGTCTGAGCGATAACGGTTGCAACCACGCCAACGCCGATGCGGTCGCCACCACGGTCAGCCACGCCGAACGAGACGGTTCGGTATCGCACGGATTGTTTCGCATCCCCGGCTATGTGGCGGCGTTGCGTAGCGGCAAGGTCAATGGCGGCGCCGCGCCGAGTGTCGAAACGCCGACCCCGGCACTGGTTCGCGTGAACGGCGACAATGGTTTCGCGCCGACCGCGTTGCAACACGGCATCCCGGTGCTGGCACAAGCCGCGGCGCAATCCGGGGTCGCGGTGCTCGCCCTCGTGCGCGTCCATCACTTCGCGGCGTTGTGGCATGAAACCGAAGCGCTTGCCGAACGCGGACTGGTCGCCCTCGCCTGCACCGCCTACATGCCCGCTGTCGCCCCGGCCGGTGCCACCACCGCGTTGTTCGGCACCAACCCGATTTCGTTCGCGTGGCCACGCCCCGGCAACACACCGGTGGTGTACGACATGGCGACCGCGTCCATGGCCATGGGCGAAGTGCAAATCGCGGCGCGCGATGGCCATGATGTGCCGCTCGGCACTGGCCTCGCCGCCGATGGCACGCCGACCACCGACCCGGCGAAGATCGCCGATGGCGGCGTATTGCTGCCGTTCGGCGGATACAAAGGCTCGGCAATCTCACTAATGATCGAATTGCTGGCGGCGGCATTGCTTGGCGAACGCTTCAGTTACGAAGCCGCGGCAGCCGACAATCGAGACGGCGGCCCGCCGCGTGGCGGTGAGTTTCTGCTGGCACTGTCGCCGCAGCGCATTGCCGGACCCGGTTGGGAACAACACGCCGAAGATTTTTTCGCACGCCTCCAGGCGTTGGACGGTACGCGCCTGCCCGGACAACGTCGACACACCAATCGTAACGACCATGGCCCGCGCACGGTCAATGCAACTTTGGTGGAAAAAATCCGCGGCTTGATGACATCAAAGTCGGAATGATTGATGTCGCGGCGTTAGTCGCTGACCGCTCGGCGGAGTTGACACAAATTAAATGGCACTAATTAATCGATGAACATAACAGACAAAATCGCCATCGTTACCGGTGCAACCGGTGGCATCGGTTTCGCTATCGCCCGGCAACTGGCACAACGTGGTGCGCGTGCGGTGGCAATGGTGGATGTATCGGCGCGTTGCGCACAAAGCGCAGAGGCATTGAACCGCGAACTTGAACTTGAGGTGGCGCAACCATTTTGTGGCGATGTTTGCGATGCCGACTTTCGTGCGGAAGTTTTCGCGCAGATGGAAAAGGCCGGCGATGTAGTGCGCATTTGCGTTCCGGCCGCCGGCATTTTGCGCGATGCCATGGCGGTCAAAGTGGAGCGCGAAACCGGCAAGGCGATATTGTATGAAGACGCTATCTTTCGTAGCGTTCTTGAAATCAATTTGTTGCATCCGGTGTATTGGAGCATGCAAATGCTGGCGCGCATCGCCGAGCAGCGTTTTGAAGCGGGTTTGAAAAAGTGGCAAGCGGAAGAGGACATTCAGGGCTCGGCGGTGTTGGTCGGTTCGGTTTCTTCGCGCGGCAATCGCGGGCAGATTTCCTATTCCTGCGCCAAGTCCGGGTTGAACGCCGCCGCCAAAACTTTGCATGTGGAAGGCATGTTCCACGGCGTGCAGACCAAAATCATCCACCCCGGGATGGTCAACACTCCCATGCTTGCGCAATTGCCCGAAGGGCATTTCGAAAACCACATCAAACCGATGATTCCGCTGGGCAGAATGATCGAGCCCGACGAGATCGCCGAAGCGGTGTGCTTGCTCATCGAAAACCCGGCCATCTCCGGGCAGTTATGGATAGATGGTGGTTTGATACCGATGGCATGATTGTGCTTGCCTATTTTGCGCGTATCATCCTTGATACGCGCCCTTCGGGCTCGCTTCGCTCGCGAAAAATATGCGGCGCACAATGTTTGTTCGTAATTAATGAGTCCGGCATATCGGGCTTTTTTCTCAATGTGCTTTTGGCTTCTCAAAGAAAGTCACACTTTGCGCTTCACATTGTCTCCCCAACCCGTCATTCTCGCCGGCAGGCGGGAATCCAGTCTGTTGTTCTCGCCAAAGGCGAGAACCCAGAACTAAAAAACGATGAGAGTAACTAATACCGTCATAATCCAAACCACATCCCCAGACCGTCATTCTCGCCGGCAGGCGATAATCTATTATTAAACCGTTCGGCGTAGCCGAACAACATGCTTTTCGTCTCGTCGGTTCTGGCTCAAAACGCCGGCGGCTAACGCCGCCACCTGAATTCCCGCCTGCCGGCGAGAATGACGAATGAAAGGGCAATAGTGAACAGAAAAGACAAATCGCGTTGAGAAGCCAAAGGCACATTGAGAATAAGAAGTCCGGCTACGCTGGACTTTTTTTCTCGGTTACTTTGGCGTCTCAAAAAAATCATTCCCGCCCGATTCGCCATTGTCTCCCCAACCGGTCATTGCCCGGCTTGTTCCGGGCAATCCAGTTATTAAACCGTTCGGCGTAGCCGAACTCCTTATTTCGGCGGGCGTAGCCACGGGTGGCGACTTTGCCGCCGATGACCGTATAATAGCCCGCTCCGCGAGATTTACCCCGCTCCGCGAGATTTACCCCGCTCCGCGAGATTTACATTAACTAACTGAAGCGTCCGTCATGCCCGAACAGAAACTATCCGCCGAAGCCATCCGGCAATCCCTCAGTCAACTCAATGACGGCATCGCCGCGCCGTGGCAAATCGCCAACGACAAACTTCACAAAACTTTCGTGTTCAAAAATTTTGTAGAGGCATTCGGTTTTATGTCGATGGCGGCGTTGGTCGCGGAGAAAATGAATCACCATCCCGAATGGTGCAATGTGTATAAAACCGTGGTCATCAATTTGACCACCCACGAATCCGGTGGCATTACGCAACTTGATTTTGCTCTCGCCGAGCGAATGGAAAATCTGTCCGCGAATTTTTCGGTTGCTTAAGGAATGCGGTTATCAAGGATGAACCAGCGAGAGCAAAAAACTCTTCGCTTCACGGCGAATGGTGAAAACAATTAACCACCCAACCATCCAACGATTGGCGGAAGGCGCGACCGTCATCACCGCCACTGCGCGACTTGCACGCGAACTGCAAACGCAATTCGACCAGCATCAACTCGCCGGCAAAAAATCGGCGTGGGAGAGCGCGGATGTATTGCCCTATCACGCTTGCTTGAGACGCTTTTGGCAAGACCTCAACGCCCGGCGGCCCGATTGCCCGATGCTGCTGGACACGTTGCAACTGGTGGCGGCGTGGGAAAACATCATCCGTGACGACATCAATCGGCGCGACCACGACGATGCGCCGTTATGGAATCCGCATGCCAGCGCAAAAACCGCCGTGGATGCCTGGCGAATTCTGAACGCATGGAACATTGACCTTGAGCAATGCGCGCAGTCAATCCATGAAGATCATCGACGCTGGTTGCGCTGGGCGCGGCAATTTCAACAATTGTGCGCGACCAAAAACTGGATCGACCCGCATCGATTGACAAGCGAATTGGTCGTCATTTTTGATAAGGAAAACGCGCAACCACAACTGCCACGCACAATTGAGTTTGCCGGTTTTGACCGGATACTTCCGCAACAACAATCGCTACTCAACGCATTACAAAAAAAGGGCGTGGAAGTTGTGGTCGACACGCAGGAACAACCGAGCGCGTCAACGATTGAATTGCGCGACTACGAAAACGAAGCGCAACAATGGTTGAGCGCGGCGCGCTGGGCGCGAAAAAAATTGTTGTCTGACCCGCAATCCAAACTCGCCATCATCGCGCCAAATCTCAACAACACAGCACCCGCCATCGAATACGCGTTGCAGCAAATCTTGTGTCCGCAACAACTCATTGAGCCGGTGGTAAGCGCGCAGTTGCCCTATCATGTATCGCTGGGGAAAAAACTCAACCGACATCCGGTGGCGAAAGCCGCGCTGGCGGTGCTGGTGCCGATGTCCGGCGGCGCGATGGACGCAGAATCCATCAGCCAATTGATACGCTCGCCCTTCATTCGCGGTGCCGACAGCGAAGCGGTGCCGCGTGCCAAGTTGGAACAAAGGTGTCGCCAGCGGTTGCCCTATCAAATGCGCTTGCGACAACTGGTCAAAGAATTTTCCGATGACAACAATTCCGCCGCGAACGCGTGCCCGAGTTTGCAAAAAGCGTTGCACGCCGCGCTGCCGTTGCTGGACGGGATTGGCAAATCGCAATCCGTGGCGCACTGGGCGCGGCACTTTGGTGAATGGTTGAACGCGCTCGGCTGGCCCGGCGAGCGCAGTTTGCATAGCGATGAATATCAAGCGGCGCATGCCTTTCGCCAGCAATTGAAAAACCTCGCCCGACTCGACTTGACCACAGCGCCGATGAATGCCGCCGCCGCGTTGGGTTGGTTGAGACGCAGAGTTGATGAGCAACCGTTTCAGGTGGAAGCGCACGATGCACCGGTGCAAGTGCTCGGTGTTGTGGAAGCCGCCGGGCAACGCTTCGACGGCATCTGGTTCGGCGGTTTGGTGGAAGCCAACTGGCCGCCGGCGCAACGGCCCAACCCGTTCATCGCCGTTGGTTTGCAGCGAGAGTCCGGCGTGATCGAAGCATCGGTCGAACACAGCCGCGAACACACCGCATGGTTGCAACGCCGACTCATCGCATCCACCGATGAAATCGTTCTTTCCCGACCACGCACGGTGGATGAAATTCCGGCGGAACCGAGCGCGCTGCTGATTGAGTTCGGCGACCGAAACGATGCCGATACCGACCGCCAAACCGAAGCGGCGAACCTCACGCCAACCGATCTCATCCACCAACACCGACCCGCACTGCAAGAGTTCACCGACCCGCGCGGGCCTGTGCATGCCGCAGATGCGGTTGCCAGAGGCGGCACTTCGTTGATTGAAAATCAGGCAAAATGCCCGTTCCGCGCCTTTGCCATTCATCGACTCGGCGCACGCGAAGTCGAACCAAATGAACAAGGGTTGGATGCCGGCGAGCGCGGTTCGCTGATTCACCACGCGTTGCAAGTGGCATGGCAAGCGATCGGCTGTTCGGAAAAGTTACGCACGCTGGTAGATGATGAGTTAAAAAAAATCATTGACGATGCGGCCGAACAAGCGGCTAAACGTTATCAGGTATCGAGCGGTTGCGGCGATCAATTTCATCAAACTCAACTGCGCTGGGCCAGCGACACTTTGTCGGAATGGTTTGAAGTGGAAAAAAAACGCGGCGATGACTTTGTGGTTAGTGGCGTCGAGCAGGAGACCACATTAAATCTGAATGGCTTGCAACTGACCTTCAAGATTGACCGCATCGACCGAATGAAAAACGGCGCGCTCGCGCTCATCGATTACAAAACCGGAACGCCCGGCAGTTTGCAAAACTGGAACGGCGCGCGCGTGCAATCGCCGCAGTTGCCGCTATACGCGCTGGCGCAAAATGCGCCGGTGGAAACCATCGCTTACGGGCAAGTGCGACGCGGCGCGTGCACGCTAAAAGGTGTCTCGCGCGATTCTGATTTCGCCGACGGCGTGCACACACTTGCCGGCTCAACTTTGCGGCATGACTTTTCCAACTGGGATGATTTGATCGCGCACTGGCGCACGGTTCTTTCCGAACTGGCGCAGGAATTTCTCGATGGCGAGGCGCGCGTTCAACCGCTCAACCCAACCATCTGCACGCAGTGCGACTTGCACGGGTTTTGTCGCATCAACGCACAACAATCATGACCGCCCCGCCCGACCACGCGCAACGCCGGCGCGCCTTGCAGCCGAATGAATCGTTCATCGTGCAAGCACCGGCCGGCTCCGGCAAAACCGAATTGCTGGTGCGGCGTTATCTCGCGTTGCTGGCGACGGTCGACCAACCGGAGCAAATTCTCGCCATCACTTTCACCAAAAAAGCCACCGCCGAAATGCGGATTAGAATTTGCAACGCGCTCAATCGGGTTGGTGAAAATGGCGAACCGTTGGATGATGATTCGGATAGCCATCGCGAAATTCTCGCGCTGGTGGACGCCGCGTTAGCCAACGACCGCAAACACGACTGGTGCATCACCGCCAACCCTCGGCGGCTTCGTATTCAAACCATAGACGCGTTTTGTAGTGAATTGGTGCGGCGCATGCCATGGTCGGCGCGCTTCGGTTCGCCGCCGGACATCGTTGACGATGCCACGCCACTTTATTTGCGCGCGGCAAAAATCAGCCTCGATCATCTCGAACAAAAATCAGATTACGCCGATGCGTGTCAGCATTTGTTGGGCGTGGTGGATGCCGATTGGAACAAGGCGCACACCTTGCTGGCGAACATGCTGGCGAAGCGCGACAAGTGGATGCGATTGCTTGGTCCGGCAAATCGCGAACATCTCGAAGCGATGTGGCGGCAGGTGATCGATCTGGAATTACAACATGCGACGGAAATCATTCCCGCTCAGATACAAACCAAATTGGTCGAACTTGGTGCCTTTGCCGCCAATCAATTGATTGACGCAGAGCGCGAGTCGGCGGTGCGCAGTTTGCATAACACGACTCAGTTTCCCGAAGCGAGTCATCGTTGCACCGACCAATGGCGCGGCATCGCCGCTTTGCTGCTGACCAACCAAGGTCTTTTGCGAAAAACCGTGAGCGCGGTTCAGGGTTTCCCGGTCGACACCGCCGAGAACAAAAATGTCAAATCGAAAATGGTGGAGTTGTTAGCCTCGCTTCGCGGCGAAGACGAACTGGTGGACGCGCTGGTCAAGGTGCGTCTGTTGCCGGGCGGAAATTTCAGCGACGCGCAATGGCGTTCCATCGAAGCCTTGATGCGATTGTTGCCGGTGGCGGCGGCCGAATTGAAATTGATTTTCAAGGAACAAAATCAAGCCGACTACATCGAACTTACGCAACGCGCCGCGCTCGCGCTGTTTGATGCCGACCATCCTTCCGACTTGGCGTTGGCTTTCGATTACCAACTTGCGCATTTACTCATGGATGAATTTCAGGACACCTCCGGCGCACACATCGACCTGCTTGTCAAACTAACCGCCGGCTGGCAAAACGGCGACGGGCGAACTTTGTTTTTGGTGGGCGACCCGATGCAATCCATCTACCGGTTTCGCGAAGCCGAAGTCGCCAACTTTCTGCAAGTCCAACGACAAGGGCTGGGAGACCTCCGACCCAAATCTATTCTTCTCACCGCCAACTTTCGCTCGGCGCCGATGCTGGTGGACTGGTTCAACCAAACCTTCCGCGAAGTTTTTCCGGCGCACAACGACATCATCAACGGCGCGGTCAGTTACGCGCCCGCATGCGCGCATACCAACGCCGACGGCGCGGTGCACATTCACGCCGACATCGATCGCGGACGCGAACACGAAGCGCAATGCGTGGCGACTTTAATCAAGCAAGCGCAAGACCATGACGCAACCCAGACCATCGCCGTTTTGGGACGCAGTCGCCCACACTTGCACGCCATCGCCGCGGAACTTCGCCGGTGCAACATCGCACATCAAGCGGTGGATCTGGAAAAACTAACCAACCGACCGGCGATTCGCGATTTAATCGCCATCACTCGCGCACTCGCGCAACCGGCCGACCGCATCGCCTGGCTGAGTTTGTTACGCGCGCCGTGGTGCGGATTGAACCTTGCCGACCTCACCGTGCTTGCCGCCGACGATCACGCCGCGACCATCATTGAACGATGCCACGATGAAAAATTGATGGTGCGTTTGTCCGATGATGGCCGCGCACACTTGATGCGATTGCTCGGCGCCATCGACACCGCGATGCATCGCAGTGGACGGATCGGCATCCGCGAAAATGTCGAAGCCACATGGCTTTGCCTCGGTGGGCCCGCCACCGTTGAATCATCAGACCTCGATGACTGCCAACGCTATCTCGAGCGGTTGAGCGAAATGGAAGCGAGTCGAATTGAAATTACCGCCGACAATTTGAAGCAATCTACCGATGATCTGTGGGCGCGCGGCGGCGGCGATGCACGCGTGCAGTTGCTGACCATTCATAAAGCCAAAGGGTTGGAGTTTGACATCGTGTTTTTGCCGTGTCTGGAACGCCGCCCGCGCTCCGATGATAAAACTTTGTTGCAATGGCGAAAATTGCCGCAACAATTATTGACCGCGCCGCTGCCGTCCAGCACCGAACAGGATGACGCGTTTTATCCCTACCTTGAACATCTGGAAAAAATTCACACGCACAATGAATTGTGTCGGCTATTGTATGTCGCGTGCACGCGCGCGAAAAAACATCTGCACTTGTTCGGTAGCGTCGGCGCAAAAGATGCCGTGCCGAAAGCACCGCCGGATAGATCGTTGCTGTCGCTGCTGTGGAAACTGGTGCAACAACAATATATGGATGCGGTCTCCGCCAATGTTGCCGAAACACCGGATGAAAACCAAGCGCAAGAGTTACCGCAGCAAACCTTACATCGACTTCCGTTGCAATGGCAAGCGCCGGCGTTTCCGCCAAACATTCCGGTGGCGGCGGACGCGGTCGAAGCAACCAATGAAATCGAGTTTTCCTGGGTCGGCGAAGTCGCGCGAATTATCGGCGTCGTCATCCATCAGATTCTCGAGCAGGTTGATGAAATCGGCTGGGCGCATTGGAGCGAACGGGTAATCGATGAAGCGCAACAAACTTTGTGGCGAAACCAACTCATGGAAAACGGCATATTCAGGAACGACATTGACACCGCATTGAATCAAGTGATCAAAGCCATTGAAAACGTTCGGCAGGATTCCAAAGCCACGTGGATTTTCTCCGGCGATCATCACGACATCAAAACCGAATGGCCGCTCAGCGGATGGGTCGACGGCAAAGTCGCGCACATCGTCATCGACCGAAGTTTCATCGACGACAACGGCATCCGCTGGATTATTGATTTCAAATCCAGCCGCCACGAAGGCGCCGACCCGAATATATTTTTAGACCGCGAACAACAACGACACCAAAATCAACTGGCACGATACGCCAAAGTCGTCAGCCAACTTCAACCGAACGAAGTCCGCCTGGGTTTATATTTTCCTTCACTGCGCGGCTGGCGCGAGTGGGCCGGGTAACGCGGACGCGTGCCTTGCCATCTCCCAGAACTCATACCTACCATGCCGAATCAAAACTGCGTGAATAACTAATGAAAAAACCCAATCTCAACAGAATACCGAATTTCATCTGGGGCATCGCCGATGATGTATTGCGCGATCTTTATGTTCGCGGCAAGTATCGTGATGTCATCCTGCCAATGACGGTTTTGCGGCGGCTGGATACGGTGCTTGAAGAAAACAAGCAAAAAGTCTTACACACAAAAACCGAATTGGATGAGGCCGGAATCATTGAGCAAGACCCTGCCTTGTGCAGGGCTGCTGGGCAAGCCTTCTACAACACATCAAAATTCACCCTGCGCGATTTGAAGTCCCGCTCCAGTCAGCAGCAACTACGCGCGGACTTTGAAAATTATCTTGATGGCTTCTCGCCTAATGTTCAGGATATTTTAAATAACTTTGAATTTCGCAATCAAATTTCACGCCTGTCCAAAGCCGATGTGCTCAGTGCCCTGATTGAAAAACTGACCTCGCCGGAAATCAATCTCAGCCCGCGGCCGGTTTTATACAGTGATGGCGCGCAACGTCATCCCGGTCTCGACAACCACGCCATGGGTACCATCTTTGAGGAACTTGTGCGCCGCTTCAACGAGGAAAACAACGAGGAGGCGGGCGAGCACTGGACGCCGCGGGACGCGGTCAAACTCATGGCAAAACTTATTTTTCTGCCCGTCGCTGATGAAATAAAATCCGGCACCTACTTGCTGTATGACGGCGCGTGTGGCACTGGCGGCATGCTGACGCTGGCGGAAGAAACACTCCAATCTCTTGCCGCCGAGCACGGCAAAGAAGTTTCCACGCATTTATTCGGTCAGGAAATCAACGCCGAAACCTACGCGATATGCAAAGCCGACCTGTTGCTCAAGAGCGCAGGCGATGTCACGGATAACATCAAGGGCGGCGCGGAATATTCCACCCTATCCAACGATGCCTTCCCGACGCATGAATTTGATTTCATGCTCAGCAATCCACCCTACGGCAAGAGTTGGAAGAGCGACCTGGCGCGCATGGGCGGCAAGCAGGACATGCGCGATCCGCGCTTTATGATTGACCACGCGGGCGATCCGGAATACTCGCTGGTCACTCGCTCCAGCGACGGGCAGATGCTCTTTCTTGTCAACAAACTCAGCAAGATGAAACAGGACACAAAACTCGGCAGCCGTATCGCCGAGGTGCACAATGGCTCGTCGCTGTTCACTGGCGACGCTGGACAAGGCGAGAGCAACATCCGCAGATGGATCATTGAGAAGGACTATCTGGAAGCCATAGTCGCCTTGCCGCTCAATATGTTCTACAACACCGGCATCGCCACCTACATCTGGGTGTTGACCAACCGCAAACCGGAACATCGCAGGGGCAGGGTGCAACTGATTGACGCCAGCGAATGGTGCCAGCCGTTGCGTAAAAATCTCGGCAAGAAAAACTGTGAACTTGGCGAGACGGACATCAAGCACATCTGCGATACCTTTCTCGCCTTTGAGGAAACCGAGCAGTCAAAGATATTCCCGAACGAGGCATTCGGTTATTGGAAGGTGACGGTTGAGCGGCCCTTGCGCTTGGTCGGCGCCGAGCCCGGACGCGTCTACAAACCCAACGAGTTGAAACAATTAAAAGAATCTTCTGAGCGCAGCGAGGAGTCGCCGCCAATCATCAAGAAGATTCACAAACAAGACACCAAACCCGACCCGTTACGCGGCTTGTTCCAAACCAACATCGACGGCAAACCCGCGGTGGTGGAATACGAACCCGCCCCCGACCTGCGCGACACCGAGCAGATTCCGCTACAAGAAAAAGGCGGCATTGAAACCTTTCTGCAACGCGAAGTGCTACCCCATGCCGCCGATGCCTGGTACGCCCCGGGCAGTGTTAAAATCGGGTACGAAATCAGTTTCACCCGCCACTTCTACAAGCCACAGCCCATGCGCTCCCTGGATGAAATCCGCGCTGATATTTTGGCATTGGGGAAGGAAAGCGAAGGGTTGTTGGATGAGATTATCAAATGAGAACAATCTATACTTATGTAACAAATTAGTATGCATCAATGGCAACAAAATTCATGAGGCGCACAATGACAATCAATCTAGAAAATCTGTTTGAAAAATTTGAACTAAAAAAAGTACATTTGAATGTCGGCATGATTGGTGTGGAAATATCCTTTGATGAAGCAGACAAGGACGCGGCGTGGGAATTGTATGTTGAAATGTTGACGAGGATTGTTACTCAGCCTTTGCCGGACGGGGTGGGCGACGAGACAACCGCACTGGAAAGTATTTATTCGCTTTTCCCCATCACTCGAGAAATTTTACGCAAGCGAGGAAGAAAAACTTTGCAATTTAGCAAAGTTGCAATACCGGTATTGAACCAAATAGTGCGTCCCTTCACTGCAAAATGGCACAAAGAGGCATCACAAAATGGATTTGATAACAGCACCACGCGAGAAAAATTTCGTGAGGAATTGCAAGAGTTACAGAAAGACCTCTGTCGTTATAATCGTATGTTAGCGGAAATTGCTGGCGTCGAAGACCTAACCGATTTAGAAAGAGGGTGACAATCATGACCGATAGACACAAAGTATTCGTCAGTTTTCATCACGAAGACCAGCAATATAAGGATTTTTTTGTTAGCATGATGGGAGATGACATTGTGGACAAATCAGTTGGCGACGGGGATATAAATAACAGCAACGCAACAGAAACAATGCGCCAGTGCAACCTGCTATAGTTTGGTGGAATCGGCAAAAGCGAACGACCTTGAGCCTTATGCCTATCTTCAGCGGTATGCTAAGGGTGTCAATGGGTCGATTTAACGGCGCTTACCATTGATAGACGCTATCAAGCAAGGAAAGCAAGTACAGCTATGAGCAAACAAGATGCGGAAGCCTTGCTACAGCGGGCACTCAATAATCCCGATGCTGTATTTCGAGAGGGCCAATGGGAGGCAATAAACGCGCTGGTCAACGAGCGGAAAAAGCTTCTCCTGGTACAGCGAACCGGCTGGGGAAAGAGTTCGGTGTATTTTATTGGTACTCGGTTGCTTAGAGACCGTGGTTTTGGGCCAACCATTATTGTGTCGCCTTTACTGGCCTTGATGCGAAACCAGATCGATGCAGCCAACAACTTGGGTATAGAAGCCATTACACTCAATTCTACTAACCGTGATGAATGGCCCGCATTAATACATCAAGTCCAGGCTGATCAAGCTGATTGTTTGCTCATTTCTCCCGAGCGCCTGGCAAATGAAGACTTTATAAATGAAGTGCTGCTACCCATCGCTGACAAGATTGGTTTGTTGGTCGTGGATGAGGCGCACTGTATTTCTGATTGGGGGCATGACTTCAGGCCGGATTACCGCAGGCTTCTTAATATCCTAAAGCAGATGCCGCCAAATATGCCAGTACTGGGCACAACGGCAACTGCCAACAACCGCGTAATAGAAGATGTTATCGGGCAGCTAGGTGATATGGATGTTTTACGTGGCCCGTTGGTACGTGAAAGCCTTACCCTGCAAAACATCACATTGCCTGATCAGGCTAGTCGATTAGCTTGGCTATCCATCAATATTCCCAAGCTGGATTTGGCCGGTATTGTCTACGTACTGACTAAACGCGATGCGGAGCAGGTGACTTCATGGCTGCAATCCCAGGGTATAGATGCAGCAGCCTATTACAGCGGTGTAGAGTGCGAAGGTTTTGCCAACTCCGATGCATACCGGCGGAATTTGGAGGAGCGTTTACTCAATAACAATATCAAGGTATTGGTAGCCACTACGGCATTAGGTATGGGTTATGACAAACCAGATTTAGGCTTTGTTATTCACTATCAGGCACCAGGTTCCATCGTAGCCTATTACCAGCAAGTGGGTCGTGCAGGGCGTGGCATAGAACAATCCCATGGTGTGCTATTAGCCGGGCATGAAGATGAGCGGATTCATGAGTTTTTCCGACGTTCCGCCTTTCCCAGTGAAGAACAGGTCAATGCCATGTTAGCGGCGCTGGGAGATTCGGACGGGCTATCCATCGTAAAGCTGCAGGAATACCTAAACCTCCGTAAGGGTCAAATCGACAAGGTGCTTAAATTTCTGAGTGTAGAAAACCCGGCCCCTGTGATTAAAGATGGCCCCAGGTGGCATCGTACGCCGGTTCATTTTCAGATGGATCATGAGCGTATAGCCCATCTCTCTGGCCAGCGCGAACAGGAATGGGTCGAAGTGCAGGCCTACATAAATACCACAGGTTGCCTCATGGAATACCTTCGTAGTGCACTGGATGATCCGGCCTCAGAGCCCTGTAGTAAGTGTGCAAATTGCATAGGCAGTCCAATCTTCAGCCGGGATATTGACCGAACAGTAGGTATAGCAGCCGCCCAGCACCTGAAACACTCGGCATTTGTGTTCAAACACAAAATACAGGTGGCGGCCGATGCCTTTCCGATCTACGGTTTTCGCGGCAACTTGCCCGCACACCTGCAAGCGTCAGACGGTAGAATCCTTAGTCGCTGGGGCGATGCCGGTTGGGGCGGTCTGGTTGAGAGCGATAAACATGCGGGTAGCTTTCGGCAAGAACTTGTTAATGCTACCGCAGAAATGATCACACAAAGATGGCAGCCAAACCCTGCACCACAGTGGGTAACCTGCGTACCCTCACTGAATCATCCAGCATTAGTGCCAGACTTCGCCCAGCGCCTTGCTGCCAAACTGGGTCTATCCTTTGTTACCGTTATTACCAAAACGCTCGACAACGAACAGCAGAAGTTTCAGCAAAACCGTTACCACCAGTGCCGTAACCTCGATGGGGCCTTCGCCGTGGCCGAGCAGCTTCCTGCTGGCCCGGTGTTACTGGTGGATGACGTTATTGACTCAGGCTGGACGGTAACCGTCTTAGCGGCATTATTATGCCAACAGGGATGTGAGGCTGTTTACCCAGTCGCCCTGGCCTCAACCAGTACAGGTGATTAGATGAGTTTATTAGCCAATACTCAGGCCGTACTGCTGCTAACGGCCTATTTTAACAAGGCCAGCGATGCAGCAGTTCGCCCACTGACCAACAAAGAATGGGGGAAATTTGCACTCTGGCTGAAAGATAAGGGGCTTCGGCCGGAAAGTCTGTTAACGGGAAAAACCGCCGAGTTGTTGGTTGGTTGGAGCGATAGCAAAATGTCACTTGATCGCTTGGAACAGTTAATGAATCGCGGCTCAGCCATGGCTCTGGCTGTTGAAAAATGGAGTCGAGCAGGCCTGTGGATTATTACCCGCTCGGACCCAGACTATCCCCAGCGCTTGAAAAAGCGCCTCAAAAATGATTCGCCTCCGATACTCTTCGGTTGTGGTAATCGCAGTATTCTCAATCAAGGTGGTATTGCCGTTATTGGTTCCCGTAATACCAGTGAGGCCGACCTGACATTTAGTCGCGACCTTGGGATAAAAACAGCGGAAGGTGCATTTTCAATCGTCTCCGGTGGTGCCCGTGGAGTGGATGAAGCGGCCATGCTAGGCGCACTGGAGACTGAAGGTACGGTAATTGGCGTAATGGCCGATAGCTTGTTAAAGGTCAGTAGCAGTCGTAAATATCGACAACATATTATGAACAATAACCTGGTGTTGATCTCACCCTTCTACCCCGAAGCCGGGTTTAGTCCGGGTAACGCCATGCAGCGTAACAAATACATCTATTGCCTTTCCGATTCAGCTATTGCCGTGCATTCCGGCACCAAAGGCGGCACTTGGAATGGGGCAATTGAGAACATCAACAAACAATGGGTACCGCTGTGGGTAAAAGAAACCCAGGATTCGGAAGCAGGTAATGCTCAACTGGTTGCGAAAGGTGCTCGCTGGTTACCCCAATCCATCGATGATTTTACTGTGGATGGCTTGCTTATAGATCTTCCATCAAATCCAGCACGGGAAGCAAAAGATTCCCCGCTTTCTCAGAACCTCTCGACTAGAGAGCCAGTATCAGATTATCAACCAGAGGAGGCATTGGTTGAAACTGAGCTAAGCACTCTAAAGGCCGAAGAGCCAGAAAATGCGGAACAAAATAGTGAAGAAAAAGGCACCGAAACATCTACCGGCGCTGATAAGGTCTTACCAAAAGCTGAATTGGTTGAACAAGAAGGGCCAATAAAGCTGCAGGACGCGAGTTTTTATGGCTTGTTTCTTCTAAAAATACAAACCCTCTGCCAGCAGCAGGCACTTGGTATTGATGAGTTAATGACCGCAACAGATTTACACAAAAGCCAGTTAACAGCCTGGCTAAAGCAAGCGGTTGAAGAAGGAAAGGTTAACAAACTCAACCGTCCGGTTCGGTACCAGTGGGCAGAAAATAAACAGCAGGACTTTCTCAATTAACGACGCGAGAAAATAAGGTTAATAATGGAAACAGCAAAACTAAAAAAATTCGCCCAATTCGCGCGCCGCAGTTTGCTGGAGCAGGTGGGCAACAAGCTTAAACCGGTGCTGGCACCGGATAGCTCCAAACACCGGATTTGACCATAGCTCAGGAAAGCGAGGGGTTGTTGGATGAGATTATGGACGAGTAGCCGATGATGCCACTATGCAAGGCTGCCTTTAGTATGGAGGAAAAATCCGGCTATAGTAAAGGCAGCGTTTAGTATGGGAGACATATCGGGCTATAGTAAAGGCAGCGTTTAGTATGGGAGACATATCGGGCTATAGTAAAGGTAGCCTTTACTATGGGAGAAAAGTATAGATAGCCAACAACTTGGGGGGCATCCTGCACGAGATGGCCAAGCAAGCCCGCAACCGGAAGTTTATATATCAGAGTTATATTGATTTGTTTCAGGATGTCGCGCCAGAGACGGAGAAGTGATTATTTATTTCGAGAAAGAAATCCGTACCAATATTTTGGCATTGGAGAAGGAAAGAGAAGGGTTGTTGGATATAATTATGAGAGAGGACAAGAAATGACAACTAAGCCGTTAATAACTTTGACAATCCCTACTAATGAGCATCCCGATGCTCTAGGTGGTGCTGAAGATGTTTCATCAGCACAGCAATCAATTACCATTGAACTAAACAATGGTTCAAATTTATTCGTGGTTGGACCTAATGGATCAGGTAAATCTGCGCTTATGAATTTGTGGTCTCGGAGTTCAGATAACAACATAAAAGTAATCCGGGCACAAAGGAAAAACTGGATGGAGTCCAGCACCGTAAACATATTGCCACAGCAACGCGTGGATGTGGATAGAAATTATAGTAGTTCTCAACGTAAGGTTGCTTCCAGATACACCGACTATTATGCAGACGCTATGATTAATACTGCTTTATTTGATTTGGTTGAAAGTGAAAATCTCATAGGACGAAAAGTCCTGAAAGCAATTGATGACCATATTCCTGATGTTGAAGAGAAATTCAGCAAAAGGAACAGGCCAATTCACATAATCAGCAAAATTCTTGTGCGTGGTTTGCTCAATGTAAAAATTACAATAGATGAAAAACAAACGGTCCAAGCAACTAGAGATGGAAAAACATATGAAGTAGCGCAACTTTCCGACGGAGAACGAAATGCGTTGATTTTATCTTGTAACATTTTGTGTTCTTCTGCAGGAACGATTTTTTTCATAGACGAACCCGAACAACATCTTCATCGCTCGATCGCATCGCCACTGTTATCAGCATTGATTAGCGAACGACCAGATTGTGCATTCGTTATTTTTACGCATGAATTATCCTTGGTAGAGACAATAGAAGAAGCCAAAGTGTTAGTGCTTCATGATTGTAGTTGGACAGGAGAAAATCCAACAGCATGGGATTGCAATCTACTGCAACCAAATGAAGATATTCCAAATAATGTAAGGCGAGCAATTCTCGGCGGTAGGAAGAAAATTCTGTTTGTTGAGGGAGAAGATACAAGTTTAGATCGTCGTCTATATGAAGTGATGTATCCTGATTTCACAATACACCCAGCGGGATCCTGTTCTGAAGTTAAACAGGCGGTGCGCGGTTTAAAGGACTCCTCTAATATTAATTGGATTGAAGCTTATGGCATTATTGACCACGATGGGAGAAGTGAAGAAGATATTCAAAAATTGGAAAAGGAAAGCATATTTGCTTTGCGTGAATTCTCCGTAGAATCTTTGTTTTACGGAGAATCAGCGCGTAACATTATCGCAAAAAACAAGGCAAGAGAACTTGGCAAAGAAGTAGCAGAATTACTTCACCAAGCCAAAGAAAATGCATTATCAGTTTTATCCAATCATCGTGATCGGTTGGCATGGCGAAGATGTTATTTTGAGATTCGACAAAGAGCAATAAGGGAAATTACCAAATTGGAAGAGATTTCAGAAAGCCATACCAACCCAATAGAAATTAGCTTCCCATCCCCATTTACCGAAGAATTGAAACGGTTCCAAGCATCCATGGAAAAGAGGGACATTGATGCTTTGATAGCACGTTATCCTGTTCGGGAGACTGGGCTTTTAGATAGGATTGCGAAGGCATTTCATTATCAAACTAGTAATGATTACGAGTCAGCAGTGGTAGCGTGTGTAAAAAACGATGAACAGTTTAGACAGGATTTGAAAAGCAGATTGCCTGCTATCGGCGGTGGGATCGGATAATGCCAGGCAACTTTTCACCCTATTCCTCGATGAAAGATTTTGGCGTTGCGTGGCTGGGGGAGGTGCCGGCGCATTGGGAGGTTCGGCGGCTCAAGCATTTATGTACTCAGTCCGCGCTCTATGGTGCCAATATAGCCGCCAACTACTATGCGGAAACAGGCATTCGATTCCTTCGAACCACCGACATCACTGATGATGGTGTTCTCAAACAAGGCGGGGTGTTTATCCCAAAAGAGTTGGTTTGCGACTATCTGCTAAAAGACGGTGATATCCTCATATCGCGTAGTGGCACAGTGGGCCGTTCGTTTCTTTATAAATCCAAACTACACGGCCCTTGTTCCTATGCCGGATACCTTGTTCGGTTTGTGCTTGCTCCGCTTGTGCTTCCACGATATGTGTTCCTTTTCACCAAAACCCAAGCATTTGCAGGGTTTCTTAGGGTAATGGCAATTTCGTCAACCATCGAAAACGTCAACGGTGAAAAGTATGCAAATGCCACCTTGCCACTGCCACCCCTCCCCGAACAGGCGGCCATTGTGCGTTATCTGGATTATATGGAGCGGCGGATTCAGCGTTATGTGCGGGCGAAGCAGAAGTTGGTCAATCTGCTGGCGGAGCAGAAGCAAGCCATCATTCACCGTGCCGTCACCCGTGGTCTTGACCCTGATGCTCCTCTTAAACCCTCTGGCGTGGAATGGCTGGGAGATGTGCCGGCGCATTGGGAGGTTGTGCCTCTTAAACATTGGTTAAACATAAATAAAGCTGTGTTACCCGAAAATACCGATGCTGAATTCAAGTTTTATTACATTGACATCGGTTCAGTCGGAACCGGCATGCTTACGAAAGATATTCAAAGTATTCAATTTAAAGCGGCACCTTCCAGAGCAAGACGCATTGTGAGAAAAGACGACACAATCGTATCTACCGTGAGAACATATTTAAAGTCGGTTTGGTTTGCAGAAAACCCTAAGGATAATCTTGTAGCATCAACTGGTTTTGCGGTTCTTACACCTCGTCAGAAAACGCTACCCAAGTTAGTGAGCTATGTAGCGCAGAGTAATTCATTCACTAATCGCGTGACTGCTGAATCGGTTGGTATTGCTTATCCAGCAATCGCTGAAAGTCGGCTTGGCACATTCCATGTAAGCGTCCCACCCCTTCCCGAACAAACCGCCATCGTCGAATATCTCGACATGACCACCGCCAAGATAGACGCCGTCATCGCTCGCACCCACCGCGAGATTGAACTCATCAACGAATACCGCACCCGCTTAATCGCCGATGTAGTCACCGGCAAGGTGGATGTGCGCGATGCGGCAACGAACCTGCCCGACGAAGCGGACGCGATGGAAGCGTCGGATGAATCCAACCACCTACCGGATGCCGCCGATGTCTGGGCGGACGGCGATGTGAACGCCAAATTAAACATGGTCGCAGAACCTGAGCATGAGGCATGACCGTGCTTCGTGTTGTGCTGATGGATCCGATAACGTATAAACAAGATAGGAACGGCAATCTGTGGTATATTGAAATGTGTTGTAAAATCTCAGCCACGGTCAACCGCTATAGGTAAAGTTGTATTCATAGAGGCGGAACAAGTTCAATCATTATTCATCCCCCAACATCCGTGAGGAATTGCTCTTGAACACACGAGTTTACCAACTTCACATTGAAGGTCTTCATGAGTCCGAAGGGCAAATCAAAGCGGCGGACCTCATGCGCGTCCTGGATGCGCTCATTGCGACGGCGAAGTGCGCCACCCGTTTGATGGCTATGGGCGAGGGCAGCGGGAAGGGACCGAAACCCCAATGGCTCAATGCTGCACTTGACTTTACGATAACCGGATTGAAACCTGGCTCCACGGCTCTTGCTATAGAAGCACCTCAATTTCGTGAGACTGCTTACGAAGAGTTTAGCCAACAGAATCTCTGGCGTGAACAGCCAAATCTTGACAGCACAGCACTTGATGTCGCTACCATGGCAATCAAAGAAGCGCAGACTGATAATCCTGCTGGCGACCATTTTGACAGCCCGGTGCTTGACGCGATTCTAAAATTTAAAAATGCCATCAAATCCCATGACGTCCGTTATGAACTGACCAACCATGGATCGGACCGCGGACAGTTTGTGTTGCAACCATCAGACTATGCGCACATCACTGAGCGGTTGAATAAAATCCCACCCCCTAAGGCTTATATCGTGAGTGGACAACTCAATGAAATCAAGCATGGCGACGGTCGCTTCCGTCTTGTGCTTGGCGACGGCTCGTCACTTCTCGGACGACTTGACCGCACCGCGCTGAACATAGAGGAGTTGCGACCTCTGTGGGGCAAAGAGACGACAGTCGAGGGTATGGTTCACTTCAAAGTCAGCGGTCAGCCGCGGCTAATTGAGGCGCGCCGTATCGGCAAGCGGCGTGAAGGAGATAGCGTCTTCGAAGAAAAGCCATCGGTGGAGAGAGCGGATTCGACAACATTTCTTTCTACGAGCAAAAAAGCCCAGCCCCGTTCCTTTGACCCCATGAAACTTTGGGGATCATGGCCCGGGGATGAGCCTATTGAGGAGCTTCTGTCTCATCTGGATTGAGGCGGTTATTTAATGAGCCTCTATCTCTTGGATACTAATATATTGGTTGGCTACATTAGAGGTGCCACGTGGGCACGCGAGGTGCATGATAAATATAATCTCAGCGACAGCGATGCGATGGTTTTTACTTCCATTATTTGTCATGGAGAAATGCTCGCCCTTGCCAGAAAGCTGAATTGGGGCAAAAACAAACAGGCTGAGCTTGAAAAAATACTGAACGAAATTTCAATGATTGACATTAACCATAAAGAGATTTTGGACGCATACGCTCTGATTGATGCTTGGACCCACGGGAAATCCGTGGCATGTCAACAGAGTCCTCCGCCAAAACCGGCTATACCAATGGGACAAAACGATCTATGGATTGCTGCCACGGCTCGCGCAAGCAATGCTACATTACTGTCAACGGACAAGGATTTTGCTCATTTGAACCGCGTATGGATTGAATATGTCTATGTTGATCAAACGAAGTAGATTACACAGAACGAAATGACCACCGACACCACTGAGCGCGGATTAGAAGATCTGATCTGCACCGTCCTGACCGGTTCACCTTGCGGCTCGCCGAAGACGGACGGGGTGGCCGATCGTTCGGCGACATACGGTGTTGGCTGGATCTGCGGTTACTCTGACGACTACGACCGCGAATACTGCGTCGACCTGGTGCAACTTTCCTTGTTTCTGCGAGACACCCAACCTGAGGTTGCCGCTGCACATTGCCTTGACGAAGACGGTCCGCCGCGGCGCCAATTTCTGGCGCGCTTGCAAAGCGAGATCGACAAGCGTGGCGTCGTCGCGGTGTTGCGCTCGGGGCTCAAGCACCGCGCCCACGACATCACCCTTTTCTACGGCACGCCGTCGGTGGGTAACGAGCAAGCAAAGACGAACTACGCCGCTAACCGCTTCACCGTCACGCGGCAACTTCAATACAGCAACACGGACACCCGCAACGCCCTTGACCTGTGTCTGTTCATCAATGGACTGCCAATATTTACTTTTGAATTGAAGAACAACCTGACCAAGCAGACGGCGGACGATGCGGTGGAGCAATACAAGCGTGACCGCGACTCGCGCGAGATGCTTTTCGGCTTCGGGCGTTGCGTGGCGCACTTTGCGGTGGACGAACACGAGGTGCGTTTTTGCACACACATCAAGGGCAAGGCGTCGTGGTTTTTGCCCTTCAATCGGGGCTGGAACGACGGCGCGGGCAATCCGCCCAACCCGAACGGTCTCAAGACTGACTACCTGTGGAAGCAAGTGCTGAGCCGCAACAGTTTGACCAACATCATTGAGAATTACGCTCAAATCGTCGAGTTAAAGGACGATAAGACCGGGCGCAAGCAACGAACACAAATCTGGCCGCGCTATCATCAACTGGATGTGGTGCGGCGGTTACTTGCCGATGTGGCGGAGAAGGGCGCGGGGCAACGCTATCTGCTCCAGCACTCGGCCGGTAGCGGTAAGTCCAACTCCATTGCCTGGCTGGCGCATCAACTCATCGGGCTGGCCCGCAATGGCGCGTCGGTGTTTGACTCCATCATCCTGGTCACCGACCGGCGCATCCTTGATAAACAAATCCATGAAACCATCAAACAGTTCACTCAGGTGCAGGCGACGGTGGGTCATGCCAGGCACTCCGGAGATCTGCGTAAATTCATTGCCAGCGGCAAGAAGATCATCATCTCCACGGTGCAGAAATTTCCCTTTATCCTTGACGAGATCGGCGACGAACAGCGCGGTCGTCATTTCGCCATCATCATTGACGAAGCACATTCCAGCCAGGGCGGCAGAACCTCGGCGGCGATTTCACAGGCACTTTCGGAAGATGGCGGGAAAGCGGCAGACGACACCTTTGAAGACCAGATCAACCGACTGATAGAGGCGCGCCGGTTGCTGCCCAATGCCAGCTACTTTGCCTTCACCGCCACGCCCAAGTCCAAGACGCTGGAACTTTTCGGCGAGCCACAGCCGCAAGCGGATGGCACGGAGAAATATCTGCCCTTCCATAGTTACACCATGAAACAGGCGATTCAGGAAGGATTTATTCTTGATGTGCTCAAGCATTACACGCCGGTAAAGAGTTATTACAAACTTGCCAGGACCGCGGCGGACGACCCTGAGTTTGATGTCAAGAAGGCGCAGAATAAACTACGCCGTTTCGTTGAGGGGGACCAGCACGCCATCCGCCTCAAAGCCGAGATTATGGTGGACCATTTCCATGAACAGGTGTTCATTCCCCGCAAGATCGGCGGCCAGGCGCGGGCGATGGTGGTGACCAACGGCATTGAACGGGCAATACAATACTTCCACGCCATCCGCGAGTATCTGGCTGAACGCAAAATCCCGTATCAAGCCATTGTCGCGTTTTCTGGCGACCATGAATACGGTGGTAAGAAGATGACCGAGACCTCGCTCAACAAATTTCCGTCAAGCCGGATCGCCGACAAAATACAGAATGAGCCGTATCGATTTTTGATCTGCGCGGACAAGTTTCAAACCGGCTACGACGAACCCTTGTTGCACAGCATGTATGTGGACAAGACCCTCTCTGGAATTAAGGCGGTGCAGACTTTGTCGCGCCTCAACCGCGCGCATCCCAAGAAGCACGATGTCTTTGTGCTCGACTTTATGAACGATGTGGACACGATTCAATTTGCATTCGCAGACTATTATCGAACCACCATCCTGTCCGAACAGACCGATCCCGATAAACTTCACGACTTAAAAGCCGTACTGGATGGGCATCAGGTATATGCGTCAGAGCAGGTTAACGACCTGGCGAGGCTGTATCTTGGTGACGCAGGGCGTGATCGTCTCGATCCCATCCTTGATGTTTGTGTGGCGGCCTATCGGGAGCATCTTGATGAGGACGGGCAGGTGGACTTCAAAGGTAAAGCCAAGGCCTTCTTACGCGCTTATGGTTTTCTTTCTTCCATCCTGCCCTACGCCAGAGCCGAGTGGGAAGAGTTATCTATTTTTCTGAATTTTCTGGTGCCGAAGTTGCCAGCGCCGATTGAGGAAGACCTGTCCAAAGGGATTTTGGACCTCATAGATATGGACAGTTACCGCGTTGAGAAGCAGGCCGTGGAGAAGATTGGATTGCCTGATCAGGATGGTGAGATTGATCCACTACCGCCCGATGGTGGCGGCGGCAAACTCGAAGCCGAGATGGATCGCTTGTCAAACATCATCAATGATTTCAATAATCTGTTCGGAGACATCGGATGGAGTGATGCAGATAAGGTGCATCAACGCATTACTGAAGACATTCCGCAACGAGTGAACACCGACCCGGCATACCAGAACGCCAGACAGAATTCTGATAAATCCAACGCCCGTATTGAACATGACAAGGTGCTGACGCGTGTGATGACGGATGTTTTCAGGGACGACACGGAACTATTCAAGCAATTCATGGACAACGAAGATTTCAAGCACTGGGTGGCAGACACAGTGTTTGATCTGACATATAAGCCGCAGGAAGACCAACACAAACATCCGGAGTAATGCTTCTCGCTCTGATGTTCCAGCAACCCCAAGACCAGAACAACGAATTGACCTGTTGCCCACCAAACAACAAAAGAGCATTATTTTTCCTTTAGGTAGCGGACCGAATAAAAAATCTTTCAATGTTATACTCCTACTAACCGGTATGTTTTCCATTCCGCAAGAGGTTATTTGATGGCAACACAACGATATTCCGTTACCCCGCATCCTGTTGATACCTTGCTCGCCTGGGTGAAATCCGGCGAGATTGCCATACCTGAGATTCAACGCCCGTTCGTCTGGAATGCGACCAAGGTGCGCAACTTGCTTGACTCACTCTATCAAGGCTATCCGGTCGGCTCCCTCATCTCCTGGCGTAATCCGACCGTCAAACTTAAGGATGGATCGCTCTCTGCGGGCAAACGTGTCTTGATTGACGGTCAGCAGCGAGTGACCGCACTGATGGCATCATTGTTGGGTCGCGAAGTGTTGACCAAGGACTACGAGACGGTCCGCATTCGTATTGCCTTTCATCCCGGCGAGGAGCGTTTCGAAGTGCACAACCCGGCCATCGCCAAGGACGCCGCATGGATTGACGATGTATCGGTACTCTTCGACCCCGATGCAGACATCTTTGGATTAACCGAACAGTATGTCACACAAAATCCGACGACAAATCGAACAACCGTTGGCAAGGTATTGCAGAAGGTAGGCAAGATAGTCAATAACCATGTGGGTCTGATTGAATTGGCCGAGGATCTCGATATTGAGACCGTTACCGAAATCTTTATTCGTGTGAACTCGGCTGGTGCCGTGCTTTCCCAAGCCGACTTCGCCATGTCGAAGATTGCAGTCGACGAGAAATTCGGTGGAAACTTGTTGCGCAAGGCTATTGATTATTTTTGTCACTTGGCCGTGGCACCAGAGTATTTCTCCAAGATCGAGAAAGGCGACCCAAATTTTGCGCAGTCGGAATTCCTGCCGAAGATGCGCTGGCTCAAGGACGTCAATGACGATCTCTATGACCCAACCTATACTGACATGCTACGGGTCGCCTTCACATCCGAGTTTGGCCGCGGCAAATTGCAGGACCTTGTTGCTCTGCTCTCAGGTCGCAACTTTGAGACTCGCGAATACGAGGAGGCTATTACCGAAAAGTCTTTCGCCCAACTTAAAAGTGGCATTGATGCCTTTATGAGCAAGACCCATTTTGACCGCCTGACTATGATTTTGCGGTCGGCCGGGTTCATCACCAGTGCGCTTATCCGCAGTCGCAACGCGGTCAACTTTGCCTACATTCTTTATCTGCGCGGACGCAAAGAAAATCTGCCCGCCAATGACATTGAACACATGGTCCGTCGCTGGTATGCCATGTCGGTCCTGACAGGACGATACTCTGGTAGTCCAGAAACTACTTTCGATGTCGACATCCGCCAGATTACGGACCGGGGCGTGAAAGCCTACACAGAGACTGTTATTGAGAACGAGTTACCGGACACTTTTTGGACCGGGATGTTGTTGCAGGAGATGGATACTTCTTCGGCCATCAGTCCGTATTTTATCGCCTACCAAGCAGCACAAGTGAAATTAGAGGATAAAGGTTTTCTCTCAACCGATATTACTGTGCGCGATCTGTTGCTTAGCCGTGGCGACAAACATCACGTCTTCCCGCGCAAGCACTTGCAACGTCAGGGATTAAATCGCGGGCGTTATAACCAGATCGCTAACTTCGTCATCGCTCAAAGCGAGATCAACATCGCCATTGGCGATAAGGCACCCGAAGAATATTTCAGCGCATTGGCCGAGCAATGCAACGGCGGAGAGAAACGTTATGGTGGAATCACTAATGAAGCAGATATGCGTACCAACCTGGCCGCCAATTGCATACCCGATAATATGCTGGACGGTGGTCCATTCGACTACGAGGAGTTCCTGGCCGAGCGTCGCAGGTTAATGGCGCTCAAAATTAAGCAGTGGATTGAGATGATGTCGTGATGACTGCCTTCAAGTTCTATTCCATAGCAAAGGGCTTCGGCTTTTAGCACCTGAAGGAAAAAAGATTGGAAGATGCTCACCAACTTACCGCGCCGCCACCCGCGTCCTTTGGATGAAATCCGCACAGATATTTTAGCGTTGGAGCGGGAAAATGAGGGATTGTTGGGTGAGATTGTTGGCGGGGAGCCGATAAAGCCACAATGCAGGGCTACCTTTACTATGGGAAAAATATCCGGCTATAGTAAAGGTAGCCTTTACTATGGAGAGAAATATAGATTATATTAAAGGCTCTGTTTACTATGGGCATGTGATCGCCCGGGGTCGTGACGATTGGGAAGTGATGATCAAGACTGGCGACGTGAGCCTCCGGGGCAAAGACAAACATTTCGACATAATGCCTGCCAGATGGTGATGGGTAAGATGGTCAATCGTTCCCCACGTAGAGAAAAGAGAAGGGTTTGGTCTTTGCTGAAAGGGTTATTTGTCAGCATCATGGCAGGCATGCTTTTTGCCTGTCATCCGCTCACTGATTCCAAACTCAACATCATCAATCCGGATACCTTTGCGGGTATTTACACCGCAAGCAATGATGGCGAGCCTTATCATCTGGTGATTAGCACAATATCGCCTGACAGCAACCGCCAGGGTTTTTTGATTTTTGGATTTTCCGAAGACCGAAAAGCACAGTTCATGCAAGAGTTTACCAAGATCAGCACCTCAAACATAACAACAACAAAAGCCGCGGTATGCATGATTATGCAAACGAAATTTTGCGCCAAAGAAAAGACGACGCAGGGCGTTTGTTCTACAAAAGCCATGGTATTTCCTTCAGACCAATATCTGGAAAGCCCCGGTCAATACGGGCTGTTGATGGTTAGTCATTTGCCCTATGGATCTTTATCCGGCGATACCTATGATGTCATAAAGGGTCATAGCCTGTTGCCCAGAAAAGAATATGCCGCCTCCCGCCTGAATATTAATCGCAATGGCGAACTTGGCAGTGTGACTTTTAGAGAAACCGGTTTTATCCAAGCCTTCACGTCGGAAACGCTGACCTTTAAAAAAACAGGGCAACCCGACGAGCAATTGACTAACCAGGTGCACGCTTACGCCAACATTAGAAATACCTTATATGATTTGGCTAACGTACACGATGTGCCTAACCATGATTCAACCCGGTTTTTTGATAGTTGTCATTTTTAGCAAATAAGTAACGAAGAGACGGAGTCATAGCCACCCAGCGTTTTTGGCGCAAAGCGGGTGCGGCGGCGTGACTCGACGGTCGACTTACCGCGCCGCCGCCCGCGTCCCATGGATGAAATCCGCACAGATATTTTGGCGTTGGAGCAGGAAAATTAGGGGTTCATCGGTGAGATTATTGGCGGGGAGCCGATAAAGCCACAATGCAGGGCTTCTGGTCAATCCGCCACCACCCGCCCCTTGAGATAACTCAACAAAATTCCGTAGGCCGGCAGGAACACGAGGATGGACACTACGACTTTGAAGCCGAGGTCGACGGTGGCGAGTTCTATCCAATTTTGTGCCATGAAGGCATCCGCCGAGCGGTGGAAGGCGACCGAGTAGAAGGTGTAGGTGTCGATTAGGTTGGCGACCAGGGTGGAGATCAGCGGCGCGTGCCACCACGAGTTGCTGCGTTCGCGGATTTTTTGGAATACGCTGATGTCCAGCAGTTGCCCGAGCAGGTAGGCGGTGCCGCTGGCGATGCCGATGCGCCAGTCGGCCAGTTGCGCGCTGATGAGAATGGCGGGTGCGTAAGCGATGGCGACGATGATGCGCGCGTTGTGTTGGTCGGACAAGCGCACGGTGAGGTCGGTGGCGAGGATGACCAGCGGGAACACGAACATTCCCCAGGTGAAGTCATAGCCGGCGATGGCGGCGGTGAACTGCACGGCATAGTTGGCCAGCGCGATTATCGCGATGTGAAACAACGCGAGTGCGCACACCAATTTTTTGTTGCGGCTTGTCAGCACCGGGGCGATACGGAAACAGGCGGGTAATAGCAGGCCGGAAGCGTATCACGCCGGGTCCGGGCGGACTTTTATTATTGTGATAAAGTTCGCATCGGCGACGCATAAAAATGCGCGCACAAAAAATCAGTGGCGATGAAGTCACAAACCTTTGGAGGCAAACACATGAAAACAAGAGCAGCGGTTGCATGGGAATCCGGCAAACCCCTGACCATTGAAGAGGTCGATCTCGATGGGCCCAAAGCCGGGGAAGTGCTGGTTCAAATCAAAGCCACCGGTATATGCCATACCGATGCGTTCACGTTAAGCGGCGCCGACCCGGAAGGCGTGTTCCCGTCGATTCTTGGCCACGAAGGCGCCGGGGTTGTGCTGGAAGTCGGTGCCGGAGTGCAATCGGTCAAGGTCGGCGATCATGTCATCCCCCTATATACCGCCGAATGTGGCGCGTGCAAATTCTGCCAATCGGGCAAGACCAATTTATGTTCGTCGGTGCGCGCAACGCAAGGTCGCGGCTTAATGCCCGACGGCACCAGCCGTTTCTCCCTGAATGGAAAACCGATCTATCACTACATGGGCACCAGCACTTTTTCCGAGCATACAATCGTTGCCGAAGTGTCGGTAGCGGTGGTCAACAAGCAAGCGCCGTTGGAAAAAATCTGCTTGCTCGGTTGCGGCGTTACCACCGGCATCGGCGCGGTAAAGAACACCGCCGGAGTCGAGCCGGGGGCAACGCTGGCGGTGTTTGGCCTCGGCGGCATTGGCCTGGCGGTGATTCAAGGCGCGGTCATGGCCAAAGCCGGGCGCATTATCGGCATTGATACAAACCCGAATAAATTCGAGTTGGCAAAACAAATGGGCGCGACCGAGTTCATCAACCCGAGCGAACACGATCAACCGTTGCAAGAAGTGATTGTCGAGCAAACTGACGGCGGCGTGGATTACGCATTTGAATGTATCGGCAATGTCGACATCATGCGCGTGGCGTTGGAATGTTGTCACAAAGGTTGGGGCGAGTGCATCATCATCGGCGTCGCCGGTGCCGGGCAGGAAATCAGCACGCGTCCGTTTCAACTGGTCACCGGTCGCGTGTGGCGCGGCTCGGCGTTCGGCGGCGTCAAAGGTCGCAGCCAACTGCCGGGGATGGTCGAGCAATCCATGCGCGGCGAAATCGATCTTGATTCGTTCATCACGCACACCATGGGACTCGCGGACATCAACGAAGCGTTTGACTTAATGCACGCCGGCAAGAGTATTCGCTCGGTGGTTATCTATTAAACCGGAGCGCTCGGCGGACGAAACGGTCCTGGCTTCACATACTTCGGCGTTGCGCTTCGGTTCATCAACTCGACCACGGCGCGCACCGCCACCGCGAGAATAATCAGCAAGCCGCCGACAACGGTCCAGGCGGAAGGTCGCTCGTTGATTGCCAACCACACCCACAGCGGTCCGAGCGCAAACTCCAGCAACATAAACAGCGTTATTTCGGCGGCGGCAAGATGTCGGGATGCGTAAATAAACATCCAGTTCGCCACGCCGGACAGTAATCCGCCCCAGATAAAACTCAAGATTAAATCGTGCGATGAGACAACCAAATCGTCGACCTGCACGACCACCGAGACCACGATGATAACCAGTGCCGAAATGAGCAACGCCGGCAACATCTCGCGCTGTCGTCGGCTGCGCAGAATGACCGCGTATAACGCAAACAAAATCGCGGTCATTAATGCGAAACCATTGCCCGCACCGAGGCCGATGGTGATGCCTTCGAACACCATCACCACCAACCCGGTGGCGGCAACCAGCATGGTCAGCAGCGTTGCGCGCTTGAGTTTTTCTTTCAGCAAAATGCGCGCGAACAACGCGGCGAAAAACGGAATCGCGCCGAGGATGAATAATGCGTTGGCAACCGTGGTGCGCGTAAGTGCCTGCATAAATGCCATGCCGGCACAACCGAGAAGCACGCCGGCCAGGCAACCGAGCGCGCCGATGTTTCCGATAACCGAAAAAGTTTCGCGGCGAAACCGCAACACAATCAGAACGCTGACAAAACCGAGTAATGCAATTGAACGATAAAAATTAATCTGCCAGGGAAGCGCCATCTCCATGCTACGCACAATCAAACCACCGAAACTGATGATTACCGAACTGATCACCATAAGCACCATGGCGAGTCCACGCTTTGAATCAATTGCGACAGCCGACAATGGGGGGTTGTTCATAAGCAGATTGTATCCGGTTGAGCGGTAGACGCGATGGCTTTAAGTTTGGTTATTGTCCGGACAGTAACGCATTGCGCTTGCCTTTTCGTCGCCATGCTACGTTGCGCATCGTCACTCGGTCGCTGACAACGAAAATGCGGCGCACAATGTTTTTTATAATCAATGAAAAAAACTTTTGTTATTCTCGCCGCAGGCGGAAAAAATCGCCGGGAGCGATTTTTCGCGAGCGAAGCGAGCCCGAAGGGTGCGTATCAAGGATGATACGCGCAAATCCAGACGCTTTGATGCCGTGATATTCTATGCAGGAATTGTATGTGTTCACTATTTCGCTGACGGTTTTTCTCGGTTACTTTTGACGTCTCAAAGAAAGTCACACTTTGCGATTCACATTGTCTCCCCACCCCGTCATTCTCGCCGGCAGGCGGGAATCCAGTCTGTTGTTCTCGCCAAAGGCGAGAACCCAGAACTAAAAAACCATGAGAGTAACTAATACCGTCATAATCCAACCATATCTCCAGACCGTGATTCCTTTTGAGAAGACAAAAGCACACGAAAAAAACTTGGTACGCCGAACTATTAGTATCATTACGCAAGCGTGACGCACCGGGCGGCTTGCGCCGCCGCTCTGGATTCCCGCCTGCCGACGAGAATGACGAATGAAAGGTGATGATGAATTGAGAGGATAAAGGCGTGTTGAGAAGCCAAAGGCACATTGAGAAAAAATCGCCGGGAGCGCCATGAATCGACTGGGCGCGAGCAAGCGAGCCCGAAGGGCGCGTATCAGGGATGATACGCGCAAAAGACAAGCGCAAAATTACGCGCCGGCTTTGTTTATTCAACTATATGCCCGCTTGCGGCGAGGATGAGGAAAAATTGTCAGCGAATAAATGAGCCTATACAACGCTTCGCGTGACGGTGCTGCATCGCGGTGCCGCACCGCGACGCAGCATAACAAACCATCACCAAAACATGGTGAGCACCAAATTACTTGGTATCATCAAAGGCATCGTATTTTCGTGGAGCCCGCCATGCCCGACTCTGTCAACTCATCCGCCGAAGGCGATGTCAATCTCTCCGCCCGGCGCAAAGCCTGGGCCGAACATCACATCAACCGTGAAACCGCGCAACTGCTCGCCGATGACGCGCGCTATTTTCTGCATCAATCGCTATCCACGCCCTGCTTAAATGCACTGCGGAGGAGCCGTGGCATTCACCTCGAAGATTGGCAGGGACGCCAGATCATGGACTTCCACGGCAACAGCGTGCATCAGGTGGGCTACGGCAACCCACGCGTGGTCGAAGCGATTAAGCGGCAACTTGATGCGTTGCCGTTTTGTCCGAGACGTTACACCAATCAGACTGCGGTAGATTTGGCACGACGGCTGGTCGAACTCGCACCGGATGGACTGAACAAGGTGCTGTTTTCGCCGGGTGGCACCGGCGCCATCGGCATGGCACTTAAACTCGCGCGTCACGCCACTGGCCGTCACAAAACCATTTCCATGTGGGACAGTTTTCACGGTGCTTCGCTGGATGCCATTTCCATCGGCGGCGAGGCGTTGTTTCGCAAGGACGCCGGACCGTTGCTGCCCGGAACCGAACACATACCGCCGCCGACTCGCGGCCGTTGCCACTTCAACTGCACCGACCAAACTCATACCGGTTGCTCCGATTATCTCGATTATGTGCTGGCGATGCAGGGCGATGTCGCCGCGGTCATCGCCGAGCCCATGCGCTCGACCACGGTCGAGTTGCCGCCGCCGGGTTATTGGCAACGCGTGCGCGAGATTTGCGACCACCACGGCGCGTTGTTAATTTTTGACGAGATTCCGCTCGCATTGGGACGCACCGGCACGATGTTCGTGTGCGAGCACTTTGATGTGATGCCGGACATGCTGGTGGTCGGCAAAGGGCTGGGCGGCGGTGTGTTTCCGATGGCGGCGTTGCTGGCGACAAGCGAATTGGATGTCGTTGCCGACCGCGCGCTTGGGCATTACACCCACGAAAAAAGTTCGGTTGGATGCGCCGCCGCGCTGGCTACCCTCGACTGTTTGCGTGATGACGGCTTGCTCAAATCAGCCACCGAACTCGGCGGCCATGCGCTGCGACGTCTTGGCGAAATGCAAAACCAGTATCCGCTCATTCACGAAGTGCGCGGGCTGGGGCTGCACATCGGCGTGGAACTGCGCCGCAACGACCGCCCGGCCGCCGACGAAGCCGACGCTGTGTTGTATCACTCCCTGTCTCGCGGACTCAGTTACAAAGTGGGCGGCGGCTGCGTGCTGACACTGTGCCCGCCGCTGACCATTACCCGCGATGAGTTGGATCTCGCACTTGATATTGTGGAAGCGGGAATTAAATCGGTTCATTAGTCGCGGCACCACCGAAATTAAACCGCCGGCAAGTCATATACTCTCGGCAAATAATAGTTAACTTCGGCTTCGGTGTAGCCGATTAATTCCACCAAGCGGCGGCGACATTCATCTTGTGACGCGCCGCGTACTTTCCACAAAGGCACTCGTTTCATCAGCGTCTCGACGCGCTCGCGTGGAGTGATAATCCAAGTATGTTGCGGCGTTTCGCCGAAATAAAAATCCGCACCGCTGACTTGCATGGCTTTGGGCTTCATATACATCGACAGATTCAACACTTTGCGCGCGCCACTGTCGCGAATGTAGCGCGCGAGAAATTTCATGGTGCCGCCTTCGTCGCCGAGATCGTCGATCACCAGCACGGTGCGGCGGCTGACCGGAATCGATATGCCGTGTTTCACCAGCGGATTTTCATAACGCTCGCCGGGTCCCTTGTATAACGACAGACCGATGGTTCCGAATTCAATGCGCGGAATGTTCTCTCGTCTCCCTTCCACCAGATGGTCATACAAAATGACGCCGGGCAGTAGTCCGCCCATGGTTACCATCAGTGCTCTGGTAATCTGATCCGAACTACCGACATGTTGCAGTTGGTAGGCGTGAACCTGTCGGGCGAGATCAAAATACGCCACCGCCACCACCGCATCGGGCACCAACAGAAAACTTAATTCATCATCCGGCACCACTACGCCTTCGGGTCGACGCCAGAATTCCAGATCAATGGTGCGCGCAGCATCGGTTACGCGGTCGCTGCGGTGGTTTTGATTCATGTTGGTTTCGGGACGTAGCCAGTCCCCGGCCCATTATTCGCGATAGGAATGATCTTCGCGATCCAACTTGCGAAGCAGCGCTTGCCACGAACGCGTTACAAAATCTTCAAACTCGGCGGAGGACGGGTCGCCATATGCCGCCACTTGCGCGAGTACATCGTCATCGGGCGTAATAGTTTTCGCGCCCGATGCCAGCACATCAACCTGCACTTTGCATGCGTTCTCCAACGTGTAGAGAAAATAAAACGCCTCGGCGATGTTGCGACCGGCCGACAACAAACCGTGGTTATGCATAATCATCAACCACTGGTCGCCGAGGTCATGACCGATGCGGCGACATTCGTCTTCATTGTCGGTGGCGATGGCGTATTCGTGATAACACACTAACTCGCGCACTTCGTTTGCCTGTTGCGTTAGCGGCAACAACCCGCACTGCATGCCAGAGACCGCCATGCCGGCACGCGTATGGCTGTGCAACACCGCGTTGACATCCGCACGAGATTTCAAAACCGCAGTGTGAATGGCGTGACCGGCGGCGTTATACGGATAATCCCCGGCGATAACGTTACCGTCAAAATCCACCTTGAGCAGATTTGATGCGGTTATTTCTTCGAACAACATTCCGTACGGGTTGATCAAATATTGGTCGGCGTGTCCCGGAACTCGCGCGCTCAAATGCGTGAAGATGAGGTCGGTCCAACCGAACCGAACGAACAGCCGGTAACAAGCCGCCAAATCCCGACGCACTTGCCATTCGCTTTCTTTGATGGACTCCGCGCTGATGGAATCCGGGATGAATTCGGAAGCAATTGCCATAGTCGATTTCCCCCTGTCAATGTTCTCTGGTCAATTTCTGTTATTGTCAAACCCGATGGTTGCGGAAGTCAAGCCAACGCAATCGGCACGCGAACATTTTATTCACCCGCCATCGGTAACCGCGCCCGCGGATGCCGAGCCCACCAGGCGCGCATACTTTGCCAGCACTCCGCGTTTGTATTTCGGTTGCGGCAACTTCCACGACTTCGCGCGTCTGCGCAATTCGGCATCGCTGACATCGACATTCACTTCGCGTTTTGACGCGTCAATGGTAATGGTATCGCCGTTTTTGAGCAATGCGATAGGCCCGCCGACGGCCGCTTCCGGCGTTACATGGCCGACCACGAATCCGTGCGAGCCGCCGGAGAAACGGCCATCGGTAAGGAACGCCACTTCCTGCCCCAGCCCTTTGCCCATAATCGCCGAAGTCGGCGACAACATCTCGCGCATACCGGGACCCCCCTTGGGACCCTCATAACGAACCACGATTACATCGCCGGCTTGAACCGTGCCGTCGAGAATTTTTTTCAACGCTTGCTCTTCCGAAGCGAATATCCGCGCCCGCCCAACAAAGCGCGTCCCTTCCTTGCCGGAAATTTTTGCCACCGCGCCTTCGGGAGCGAGGTTGCCGTATAACACAACCAGATGGCTGGTTTTTTTGATCGGCGCATTCAATGCACGCACGATGTCCTGACCTTTGGGATACGGTTTGACCCCGGCCAGGTTTTGTGCCAGCGTGCGACCGGTCACGGTCAGACATTCGCCATGCAACAAGCCGGCACCGAGCAACATTTTCATCAATGGCCTGAGGCCGCCGATTTCGATCAACTCCGACATCATCGCCCGACCGCTGGGACGCAAATCGGCAAGCACCGGCACGCGCTTGCCGATGCGCGTGAAGTCATCTAATTTAAGATTAACGCCGATGGCTTGCGCCATGGCAAGCAAATGCAACACCGCGTTGGTGGAACCGCCGAGAGCGATGACAATAGTGATAGCGTTTTCAAATGCTTTTTTGCTCATGATGTCGCTGGGCCGAATGTTCTCGCGCAACAACCGCATCGCCGCCCGACCCGCTTCAAAGCAATCTTTGGTTTTGTCATCGGATACCGCCGCCTGCGCGGAACTGTCGGGCAAACTCATGCCCAACGCCTCAATGGCCGAGGCCATGGTGTTGGCGGTATACATTCCGCTGCACGAGCCGGGCCCCGGAATCGCGGCGCGTTCAATGTCGTCGAGTTCCTTGCGGCTGATTTTCTTTTGCGCGTGCGCACCGACCGCTTCAAACACGGTAACGATGTCGATGTTCTGACCCTTGTGGCGACCGGGCAAAATGGTGCCGCCATAGACAAAAACCGCAGGCCGGTTGAGGCGCGCCATGCCAATCAAGCAACCCGGCATATTTTTATCGCAACCGCCGATGGCAACCAGCGCATCAAACCCCTGACAGGCGGCGACCGCCTCGATGGAATCGGCGATGATCTCCCGCGATACCAAAGAATACTTCATGCCCTCGGTGCCCATGGAAATGCCGTCCGACACGGTGATGGTGTTGAACACCACCGCCTTGCCACGCGCCGCGTTGGCACCTTCGGCGGCCCGGTGCGCGAGTCGGTCGATGTGCATATTGCACGGCGTAACCTGACTCCAGGTCGAAGCGATGCCAATTTGCGGTTTTCTAAAATCACTGTCATTAAAACCCACCGCACGCAACATCGAACGACTGGGCGCACGCTCGGTTCCGTCCACCACCTGCGCCGAGAAATTTCGAATATTAGTAGCCACTTTATTTCGGGTTTTCGTGGTGCTGGATTTTTTGCTGGACATGGTGGAATTGCGAGTGAATGGAGTGTGGTAGTTCGGGTGGAGAATACCAGAATTTTCGGGGTGGGGACGGCGGCTAACGCCGAACCCTTTAGTATTATCGCGGCTACGCCGCAAATGAGTCACGCTTCGCGTGACAAAAAACCGGCGGCTTCGCCGCCGACATGATAGCGGCTAACGCCGCTTAGTTTTTTAACTGGATTCCCGCTTCGCTCCATTTATTCGTCACATCCGCCTACGGCGGAAATGACGAAACAGGAGCGGCGAGAATGACGAATGAAAGGGCAATAGTAAATTGAAAAGACAAAGGCGCGTTGAGACGCCAAAGCACATTGAGAAAAAAAGTCCAGCGTTAGCCGGGCTTTTTCTCGGTTACTTTGGCATCTCAAAGAAAACCACACCTCCCGATTCACTATTACCTACCATTCGTCATTCTCGCCGGTAGGCGGGAATCCTAAAGTGGCGGCGTTAGCCGCCCGGTGCGTCACGCTTGCGTAATGATACTAATAGTCCAGCATACCAGGCTTTTTTCTCGTTTGCCTTTAGTCTTCTCAAAAAAATCATTACCGCCCGATTCACCATTGCCTTTCATTCGTCATTGCCGGGCAATCCAGTTATAAACTCAGCGGCGTTAGCCGCTATCATTATGCTGTCTTCCTTTTTTCGTCATGCCACGAATCCAGAATGTTTCCGGCATTATTCAACTTCAAGCGTCATTGTTATTAACATTCACTTTCTCGAATATTTATTTTCCAACGAGATGGGTTTGCTTTGCGGGCACCAGGATTTTCAATCCTAATTTGTTTCGGATTATCAGGGCAATCGTATAAAACATAAAGCCAAAACTTGTCTGCGAAATTGTTTGCAAATTCCATTTGCGATGCCGACAACTCTACATCACCGGGACACTTTGTGGTTGAGAACGATTTCAACTCGATTAAAATCGTCTCACCATTTTGATTGATTAATTTAAAATCATATCCGCGATTATTCAGATTCTCGTTCATCCATTTTATGCGGTCACCGTATTCCCGCTTCAAAAAATTCAGGAATTTCTGTTCGGCTTGAAGACCTTTTTTGCCGGATTGATGTGCAACAACAGCATCGTCCGAGCCCATGCCAATGCCAGAAATTGCGCTATGGGAAACGCCAACTCGCGTCAACGACACTGGCGACCGTGATTTTTTCCTGGGACTTGGTAACACCCCTGATTGGATTTCTCCGAACGGCGGGAGAGTGGGTGTTTCCGCACTGTCTTCTTTTTGCGCCAACTTCTCTTTTAGTTGATGATTCTCTTCCTTCAGTTGATTGATTTCTTCATCCTTTTGATGGTCCTGTTCCTCCAGTTCAGTTACTTTGTTTTTAAAAAATTCAACATCATCATATTTTAGTCCGACAATTTTTGCGAGCGATCTCCTCTCTTCATCTCCAGTAACTTTACCGTATTCGGGATGAACATCTCCCAACGCATACTTCTCGATTTGATCAACTGGAATGTGTTTTTCGTTTTGCGTATACATCCACGAATATTTACCAAATATTTGCCGCAGATCGTTTTTTGTATGATCATTGATATTCGGAATTTCTTTTTGCAGCAAACGCCAAATGGAAAGAGAACATTGAAATCCATCATTCCCTTCGGAGTTGTCAATGCGCGAGAGCGCAAACTCCAGAGCAGGAGAATAATTATTGATGAACTGGAAGTTTTCTTTCACTCCAAAATGAGAAAATATCTCCCGCCAGCCGTCAGTCACACTATCAGTAGTCTGTAGCCATTCTTCGTAAAAATCCTCATCGACAAAAAACGCATCTGAGTAATCGTCAAAGAATCGGGCGATATCTTGTTCGTGAAAATAGGATTTATTAACCGCATGGAAACAGCGGGTTCCGTCTCCGCTTATGCTTTTGACAAACGGACAGTTGGCTAAAACATCCTTTACCGAATCCGGTTTATCGTTGGCAACCCGCAAGATTTTTAGCATATCTTTGATATGCTGCTTATCCGATATCGAGGCGTTGTCTGCGTAAGTACTCAATATTTTTCGCACTTCAGCAATATCATCCGGGACAGTCAATTTCAGTGTGTCTTTCAGAAATTTTTTAGCCAAATCATCATCCAGCAGACACGGTTTCACCGTGGAAAATCGGGAGTCATCCTTTCCTGACGGCAGATAAACTTGTGGGCGATTTTCGCTGTCAAATGCCGACAGATGCTCACCATTCACCAGCCGAATAATTGGCAAACTCCTTAACCGCGTTAACCTGGCTTTTACTTTTTGTTGATGATTATAGCGCCTTTTCCCAGATTCCCTCGTGGAATATTTATCAAAATCAATACGTAATCCGCGATAAAAAGTCTTTATATTAATATCATCCAATCGCTTAAGAAAATCATTTTCCACATCATCTTCCAGATCAGAAATCCTGTAAGTCGGTATTTTTAAAATCTTTCGAGCATCTTCGCCAATATCGCCCTTCAACCACGAAAACCGATTTTGATATTTCTCTTTGTTGCTCGCTTTGACCACCATGGTAGCGTCCATAATTTTGGGAATATATTGGTCGGTAAAAATGACTTCCTTGGCGGTGCAAAAGCGGTTGTCTGTTGCGGGCAAAAGACGGTCAGACAAAAACTTGTTTGTTAAGGAAGATTTGATTTTGGAATAAACCTCATGCTCATCATCCGACCATGGGAGGACATTTTTTATAAAATTTGAGGTCAACATTTCTCGGTCGCGCAAAATCGGCAAAGTATCGGCAACAATCTGTGTTGCGGCATCGGTTAGCATCTCATTTTCGCGGTCGGAAAAATCACATTTTTCGCGGTCTGGGGTGGTTCTATATGGGACATGCAGCAAAAAAGCCAATCCTAGTTTCTCCTTTTCCAGCGGAAAGTAAACGGATAGCGGGGTTTTGGTTTCTGTCTTGGTTATTTTTCCGTTATGTGATTTATAAGCCACACTCAAAGAATGCTTTCTTCCTGCAATAATCTCTTCGCGGGAGAATATCAAATAGGTGTGTAGCGAAGAATTGTTGTTGTTGTGATAAAAATTTACCTCATCAAGACGGATGCCATTGTTGTAATTGCTTAGATGTTTTTCCTCTTTCCCACATAACCCGGATTCTTCGCCAATCGTCCATTCCACCCGCTTAATATTTTTCAAAAACAGCAACTGCTGCGCGTCAAGTGATTTTATTGTTTGGATTGTTTTTTCACGTAATTTTTCTCCCTTTTTAAGGCGCAAAATAATTTCGGTAGAATTTTGTGATTCCCCGATTATCCGGTGTGGGACAAACATATCTTTTAGTTTAAAGTGAAAATTACCCGAGTGAATAATCGGCTCTTCAGCCACAGCAAAAACCGATTTAAATCCCACTCCGAATTTTCCTATGGTATTTCTATCCTCTGCTTTAGTCGAATTTCCCGCTGTGGTAATACTCCAGATATCCCTACGACTAAACACCCTGCCATCGTGCCTTACGCTTAACACATTATCTGACAGAGAAAAACAGACTTGCTCCGCCTGCGCATCCTCGGCGTTTTGTAATAGTTCAAAAATAAAATGCGCTTTATCGGTGTATTGTTCACTCAGATAAGAAGCACTGAAATCACGACTCTTGAAGTTCTCGACGAATTCTTTTCGGTCGTCTCGCATCGCGTCCAAAAAAGCACCGTCATCTTTGGGTTCGTGCTTCTTGATAAATTTTTCACCAGCGGAATCTTTGTTAGTGTTTTTAGTGACCATTTCGTACACTCAGGATATTTGTGGATTGCGTATCTGCCAAATGGTAACATCGCCCACCCAGTGTTTTGCGAAAAACCAAAACAATTTTTAATGTGATTCGTATAACTCAATTGCCACCATCCGACATCGTATATGCCATCCAACAAATTATCCCCCACCGTCTCGCTTGCGCGGGAGTTGATTCGCCGGGAATCGGTAACGCCGGCCGATGCCGGTTGTCAGGAATTGCTCGGCGCGCGCCTTGAGGAGATCGGCTTTACTTGCGAGGCGATGAACTTTGCGGATGTGTCCAACTTGTGGGCGACTCGCGGCACCGGGCGGCCGTTGCTGGTGTTCGCCGGGCATACCGATGTGGTTCCGACCGGGCCGCTTGAGCAGTGGAAATTTTCACCGTTTCAAGGCGAGGTGCAAGACGGCATGTTGCACGGTCGCGGCGCCGCCGATATGAAAGGCAGCATCGCTTGTTTCGTTACCGCGTGCGAGCGTTTCATCGCCAATCATCCCGACCACGCCGGCGCCATTGGCTTGTTGATTACCAGCGACGAGGAGGGCGTGGCGCGCTGGGGCACCGGTGAAGTAATGAATGTCCTTGCCGAGCGCAAGCAGCCAATTGATATGTGCATAGTCGGCGAGCCGTCCGGCAAACAGACGCTGGGCGACACCATCAAAGTCGGGCGGCGGGGATCGTGCGGCGCGAAGTTGCGCATCAAAGGCACTCAGGGACATATCGCCTACCCGGCCGACAATCCCATTCACCGCGCCGCCGGGGTCATCAGCGAATTGTTGTCGGTGGAATGGGATCAGGGTAACGCGCACTTCCAGCCGACCAGTTTTCAACTCTCCAACATTCACGCCGGCACCGGTGCCGGCAATGTCGTTCCCGGCGAGGTGGAAATTGATTTCAACCTGCGCTATTCGCCGGAGATTACCGAGGCCGACATCCACGCACGAATTGAGGATGTGCTGGCGCGCCATCAATGTCAGTTTGAAATTCACTGGGAGCGGTTGTGCCTGCCATTTCAAACCACGCAGGGAAAATTCGTTGATGCGGTGTCGGATTGCATTGAGGCGAGCACCGGACGCGCGCCGCTGCGCTCCACCGGCGGCGGCACTTCGGACGGCCGCTTCATCGCCCCGACCGGCGCCGAGGTCATCGAACTCGGTCCCTTGAATGACACCATCCATCAAATTGATGAACGCGTCTCCACCGCCGACCTCGATCAGTTGTCGGTCATTTATGAAGGTATACTTGTGAAAATGCTCGCCTGATGCCACGCTTGCCTTTTTGTCGCCATGCTTTGTTGTGGTGCGCCGCTCAATCAGTCACGCACTTAATGTGCGCTCCCTCTTTCGCGGCTTCCACGCCTCGCCTGACAACAAAAATTCGGCGCGTGGTTATTTCGCGGCATCAAAGCGGCAACGCCGTTTTGCCGTCATGCTTTGTTGTGGTGCGCCGCTCAATCAGTCACGCACTTTATGTGCGCTCCCTCTTTCGCGGCTTCCACGCCTCGCCTGACAACAAAAATTCGGCGCGTGGTTATTTCGCGGCATCAAAGCCATTAAGGATAGCGGCTAACGCCGCTGAGTTTTTAACTGGAATGGAAGGGCAATGGTAACTGAAAGACAATGTCGTCACGCGAAGCGTGACTCTTTATAATATCCAAATAATGTCCAATCCATCTTCCAGCACCAATTTTATTCGTCGGCAAATCGATGCCGACCTCGCCGCGGGCAAACACCGCACCATCGTCACGAGGTTCCCTCCGGAACCGAACGGCTACCTGCACATCGGTCACGCCAAATCCATCTGCCTGAACTTCGGCATCGCCGACGATTATGACGGCCAATGTACGCTGCGCTTTGATGACACCAATCCGGCAAAAGAGGACGCGGTGTTCGCCGATGCCATTCAACAAGATGTGCGCTGGCTGGGCTATCAGTGGAGCCGCATCACCCACGCGTCCGATTATTTCCTGCAGTTATACGACTACGCCGTGGGCTTGATCGAAAAAGGGCTGGCATTTGTCGACCAGCAAAGTTTTGCGGAAATTCGCGCCGGCCGGGGAACCCTGACCACCCCGGGCAGGCAAAGTCGCTACCGTGAACGCAGCGTTACGGAAAATCGGACGCTGTTTGCCGGCATGAAAAATGGCGAGTTTGCCGAAGGGAAAATGGTGTTGCGCGCCAAAATTGACATGGCCTCGCCCAACCTCAACCTGCGCGACCCGGTGCTGTATCGCATCCTGCATCGCAGCCATCAGCGAAGCGGCGACCGATGGTGTATCTATCCGTTGTATGATTTCACCCATGGCCAAAGCGATGCCATTGAGGGCGTGACTCATTCGCTTTGCACCCTGGAGTTTGAGGATCATCGGGCGTTGTATGACTGGTTTCTCGAACACCTTGACACGCCATCCAAACCGCGACAAATTGAATTTTCGCGGCTGAACTTGAACTATACGGTGATGAGTAAACGTCTGCTTACCCAATTGGTGGACAGCGGCGATGTCAGCGGCTGGGACGACCCGCGTATGCCGACCCTGTGCGGGTTGCGGCGGCGCGGATTCACTCCCGCATCCATCCGCCGCTTCATTGACCTGGTCGGGGTAACCCGCAAGGACAATGTGATTGAGATGGGCGTGCTGGAAAATTGCGTGCGCGAAGAACTCGACCCGGTGGCGCCGCGGGCGATGGCGGTGATTCATCCGTTGAAACTGGTAATTGAAAACTACCCGCCAGGGCAATCGGAGACCATTGAAGTGCCCAATCATCCGACCGATTCATCTCTCGGCACGCGCACTTTGCGGTTGTCGCGGGAGTTGTATATTGAAGCGGATGATTTTCGCGATGACCCGCCGAACCAGTTTTTTCGCCTCGCCCCGGGGCGGGAGGTGCGACTTCGTTACGCATTCGTGGTGCGTTGCACCGATGTCATGCGCGATGCCGACGGGCGGGCGGTGGAGTTGCGTTGTCAATACGACCCCGACACGCGACACGGTGCGCACCCCGAAGGGCGCAAGGTCAAGGGCATCATTCACTGGGTCAATGCCGAACATGCGGTGGCGGCTACGATTCGGTTATACGACCGTTTGTTTTCGGTTGCCAATCCGGCGACGAAGAATGACAAGAACGCGTCGAACAATACAAATTTTCGGGATTTTCTCAATCCAGAATCCTTGCTGAATTGCCGGGACGCGGTGGTGGAACCCTCCCTCGCCGACCCCGACCGGCAAACCCGCTACCAGTTTGAGCGACTGGGTTACTTTTTTGCGGACGACCAATCGAACGAGCCGGGCAGACCAGTGTTCAATCGCATCGTCACGCTGCGCGACCGTTGGGCAAAAACCGACCGGCAGCGCGCTGCCAATTCCTAACCCATTCGGAAAAAATAGTATGTCATTTCTTATTGAATACGGATTGTTTCTCGCCAAAGCGATCACCATCGCCGCCGCGGTGCTGGTTGCCGCCGGCGGCCTCGTGGCGTTGTCCTTGCGTCAGCGCAAAGCCACCGAACAGCAACACCTTGAAGTTACTCACATCAACAAACAATACGAGGAGATGGAGCAGGCGTTGTGCGGGGTGCTGCTGTCGCCGCAGCAATTCAAGCAAAAACTGAAAGCGGAAAAAAAAGCCGATAAGGCAAAGACCAAAGCGGCTCGCAAGGCGACAAAAAAAGAGAAAAAAACCGATGGGGATGCGCCCGCCGATCAACCCCATGAAAAACGCATCTTCGTTGTGGATTTTGACGGCGACATCCGCGCCACCGCGGTGGCATCCTTGCGGCAGGAAATCAGCGCGATTCTGACCATGGCCGGTAGCGGTGACGAGGTGGTGGTGCGATTGGAAAGCGGCGGCGGCGTGGTGCACGGCTACGGGCTGGCGGCTTCGCAACTGCAACGAATTCGCGAACGAAAAATTCCGCTGACCGTGGCGGTGGACAAGGTCGCCGCCAGCGGCGGTTACCTCATGGCTTGCGTTGCCGACCAAATTATCGCCGCGCCCTTTGCCATCATCGGCTCCATCGGCGTGCTGGCGCAATTGCCCAACCTGCACCGCTTGTTGAAAAAACACGAGATTGACTTTGAGCAAATTTACGCCGGCGAATACAAACGCACCTTGACGCTGTTCGGCGAAAACACCGACAAGGCGCGGGAAAAAATGCGTCAGGAACTGGAGGAAACTCACGGCTTGTTCAAGGACTATGTCAAAGTTCAGCGACCGGATCTGGATATCGAAAAAGTCGCCACCGGCGAGCATTGGCTCGCCACCCGCGCACTGGAACTGGGATTGGTGGACCGACTGCAAACCAGCGACGACTATTTGATGGCGGCGCGTCGAGACGCGCAATTGATACTGTTGAATTACACCGAACGAAAAAAACTCCTGGATCGGTTGGCTTCTTTGGTGGGCTTGCGCGGGTTGCACCGTTCGGCATCTACCGAGGGTTTTGACCGGCCGATGTTGATGTAATGTGTCGCTTTGATGCCGCAAATGAGTCCGGCTACGCATCCTCTCTGCCGTCATCCTCGCCGCCCGTCATTGCGCGCCGTATTTTGCGCGCCGTATTTTCGTTGTCAGGCAAGGCGCGCGAGGAGCGAGGGAGTGAGCAATACATTAAGTATGTGAACGACCGAGCGACGAAGCGCAACACTACACAGCAAAACGACCATGGCGACGAAAAGGCAAGCGCAAAAACTATGATATACACCCTGCCGCAACACATCCCGGACATTCATCCGACCAGTTACATCGCCCCGAGTGCCGACCTCATCGGCTCGGTGGTGGTCGGCGAGAACGCCAGTGTGTGGTTCAACGCGGTGTTGCGCGGCGACAACGATTCCATTCATCTCGGTGCGCGCTCCAACATTCAGGACGGCTCGGTGGTGCATGTGGATCCGGGCATACCGGTGGTTATCGGCAATGAGGTAACCGTGGGGCACAGCGTGATGCTGCACGGTTGCACCATCGGCGACTCCTGCTTGATCGGTATCGGCAGCCGAATCTTGAACCATGTCGTAATCGGTCGCCACTGCATTGTCGGTGCGCACACATTAATTACCGAAAGAAAAACTTTTCCGGAACGCTCGATGATTCTCGGCTCACCGGGAAAAGTAGTGCGCGAATTGAATGACCGGGAAGTGGAAAACTTGCGCGGATACGCCGACCTGTATGTCCGAAAAATCGCCTTGTATAGAAAATTAAAACCGGTCAGTTGATTTTTTTTACAACGCCGCGTTCAACAAACCCTGCACGGTTTTGTCCTGCAGTTTCCCGACTTCCACTCGTTCGCAATGATTGAAAGCGGCAAAGTAATTCAACTCCTCCGCCAACGCATTTACCAATGATTCTTTTTGGCAAAGCGATGGCTCACTGACCAAGTTTCGAATCACCAGCGTGCGTGTTCGTCGCTCGGCTTTGCAATCCATTCGCGCCACCAGTTTGCCATTCCATAACAGCGGCAGAGAAAAATAACCGTGCTTTCTTTTGGCGGCCGGGGTGTAACATTCGATTTGATAATCGAAGTTAAACAAATGCCGCATGCGCTCGCGCTGGATTAACAGATTATCGAAGGGCGACAATATTTTCAGCCGCTTGCGCGACAACGATTTGCCAAGCAACTCAAGGGAACTCGGCAGCGCGTAGTAGATGCGGCCTTTTACTTTAAGCGGCACGATTTCACCGCGCCGCGCCATGCGCGTCATGCACGCCTCGACCACGGGTTTGACTTCGCCTCTGAGATAGGCGACTTCCGCGGCACGACCAAGACCGTTGGCTTGCAGATAACGCCGCACTAAAAAGCAGCCATATTCTTGCTCGCTCGGCATCCGCGTGTCGGTTTGCGACGGAAGCACGCGCTCGGCAAGATCGTAGACTTTGGCGAAACCATGACGCCGCAAAGTCATCAACTTGCCTTCCATAAACAATTGTTCGAGTGCTTGCTTTGCCGGTTTCCAATCCCACATTCCGGCCGCGATGCGCCGCGCAGATTTCGAATCCGGCGTAAAATCCCGCGCGCGCAAAGGTCCGTCCACCGCGATTCGTTCCAGCACCTTTTTCATCATTTTGCGATCGCGAGCAAACCAGTGACGCTTGCCATCGACGAAGGCGCGCATGCGCGGCAAACAAAACCGGTAGTCTTCCATGGGCAAGTAAGCGGCGGCGTGCGACCAGTATTCGAAAATATTTTTTTCCTGCAATAGCAACTCAACATGCCGATGCTGATAGCGTCGTGAACGATTCCAGAAGGTGTGATGATGAGCGCGTTCAATCACCGAAATGGTATCGATTTGAATATAGCCAAGATGCCGCACCGCCGCCAGCGTTGCCGACAAAGATCGACCGGTGGGCTTGACCCAGGGCAACCACTGACTCAACAGCACCAGTTTTCGCGCATCCGAAAGGGCAAGAGTTTCGCTCACGGTCGCGGCTCGATGCGGATAACAGCGTTATAATTTGTGTTCACGAGATGAGTTCCCATCGCATCATTCATTATCACCATTAATGGTTAATTATCGGGGTCATGTGTATTCTTTTTATCGCGGTTGATGCGCACCCGCGCTACCCGCTGATTATTGCCGCCAATCGCGACGAATACCATGCCCGGCCAAGCGCGCCGATGCACCACTGGCCGCACCAGCCCGGCACACTGGCCGGACGCGACCGCCGCGCCGGCGGAACCTGGTTCGGGGTAAATGAAAATGGACGGATTGCCGCGGTGACCAACCAGCACGCCGCCGCAATGCTTGACCACGACCCAACCCGCAACCAAAGTCGCGGCGAACTGGTTGCCCGCTTTTTGCGCGACTCCGAGACCATCGCCGACTACGGCGAATTTCTGCAACGTGACCACCGCAACTTTAATCCCTTCAATTTGATTTACGGCGAGACCAGCCAACTGCATTGCTTCAGCAGCGTCGGTGCGCTCAGCCGTCGCCTGGCAAGTGGTTTTCACAGCATCAGCAACGGCGCGCCGGACGACCCGTGGCCGAAGATGTCGCGAGGTGTGTCGCTGTTGAAAGCGCAGATTTCATTTCAAGAGGAAACGCACGCTAACAATTTTGCCGAACAACTGGCGCAGGTGATGAAAGACCAAACCACGGCCGATGATCATCTGCTACCCCATACCGGCATGGACCCAAGCCGCGAAAAACACCTCTCGTCCATCTTCATTATCGGAAAGGACTACGGCACTCGAACCACTACCTTGTTGCTCGGCGATGGAAATGGGTTTGAGTTGTATGAATACAATTACCACGCCGATGGCAGCGAATCCGACCGGCAACATTATTCCGCGACCATCCGATGACAAAAGGGCTGGCAAAAAAGCGTAAAATCTCCATTCCTTTTTCTGCAACTACCAACACGATAGAGCGATCAAAACAATGAACGGAACATTACACTGGCCGGAAAATCAGCGTAGCGTATTGGGCGAACCGCTGGAGGTTTGCTCGACGTCGCCGATGACCGGATTTATGCGCAACGGCTGTTGCGAAACCGGGCCCGGCGATGTCGGCTCGCACACTGTGTGCATTCAAGCCACCGATGAATTCCTCGAATTCAGCAAAGCCCGCGGCAATGATTTGTCCACGCCGATTCCGGAGTTTCAATTTCCCGGCGTGAAAGAAGGCGACCGCTGGTGCTTGTGCGCGGCGCGCTGGAAAGAAGCACTGGATGCCGGCATGGCGCCAAAAGTAGTCATGCGCGCCACCCACGAAAGCGCGCTGGAAATCATCGACTTCGCCGACCTTAAGGCTCACGCCATCGATTTATCCTGAGGACGGTGATGCGGGATGAAACACGACCGGGAACACCACTTGACATCGTAGTCATCGGCGCCGGCATGGTCGGCGTCTGCTGTGCGCTGTGGCTGAAGCGCACCGGTCACCGCGTGTTGCTGGTGGACCGAAACGATCCGGGCAGCGGGGCTTCCGGCGGCAACGCTTGCACCATTGCGGTGCACGGCTGCGTTCCCATCAATCACCCGGACTTGTTTGGCAAACTGCCGAGGTTGTTATTGGGCGGGCTGTTCGGCGGCGGTCCGCTTTCGATTAACCCGCTCTACGCGCTGCAACATCTGCCGTGGTTCGCCGACTTTCTCAAACACTGTCGCGCCGGCCAAGTCGAACAAACCACCCGCGCCCTGGGTCAACTGCTAACCCACACCTACGATGGACTGAAGCCGTTGGTGGAGATGGCCGATTGCGGGAATCTTTTTCAAGACAAGGGCTGTTTGTATGCGTATCGCTCGCAACAGGATTTCATCGCCGACCAAAAAAATCTGCACACGCGGCGAGCGCATGGCGTTCACTATCGAGAAGTCGACGCCGGCGAATTGCAGGAACTGGAACCGAATCTGAAAATCCGCTTTGCCCGTGGCGCTTTGTTCGAACATTCGCAAAGCGTGGTGAATCCCCAATCACTGGTGAATGCTTTTTTTGAATGTTTTCAGCAACACGGGGGCGAGTGGCGCAAACAAAACGCCACGGCGGTGCGTCACGACGGCGCACCACTGGAAGTGTTGCTGGCGGACGGCGAGTCGGTGGGTGCGGATAAAGTTGTGCTTGCCGCCGGTGCCTTTTCGCGGCAGATTGCCGGAAGCGGGGCCGAGGCACTGCCGCTGGAAACCGAGCGCGGCTATCATATTCAGTTCAGTGGTCGGCAACATTTGGCAAGCCGTCCGATTCACTGGGTCGGCAGCGGTTTCTACGCCACGCCCACCGATCAAGGATTGCGCTTCGCCGGAACCGTGGAACTGGCGGGATTGCAGCCGGGGAAAAACCAAACAATCCTGAATTATCTGACGCGAACGGCGAAGCAAATGTTCGACCTGCCGCAAGATGCGGATCAAACCTGGCTGGGTTATCGCCCGACCTTTCCTGATGCGTTACCGGTGATTGGCCCAAGTCCGCGTTCGCCTGACATTCTGCTGGCTTTCGGTCATCAGCACCTCGGTCTGACGCTGGCGGGAATCACCGGCCGGATTATTTCGCAACTGGTGGGCAACGAACCACCCGCGATGGATATTGCACCGTTTGGTGCTGATCGTTTTTCTGCTCGGTGATAACGCATTGTGCTTGCCCATTTTATTATGGCGTCGCCATGCGGTGTTGCGCATGGCGACGAAAATGCGATGCGCAATGTTTGTTGGTAGTTAATGAGTCCGGTCAAACCGGGCTTTTTTGCGCGTATCATCCCTAATACGCGCCCTTCGGGCTCGCTTCGCTCGCGCCCAGTCGATTCATGGCACTCCCGGCGATTTTTTCTCAATGTGCTTTTGGCTTCTCAACGCGCCTTTATCCTCTCAATTCATCATCACCTTTCATTCGTCATTCTCGCCGGCAGGCGGGAATCCTAAAGCGGCGGCGCAAGCCGCCTGGTGCGTCACGCTTGCGTAATGATACTAATAGTTCGGCGTACCAAGTTTTTTTCGTGTGCTTTGGTCTTCCCAAAAGGAATCACGGTCTGGAGATATGGTTTGGATTATGACGGTATTAGTTACTCTCATGGTTTTTTAGTTCTGGGTTCTCGCCGTTGGCGAGAACAACAGACTGGATTTGCGCGTATCATCCCTGATACGCGCCCTTCGGGCTCGCTTCGCTCGCGAAAAATCGCTCCCGGCGATTTTTTCCGCCTGCCGGCGAGAATGACGGGTTGGGGAGACAATGTGAATCGCAAAGTGTGACTTTCTTTGAGACGCCAAAAGTAACCGAGAAAAACCGTCAGCGAAACAGTGAGCTTATACACCGCCTGCGGTGGTAATGACGGGTTGGGGAGACAATGGTGAATCGGAAGGCGATGATTCCTTTTGAGAAGACGATGGTAAATAAGTGTCACGCGAAGCGTGACACTAAAACGTGATCTGGCGTAGCCGGTCTCCTTTGCGGCGAAGTTGAACTACCCGCCGTCACTGGCAATAAGCGCCTCTATATGTTTTTCCCAACCGATGGCCATGATGTGAATGCCGGCGCACCATTGCCGTAACTCGTTGATGGTGTGCGCCGCGATGGCAAGACTTTCTTCCACCACGCGGTCGGACTGTTCGGCTTTGGCGATGCGCTCGATCAACGCTTCGGGAATGTTGATGCCCGGCACTCGTTCATTCATGTAGGTTGCCATCTTCACCGATTTAATCGGAATGATACCGGCCAGCAAGGTGACATCGGGAAGGTTCAGGCGTTCCGCAAACGCCTTGAATTGATCGACTTGGTAAATGGCTTGTGTTTGAAAAAACTGCGCGCCGGCTTCGGCTTTGCGTCTCGTGTTTTCCACTTCGGCGTCAATGTCATCGGCACCGGGATTGCACACACTGCCGATGTGGAAGTCGGTGTTGCCGCGCAATGGATTGCCGGCGTGATCCTGACCGTGGTTGAGTGCGTTGGCCGCTTCGATAATCTGCGAGGAAAACAAATCACCGACGCCTTTGGCTTCGGGATGATCGCCGATATGCGGCGGGTCGCCGCCCATAATCACCAGATTGGAGATGCCCAAAAGATGCGCGCCGAGCATTCCGCTTTGCAATGCCAGCCGGTTTTTGTCCCGGCTGGTTACCTGCACGATGGGCTCGATTCCCCGCTTCAACAATTCATGACCGGCCGCGGTCGGGTCCATGGTCATGCGCGCAACGGCGGAGTCGGTGAGGTTGAAGGCGTTCACCAAGCCCTTGAGCATTTCCGCTTTTTCGACAAGTTCGGAGATGTCCGTGCCTTTGGGCGGCGAGAGTTCACAGGTGACCACGAACCCGCCGGATGCAAGTGCTTTTTTGAGGTTGCTCATAATGCCTTCAGGGTCGGTTATCTCCTCCGGTGCGGCAGGCGCGATTATACGCAGACCGCGGCGTAATAAGCGACCGACCAACATTTTTTCCTTTAACCTGATTAAAATGGCAAACCAAATACCAGCCAATTACAGATATGATTGCGGTTTACACCGAAATCAATGCGCCCGGCAATAACGACACATTCCGCTCATCATACCCAACGCATAACACTCGAATGAAAAAACCTTGCCGATGACCGAACGACTATCAGGCAAACGTGCGCTGGTCACCGGCGGCACCCGCGGCATCGGCAAAGCCATCGTTGCTCGCTTCGCCGAGCACGGTGCGCGGGTCGTGACTACGGCACGCGCCGATGTCGCCGATCATCTTCCGGCAGAGGTCATCTATGTGCGTGCCGACAGCGTCGATGGCGCACAAATACAACACGCGGTCGAGCAAACCGTTGACGCCCTCGGTGGCATTGATGTGCTGGTCAACAACGCCGGCGTGGAACTGGAAAAACCTCTTGAACACACCACTGAGGAAGAGTGGGACTGGCTCATGGCAATCAATGTCAAAGCGGTTTATCTATACAGCCAACGGGTCATTCCCCACATGCGGGCTGCCGGCGGCGGCTGCATCATCAACCTCGGCTCGATCAGCGCATTCATGGCGGACCCGGGATTGGCCGCCTATAACACCAGCAAGTCCGCGGTGCTGGGGCTGACGCGCAGCATCGCCATAGAACACGGCAAAGACAACATTCGCTGCAACGCCATCTGCCCGGGCTGGATTGAAACCGACATGCTCGCCCAGACTTTTTCTCAAGCGCGCAACCCGGCTGAAGCGCGAACCTCGATCAATGCCATGCATCCCGTTGGCCGGCTCGGACAACCCGACGACATCGCCGCCATGGCATTGTGGCTGGCTTGCGATGAATCATCTTTCGCCAGCGGCCAGACCTTCACCGTGGACGGCGGACTAAGCGCCGGTTCGCCGGCTGACCCCGGGCGCTTTTGAGTGTTTCATTCCCAACCATTTTCGACCATTTTCGCCCATGAATAAAATTCGAAACCACTCCCCTGAACTTTCGCCAACACCCGACTGCTTTGATGCCGACCCGGAAAAATCCTGGGCCATGCCTTCGTGGTATTACTACGACGAGGCGGTCGCCGCGCACGAGACCGAAGCGATTTTCGCCAACTCCTGGCAATACGCCGGACACGTCGAGAATGTCGCGCGCGCGGGCGAGTATGTAACGCGACAAATCGCCGGCGAAAGCGTATTCATCATTCGCGGACACGATCGCGTGTTGCGCGCCTTTTACAATGTCTGCTCGCATCGCGCCCATCAACTGTTGAGCGGTGCCGGGCAAACCGATGCCATCGTCTGCCCCTATCATGCTTGGAGTTACGCGCTGGACGGTGAGCTGACCGGCGCCCGCAACAGCGAAAATGTCGCCGCTTTCGATGCCGCGGCGTTGTGCTTGAAACCACTGCAGGTGGAAGTCTTTGTCAATCTGGTGTTCGTCCATCTCAACCCCGATGCCGATGCGCTCCACAGCCAACTGGGCAATCTGGAGCAAGAACTTCGCAGTTTTTCCCCGCAACTGGATTTCCTTACCCTTACCGATTCGCGTCAGTATTCCATCCGTGCCAACTGGAAAAACATCATGGAAAACTACGCCGAGTGTTATCACTGTCCGGTCGCCCACCCGGATTTTGCCGGCGGCGTGGTGGAGATGGACTCTTATCGGGTCAAAACCTATAACATTCATCACGCCCACACCAGTCGCAGCAAGCCGCCGTCTCAGGGCAGTTACCAAATTGATGCCGAAGCCACGCAGCGGGCTGCCGAGTTCGGCTCGTGGTTTATCTGGCCAAACCTCGCCATTGAGGTTTACCCCGGTGGCAACCTGAACATTTTTCACTGCGTGCCCGATGGAGCGGAATCATCCATCCAAACCATTGAATGGTATTTTGGCGAGCGCGAACCCAGCCCGCAGCAAGCGGAAATCATCAAGCATTTGCACCGCACCGTGCGCCTCGAAGATGTTGCATTGTGTGAAAGCGTACAGCGCGGGCTGAAAAGCCGCGCCTATCATCAGGGCCGTTTGATTGTCGACCAAGCGCGCAGCGATGCCTCGGAACATTCGGTGCATCACTTTCAATCGATGGTTCGGCGGGCGTTGAGGGTGGACGCGTGAATGATTGCGCTTGCCCATTTTATTATGGCGCCGCCATGCGGTGTTGCGCATCGTCACTCCCTCGCTCCTCGCGCGTCTTGCCTGACAACGAAAATGCGGCGCGCAATGACGTGTTGAGGACGAATTGGACAATGACACCCCCTGCCGTCATTCTTGCATCGAACGGCGCGGCATCAAAGCAAAGGAGTCACGCTTCGCGTGACAGATGTTTTACTGGATTTACGCGTATCATCCCTGATACGCGCCCTTCATAATTCATGACCGCTAACAAAAACCACAACCACGATTCCACTTTGCCGACGCTGGCAATCCTCGCATCCACGGTGCTATGGGGAACCTGGTGGATACCGCTACGCAAACTCGACGCGCTGGGTTTCGGCAGCATCGTAACGACCGGCGGCGGGTTGCTGATTGCGTTGTTGGTGATGCTACCGGTAATCATTATGCATCGCAAAAGAATCGCCGCGGCCGGCGCGCCGTTGCTGCTCGGCGCGTTCTTCTTCGCCTGCGCGCTGGCGTTATACGCCGAGGGCATGTTGCGCGGTCAGGTGGCGCGGGTGATTTTGCTTTTTTATCTGACGCCGGTGTGGAGTACCTTGCTTGCCCGCTTCATGCTGGCGCAACCCATCGGCCCGCGCCGCGTTCTGACCCTGGTGTTTGGCCTTGCCGGAATGTTGGTGATACTGGAAGTGGACCACGCCAGCCCGTTGCCGCGGGATGTCGGCGAGTGGCTTGGGCTGGCATCCGGCGTCTTCTGGGGGCTGTCGATGGTCTACACCCAGCGCACGCAGACGCACCCGGTGGTGGACAAGGTGGCGTTGCAATTTATTTTTGTGTTTTTGATTTTCATCGCCCTGACCATCATCCCCGGCGGGCGCGAATGGTCGGCCGTTGACTTTGACATCACCGTCACCTCGCTGGGGTGGCTGCTGGGCTTCGCCTTCGTCTGGAACCTGCCGGTGGTGTGGCTGACCTTTTACGGCGGCGGTAGAATCGAACCGGGACGCGTTGCCATCTTGCTGATGATGGAAGTCGCCATCGGCATCGTTACCGCTTCGATTTTCACCGACGAGCCGTTCGGGCTACGAGAGTTGATCGGCGCGGTGCTGATTGTCTCGGCCGGGATTACCGAGTTCGTCAAAGTGGGCTGGTTGCCGGGATGGAAAAAAGCAACCGGCAAACAAAACCAGAGATATTAATGCGCGCGGCTGAAATTCTTGCCGATTGATTTCAGCGTGTTCACCATTTGCACCAAACCATTGGCGCGGGTCGGGGACAGATGCTCTTGCAAACCGATGGCACCGATGAAATAAAGATCCACGGCGGCAATATCCTCGGGCTTTTGATTTGCCAACACCCGAATCAGCAGAGCGATGATGCCCTTGGTGATGACCGCATCGCTGTCGGCGGTGAACCGCACCGTGCCGTTGTTCATCTCGGCCCGCAACCACACCTGACTCTGACAACCGCGAATCAGGTGTTGGTCGGTTTTGTATTGCGCATCGATCAAGGGCAGTTTTTTTCCGAGGTCAATCAGGTATTCATATCGATCGGTCCATTGATCGAATAAACCGAATTCCTCGACGATGGTGTTCTGGATTTGGTTGATGTTCATGACAGTGATATTAGAAGCAACCGCGACTTTGCATTGACGTTTAGAGCAACATTCCAGCGGCGCGTTCAACCCCCGCCACCAGCGCATCCACATCTTCGCGATTATTATAAAGCGCAAACGATGCGCGCACCGTGCCCGGGGTGTCGTAGAAATCCATCAGCGGCTGAGTGCAGTGGTGGCCGGTGCGCACGGCGATACCTTGCTGGTCGAGAATCGCGCCGACATCAAACGGGTGCGTGCCTTCAATCAGAAACGAAATCACGCAGGCCTTGCGTTGAGCGGTGCCGATGATGTTCAGCCCCGGGATGGCATCAAGCCGCGCAGTGGCGTATTCGAGAATGTCCTGCTCATGGGCGGCCACCGCGTCGGCATCGAATTGATCAAACCACGCAAGTGCCGCGCCGAGACCGATGCCGCCGACTATGTTCGGCGTGCCGGCTTCGAATTTGTGCGGCAGGTCGGCGTAGGTGGTTTTGGCGAAGGTTACGCGCTCGATCATCTCGCCGCCACCTTGATACGGCGGCATGTCATTCAGCAACGACTGCTTGCCGTATAACACGCCGACCCCGGTGGGACCAAACACTTTGTGTCCGGAGAACGCATAAAAATCCACATCAAGCGCACGCACATCAACGCGCATGTGCGGCACCGCCTGCGCGCCGTCCAGCAACACCGGCACACCTCGCGCATGAGCGATTTCAATGATGTGTTGCACCGGATTAATCGTCCCCAGCGCGTTGGATACATGCGCGATGGCCACCAACCGGGTGCGCTCCGACAGCAACTCTTCGAACGCATCCATGCGCAACTCGCCGGATTGCGTAATCGGTAAAACTTTCAACTTCGCCCCGCGCTCCTGGCAAACCAACTGCCACGGCACGATGTTGGAATGATGCTCCATGGTGGAGACCATGACCTCATCGCCCGGCCCAAGATGCGCACGCCCCCAGGAAGACGCCACCAGATTGATGCCAGCGGTGGTGCCACTGGTCAGTAGCACCTCGCCGCCGTGAGCGGCGTTAATCTGGGCACGGATGATTTCCCTGGCGTCCTCGTAGGCGCGAGTCGCCTCCTGACTCAGATGGTGAACGCCGCGATGAATGTTGGCGTTCAATTCGCGGTAGTAGTGTTGGATGGTGTCGATGACGCGCTGCGGTTTTTGCGAGGTCGCGCCGTTGTCGAGATAGACCAGCGGATTGTTTTTGATTTGCTGGCGCAAGATTGGAAACTGGCGACGAACCGCATCCACATCAAAATCCTTCGCGGCGGGTGTTTTTGCGACTTGCATTGAAATTTACACTCGAATTTACTTGGCTTCAACCACGCAACTGTAACCGATTTCGCGCACTTATTTCAACCATGCACGCGGACGATGAGGGTTATGGGGTAGAATGTTAATCGCGTGAAACGTGCCAATGACGAGGGTTGAAATGACGAATTACAGAACTTGCGTTTATATAGACGGGTTTAATTTTTATCATTCTATTCACGAGCAAATACAAGCCAACATTGTCCGTTATCCAAGTTTACGAGGGTTATGCGAAAACATATTGAAAACAATTATCGGCCAGAATCACTCTATTAAGGAAATTCATTATTTCACGGCAACGACCCCAAATAGCCCGCACAAACTTGTCAGGCAGGAAGCATACATCAATGCCCTTGAAGAAGAGGGCGTGAAAATACACTACGGAAAATTTGTTTGGAGCGATAAACTAAAAAAACACGTCGAGAAACGCACCGATGTTAATCTTGCGGCACATTTATTGAATGACGCATGGTTGGATAAATATGATTTTGCAGTAGTCATTTCCGGCGATGCTGATTATCTCGAAGCAATTAAGTTAGCGAAAAAGGAGTTTTCGGGAAAGCCGAAAAAAGTCATTGAAGTATGGGCTGTGGGTGAAATTGCCGACGACCTGAAGGACGCGGCTGATCGGTATCGCATAATCACCGATACAGATTTGGCGCGTGCGAAACAAATCGCAAATCAAAAACAATGACCACTCCCCGAACTGGCGGCGAAATACTGATGGACGGCTTGATTGCATTTGGTGTGCAACGAATATTTTGCGTGCCCGGCGAAAGTTATCTCGCGGCGTTGGACGCTTGCTTTGATCGACAAGATCGAATCCAACTCATCACCTGCCGACAGGAAGGCGGCGCGGCGTATATGGCCGAAGCCCACGCCAAACTGACGGGCGCGCCGGGGATTTGTTTCGTCTCTCGCGGACCCGGCGCGGGCAACGCCATGGTCGGCATTCACACCGCGTTTCAGGATTCCACACCGGTGTTGTTGTTGGTCGGACAAGTCTCGCGCGCCACCGCCGGCCGCGAAGCGTTTCAAGAATTGGATTGCACACGAGTTTATGACGGTGTTGCCAAAGCGGTATTCCGAATCGAACAAGCCGCAGACATTCCGCAACAATTGTTTGATGCCTGGACAATCGCCATCTCCGAGCGTCCGGGACCGGTGGTGATTGAGTTGCCCGAAGACATGCTCGGCGAAGAAGCCATCGCCGCGGACCGCGAAAAGCCGGTGCGACCGGCTAAAACCCCGCCGGCCGAAGCCATCGCTCGGTTTTCCGAACTGCTGCAACCATCCCAACGCCCGGTAATCATTTTCGGCGGCGCGGCGTGGACCATTGAGACCAATCACGCGCTGGCGGAGTTTTCCGAAAAACACCGCATCCCGGCGGCTTGCGCATTTCGCCGTCAGGATATGTTGGACAACACCCATCCGAATTACATCGGCGAACTCGGCATCACGCCCAACCCCGAACTGGTTGCGTTGGTGAAAGAATCGGATTTGGTCATCGCGCTCGGCGCGCGGCTGGGGGAGATGACCACGTCCGGCTACACTCTGTTCGAGGTGCCCGAATTTGATTCCAGCGGTCGACAAAAGCTCGTGCATGTTTTTCCATCATCGGCGGAATTGAATTCGGTGTATCGCGCCGAACTCGGCATCGACTGCGATGCGATAAGTTTTCTCGCGGCAGTCAAAGCCATTCCCGCGTCTAATTATACTGGGCACGCCGGACGCGCCGAACGAATCGCCACCGCCCATCGCTCGTATATCCACTTTATGCAACAGCCGCGAGACCAGGACGCGCGCTTGCGGATGGATAAAGTGATGACCTGCCTGCGCGAACGCCTGCCGGCCGATGCCATCATCACCAACGGCGCCGGCAACTACACGGTGTGGGCGCAACGCAATTACCAATTTCGCCAGCCGAAAACCCAATTGGCATCGACCAACGGCTCCATGGGCTACGGCGTGCCGGCCGCCATCGCCGCCAAGTTGGCGCGTCCGCAATCCACGGTGGTTTCGTTTTCCGGCGACGGCTGCTTTTTGATGAACGGACAAGAATTGGCGACCGCGATTCAGTATCGCTTGAACATTTTATTTTTGATCGTCAACAACCAAAGTTACGGCACCATTCGCAACCATCAACAACGTGCGTATCCGGACCGCCCGATCGCCACCGCGCTCAACAACCCGGACTTCGCCGCGCTGGCGCAAGCACATGGCGCATTCGGCGTGGCGGTGACAAAAACCGAGCAATTTGCCACGGCGTTGGATGATGCGCTCGCCGCCGACCGCCCGGCATTGATTGAGTTGCGCGTGGATTGCTGAGTGAAAATTAAATCAACGAGGAGGCCTATCATGACGAAAATGTTAAACGGCAAAACCGCCATCATCACCGGCGCAGCGCGCGGCATCGGCTTCGCCTGCGCGCAACGTTTCATGCGCGAAGGCGCGCGTGTGGTGCTTTCCGATGTGGACAATGCCGCCGGCAAACTTGCGGTGCAATCTTTGCGCGATGAGTTGGGCGACGCCGAGCAGGTCATCAGTTACCACCATTGCGATGTCAGTAGCAAACCGGATGTGCAAACTTTGTTTGATTTCGCCATAGAAAAATATCAGCGCATCGACACGGTAATCGCCAACGCCGGCATCGTTCACACTGCCGATATTTTGGAATTGGCGGAAGCGGATTTTGATCGCGTCATCGCGATTAACTTGAAGGGCGTGTTTTTGACCGGGCAGATCGCGGCGCGTCACATGATTACGCAAAAACCCGATGCCGACGGAAGCAAAGGCGTGATTATCAATATGTCATCGATCAACGCGATACTCGCGATTCCTGCCATCGCGCCCTACATCATCGCCAAGGGCGGGGTAAATCAATGGACCAAATGTTTGGGGATTCGTCTGGCCGGCGAAGGCATACGAGTGAACGGGATTGGACCCGGCTCGATCAATACCGAAATGTTTCGCAGCATCGCCGACAACCCGCAAAAGATACGCGAGGTTATGTCGCGCACACCCATGCAACGCGCCGGCGAACCGGACGAAGTCGCCAAGGTCGCGGTGTTCCTCGCCAGCGACTACTCCAGTTACATGACCGGCGAGACCGTGTATGCCGATGGCGGCCGCCTCGGGTTGAACTATGTCGTTGCGGTGAAGGAATGAATGATCGCCGCACCGCGCCCACCCTTGACCGCGATGTGTTGCGGCGCTGGATTGGCAAGCAACGCACCATCACCGATGTCATCCGCCCGCAACCGGTGGCGCGTATGCAAGCCACCATCGAGCGCTCGCGGGCAGCACCCCGGCGCGGCGACCCGTTGCCCTGCGCATGGCACTGGTTGTTCTTTCTCGAAGCCGCGCCGTTGCGGGAATTGGGCCGGGACGGCCATGCCTCGCGTGGCGAATTCCTGCCGCCGGTGGCGTTGCCGAGACGCATGTGGGCCGGCGGACGAATGCGATTCATCGAGCCGATATGCATCGGCGAATCCATCCGCAAACAATCCACCATCACCGATGTGGTGCGCAAAACCGGACGCACCGGCGAACTGTGCTTTGTTACCGTGCGCCACGAATTTTTTGGCGAGTCCATGTTGAAGATGACCGAGGAACACGACATCGTCTATCGTCAGGAGCACGACCGCAACGCACCCGCACCGGCCATCCCGACCGCCCCCGAAAAATCGGACGCACGCAGGCAAATCACGCCCACCAATGTCATGCTGTTTCGTTATTCCGCGCTCACCTTCAACAGCCATCGGATTCATTACGATGTGGAATACTGCCGCGAAGTGGAAGGGTTTCCCGGGCTGGTGGTTCACGGGCCCCTGACCGCGACCTTTTTGGCCGGCATGGCAAGCGAGCATTGCGGGGATGCGACGCTGAACGAATTTGCCATGGACAAATTTGAATATCGCGCCGTGAGTCCGCTTTTCGGCAATCAGCCGTTCACCATCGCTTGCCAAACCGCCGGCGACAAAAGCCCTGGACAACTGCGACTGTGGGCCGCCAATGCCGACGGCGAACTGGCCATGCACGCGACCGCTTCCATTCAATAACGATTCGCGCCGGCATCGCACAAGATGGTGATGCGGTCGCCGAAGTAACTGACCAGCAGCATCCGTTCGCGCTCGTAGTCGCGGCGAAACCAGTAGCGTGCGAAAAACCGCCGGCTGATTACCTCGGCGTAGGCATAGCCGTCATGCACCGACAGCGGCAAAACCGGGCTACCGAAATTTTCCCTTGCCTGCTGCGCGGTCAATTCGTCGTAAGGCTGCCCGGAGGTAAAAAAACTGAAGCGCAGGTGTAACTGGTGGCCGCCGGCGTCGTTGTCGATCATGAAGCCGACGTGGTGCTCGCGCTCGAGGTGGACGTTATCGCCGAAGACATGGCAAACGCCCGCATACACCCTGGGTAGCGCAGAAAAATCCGGGGCCTCGCCCGCTTCGAAGCGCGCCCACATCTGATGTTGCCGGGGCCCGCAAAAGTCATGGCATACATTGGTGGGCAAGCCTGGGCCGTCGGCGTGGACACCACTGCCGAATACCAGCAGCCATAACAAAACTGCCGCCGCATCCTTGAAGCGGGCTAATGCAAAACGGTTTATTGTGTCGGCGGGCAGACCCATGGGGTTATTTTAACCCAGCGTGAAGGTCGTTACCGAGGCTCGCCGGAACACATTGCGCTTGCCTTTTCGTCGCCATGCGGTGTTGCGCGTCGTCTCTCGGTCGCTCGCATACTTAATGTATTGCTCACGCCCTCGCTTCTCGCGCACCTTGCCTGACAACGAAAATGCGGCGCGCAATTTTGCGCTTGCCCATTTTATTATGGCATCGCCATGCGGTGTTGCGCATCGTCTCTCGGTCGCTCGCATACTTAATGTGAGACTTTTGCATAATCCATAATCATTTCTTATAATCTCACTTCTGAGATTTTTTAGGGTCTTGACTCGTTAACACCCTAAAGATATTTCCAAAAAGCCTCGTTTTTCTTGAAAAACGTTCACAAACCAACCCGATTTACTTGCTTTGGTTGGTTGGGTTGCTGTTTTGCCTTTCCCCCCGCCTTTTAGACGCAACACGCCGGTGAACTTCGCATTTGCTTGAAAATATTCATCCCGGTTTTAAGATTATGAGTCATCGCAATCAGTTGCGCTCTGCTTTTGTTTCTTTCCAGCCCAAGGTATCTTGCCTGACCTAATCCGTGATGTTGTTTTAATAGCCCAAAGGTGCGCTCGACGATATAACGGATGCCTGAACGTTGCCTGTTTTGCTGTTTTTGTTGGTCGGTCAACGGTTTGTTTCTATAAGCCCGGTGCAGAACTTTATTGTTTTGCCGGCCCAGTTTCTGGTCGTTTTCCTGATTGGCATATGCGCTGTCCGCGTAAACTTGCCCATGGGTTTTGACCAGCAGTTTGTCCCTCTCTTGTGAGTCATGCACATTGCCGGGCGTGCAGGTCATCATTCTTGACAAAACCATGTCCATCCGTATTGGCGTGCATCTTGAAGCCGCAGGTGGTTTTACGCTTGCCGTCAGCGGCGACCTTGACATTGTACCCGGCCTCCGGGTCTTGCGTGTTATTGCCATCCTTGCCCTTGCGTTTGCGTGATTGCTTGGCTTTTATCACCGTGGCATCAATGATGTTGATTGAACCGACTGAGACGATAATGCTGTTTTGCTCCAGGTGCGTGTTAATTTGCTCTAATAGCGGCTCTAAAAGGTTCTCAGTGTTCAGCAGGTTTCTGAAACGCCGGATGGTCGTGTGGTCCGGCACCGCTTCACTCAAACTTAAGTCAATAAAGCGCCTGAACATCAAATCCCTGGCAATTTGTTTTTCCAAGGCTTCATCGCTTAGGTTATACCACGCTTGCAGGATTAGGATCTTGAACATCATCAGCGGCGGGTAGGCAGGCACGCCTCTTTTAGATGAATAAAGTCCCGCAAGGGTGGTCTCTATCTCTTTCCAGTTAATGATGCTGTGCACATCGTCAAGTTCGCTCAGGGATTTATGCTCGACCACAAGCATGTCTGCCATTGAGTGTTGGGCGGTTTGTTTCCAGGACATTTTGAGTTGGTTTTGGTGGTTGTTTAGAGGTCTTTTATTTTACCAGATCAAGTATGATTTAGGCTTGATTTATGCAAAGGTCTCAATGTATTGCTCACTCCCTCGCTTCTCGTGCGCCTTGCCTGACAACGAAAATGCGGCGCGCAATTTTGCGCTTGCCCATTTTATTATGGCGCCGCCATGCGGTGTTGCGCATCGCCTCTCGCGTCCTGCTCCGCCGAACTACCCGCCGTCCCTGGCGATAAACTGGTTTGCCAACGGGTGGCGCGGGCGGTATGGTGAACGATTTTTGCAACCCGTGCGACACGCTTCATGGCTAACTGGTTTGTCTACCTTCTGCGTTGCGCCGACGACTCCCTTTACGCCGGCATCACCACCGATCTCAAGCGGCGCGTGGCACAACACAATTGCGGCGCACGCACGGGGGCGAACTACACGCGCTCGCGGCGACCGGTGAAGTTGGTCTACCACGAATGTTTGGAGAATCGCTCGGCCGCCGGCAAACGAGAACATGAACTGCGCAGGCTAACCAAAGCCGACAAGGAACAACTGGTCGCGGCGTCTGAGCAACGTAGGTAAAACTATTCGCCGCTCCATTCGGTCGAGTTCAATAACGATCTCAATTGCTCGGTGATGACGGCGGCGTGTTCCAGCGGCGCCATGTGCCGATGCTGCAGATTGATGATGAGTCGGGCATTGGGCAAGTCGCGGCACAACGCACGCGACATCGCCGGGGTCGAACCGGGGTCGTCGGTGCCGGTGATCACCAGCGTCGGGCAGGACACAACGCCCGGCGAATAGTGCCGCATCTCCGCTTCGGCGTGCGCAAACAGGCGGTATCCTTTTACATAGCCATCGTCGGTATGCCGCGCAAAAATTGCCCGAATTTCGGTTATGACATCGGCGTGGTCGCGACGATAGGCGGGAGAAAACCAACGCTCAATGGCCTCTTCAATTACCGCCAAAGGACCGCGGTCACGAGTTATGCGGTATCGCTCGCGCACGCCCCGGCACTGGGCTTCGGTGCGCTGATAAGTGCTATGCAACAAGCCAAGATGGGTCAGACGTTTGGGTTGCAACGATGCGAAAGCCCGCGCGATCAAGGCACCCATGGAAAACCCCACCAGCGCAAAACGCCGCGCATTGAGATGGTCGACAAGGTCTGCCAACTGATCAATATAGTCGATGATTTTCCGTTCGCCATCGGGGTTGTGGCTGTCGCCATGACCGAGAAAATCGTAGGTCAGCAAGGCAAAGTCGGGTGCCAGTGATTCCACCTGGGCGCGCCACATGGTGTGGTTCAGACCGACTCCGTGAATCAGCACCACCAGCGGTTTTTGCTCAAGGTCGCCGCTCAGGTGGTAACTGGTGCCGCAAAAATTCCGGTGAATGGTCAATTCGCTCCGCTGCCTTATAAGGATGAATGGTGGGGCGTGCAGGATTCGAACCTGCGACCACCTGATTAAAAGTCAGATGCTCTACCAACTGAGCTAACGCCCCCTTTGCGGCTTGCCCTTTGACTTGTGCGGGCTCCCCCGGTGCGATGGGCCCGACACAGGGGGCGCGATTATCCCGACCCGGACCACAACGGTCAACTCATCCGGCCGGTCATTCGCCGGGGAATGCTTACTGCTGGATGATTTGTTCAATGCGGCGCAATCGGATCTGTGCCGACACCGCCACTTGATGGCCGGGGAATCGATCCAGCAAATTGCGGAAAATTTCCGCCGCATCCTCGTAGGCACCAATGTCATACTGAATGTATCCAATCTTCAACAACGCTTCGGGCACGCGCGGGCTGTCGGGGTAGCGGGCGGCCACGGTGCGAAAACCCTTGAGCGCGGCTTCAAACTCGCGGTTCACATAACGCGCTTCGGACATCCAGTAATACGCATCGTCCGCCAGATCGCTTTTTGGCCAGGTTTCGGCAAGTTGCGCAAACCCGGCGATGGCATCCTGATATTTGCTTTGCTTGAGCAAATTGAAAGCCCGCTGGTATACCTGCTGCTCCGGCACGGTAACCGCGCCGCCCTGCGCCGTGTCATCGCCAGCGGCCGGGGCAGGCGTTAGCGTTGTAGCGGGGTCGCCCACGACCGCGACATCCGCGCCACCGCTGGTGCCGGGGTCGGTTGCGATGCCGGTTCCGGTTGCGGTGCCGGTGCCGGGGATTAAACCAACCGAGCCGAGCGAACCGATCGGGGCAAGACCGCCGAGCGGCAAACTCGGCGTGATGCTGGAAATGGTGCCGGGAATGGCACCGCCATTGTTGATGCCATTGTTGTTGCCACCGCTAATGCCGCCGCCGACACTACCCACCGGGCTACTCACCGATTGCGACAAACGCCGGAAGTGCTCCAGCGCGAGCAAGCGGCGGTCCAGATCCTGAAACAAATTCTGCTGACGCCGCTTGGCGGTATCGGAATTGAACTCCAGTTCTTCCACCGCATTGCGCAGTTTCTTGAGTTCTTCCTTCAATTCGGTCAGTTGCTCTAACGCCTTTAGCACCTCCGTGCTGACCGGGCTCGGTTGCGCTACCACGGGCTGGATTGGCGCAGGCTGGACTGGTGCAGGTTGGATTGGCGCAGGCTGGGTTGGCACCGACTGGGTTTGCGGCGGCTGGGTTGGCGCAGGCGCATATCCGGGCGGAATGCAGCCGCCAAGCAACAATACCAGCGGCAACGACACCTGCCACCATCGTCGCCCTGTGATTTGGTCTTTATCAATCATTGTCTTTACTTGTTGCGCCGATCATTCAACGCCATGATAACACCGCCGCCGACCACGCTATTGATACAAAATCTCAACCCGGCGATTGAGATGCCAGGCGCTTTCATCGTGGCCAAGCGCAACCGGCCGCTCTTCACCGTAGGAGACCGTCTGGATGCGGCTCGAATCAACCTCCAATGCATGCATGATATCCACCACCGCCTTGGCGCGGTCCTCGGCCAACGCCAGATTGTATTCGCGGGTTCCGCGCTCGTCGGCGTGGCCTTCGAGGATGATCTGAATATTGGAGACACCGTTCAGGTAGCTAGCGTGCGCCTGTACCACGGCTTCTCCTTCGGCGGTCAGGCGGCTACTGTCGTATTCAAAATAAATTACCCGCTGGGCCAGCAGGTCGCCGCTCGTGGCGCCGAGGCTGCTGTCGCCACCGAGGCTACTGTCACCGCCAATGTTGCTGTCACCGCCGAGACCGTCATCACCGAGGCCGGTGGTGCTGGCATCTCCGATATCTCCGGTATTTCCGGCATCTCCGACTTCTCCGGCAACTCCTTCAATCAACTCTTGTTCCACTATGATTGGGTCTTCCGCCGAGGTGCGTCCACCACCGCAACCGACAAGCAACGCACCGATGGAAAATATAATGAAAAGGGATAGCAGTTTGCGCATGGTAATGTCCTCTGTCTGATGTTTGGCTTTTGTTTGGTCTACCGTTTTTGGCTGAACGGCGACCACGCCGGCTCGCGAACGGTGCCGTTTGGTAATTGGATTATCTGATGCACCCGCCCGTCCGGGGAAACCGCGGCAAGTATATTGCGCCCGCCGGACTGGGTGGCATACATGATCATTTCGTCGTTGGGTGCAAAAGTGGGCGATTCATCCTGATTGGTTCGGGTCAATTCATTCACTGTGCGATCTTGTGCCGAGTATAGCCCAACTCGGAAACCATTGCCTTGATTCGTAATCAATACCATGGATTTGCCATCGCTGGAATAACTGGCAGCGGCGTTGTATTTGCCGCTGAAGGTCATGCGCTGGGCGGCACCCCTGCCGTCGGCGGCGATGCGGTAAATCTGCGGCGTGCCGGAACGCGCCGAGGTAAAGGCGATGGTGCCGCCATCCGGCGACCACGCCGCTTCGGTGTCGATGGCGGTGTTGTGCGTCAGTCGACGCAACTTGCCGCTCGCCAGTGCGTAGATATAAATCTCGGAATTGCCTTCCTTGGAAAGCGTCATTGCCAATCGCGTGCCGTCCGGCGACCAGGCCGGCGCGCCGTTGATACCGGCGTGTTCGGCCACTCGTTTGCGCTTGCCGCTCCGGATATCCTGTACATAAATCATCGAACGCTTTTTCTCAAACGAGACATATGCGAGTTGTTTGCCGTCCGGCGACCAGGCCGGAGACATGATCGGTTGCGACGTTCGAAAAATAGATTTCGGATCATGCCCGTCTGAATCGGCAATATTCATCACGAATCTTTTTCCCTTTGCCGTCTGTTCCACTGTGATGTAGGCGATGCGCGTGTCAAAAGCGCCGGGGGTGCCAACCAATTTTTCGTAGATGATGTCGCTAATCTGATGCGCAACCTTGCGCAACTTTTTGGTGGACACGATAAACTTCTGCCCGGCCAGTTGTCTTTCCCGAAACACGTCGAGCAGACGGAAACGCACCTCGTAGTTGCCGCTTCCGATATTCACCACGCGCCCGATTACCAATGCCTCGGCTTTGAGCAGACGCCAATTTTTATATTTGACCGCGTCCAGATTATGCGGCTGGCTAATAAAATCGCCCCGCGACAATGGCGCAAACTTTCCGCTGCGCGCAAGGTCGGCGGTAATGACACCCGCCGGCAGGTCGCCCACGGCGGCAACGCCCTCCAGCGCGAACGGCACGATGGCGATGGGAATGGGCGCGTCCACGCCTTTGGTGACTTGAATGGTCAGCACCGCCGCGGCTGGCGCGGAGAAACCCAATAGCATGGCCAACAGCATCAGCACCGCCGATGCGCCGGTGAAAGTATTTTTGCGCCTACTCATCGGGGGGCAAACTTGAAGTTAAATTCATTGATGAACTCATAGTAATGCGGTTCGGATGGAAATGGCAACGGCGATGCCTTGTGCACCGCAATCTCTGCGGATTCATCGAAACGCAGGTCGCCGCTACTGCGAACCACCCGAGTCGAGAGGACCCACCCGCCTCGGGCAACTTTAACCCGAATGGTAGCCGTGAGACCAGCCTGACTGGTTTGCGGTCGCCGCCAGTTATTTTCCACCTTGGTGGCAATTCGATCCACCAGCGCGCTCAGCGCATTGCCGGCATCATTTTCGTTTTTCACTCGCTCTTGTCTGAGTTGCTTGAGAAGTTGTTGTTCAACGCGTTGCTGTCTCAATTCTTCTTCCTTGCGCTTCTCTTCCGCTTCTTGTTTTTTCTTTAGTTCCTCGGCCTTGCGTTTTTTCTCGGCTTCGAGTTTTTTCTTCAACTCTTCGGCTTTGCGCTTTTCTTCCGCTGCCTGTTTCTGCTTCAACTCTTCGGCCTTGCGTTTCTTTTCCGCTTCTTGTTTCTTTTTCAACTCTTCAGCCTTGCGTTTTTTTTCCGCTACCTGTTTTTTCTTCAACTCTTCATCCTTGCGCTTCTTTTCCGCTACCTGTTCTTTCTTCAACTCTTCAGCCTTGCGCTTTTTTTCCGCTGCCTGTGCTTTCTTCAATTCTTCGGCCTTGCGTTTCTTTTCCGCTGCCTGTTCTTTCTTCAACTCTTCAGCCTTGCGCTTTTTTTCCGCTGCCTGTTCTTTCTGCAACTCTTCGGCTTTGCGTTTCTTTTCCGCGGCCTGTTCTTTCTGCAACTCTTCGGCTTTGCGTTTCTTTTCCGCTACCTGTTTTTTCTTCAACTCTTCGGCTTTGCGCTTCTCTTCCGCTTCTTGTTTTTTCTTTTCCTCTTCCCGGCGATGGGTTAGTTCTTCGAGATCTCTGGCTGCTTGTTCCGCTTCAAGGTCGCGAGCCGCCACCGCCACCGCTTCAATCGGTTTGATGCCGCCGCGCTTGACGGTGTCGCTCCAGTTGAAACTGTAAAACAAAAACGCGATCAGCACTCCATGGATTACGACAGTGAATAACAACGCTTTCGCACGGAGGCCAAATTGCCTCAACTTTTTTCCCATCAGAACCCCGGCGATTCCGTCACCAATCCGACCGACTTGACCCCGGCGGCTTGCAATAACACCATCGCCCGCACCACATATAAATAGGCGGCATTGGCATCGCCGCGCACCATAAACGGTATGTCGGGATTACGTCGCAATACCGCCCGTGCGGTGCGCTCAATCTCATCCGCCGAGGCGATTTTTTCCGAGTCTTCGTTTAAGTAATAGTTGCCGCTGGCATCCACGGTAACCACAAACGGCTCCTGGTTTTCATTCTTGATGGGTTCGGCATCGGCCTGGGGTAATTCAACTTTGACGCCCTGACTCAGTAGCGGTGCGGTAACCATAAAAATAATCAACAGCACCAGCATCACATCTACATATGGAACGACGTTGATCTCGCTCATCAAGCGTTTTTTGCGACCGTAGCGACTGCGGCTCATTGGTCTTTTTTCGCCAGATCGTGGCGGCTGACAATGCTCAGGAATTCTTCCATGAACACTTCGTAGCGATTGGTGAGACGCTCGGCGGTGTGAGCGAAACTGTTGTAGGCAATGACCGCCGGGATGGCGGCGAACAAGCCCATGGCGGTGGCGATCAATGCTTCGGAAATGCCCGGTGCCACGGTCGCGATGGTGACTTGTTGCAACACGCTGATGGAGCGAAACGAATTCATAATGCCCCACACCGTGCCGAACAGCCCGACATATGGGCTGATGGAGCCGACCGTGGCGAGAAAGGATAAATGAGTTTCCAGGTTGTCGATCTCCCGGCTCAATGCCACGCGCATTGAGCGATGCACGCCGTCTACCACATCGGCGCGGCTGACATTGGGTTTGTGGTGCAGGCGGTTGTATTCGTGGTAGCCGGCGACGAACAGGTTGACGATGCCTTCGGGTTCGCGCTTGTTGCTGTCCTTGCCTCTCTTGCCACCTTGCCCGCCACCCGCATGGGCTTCGCCGCTCCAGTCATTGTAGATGTCGTGCATCTCGCCGCCGGACCAGAATTGACCCTCGAACTGGTCGGCGATTTTGGTCAGGCGTTTGTAACTGCTTCGTTTGCGGTCAATCATGAACCACGAGACCACCGAAGCCAGCAACAGAATCAGCATCACCAGTTGCACCAGAAAACCGGCGTTGACAATCAGGCTAATGACCGACAGACCGTTTTGTTCGGGAATAAGTTCAATGGACATTATGAAATGGTTGGCAGGGTTGGTGTTCAGTCGCTAGTTAATCGACCGAGCGCGTCGCTCAATTCGGTCGGCATCCGGCACGGGGCAAAGGTATCACTGTTCACCAGCGCGAGTTTAATTTCCCCGTCCACCAGCACTTGGTCATCACGCCGAACCTGCTGGCGAAACACCATGGATGCACGCCGCAAATGCAAAATCTCCAGGGTAACGATGAGTTCATCATCCAGCCGCGCCGCCGCCAGATAGTTAAGCCGCACCTCGGTCACCACGAACAGGATGGAATGTCGTTGCTCAAGTTCGCTCGGCGGAAAACCGATGCGCCGCAAACAAGCATTTCGCGCCCGTTCCATGTAACCGAGATAATTGCCGTAGTATACAACGCCGCCGGCATCGGTATCCTCGTAATTGATTTGCAACGCAACAGAAAACACTTCGCCGCCGCAGGCGCTTTTATTCATCTGCTTTATCTTCGGAAAACAATTCCCGCTGGCGGTTGGCGACTTCTCGTGGCATGTCAATGCCGAGGTGTCGCCACGCGGATTTGGTCGCGACCCGCCCGCGCGGGGTGCGCATCAGGAATCCTTGCTGAATCAAATACGGCTCGGCGACATCTTCAATGGTGCCGCGATCTTCGCCAATGGCGGCGGCGATGCTGTCGACACCGACCGGTCCGCCGTCGAATTTTTCCATAATCGCCAGCAACAAGTTTCGGTCGAGCAAGTCCAAACCGAATTTATCCACCTCAAGCATGTCGAGCGCGTCGTTGGCGATGGCTTCGGTCAAGCGTCCGTCGGCTTTGACTTCGGCGTAATCGCGCGCACGGCGCAACAGGCGATTGGCGATGCGCGGTGTGCCTCGCGATCTGGTTGCGATGGCGCGCACGCCGGCTGGTTCAAACGCAACCGCGAGCAGATTTGCCGAGCGCACGACGATTTTCTCCAACTCTTCAAATGAATAAAACCGCAGTCGTTGCACGATGCCAAAGCGTTCGCGCAACGGCGAAGTCAATAGCCCGGCGCGGGTGGTCGCGCCGATCAATGTGAATGGCGGCAAGTTGAGTTTGATCGAGCGTGCGGCCGGCCCCTCGCCGATCATGATGTCAAGGTGATAGTCTTCCAGCGCCGGATATAAAATCTCCTCAATGGCCGGATTGAGTCGATGAATCTCATCGATAAACAACACATCGCCGCTCTCAAGGTTGGTTAGTATGGCGGCGAGATCGCCGGCTTTCTCAAGCACCGGGCCCGAAGTCTGGCGCAGATTGGCGCCCATTTCCGCGGCAAGAATATGCGCCAGCGTGGTTTTGCCCAAACCCGGCGGGCCAAACACCAGCACATGATCCAATGCCTCACCGCGCTGTTGCGCCGCCTGAATAAAAATGTTCAATTGCTCTTTGGCGTTGCTCTGCCCGATGAATTCTTGCATGCGCCCGGGGCGCAAACTGCGCTCCAACATTTGCTCTTGCGCGGAATCCTGCTGGTCGTCCGCCGCCAATGGATTGGTCGATGGGTTGGTCTCGTTCATCGTTGCTATCGCTTGCTTAACTGTTGCAAGGCATTACGAATTAACTCTTCGCGTTGCGCTTCGGGTTGTTTGACCGCGGTGACTGCGCGATGCGCTTCGTTGGCTTTGTAGCCGAGCGCGATCAACGCGCCGATGGCATCCCGCACCGGATTGTCCGCGGCATCATCGCCGCGCGCACGGTTCGATTCCGTAGCACGCGCAGCGTCGCCGCTATAGGTCGCCGTGTCGATGCGGTCGCGCATATCAATAATCATGCGCTCGGCGGTTTTTTTGCCAATCCCCGGCACCCGCGTCAACGCCGCCGCGTCCTCGTTATGGATGCACTGGATGAATTCGCGCGCGCTGAAGGTGGATAAAACCGCCAGCGCCACGCGCGCGCCAACGCCGTTGATGCGCAACAAACTGCGAAACAACTGTCGTTGCTCCTGATCGGAAAATCCATACAACAATTGCGCGTCTTCGCGCACCACCAGATGAACATACAACGCCACTTGGTCGAGTTCGTCGGGTAGCGCATAAAAGGTTGACATCGGCGCCTCCAACTCGTAACCGACGCCGCCCACATCCACCAGCAAAAACGGCGGTTGCTTGTGCAGCAACTTGCCGCGCAAAAATCCGATCACGGCGCGCCTCCGCCGAGCGGGTCCGATATAAAAATCATAACCACAATCATAATGCTTTTGCCAACTGTTGTTGTCCTTGCGCGGTGTGAATATGACAGATCGCGCACGCCAGCGCGTCGGCTTCGTCTTCGGGCGGTGCGGCGGTCAATCCCAACAATGCGCGCACCATGTGTTGCACTTGCTCTTTTTTTGCGTTGCCGGAACCCACCACCGCACGTTTGATTTGCAACGCGCTGTATTCCGACACTTCGTAACCGGCGACCACCGCGGCGCAAACCGCGCTACCGCGTGCTTGTCCGAGAATGAGCGCAGACTTGGCGTTTTTGGCGAAGAATACTTGCTCGATCGCGACCGCATGCGGGCCATGCGTTGCCAGCATTTTTTGTATGCCATCAAAAATTAAACCGAGGCGAGTCGGCAACGGCTGGTTGCTCATGCGAATACATTCATGCGCGACCATGCGCAATCGGTTGCCGTTGCTCTCGACCACACCGAGTCCGGTGTTGCGCGCGCCGGGGTCTATGCCTAATACTTTCATGCGGGCTTTCATGTGGATTTCATGTAGATTTCATCGTGCGATTTTTATCGGTTGCATTTTTGGCGTTGCGGCTCGGCCTCATCATCAGCCGGAATCCGGATTGGATTCCACGAAAATCGCGTTGGTAAATACATTCTGCACATCGTCCAACTGTTCGAGCGCGTCGATCAATCGTTCGGTTTGTTCGGCGCCATCACCGTGCAATTCCACATGCGTGGATGGACGCTGAATCAACTCGGACATCTCCGGTGTCAATCCGGCTTCCTTGAACGCTTGCTCAACGCGCGGAAAATTAAGCGGCGAGACGACCACCTCGACCACGCCGTCTTCGCTGTCCACATCATCGGCGCCGGCTTGCAACGCGATTTCCATAATCCGTTCTTCGTCGGCACCGGCGGCAAAAACCAGCGAGCCGATTTTGTCGAACAGGTAGGCGACCGAGCCGTCCGTACCGAGATTGCCGCCGTGTTTTGCGAACGCGTGACGCACTTCCGAGACCGCGCGGTTGCGGTTGTCGGTGGCACATTCCACCAGCACCGCCACGCCGCTCGGTCCGTAGCCTTCATAGCGTAACTCTTCAATGGCGGCACCGTCTGCATCCCCGGCCCCGCGCTTCACCGCCCGATCGATTGTGTCCCGGGTCATGTTGGCCGCCAACGCCTTGTCGATGGCCGAACGCAAACGCGAATTGGCTTCCGCATCGCCACCGCCCAAACGCGCCGCCACCGTGATTTCTTTAATCAACTTGGTGAATACCTTGCCGCGCTTGGCATCCTGCGCAGCCTTGCGAAACTTGATATTAGCCCATTTGCTGTGGCCGGCCATGGTGAAATTGGGACAATGGGGGAAACGGGATTGCTTGCGGTTTTGTTGTGTTTTACTTGTGTTGCAGGGTTGGAATCTCAGACTGCACCACCGCATCCTGCCGCGGTTGATTTAGTGGTGAGAATTTACCGGCATGCTTGCCCTCGCGTCTTCTTATCTCGGCCGACTCTTGCACTATGTGCAACTCTTTTTCTCGCTCCCAGACCCCGCGTTCTGCTTCGCTATTTTTAATGCGCTCGGCCGTCATGTCAAGATAAGGTTTTGATGCATCAATGCCGATGTAATCATGTTTGAGCAATTTAGCAGCGACCAAAGTTGTGCCACTCCCGCAATACGGGTCAATTACCACCCCTTTGGTTTCGTTCATAACGGAATAAATAATCCGAAGGGGTAACACCAATGGGAACGGTGCGGGATGTGGGTTTTTTCCCTCTGGCACGAACCTCCAGACGGAAGTGAGTTTGGCATGGCGTGACTGCAGTTCTTTGCCGATAAGGTCGCCGTCCTTCGGTTTATGAAGCCAATAAATCCGCTCCTCAACTTGCCAAAACCGCCAGCCGCGTATGTTTGCGGCGATGCATCTATCCCAAACAATTTCTTGTCGCATTGTCCAATCGGTTTTTGACAGCCACATAATCGGGTGAAACATAACGCCGCGTTCCCAACGGATTTTGTGGTTATAAAAAAATGACCCACCCGGTTTGGTGACGCGATATAATTCATTCAATACTTCAACTTGCTGGTGCTGATATTCTTCCTCAGGTAGTTTATCGCTGGCAACATCATATTTGACATTTTTTACCAGCCATCCCTTTTTATTTTCCTGTTTGTTATACGGCGGCGAGGTTACGCCGACATCGGCGCATGCATCGGGCAACCTTTTTAACAAAGAGAGAGCGTCTCCCCCGAGCAATTTATTTTTATACGATTTAATCCCCATTAGCCGAAACCTCCAAAAACTCATAAAGTGGGCGGGTGATATACTTCCTAAATCCCAAAAGTACATTTTTACTAACTAAAACATCTACACTCAAGTCAGCAATATTCTTGTAGTCATTCAAACCAAAAGTCGCACTACGCAGCCAATCGCCTTTAACATCCTTTCCATTAGGGTATTTCTTGAGCAATTGCTTTCGTAATCGTTTAACAAATGGATGGGAATTGAAAGAAAAGCGAAAAACGTGAATCAATTTTCCGTCAATAAATCCACCTACTAAAACAGTGGGATTTTCTTTCTTGTGCTTTTCTAATCGTTCAAAAGTGTAATCATTAAACCCCCCGCCGCCGGAAAGTTTTGTAATTTTCGCTTTATTGGTATTAATGTTTTTTGGCTTGGCTTCACAATTTTCAACAACACGCTTTCCGTCAATCGTTGTTTGGCGGTAACCGTTATATCCTAATTTTTCTTCGCTAGGCGTAAAACCACTTACCGTGACCAGCATATATTCACGCAAGGTTGATGAGTTCTTGTCGTTGAAATACATTGTCAGCAAATCAAGCAAAATTGCATTTACGCTATCTTTGGATTTTTCCAACAGATATTTCGTCACCTCAAAATGATCTTGAGTTGAATATAACTTGATGACTTCTTCCAATTCCTTATTCATTGGCGTATTCTCTTAGTAGGTAGCGCAGGTCACATGAACAATACCCGAAGTCGCGCACAAATGGCAACTGTTATTTTGTCTCCTACGCTGCCCCTCGCGGTTTTTTCACCGCCAATCCCAATTCGCGTAATTGTTTTTCATCGACCGTGCTGGGTGCTTCGGTCAGCAGGCACGCGGCTTTTTGCGTTTTGGGAAAGGCGATGACATCGCGGATGGAGTCGACGCCGATTAGCATCGCGGCTATGCGGTCGATGCCGAAGGCGATGCCGCCGTGCGGTGGCGCGCCGTATTTCAAGGCATCAAGCAGGAAACCAAATTCGGCTTGTGCCTGGTCGTGGTCGATGCCGAGCAAGTTGAGGACGCGCTTTTGCAATTCGGTTTGATGGATGCGGATGGAGCCGCCGCCGATTTCGGCGCCGTTCACCACCAGATCAAATGCACGCGCGCGAATTTTTCCGGGGTCGCTGTCCAGCAATTCGACATCCTCGACGCGCGGCGCGGTAAACGGATGATGCAATGATTGCCATCGCCGCGCATCCGCATCCCACTCCACCAACGGAAAATCCATTACCCAAATCGGTTTCCAGCCCGCTTCAACTAATTTCAGGTCGCGCGCAACTTGAACGCGCAATGCGCCCAACGCATCGTTGACCACGCGCGATTGATCGGCACCGAAAAAAATCAAGTCGCCGCTCGCCGCTCCGCATCGTTTGATGATTTGCGCCAACACTTCATCGGGCAAGAATTTCAAGATTGGCGATTGCAATCCGTCTCGTCCGCCGTGCGCGTCGTTGACCTTGATATACGCCAGTCCTTTGGCGCCGAATTGCGCAACGAACTGCGTGTAGTGATCGATCTGTGCGCGTGATAATGCGTTGCCGCCGGGCACATTCAACGCCGCGACGCGCCCGTTTGCATCATTCGCCGGCGCGGAAAAAACCTTGAACTCGACTTGTTTCATTACATCGGTCAATTCGCTGAGTTCAAGAGTAACGCGCAGGTCCGGGCGGTCGCTACCGTAACGCGACAATGCGTCTTGATAGGCGATGCGCGGGATGGGGTTTGGCAATTCCACTTCGGCGGTGCGCTGAAAAACTTCGCGCACCAATTGCTCCATGCTGGCGGTTACTTCGTCTTCATCGACGAATGACATTTCAACATCCAACTGGGTGAATTCGGGTTGGCGGTCGGCGCGCAAATCTTCATCGCGAAAGCAACGGGCGATCTGGTAGTAGCGTTCGAAGCCGGCCACCATCAGCAGTTGTTTGAACAACTGTGGCGACTGCGGCAACGCGAAAAATTGCCCGGCATTGGTGCGACTGGGAACCAGATAATCGCGCGCGCCTTCGGGGGTGGAGCGAGTCAAAATCGGCGTTTCAATATCGACAAAATCCCGCGCATCGAGAAAACTTCGTATCTCGCTGATGAGGCGATGACGCAAACGCAACGCCGCTTGCATCGGTGCGCGGCGCAAATCAAGAAAGCGGTATTTCAAGCGAACCATCTCGCTGATCTCGTCGTCGTCCATCTGAAACGGCAGCGGCTCGGCACGACTCAGCAACTCGATTTGCTCGGCGACTACTTCAATCTCGCCGGTTGGCAAATCGGGGTTATGGGTGCCGTGCGGACGCCGGCGCACCTTGCCGGTCACCCGCAACACGAATTCGTTGCGGGATTGCTCGGCCACCGCAAACGGCTGCGGCGTATCCGGGTCGGCAACCACCTGCACTCGCCCGCTACGGTCGCGCAAGTCAATGAAAATTACGCCGCCGTGGTCGCGGCGGTTCAACACCCAACCGGCCAGGGCAACGGTTTGGTCGATGTCATCGGGGGTCAGGTGGCCGCTGAGATGAGTGCGCATCGGGGAATTCAAGTTGGGCGGATTAGGCAACGGCGGGCATCGCCCCGGCATCGTGCGTTAGCACCGCCTGGATTTTGTCACGCGCTTTGATTGGAAGACGCGGCCGATGATGACGGTTTTTTCGATGCCTTGTCTTTGTCGGCGGACGCGGTTTTGCTGGTCGCGCTTTTATCCGCATCTTTGCTGTCGGTGCCGTTCACTTTTTTGTCGCTGCCATTTTTGGCATTCGCGTCTTTGGTGCCGCTGTTTTTGAAGTCGGTTTCATACCAGCCGTCTCCCTTGAGTCGGAACGCCGAGCGGGAAATCAGTTTTTTCAAACTGGCTTCGCCACATTCCGGGCAATAGCACAATGGCTCATCGGAAATTTTCTGCAACACTTCCAGACGATGCTCGCAGGCGTTGCACTGGTATTCGTAAAACGGCATCGGTCAGCCCCGTCTCCCCAAGCCCGGTCGCCGGGCAACAAAAAAAGTGCGCGGGATTATAGCCGAAAAATCCGCCGGCGAGCGGGTTTCTGCGCGATAAGCGCACGAGATTTCACGCTTTCCGGTCGCGGGCATCGCCGACCCAGCCCAGCCCCGAACCGCTACTGTCTACTGGCACCCCTTCCTTGTCGACGCAGTAGCGGCCAAAGACTACCGCTTCGCATACCACGCTGTGTTTGCGTAGCAAGGTGTGTTCGAACAGAATGCTGCGATGCACTTTGGCGCCGCCTTGCAAGTGGCAACCGTGGGAGATCCAGGTCGGGCCATGGATTTCGCAACCGGCTTCTATTCGGGAGTTGGCGCCGATATACACCGGCCCCTCAATCAGCACATCGTCCCAGTCCACTTTTACATTCAAGCCGGTCCACACCTGCGGCAGCACTTCTTTGCCGGGCATTTGCGCGCCGCGCAAAGTGCCGCGCATGAGTTGCTGGTTGGCGCTCCAGTAATCGCTCAAGCGACCGATGTCGACCCAGTGAAAAGGCATGTCAATGGCATGAAACGGCAGTTTTTTTTCAATCAGGTCGGGCAGCAGTTGCGAGCCCATGTCATACACCACATCGGGCGGAATCTGCTCGAGAATTTCCGGCTCAAACAAACAGATGCCGGTGTTGACCAGCGTAGATTTCGCTTCATCCACGGCTGGCTTTTCCTGAAAGGAAGTGATCTTGCCGCGCTCATCGCACTGCACCACGCCGTAGTTGGAGACTCGCTGTTTGGCAACGCGATGCACCACGATGCTTGCCGATGCGCCGGACTGCCAGTGCTTGCGCAATGCCGCGGTCAGATCAAGATCGAAAATGGCATCGCCGCAAACCACCAGAAAGGTGTCGTCAAAAAAACCGCCGAACTCGTGTATGTGTTTAATTCCACCGGCCGAGCCGAGCGGTTCGCTGACCACTTTTCCTTTTTCGATGTGGCCTTCAAAGGAATAACCGATGCTTACTCCCCAGCGTCGGCCATCGCCGAAATAATTTTCGATGGATTCGGGCAGGTGGCTGACATTCACCATGATGTCCGTGAAATTATGCGCGGCGAGTTGCTCGATCAGGTATTCCATCACCGGCTTGCCCAGCACCGGAATCATCGGCTTGGGTAACTCGTAGGTTAGCGGCCGCACGCGGGTGCCTTTGCCGGCCGCCAATATCATGGCTTTCATCTTAATCTGGTCTCTTCGCGTTAGGCAGTGTTGCGCAGCGGTGCGTAAAAAACCCCGCCCGTAAAAACAACATCCGGGCAGGGTTATCGCGCCAGGTTGGTGCTCGGCGCTTGAGTTTTTTGTCGCGTTACGATGTGCGTAAGCGATCAATCATCGCTCAGTCATCGTTGAACAGGCCGAAGATGTGCAACAAACTCAGAAACAAGTTGTAGATGGTGATGTAGAGGGTGATGGTGGCCATGATGTAGTTGGTTTCGCCGCCGTTCACGATCTGGCTGGTTTGAAACAAAATCAAACCGGACATCAGCAACACGAACATCGCCGACACCGCCAGCGACAAAGTCGGCAGAGCGAATATCATCGCCGCGAGTCCGGCGACAAACGCGACCAGAATGCCGACCATCAGCATGCCGCCGATGAAAGTGAAATCTTTTTTGGTGGTCAGCACATAACCCGATAGCCCGACAAAAATAATGCCGGTTCCGCCGAGGGCGGTCATCACTACTTGACCACCGTTGCTATGCAGCGTCAGGTAGGCGTTGAGAATTGGTCCCAGCGTGAAGCCCATGAAGCCGGTGAAGGCAAACACCAGCACCAAGCCAAGTGGCGAATTGCGGAACTTGGTGGTCAGGAACAACAGACCAAACCACCCGACCAAGGTGAGGATGGGGTTGATGAAACCCACGCCCATAGCCATAGCCGCGCCCGCCATCAACGCGCTGAACAATAAAGTCATGGCGAGCAACATATAGGTATTTCGCAATACCCGGTTGATTTCTATGCCGCGCGCAACGGGTCTGGCAACGGCAGCGTCAAATCTATCCATTTCATTCACCTCATAAAATCATGATGACAGAGTATATCAAAACAGGAATGCCGCATGAATACTAATTCGGCAGGGACGAGTATACAACATATCCATAAGATATTGGCGAGTGCGAGAAAATCAAGGGGTGCCGGTTGCGCGCCAGTTCAGGGTTCAAACTTCGGCGGTTTGGGGTAGCGCGAAGCGGTGTCAAAGTCGGTCAGGTCGTGGTGGCTGCGGGTGTATTGCTCGCCGGGGTCGGGCGCGGGATTGAAGTCCCAGCCATGATAACGCCCGATGCGCAACGCACGGTGCACCGCACGCCGGCGTCTCTGGTCGGCAATGACTTTTTCCCTGACCGCATCGACATCCCAATGGCTCGCCGCCTGCGCAGAAAAATCTTGCACGAGTTTTGCGTGCGCATCATCGCTCGCCAAATTATTTTGCTCGTGCCGGTCACGCGACAAATCAAACAACTGCGGCGGGTCGGTCGGGCAATAAATATATTTATATTGCGCACGGCGAATCATCAACATCGGCGCGCTGGTGCCTTCGGCGAGATATTCGCTGATGGCGATGTCGTCATCGCGCTGCGCATCATTACCATTACACAAGGACAACAAACTTCGCCCGTCAATCGGGTCAATGAGTGCTGGCTGGGCGGCATCGCCAGCAGCGAGGTCAAGCAAGGTCGGCAACACATCCACATGCGCGACCGCTTGCTTGACGCGGCGCGGTTTGAAGCGCGATGGGGCGTAGATAATCATCGGAATGCGACACGACCATTCGCGAAACGACATCTTATACCACAGCCCAAACTCGCCCAGCATGTCGCCGTGGTCGGCGGTGAAAATGATGGTGGTGTTTTCCGTCATATCACATTCCGCCAGCACCTCGCGCAATCGTCCGAGCCATTCATCAATATAGGAAACGTTGCCGTAATACGCACGCCGTGCGTTGATAGTCTCCTGTACGCTGATTTCAGTGGCATCGGCGCCGATGGCGTGACGCAAACGCCGCGTGTGCGCATCGGGCGCACTGGGATAGGGCACATGCGGCGCGGCAATGTCGATGTCGGCGTATAAATCCCAATACTTTTTGCGCGTCGCGTAGGGGTCGTGGGGATGAATAAAACTCGCGACCAAACAAAGCGGACGACGATTCGGATGATGGGCGTTCTTGCGCGCATAATCATAAATCACCTGCGTGGCGCGATGTCCGACTTCATCATCAAAGGTAAGTTGATTGGTAATCGCGGCAACCCCCGCTTGCTTGACGCTGGATAGATTGTGATACCACGAGTCAATGCGTTGCTCGGCGTTATCCCAATCCGGCACCCAGCCAAAATCCGCCGGATAAATGTCGGTGGTAACGCGCTCCTCAAAACCGTGCAGTTGATCAGGACCGACGAAATGCATCTTGCCGGCGAGACAAGTTTGGTAATTCATCAAGCGCAAATAATGCGCGAAAGTTGGCGTGGTCGCCGGCAAATAGGCGGCGTTGTCGTAGCCGCCGCAACGCGAAATGTTTTGCCCAGTCATAAACGCATACCGCGCCGGCGCGCACAACGGACTGCTTGAGTATGCCGCATCAAACACCACGCCGCGCTCGGCGATGTGATTGATATGCGGACTGATGACTTCGCCGTGCCCATAACAACCGAGCGCCAATGCGCTCAATTGGTCTGCCATGACGATGAGAATATTTTGTTGATTGGTTTTTTTCATTTCGCGGTTATCGTGTCACGCGCAAACTTTCGCGCAAATGTTTATACGACAAGGTTGCGGGGTCGGCATATACTACACCGGGCGCGGCGATGACTACAATTTTACTCGCGAGTTTTTCGAAGTCGTTACGAAAATGCACCGAACTTTTCACCGCGATGTAATTCATTTGGTCGGGTTCAATTCCGATGTGACGAAAATGCATCTGGTCGGCGGTTTGCACGGCTTTGCAGCAAACTACCACATTGATGCCGCCGATCGATAACCACGCGCACGCGCCGAGTTCCATGTTTGAGCCGCGATACATCGGCCCGCTCGCGGTGAAGTTGCCGTCGCTCAAATTCATTACTTCCACTTCGCATTGAAATGGCGTTCGTCCAAATGCCTGCGCAGCAGATCGGTCAAAAGATTGGCCGGCGTCGGTTTTACCGCCGAGTTGCGCGACAAATTTTTTGCCGATGCCCACCTGATGCGCGGTCGCGGCAACTTCCGCGTCATTGATTACGCCGAACGCGGCGTGCGTGAGTCGTTGCGCGATCATCGCCTGCAACACGCCGGTGGTGTCACCAGAGCCACCGCCGCCGGGGTTATCCTGGGTGTCGGCGAGCACCACGGTGGCACCGTGCGCATCCAATGCGCGTTGCGCTTCCTCAATGCCCGATTGCAGTTGCCAAATTTTTGCCGGGCTTTTTTCGTGAAAATCTTCGCGATGCGCGCGGATTAAATTCGCCAACTCATCCGCCGCGTGTTCGACCGCCGCCGCGTCTTCGCCATAACCCACCACCGACGGACCGGCGTCAAAAATATCGGACAGGTGAAAACCGCAAGCGAATGACAGCGATGAAACTTTTTCGGTGATTAATTCGGGCAGTGCACGGTAAATGGTTTTGCACGGTTCAATCAAAGTGCAACCGGAGTTGAGCGGAACAAAAAAATCAAGTTGGCGAAATGATTTGTGAAGCGGTCGGCGCGAATGATTATTCAGATGCTGGCTAAGCAATGTGGCAACGCGATTGCCGGTTTGCGCCATGTCGATGTGCGGGTAGGTGCGATAAATGTCCAGCACATCGGCGTGGTCGACCATCGCCTGCGTTACATTGGCATGCAAATCAAGGCTGACGAAAATCGGTATGTCGACACCAACCAGTTGTCGTGCGCGGCGCAAAAACTCTCCTTCGCCGTCTTGCAAATGCTCGCACACCATCGCGCCGTGCAGATCAAAATAAACGCCGTCCAGCGGCAATGCGCGGCGCAACAATTCCAGCATCCGTGCGCAAATTTTCTCGAACGCATGTTCGGTCACATGCGCGCATGGTGTCGCCGAACACCACATCAACGGCACCAGTTCATCGTGCGTGCGCAATGCGTCAATCGCACCGGCGATGGGCAGATGAACCGATTCAACCGTGCGCAACATCTCCGCGCCGTGGTGCATCGCGGGCCATTCATCGGCACTCGCAAACGCCGCGTAATCCGCCTTGATCGTGGCGAAGGTGTTGGTCTCGTGTTGCCAGCCGCCGATGGCGATGCGCGCCATGATTTTTATCTCGTGGTGGTTATCTTTGTCGGTATTATAAACCTAGCGGCGTTAGCCGCTATCATTTCGGCGGCGAGTTGAGTGACATTACCGCGACACCCAGCAAAATCAGTGCGCCGGCCTGATGCGCGATGCCGAGGGCGAGCGGCACACCGGCCAGCAAGGTCGCAATGCCGAGCACGGTTTGCGCGAACACCGCCACCAATAACGCGGTGCCGATTGCCGTGTCGATACGGTTTTTTTCGCGTAATAACCATGCGGCGTAACTGCTCGTTATGAGTAAAACCAAAACTGCCAGCGCACGATGCGTGAATTGAATCGCCACTGGATTTTCAAACCAATTTTTCCACGCCGGTGTCATCGCGTCCACCTGCGGTGGCAACCAGTAGCCGCCCATGGTCGGGAAGGTGTGGTAGATGAAACCGGCGTGAGAGCCGGCCATGAATCCGCCGCTGATTATCATCAGCAAAATCACCGCGACCACGACCATACCGAACTTGCGCGCGTGCGGTTGTTCGTTGCGCGAGCACAACTCTGTGAGGATGCGAATCAGGTATGCGTAAATCAGCACGGCGATGAACAAGTGCGCCGCCAGACGATACGAACTGACCTGCGCGGCATCGCCCAATCCGCTTTTGACCAGATACCAGCCGAGCAAACCTTGCGCACCGCCCAATGCGAACAGCAACGCCAGTTTGATTGTGATCTTGCGCGGCAATTTGCCTTGCCACAGAAAAAATAAAAACGGCAGCGCGAACGCCACGCCGATGATTCGCCCGAGCAAGCGGTGCGCGTATTCCATCCAGAAAATGAATTGGAAGCCAGTCATGGTCATGCTGGGATTGACCACTTGGAACTCGGGGAATTGCTGATATTTCTCAAACGCACGTTGCCAGCCGGCGTGGTCCAGCGGCGGAATCGCGCCCATGATGGGCTGCCATTCGACCATGGACAAACCCGAACCGGTCAGGCGCACCGCGCCGCCGAGCAACACCATCGCGAACACCAGCGCGCAACACACCGCAAGCCAGCGAATTACACCTGCCGACACAATCGCGCTCGTGGCGGACGGCTGGTGCTGGCTAGCGGGCGCGGTCAATGCCAGCGTTGAAAAATCAGCGAGCAGTTGGTGCCGCCGAAACCAAAACTGTTACTCATGACCGTATCCAACGCGACATCGGTTTCGGTTTCGGTGACGATGGGGAATCCTTGCGCGTATTCATCCAGATGATCTATGTTGGCGGAGGCGGCGATGAATCCCGACTCCATCATCAACAATGAATAAATGGATTCGTTGACGCCGGCGGCGCCGAGCGCGTGTCCGCTGAGCGATTTGGTGGCGCTGATGGGCGGTATGTCGCTACCGAACACTTGTTCAATGGCTTCCAGTTCCTTGATGTCGCCGATCGGCGTGCTGGTACCGTGCGCGTTGATATATTGCACTTTGGCCGGCACTTTGGTCGCACTGGCATCGCCGTCGTGCATCTGCGTCAACGCCTGGCGCATGCATCGCGCCGCGCCTTCACCGGACGGTTGCACCATATCAAAACCATCCGAAGTCGCGCCGTAGCCGACCAACTCGGCGAGGATGTTGGCGCCGCGATGTTCGGCGTGTTCGAGGGATTCCAGCACCACCACGCCGGCGCCGCCGGAGATGACAAAGCCATCGCGGTCGCGGTCATATGGACGCGATGCCCGGTTCGGCGTGTTGTTATAGTTGGTTGATAACGCGCCCATGCCATCAAACAACGCCGACAACGACCAGTGCAATTCCTCGCCGCCACCGGCGAATACCACATCCTGCTTGCCGAGTTGAATCAATTCCGCGCCGTGCCCGATGCAATGCGCGCTGGTCGAGCATGCCGAACTGATGGAATAGGAAGTGCCTTTGATTTTATACGCGGTGCCGAGGCATGCCGGGATGGTGCTGGCCATGGTTTTGGTAACCATATACGGACCGATGCGTTTGACGCCACGCTCGCGCAACGTGTCGGCGGCGCGCACGATGTTTTGCGGCGATGCGCCGCCGGTGCCGAGTAGCAATCCGGTACGCTCTGAGGAGACGATGTCGGACGACAAGTCGGCATGCTCAATTGCTTCGCCCATGGCGATATAACTATAGGCCGAGGCATCGCCCATGAAGCGGTAGAGTTTGCGGTCGATGAGCGATGACGGCTCCAGGTTGATGGCGCCGTGCACGCGGCTACGCATACCGAGGTCGGTGTATGCCTGGCTGGACACGATGCCGGAATGGCCCTCGCGCAACGACTCGCGCACCTCGGCTTTGTTGTTGCCAAGGCTGGAGACGATGCCGTAGCCGGTAATGACGATTCGTTTCATTTTTGATGGCACCTGACGATTATTTGGTTGGCGATTATTTGGCAGCCATTGACAAGGCATCCTTACCCTTAAACAATCCCACGCGCAGGTCTTTGCAAAAATACACCGGCTCGCCATCCGTTTCCACCGTGCCATCGGCGATGCCGATGATTACCTTGCGCATGATTACGCGCTTGAAATCGACGCGGTAGGTGACTTTGCGATTGGTCGGGGAGACCTGCCCGGTGAATTTGATTTCGCCCGAGCCGAGCGCACGTCCGTTGCCCTGCCCGCCACGCCAGCCGAGGGAAAATCCCACCAGTTGCCAGAGCGCATCCACGCCGAGACAGCCGGGCATCACCGGGTCGCCCTCGAAGTGACATTTGAAAAACCACATGTCCGGGAAGATGTCGAGTTCCGCCACCACGACGCCCTTGCCGTATTCGCCGCCATCGTCATCAATGTGCACGATGCGATCGAACATCAGCATATCCGGCAGCGGCAACTGCGCGTTGCCGGGCCCGAACAGGCGGCCGTGTCCGCAGTTCAGCAGTTCGTCCTTTTCGTATTGATGTCTTTGAGCGACCAAGTAACTTTCCGCAAACGATGATGAAAACCGGATTTTACCGCATACTGGCATCTGGATTTGTGCTGAATTTGTGTGGAATACGCACAACATTTTTCCGTGTGTTTTTGGCGTAGTGCCAACTATGTTTAATAAACCAGAAAAAGATTGCAAAATACTTTCTTGATATATCGCACACTATTGCCGACCACACGCATGCACAAACATCCCTCGAAAGATGCTCGATTTAATGATTCATGTAGTTTTAACAAATTATTTTTATTAGTGAAATATCTATTGACATTAAAAAAAATCTATTTTATGGTCGCGATTCAGGGCTGTGTATTTGCGGTGTAGCCCGGAAAATTCACTGGTAATTAATCACCGCTAACTCATCGATAATTTCTGAATAAAATTATCAACACAACTTCCCCGCACCCAAAAAATCAACCTGCTTACTTTAATGCTGGCTGACACTGGGCGCAATTTTTTTTCCTGAGACCGAGAGGTAATCACCCATGGCAAAAAAGAAGAAGTCAACCAAGCGAAAGTCGGTGGCTAAAAAAGCCACCAAGCGGAAATCCGCAAAGAAAAAGGTAACCCGTAAAAAGGCTGCCAAGCGTAAAGTAGCAAAGAAGAAAACAACGCGCAAAAAGGCCAAGAAGAAGGTCACAAAGCGCAAAGCCTCGAAGAAAAAAGCCACGCGCAAGAAGGCAAAGAAAAAGACTAAGAAAAAGTCCAAGAAAAAAGCCACGCGCAAGAAGGCAAAGAAAAAGTCCAAGAAAAAGGGTAAGAAAAAAACGAAGAAGAAAGCGACCCGTAAAAAGGGCAAGAAGAAAACGAAGAAGAAAGCCAAGAAAAAAACGTCCCGTAAAAAGGGCAAGAAGAAAACGAAGAAGAAAGCCAAGAAAAAGGCTCGGAAAAAACTGAGCAAAAAAGCGGGATTGAAAATCTCGTTGCCCTGGTAAAACCAACGGGGCGATCGTTACACCGGGAACCTGCAGGGGCGCCTCGCGCCTCTGCAGGAACTCCCGCTCATGTAGATTCACCCGCCACCGCAGGTCACGCCCTGCTCTTCCGTTATTCCCAACTCTTTCCGTGACCCGCGAACATTCCTGCGTAGGATGTCAGCTTTGATGCCGAACTACCCGCCAATATAGGACATTTCCACTTTTTGCGAGGGCGTTTTGCCGGTCGGGCCGTTGATTTGAACGGGCCGACCGGACGCTCTTTCCTCGGAGTATTGATCTCGCCGGTCTTGCCAAATCGCGCCAATCCGTTCGGCTAACTGCACCTCATCGGCGCCGGTTCTCAGCAGTTCTCGCAGGTTGAAGCCGGTGGTGGCAAACAGGCAGGTGTAGAGTTCGCCCACCGCGGACAGGCGGGCGCGGGCGCAACCGCCGCAGAAGGGTTGGCTGATGGAGGAAATGACGCCGATTTCACCCTGACCATCGGCGTAGCACCAGCGTTTTGCCACTTCACCGTGGTAATTGGCGTCCAGCGGCTGCAACGGGTAGACCGGGTCAATGAGGTCGATGATTTCCCGTGCCGTGAACACGCGCTGCAGAGACCATTGATTGTGGTTTCCGACATCCATGAATTCGATGAAACGCAAAATCGCCCCGCTTCCGCGAAAATAATTTGCCATGGGAATGATTTCGCTGACGTTGACATCCTTTTGCACCACCATGTTGACCTTGACCGAATCGAAGCCGGTGTCGAGGGCGTGGTTGATGCCGCGCAGGATGTTCTTGAGCGGGGAGTTGATGCGATTGATCGTGCGATAGATTTGCTGGTCGAGGGCATCCAAACTGATGTTGATGCGGCGCACACCGGCACGGTGCAGCCCCAGCGCGCGCGATTGCGTTAGCAGTGAGGCGTTGGTGGTGATTGCCAGATCGTCGAGGTTTTCCAGCCGCGACAACCTTGCGATCAGGTCTTCGAGATCGTTCCGCAGCAGTGGCTCGCCGCCGGTCAGGCGGACTTTGCGAACACCGAGACGGACAAAGGCGCGCACCAGCAATTCGATTTCTTCATAGCGCAGCAGTTGGCTTTTCGGCAAAAATCGATAGCCGCGCCCGAACACATCGTGCGGCATGCAATACTCGCAACGGAAGTTGCAGCGGTCGGTAACCGACACCCGCAAATCATGCAACGCCCGACCGCGCCGGTCGCTCAACTTCGTTGTCGCTTCTCTGCTCATCGCGTCACCATCGTATCATCCGCCTTGCAACGATGGCCAAACCGACATCACATCGCCGTCCTGCAGCGGCAAATCGCACGCCTCGGCCGGCAGAAACTCGCCGTTCACCATCACCACCCGGGCTTCGGCGCGCGGCAGGTGGTATTGGTCGATGAGTTCATGGGCGGTCATGGCATCCGCGACCGAAGCCGCGACGGTGTTGTCCTCGGCTTCCGGCGGCAGGTATTCGCTCAGACTGGAAAATAATTTCAAGGTGATTTTCATCCGCCACCTCGGTGCAAATAGGTTTTGAAACGCTGCATAAACCGGCGGTATTGAACTTCGGAAAAATTTTCAAATGCGATGGTGATTTCGGTCACCGGTAATTTCATCGACGCGATCTGACGGATGCGTGATGGCGACAAATGCAAAGTAGCGACGCGATTTTCACAGGACATGACATAACACTCGGCGTTCAGTTTGCGTATAACATGTGGCACCACCGCCGACGGCAGGCGCGCCAGCAACTCGGCATGCGAGGCACCGATCTCGGCGCGATACTGACGATGCGGCGCGACACTATCCGTAGCATCAACATCGGCATCAACATCGGCGCGCACATTCATCCGCCGGCAACGGGCGGCCAAATTGCCAATGTGTCGTTGGATTTCATCGGCTGATTGCGCCCCGCTTCATCGACATAAACGCCGTTGATCAAAACCAAATGCACCTGCGCACGCGGCACCGAATAAGCGTCGATCAACTGATACGGGGTGGTGTCCTGCGCGACCTCAAGGGCGATCACATTTTTCACCGCGCCGGGGGGCAAGTAGTCGGCCAATGTCGCGAATAATTTGAATTCAATTTGCATGAGTGAAGCGCAAATTTTAACCTTGCGTCGTCGCCAAATACGCCTCCATCACCAGCAACGGATTGTCCATCAGCCGGTCCTTCCATCGTCCCAATTTGAACCGCCCCTGCACCAAGCCGCGCAACACGCCGATGTGCTGGGTCAGCCCCAGGGTGTTGACGCCGACCAGCCGGTCTTCCTCGAATTGCAGTTGGATATAACGAAAACGATCGCGGTCAATGAGCGTCGCGTGCTGCCCGCCGTGCACGCCGTGCCACTGCCCGTAGGAAGCGGAAATCAGCCCGATGGTGTCCAGCACATTCATCGATACGCTACCCATGTGGTGCACCGAACCATGCGCGAACATATTGTGCGCGGCAATGCGGCCATGTTCCACCGCGGTCGGTTGAATCGCTTGCACAGAGTATTCGCCGGTGGAAAAATCTTTGCCGCAGGCGACATCGCCGGCCGCGTAAATATCCGCGAGCGAGGAACGCATGTGCTGATCGATGACCACCGCGCCGTCTTGCAATTCAACGCCGCTGATGCAATCGGTATTGGCGCGCACGCCGGCCGCGCAAATCACCAACTCGGCGGCGACATCGCGCGGTGCGTTTTTGCCACCGCCGCTGACTTTGACATTGACCTTGGCGTTGTCATTGCCAAGGGCTTCGATCGCTTCCACTTGCGCACCGGTGATTACGCACACGCCCTTTTTCTCGCACCAATCCGCCAGCATCGCGCCGCAAACCTGGTCCAGCATGCGCGGCACCATGCGGTTGCCCATCTCGATTACGCTCAAGTTTGCGCCGGACGCGACCAACGCTTCGAGGATGATGCAGCCGATGAAACCTGCGCCGATCAACACCACCGGCGCGCCTGGGGCGATGCCGGCGGCGATTTTTCGGGCGTCTTCCATGGTCCAGCAACTGGTTACTTTTTCATGCTCAATGCCGGGAATCGGCGGCGTCAGCGGCTTTGATCCGGTGGCGACCAGCAACTTGTCGTAGGCCTGTGTGCCGCCGCCCGCCAGCGTGACTTTTTTTGCGGTCGGGTCAACGGCGCGCACCGTGTCCACCACAACTTCGATGTGGTTGTCGTCAAAATGCTTCGCTTGTTTGCGAAGATAAGTGCCGCGCTCGTCGATGTCGTTACGCAACAAATACGGAATCGCCATGCGCGAATACGGCGGCTCCGGCTCATCGCCGATAATCGTTATTTCAGCGGTGGCATCCAGTTTACGCAACGTCTCAGCGGCAACCACGCCGGCCGGACCGGCGCCGATGATGAGGTGTTTGGTCATGGGTAACCCCATCGACTGGGCATCGACTGGGCGCAAAACCAAGTCGTTACCATCACGCCGGCAACGCGAACTGCTTGCGGACTTTGTCGGTGAGTTGACCGTCTTTGCTCCAGCCGCGGAGTTGGTAATATTCCGGCAACATTTCATCCAGCCCGCAAACTTTGCCCTTGGCCGGACCGGTCTTGGCCGCTTCTTTCAGCAACCTCGGCGGCAAGGTGTCGTCGGCGCCGGACAGACCGGCTTTCAGGTTGTAATCCCGCTCGAGATTCCAGATGCGTTCGCCGGCTTCCAGCAATCGCTCGACGCTCCAATCGCCATCACACGCGGCATCCACTTGCGGCGCAATGTTGTCCAGCGTCCAAGCGAAGGTGGTGAACAGGCAGATGCCGAGCGAGTCGACCGCCGCGGTGGCATCCTGAAATGCCTTGACCAATCCGGCTTTGCCATCGGTGACCAGCGGGTCGGTTTTTTCCGGGATACCCAACACTTCCGATGCCACCGTGTAACCGCGCAGGTGGCAGGCACCGCGGTTGGAGGTGGCGTAGGTCAAGCCCATGCCCTGAATGCCGCGCGGGTCGTAGGCCGGGAATTCCTGCCCCTTGACGGTCATGGACAACTCCGGGTGGCCGTATTTTTCGCACAAGCGTTTGGAGCCGAGACCGAGGTCTTTGCCAAACCCTTGGCCGATGGCGACCTGGTCGGCGCACCAGGTCAGTGCTTCGGCGGAACCGAATTTCAATTCCATGCCGCCGGTGTGTTTGGTGGTAATGGCACCGAGGTCGAACAACTCCATGGCCGCGGCCACGGTTGCGCCAAACGAGATCGGGTCAAAGCCGTCTTCGTTGCAGATGAAGTTGGTGTAGGTGACGGCGTCCATGTCGTTCACGCCGGTGTCCGCGCCCATGGCCCAGGCCGCTTCGTATTCCAGCCCGCCGGAATTGCCCCAGTATTCGGGTTTGTTTTCCACGCTGAAGTGGGTTTTATCGATGGTGGAGATGCGCCCGCAGGCGATGGTGCAACTGAAGCAGGCGGCGTTGGTGGTGAGATTGGGCTTGCCGTCGCTGGCGCGGGGTTTGAGCATGGCTTCGCCGGAAATGTCATTGGCACCGTCAAACTGCACATCGCGCATGTTGTTGGCAGGCAGCGCGCCGATTTCGTTGACGACATTCATCAGCACTTGCGTGCCCAACGTCGGCAGGCCCTGACCGGTGACCGCGTTATCCGCCAGCACTTGCTTTTGCTCGGCCACGCTTTTCATGAAGCGGGACGGGTCCTTGATGTTGCCGACGCCGCGCGTGCCGCGCACCGCAACCGCCTTGAGGTTTTTCGAGGCCATCACCGTACCGACACCGGAGCGACCGGCCGCACGATGCAGATCGTTGATGATGCCGGCATACAGACATCCGGCTTCGGCGGAACGCCCGACCGCGGCGATGCGCATTTGCGGGTCCTGATACTTGTCGTGAATTTGTTTGTCGGTCTGCCACACGCTTTTGCCCCACAGATCATCCGCCGGCACCAGTTCGGCAGTTTCATTTTCGACCCGCAACATCACCGGGGACTTGGATTTGCCCTCAAAAATAATCATGTCCCAACCCGCGAATTTCAATTCTGCGCCGATAAATCCACCGGAATTCGAGCACGCCACCGCGCCGGTCAACGGACTTTTGGTGATGACTGAATAGCGGCCGCCGGTTGATGCCGTGGTACCGGTGAGGGGGCCGGTGGCAAAGATCAGTTTATTATCAGGCCCGAGCGCATCGCATTTAGGGTCGGTTTCCTCGACCAAGTAACGGGTGCCGAGTCCGCGTTGCCCAATATATTGCGCGGCCCATTCCATGTTCAACGCCTCTTCGGCAACCACGCCTTTGCTTAAATCCACTCGTAGTACTTTTTTTGTCCAAGACATAACATTATCCTCCTAGCTTGCTGTAGCTGAGTTATCGGTTTTCGCGGCCCAGGCGCGCATTTTTTCGAGCCCGGTTGCATCGGCATCCACATAGGTAATGGCCTCAGTCGGGCAGGCAACGACGCATTGAGGATCGCCGCCGCATAAATCACACTTAATGACTTTGCCGGTGTCCTGATTGTAATTAACCGTTCCGAATGGGCAGGCGATGGTACACACCTTGCAGCCAACACAGGTCGCCTCGCTGACCTCCATGGCACCGGTATCGCGGTTCATGGTAATGGCATCCACCGGACACGCCGCCATACACCACGCTTCATCGCATTGGGTGCAGGTGTAGGGCACGAAGCGTCCCTCGTCGTGGAAGGTGAAAACCTTGATACGCGACTTGGCCGGATTGAATACGCCTTCGTTCTCGTAGGAACACGCCATTTCGCATTGCAGACAGCCGGTGCATTTGTCGGCGTCTATATACAGGGATCGTTGCATCATCTCCTCCTCGCTATGGTATTTGGGCTATGATATTTTCGCCAAGTGGTGGTCGGCTTTCGGTGCAACCGGTCATGTTCTCGCCATACTCCGGCTCATGCCGGGCGGCACTCGCCACCTCACGCCACTTTTATTGGGGTCACAATAGCATCTGAACGGGCTACTCGCAAGACCTTGTTTGATGCCGTGAATTCAACCTCAAAGTGCAACTTATGCCGAATAATGCCTGATTCGGTGTTTTCATGCCAAGGCATTTGCGCGGCCGGTTATTGATCTGGTCGACCACATGCGCCAGTTGCGAGGTTGTGATGGTCGACAGATTATAGCTTTTGGGAAAATACTGCCGTATCAGCCGGTTGGTATTCTCATTGGTTCCTCGCTCCCAGGACGCGCAGGGATGGGCGAAATAGAAGTCGGCTTGCAGTGCGTCGCTGACCGCTTCATGTCTGGCGAATTCGCTACCGTTATCCGCGGTCAATGTGCACCCGGTGTTTGATCGTAGCCAGGTTTCTAATCAGCGCCGCGCCCACCACCGGCGCCTTCCGGTTGGGCAGGATATCAATGTATACAAAGCGCGTGGCGCGCTCGACCATGGTCAGCATCACCGCGGTATTGTTTTTCCCATACACCGTGTCCAGCTCCCAATCGCCGATGCGGGCTGTTTGCTCGACCAACATCGGGCGCTGCTCGATCGACACCCGATTGGGGATCGAGCCCGGCCGCGCCTTGCTACCGTAACGTTTCTTCCCCTTTTTCTGGCAGCGTAAGTGCTGATACAGAAGACCGCCGTGGTGCTTGTCGTTGCGAATGTACCGGTAGATCCACTCATGGCTAACCGCCAGCCATCCGGCTTTCCCCAGCCACAGGCTGATCTGCTGCGGGCTCCACTTCTCATGCAGCAGCCGTTCGATGAGTTGCCAATCTTGCCGGCTAATACTCGCCCTGGACTTGCCTGCTCGGCGCGCCAGGGCCTGCTTGTGCGCCCCGGCGGGACGATAAGCGCCCGCTCCGGCGGTGCGCCGCCGCACACGCCCCCGATTGGGGCCATTTCGGCGTATCTCCCGGCTGAGGGTGCTTTGGTTGACACCGATAATATCGGCGATGGCTTGTTGTGAATAGCCTTGCTTCAAGCCATTGGAAATCTGGTATCGTTGCTCACTGGTGAGGTGCGTGTAGCGTTTCATATGGCAACTCCTTATATTGATTCCGGAAAATCAAGAGGCTACCGCATCTCACCTTTCCTTCATCGGTGAAGTTGCACTTAAGAGTTGAATCCAAGCTTCCATACTCGCCACGAAAACATGTATCAATATCTGCTAAAATCTATCCGAAATCGACCGCTTAAAGTATCTTGAACCTTATAATATGTGGCAGTCTGGCCTTTTTGCCATTCTTGCGAACGCAATATTAGGTGCTTCGTCGATCTATTGGGCCTTAGTTTAGAGATATTTCACCGATCACATTGGTAGAGTACCGTGTGATTTTTTCATTGATTGTGCTGTTTTTTGTCCTTGCATGGTCAGGAAAAATTCGGGCATGTTTGGGCAGCATCACTCTACGGCTCGTATTTCTCCATACATTTGCCGCTGTTCTGGTCGCTATCAATTGGGGAACTTTTATTTGGGCATCAATAAACGGCTCTGTGCTGGAAAGTGGCTTCGGATACTTAATCGCTCCAATATTCACAATTGCGCTTGGCAGCGTCTTGTTTCGAGAGAAAATTTCGCGGGACAAGTCGTTCGCGCTACTGATAATTGTTTCAACTATATTATTCTTGATATTGTCAAGCGGGCGTTTAGAGCATTGGGTATATTTAACGATTGCCGTGACTTGGGGCGGATACACTGTCCTGAAAAAGAAGACCACACTGTCATCGATTGAGGGTCTTTTTATCGAAACTCTGATACTCAGCGTTTTGTTGGTGTTCGGCGTTGCCTTACAATGGGTATCTATTCCTGATATGTCAAATGAAGTTTTTATCGAACATCCTCTTGTTACCGTTAGTGGTATCGTTTCAGTCGTCCCGCTGGTAATGTTTTCCATAGCCGCTCAGAAGCTGAACTCATATCATATGGGGATGCTCCAATTCGTTTTGCCGTCCGTACAACTTGTCGTTTCATTTCTGTACTTTGATCAGGTCTCCACAGCAGTAGCCTACCTGTGCTTTTTCATCATTTGGGTGACCCTGTTTACAATTTCGCTAAGACATCTGCATTAATTTCGCGACTCCCGCCCACGGGTTGTTCCAATAGGCAAGATGAGTCCGGCTACGCCGCGATGAATAGTGTCGCGCGAAGCGCAACAAAGCATGGCGGAAAATAGGCAAGTGCAAAATTGCGCGCCGCATATTTTTTGTCAGGCAAGGCGCGCAAGGAGCGAGGGAGTGAGCAATACATTAAGTATGTGAGCGACCGAGCGATGAAGCGCAACAAAGCATGGCGGAAAATAGGCAAGTGCAAAATTGCGCGCCGCATATTTTTTGTCAGGCAAGGCGCGCAAGGAGCGAGGGAGTGAGCAATACATTAAGTATGTGAGCGACCGAGCGATGAAGCGCAACAAAGCATGGCGGAAAATAGGCAAGTGCAAAGGCAAGCGCGGGTTACTCGCGCATACTCAACACCGAATCAATAATGCCATAGTCAGTGGCTTCGGTTGCGCTCAGAAAATAATCGCGGTCGGTGTCCTGCTGGATTCGGTCGAGCGGCTGTCCGGTATGCTCGACGAAAATCCGGTTGAGTTTCTCGCGCACGCCGAGAATTTCTCGCGTGTGAATTTCAATGTCGGATGCCTGTCCCTGCGAGCCACCCATGGGTTGGTGAATCATCATCCGCGAATGTGGTAGCGCGTGACGTTTTTTAGCCGTACCGCCGGCCAGGATGACCGCGCCCATGCTCGCCGCTTGACCGATGCAAACGGTGCTGACATCGGGGCGGATGAATTGCATGGTGTCGTAAATCGCAAGCCCTGATGAAACCATTCCGCCGGGGCTGTTGATATACAGTGAAATGTCCTTCTCCGGGTTTTCCGATTCGAGGAACAACAACTGCGCGACGATCAAGTTCGCCATCTGATCTTCGAACTGTCCGACCAGAAACACCACCCGCTCCTTGAGCAAGCGCGAGTAAATATCATATGCGCGCTCGCCGCGGCCGGTGGTCTCCACCACCATGGGAACCAGGCTGATGTTGCGCGGCGAATGATCGGTGTCTTTCATTTTATTTGACATGGATGATAAGTAGTATTGATCAGGTCTGCGGATTCATCAGTTGCCGAAATGATACCTTTTTTTCGGTGACGGTGGCGGTCTCGCACATGCGCGCCACCACCTGCTCATCCAGCACCATTGCCTCAATCGGCTGCAAGCGCACGGGGTCGGCATAATACCAGTTAATCAACTTATTGCTGTCATCATAACTGGTTGCCATCTCCTCAACCCGCATCCGAACCGCATCGGCATCGGGCTTCAGGTCGTATTTCTCGATGATGCCACGCACGATGAGAGCGAGGTTTACCCGATGTTTGGCTTCGGCGGCGAATCGTTCGCGCTCGCGTTCCAGTTCCGATGCGTTCGGCACCGGACTCCCCTGCGCTTCCATTCGCTGGGTGATGCTCTCAATCATGTGGTCAATTTCCGCTTCCACCATCGCCTTCGGCGCTTTGATGTCATTGACCTTGATCAATTCACCCATGACCTGCGTACGCACTTGCGAACGCATTTGCGCAACCATCTCACGCTTCAAACTGACTTCAATTTCCTCGCGCATTTTTTCCATACCGCCTTCGGTGATGCCGAGTTTTTCGGCCAAGGCATTATTGAATTCGGGCAGCACCTGTCGATCCACCGCTTTCACCGTGACCGAAAACTCCGCCGCCTTGCTTGCCACTTCGGTGCTGGGATAATCATCGGGAAAAGTGACCGCGATTTGCTTCGACTCACCGACCGCAACGCCCACCAGACCGGTCTCGAACGGTTCGAGCATGTGCCGGTCTCCGAGTATAAATTGATGGTCGGTGGCGGAGCCGCCGGCGAAAGGTTTGCCATCAATGCGCCCGTCAAAGTCGATGGTAAGTCGGTCGCCGCTCTGCGCTCGCGCATCCGCTTGTTTGGCGACGAAATCTGCGTTTCGTTTGCGAATATCCTCCAGTGTGCGGTCGATATCGGCGGCGGTGATTTCGCACAACGGTTTTTCGATGGTGCGGCCATCCAGCGTCGGGGAAGGAATTTCCGGATAGAGTTCAATGGTGGCGACATATTGCAGGTCGTCGTCGGAACCAAACGGCTTGGGCTCGATGGACACCAGCCCGGCCGCCACGATCTCTTCTTTGCCAAGGGCCTCTTGATAACTGGTATGGATGGTGTCGTTGACGACCTCGTTGGTAATCTGCGCACCATAACGCTGGTTGATGATGTTGCGCGGTGCCTTGCCCGGACGAAAGCCGGGAATGCGCGCGCGCCCGGCCATGCTGCGCAGGCGTTTTTCGATTTCCCGGTCGACCTCGTCTCGCGGAACGGAAACCGTTACCTTGCGTTCAATGACACCGGATTGTTCGACTGATACTTGCATAACTTGAGGATGGTCTATATTTTATCAAACTCGCCGACAACTTTTGCCAATGGTGCGAAAGGAGAGACTCGAACTCTCACGGGTTGCCCCACTGGAACCTAAATCCAGCGCGTCTACCAATTCCGCCACTCTCGCACTGCTTTATTCGCCACTGCGTCACTTGCGTTTGCGTCACGTTATTGCACCGCGTTATTTCACCAGGTCATCACGCATCGGGCGCGGATTACTGGTGGGCCGTGTAGGGCTCGAACCTACGACCCGCTGATTAAGAGTCAGCTGCTCTGCCAACTGAGCTAACGGCCCCCGTCACTCGCCTTGTCATGCCCCTGCGAAAAACTGGGGTGAACGATGGGACTCGAACCCACGACGACCGGAATCACAATCCGGGGCTCTACCAACTGAGCTACGCTCACCATATTTTTTCCACTTCGTTTTCCTGCCTGAATGGCGCGCCCGACAGGACTCGAACCTGTAACCTACGGCTTAGAAGGCCGTTGCTCTATCCGGTTGAGCTACGGGCGCAACGGATAAGCGAAACTGGTCGGGGTAGAGAGATTTGAACTCCCGACATCCTGCTCCCAAAGCAGGCGCGCTACCAGGCTGCGCTATACCCCGAAACCCCGTCTCCGATTGGTGTCGCCGTTGATGACCCGCGCACCAAAATAAATTCGGCACTGCCCGAGACGGAGGCGCGAACTATAAGGTATTCAATGCCTTGACGCAAATTGCGCTTGCTTATTTTCCGCCATGCGGTGTTGCGCGTCGTCGCTCGGTCGCTCACATACTTAATGTATTGCTCACTCCCTCGCTTTTCGCGCGCCTTGCCTGACGAAAAATAATCTGCGCACAATGCGGGGTAGCGACGAGGTAGCGGCGAGGATGACGAAATGTTATGAGCCTATACATGCGCTTGAAAAGCCGCAAGATAGCCCCATTTTTCCCGCATTTACCACCCACCCGCCCAACCACCACTTGCCCAACGCCATGACCGCAGCCAATGATGCCCCGCCCAACCAGCAACCCGCCGTTGAAACCCATGCGTTTCAAACCGAGGTTCAACAACTGCTACACCTCATCATCCATTCGTTATACAGCAACAAGGAGATCTTCCTGCGGGAGTTAATCTCCAACGCTTCGGATGCCTGCGACCGCTTGCGGTTTCTGGCGCTGACCGATAAAAATCTGCTCGACGACGATGCGACACTCGGCATTCAGATTGAAGTGAATCGCAAGGAAAAAACCCTGTGCGTGCGCGACAACGGCATCGGCATGAATCACGACGAGGTGATCGAAAACATCGGCACCATCGCCCGCTCCGGCACTCGCCAGTTTTTGGAGCAGATCAACGAGAAAGACGCGGGCAAACCATCCGATGTCAAACAAACCTTAATTGGCCAGTTCGGTGTCGGATTTTATTCGGCGTTTCTGGTGGCAAAGGAAGTCACCGTGCTGACGCGCAAAGCCGCTGCGCCGGCCGCCGAAGGGGTGAAATGGGTGTCCGATGGCAGCGGCGAATACACCATCGAGCCGGTCGAGCGATTCGCGCGCGGCACCGAAATTATCCTGAAACTGCAACCGGATCAAAAAGAATATCTGCAGGACTACCGTCTGCGCGCGCTCATCGGCAAATACTCCAACCACATCTCGCTGCCAATTCAAATGCGCAAAGAAAAAGAACCGGACAAGGATGGCGACGACAAAAAAGTGGACGGCAAAGCGACTGAGCAAGAGCCAGCGTGGGAGACCGTCAACCAGGGTTCGGCACTTTGGGCGCGCGCAAAAAACCAAATTACCAAACACGAGCACAATGCATTTTACACTTCGCTGACCTACGACCCCGAACCGCCTGCGGTCACGTTGCACAATCGGGTGGAAGGAAAAATGGAGTATATCTCGTTGTTCTACATTCCGGCCAAGGCACCGTTTGATCTGTGGGATCGTGAACAACGTCACGGCATTAAATTATATGTGCGGCGAATTTTTATCGCCGAAGATGCCAAGCAGTTGATGCCGAATTATTTGCGTTTCGTGCGCGGGCTGGTGGACTCCGCCGACCTGCCCTTGAATGTGTCGCGGGAGTTTTTGCAACAGAACAAAGAGATCGACAAAATTCGCGCCGCTTCGGTCAAGAAGGTGCTCGCCGAGTTGAAAAAAATCGCCGATAAAAATGACGATCAATACGCGGCGTTGTGGAAAGAATACGGTCGCGTGATTAAGGAAGGTGTGATTGAGGATTTCGACAACCGTGATGCCATCGTTAAGTTATTGCGCTTTGCTTCCACCCACACCACCGATGAAAAACAAACCGCGTCGCTGGATGATTATCTCAAGCGGATGCCAGCCAAACAAAAAGCGATTTATTATCTGACCGCCGATAGTTACGCCTCGGCGAATTCATCTCCGCATCTTGAGATTTTCCGCAAAAACGATATTGAAGTGTTGCTGTTGTCCGACCCGGTGGATGAATGGGTGGTGGGTCACCTGCCCAATTACGAGGAAAAGCCGTTGCAGTCCATCGCCAAAGGCGACCTTGACATCGCTGAACTAACCGGCGAGAAAAGTGGGGATGAAAAAAGCGAGAGTTCGCCGCATGAACAAGAAGAAAACCTGAAACCATTGGTGGAAAAAATAAAATCGGTGTTGAAAGACAAGGTTAAGGATGTGCGGATTTCCAATCGGCTGGTGGATTCCCCGGCGTGTCTGGTTGCCGACAGTCACGACATCGGCGGTAACATGGAACGAATTCTGCAAGCCATCGGTCAGGATGCGCCGAGCACCAAACCGATTTTGGAAATCAATCCGCAACACGCCATCGTCAAGCAGATTGATGTCGAAGGTGAACTCGCCGAAGACTGGGCGAGCGTGTTGTTCGACCACGCGGTGCTGGCGGAAGGCGCGGCGTTGAAAGACCCCGGCGGTTATGTAAAACGAATTAACAAATTGCTGGCGCAATAAAAAAAAATATCGATCAGACATGCGCGCCGAGGTCGGGTGCACGGCGGCGTGGCGTGACCAGAACCATACCGAGCAACATCAACACCAACGCCGTCCACACCCACGGCGAGTGTCGTTCAGCGAAGAACATCATTCCCCAAAACACGCCGGACAGGGTGATGATATAACCGGCCATGCTGGCGAATACCGCGCCCGCCAGTTTGACCGCATACAAAAACAATACATATGCGATGCTGCTAACCAACATCATCGCAATGAGCGCGATTTCGGTGCGATCCAATGGCCAGTTGATCGGATAGAACGCGCCCTCGAAATAAATAATCGGCGCTAACACCAGTGCCGCGAGCATCAATGCGATGGTTAGTAATCCGATCATGTCGGGATGTTGTCCGACTCGCATATCCACATAAATATTTTCCAGCGTGTAAAAAACCGAGGCGATTAGCGGCGGGATTAACCAGCGCGTCATTCCCGGCTCGGGCAAACTGGTGTCGGGCGCGACCAGCAAAATGATGGCGACCAATCCCAGAATAATTCCGCACAGACGTCGTCGCCCGAATTGCTCGATGCCGAGCAACCACGAAATCGCGTAGGTTAGCATCGGCACCAACGCCACGGTGATCGCGAGCACGCCGGCCGGCACTTTCGGCGCGGCGTAAAAATACAATGTGCCGGGTATCGCCGTGCCGAACAATGCAATGACGCAAGCATGTTTGAAATTGGTGCGGGTTATTTGTGGTCGTCGCCAACGCAACAAACAAAAAATCGCTAACACCGACCCGCCGCCGAGTGCTTGCCAAAACGCCAGCCCGAGTGGATGCGCCGAGCCCAATGTGGCGATGCGGGCGAGGGAAAAAGTCATGCCCCAAATCAGCCCGCAGAACAACACCAGAATATAGGGAACTACGGACGCGGGCACCGCCATGGTTGGCGTCGATTGGTCTGCTTTCATGTTCCGCACCCGCCGCCGAGTTGTCGGTAACGATAGCAGTCGGTAACATGATCGTTGACCAAACCGGCGGCTTGCATGAATGCATAGCAGATGGTGTCGCCGACGAAGATGAAACCTTTTTTCTTTAAGTCGCGGCTGAGTTGATTCGATAACGCCGTGGTTGCCGGCACTTGTTCGGCGCGCGTCCATTTATTTTGCACCGGTATGCCGTCAACATAATTCCACAAGTATCTATCAAAGGTGATTCCCGAATCCAACAGTTCGAGGTAGGCGCGCGCGTTTTTGACAAAGCCGTTGACTTTAAGTCGGTTGCGCACGATGCCGGGGTTGTTTAGCAACGCGGCAATTTTTGCATCGTCGTAACGGGAAATGCGGGCGGCGTCAAAATCATCGAATGCCTTGCGATAGTTTTCGCGTTTTTTGAGAATGGTAATCCAACTCAACCCGGCTTGCGCACCTTCGAGACACAGCAGTTCAAACAACCGCCGCTCGTCGTGCAGCGGCGCGCCCCATTCCTGGTCGTGGTATTGCCGATACAGCCGATTAGCGCCGCACCACCAGCATCTGGTTCGCGTATTATTTTTGGGAGGCATGTGCGGGCGCGCTCAACACGGGAAAAAGCCCGGCGATTGTATCGTAATCCCGGTGGATTTTTTGTTAAACTCTCACCCATGAACCTCGTCAAACTGAAAAGCGATTACCACGAACTGGGTTTTGTCTCGCCGCTGGACATTCTCAGCGAGGAACAAGCCGGCGCGCATCGTCGCAGCGTGGAACACGCCGAACAGCAAATGGGGCCGGTTCACTATCTGGCAAAGATGCACACCATTTTGCGCTCACCCTGGCAACTGGCGACGCATTCCATGGTGCTCGATGCGGTGGAGCAGATTCTCGGACCCGACATCCTTTTGTATAACACCACCTACATCATCAAGGAAGCGAACACGCCGACTCATGTAAGTTGGCATCAGGATTTAACTTACTGGGGTTTAGATTGCGATGATCAGATTTCGATGTGGCTGGCGTTGTCGGTGGCGGATGAAAAAAACGGATGCATGCGCATGATTCCCGGCAGTCATGTCGGTGGGCGGCGCGTGCATGACTTTTGCGCGGACGATCAACATAATGTGTTATTCCAAAATCAAACGGTGTGCGAAGTGAATGAAGCGGATGCCGTGTATTGCCCGCTGAAACCGGGGCAGGCTTCCTTCCACCACGGCTGGACGCTACATTCGTCTCTGCCCAACCGCAGCAACGACCGGCGCATCGGCCTCAATGTTCAATACATCGCGCCGCATGTGCGCCAAACAAAAATGTCCGGCATCGGTGCGTTGCTGGTGCGCGGCGAAGATCGCTTTCATTACTACGAACAAGAAACCCCGGCAAGCCGCGACCTCGACCCGGCGGCGTTGGCATTACGCGAACAAAAAGATCAACTGCATAAACGCATCGCCGGTAGTGCTTAATTAGTTGGCTTAATTACTCGACCAACGGCGATGGCGGATGGAATTGGTTATAATTCCACCGCACCCCAACTTGTGAAATTGAAATGCCGACCCGAACCGTTCATTGCGTCGTCTTGAATCAGGAAGCCGAAGCCCTTGAGTCCCCGCCCTATCCGGGGGAATTGGGACAGCGGGTGTTTGAAAATGTTTCCAAGCAGGGCTGGGTTCAGTGGCTGGAACGGCTGACCACCATCATCAACGAGAACGGCCTCAATACCTCCGACCCGCACACCCTGGAACTGATTGAAAAACACATGAACGGATTTTTCTTCGGCGAAGGCGGTGGCGGTCATTTACCAGCGGGTTTCCACGCCGCCGATCCGCGAAAGTAGTAATCATTGTTTACCCACATTCGCCGCGGCTATTTCAACGACCAGTGTCGAACCAGTTGATAGCGCACGCCTTTACGTCCGGCAATCGATTCAAACAACGCAAAGCCATCGCAGATGATGTCAAAGTCGGGTGCGCTGATGGGCAACGGTGGCCTGGCGCGACAATTTCTAAACAACGTCAGGTGTGGCACGAAAATTTTGCGTGGTGTTTTTACGCCGATGCTTCTGCCGACTTTTCGCAAAGCGCGAACCAGTTGATTTAATTCTGCAGGAATGTCGTCGCTGCCCAGCCAACATATACCCGGTGCGGGAAAATAACCGAGTGTGTTCAAGCGCAATTCAAATCGTGATTCGTTAATTTGATCAACTGCGGCACACAGTCGTTCCAATTGTCGGGGCGCAATGTCGCCAAGAAAATGCAGCGTGATATGAAAATTCGCCACCGACACCGGTCTCGACGCTGATGCAGTCGGCAACATGGTGCGCTCACGCCATTGCGCAATGGCATACTGAATTTCGGTGGCGATGTTGAGGGCGAAAAAGGTGCGCATAATCAATTCAGGGTCGGACCCATTAACATGTGTCGAATGATAATCAATTACCGCATGATTTGAACGCGATCAATGCATACAATCACCAACTCGCCGGATTGGGAAACAACCACGCACAACTGAAAAAAACATGCCGAACACTACGTCGCAAATCACGCCAAAAAAAGGAGCGCGGCGCATCGTGCTGATCGACCACCACGAAAACCCGCCGGATGACCGCGTCAGCACCCATTTGGAAAAACGCGGATACCAACTGGAGCGGCGTTATCCGGTGAACGGCGACGCGCTTGACTGCTCCGACTACGACATCGCCGGAACCGTGATTTATGGCGGCACGCACGACGTCGATGAAATGGACAAGTATCCGTTCCTGCATGACGAAATTGCCTGGATTCGCCACTGCCACGCGCGCAACATTCCGATGTTCGGCATCTGTCTCGGCGCGCAACTCATCGCGCATGCCCTCAACGCGAAAGTAACCCCGATGACGCACGGAAAATGTGAGTTTGGTTATTACCCCATCACCCCGACCGCCGAAGGACAATGTTGGATGCCGCAACCGATGTATGTTACGCAAGCGCATTTTTGTGAATTTGAGTTGCCACCCGCGGCGACTTTGCTGGCGCGTGGCGAAGGTTGCGCCAATCAGGCGTTCCGTTGCGGGCAAACCACTTACGCGGTGCAGTTTCATCCCGAAGTCACCGCGCAAATTTTTCACCGCTGGCAAAACTCCGACTGGGCCGAGGAAATATTTTTTGGCGCGCCCGGCGCGCAAACCCGCGAATTGCAAACCGCATTAGCGACTCAACACGACCAAGCACAGCATGATTGGTTTGTTGGGTTTCTTGATAAACTTTTTGGATGTGCGAACGAGTGACACGGAAACTTCAAGCAAACAAGTCATTGACAAATGCTAGGTTAGTATGCTATAAAGGACAGTTGTTTTTTACAATTTTTATGAGGTTAAGAATATGGTTGAAAGCAACGACTTATCAGTTGCAAAAGAATACATGGATAGCATGGAGAGAGTCATGAACATGTGGTTCAACATGATGCACGGCTTATATTTGAAGATTAGCACTATTCTGATGTCATTTGCCTTGGTTGTCATAGGCTACCTTCTTTCGTATTTATTAGATAACGAGCACCATGTCGGAAAATATGAAACACATATTGGCATAGTAGCCTTGATTTTCCTTTTCGGGAGTTTGGGTTCTTTGATGGCTTCTGTTGCATGCGGGTTTACGCATTTATGCAAAAATTTGGCATTCGTTCAATGCACAGCAAATCTCTTTGCGGTACGCCACACTGATGCTACAGAGATGTATCATAAAATACTTAATAAAGAGCCCGTTGAACAAAAGAAATGTACGAACGAATGCGAAGAACCTTCACCTAAGTGGTGGCGTTGGCAATTTTTTACATTCGGTTTTGGCGCAGGTTCTTTGATTATTGCGGTCGTAATTGATTTTTTTACCCTTGGATAGCGAATCACGGGTAACGATAGTGTGGTCTGATATCAATAAGAAAACAACGATTCCGCATTTGCCATTCACCGGAAACAATAAGAGAATATCCTTATGAAAATCATTAAAAAGATATTGCGTATTTTCAGCGCGGTCGTTTTCGCGATGGTGATAAGTAACGCCGCCATTGCAGAAACGAAAAGTGAAAGAATTGCAAGGTTGCACATACAAGCCGAGCAGGGAGATGCGGAGCTGCAATATCTTTTGGGCTTTGCATACTGGGATGGCTACAGAGTGGAAAAAGACCAGCGCGTGGCGGTGCGTTTGTGGCGGATGGCGGTCGAGCAGGGGTATGCGAAGGCGCAAGTTAAGTTGGGCTGGGCATACTGGCATGGCGAGGGCATTGACGAAGATCAGCGCGAGGCGGTGCGTTTGTGGCACCAAGCAGCCGAGCAAGGGGATGCGGGTGCGCAATCTGCTTTGGGCTACGCATATGACAGCGGCGACGGAGTCGATAAAGACCAGCGTGAGGCGGTGCGGTGGTGGCACAAGGCGGCAGAGCAAGGGCAGATGTATGCGCAATATCTTTTGGGCTATGCATACGATTACGGCGAGGGCATTGACAAAGATAAGCGCGAAGCAGTGCGTTGGTATCGCAAGGCAGCGGAACAAGGGCATGCGGATGCGCAAGTTAATTTAGGCTATGCATACCGGAATGGCGAAGGAGTTGATAAAGACCCGCGCGAGGCGGTGCGTTGGTATCGCAAGGCGGCCGAGCAGGGGCATGCGACGGCGCAAAGTAATTTGGGCTATGCATACTCTAATGGGAAAGGTGTTGCTGAGAGCAAACGCGAGGCGATGCGCTGGTTTCGCAAAGCAGCCGAACAAGGGAATGCGGATGCGCAAAATAATTTGGGCTATGCATACTGGAGTGGTGATGGCGTGATTATGGATAAACGCGAGGCGTATATCTGGTGGTCCATTGCCAAAGCAAATGGTGATGAGAGGGCAGCGAATAATTTACGCAAAACGGATTGGAACGATTATTTATCCAGTAGCGGAACTCGTGCCGCAAACAAAGAAGCGGCGCGGCGGTTGGAAGCCATTGAAAATCTCGAAGTAGAGACCGCTTCCGTGCCATCCATCAGCGAAAATATTGCATTGGCAAAACCATCCGGCGGCGTGAGCATCGCCGAGAAAGTATTTGAGAACGCATGGCGTTCGGTGGTCATCGTTACCACCGAAGACGGACAGGGTAGCGGCGTGATTATCCGCCCGAATGTGGTGGCGACCAATTGTCATGTCGTGGATGGTGGGGGCGAAATCATCGTGTATAAATCCGACAATCGCCGCGCCGACACGCCTTTTGCCGCCACCATCCGCCGCGCCGATGACGAACAGGATTTTTGCTTGCTGGATGTTGCCGGTTTGTGGGGCGTTCCGGCCACGGTGCGGCGCTATGACACGCTCAAAGTCGGCGAGACGGTGTATGGTTTGGGCGCGCCGCAAGGGTTGGATTTGTCGTTGTCGGACGGGCTGATTTCGCAGTTGCGCGAAATGCGCGGCACGCGGTTCATTCAAACCAACGCTGCCATATCGCCCGGCTCATCGGGCGGCGGATTGTTCGATGGCGAAGGCAATTTGGTCGGCATTATGACGCTGAAAATCAGTGATGAAAGTGTTGAGGGTATCGGCTTCGCCATCGCCGCCGATTTGGCGATGGAGTAATTGGTTTTTGAAGGAGTCACGCTTTGTGTGACGACACTAAAAAGCCCGGCCATGCCGGGCTTTTTTCTCGTTTGCTTTTGGCGTCTCAATTCGCCTTTGTCCTCTCGGTTCACCATTACCTATCATTTGTCATTGCCCGGCTTGTTCCGGGCAATCCAGTTGTTAAACTCAGCGGCGTTAGCCGCTATCCTTAAATGGCGGCGAAGCCGCCGCCATTTGCGCGGCTTTGCCGCGTCTGGATTTGCGCGTATCATCCCTGATACGCGCCCTTCGGGGCTCGCTTCGCTCGCGAAAAATCGCGCCAGGCGATTTTTCCGCCTGTCGGCGAGAATGACGGGGTGGGTGCTTCGTGTGAAAAATTATTGAAATCTGGATTATAATCTCGTGATGGATTAAGTTTAGTGACAACACGCAAATGACCAAAGAAAATATTTCAATAAGTGATTCGGCATCCAGTGTTAGAGGTTTTATTGACGCACCATGGATGCAGCATATTTGTAAAGAAGATATTGCTTATTGGCATATGCTTTGCAGTAGTTTGGACGCTATTGAAGACACTGAGTTGGCGATTGATGCTTATTTTAGTTCGTCTGATGATATAGAAGTAGGCACTAATTACTTGTTGATTTACGGAATACTGCAGTGTCTTTTTGTTCAACAAGATGCTGTATGCCACATTGCGGAGTCTTTATCTATTAATATTGAAAAAGATGATTCCCTTAAACAAATTCGTGATATAAGAAATAAGGCAGTTGGGCACCCGACCAAAACAGGCGGAGGTAAAGGTAAATCCCATAATTTTCTTTCACGATTCACAATGAACAAATTCAGTTTTGATTTAATGATAACTTATCCGAACAACGAGCATGATATTAAGAGCATTAATATTCCGGGTTTGATAGAAATGCAACAAGATAAGTTGGTGTGTGCTATGTCAAAAATTATACAAGAGTTAAAGAAAAGAGAAATGAAATATAAAGATGAATACAAAAAGAATGGAAAACTACAAAATGTTTTTCCGAATACGCTTGGTCACTGTCTCTCCGCAATTGTAGATACAACTTCTGCCTATTCTTCGCGTCGCGAATACGGCACAGTCAACTGTGGGGTAATTGAAGATGTGCTGAACAACTTTAATAAAGAACTTGAAGCAAGGAAATTATCGGAAGCGTATCCTGGCCTTAAACATGTATTAAAACAAATTCAATATCCTTTAGAAGAACTCAAAAAGTTTTTTAATAAATCAGATGAAAGTAAACTGAACAACGAAGATGCTTATATTTTTGCCACTTATTTAAAGTTAAGATTTGAGGAAATTGTGGACATGGCAAAAGAGATTGATACTGGTTTCGAAAAGTGATTATGAAAAAAATATTGCGTATTTTTAGTGCGGTCGTTTTGGCGGCGACTATAGGTAATGCCGCCATCGCGGAAACTTCAGGTGAGGATGTTGCGTCATGGCGCATACAAGCCGAGCAAGGAGATGCGAGTGTGCAAACTAATTTGGGCGATGCATACTGGTATGGCAAAGGAGTTGATGTAGACAGACGCGAGGCGGTGCGTTGGTGGCGCCAAGCGGCGGAGCAGGGGCATGCGAAGGCGCAATACAATTTAGGTACTGCATATTGGAATGGCAAAGGTGTTGCCAAAGATAATCGCGAGGCGGTGCGTTGGTGGCGCCAAGCCGCGGAACAGGGGCATGCGGATGCGCAATATTTTTTGGGCATTGCATACTGGTATGGCACAGGAGTCGATAAAGACAAACACGAGGCGGTACGTTGGTATCTCAAGGCGGCCGAGCAAGGGCATGCGACTGCGCAATTTAATTTGGGCAATGCATACAGGAAAGGCGAAGGAGTCGATAAAGACCAGCGCGAGGCAGTGCGTTGGTATCGCAAGGCGGCCGAGCAAGGGGATGCGTCGGCGCAATACAATTTGGGGGTTGCATACTGGTATGGCTATGAAGTCGATAAAGACAAACACGAGGCGGTACGCTGGTATCGCAAAGCAGCTGAGCAAGGGGTTGCAGATGCGCAATATTTTTTGGGCCTTGCATACGGGAGTGGCGAGGGTGTTGATAAAGACCAGCGCGAGGCGGTGCGTTGGTATCGCAAGGCGGCGGAGCAGGGGTATGCGAATGCGCAAGTTAAGTTGGGCTATGCATACGATTTTGGCAAAGGAGTCGATAAAGACCAACGCGAGGCGGTGCGTTGGTATCGCAAGGCGGCCGAGCAGGGGTATGCGAATGCGCAATTTAATTTGGGCATTGCATACGATTTTGGCAAAGGAGTCGATAAAGACCAGCGCGAAGCGGTGCGTTGGTATCGCAAGGCGGCCGAACAGGGGTATGCGAATGCGCAATTTAATTTGGGGGTTGCATACGAGGAAGGCACAGGAGTCGATAAAGACAAGCGCGAGGCGGTGCGTTGGTATCGCAAGGCGGCCGAGCAAGGGGGTGCGGGTGCGCAATATTATTTGGGCATTGCATACTGGTATGGCAGAGGAGTAGATGAAGATAAGCGCGAGGCGGTGCGTTGGTGGCGCCAAGCGGCCGAGCAGGGGCATGCGAAGGCGCAATTTAATTTGGGCTATGCATATTCTACCGGAGAAGGCGTGATTACCGATGAGCGTGAGGCATATATCTGGTTTTCCATTGCCAAAGCAAATAACGATGAAAACGCGGCTGATTTTTTTAGTACTGTAAATTGGCGCGATTATTTATCCCAAAGCGAAATTCGCGCGGCGCAAAAAGAAGCGGCGCGGCGGCTGGCGGCGATTGAAAATCGCGAACAGGAAACCGTAGAGCAACCATCCATCAGCGCGAACATCGCGCTTGCAAAACCACCTAGCGGCGCAAGCGGCACCGAGCAAGTATTCGAGAACGCGTGGCGCTCGGTGGTCATCGTTATCACCGAAGACGGACAGGGAAGCGGCGTGATTATCCGCCCGAACATCGTCGCGACCAATTGTCATGTCGTGGATGGTGGGGGCGAAATCATCGTGTATAAATCCGACAATCGCCGCGCCGACACGCCTTTTGCCGCCACCATCCGCCGCGCCGATGACGAACAGGATTTTTGCTTGCTGGATGTTGCCGGTTTGTGGGGCGTTCCGGCCACGGTGCGGCGCTATGACACGCTCAAAGTCGGCGAGACGGTGTATGGTTTGGGCGCGCCGCAAGGGTTGGATTTGTCGTTGTCGGACGGGCTGATTTCGCAGTTGCGCGAAATGCGTGGCACGCGGTTCATTCAAACCACCGCCGCCATATCGCCCGGCTCATCGGGCGGCGGATTGTTCGATAGCGAAGGCAATCTGGTCGGCATTATGACGCTGAAAATCGCCGATGAAAGCGTTGAAGGTATCGGCTTTGCCATCGCCGCCGATTTGGCGATGGAGTATTGAGGTGCGCCGTGCCCTACCCGATCGCCGGCGTGGATAACAGCCACAAGCCGAACAGCGTGTATAAAACCATCAACACGGCGAGGAAGTGATGGCGCAAGGCGGCCGAGCAGGGAAACGAGCAGGCGCGGGAAATGCCGGATAGCAAATAACGCGGCGGAGACGCGAATAACTGGATTCCCACCTTCGGCGAGAATGACGGCGGATAGCAAGCGTCAGCGATAACGTTTCGCGCCATAAATTAAGTATATCAAGGCGACCGGGGCGGCCAGCCAATACACCGGTGTCAAGATTTCAATGCCGTAGTCAAACTGCAACACGGCCCAGCCGAACAGCGGGAACAGAACAAAAATCGCGGCTTGGGAATAATAACTTTTGAGCACCAGATAGCGGTGCGACCGAGTGAGTTTGGCGATGTCGTAAAAACGTTTGTTCATCACCAGACGGAATATGGATGTGTTGAAGGTGATGACGATCAGCAGGATGAACAATAATTCCATCGATGCTTTGTCGTCGGTCAGCGCACGCAGCACCCACGACACGGCATACAACACCACCGCCAATTGATACATTCGCTTTCTGTCGAATCGGTCGATGATGTTCTTGAGAAGATAAAACAGGATGCCAAAAATTACCGCCAGCGATAAAACAATGATGCCGAGTTTGGTGAAACTTTCATGGGCAATAAGAAACAACGAAATCACCCAGAAGTAACTTTCCAAAAAAAGATAAACACCGTCCAGAATAAAAATCGGTCGTGACGCGTCTTCATCGGTGAACACGATTGTCTCGCGCAATCCGAGCGGTGCGGTGTGCTTCAACGTGTCGGGATATTCGGGTTTGTTTGCCAGCAAAATCATGAACCCGGCGAGGGCGATGATTGCCGACAGCAGCACGATATAAACAAAGCCGGCGCGCTCCAGCAACAACCCGCCGAGCAGGATGCCGACCTGCAACAATGCGCCGACGAATATTTGAAAATTACCGTATAGGCGACCGGAATTGGTCGGGTCGATGATTTCAAAAAACAACGCGCGTTGAGTGGTCCAGAAAAAACAGTTATAAACACCGTAACAAATTCCGAGCGACAACAGCACCGGCATGGTCATGTCCATATTCAGGATATAAACATTGAGTAGCAACAGCATCTCCAGTAACAGCGACAATGCGATCATTGAACTCAAATCGATGCGATGCCGCAGTCGGTCCCAGGCCCACAATCCCACACAAAAACCGAGACCGGCGATGGCGATAAAAATTGAAATCTGGCCGAGGCGATAGCCTTCTTTCCATAAATAAACCGGAATGAAAAACGGGAAGATACCGATGAGGAGCGAATGAATCCCCAGATACAAATAAAAAATTCGCGAGTGATGCGGCATTACCACCTTCTCTAAAAAATATCCTGATCGGGAATATCCAGTTTCTCCAATTCGGCGTAGTGCGCGGATAGATCTTCCACTTTTCCGTAGCGCGGAAAGTGATGCATTTTTGCGTACGGGCGAGAATTAACTTCAATGAAAATACATTTTTGTTCTTGATAACTGGTTTCAATGCCCTTTTCAAAAATCACATCAATGCCGAGCAGGTTTGCGCCAAACATTTTCACCACGTTGGTGAACAGTTCCCGATTGTCGTTCGGGATGGTGGTCTGGTCGATGGTTTCCACAACGCCGCCCGGTGCCAGCGCAACGCGATGAAATAATTCCACATGCTGACCCGCCTCCGGCACTGAATTCAATGATCGGTTATGTTTTTTCAAATGCGCGCGCACCAGTTCGCTTTTGCTGATGGAAAAAATAGTCGGATGCAAATTCATTTGCGCACGCACGCGATTTTCCTCGTCAATCAGCGCGCTGATATTGTCCTTTCCATTGCCGACAACAAACGGCGGATAACGCCGGATTACCGAGACCATGTGTTGGTCGGTGGTCAACACGCGGTAGTTGGCGCCGGCCAGGTATTGCTCAATGACCGTGGTGGGCCACCACGCTTTCGCCAGAAAAATCCCGCGCATGAGTTCGCGGAAATTGTTGATGGGAAAATAACTGCCGCGTGAATAGCCGCTGACATTTGGTTTTACCACCAGCGGGAAGCCATGCGCACGCACGAAGTCGCGCACTTTGAATGGCAGAAAAAAAATCATTCCGCGGGCATGGGGAACGCCGTTGCGCGCAAACATTTCCCGCGCCTGGGCTTTGGAACGACAACCCTTGCGAACTTCCAGCGTGTTGTAACTGGTGCAGCCGTGCATGTAACGCTCGCTGATCCAGCGATAGAGTTGCGCTTTTAGTTTTCTTATGGAGCCGTTCATAATCGCATCATAATCGTGCGTGCAGAAAATTCAGCAGAGCACTGCGGCGGTTATACAACATACTGGCGATGAACACCGGCTTGGTGTTGATGGTTTTGTCGCGGTATTTGGTGGCAAGCGCAAGGCTTTTCATATAACGCATCACCAGCGAAAAAATGTCTTTGTTTGCGTAACGCATATCCAGCAGATTAATCGGCATCGGCAGAAACAAGTTAACCTCAATGACATGAAATTTTCCTTGTAGCAGATCATCGGTGGAGTTGGCACGCACGCTGACCCGGGCTATTTTGAACGAGCCGATGCGGCGCATCAACTTCCATACTTGCGCAAGTTGCGCGGCGGAAAATGAATCGGTGATTTCAACATAACGGGTGTTTGGATTGTAGATGCCATTGACCGGATTGGGCTCAAAGTCGTTGCAGGCCTGGGTGATGGTGAACACCGCGTAGCGGTTCGGGTCGTGATGATGTGATATCGAAAAAATTTCATATTCGTTTGTCCCCACCGCCCCTTCTTGAATCAAATATTTCACTCTCGCGTCTTTGCCGGTGTCTTTAATCTCCTCGCGGATGCGGCGCAATTCATCGGCGTTGTCAATGCGGTGAACGCCACGGGCGTTCTGACTCCATTCCGGTTTGACGAAAACCGGATATCTTTCGGGCATTCGTGCGCCATCGTCATACCACTGCGCCAATCGCCATTGCGATGGAATTAAATCATTGATGCCATCTTTGGAAAAAATGCCGGCTTCGCGATCGAAAAAAGACGCGTTCAACTGAAAGTATTTACACGGGCGCGTGGCAATGCGAATACAAAAAAAAATATACACGCCCACCATTACGCCGGTTACTTTCATTTGCCACCCGTATCAAAATTGCGGTCAACGCCCGGCATCGGCGGAGTGCTTATCGCACGCCTCTTGCGTTGGTTTGGTTGATGACGAACAACACGATGCCGAGCACGAAGATGGAAACCGCGGCATAAAACAACGAGCCGCCGTCGCTCACTCCCTGATGCAAAACTTCCACTCCCAACGGGGTGAACAAATGGAAAAACATCGCGCCGGCCATCACCGCCGCTGCCATGAGTCCGCCGATTGCGTGGAAGCGCGCGCGCGTATGCGCACTTTGCTCGCCGAATCCGAGTTTTGCGAAGACCCAGAGCAACGCCGGCAACAGCAATATAATTGAAGTCAGCAGTTCAAAACCGCCCACTACGAATGCGCCGAAGTCAACGAACCATGCACCGATGCGTTCGCCCAAGATGCCTTTCATCCACTCACCGATGGTGCTGAATATGTGTTGGGTGTCCGGATGATTGGTAAATTTATACGGCAGCGAAGTGAGAAATACCTTACCGATCCAAAGCGTAATCGCCCAACTGACGAGCGCTTTTACCGTTGGCATGGTTGTGGGGTTGTTCATGGAATGGCTTGCCGATAGTTACCAAAATACGGGGCGCAACGATAGCACGAAAGCGCCGGATAAAGTTACACCGCCGGTGAAATTTCCGCCGCCGATGTCGTTTTAGTGCCACAATCAACGCCCGCATCCACCAACGTCCAACCGGAGATTACCCTTGATTGATTTATACACATGGAGCACGCCCAACGGGCGCAAGGCTTCCATCATGCTGGAGGAAATCGAAGCACCCTACACGGTGCATCCGATCGACATCACCAACAATGAGCAGTTTGACGATGATTTTTTGCGCATCAGTCCCAACAATAAAATCCCCGCCATCGTCGATCACGACAACGGCATGAAGTTGATGGAGTCCGGCGCGATTCTTTTGTATCTCGCGGAAAAAAGCGGCCGCTTGATGCCGGAAGACAACGCCGCGCGATGGCGCACGATGGAATGGCTGATGTTTCAGATGGGCGGGCTGGGTCCGATGCTGGGGCAGGCGCATCATTTTTTGCACTTCAACAAAGGCGTCAGCGACTACGCGGAAAAACGATACGCGATTGAAGCACAACGTTTGTATGATGTGCTAGATGCGCAACTGGAGCGGTATGAATATCTGGCCGGCGAGTATTCGATCGCCGACATTGCGGCGTGGCCCTGGGTTTCGCGTTCCGAGTGGCAGAAAATTATCCTCGCCGAATATCCCCATGTGAAACGATGGTATGTCGCCATCGCCTCACGACCGGCGGTGCAACGTGGTTATTTTATTCCGGCAACACCAGGTGCCGCACAAAAAGACATTCCGTTACCCGATTGATGACGCCCGCGGCATCGGTTTTATATCAATGCAGGTGATTTCATTGAACGAACCGAGGCGCATCAGCGGACCCCAGGTGCCGGTGCCGGGCGACACATACAGATGCGCGTTGCCTGCGCTGTTGGTGTATAACCCGCTGATGCGACTAAATTGACGCTTCACCAGCAGGTTGAACGGAAAAATCTGCCCGTTGTGGGTGTGTCCGCTCAGCATCAGGTCAACCCCATGCTCCATCGCCGCTTCCCAACCTTGCGGTCGGTGATACAACAGAACGGTGTATTGATCGCTATGGCGTTGAATGGATGGCAGTTTGGATGCCACCTGATTGCGTTCGTCGGAATCATCAATGCCGATGAATTGAAGTTCGCCGGTGCTAACCTGCCGCTGGCGCAACGACTCCACGCCCAGTTCGGTCAGCAGGTTAATCACTTTATCAAGATCGGCGTAGCGTTCGTGATTGCCGATGCAAAACAAAGTTCGCGCGCGCAATCGCTTCAAACAATTAAGTTCATCGTAACCGACCGTGGAGGAGTCCACCAGATCGCCGGTGATGGCTACCACATCCGGTTGCAGTTGATTGATGCGATTAACGATTCTCGTCAGGTAACCGCCCTGACGCGAACCGATATGCACATCGCTGATTTGAACGATGCGATGTGCGCGGGTGACTTTGCCGGAATGAAATTGGAGGTGCTTGACGAAAACAAAGTGTGCCGCAATCACCGACAGCATCACCAACACAACCGCGATGCCAAGAATCCACGGCACCGCAATGCGATCATCCGGCGAGGCAATCACGCGCACGACTTCGTATAACAAAGTCAGCGTGAGCAGAATAAAACTCGCGCCCATCCAGTGCACCATGACATAGCGCACCAGCATGGTCGCCTTGCTGAACGAATACCACAAGGCGGTGCTGGCGAACAACCAGAGCAGCACCGTGGGAGTTGCGCCGATCGCCGTCTCGGTGCCATACCAGTTGCCGAGTCGGTGCAACGGATAGGCGAACACCAGAAAACAAAGCGGTGGAAAAAGAATATAAAACCAGCGTCTTGCTCTGGTCGTTTTGCGCGCCATAAAGATGTGCCGAAAAGATGTGCCGACGGTTGGGAGTGATAGGAATAGTGCCGGGCGGAAGTGGATTGGCACGGCGCATCATACTATAATCGCGCAACATTCCCACCAACCGAGTTTGCGCGCTGAACACCAAACAAAAATTCAGGAAGACCAAAGTTATTGCCACCATCGGGCCGGCCTGCGACAACGACCGCACGCTGCGAGAGATGATTTCGGCCGGCATGAATGTCGCCCGGCTGAACATGTCCCACGGCACTGTCGAGTCCCACGCCGCCACCTTGCAGCGCATCCGCCAGGCGGCGCAATCGCTGGATGCCACGGTGGCGGTCATGGTGGACACCCGCGGCCGCGAGATCCGCACCGGCAAACTGGGCGAAAAATATCGCGGCAAACTTCTGCTGGAACGAAACCAATCTTTTTCGTTGTTTGGCGACGGACGAGACGGCGATGAACTCGGCGTATCCACCACCTGTCCCGACTTTTTTGATTTGGTCAAAGTCGGCGACCGTGTGTTGATTGACGACGGGCAAATCGAACTCATCGTCACCGAAACGCGCGCCGGGGAAATACCATGCCGAGTGGAATGTGGCGGAATTTTGCGCGATGGCAAAGGCGTCAACCTGCCGGACAACAGCGATGCCTATAACCGTCTCGCGCCCAACGATTCCTGCGAGATCGAATTCGCCGCCGAGCACGAAGTGGAATACATCGCCGCTTCATTCATACGCAACGCCGATGACATTCATGCACTGCGCAAGCAAGTGAAAAAACTCGGTGCCGACATTCCGATCATCGCAAAAATCGAAAACCGACACGGCGTCGACAACATTGATGCCATCATCGCCGCCGCCAACGGCATCATGGTGGCGCGCGGCGATTTGGGTGTGGAGTTGGAAATGGGAAAAGGACCGACCATCCAAAAGCGCATCATCCGCGCCACCGTGTCATGCGGCAAACCGGTCATCACCGCAACCCAGATGCTGGATTCCATGGAACGCAATCCGCGCCCGACTCGCGCCGAAGTATCGGATGTCGCCAACGCCATTTTTGACGGCACCTCGGCGGTGATGCTGTCCGGCGAAACCGCGGTCGGTCGCCGACCGGTGGAAGCGGTGCAGACCATGGTTGCCCTCGCCCTGCAAGCGGAAGATGGATTGAAGCAATACGGCTATCTTCAGCAAATCAATCCAAGCCCGTCCAACGAAGTAACCGAAGCCGTGGCACAAGCCGCCATCACCATTGCCAACCACTTGAACGCCGCGGCGATTCTGGCGTTGACCGAGACCGGCCTGACCTCGCGGCTGATTTCCAAATACCGACCGGAAAGCCCGATTCTTGCGATCACTTCGTCGCCGCGGGTGGTTCGCCGGCTGGCGATGAACTGGGGTGTGCTCGCGGTGCATTACGATGCCGGCGGCTCCGATGAAGACAAAATCCAGTTTGCCATGTCCCGCGCCGCACAACTCAACCTGGTCGCGCCCGGCGATTTGGTCATCCTGACCGCGGGCAGTTCGCATCAGGCTGGTAGTACGAATTTGATTCGAGTGTTGACGGTGGGTTGATTGCATACCCGGCGAAGCCGCGACCTATCAGCGACCGTCATCGGCAAATTTGGCAAGCGGTCGGCAATAAGTCTCGCGTAACAACAAAATGCAAATCAACGCCAACAAGTTGGAGCCGAGCAAAACGCTGAACGCGACGGTATAAGTTTCGGCGCCATAAACGCGCGCGCCTTCCACCAGTTGTCCGTCCCAGCCGAGGTCGAGTAGCCAGCCGATTACCGGTTGCATGACCGCTCCGGAGCCGACCACGCACATGTTGACCAAGCCCATGGCGGTGGCGCTGTGCCGTGGCGAATTGACCTCGCGCATGGAACCGAACGCCACGGTCATCATCGAGCCGCTGATACCGAGAATAAAAAACAACACCGCCAACACCATCGGCACGCTGAATCCGGCAAACAACACCACCGAAAAAATTAGCGTGTTGCACAGGATGCCGATCAGCATGACCGGTTTGCGTCGACCGGTGTGGTCGGACAGCCAGCCCATTGCCGGCGCGCCGAGTGCCCAGCCGATAAATAACATGGACGAGATTTTGGCGGCGTTGGAATCTACATAACCGTGAATGTCGCGAAGCCACGGCACCGCCCACAGCCCGGCGAAAGCAAGCATGATTGCGGTCATGCCGAAACCGATGCCGGCGCATGCCCAACTTTGCGGATTGGTGATCACCGCGAGTACGCCTTTGATGTTACTCGGCGCTTCGGGTTGCGGTTGGTTTTGTGCGCCCAGTGGTCGACGCGGAACGATGTAGAACAACGACACCGCCAACGCCACCGATACCACGCCCAACGAACCGATTACCGTGCGCCAGCCGAATTGTTCCACCGCGTATCGCAACGGTGCTTGACCGAGCACTGCGCCGAACATGCCAATGCTCTGCACCAATCCGGCTAACATCGCAAAGCGCGCCGGCGCGAACCAGTAGCCGGCGATGGTTAGCGTGCCGACAAATGCGAACGCCACCGAGCCGCCGATCAACGCGCGAAAAAATGATGCCGCCAATACCGATTCGCTCAGCGCGAAACCGAACGACGCCAATGCGCACACTGCCACCGCCACGCTCATCAGTTTGCGCGGGCCGAAGTGGTCGTTCAACATGCCGACCGGGATTTGGATGCTGGCGTAAGCGTAAAAATACCAACCCGACAGCGTACCGAGTGCCGCGCCGCCCACCGCAAAGTCGCGCATCCATTCGGTGGTCATAACGCTCGGTGCCACGCGATGCACGAACGCCAGCGCAAAAAACAATGCGCCCACCGAAAACGCCGCCAGCGCGCGTGCGCCGGACACTGTGCGTGGAGGCGTGTTCATCAAAACGAGATCAATGTGCGGTTGTTGCTGAACATGGTTGCGGTATCCGTTGTAGTGTGAACAAAAGTGCCGCGTTGCACTGCCGGCTCCGGGGGGTGATTAGCCTATTATACGAGGATTTGGTTTAGAATAGCGGCGGGCACACGTCCGCCACCGAAATCAATAGATAGGAACATACCATCGTGACGACACCGCCAGTCACACCACCAGTTAATGTAACCGTCTACCGCTGGGCCGGGGCATGGGGACCATTCAAGGTCTCGATTCCTTGCGGCGAATGTTCGCTTACCGGCGATGTCATCACCGATACCTTCGACAACGAACTGAAAGGAATCCCGGTGCACCTTGAGATGCTCGACTGGCTCAGCCACTGGTGGCAACCGTTACCACGCGGCGGCTGGCACGCCCCCATCGTCATGGTGGAAGGGCGCATCATCAGCCAAGGCAAAGCATTAAATCGCGGCGTGCTGACCCAGGCGGTAATCGAAGCGCATGTCACCCGCGCTGCGGTCACGAGCAATGTTTTGTTTGGCAAACAAACTTGTCCGCACTGCGCACGCGCCAAAAGTTATCTCGACCAGGCCGGCGTCGACTATGTGTATCACGATGTGGTCAAAGAACCGCGCGCATTGTATGAAATGCTGGCGCGAGTGAAACCGATCATCGGCGCGAAAACACCGGTAACGGTGCCGCAAATCTGGTTGGATGGAACATACATTGGCGGCGCCGATGAGTTATCGGAAGCCTTGCAAATGGAAATAGTCGCCAACACCGACCGCGGCCAATGCTCGCTGTCGCCGGGGCGGTTGTAGCCGCAGGGGTGACGGTGTCGGGCCGGCTGCCCGAAAAATGTGGTTATACCCAACCCGGCTTTTCCTTCACATTGCCCTTTTCTTTCGAAAAAACGAAACCTACCGATTCACTGAGGGCGAAACCGAACCAACCCAAAACGGACGGCATCAGTTGGAGCGGGCGGCGATATATTGATCCACGGCGCGCAGGTAGGGCACATATGTTTCGGTGAAGTCCCATTCAACGGCATCCCACAGCCGATCTTCCAGCACCTCGGCCATCAGGGAATAGTGCGTAATCATGGCTTCGACTATTTCCATGGGCGATGCGTCGAGCCGCGTCCCCAAGCCGAGGATGGCTTGGGTGAGTAGCCCGTTCAACTCCATCAGGTATTCCACGTTGGCGCTACTGTCGAGGTCGGCGGCGGTGAATATCTTTTTTTCCACATCGTAAAATTCCGTGATGGCGTAGCGCACCACCTTGACGGCCACCGCGAAATAACGGGGGTCGTTGAAACGCAGGGCTGCATCGGTAAACAGCTTTGCCACATGTGCATGATCCGACAACCCGCTGGTCGCCCGCCATTCGCTGTCAGCCAACGCATAGTAGCGATTCATGCCAGCGTTCGTCATCACCATCTCAGCCAGAAAATCAAGTGATTGCTTTATTTTTCTTTCCAGCCCCCGGTCTTCGTGGTAGTCGGCCACTTGAATCAAATAACCAAGGGCAATCGCCAGACGGTCGGTAAAGACTTTGTCCATTACCTTGGGCTTTGTTGCGGTGCTTCTGTGCTTCTTGTTGAGAAAATAATAGTTGGTGTCGGCTATCTGAAAACTCAAAAAAGTTCCCGGGTTTGCATGGAATAAAGTGGAGGTAAGGTAAGCCAGAGTGGCGTCCGCAGCTTTTTTCAATTTTGCTGAAGGAGCAAGCCGGTTCAATTGATACAACAAAAGAATTGCCCCTGCGTTCAAGTCGGAGAATTTTTCGTAGTGCAAAATTTGCCAGTTGCGTTTTTCCGCATAACGAAAAAACCCCCCTTCCACCGGGTCGTAAATTCGATCAATCGCCCGCTCGAGGGTTTTGGCAATCCACTGCACTGCCTGCTCGTGGCCCGACGCGTCGGCATTTTCCAACAAATACAAAAAAGTTCGCGGCTGTATTGCCTTTTGTCCCTTGCCCAGTCCATATTCTTGCGGATCAAAATTATCCAACACGCCTTGGGTAAAAATCCCGGACAGGGCTTCCAAGTTGGCCGGCGTCAGACTTTTTGGCGGAGTGTATTTGACCTGGTTTGACTCCATTCCGATGGCATGTTTTCCAACCCCCGCTTCAGCCGCCACTTCTTTTATGACATCCAGAAAATCGTCGCCGTATAACGTGCCGGCATACTGGTAGTAAATGGAGCGGTCCGGATTGAGAAACACGGTGTACGGCAGACCGGTGGCGTGGTATTGGGCGTACGCGGAACCATGCACATCTACGTCAATAAATAGGTTGATAAAATTTTCATTCAAATAGTCCGCCACGTCCTCTCTGACCAGCGTGTTCTCCGCAAACTCGTGGCACCAGTGACACCACTCGGCCGAAAATAGGAGAAAATACGGTTTGTTTTTTTGCCCGGAATCAACCGGTGCGTCTGCGGATGCGCCATCCTGAAAACGTTGGAGGCCCGCCGTGGAGTATTCTTTGAAGTCAACCAGCGAATCCCGGTGTTCATAGGCAAGGCCCACAGAAACCTGCAAGATCATCACCAAAACAAGGTGCCGGGCAACTTTCATTGTGCTTTCAGTGGCTTGGGGGGAGAACTTTTCTGATACGGGCGGCAATTTCCCGGCTGCCGGCGGACCATCCAATTCTCTCTTCCAGCAACTCGCCCGCCGAATCGACAACAAGGACATCAGTGGTGTGATAGATTGCGTATCCACGTTCCGAACTCGGCTCCTCTCTCCTTTCAAAAGCCACGCCGTATTTTTTTACCACTTCGCCGAGGGTTTCCTCATCGGCGGTTACACCAATGATTTTCGGATGAAATAATTGCGTGTATTTTCGCAACACTTCCGGGGTATCCCGGCCGGGGTCGAGGCTTACAAACAACGCTTCGACCTTTTCAAGTTCTTCTTCGCTTAACTCCGAGAACACTTTTGATAAAGTCCACAGCACCATCGGGCAGACATCCACACAAGACGTATACCCAAAAAATAACAGAACGACTTTGCCGCGCAATTCGCGGATGGAAACCGGGCCATCGAAGGATTGCAAGGTAACGTCCCCGCCCTTCCCGCGAAGTTGCCGGGCTTCCAATTCATGGGCGCCGGCAATGGTCGCCAATGAACCGTGCATCACAACAATCGCCAGTGCCTTAGTAATCCATTTCTTCAAGCACATCGATCATATCCTTTTCGAGTTTGGTAGCCACCCGCATCAGCGGTTGTGAAGCATACAATGCCGCAAAGGCGGTTGGCTTGAGGAAAGAAATATTCACGTCGGCGGTTTCGTTTTTTTGGTATACGACGAATCTAACCGGCATAAAAACACCCGCGCTTAAATCCGCTGAAATTAATTCACTGCAACTGTTCAGGTTGCAAAATTCGACGATTTTGTAGTGCTTGAATTCGGCAACCACATCAATGCCGTGTTGACGTCTTTGGTGAATATTGTCGATGTGATTTATTTTGGTAACGCGGTAATTGCGCGTCTTGATTTCCGTTACAAGGTCATCGAGCAGGTTGTCAAAATTTTTTGTTTTATATTGTTTACCAAAGATATCCCGGTTGATGTTCACGATGCCAGTCCAAAGAGAACTCGTTTACCCGGGCTTTTTCAGGGTTTTGATGTAATTGATTAAGTCCCAACGCTGGTTCTCCGGCAGAATCACCCCCCACGGCGGCATTTCATTGCGACCGTTGGTTATAAACCAGAACAAGTAACCGTCAGCGGATGAGTCGGCGTTGTTCCAAACCCAAAGTTGACGTGGAAAGGTCGTAATGCCATGCGCGGCGGGACCGTGGCCGCCACCATTCAAGCCGTGGCAAGTGGCGCAATAATGCTCAAACAACTGTTTGCCGCGGCCAATGGATTCGGCGGAAGCTTGGACCGGGTTGGTAACGACGGGTATGTCCGGCGGTGCCGGGCCGAATCGGGCGATCGCTTTTTGTTCTTCGTCGGTATAGGCGGCATTGTTCATCGGCGCGCCTTTATGGACGCGGTATTTATGCCCGGCCGGGTCTTCAATGGCGGCGATGGTTTTTTCAATGTCTTCTCTGGAATGCTGGTCTAAATCGAACCGCACGGTCAGCACCGGCCAGCCCGATTCGGTGTTTTTCAGGTTCAGATTTACCACGCTGACCTTCGGCTCTTGTTCAAGTGCGGCGGTCAGCGCCCTTGGACTGGCCGGCGAAATCAATCCTTCTATTTCAAATTTTTCTGTAGTGAACGCGGCGAAAGCTCCGGTGCCGGTCATCAACGCGGCCAACAGTATCGTGCCGCCCGCGAACCATTTTTTTTTCACTTGGCTATCACCGACTCATGAGGTGAATTTAATGTCTTCAGATATTTCCCAGCGCTCGCCGGTGTTATCAATAAACACGACATTAACCGGGGCTTCCTTGACCGCCTTCAGTTTGAAGGTGAAAAGTGGATTATCTGCGATCGCCGAAGTCATGCTGAATCTGCTGACCAAAGCATCATCGTAATACACCAGCATGCTTCTGATGAAAGTAACCGGCACTGCACGATTAAACATCGGATTGGTCGAGGTATCCACCTGACCAAGCCCGGTAAAAGACGGGTGTTCAAATCGGACTTTTATCTTGACGACCTGGTCTTTCTTAACGCGCCGCCCAATTCTCATTCGCGGTGGTTTTATATTCGCTGCCATTTGTTTCCTCCTGCGTGAATTCCAGCAAAAATTTCTATCGGGGTCCCAATCGCGGCGTTATTCTTGCATCAAGCGTCGCGTTGAGCGGTGAATTTTCGCGGATGTGTTCGATTAATTCTTCCACGAATACCTTGCCGGTGTCAACCACATTGCGGGCGCCGAACAACGGGTTTTCCTGGAACCGCGTATTCACCGAGGCAACCGTATAACTCTTGTCCATCAGGAACGGCTGGCCGCCGGTCATGGTCATGGATGTGATTCGTTCGCCCGGCGCGTTGGCGCGGTCATGCACAATATCCAACCCGGAAAATCTAATCATGTCCCCGCCAACCCGTGAATAAGGGTCTTCGTTAGTGACCCCGTCGAGAATGTTCTCAAGCAAGGTTTTGATTTCTCTGCCCATCATGGAGTAGGTAATGATACGTCCGCCGGTGGGAACGATATTGTAAACATCTTCCACGGTAATTTCGCCGGGCATCAACGTGGCACCGTAACGCCAGGCGGGGAAAAAACTAATATCGGTCGCCTGCATACTGCGCAATGAATCGGTAATGAGATTGCCCACGGTGCTTTGCCAGTAATCCCGGCGATAGAGCAATGCATCGGTATGCCCGATAACTTCATTCAACCGGTCAGCGTGTGGTTGGTATGCCTCCTCAACCAGTCTGGCGACTTCCGGGTCTGCGGCGGTGAAGTCTTGGTTAACCTTGATCAATTGGTAATCAAAACTTTCGACGCGTTTGTTTTTCACTTCAAGGTCGAGGCTTGAGACAAATTTTCCGAGCGTGCCACCTTCATAAATAATGGTGCCGTTCCACACTACCGGATCGAAAACCGGGTTATGCGTATGCCCGCTGATGATTACGTCTATGCCATCGACGCGCTGTGCAAATTTCTGGTCCATACCGAAACCCGCGTGGGAGATAAAAACGATCAAGTCGGGGTTTTCTTCGAGTTTGATTTGCTCGATTAATTCTCTGGCTTCGCTTTCCTTGATGCCAAAATTCCACCACTTGGCGCTACCGCGAATTGCCGTGGTAAGCGCCGTCCACGGGTAGGTCATGCCCACCACCGCCACCTTGAGATTGCCGACTTTCTTTATTATGTATTGCTCCAGCACCGGGTCGCCCCAGTCTTTGTCGGTAAGGTTGTAGGCAATAACCGAAAAATTGGCTTGGTCGATGAGGTCTAAAAAATGCTCCTTGCTGTAAACAAATTCCCAGTTGCCCGGCACCATGGCATCATACCCAATCGCGTTCATCACCTTGACCATTGACCGGCCCTTGTCGAAAGCGGATAGACCGGAGCCGTGCCAAGTGTCGCCGCTGTCCACAATAAGCGTTTTTCCGGGTTTTTCCGCGCGAAATTTTTTGATTACCGTTGCGACATGCGCCATGCCGCCAACTCTGCCCTCATAAACCGCCTTTTGCGCGTAGTCACCATCCGATGATTGAACGCCCCAGGGTTTCGGCTCATCCAAATGCCGGTAATAAACCGGACGCAGATAACTGTGAATGTCATTGGTGCTGATGATGCGAATTTGCTCGGTGTCCGCCACCACCGCCGATTGACCAACACCAAACGTAAGCAAGAACACAAGTGGCCAGCCGACAAACCCGCTTCTTTGGCGACCACCACCGACAGACATCGGCTCAGCAACCGCCGGCGGCGACCTTGGTATCACTGCTGACCGCCCATTTCCCATGTTGATTACATTCGGCCACAACCCAGACCGAGCTTTCTCCGCCGTTGAGCCGGATCTGCGTACCGATGAACGCCTCACCGTTGGCCGGCGAAAAATAAAACTTCCCCTTGGTCTGCACCGGGTCGTTGAAACCGATAATCTGTATGCTCTTTATGTAGTGGTGCTCTTCCATCGGGTGTTCCATCTCCACTTGTATCGGCGCCTGGCTTCCATCTTCCACCACCGGCGGAAGCGTTACCTTGACCAAGTGCATGCGCTCCATCTCGGTCAAATTTTTCGGGTCAACCACAAAGTTGAATGCGCTGGCATGCGCCGAATCCGGCAAGCCAAAACCCCAGGAAATCGGAACGGCAATGCCGCCGACCATTGCATAGCGCAGAAAATCGCGCCGGGTATGTGTGTGTTTCATCATTAAAAATTCCTCGCTTTTAGCGATACACGACCTGAAGCCCGAACATCAAGAGCCACAGGTCGCGCTTAAAAAATTAATCGCATCAGTTTAATGCCGCTCGAAGCGCTTCCGGACTGGGCACCCACCTGACACCATTGTTCTGAATACCCGCATCGAGGTCGGTGGTAATCACATCCCACTCCATGGGATCGGCCGATGAGGTATCCACCAAGGTTGCAACTGTTTCTTTTTTGGTGGAAACCACCGCACGGGTACCCTTCGGGTTGAAGGCGATATTGTGCGGACCCAACCCGGTATGGATGTTTTTGATGGCAATATCTTCGCGGGTGTCGATTACCGTGATGATGTCCGATTTCCCGGATTCATTGGCAAACAAACCGTAGCGCGTGTTGGCCGGATTCAGGTAAAAACGATTGGCGTCAGGCCCGGTTTCGATTACCTTGAGCAATTCCAGTTTGTCCATACCGATCACGGCAACGCTGCCCGCCTTGCGCAAGCCGGCATAGCATTTGGAACCATCCGGCAGACAAGTGATATTGCCGCCACCGCCGGGGACTTTCACGGTTTTGACCGGCTTGCCGGAGTCGGTATCCAGAAAAACAACCACGCCTTTGCCTGCGGCCATGAAGTATCTGCCATCGGGAGACATGGCGCCGGCCCGGCCACCGGGGATGGGAATCATGCTGATTTCTTTGCGCGACTTGACATCAACGACAGACACCCCTTTCGGCTCCTGCTGGCACGTGGTGAAAACCTTGGAGTCGTCCAGAGTGAACATTGCATCACGCGCACCGTGGCAACTTATCTCAATGGTCTCGAGCGGCCTTCTGGTCGCGGTGTTCAGGAAAGTCAAATAACCGTGCTCCTTGTCCAGAATATTGCCAACCACCGCCAGCGGCTTGGTGTAAGCAAAGCCCACATGCAACGGGGCGATGACCTTTTTCCCATTCATGCTGACACCGAACTTGTCCACCACTTCCTGGCTAAGCAAATCAATGGTCCAGAATTGATCGCTTTCATAGCGCTGGGAAGACCACGCATAGCGTGCGCCGGGTATAATCCAAATGTGATGATTTCCGGTTTCGCCCATGGCTATTTTTTTGATGGTCTCACCTTTCTCATAATCCACCACCGAAACCGTCGGCTCACCTTGATTATCAATCAAAAAATTTCCCGGCATATCTCGTACCGCCGCCCAATCCATGCGCACGGTGTTCTGCGGGTCGAGGAACACCAACGATTGATATTCCTCGATGCTCATGCCTTCGGTGGGCGCGCCGAATCTCTGGGCGGCGGCACTACCGGCGCCGACCAACATGGCGACCCCAAACACAGAAACGAAGGCCAGCATTGCCGACCGTATCAATGATTTTTCTTTCATGACTTCCTCCCACGCAAATGCGTATCTATTATGAAACTACAAAATTAAACAAGTAACGGTTTATATCATCGTTGCTACCAGGCTATAACAAATTTCTTCCGCCCCTCATTCCACACCACCAAAAAATACCACAGCAACATTATGCCAATAACGGATGCGATTGACAATTTCCAACTCAAGATATCGGGCAAAAATACCGCGCTGCCGAGTTTCATCAACCACCCGCTTTGTTCCAGCCAGGTCCTGAACAGCGCGCCGGATAACGCAAAGGCGACGATGGCAACCCATAGTTTTATCTGACCTTCCCCGGCACGCCACAGGCAGCCGGTGGCACAACCACCACTAAATGACATGCCAACGCCGAAAATCACCCCGCCGGCAAAACTGCCGAACCAAAAACCAGGCGACACAGAAGCGTCCCAATCGCGCAGGTCGGTCCACTTCAGAATGGAAAAACCGATTACGCTGATTACGATGGCAAGAATTACCGCTTTGGTCATTGCGCCGTCTCCGGTCAGGAACGGCTCCCGAAAAGCTTTCACAAAACAGAAACGAGAGCGTTGCATGACGATGCCAATCATCAGCCCGAACAGCAAGAATCCACCCCGAACCGGATAATCAAAGCGGTCGTAGACCAAAGCCAAAACCAAGCCACCGACCAGAAACAGCACACCCAGAATTTTTTGCCGTTGCAGCCGGGCAGAAGTCTGTTCCTTCGCTACCTTTGCGGGGGAAGTCGATGCGGAAAAATTGAGATAGGTAACTTCCAGAATGAGCAGGCGCAAGCCGATGTAAACGCCCAGCATGAGGCCCAACATCATCGCCATCCCGGCCATCGACAACGCACTGATGGCGCTGAAAAACCCGCCGATGTTGCAACCAAATGCCATCGCCGCGCCGATACCCATCAGCGCCCCGCCAACCAACCCCTTGAACAACTCAAACGGCGGCACTCCCCGTATTCGAAACTGCCCGGCGAGCAAGGCCGCCACCAGCGCGCCGGCAATCACGCCGAAATTCAACAAGGAAGTGGAATACAGATACGGCGAAATAATAACTTTGTCAGCGACCCCAAGGCTGTTGAACACCCAATCCCCCCAGTTTCTGACACCATCCGCCGCGCTCCAGGGTTTTTCAAAAGCGAATAACAAGATATTGGCCACTGCCAGCAACAGCCCCGCCACCCACGCCGCCCACTGCTTTCCGAACAACGCAACGCGCACGTTGTCCAGGGTAAGTCCGATGCCGTGTGTGCTGGAATTTGACATTACTATCGGCTGGCTTTCTGAATGGTTTGAACCGACAAAACCAATTAAAGTCGGTCTTTGGATTGTATTGAAACTCTCCTTACGACCACCACACTATTCTAGTGCCATGCCCAATCACAATACCTATAATGGGATAGAACGAACCATACTTGAGGAGTATAACTTCTCATTCCTGAAATGGACATAGCGCAGAAAAATATCCGAGGCTACGCCGACGCACGACCCGCGGCCTTTATTTCCTCTGTCTCTCCTCACTCTTTTTGCACAATTCGCGCTAACTACACTTACTCTCCCCGCAGTTGAGGCAGGTCAGGCAGTTGTCCATGACGATCATGGCTTTGTTGTGACACTTGTTGCATAACACCGCGCCTTCGGGAAAAGCACTTTCGGTGTCGCTGGGGTCGGCTTTGATGACTTGCTGTTGTTCGAACTCCTTGCGCTTTTGATTGACCAGTCGTTGCTGGTGTTCGTCCAGGCCCGGGGAGACGATGAGGCCGATCATTTTCAGGTGGGATTCGATGGCGTCGCCGATTTCGGCCACCAGCGATGGAATGAATTTACCGCCCTTGCGGAAATAGCCGCCCTTCGGGTCAAACACGCTTTGCAATTCCTCCACCAGAAAGGTGACATCGCCGCCTTTGCGAAACACCGCCGAGACGATCAGGGTCAGGGCCGAAATCCATTGATAGTGATCCATGTTTTTGGAGTTGATAAACATCTCAAACGGGCGACGCTTTTCATATGGCGTCCCGGGGTTGAGCACAATGTCGTTAATGGTGATGTAAAACGCGTGTTCGGAAACCGGCGTTTTGATTTTGTAGGTGCTGCCGACCAGCATTTCCGGTCGTTCGACCTTCTCGTGCATGTGCGCGATTTTGCCGATGCTGGCAACGGCATCACGGCTTTTGGGAGGCGCTTCGACCTGGGTTGCGGCTTGGCTCTGGGCTTGGTCTTCGACTTGGTTGTCAGCCCCGCCGTCGACCCTGTCATCAGCCCCGTCATCAGACTTGGCGATGTCGTAGCCGACAATTTTTTTCTGGATTTTTATGCTCATGAGGTATCTCTTGGTCTGTTGTTTTTTGTTGATGTGAACGCGATCAAAACCGGCCGTAATACCCTTCTTTCAATGCATCGAACAAATTGGCGGCGGTGTGCGTTTCGCCATCGTATTCGATCTCTTCGTTGCCTTTGGCTTCCACGGTCTCGCCGTTATCCAAAGTGAACCGGTAGGTGGTGTTTTCCAAATCCGAATCCTTAACCAGCACACCCTGAAACACTTCCGGATTGAATCGAAAAGTGGTGCAACCTTTCAGCCCTTTTTCCCAGGCGTGTTTGTAGATGTCCTGAAAATCTTCAAAAGCAAAATCCGTCGGCACGTTGGCGGTCTTTGAAATGGAAGAGTCAATCCATTGCTGCGCCGCCGCCTGAACATCCACATGCTGCCTCGGGCTGACGTCTTCGGCGGTGACAAAATAATCGGGCAGTTGATTGCGTCGGTCTTTGGCCGACGGCGATGCATCGGGATTGATCAGGTACCGATAGGCAAGCAATTCAAATGAATCCACATTCATTTTCTGCTTGGATTTTTTGCCTTCGCGAATCACATTGCGGCTATACCGGTGCGCGAACGATGGCTCGATGCCATTGCTGACGTTGTTGCCCAGCGACAGGCTGATGGTGCCGGTCGGGGCGATGGAAGTGTGATGCGTATAACGACAGCCACGCTCGGCGATGGCGGTGCGCAATTCCTGCGGAAACTGTTGCAGGTAGCGGCTGTATTGCCCCATCAGCACCGAGCCCTTGACCTGGTGGCCAACCCGGTAGCCGTCCTTTGCCATCTGCGGGCGTCGCCCCAGCATTTCGGTGGTCACTTCAAATTCCTGTTCAAGAATCGGTGCGCAACCTTTTTCCTGCGCGAGTTGTATGCCGGTCTCCCAACCCACCGTAGCCATCTCTTTTGCGACCCGCTCGGTGAACTCAAGAGACGCCTCAGAGCCGTATTTCATGCGCAACATAGTGAGCGTCGAGCCCAGCCCGAGGAATCCCATACCGTGTCGACGCTTGGCGTGAATTTCTTCGCGCTGGGGAGGGAGGGGCAACTCGTTCACTTCCACCACGTTGTCGAGCAGGCGCGAGAAAATGGCAACCACTTCGCGGTATTTTTCCCAGTCAAAGCGCGCCTTGTCGGTGAATGGGTTTTCCACGAAACGCGTCAGGTTGACCGAGCCCAGCAGACACGCGCCGTACGGCGGCAACGGTTGCTCGCCGCACGGATTGGTGGCGCGAATGTTCTCGCAAAACCAGTTGTTGTTCATGTCGTTGATGCGGTCGATGAGGATGAACCCGGGCTCGGCGTAATCGTAGGTGGAGTTCATAATCACATTCCACAGCCGCTTGGCCGGCACCGAACTGTACACCCGACAGGCGGTCTGCCCCAGATCGTTGGTGGTGTAGTTGTCATCTTGCGACCAGTTGCGCCACACGATTTCATACTCGTCGCTTTCCATTTCGCGCCTGGTTGCCGGGAATGACAATTTCCACTCGGTATCATCCACCACCGCCTGCATGAATTCGTCGGTAATCAGGCACGACAGGTTGAACTGGCGCAACCGGCCGTTTTCGCGCTTGGCGCGGATGAACTCCATGATGTCGGGATGGCTGATGTCAAAGGTGCCCATCTGCGCGCCACGCCGCCCGCCGGCCGAGGATACCGTGAAACACATTGAGTCGAAGATGTCCATGAAGGACAAGGGACCCGAGGTATACGCGCCGGCACCGCTGACGAAAGCACCTTTGGGGCGCAAGGTGGAGAATTCATAGCCGATGCCGCAGCCGGCTTTCAAGGTCATGCCGGCTTCGTGCACCGAGACCAGCACGCCGTCCATGGAATCCGGAACCGTGCGCGACACGGTGCAGTTGATGGTGCTGGTGGCGGGTTTGTGTTCATGTGCGCCGGCATTGGAGATGATGCGACCGGCCGGGATGGCGCCGTTTTGCAAAGCCCACACAAATTTCTCAAACCACTCCTGTTGCTTTTGCTTGCCGGTTTCCACCTCCGCCAGCGCCCGGGCGATGCGCTCGAAAGTGGCGTCAATGTCGGCATCCAGCGGCTTGCCATGCATGGTTTTCAAGCGGTATTTTTTATCCCATATATCCCACGAGGCGGGTTGCAGTTCCAGATGTGCGGTGGTGTTTTCGCTGCTTTCGCGGGCGATAGCGTTGGCCAGTTTCATATTTCTATTCCTCACGCGTAACGGGTTTCGGATAACAAATTGGTTATCCCCTGTCTTCGTTCCCGGCACCTTGCCTCTGTGGTCGTCCTCCGAGGGCGAAAATTAGAAACTCCATTACTTTTTCCAGCCAAACTACTGTTTTAGGCGGAAAAACCTAACCCAGTCAATCACTATATGTAGTGGCGAAATCCGAATATTATACCAACATGTGGGTGCCGTCAAAGTTTTTTTGCACTTAATTCTTTCGGCTCAATCTTTCAAGCAGTTACGCCTGAAGGTGACCTGCGGTAGCCGGACCCGCCGCCTTTAATAGTCCGGCTATGCTGGGCAACACGCTTTTCGTGTCGTCATTCTGGCTCGAAAAACCGGCGGCGAAGCCGCCGCTATTTGCGCGGCTACGCCGCGTCTGGATCCCCGCCTGCCGGCGAGGATGACGAATTATAAGTAATGGTGAATTGAGAGGACAAAGGCGAGTTGAGATGCCAAAGCACACGAGAGAAAAAGTCTGGCTACGCCAGAGCACGTTTTAGTGTCACGCTTTGCGTGACAATTATTTACCATTGTCCTCTCAAAAGGACTCATTGCCTTCCGACTTACCATTGTCCCCCAACCCGTCATTGCCCGGCTTGTTCCGGGCAATCCAGTTATTAAATCAGCGGCGTTAGCCGCTATCATTACCGGCGGCGAAGCCGCCGCTATTTGCGCGGCTACGCCGCGTCTGGATCCCCGCCTGCCGGCGAGGATGACGAATACTGATTCTTTCGTTATCACGCCCACAGAAGTTTTGCTATTTACTCTATTCTCCCAATCACCAGAGCGTGCAGGGACGCACGCTGGCGCGTGGAAACAGGATGTTTCCCCCGCGCCAAAAGGGGGGTGCGGGGGGTATCCCCCTCGCAAAGCGCGAGCACGCGCAAGCGAACCTTTGCATATCAGCCACAGGTTACTCGGCGGCGTAAGCCGCCGCCAATGCCCTTCGCATACCACTGTCGTTTGCGGCAAAGCCGCCGACCTTCCCGCTTTGGGCGATAATCCGCCCCATAATGAAAACCAGGCAAGCAGCCATGCGTTATTCCAGCAACGCCAACACCACCACCGGACGCAACTCATTCAAGCAGTTCAGATGATCGAGCGGACATTCCCGCTGGAAGCAAGGGCTACATTCCAAGCCAAGGGTAAGGCGGTCGCTTTTGTCGGTCAGCGGCGGGGTGAAGGCGTCGCTGGACGAGCCGTAAATGGCGATCACATGGCAGCCAACGGCGGCCGCAATGTGCATCAGTCCGGAGTCGTTGGTGACCGCGTATTTCGCCAGCGACATCAAATCAACCGCCTCGCCGAGGGTGGTGCGTCCGCAAAGATCGGCGCAGCGTCCCTGGCAAAGTCGGTTGATGTGCGCGGCGATTTCGCGGTCGTTTTTGGAGCCGAACAACCACACCTGCCAGCCGCGCTGCAATTGCCGATTGGCGACTTCGGCAAAATGCTCGGCCGGCCAACGCTTTGCCGGACCGTATTCGGCGCCGGGGCAAAGCGCGATGACCGGCGCATCGGTGGCAAGCGCGAAGCGCGACGCGGTCTCGGCAACCATCGCCGGCTTCACCGCCAGTGCCGGTTGGGGGATGTCGTCCAGGCCCGGTGGCGCGGCTTGTTTGCGCATACCGAGCGCGGCGAATTGTTGCACATTGAGCGGCATCACCCGCTGGTCTATAACGCGAATATCGTTCAGCAACCCCCGGCGTTGCTCGCCGAGATAGCCGGTGCGCTGCGGGATTTTCGCGAACCACGGCACCAGCGCCGACTTGAACGAATTCGGCATGACGATGGCGCGGTCAAAAACCATGCTGCGCAGTTGGCGTCCGAGTCGGTATCTCACGCGCAAACCCAACTCGCCATGCCCAAGCGGCAGACAAATCCGGTGCGCGACTTCCGGCATGCGCTCCAGTATCGGCATACTCCAGGCCGGTGCCAACACGGTAATTTCGTTATCAATCTGATTGGATTCAGACGCACGCTTCAGCACTTTAAACAAACTTTGCGCCATCACCATATCGCCGACCCATGCCGGACCGACAATCAGGGTTTTTTCATGGTTCGCCATGCGCTGGTCGTATGGTGTTTATCACTTAGTTCAAATACATCCGTGAAGCATTTCAATTGCGCCGGCTTGTTGCGCCAGTCGTGTAGAAAACGCCGACGATCTTTGCGATGTTTATGTATAAATATGCGCAATGCGCCGGGGATTTTTGATCGGATCGGCGCGGAAAAATCCTGGGTTTGATCGAGATCAATCAGCGCGATGTCTTGCTCGGTGACCAACAAATTGTGCGCATTCAAATCGCCATGGTAAATCCGCGCGCGGCGCATTTTTTCCAGCAACGCAACCAACCAACTCAATTCCAACTCGTTCGGTGGCTGATGCTGATACTTTTGCGCCGCCGTGGGGAACTGGTTGAACGCGCAAACAAAATAACTACCCAGCAGAAATGGCCCCCAGCGTTTTTCCACGAAAGCAATGGCGCCTGGTGTTTTGATGCCGCTGATTTTTAGCAGATGCGCGTTGCGCCAGGCAATGCGCGCCTTGCTGGTGCGCAAACAATATCGCAACCCGCGAACAATGGTCTTGCGGTTATAGCGTTTAATAATCACCCCCCCCCCCCCCCCCCCCCCCCGAATTTGGCACGCACCACGGTGGTGGAACGCCCATCTTTCACCATCTCGGCGCGCGCCATCCAATCATCCGGATTTTGGAAAAACGAAATCAACTCAGCGCAATGATACTTGCGCATCCACACCGCCGTTTGATGCCAACTTTTATGCACCGCGATTTCACTGCCAACGCGAAAACATTCGGCAAGATAACGATCCTTGCAACGCCGCCACTGGTGGTATCGCGCTTGCGCTTGCGCGCTATTTATATATGCCTTGATATACTTGAAAAACACGCCGCTGGCGGCACACCAGGCAATTACCAAACCGCGCCAGCCGTCAAGGAAACCCAACTGCAGCGCATAACTTTTGGCGAAGGTATAACCGGCGCGCAACACCACCAACGCGGGATGGAATACGCGCGCCTGCGGTGCCGCCAACTCGGAGTAATCCCGAATCTTGTCGATGCGAGCATTAAGATTGGCGGTAGTGTAATGATCGACTCCGCCGGCCAGCAGAATCTTTTTGCTATGCGCGTGCAGCACGATGCCTTCGTGTACTTTGGCTTGGGAAAATTCGTGCCGGCGACGATCAAACAAACGCGGAATGTGATCTCGCCCCAAGCCGCCACGCTTGATGTGTTTGCCCATGAAAAAATTACGCCGGTCAATTACGCCCAGGCGATTTTCATCGCCGTTGGTATCCCACAACGCCAGCGCATCGCACAGATCAACATCCGCAATTTCGTCCGAGTCGATCGAGAAAATCCAGTCGTGGGTGGCTTTGGTGACGGCATCTCTTTTCGCGTCTCCGAAGCCATTGAACTCGATTTCAAACACGCGCACATTGGCATATATCGCGGCCCGCGCGATGGTGTTATCGCTCGATCCAGTGTCGCACACCACGACTTCCTCGAAAACCGCCAACGCCTGCAAGCATTGATCTATGGTGCGCGCCGAATCGCAAGTAATCATCACCGCGCTGATGTTTGGAATTTTCATGTTCTTGAATAAACTTCCCTACTCGTTTTGCGTTTAGTTTACCACGCCATAAAAAGAGGTATCCGGGGTGGCCGGATACCTTATATTGTGTCATTTCTGCTAAAGCAGAAATGACGGCGTATTTAACTGGATTCCTGCTTCCGCAGGAATGACGGTCCGGGGCAAATGACGACAAGGGGCAAAGACGGGCTACGCGCAATTTCGCTCCCGCGCGAACTGTCCTGCACCGTATTTCAACTTAGCCCGTCATTCCCGCCGGCAGGCGGGAATCCAGAGTGGCGGCGTTAGCCGCCGGGACGCGCTCATACAGTAGCGGTAAGCAACAAACACCATCGCCTTGCCGTCATTCTCGCATCGAACGGCGCGGCTTCGCCGCAAAGGAGTCCGGCTACGCCGGACGGCATATTCCACTGGATTGCCCGGCCAATAATAATATGGGCCGGGCAATGACAAATGATAGGCAATGGTGAATTGAGAGGACAAAGGCGAGTTGAGAGGCCAAAGCACACGAGAGAAAATGTCCGGCTACGCCAGAGCACGTTTTAGTGTCACGCTTTGCGAGACACTTATTTACCATTGTCCTCTCAAAAGGACTTATTGCCTGCCGATTCACCATTGTCCCCCCAGCCCGTCATTCTCGCCGCAGGCGGGAATCCAGTTAAATATGTCGTCCGGCGTAGCCGGACTCCTTTGAAAGAGTGTGAGTCTCGCTTCAATATGCGCCACGAAAATAGGTGTCAATATCTGCTAAAATCTATCCGAAATCACCGCTTAAAGTATCTTGAACCTAAAGTAATTATTTAGTTCAGCCAACTTGCGGGCAAAGTGCCAATTTCCTAATTTTTGCCAAAAACTTCGGAAAAACATTGTAACTGTTCTGGTTTGCTCTTCCAATCACGCAAAAACCTGCTTTTGTCTTTGCGGTGTTGGCACAAAAACTGGTGCGAGGTTTTCGATGAAAAATCTTTCACCGAATTAATGTCAATGGCTATTATTCCGTCATCACTTATCAATATATTATCCGCATGGAAATCGCGGTAGTAAATCTGCGCCAGAAATAATGTTTCCAGCAGTTTTTTGAACCAGATAATCTCTTGTTTGGTTGGCAGTTGATACTGGTATTTCTCCGCCGCTGTTGGAAAATCATTGAACGCACAAACATAATAAGAATCCAAACGAAATGGCCCCCAGCGTTTTTCCACGAAAGCATATGGGGCTGGCGTTGCGATGCCACTAAATAGCAGTAGATGAGCATTTTTCCAGCAACTGCGTGCTTTGGTTGCACGCAGGCTATGCCGCAATTTGCGGAAAATAGTTTTTGTGTTAGCGTGTTTAATAGCCGCCTTGTAGCGTTTAATCACTACCCCCCCCCCCCCCGAATTTCGCGTACACGACCGTGGTCAAACCATCGTCTTTCATCATAACGCCGCCTTCAATCCATGCGTCCGGATTTTGCAAAAAAGAAATCAGCTCAGCGCAATAATGCGCGCGCACCCACACCGCCACTTGACGCCAACCCTTGTGCGTCTCAATTTCACTGCTATTGCGAAAGCATTGCTTGAGATAGTAATCTTTATGCTGTCGCCATTTCTTGCTACCGAGCCGTCCGGCGGTTTTTGGTGCGGTGTTCATCAATAACCATCCATCTCCCGATACGGTTCATATCTCCCCGGTCCGAATAAACTCATCGGATACGCCGCGGCGTTGATGAACGACTTGACGCCACGCCAGCGTTGACCGGGCAGGAATATCGCGAACGGCAACAGGACAACGCCTTTGACAAAATAAAACAACGCGCCGGCCAGGATGTGCGTCGCCGGTTTTGCGTTGTTGATGCGGAACAGATACGTGGCGATGCTTGCAGAAATCAGCATAATTTATTAACAAACTGGAACCTTAAGAAATGCAAATTTTCGGCAATGCTTGCTTGTTTTTAATATGATAGATATGTTTCGTTTTATTACGCAATGAAATCTTTTCGGTGGTTAATTTTCTGCGCGCTGATGGGCTAACGCCTTTGGAAACCCAAACGGGCATAAAATCGAATGCAGAACAATCAAGAGCGGGATCGTTATTCAGAAAAGTACAGACAAAAGTGGCACCACCTTGTAATTGTGCTTTTACTTTCGTTACATCAGAGATGTTAGTTTTTCTTTCTACCAGATAAATACCAGTGATGTTTTGGTTTATATTGAAAAAGATAAATTCATCACATCGTTTTCCAGTAGCATTTCGCTGCATACGAAAAATACAATCCACACAAAAAACAACAGGTCTTGTTACATTTTTCAGTTGGTATTCTGATGGAGGTTGAATTGCGCAACTTGTATGCCTCGCACAAAATTCCTGCTTAATCATCATTGTTATCCCTTTCGTCTAGCAGGCTAATTGTCCGATTATACAAAGCGGAAGAAACCTCTAAATGGTCTTTGGTTAAAATGCCGGTTTCACGATCAAACTGGATTTTCTTGACGGCGGTATTTTTGTACTTGCTTCTTCTTGGCTGATTAAATAAATAAACAGAAATTTTTTCTTTGTTTAGTGTTTGTCCGTTAATTTCAGTACTCGATAGTTTGGCTTGCTTGTTTTCTTTAGCGTTACGTATATCCGCCGCGAGTATACAATTGCCGATTTGCTCCAATATGTTGTCGCTATGGGTGGTGATTAATACATGAACACCAGCATTGACCAACTGCACTAGAATATTGGATATTTCCACTTGTGCGGCGGGGTGCAGATGGGCTTCCGGCTCTTCAACAATAAATAGATCGTCGCAATTAACATGGTGACGAGCGAATAAAGAAACGGGTGCTAGTTCTGAAACCATGGATGACACGCTCATTAACGGCAAATCATGTTTTTTTCCATCGCTTTCAAACGCATAGCGGAAATCCGGGTAACGCGTCTCAGACATTTGCACATTTATTTCCCCCCCCATGATTTTTTTCTCTATTCCCTTGCCAATTTCATCAATTTTCTTCCTCTGTTTTTTTCGATCGTGATTATAAAGAGATTTTCGATAAAATCCATATCTTCTTTGAAATCTTCTATCAGCAATGGAGACATCCATGTTAATTAATTTTTGCATGAAATCCGATAAAACGCCGTTAAAAAGTGGAATGGGTGGTACTTTGCTTAGCCCTGCCATTGGAGCGCGCTCAATTAAAGCACTGACAAGGGTGCGGTGACTCTGCATGATACCACCACGGATTGCAGGCAAATAATGAGGAACAGTGTGTGCACTAATCCCTTCTTCTTTGTCTAATAAAGAAGTAGAAAAGTGCTTGTCTAGTATCTCTGCATAATAGCGCTGTATAATATGCCGATGGAATATGGCTCTTTCATCTGGCTCTTCCTCATCAAAACGATCTTTAATAATTCTTAACAAATCGTTGTTTATCAATGTGCGCAGTTCCGATTTTTTTTCATCAGTTAACTTACTATTGTCTGGAGAAGATAAATCTAAAATAAGTTGGTTTTTGCTGTCAGATATTACGATGGAGATTTTTCCATTTTCGTTCATCATCATCTTTCTTCCCTCTTCACCGAAACAGTAAACAAACTGCTCTTTCCAGGAGGCGCTGAAAATGTTTGCCCATAGAAGAAAGCGTTTTTCTATTTCTTTTAATGTGACTTGATTTTTTTGTAAACTGGCTAAATCCGATTTCTCCCCCTTATCCATTTCCCTTCGAATTTTATAATGCATGTTCTCCCATATATCGCCGTCATCCCCAAACACTTTGATAATTGAATAAATCAATATCGCTAGGTAGGATTTTCCCGTATTACTGGGGCCGACAAAAACAGTCATAGGTTTAACATCCACCTCTGCTTTACGAATCGGCCCGAAATTTTTCACAATAAGTTTCATTTCATTTCCTCCCGTGTTTGATGCGCTGTAGTATAAATCAGAAAATACGAGAGATGCAATCCACATGGTTTCATGTCATCACCCAGCCGTCCGCGCCATCAATAACCATCCATCTTCCGATACGGTTCATATCTCCCCGGTCCGAATAAACTCATCGGATACGCCACGCTTTTCAGGAATGATTTTCCACAACGCAAACGTTGTTCGATGGAGAAAATAGCAAACGGTAACAATACGACACCTTTGATGAAGTAAAAAACCGCTTCAACCAGAATGTGCGTTGCCGGTTTTTGTTTTTTGGTTCGGTTGGCGTAAGTAAGCACACGAACACGATTATAGTGACGCCTGAGGGTGAACCACCCCCCCTTGATGATGGCCGCGCGCCTCGGCCGGTGCGGTGTCGGGATTGGCTATCCACGCATTCGCTTTGCAACGCGGGTCGGCGATGAACTGCGCGCCGGCAGCGATGGCACGCTTGCCAAAATCCGTGTCTCCGCCGCCGGTTAAGTTAAACAACGGGTCATAGCGAATCTTAAGATTGCGGTAAATGCGCGCCGAGATGATGATGTTTCTGGATGGCAGTGGTGGGTTCTTTACCGCTTTATATTCGCCGTGCGCAGGACCAACGGCATCACCGCCGGTTTCCCGAATAACCGTGTATAAATCTGTCAACCAGGTCGCGCTCACCGGTCCCTCATCGTCATCAGTGCTGGCGATGTAGTCGGCGCCGATTTTGATTGCGTAGTCGAACAGATGATTACGAATGTTGCTGTGTCCGCGTTCGGCGCACACGCGGTAATTCACTGGAAAAGGCGCATTGCAAGCAAACTCTTCCACGACTTCGCGCGCTTTCATCTTTGTCGTTATCGGCAACGACCATACGCACCTCGACGTTTTCGGGAAGCGCGCTCTCGCCGATGGATTGCAAACATATCGCCAGCATCCGTGGACGCATACAGGTCGGTATGCCAATCAGTATCAGCGGTTGCGGTGCTTTGGCGCGATTCATTTCGCCGCCCCGAAATACCACCCCAGCGCAAACATGGCAATCGCCACAACCAGCCGCAACAAACGCCCACGATATTTTGTCCATCGGGTATCATAATTTCGCACATGCTTGCCGAAGCCGGTGTGTTTGACCGCATCGTTTTCCAAAAGCACAGTGAAATAACCCTGCGCGGCGTAGTGTTCGCTTGCGATCATTTCCATGTCGGCCAGTGATTGTCCCTTTGCCACCAACGATGCATAGCCACCGTCCGGATATTGCGCTCGTCGCCGCAAACCCGGATTGAAAGAAAAACACTGGCTATGGGAAAGCGTGGTATTGACTCGGTAATACGCAATGCTTTGCACCGTTTTCCGCTCAGCAAGAACCCAGGCACACGCGCCATAAAAAGCAAGGTCATGATGATAACTCCGCAAGTGCACCATCAAGGATTGCGGCTCCGCCTCCAGCACTGTTTTGGAGTCTTCGATAAAACCCGGGCGGTAAAACAACCAGTCGTCTTCGCAGTGAAAAATATAGTCGGTCTTTACTAACCGATACGCTGTATCAATGGCCGAAACCTGGCCAATTTGCGGCTGGTTGATAATCAAATCGATTCGCTCACGATATTCTGCCGGAATGATATTGCGAACCTCGTCCTTGCCGGAATCCTCGATTAAAATGAATTGTGAAATGGGATAAGTGTTGTGTTGAAAAAAACTATGCAATGTTTGTGCAAGCAGATTAAACCGGCCGCAACTGGTCAGAACGACGGTGACATCGCTGGTTTTGGAAAACAGGTTATCCATTTGCAGATTGTGCGGAGAAATCAAATAGTGATTGCCCATTAATTATTATTTGATAATTGGCTTGACAACATTGCGCAAGTTAGCATACATTAGCGGGTCGCGGTTGGGAGGGCTTTGGTAACAAGGTTCGCTGGGTCCAGGTGGCCCACCCGGCTGCGTTTTTTGCCCTCATTTTGATTGGGCAGCAAATGAACTAACCATCTCACTCAAATGTATTTGCTCTATCTCGATGGATCGGGAACAGTCAAAAACCCGAACGAACGCCATTTCATTCTGGCTGGCGTCGCTGTGTTTGAGCGTCAAGTATATCACCTCATTCGCAAAACCGATGAATTCGTCTCCTCGCTCAACGTAGGGAACCCTCACGATGCGGAGTTGCATGGTAGCGTGATGGCAAACGGAAAATCCGCTCCATGGAAAGGAATAGCACGACAAAACCGCTTGGAAATTATTGAGCGGGGATTGAACTTGCTATCCACCGCGCATCAAAGCGTGAGAACATTTGCAGTAGTCGTAGACCATTTGCAGTAGTCGTAGACAAACAAGCCTGCACGCTGGATGACCCCGTTGAATATGCATTCGAGGAAATTAGTAACCGTTTCGATTTGTTTCTGAGGCGGTTATACAGGCGAGATGGGAACCAGCAACGCGGATTGGTCATCATGGATGAGTCGCATTATGAAGAGTCGTTACAAGGGTTGGCCAAGCGTTTTCGCGAAGAGGGCACCCGATGGGGAGTGTTCCCCAATCTTGCCGAAGTCCCATTATTTGTAGACTCCGCCGCTTCACGCTTGATTCAACTTGCGGACCTTTTGGCGTGGGCTGTTTGGAGACGTTATGAGCATCATGACACACGCTATTTCGATTCAGTTGTCGGTAGATTCGACAAAGAAGGTGGCACCATTCACGGTTTGGTACACCGCAAACGCTCCGCAGATGAGTGTCACTGTCCCGCTTGCATGTCCCGAGCAAATTGAACAACAGTTTTGATTAACGTCGCGCAACAGACGAAATCAACGGCAAGTATTTTGTTGTCACCACATGTTCCGCGTCAAAATTGATTCGGGCGTATTCGCGGATGTCTTTTCGCATGGTCAGCGCGGTGGCGCGGTTTTTGACGATGATGCCACTAACGAATCCACGGTCGTGGATTTTGTCATCCGGCACCACATCAATAAACGGCAATGATGTGTCCAGATTGTCAGTGGCATTTTGTGAAATTACCAGCCCCAGACCACTCGCCAGAGATTCCATACAAGCAACGTTATGCGCCTCCGCTTCGGTTAGCAACACTTTGTTGGCGTATTCGGTAAGATTTCGGCAAACCTGTTGTCGCGACCATTCGCCTTGATACGCACCGTCCAGAAAATCCACCGGTTCATTTACTGGGCCGGCAAAGTCAATGTTCGGCAAATCAGCAATGGCGTATTGCCGTTTGCGTTTGCTGACCACGCCGAGGCAAATGGAGCGGTCGGGGTATTTCGGTTGTTCGGTGAATGAAAATTCAGCAACCGCCACTCCATTTGGGATTACAGGCAAAAAATCGCGACCGATACCAACCGCCGCATAAAATTCCTTGATTTTTTCGGAAAAACAAAGAGTATGTGCGCCTTTTACTTTTGCGCGGCGGTGATATTTGTATTCCTCAAAAGAAACGCCCGGGCTATGATCCGAAAACAGGATATTCGAACAGCGTATAAAGCGGGCGAGGTTGAAGTATTTGGAAGCATGTATATGCACGACATCGGGGCAACTGGCGTTGATCGCCCGCACGATGTTCCAGCGTTTGGCGATGCTACTCCCTTTCATCACATTTACGATGCTGACACGATGCCCATGGTTTGTCAGCATTGTTTGGAGATTCCATATCACCAATTCAATTCCGCCATAGCCTTGCGGAGGAATGGGATAGACACCCGGGGCAACCATGGTGATTTTCATGCGGTTTGCCCGCATTGTTTTGGTAGCCGCTGCAGTTGATGCGCCACTTTCATCGCGCAACGCCTTTGTCCGGTTTTATGTTCAACGCATACCAATAGGGTTCGAACGCCTGCTCGGCCGCATCCGCAACCATCTTCACAAAAGCGCTGTAATTATTTTCAGTGCAGGACAAATCAAGCGCATCATAATATTCAAGGCGTTTTTCAACAGGAATAATCACCGGCGGGAAACCGCCTTTCATCAGTTCAAGATTCATCAACAACCGAGAAGTTCTGCCATTGCCGTCAATAAATGGATGCACTTTCACAAAATCCGCATGCACCCGCGCCGCTCTTTCGATTGGATGGAGTTCAAGCGCCGCGCTTTGATACCATTCAATAAATTGCGCCATTTTTACAGGCACTTGTTCGTGCGCCGGCGGGAAATGTCGAGCGCCCCCAATAATGACATTAACCGATCGATACACGCCTGCATTTGCATTATCGATTTCTTTTAAAACCATCTGGTGAATGGCTTTTATATCTGTTTCCGTTAATGATTGATTTTCCTTGACGATTTTCTCCATCAACGAAATCGCCGCATGGTGGTTGACAACTTCGAGATGCTCGCGCAGGGTCTTGCCGCCAATGGTAATGCCTTCCAATACAACCTTGGTTTCCATTAAGGTGAGGCTGTTGCCCTCGATGGCATTGGAATGATAGGTCCAGCGCAATGTAAAATCTGTGTGCAGGTTGCCAACCGCCTCGGGCGGAAGCGGTCGAAAAGAATCCAGTTTCAGTTTCAACTGGTCGAGTTTATTGTACTCAATCATTGTTTTAGCGGCGCCGCCAATTGATGCGCCACTTTCATCGCGTAACGCCATTGCCCGGCGCGAAGCGCGTAAAAAAGCACGCCGCGTAGCACTTTTTTCAATGTTCGTCGGTCGTGTTTGTCGGTGGCAAGGGTAGTCAACCCGTCAATGATTTGCTCGGCGGCGTGGCTCATTCCGTTGCGTAGCGAGCGTCTGCACCAGTGGCGCGCGCTTTTCATGCAGGCCGCCTTGATTGGATGCGGCAAGGTTTTGAGCGCAGGAAGCAAGTCGCACGGGGGCGAATCCGCGGCGGTCGCATGATCAATCGGGTCGGCGACACCCTGTCGACGGCAATGCGCCGACAACACAGCCGCGCACCAATAGTGCCAGAACAAAACCTGATTTTGGCTCATGTTATTTGCAGACCCTTCGGGGTATTGGCGATATTGACACAGCGGCGGTGCGTTGAGATGCGCGATGCGGTGTTTTTCCGCCATGCGCAACGAGAGATCAAAGTCCTCCAAAAAACCACGAAACCACGGACGATAAGTTGCGCCCGTGTCGTCCAGTGATGACATCCGAATCATCGCGGTCTGGTTGACCAGTATCGGGCCGGGCGGCAGTCGCAACAACTCTTCCAGCGGCACCCCTGCTTCCTGCGCGGGAGTGCGTGCGCGTTGTGTTTTTATGTGCGCACCGGATTCGTCAATCAATTCGCAACGACACGAAACCGCGGCGTATTCGGGATTTTGGGTAAGAAAAACAACCTGTTGTTCCAGTCGTCCGGGATGCGCAATGTCATCACCGTCCATAATCGCAATGAAGTCGCCGCGGCATCTGGCGATTGCCGCATTGCGCGCGGCAGCCGACCCCGCGTTGTCTTGATGGATGATAGTTACGCGAGCATCCCGCTCCGCATATTCCGTTAATATATCGGCGGTGGCATCGGTCGAACCGTCATTCACCACGATCAATTCCAGATCGGTAAAACTCTGGTTGAGGATGCTTTCCACGGCGGCGTGCAGGTACGCCTCGGCGTTGTATGCCGCCATGATCACGCTGACCGCGGGTTTTGTCACGGGGGCTGTTTGTGCTTCGTTCAAGAATCTGTTCCCGGCTGGGGCTCAGTGGGGCGAATTCGCCTCACCGATGAGAATGTAGCGGGTGCCGCAGTAGGGGCAGGTTTGTTTGCCGCCGTCTTCAATGGGCAGATACACTTTTGGATGGGAATCCCACAGGCGTTTGCCGGGCATGGGACAGTGCAGCGGTAGATCATCGGCGCTGACTTCAACCCGCTGATTGACATTCGGCGTGTCCGCCTCCAACGAGGCCGGCGCGCGCGAAAACTTGTCGGGGACGTTCGGTTTTTTATTCTCAGACATAGGTCAGCCAGGCTTCGTATTCCGGTATGCGGCCATGCACCGCATCGAAGAAACGACTTTGAATTTTTTCCGTTATTGGGCCGCGGCCGCCAGTGCCAATTTGACGATTATCCAATTCTCGAATTGGCGTCACCTCAGCGGCGGTGCCGGTAAAGAAGGCTTCATCACAAATATAAATTTCATCCCGGGTGATGCGTTTTTCAACCAGTTGCAGACCTTCATCGGCAATAATTTGCGCGACGGTCTTGCGGGTGATGCCGTCCAATGCCGAGGTCAGGTCCGGGGTAAACACCACATTGTCGCGAATGATAAAAATATTTTCGCCGCTACCTTCCATGACGAAACCGTTGGTGTCGAGCAACAGGGCTTCGTCGTAGCCGGTTTCAATTGCCTCCCGCAAAGCTAGCATGGAATTAATGTAATGACCATTCGCTTTAGCCCGGCACATACTGGTGTTCACGTGGTGCCGAGCATAAGAAGAGACGCGCACGCGGATGCCATTGGCAAGATTATCGTCACCCAAATAGGCGCCCCAATGCCATGCGGCAATGATGAGATGCACTTTCAAATTGTCGGCGCGCAGGCCCATGCCTTCGGAGCCGTAGAACACCATCGGCCGTAAATATCCTGATTCCAGATTATTTTGTTTAATCGAGTCAATCTGAGCCTGGAAAACCGTATCGGCATCGAATGGGATTTTCATGCCCAGAATATGCGCCGAACGAAACAATCGCTGAGTATGTTCGGCCAATCGAAAAATAGCGGTGCCTTGTTGCGCTTTATAGGCACGCACGCCTTCGAATACCCCCATACCATAATGCAGGGTGTGGGTCAGGACATGCACCTTGGCTTCGCGCCACGGCAGCATTTTTCCATCCATCCATATCACACCATCACGATCACTGAACGACATTTTGATTATCTCCGCTAAAAAAAGTTTCCCGAGGGTTAATTATATCGCCGCATTGTATCAAAAAATGATAGCGGCTAACGCCGCTGAGTTTTTTAACTGGATTATCCGGAACAAGCCGGGCAATAACGAATGATAGGTAATGGTGAACTGAAAGGACAAAAGCGCGTTGAGAAGCCAAAGCACATTGAGAATGTACGCCGAACTATTAGTATCATTACGCAAGCGTGACTCACCGGGCGGCTTGCGCCGCCACCTGGATCCCCGCCTACCGGCGAGGATGACGAATGATAGGTAATGGTGAATCGAGAAGTGTGACTTTCTTTGAGACGCCAAAAGTAAACGAGAATAAGGAGTTCGGCTCTCGCGTCCTGCTCCGCCGAACTACCCGCCATCCCTGGCGATAAACTGGATTCCCCGCAGGCGTGGTTTCAGGTTAAAATTAGCGCGAGCGAAGCGACAGGCAACCAGTGAAAATTGCGACTTTTTCCAGCATTGACGACATTGACGCGGGTCAATGGAATGCACTGGTGCGCGGTCGCTACCCGTTTTTGCAACACGGGTTTTTGTCCGCTATGGAACGGCACGGATGCGTCGGTGCGCACGCCGGCTGGATTCCGCGACACCTCGGATGCTTTGACGGCGACACGCTGGTGGGTGCCATGCCGTTGTATGAAAAGCATAATTCGTGGGGCGAGTTCGTGTTTGACCACGCCTGGGCGGAGGCGTATCGAAACGCCGGCATCGAGTATTACCCGAAACTGGTCAACGCGATTCCGTTCACGCCCGCATCCGGTCAGCGGCTGCTGTCACGCAAAGCCGGCGGCGCGGAAATAGTTCGGCATCTGCTGGATGGTGCGCGGGCGTTGATGGAGCAAGGTGGTTTCAGCGGTGTTCACAGCCTGTTCGTCGATGCCGAAGAATTTGAATTATTGAACATTGATGACGCGGTGTCGCGAACCGATTGTCAGTTCCATTGGCACAACCGAAACTATCATAACTTTGATGAATTTCTCGGCACGCTCAAAGCGAAAAAGCGCAAGAACATTCGCCGCGAGAAGGCGCGGGTGGCGCAATCAGGAGCCATCATCCGCCGCCTTGATGGGCACACCGCCACGTGCGCGGACTGGCGCGATTTCAGCGCCATGTATCGCGGAATCTACCAGCGCAAATATGGCTACCCGGCATTCAATGAAGAGTTTTTTGTCGAGGTGGCGGCGCATATTCCGGATCAGATTCAACTGGTAATGGTGCATACCAAAGACCACGGAGGGGTAGCCGGCGAAGCAATTGCCGGCGCGCTGATGTATCTGGATGACCATACCTTGTATGGCCGCCACTGGGGATGTCGCGGCTATCTCGACTGCTTGCATTTTGAAGTCTGTTATTATCAGGGAATTGAGATTTGCATTGAGCGTGGCTTGCAACGATTCGACCCCGGTGCCCAGGGCGAACACAAAATCGCGCGCGGGTTCACGCCGACACGCACGCGCTCGTTGCACTGGATGGCGCACAGCCCGTTCACTCGGGCGATTCGGCAATTCGCCGGCGCGGAACGCTTGGGCATTCAGGCATACATCAACGCGGTGCGACAACATTCGCCCTATCATCAAAACGACGCAGGCCGATGATGCGAATGGATACCTGTCATCGACCGGCCGGCGGAGTCTGAAATGCTCGGCTCAATGAAACTCAAAGTCGGACGCTGGATTGCGGACTATCTCACCGCGCCGATTCCCAACTACCAGCCGTTTTGCACCTACGATGTGCCGCAACTGGAATCGTGCCTGCAACCGGCCGACATATTATTGGTGGAAGGCGACTCCCGAATCAGCACCGCGATTAAATATCTGACCCAGTCGACCTGGTCTCACGCTGCGTTTTATGCCGGACCCGACACCAAAAAATTCACCGAAGACGGCGAACCGTGTCCGCTAATCGAAGCCGAAATTACCAACGGCGTAATCGCCTCGCCATTGTCACGGTATCGCGATTTCAACACGCGCATCTGCCGGCCGGTTAACCTCAGCGAGCGCGACCGCAACACCGTGGTCAAGCGCATGATTGAAAGCGTTGGCTTGCACTACGACCTCCAGCACATCTTCGATCTGGCGCGCTATCTGTTGCCGACCCCGCCGGTGCCGGTGAAACTCAGGCGGCGGATGCTGGCGTTCGGCAGCGGCGACCCAACCAAAGCGATTTGCTCCACTCTGATCGCCGAGACTTTTCAGTCGATTCATTATCCGATTTTGCCAACGGTGGAGAAAAAAACCATCCTGTCCAAATACCATTACAGCGTGCGGGAAATTTTGCACATCCGTCATCACAGTTTGTTCACCCCGCGCGACTTCGATGTATCGCCCTACTTCAAGGTAATCAAGCCCACCATCGCAAGCGGCTTTGACTACCGCACGCTCAAGTTCGGCGAGCCGCAATGAATAACAAAGCCGAGATGGATCAACCACCCGCGGTAATCATTCTCTCTGCTCCCTCCGGCGCCGGCAAAACCAGCCTCGCGCGCAAACTGGTGGAGTGCCGTTCGGATGCGGCGTTGACGGTGTCGCACACCACCCGGTCACAACGCCCCGGCGAACAACATGGCGTGGACTATTATTTCGTGAACAAAGCCGAGTTTGAAGCGATGATTGCGCACAACCGCTTCATCGAACACGCCACCGTGTTCGGCAACCATTACGGCACTTCCACCGACGCCATTGAGAGGCTGAGCGCCCGCGGCAAACATGCGATTTTGGAAATTGATTGGCAGGGCGCGCGCATGGTGCGCCGGAAATTCCCCGAAGCGCGCTCGGTGTTTATCATGCCGCCGTCGCTTGCGGCACTGGAAGAGCGGTTGCGCTCAAGACGGCAGGACACCGATGAGGTAATCAAACAGCGCATGCGTGCGGCGCGGAATGAAATGAGCCACAAGGACGAGTATGATTACCTGATCGTCAACGACCAGTTCGATCAGGCGTTTGCCCGGCTGGAGGCGATTTTGCCGCCCGTGCCGGAGATGGATACGGCGGACTTTGCCATTTAAGGATATAATCCCCGGCGTATTGAATCGTTTGGTCTCGTTTGTTTTTTATGTTTTATTCTTTAATGAGGAGTTTTCCATGGCCCGTGTAACCGTAACCGACTGTCTCAAACACGTCGATAACCGCTTCCAGTTGGTATTGGTCGCCGCCAAACGCACGCGGCAGTTGATTTATGGCGCCGAACCGCTGGTCGAGCGGGAACACGACAAGCCGACGGTGCTGGCGTTGCGTGAAATCGCCGAGGGGCTGATCGGGCCATCCATTCTGGATGAGGAAGTCGCGATTCCGGAATTGAGTTTTGATGAGGGTGGCGAGCCGACTGAATCGGATGACGACGCTGGTAACCCTGACGTAAAGGCAGACAGCGACGAACAGAATGATACCGCTGAGCCACCGGTGGAAACGGGCCCCGCCTGAATCTTCTGCGCCGTCTCCCGAACCGGCCGGCGCATCGGCGCGAAGGTCCAAGGCGGCCGGGCGCAAATTGCGCACCGCTGACCTGCTGGAACATCTCGGCACCTATCTTGGTGCCGAAGCCGTAGCCAACATCGACGACGCTTGCCGCTTCGGTGCCGAAGCCCACGCCGGACAAACCAGGGAAAGCGGCGAAGCCTACATCCATCATCCACTGGCGGTGGCGCACATCCTCGGCGAGATGCGCATGGACAGCCGCACCATCATCGCCGCCGTGTTGCACGATGTAGTGGAGGACACCGACATCACGCTGGCGGCACTGGCCGAGCGTTTCGGCGATGACATCGCCGAACTGGTGGACGGAGTGAGCAAGGTCAGCCTGCTGGAGCAGGAGTCGGCGAGCGGCGACAAGCAACACGCCGAGGCCGCTTCGTTCCGAAAAATGTTCATGGCCACGGCAAAGGATCTTCGCGTCATCATCATCAAACTGTGCGACCGCCTGCACAACATGCGCACGCTGGAGCCGCTTCGCGAAGAGAAGAAACGTCGGGTCGCGCGCCAGACGCTGGAGATTTACGCGCCCATCGCCAACCGCCTCGGCATGCGCGACCTGGCGCAAAAACTCGAAGACTTAAGCCTGCGCAGCCTCTACCCGAAAAGATACCACGTCATTTCCAAAAAACTCAACAGCAAAAAGCGCGGGCGCAAATCCGTGGTCAAGGAGGTATGCGGCAAGATTCAGCAGGAACTGGAAAGAGCCGGCATCGCGGTTCAGGTGTCGGGGCGGGAAAAAGACACCTACAGCATCTACCGCAAGATGCAGCAGAAAAAATTGCTGCTGCGGGATGTGCAGGACATCAACGCCATTCGCATCATCACCGAGACCCGTCCGCAGTGCTACCACGCGCTGGGGGTTATTCACCAGTTATATAAACCGCGACCGGAGAGTTTCAAGGACTATGTCGCCATGCCCAAAGTGAACGGCTATCAGTCATTGCACACCGTGGTGATTGGTCCGTTCGGGCAGTCGGTGGAAGTGCAGATTCGCAGTCAGGCGATGCATCGGGTGGCGGAAAAAGGAGTCGCTTCTCATTGGCTGTATAAAACTGAAACCACCGGTGAGCACGCGCCGCAGCAGTTGGCGCAGAAGTGGCTCAGCAGTTTCCTCGAGTCGCAGCAAAAATCGCTGGATTCGGGGGAGTTTCTCGAACACCTCAAGGCCGATTTGTTTCCCGATGAGGTATATGTTTTCACGCCCAAGGGCGACATCAAGCGTCTGCCGCGGGGCGCCACGGCGTTGGATTTTTCATATGCAGTGCACACCGGCGTCGGCAACCGCAGCATCGGCGTGCGCATCAATCAACAAATGGTGCCGCTGCACCAAACGCTGAACAACGGCGACCACATCGAGATCGTTACTTCGCGCAGTGCGCGACCGCTACCGGCGTGGCTGGATTACGCGGTGACTTCCAAGGCGCGCGCTTCCATCCGGCATTTTCTCAACCAGCAAAAGGACAAGGAATCCCTGAAACTCGGCGGCAAATTGCTGAAGCAGGCGCTGGCGAAACAGGGCTATCGGCGCATGCGTATTCCCAGCACCCACAAGGTCGCCCTGCTGCAGCATCTGCAAATGGATGACTGGACGCAATTGCTGCGCGACATCGGTTTCGGCAAGCGACTGCCGACGCTGGTGGCGAAGCAACTGGTCGCCGAGACGCAAAGTGCCGGCGACCATGCCGAGTCGGGCGGCGACAAATCAACCGCGGCGGTCATGACCATTGAAGGCACCGAGCGATTGCTGGTTACCTACGCCAATTGCTGCCATCCGATTCCCGGCGACAACATCATCGGCACCATGACCAGTGGCCGGGGGCTGGTGGTGCATCGTTCCAACTGCCCCAACTGTCGGGAAATCATGCGCCATCCGGACAACTATTTTCACCTCGCGTGGTCGGAGTCCACTCAGGGTAAATTTCAAGTGATGATCAAAATGGAAACCCATAACGAGCCCGGCGTGCTGGCTTCGGTCAGCAACATCATCGCCGAGCACGAATCCAACATCAACAATCTTCAGGTTGACCCGCGGCATCACAACACCTCGGCAATGTCTTTCATCATCGAAGTAACCGAGCGCAAACATCTGGCCGACATCATGCGTCAGTTGCGCGGCGCAAAATCGGTGATTAGTCTGTCGCGTGCTTGAACCGAATCGCTAGTCGCCAACTATCGCCCATGTCCTCGTCTATTTCTGTGTGTCGCGTATTGTTCGTCTGCCTCGGCAACATCTGCCGCTCGCCCACGGCGCAAGGCGTGTTCCGCAAAACCGTCCAATCCCGCGGGCTGGATGCGAGATTTGAAATCGACTCCGCCGCAACCGGCGATTGGCACATCGGCTCGCCCCCCGACCAGCGCGCGCGCCGCGCCGCCGCTCGTCGCGGTGTTGATTTGGACGATTTACGGGCGAGACAAACCAGCGCCGCCGACATGGCCGCGTTTGATTACCTCATCGCCATGGACCGCGACAACTACGCCGACTTGCAACGCCTGGCCGGCGCGCAGCACCAACACAAGGTTCACCTGTTTCTTTCGTTCAGCCCGGGCGCGGGGCGCGATGAAGTGCCGGATCCGTATTACGGCGGCGAGCATGGATTCGATCAGGCGCTGGATTTAATCGAGCGCGCCAGTGGCGACTTGCTCGACCACATCATCAAGGCGCAACAAAAATGACCTCGCGCCGGCACATTCGTATTGACCTGCCGACACAAACCCTGACGCTGCTGGATGCGCACGGTGATGCGCTGGCGCGATACGATATTTCCAGCGCGGCAAACGGCGCCGGCGAGATTATGCACAGCGAATGTACGCCCCGAGGCAAGCATGTGATTCGCGCAAAAATCGGAGACGGCGCGCCGCAGGGCAGCGTGTTTGTCGGGCGGCGAGCAACCGGCGAGCGATTTGAACCGCAATTGCGCGCCGCCGCGCCGCAGCGGGACTGGATCTTGACGCGCATCCTGTGGCTGAGCGGCATCGAGGTCGGATTCAACCGCCTCGGCGCCCTCGACAGCATGCGTCGTTACATCTACATTCACGGTGCGCCCGATGATGTGGAAATGGGCAAGCCGGGCTCGCGTGGCTGCATTCGAATGCGCAACCGCGATGTGGTGGAATTGTTCGAACTCGTGACGGTGGGTATGCCGGTGGACATTCACGCCTGACATTCACGCGACATTCCGCGACAATCATTAACATGACATCGCCCGCTGAATTACCCCTTGGCCCGCTGATGGTTGACCTCGGCGGCGAAACTTTGACAACGCACGAGAGCGATTTCTTGCGCCACCCGGCGGTGGGCGCGGTGATTTTGTTCGACCGCAATTACCGCAACAAGGCGCAGGTGCGCACGCTGACCGAAGCAATCAAAGCACTCCGCTCGCCCGCGCTACTGGTGGCGGTGGATCAGGAAGGCGGACGCGTGCAACGCTTCCGCGAAGGATTTCATCGGCTGCCCGCCGCCGCGCGCATCGGCGAACTATACGACCGCGACCGTGCGCACGGTATTGCCGTAGCCCAAGCCGTCGGGGAATTGATGGCGCGTGAAGTGCGGGAAGTTGGCGTGGATTTCAGTTTTGCGCCGGTGCTGGATTGCCAACCTCCGCGCAGCCGCCCGCGCAACCATGTAATCGGCGCGCGCGCGTTTCACCATAACCCCGCAATCATTTGCGAACTGGCCGATGCGTATATCACCGGCATGAATCGCGCCGGCATGTCCGCCACCGGTAAACACTTCCCCGGACACGGCGGCGTCAGTGCCGACTCCCACCAGCAAACGCCGGTGGATACGCGCACCTTTGCCGAGATTGAGGCGCACGATCTTTTGCCTTTCGCCGGCCTCGCCAACCGATTGGGCGGCATCATGACCGCGCATGTGCTGTTCGAGCGCATTCACGAACAACTGCCGACCTACGCATTGTTTTGGTTGAAGGGAATCTTGCGAAAAAAACTCAACTTTGACGGGGTGATTTTCAGCGATGACTTGAGCATGAAAGGCGCCGACACCGAGGGCGATATTCCATCGAGATGCGTGGCTGCGCTCACCGCCGGCTGCGATATGACGCTGATTTGCAACGACCCCGACGGTGCGCGCCGGGCGGCAGAGCACCTTGCGGACGATTATCCCTGCAATCAAACGCGTTTGCTATCGATGATAGAAAAAGTGAATACGCAACCCGACCCGGTGATGCTTGCGCAACTGGCAAATGAATTGGCGAGCACATTGAGACAATATTCGCCAACATGACATTCTGCTTGCGCCGAGTTTTAAAAAATTTAAACTCGGCAACAAAATTTCTTGTTAGTGTTTTTGCATAACTACAATATATTCATTACTCATTGTAGTTGCCTTATGCCCAACCTTGTTAGTCGGACTATTTTTACTGGGCATTCTCTTGTTCGGAATATTTCGAACGAAAGTACGTTTGTGTTCAAAGCCATATCGTTCAAATATAGATTTAGTTATCTCATCGGTTGGCAATGTTATGCCCTTTACCCTGCGATTTCCAACGACGTGGCAGGCATGACCTTCCTTTTTTATCGTGGTAGATACATTGGCAATCGATTTAATATAATCTTGATAAAAACTGTAAACTTCTTTCGCTCTCTTTACATTTTCTCTCCTTACTTCTTCGGTTGCATCATCAAGAATACCAATGTCGGTTTTTTTTTATTTCGATCGTTTTCCCACCCATTAATTGATTGTCAATTTGGGCGGCATTTTCTATGCCAAGCCATTGATTTGCAAGTCTTGAAAATTGACCATATGCCACGGTTGTTCTGCTATCTCCGTAGGGCGGGGAGGTAACAATTATATCGATGGATTCTTTTTCAATTTCATCAATGCCGTTAGATGAATTGAATCTATGAACAATTGTTTTCGCAGAACTGTTTTTAATTTTTTCAAGATAACTTATCAATCCATTTCTATTTCTGGCTAATTTGGAATTAATCATGGCAAAAACATCGGGGTTGAAATGTTCGATTTTTTCCTCGGGCATTCTATACAACTTGAATTCCCCATTTCTAGTCAAACTGCTTTCTCGCACCACTTCGCTGAAAGCGATTAAGAAGAATTTTTTAACTTTTTTGTCTTGTATGTTATCTATAAAGTATTTTGCGGCAGATAACTTGTCTTTGGTTTCTTTCTTAAACCAGAAATCAATATTCTTAAAGTTAGGATAGACAAAACAAGTTCTATTCATTTCAAAATTAATAGAAAATGAAAAATCGTTAAACTCCTTCAAATATAAATTCAATACTTGTAATTCTATTTTTAGCGTTTTTGTTTTTGCGATAAGTCGTGCCAATGGATTTAAATCAGTTCCATATCCATCAATCGATTTTTTATTCGCTTCGACAAGAGATGTTCCCGTACCACAATAAGGATCAAAGAGAGTTTTTGCGTTTTCTCCATACTCATTAAGCAACCGTTCTGCAATCTGAGGAATCATCATCGCAGGATAATTATGGTAACAATGAGTATCCTGCTTTGTGTTTGCGTCCTTAAAATCCCAACTCAAATCAGGGACTTTTTCTTTCAATGCTTTTTGCATATTAAATTTCCTCTATTTTCTTGAACAACAGATGCAGTTTGTTTTCATGCACTCTAAAACCAGTACCATGATTTCTTGCGGAAGATTTTGTTTTGTGCAACCTTAAGTCAACGAATAAATCACCGCTTGTGAATAATTTGGCCAGCAAATCCATCGGCGTTTCCGACATTAGTCGTCCCCGATAAAAATGAAAAAACTCAACCCCCTCTATTGTTTTCGTGCGCGCAGAGACAAATAACATCGCAGGTATTTTTGTGGCAAACCTCTCAACCAGTGTTGATGACTCCCACTGGACTACGGTTTTTCCTTCCAGATCCTGAACCGATAAATATTTTCCATAAACACTCAAAACAAACCAGCACTATTGGCGCGCGTTGATAAAGTATAATACATGCCTAAACGACCTGTTTTGTCGACACTTCCATAATCATCAATAGCAGTTAACGGATTAACTTTCCACGCATTTTTGTTAAACGTAAAAAGAGTCAGCATACTGTTTGTATTTTCCCTGTGCGTTTTTATTTCCACATTTTCTATATCCGGAAGAGCGATGTTGTTTTCCTCAATGCCGAGCAACTCTTCAAAAGTATAGCCGACACCCGTCGACCCTTTTCTAAGTGATTGGACGAAACCCATATCTCTTATTTCATTGAATCTTTTTCTAAACTCTTCTAACGTCATTCATCCTTCCTCGATTTCGTTGGCGAGAAGACACCAGCCCGATTGTAATCAAATGCCAGTTTATTAGGCAAGTTGTACTTTGAGACTTTTGCATAATCCATAATCATTTCTCATAATCTCACTTCTGAGATTTTTCAGGGTCTTGACTCGTTAACACCCTAAAGATATTTCCAAAAAACCTCGTTTTTCTTGAAAAACTCTCACAAACCAACCCGATTTACTTAGCTTTGGTTGGTTGGGTTGCTGTTTTGCCTTTCCCCCCGCCTTTTAGACGCAACACGCCGGTGAACTTCGCATTTGCTTGAAAATATTCATCCCGGTTTTAAGATTATGAGTCATCGCAATCAGTTGCGCTCTGCTTTTGTTTCTTTCCAGCCCAAGGTATCTTGCCTGACCTAATCCGTGATGTTGTTTTAATAGCCCAAAGGTGCGCTCGACGATATAACGGATGCCTGAACGTTGCCTGTTTTGCTGTTTTTGTTGGTCGGTCAACGGTTTGTTTCTATAAGCCCGGTGCAGAACTTTATTGTTTTGCCGGCCCAGTTTCCTGTCGTTTTCCTGATTGGCATATGCGCTGTCCGCGTAAACTTGCCCATGGGTTTTGACCAGCAGTTTGTCCATCTCTTGTGAGTCATGCACATTGCCTGGCGTGCAGGTCATCTTCTTGACAAAACCATGTCCATCCGTATTGGCGTGCATCTTGAAGCCGTAGGTGGTTTTGCGCTTGCCATCAGCGGCGACCTTGACGTTGCAGCCGGCCTCCGGGTCTTGCGTGTTATTGCCATCCTTGCCCTTGCGTTTGCGTGATTGCTTGGCTTTTATCACCGTGGCATCAATGAGGTTGATTGAACCGACTGAGACGATAATGCTGTTTTGCTCCAGGTGCGTGTTAATTTGCTCTAATAGCGGCTCTAAAAGGTTCTCAGTGTTCAGCAGGTTTCTGAAACGCCAGATGGTCGTGTGGTCTGGCACCGCTTCACTCAAACTTAAGTCAATAAAGCGCCTGAACATCAAATCCCTGGCAATTTGTTTTTCCAAAGATTCATCGCTTAGGTTATACCACGCTTGCAGGATTAGGATCTTGAACATCATCAGCGGCGGGTAGGCAGGCACGCCTCTTTTAGATGAGTATAGATTGGACAGGGTGGTCTCTATCTCTTTCCAGTTAATGATGCTGTGCACATCGTCAAGTTCGCTCAGGGATTTATGCTCGACCACAAGCATGTCTGCCATTGAGTGTTGGGCGGTTTGTTTCCAGGACATTTTGAGTTGGTTTTGGTGGTTGTTTAGAGGTCTTTTATTTTACTGGATCAAGTATGATTTAGGCTTGATTTATGCAAAGGTCTCACGATACCGCTTTCCCCGGAACTAATCCCTGGGAGCGGCTCGGCGCGGGCAACCCATCTGGGCAAGTTTCAGTGACCGACCAACAAACCAAGCAAAAAAACAGGGATGCCAAACTACAAGCAACGGTGCAAACCGCTCAGCAATCCACACAAAAAGAAGTCGCTCAAATCGCCGCCAATGCTCATATCCAGTCAGCGCAAATCGCGGCCGGCGTAACGCGCGGCGGCATAGACCCCGGAGGCTATCGTGACGACGTGACCATCAATGCCTTCAACGCCGCAACCAATCGCGGCCACGCGGCCACCAATCGCTTCAATGCTGGCAGCAATCGCATTAACACCAGGACAAATCAATCAGGGTTTCGAGATATTCCTGGCGACATCGTAAATATCATGCGCCAGGCACCTCATGAAGGTTGGTTACCGAAGGTTAAGTCTCGGACGCGGGACTTTAGTCCCGCCATCTTGGCAATGGCTTGGCGAGGCTGAAGCCTCACTTCCGGCCGCTGTATGAATGACCGTTGACGGTGACCGCGACCTGATTTTGTCTTATATGTGGTGAACCCGGACAGGGATTGATAATTCACCGATTAATCCTATATCATTAGCAGTCTAAAATAATCTTAAATTAACCAGGCAGGAGAAAAAATGTACGGCATATCCACTGTGGCGATCATCCTCATCGTGGTCGCGATTCTTATCGTCCTTAAAGGCATTGTTATCGTCCATCAGGGCTATGAATACACCATAGAGCGACTCGGCCGATTCACCCGATCGCTGCGCCCGGGCTTCCACATCATCATTCCGTTTATTGACGCTATCGGCGCCAAGGTCAATATGATGGAGCGCGTTCTGGAGGTGCCGTCCCAGGCAGTCATCACCAAGGACAATGCGGTTGTTAACGTCGATGGCATCATGTTTTTTCAGGTGCTGGATGCGGCTAAAGCCAGTTACGAAGTCAACGACCTGGAACACGCGTCGCTGAATTTAACCATGACCAATATTCGAACGGTGTTAGGCTCGATGGACCTGGATGAGTCGTTGTCGAAACGCGATGAAATTAATGCGGCGTTGCTGCATGTGGTGGATTCCGCCACCAGCCCCTGGGGCATCAAAGTGACCCGAATAGAAATCAAGGATATTAGTCCGCCAAAGGATTTAGTCGATTCCATGGCGCGTCAGATGAAGGCCGAGCGTGATAAACGGGCCGCTATCCTGGAGGCGGAAGGCTTAAGACAAGCCGAAATTCTCAAAGCGGAAGGTCAAAAACGCGCATTGATTCTCGATGCGGAGGGTGAAAAAGAGGCCGCTTTCAGGCAAGCCGAAGCCCGGGAGCGATTGGCGCAGGCTGAAGCCGAAGCCACGCGCATGGTATCCGAAGCCATCGCTGTGGGCGACATCCAGGCGGTGAACTATTTTGTCGCCGTAAAATACGTTGAAGCGCTGCAGACTATTGGCGCGGCCGACAACCAGAAAATCATGTTCCTGCCCATGGAGACAAGCAGCCTGCTCGGCTCGATTGGCGGCATTTCGGAACTGGTCAAGGAAACGTTCAAAAACAGGTCGGACAACAACAAATCATAGGGGGAAACCATGTCTTTCCTGCTCGGCCTGTTTGGACTCTCGTATTGGGGGTGGTTGTTCATCGGCATGGCTTTGCTCGCCTTTGAGCTATTGGCGCCGTTCACGTTTTTCCTGTGGCTCGGCGCATCGGCGCTGGTCACCGCGTTGATATTGTTCGTGGTGCCGGACACCCCCTGGCAGGCGCAATTTTTGATTTTCTCGGTGCTCTCGGTGGCCAGCATTATCCTGTCAAGGCGCTTCCTGGTTAATCGACAAACCGAGTCCGAAGTGCCCAACTTGAATCGCAGAGCCGAACAATATGTTGGCAGAGTGTTTACCCTGAGCCAGAGCATTGAACAAGGCGAGGGGAAAATCAAGGTGGATGATACGCACTGGAAGGTATCAGGACCTCGATTAGAGAAAGGCACCGAGGTTAGAATTACCGGTGCGAATGGAGCGGTTTTTACGGTCGAGGCGGTAGCGGGCGCTGCAAAGCCGTTTCGGGAATAATGTCGGGAGTAATGTCGGATAATCGGTCGGATAATCGGCTGAATATAAGGCGGTTCAGGCGAGCGTAAAAATTAACTATGCGGATTTGTTGAACCAGCGCAGCGATGAATGCAGGTTGACCACCGAGCCGACGATGGTCAGGGTGGGCGCGTGAATGTCTGTGGATTCAAGCAACGCCGTTAATGCCTCAAGGGTGCTGATATGCACCTTTTGCTGTAGCGTGGTGCCTTTTTCTATCAACGCCGCCGGCGTATTCGCGGCCGCTCCATGCTTAATCAGGTTCTCGCAAATGGCGCATGTGGTCAACCAGATCAATAACCGGCCGCGCAAATGCCTTGGCATGAAAACAACGAATCAGGCACTATTCGGCATACCCCCCCCCCCACCTGTTGCACTTCGGGGTTGAATTCAAGGTTGACTTCTGTCGGTGGTGTTCAGCATGGTAATTGTTCGATGATTTCTTTAACGCTGTTGTTCGGTTCGGTCACATCAAAGGGCAGGCAAAACAAATTCACATCATCGTCAAAACGATATTCAACATATTCCTCTTTTTTGAAATTGGCGTTAGACGGATAAATCAGCACAACTTTTTTGCATCCGTATTGCTTGCCGTAGGCAAAAAGTTGATACATATCGGAATGCTTGATGTCATTTTTGTCGAAACTTTTCCATTTGGTATCGAGGATGAATTTGGGGTTAGTTTCAACACATAACGTTATATCCGGTTGCATCGTATAATTCCTGCCTTCGCCATGAATGGGTTGTGCTAATATTTTCTGCGGGGCTTGAGTTCGCACATTAAAGCCATATTCATATCTGCGAAAATGATGCGCAACAAAATCCTCAAAGATTTGCTCCATCGGAAACAACAAACAATGATTGATATGCCTGCCGGAAAAAGTCGTTAACCCTTGGCCAAATAAAAACAACCCAACCCACTGCATCACCGCTTGATAATGCTGCATGGCGCGGTCAATTTTTTGCTTACGCCAATCGTCATCGTGATTGTGTGAAATCGGTATATCGTTGAAATAAATTTTCATCTGATGCAACAGTTGTTGATTGCCCGGTTGCCGCACCATCGGCTTGAGTTTGTCAATGGTACTGTGAATCAAGCGATTGGCTGGGCGGTTCGCATTGAAATCATCGTATTGCACATAAAACCGCGTGCGGTTGGCGACATTTTCGCGAATATGTTGCGGGAATAAAATGCGGCCCTTCAAGCACGGCAGATTTTCCTCCACCGACTGATAATGCTTCGCCAAGCCGCGCTTCGTCAGCCGCGTCAAATTCTCCAAAAACAAACGCACAAAAATTTCCAGCATATCGAATTTTTGTATTGCGCCAATACTGCTCTCGTTAAATTGTGCTTGATTAACGCCGCGCCAAGTGCGGAGCATTTGCAAAAATATTTCTTTTGTTTTTTCGATGTCGTCGGTGACTAAATCCACTTTGGGCAAAATTTCCAACACCTTGCCTTTTCGGGTTTGGATAATCCCTACGAAATTTTGCGCTTTTAACTTGCCGTTTCGCCATTCCAGCACCGGGCGGTAGTTGCCCTGATTGTCGTGCGTATTCTTCAGGGCGAATTCTTTTAATTCTTCAATCTCATCTGAATTAAAGTTGGTGCTTTTTTTGTTGAGTTCTTCGTATTCCCTGACAATTTTCGGCTTATTCGTCATCGTCTGCGCGCCTTTGTTTGGGGGCGTAGATTTGGATGTAACTATCGGAACTCGTCCATTTGTAGTCGTCCGCATCGATTAACTCATAAATCAAACGGTCGGCATCCACTAATTCTGTATCGCTGAACAAGGTGCTTTCTATTTTGGTGGCGGTCACGAATTTATTCTTGTTTAATACAATATCAATTTTCGCCCAGTCGTCATAAAAATATTCCTGCAACAACGGAATAATGCGATGCTGGAAAACACGGGCCAGTTTTTCCATGCTACCAATACCCATCAAATAACTGTGGCCAATCTGATGTTCACGGTCGAGCAGGGCGGTGATGCGTTTATTCATCATCGCCAACAATTCTTGGCAATTCACGCCTTCAACATTATCGCTAATAAGCGAGTGATCCGGCTTCGGCATCATTTCAATAAAATCAAAACGCCGTCGCAACGCCGTGTCCAGCAAAGCAATGGAGCGGTCGGCGGTGTTCATCGTGCCGATGATATACAAGTTGTTCGGCACGCCAAAACTGTCGTCTTCGTCATCGCTATTGCTGGAATAGGGCAAAGTAACGGTCATTTGGTCTTTGTTGCCAATGCGTTTGGTATCTTCAATGAGCGTAATCAACTCACCGAATATCTTAGCGATATTGCCACGATTGATTTCGTCAATGATTAAAACATAGTTCTGTTTTTCTTCGGTGGTTTGTTTTACAGTTTGCCATTCGCTGTCTTGATAGGTTTTTATTTTTTGCATTAAAGGAAATAAACGAGAAGCATCACCATGACACGATGATTTCGACTTATGTGTCGGCTTGATATCTCGATACGTTTCAATTTCACCACTGATAAACTTCATATAGTCTCGCAGAACTATATTTGAGGATATATCGTAGTTTGTTGGGAGTTTTCCTAAAGCCAAATTGAACTGAATTTTTCCGTTATTTAATGTTCTCGCACCCGCAAGCAAAGTAGGACTGTTCGTTTCTGGATATAATTTAATTTCCTCGCCTTGATCAATTTTGTCGTTAATATATTGAGCAAAATCTCGTAGTAAAACATCTAAATCGAAAGTTTCAGTTTTTCGCAAATATTTAGTTAAATTTTCTTTTGCTTGCTTTGAAATGTCTTTGAAAACACCGTCAACGATTTCGTAACGCACGTTACCAGAATCGTCGCCCAACACCGGCTTGATGCCTTCAATAAAATCTTCATAAGAAAAGTTCTGATGAAAAGTCACCATTTCAATTTGCCCGGACTCTTTTAATTCGTCAAAGCGTTGTTTGACTGTTTGACGATCTTCTTTTTCAAGTTCTTCGACCGTCGTGCCCTCAATAATCGCCAGCGCATGATTAACCGTGTTCCAGGTTTTACCGGTGCCCGGGGGACCATAGAGGATTTGATTAAGCGGATGTTTCATTTTGTCATCACCATGCGGTTGGTTTTTTTCACCATCATTTTGAATGGGTTTGGAGTCCTTTTTTGCGATACTCGTCAGATAAAGAGATGTGTTGATTTCATAGAAATCTTGTTGCGGGAAAGCCGCGCGAAATTTGCTTAGCACCGTCTCGTTGTAATATTTCAAGCCATCCGGTTGCGCGATTTTCCTTCTTATCTCTTTGAAGGGAGGTAAGTCGAGCGTATCGTGATGCTTAAGAATGCCCTTGTCCACAGGCATGAACCGCTTTGGATTGATTAGAAACATAGTTTGTGTCAACTTTGCGACACCAACATTCTGTATCTCTAACGCCTTCTTAAAATCATTGGATGTAAGATCTTCATCGCTTATCGCCTTGCGAAACAACTTCCACAGCAACTTAGGATCTCCTGCGCCGTTGTTATGAAACAATACTGGGGTTATGAATGTAGGGGTCGGGATAATAAATCCATCGCTAAAGGTTACGGCAGATAGAGAATTTTCCTCACTGATTCCAAATGCGCTATTGACATTTTTGTATATTTCTTCACGATTCTTCCGACCATTACATTGTGCAAGGAAATAAAAAAACGAAAACGGATCAATATTTTCATCGCCATACCTGAGCAAGATGGGGTTGTCGACTGTCCACTCGACTTGCTTCGCACGCTCAATCAACCCCGCCTCTCCGCCCTCGGCGACTTTCCCCGCCAACTCTTGAAACCACGGCACCCAAGCATAAATCTCTTTCATTTCTCAATTCTTTGGTTTAACGTACCGACTTAGGCGTGACCAACTTGATGCGAAAATTTGTTAGTATCAATGCCAAGCAATTTTGCGGATTGTTGCCATTTATTATCCACTTCACTTGCGAATAAAATTTTATGGTCGGCGGGCGTCGTGAACCAGGCGTTTTCCTGGATTTCTTGTTCCAGTTGACCCGGCGCCCAGCCCGCGTAGCCCAGGCTCATGCATACTTTTTCCGGGCCTTCGCCACGCGCCATATCGGACAGAATATCTTTTGAACTTGTTAAGCGCAATTGTTCGCCAATATCCATACTCGACTCCCATGATTTGGTTCGGGATTCAAATGTTCTGTTGTGAACGATGAGTCCAAGCTCAGGGTAGATCGGCCCGCCATCCAGAACCGGCTTGTTGGAGTAATGATTGCTTGAGGCGTCAATTCCCAGTTGCTCAAAAATATCGCCAATCCGGTGGTCTGTCAGCCGATTAATTACGATTCCCACCGCGCCTTTATGGTCATGCTTGCACATTAATATAACAGAGACCTTTGCATAAATCGAGTGTATAAGTCCATAACATATGGCACTCCGGTTGGTTGATCATCAGGGATTGTATAGGAGAAAGCAGGGCCAATGCCTGGTGGGGTCGTTCGGTGTGGTAAAACACCAGCCAGTCGGCCAGTTCTCGGTTAAAAGCATCCGGGTCAGTGAACAGTAAATCCTCGTGGTAGTCGACGAAACTCTCCTGAATGGTGCGGTTGAAGCGTTCACAATGGGCGTTCATTTTGGGCGACCTCGGATAGGTCCACCAGTGGATGATGTGATGGCGTTTGAGTTCGCCTTCAAAGTCTTTCATAAACTCCGAGCCGTTGTCGGAGAGGATGTATTGGATGGTGTTTGGGGTCAGGGCGATGAGGGAGCGCAGGGCGTGTGCGGCGCGGCGGCTACTGCGGGTGGTGGAAGCCCAGGCGAAGCGCGAGCAGGGGTCGATGAAGGTGAAGATATAGCGTCGGATGCCATCACGGACGCGCTCCACGGTGTCGCAAGCGAACTGCTCCATGGGGGCGGTGGAGATGCCCTTGGGACGGCGTGTTTTGCGGGTTGGGCGCAGTGGCTTGTGCCGTCGCGGCGATCCAGGCGCAGCGGGGCGTGGCGCATCTTATCGGGCTCACGGTCGATGATGCGGCCGAGGGTGGAGACACTGGGGCGGGGACATTTATGGGTCTGGCACCAGGCTTTGATGAGCACCGACAAAGGGAGTTTTCCGATGTTCGGACGGACCTTACGCAGGCGGCGGATTTCGTCCACCACTTCACGCCAGGCAATGTGCATGACTCACAAGAGATGGACAAACTGCTAGTCAAAACCCATGGGCAAGTTTACGCGGACAGCGCATATGCCAATCAGGAAAACGACCAGAAACTGGGCCGGCAAAACAATAAAGTTCCGCACCGGGCTTATAGAAACAAACCGTTGACCGACCAACAAAAACAGCAAAACAGGCAACGTTCAGGCATCCGTTATATCGTCGAGCGCACCTTTGGGCTATTAAAACAACATCACGGATTAGGTCAGGCAAGATACCTTGGACTGGAAAGAAACAAAAGCAGAGCGCAACTGATTGCGATGACTCATAATCTTAAAACCGGGATGAATATTTTCAAGCAAATGCGAAGTTCACCGGCGTGTTGCGTCTAAAAGGCGGGGGGAAGGCAAAAACAGCAACCCAACCAACCAAAGCAAGTAAATCGGGTTGGTTTGTGAACGTTTTTCAAGAAAAACGAGGCTTTTTGGAAATATCTTTAGGGTGTTAACGAGTCAAGACCCTAAAAAATCTCAGAAGTGAGATTATAAGAAATGATTATGGATTATGCAAAAGTCTCAGTAAAAGTAGTTATAGTCACGGTAACATCGGCGAGACATGGAAAACTGTGCCTATAGTGCGATCAGGCACACTTTTTCGCGTATAACCCGGCTCTCCCGTGCGCGCATCATCCTTCGGGTAAGTAAATAAGGGCTTGAAAAAAACCGACAAACCCTGCAATCTCCAACTATGTGCTATGTGCATGAATCCCGTCCCGGTCCCTAATGTCTGAACACAACCATCCCACCAAGGGTGAAAAACTCCTGTATTGCTCGTTTTGCGGCAAGAGCCAGCACGAAGTTCGCAAGTTGATCGCCGGTCCGTCGGTGTTCGTCTGCGACGAGTGCGTTGATTTGTGCAACGACATCATCCGCGAGGAGACCGACGGCGATGCCGATACCGAAAGACGCGCCAGCCACTTCCCCAACCCGACGGAAATTCACGCCATTCTGGATGAGTATGTCATCGGCCAGCAGGCCGCGAAAAAGACGCTTTCGGTGGCGGTGTATAACCACTACAAGCGCATCGAAAACGAAGAAGCGGTCGGCGAGGTGGATATTTCCAAGAGCAATATCCTGCTGATTGGTCCCACCGGTTCGGGCAAGACGTTGCTGGCGGAGACGCTGGCGCGACAACTTAATGTACCGTTCACCATGGCCGATGCCACCACGCTTACCGAAGCCGGTTATGTCGGTGAGGATGTGGAGAACATCATTCAGAAACTTCTGCAAACCTGCGACTACGAAATTGAAAAAGCGCAAATCGGCATTGTCTATATCGACGAGATCGACAAAATTTCGCGCAAATCCGACAACCCGTCCATCACTCGCGATGTTTCCGGCGAAGGCGTGCAGCAGGCATTGTTGAAACTCATCGAAGGAACCGTCGCCTCGATTCCGCCCCAAGGCGGACGCAAGCATCCCCAGCAAGAATTTTTGCAGGTCAACACCCGCAACATTTTATTCATCTGCGGCGGCGCGTTCTCCGGTATGGAAAAAGTAATTCAGGGGCGCACCGAAAAATCCGGCATCGGCTTCGGTGCCGACATTCGGGAAAAATCCGCCGATGAGCGTGCCAACGAAATACTGCAAGATCTGGAGCCCGAGGACTTGATTAAATATGGACTGATTCCGGAATTCATCGGCCGCTTGCCGGTGGTGGCGACGCTGGAAGAATTGGACGAGGACGCGCTCATCCGAATTCTGACCGAGCCGCGCAATGCGCTTACCAAGCAATATGCCAAACTGCTCAAATTGGAAGGCGTGGATTTGGAGTTTCGCCCCGAAGCGTTGCGGCAGATTGCCAAAAAAGCCATGGAGCGCAAAGCCGGCGCGCGTGGTTTGCGCTCAATTCTGGAAAACGCCCTGCTTGAGACCATGTATGAATTGCCGTCCATCGACGGAATCAAAAAGGTAATCGTTGACGACTCGGTCATCACCGAAGGCTCGCGACCCTTATATGTCTATCAGGAAAACAAGGAAAAATTAACCGCGGGCGCTTCTTCCGCCGGATGATTTAACATCTCACCAGTGTGATATGCTCATTGAAATTTCCGCTGGCGACCTCAAGGTTAAGGAGTCCAGCATCGTCTTTTCCAATTACCGCCCTTAGGAGCCTCATACATGTCTGACCTTGTCCCGACTAATGTAACCGATTTGGCAACCGACCTGCCAGTGTTGCCGCTGCGCGATGTCGTGGTTTTTCCCCACATGGTAATTCCGTTGTTTGTCGGACGCGTGCGTTCCATCAAGGCGTTGGAAGCGGCCATGTCGGGCGGAAAGAATATCCTGCTGGTGGCGCAGAAGGATGCCACGCAGGATTCGCCCACCCCCGATGATATTTACCGCGTTGGCACCGTCGCTTCCATTTTGCAGTTGCTGAAGATGCCCGACGGCACGGTCAAAGTGCTGGTGGAAGGCGAGCGGCGTGCGACTATTCTGCGCTTTACTCACGACCCGAAAGATGACGAAGTTGAATTTTCCTGCGAAGCGCAACCGGTGGACGACAAGCATGTGTCTTCCCGTGAATCCGATGTGCTGATGCGCGCGGTGTCGGCCGAGTTTGAAAAATATGTCAAACTGAATCCGAAGATTCCGCCGGAGATTCTGACCTCCCTGGCCGGCATCGACAATCCCGGACGCATCGGCGACACCATCGCCGCCCACCTCAATCTGAAAAACGATGCCAAGCAAAAGATTCTGGAACTGCTGGTTGCCACCGAGCGTCTTGAGCACATCCTCGGCGTGATGGATTTGGAGATCGATTTGCTGCAGGTGGAAAAGCGGATTCGCAGTCGGGTCAAAAAGCAGATGGAAAAAAGTCAGCGCGAGTATTATCTGAATGAGCAGATGAAAGCCATTCAAAAGGAATTGGGGGATATGGAAGACACACCCAACGAGACCGAAGAGTTGGCAAAGCGGATTAAGGAATCCGGTATGTCCGAGGAGGCGCGGGGCAAAGCCGAGAACGAACTTAAGAAGTTGAAAATGATGTCGCCGATGTCGGCCGAGGCGACCGTGGTGCGCAACTATATCGACTGGTTGCTGGCGGTGCCGTGGAAAAAGCAAAGCCGAATTTCCAAAGACCTGGTCAAGGCGCAGAAAATACTCGACCACGATCACTACGGTCTTGAGAAGGTCAAGGATCGCATTCTTGAATATCTGGCGGTGCAGCAGCGGGTGAAAAAATCAAAGGCGGCGATCCTGTGTCTGGTGGGCCCGCCCGGTGTCGGCAAAACTTCTTTGGGGCAATCCATCGCGCGCGCCACCAACCGCAAATTCCTGCGCATGTCTTTGGGCGGGGTGCGCGATGAAGCGGAAATCCGCGGGCATCGGCGCACCTACATCGGCTCCATGCCGGGCAAGGTGATTCAGAATCTCGCCAAGAGCAAGGCACGCAACCCGCTGTTCATGCTCGATGAAGTAGACAAAATGTCCATGGATTTTCGCGGAGACCCGTCCTCGGCGTTGCTTGAAGTGCTGGATCCGGAACAAAACCATACTTTCGGCGATCATTATCTGGAGGTTGATTACGATCTGTCTGATGTGATGTTCGTTGCCACCGCCAACACGCTGAATATTCCCAGCCCGTTGCTGGATCGCATGGAGGTGATTCGCATTTCCGGTTACACCGAAGAGGAAAAATGTGAAATCGCCGAGCGTTACCTGCTACCGAAACAGCGCATCAACAACGGCTTAAAGGAAAGTGAAGTCAACCTCAGCGATAAAGCCATAAAAGAAATCATCGCGTCGTGGACTCGCGAAGCGGGCGTGCGCAACCTTGAGCGCGAGATCGCGAAAATTTTTCGTAAAGTGGTGAAGGAATTTTTACTCAACAAGAAAAAGAAAACCGTTCACATCACACCGGCGCGTCTGGAGAAATATCTCGGCGTTAAAAAATATCGCCGCAACGGCGTTGAACAGGAAAACAAAGTCGGTCAGGTGATCGGGCTGGCGTGGACCGAAGTGGGCGGCGAGTTGCTACGCATTGAGACCGTGGTCATGCCCGGCAAAGGCAAACATGTCTACACCGGCAAACTCGGCGATGTCATGCGGGAATCCATCACCGCCGCCATCAGTGTGGTGCGAAGCCGCAGCGTGCAATGGGGCATCGCCGCGGATTTCTACCAGAATCATGACATCCACATCCATGTCCCGGAGGGCGCAACCCCCAAAGACGGGCCGAGTGCCGGCATCGGTATGTGCATCGCCATCATCTCGGCTCTGACCGGCATTCCGGCGTGGTCGAACGTCGCCATGACCGGGGAAATTACCCTGCGCGGCGAAGTGCTACCCATCGGCGGGCTCAAGGAAAAATTGCTCGCCGCTCACCGTGCTGGTTTGAAGACAGCGTTAATCCCCTACGAGAATGAGCCCGAACTGCAGGAGATCCCGGAAAAGATTCGTCGTGAACTCGACATCAAGCCGGTGAAGTGGATCGACGAAGTAATCGAGTTGGCTCTTGAGACCACACCTCGTGTCAAAACCGAATCCGGCAAAGTGGCGGCGAGTCGGCGTAAGAAAAAAGAGCAAACCGGATCCAATGTGACCGCGCATTAATACGGGGGGCTACCGGGGTAATGGCACCTGCGTCAATTCTGCGGTTTCGGTCATGTCCGATAATCACGCCCGAATAATTCTTTTTCTATCATATCGTTACGCTGGGAAATACCCATCAAATACAGGATTGGAGTGAGTTATCCACACTTAAATCCCGGACAAATCGTGCAAAAATGATATTGCTTTTACCCCTCGGTCTGATTATGATTGCCGAGTCGTAGTGCAGGCATGGGTGAATTTACTTCTCAAATGCCCATAGTTGGTCGATTTCTAAAATCGATTTTATTCGTTAACTCCAACATAATGAGGAACAAATATCATGAATAAAGCTGAACTGATTGATGCGGTGGCATCGCGTACCGGCTTAACAAAAAGTAGCGCATCCGGCGCGGTGGATGCTGTGTTTGATATCGTCACAGACACATTGTCCCACCGCGGTACGGTTTCATTAATCGGGTTCGGAACCTTTTCCACCAGCGACCGTGCAGCGCGTACCGGGCGCAATCCGCGCACCGGTGAGACCATCAACATTTCGGCCTCCTGCGTGCCTAAGTTCAAGGCTGGAAAAGGTTTGAAAGAAGCCGTAAACTGATCCCTGTTGTGGGCGCTTAGCTCAGCTGGGAGAGCATCGCCCTTACAAGGCGAGGGTCGCAGGTTCGATCCCTGCAGCGCCCACCATCGTTTTCAGGAGCGGTAGTTCAGTTGGTTAGAATACCGGCCTGTCACGCCGGGGGTCGCGGGTTCGAGTCCCGTCCGCTCCGCCAGACGGAAGAGAATGCGAGACGAATCGTCTCGCATTTTTTTTTATTAATTTCATCCGGCATTCCTCAATCCGGCCCCGCTGGCGTTATAATTTCCGCTTGGATCTATCTAAAGTAATACCGAAGTAATTCCATGTTGACACAAATTCGAGAGCGAGCCACCGGCTGGCTGGCTTGGGTAATCGTAATTTTGATTACCATTCCGTTCGCGCTGTGGGGAATCCAATCCTATTTTGAAGGCGCATCGGAAATTCCCGTGGCAACGGTCAACGGCGAAGAAATTTCCACCTACGCGTATCAAAATGAATTATCGCGTCAGCGTCGTTTGCGTCAAGTTACCGGCACGGCAGACATCACCATGCGCAACCAAGTGGTCGAGTTGATGATTACCAATCTACTAATGAATCAATATGTGCACGAGCACAATTACCGTCTCTCCGATGACGCGCTCAAGCAGCGCATAGAAACCGATGCAAATTTTTTGCGAGACGGCAAATTTGATTCCGACTTGTATCGCGACCTGCTACGCGCCAACGGGTATACCGCGCAATCCTACGAAGCCGTCATGCGACAAAACGCAGCCATCGAACAACTTTACTCTTCGCTTGCCGATTCATCTTTCGTTGCCGAACAGGAAGTGAACCGGTTGCTGGCGTTGCAAACGCAAACGCGAAAAACCGATTATGTTATTTTGCCGGCCAATCGCTTCGAACATGAAATCGACATTGACGATGCAGAAGTCGAACAACAATACCGCGATAATTTATCCAACTACGAGACACCGTCTCGCATGAAAGTGGACTACATTGAACTCAGCGTTGAAAATCTGGCGCAAGGAATTGAGCCGTCGGATGCGGAAATCAGCGAGACCTACGAACAAACCAGCGAGCGTTACAAGCAAGCCGAGACACGCAAAGCCAGTCACATCTTGTTCAGCGTCGAGTCTTCCGCAAGCGAACAAGCGCGCGATGAAATTCTGGCTCAGGCGGAAGCGGTGTTGGCCGAAGCGCACGCCGGTGCCGACTTCGCCGAGTTGGCGAAGACCCATTCCGGCGACCCCGGCTCCAAAGAAAAGGGCGGAGACCTCGGCGTGGTGGCGCGCGGGCAAATGGTGCCGCCGTTCGAGCAAGCGGTGTTCGATATGGTCGCCGATGAAATCCGCGGGCCGGTGGAAACTCGATTTGGTTATCACATCATCAAACTCACCGAGTTGACCGAAGAGCGGCGGAAGTCCCTGCAGGAAGCGCGCGAGGAAGTCGCCGCGGAAGCCCGGCGAATTCAAGCCGAGAATCAGTTTGCCGAATTGGGCGAAACATTCCAGAATCTGGTGTTCGAAGATTCGGAAAGTCTGTCAACAGCGGCGGATGAGTTGGATCTTGCCATCCAACAGACCGACTGGTTCACCGAACATGATGGCGGGGGCGACGAAGGAGTGGCAAGCGAAGCGCGGGTCAGGAGCGCGGCGTTCAGCGAGGATGTGCGCAACGATGACTTGAACAGTGCCGCCATAGAACTCGGATTTGACCGCCTGGTGGCAGTTCGCAAAGCGGCTTTTGATGCGGCACACCCGAAGCCGTTGGATGAAGTTCGAGACCAGATCAAACAGCGCCTCACATTCCAACAATCAAGCAAGCAGACCAAAGAACTGGGAGACAAACTGGTGGTCGACCTGAGCACCGGACAACTCGAGTGGGATGAATTGCTTGAGCAACAAAAATTGGAATCGCAGGCACTGGCGGAACAACGCGGTCAGGTGCCGGGAAATTTAGCGGCATTGGGCGATGCGACATTCTCCCACCCTGCGCCGACTGAGGGCGCAGTGGCATTTGACGGCGTTGTTCTGCGTAACGGCGACTACGCTATCTACGCGCTCAAACAAGTTGTTCACGGAAACGTTGATGATGCCGACGAATCGCAACGCACCGGCCTCAGGGAACAGTTGCTGGCGCGCGACGGCGATGGTTTGTATCAACTGTTGCAGGACAGCATCCGTCAAAGCGCGGATGTCGTCATCAATCGACAGCAAATAGAAAATTCGCAAAACGATTTTCAGTAAGCGGTTCGGGTCGCTGAATCAGCCGGCCGATTCGGACACCGACCACGAAACCATCTGGCCGGCGCGCAACGGAACGATTTCTTCGCCGTCCCCGGCCGCACAGGTATCCGCAACTCGCCAGGGTTTTTTCTCCAGCGTTAATGTTTCGCGGTTGCGCTCAAGTCCATAAAAATCGGCACCGTAATGGCTGGCAAACCCTTCGAGTTTGTCCAACGCCGCCATGCCTTCGAATACCTCGGCATACAATTCAATTGCCGCGTGAGCCGAATAGATTCCGGCGCAGCCGCAGTCGCTCTCCTTGTTTCGCCGAGTATGCGGCGCGCTGTCGGTTCCCAGAAAAAAGGACGGGTTGGCGCTGGTGGCGGCTTCCAGCAACGCCAGGCGATGTCGCTCGCGTTTCGGCACCGGCAGACAATACGCATGCGGTCGAATTCCGCCACGAAAAATTTCGTTGCGATTGAACAGCAGATGATGCACCGTTAGCGTCGCCGCGATGTTGTCCCCGGCCTGTTGAACAAACAACACGCCCTGTTCGGTGGTCACGTGTTCAAGGACGATCTTGAGTTGCGGAATTTCCCGTTGCAGCGGCGCGAGAATCTGTTCGATAAACACCGCCTCGCGGTCGAAAACATCGACCCCGGCATCGGTCACTTCCCCGTGCACCTGCAACACCACACCGTGCTCCGCCATGGTCTCGAGAACCGGCATCACTTTGCTGATTCGAGTAACCCCGCAATCCGAGTTGGTGGTGGCACCGGCCGGATAGAGTTTGAAGCCGATGATATGAGTTTGTTGCGCCGCCTCGATCACTTCTTCACGGCGAGTGTTGTCGGTCAGATACAACGACATCAGTGGATTGAACGCGGTGTGGTTCGGCAACGCAGCGATAATCTCGGCGCGGTAGTCGAGTGCCTGGGCGGCGGTGACAATCGGCGGCGACAGATTGGGCATCACCACAGCGCGGCAAAAACGTGCGGCGGTGTGCGCGACCACGCTGGCCATAATCCCGCCCCGACGCAGGTGCACATGCCAGTCATCGGGCCGGGTGATGGTGAGATTCATACCCGCATTATAGTTAATGTATCGCGCCTTCGCCGCAAATGAGTCACGCTACGCGTGACTCATTTTTCTACGCGTTATCCCCGTCCATCAAAACCCATCAAAACATCTCCATGGGATCAATGTCGATGGACCATCTCGCGCGTCGGGATTTTGCATCGTTTTCCATGGATTCGATCCATTCGCGTAGCAATCGATGCAATTGACTGCGGTGGTCGCTGCGCACCATCAACTGGGCGCGGTAACGGCCCGCCAGTTTTTCCATGGGGGAAATCACCGCGTCCATAATTTGCACCTGAGCGAAATCGCCTCGTTTCACTAGTTGCTTTCCCACTTCGGCGGTGTGCCGGAGAAATTGCAGCGCGACGGTATTGCGCGTGGATTCCGCTCGCCACAATACGATGTGGCTGAACGGCGGGTAGTGAGTGGCGCGTCGTTCATCCAGACAGTGGTTTGCGAAGCCATCGAAATCATGTCGGCGCAAGTGTTGCAGGATGCGGTTGTGCGGATGCGCAGTTTGAATCAGCACTTCGCCCGGTGACTGATCGCGACCGGCGCGCCCGGCCACCTGAATCAATTGCTGGAACAAATATTCCGGCGCACGAAAGTCGATGCTGTATAACCCTTGATCGGAATTAATCACGCCGACCAGCGTAACCTTGGAAAAATCGTGACCCTTGGCGATCAACTGGGTGCCGATGATGATGTCGGTTGTGCCGCGCCGAATGGCTTCGAGTTCGTGTTCCAGTTGGTGCTGGTTGGTAATTTGGTCACGGTCGAGACGGCGGATGCACGCCTCGGGAAATTTTTCCGCAAGAAAGTGTTCCAGTCGCTGGGTGCCGGCACCCGCCAGAAAAAGTCGCTCGCCACATTCGCCGCATTGCATTTTCGCCTGGCTTACGCGCGCGCAATGATGACAACGAAACTGCTCAAGGTCACGATGGTAGGTCAGACGCGCATCGCAACGATAGCAAGCCGCCTGCCAGCCGCAGTGGTGGCACTGGGCGATCGGCGCAAACCCGCGCCGGTTGAGAAACACGATGGATTGCTCGCCGTTTTCCAGCCGTTGCTTGATGGCTCGCAATAAAGGCATGGAGAAGCCGTCGCAGGGGCGATGCCGCTTGAGGTCGATCAACTGGATTCGCGGCAAACCGGCGGTGCCGGTGCGGCTTTCGAGAACCAGCAATCGGTGGCGGCTGTGGCTGGCGTTGTGGCGGCTCTCCATGGACGGCGTAGCCGAACCCAGCACCACCGGAATGTTTTCCATGCTGGCGCGCTTGATCGCCAGGTCGCGCGCGTGATAACGAAAGCCGTCCTGCTGCTTGTAGGAAATATCGTGTTCTTCGTCCACCACAATCAAGCCCGGCGATTTCAACGGCGTGAAGACCGCCGAGCGAGTGCCGAGTATCGCCACCGCATCGCCGCTGCGGGCGCGCCACCAGGCGCGGTATCGTTCATTGCCGGACAACGCCGAGTGCAACACGCACACCCTGTCCCCCAACCGCTCCCGCACCCGCGAGACCAGTTGCGGCGTGAGGGCGATTTCCGGCACCAGTATCAGCACCTGCGCGCCGCCGGCGATGCAACTTTGTGCGGCCTCCAGATACACCTCGGTTTTGCCGCTGCCGGTGATGCCGTGCAACAGAAATGAACCGAAACGCCCGCCACCTTCGGCGATGACATTGGCCGCTTCGCGTTGCTGGGGATTGAGTTCAACCGTGCCGGGCGAGGGCTTCAACGCGGGTGCGGGCGCAGGGCGCAGGGCGATTTCAATCAGCCCTTTCTCCTGTAGCCGCCGCAGTGCATCGCCGCTGTCGGGGAAGTGCTTGCCGAGCGCGGTTGCCTCGACCCAGCCGGCGCCGGCAAGGTGGCGGTAGATGCGCTCTTGCAAAGGCGCGCGGTGGAGGGAGTCGCGGGCTTGCTGCCGGTCGTCGGACTGGTCGAGGGCGCGTATCAAACGGCTGTGGGTCGGGTCGGCGAGGGATTTGCCTTTGCGCAACGCCACCGGCAAGGCGGTTTGCAGCACCTCGCCCGGCGGATGATGATAGTAGTTGGAAGCCCAGAGCAGCAGGTGCAACAGGCGTTCGCCAAACAGGTTGTCGACATCCAGCACTTCACCGATGGATTTCAGTCGGCGCGTGCTCTGGGGCGGGTGATTGGAGACCACGACTCCGATGGCGGTGCGACCGCCGAACGGTACTTTCACCCGCACACCCGGTGCCGGGGGCTTGCCCTCCCAGCGATAATCAAACAACCGTCTGAGCGGCACCGGCACCGCCACCTGAACTACGTGGTTGCGCTCGTGGGGGGAAATGGCGGGTTGCCCGGAGTGGGCGGGATGGCTGGGTTGGTGCGGTCTGGCGCGGTGGTCGGTGCGGTTGCCGACAGGCTTATCGCCTTGCGGGTTACGCACAGAATCTGTGGATAACTCTGTGCATAAAGGTGCCGGATTTGGTGTCTTAAAGTCGTTTGCGGGCGTGGGGCGCGCCTTGCCTAAAATTTCACCAAAATCAGGATAATTCAGTAAAAACAAATAGTTATACCTGCTAATTAAGATGTAAAAATAGACATGAATGCTAAAGTGAGCGAATGGTAACGGTATCGGGCGAAGTTGTGAATAACTTCCGCGCCAGCGATGCGCGAATGTCGTGGCTGGCCACCGCCGGAGTTTAAAATTGCCAATCAAGTAGTTAGCCCGGGCAATTCGTCGGTCACACGATATCCTCCACCGCCACCGAAAAATTGCCGGATTTCCGCTCGGCCAAATAGCGTTTCAGGGTGCGGCGGATGACCGGAAAGGCGATTTCATCCCAGGGGATTTGCTGCTCTTCGAATAACTGCACCTCCAGGCTTTCCGTGCCGGCCGCGAAATTATTGGCGCCGGTGAGTTGCGCCCGGAACATGATATACACCTGATTGACCCGCGGCAGGTTGTACACGCCATACAGTTTTTGCTCGGTTACTTCGGCGCAAGCCTCTTCCAGAGTTTCCCGCGCCGCGCCATGCTGGGTGGTCTCGCCGTTTTCCATGAAACCGGCCGGCAGGGTCCACAATCCCTTGCGCGGCTCAATGGCGCGCAGGCACAGCAATATCCGCTCCTCCCATACCGGAATGCAGCCGCATACCACCTTGGGGTTTTGGTAGTGTATCTGCCCGCAGGTGTTGCACACATGGCGGTCGCGGTTGTCGCCTTCCGGAATCAGCAGCGATACATTTTCGCCGCAGTGGTTGCAGAAGTAGATTGGAGTGGGCTGGGACATGGCTTGCATCATATCGCTTCCCGGCGGCGGGTAACAGACCACAATAAAGTCCGGGCGCTTAATTGCTTGCCTTTTCGTCGCCATGCGGTGTTGCGCATCGTCACTCGGTCGCTCACATACTTAGTGTATTGCTCCCTCCCTCGCTCCTCGCGCGCCTTGCCTGACAACGAAAATACTGGCGCAATTTTGTGCGTGCCTTTTCGTCGCCATGCGGTGTTGCGCATCGTCACTCGGTCGCTCACATACTTAATGTATTGCTCCCTCCCTCGCTCCTCGTGCGCCTTGCCTGACAACGAAAATACTGGCGCAATTTTGTGCGTGCCTTTTCGTCGCCATGCGGTGTTGCGCATCGTCACTCGGTGGCTCACATACTTAATGTATTGCTCCCTCCCTCGCTCCTCGTGCGCCTTGCCTGACAACGAAAATACGGCGCGCAATTTTGTGCGTGCCTTTTCGTCGCCGAAACGACCATCGCCATCCCTGCCGTCATTCTCGCCGGCAACCGGACTCCTTTGCTTTGATGCCGCGCCGTTCGATGTGAGGATGACGGACGAGAGAGCGGTGCTAAAACACCACCGGAAAGGAACAAAACGTGCAGTGAATTAGTAAACTTATGCCAATCCCAGCACCAGTCCGAAAAAGATCACCGCGCCGAACCAGTTGTTGTTGTGGAAGGCGCGCAGGCAAAGGTCGCGGTCGCGGTCTTTGCACAGGTATTGCTGGTAGGCGGCGAGTGCCAATGCCAGAGCAAGCCCGAGGTGGAAGTGCCACGACAATTCGCGTTGCCAGCCGATTAGTGCCAGCACCATCAGGCAGACGAGGTGCAACAAGCCAACGATGCGGTTGTCGTATTTGCCGAACAGTATCGCGGTGGATTTCACGCCGATGCGCAGGTCGTCATCGCGGTCGACCATGGCGTATTGCGTGTCATATCCCACGGTCCAGGCAAAGTTGGCGGCGAACAGCCACCACGCTTGCGGCGGTATCGTGCCACCGAGGGCGGCGTAAGCCATCGGTATGCCCCAGGAAAATGCCACGCCGAGCACCAGTTGCGGCAGGTGGGTGACGCGTTTGGTGAATGGATAGACGATCGCGATTGCGACCGCGAACACGGCGAGCAATTGGGTGAGGCGGTTCAGTTGCCACACCAATAGCAACGCCAGCAGTAACAAAAACACGAATGTCTGCAACGCCTGACGCGTGGTTAATTCGCCACGCACCAGCGGTCGGTCGCGGGTGCGTGCGACTCGTGGGTCGATGTGGCGGTCGGCGTAGTCATTGATGACGCAACCGGCGGCGCGCATGATAAATGTGCCGGCGATGAAGATCACCACGATGATGGCATGCGGTCGCCCGTCCGCGGCAAGCCACAACGCCCACAAGGTTGGCCACAGTAGCAAAAGCGCGCCGATGGGTCGGTCAAAGCGCGTCAATCGCAGATAGGCGCGCAACTTATTGGCATCACCGGAGGCGGGCGCGTTCATACTTCGGCGTAGGATTCGCGGATGCTGATCCAGCGTTCAATGATGGCATGCACGGCATCGGGATGATGCGTCAGCAACAGTCGGGCGATTTGTTCAATGGTCGGCAACAATGCGCGGTCGCGCGAGAGGTTGGCTACTTTGAGTTGCTCAAGGCCGGTCTGTCGGGTGCCCAGCAATTCCCCGGGCCCGCGTTGTTCGAGATCCTGATTGGCGATGACAAAGCCGTCGTTGGTGTCGCGCAGGATGCCGAGGCGTTGCTTGGCAAATTTTCCGAGCGGCGGTTGATACATCAACACGCACACCGATTGCTCGGCACCGCGCCCGACTCGCCCGCGCAACTGATGCAGTTGCGCAAGCCCGAGACGCTCGGCGTTCTCGATAATCATCAGATTGGCGGTCGGCACATCCACGCCCACTTCAATGACCGTGGTGGCAACCAGCAGGTCGATGTCGCCGCGATGAAAGCGTCCCATAATCTCTTCCTTTTGCGCCGATTTCATACGCCCGTGAATGAGTTCGATGGTGACTTCGGGCAATAGTTGCCCCAGCGTCTCGCGAGTGACCAGCGCCGCCTGCGCTTGCAGTTTGTCCGATTCTTCGATGAGCGGGCATACCCAGTAGGCTTGCTGATGATTGCGGCAACTATCGCGGATGCGCTCGGCAACCTCGCCGCGGCGGCTGTTGGGCAGCACCACGGTTTGCACCGGTTTGCGCCCCGGCGGTAACTGGTCGATGCTGGAGATGTCCATGTCGGCGTAGAAGATCATCGCCAGCGAGCGCGGAATCGGCGTTGCGCTCATGATGAGTTGATGCGGCACGGCATCGTTGCCGTGCGCGGCTTTGTTGCGTAACGCCAGACGTTGGTCGACACCGAAGCGGTGCTGCTCATCGATAATCATCAGACCGAGGCGATGAAATCCCACCTGTTGCTGGAACAATGCGTGGGTGCCGATGACCATCTTCGCCTGGCCGGTGTGGATGAGTTGCAGGGATTGCGCGCGCGCCGCCGCCGGCATTTTTCCGGTCAGCCATTCGACTTGGATGCCGAGTGGGTCGAGCCAGATGGAAAACGTTTTGCGATGTTGCTCGGATAACAATTCGGTGGGCGCCATCAACGCCACCTGATAACCCGCATCAATGGCGCAAAGTGCCGCCGCCGCCGCCACCACGGTTTTGCCGCAGCCGACATCGCCTTGAATCAGGCGCATGGTCGGCGTCGGGGTTTTCAGGTCGGCCAGAATCTCGCGGATTACCCGCTGCTGGGCCGCGGTCAGGTCGAAGCCGAGGCGCGCTTTTAGTTTTTCCCAACTTCCGCCGTCGCCATCAAACGGCGGCGCATTGTGCGCTTTATGTTTTTGCCGCAGGCGACTCAGCGTCAGATGATGCGCCAGCAATTCTTCCAGCGCCAGCCGCTGTTGGGCCGGATGCGTGCCAGCCAGTAGCACCTGGGTGTCGGCATCCGGAGGCGGATTGTGCACCGACTGCAACGCGTTTTTGAGCGGCATCAGGTTAAACTTTTTGCGCACCGACAAAGGCAGACATTCTTGTAATTTATCCAGTTCCATGGTCATCGCCTGACGCACCAGTTTGCGCATCATCGCCGCACCGATGCCCTCGGTGCTTGGATAAATTGGTGTCAGCGCGGCTTCGGTGACGCTGGTCGGACGTTCCCGGTGGAGGCGATATTCGGGGTGAACCATTTCCAGCACCGTGCGCCCGCGCCGCACCTCACCATAACAAGAGAGCCAGGTTTGCGGCTGAAAACCACGCTGCTGGGTGGCACCGAAATGAAAGAAGCGCAGCGTCAGCGAGCCGCTGCGGTCGTGTATTCGCACCAGCAGACTGCGCCGCCGACCGTATTGAACCTCCGCCGTGTCCACCTGCCCCAGCACCACCGCATCCCGCCCGGCCCGCAAACCGCCGATGGCCGACACCCGGGTGCGGTCCTGATAGCGGTAGGGCAGATGGAACAGCAAATCCCGCGGATGGTGAATGCCGATGCGCGCCAGCCGCGCCACGAGTCGGCAGCCGATTCCGCTGAGTTGCTGCAGGGGGTGTGGTGGCTCGGTGTTCAGAATTATTGGCAGGATGTCATCGGGCGATTATGCGCTTTGCCGGTGCAAGATGGCCTCGATCTCAATGGGTGCGCCTCGCGGCAGCGATGCCACGCCGACCGCGGCTCTGGCAGGATACGGTTCCTGAAAATAATGCGCCATCACCTGGTTCACGGTGGCGAAGTTGGCGAGGTCGGTCAGGGAAATGTTGACCTTGACCGCGTCATTTAAATCGCCGCCAGCGGCTTCAGCCACCGCCGCGAGATTTTTGAATGCCTGATGGGCGGCGACTTCAAACGATTCATCGACGATTTCCATGCTGCCCGGATCAAGCGGTATCTGCCCGGAAATATAAATCGTGTCGCCGGCCCTGACCGCCTGAGAATAAGCGCCGATGGCATCGGGCGCACGGTCGGTATGAATGATTTCTTTTTTCATGTGTATCTTCGTTAAGTTAACACTCATTACGCCGCGCATTACACCACATTCGCAGACGATTAACTATCATTGCGCCGGAAAATAAATCGCACCGGCGATAGTCGGTTGCGCTGCCCCGGTAACCGAAGGCAATGTGGTCGGGTTGCGTTGCATGGTTTGATGCGCCATCCACGCAAAAGCGGCCGCCTCAACCCATTGCGGGTCGATCCCCAGTTCTGCGGTGGTGCGAATTTCAACCGGGCAACGTTGGCCGAGCATCGCCATCAGCGTGTGATTGCGCACCCCGCCACCGCAGACGTATACCGCGTTGATGGTCGGCGTCAGTGCGCCTAGTTGATGCGCCACGCTCTCGGCAGTAAGCGCGGTCAAGGTGGCTTGAACGGTCGCCGGCGAAAGCGCGGCAAATTCGTCGTCGGCCAATATGCGCGCAAGCCATGCCGGATTGAAGTATTCGCGCCCGGTGCTTTTGGGCGGTGGACGGGAAAAATACGCATCCGACAATAATCGCTCCAGCAATTTTTTCTGCACGGCAGCGGCCGCCGCATGCGCGCCGTCACGATCAAACGGTTGGTTGAAGTGTCGCCGGCACCAGTCATCCAGCAAGGTGTTGGCCGGCCCGGTATCAAAGCCGATGACGGTCGGGTCATCGCCGGCCGGCAGGTGGGTGATGTTGGCGATGCCGCCGAGATTGACTACCGCACGATTCTCATCGCGGCTTGCGAAAACCGCGCGATGAAAAGCCGGTGCCAACGGTGCGCCTTGCCCGCCGGCGGCCATGTCGGCACTGCGAAAATCGGTCACCACCGGAATACCGGTGCGTTGCGCGATGACCGCACCATTGCCGAGTTGCCAGGTGAATGGAAATTCCCCATCGGGTTGATGGCGGATGGTTTGGCCGTGGCAGCCGACCACCGCCACCGGCTCATCGGGTTTGAGTTGGTTTGCGGTTTCGGCATAAAGCACGCCGAGTTGCGCGTCGAGTTCGCCGAGTGCGTCCAAGTCAACCGCCGACTCGCCGGGTTGGTTAATCAGGGCGTTGATTTGTTTTTGTATCGCGTTCGGGAAGGCAGTGTGGAGCGTGGCTTGGATGGCGATGTGATGCGGCGGTTGTATCGATAGCAACACGCCGTCAATGCCGTCAATACTGGTGCCGGACATCAGCCCGATCGCCAGCGTTGGATCTTGTGTGCTTCGACTCGGCCGGTTTCGACGCGACTGGTCGCGGTCGGTGTCGGACATCGTAATGGTGTGTCGGTGATCGTGCTTTGGTGATTGTGCTTTATTGGGCGGTGTCGATTTGCGCCACATCAATCGTGCCGATTTGATCCAGCCGTGCGACCCATACCGCCGCCGCGGCGAGGAATTCCTGCAAGTGCGCGGGGTCGATGGGCGCGGACCTGGGCAGTTCCACCGTAAGCGGATTTCGATGGATGCCGTTCACCCGAAACTCGTAGTGCAAATGCATTCCGGTAGCCCAGCCGGTGTTGCCGACATAGCCGATGACCTCGCCTTGCTGCACGCGGCGACCGGCTTTGATGCGGTCTTTGATGCGGTGCAGGTGGGCGTATAACGTGGTGTATTTTCCGCCGTGGCGAATCATCACGGTTTTGCCGTAACTTTGGTCGCGCTTCACCCGCATGACTACGCCGTCGCCAGTGGAGAGCACCGGGGTGTCTCGCGGTGCGCCGTAATCCACGCCGCGATGCGCGCGCCATTTTTTCAAGATGGGGTGAAACCGCTTGAGGGAGAAGTGCGAGGTAACGCGACCGAACTTGAGCGGCGAGCGCAGAAACGAACGCTGGATGCCATCGCCGTTGGGCGCGTAATAGGTGCGGCGGCCCTGCTCATCCACATGACGAATCGCCCGCAGGCGGCGGTTGGAGGCGAGCAATTCGGCGGCGAGGATGTCGCCGTTGCCGACTTTCTTATCATCCAGATACCACTCTTCGAATATCACCGAGAATTGATCGCCGCGCCGAATTTCTCTGGAGAAATCCACCTGCCAGCCGAACAGTTGGGCGAGGTCGTAGACAGTTTCAAAATCCATGCCGACACCTTTGGCGGCGTCCAGCAGGTTGGTCCGGATGGTCGCCTTCTTGTTGCGTATTCTGATTTCGGGTGTGCGCGTGATTACCTCGGCGCGCAACCGCCCGTCCTCCCTGACCACATGCAAAGTGGTGAAGGTATCCAGACGGTAACGCAACGCCGCCAGTGCGCCCGAGTCGTCTGCCGCCAGTTGGATTTCCACGCCCGGGCGGATTTTATTCAAGACCGCGGCATCTTTCAATTCCACCACGGCGTAGGCATCCTTGACCGCCAGCCGGTGCCGCTTGAATATCACCGACAACGTGTCGCCGGGTTTGACCTTGTCGACGCGCCACGCGATTTCTTCCACTGCTGCCATTGGCACCGTTGCTGCGGCATCGGTGTTGGTGTCGATGTTCGCATTGATGTTTGCATTGATGTTCGCAGGCGCATCGTCATGAGCGGAGAGTTGTTGCCGAGGCGCGGATGGATGCGTCCGGGTCGGGGCGATGCTCGCCAGTGTGATGGGGCTCGTGACCGGTTGCGTAACAGTTGTGGCTTCGCCCGATTGCGCGTCGGGTATGTGTTTGACCGGTGCTTCATCGGTGGAAGCGGACAGGGCGTTGATTAGCGCAAATGCAATCAGCAGCACCACGGCGATGACCAATGCCCGCCCCACTGGCGGTCGTGACGGCAGGTCTTTCAAGTCAAGTTTCAGCAGGGAGCGTGGCGACATTCTGGTTGGATTAATGACTGATTAATAGGAAACTCCGGCGTAATTCTGAGAAAGCCCCAGACCAAACCCCGATGATTGCAGGTGATGGGCGCGATTATTGACCGGGCCCTTGCGATGATACGCACGATGATACCTGCGATGATACAAGTGGGACCCGGTATGCTCCGGGTTGATACTTTATATGGATATGCTTGCAAGGTCAAAAAAAATTTGCGCTCCGAATCGCGTAGAATGTCACGCACAAGCACACATAACCATTATGAGAAGGAGAACCCCCCGTGGACCAACTACACAGCGAAAACTTTACCGAACTTTGCCGCGGCACGGAAGAGATTCTACTGCGCGAGGAGTTGGTTGAGCGACTGGCCGGTGGTGGGAAACTGCGGATCAAGGTCGGATTTGACCCGACCGCTCCCGACCTGCATCTTGGGCACACCGTGCTCCTCAACAAAATGCGCCAGTTCCAGAAGCAGGGTCACGCGGTAATTTTCCTGATTGGTGATTTCACCGGATTGATCGGCGACCCGGCTGGCAAAAGTGTCACGCGCAAGTCGATGACACCCGAACAAATCACAGAAAACGCCGCGACTTATCGGCAACAGGTTTTCAAAATCCTCGACCCGCAGCAGACCATCATCGAATTCAATTCGCGGTGGATGAGCGAAATGGGTAGCACCGGTCTGGTCGGGCTGGCCGCCCGGCACACCGTTGCGCGTATGCTGGAGCGCGATGATTTCAAGAAGCGGCACAAAGGCGGCGAGCCGATCGCCATCCACGAGTTTCTCTATCCGCTGGTGCAGGGCTACGATTCCGTGGCACTCAAAGCCGATGTGGAATTGGGCGGCACCGACCAGAAATTCAATTTGCTGGTGGGGCGGGAGTTGCAAAAGCAATATGGTCAGCCGCAACAGGTGGTGATGACCCTGCCGTTGCTGGAGGGGCTGGACGGCACGCGCAAAATGTCCAAATCCCTCGGCAACCATATCGGCATCGCCGAGCCGCCTTCCGAGATGTTCGGCAAGATCATGTCGATTTCCGACCCGTTGATGTGGCGCTATTTTGAATTGCTGAGTTTCAAATCCGGCAAGGAAATCGCCGAGTTAAAAACCGCGGTCAGCGATGGCATGAATCCACGGGAAGCAAAGTTCGCGCTCGCCTTTGAGATGGTCGAACGCTTTCACTCAGGCGCCGATGCGACGCGCGCAAAGCAGGGGTTCATCGACCAGTTCAGCAAGGGCGCGATACCCGAAGACATGCCGAGTATCAAATTGTCGGCGCCGGACGGCTTGCCCATCGCCAACTTATTGAAACAAGCCAACCTCGTGCCATCCACTTCCGATGCGTATCGCATGATCGAACAAGGCGCGGTGCGCATTGACGGTGAGAAAATCAGCGACCGCAAACTGGTTGTCAAAGCCGGCACCGATTATGTCTGTCAGGTCGGCAAAAGAAAATTTGCCAGAGTCACGCTTTGCAACGGCTGATGGAGGTGAAAAGTTCAACTCGCATTCCGGGGTTTGGCAAGGTGGTTTTAATCATCGCCTGGCTCGGGGTCGCGGGTGTCGCTCCGGGCGATGAGTCCGATCTCGCCACTTCTCAGGACTGTGCCGAAATTATTTTGCAGAGTCCGGACGACGAGTTGCTCACGCGGGAAGAGAAAATTGCCTTGCTGGAAAAGGCGCTTTTGCGCTCGGTGAATAAGTTTGATTCGTGTCAATCCACCGCTTCCGGTGCAAATAACGGAGTGGCTGCTGGCGACGCCGGTGACACCATTCAAGGAACTCAAACAACCCAGGAATCAACGCCGGTCGGCGACATCCAGGGTGACATTCAAGAAGGCCTTTCCGCATCACAAGCGTCCGGCGAAGATCAAAACAACAGCACCACCACAACCACTGCCGATGCCGACAAAACCGGCAGTGATGAGGTAATGCCGCCCAACGGCAAATTGCCGGCGGACATTCCGCCGATGGAAAATGATGATATTATCGCAAAGCAATTTCGTCAGGCGGCGATGGATGAGACCGACCCGGCAACCAAAGCAAAACTGTGGAATGAATATCGGCGTTACAAAAACCTGCCTGTTCAGGAGGTTCCTGAAACTTGATTTCAAACCTTAACCAGACAAAGAGAAAAATGAAACACTTCGACCGAACTGCCTGGAACAGAAAAATCAAGCGCGTGTATTGTATTTTTTTGCTTGTTGGCGTAACCGTGTTAAGCGGCTGTGCTACCACATCCGGCGGCACAGCAAGCGCTCCTGATGTTGGCCCAGTTCTCTCTTCCGATTACGGCAATACCGGCACGGTCTCAGTCAACGGCAATTTGCCGAAGATTGATGTGGCGGTGCCGGTGTTTGATCCCAACCTGCCGAAGGACCCCGATACCTGGGAAAAACAAGGCATATTTGCGGAATTGCGGCGTGCCGAGTCAAATCGCTTTGCGTTGAAAATGAAATCGGCGCTGGAAGATACCAACGCCTTCGGCGCGGTACGGGTGGTGCCGAACGCGAACGCCACTTCGGATTTATATGTCAACGGAAAAATTCTCAAGTCCAACGGCGAGGATGTGTACATCAACATTTCGGTGACCGACATTTCCGGTAAAAAGTGGTTCACCAAAGACTTCAAACATCGTGCCAATGAAGGATTTCACAACAACATTCGCAACAAAGGCAAGGATGCCTATGATCCGGTGTTTGAAAAAGCGGCTGCGTATATCGTTGAAAAGTTGAACAGGCGCAAGTCCGAAGAACTAAAGAGGCTACAACTTATATCGGAAATTCGTTTTGGCGGAAGTTTGTCCGAGGAAACTTTCGCAAAGTATTTAAAAACCAGCGACGGTCGCGTGAGGTTGGCGGCGGTGCCGGCGGATGATGACCCGGCGTTACAGCGGATAAAGCCAATTCGTGTGCGCGATCAACTGTTCATTGACAGAATGCAGACCCATTACGCTGATTTTGACCAAAAAATGGATGACAGTTATCTGGTTTGGCAACAACAAAGTTTGGTGGAGGTGAAAGCCGCCAGGAAAGCAAAAAAAAAGGCCGTGGTGCAGGGGATTCTGGGTGGTTTATTGGTTGTTGTCGGCGCTGTGGCGGCAGCGGATTCCAATAATAACGCTGCAACAGAGGTGGCCGCAGCGGGTGCGCTCATTGGTGGCGCGATAATTTTGGGGCAGAGCTTCCAAACCCGGGCGGAGATGAAAGTGCACCGCGATGCTTTGGCCGAACTTGGGCAGTCAATCGATATAGAAATTGCGCCGCAAGTGGTCGAATATGAAAATCAAACGGCCGAGCTGGTGGGTGACGCCGCTCAACAATATAAACAGTGGATTGCATTTCTGAAAAAGATTTATGAATTGGAGGCGACGCCGGAGAAGCAACTGTAGTCGGTGGGTTTCCTGAAATGGATGATAGTAAAAAAAAAGAAAAAGGCGATGAGGGTGAGCGCAAGGTAAATTCGGTATTAAAAAAGTTTTTACCGGATGATGAATATCATTTGATGGAAGATGTTAACTTGCTTCTCAAGAAAGATGGTAAGAAAAAATCGACGCAGATAGATCACATTGTTGTTTCGCGCTATGGAATTTTTGTCATTGAAACAAAACATTGGAGTTCGGAGAGTATTGCCGATCCAAAGCATCGCGCTTACCCAAAAAAACAAAATAAATATCACATAAAAATACTACGGGAATGTTTGGCTATTGAAGCAGACAATTTTTTTTCGCTATGCGTTGTTGTATCGTCGGAATTCAATAAAAAAGAAATACCAGAAGGGACATTGGCTTTGGATGAGTTGGTTCCGGAAATAAAATCGAAAACCGCGGTGATTTTTGATGAATCAAAAGTTGTCGATTTATTTGCGAAAATTGAGAGTTTTCGGTATGCGCCGGGCCCCCAAACCGACGAAAAACATATAGCGCGCATCGAGAAATCCAAACGCACTAGAGAGATGCCCGAAAGGGGCAGGATCGACAAAGAAACTCAAACGGCAAAATTAAATCAAACCAAAAATCTAATAAAAACTGGTGGGATTATTGCAATTTTGGTTGCGTTATTTTCAGGGGTGCTTTTCTATTTCAATTCCAACTGGAACATCAGCAATATCACACCGCCATCAAAAGAAAATATTCAGCCAACGCCACCGCCACCGCCACCGCCACCGAATAAAGGCGCATCCGTTGACGCCGCCACCGAAAATTTCCGTGCGCAATTCATGCAACAGTTGGCGCGATATGAAAGCGAAGTTGAGCCGAAAATCGATGAAATACGATTGAGTCATTGGGCCGGTGAAAAATACGCCGAACTGCAAAATCGGAAAGCGCGCGCCATCGAAGATTTTTCCCAAGGTGATTACTTGTCGGCGCGGGAGGGTCTGCGACAAGCGCGGGTGCTGGTGGAGTCGGCGTCTGCGGAATATGCCGAGCGGCTGGATACTTTGAAGCGTGAGGCAAAGGTTGCGTTTGAAAATGACCGCGCGCCGGCGGCGGAAAAAGCCGTGCGGGAGGTATTGCGCCTGAATCCGGCCGACCCGGAAATGCAGGCGTTGCAAAAACGCGTTGCGGTCATGTTTCAAGTGCTGGATTTGTTGCGGCAGGCGCAGGTTGCGCAAACCGAAAACCGTCCCGAGAAAGAAGTCGCGGCATTGCAAAAAGTATTGTCTATTGACCGGTCTCGTCCGGTGGTCGGTGCGCGTCTCAAAGAATTGCGAGAGCAATTAAAACAACAACGATTTGCTGATGCGATACGCAATGCACAACGCGCATTGGATGCGGATGATTTGGTGGTCGCGGAAACACAGATAGCGCTGGCGAAAAAGATTTTCCCGACGAGCGAAGAAATTAAAATTTTGCAAAACAGTTTGGCGCAGGTGCGAACGGAAAAAGCATTTGCAGCGCAAATCGCGCTCGGTGAACAGGCAAAAGCGCACGATGATTGGCCGGCGGCGAAGGCGTATTTCCAACTCGCGCGGCAATTGAAACCGGGCAATCAAAGCGCCGTGGAAAACTATAATGTTGCCAGTCGGGTTGTCGGCATCGCCGAAAAGATTCGCGCCACCCTGAATCAGGAACACCGACTTGGTGATAACAATGTGCTCGATTCTGTCGCCGCGTATTTGCGGGAAACCGAATCGGATGTCGAAGTCAGCCCGAGTCTGCGGAAAATTCATGCCGAACTGGCGCGCAAAGTGGAAGCATACAAAACCGAAGTGGCAGTGGTGGTGATATCCGATAACGAAACTTACATTATTGTGCGCGGCGAAGGACAGGTCGGCAAAACCGCGCGCCGCACCATCCGCCTGCGTCCCGGGCGGCGCGTTTTTGAAGGCGCACGTTCCGGTTATAAATCCAAACTAGTCACGCTCGACATCAAACCGGGCGCGACCTCAGTGGAAGTAATCGTGATATGCGATGAAAAAATTTGATAAAAAAATGAGCGGACTTGATCAAAAACTGGCAATCGCGAAAAAAAGATTTCGCACGCGGTTGTTGTTCGGTTGCATCGCCGGCGTGTTGTTGTTGGCGACGCTGCCGCTGATTTATTTTACGCACAGCGTTTCTTTGCAAATCACACCGCGCTCGGCGGCAGAGAATTTTTCGGCGACGGTAACCAGTAGCAACGGCGCAGTGATTTTTGATTCGGTTTACGCGTTCGGTGCGCACGCGATGGTGCGTATTGATTCGCCCGGATTTATCAGCCGCATCGTGGAAGTTGATTTTGCCAAAGACGCGAAACACCTGGCGGTTGAAATGCGGGAAGCACCGGTGCGCGTTGTCATTACCACCGAGCCGGCGCTCCCGCAAACCAGTTGGCAGGTTGATGGGGTGTATGCCGCCACCGCTGCGCAATTTGATCGGGAATTTTTGCCGGGTTCGGTGAGCATTGAAATTGACCACGAGTTTTATCGCCCGCAGACGTTGTTGCTCGAAGTGCAAAGGGGCAAACAACTCACCCGTCACATCGACTTGATGCCGGTCATCGGCACCATCAACCTCAACTCCAATCCGGCGGGCGCGCTGGTAGTAGTCGATGGCGATGAAAAAGGTGTGACGCCGGTTAGCATTGCGAATTTGCGCGGCGGCGTGCATCGCGTGCGGGTGGTGTTGGATGCGTATCAAGCAATCGACGAAGAAATCGCCATCACCAACACCTTAACCAATATCCGGCGCGATTACCGTCTCAAACTCAAACAAACCACGGTGCGCATCAAGGCATTCCCCGCCGGTGGTGTGCTACGCGTCAACGGAGTGGTGGCAAATATTACTCCTTCGCTGTCGCTGGCGGCCGGCAGGAAGCACATCCTTCGCTATGAAAAACCGGGTTATCTCCGGCAATCCCGGCAAGTGTTGCTGAAGGCGAACGAGCAGGCGGAAATTTCATTTAATCTGGCCAAGGAAATCGGCGAAGTGGTCATTCGCAGCACACCGTCGGCAAACGTGTTCATCAACGGCGCACCGATGGACGCGACACCGCAAACACTTTGGTTGCAAGCGTTGCCGCAAAAAATAAAGTTAGTGCGCGACGGGTATCGCGGCGTGGAGTTCACAGTTACACCGAGCGCGAGCGCACCGATATTGATTGATAAAAAACTGAAAACCGAATTCGCGGCGCGATTGGAAGAGGCTGGTGCGGTTATGACTGCCGCTGCCGGCGTTACCCTGAAATTTTTTGATCCGCGTGGCCGCGCAAGTTTCACCATGGGTGCGCCAAAAAATGAAAAGGCGAGACGCGCCAATGAATTTCAACGGCGGGTTAATCTGACCAAACCGTTTTATGTCGGCACCACCGAAATCACCGAAGCGCAGTTTGCGCAATACAAACCGGATAAGTCGGTCCAAGCGAGTGGTAAAAAACATCCGGTGCGCGATGTTTCATGGGTGGAGGCGGCGGGTTTTTGCAACTGGATGAGTGCGCAGGATGGGCTGCAACCGGCATACCAGTTGGTCGATGGACAACTGCGCGGGTTTGATGCGACCGCCGATGGTTACCGCTTGCTTTCCGAGGCGGAATGGGAATGGCTGGCGCGAGTTGCGGGGCGCGCCACGGTGTCCCGGTTCGTGTGGGGCGATGACACCACCATCCCGGCGAACAGCGGTAACCTTGCCGATGAAAGCGCCAAAGGGAGCGTGTCGAAATATATTCCCCGCTACAACGACGGCTTCGCCGGCGTGGCACCGGTGGCTTCGTTTGTGGCGGATGCGGCAGGGTTGTATGATATGGCCGGAAACGTCAGCGAGTGGGTGCATGATGTCTACGATCTGCGTCCGCCCGAGCCCGGGCAAGTCGAGACCAATCCGTTCGGCGTATCGCACGAGGTCGGCGACCAGCGCGTGGTCAAAGGCGCAAGTTTTCGTTCGGCATCCATAATCGGCCTGCGCGCAAGTTTCCGCGACGGCTTGTTGCACCGGCGCGATGATGTCGGCTTTCGCGTGGCGCGTTATCTATACGGTAAAGAATAATGATCGGAGTACGACCATGACCATGAAAAAACGCATTTTCTGGCTTGCGCTGGCGGCGCTTGGCGGCGCGCTGTTGTTGATTCAAGTTGCGTTGTTTGATGCCACCGCGGACGGCGAGCCGTATTCCACCAGCCTCAATAGTCCGGTTAGTTTTCCGGTTGATATTTAGGAGCGGACAATGCCCAAATTGCTTAAAAACGCGGTCGCCCTGGTGGTCAGCGCGGTGAGCGTGCATGTAGTTTATGTCGCGCTCATCTGGCCGCACGCCGAGCAGGCGTTGTTGGTGGCGCAGCAGCAAGGGCTGTCGGCACCGCGAACGCTTTCGGTTATTTTGAAAGACTACGAACAGGAGGTTTGCATTATTTTAATGTTGTGGGGCATCTATCTGATTTTGGAAAAGTGCTACCTGATCGCCAAGCATCGTTATTTGTTTAACATGAAACTTATCACTGATGGAGAAGAGGAGAATTCGGCGCAGAGTTTCACCATGCGGGAAATGCAGGCGGCGTTGCGGGAATTTGAAAAAATAGAAGATGAGGAAACGCGCAATACGCCGCTGATTAAAACACTGAGCACGGCGGCGCGCCGCTACATCGCCACCGAAGATGTGCAGAACACTTCGGACGCGATCGTTACCGGCGTCGAGGCGCTTGCGGCGCGCATTGAATCCGGGAACTCGATGATTCGATACTTGATCTGGGCGATTCCGTCTATCGGTTTCATCGGCACCGTGCGCGGCATCGGCCAGGCTTTGTCGCAAGCCGACCAAGCCCTCGCTGGCGATATTGCCGGGATGACCAACAGCCTTGGCGTGGCATTCAATTCAACGCTGGTTGCCTTGATTATCAGCATTCTGCTGATGTTTCTTTTGCACGAATTGCAACGCCTGCAAGACAAACTGGTGGTGGACACCCAGGCTTACTGCGAAGAATTTCTGCTAAATCGCATCGAGAAAAACTGATGCGTCATCGCATCGAGAAAACTTGATGCGCTGGTCATCGCAGCGCAGACCGACAGGTTTCAACCTCGCGTTTTTGGACGTCATGGCGTGCGGTCTGGGCGCGATCATTTTGATTTTTATGCTGGTGAAATATCATTCTGCAGAACCCGACACCGAACTCGATGCCTTGCAAAACGAACTGGCCGGTTTGCTAAATGAAATCAAAACCATCGAGTCGTATAACAGCGCGCTGCTGGCGCAACTCGAAGCACTCAAACAAAAATTGCAACAAGAAATAAAACGCACGCTCAATTCCGAACAACAAGCAGGTACGGCGGCGGATGAACTCATCCGGTTGAGCAAAGAAATCGTTGACCTTGAACAAAAACTGGCGCGGCAAAAACAACCGATCGAACCCCCGCAAAAAACCGAATCACCCAAAGAAAAAAGTCGGGAAGATCATTTGATTGGCTTGCGCGTGACCGGATCGCGCATATTAATTTTGCTGGACAACAGCGCGTCCATGGCGGACGAGCGCCTGGTGGACATTATAAAAATCAAGGTGTCGAACACGACGGCAAAAAAATCCGCGCCGAAATGGCGGCGGGCAATGGCGGTGACGCACTGGATTCTCGACCGGATTCCCGAAGGCAGCGAGTATATGATCGTTCATTACAACGACACAGCGGATTTTCTGCCGGACAATAAGTGGCGAAGTGGCGATGATGCGGATGGTCGTGCAACGGTATCCGAGGCGCTGGAAAATCTGCATCCGCAGAACGCGACTAATCTCCATTCAGCGCTGACTTTTGTCAAAAATAATGCCAGTCGTGCCACCGACATCTATGTCATTACCGATAGCCTACCCACCAAAGGGTCGTTGTCGGTGTTGAAAAAATTCACGGCGTGTGGCGTTGGTAACAAAAACACGGTAAGCGGCACGTGTCGTGATGCGTTGTTTTATTCGGCGGTCAAATCTTTCACGAGTTCCGCCAGAGTCAACACGGTGTTGTTGCCCATCGAAGGCGACCCGGATGCGGCTTACGCCTATTGGCATTGGGCCGCAACCACTACCGGTATGATGATTAGTCCGGCACCGTCATGGCCGTGAAACAAATTATGACATCAACATGAAAAGCAACCGAAGAAACAGCGAAATATTCAGCATGTCCTTCCTCGATGTGATTTGCTGCGGATTTGCGGCGATGGTGTTGCTGGTGCTGTTGTCAAAAACGGATGTGGCGGGCGGCGCGCTGAATACCGAACGAATCACAAATCTATTGGGAAACATCGCCGCCGAGAAAAAAAGAAAAACCACCGATGAAGAAGAACGCGACCACTTGCTGAAGCAGACCCGCGGTCTGGAAGCCAAGATTCGGGAAATGGCCGCATCGAATATCGACTTGGCCGGGTTGCAGCATCGACTTGCCGAAGAGCGTGCCAAGGCAAAGATTCTGCAAATCAAAACCAATGCGTTGGCGCAGAACAATCCCCAGGCGGCGACCGACGAAGTGGTCCAGGTGGGTGGTATTCCGGTGGACAGCGACTACATCATCTTTATTGTCGACACATCTGGAAGCATGAAAAAAATGTGGTCGCGCGTCATCGCCGAACTGAAAAACGTCCTCTCCATTCATCCAAAAGTGAAAGGCTTTCAGATCATGAATGACAACGGCGTTTATCTGATAAAAAGTTACGCTGGCAAGTGGATACCCGACACGCCGTCGCGAAGAAAATCGGTGTTGTCGGCCATGAAATCATGGACGAGTTTTTCCAACAGCAGCCCGGTGGAGGGATTGCAAAAAGCACTTCGCACCTACGCCAAACGCACCGACAAACTCGCCATCTACCTATTCGGCGACGACTACACCGGATCATCATATGATTCGGTTTTGGACACCGTTTCAACCTTGAACCGCGACCCGAAAACCGGAACGCCACGCGCGCAAATTCACGGCATCGGCTTCCAGCAAGAAGACCATATAGCAAGCCGCTTCGCCACATTAATGCGCGAAGTGGCACGCCAAAACCGCGGTGCGTTCGTCGCACTCGGCCTCAACTACCGAAGCGAAATTGTCGAGATCGATCATTTCAATCGGAATTGACTCGCGCAAAAAACAAAGTATGACAACCATTCGTTCTTTTCATCTCGATGTTCCCGATGCCACGCTTGAACATATTCGAACGCGTGTTGCGGAATATCCCTGGCACGCGATGCCCAGCGGCGAGGGTTGGGTCTATGGAACGAACGTTGATTACATGAAGGAGTTTTGCGCGTATTGGTTGGAGGAATACGACTGGCGCAAGCACGAAGCGGAGATTAATCGGTTCGCGCATCATCTCGCTGAAGTCGACGGCATTGACTTGCACTTCATCCATGAAAAAAGTAGCGGGCCGGCGCCACTGCCACTGATTATTTCCCACGGCTGGCCCGGTTCGGTGGTCGAGTTTCTCGACATCATTGAACCGCTGGCGCATCCGCAACGTTTCGGCGGCGATGCGAACGATGCCTTTGATGTCATCGCGCCATCGTTGCCGGGATTTGGTTTTTCCGGGTCGCCGCCGCGTCCATTTGGACCGCGAAAAATGGCGGAACTCTTTAATGCGTTGATGACTGATGTGCTGGGTTATGGAAGTTACCTTGCGCAAGGTGGTGACTGGGGCGGCGCGATTTCGTCGTGGCTTGGGTTCGAACACGCGCCCGCTTGTCGCGCAATCCACATCAACATCATGACGATGCGTCATCCCGATGCACCCAGGGGCGCGAAAGAAAAAGCGTGGGCCGAACAATTCGTGCGCGAACAGATCATGGAAGACGGTTATCGAACCCAGCAAGCAACCAAACCGCAAACCTTGAGTTACGCGATGATGGACAGTCCGGTCGGCCTGGCCGCGTGGTTCATCGAAAAATTCAACTCGTGGTCGGACACCGATGGCGACGACATCGAAAGCGCGCACTCCAAAGATACATTGCTGACCAACATCATGGTGTATCTGGTAACCGGCACCTTCAACACCGCGGCGTGGATTTATTACGGTCGCCGCGAAGAAGGCGGACGCGTGTTGTCGCCACAAGGCAAACGCGTCGAAGTTCCCACCGCCGCGGCGTTGTTCCCGAAAGAAATGCTGTCGTGGCCGCCACGTTCATATGTCGAACGCGTCTATAACGTAACCCGCTGGAGCGAAATGCCCCGCGGTGGGCATTTCGCCGCTCTGGAGGAACCGGAACTGCTAATCGAAGACATCCGAGCATTTGCGCGAACCTTGCGCTGAGCGGCAACGCGTTGCTTTGGCGGACACGGATATTAAATCTGTCAGAAAAGTAGCGGCGAAGGCGACTTCTTGGCAATGTAGACACTCTGGTAGTCCACGTCGTAAACGATGTCTACTAGCCGTTTGGGGGACTTGATTTCTTAGTGGCGCAACTAACGCGATAAGTAGACCGCCTGGGGAGTACGGCCGCAAGGCCAAAACCCAAACGCCGCGGTGAATACGTTCCCGGCATTGTACACACCGCCCGTCACACCAGGGAGTGGGCTGTACCATGAAGTGGGTAGACTAACCGAAAAGGGGTGCTTACCACGGTATGGTTCATGACTGGGGTGAGGTCGCAACAAGGTAGCCCCAGGGGAACCTGTTCACGAATTAATCGAAACCCTAAAACCTGCTCGCTCGGTCAAATCGTCCAAACCCTCTACGAAGTAGGCGGCCAATACTGGCGGAATGTGTCGAGTCGGGTAACGTGCGCGTCGCGGTGTCAATTCGGTTTGACGTGCGTTGTGTCGTAACCGTTGAACAAATGCCCGAGTAGCCCCCGGTTCAAGTCGGAAGTGCCGAATAGCCAGTCGCATATCGGGAAAGTCAGATTCATGTTGCGATTCATCATAATGGACTGATGGTGGTGCGCGGTATGGTGGCGGCGAATTGTATTGACAAACGGACAGTAGCGAACAAACCGGTTTTCGTCGATATGGCAGCAAAAATGCATGGACTCATAGATGAGGTAGACGCTGGTTGTGGTGCACATCAGCAGCCAGCCTGCATTCGCTGAAACCAGCCAGCCGATGACAAGTGCCATGGGGATCGACATGAGAATAAACACGATCAGCGCGTAGGGCGGGAAAAAGGTCACGCGCCAGTCGGTAGGGCCGGCAAAGCGCATTTCGGTATCGGTAAAGAATTGGTGGTGCATCAACGTGTGCCGGTTATAAATCGCCCGCAATCCTTTGTTTTTACGCGGCCTGTGCATAACTTGAGCGTGCAGAAACCACTCGAAAAAATTGGCCAGCAAAAATATCACGGGAACGGTGAGCCATTCCCACCACGTCGGCCGGGTAATATGGCTGATATAAACATACATCGCGCCGGTACCGATGGCGTAAATCAGCAGTACATGCAAAAAACCGTCGTACCATGTGGCGATTCGTTGCCGGTAAATTTGCCGGTAATTAAGTTGTCGCTCTGTCATCGGACTGTTGAGTAATTCCATGATAGGCCTCCAAAGTAAATGAAATTAAGTTGACCGCTCCGCGCGACGAACCCGGAACCCAAGCGCGCGGCAAAAATATAAGCATATGACATTAACGGAATGTCAGAAACAATCTCTACCAATTCAGTGCCTCGCGCGTGATGCTTTCGATGTGCGCCAGAAGTTTATCGGAATTTTCCGCCGCACCATCGCTGTCGCCGTCGGCGATGGCTTGGGCCACGGCGGCATGACGTTTCGCGGTGATACGGATATTGGGCTGTCGCAGGTTGTACATGAACCAAAATCGGCGGGAGAGTCCGGCTATGAGAGAGATGCATTCGGTCAAAAATTCGTTGCGCGCGGTAGTTACAAGCAAGTTGTTAAATTCGTGGTCGAGGCGCATGAATCCGATATCGTCGCCACGTTCGGCGGCGGCGAGCATGTCCTTGCTGATGCGCCTGAATACCGTGCGTTCTTCCGGAGTCGCTCGGTCGCTGGCCTTGCGTGCCATCAGTCGTTCTATTTCCCGCCGTACTTCCAGCAAACGCATTTGTGCGCTTACGTCCAGTTTTGCGACCATGATGCCCAAGCGTGGCAACACGATAACCAGCCCTTCGCGTTCCAAGCGGTGCAACGCTTCGCGCACCGGGGTGCGGCCGATGTCCAGCATGTTTGATAACGCCGTTTCCGATAATATCGCGCCGGGTTGGAGAACAAGGGTAACCAGTTTTTCTTCTATCTCCCGGTAGGCCCGGTCGGCGAGGTTCTCCCGTACGGAAATGGCTTCCGACGCCGCGGCGCTTATAGCAGGGGGAGATTGCATGGATGTCATAACGATTAACGGTTGTCAGTTAGTGTTGCGCCCGACGTTCAAGCAGGTTGCGAAATTTTTCGACTTCGGTCGCGTCGATGCCGTAACTGTGTCGAGCGTCCGGGAATGCGCCAGACTTGACTTCTTCGATATACGCCTTTAGCCCGTTGACTGCAACCTCGCTGAGGTTGGCGTAGCGTTTGGTGAATTTCGGTTTGAAGTCCGTGAATACGCCAAGCAAATCGTAAGACAGCAGTATTTGTCCGTCGGTGCCAGCACCCGCGCCGATGCCGATTGTGGGAATCTCAAGTTGCCCGGAGATCAACGTTGCAATCGGTGCCGGTACTGCCTCAAATTCCAGCATAAAACAGCCGGCGTCCTGAATGGCGAACGCGTCTTCAAGGATTTTCATCGCGGATTCGGCGGTGCGTCCTTGGATTTTGAAGCCACCGAACATCGCAATCATATGTGGTGTGAGGCCGATGTGGGACGCGGTTGGGATGCCGGAGTCCACCAGCGCTTTCAGAATGTGCTGTTGTGACTTGCCGCCTTGCGGTTTTACGGCGTCACAACTGGCTTCCTGCATGAAGCGGGTGGCGTTGGTCAGAGCCTGGTCAATAGTGTGGTAACTCTGATAGGGCATGCAACCCAGCACAAAGGTGTTGGGGGCGCCACGGCGTACCGCACGCGCATGCAGAATCATCATGTCCATCGTTGCGGGAATGGTGGAATCGTGGCCGTGCGCGACCATGGCCAGGCTGTCGCCGACGACGCAGACATCCACGCCCGCCGCTTCCGCCCAGCGGGCGGAGGTGTAATCCGGCACTGAGGTGTACACCATTTTTTCGCCGCTGGTCTTGGCGTCACGGATTTCGGCGATAGTGCGCTTGGATTTCTTGGCGCTCATTTTTGAGCATTCATGGGGCTTTAACCTCGGTATTTCGGCGATACACCGCCGCTGGGAAGAAAACTTTTACTTGACATGTCAATAATATATTAATAAAGTTTGTTTAGTATAGTAGTAATATATCTATTTTGCGCTGGAAAATCCACTACAGCCGGGTGCAACAACCGATGAAACTGGCCATGAAACACTACCGCGGGGACCGAACAATCGACGGCGTCGTTGTGCTGGTTGGTGACCACCCGCTGGACCAGCACCTGAATGTATGCCGATTTTCTGAAAACGGTTTTGAATGGACATATGTCGGTGCCGCGCCGCGGCAACTTGCCTTGGCCGTGCTGATGGACCACTTTGACACGGACCACGAGCGCGCTGTGCGGCTTGTCGAGCCGTTCACGCGCGGCGTAATCGCCAAACTCGACAACACTTGGGAATTGACGAGCGATGACATTGAAACGGCCATTGAGAAACTGGATGCGGTACCCGGCGGTGGTGGCGCCGCCCGGCACGATTTGCCCTGATCGGAGCACGGTATGCCGCCGCATCTCAAAGCCATTCTGTCCATTGTCGTCGCGGTCGTCTGCGTTGCACTTTTTTACTACGACCATCAGCAAGCGGCCGGCGCGGTGAAATGGGTGGAACTCCTGCTGGCACCATTGATGATTATCGGAGTCTGGATTTTCCCGGAGCCGAGCTCGCGGGATATTCGCAAAGAGGCGGCAAAAAAACGTGCCGGCAAAAATGTGCCGAATGAACGCGATTCGTAACGCGTTGATTCGGCCGTCCGCGGTTCGCGTTTGTCGACGCGAATCTATTACATGACCAACCTCAGAGGACTAAGAAAATGAAAGCAAAAATTCAATCCAGTAGGCAGCACGCTTGCCGTTTGCAGGCCGTATTAGGCGCGATATTTCTGCTGACGGCGGCGACGGCGTCGGCGGATGTCGTCGAACACAAGTGGAAGATGGCATCAGCCTGGGGCGGCGGACCGTTGCATGAACTCGGCACCAAGGACTTTGCGGAACGAGTCGAACTACTGACCGATGGACGCATCCAGATAGATGTATTCCCGGCGGGCACCCTCGGCGAATCGCTCAAGGTGACCGAAACCGTCAAAAATGGCATCGCCCAAGTCGGGCATCATTGGCCCGGCTACGACTGGGGCAAGGATACCACCGCGGTGGTATTCGGTGGCTTCGCCGGCAGTATGGATTCGGAGCGCATGTTGCACTGGCTGTATGTCGGCGGCGGTATTGATCTTTGGCGCGAATGGCGCCGGGAAAAGTTCGGCGTTATCGGGTTGCCATGCAGTATGCGAACGGCGGAGGCATTTTTGCATTCTCGCAAGCCGGTGCGCACGCTCGCTGATCTCAAAGGCCTAAAACTGCGCACCGCAGGGGCATGGCAGGCGATTTCCAAGAATTTGGGCGCCGCGCCAGTGAGCCTACCGGGTGGAGAGGTCTATACCTCACTGGAACGGGGTGTAATTGATGCCACTGAATGGGGCACGTTGTATGAAAACATTTCTCCCGGGTTCCACAAAATCGCCAAATACGTGGTTATCCCCGGCGTGCATCAGCCGTCGGCACCGTTTGAATGCGTTATCAGTGTAGCGGCGTGGGATGCGCTGTCGGACCGCGACAAGGGCTTGGTGGAATTGGCCGCGAAAATGTCGACGCTGAACTTCTGGATGAAAGTTGGGCATGAAGATGCCAAAGCACTGGATTTCTTCCGAAACGCCGGCAATGAAATCATCGAACTTGATGAATCGGTGCAAAAACAAGTCAAGGTTTTGGGCGATGAATGGGCCGCCGTCGAAGCCGGTAAGAATGAATGGTTCAACCGGGTCTGGGAGCATCAACAGGCCTACGAAGTCTTGTGGAAGGACGCCGCACGCTACCGTAATGTGAAACGTTAAATCGGCGCGACTGGACAATGCAGCCCGCATCAATGGTCCGCATCATTGAGCGCATTACCGGCCATTTCGGCCTACTCGCCGCGTGGCTGGTCGCGCCGCTGGTGTTGGCCATCTGTTATGAGGTGTTTTCGCGTTATGTATTGAATGCGCCGACGCTATGGGCTTATGAAGTCGGCTACATGGCGACCGGCACCAACTTTTTGCTCGGCGTGGCGTACACCCTGCGCGAGCGCGGCCATATTCGAATCGATGTCCTCTACGACAAATTCAGCCGTCGCACCAAAGCCATGGTTGACGCTATCGGCATATTATTTTTTCTGTTGCCGACGGCGTTTTGGCTGTCGTTAAAACTTTGGATCTATGCGTACGAGGCTTGGGTAATCGGCGAAACCACCGGGGAATCAGGGTGGAACCCGGTGGTTTGGCCGTTTCGAATGATATTCTTTCTGAGTTTTGTGCTACTCAGTTTGCAATCCGTCGCCGAACTAATCAAGTCGTATCGCGTCATTGCCTGTAAACCGCAACTCCGATCTTCGCCTGATTGAGCATGGGTAATTATCTGGCGTTGACGATGTTCCCTGCGGTGTTGCTCGCGGTGTTTGCGGGCATTCCCGTGGCCTTTTCCATGATGGGCGTGGCACTCGTGTTTGGACTGATTACGTTCGACGCGGCGGTTGTCTATCAATTCATACAAAAAGTCGAAAGTATTTCCTCTAATTTTGTGCTGGCGGCGGTGCCGCTTTTTATTTTTATGGGCTCGATGCTTGAACGGTCGGGCATCGCCGAGCGATTGTTCGAGTCCATCCACTTGTGGACGCGTCGTCTGCCTGGAGGACTGGCTATCGGCACCGTGATCATGTGCGTGGTATTCGCCGCATCATCGGGCGTCATCGGCGCAACCGAAACCGTGGTCGGCCTGCTGGCCATCCCGGTCATGCTGAAGTATGCCTATGACAAGGGGCTGATTGCCGGCACCATCTGTGCCGGTGGGTCGCTCGGAACAATTATTCCGCCATCGGTGGTGGTGGTTGTGCTGGGGCCTGTGGCCGACGTTTCGGTGGGCGACTTGTTTGTAGGTATGGTGTTTCCCGGAATGATAATGGCCACGGCGTATTTGCTGTATATTTTCGGGCGTTGCGTGCTGGATCCAAAGGCCGGACCGCGGATTCCGGCCGCGCCTGATGATCCTCCGCTGGCGGTTAAATTGCGCATGACTGCATTCGCTTTGTTGCCGCCGGTCGCTCTGATATTCACCGTGTTGGGTTCGATTATGCTGGGCTGGGCGGCACCGACCGAGGCCGCGGGTATGGGTGCTATGGGCGCACTGTTGTTGTCCGTATTCTACCGCACTTTTTCGTTCGCCATGTTGCAGGAAGCGTTGCTGAAGACCCTTAAAGTAACCTGCATGATCATGTTTATTCTGCTCGCTGGTAGCATGTTTTCCGGAGTATTTATCGCCACGGGCGGTGTCGCCGTCACCGAACAATTGCTCATCGGCGCAAATCTCGATCGTTGGACGATGCTACTTTTATTTCTCGCCGTTTTCTTTCTGGTCGGATTTTTCCTTGACTGGATTTCGATCCTGCTAATCTTCATTCCCGTGTTCACGCCGCTTGTGGTTAAAATGGGATTTGACCCGGTTTGGTTTTGCGTGCTGTTCTTGATTATGATTCAAACCAGTTATCTCACTCCGCCGATGGCACCCGCGATTTTTTACTTGCGCGGTATCAGTCCGCCAGAACTTACGTTGCAGCACATGTTTCGCGGCGTCATTCCGTTCATCGTCCTACAGGTTGTTACTCTGGGCATCGTGATGACCTTCCCGCAAGTCGTGTTGTGGCTACCGTCCAAACTGCTGGGGTTTAACTGATGCCGCAGGCGCGCAAAAAACTGACCATTCCCGATCTGGCTGAGCGTAAGCGGCAAGGTGTGCGGGTTGTACTGGCGTCGGTGACCGACTATTTGATGGCGCAATGGGCTGAACGCGGCGGCATCGATATTGTCGCCGTGGGTGACAGTCTGGGCATGATTACATATGGTCATGCCAATACACTGCCGGTAACGATGGAACAGATTATTGAACATACACGGGCGGTGCGCCGCGGCGCGCCGAATACACTGTGCATTGCGGCACTGCCATTCGGCGCATATGCAACTCCGGAAATTGCCGTGCGGAATGCGCTCAAACTCATGAAAGATGCGGGCGCCGAAGCGGTCAAACTGCAGGGTGGCCGGGAAAAATTCGACATTATTAAAGCCGTGGCCGATGCCGGCGTGCCGGTGATGAGCCATGTCGGCATGTGTCCGCACTTTGTCAATTCATATGGCGGTTTCAAACTGCAGGGACGCAGTGCCGAAGACGCGCTTGGCATCATTGACAACGCACGCGCTATCGAAGAGGCCGGCGCCGTCGGCATGGAGATCGAAGCTGTCCCGCCCGAAGTCGGCAGGGCGGTGGACCAAGCGGTTGACATTTTCACTTTCAGCATCGGCGCGGGCGATGCCAGTTGCGGCCAATTGCTGCTTGGTGCTGATTTAATCGGTGCATTCGACGGCTTCAAACCGAAATTCGCCAAACGCTACGGTAATGTCGGTGAGGTCGCCACGCAAGCGTTCAGCCGCTTTGCCGCGGCCGTGCGCGACGGGCAATTTCCCGACGCCGAACACGCCTACGCCATGCCAGCGGAAGAGGTTGCGAAACTCGCCGCCAAATTGTCACATAACCCTGTTCACAAACCAGACTAACCGACCACGAAAGGTCCGAGGAGGCCGCCATGACACCCGAAGAAATTTTGTCGTTTCCGCCACTCGTGCTTACCCAGAAACAACGCGAGCATTATTTTGAACACGGCTACCTCAGCGTCGAACGCTTTCTGCCGGCAGAACTGTTGGCCGAACTCATCGCGGTAACAAATCAGTTTGTCGAGATGAGTCGGAATGAAACCGAATCCGGCCGAACGCTCGACCTCGGCCCGGGGCACACAAAAAACAATCCTGTGTTGCGACGCCTCAAGCGTCCGGATGAACAGCATGCAGCCTATTGGCGGTTTTCTTCCGGACTGATGACGGATGTCGCCGCCGACCTGGCCGGCCCCGATGTTCTGTTTCACCATTCGAAACTGAATTTCAAATGGTTTGATGGGAGCGACACGGTCAAGTGGCATCAGGACATCCAATTTTTCCCGCATACCAACTACAATGTTTTCACCATCGGCACTTATCTTGCTGATACCGACGAGTTGAACGGCCCGCTGATGGTCCTGCCAGGCAGTCACAACGGGCCGCTGTACGATTTGTATGCCGATGACGGCGAATGGGCAGGCTGCTTGAATGACCGCACCATTGCGTCCATCGACACTTCGCGCGCGGTTTGTTTAACCGGGCCGGCGGGGTCGATTACCGTGCACAATTGCCGCACCCTGCATTACTCGCCGCCAAGCAAATCAGCGCAGTCGCGTCCGTTGTTGCTCAATTGCTATTCGGCGGGCGATGCCAAGGCGTACACGCCGCACCCGGACCCATCGCGCCACGCCTATGAAATCGTGCGCGGCAAACCGGTTCTATGGGCGCGGCATGATTCACGCCCATGCCTGATTCCGCCCGATTGGTCCGGCGGATATACCTCTATTTTTGCCGCGCAATCCGGTGAAGATGCCGCGCACCAGTAACCATCGAGCACAGAGAGCCGAAGTTGTCGCTACGGAAGAGAATTTTTGGGGACTGTGCTAAAGTACGCCTTACCCGCTTTAGGGGCATTCATAAACAGACCTTTTACTACCATCTGAAAGAGTGCGAGTTTCGCTTCCATACTCGCCACGAAAATAGGTATCAATATTTGCTAAAATCTATCCGAAATTGACCGCTTAAAGTATCTTGAACCATGATCAATAAAGATATTTGGATTGAATTACGAGATGGTCGGCGATTGGCGACACGGTTGTGGTTGCCTGATGGGGTGGGGCAGCATCCAGTGCCGGCGATTTTGGAATACTTACCATATCGACAGCGCGATGGCACCGCTTCGCGTGATGAAGGCAACTATCCCGCCTTTGCTGAAGCCGGTTATGCCGGGGTGCGAGTGGATATGGCTGGCACTGGCGATTCGGATGGCTATCTGTCGGACGAATATCTGGACGATGAATTGGCATCTGGCGAGGAGGTAATAGAATGGATTGCCGCACAGCCTTGGTGTAGCGGTGCTGTTGGTATGATTGGTATTTCCTGGGGCGGATTTAACGGTTTGCAAATTGCCATGCGTCGTCCTCAGGCGTTGAAGGCGATTGTGACGGTGTGTTCAACCGATGACCGCTATCTGCAGGAAACACACTACATAGGCGGCTGTCTATTAAATGATAATTTTAACTGGGGGACACAGATGACTGCGTATTCCAGTCGCCCGCCCGACCCCACTGTGCGCAAGGATTGGCGAGAAGTATGGTTTGATCGAATACGGCGTTTGCCTTTTCTCTCCGCCAATTGGTTGCGCCACCAGCGGCACAGTGCGTATTGGAAGCACGGTTCGGTGTGTGAGGATTGGAATGCCATTCAGTGTGCGGTGCTCGCTATCGGTGGCTGGGCGGATTCATATTCCGATACACCGCCCATTTTGGCAGAGCATCTAACCGCACCGGTCAAATCTTTGGTTGGACCGTGGGAGCATCGTTACCCGAATATCGCCAAAATTGGTCCGAGCGGGGATTTTCATGGCGAAGTAACCAGATGGTTTGATCGCTGGCTAAAAGGCGAGCAAAACGGAGTGGAACAATTACCGCTGTACCGCGCTTACATTCAAGAGCATGGTAATCCTTCGTCGAAGTTGAGCGCGCGTCCGGGACGTTGGATTGGTGAAGCGCAATGGCCGCCGTCAACGCCACCATTGACTTTCCATTTAGTGCCGGGCTCTTTGGCGAAGACGCCTTCGACCGATGATGTTGTCATATGCAGTGCACAGGATGTTGGCGATACGGCGGGCAACTATTGCCCAGGCATGCGAGTCGATGATGAACTTTCCACCGATCAGCAGTCGGACGATGAAAAATCAATCTGCTTTGACAGCGCTCCGTTGACTGAGCCGCTGGACATTCTTGGTGCACCACAAGTTGAAATCGAGTTTTCTGCCGACCGACCGCAAGCGTTGCTGGCTTTCCGCTTATGCGATATTGCGCCCGATGATTCTTCCGCCCGAGTTAGTTTTACCGTATACAACCTGACGCATTATGCCACGCATGAGCGCCCGTTCGATTTGCTCCCAGGACGGCGTTACCGGGTCCGCATTCCTCTGCGACATTGCGGTCATCATTTCATCGTTGGCCACCGAGTGCGCCTGGCGGCTTCCACTGCTTATTGGCCAATGGTCTGGCCCTCCCCGGCAAAAGCCACAGTGACACTGCATTTGGAAAATTGCCGATTCATCTTGCCGCAACGAGCGGAGGTTGGGGATGTGTTGAGTCAAGAACAAGGAGCACCTGCTGTAGCGCCAGCGGTGGATTTGTCCGCGTTTACGCAACTGCGCCCACCCACTTGCAAAACTGAGCGCGAAACACTTGCCGATGGCGTTTATCGAGTGACGCTTATTGATGACTTGGGCGAGACGCGCAATCCGCACAACAATATTGAGTATGGTGCCACGGTGCGTCAGATGTTTTCTATTCATCCCGATGACCCGTTGTCAGCTCGGGTGGAAACGACTTGGGAATATACGATTTGCCGCGGCGACTGGCGCACACGCGTGCGCTCGGACAATAGTATGACTGCTGATGTGGATGAATTCCGTATATTCAGAAAAGTTTCCGCCTATGAGGGGGATGCTGAATTATTGTTGGAAAAGACCTGGGACGAAACGATTCCCCGGGATTGCTGTTAACGTTTCACATATAGAGGCAACGAACATGAAAAATTTTCACTGGTTTAAGTTAAGCGGGCAACCTGTCGATCGCCGCAAGTTTGTCAAAGATATGTCGCTATTGGGCGCGGCAGCTACGTTTCCATTTCCGTTTTCGATTGCGCAGGCGGACAACGGAACGTTACGTATACGCACATATGGTGATATGACAACGCTGGACCCAGCGTTCAGCATCGGCGTAGTTGATGAGGAAATTCACTCATCCATTTACAACAAACTCGTGCAATACAAACCGGGGCGTGAATGGGACTGGCAATTAGATGCGGCAGCCATGATCAAACAGGTGAGTGACACGCGTATTAATTTCGCGTTGCGCAACGATATTGGTTTCACCAATGGCTTCGGCACAATGACTTCAGAAGATGTCAAGTTTTCTTTTGAACGCATCGTTGACCCGAAATTAAAGTCAACCAACAAGCCTGACATGGGACCGCTCAAGCAAGTAGAAGTAACTGGCGAGCGCACAGGGGTGATTGTGTTGAACAAACCGTTTGCCCCACTGTGGTCAATCGCGTTGCCATATATTACCGGCAACATCGTCAGCAAAAAAGCGTTTGAAAAATCAGAGAGTGGGCGTATCGGCACTGACCCAGTTGCCGAATCCGGACCTTATCTGCGCCACGCATGGCGACCGAAAGAAAAAACCGTGCTCAAGCGCAACCCCAATTGGCGTGGCAAGCGAGCGGCGTTTGACACGATTGAAATCTATCCAATTGATGATGAAAAAACTGCCGAAATCGCGTTTGAAGCCGGTGAACTCGACTACACCAGAATCGGCCTTGATTCAGTATCCCGCTACCGCGACAACCCACCAGCCAATTCCATACTGGAAGAATATCCATCGCTGTTTTATGTTTGGATTGGGATGAACGTTGATAACGCACTCCTGAAAAACAAAAAACTGCGCCAGGCCATTCAATATGCAATTGATGTTCCCTCTATTATGGATGCCGCTTATTACGGTGCTGCGGAACCCGCAACCGGCATTATCGCGCCCGGTTTGGTTGGGCATCGTCCGAAAGGAATCGTGCCGCCGGAGGCAGACCTCGAAAAAGCGCGGAAATTACTTGCCGATTCTGGCGAAACCGATGTTAGTTTGACTCTCGATGTCATCAATAAAACCGCTTACACAACTACCGCTCAAGTAGTCCAAGCCAACTTGCAGCAAATCGGTATCAACCTCGAAATCAACGTCCACGAGGCGGCGACTTTTTGGGCGTTGGGAGATGAAAGCAAGGGGGACCAGTGGAAAAACGTACAATTAATTATGAATCGTTTCTCCATGACCCCAGATCCTTACTACGCCACCGCTTGGTTCACGCAAGAGCAGGTTGGGGTGTGGAACTGGGAGCGCTTTCGTTCGGATGAATTTGACAAAATTCACGAACAGGCGGCGCAGGAAACCAATCTCGAACGCCGAGATAAAATGTATCGACGAGCGCAGGATTTGATGGAGCAGTCAGGTGCTTACCGCTTCCTCACGCACGAAGCGACGCCGGTCATCTATCGCAAATCGATTCGCCCGGCGTTTCGTCCGGACGGACTACCATTGCTTCGCTATTTCGCGCGTAGCTAAAGAGAAAAGCATGAACAACCGGTGAGTTGACTCGCGGATGCTCAAATACGCGATACAACGGCTACTCCTGTCGGCGCTGATTGTTATTATCGCCGTAACATTGATGTTCATCATGATTCGCTCGGTGCCGGGCGACCCAGTCAGCGTCATACTGGGTCCCCGCGCAACGGTTGAATTGAAAGCCCAACTAATCGAGAAGATGGGGTTGAACGCCCCTTTGCCGTTGCAGATTTCCTATTTCTTCGGCAACTTGCTGGTCGGCGATATGGGAGTGGATGTTTTTTCTAACCGACAAGTATCGGACATTGTCTTTGAACAATTGCCCTTTACGCTAGAGTTAATTTTTTGCTCCATTATTTGGTCGGCGATGTTGGGTGTGTTTCTCGGTGTCTATGCCGCAGCACGGCGCGGTTCGTTAATCGACAGAATTACCGCTGTGCTATCGGTAGCATGCGTTGCTGCCCCGGCTTTTGTTGTCGCGTTGCTCGGGTTGTTACTGTTTGCCGTGCAGTGGCAGTGGTTCCCCGCTATTGGTGCCGGTGACCCGGAGCATTTCAGCGGTAGGCTGTTGCATCTGGTGTTACCGTCTTTTGCCATTGGGTTGTCTTGGGTCGGTTATGTGGCGCGCCTTGTGCGTGCTTCAATGTTAGAAGTGTTGGTTGAGCCGCACATTCGTACGGCACGGGCGTTTGGCTTACCCGAGTGGAAAATCGTTTTGGTATATGCGTTGCGCGTTGCGGTTTTACCAGTAGTCACCGTAATCGGTGTTGGCATGGGAATTTTGCTTTCACAAGCGGTCTTCACCGAGATTATTTTCGCCCGCCCCGGAATTGGTAAACTGGTAATCGATTCCATCACCACGCGCAACTATCCGGTGGTGATGGGAGGCGTATTGATTTCAACAGTGATTTTCGTTTGCGCTACCGCCACCGCCGATATCATCAACGCCGCACTTGACCCACGCGCTCGCACGACATGACATCTGCCAACACAAATGGAACAATCGCCGCCACCTTGCGCATGATGTTGCGTGAGCCGGCAGGAATGATTGGCATTACCATCGTGATCGTCATTGTATTGTCGGCATTGTTCGCCGATTTTATTGTCCCTTATGACCCAAACGCACTGGACATACCCGCACGGTTGCAAGGACCATCCGCCGCACATTGGCTCGGCACTGACCAATTGGGACGCGACTTGTTTTCGCGCACCATTATGGGCGGGCGGGTAGCGTTGCAAGTCGCGTTGCCCGCAGTCTTTGCAGCGATGTTGCTGGGACTCTCACTTGGCATGGTCGCCGGTTTCGGCCCGCGCTGGCTGGATGGCGCAATCATGATTTTCTTAGACACTATCCGCTCATTCCCAACGGTTATGTTCGCGCTGGCAGTGGTTGCGCTGGTTGGCCCCAGTCTAGAGACCGTGGTGTTTGTAGTCATGGTCACTTCGATCCCTACCTACGGACGAGTAGCACGCACACAAACGTTGAGTTTGCGACACAGCGAATTCATTCTCGCCGAACATTCATTGGGCGCATCATTACCACGCATTTTATGCGTACACATGCTACCCAACATCGTCGGTGTGCTACTGGTGTTAGCAGCAATGGACATTCCCGCAGTCATTGCACTTGAAGCAGGGTTATCTTTTTTAGGAATGGGCGTCAAACCGCCGACACCATCGTGGGGCTCGCTCCTCAAAGACGGCTATGCGATGATTCGCAACACACCATGGCCAATAGTCGCTGGCGGCTTGCCAATAATTCTGGCGACATTAGGATTTACTTTTTTTGGTGAGGCACTACGCGACCTTGCCGACCCGCGAATGCGCAAGGCACGCTAGATCATGACAAAAGACACGCTACTCGATATCCACGATTTCTCGCTCAACTATGGCGACGTGGAAGCGTTGCGAAATATTTCATTTTCCATTGGCAAAGGTGAAATTGTTGGCGTGGTAGGCGAGTCGGGTTGCGGTAAATCTTCGCTGATGAATGCTATCTTGCGATTATTGCCGGTGAGTGCACAAGTGCGCGGTGGGATATTTTTTAAGCAACGAAATTTATACGATTTGGACGAAACGGAACTACAAGCTTTACGCGGCGTGGACATCTCCGTCATTTTCCAAGACCCGATGCGCACGCACAATCCGGTCATCAGCATCGGCGCACAAATGGTGGATATTCAATATCGCAACAAAATTTCACGTGCCGAAAAAATAACGCGTAGCATTAATATGCTAAAACAAGTGGAAATCCCAGATCCAGAATTGCGATTTCGACAGCATCCGTCTCAGTTCTCCGGCGGAATGTTGCAACGCATCGCCATTGCTATGGCTTTGATGTCGCGCCCTGATTTGCTCATCGCCGACGAGCCGACAACCGCGCTTGATGCAACTTTGGAAGTACGGATTATCGATATATTGCGGCAGTTGCAACAAGATTACGGTTGCTCCATCTTATTTATTTCGCATCACTTAGGCGTGGTCGCCGAACTGTGTCAGAAAGTTGCGGTGATGTATGCCGGCGAAATAGTCGAATCGGGCGAGTTACGCGATGTCTTTGCCAACCCCAGTCATCCCTACACCCGCCGCCTGCTGGAATGCGACCCCGGCCATGCCAAACAATCGACGCGCCGTTTGCCAACCATTCCTGGCGATGTCCCCGATTTGAGCAACTTACCGAGTGGTTGCGCTTTCGCGCCGCGTTGCGATTCAGCATTACCCAAATGTGTCGTGCAACGCCCGCCGATATTCAATTGCGGAAGCGGGCACGAAGCTTCTTGCTGGCTGCAAGAAACGGTGGGGTAGGTATGACGGCATTACTGGAAGTCGAAAACCTCCGTGTCAGTTTTCCTTCGGGCGGGGTCCTCGGATGGCGCCAAAAAACTATAGACGGTGTTGCCGACGTTTCATTTAATATTGCGCTTGGAGAAACGTACGCAATAGTCGGAGAAAGCGGCTCCGGCAAAACCACCTTGTTGCGCGCCATCGCCGGTTTGTTGCCGGTTGCTGGCGGCTCGGTCAAATTTGATGGACAAAAAATCAGTGGACTATCTCCTTCTGAATATCGCCCGCTACGAAAAGATATCGCCGTGATGTTTCAAGACCCAGTCGGTAGTTTAAGTCCGCGCCGCACAGTGCAGGCGTTGCTTGCCGAACCATATGTCATCAACGGGATGAAGGATCGAGATTTGCGCACTGAAGTTGCGCGGCTGTTGGATATGGTCGGGTTGCCGACCGATTTTGCCGGGCGTTATCCGCACCAATTATCCGGCGGTCAAGCGCGGCGCATCGGTGTGGCGCGGGCGTTGGCGTTATCGCCGAAATTGATTCTGGCTGATGAGCCAACGGCTGGGCTGGACGTTTCGGTACAGGGCGAGTTGCTCAATTTATTGAACGACCTGCGAGAAAATCTCGGCTTGGCGATGATGATGATTACGCACAATCTAAATGTGATTCGTCATGTCGCCGCCCGCATGGGAATTATGTATCTGGGTCGGCTGGTGGAGGAGGGCGATACGCAGGAAATTTTTGCCCACCCTCGCCACCCTTATACACTATGTCTGTTATCGGCAAACCCTTCGATTGACCCCAACGCCAGTGAACGACGAATCACGTTACAAGGAGAACCCCCCAGCATTGCTATGCGCCCACAAGGTTGTGAGTTCCGGCAGCGCTGTCCTTTCGCCGAGGAGCCGCTATGCACACAAACCCCAGCGTGGACGATGCTTGATGAACGCCGTGGTTTGCGTTGTCTGAAACCGTTGGCATGACCGATGAGGGCATGTCCGTGAGAATTTAGTTGATTGGAAAACCGAATGCGAATACAAATTATTTAAATATGTTTGCATGATAGAACAAATTATCGCTGATGTTTCCAGCCCATGGTCTCGGTTGTTGGGGACAGAATGCAACTGAAAAAAATATAATCTCGCTGAATAATGCCAGAAACATTCTGGATTCTTGGCATGACGAAAAAAGGAAGCCGACATAATGATAGCGGCTAACGCCGAATCCTTTAGTATTGTCGCAACTCCGTCGCGTCTGGATTTGCACGTATCATCCCTGATACGCGCCCTTCGGGCTCGCTTTGCTCGCGCCCAGTCGATTCATGGCGCTCCCGGCGATTTTTTCCGCCTGCCGCGAGAATGACGGCAGAGAGGATGTGTAGCCGGACTTTTTCTCTCGTGTGCTTTGGCACCTCAACTCGCCTTTGTCCTCTCAATTCACCATTGCCTATCATTTGTCATTGCTGTATATGTTCACTATTTCGCTGACATCTTTCCCTCATTCTCGCCGCAGGCGGGGATCTAGTTGAATAAACAAAGCCGGTGGCTTCGCTGGCGCACTGGCTGACGGCACCGTCCACATCGCCGGTTGGCGTGCCAAGTCGAGATCTCTGCGCGGGCGGCGACCTTGCGCGAATTCATCGGTTCATCACTATGCCTAACAAAAACCAAGGTGCCATCATGGTCGGAGCTTTCTGGAGTGAAGAGTTGGAAACCATGTCCCCTGAAGACTTGAGGCGGCATGAAGCACCGTTGCTGATGCGTCAGATTGAATACCTTTATGAAAATTCTGAGTATTACCGCAACCTACTGGACAGTGCCGGGATTAAACCCGGCGCCATCACCTGTCACGATGCGCTGGAAAACATACCCTTTACCGAAAAGAAAGATCTGGCGCTAACGCAGCGTGAGGGCGCTTTGATTGGACCGCATCAATGTGCGCCGGACGAAAATATTGTGCGTTTGGTCGGCACCGGTGGCACCAGCGGCAAACCGATGCGTATCGCCTGGACCCGCGAAGATGTTCTTGCCTACAATGAAATGGGCGCGCGGGCTTTGTGGATTCTGGGCTGCCGCCCCGGCGATCTTGTGCTGAATTGCTTTAATTACTCGATTTATGCGGGCGGCGTGATGGATCACATGTCGTTCGAACATCTGGGGGCTACCGTGTTGGCATTTGGCGTGGGCAAATCTCACGATCTACTGACCATGTTCGCCGACCTGCCGGGTGACAAATGCCTTTACTCCACCCCGTCATATGGGATGCGGCTGGCGGATGTGGCCGCCGAAGCCGGGATCAACCCACGGCACCTGAACATCAAGAAAGGATTCTTTTCGGGCGAAGCCGGGTTGCAGATACCCGGATACCGCCGCAAAATCGAAAAAACCTGGGGGATGAGCGCGCACGACCTCTATGGCATTGCCGAACTTGGCTGTCAGAGCGCCGAATGCGAACACAATAGCGGCATGCATTTCTGCGGCGCGGGTTATGTAATAGCCGAGCTGATTGACCCCCATACCGGCGCCGTGAAAAAGATGCAGGACGGCGAAACGGGTGAGTTGGTCTACACCGCAATCAAGCGACAGGCCTCGCCACTTCTGCGTCTGCGCAGCCATGATATGGTCGAGGTGCAATCCAGTGTCTGCGCATGCGGGCGTAGCAGTTTTCGTTTCCATGTCCGCGGGCGCAGCGATGACATGTTCGTGGTCAAGGGGGTCAATGTTTTTCCGACATCGGTGCAAGCGGTGTTGATTGAACTCGCACCGCGCCTGACCGGCGAGTTTCAGATTGAGTTTGGCAAGCCGCCGCCGTTTGACTACGCACCGCGTTTGATGGTTGAGGTATCGCGCGATTTTCCACAGGACCAACACGAGGCACTGGTATGTGAAATCGAGGCGTTGGTCAGCCGCAAAGTGGGTTTCGCGACCCGGGTGGAGTTAGTTGCACCGCGCACCATCGCCTCTGAACACAAGACCAGGCGTGTCTTGCACAATTACGACCTCTGAGGCGCACAAGGGGAAATCATGGCCATCCGCACAGAAATTCGCAACGGCGTGCTTTGGGCAACCATCGACCGGCCCGAGGTGCTGAATGCGTTAGACATCTCCGACCTGGAGGCGTTGTTGCAACTCTTCCACGACGCCAGGGACAACCCGGAAATACGCGTCTTGACCATGACCGGAACCGGCCGGGCTTTCAGTGTGGGTGCCGACATCAAGGCCATGGACAAGATGTCGGAAGATGAATTTGGCAAGGCGGCTTCGCTTTATCAGGCACTGGCCGCGGCGGCGCGCGAACTCGACAAACCGATGATCGGCGCGATCAACGGTTTCGCCCTGGGTGGTGGGCTGGAAATCGCCCTGATGTGTGATTTGCGGATTGCCGGTAAATCCGCGAAACTCGGCTTGCCCGATGCCTATCTGGGGTTCAGCCCGAGCGGCGGGCTCACCTGGCTTCTGACGAAAATGGTCGGTCTGACGGTGGCGATGGACATGGCACTAACCACCGACATGCTTGATGCCGAACAAAGTTTACGCGTGGGCTTGGTCAGCCGGGTGGTCGAGGACGATCAATTGTTGTCGGTCGCCGAACAACTATCGGAGCGCATTGCGACCTTCCCGAAAACCGGATTGCGCAATATTAAGCGCTCCTTCTACTTGTCGGCGGAGTTGGATTTCGCCTCGGCCCTGGCGCTGGAAGAAAGATATGATTCCGAATGTTTCCAATCCGAGGAAACCCGGGCCGCGTTAAAGGCTTTCATCGAGTCGCGGCGTAAATAATGCGGATTCAGTCGAGCAGCGCGCTCGAGAAAAATCCACCTGGCAGGAAGGCACTGGTGCTAGGTGGCAGCATGCTGCTGTCTTTCGTTTTGGGCTCGGTCCATTCCTTCTCGGTCCTGCTGCCGGCGATAGAGGAAACCTTCCAAACCAGCCGCACATCGGCCAGCCTGACTTATTCACTCGCTCTTGTAGCACTGGCAACCGCCGTTTTTCTTGGGCATCGACTCTACTCGAAAGTGTCTCCCGGAAAATACGTCGTCGGTGTCGGGGTCATGGCTGCGATTGGTTGCGTATTGGCCGGGCTCAGTGGCTCGCTACCGATGCTCTGGGTCGGCTACAGTTTGTTGTTTGGCGGCGCCAACGGGTTGGGATACGGATACTCGCTACAATTTTCTGCGCAAGCCATGCCAGAGCGGAAGGGCTTTGCAATGGGTGCTGTCACCGCTACATATGCGCTGGGTGCTGTAGTTTTCCCCCTCCCCTTGAGTATCGCCCTGGACACGGGCGGTTGGTCGGCCGCGTTAAACTTATTGGCGTTCAGTCTGATTCTCATATCTTCATTGAGTGCTGTTTTGCTTAGTAAGGCACATATAAGATACCAGAGTGGGGCCGACGAAAACTCACCCGCCGCAACGATCCAATGGCAAACAGTCGTGGCCTTGTGGTTTGCCTACGGCTTCGCGGTTACCGCCGGGTTGATGGCAATTGGCCATGCAACCGGGATAGCGAAAGTCGCCGGCGCGAATCAACGATGGATTGTTGCGGCACCGATAATCATCGCTGTATCAAACATGCTTGGCAGTCTTTTTTGCGGCGTATTACACGACAAACTATCCGGCAGAATAATCCTGTCTGCTCTGATGCTGTTGACATCAGGCGTGCTGTTCACTATCGCAGTGTTTCCTCATGTCGCCATTACCCTGGCAGGATTGCTGCTAATCGGCTTTACCTACGGCGCAACCATCGCGGTTTATCCGGCATTCATCTCCAAGCAATTTGGTGCGGCAACCGGAACGATTATCTACGGCAAGGTGTTCACGGCATGGGCGGCAGCCGGGCTGGTTGGGCCGGGAATGGCCGGAGTGCTGTTTGATTTGAACCAGAACTATGTGGTCGCCCTTGCCGCCGCCGGCGGTGCCGCCCTGCTAGCATTTCTGATACTCAATCTGCCCGCGAGCGGCCCCAACATTACCCCGGGGCGGCGTTGAGTTTTGCGGTAAAATCGCGTTTGTATTTGGGCGTCAATACCACCACGCCCATCAATCACCCATCAATCACCCATCAACCAATGGCCAAACCAACCACATCAACGAAACCATGAATGCCTCTGCCAACCCATCCAACGCCGCGTTGCTGGCGAAAGACCACCAACATTTAATTCACCCGTTACACCACACCGCCGGACACGCCGAGGGGCGCGTCTGGGTCAGGGGCGATGGCGCGTTTCTTTATGATGCCGACGGCAACCAATTCATCGACGGCCTGTCGTGCTTGTGGAATGTCAGCGCCGGACATGGTCGTCAGGAATTGGCCGACGCCGCGCAAAAACAAATGCGCGAACTCGCATTTTGTTCGAGTTACGCCGGCGGTTCAAACCGCCCGGCCATCGAACTGGCGGAACGACTTTCCGCGATGGCTTACTCAAACATCAACAATTTTTATTTCACCAGCGGCGGCGGCGAATCCACCGACAGCAACATCAAACTCGCGCGTTACTACTGGCGCAGCAAAGGCAAGTCGGAAAAAACCAAAGTCATCGGTCGGCAGTGGGGTTATCACGGCGTAACTTTCGGCGCAATGTGCGCGACTGGCATCAGCGGTTACTGGACGAGTTTCGGGCCATTGATTCCCGGCTTCAGTCACATACCGTCGCCGGATCCGTATCACTATCCGATGCCAACCGACGGCTCGTCGCAAGGCATCGCCGCCGCCAATGAATTGGAGAAGGAAATTCTAAAACAAGGCGCGGACACGGTGGCGATGTTCATCGCCGAACCAGTGCAGGGTGCCGGCGGCGTGATTCCGCCGCAACACGATTACTTCAAACGCGTGCGCGAAATTTGCGATGAATACGAAGTGTTGCTGGTGTCCGATGAAGTCATCACCGGCTTCGGGCGCACCGGAAAAATGTTCGGCTTGCAACATTACGGCGTTGAACCGGACTTGATGCAATTCGCCAAGTCGATTACTTCCGGCGCGCTTCCCCTCGGCGGCATCGGCATCTCGGATGAAATCGCCGAGACCATCACCGCCGGCAAAACGCCGTGGATGCACGCCTACACTTACAGCGGCCACCCGACCACCTGCGCGGTCGCGTTGGCGACGCTGGACATCATCGAAAACGAAGACCTTGCCGGACAAGCCGTGCGCAAAGGCGAAGCGATGTTGCAAAAATTGCATGACGAGTTGGACGATCTTCCGCATGTCGGCAACGTGCGCGGCAAAGGCATGATGCACGGCGTGGAAATCGTCAAGGACAAAGCCAGCAAAGAATGGTTTGACGCAGAATTCGCACTCGGCGCAAAGTTAACCAAGGCGATGATGAAACGCGGACTTTATACCCGCGTGCGCAGCGAAGTAATTTGTCTCGCCCCGCCGCTTGTCACCGAGCAAGAGACGCTGGATGAGATTGTGGAAATCGTGCGCGATGTGGTGGTTGAAGTGACGGGCGGGTGATTCGTACGATCAAATCGCATAACCATCCCGCATAACAACTCGATAAAACGAGACGCGATTCAATCGGAATCGCCGTCGGACACCAGGCTCATCGCGGCACCGTCGCCGACCGGAACTTCCCCCAACGCACTTGGGTCAACCCCGTCAAGGCAGCCGACGTTGACGCCGTATTCATTGGGATTGCTGCGCCGTGCGTGATGGGTGTAGATGCCGCAGGTTTTACAAAAATAATGTTTGGCGATTTTGCTGTTCCACTGATACAAGGCGAGGTTATCCGCGCCCCTGGTCACTCGCAGGGATTGCAACGGCACCGCGGCCATGATGACGCCCTTGCGCCGGCACAGCGAACAGTTACAGCGTGTGAGATTTTGCAACCGGTCTTCCAGAGTAATCTGAAATTCCACGGCGCCGCAGTGGCAGGTTCCGGTTTGGGTCATGGTTTTGGTTTGGGTCATGGCAAAAGTAATTGCTTAAGTAATTAAACTAAAAAACCGCAACCCCGAACAAGGTTGCGTGAAACGCGATCAACAAAAAATATGCCGCTATGCCGATGGCACCGGCGAGCATATCCGGTTTGATGGAAACCGGCTCTTTGGCAGCGGCGGGCGGCGTTTTGGCCGAGCGCATATCGTATAGCGCAAACAGCGCGAAACTTCCGAACAGCAACAACGCCGCCAGACCGCCGTTGGCAAGCAGGTGGCTCAAGGACCATAGCAACAACCCCAGCGACATGGGATGGCGCACGATGCGCTTGATGTTGCCCCTGAAATTCGACACCGCCAGCAGAATCAACGCCGGTGCCATGAAAATCGCCGTGGCCATTTTCGCCGATGGCGGCGGATGCCAGAGTGGAATGTGCGGCGCGTCGATCATCCCCTTGATAATCAACGCCAGAGCGGCCAGAGAAAGAATCGCAAACACGCCCTTATAGGGCAGTTCTCCGATGGCCTGAACGAGGTTTTGGCGCAGTGGCGGGCGCGACGGTATCAGATGAACGCCGAAAAAAACCACGATGCCGGCGAGCAGCCAGATCATGGCCGACCGCTCCCGAACCAAAACCCGTAGTTCGCAACAACGCGGCTGCTTTTCGGTGTGAATGATGATTTCATACTGCTACTCGTTATGGTGTGGGGTAATGATAACGGATTTTGGCTTTGCGTGTATCATTCCTGCCGTCATCCTCGCCGCAGGCGGGGATCCAGTTAAAATATGTCGTCCGGCGTAGCCGGACTTTTTTTCTCGTTTACTTTTGGCCTCTCAAAAAAATCATTCCCGCCCGATTTACTATTGTCTCCCCAACCTGTCATTCTCGCCGGCAGGCGGGAATGACGAATGGTAGGTAATGATGAATTGAGAAGTGTGACTTTACTTTGAGAAGCCAAAGCACATTGAGAAAAAATCGCCGGGAGCGCCATGAATCGACTGGGCGCGAGCGAAGCGAGCCCGAAGGACGCGTATCAGGGATGATACGCGCAAAAGACAAGCACAAAATTGTGCGCCGCATATTTTTCGTCAGGCAAGGCGCGCGAGGAGCGGGGGAGTGAGCATACATTAAGTAGGTAATCGACCGAGCGACGAAGCGCAACACCGCATGGCGGAAAATAGGCAAGCACAATAAGGCAAGCGACAATAATGATAGGATAGACCGATGCCCTCAACTCCCTCCTCTTCGGATGCGGCCACCACGCTTGCCCGCGCACTCAAACAAGCACCGCGTTTTTCCTGCGCGCACCTGCCGACTCCGCTGGAGCCGTTGAAGCGACTGAGCGCGCACCTCGGCGGGCCTGCTCTTTGGATCAAACGAGACGATTGCACCGGCCTCGCCACCGGCGGCAACAAGGCGCGCAAACTGGAATATCTGGTCGGTGATGCCATCGCTCAGGGCGCCGACACGCTGATTACCCACGGCGCGTTGCAATCCAATCATGTGCGCCAAACCGCGGCGGCGGCAGCCATGGCCGGCATGCACTGCGAGGTTTTGTATGAGCATCGCGTGGACAATCCCGATGCGGATTACGCCGCTTCGGGCAACGTCCTGCTGACCCGCTTGCTGGGGGCAAGGCAAAGTGAATACCCCAAAGACACCGACATGGATGCCGCCATGGCGGCGGTCGGGAAGACACTTACCGATGAAGGCAAACGTCCCTACCTGATTCCCGGCGGCGGCTCCAATCCGGTGGGCGCGCTCGGTTATGCGCATTGCGCGTTGGAGTTGAGCGAGCAAGCCGCGCACGAAAATCTCGCGATCACGCATGTGGTTCACGCCACCGGTAGCACCGGAACCCAAGCCGGTTTGGTGGCCGGCTGTCACGCGCTCGGCTGGCCCTTTCCGATTCTCGGCATCGGCGTGCGACTGCCGCGCCCGCAGCAGGAACAAAAAGTGTTTGATTTGGCATCCGCCACCGTCGCCCACCTCGGCATACAACCGGAATTGCCACGGGAATCCGTGCAAGCCAACTGCGATTATGTCGGTGCCGGCTACGGCATCCCCACCGACGGCATGCTGGAAGCGGTCTCGCTATTGGCGCGCCTCGAAGGCATCTTGCTCGACCCGGTGTATTCAGGGAAAGGCATGGCCGGGTTGATCGACCTGGTACGCAACGGATTTTTCGCGCCGCATGACCAGATAGTTTTCATTCACACCGGCGGCGCGGCGGGACTGTTCGGTTATCGTAAAGTGTTTGCCGGGGAATGATTGGGTGATTGGTATAAGCACTTTGATGCGGTGGCTGTGTTTCGGCTTTGCGTTATACTCGTTATTCTCAAATGCACATACAACATAGATTAAAGTTGGCGAGGCCGGTATGTCAGATTTAGGTGAAGGTAGTGAGGCACCTACAAACTTCATAACTATTTGCAACACGCTTGCAGATTCGTATCCAGAAAGCATCGCCCATGGTTTGCAGAAAGATGCCATTCAGAACGCTTTGGATGCTCGTAAAGGAAAAAGTCTCGTGTGCGTTGAATTTAAGGTAGTAAAAAACAGGCGTGAGGAAACTTTTCTAACATTTAAGGACAGTAACACCACTGGGTTAACTGGTGATGTGGTGAAAAATGTTTCTGATTATAAAACCTTGAAACGAGATGATCATTGGGCTCGTTTTGAGGGGTTTGGATTTACTAAAGATGATCCTGATGCGCTCGGAGCAAGAGGGCAAGGAAAATTCATTTTTCTTTGCGCATCAAATCAATACAAGATGTTTTACGACACATTGCGAGACGATGGTGTCTACCGACTCGGTGCCACAGAAGCGACCGATGTGAGGCGCGCAATCTATCCAAAAAGAGGAGCTAAGTGGGAAGGCGATGTGGCAAAAAGCCAACTACACAAACATTGTGGCTTGGAACCGTTAGAGGAAATAGGCGCGAGAATTATTGTTTGTTACCCAAGTTCAGAAGTTTTGGAAGAAATTAACAATGGATCTTTTGAGAGAGCTATCCAAGAGACCTGGTTTCGCGCCATTGAGAAGAGGCAATTGGAAGTATGGCTCAATGTCTCTGGGAAAAATAAAAAAATCGAACTGCCTTCCCAATATCCGTTGCCGAAAAATGATGCTTCCAAAACAAAAGTGTGGATTCACAAAAAAGATTTCGCCGATTCTGAGATCTCGTCATCCGATGGTAATTTCAAAATTAAAAATTTTTGTGCCGCATATTTACCAAAACACATGATGCCGGAAGAACTGCAAGGCGTGGCGATTATACAAAACGGCATGAAAATTTGTTCTCTTGATATGGAAATGGCACCAAGTGATATTCGTAAAAAAATCACCGGATATATCGAGTTCGACATACTTCTTGACAGAGAACTGCGCAAAGGCAAAAACCAAAATCCTAATCACTATAGCCTCAAGTGGCGAAGCACCACACCGAGATCTATCAAAAACTTTATCAATCGCCAGTTGGAAGATTTTGGACGCAAGAAATTAGGCTTAGGGAAAGAAGATAAAAGAGAAAAACAAAAGCGGCTGCAAAATACCGCTGAAAAAGAAGCGATGGTGTTGTTATTGCGTCACGCTTCCGACATTAACTTGCGAGGCAAAAAGAAACCCGGTCCTGGGCCCGGTCCCGGTCCCGGTCCAACTCCGGACCCACCACCCCAGCCACTGATGCCACCGGCACACAAAGAGATTGGTTTCATCATTCAAACGCAATTCCCCGATGCTAAAAAGAAACCGCGCATTGATTGGGGCGAAGTAATGCTGTTGTATTTACGTTGTTTCAACAAGACATCTGATGGTGTGAAAGGATTGGTCTCATTGAAAATTCTGCAAGCAGACACACTCATCGAAGAACTACTTGCAAATGAACCGATTGAATTGAAGCAAGCAACCGGGGAAGACCTGAATCCTTATTACGTAGTGTTAAACAACGGCAATCCGATCGCAATAAGTGTTGATGAGAACCGTTATACAAACCCGGGCGAATATCGCATTAAAGCGGACTTGATTAACGCAAATGATGGCAATGAACTTGACAGCCGAACGGTTAAATTTTGGGTGGGGGAAAATCCACCCAGAAGAATGCCATTCAAACTGGAACCCTCACCACTGTCCACCAAACATGCTTGGCAACCGGGCGGAGATATTGATAATGATCCAACGATTTACTATAATACGAATCACCCTCAGTATAAACTTTCACAAGAAAACGAAGAGGATCAATCAGATTATCTGTTTAATATTTGTTTGGAAGGTGCGTTACATTTTGTCTTGACTCGTCCACCCAATGAATCAGGCAAGGTGGATTATCGCCCCTTGAATACGAATGAAATTGTGAATAGTGAGAAAGATCTGATACCTGAAAAAGTTTACAAAGAAATCAGCGAATATATTTCAAAAGTTCGTTGGCGCAAATTTGAATAGTAAATGATATGACTGTTTTGTTGCGAAAAAAAGTAAATATCAGAGGTGAGGAAGAAGAGATAAAAGTATTCCTCCCATCCGGTTCTTTGTCTCGAGAGTATCAAGAACGCGCAGAGAAATTAGATGTTTTTCTTGCCGACAAAGTGCCACCAATGGCAGAGCGAATAATGCGGTTGCCAGATAAAACCACGCCTATTCGGAAGTGGTATCAGTTTGGTCGAGAGTTACGAAAAGTTATAGATAAAAATAATTTGGTATCACGGTCAGATGTGCAAAATGGGCTCATCTGGGAAGCAATTAAACAACATCTTCCGGAAACCATCGGCTTAAAAGGAGCGGGGCAGGCACTTGACTCAAATACTTCACCGCGCGGAGATAGAGGACATATTCCAATCTGTTATGCCATCTCTAGCTATTCCTGGAAGGAAATAAAATGGTTGCGCCGTTGGGATGACTGGTGCAACATTTACTATAGAGGGAGTATGTGGAAGGATAAGAGAGTGATTGAGTCTTTGCGGGAGGAAATCACGAAAATGCAAGAATACCCCAAACGCAAAGAGTTCAGAGAAATAATAAAAAAACTTGCCGCACAAACAACCGGAAAGCACATATGGGTACTCAACGATTCAGCGATTATCAACAAAGTGCACCGCGCGGTTGAACATTCGCCGGCGCAGATTAATTCAGGGGATTAATTTACTCGCCGCTTCGGACAACCTCAACATTCCACAAGATCGAGGGCGTGTCGGCTCAGCCGCTCCACGCCGTTTTCGGTTACCCGCACCGAGTGTCCCCAGCACATCGCCAGCCCGGCGTCGGAATCCATCAGGATCATGTGCAGAAAAAACACGTTGTCGATTTCCATTTGCAGCGGATTGCCGTGGTAGAACATCGGCGAATCCATCCAACTCGGCGTGTAGGTCGCGCCCATGCTGTAACCGCAGGCATTGAGGCGCGCGTGGGTGAAGCCATGCGCATCAAACACCCGTGCGTGGGCATCAAACACATTACCCATCGGCTCGCCGCGACGAATCGCCTGCTCACAAGCCAGCAACGCTTCGACCGCGGTGGCGTGCATCTTTTTTTGCTGGTCGCAAGCCGCGCCCACCACCAGCGTGCGCATCATCGCGGCGTGGTAGTGCCGGTATGCGCCCGACCATTCCAGCGTCAGTTGATCTGTTGCATCCAGATGCCGCCGACCCGAATAATAGCGGCACAGCAACGCGCCCTGCGCCGAGCCGATAATAAACTCGTTGCCAGGATAATCACCGCCGCCGGCAAACACCGCACCCTGCATTGCCGCCAGAATATCCCCTTCAAAGGCACCGGCACCGGTGGTTTGCAATGCCGCGTCCAGCGCGTCATCGCTAAGTTGCGCGGCACGTTTATGATAATCAATCTCGGCTTTGCTCTTGCGCCAGCGAAGCAGACCAACCAGATCGGATGCCTCTGCCAACTCGACCTTACCTTGCAATGCCGCATAAACTTTTTGTCCGTGGAACGCGGTCAGTCCGGCGCTGTTGGTCTCAATCCCCAACCGCTTTCCGTGCAACCCCATCTCGCCAAGCAACCGAGCCAGATGAGTATACGGGTCGGCATCCGCGCCATCCTTCCAAATATGAATTTGCTCATCGTGCAAAATAGAGGTCTGCTGCGCTTGGCGCAAATCCGGCGCACGCGTCAGCAACTGCAACTCGCCCTCAACCGGCAACACCATACATTGAAACAACGCAAAACCGAACGTGTCATAACCGCTCAAGTAATAATGACTCTCCGGCGCAAACAGCAGTATGCCATTGAGTTCGCGTTCGGCAAGCCGCGCACGGGTCGCAGTCAGCCGCTGTTGAAACTCCTCTCGGGTGAAATGTAGTGCCATAGCCGCTTATTGTATTGGCAAAATCCGCCTGCGGCAAACTTGTGTGATGAGTCACGCTGCGCGTGACGACATTAATAGTCCGGCGTAGCCGAACTCCTTATTCTCAATGTGCCTTTGGCGTCTCAACGCGCCTTTGTCTTTTCAATTCACCATTACCCCCCATTCGTCATCCTCGCCGGTAGGCGGGGATCCAGACGCGGCGTAGCCGCGAGCGGCGGCAAAGCCGCCGCTGATGAATCTGCCAAAGTCGGACTTTTTCTCGGATACTTTGGTGTCTCAACGCGCCTTTGTCTTTTCAATTCACCATTACCCCCCATTCGTCATCCTCGCCGGTAGGCGGGGATCCAGACGCGGCGTAGCCGCGAGCGGCGGCAAAGCCGCCGCTGATGAATCTGCCAAAGTCGGACTTTTTCTCGGATACTTTGGCGTCTCAACGCGCCTTTGTCTTTTCAATTCACCATTACCCCCCATTCGTCATCCTCGCCGGTAGGCGGGGATCCAGACGCGGCGTAGCCGCGAGCGGCGGCAAAGCCGCCGCTGATGAATCTGCCAAAGTCGGACTTTTTCTCGGATACTTTGGCGTCTCAACGCGCCTTTGTCCTCTCGGTTCACCATTACCTATCATTTCGGCGGCAAGCCGCGAGTTACTACTCGGTAGTTCAACTTACCGAGAGGTAAATCATGAACAAGAAACTAATCGCAGCCGCGGTATCCGCCGCGGTGATGGCGCCAGTGGCGGCGCACGCGGAATCTTCATTCTACGCGCGCGTCAACAATGCCATCGACATCAACGACCTGAGCGGTGACGGCACCACTGACTGTCAGTGGCGTCGCTTCGCGCTTCGGCTTCAAAGGTAGCGCCGATGTCGGCAACGGCATGACCGTCACGGTCGTTACGAGTTCTCCACCAAGTCTGACAAAGAAGGCACAGGTGTCGGCGACACCCGCATCGCCACTGCCGGTTTGTCCGGCGGTTTCGGTCGCATTGATGTCGGCAACCAGTGGAGTGCTTACTTCGACACCTTTGGTACGCTAATCAGCCCGACCTACTCGCTCGGCTACTATCTCTACTCATCCGTTGGCGGCGGTCCATACAGAACCTCCGACACCATCAAATACGCCAACTCATTCGGTCCGGTTTATCTTGAGCTGGATTATCGTTCAAACGACGGTAACGGCACCAACGCGCAAGATAAAAATGGTTACGGCATCGGTTTGACACTTACGCCAATGGACAACCTGACCATTTCAGTTGCGGTTGACAATGCTGACAATGGTGCTTCTGTTAAAGCTGTCGATCAAATGACTCTCGCCGACTTTAGATCTACTCTGGGTCTGATGGATGGTCCGGCTAGTGCCACTGACCCGACTGAATGGGTAACGCAACTAACAACTGCCAAAACCACTGCTAAAACCGCTGTGACTGATGCTGTCGCTGAGAGTGATAAAGCCACTTACCCGGCTACTTATCAGGAACGCATTGACACCGCTCAAGAAGGCCTTGACGAAATCACTGCCAATCTTGATAAAGCAAAAGAATACAAAGCACAGTATGACGCTGCTACTACCAAGCTTGGTAATACTGATGTTCATACATCGGCAGTTCAAGCATCAGTTGACGATGTTGAACTCACCGGTATCGCTGTCAAGTATAGCTTCGGTGCAGTCGCAGTTACGCTTGGACATCAAGAGAAAGAAGCAGGCGATGCCGAAGTGGATACCGACTTCGTCAACCTCAGCGGCAACATCAGTGAAAAAACCAACTGGTTGGTTATGCTCTCGCAAGCAGAAAACCAAGATGGTTTGGAAACCGACCAAGTGTTGTGGGGCATCTATCACAACCTCGGCGGCGGCTTGCGTTTGTATTACGAAGCCACCACGGTTGAAGATGATGACGACAAAGATATTAGTCATCACCTGCTCGGCATGCGGGTTGATTTCTAAACCAAACCGCAAATCAAAAAGGCTTGGATTGCCAAGCCAATTAAAAAACCGGAGCATTGCTCCGGTTTTTTTGGTTGGTGACAAAAGAATATCGCGGCTAACGCCGAACTACTATAAGAGTCCGGCGAGGGCACTGATGAAAACGGCCACAGCACCGATAGAGGCCACAATCATAGTCCCGAAAATAATGATCATGGATTTTTTGGCATCTTCCACGTCAGCCTTGGTTGCCGTCCGCTCAAGTTCAACCCGAACGGCTTTGAATTCAGCCCGAGTGGCTACGCGATGAGCATCCATCTTAACCCGAACGTCCTTGATATCGGACCGAACGGTCCATGATGTCATGCTTGGTGGCTTTGTGCGTGTCAAATGCGAGTGATGACATTTCCATATCTCCATATTAAAAAAAGGAAAGCACAACTACCGAATGTCAGTTATCGGATAAATTCAAGGATAGTGAGGAAACCCGCAAGAGCACCGACACCGACATACACCGTTTTCTTCATGCTGTTCACCGCGCTGTCCTGGCTTTCCTTGATGTCTGTTTTAATCGTCCGCCGCATGACTTCCATTTCTTTTGCAAGCCCTTCAATATCTTTTGCAAGCCCGTCAATGCGCGCGTTTAATTCTATCTTGGCATTTCTAATGTCGGACTTGATGCTTTTAATGTCGATCTTGACATTTTTAAGGTCGGCCTTGAGGCCGACTATATCGCCCTTGGTCGCCACGTTTTCGTTGATGGCGGCGCCGAATGTTTTAACCACCGCTTCGGCCAGTTTCTGGCTGGCACCGGCGGCTTCAAGTTCTCTGGCTGCTTCAAGTGTGTCGAATGCTGGCATAGTCATCGTGCGTTTCCCTACGAGTTGATTGAGGATTTCAGTACACCACATTTCCGTGGTCGACGCAAGCGGCGATTTTTTCCGCCTGCCGGCGAGAATGACAAATGATAGGTAATGGTCAACCGAGAGGACAAAGGCGCGTTGAGACGCCAATGGCACATTGAGAATAATAAGTCCGGCTACGCCAGAGCACGTTTTAGTGTCACGCTTCGCGTGACACTTATTTACCATTAGTCTTCTCAAAAGAACTCATCGCCTTCCGATTCACTATTATTCCTCACCCCGTCATCCTCGCCGGCAGGCGGGGATCCAGAGTCGGCGTAGCCGCCGTCAAGAAGCGGTCAGCGACGCACTGCAAGCCGACTTCTATTTCGCCCATCCTTACGCGTCCTGGGAGCGAGGCACCAATGAGAATACCAACCGGCTGATACGGCAGTATTTTCCCAAAGGCTATGATCTTTCGACCATCACAACCTCGCAACTGGCGCATGTGGTCGATCAGATTAATAACCGGCCGCGCAAATGCCTTGGCATGAAAACGCCAAATCAGGCACTATTCGGCATCAACCCCCCGGTTGCACTTCGGGGTTGAATCCAAGTACTCTCTGTATGTTTTTGATTCAGTATTAAATGGTAAATGAGAAACCAATTATGATGCAGGATAAAGATTCAAATCCGTTTCAGCCTGGCTTTGGGAAACAACCGCCTTATTTAGCCGGCCGGGAAAACCAGAAAACCGAACTTAAAAAAGTTTTGGCCGACTTGGAAGGTGGACGGTCTCCCGCTGCTACAATGGTTATGTATGGGCCGCGGGGCATGGGAAAAACGGCCATGTTGGGTTGGTTGAAAGATGAATCTAAAAGCGTTCGTGTAAAGGGCAAGCAAATACGAGTTATTTCAGCGATTCCGACTGATTTATCGTCTCCTACGGACTTGTGGAATTGCTTGTTACCTCAGAATCGTTGGAAAAAGAAATTTATACCAAAGAGATTTACTGCTGGGGTTGGTTTTGACGCAGGATTAAACGCTTCTGTTACTTGGGAATCACATGGGCCAGTAAAACAAGTGTTGCAACAAACTTTAATCAAGGCATGTAAAAAACGCCCTATGATGATTTTAATAGATGAAGCGCATCGGATGGATGCGGGTTTGTGTGATGCTTTATTAAATATCGACCAAACTGTTCGAGGTAATTCTCCTTTTTTGTTGATCCTTGCTGGGACTCCGGATCTTCGTGATATATTATCCACGGTGAACGCTTCTTTTGCTGAGCGTTCCAACAAAATAGGCCTTGGACGTTTGGATGCCCAGTCAACTGCGGACGCTATTGTTAAACCGTTAGAGGAACATGGTCTACAAATAACTGATGCTGCCCTTGATAGAGTTGTTGAAAGTAGCCAGCAATTCCCTTATTTTATACAACAATGGGGCGGTTTTCTTTGGGACGCGGCAAACAACGCAAATTTGACATGTTTGACTGACAAGCATGTTGATGCTGTTGAACCTTTTGTCAACGGTAAAAAAACAGAACTCTATCGTGACCGTTTGCATGAATTGTCGAAGGACAAGCATGTGTTGTTAGCCGCTCAAGCAATTGTAAAGAATTTCCGGGGTGAGTCAAAATACCAAGAGGCTGCCCTTCTTTCGGCGATCAAAGAAACGTTGCCTGACGCATCAGCAACTAATTTATATCTAATCGGTATATTAGAAAAACTGACGCGGCTGAATTTAATTTGGTGTCCGCCAGGCGGGGATCAATATGAGCCAGGCATCCCCAGCTTGATGACATATGTGCTTGATAAAAAACAAGAGAACTTTCGGACAGATGCATCAAAGACACCAGAATCGAATCAAGGCATTTCTGTTAAAAGCCGTAATAACGACTCTGACATGGGGCGTTGATTAGTTGGTGATAAAAGATTGAATCATGGATTAGTATTCAAATTTATACACGCACCAAGCCCCTCTTTTTGGACCATTCCCCCCGTAACATGCCTCGCAACGGTGTTGCGTTGCGCATACACCAGCGGCGTTAGCCGCGACATTCTTTTGTCACCAACCAAAAAAAACCGGAGCATTGCTCCGGTTTTTTAATTGGGCTTGGCAACCCAAGCCATTTTGGTTTGCGGTTTGGTTTAGAAATCAACCCGCATGCCGAGCAGGTGACGGTCGCCGTCGTTGTCACCGCTGTCAAGACTGATGGCTTCGTAATACAACTTTATGCCACCGCCGAGGTTGTGGTAGATGCCCCAGGTGGTTTGACTGGAGTCATCCGAACCAGCATTGCCATCATCCGCCTCTGCGAGGCCGACCAGCCAACTGGTTTTGTCGCCGAGGCTACCGCCAACCCACAAGAAGGTGGTGTCAATGTCAGCATCGTTGGCGTCATTCACCGCATCGGCATCCATATTCTGCAAACCGATTGAACCCCAGTAGTTGCCGAAGGTTGCTTTGATGGCAATGCCGAAACGGTCAATATCTGTCTCACGCGATTTCGGCTCAGCGTCTCTGTAACCATATTTCGCGTCAATCTCTTCCTGATTAGCATCTCTGGCAGCATCTCTGGCAGCAATGGCATTCTCCACCGCATCAACGCGCTCTTTTTCTAACCCAGCAAGAATGCCTCGTGCTTGCGTTGATATACCTTCATCGCGGGCTTTTTTCGCGTCGGCTTTGGCGATCGTTTTTTCCAAATTGGTGCCAGAGCCGGCATCAATCCGCTTGTCAATTTCCGCATCACTATCAGGCCCCTTGACCCCAACAACCGCAGGAATTTGATCGGCAGCAGACGTTTCAGAACCCGCAGACGCTGCAGTAGTCGGGGCTACATAGCCGCCACCATCTGCTGGGTCTAGCACACCGTCCGCACCGAAACTCTCAGGGGTCCCATCGTTTGCGATTACGTCACTCGCAGGAACCGGAGAAACCGCATGAACCAGAGCCTCGGGGATGGTGCTATAAATCGTCTCCAGCCTGACTTGCTCTCTAATTCGCAAATAATCATCGGTAACGCTAGAAGCAACGTCTTCAGAATTCGCGACAACGGCTTTGTTATAGACATCATCAAGGCCTACCGCAATATCCAAATCCGAACCAAAGGCTTCATAAATATTACTTTCCGATACTTTGCTTTCGGCGGTGTGTTTCTCTTGATCACCCGCAGCCAAATCATCAAACCCAAGCGCATCAATCGCCGCAATATCCGCTCCATCTTCACTATCAAACGCAGCAGCGATGGTGATGTTGTCGGTGACGGAAAAACTCAAGCCAAGACCAACGCCGTTGCCACGGATTTTTTCCGCAACATCGCCGCCTTCACCCGAGTCATTCAAACGCACATCCAACTCGGCATACAAAGGTCCGAAGGTGTTGGAGTATTTGATGGTGTTGGATGAGCGGTATGGACCGCCGCCAACGGATGAGTAGAGATAGTAGCCGAGCGAGTAGGTCGGGCTGATTAGCGTGCCAAAGGTGTCGAAGTAAGCACTCCACTGGTTGCCGACATCAATGCGACCGAAACCGCCGGACAAACCGGCAGTGGCGATGCGGGTGTCGCCGACACCTGTGCCTTCTTTGTCAGAGGTGGTGGAGAACTCGTAACGACCGTGCACGGTCATGCCGTTGCCGACATCGGCGCTACCTTTGAAGCCGAAGCGCGAAGCGACGCCACTGACGTCAGTGGTGCCGTCACCGCTCAGGTCGTTGATGTCGATGGCATTGTTGACGCGCGCGTAGAATGAAGATTCCGCGTGCGCCACTGGCGCCATCACCGCGGCGGACACCGCGGCTGCGATTAGTTTCTTGTTCATGATTTACCTCTCGGTAAGTTGAACTACCGAGTAGTAACTCGCGGCTCGCCGCCGAAATGATAGGTAATGGTGAACCGAGAGGACAAAGGCGCGTTGAGACGCCAAAGTATCCGAGAAAAAGTCCGACTTTGGCAGATTCATCAGCGGCGGCTTTGCCGCCGCTCGCGGCTACGCCGCGTCTGGATCCCCGCCTACCGGCGAGGATGACGAATGGGGGGTAATGGTGAATTGAAAAGACAAAGGCGCGTTGAGACGCCAAAGCACATTGAGAAAAAAGCCCGGTTTCACCGGGCTCATTAACTACGAATAAACATTGCGCGCCGTATTTTTGTTGTCAGGCAAGGCGCGCGAGGAGCGAGGGAGGGAGCATACATTAAGTATGTGACTGACCGAGTGACGAAGCGCAACACCGCATGGCGACAAAAAGGCAAGCGCAATGACGAGTGATAGGTAACCTTAGAAATTTATGTATAATGGCAAATGAGAGGCAAATGAGAAATCCATTATGACATCAACCAAAAAATTAAATCCGTTTCAGCCTGGCTTTGGGAAACAACCGCCTTATTTAGCCGGTCGGGAAAGCCAGAAAACCGAACTTAAAAAGGTTTTGGCCGACTTGGAAGGTGGACGGTCTCCCGCTGCTACAATGGTTATGTATGGGCCGCGGGGTATGGGAAAAACAGCCATGCTGAGTTGGTTTAAAGGGGAAGTTCAAAGTGTTAGCACAAAGGATAAACCAATACGTACAGTTTCGACGGTTCCAACTAATTTAACATCTCCGGCGGCGTTGTGGAATTATTTGTTACCGCAGAAAGTATGGCAGAAATTTATTCCAAAGGCGATTGGTGGAGGATTCGCCGGAGTATCTGTTTCTATTGATTGGGGGGCGCATGATCTGGCTAAACAAACATTGCAAAAGAATCTAATCAAAGAATGTAAAAAACGACCCACGATATTTTTGATGGATGAAGCGCATCGGATGGATGCGGGTTTGTGTGATGCTTTATTAAATATCGACCAAACTGTTCGAGGTAATTCTCCTTTTTTGTTGATTCTTGCTGGGACTCCAGATCTTCGTGATATATTATCCACGGTGAACGCTTCTTTTGCTGAGCGTTCCAACAAGATAGGTCTTGGTCGTTTGGATGCTCAGTCAACTGCGGACGCTATTGTCAAACCGTTAGACGAACATGGCATGACTATAACCGATAAAGCCCTTGCGAAAGTTGTTGAAAGCAGCCAGCAATTCCCTTACTTTATACAACAATGGGGCAGTTTTCTTTGGGACGCTGCAACTAGCGCAAATTTGACATGTTTGACTGATCAGCATGTTGATGCTGTAGAATCCTTTGTCAATAACAAAAAGATAGAGCTTTATCGTGATCGTCTGGTTGAACTGTCTAAGGATGAAGATGTGTTGTCTGCCGCGCAGGTAATTGCAAAAGAGTTTCTGGGTTGGTCAAAATACGAAGAGGCTGACCTTCGTTCGGCAATCAAAGAAGCGTTGCCTGATGCATCAGCAACTAATTTGGATGCAATAGACCTATTAGAAAAATTGACGCGGCATAATTTAATTTGGTGTCCGCCAGGCGGAGACTTATACGAACCAGGCATCCCCAGCTTGATGACATATGTGCTTGATAAGAAATAAGAGAATGTTCGGACGGATGCATTAGAGACACCAAAGTAACCGAGCCGGCGGCGTTAGCCGCCTGGTGTATCCGCAAAGCAACACGACACTACACAGCACAACGACCACAACGACCACAACGAAACAAACAAGAGTGCGCGAAAAGCCGGCGGCTTCGCCGCCGAAGTGATAGCGGCTAACGCCGTTTAGTTTTTAACTGGATTTGCGCGTATCATCCCTGATACGCGCCCTTCGGGCTCGCTTCGCTCGCGCCCAGTCGATTCATGGCGCTCCCGGCGATTTTTTCTCAATGTGCTTTTGGCTTCTCAACGCGCCTTTATCCTCTCAATTCATCATCACCTTTCATTCGTCATTCTCGCCGGCAGGCGGGAATCCTAAAGCGGCGGCGCAAGCCGCCCGGTGCGTCACGCTTGCGTAATGATACTAATAGTTCGGCGTACAGGGCTTTTTTTCTCGTTTACTTTTGGCGTCTCAAAGAAAGTCACACCTCCCGATTCACCATCACCCCCCAACCCGTCATTCTCGCCGGCAAGCGGGAATCCAGTCTGTTGTTCTCGCCAAAGGCGAGAACCCAGAACTAAAAAACGATGAGAGTAACTAATATCGGCATAATCCAAACCACATCCCCAGACCGTCATCCTCGCCGGTAGGCGGAAAAAATCGCCGCTCGCGTCGACCACGGAAATGTGGTGTACTGAAATCCTCAATCAACTCGTAGGGAAACGCACGATGACTATGCCAGCATTCGATACACTTGAAGCAGCCAGAGAACTTGAAGCCGCCGGTGCCAGCCAGAAACTGGCCGAAGCGGTGGTTAAAACATTCGGCGCCGCCATCAACGAAAACGTGGCGACCAAGGGCGATATAGTCGGCCTCAAGGCCGACCTTAAAAATGTCAAGATCGACATTAAAAGCATCAAGTCCGACATTAGAAATGCCAAGATAGAATTAAACGCGCGCATTGACGGGCTTGCAAAAGATATTGAAGGGCTTGCAAAAGAAATGGAAGTCATGCGGCGGACGATTAAAACAGACATCAAGGAAAGCCAGGACAGCGCGGTGAACAGCATGAAGAAAACGGTGTATGTCGGTGTCGGTGCTCTTGCGGGTTTCCTCACTATCCTTGAATTTATCCGATAACTGACATTCGGTAGTTGTGCTTCCCGCGAGTCGTCGAAAAACCCAACAACAAAAACCATTTGCATTTACCGCAAAAAAGTGTTTTACTCAACATTCGTTTTTTAATTTTTTAATATGGAGATATGGAAATGTCATCACTCGCATTTGACACGCACAAAGCCATCAAAGACCTTGAGGGCGCAGGAGCCGATGAGAAACTGGCCGAAGTTGTGGTAACCACCATCAGCACCGCCATTAGCGATCAGGTAGCCACCAAGGCTGACATCATGACCGTTCAGTCCAATATCAAAGCCGTTCGGGTTAAGATGGATGCTCATCGCGTAGCCACTCGGGCTGAGATTAAAGACCTCCGTTTGTCCACCGAGGCTGAGTTCAAAGCCGTTCGGGTTGATATCAAAGCCATTCAGGTTGTACTTGAGCGGACGGCAACTAAGGCTGATATGAAAGACCTCAAAAATACTATGACTATTCGCCTTGGGGCTATGATTGTCGCCTCTATCGGTGCTGTGGCCGTTTTCGTCAGTGCCCTCGCCGGACTCTTATAGCAGTTCGGCATCAGTCGCGACATTCTTTTGTCACCAGACCAAAAAAAACCGGAGCATTGCTCCGGTTTTTTAATGGGGCTTGGCAACCCAAGTCATTTTGGTTTGCGGTTTGGTTTAGAAATTGACGCGCATGAAGAGATTGTGCTGGTCGCCACCGTCATCAGCACCGTCGTTGTCGTTGCTTCGTGCTTCGTAGCCCAAAGTTACGCCACCGCCCATTGAGTGATACAAACCCCAAATGGTTGACGCGGTTTCCTCATCTTTCTGGTTTTCGGTTTTGGAAGAACCGAGTAACCAACTGGTTTTCTCGGTAATGGCGCCAGACAACAACAGAACTTGCTTGTCAACTTCGGCATCGCCTTTTTCCATCTGCTCAATACCAGCGGTAACTTTCACCACGCCGAAGTCACACTTGATGGCGATGCCGGTGTGCTCAGTGTCGTCTGCGTCTGCTACGGCTACTGTTGGGGCAATGCCAAGCAATGCCGCCAGTTTATTCAACGTTGCTTCCGTCGCGGAGTTATCAGTAGTAATGCCAGCAGCGGTGAGCTCTGTTCTGACTTCAGTTTTGGTTCTCGCCGTAGTAACCGCCGCAGTGCCCGCGGTCCCTCCGTTCTCTTGACTGTCATGCGCGACAGCGATGGTCAGGTTATCCATCGAAGCCAAGGTAAAGCCGATGCCGTAACCGCCTTTGTCTTCTACTACGCTGCCGTCACCGTCGTTAACCCGATAGTCAAGTTCCATAGAAACTGGACCGAATGAGTTGGCGTATTTGATGGTGTTGCCGGTGCGGAAGATGCCGGGAGCGGTGCCGCGCCTGCCACTTCGGACCTCGGCAGCGCGGCAGCAGGTCACGCCCGTTGCCGCTCGCTTTATACCGGTGATAATACTTCAAGAACACCTGCCGATGGGTGTTGTGATGCTTATAGAAGGCCATCACAAACCGAAATTTAGGGTGCTTGCCGGCTTTGACGGTCTCGTATTCCTCGCACAAATGTTGCCAGTTGCGGATATAGTTTCTTTCAATTGTGCTGTCTTTGCTGTTATCTCTCATGGGATTCTCCTGAGTGTGCCAGTTAGTCAATGATAATTTCCGATTTTGTCAGCGAATAAATGAGCCTATACAGTTATTGCCCGGCTTGACCGGAAATCCAGTTATTAAACCAGCAGCGTTAGCCGCTACCCCTATATATTACGACGAAGCCGGCCCCGTCCCGCGTAGCGTGGCAAACCCCACACATCAACAAACCAAGATAAAACAACAAGTTACGCAAAATCTGCCACAAATTCACCCCAATCCGCAGAAAAAAACCACTTTTCCCGTAAAAAACACTTGACAAACATTAACAAAATGTTAGATTCCCCCTATGGCGGTGCATTGAGCATCGTCGTTCTTTCACATTAATTCAACTTACCGAGAGGTAAATCATGAACAAGAAACTAATCGCAGCCGCGGTGTCCGCCGCGGTGATGGCGCCGGTGGCGGCGCACGCGGGTGATGCTGAAATTTACGGCAACATCACCAACTCCATCCACATAGATTCACCGGACGGTGACGGAGACAACTCGACCAACATTGATACGCTTGGTTCGCGTTTCGGTGTCAAATACTCCGCCGACCTCGGCAATGGCTTGACCGCCAACGGCAAGTATGAAGTGAAGATGAATACCGGTGACGGTGGCGACAGCTTTGGTGATGTTCGCGTTGCCACGGTCGGTTTGTCCGGCGGTTTTGGTAGCGTAACGCTCGGCACCCAGTGGAGTTCGTATTTCAACACCTTCGGCACGCTAATCAGTCCGACTTATACGGTCGGTCACGCCGCATCCCCCGGCATCTTCCGTACCGCCGACACCATCAAATACGCCAACTCGTTCGGCCCGGTTTCTATGGAACTGGATTACCGCATCAACGAAGGCGATGGTAGCGATGAGCAAGACAAAGGCGGTTTCGGCATCGGCTTTACCTTGGCACCGATGGATAACCTGACCATCGCAGTTGCACATGACCGCGCAGAGAATGGTAGCACTGCGGGCACTGCGGCAAGAACCAAAGCCGATGTTCAGGCGGACTTGAAACTTGCCAATGCAGCGGCAACACTAGTTGGGGCGAGCCTTCCCGTAGCCCTTAATCTTCTCAGTAACGATCCTGCTGCTACTGAAGTTGCGGTTAACACCGCTGCGGCAAGCCGTGGCATTGACCCAACGGCAAACGCAGTAGCCGCAACAGCCAACGACGACACCGAATACACCGGCATTTCCGCGACATATAATTTCGGTGCGGTGAAAGTTGCTGTTGGTCTTCAGGAGATGGAAGAAGGTGATACCGAAGTTGATAGCCAGGTGTTGTTGCTGTCTGGCAACATCACCGAGAAAACCAGTTGGTTGCTTGGCCTCGCCGAAGCGGAAGATCAGGATGATGTGGAAACCACATCCACCAACTGGGGGCTGTATCATTCCCTCGGTGGCGGCGTAACTTTGGGTTATGAAGCGAAAAGCATCGATAAAGATGACGATAGCGGTGGCGACACACACTACCTGTTTATGCGCGTCAACTTCTAAACCAAACCACAAACCAAATGGCTTGGGTTGCCAAGCCCAATTAAAAAACCGGAGCAATGCTCCGGTTTTTTTTCGGTTGGGTGGATATGAATATCGCGGCTTCGCCGGACTTTTTTTCTCGGTTACTTTGTCTTCTCAAAGAAATCACTCCCTTCCGATTCACAATTACCCCCCATTCGTCATTCTCGCCAAAGGCGAGAACCCCGAACTAAAAAACGAGAGAGTTACTAATATCGGCATAATCCAAACCACATCCCCAGACGTGGTTCTCGACGGCAGGCGAGAATCTATTACAACCCAAAGAACGTAGCCCTTGTTCTTTCGCGGCTTCGCCGCGGGCTTACGCCGCTGTCATTATGATAAATTATTTTGTGTCTAATCGAGATTCAATCCATGCTGGATTACTTCGGCAATCCAACACGCCATAAACAATGACATAATTGTTTTCAACCGTATAATAAACAGCAAAAGGAAATCGCTTGGATAACATTCGCCGATATTTTTCGAAATACATCTGATGGATTCCATGATAAACCATCAGCGAGTCAATATCAGAAAATAATCAATCTAAAAAATAAACACCCAACCCTTCCTGTTGTTGCTCATAGAAATAGTAGCCATTGATTAAATCTTCATTTGCAAATGGTAGAATTTTTATGTTCATTTAATTCTTGACTGGATTGCCCGCTTGGCATCCGTCCAATCCATGGGCGTTGCTTGTTTCTTTTCACGACTATCCAGCACTTCTTTATGCCACGCAGGTGATTTTATTTTTCCCTGCTCGCACAAATCGTTCCAAAGTGCTTCCATCGCCGAAATTTTTTCCTGCGGGGTCATTTTGTGAATTGGTAGTTGAATCATGATTGTCTCACCATCAATCGCCCAATCGCTCAATTGGACATGCGTTTTGTTGTGTCGTTATGTTAACAAATTTTGCGCGGCTACGCCAGACGCATTTTTAACTGGATTGCCCGGCCAATAATAATATGCGCCGGGCAATGACAAATGGTAGGTAATGGTGAACCGAGAGGACAAAGGCGCGTTGAGACGCCAAAGCACACGAGAGAAACTGACAGCGAAATAGCGAACATATACAAATGCCATGACTTGCCCGGTAGTGCGGCAGTAGCAAATCGCCGCTTGCGTCGACCACGGAAATGTGGTGTACTGAAATCCTCAATCAACTCGTAGGGAAACGCACGATGACTATGCCAGCATTCGATACACTTGAAGCAGCCAGAGAACTTGAAGCCGCCGGTGCCAGCCAGAAACTGGCCGAAGCGGTGGTTAAAACATTCGGCGCCGCCATCAACGAAAACGTGGCGACCAAGGGCGATATAGTCGGCCTCAAGGCCGACCTTAAAAATGTCAAGATCGACATTAAAAGCATCAAGTCCGACCTTAAAAGTGCCAAGGTCGACATTAAAAATATCGAGATCGACATTAGAAACATCAAGGTCGACATTAAAAATATCGAGACCGACATTAGAAATACCAAGATAGAACTAACCGCACGCATTGACGGACTTGCAAAAGACATTGAAGTCATGCGGCGGACGATTAAAACAGACATCAAGGAAAGCCAGGACAGCGCGGTGAACAGCATGAAGAAAACGGTGTATGTCGGTTTCGGTGCTCTTGCGGGTTTCCTCACTATCCTTGAATTTATCCGATAACCGACATTCGGTAGTTGTGCTTCCCGCGAGTCGTCGAAAAACCGCCGCCTCGCCAACAACAAAAACCATTTGCATTTACCGCAAAAAAGTGTTTTACTCAACATTCGTTTTTTAATTTTTTAATATGGAGATAAGGAAATGTCATCACTCGCATTTGACACGCATAAAGCCATCAAAGACCTTGAGGGCGCAGGAGCCAATGAGAAACTGGCCGAAGTTGTGGTAACCACCATCAGCACCGCCATCAACGAAAACGTGGCGACGAAAGGCGATATAGCCGACCTCAAGGCCGACATCAAAGCCGTTCGGGGTAAGATGGATGTTCATCGAGTAGCCACTCGGGCTGAGTTCAAAGCCGTTCGGGTTGATATCAAAACCATTCGGATTGAACTTGAGCGGATGGCAACTAGTATGGCAACTAAGGCTGACGTGGAAGATGCCAAAAAATCCATGATCATTATTCTCGGGACTATGATTGTGGCCTCTATCGGTGCTGTGGCCGTTTTCATCAGTGCCCTCGCCGGATTCTTATAGTAGTTCGGCGTTAGCCGCGATATTCATATCCACCCAACCAAAAAAAACCGGAGCATTGCTCCGGTTTTTTAATTGGGCTTGGCAACCCAAGCTATTTTGATTTGCGGTTTGGATTAGAAATCAACCCGCATGCCGAGCAGGTGACGGTCGCCGTCGTTGTCACCGCTGTCAAGACTGATGGCTTCGTAATACAACTTTATGCCACCGCCGAGGTTGTGATAGATGCCCCAGGTGAGTTGAGTCGAGTCATCACCAGCAGAAACCGCGTCAGTAGCGGCAACAGGAGAAACATTTGCAGTCTGCACAACAGACTCTACGGCAGCTACCGCGTCTGTTGCATTATCCGCTTTGGCGTAGCCGACCAGCCAACTGGTTTTCTCGCCGAGGCTACCGCCAACCCACAGGAAGGTGGTGTCAATGTCGGTGGAGTCTTTGTCATCGTCAACTTCTATGCTCTGATGACCGATTGATCCCCAGAAGTTGCCGAAGTTGGCTTTGATGGCAATGCCGACCCGATCAACATCTGCTTCACTCGAAGCAGCCGAGCCTTCTGTGATGCCAAATATCTCGTCAAGCGCAGCGTCAACAGCATTTTTGTCGATGTCTCGCTGTGCGTTAATGTCTCGAGTAGGTACTACTTTTGCAGCAGTTTTTTCGTCGTTGGTAAGAGTCATCGCATCAATGGCGGAGCCCGACGCTGTTACAGCAGCAGTTGCTTGGGCGTCAAGGTCAGCCTTAATATCATCAGTTTCGATCGATATTCGAGTATGGAGTACCGTGTTTAGCGTACTCAAATCACCAACCCCAAACGCATCAATCGCCGCAATATCCGCTCCATCTTCGCTATCAAACGCAGCAGCGATGGTGATGTTGTCGGTGACCGAAAAATTCAAGCCGAGACCGATGCCGTCGCCACGGATTTTTTCCGCGGCATCGCTGTCTTCACCCGAGTCATTCAAACGCACATCCAATTCGGCATACAAAGGACCGAAAGTGTTGGAGTATTTGATGGTGTTGGAAGCGCGGTATGGACCGCCGCCAACGGATGAATACAGGTAGTAGCCGAGCGAGTAGGTCGGGCTAATCAGCGTACCAAAGGTGTCGAAGTAAGCACTCCACTGGTTGCCGACATCAATGCGACCAAAACCGCCGGACAAACCGGCAGTGGCGATGCGGGTGTCGCCGACACCTGTGCCTTCTTTGTCAGAAGTGGTGGAGAACTCGTAACGACCGTGTACGGTCATGCCGTTGCCGACATCGGCGCTACCTTTGAAGCCGAAGCGCGAAGCAACGCCACTGATGTCAGTGGTGCCGTCACCGCTCAGGTCGTTGATGTCGATGGCATTGTTGACGCGCGCGTAGAATGAAGATTCCGCGTGCGCCGCCACTGGCGCCATCACCGCGGCGGATACCGCGGCTGCGAGTAGTTTCTTGTTCATGATTTACCTCTCGGTAAGTTGAACTACCGAGTAGTAACTCGCGGCTTGCCGCCGAAATGATAGGTAATGGTGAACCGAGAGGACAAAGGCGCGTTGAGACGCCAAAGTATCCGAGAAAAAGTCCGACTTTGGCAGATTCATCAGCGGCGGCTTTGCCGCCGCTCGCGGCTACGCCGCGTCTGGATCCCCGCCTACCGGCGAGGATGACGAATGGGGGGTAATGGTGAATTGAAAAGACAAAAGCGCGTTGAGAAGACAAAGTATCCGAGAAAAAGTCCGACTTTGGCAGATTCATCAGCGGCGGCTTTGCCGCCGCTCGCGGCTACGCCGCGTCTGGATCCCCGCCTGCCGGCGAGGATGACGAATGGAGGGTAATGGTGAATTGAAAAGACAAAAGCGCGTTGAAACGCCAATGGCACATTGAGAATAAGAAGTCCGGCTACGCTGGGCTTTTTTTCTTGTTTACTTTTGGCGTTTCAAAAGAAATCATCCCCGCCCGATTCACCATTACCCCCAACTCGTCATTGCCCGGCTTGTTCCGGGCAATCCAGTTATTAAACCGTCCGGCGTAGCCAGACTCCTTATAATCCAGACAAACATTACCCGGCTTGACCGACTAATCCAGTTATTAAACCGTTCGGCGTAGCCGAACTCCTTAGTACTATCGCGGCTACGCCGCGTCTGGATTTGCGCGGCTTATTGAAATGGGGGGGGGGGGGGGGGGTGAACAGGCGCGCATTTCTTGTCTCATTTCAACCACGGGTCGCGGCTTATCCCTACGAAAGCAACCCGACAACCAAGCCGACCGTCAAAGTCGTCTGCACCGCCGCCACGCCTAACGCAATCCCGATTGTCCATTTGATGATCTCGCTTTTGACTTCGGCGATGTCGACCTTGAGGGCGGCTTCAAGCTCGGCAAGATTGGCTTTGGTTGCCAGATTGCCGTTGAGAAACGCCACTTGCTCCTCGGCCTGCTGCTCGGTAAACCCGGTCGCGGTCAGATGCTTGACGAACCGATGAGTGTCAAAGGCTACTGCTTCGTTCATTACAGTATTTAGTGTGTTACGAGAGAAACCGGAATATCAAAGTCGTTTGCAACGCCGCCACGCCTAACACAATCCCGATTGTCCATTTGATGGTCTCGTATTTCGCCTGAGCGATCTTGACCTCAAGCCGCACGATGTCGGCTTTGGTTGCCAGATTGCCGTTGAGAAACGCCACTTGCTCCTCGGCCAGAGCCTCGGCCTGCTGCTCGGTAAACCCGGTCGCGGTCAGATGCTTGACGAACCGATGAGTGTCAAAGGCAATGGCTTCGTTCATGTCGGTATTCTTTGGATTGGGTTGTCTGGTTTGGCGCAGATTGATCTGGTCGTGGTTGCTCGGTTTAGGTTTCGTATTGTATCCCCTAATTCGGACAAATGTCCATAATGTGTCCGGGTTCACCACATATGAGACAAAATCAGGTAGCCAAGGTTAGTTGCTGATAGTACGCCATCGGCGTCATTAAATCCAAACTATCGTGTGGCCGGTAATGATTATAGGTCCATTGGTAATGAACCAGTTCTTGATTGATCGCGGTCACCGTCAACGGTCCTTCATACAGCGGGTAGAACTCATAACGGCTGGTGCCATTGGCTCGCTCAACGCAACCATTCCATTCCGGCTTTTTAGGCGGCAACGCAATAGCGGTATGTCCAAGGCCTCGCAGGCTTGCTCAAACTCATCCCGAAACTCACTGCCGCCATCAACCTGTATCGAGCGGATTTTGAACGGCGCTTGTTCGATAAGGTAGTGCAAGAAGTCTTTGGCGTTCCTGCTGGTCGCACGGCTATAGGCTTTTAAGGCAACAAACCCGGTGACTGGGCAGGCCGCCTTGAACTCCTTGATGCTAAAGCCCGCTGGTAGTCCTACGCTCATGTGGTCAATCTGTATCAGCTCGCCTGGTTGCTTGGCGCGCATCCCATATGTCCAGCGCTTGGCGTGGTGCTTGAACTGGCGTCGGCGTTTCGGCTTGACCCGCCCGGCCATCAAATGCCGCCGGCTTGATCCGCTTCAAGCGCACTAGCCGGTCCAGGATGCGCCCAACCGTGCTGATGCTGAGAAGCAGACCCCGATCCCTGGACAACACCTTCCAGATCTTGCGCTTGCCCCACAAGGGATAACGCTTGCGCAAGTGCAACACTTGTTGCTCCTGCTACGCTGTCCATTGTCGACCGCGCACACGCTTCGGACGACGGCTTTGGCTTTCCAGTCCACGCCAGCCGCACCGCCGATAACGCTCTAGCCAACGGTAGTAGGTCGCCTTCGAACAGCCGATGGTTTTCAGGCATATGTCGTGCAACCGGCTGATTTGAGCTCGGCATAGCGTGCCAGTTTCTTTATTCGGGCGATGGCGGGTTCACTGGCGGTGTCGGCAATCGCCTGACTGCGGTATGATTTGATACGCAGGCTTTTTATCTGCATCGGGTAGTCTCCTGTGATTTAAGTGAATAGATTTCACCTTGGACTACCCGATTTTCTTAACTAATAAAGTCTCATTTGTGTCTGAGTCCGGACAGCACTCCGCGTTCATATACGTGTTCATGTGGTTAAAGATATAATCCCCCAAACCTCAAACCAAAACCCATCGCCCGCTTCGGCTTCACACAAAAACGACCTAACCAAACCGACATGAGCAAAACGCCGTCCGCTGAAAAAATAAAATTACTGTTTGCCAACTCGGTGGAAAAACTTCGGCAGGGGGATGCCGCCGGCGCATCGCGAGGTTTCGAAAAACTAATCAAGGCAATCCCCGACAGCGCGGTGGCCTGGTATAATCTGGCACTGAGTTGGCAACACTTAAACCGCCATACCAAAGCCGCCCAGGCGTATCGGCGGGTGGTGCGTCTTCAGCCCGACCATGTGGACGCGATGATTAATCTCGGTTTGTCGCAAAAGGAACTGGAGCAACCCGACGAGGCGATGCAAAGTGCCAACGCGGCACTCAAAATTGCGCCGCGTCATCCGCGTGCGTTGAATCTCGCGGGCACCTTGCATGCCGAAAAAAATGAGCACGAAGCCGCCGCGGATGCATTTCAACGTGCGCTGGAAGCCGAGCCGAGCAACGAGGACGCACGACACAATCTGGCGAATTCCATGATGCAGCGCGGCGATTCCGAAACCGCGCTGGATACCATCCAATCTATTTTTGAAAAACCCAATCCGGCAAAACGCCATCGCCTGTTGCGCGGACAAATCCTGCTGGACTTAAAACGATACGGCGAAGTCTTCGATGCGGTGGACCAACTGAGCGCGGAATTCAACAAGGACGAGGAAGTGATGCTACTGCGCATGGCATTGTATGAAATGGTTAAGGATTATTTCGGCGTGATTGAAGTCGCCCGCGAATTGCTTAAGAAAACGCCGGTTAATGCACGAGTGTGGAATTCGCTGGGTAGCGCTTATTTCCAACTGGACAGCATTGACAAGGCGACCGAGTGTTACGGCAAAGCCATTGCGATTGCCCCCGACCACGCCGAGTATCAGAACAATCGCGGCCTCGCACATTCCTCCCGCGGTGAGAAAACCGAAGCCGAGCGATGCTATCGAAAAGCCATTGAATTAAATCCCCACTACACCGAAGCGTATCGAAATCTGGTGGCGATGAAAAAGTTTTCCTCTCTTGATGATGACGATGCTCGGGACATCATGCACTTGTGGGAGAACAAAAATCTGGATGATTTCAACCGCACCAAAGTGGCATTCACGCTCGGCAAAGTGTATGACGATGTCGGCGAATACGAGCGTGCGTTTGCCACCTACGACATCGGCAACCGACTCAAATTCACCGAATCCCGCCTCGATTTTGATCGATACTTCGCGCACATAGACGGTGTGCCGGAAGTTTTCACCGCACCGCCGCAACACTTCAGCGAAGCGCTCGCCGAACCTTGTCCGATATTCATCGTCGGCATGCCGCGCAGCGGCACCACGCTGGTCGAGCAAATCATCTCCCGTCATCCGATGGTCAGCGGATGCGGCGAGTTGCCGTGCATCGAAAAATCCATCGCTCGTCTGGAAAAACGCGCCCAACCGATGCGCGTTTATCCGCGGGATTTTCCGGCAATCGACAGCGAAATCCTGAGCGGTGAGACGCAACACTATCTTTCCTGGGTGCAGCGTTTGCACGAGTTGTCCACGCCTTTTTTCACCGACAAAATGCCATTCAATTTTGTCCACCTGTGGTTGATCAAGGCATTGTTCCCTGACGCTGCCATCGTTCACTGCCATCGCCACCCGCTGGATGTCATCACCTCCAACTACTTTCAGTTGTATGCCTCCGACATCAGTTTTGTCTATGACCTTGAAGTGCTGGCGGGCTACTATGTTCGCTATTATCGCTTGATGAGTCACTGGCGTCAGGTGTTCGCCGGCGAGGTGCACACTGTGCAGTATGAAAAGTTGGTGGGCGACAAAGAAGAACAAACCCGCCAACTGATCGAAGCGGTAAAACTGCCGTGGGACGATGCCTGTCTCGACCTGAAAAAATCCGACACCGCCGTGCGCACCGCCAGCATCTGGCAAGTCCGGCAAGGAATCTACACCACTTCCAGAGACCGATGGCGTAACTACCAACAGCAACTCGCGCCGGCCGCTAAAATTCTCCAGGCCGAAGGGATTGTTGACGATGCGCTGAATGAGATTGGGGATGTCATTGGATGAAGTGGGAAATGAAGCCAAACAAGAGCCATCCACCCGGCTTCGTCCGCGCTGATGGCCGGATTAAGTGAACCACTCAACTCACCGCTTGAACATCCATCTGTATGTCCAGCATCTGCTGGGCACCGGCCATCTGATACGGATGCGCGCGTTGGCGTCGGATCTTGCTCGTGCCGGTCATCGAGTTACGTTAATTTCCGGCGGTGTGCCGAGCGGCCGCCACGAAGGTGGGTATGAATTTTTTCAACTACCCGCGGTCAAGACTGCGCCGGGAGATTTTACGGCGTTGCTGGAACAGGACGGTCAACCGGTTTCGGATGAGTTCAAGGCGCGCCGGGTTGAACAGTTGTTGCAACGAGTGCGGGCGGATTTTCCCGATGTGCTGGTAGTGGAGACTTTTCCATTTGGGCGGCGGCCGTTGCGTTTTGAATTGGTTCCGCTGATGCGCATGATTGATGACAGCAAGCCGCGGCCGCTACGGTTGTGTTCGGTGCGCGACATTCTGCAATTGCGCACGACCGAGAGATATCGGCAAACCGTGGACGAGGTGAAAGCCTGGTTTGATTATGTGTTGGTGCATGCCGACCCGGCCGTGGCGACTCTGGCGGATACCTTTCCTTTTGTCGATGAGTTGCCCGGCAAGGTTTTTCATTCCGGGTATCTTTATGATCGAAGCGATGGTCGCGGCGGTGAATCGAAAACCGAACAGCGCGATGAGGTGATCGTCTCAGCCGGCGGCGGCGCGGTCGGTTTGAAGTTGCTGGAAACGGCAATTGCCGCTCGTAGTCATAGCAAATTGCCAGACCGCCGGTGGCGATTGTTGGTGGGCGAGTATATGGATGCGAGCAAAGTCAAGGCACTGCAAAAACAGGCCGGCGACGGCATCATCGTGGAGCGCAACCGGCGCGATTTCGCCGCGCTGCTTTCGGCCTGCGCGGTGTCGGTTTCCCAAGCCGGCTATAACACCGTGCTGGATACGGTCGCGGCGAATTGCCGTGCGGTGCTGGTGCCGTTTTCCCGCGGCGGGGAGAGCGAGCAAACTCATCGCGCGGAAAAATTTTCCGCGTTGGGGCGGGCGGTGGTGTTGGCGGAAAAGGATTTGAACCCCAAAGCGTTGGCGGCGGCGGTGGAGCGTGCGGCGTGTCTGGATTTATCCAAATGCCAACCGGTGAAAATGGACGGCGCGTTGCAGACCACTAACTATATCGAAAGTTGTTTTGCTCGACGACAACCGGGATAATCATTATGACCGACTGGATTGAAACCCTGTATCGCGAGTTGGATGAATGGAATTACGATGGCGTGGCGGCGACTTTCTGGTGGCGTGACGACGACGCGCAGGCGGCCTCCGCCGAATTCGATTGGATGCTGGACCTCGCGCAAAGATACGACGCGCCGTTCGGGCTTGCGGTGATTCCCCGCGGGCTGGATGAAACATTGGCGAGTCGGATTCAATCGTTGGCGATGGTGACGGTGTTGCAGCACGGCTTTTCTCACGACAATTATGCGCCCGCCGATGAAAAGAAAATGGAGTTGGGCGAGCATCGACCAGCCGCCGCCGTTCATCAGGAGTTGGCTAACGGTTTTAATATTTTGCACGATGCGTTCGGCGCACAATTTCTGCCGGTGCTGGTGCCGCCGTGGAATCGCATCGCCACGTCGTTGCTACCCGGTCTGACAAGCCTGGCGCAAACCGGGTTTGCCGGGCTTTCCACTTTCGGTGCCCGTGCCGGGTTTGAGGCGACGGGTTTACGCACGGTGAACACCCATGTGGATATCATCGACTGGAGAAAAAATAAAAATTTTATCGGCGCACACCGCGCCGTTGAAGTCATGGTTGCTCATCTCAAAGGCCGGCGTCTCGGCCGCTTTGACTGCTACGAACCCACCGGTCTTTTGACGCATCATCTGGTGCATGATGATTGTTGCCGGAAATTTCTTGCGCAATTTTTTGCCTCGCTGGATGAACATCCGGCGGCCAAGTGGTTGTGCGCTGAAGATGTATTTGGTTTGGCGCGGCGTTGATTGCGCAAATGACAGTGGTGTGCGAAGGGCGATGGCGGCGGCTTACGCCGCCGAGTAACCTGTGGCTGATATGCAAAGGTTCGTTGCGCTTGCCTTTTCGTCGTCATGCGGTGTTGCGCATCGTTGCTCGGTCGCTCACATACTTAATGTATTGCTCACTCCCTCGCTCCTCGCGCGCCTTGCCTGACAACGAAAATACTGCGCGCAATTTTGCGCGTGCTCGCGCTTTGCGGGGGGGATGCCCCCCGCACCCCCCTTTTGGCGCGGGGGAAACTTCCTGTTTCCACGCGCCAGTAGATTGGGAGAATAGAGTAAATGGCAAAACTTCTCTGTGGACGTGACAACGAAAGAGTCAGTATTCGTCATCCTCGCCGAAGGCGGGGATTCAGACGTGGCGGAGTTGCAAATGACAAATGATAGGCAATGGTGAATGGAGAGGACAAAAGTAACCGAGAAAAAGTCCGGTTTCACTGGACTCATTAATTACGAACAAACATTGCGCGCCGCATATTTTTCGTCAGGCAAGGCGCGCAAGGAGCGGTGGAGCGCGCCTACATTAAGTAGGTAAGCGACAACGCGACGTAGCGCAACAAAGCATGGCGGAAAATAGGCAAGCGCAATTCATCATTCCCGCAAACGCAACAAATCCTCCAATGCTGTGCCAATAATCTTTGCCGCGTGGTCGAGGCGATGATGTCGGTGAAAGGCGGCCAATGATGCCACCGACATTCGCGCCAGCGTGGTCGGGTCGGCAAGCAGTTTTTCGACCGCCGCGGCCATGGCGCGGCCATCGGGTTGCTCGACCAATAGTCCGGTGACGGTATGCGAGACGATGTCACCGATGCCGCCGCTGTGGCCGGCCACCACCGGTAAACCGCAGCCGAGGGCTTCCAGCACCGCCATGCCAAATGCTTCGTTTTGCGCCGGCCACACCAACAAATCACTGGCGCGCATCAACCGGCAGATGAAATCGGCGTCCAAACGACCGAGCAAGTGAACCCGCCCCGGCCGGTTGAAGTTGAATAGATCCCTCACCGCCAACTCTGCCGGCCCGTCCCCGACCACCAGCAATTGCCAATCGCTTCGTTCGATGCGTGCGATGGTGTCGGCGAGGATGCGGTAGGATTCCAGTTTGCTGTCGTTGCGCATCATAGCAACGCACAGCAGCCAGTATTGATTCGGCTCCAGATTCCGTTGAGCGGCGATGTCATCGCGCAACCGTAATTTTGTCGTATTGGCCGATGCGGGAATATTCATAAACGGCTTGAGGGAAATAATGTTTTCGGGTCGGCGCACAAACGGTCGCAGTCCGGCGAGGTCGGTGGAGTTGAGATTGAAAATCAGATCGGCCCGCCGCACCGCTTCGAGGGCTTGCGCGTAACCATCGCTCCACCGACCGAGTTGTTGTTTGTGAGCCACCGAGGCTTCGGCGATTATGTAGGGAATGTCGAGTGCCTCGCTTACCGCTGGTCCCACCCAGTCCGGTGCCTTGTGGTATGGATGGTAGGTGAACCAGCAACGCGGCTTTTGCGCGGCGGGTTGTTTGCGGTATCGGGCAATCAACTGCGCGGCGGCTTGCTGTCCTTGTGCCTTGATTTGCGCCTGCCGATGCGCGTCTCCTGCGCCTTCCCAGGCACGCATCTCGCTCGCCAGTTCCACTTCACAGCCCGCCAGTTGCAACGCGTTGATGAACAACTGCGCGATACGCCGGTCGCCGGACGGGCGGGCGTGGCCGGGAGATTTAAGCGGCGCGTAGAAAGCGATTTTCAAGGAATGATTCCGGTTCTGATTCTGGGTAATGCTGGCATAATACTACGCATCGCCACCGCAACCATCGCCCGCCGCCATGTCCACCCAAGCAACGCCGAACCATCCGAAAAAAATCACCATCAGCACCCTGTGCGAGATGAAAGCCAACGGCCAGAAGTTCACCGCGCTGACCGCCTACGATTATTGCGGTGCATTTGCCGCCAGCGGTGCCGGGGTCGAAGTGCTGCTGGTGGGCGATTCTCTCGGCATGGTGATTCAAGGACACGACAGCAGTTTGCCGGTTACCATCGAGGATACCGCCTATCATGTTGGTTGCGTGCGGCGCGGCAATCAGGGCTCGTTGCTAATGGTGGACTTGCCCTTCATGAGTTACTACTCGGAATCCAAAAGTTTGGAAAACGCCGCGGTGCTGATGCGCGAGGGGGCGCAGATGGTAAAACTCGAAGGCGGCGCATGGCTCGGTGAGACCGCCCGATTATTAAGCGAGCGGGGAATTCCGGTATGCGCTCACATGGGATTGACGCCGCAGTCCATCAACCATCTCGGCGGCTACCGCGTGCAGGGTCGCGACCCGGCACAGGGGCAACTCATCATTGACGAGGCGAAGGTGTTGCAGGAGGCCGGTGCCAGTTTAATTCTCATTGAATGTGTGCCGGCGACGCTGGGGCAACAGTTGGCAACCGAACTCGATGTGCCGGTGATTGGCATCGGCGCCGGGGCGGGCACCGACGGGCAGATTCTGGTGTGGCACGACCTGCTCGGGCTGTATCCGGGCAAGACCGCCAAGTTTGTGAAAAATTATTTGAAGGGGAATCCCAATGGTGTGCAGGGCGCGCTGGCGGATTATGTGGAAGAAGTCAAAACCGGCAAGTTTCCGGCGGCGGAACATTGTTATTCGTAGGAGGAATTTGGTGCCGCAACGATAACCAGATTTATTCTTCGCCCACGATCATGCGGTGAAGTCGTTCGAAGTTGTTGGTCATATCGAAACGATCGTAGACCACTGCGCGTCCTGCGCTTCCCAGTTGTTGTCGTAGTTCGGGGTCGGTAATCAGGCGTTTGATTGCATCGGCCAGAGCGTGTTGATCGTTCGGTTCCACCAGCAATCCGTTGACACCGTGTTCGATCAGTTCCGGGACTCCGGACAAGTGAGTGGACACCACCGCCAGTCCCTGGCTTTGCGCTTCCACCAGCACATTGGGCAGACCGTCTCGATCGCCGTCTCCGGCGATGCGGCAGTTGAGCGCGAAAAATTCCGAACTTCGATAGTGGTTGATTACCGTTTGCTGGGATTGCGCGCCGAGCCAGTGGATTTTATCGGCGATGCCGAGGGTTTCCGCTTGTTGTTTGCAAGCCCCGAGCAACGGGCCGGTGCCGATGTGGGTCATTTCCCAGTGCAGTGCTTGCGGCAATGCGGCCAGCACCTCAAGCAATCCGTGGTAGCCTTTTTTGACGACCGCACGACCGACGCTGAGAATGCGCACCGGCCGGGTCGGGTCGCTGCCGTCTCGGTTGGAAGGGCCGGGCGGGTCGCCAGAGAAGCGGGACAACGCCAGCCCGTGGTAATTCAAGACCACCTTGTCGGGCTCATCGGCCAACTCCCGAAGGTGCGCGAGGTTGGCGCGGGTGCAGGTGGTCAGCCGACGGCAGTCGCTGAGTTTTTCTTTTTTTTCCCACTCCGGCAAAGTCCAGATGTCTTTTGCGTGTGCCGAACACATCCACGGAAGTTGTCGCAAAATACCAGCGTAGCGAGTCACCGAAGCCGGGGTGTGCAGGAAGTGGGCATACAATAAATCAATCTCGGCGGGCAATTCCGCCGCCAGCACCAACGCCTGACCGAAACGACGAATGCGGTTTGCGCTTCGGTCTCGTTTGAAATCCTGCCACCAAATTTTTCGCGCGTGGCGATAGCATTGTCGCCGGCGAAACTTAACCCACGCGCGCAACACGCGCACAGGTTCGCGGTGCAAATATTCCGGCAGATACACCACCGGCGCGCGAATTGCCTGATGCACCGGATGAGTTTTGCCGTCGGTGGGGTGACGCAGGGAAAACAAGGTGAGGGCCACGCCGGCCTGCTCCAGCGCGTGAATCTCCTCGGCGATGAAAGTCTCCGACAGTCGCGGATAGCCTTTGAGGATGACGGCAACGGATTTTTGCGCGGCGCGGATTTGCATGGTATCGGTGTGGGGCTCGCCCGGCGCAGTATAATGCGGATGGGGTGCGGCATGGGATGGATTGTTTGATGTCACCACATACTGGACAAATCGGGCAAATGACAGTGGTGTGCGAAGGGCATCGGCGGCGGCGTACGCCGCCGAGTGACCTGTGGCTGATATGCAAAGGTTCGTTGCGCTTGCCTTTTCGTCGCCATGCTGTGTTGCGCATCGTCACTCGGTCGCTCACATACTGAATGTATTGCTCACTCCCTCGCTCCTCGTGCGCCTTGCCTGACAACGAAAATACTGCGCGCAATTTTGCGCGTGCTCGCGCTTTGCGGGGGGATGCCCCCCGCACCCCCCGCATCGCAGGGGGAAACTTCCTGTTTCCACGCGCCAGTAGATTGGGAGAATAGAGTAAATAGCAAAACTTCTATGAGCGTGACAACGAAAGAATCAGTATTCGTCATCCTCGCCGGCAGCGGGACCCAGACGCGGCGGAGTTGCGACAATACTAAAGGGTTCGTAGCCGCTATCATTCATGTCGGCTTCCTTTTTTTGTCATGCCACGAATCCAGAATGTTTCTGGCATTATGCATGGATAACAAATGAAACTCAGACTTAAAATCAAAAGGGCCTATTACCGAACGAAAGGATATTTCCCTGCGACCATCGGTGACCGGCGGTATCGGTTGGCGGTGGGGAACGCGCGGTTTTGGGACACGGTGGAGCGCGATGAATGGGAGCCCGATACTTTCACCGTGCTCGACCGTTGCCTGCGCCCTGACTCTGTGTATCTTGACATCGGCGCGTGGATTGGCCCGACCGTGCTGTTTGCGGCCCAGCGTTGCCAAACGGTGTATTGCCTCGAGCCGGACCCGGTTGCCTACGAGCGGCTGCTGGGGAATTTGCGCATGAACGGTGTTGATAATGTGTTGCCGTTTCACGGCGCGCTGGGTGCCGGCAATGGGCGCATACAAATCGTCAACGAAGAAAATTTCGGCAACAGCGAAACGCGAGTGCAAGCGGGCCCGGGCGGCGGCGTTACGGTGTTGGCGATGGACATTTTCTCGCTCATCGATCTCTGGGGAATCGAGAAAATTGATCTGTTGAAAATGGACATTGAAGGCGCGGAATTCGATCTCATGCCGTCGCTCATCGCGCTCTTGCCGAGAATCAAACCCACCATTCATCTATCGTTGCACGCACCGTTGCTACCGCCACACCGTCGCCGCGAAAAACTCGCCGCCATCGTTCAACTGGCTGGCCACTACGCCTTTTGTTACGACAAACGCCTCAACCCAATTTCGCCGAAGGAAATTCTGGAAGAGCGGTTCACCGACAAGTTCAACACGGTGGTGCTGACGGACGAGGCGTTATAACAAACCGCGTCTCGATGCAGGCGGGGATCTAGTTGAATAAAGAGTCCGACGCAGTCGGACACAAAGCCGACGGCTTCGCCGCCGAAATAAGGAGTTCGGCTACGCCGAACGGTTTAATAACTGGATTGCCCGGCCAATAATAATATGGGCCGGGCAATGACAAATGATAGGTAATGGTGAATCGAGAGGACAAAGGCGAGTTGAGATGCCAAAGTAACCGAACCGGCGGCTAACGCCGCCACTCTGGATTCCCGCCTGCCGGCGAGAATGACGAACTGAAATGGTAATGGTAAACCGGGCAGGATTGATTTTTTTGGGATGCCAAAAGTAAACGAGAAAAAGGAGTCACGCGTAGCGTGACAATTATTTACCATTGTCTTCTCAAAAGGACTCATTGCCTTCCGGTTCACCATTGTCTCCCCAACCCGTCATTGCCCGGCTTGTTCCGGGCAATCCAGAGCGGCGGAGCCGCCGGTTTGTGTCTGGCATTATTCACCCCCATTGCAAGGGGGATTGCTCGCGGTTTCACGCATTTTCGCGCCTTGGTTATTTATACGGGTCAGCCGCATCGCGCAACCCATCGCCGAAAAAGTTAAAGGCGAGGATGACGATGATTACCGGCACCACCGGCAGAATCAGCCACGGGTAAAGTGCCACCACGTTCATGTTCTGGGCTTCGTTGAGCAACACGCCCCAACTGGTGATGGGCGGACGCAAGCCCAGCCCGAGGAAGGACAACGCGGTTTCGCCGAGGATCATGCCGGGGATGGAGAGCGTGGCCGAAGCGATGATGTGGCTGGCGAAACCAGGCAGCAGATGGCGGTAGATGATGCGTTTTGGTTTGGCACCCATCAAGCGCGCGGCGGTGCAGTAGTCTTCTTCGCGCAGTGCCAGCAGTTTTGAGCGCACCGCACGGGCGAGCCCGGTCCAGTCCAATAGCGCGAGGATTAAGGTGATGCCGAAGAATATCAGAATCGGACTCCATCGCACCGGCAGTATCGCGGACAAAGCCATCCACAACGGCAGTTCGGGGAAGGAGCGCAGGATTTCGATCAAGCGTTGCACGATGGAATCCACCCACCCGCCGTAGTATCCGGCCAGCCCGCCGAGCAGCAGTCCGAGGAACAAACTGGCGCTGATGCCCACCAACCCGATGAGCAACGAAATCCGCGCGCCGTGCATCACCCGCGAGAACATATCGCGGCCGAGGCGGTCGGTGCCGAGCAGAAACACGGTGCCGCCGGCGGCCGGGCAGACAAAATGAAAATCCATGTCCAGTTGTCCCCAGAATTGGTATGGGTCGCCGCTACAAAAGAATCGTAGTTTTTGTATTTTGTTTGGGTTAGGCGTGTATTCACGCTTGAGATTATCCATGTTAAGGCGGTAATCGTAGCCATACACGAACGGCCCGACCCATCGCCCGCGGTCGAACAGGTGCACGCCCTGGGGCGGGGCGTAGATGTGATTGGTGTCGCGGGAATGCAGGTTGTAGGGGGAGATAAACTCCGATATCAAAGTCGAAGCGTATAACGCAATCAAGATGAAGCCGCACACCACCGCGACTTTGTGACGCTTGAGTTTCCACCACATCAGTTGTCGCCTTGATGCGAAAAAATACTTCTCCTGCTCCGGAGTCAGTTTTTCCACCGACCACGGATCAAAGTCCGCGGCGGAGACATAATGCTCGTCACGATGGTCACCGTGTAGCTGATGCGTAGTATCACTCATCGCATAATCTCCCCTTGCAGGCGGATGCGCGGGTCGAGCCACGCCAGCAACAGATCCGAAATCAGCATGCCCACCACGGTGAGCATGGAAAGGAACACCAAAAAGGTGCCGGCCAGATACATGTCCTGACTTTGCAATGCGGAGAGCAACATGGGCCCAGTGGTCGGTAGCGACAATACGATGGCGACGATTTCCGCGCCGGAAATTACGCTCGGTAGCAAACTGCCGATGTCGGCGATAAAGAAATTCAGCGCAACGCGTAGCGGGTATTTGGTCAGCAGTTTGAACGGCGGCAAGCCTTTGGCTTTGCCGGTAAGGACATATTGTTTTTCCAGTTCGTCGAGCAGGTTGGCGCGCAGTCGACGAATCATTCCGGCGGTGCCGGAGGTGCCGATGACGATGACTGGAATCCATAAGTGTTCGAGCACCGACATTAATTTGCCCCAACTCCACGCTTGATCCAAATATTGCGGGTCCATCAATCCGCCGATGGAAGTGCCGAACCAGATGTTGGCAAGATATAGCATCACCAGCGCGAGCAAAAAATTCGGCGTTGCCAAGCCAATGAAGCCGAGCAGGGTGAGGCCATAATCGCCCCAACTATATTGGTGGGTGGCGGAATAGATGCCAATAGGAAAAGCGATTGCCCAAGTGAACAGGATGGTGACCAGGGAGATCAGGATGGTCAGAAAAACTCGGTCGCCGACCACATCGCGCACCGGCAAGTCGTGCTCGAAAGAATAACCCCAGTCGCCGCGAAAAAAACCGCTGGTCCAGTTGTAGTATTGCACCAGAAACGGCTCATCGAGACCGTATTGACTGCGCAGAAAGTTGATCTTTTCCTGATCGACGGATTCCCCCTGACTTTCCAGTTCGGCGATGTAGGTCTCCAGGTAATCCCCCGGCGGCAGTTGAATGATGACGAAGATGATGAAACTAATCACCAGCAAAGTCGGAATCATCACTGCGATGCGTTTGAAAATATATGAGAACATGCGGGCGCGGATTTTTGTTGGTTGTCGGAGTTACGAAATTTTTTATTTTTTATACAACATAAATAACAATAGCCATCAAGACCGCGAAGACAATTGCACCCAAAATTATTTTTGTTATGCCCGCAGGTTTTGCCATATTTTCAGATGACGCACCTGCATTTGAATTCTTGGAAACATTGTTTGGTTTTTTGTCCGGCGGCGGATTAATCGTATTCGGTTGTTCTGGTTGTGGCGGTTCCGGCGTGGTAACTGGCTCATCCACGGGCTCATGGGAAACTTTTAGTTTTGGTTTAGCATCATTTGCCGTATCGGTCTCATGTGGCGCATTGTAATCGGGAAATTCTGGCCACACAAAATCGGGGTTCTCTTTCTTATCAAAATTAAACTTACCTACATAATACTGGTTATACAAATAGTCCAAGTCGGTTTTGTAGTGACTAATCGAAAGTGAATAATCTGCAGTTCTTTTTCGCGCAAAGTTACGCGCTTCCGCTGCAAGAAAATTCGCCATCTTTTCCAGGCGCATGGACGATTCAGGTTGGCCAAATTCTGCCATATACGAGTCACTATTAACCTGTGGCAGTTTGTTGTGGAACATCCAATCCAGCGTATTTATTCTGTCATCATCCGGTTTGCTTTGTTCGCCGACATGATATCCGAGATAAGAAAACATTCCTTCGGGGTGCATAGCCACATTGTTCATTTCATCAACACCGATAGGAGCCAAAGTTGAAGGCCAGGGAAACCATTCCTCTTTAAGTTCATTTTTAAGTTCATTTCGCAACCATTTCCCGAAATCTTCCGACTTTTCGTCTATATCGATTTTCCCCCAGTATGAGCGAACTTTTGGCCAATATCCGCGATACCAATCTCTTTGCGATTCGCTCAGAGGCAATTTCCATTCGAGAATTTTCTTATCCATGATGTCCGGAATATGCAGACCAAACCATTCACCCGGAAAACTCACATCAGGCCCGCCTTGTTCGTGGGTAAGAACAACCAGTGCTGAAAGTGACCGGATGCTCACCGAATTTTTTGTATAGCAATACCATTCAACAAACTGGAGTAGCAATTTGATGCGCTCCCAATCAATTCCGAGACGAGCACTAAAATTTCTGGTGTTGATACGCGGGTCTTCGACCGCTGAAGCGCGTTTCGCCAAGATGTTAAACATCTTGCAAGTGATCTCGTGTTCTTGAGAATTTTCTTTCATGGGTATGTCTATTAATTAAAAATGGTGGATGATTGCAGATAGAATTTTCAAAAAATGAAAATGGGTTACTCAAACCAAAAAGTATCCGGCCTATAGACCCCAAAATACGAAGTCGGCAACCATCCCCAAACGCCAGTCTGTGGAACATTCTTCAGCCGGTTGCTGACCACCACCGGTTGTGGTACGCCGCTTACCAGACCGATGCTGAACACTTCCTCGCGGTGAATGTCGAGAATTTCTCGCCACATGTTTTCGCGCTCAGCGGTACTGGTTGCGCGCGACCAGCGATGATACAAATCAAGCAACCTGGCCGCCGCCGGCAAGACCGGTGCTTCACCGACCTTGCCGGATGATTCGTAATGCTGCCCCCACTTCGGCCATTGCAATTGCGTTTGCGAAGTCGGCGCAAATTCTTCCGGGCTCATGTCCGCGGTGGGCAAGCCGTTGTCGATGCCGCCCCACATCGCCATCATCGCTTCGCCGGCGAACACGCGCTGACGAAACACTTCGCGTTGCGATGGTTTGGTGTGCAGTTTGATGCCGAGTTTCAACCAACTGTCACCAATCAGTTCGAGGATGTCGGTCTCCTCGGTGCTCTCGCCGGCGGTGTGCAATACGATTTCCAGCGTCTCGCCGTTTTCCATCAGTCGCAAGCCGCGTTTGTTGCGTTTATCCAAACCCAATTCATCGAGCATGCGGTTGGCTTGCGCAGGATCATAATAACTCCACGAGTTTTGGTATTCGGGTTTGAACAGTATACTTTCCGGCAGCACGGTGTTGTTGGACTCGGCGGCCAGTCCCGAATAAATCACCTGATTGATTTCAAAGCGATTGATGCCGATAGACAACGCACGGCGAAAGTTTTTATTGCGCACCAGTTTGCGCCATAGCGGATGGTTGCTGTTGAGATTCGGGTAGATAGCCAACTGCGAGCCGCGACCGGTGCGCCACAGACGCACGGAAAAATCGTTACGGGATTCGCCGGCTTTAAGGAAAGTGTAGTTATCCAACCGCACATAGCGTCCTTGTAAATCCGATTCCCCAGCCGCGGTCTTTGCCGCCACCAGCGCCGAACTGGTGATATGCACGGTTACTTGGTCAATGTAGGGCAGTTGATGACCTTGCGTGTCAACGCGGTGATAATAGGGATTACGCACAAACACAAAACGCTCGGCCGGCGGCGGCGTGGAATTGACCCAGGGTTGCAACACCGGCAATTCGGGGTTGTCATTTTTATACGGGTGATTTTTGCGATGGTGTAAACCGGCCCAGTTGCGCGTCCCCGCTTCCTTGACTTTATCTGCCAGTTTATCCGCCGACAGATAGGTGGCGTGAAACTGTCGCAGGTAATGACCGGGTGCATACAAAAACAACGGTCGCGGCGCAGCCAACGCCGGTAGAAAATAGGGATTGGCTTTGGACCAGGTATAGCGCACCGTAGACGCGTCGATGAATTCCACCGTAGGCGCTTCGCCATCCACCAGTAATTGTTTGGGCAGACCGAACGGATAGAGATCTTCGTTGTTGACGATGTCCCGCCAATAATAACGAAATGCCTCGCTGGTGAACGGCACGCCGTCCGACCAACGATGACCTTCGCGCAAATAAAAAGTGAATTCGCGTTGTTGTCTGACTTCAAATTTTTCCAGCAAATCCGGCGTGAGATTGAGGTCGCGGTCGTAGCCCACCAGACGGGCGTAGCCGTAGACCATCATCATGCGGATGTCTTTGCCCTTGCCCATCAACATGCGCAGGGTGCCGCCGTATCGGCCGTTGACATTGTCGTCGAACGCCGCCAACGCCGGTTGCCAGGGCAGACGTTGGCCGACCGCCGGCAACTGACCGGCGGCTACTTTTTCGGCGAAGTAGGGCGGTTCGATGTAAGTGCCGGTGAACGAATCGGCGAACGATTGTGCGCTACCGACGAATAGAGCGATGGCTATTGCTACGGTCAACAACCGATGCGTGCGCATTCTTGATAAAGCGAATACTACTGTTTCTTTTAATTGCTTGTGTTTCATGCGAGCGGGTGCCTGGTAGCCCGCACCAAATGTCCCGGCGCGATCTCGAACAGTTGCGCGGATTGCCCCGGTTGTTCGGTATAGGGTGCCGGCCAGTTGCTCGGTAGGTCGCCGACCGGGTCGGCACCCGGAATAGAGATGCGGTCAAAATCCAGCAATTGGTCGAGGTCGGCAACCGGAATTGCCTCCAGCAACGTTTGGGTGTAGGGATGAGTCGGGCGCGCAAACAGCGATTGGCAATCCGCCAGTTCGACGAATTCGCCGCGATACATCACCGCGATGCGGTCGGCGATGTAATCCACCACCGCCAGATTGTGGGAGATAAACAAATAACTGAGGCCCAGTTCGCTTTGCAGGTCTTTCATCAGATTCAGCACCTGGGCTTGGATGGACACGTCCAGCGCCGACACCGGCTCATCGCAAATCAGCAAATCCGGTTGCAACGCAAGCGCCCGCGCGATGCCGATGCGTTGTCGTTGTCCGCCGGAAAAACTGTGGGGATACCTGCGCAGGTGACGCGGGTCGAGTCCCACCAGCCGCATCAGTTCGCTGCTCATTTCCATTTGATAATCGCGCCCGCCGAGTTGATGAATTTCCATCGGCTCGCGGATGATGTCAAACAAAGTCATGCTCGGATTCAGCGAGCCGACCGGGTCCTGAAAAATATATTGCACTTTGCAACGATAATCAAAAAGTTGTGCGGCGCTCATCGCTTCCACGCGATAGCCGTCTTCCGCGCTTTGTTGCGCACGGCTATCGGCAATCCCCGGCCATAATTGTATGCTACCGCTGTCGGGAAGGATGGCGTGAGCGATGAGTTTGCCGAGGGTGGATTTGCCGCTGCCGGATTCCCCCACCAGTCCCAGACATTTGCCGCGAAACAAATCAAAACTGACATCGTTGACCGCGCGGATTTTGTGCGGTTTCGCTGTCAGCGACCATGCACCGGCGCGCACACCGAAATGTTTGGTGAGATGTTGAACACTGAGAATGAGTTGCGGTTGGGATGATTGCGCCCGGGTTTTCTTCGCGCTGAGAAAGCCGCCGATCTCGGCTTTAATCTCGCGCAACGGGGTGAGACGTTCGCCCGGCTGGCGATCGAAATTCGGCACCGCTTTGAGCAACGCACGGGTGTATTTATGTTTGGGATTGGAAAATATTTTCTCCACCGGCCCGCGTTCCATCACTTCGCCGTGATACAGCACCACCACATCTTCGGTCACATTCGCCACCACGCCGAGGTCGTGGGTAATCATCAGCATCGCCATGTTGAGTTGGCTTTGCAGATTTTTAATGAGTTTGAGAATTTGCGCCTGAATGGTGACATCGAGCGCGGTGGTCGGTTCGTCGGCGATCAGCAGTGACGGATGGCAAATCAGTGCCATGGCGATCATGGCGCGCTGACGCATGCCGCCGGAAAGTTCAAAAGGGTAGCGATTGAGTGCCTGATCCGGCGCGTCGAATCCCACGATCTCGAGCATGTCGCGGGTGATTTTCATGCCCTCGGCGCGTTCCACTTGGCGATGCAGAAACAACGCCTCGGAAATCTGGTCGCCGATGGTGTGCAACGCCGACAACGACACCATCGGTTCTTGAAAAATCAGCGAAATGCAGCCGCCACGCAAGTCCTGCATTTTGCGCCCGTTGGGGTCAAGCGTGGTGAGGTCCATCTGTTCGATTCCTTTTTGCCGGTCGTGCAGGATAATTTGCCCGGTAGTAACCGTGGCATTTTCCGGCAACAGGCCCATGATCGCGCGTGCGATTACTGATTTGCCGGAGCCGGATTCCCCCACCAACGCCACGCTGGCGCCGCGGCGGATGTCGAACGATACGCCGCGCACCGCTTCCAGAGTGGTGCCGTGAATGGTGAAATGAACCCGCAGGTCGCGGATAGAAACTAACGGCCGGGTCATTGCATCAACTTGGGTATGCCTTGGGATGTTCAGGGTTGGTTTGTGCGGTTATTGTCTGCTGAATATTCCATCCGGCGGCACCGGCACCCGGTTACCGTCCGCGTCATTATTACACAGATTCACCTGCCGGGTCGGGCTTGTATGATGCCACCATGATCTGGACAAATCGGGCAAAAGTTTGGCGATAGATTGGCAGGGCAAGTAATCCAACCCCCAACTCGTCATTGCGCGTGGGCAGGTTTGATACGAATAGCCGGGTTCAGTTGCTTGGCCGGTTGCTGCCAGTATTTTCGGTGGGTGCCGCGGTGGCCCCGAATAGTGATACCGGTGGCGGTAAAGGACGCGGTGATGGCGCCTTCGTCGGCGGTTTTATATAGCGGGATTTGTCGGCGCGCATAGCGTTTGGCGACGACTTCGTGCGGATGCCGGTAGCGGTTCAGATAGCCGATGCTTGCCAACGCGATGGTGGGCTGCACGCGACTCAGAAACACTTCGGTGGAAGAAGTTTTGCTACCGTGGTGCGGTGCTTGCAATACATCCGCAGCGAGGTTGCGTTTGGAGTTGGCGAGCGCGTTCTCCGCCGGTTTGCCGATGTCGCCGGTCAATAAGAGCGAACCGAATTCGGAACTGACTTTAAGCACGCAGGAAGCATCGTTTTCGCTTGTGACATTGTTTTCGAAAATTTGCGGCGATGGCCACAACATTTCAAATCGAACCTCATCCCAAACCCAACTTTGACCGGCATGACATGGTTGCGAGGTCGGTATGGATGCGGGGACGCTGGTCAGGATGCGCTTGACATTGAATCGTTTCAGTACTGCGCGATGGCCGCCGATATGGTCGTTGTCGCCGTGGCTGATGATGAAGCCATCGATGGTGTCGGTATCCAGTTGCTGTAAAAAAGGAACCACCACGGTCTGGCCGGCGTCCAGCCCGCCTTTGAATCGCGGGCCCGTGTCATACACCAGCAGGTGATGGCGGGTTTGCACCACCGATGCCAATCCATGACCAACTTCGAGCATGGTGTAGCGAAACTCGCCCGCAGCGGGCACAGCGGGTGTGACCGAGAACAGCGGCAACAGCCACAGCAGTCCGCTCCAGCGCGCCGGAAAAACGCCGGGCGACAACAATAAACCCACGCCCACCGCCGCCAAAGGCAGCGACCATAACGGTGGTGACGGTTGCTGCCACACCGACCAGTCGCTCGCGGAAAGCCATTCGAGCAATACCCACAGCCATTCGATGATCCACAGCGAGCATTGGAATGCCAGCGTCGCTACCGCTTCGAGTCCGATGAAATACAGCATCAATCCCAGCAATGCCACCGGAACCGCGACCATTCCAATGACCGGAACCGCTACCAGATTGGCGAGTGGCGCGACCAAGGAAACTCGGTGAAACAGTGCCAGCAACAATGGTGCCATGCCGACAAACAACACAACTTGTATGGCCGACCACGCGCCGAGTTTGCGCAAAATTTTTCGGGCGAGGTAAGTCGCATCAGGCGTATTGGTCGCGGTAGTAGATTGAGCCGCATTCGGCGGATGAGTGTTGGGCAAATGCTGGCTGCGGGTTCGTGCGACGCCCAACACTAATATCATCACCGCGCCGAAAGAAAGCCAGAATCCACCGGATAAAGTTGCCAACGGATCCACCGCCAGCACTACCGCCAACGCGATCACCAGAGTTTCACCGCCAAATGGTCGGCGCTGGAAAAACATCGCCGCCGCAACCACCGCCAGCATGCACACCGCGCGCTGGGTCGGAATGGTCATGCCCGCAAGGAGCGCATAAATCAGACCGGCAAGCAGCCCGATCAGGACGCCGATTTTCGGTGCCGGCACGCTCAAGGGTAACGCGCCGGCAAATCGCCAGCACCAACTGCCGAGCAGCAACGCCAGCCCGGACACCAGGCCGATGTGCAAACCTGATATGGCAACCAGATGAATGGTTCCGGTTCGCAGCAGAACATCCCAGTTGCGCGCATTCATATCGTTGCGGATGCCCACCACCAGCGCGGCGATCAGCCCGGCTTGTTCGCTGTCGTTTAATGATGTGCGAATAAAACCGGCAACGCGCTGACGAAAGGCGGCGACGGAAAAAGCACTTTGCGCTTTCAGCAACAGCGGTGGCGGATGGTTGCGCACATAGCCGGTGGCGCGCAGGTGGTGGTGAAACAAATAAGTTTCGTAGTTGAACGGCGCGCCGGGGTTTTGATAACCGCGCGCCTGTTTGAGTCGTGCGGTGAAGCGCCATTGCTGGCCGCTCAGGATTTGCGGTTGATCTTGATACAGTTTCAGGCGGATTTTTCCGGGCGATGGATAGACGGTTCCGCGCCACGCCAGTTGCTCCACCTTGAAATCAAAACGCTGGTATCCATCGGTGGCCACCGGCGCACCGATTACCTGCCCCGAAATGACCACATCTTTTTTCTCCATTGCCGTCGGAATGGTGGCACCGAACACTACCGTGGCAACCACTGCCGCCCAGCAAAACCCGACGGCGAGAGCGGCGACCGGTCGCAACCAGATGTAGCGAACGGCAAACGGTGCCAGTAGTAGCAACGCCGCGATGGCGAGTAGCAAAGAAGGAAGTTGCGAAAAAAATCGGAGCGAGGTCACGCCGATGGAAAATAGCAACAACCACAGGTGGGGGTTGTTGCAGGCATCTGGCCATTGAAATATTCTGTGTTGCATGGTTGATCGTCCTGATCGGTATCTTGAAGTCCTGCCGCTATATTACCACATTGCGCTTGCCTATTTTCCGCCATGCTTTGTTGCGCATCGTCGCTCGGTCGTTCACATACTTAATGTATTGCTCACTCCCTCGCTCCTCGCACGCCTTGCCTGACAACGAAAAGACAAGCGCAACAATAAAAAAAAACCCTGCCCGAAGGCAGGGTTTTGAATCAACGAAAAAGCAATGAGCAATTACATCATGCCGCCCATACCACCCATTCCGCCGCCCATGTCGGGCATCGCCGGCGCGGTTTTATCTTCGGGGATTTCCGCGACCATCGCTTCGGTGGTAATCAGCAGGCCGGCGATGGATGCCGCGTTTTGCAACGCCGCACGGGTTACCTTGGTGGGATCGAGAATGCCCATTTCGATCATGTCGCCGTATTCACCGGTAGCGGCGTTGTAGCCAAAGTTACCCTTGTTCTCCGCCACTTTGTTGAGGATGACGGAAGAGTCTTCGCCGGCGTTGGCGACGATCTGTCGCAACGGTTCCTGCAAAGAGCGAAGCGCGATTTTGATGCCCATGTCCTGGTCCGGGTTGTCGCCGGAAACTTTGGTGACCGCGGTCGCGCAACGCACCAACGCAGTGCCACCGCCCGGAACAACGCCTTCTTCCACCGCCGCACGGGTCGCGTGCAACGCGTCTTCCACGCGCGCTTTTTTCTCCTTCATTTCGACTTCGGTGGCGGCACCTACTTTAATTACCGCCACACCGCCGGCCAGTTTGGCTACGCGCTCCTGCATTTTTTCGCGGTCGTAATCGCTGGTTGCCTCTTCGATCTGAGTGCGAATCTGGTTAACCCGCGCCTCGATATCTTTGTGGCTACCGGCACCGTCGATGATGGTTGAGTTTTCTTTGGAGATCTGGATGCGCTTTGCCTGACCAAGGTCGTCCAGCGTGGCGCTTTCAAGGCTCATACCGACTTCCTCGCTAATCACACGACCACCGGTCAACACCGCGATGTCTTCGAGCATCGCTTTGCGGCGGTCGCCGAAGCCGGGGGCTTTGACCGCACAGACCTTGACGATGCCGCGGATGTTGTTGACCACCAGCGTTGCCAATGCTTCGCCGTCCACATCTTCGGCGATGACCATCAGCGGTCGGCTGGATTTCGCCACCGCTTCGAGAGACGGCAACATGTCGCGGATGTTGGAGATTTTTTTGTCGTAGATCAATACAAAGGGATTTTCCAGATTGACCGCCATGCTGTCCTGATCGTTGATGAAATACGGCGACAGGTAACCGCGGTCAAACTGCATTCCCTCAACCACTTCCAGTTCATTCTCCAGCGTGTTGCCTTCTTCGACGGTAATCACGCCTTCCTTGCCGACTTTTTCCATGGACTCGGCGATGATGTCGCCGATGTTGGTATCGGCGTTGGCCGACACCGTGCCCACCTGAGCGATTTCTTTATGGTCGGCACAGGGTCGGGAAAGTTTCTTGAGTTCCGCCACTGTAGCCACAACCGCTTTGTCGATGCCACGTTTCAAATCCATGGGGTTCATGCCGGCGGCCACCGCTTTCATGCCTTCGTAGACCATCGATTGCGACAGTACGGTGGCTGTGGTGGTCCCATCTCCGGCGTCGTCGGAGGTCTTGGAAGCTACTTCCTTGACCATCTGCGCGCCCATGTTTTCGAGTTTGTCTTTGAGTTCAATTTCCTTTGCCACCGAAACGCCGTCTTTGGTGACGGTGGGGGCGCCGAAGGATTTGTCCAGCACCACATTCCGGCCTTTGGGGCCCAGGGTTATTTTTACGGCGTCTGCCAGGGTGTTGATGCCCCGTAACATTCGCGCACGTGCGCTTTCGCCGAATACGACTTCTTTTGCAGCCATTAGTTACTCCTCTGTGAAAAAATTTGTTCTGTTAACGGTTTGGATCAGCCTTCAATGACACCCATGATGTCATCTTCGCGCATCACCAAAACTTCTTCGCCATCGACTTTGACTTCGGTGCCGGAATATTTTCCGAACAGCACCTTGTCGCCAGCCTTGACATCGAGACCACGTTGTTCGCCATTGTCGAGCACCTTGCCGTTGCCCACCGCCAGAATTTCTCCCTGCATGGGCTTTTCGGCGGCAGATTCGGGGATGACGATGCCCCCCGGGCTGGTTCGCTCGTCTTCGATGCGTCGCACGACGACGCGGTCATGAAGCGGACGGATGTTCATTCGCTTTATTCTCCTCATAAAAGTTGTAGATAAAACAAGATGTTGGCGGGTGCCGGGGGTTTTTGCCCCATTTATTAGCACTCGCCGCGAGTGAGTGCTAATCATAATGCCGAATTTTGAAAAATCAATGGGGGAGGGGAAATTAGTCACAAATCCGTTCACTCCCGCCAAAAGGCGCATGGATTGCGTGGATGGTTAGTCTCCATCAATTTTCTCGTAATCCACCACATCAATGACCCGCCCGCGCCCGCCGCAGGGCGATGCACCGGGACCCGCTCCGGGACCCATCCCGGGACGTGCCCCGGATCTCGGCATAGCCCCGAACATTCCGCGCTCCAGCAAGTGTGCGACGATTTTTCGGCGTAGTGGCGGCACCAGAAACACGAAGCCGACGGCATCGGTAAAAAATCCCGGGGTCAGCAACAAGGCACCGGCGGCAAACAGCAATAAACCCTCCAGCATTTCCATAGCCGGCAGATTGCCTCGTGCCAACTGCGTCTGCACCCGCGTCAGCGTGGAAAATCCTTGGGTGCGCACCAGCACCGCTCCCAGCATCGCGGTGAACACCACCAGCAGGATGGTTAGCCCGGCACCGACCGCGCCGCCAATCTGGATCAAAAAATAAATTTCGACCAGAGGAACCAGCAGGAATAGTAGAAAAAAGAATTTCATCAAACCGCCTCGGTAATCGGTTGGTCTTTTTTGAGCGAGTCACGCATGCCTTTCATATGCCGCGTCTGGATTGTGCTTGCCTATTTTCCGCCATGCTTTGTTGCGCATCGTCACTCGGTCGCTCACATACTTAATGTATGCTCCCTCCCTCGCTCCTTGCGCGCCTTGCCTGACGAAAAATATGCGGCGCACAATGACGAGTTGGGGGCGAATTGGACAATAACATCCCTGCCGGCGAGAATGACGAATACTGATTCTTTCGTTGTCCCGCCCACAGAAGTTTTGCTATTTACTCTATTCTCCCAATCAACTGGCGCGTGGAAACAGGATGTTTCCCCCTGCGGTGCGGGGGGTGCGGGGGGATTCCCCCCGCAAAGCGCGAGCACGCGCAAGCGAGCCTTTGCATATCAGCCACTTGCGGCGTAAGCCGCCGCCGATGCCCTTCGCACACCACTGTCATTTGCTTTGATGCCGTCGTTATTTGCGCGGCATCAAAGCGTCTGGGTCCCCGCCTGCCGGCGAGAATGACGAGGCGTGCCATCTGTTTATGAACATATGCATTCAATATCGGATAAAATAAACGCGTTCAGCCCTATATGCGGGTGAGTTCGGGAAAATTCCAGTAACCGACCGGCCATCTTGAACTATCATTTCCGCATCTGGTCTTATTTCCTGCGTATCAAGCGCCGATATTCACCACCAGTCGCTTCCGATGATAGTTAAACTGCTACCACTGTTACTCGTGTTCGCCGCGGTCACCGCCGGCCACGGCGAGACTGCTGGCGAGGTAACTGGCGAGGTAGCCGTGAGGTTGCCCGCGTCATCGGCGGAAACTCGTGTCGATTCTTCTGACACCGCTACTACTGTGGAGCAACTGCGCGCCTTGCTGGACGGCGGGTTGCAACCGCCGACCTTTCTGGAAGTGGATGACGCTTTCCAATTGGAGATTATCGGGGTTGCGCCCAATCGCCTTGAGAGCACATTCACCATCGCCGATGGTTACTATTTGTATCGCGACAAAATTGCGTTTCGCAGCGAGGGCGATGCGCGTCCGGCAAAGGTTTCGCTGCCGCCGGGTACAATGAGGCACGATGCCTATTTCGGCGACGTGGCGGTATTCAAGCACGACTTTTCTGCACCCATTACGCTGCGGCGCGCCGCATCCGCCCCCACCGCCGCTGAAATCAATATTCACGCCACCTATCAGGGATGCGCGGAAGACGGCATCTGTTATTCGCCGGTCAGCAAAACCTTCTCCGTGGCATTGCCGCAAATCATCTCGAGCGCGCTGGCGCAAGACAACCGTGCATCGGCACCCACGGCGGCTGCCGGCATGGCAAAGTTATCGGGTATTTTGCTGGGCGCATTCCTTGCCGGATTATTGTTGACCTTCACCCCGTGCGTGCTACCGATGCTGCCGATTCTGTCTGCGGTCATCGCCGGCCACGGCGACAAAATTACCAAAAGCAAAGGCGGCGCGCTGGCGCTGGTTTATGTGTTGGGAACCATGGTCACTTATGCCGCCATCGGTGCCATCGCCGGCGCCACCGGCGAGCAATTGCATGCGTATTTTCAAAATACCTGGGCGATCGGAATTTTCGCGGCGGTGCTGGGTGTCATGGCACTTTCCCTGTTCGGTTTCTTCACCATCCAGATACCGTCATTCATTCAATCCATGTGGCAGAAAAAAACCCACAGCATGGGCGGTTCGCTACCGTTGGTTTTCGTGCTCGGCGCGGTCTCGGCGATAATCGTCGGCGCCTGCGTGTCGCCGATATTAATTTCGTTTCTTGGGCTCGCAATGATTAACAGCGACCCATGGTTCGGCGCCGGGATGATGGTGATTATGGCGTTCGGTATGGGTATTCCATTGCTCGCGCTCGGCTTCGGCGCGGGTCACCTGTTGCCCAAAGCCGGCAAGTGGATGCAAACCGTGAATCATGTGTTCGGCGTAATGCTGATCGCGGTTGCCATTTATTTATTGGGCGCGTTGCCGGCGGTGCCGGTGCTGCTGCTGTGGGGAGTATTTTTCATCATGGTCGGCGTGTATTTGATTCAATGGCGCGGCGGTGCCTCATGGCAGCGATACACCATCGGCGCGATTATCGTAGCGTGGGGCGCGGCGAATTTGCTCGGTGGATTTTTTGGTGAACGAGATCCACTCAGACCATTGCCCGGCGAATTATTCGTAAATGAAAAAATCGCGAGCGAGCAAACCTCGGTGCTATTTATTCGCGTGAATAATCTTGCCGAACTCGAACATCAATTCGCGCGCGCCGCCACCGACGGTAAACTGGTGATGATGGAATATTATGCCGACTGGTGCGTGGACTGCGTGCGCATGGAGAAAACCACCTTCCGCGATGTCGCTATACGGGAGATTTTGCAAAAGAATTTCGTCTCGTTAAAAATCGATGTGACCGACCCGCGAGAGCAACACGGCAAGGCGTTGAAAAAACGCTTCGGTGTATTCGGCCCGCCGGCGGTTTTATTTTTCGACCGCAACGGCGACCAGATTACGGACAAACATTTTTACGGCTATCGCAATAGCACCGACTTTCACGCCTTGATTACATCCCTGTTAAAATGAAATGAAATTGAAATGAAATTGAAATGAAGTTGAAATGAAAAGAGCCATGGCAAAACACAAGTTGGTCATCACTCTTAGTTTGATTGCTTTGTTAGTCGGCGGCTACGTCGGTTGGCAAAAATCCCAACCGAAACAAGCGACAAGCGGAGCGGCATCCGCCACTCTTGCGCAAATTGAATTGCCGGATACCGAAAAAAATCTGCGCAACGGCGAAGAATGGCTCGGCAAAGTGGTGGTGGTCAATCACTGGGCGACCTGGTGTCCGCCGTGTCTCGAAGAAATTCCGATGCTGATTAACTTTCAGGAACAAATGCGCGGCACCGACATACAAATCATCGGCATCGCCCACGATTTACTCGATGCGACTCGAATCTTCGGCGATGAAATCGGCATCAATTACCCGTCGCTATTGGCAATCGTCGGTGGCGACGAACTCATGCGACAGCAGGGCAACGCGTCGGGCGGCTTGCCATTCACCGCATTTTTCGACCGCGACGGCAACCTGGCAAACACCTGGCTTGGAAAAATTTCCGAGAAGGAACTGAAACAGATGATCGCGCCGTTGTTGTAGATGCGCGAAGCAGAGTATTCCTAATGCGGCGTTAGTGAGGAGTGATTCCGCGCAACCGCTCGCCACGACGACGCAACAACTCCACTGCGGTCAACAGCAGGATAGAGACCGCCACCAGCAGGGTCGCCACCGCCAGGATGGTGGGGCTGATTTGTTCGCGAATGCCGGAGAACATCTGCCAGGGAATGGTGCGCTGTTCGTAACTGCCGACGAACAGCACGACTACGACTTCGTCAAACGAGGTGATGAAAGCGAACAACGCGCCGGAAATTACCCCCGGCAATATCAGCGGCACGATGATGCGGAAGAAGGTCAGTTGCGGCGATGCGCCCAACGCGGCGGCGGCGCGGATGAGGCTGTGATCAAATCCCACCAAAGTCGCGGTTACGGTGATGACTACGAACGGCGTACCGAGTGCCGCGTGGGCGAGTATCACGCCGAGGTGGGTGGAGGACAGGCCGATTTTGCTGTAGAAAAAATACATGCCGGCGGCGGAGATAATCAATGGCACGATCATCGGTGAGATGAGGATGCCCATAATGACCGACTTGTTCGGCATCTCCGGGCGGCTCAAGCCGAGTGCTGCGATGGTGCCGAGCGTGGTCGAAATCAGGGTCGCAAAGACCGCAATGATCAAACTGTTTTTGACCGCACCCTGCCAGTTGCGGTTGGTGAAAAAATCCTCATACCATTTTAGCGAATAGCCGGCCGGGTCAAAGGTCAGCATTTCCTCGGTGAAAGTAAAAAACGGAACCGCATTGAAAGACAACGGTATCACCACCACGATGGGCGCGATCAGGAAAAAGAAAATCAGCGCACAAATCGTGAGATAGGTGTAGTGCCAGACTTTCTCCAGCGGGGATGCGTAGACCGGCAGTGCCATGATATTTTTTTCCAGTTTCAGCCCAACTTCATGTTGTCGATGCCGACGATTTTGTCATACAGGAAATACAACACCATCACCACGGCCAGCAGTATGGCACCGAGTGCCGCCGCCAGCCCCCAGTTCAGGGAACTCGACATGTGGAAGGCGATGAAGTTGCTGATCAGCGTCCCGCTTTGCCCGCCCACCAGTGCCGGGGTGATGTAATACCCGATGGCGAGGATGAACACCAGAATCGAGCCGGCGCCGATGCCGGCAATGGTATTCGGCATGTATATTTTGACAAACGCCGTGAACGGAGTCGCGCCGAGGGATTTGGCGGCGCGCATATAACTCGGCGGAATGGTTTTCATAACCGAATATAACGGCAGCACCATAAAGGGCAATAAAATATGCACCATGGCGATAATCGTGCCGGTGCGGTTGTGAATCATCGCCAGACGACTGCCATCATCCACCAGCCCCAGCCACACTATCAGATCGTTAATCACCCCTTGTTGTTGCAGTAGCGCAATCCATGCGGTGGTGCGCACCAGTAGCGAAGTCCAGAACGGCAACAGCACCAATATAATCAGCAAATTGCTTTTGGCGGTCGGTAGCACCGACAGCAAATAGGAAATCGGATAGGCGAGAATCAGACACAGAAAAGTAATCAGCAAACTCATCCACATGGTGCGCCAGAAAAGTTTGACATAGATTTGTTGGTCCGCATCATTGCGCACGATGTCCCCGGTTTCTCCATAACCCATATCCACCGCCGCCAGATAATAAGAAATCGTGTAGGCCGCGCTCTCGCGTTGGAACACTTTCCAATTTTCAATGTCGCCCCATTTTTTGTCGACGGCGATAAACGCCTCGCGATAGGGCGCTTCCAGTGTATCTGCCTTGCGTGCGGTTTTGCGGAACAGCCCGGCGAACCCGGGTTTTTCATAGTTCAACCGACGCCCGACTCGGCCGCTGATTTTGGTTTTCTTCGCATCAACAAAATCTTGCGCCAGCGCGGCGAACACCTCCTCGCTCGGCAACTCACTGCTTTGTTTGTCCCAGGTTTGCAACAGTGGCACGGTGCGATGCATCACCTCGCCCACCAGTTGATTCTCGACGCTACGAAACAGCATGTCGATAATTGGCACGAAAAAAGAGATAAGGATAAAAATAAACAGCGGCACCACCAGCCCGATGGCTTTCAACTTGCCACGCCGCTGTGCGCGAGCGAGGCTGATTTTCAGCGGTATGCCGTCTGCGGTTACTAATGTTTCGCTCATGTTTGGTATATGTTTGCCTCAAAAAGGTAAGACATGGTCTACCTCGACAACCGCTCATCCGGCTCGCCATGGCTATTCAAACCGTGCCGCGCATTCCACCACCCCGCGAACAACATCATGCCCGGAATCACGATTAGCACAATCAGAATGGCAATGTAAAATCCCATATGCATGTTGATTTCCAGTCGGAGAATGGTTTGTGTGTCAGTCGGTTGTTTGGATGGTTTTTGGCTTAACCATTAGCACGCTTAAAAACAAACAACAATGAAATAAGCAACCAGCCCGGCGGTCATCAACAGACCACCGGACTGATTGCCACCGCGACGAAGCAGATTTTCATGAATTCCAATCATCGCTCCGTTCCACGTATTCCACATTCGGTTGATATTGCGCTTAATTCGCCAACCAGGCGTTGAACTTCTCGTTCAAGTCATCTTGATTGTCAGCCCAGAAATCAATGTTGTTGACCAGGATGTGCTTGGAATTAGCCGGAGCGGTCGGCATGTGCGGATTCATATCAATGCCCAGTTCGGCGTGTTTGCCCACCAGCGGTGCGGATGATTTACGCGCCGGACCGTAGGAGATGTATTTCGCCTGGTCGGCAAGTCGCTGGGTGTCGGTACCGAACTTGAGATACTTCATCACCTCGGCTTCGTTTTTGCCGCCTTTCGGCACAATCCATCCGTCCAGATCAAACACCTGCCAATCCCACATCATCGCGATCGGTTGCTTTTCTTCTTCAATAACCGAGAACAATCTGCCGTTGTAGGTTGAACCGATTACCACTTCGCCATCAGACAGCAGTTGCGGCGTTTGCGCACCTTTCTCCCACCACACAACCTGATCTTTGATGGTGTCCAGTTTGGCGAGCGCACGCTTGACACCGCTATCGGTCTCCAGCATGCCATACACCTGGTCGGATGATACGCCGTCGGCGAGCAACGCCCATTCCAGATTGTTGTTCGGGCGACGTTCCAGCGCACGCTTGCCAGGAATTTTCGCCAGGTCAAACACATCGGCAATCGTGGTCGGTTTGGTTTTGACCAAATCGGTGCGATAACCAAAAGTTGTGGAATACACGATGGTCGGAATGAAACACGGTGAGACGATCAACTCGCCGAAATCTTCGCTCGCCGGTGTGCCGTCCGGCGCCGCGGCAAGTGCTTTATCGTGATCAATTTCAATCGCGATGCCTTCGTCGCACGCGGTGGTCGCATCGGCTGCCACCATGTCGACCAGGTCCCAGGTAACATTACCCGCTTCCTGCATGGCGCGCAGTTTTGCCACCGAGCCGCTACCAGAATCATCGTTGATGATATTGATGTCGGGGTTCTTCGCCATATACGGTTCGTGATACGCCTTTTGCTGGCTTGCGGTATACGCACCGCCCCAGGACACGACCACAAGATCGGTAGCCGCTTGCGCCGTGACCGTCATGCCAAGCATGGTTGATGCCAGCAACGCGGTCGCCGGCAGGGTTCGTTTTACAATATTCATCAGGAATTCTCCTCCCACTGTTTTAAGAAATGAAAAAATAAAGAAAGATTTTACACTATTAAACTTACATAGATTTTGAACTTGAACAATCTTGTGCCAACGCGCCATACCGCGAACTTCTGCGTGAACATCAGTCCGACGGATCCAGTGCGCGACAATCTTCCACATTCCAGCCGATGTCCACCCGATCCCCCTCGCGGAGGTGGGCGTGTACGGCTGAGTTGGGAATCTTTACGATGAAATCATCATGCCCGCACACCGTGAAGCGGGTGCGGATGTGATCGCCGAGATAAATTAACTCTTCGGCTTTTGCCGAAAAAATATTTGGCATGGAACCTTGTTCGGGAGCCACCACCACCCGCTCCGGACGCAACGACAGCGTCACGCGTTCGCCCACGCCGGCGACCTTGACCTTGAGTGCCGAGACGGTATCGCCGGTGCCATCCACGGTAACTTTCACGCTGTCGCCGAGGTCTTCAATCGCTTCGCCGAGCAGGCGATTGTTTTCGCCGATGAAGTTTGCGCAAAAGGCGTTGTCGGGTTTTTCATACAGCACTTCCGGCGGCGCGCACTGCTGGATGATGCCATCGTCAAACACCGCGATGCGGTTGGACATGGTTAGTGCTTCGCTTTGGTCGTGGGTCACATACACCACGGTCAAGCCAAGATTATCGTGGATGTGTTTGATTTCATATTGCATCTGCTCGCGCAGATTTTTATCAAGCGCGCCGAGGGGTTCATCCATCAACACCAGATCAGGATCAAAAACCAGCGACCTCGCCACCGCGACACGCTGCTGTTGTCCGCCGGATAATTGTGACGGACGACGATCGCCGAACGCGCCCAGTTGCACCATATCCAATGCCCGTTTCACTTTCGCCTCGCGCTCGCTCTTGTCCATTTTGCGAACCTCCAGCGGGAACGCCAGATTCTCGGACACGGTCATGTGCGGGAACAATGCGTAATTCTGGAACACCATGCCAATGCCGCGTTTATGCGGAGCGACATTGTTGATGCCCTGACCCTTGAGATAAATCTCGCCGTGGGTGGCCGGCTCAAAGCCGGCAAGCATCATCAAGCAAGTGGTTTTGCCGGAACCGGATGGTCCGAGCATGGTCAGGAACTCGCCCTGAGCGACATCCAGATTAAGGCTTTTGACCACCAGCGTTACGCCATCGTAACTTTTTTGAATATCAACGAAGCGAACCAGTGGTTTGTCAGTGGACATGGGCATTCATAATGGTGGTGATGAGTAGGGTTGACCTATTTTGGCGTTATGGTGTTTGGGCTTTAGGGTCGGGCGGCTGGGCAGATGTAATCGACCGCCCAGTCCAGCAACCGTAATTTCGGGCAAGGATATAACATCATTTCCCGGATTGCAACCAGTTGGCAACCCCGACCAGCCGCCAATTTTGGGCCCAAATTTTGGGCAATAAGCGATAGGCGATACGCGGGAATGAGGGTGGAAATTCCTACCGAGCGTTGATATCCGGGGCATTGCCGCCACTGCGGTTGCCGTCCACCCAGCGTTCGCCGTGCGGCAGGATTTCCTTTTTCCAGAAGGGCGCGTGCGACTTTAAGTATTCCATCATCTCGCGGCAGGCGGCAAATGCATCAGCGCGGTGTGCCGACCACGCAGCGACCAACACAATCGGCTCGTTCGGCGTGATGTCGCCGACGCGATGCACGATCATCAAATCAAGCAACGCATGTCCGGACATCGCCTGCTCGGCGATTTCTGCTAACTGCCGCTCGGTCATGCCGGCATAATGTTCGAGCGTCATCGCATTGACTTGCTCGCCTTGATTGAAGTCGCGCATGGTGCCGACGAACGCGGCGCACGCGCCATAACTGCCGGCAACCAACCCGCAGTCTTTTTGATAGCGACTGACTTCGTGCCACGCATCAAATGCCTGAGGTCGTATCTCTATGCGCACTTCAGCCACCATTCACCGGCGGAAAGAACGCCACTTCATCGCCGTCGTGCAGTAGTTGATTGAAATCCGCATAGTCATGATTGCGCGCGCACAATAAATTTTTCGGCGGCGCACGATGCGCAACATCGCGCCACACATCTGCGATGGTCAGCGAAACTTTATGTGTCACGATTTTTTCATCGCAACCCAACTCATCGCGCAAACTTGCGAAAAATTTTACCGTGATGCTCATGTCATTTTCCTGTCCATCTGGCGAATTGCGCTTGTCTTTTCGTCGCCATGCGGTGTTGCGCTCGTCGCTCGGTCGCTCACATACTTAATGTATTGTTCACTCCCTCGCTCCTCCCCTCGCTCCTCGCGCGCCTTGCCTGACAACGAAAATACGGCGCGCAATGACGGGGTAGCGGCGAGGATGACGAATACTGATTCTTTTGTTGTCACGCCCATAGAAGTTTTGCTATTTACTCTTTTTGGCTTTACGCCGCACGCTTATTTTGGATACGATATTCGGATACTATAGCATGTCTTATTGATTCCCCCCATTCATATGTAGCCAGCCCCATGACCCAACGCACATTCATTCCGGTCAACATCGCGGTTCTCACCGCATCAGACACCCGCACCGAGGCGGATGATAAATCCGGCGGCGCACTGGCCGAACGCCTGACCGCCGCCGGGCATCGTCTGGCGGACAAACAAATCGTGCCGGATGACATCCATCGCATTCGCGCAACGCTGGCGGCATGGATTGCCGACACCGACATCCAAGCGGTCATCACCACCGGCGGCACCGGCGTGACCGGACGCGACGGCACGCCGGAAGCGGTGATGCCATTGTTGGATAAAACCATGCACGGCTTCGGCGAGATGTTCCGTGCCTTGTCCTATCAAGACATCGGCACTTCCACCTTGCAGTCGCGCGCCCTCGCCGGCGTCGCCAACGCCACTTATATTTTTGTTTTGCCGGGCTCGGTCGGTGCGTGCAAACTTGCGTGGGAGCAACTCATTTCCGCGCAACTCGACTATCGTACGCGACCGTGCAATCTGGTTGAATTGATGCCGCGACTGCTGGAAAAATAATTGAATTCAATTTAATAAACTTACCTCATCCCCAAACCTGACATGCCGACCAACAGACCAACTAACAGACCAACTAAGGGCCAACCCGCCGCCGGGCACCGCTCGCCACCGCTGGAAACTTTGCCGCTGGCGGAGTTCACCGAGCGCGCCTATCTGCATTACTCGATGTATGTGATTCTCGACCGTGCGCTGCCGAGTCTGGCCGATGGGTTGAAGCCGGTGCAGCGGCGCATCGTGTACGCGATGTCTGACCTCGGTCTGCACGCCGCCGCCAAGTTCAAAAAATCGGCGCGCACCGTGGGCGATGTGTTGGGCAAGTTTCATCCGCACGGCGACAGCGCGTGTTACGAAGCCATGGTGTTGATGGCGCAGCCGTTCAGTTATCGTTATCCGCTGATCGATGGGCAGGGCAACTGGGGCAGTCAGGACGAGCCCAAATCATTCGCCGCCATGCGCTACACCGAATCGCGCCTGACTCGCTACGCGCAATTGTTGCTGGAGGAACTGGGCCAGGGAACCACCGATTGGGCGCCCAACTTTGATGGCACTTTGAGTGAACCGAAACTGCTGCCGGCGCGCCTGCCGAATGTGTTGCTGAATGGCGCTTCCGGCATCGCCGTGGGGATGGCAACCGACATCCCGCCGCACAACATGCGCGAAGTCGTGACCGCGTGCGTGCGATTGCTGGATGATCCGAACACCACGCTGGCGCAACTATGCACTCATATCAAAGGTCCCGACTTCCCGACCGCGGCCGAAATCATCACCCCGCCCGACGAGATTCGCGAAATCTATGCCAGCGGCAACGGCTCGTTGCGCCAGCGGGCGGTATGGCAGAAGGAAGGCGGCGACATCGTTATCAGCGCGTTGCCGTATCAGGTGTCCGGCGCACGAGTGCAGGAGCAGGTTGCGGCGCAGATGATGGCGAAGAAACTGCCCATGGTCAGCGACCTTCGCGATGAATCCGACCACGAAAATCCGACCCGACTGGTAATCGAGCCGCGCTCCAATCGAGTGGATGCCGAGGCGTTGATGCAGCACCTGTTCGCCACCACCGATCTGGAGCGAAGTCATCGCGTTAACCTTAATATGATCGGGCTGAACCGACGCCCGGCGGTGTTTGATTTGAAAACATTGTTGTCGCAATGGCTGGATTATCGCATCGCCACGGTTACCCGCCGCTTGCAATTTCGCTTTGACAAGGTAAGCGAACGATTGCACATCCTCGCCGGATTGCTGATCGCTTTCGTCAACCTGGACAAAGTAATCCAAATTATCCGCACCGAAGACCAGCCCAAAGCGGTGTTGATGAAGCAATTCAAACTGGATGCGGTGCAGGCCGAAGCGATACTGGAATTAAAACTGCGCCACCTGGCCAAACTGGAAGAGATAAAAATTCGCACCGAGCAGGAAAAACTGGCAACCGAGCGCACGCATCTGGAAGCGTTGCTCAAATCCAAAAAGAAATTGAAAAATCTGGTGCGCGATGAACTGCTGGCGGATGCCGAAGCACATGGCGACCCGCGTCGCTCGCCGCTGTTGCAGCGACAAGCGGCAAAAGCCATGGACCCCAACGAACTGACACCCAGCGAAGCGGTCACCGTGATTTTATCCGCCAAGGGTTGGATCCGGTCTGCCAAGGGCCTTGAGGTGGATGCCGCCGCATTCAACTACAAGGCTGGGGATTCGTTCTTGTGCGCGGTGCGGGGAAAGACCAACGAACTGCTGATCGCCATGGATTCCAATGGCCGAAGTTACGCGCTAACGCCGCACACCTTGCCTTCGGCGCGCAGTTTCGGCGAGCCGTTGAGCAGCAGTTTCAACCCGGCCGCGGGCGCGACTTTTTGCGGGTTGATGATGGGGCGTGAAGACACCGAATACCTGTTATGCACCGACGCCGGCTATGGTTTCGTGGCGCGCCTCGGCGATTTGAACGCCCATAAAAAAGCCGGCAAAGCGGCATTGCGCGTGCCATCTCTCAACCATGGTGTGGGCGGCGTGCTGGTGCCGAAGCGAGTGTTTGACTATGAGGACGACTGGGTCGGCGTGATTACCAGCGTTGGTCGGTTGCTGATTTTCACCGTCGGCGAGATGACCCGATTGGCAAAAGGCAAGGGCATCAAGTTGATCAACATTCCTTCGGCGAAATACAAAAATGGCGAAGAGCGCGTGATCGACCTTGCGGTTTTTCGTGAAGGCGAGCATCTGCGCATCGCCAGCGGCAAACGCCATCTCAATCTGAAGCCCGGCGACTTTGATACCTACGTCGGCAATCGCTCCCAACGCGGCCGCTTCCTGCCCAAAGGATTTCGCCGACCCTATTCCATTCAAGTGCCCGACGCTACGTCGCCCAAATAACTTATGAATCACGCTCTTTTTCACGCCGAGATTCCCGACCTCGCGCTCATTCATCGCGGCAAGGTGCGGGACATCTACGCGGTGGGTGCTACGCACATGCTGTTCGTCGCCACCGATCGAATTTCCGCTTTTGATGTGGTGTTGCCGCAGCCGATTCCCGGCAAGGGCGAAGTGCTGACCCGCGTCTCCAACTTCTGGTTTGGTCGCATCGAAGCGCAGGTGCCGAATCACCTGAGCGACATCCCGCTCGCCGAAGTGGTGGCGGATGCCACCCTGCGTGCGCAACTGGGCGACCGCGCCGTGGTGGTGAAAAAATTAACCCCGCTACCGCTGGAGGCGATCGTGCGCGGTTATCTCATCGGTTCGGGATGGAAGGATTATCAAAACACCGGCACTGTTTGCGGCATCACCTTGCCAACCGGATTGCAACAAGGCGCGCAATTGCCCGAAGCGATTTACACACCGTCCACCAAAGCCACGGTGGGTGACCATGACGAGAACATTTCGTTCGAGCAAACCGTCGCGCTGGTCGGTGCCGAGAGCGCCGCGCAAGTCAGGGATCTCAGCACGAGTTTGTATATTGAGGCGACGGTATATGCGCGTGGGCGCGGCATCATCATCGCCGACACCAAGTTTGAATTCGGACTCGACGAACACGGCGTGCTGCATCTGATGGACGAAGTGTTGACACCGGACTCCTCGCGTTTCTGGCCGGCCGACCAATACCGCCCGGGCATCAGCCCGCCCAGTTACGACAAGCAGTTTGTGCGCGATTATCTGGAGACTTTGGATTGGGACAAAACCGACCCGGGACCAGACCTGCCGCCCGAAATCATCACCCGCACGGCGGAAAAGTATGCCGAAGCCGAACGGGTGCTGACGCGCAATTGACAGTGGTGTGCGAAGGGCATCTGTATGTGTTCACGTTTCGCTGACGGTTTCTCGGTTGCTTTTGGCGTCTCAAAGAAAGTCACACTTTGCGATTCACATTGTCTCCCCAACCCGTCATTCTCGCCGGCAGGTGGGAATCCAGTCTGTTGCTCTCGCCAAAGGCGAGAACCCAGAACTAAAAAACGATGAGAGTAACTAATACCGTCATAATCCAAACCACATCCCCAGACCGTGATTCTCGCCGGCAGGCGAGAATCTATTAAACCCCCAGCGGCGTTAGCCGCTATCCTTACCGGCGGCAAAGTCGCCGGCTTTTTGTCCGGCGTAGCCGGACTATTAATGCCGTTACGCCGTAGTGTGGCTTAAAGCGCCGGCGGCTTCGCCGCCAGCCGCGGCTACGCCGTGCGTCTGGATTCCCGCCTGCCGGCGAGAATGACGAATGGTAGGTAATGATGAATTGAGAGATGTGACTTTCTTTGAGAAGCCAAAGCACATTGAGAAAAAATCGCGGAAGCACCATGAATTGATTGGCGCGAGCGAAGCGAGCCCGAAGGGCGCGTATCAGGGATGATACGCGCAAAAAATCGCGGAAGCACCATGAATTGACTGGGCGCGAGCGCAGCGAACCCGAAGGGCGCGTATCAGGGATGATACGCGCAAAATAGGCAAGCGCAATTGACGGCGTGGGGCAAACTATTGCGTTATCAACGAGAAAAATCCGTCCTTGTCATCCGCTTCATTGGAAGCACCGGGGGTTTGCAACTTCTTCATCAACGCAACCTTGCCATCGTCGCCAAGATACGCGCTTTTTGGAAAATTCAATTCCAGCACACGACGCGTGTCTGCGGACAGGTCGTCCAACTCCATTTCCCGATAGCAGAACACCAACAGCGCCAGTGCCTCTTCCACCGATGGCGTGGTAGCGTAATCTTCGATCACTCCCTTGGCGCGATTGACCACTGCCACATGCGCGTTGCGGGAAAAATAATAGGTAGCCACCGTCAGTTCATGTCGTGCCAGCGAGTCATACAAATAACTCGCCCGCGCCCGCGCATCGGCGGCGTAGCGACTGGCCGGGAACAAGTTATAAACATCATTAAACGCATTCAACGCATTGCGGGTAATGCTCGCATCTCGGTCGCTGAGATCATTGCGCCCGGTAAGGCGACCGAACAGGGTGTCGCTTTCCTGATAGTTGGCGAGCCCTTTGGCGTAGTAAGCGTAATCCACCGACGGATGAGTCGGATGCAATTTGATAAAACGTTCGGCGGCGGCGATGGTAAGACCGGACTCACCGGCGCGGTGGTAGGCATAAATGGTGTCGAGTTGCGCCTGTTCGGCGTGAGTGCCGTAAGGATATTTTGCTTCCAGTTTGCGTAATTCATCCACCGCCGTCAGCCAGTTTTTTTTGTCCATGCTTTTTTGCGCAATGGAATACATCTCTTCCACGGTCCGATTTTCGTCTTGATCTTTGTTCTTGAACATCGAACAGCCGGACAGCAGGGCGGATAACACCGACACGGCAAGCGCGGCGGCAATCCATTTTTGGTTTGGCATGGGAAGGTAAATCCGTCGTAGAATGAAAAGTGGAAACATGGTGCGTTATTTTGCCATAACCCGGCGGATGATGCCACCGCCAAGCATCGAAACTCCACCAAAGCCCCATCAACATGAGCCATCACGACCAGCGTCTTTTTCTGGAAATTGCTCCGGCGTTTGCCGGCATTCGCGTAGACAAGGCATTGTCCGAACTGCTACCCGAGCATTCCAGGGCTACCATTCAGCAGTGGTTGAAAGAGGGCCGGGTGCTGGTGGACGGCGCGCCGGTCAAACAAAGATTTCCCCTGGCCGGCTTTGAGCGCGTGGAAATTTCCGTGCCGCACACGTCATTGGTTGACGGCGCCGACTGGCCGGCGCAGAAAATGGACTTTGATGTTCTGCATCGTGATGAGGACATTTTTGTCATCAACAAACCGGCCGGTATGGTGGTTCACCCCGGCGCCGGGCAGGCCGACCACACCCTGCTGAACGGATTGCTACATGTGGACGACACACTACGCGCGCTGCCGCGCGCCGGCATCGTGCATCGTTTGGACAAGAACACTTCCGGATTGCTGGTGGTGGCGCGCAACGAAGTCGCTCGTCAGCGATTGACCACGCAACTCGCCGACCACAGCATGAAGCGGCGTTATCTGGCGGTGGTGAATGGCGTGATGGTGGCCGGCGAGCGTATCGCGCAACCCATCGGGCGACATCGCCGCGACCGTCTGCGAATGTGCGTGACCGAATCCGGCAAGCCGGCGGTTACGCACATTCGCGTGGAGAAAAAATTTCGCGCGCATAGCCTTATCCGCGTCGAACTGGAAACCGGACGCACACACCAAATACGCGTTCACATGCACTGGCGCGGCTTTCCTTTGGTCGGCGATTGTATGTATGCCGGTCGGGTTCGGTTGCCGCCGCAATCCAATGATGCCAATGATGCCAATGATGAATTGACCGCGGCCTTGCGTCAGTTTCCGCGTCAAGCGTTGCATGCCACGCACTTGTCGCTGCGTCATCCGCACGACGGTGCGCAACGCGAATGGCATCAACCGACTCCGGCGGATTTGCAACACTTGATTGATGAACTGGAAAAAGATCGGCGCCGTCACGTCGGGTGAATCAAACCAAATCAAATCGCAAAGAAAAATCGATGGCGTGGATGTTTTTGGTTAACGCGCCGACCGAAATATAATCCACGCCGGTTTGCGCAATTTCCCGCACGCGTTCCAGCGACACATTGCCCGATGCTTCCAACTCGGCGCGTCCTCGCGCCAGTGCCACGCCTTTGCGCAGGTTCGTCACATCAAAATTATCCAGCATGATTCGAGTGGCACCGGCCTCCAGTGCTTGTTGCAATTGTTCGAGAGATTCGACTTCCACTTCAATGTTGACATCCGTTTCGATGGACGCATTGTTTTTTTGCGCAAGACCAATCGCATTCGCCACTGAACCGGCGGCGGCTATGTGATTGTCCTTGATTAACATCTGGTCGAACAATCCCATGCGATGATTGTGCGCACCGCCGATGGTGACCGCATACTTCTGCGCAACGCGTAGTGTTGGGATGGTTTTGCGCGTGTCCACGATGCGGGTGTTGGTATCGGCGACGGCATCGGCGTAACGTCGTGCGATGGTGGCGGTGCCGGAAAGCATCTGCAAAAAATTAATGGCGGTGCGCTCGGCGGTGAGAAGGGCGCGTGCGCGTCCGCTGATTTCGCATACCAAAACATCGGCGCTGTCGGCTTCAATTTGCGCGCCGTCGTGGTGTCGCCAATGAATTTTCACAGATTCATCAACCTGACGAAATGCTTCATCAAACCACGGCACTCCGCACAATACCGCCGACTCCCGACACCACAAGCGCGCTTCGGCGTTTGCCGATTCATCGATCAGGGCGGCCGAGAGATCGCCGTGGCCGATGTCCTCACGCAACGCATCGCCCACCAGTTTTTCAATGACGGCGTGCTGCGGCAACGGTGTGGATGATTTGTGCATGAATCCATTATAATCGGTTGCCAGTGATAACCAACCTGCGAGTTCATGATTATGTCCAACGTCCCCAAAAACCTGTGGTCATTGTTGCAGCCGACCTTGCGAAAATATCATCGAAATCCGGCATGGATTTGCCGTACCCGCGATGGTCGGCGGATCGTAACCTATCGCCAACTCGAAGACGCGGTGCTAACCACCGCCGATAAACTTCGCCAATTGGGCATCGCGGGTGACAAAGTTGCCACGGTCGGCATCACCGCACCCAACGGACCCGAGTTCACCGTGGCGGCGCTGGCGGCGTGGAAAATCGGTGCCAACATCGCGCCCATTCATATCGGCAACAGCGACTATGAAATCGCCGCGCAAATGGACGCGCTGTCGCCGCAGATTTTGCTTACCCATGAATCCGATGTCTCGCATCCGTTGGCAATCGCAATTTCCATGGATGCCGACGCCGAAGCCATATCCCGCGAAACCAATTGGTCGGCCGAGGATGCCGATGCCGATGACGATGCCGAGCAACTGGCGGCAAGGATGTATACCTCCGGCAGCACCGGTCATCCGAAAGTTGTACGGCTTAGCCACGGCAATCTCATTTCCAATGTGTGCGCCGCCGGTCAAATCGAATCATTCACCGAGCGCGATCGCTTCATCGCGTTGCTGCCGTTTTCCCACGCCATGGGGTTGATGGGAAACCTGCTGTTGCCGTTGTGTCACGGCTCGGCCATCGTCACCCCACGGGTTTTGGCGGCGGCGGAAATTCTCGAGGCACTGCAGCAGGAAAATATTTCGGTGATGATTGCGGTGCCGCGTTTGTATCGAAACATCATGCTGGGGCTGGAGAAAAAATTTCAGGAAGGCGGCAAGTTGATGAGCGCATATCGTGCGCTGATGAAGCGGGCACCGATGTCGTTACGGCGGCGTATCAATGCACCGCTGCGAAAAAAACTCGGCAGTCAAATCAAAGCGTGGGTCAGCGGCGGCTCCCACCTTGACGGTCGCATCAGCAGATACTATCACGACCTCGGCTTGCCGTTGCGACAAGGCTACGGGCTTACCGAAACTTCGCCGTTGACCAGTATTCAGGAAAATTTCGACCCGGCCGTGGATAGCGTCGGCAAGCCGATTGAAAAAGTTCGAGTGAAAATTCACAACCCCGATGAACACGGCAGCGGCGAAGTTTGGATTACCGGACCGAATGTGATGCTCGGCTACGATGACCCGGAGCAAACCGCCGAATCTTTGCAGGACGGCTGGTTTAAGTCCGGCGACATCGGTCATGTGGACGAGTGCGGCCGAATTTTTCTGACCGGTCGCTTGAAGCGGGTAATCGTTACCGAAGCGGGCAAAAATGTATATCCCGAAGAACTGGAAACTTTGTTGGAGCGCGAATCCGCGGTCAAGGAAGCCGGCGTGTTGGAAATAGATGGAAAACCGGCGTGCGTGTTAGCGTTGGATGCGAAGGACGCGACAAAAGATGCGACCGCCCATGAAATTCTTGCGGCGTTCAATCAACTGGTGTCTTCCCACAACCGCATCACCCGCTTCGCGCTGGTGGATGAGTTGCCGCGCACCGCACTTGGAAAAATGGCGGTGCAGGAATTGCCGGCGGTGTTTGCGCGTCACGAGGTGAAGTGAACCTTGCTGTCCTGAATAATGCCAAAAACATTCTGGACTCGTGGCATGACAAAAAAGGAAGCCGACATAATGATAGCGGCGTTAGCCGGACTTTTTTTCTCGGTTACTATTGTCTCCCAATCCGTCATTCTCGCCGGCAGGCGGGAATCCAGACGCGGCGAAGCCGCGGGCGGCGGCTTTGCCGCCGGTAATGATAGCGGCTAACGCCGCTGAGTTTATAACCGGAGTGCCAAATGTTATGAGCCTATACAGTCCGTGTCTGGCAAAACCTTTCCAGTGATAAAATCCCGGGTGGCAAAATCCGTTTTCACGCGCCCGCCCAATCAGCAAAGTGCAATACATTAGCACCCGCGGCAACGCGCCGACACTAAACTTTGAACAAGCCACTCTGGCCGGGCTTGCCGCCGACGGCGGGTTATACCTGCCGCGCGTCTGGCCCAATTTCAGCGAACAAGAAATGCGCGAATTGCGCAATTTGGAATACGCGCAACTGGCATCTCGCATGGTTGCGCGTTTCAGCGGTGATTGCATTCCGGCTGACACATTGGAGCGGATCAGCACGCAAGCCTGGGGTAATTCAGGGGGCAATTTTTCCCACCCGAAAGTAGCACCGCTCAAGCAATTGGACGAATCGTTATATGTAATGGAATTGTTTCATGGTCCGACTTTGGCGTTCAAAGATTTCGCGTTGCAATTTCTTGGCCGGTTGTTCGGTTACTTCCTCGACCGGCGCGGGCAGCGTTGCACCATCATCGGTGCCACTTCCGGCGACACCGGTCCGGCCGCCATTGAAGCGGTGCGTGGCATTGATGCAGTGACCTTATATATGCTGCATCCGCATGGCCGGGTGTCCGAAGTGCAACGCCGCCAGATGACCACGGTGGTGGAGCGCAACATTCACAACCTCGCGGTGGACGGCGATTTTGACGACTGCCAGAACCTGGTCAAGGCGATGTTCAACGATGCCGAGTTTCGTGAGCAGCACGCGCTGGCGGCGGTCAATTCCATCAACTGGGCGCGGATTGCGGCGCAGGTTGGGTATTATTTTTACGCCGCGTTGCAACTCGGTGCGCCACAGCGCGCGGTTAATTTTGCGGTGCCGACCGGCAATTTCGGTAATGTTTTTGCCGGCTACGCGGCGCGGGAAATGGGACTTCCCATCAATCGCCTGATTATCGGCTGCAACAGCAATGATATTTTGACGCGGTTTTTCGAAAGTGGTGCGATGAAAAAAAATCAGGTGACGCCGAGCATTTCGCCGAGCATGGATATTCAGATTTCCAGCAACTTCGAACGCTATTTGTTCGAATTGCTGGAGCGTGACAGCACCCGCATCCGCGACTTGATGACGCGCTTCGCCGCGCATGGGGAATTCGCGGTGCCGCGTGAAGCGCATCAAAAAGCAACCGAATTGTTTTTCGCGCATCAATTTTCCGACCGGCAAACTCGTGCGCAAATAAAACGGGTGTATGAAGAGAGTGGGGAATTGTTGGACCCACATTCGGCGATCGGCGTGGCGGCGGCGCGAAAATATCTTGCCAATCATTCATCGACTACCGAACCCACCATCGTGCTTGCCACCGCGCATCCGGCGAAGTTTGCCGATGCGGTGCAACACGCTTGTGATGTGTCGCCGTCATTGCCGCCGGATTTGCGCGCGATTATGCAACGCGAAGAGCATTACACACGTGTGCCGAATGATTTGTCGGCGGTGAAGTCGGTGATTGGGCGTGGTGATTGAACGCGGCGGCGCTTATATTCGTCGACATTGGCGCGGCGAGTTATCGTTGCCGGTTTCCTTTTGGATAAACTTTTTTCTGGTCTACCTCGCCCTCGCGTTGCTGCAACAATTTTTTCTCACGCCGCATGTTTTTGGCAAAGTTAATTTGGGCGAAGTCGCGGTCATTTATTCGGTCACGATATTTTCAATCGTGGCGCACGCAATCATTTATCCGTGGCAAATCATCGGCGTGATTCGCGCCTGCGAACGCCGCATCAAAAATCGCACCGACCGCTCCTGGGCGATTGCCGCCGAGGGAGTCGTGGTATTGAGCATCGCCGCAACGCTCGCCGCGGTTTTCTCCAGTTACCAATCAGTGCTGGGTTACCAAAGCAGTTTGCGCCTGCCGGAGAATTCCGAAACCGAACGCGCATATCAACTCGACCTGATTCGGGGAAACACACTCATTCACTTGCGCGGGGTTTTCGAAGTCGGGATTACTCGGCGGGTCTCCCGATTGCTCGACCACCATTCGCAAATTACCGGCATCATTCTGGACAGCGACGGCGGGCAAATTTACGAAGGTCGCGGGCTAGCGCGGTTGATTAAGGAAAACAAATTGGCTACTTATTCGCTGGAGCAATGCGTGTCGTCCTGCGCCACCGCGTTCATAGCCGGCACCCGGCGCACGCTGGGCGTCGGCGCGAAACTGGGGTTTCATCAATACAAAAAATACGCGGTGATGCCGCCCATCAACATCGACGAAGAACAAGATAAAGACCGGGCATTGTTCGAAGCACAAGGCATCTCCCCGACATTTTTGCGCAAAATGTTTGCGCAGCCGCCGGACAAAATGTGGTGGCCCGGCGAACAGGAATTGCTTGACGCCGGGGTTGTCCATGAAACCGGTTTTTCTTTGCCGCCGTGAATGTGCGTTCGGCGTAGCCGGACTCCTTACCAATAGATTATTGCCGTCTGCTGTCGCTGCGCATATCCGGCAAATCTTCATGCATTCGCTCGCCGGTGCGCGGATGCGCGAGTGTCGGCAGGTTCGGTTTGATGTCGTGAAAATGTTCATCAATCGAATACATCACCAGCCGATTGTATTCGCTCGCGCCAATGGTCAACTTACCGGCGTCGGCGATGCATTGACGCACTGTCGGCGAGTTCCATTTTTTGAACGTAATGAAAATACCCATTGCCGCTTTGCCGCCGGCAAGTGAATCGCAGAATGCGCGCAACTCATTTACATTGGGCGTGCCACCTTTTACTTGTGCGATGCACAATCCATTTTTCAAAGAGGGATCGTGCAACATACCGCGTCCGTCAATGCCACCATCACCGCGTTGTACGGTGTTCGGTGCAAAACCGCGAATGCGAGTAACCGCCCACTTCTCAAAATCAAACGGCTTGGTGCGCGCAAAGTGTTGTGCCGCCGCAATATCTTTCGGCACGCCCACTACCGGAATGTCCATGTCATTCAATCGTTCGCGACGAATCACCTCAATGGCATATGTCGAAATATCAATGCCCGCCCACGCGCACGTAGTCGATATCCGCGCCCACCGCCAGTAGCAAGTTGGACGGCAAGGTCCACGGCGTGGTGGTCCACACCAGCAGCGAAGTGTTGTCCTCGCCGGCAAGCCGAAAGCGCACCGTAATCGAAGGATCCTCCCCGGTAGCCTTGCGCCACTTCGTGGGATGACAGTGTGGCGCCAATGCGCGGATCATACGGCACTACTTTGTAGCCTTTGTAGATCAAACCCTTGTCCCAAATTCGCTTTAACAAATTCCAGGTTGACTCGATATAGTCGTTGTCCAGCGTATAGTAAGCCTGGTCAAGGTTCACCCAATAACCCATGCGCCGGGTCATCCGCTCCCATTCGCCGATGTAGGTCATCACCGATTCGCGGCAGCGGCGGTTGAACTCGGCGACGCCAACTTGGCTTTCGATTTCCTTCTTGTCAAAGATGCCCAGTTGCTTTTCTATTTCATGCTCCACCGGCAAGCCGTGGGTATCCCAGCCGCCCTTGCGCGGCGCATAGTAGCCGCGCATGGTTTTGTATCTGGGATAAATGTCCTTGAACGCGCGCGCCAGCACATGATGGATTCCCGGCTTGCCGTTTGCCGTGGGCGGGCCTTCGTTGAAACTGAACCGCGGCTTGCACGCGCTTTGGGCAAGGGATTTTTCAAAAATAGCATGCTCCTCCCAAAACTTGAGTATGCGCTGTTCCAGTTGCGGCCCGTTATAGCGGCCCTGGACTTCATCAAAAACCTGCGCTTCAACAATGTTTTTTTCGTCGTGCATGAATTAAATACTTTTTTGTATCCAAACTTCAAGATTGCTATACGTAAAAAAGCCCCGGAGATGTTATCTAAATAACCTCTCCGGGGCGATGGTTATTCGCGGTACCACCCGGTTTCAACTGGATTTCACAATCCAGGCCTCTTAGTGAGTGCAATCCCCTCGGACACGCACTCTTGCTTTGTTTCGTAAGCAACCCGGCTGAGTCTACTCAGAAATTGATTTCTTTTCGGTCAGCAGCTCCATGGTGATATTCATCGGTGTCACACATTGGGCTTGCACCATCCCCAACTCGCTTGCTCCATTTTGTATTTGTGTTTGTATTCGCGACCTTATTTCCACGAGTACATGGGTATATATAGATGGAAGCCGTAACGGATCGATTACTCGTCCCCTTCAAAGCATAAGGGTGAATGTACTCGTTGTCCGGTTTTATAGCAAGCATGGCGTTGATGGCTTCGGAGAAGAGTGATTAATTCATCCTCAAGTATAATGAAATTATCTACCGACACCTTGTCTCCAATCATCGGCAAATATCCATCTATTTTCTTCAGGCAACCATATTTGCCAGTCCCGCCATCCGTTTCGGCTTGTGTTAGTAATATATACAGACGCGGCTGAAAAAGATGAAAACTCTTGCTGAATACCTGCAATCAAAATTTTACCCGCTAAGATTTCACCGCGATATTCTTTATGTTGAAAAGTGGCTTTGCATATTGTGTTATTGGGCATATCTTTGAGCGTGAGGCCGTTCACACTTTTTCTATTAACAAGCTCCTCGTCTATATGATGGGTTTCATTTTTATTTTCGTTCCACCATCGATTGAAGGCATTTGTGTTTTCCTCGCTTCTGGGGTGGCAGCCCTTATGCATTAAAGCACCGTTGCTTAAATCTGTTTTTCCTCCTTGATGATGAGGTATTACATGATGGATTTCCATCTCTTCCCATAATACTTCATGCGGTTTCCCTTCTTTCAGACACCACTGGCACTGTTTTTTGTCTCTTATGTAGATAATAGTACGTTGTAAATCAGAAAAAATACGTTCTGTATCTTTTTTTCTTAAATGAGAAGACAGAATCTCTAGCATTTCACTAAGAAAGAATTCATGGCGGTTTTCAATGATTTGGCCTTCATCGCTACTCGTCCGCGTCCATCGAGAGTACCGTTTCCAATACGCGTCATATTTGGATTCTTCATTATTTTTCTGTGCTTTGTCTGCTTCTTTCCATCGGCTACGGAATTTTATATGGGCATCAACAAGATGGCCTTCCCATCCAAAAGCATAATCTTTGATTAACAAATCGATCAATACAATAAGGTGAATGGCTTCATGCCCTACAAGTTTTGGACCTTTTTTAGCAAAAGATGGGTTAATTTCTCTATGGCTTTTTGAAAATCTTTGGCAGCATCACAGTTCTTGTCAAAACCTATATTTTGGTGATAAAAATTATCAAGATTTTGCGATTTGATAGCGCAGAAACTTTTTTTCTTGTCATTCCTTTGATCAAAGAAAATCATGGCTAGTTGAGCCGCTAACTGTCGTTTTCTGCTACTACTATTAGTTCTAATAATCTCCCTGAAGAATTGCCATCCGATTTTTCCGCTATCACCATCTTCTGGATTCAATGCTTCTTTACCTGCGATTTCTAAAATATATTTCGTAAATCCACCCGGCCATGCATCTCTTTTATCTTGAGCGCTTAAAGGGGTTCCTCCCTGTAATCGGATAAAAAGGTCTCTCACTTCATTATCATTGTTTGTAGTAATTTCGTAAATAACAACTGTTTGGGTTCGTAATCTCTCTTGGTATTCGATCTTTAATTCTGAAAATGTTTTTCCTGCCCAACCGCATGGTTTGCCTTGAACAAAATTAGGAAATTTGAAACTTGATTCTTTTGGATCTAATAAAACAAATGTGCCTGCTGTAAATTCTTTCAAAGCACGAATTCTTTGTTGCCCATCAATAACATCAAATTGTTTTATTTCCTTTCCATTTTCGGCTGGTGTAAAAGTGCCTTTGAAATGAAAATAAAATGCGGGAATAGAATAGTTACGCAAGACAGAATCAATAAACATTTGTTTTTGGCTTTTGCTCCACACAGCCGATCTCTGATATTCGTCGTTAAAGCGAAGTTTAACTTCTTCGTTCTCGTTCACGAGAAAATTTATGGTTTTATCTGTGGTAGTTTCAATATTCATTTCTTTGCTTCCTCCAAATATTTTTTCAATGATAAAATGATTACTGTAAGTCACTGCTGTCCCATTAACAGGCAAAAAAGATGGTCTGATTCGCTCTGAATTGATACAATGAATTTATCTACAACTTGTTGAATCAAATAGGAGAATCAGACCATGGCGCATTGTAATACAGTTTTATCGCAACTCCTCAAATGGGTGCCGAGACATGAATTCGAGAGCCTGGCCAAACGGCATCCATCATAGTGGCCGCTCGTTCCGTGTCGCGTCGCGTTGGGCGCAGTTCGTCGAACTGTCCCGCTCCAGCCTGGCGCGCATCAACCGGGACAAGCCTTATACGTTGTACGAGGCACTGTTCAAGAAACTGTTGCGACGTTGCCAAGGGGTCGCGGGCATAAGTTTCGTTTCAGTATTCGCTTGATGCCAGCACCATCAAGTTGTGCCTCTCGGCCTTCCCGTGGGCCGATTTCCGAACGACCAAGGGGGCGGTCAAGCTGCATGTCGGGCTGAACCACCGCGGTTGCCTGCCCGAGTTCGCAGCCATCACCGACGGCAAAACCAGCGACCTCGCTATCGGGCGCGCGCTGCGTTTCCCCAAAGGCAGCCTGGTCGCCATCGACCGCGGATATAACGACTATGGCTAGTATAAACAGTTGCATGACAACGGCACATTCTTGGTCACTCGTATCAAGAAAGACGCGGCGTATCGCGTTGTCGGTCGCGCGGCGGTGTTGAAGAGCAAGGGATTAACCTGCGACCAGCGCATCGTGTTCACCGGCCTCAAGGCAGCCAGACAATGCCCCATCCCATTGCGCTGCATCGGCTACCGCGATGCCAAGACCGGCAAGCATTACGTTTTCTTGACCCATCATTTGAAACTGGCGGCCAAGACGGTCGCCGACCTTTATCAAGCGCGTTGGCAGGTGGAATTGTTGTTTAAGTGGATCAAGCAAAACCTGAAGATAAAGTCCTTCATCGGCACCAGCAATAACGCGGTGATGACGCAAATATGGATCGCGCTGTGCGTGTATTTACTCTTGGCGTTCATCAAATTCCAGTCGCGGCTGGACAAAAGCATGCAACAAATGCTCCGCGTGTTGCAGCTTAACTTGTTCGACAAGCGCGACTTGATGGCGCTCTTGCGTGGCGACCGGCCCCCCAGACCCGGCTTCAATCGCAATCAGGCCTTGTTGCTGTGAAAGTTAATGGGACAGCAGTGTTCACAAGAACAATCGAGTTTTTCCGTAAATGTGGAATTTTTAAGGATGCCTCTTTTTCTCACCCATAGTGCGAGGTGCTTGGTTTGCATGCTTGGATTATTGTTCTGACACTGGCACTCGGGACAGCCGTTAGCAACGGTTTTGCGCGCTTTGGCTATGGTTTGATTTTGCCCGCCATGCAATCTGATCTTGATTGGAGTTACACCATGGCCGGCTGGATTAACACAGCCAATGCGGTCGGTTATTTGATCGGTGCTCTGCTGGCTTTGTATTACAGTAATTTACTTGGACCGCTTCGCCTGTTTCGCCATGGAATGGTGGCCACCACAGTGGCTTTGTTGCTTTCCGGCTTCACTTCCGATTTCTCAACCCTTTTTGTTTTGCGTCTGCTCGCAGGCATTGGAGGCGCACCAGTTTTCATTTCTGGCGGTGTCATGGTAGCCACTATGTTTGCTTCCGATTCATCGAAAAATGCATTGGCTATAGCGTTATATTTCGGTGGCAGTGGGCTTGGTATACTGATTACCGCGTTATTACTTCCACCAATTATGGAAATCTGGAGTGTTGGCGCATGGCCTCATGCGTGGAAAGTGCTGGGCGGGTTATGCCTCATTTCACTTATCCCTGCGTGGTGGGGCACGAAACAACTGAGTGATGCACCCAAGACTGACGGCAGCGGGTTTGTTTTTCCGAGTTGGCATAAATTAATTCCATCTTTGGCTGGTTACTTTCTTTTTGCCGCCGGCTACATCGTATATATGACCTTTGTAGTGGTATGGATGCGCGAGAACGGTGTCGGCGTGTGGGTGATAGTGATTACCTGGGGCATTCTTGGCTTTGCTGTCATGCTGTCGTCGTTCGTTTGGCAACGCATCCTGGCCGCCCATGCCAATGGTTTTCCCTTGGGGTTATCCTCAATCATGACAGGATTTGCGGTTGTATTACCTTTCGCACTTGTTGATTGGAGCGGTTTGTTAGTATCAGCATTCCTCTTCGGGCTTTCATTTTTTATTGCACCCACCGCAGTAACCACATTCACCAAAAAGAACATACCACGCACACAGTGGGGTGCCACTGTTGCCCTCTATACCACTGTCTTTGCTGTTGGACAAACCTTGGGACCAATCGGCGCTGGGTGGCTTGCCGATGTCAGCGATAGCCTTTCCACAAGTTTGTGGGTGAGTGCTTTCGTACTATTTGCCGGTGGTGCGCTTGCTTTTTTCCAGAAATCAATTCTTGCTGAGACTCAGCCACAACAAGAAAAAAACGTCTGAGCAAACCGAACGACAAGACAAATGTTAAAAGGTTCAAGATACTTTAAGGCATAGTAGAATGGTAAGGCATAGTAGAATGGTCATAACTAATTGTTCTATAAATGAAAAACAAGATGCGCTACGAAAATATCTATCAATATCTGCTAAAATCTATCCGAAATTGACCGCTTAAAGTATCTTGAATCTGGAATAGTTTAGATGTCGCACGAGCAAAACGTATACTATCATTACCACAAGCAACCATAATTTGTGATATGCTATTTCACTCCAAGCCATTTACCGGCTGTTGTTGGTTAAAAGATTCACCAAAGATTTAATTCAAAAATTAACATTCAAAACCACTAATGAGGTCATCATGAAACACAATCTTTCCAAACTATCGTCGTGCCTGCTGGCATCTTTGTTGCTGGCATTCAGTTCGGCCGGCAACGCGGTCGACCTGACGGTCTACACCGCAGTCGAGGCGGAGGATCTTAAACGTTACGCTGACACGTTTAACCAGGATCATCCCGACATCAATATAAAATGGGTGCGCGATTCCACCGGCATCGTTACCGCCAAATTGCTGGCGGAAAAAAACAACCCGCAAGCCGATATGATCTGGGGGCTTGCCGCCACTTCGTTGTTGTTGATGAAGTCCGAGGGGATGCTGGTTCCGTACAAGCCGAAAGGGCTCGAAAATCTCGACCCGAAATTCTACGACCGCGATTCGGTGCCGAGTTGGGTCGGCATGGATGCGTGGGTTGCGGCGGTTTGCTTCAACACCGTCGAAAGCGCGAAGCACAACCTGACGGCGCCAAAATCGTGGATGGATTTGACCAAGCCGATGTATAAGGGCCATGTGATCATGCCAAACCCGAATTCATCCGGCACCGGCTTCCTCGATGTCTCCAGTTGGTTGCAAATATTCGGCGAAGAGGGCGGCTGGGCGTATATGGATGAGTTGCACGAGAACATCGCGCGCTACACCCATTCCGGCTCCAAGCCATGCAAACTCGCGGCGGCCGGAGAAATTCCCATCGGTATTTCGTTCGCGTTCCGTGGCGCCAGATCCAAAGAGGCCGGCGCGCCGATTGACATCATTATCCCAAGCGAGGGCATCGGCTGGGATATGGAAGCGACCGCGATTGTTGCCGGCACCGATAAACTCGCGGCTACGCAAACTTTGGTGGACTGGTCGATCAGCAAAAAAGCGATGGAAATGTATAACACCGCATATGCGGTGATTGGTTACAAGGGCCTGGCGAAACCGGTCAAGCATTTCCCGCCGGAGACGCTGTCAAAATTGATCGAAAACGATTTTGAATTCGCCGCCAACAACAGAAAACGAATTTTGGCGGAATGGCAAAGCCGCTACGATTCGAAATCTGATCCGAAGTAATCAACTTCCTCTGTGCAATTCGGCCTGACCGTTTCTCTGGTCAGGCCGTTTCTTTTGCGGTATGCTCCGCCGCGCACTGTTGAGCGTTTCAACCTCTGGCAATAAGTCTGCATGAATCAACCGCAAACCACCGACTCTCCCCGCCCAACGCCCTTTCTGCAGATTGACCGGCTGCGAAAAAAGTTCGGTGATTTTGTCGCGCTGGACGATGTGTCGCTGGATGTATTTGAAGGTGAGTTTGTGTGCTTCCTGGGACCGTCGGGTTGCGGCAAAACCACTTTTCTGCGCGCTATCGCCGGCCTGGATATTCAGACTGCCGGCACCGTGCATCAGGCCGGCAAGGACATCTCGGCGTTGCCGCCTTCGGAGCGGGATTTCGGCATTGTGTTTCAATCTTACGCGCTGTTTCCCAATCTGACGGTTGCCAAAAACATCGCCTTTGGGTTGGAGAATCAGAAGCTCAGCAAGCCCGACATCGCCAGGCGCGTGACCGAGTTGCTCGAACTAGTCAACCTTCCCGATCAAGCGAAAAAATATCCGGCGCAACTGTCCGGCGGCGAGCAACAACGGGTTGCCCTGACCAGAGCGTTGGCGACCTCTCCGGGCTTGTTACTGCTCGACGAGCCGCTTTCAGCGCTCGACGCGAAAGTGCGCACCTATCTGCGCCACGAAATGAAGACGTTACAACGGCGACTGGGAGTCACCACCATCATGGTCACGCACGACCAGGAGGAGGCGTTGACCATGGCCGACCGTATCGTGGTGATGAATCACGGCGTGATCGAGCAGGTCGGCACGCCGACTGAAATCTACCGCCGGCCCGACACATTATTCGTGGCTGACTTCATTGGCGAGATGAATCAGGTCGCCGGACGCGCTGTAAGCGGTGATTGTTGCGCGGTCGGGGAGTGCACATTAGCCACCAGGCCATTCGATTTGCGCTCGGAGCAACCCGTGGTCGTCGCCATTCGTCCCGAAGATATCGTTCCGCACGGTGCGGGCGCGCCCGACGATGTCGAGCGCGCCGAAAACACCTTCGCCGCCGCCGTCGAAACTATGGAGTTTTTGGGATCGTTTTGGCGCGTGTCATTGAACAGCCGCACGCTGGGAAATGCAGCGCTGACGGCCGACATGTCGATCAACGCGGTGCGGCGCATGAACATCGCCATCGGGGAATCCATTACAGTGGAGTTGCCGGCAAAGCGCATTTTGGTATTCCCGGCGGGGCGGTAGCAACGCATCATGGCAAGTGCCGCTCAAGCAGTCAATGCCGCCGCCGCTCCGGTAATCCGCCCTAAAACCAGCAGGGACGACAAAATAATGATCGGCTATATGCTGGTCGTCGGGCTGTATCTGGTTATCGCGCTGGCGCTTCCGCTGTATGCGATGCTGTCGAAATCCGTTTCGACCTTTTATTTCGATCTGAACAATTTTGAATTCCAGGTCAATAACGGCGATGGTTGGAGTGCGCCGGCGACCGCGTTCGCGCTCAATGAAAAATTACAGGCGGTGCAACCCGAGCAGCTCGTAACCAGCTCCGACGGCAGACTCGCCGCTACCGTTTTTTTCCCGGACTTCAGTTTTCGCGGCCCGATCCGATACAAAATTCGCCAAATCAGCCCGGACAGCTCCTTTCTTGTCGGCAGCAAGCGGGTTGCGGATACCGAGTGGCATGAGTTTGAGTCGAACACATTCAGGCGCATTTACCTGCGCGCTTCGCGCTCGACCGGGCTGAACAACTACCGCATTTATTTCTCGACTCCGGCGCTTTTTCTATCGATGAAAAATTCGCTGATCATTTCGTTGATCAGCACGCTCATCACCGTCAGCCTGGCATTCGGTTTTGCCTACGCGCTGACGCGCAGCACCATGAGATTCAAGGGATTGTTTCGGATTATTGCCATGGCGCCGATTCTGGTGCCATCGTTGCTACCCGGCATCGCGCTGGTTTATCTGTTCGGCAATCAGGGCATGTTAAAAGAACTGTTGCTCGGCGAGTCGATTTACGGACCCATCGGCATTGTCATCGGTTCGGTGTTTTTCACCTTTCCGCACGCGATGATCATCATCACAACCGCGTTGAGCCTCTCCGACGCCCGGCTTTATGAAGCCGCGATTTCCCTGCGCGCCAGCCGTTGGAAAATATTCTGGACGGTAACTATCCCCGGTGCTCGCTACGGTTTGTTCTCGGCCGCATTCGTGGTTTTCAATCTGGTGATCACGGATTTTGGTTTGCCCAAAGTGATCGGCGGTCAATACAACATGCTCGCGGTCGATATTTATAAACAAGTGATCGGCCAACAAAACTTTGAAATGGGTGCGGTGGTCTCGGTTGTCTTGTTGATACCGGCGCTGTTGGCATTCTCCATCGACCGCGTGGTACAGAAAAAGCAGGTCGCGCAACTCTCGGCGCGGTCGGTGCCCTATGAGCCAAAGCCGCACAAACAATTTGATTTGCTTTGTCTGGGTTACTGCGTGCTGGTGACCGTATTTATCGCCGGACTGATCGGCGTTTGTCAGTATGCGGCGCTGATCAAATTTTGGCCTTATGATTTAAGCCTTAGTTTGAACAACTACAATTTTGACGTGATGGACGGCGGCGGTTGGGTTTCCTGGTCCAACTCCATTCGCTTGGCGCTATACACCGCGGTTGCGGGCACCATCATCGTTTTCTGCGGCGCCTATATGGTGGAGAAAACCAATAGATTCGTCGCCACCCGCTCGGCCTTTCAATTTCTTGCGATGATGCCGATGGCAATTCCCGGCATGGTGCTTGGCCTGGCGTACATCTTTTTCTTTAACAATCCAGCCAACCCGCTAAACGGAATCTACGCGACCATGGGCATTCTGGTGGTTTGCACGGTGACTCACTTTTACACGGTCTCGCATTTAACCGCAATCACCGCACTGAAACAAATGGACCGGGAATTCGAGTCGGTTGCCTCGTCGCTGAAGCAACCTTTCTACAAACTGTTCTCGAAAGTCACCGTCCCGGTCTGCCTGCCGTCGGTGCTGGACATTTCGATTTACCTGTTCGTTAATGCCATGACCACCGTGTCGGCGGTGATATTTCTATACGGGCCCGACACCGCCCTGGCATCGGTTGCGGTGCTTAACATGGACGACGCCGGCGATATCGCCCCGGCCGCGGCCATGGGGATGATGATTTTTTACTCCAATGTGTGCGCACGGCTGATACATCTTTTCGTTACCCGCAAGGTTGTGCGCAGAACTCAGGCGTGGCGTGTGCGTGAGTGATTCGCTTGCGCTTGCCTTTTCGTCGCCATGTTGCGTTGCGCAACAAAGCATGGCGACCCCATGAAAATAAAAGCGGGGCAAGCGTGGTCACTCGCCAAGATCATCCGCCACCAACTCAAGAAAAGCACGAGTCACCCGCACCGAACGGCCCTGTTTGCGGCAGATGGCGAATTCCGAGTGGGTCAGGTCGGCATTGTGTATCTTGAGCGAGCGGAATCGGAGGTCGTTGCCTAACTCGTTTTCCGAGACCACGCCGACGCCGAATCCGGCGGCTACGGCTTCGCGCACGCCTTCGCGGCTGCTGATTTCCATGCGCTCGGTCAGTTCCACGCCGCAGTCCGACAATGCCTTTTCAAAAATCGCGCGGGTGCGCGAGCCCGGTTCGCGCACGATGATTCGTTGACCGACCAATTCTTCGATGGCGACCGTGCGCCGCGTTGCCCACGGATGTTCGCCGCAGACGAACAAAACCAATTGATCCGATGAAAGGGGCAGGGCATTCAGCCGCTCATCTCCGGCCGGCACATTGGGCACGATGGCGATATCGCAACGCCCGGATTCAAGCCATTTCATCACTTGTTCGGAGTTGCCATACTGGATGGAAATCTGAATGCCGGGGTAGCGCCGCTGAAATTGGGCGAGCAACTGGGTGATGATGTAGGGCGAGTCGGCAGCCACCTTGAGTTGGCCGGTGGTCAGTCCGCGCGCGGACAGCAACAGTTGTTCGACTTCCTCCTCGTAGTGAAACAATTGCCGGGTAATTGCCAGAGCCGAGCGTCCCAACTCGGTTAGTTCGATGTGGCGACCGTGCCGGCTGAATAGTTTTACCCCGTATCTTTCTTCCAACTCCTTGACTTGCCCCGATAGCGTCGGCTGGGTGATGTGCAGTATTTCCGCCGCTTTGGTGAAACTGCCTTGAGTGGCGACTGCGTGAAAAGAGCGCAAATGTGCGTGTGAAAGCGGCATAATCTATCTGATTGGTCGGTCATTACTATTTGATAAATATCAGGTGGCCGAAGTATACCTGTCAATTCACCACTACTCACAACCGATGCAAAAATGAACCCACCGCTTCCCCCTCCGCACGCCGCCTCCCCCGACGGCGATCCCTGGTTGCTTACCCCCGGTCCGTTGACCACATCGAGCACGGTCAAGCAGGCGATGTTGCGCGACTACGGCTCCCGAGACAAAGGTTTTATCGAGATCAATGCGCGGGTGTTGTCGCGCCTGGTGGACATCGTGGGCGGCGGGACAAGTCATGTGGCGGTGCCGCTCCAGGGTAGCGGCACCTTCGTGGTAGAGGCCATGCTCGGTTGTTTTGTGCCGCCCGACGGCAAGTTGCTGATTTGCGTCAATGGTGCCTACGGACACCGCATGGCGCGGATTTGCGATTACCTGAACCGGCCATACACGATTCAGGAATCCGCCGAAGACACGCCGGTGGACCCTGATCTGTTGGAGCAAACTCTTGCGTTGGACCCGGCGATCACCCATGTGGCAGTCGTATATTGCGAGACCACTTCGGGCATTCTCAACCCGCTTGCGGCCATCGCCGAGCGGGTGGCCAGGTGCGGGCGGCGGTTGCTGATTGATGCCATGAGCGTGTTTGGTGCGCTGCCGCTGGATTGTCGGGAAATTCCGTTTGACGCGGTGGTGGCTTCCAGCAATAAATGTCTGGAAGGCGCGCCGGGCATCGGTTATTGCATTTCCCCAGAATCGGTGCTGGCGAAAACTCGCGGCAATTCGCCTTCGCTGTCGCTGGATTTATATGACCAGTGGAGTGCCATGCAAAAAAACGGGCAATGGCGATTTACCCCGCCCACGCATGTATTGCTCGCCTTCGATCAGGCGTTGACCGAGTTTGACCAGGAAGGCGGGGTGGAAGGCCGCGGCGGGCGTTATCGAAAAAATTGTGACCTTCTGGTTGCCGGCATGCGCGTCATGGGGTTCAAGCCGCTACTGCCGGACCACTTGCAGGCACCGATTATCGTTACCTTCCACATGCCGAAAAATCCAAAATTCCGCTTTGACGATTTCTACGATGGCCTGCGCCAACGCGGCTATGTGATTTATCCGGGCAAACTCACCGTGGCCGACAGTTTTCGCATTGGCTGCATCGGCCATCTCGACCAGACGCAAATGCACGGCGCACTGGCGGCGGTTCGCAACACGCTCGATTCACATGGCATGGAAGGGCTGATCGATTAATGCTCCGGCAACTATGACTGCAACCAATGTCCCGCATTTTTTATTCGCGCTGAATGTGGCCGGTGGCGTCTGCCTGCTGTTGTGGGGCAGTTACACGGTGCGCATGGCGGTTGAAAAAGCATTTGCCGGGCGCATCGGCTCGCTGGTCTCCGGAGCGACCGCTTCCCGCCCACGCGCTTTCATCGGCGGCGGGATTGCCGCTTGCGCGTTGCAAAGTGCCACCGCTGCCATCCTACTCACCACCTCGTTGGTGAGTAGCGGCCTGCTACCGCTGACCACCGCCATCGCCGTCATTCTCGGTGCCGACTTGGGCTCGGCAATCGCGGTTCGCGTATTGTATCTGGATTTGTCGTTTCTGCCGCCGCTGTTGCTGTGTATCGGCCTCGGCATGTATCGCCTGAGCGCCAACTGGCGCCACCAGCAACTGGGGCGGATTTTTCTCGGGCTGGGATTGATTCTGCTGTCTATTCAACTAATCAGGCAATCCGTTGCGCCGCTGGCAGATTCACCATCCGATGTGCTGGTGTCGGCACTCAATGCGCTTCCGTTGATCGCACTCATCATCTCGATGCTGTTCACCTGGGCGGCACATTCCAGCGTCGCGGTGGTGCTCATCATCGCCTCCCTTGCCGATGCCGGAATGGTCGGCACTCCGCTGTTTGCCTTTGCGGTGGTGGGCGCAAACATCGGTGCCGGATTGATCGCCCTGTTTCTCGCCAACCGGCGGCATCTCGACAGTTACAGCGCGGTGCTTGCCAATTTCCTGATGCGAACGGCGCTCGGGCTGGTGGCACTTTTGTTTGCCGGCTGGATTGAGGCACATATCGGCTGGCTGGGGACCTCCGCCGGCGCGCAAGTTATCAACGCGCACCTGACCTTCAACCTCGTGCTTGCGCTGGTGTTTGTGCCGCTCGGAAATCAGGTCGCGGTGCTTGCCAAGTGGCTCATCACTTCGCGCAACCCGGAAGAGTTGGAGAGCGGAGCGATTGCCCCCGGTGCCGGCCTCGACCCAACGCTCATCGACCAACCCAAACGGGCGTTATCCTGTGCGCGGCGCGAAGCGTTCCGCCTGGCCGACAACACCGAAGCGATCTACGCCAGCGCGCTGTCCATGTTTGAAGCCCGCGACCGCTCAACCATCAACCAGTTTGTCGCCCGCGACCAGGAAATCAATGCACGCAACAAGGCGATCCAGCGTTATCTTTCGGAAGTGCGCCGCCACGCCACCGAGCCCGACGACGAGACCATGCTCGATCAAATCCTGCGCTTCGCCACCACCATGGAAAACATCGGCGATGTAATTTCCCACGGCATCGCCCGCCTCGCGCTCAAGCGCCTCGACCGCGGCGTCAAATTTTCCACCGCAGGACAAGAAGAGTTGTATTCACTGCACGCCGAAGTGCTAAAAGTCATTCAACTCGACATCACCAACTTCGCCTCCGACGACCAGTTAAGCCGCAAAGCCACCGCCGCACAAATCACCGCGGCGATGGAACTCGCCAAGGACAGCGTTGCGCGTCATCGACGGCGTCTGAGCGAGCGCACGACCAGCAGTATTGACACCAGTTCCATCCATCAGGATACGGTTCGGGATTTGATGCAAGTGGTGCGGTGCATTGAGAACCGGGATTTGAGCTAGTGCTTGTCTTTTCGTCGCCATGCTTTGTTGTGCTTCGTCGCGTTGCCGCTCACATACTTAATGTATGCTACGCGTCACCGCTCCTTGCACGCCTCGCCTGACAACGAAAATACTGCGCACACTGTCGCTTGTCTTTTCGTCGCCATGCTTTGTTGTGCTTCGTCGCGTTGCCGCTCACATACTTAATGTATGCTACGCGTCACCGCTCCTTGCACGCCTCGCCTGACAACGAAAATACTGCGCACACTGTCGCTTGTCTTTTCGTCGCCATGCTTTGTTGTGGTGCGCCGCGTTGCCGCTCACTCGGTACGCACTATGTATGCGCACTCACTCGCGCCTGACCCAGCACAAAATATGCGGTGCGTGGTTTTTCTAAGCCCGACAATGACATGGAAAGAATATGCGAAAGACAAAAAATCATAAAGCATAACGAAAAATAGGCAAGCCGGTAAAAAGTAATGGAAACACATATCATTTTCATCATATTGGCCGCCGCATTTTTTCATGCGGTGTGGAATGCGTCGGTGAAACTGGACGACGACAAACTCCTGTTCCTTACCGGTATGCAGATAGCCACGTTCCTCATGGTGTTGCCGCTGGTGCCGTTTGTGGGGTTGCCGCATCCGGATAGTTGGCCCTACCTGTTGGCATCGGCGGTTTTTCATTTCGGGTATTACCTCAGTTTGGCGAGCGCCTATCACTATGGTGATTTTGCGCAAACCTATCCGGTGGCGCGAGGAACCGCGCCGATTCTGGTTACCTTGTGGGGCGTGTTCGTGTTGCGCGAGACGCTAAGCGGAATGGAACTGGCATCGACACTCGGCGTCATCGCCGGCATCATGATTTTCGCCACGCGCCGCCTCGGCGTGGTGTTGCATCAGCGCAAGGCGTTGTTGAGCGCATTCACCGCCGCGTTTTTCATCGCCGCTTATACGCTGGTGGACGGCGTCGGCGGGCGGCGCTCCATGAACATTCCGGCGTATATGGTGTGGTTGTCGATTCTCGACAGTTGTTTGTTGCCATGGTATGCGTTGCGCAAAAATTCGCTGTCCGATGTGCTTGCGTTGAAAATGAAATGGCGCATGATTCTGCTCGCTTCGGTGTTGGGATTGGCGGCCTATTGGGTGGCGGTGTGGGCGATGTCGCAAGCACCCATTATGCTGGTGTCAGCGCTTCGTGAAACTTCCATTATCATCGCCGCGCTGATCGGTGCTTATTATTTCAAGGAGCCCGCCGGCAAGCGCAGGATCATCGCCTCCATCGTAATATTCGCCAGCATCGTATTGCTCGGATGGCCCGATTTCTGATACAACACGACTATCATTAATAACGAACCAAAGAGCAAACCACATGGCACAAGCCACACCTAATAAATTGCCGCAACGCGCCAGCGCGGTAATCATCGGCGGTGGCGTGATTGGTGCCAGCGTGGCCTATCATCTGGCAAAACTCGGCTGGAGCGATGTCGTGCTGCTGGAGCGAATGCAGTTTGCCTGCGGCACCACTTGGCATGCGGCCGGGCTGGTCGGCACCATGCGCGCCAACGAGAGCCATGCCAAGTTGGCGCAATATTCCATGTCGCTGCTACGCGAGATTGAAGCCGAAACCGGGCAGTCCACCGGCTTCAAGCAAGTCGGCTCGCTGTCCATCGCCCATAGCGCGCCGCGGTTTGAGGAACTGAAACGGGTAGCCGCGATGAACAACGCCTTTGGCGTCACCCAGGTCGATATGCTGAGCGCCGATGAAGTCAAGGACAAGTATCCTTTTCTTGAAACTGGCGATTTGCTCGGCGGCAGTTGGGTCGCACATGATGGTTATGCCAGCCCGGTGGATGTTACCGCGAGTTTCATCAAGGGCGCGCGTAGTCGCGGCGCGTTGTGTCTGGAGGGGGTGAAGGTCACGGGCATCGCGCAGGCCGATGGCAAGGTGGCTGGGGTGCATACCGCTCAAGGCGATATCGCCGCGGAGTATGTGGTCAACTGCGCCGGCATGTGGGCGCGCGAGGTGGGGCGGATGGCCGGGGTGAATGTGCCGCTGCATGCGTGCGAGCATTATTACGCGGTCACCGAGAAGTTGGATAACCTGCCGCTGGATTTGCCGGTCATGCGCGACCACGATAAATGCGTTTATTTCAAGCAGGATGCGGGCAGTTTGCTGGTCGGGCAGTTTGAGCCGCGCGCCGTGCCGTGGGGACAGGACGGCATCCCGCACGATTTTTGTTTTGATGAAATTGACGGCCACTTTGATGAGCAGATGATGCCGTTGTTGGAAAAGGCGATGGATCGTGTTCCATTGTTGCGCGATGTCGGCTGGCGAAAATTTTTCTGCGGGCCGGAGAGTTTTACCCCGGACGATCAGTTTCATATTGGCGAAGCGCCGGAGTTGAAAAACTTCTATGTCGCGGCCGGATTAAACTCCATCGGTATCCAGAGTTCCGGCGGCATCGGTAAGGCATTGTCGGAGTGGATGCATCATGGTTATGCGCCGCTGGATTTGTGGAGTGTTGATATTCGCCGCATGTATTCGTTCCAAGGCACGCAGCAGTATATCCAAAACCGCGTGACCGAGACGCTGGGGCTTTTATACGACCATCATTGGCCGTATCGGCAGATGGAGACCGCGCGCGATGTGCGCCATTCGCCGATTCACGAAAAGTTAGTCGAGCGCAATGCCTGCTTCGGCGAGGTGGCCGGGTGGGAGCGGCCGAATTGGTTTGCTCCGAAAGGCGTGCAGCCGAAATACGAATACAGTTTCGGCAAGCAAAACTGGTTTGAATATTCGGCTAATGAGCATAAAGCATTTCGCGAGCAGGTCGCGCTGTTCGACCAAAGCAGTTTTTCCAAATACTTGGTGCAGGGCAAGGATAGTTGCGCGGTGCTGCAAAAAATTTGCACTGCGAATGTTGATGTCGCAACCGGCAAAATAGTTTATACCCATTGGCTGAACGAGCGCGGCGGCATTGAAGCGGATTTGACGGTTACCCGCCTTGCGGAAAATAAATTTCTGGTGGTGAGCGGCGCGGCGGTAACCAATAAAGACCTGAATTGGCTAGCGCGAAACACGCCCGATGATGCGTTTTGCACGGTGACCGATGTGACCAATTCGTGGGCAGTACTCGGGGTTATGGGACCGGACAGCAGAGCATTGCTCAGCGATGTATTGAGGATGGATATGAGCACTTCAAATTTTCCATTCGGCATGTCAAAACCGATTGAACTCGGCTGCGCGGTCGGTCGCGCGGCGCGAATATCGTTTGTGGGTGAACTCGGCTGGGAGTTGTATATTCCGAGCGACATGGCGCGTCACGCGTTCGATGAGTTATGGCGCGTCGGTGAAAAACACAATTTGCAAATGGCCGGCTTGCATGCGCTTGACAGTGGCCGCATCGAAAAGAAATTCGTGCACTTCGGGCACGATGTCGCCGATGAGGACACGCCGCTTGAATGTGGTTGCGCGTTCGTGTGCGACTATGAAAAACCGATTCCGTTCATGGGCCGCGATGCGATTCTCAAACAAAAAGAAAGCGGCGCTTGGAAACGCAAACGTCTGGTGCAATTTTTATTGCGCGATGCCGATGCGATGTTGTATCACCACGAACCGATTTTGCGCGATGGTGTTATCGTCGGACATCTCACTTCCGGCAACTATGGTCACACTCTGGGCGGCTCGGTTGGCCTCGGTTATGTGCATCACGACGATGGCGTCGACCAGAACTTTTTGGATAGCGCAATCATCGAAATTGATGTCGGCGGGATGCGCATCCCCGCCACCGCGAGTTTGACCGCGATGTACGATCCGAAAGCGGAGCGGATGCGGGGGTAATCAGAGCCGCATGACTTCGGCTATATGTATAACAATGGGCTAAAACTATCATTAAACCGACTGATATATGCTTATATGTACAACATTTATACATATTTTCACGGATATGGATAAAAAACAGCCAAAACTATGTATAATAATCGGCTAAAACTATCCTTCAATCGACTAATGCCTGCCTATATGCAAAAGATTTATACATATTTTCACTGACATGTATAAAAAAAACCAAAAGCTATACATATAAAGGAACAACTAATGCCACAGGATATGACATCCTCGTTACCACCGCTCTACGACTCGCAACAGCCGTGGAACGGCCTGCCGGAACTGCCACCCAACACAGAGATTGAGTCAAAGGAAATACTCAAAGCGTGTATTGCGGCGAGGACTGAATTGGCTCGAGTCAATGCGTTGGTGGAAACACTGCCGAATAAGGACATCCTGATACAGGCTATACCGTTGCAAGAGGCGCGCAGCAGCTCCGAGATCGAGAATATCGTAACCACCAGCGATGCACTATACCGCGCCTTGGCATCCAACGGTTCGGAGGCTGATGCCAATGCCAAAGAGGTGTTGCGCTATCGTGAAGCACTCTGGCAAGGCATGGACAAGATGGGTGAAGCGCAGAGCTTGACCATCCCTTTGTTCGAGAGCATTTGCTCGCGTATCCGTAGCGTCGAGGTTCGGGTACGCAACAGGCAAGTCATGATCGGCAATCCGGTCACGGGCAACATCACCTACACCCCGCCCAACGGAGCACAACACCTGACTCATCTTCTCACCAACCTGGAGCACTTCCTGATGGATAATCAAGACGGCGTCGACCCGCTGGTCAAAATGGCTGTTATGCACTACCAGTTTGAGGCGATCCACCCTTTCTTGGACGGCAATGGCAGAACCGGGCGCATACTGAACATTCTCTATCTGCTGCATCGTCGCTTGCTGAGCACTCCGGTGCTTTATCTCAGCCGTTTCTTCATTGCACATCAAGACAACTACTACCGTTTCCTGTTGGAAGTGACCGAGCGAAACGATTGGCAGCAATGGATTCTTTATGTATTGAAAGCGGTGGAAAGTGCCTCGCAGAACACTGCTACGACGATTGAAGCGATGCGCGCCCTGAGGGATGATATTTTCCATACCGCAAAGGCGGGTAAGACCAAGGCAGCGGAACGGCAAGGGTTCATCGAGCTCTTGTTCGAATGGCCGTATTGCAAAATCAATATTGTCGAGCGGAAACTGGAATGTTCCAGGATAACGGCAACCCGATATCTAAACGAGATGGCCAAGCTCGGATTGCTGGAGCGTATCAAACGTGGCCGTGAGTATTACTATGTCAACACCCGCTTGATAGATTTACTGGCGGAGTAAGGTGTTGTGTTAGCAACAAATAGAAATGTCCGGTTTTAGAACACATGAGTTGTCCGCTTTTGGCGATGTCGGGAAGCCTGGCTGAGGCACCCGTTATCGATGGCGAAGCGGACATCAGGTAGCTACGACTTCGCCGCCGGTTTTTTTTCGCGGCTACGCCGCGGTTGTGTCACGCTTCGCGTGACGACATATTTTAACTGGATTCCCGCTTTCGCTCCATTTATTCGTCACATCCGCCTACGGCGGAAATGACGAAACAGGAGCGGCGAGAATGACGGGTTGGGGAGACAATGGTAAATCGAAAGGCAATGAGTCTCTTTTGAGAAGACTAAAGGTAAATAATTATCACGCGAAGCGTGATTCCTTTTTCTCGGTTACTTTTGGCGTCTCAAAGAGAGTCACACTTTGCGATTCACCATTACCTATCATTCGTCATTCTCGCCGGCAGGCGGGAATCCAGACGCGGCGTAGCCGCGAGCGGCGGCTTCGCCGCCGCTGATGATAGCGGCTAACGCCGTTGAGTTTATAACCGGAATGCCAAATGTTATGAGCCTGTGCATGTTGTTGTCGGCAGGCGCAAGGCGCGATAGAATGCGCGACAACGAAACCAGCAAGGTTCCACGCAACCCCATCCACACGAGGCAGTTTGACTCATGACCATTGAAGCAATCAAATATCCCACGCTGGCGGCTGAACTCTGGCAAAGCCGGCGTCCCCTGCCCATTGTTCGCGGCGTAATCTTGGCTATAGCCGGTTCGCTGTTGCTGGCTTTGTCGGCCCGGGCGGAAATTCCCCTCGCGCCGGTTCCGATTACCATGCAGACGTTTGTGGTGCTGGTGCTCGGCGTTGCCTACGGTTGGCGGCTGGGTATGCTGACCTTGTTGCTCTACCTGCTTGAAGGCGCCGCCGGTTTACCGGTGTTTGCCGGCGGAAACGCTGGTATCGGTGTCCTCGTCGGACCAACCGGCGGGTATTTGCTGGGATTCGTGGTCGCGGCGGCGGTGTGCGGCTACCTCGCTGAAAAAGGCTGGGACCGGCGGCCAACCACCACTTTTGCCGCCATGATTATTGGCAATTTAATTATCTACGCGCTCGGACTGCTTCAACTGGGCATCGTGATCGGGTGGGACAAGCCGATTCTGCAAGTGGGGATGTATCCGTTCCTGTTTGGCGATTTGCTGAAAATCGTGTTGGCGATGGTGGTGTTGCCGGGCACGTGGCAAGCCATTAAAAAGACCACCAAAAAATAAGCACCGTGCTGGAGCACTACGAAAAACAAGTCGCCGAACGCGCCGCGCTCGGCATCGTTCCGCGCCCGCTGGACGCCGAGCAGACCGCGCAACTGGTGGCGTTATTGAAAGCCCCGCCGGCGGCAACCGAAACCCAACTTCTCGAACTCATCCGCAACCGCGTGCCGGCCGGCGTTGATTCGGCGGCATATATCAAAGCCGCGTTTCTCGCCGCCATCGTTCGCAAGGAAACTACCTCGCCAATCATCAGCCGCGAAGTGGCGGTGGAATGGCTCGGCATGATGCACGGCGGTTACAACATCGCACCGTTGATCGAATGTCTCGATGATGAATCATTGGCGACGCATGCGGTGAGCGCGTTGTCGCGCACGTTGTTGATGTTTGATGCGTTTTACGATGTCGCAGAGCGCGCCGAAGGCGGTAATGCCCATGCCAAAAAAGTTGTGCAATCGTGGGCGGATGCCGAGTGGTTCACCAAAAAACCGGAAGTGCCGAAAAAGATTTCGGTAATCGTGTTCAAGGTGCCCGGCGAGACCAACACCGATGACTTGTCGCCGGCACCGGATGCGTGGTCGCGCCCGGACATTCCGCTGCATGCGCTGACGATGCTGAAAAATCCGCGCGCCGGATTGTCCGATAACCCGCTTGAGACGCTGGCGAATATAAAGGAAAAAGCCAGGAAAGAAGATTTTGCGGTGGTATATGTCGGCGATGTGGTCGGCACCGGTTCATCGCGGAAATCGGCGGTCAATTCGGTGTTGTGGCATATCGGCGAAGACATCGCCGGCATCCCCAACAAACGCGGCGGCGGCTATTGTTTCGGCGGACAAATCGCGCCGATATTTTTCAACACGCTGGAAGATTCCGGCGCGTTGCCGATCGAAATGGATGTGCGCGAAATGTCCATGGGCGATGTCATCGACGTCTATCCAAGTGACGGAAAAGTTTGTCGCCACGACAGCGATGAAGTGTTGTGCGAGTTTGAATTAAAAACCGAAGTGTTGCTCGACGAAGTGCGCGCCGGCGGACGCATCAATTTAATTATCGGTCGCGGTCTCACCGCACGCGCACGCGAAGCATTAAACCTCGGCGCCGATGACATTTTCCGCAAACCCGTACCGCCAGTGGAAAGCGACAAAGGTTATACGCTGGCGCAAAAAATGGTGGGTGGCGCATGCGGCGTGGATGGCGTTCGCGCCGGGCAGTATTGCGAACCGAAAATGACCACCGTGGGCTCGCAGGACACCACCGGGCCCATGACTCGGGACGAACTCAAAGACCTCGCTTGCCTCGGGTTTCAGGCGGATTTGGTGATGCAATCGTTCTGCCATACCTCGGCCTATCCGAAGCCGGTGGACATCGAAACCCAGCACAGCCTGCCGGATTTCATGAGGGATCGCTCCGGCATTTCTCTGCGTCCCGGCGACGGCATCATTCACTCGTGGATGAATCGCATGTTGCTGCCCGACACGGTCGGCACCGGCGGCGATTCGCACACGCGCTTTCCCCTCGGCATTTCCTTCCCGGCGGGTTCCGGGCTGGTGGCGTTTGCCGCCGCCACCGGCGTGATGCCGCTGGACATGCCGCAATCGGTGCTGGTGCGATTCAGCGGCGATATACAGCCCGGCATCACGCTGCGCGACTTGGTGCACGCGTTGCCCTACACTGCCATCCAAAAAGGATTGCTCACGGTGGAGAAAGCCGGCAAGAAAAATGTATTCTCCGGCCGCGTGCTGGAAATCGAAGGGCTGCCCGATCTCAAAGTCGAGCAAGCGTTTGAGTTTGCCGATGCGTCGGCGGAACGCTCCGCTTCCGGCTGCACCATTAAGTTAAACAAGCAACCCATCATCGAATACATCACCTCCAACATCGTCATGCTCAAGTGGATGATGAGCGAAGGCTACGGCGATGCACGCACCATCGCGCGGCGCGTGGAAGCGATGCAGGCGTGGCTGGACGCCCCGCAACTCATGCAAGCCGATGCCGACGCCGAATACCACGAGATCATCGACATCGATCTCAACACCATCACCGAGCCGATTCTGTGCGCGCCCAACGACCCCGACGACGCGCGGTTGCTGTCGGAAGTGGCCGGCGACAAAGTTGACGAAGTGTTCATCGGCTCGTGCATGACCAACATCGGGCATTTCCGCGCCACCAGCCGGCTGCTCGATAAAATGGGCAAGGTGATTCCCACGCGCATGTGGATCGTGCCGCCCACCAAAATGGACCAAGCGCAACTGGTGGAAGAAGGGCATTACGCGATTTTCGCCAAAGCCGGCGCGCGCACCGAACCGCCGGGCTGCTCGTTGTGCATGGGCAACCAAGCACGGGTGGCTGACAACGCCACGGTGGTGTCCACCTCCACCCGAAACTTCCCCAACCGCCTCGGCAAAGGCGCAAACGTCTACCTCGCGTCCTCGGAACTCTCCGCAGTGGCCGGCGTGTTGGGCCGCTTGCCGACGGTCGCCGAATACATGGCCGAAGCCGGCGAACTCAACACCCTGGCCGCCGACATTTACCGCTACCTCAACTTCAACGAAATAGAATCCTATAACACCGCTGCCAATTCGGTAATTCCGGAGCAGTTGTTCGGGGCTTGACGCAAATATCAATTTGATTTGCACATGAACTATGAAACCGAATCGTGGGCGGTGACTACGCTACTTGATAAGTTCCGTGCTGGCTGCATCAAAGCCGACCCAGAGTATCAGCGCGGGTGGGCGTGGAATAGGACACAGCAAAAACAGTTTATCGATTCCATTTTGCGCGGGTACCCAGTGCCAGCAATATTTCTGCACGACAAAGGTGAGGAGAAATATGCCATTGTTGACGGACAACAACGCATCAACGCACTGAACCAATACCTTAGCGGTGACTACAAACTTCTTTACGCGAAACAGGCAGAAAAAAGATTCCCCAGTTTGGTGTATGGGATGCACGGCGACGAGCAGTGGGGTGGCAAAGGTTTTAATGACTTGCTGACCACGCTGCAGAACAAATTGAATGGCAAAGATATACCTGTGGTTATCCTGCGTGGCAATGACAAAGAGGAACGCGATTTATTTATTCGTTTGCAGGAAGGTTCTGTATTAAACGACCAAGAAAAACGAGATGCGTGGCCGGGCGACTTCACCAAGTTTATCTTTAATATTGGCGGCCGTCACGGCATATGTGACGAATATGGCAAGGAGTGCGAACCACATCGATTTTTCAGAGAGGTTATGCGGATGAAACCATCGCACGGACCGAAAGGAGATCGTGGGACAGTGCGAAAGACTGCCGCACAGTTATATCAAGTGCATGCGTCTTACGCACGCGACCGGCAGATAAAGGGCATTGGGAAAACCGAACTGGATCGCTTGTATATGGACAATCAGAAATTTAAGCACAGTGACCCACAAGGTGCCACCCGTAAATCATTCGTGGCATGCCTTAAGGTCTTATCCCAAATATTTGATATGGCGGCAAGCAGGAATCAAGGCAATCGATACCTCTATGGATCAATTGACCTCATGCTACTGGGAACCACGCTGTTGCAGCATATTAGCGAGGGGGATTGCGTAGCAATTGGTCGCAATTTGCAACACGCACACAAGAATTTCCATGACAAGTGCGACGAAGCAAATCGCAAGAACGATGAGGAAAAACAACGAGACGAATACTGGTTAAGGTATCGCCAATGGACCAGCCAACAAGCTGATTCACCACGCACGATTAAACGCAGGCATGCGTTCTATTTGGAAAAAATGGCGGAAATATCCGCTACGGGCGTGGTGAATACTGGGCCGGCCCCGAATCCTGATGCCCCCGAAATTCTGCGGCGCGTATGCAAAATTCTGAAACAGGCTGCGTGCGATTTACATAGTGATCTCGCTACATCGCGCAACGACAACCACGGTGACGAAGATGAATGACCACATGTTGCGTACGGTGGTGGGCGGACGGCGTTTTCATTTTCTCGATTCCAATCGCAATGAACTTGCGGTTTGGAGTGAAAAGTAAAATCGCCTTTCGCCTATAATGAGCGTGAATTATCCCGCAGGAATTTTACATGCCATCACCCATGCCATCACCCATGCCATCTCCCGTTCGAGTTGCGGTAACCGGTGCCGCCGGTAACATCGCTTACGCGTTGCTGTTTCGCATTGCCGCCGGCGACATGTTGGGCAAGAGTCAGCCGGTTATTTTGCAGTTGCTGGAAATTCCGCCGGCTATGGATGCCCTGCGCGGGGTGGTGATGGAATTGCAGGACAGCGCGTTTCCATTGCTGGCCGGCATCACCCTCTCCGATGACGCCGATGCGGCGTTTGACGGCGCCGATTACGCGTTGCTGGTCGGTTCCAAACCGCGTGGTCCGGGGATGGAGCGCGGCGATTTATTGGCCGACAACGGAAAAATATTTTCCGCTCAAGGCAAGGCACTCAACCACCACGCCGCACGCTCGGTCAAGGTTTTGGTGGTGGGCAATCCGGCGAACACCAACGCGTTCATCGCCGTCGCCAACGCCCCCGACCTTGACCGCGCGCAGTTCACCGCCATGATGCGCCTCGACCACAATCGCGCCAAGGCGTATCTGGCGGAAAAACTCGGCATTCACTCCGAAGACATTCGCCGCATGACCGTCTGGGGAAACCACTCGGCGACGCAGTATCCGGACATCGCCAACGCGCTTGCCAAAGACGAGGCGGCGGCGGATATGGTCGAGCAAGCGTGGCTTGAAGAGGATTTCATTCCGGCGATTCAACAACGCGGCGCGGCGATCATTGCAGCGCGCGGCGCATCCAGTGCGGCTTCGGCGGCGGCCGCGGCCATCGACCAGATGCGCGACTGGGCACTCGGCAGCGCGAAACACGACTGGGTCAGCATGGCGGTGGCAAGCGATGGCAGTTACGGCATTGAAAAAGGGTTGATTTACTCGTTCCCGGTAACCTGCGACGATGGTCGTTATCGCATCGTCCGGGATCTTGAAATCAGCGACTTCAGTCGGGAAAAAATGACCGCCACCGAGCAGGAATTAAAAGACGAACGCGATGCGGTTGCGGATTTAGTGTAAAAACCAATCGAGAAAAATCATGCCTTCATTTGACATCGTATCCGAAGTGGATTGGCAGGAAGTGAAAAACGCCGTCAATCAGGCCAATAGCGAAGTCAGTACGCGTTTTGACTTCAAGGGCTCGGATGCGCGGGTCGCGGAAACCAATCCGCTCCTGACCATTCACGCCGATGATGAATTCAAGGTCGGGCAGGTGGTGGATGTGCTGCAATTAAAACTGGCGAAGCGGTCGGTGAACATTGCCTGTCTGGAAAAAGGCGAGGTGAAAGTAAGCCCGACCGGCAAGGCGGTGCAGGAGATCAAAGTTCGTCAGGGTGTCGACACCGAACTCGCCAAAAAAATCGTAAAACTCATCAAGGGACAAAAGATGAAAGTGCAGATGGCGATTCAAAGCGAACAAGTTCGCGTAAGCGGAAAAAAACGCGATGACCTGCAACAGGTAATCGCGTTCATTGATGAACAAAAACTGGGATTACCCTTGCAGTATGTGAATTTTCGCGACTGAGATATACGCTTGCCTATTTGCCGTCATGCTTTGTTGTGCCTCAAAGCGTTGCCGCTCACATACTTAATGTATGCTCGCGTCCCCGCTTCTTGCACGCCTCGCCTGACAACAAATATGCGGCGCGTGGTTATTTCTACGCTCTTTCATTCAAGCAACGAACTCTCAATAGTGCTGAGCGCATCGTCGGTAAACCGAAGCGTTGCCGATTGTTGTTCCACTTCTCCGGTTTTGCCTTTCTTGAGATAAAAGTAATAATCCCAGCGGTCGACGTGGAACGGATCGTTGAGTAGCGGATAACCGAGCACATTGACCACTTCGGTTTTGCTCATGCCGATTTTTAACTCGGACAACATTTCATTGGTAATTTCATTTCCCTGCTGGACGTCGATCTTATAGACCGCGCAACCCGACAACAGCAACGCGAGAAGGCAAGGCAGAAGGCGTGACTTCATGATTGAGTGCTCATAATGTGAATGTTTTTGGTTAATAGTTTATGGAATGTTTTTAAGCACGGCGGTTTCATCGCAATGGAGAAACTTTGGGCAGTTGATGCAAACGCCCCACACTTTTTCCGGTAATTCGTTCATCTCCACGGTTTCAAATCCCAGTTTGTGAAAAAAATCGGTTGCGTAGGTCAATGCCATCAATCGGCTGAGCCCGATTTCCAGTGCATCCTGTTCGATTCGGCGCACCAGTTGTCGTCCCAATCCGAAGCCGGCGTAGTCATTCGCGACCGCCAGACTGCGCACTTCGCCCAGTTGTTGGGTGAATATTTGCAGCGCGCCGCAGGCGATGACTTCGTCGTGATTCTCAATCACCAGAAACTCGCGCATGTGATTATACAGGTCGTCCGGCGAGCGCGGTAAAAGCATCTGGTGGTCGCTGAAATGTTTGAGCAGCGCGTGAATGTCGGCGACATCCGCCAGCCGCGCGCGGCGAATCGCGGACAGTTCTTGCGGCAGTGTGGCCGGATAGATGGCGCTCATGTCGATGCGGAGGTCTGCTGCAACATCTGCTTGGCGTGCGCCAGGGATTGTGGCGTCAACTCGGCTCCGGCGGTCATGCGGGCGATCTCCGCGACGCGTTGCTTGTGGTCCAGTTTGTGCACGCTGACGCTGGCTTGTTTGCCGGTATGCTTTGCCACCGACCAGTGGTGATGCCCCTTGGCGGCGACCTGGGACAAGTGGGTGATGCAAATCACCTGACGGTTGTGGCCCAGTTGGCGCAATTTTTCACCGACCACATCGGCCACCTTGCCGCCGATTCCCACATCCACTTCGTCGAATATCAAAGTGGAGGTCGGCGCATCGGCCGCCAGAACCACATTGATAGCCAGAGAAATTCGCGACAGTTCGCCGCCGGATGCCACCTTTCGCATCGGTTGAAGGGGTAGCCCCGGATTGGCACTGACCATGAATTCCGCGCTCTCATTGCCGCGTCGGTGTTCGCCCTCGTTCGCGTGCAGGCGGATTTCCAACGCGCCGCCGGCCATGCCCAACTCCTGCATCAGGTCGGTGACGCCCGCTTCGATATGTCGTGCCGCCGTGGTGCGGCTTTTGCTAATGGCATCCGCCGTGCGGTCGTAATCGGCTTTATGCGTGCGCCACAATTCATCCAGCCGTTGCAGTTCGGCTTCGGGGTCGGTCAATCCGGCCAACTCGGCGCGCAGTTGTTCGAGTCGTGAAGCGAGCAAGCCGGGTAGCACTCGATGTTTGCGCGACAGTTCGTGATAGAGCGAGAAGCGGGCTTCGATTTCGGCGATTTGTTCCGGGTCAAGTGCGCCTTCGGCGGATAATTCTTTCAAAGTGGCGACCGATTCGCCCAAATTTACATTGGCTTCTTCCAGCATGGCGATTACTTTGCCCAACCGTGCGTCGTATTCCGCCAGACGTTGCAGTTGTCGGCAACAATCGGCCAGCGCGGCGCTGAGATTGCCGCCTTGATCTTCGCTCAATCGCTCGGCAACAATGCGTGCGCCCATGGCCAAATCCTGCGCGTGGTGCATTCGCTTTTGTTGTTGTTCCAGTTGCGGCCACTCCTCCGGTTGCGGCGCGAGCGTCTCCAATTCACCGACCTGAAATTGCAACATGTCGGCGCGTTCCCGTGCCAGGTCGCGGTGATTTTTTACTTGCTCGATGAGTTTGCACACCTCGGTTAATTTTTCGTAGTGTTGTGCCAGTTGCGCCAATCGTTCGGCGTTACCGGCAGCGTTGTCGAGTAGCGACAGTTGTCCTTTTTTGCCGAGTAGCGAGTGGTGTTCGTTCTGGCCATGAATGTCCACTAGTTCATGCCCGAGGTCGCGCAGTTGAGACGCGGTTACCGCACGACCATTGATATACGCCCGGCTCGGTTTATCGCGTCTCACCACCCGCCGCAAAATACATTCGTTTTGGTTGTCGAGTCCTTGCTCCTTCAGCCACTGCATCGCCGGATGAATCGCGTCATTCAATGCATCATTTGGCGCACCCAGATCGAACCCGCCGTGAATTTCCGCTTCGTCCCGGGATTGGCGAATCAGCGAGTTTTCAGCACGGTCGCCGAGCAACACGCCGACCGCATCCACGATCAGCGACTTGCCCGAACCGGTCTCGCCGGTTACGGTGGTGAATGAGTTGCCGAATTCCAGCGAGATGTGTTCGGCGATGGCGAGTTGGCGAATTTCCAGCCAGTCGATCATTCATCGCCTCGTCGCAAGTTCGCGTCGGCGAAATAGCGGGCATCCTGACCGATATTCCAGCCGAGTTTGGAGCGCAGGGTTTCGAAGTGATTGTGGTCGTTGATGCGAACCATGGACAGCGTGTCATCGGCTTTGGTAACGGTAACGATTTCGTCTCCGTTAAGTTTGCAGGCGATTACTCCGTCCAGCGCGAGATTGGCGTGGGTTTCTTTGAGTCCCATGGCGGAAATTTCGATGCGCGCGTTTTGGTCGAGCACGATTGGCCGGTTGCTTAGCGTGTGCGGGCAAATCGGTGAAAGGCTGAACACCGGCAGGGTCGGATAGATAATTGGCCCGCCGGAAGACAACGAGTAGGCGGTGGAGCCGGTCGGCGTGGCGATGATAATGCCGTCGCTACGGATGTGACTGAGGAACTGGCCGTTGACGTGAACTTCAAATTCAATCAAGCGTCCGCTGTTGCCTTTGGAAATGGCCGTGTCGTTGACCGAGTTGCTGCGGCAGATGATTTCATTATGCAAACTCACGCTGGTGTCGAGCATGGTTCTTTGTTCGATGTGGTATTCGCCGCGCAAGATCGCGCCGAGACTGGTTTCGAAATCTTGTATGGCGATGTCAGTGAGGAAACCGAGTCGGCCAAGATTGACGCCGATGGCGGGGACTTTGTGTTTGGCGAGATTCCGCGCCGCGCTCAACATGGTGCCGTCGCCGCCCACCACGATGGCGAGGTCGATTAGTTCGCCGAGTGGTTGATCGCGTTCGTCAATGCGCTCGCCGGCGATGTCGGCCGAAGTGGTGCCGCCGAGCAGGACTTTGAGTTGGTTCTTCTCGAGTAATTCCCTGATCTCGACAACGGTGTCGCTAACGCTGCCATCATTGAATTTTCCGAATAGCCCGACTTTGCTGATTTTCATAATAATTACAATAAGTTGGCAGGCATTATACCAGAGAATCTGCATCAGGTGCGGGCGCAAAGCCAACGCCTGGTATAGGCGTAATGCGGCAAAATACAATCTTGACATGAGGTCCGCCCGCTTGATAGCGTAGCCGAACGTGCCGCCGGCGAATGTTTCGGGTGCGCAAATCAAGTATAAGTTACCACACAAAAATTTCACGCCTTCCCATCCGATATGCCCGAGCAACCAACGTTTGAACTGAACGACCGCGCCGAACGGGTGCTGAAGGTTCTCATCGGCTTGTATGTCAGCGACGGCAATCCGATCGGTTCGCGCACGCTTTCCCGACAACAAGGACTGGCGCTTAGCCCGGCGACCATCCGCAATGTCATGGCTGACCTGGAAGAGCACGGGTTGATCGATGCGCCGCATACTTCCGCCGGACGCGTTCCCACGCAAAAAGGCTATCGGTTTTTTATCAACAGTCTGCTGAATGTGAGACCCATGAACCAGCATGCGTTCAGCCAAATCAAAAAACGAATTGGCGGAGTAACCGACCCCAAAAGCATTTTGACCGGCGCCACCGAGATGTTATCCCAGATTACCTCGTTTGCGGGAATCGTTTCGCTCCCCGGAAAAAGCCATGTGCACATTCGTCAGGTTGAGTTTTTGCGCTTGTCGCGGCAGCGGGTGCTGGCGATTTTGATTACCGAAGACGGGCAGGTGCAGAACAAAATTTTGTCCACGCATCGGCAGTATAGCGAGCCGGAACTCATCGAAGCGGCAAACTATTTCAACGCCCTTTACAGTCATTGCACGCTGCACGGTGTGCGCGCCAAATTGCTGGCGCACATGTGTCAGGACCGGCGAAACATGCAGCGGGAAATGCGCACCGCGCTCAGCATCGCCCAGGGTCTTTTCAGCGATGATGATGCCGATGACGGCGAGGGAAATGTGTTGGTAAGCGGGGAGAACAATCTGCTTTCCATTCCGGATTTCGGCGAGTTGGAAAAACTCAAGCAACTGTTTGATACATTCAAAACCAAACAAGTGTTGTTTGATTTGCTACAAAAGAGTATGTTCACCGATGGCGTGAATATTTTTATCGGCGAAGAATCCGGCTATCAAATGTTTCGGGATTGCAGCGTGATCGCCGCGCCATACAAAGTTGACAACCAAAATGTCGGCGTGCTCGGCGTCATCGGTCCGACCCGAATGAACTACGACGAAGTCATCTCGGTGGTGGATGTTACCGCCAAACTCCTCGGCAGTTCGTTAAGTGCCACGGCACGCCAACACTGAGTCAACATAATCCAACACCATTTCAGCACCGAACGAGCGGCGGTCGCGCTTCGGATTCCCTCCCCCATGTCTGAGCCAAAAAAGTTGTTTGCGCAATTGTTCGAGCAACTTCGGCAATCCAAATTGCCGCCGGTGGCGCAATGGCATCCCGGTAAATCGCTGGACATTGACCTTCGCATCGCCGCAGATGGACGATGGTATTACCGCGGCTCGGTGATTGCGCGTCGGCGCATGGTCAAACTGTTCGGTTCGGTGTTGCGCCTGGAATCCGATGGCGGTTATTGTTTGGTTACGCCGCACATTAAATATCCGGTCATCGTTGACGATGCGCCTTTTCAGGCGGTGGAGGTGAATCGGCAGGGTGCGGGTCGTGCGCAAAATTTGTTTTTTCGAACCAATGTGGATGATATGGTGCTTGCCGACCGCACGCATCCGATTACGGTCACCACCGACCCGGACTCCGGACAGCCATTCCCTTGCGTTGAAGTCAGAGACGGGTTGCGGGCAAAAATTTGCCGACCGGTTTATTATGAACTGGCGCAACTGCTTGAACCGGCCGAGCGAAGTGATGACGCGGAAGATAATCTTGAAGAGGCGGAGAAAGTTCTCGGCGTGTATAGTGCCGGCGTGTTTTTTCCATTTGGCCGAGCGTAGTTTAGTTTTCTTGGTTTGGGCGGCGCGATTATTTCAATCCCTTATATTTAATCCGCGCCGGCTTTGCATCGCCGCCAGTTCTTTTTTGATGTTCCTGTTCGTAATCGCTGTAATTTCCTTCGAACCACACTGCCCGGGAATTGCCTTCAAAGGCAAGGATGTGCGTGGCGATGCGGTCAAGGAACCAGCGGTCGTGGGAGATGACCACGGCGCAACCCGGGAAACTCAATAACGCTTCTTCCAGCGCACGCAAGGTTTCCACATCCAGGTCGTTGGTCGGCTCGTCCAGCAAAAGCAAATTGCCGCCTTCGCTTAACAATTTGGCGAGATGTACCCGGTTGCGTTCGCCGCCGGATAATTCGCCGACCCGTTTTTGCTGGTCGTTGCGCTTGAAGTTGAAGCGGCCAAGATAACGCCGTGATTGCACATCAAAGCCGTTCACCCGCATCACATCCTGTCCGCCGGACACTTCTTCCCACACCGTTTTACTCGGGTCCAGCGCATCCCGTGATTGACCGACGCAGGCGATTTTCACGCTGTCGCCGATACGAAACTCGCCGCTGGTGGGCGCATCCTCGCCGCTCATCAGCCGAAACAAGGTAGTTTTTCCGGTGCCGTTGGGCCCGATGACGCCGACGATGCCACCCCTCGGCAACGCGAAACTCAGGTTTTCATACAACACTTTGTCGCCGAAAGATTTGCTGACATGCTCGGCTTCCACCACCAAGTCGCCGAGGCGCGGGCCCGGCGGAATATAAATCTCGTTGGTCTCGGCGCGTTGCTGGTACTCCCGCGAACTCAACTCGTCAAAGCGTTTCAACCGCGCCTTGCTTTTGGCGTGGCGACCTTTGGGATTGGCGCGCACCCATTCCAGTTCCCGTTTTATATTTTTGATGCGCGCCGTCTCGGAACGTTGTTCCAGTTCCAGTCGTTTTTCTTTTTGCGCAAGCCACGATGAATAATTTCCTTCCCAGGGAATACCATGCCCGCGGTCCAGTTCCAGTATCCAGCCGGCGACGTTATCGAGAAAATATCGATCGTGAGTAACCGCGATAACCGTGCCTTCAAATTCGTGCAAATATCGTTCAAGCCAGGCGACCGACTCGGCATCCAAATGATTGGTCGGCTCATCGAGAATCAACATGTCCGGGTTCGACAGCAACAACCGACACAACGCAACCCGACGTCGCTCGCCCCCGGACAGCGTGTCGATGTTTGCATCCCACGGCGGCAGGCGTAGCGCGTCGGCGGCGATTTCCAGTTTGTGTTCGATGTTGTGGGCGTCTGCCGCTTGAATCACGCTCTCCAGTTTCGCCTGCTCGCTCGCCAGCGCATCGAAATCCGCATCCGCTTCGGCATATGCGGCGTAAATTTCCAGCAACCGCGATTGTGCCTGCCGAATCGGTTGAATGCCGTCCTCGACATTGCCGCGAACATCTTTCAACCCATCCAGCATCGGCTCTTGCGCGAGATAGCCGATGTGCAAATCAGGTTGCGGTCGCGCTTCGCCGATAATGTCGGTGTCGATACCCGCCATGATTTTCAGCAAAGTGGATTTGCCCGCGCCGTTGTAGCCGAGCACGCCAATCTTTGCCCCCGGGAAAAAATTAAGCGAAATATCCTTGAGGATTACTTGATTGGGCGGCACCACTTTGCCCACGCCGTTCATGGTGAAAACATATTGTGCCATTTTGTTTTACTGACTTTAGTTTGGCTGATTTTGTTTGGGCGATTTCGTTTGAGCGCGCGGAGTTGGTTTATTCGTCGCGGTTCAAGCAGGCAAGCGCGGCTTGATGCAGATGGACATTGGCCGATGCCAGCACTCGACCGTCCGAGGTTGATGTCAGTCGCTCGCCATGCCAATCGGTGATGATGCCTCCGGCGCCTTCGATCACCGGGATCAGCGCCATGTAGTCGTGGGGATTCATCTGTGCTTCGCAAACCACTTCGGTGAAACCCGAAGACAACAGGCCATAGCAGTAGCAATCGCCGCCGAACACCCGGAAGCGGAAAGCACCGGACAGACGATTAAACAACGCCAGAGTTTCACCGGAAAACATATCAAGGGTGGTGGTGTAAATCGAACCGTCGGCAAGTTGCTCGACCGCGCTGGTGGTGCAGGGCGCGCCGTTGTGGGTGGTCTTGCGACCTTTGATGCCGACCCAGCGTTCATCCAGCGCGACATGATCGATGATGCCGAGCACCGGTTGCCCGCGATGCAACAGCGCGATCAGCGTGCCAAAAGTGGGGTTGCCGGTAACGAATGCTTTGGTGCCGTCAATGGGATCGATGACCCAGCGCCACTCCTCATCGTTATTGGTGGCGCCGCTCTCCTCGCCGAGAAAACTGTGGCTGGGATGACGCGCAAGAATCAACTCCTTGATGCACCGCTCGGCCTCGCGGTCGGCAATGGTAACCGGCGTGCGGTCGTGCTTGTTGGTAACATCCACCCCGGCGCGGAAATACTCGGCGGTAACCAGCCGCGCCGCGTCCGCTGCGGCAATGGCGGTTTTGACAAACGGATCCGGAGAGGAGGTCATGATAATTCGTCGGTCTTTTCAACGCGCCCGTGGCGCCGCGCATTCTATCAAATATTCCGCTCTCAATTGGATTGGCAACCGAATTGAATGTCAATTCTCCCTGCCACCCGACCCGTGTTTGCGGTAAAATTCGCGGTTATTTTTCAGCCCCACTCATTTGGAGGATAGTCCAAGCAGATGAAAATTCTGGTTCCAGTGAAACGCGTGATTGACGCCAACATCCGGGTTCGGGTCAAAGCCGACCATAGCGGTGTTGAAACCGCCAATGTAAAAATGGCGATGAATCCGTTTTGCGAAATTGCCGTTGAAGAAGCCTTGCGTATCAAGGAAGCGGGCGATGCCGAAGAAGTGATTCTTTTTTCCGCGGGAGCGGAAAAGTCCCAGGAGACGATTCGCACCGGTCTTGCCATGGGTGCCGACCGCGGCATTCATGTGAATACCGACGAACGTCTCGAGCCGTTGGTCATCGCCAAAATGATCGCGGCGGTGGCAAAAAAAGAAGACACCGAGTTAATCATTCTCGGTAAGCAATCCATCGACGGTGACAACAATCAAACCGGCCAGATGCTGGCGGCGCTGATGCAACGTCCGCTGGGTAGCTATATTTCCCGAATAGAAAAAAACGACGGCGGTTTTGCCATTACTCGCGAGGTCGACGCGGGTTTGGAAAAATTGCAAATCACATCGCCGGCGGTGGTCACCACCGACCTGCGCTTGAACGAGCCGCGTTATGCGTCACTGCCGAACATTATGAAGGCGAAGAAAAAACCCATTGACGCGATGACGCCGGCCGATCTCGGCGTGGAAGTAAGCCATCGCACGGAAATTCTGAAAGTGGTCGACCCGCCAGAGCGGGAAGCGGGGGTCATGGTGCAAAGCGCGGCCGAACTGGTAGACAAACTGAAAAACGAAGCAAAGGTGATTTGATGAACATTCTGGTTATTGCGGAACACGACCACTCGGCGTTGTATCCGGGAACGCTGAATACCATTACCGCGGCCGGCGAGATTGGCGCAAAGCAGGGCGACGGTCAAAGTGATGTGCATGTGTTGGTTGCCGGGCACGGCATCGGCGAGATTGCCAGTGCTTGCGCCGCCGTTGGCGTGGCGAAAGTGCTGGTCGCCGATGATGCGGGATATGCCCATGCCAGCACCGAAGACATCGCCGCGCTGGTGATGGCGAATGTCGAAAATTACACGCATGTTCTCGCACCGGCATCCACTTTTGGCAAAGCGCTCATTCCATACATTGCCGCGCTACGCGATGTGCAATCGATCTCCGACATCAGCGAAGTGGTGGAAGCGGATACTTTTGTGCGACCGATTTACGCCGGCAACGCGATGGAAACGGTGAAATCCTCCGACGCGGTAAAGATGATGACGGTGCGCACCACCGCGTTTGAATTGGCAAAAGCCGAAGGTGGCGGTGCGCCAATCGAAAACATTAAGCCAGCGGACACCACCGACCGCGTGAAGTTCATCGAGCAAACATTGAGTCAGAGCGAGCGACCGGAATTGACCTCGGCGCGGGTGGTCGTATCCGGCGGACGCGGCATGCAAAGCGGCGACAACTTCGCGATGCTGGAAAAACTGGCAGACAAACTCGGTGGCGCGGTGGGCGCGTCCCGCGCCGCGGTGGACGCGGGCTTTGTTCCCAACGAATATCAGGTCGGACAAACCGGCAAAGTGGTCGCGCCGGATTTGTATATGGCGGTGGGCATCTCCGGCGCCATCCAGCATCTCGCCGGCATGAAAGATTCCAAATGTATCGTCGCCATCAACAACGACGAGGAAGCACCGATTTTTCAAGTGGCGGACTATTCCTGGAACGAAGATTTGTTCATCGCGGTTCCGGCTCTTGAAGCCGAGTTGGGGAAGTGATGGTTTTTTCCGCAAAAAATCCTGCCCCGCGCTCCCTCACGTCGGTTACGGCATAAAGGTTTTACCGAGTCGCTAACCTTGGGCAAATTGGGGGATGAATAATGACCTTGAAACTATGATAGAGTGCCACATGTATCGTGTCGTTAGCCATTACCCGAACCAGCCGTGGAGGACATCATGACATCCGTTTTCGCTGTGGTGTTGGATGAGGAAAACGCGCAAGCGGTGGAGCGCATCCAAGCCGAGTATCCAGATTACCATCAACTGAGTAGCACGCTGTTTTTGGTGAAAAGCAAATCTATTGCGGAGAAAGTCGCGCAGGCCGTCGGCATCAAGGGCGATGACTCTATTCAAAGCGGCGTAGTATTCAGGTTGAACCATTCATATGCGGGCTTCACTTCGCGCGCGCTGTGGGACTGGCTTAAACAGGCCGAGGCTCAAGAAGAATGAGTGCCCGGAGTGGTCGCCTGCAGGCGGTGGAAAAGCAACCGGAACCACAAGCAAGCGAGGGTAGCGGCGGTAACGGCAGTGGTGGCGACTATGGCGAGCGGTTGGTCCGAATTGAAACGAAGTTGGAATACTTGGCTACGCAAACAGATATTGCGGACCTCAAGGCACTAATCGCAAATAAAGAAACAACCCAGACGCGCTGGCTTGTCGGGGTGGTGCTGACCGCATTAGGGGTATTGCTGACCGCATCAATCGCCTTGGTCATTGCCGTAATCCGCACCTTTAATTAGCCCCGCACTACTCAAAAACAATCACATTCCGCAACACTTTATCCTGCCGTACATCGTCAATGGCGCGGTTGATTTCCTCCAACGGATAACGATTGGAAATCAATTCATCGAGTTTCAAGCGACCGTCTCGGTATAACGCGATGAGTCGGGGAATGTCGATGCGCAGGCGGGTAGAGCCCATTTTGCTGCCGAGGATGCGTTGACCGGCGCTTGCCATGTCGGTGGCGTCAAACGAAACCAAATCTCCGGTGGGCGGCATGCCGACTAGGGTCAGGGTGCCGCCCGGTGCCAGCAATGCCAGACCTTGCTCGATGGCTTTGGCACTGCCGGCGGCGGTGAACACATATTCCAAACCTCTACCGCCAGTGATTTCATCAATGATTTTGCGTGCGTCCGCTTTGGCGGAGTTGATGCGATGAGTTGCGCCGAAGGCCTCGGCGATTTCCAGTTTGCTGTCCACCACATCCACGGCGACCAACGGATGCGCGCCGGCAAATGCGGCACCTTGCACCGCATTCAACCCGACGCCGCCGCAACCGACCACGCCGGTGGCGACATTAGCCGGCAGTTGTGCGGTATTGACCACCGCCCCGAAACCGGTAATCACGCCGCACGACAACAACGAGGCGATGTCAAACGGCAGATCAGCGGGAATCACCGCCACTTGCGATTGATCGACCACGGTGTATTCGGCGAAAGCACCGGTGCGCAACCCTTGTTTGATTACGGTGCCCTCGCCGTTGTGCATTCGCGCTTCGCGGTCCAGAGGAAACCGCGTCTCGCAGATATTCAGCCGGCCACCTTCGCAACTCCCGCAGTAACCGCATGAGCGCAACAAAGTCACCAACACCCGGTCGCCGACTTTGACCGAGTGCACGCCGCTGCCGACTTCCTCCACGGTGCCGGCGGCTTCATGGCCAAACACCAGTGGCGGCCGCCCGCCCCATCCGCCGTCGGCATAGGTGATGTCGGAATGACAAACGGCGCAGGCGGCGATTTTTACTTTGACTTCGCCGGTTTTGGGTGGCGCGAGGTCCAGGTCGTCGATGACCATGGGCTTGCCGAACTCATAACAGACCGCAGCTTTCATGAGGGTTCCTCAGGAATGGGTGAGTAGTTTTTCCAGTGCGCAAGTGTCGGCGGCTACGGGTTAAAACGCAAGCGTGTCAGGCAAGGGACACGCTCCCAACGTAATTCGTATTATGCAAAACGCGATAGATGAAACGGTTGAAGTAATGCAGTTCGTTTGTTCTGCAAAATTTCCTGCGCCACAAGTTTCCCGACCAACGGCGCCAGAGTAACGCCAGAGTGCATGGTTGCCACATACAGACCGCTGAGTCCGGCGGGCACACCGAGTGCGGGAAAACCATCCGCCGGTATTGGCCGCGTCCTTCGCACGACCTGGCCGATTTCGAGGTTGCGCACCTTCGGTAACATGCGCTTCAGTCGACCAAGGATGCCGTCCGCCAGCGTGATTGAATTATCGTCTGCGTTGTCGTTGTTATTGTCGTTGTGACCGTTGTCGCTGAAGGTCTCGCCGGCCACGATTACGCCGTCGCTACGTTGCCAAAAATGAACCTCCGGCGCGAACACAACATGTTGCACGACCCGCTCCACCGGGCGGGTGTGGAGAATTATGCCCGCACGGTTGGCGGTCGGCAGGGCAACGTCGAGCGTGGCAAGCAACGCTTGTGTCGATGCGCCCGCGGCAACCACGACAACTTTGGCGAGTAACTCGCCGTGCGGGGTTTTTACGCCGGAGATTTTCCCGCGTTCCATAATGAAATCGGTTGCCCGGCAGTGTGGTTTTATTTTTGCTCCGTGTTGTCGGGCCGCGTGCAAAAAAGTTTCGGTGCAGGCTTTTGCGTCCACCGCGCTTTCCATCCGCGAGTATAAACATTGCGGCGGCGCGGCGATGCCGGGCTCCAGTGCTTTGATTTGTGCGGCATTGATTTTTTCCACCTCGTAGCCGTATCCGCTCAGCATTTGATGGTGATGCTCGAATGCGTCACCGGTCAGTTCCCACCACAAACTGCCGATGCACTGCAGGTCAACCTCCAGGCCATCCGCTTCGCCCGACCGCCCAAGCGTCCGATATTCCGCCATGGCGGCGTGGCGCAAGGCAAAATACGCCGGCGATTCGGCGAAGTTTGCGTTAATCCATCCGAACGACCCGCCCGATGCACCGGCGGCAACCGATGATTGCTCCAGCACCGTCACCGCCGCACCGCGCTTCGCCAGATGCCACGCAATCGCCGCGCCAACGACACCGGCGCCGATGATGATGGTTTGTTGGGTCATGATTAATGGACAACATGAAAGATACCACTAGCGATGATGCCCCGCGTTACGATGTGATACTTCTATCCACTTGATCCGGTGTTATCCGGTTGATTCGATGTTATCGATTGATCCGGTATTGCCGGTACTCCTTTATTCATTTTTTTGGCATCAGGGTTTTCAAATTCACGTTGTTTTTCGGCACCACGATGCGCAAAATAGAATCCGATGACGGCGCCGGTAAGCGTACCGAAAGCAGTGACGACACTATCAAATTTATCTACTTCATGCCCCAAGATGAGAAAGATTACAAATGTCCCAACGACGAGCAAAGCAAGCATACTGCGCACCGATCCTTGAGGAAGATTCAATCCTCTCAGGGGAGCAGATTTATCCCGTTTGCAACAGGAAACGATCGTTCCACCGATTAACACAAAACTGATGTAGACAAGTTCAGCAATGACTAATGGCGACCATGACGAGTCCCCAGCATTTTCTGATCCTTGGGCGAACGCAGGAACGGTCAGCGTGGTAAAAATAAGGAACAGGGAAAGATGCAAAAAGAGATGAAACATGACCACATCCTCAAGGCAAAGTAGGACGGAACATTGTATGCGTAGGCTCGAAGAAATTCAATCATAACATCCGCTACCTTTCATTCCAAATCGGTATGTTTTATGATTAACAAACTGGAAATAGGAATCAACCAACTCGTCTATTAACTCTACGACTTGACACCTGATGAAATTAAAATCGTGGAGGAATCTTAGTAATGAACGATTTTATCAATGAACCGAACTCTTCCAAATATGGCGGAGACTGGTCAGATCAAAAACTCTCAGCGTTGTCCAAATATTTAGTGGCTTATACAACTGCTTTGAAGAAACAGCCGTTTTCTTTGGTTTATATTGATGCCTTTGCTGGCGGGGGCAGATTTGACATCACCGCCGAGCAAGGACATTCATCGTTACTATTTGAAGGAGAGATAGAAGATGTAGAAGCGCAGAAGCAATATCGACACGGGTCTCCATTGGTTGCGCTAAATACAAACCCTCCTTTTGATAAATTTATTTTTATTGAAAAAAATGAGCAGTCACTACAGCGTCTGGGAAATGAAATTACGCAACAGAACTACCAAGACAAAGACATTGAGTGTATTCATGGCGATGCCAACGAAAAAATTGCTGAAATCTGCGATACGATAGATTGGATATCTCACAGAGCGGTTGCTTTTATTGACCCGTTTGCCACAGAAGTTAAATGGCAAACTATTGAGAAAATAGCCAGTACTTGTGCTATTGATTTATGGTTGTTGTTTCCAGCTATGGCGGTGAATCGTATGCTGACCGTAGATGGAAAAATTCCTCCGCAGTGGCAAGAAAAACTTACTGAGTGTTTCGGGACGGATGAATGGCAACGAGTTTTTTATAAAGACAAACCCCAACAGACACTTCTTAAAGAGGAATCAAGCATAACAAAGGTTTCCGATTTTTTTGAAGATCTTAGACAGTTTGTTAATCATCGATTAGAAAGTGTTTTTCCAGGGGTCAGCAAAAATAATCTGGTATTGAATAATTCCAAAAATTCACCACTATTTTTGTTATGCTTTGCTTGCTCCAATCCCAAGGGGGTTGGTTTGTCTTTGAGAATTGCTAATCACATTATAGATACTTCATCATGACTCAATCGGCAATCGAATGGACCGAACAAACCTGGAACCCGGTCACTGGTTGTACAAAAATCTCGGCGGGGTGTAAGCACTGCTACGCCGAGACCATGGCACGGCGGTTGCATGCCATGGGTGCGGCGGGTTATGAAAATGGTTTCGCGGTTTCCTGCCACGAGAATCGTTTGTCAGTTCCGTTGCGACGCAAGACGCCAACCATGTATTTTGTAAATTCCATGAGCGATCTTTTTCATCCGTATGTGTCCTTTGCGTTCATTGACAAGGTTATGCAGACAATTTGCGCTACTCCGCAACATACTTATCAAATCCTGACCAAACGTCCGGCAACGATGGCGAAGTATTTTTCCTCTCGAAAGGCACCGAATAACGCTTGGCTCGGTGTGTCGGTGGAAAACAAAAGGCACGGGGTTCCTCGTATTGACGGCTTGCGAAATATTGATGCAAAAATTCGTTTCCTTTCGGTGGAGCCGTTGCTGGAATCCATCGGGGAAGTAAACCTTGCCAACATTCACTGGGTCATCGTCGGTGGTGAGAGCGGCAAAGGTGCACGTCCCATGCAGACGCAATGGGTCACGGATATCAAGCGACAGTGTCGTGCCTCGGGCGCACGTTTCTTTTTCAAGCAGTGGGGTGCCCACGGAAGCGATGGCGTGAAACGCAGCAAAAAAGCCAACGGCAGAATATACCGTGGCCGTACCTGGGACGAAATGCCCGTTGTGAGTTTATAAAAACACTTTCCGAAAACCTTCGTATTTTTCTGGAAAGAACTTGAAATGCTTGCTTTCGACCTAAAATTAGATACAATTAGCCAAAGTAGTGAATTTACTATTTTGACTAATTATCTATTAATTTCACCATGAGCGGCAATCCATACCGACCCGGCGCAGCCCACGCGCCGCCTTATCTGGCCGGCCGCGATACCGAACGGCAGGAATTTTCCCGACTTCTGAAGCAAGCACCAATATTGGAAAATCTGGTGCTGACTGGTATCCGTGGCATCGGCAAAACCGTTCTTCTGCGTGAAGCGCTCAGAAAAGATGCCGGCGAAAGCGGCTGGATTTGGGTGGGTAGCGATATTTCCGAAGCGGTTTCTGTCAGCGAAAACCACCTTGCACTACGTCTGCTGACAGATTTGAACACCTTTTCTGCGGATTGGGAATATGCCTCTAATGAACGGCATCCCATCGGTTTCGCCACTACCCCAGAACGCCAAACGATTCGTTTTGATTATCAAACTATGATGGCATTGTTTGAGCAAGAACCGGGATTAACTTCGGACAAGATTAAACGAATTTTGTTGCTCGCCTGGGAATTAATGCAAAAGAACATGCGAGACAAAAAGGGGATTATCTTTGCCTGGGACGAGGCGCAAAATCTGACAGATCGTAGCAAGGACAACGAATACCCTCTGGGCGTGCTACTTGATGTGTTTAGTTCCTTGCAAAGCCAAGGGGTGCCTTTCATGCTGGTGTTGACCGGGTTGCCGACCTTGTTCCCCAAACTGGTCAACTCCCGCACATTTGCCGAGCGGATGTTTCGGGTGATGCCACTGGATAATCTAAACCCGGATGATGGCTATAAAGCCATCACAGAACCGTTGAAGAAAGAACCAAAACGGGTACAAACTTTCTTTAACTCTAACAAGAAAGCAATTTACAGTATCACCAAAGGCTACCCGTATTTTATCCAGTTTTGGTGCAGAGAATTATATGATTATATGATCGATGTCGACTCGCTTACTCCTACAGAACTCACTGAGCGTATATCCCGTAAACTGGATATGGATTTCTTTGAAGGTCGCTGGACAGGATTGGCCGATAGACAGCGCGATGTATTGAATATCATCGCGCATCTTAAAAACAGCGGTGGGGAGTTCACCGTGCAAGAAATTGTGGAACAATCGAAAATCAGCGAGCGTGAATTTAGTGGAAGTCACGTCAGTCAAATACTGAACAGTTTATTCAACAAAGGCATGGTATTCAAAAACCGACACGGAAAATATATCCTGGCAGTACCTCTGCTGGATCAATACATCCGTCGGCGCATGCATGGAGACAATACCAATGAATAAAATTTCCGCATACTTTAGAATAAGATGACGATGTATCCCGAACAAAAATTCACAATCCAACCATCGCACCGGAGAAAAAAGTGGAGCATATCTCCTACAAAAAAGGATATAAATATCAACTGAGCGCGAATTATTCGACCGAGATTAACATCCAGCCTGACCGGCTTATTGACAGCGACTATATTTCATTGACGACGCGCGGCCGCATTACCATTAAGGACGGATACGCATGGGATGGTCCGTCGGGACCGCTCATAGACACTTTGAATTTTATGCGCGGCTCGTTGCTGCACGATGCATTGTATCAATTAATGCGAGAGGGCGCGTTGGATAAGGATAACCATCGAAAGGATGCGGATAAGTTGTTGCGAAAAATTTGCAAGGAGGATGGAATGAGCGCATTGCGAGCCTGGATGGTGTATACGAGTGTTCGTTATTTTGGTGAGACGTCTGCGGATCCGGCGAATAAAAAACGAGACTTTCACGCGCCATAATGCCAATCTTGCATCGCACCAAACATCGCCACTGAATGAAAAATGAGAACGCCTCGACTGCTTAACGATCTGTTTTCGCGCATCGCCGAAGTCGGAAACTCCCTTGTCTCCTCCGTATCCGAGGAAAGCCTCGGCGACCTGTGCGCGGCTTTGTTATCCGGACGCGGCGAGGCTACGGGCCTTGCGTTGGCCGGGGAAATTTTCGCACGCTACGCCAAACTAAACACGGCGGACAAGCGCGTGTTCTTTGTCGAAGCGGCGCAACGTTTCGGTGTGGATGAAAATGCGTTGGAGGAAGCACTCGCGGCTTGGCGGGAAACAGACGGCGCCGGCAAGGATGAGATTGACCGACGCATGATTCACTTCGCCAGCGAGCCGCGCAGTCAGGAATTAATTCGGCGTTTGAATCGCGTTCCCGGCGGCACGCAGGCGTTGGTGGCAATGCGCACCGACTTGTTGGCGGCGGCGGAAGAGGACGCCGGCTTAAAACAACTGGACATGGATTTTCAGCACTTGCTGGCTTCGTGGTTCAATCGCGGTTTTCTCGAATTACGCCGCATTGACTGGTCGAGTTCCGCGGAGATTCTGGAAAAGATTATCGCTTACGAAGCGGTGCACGCCATTGACGGCTGGGACGACCTGCGTCTGCGAGTCGCAGCTCCCGACCGTCGGCTTTATGCGTTTTTTCATCCGGCGCTGGTCGATGAGCCGTTAATTTTTGTCGAAGTCGCGTTGACCAACGAAGTTCCCAAAGCGATTAATCCAATCCTCGCCGCCGAGCGCACAAGGCTGGACCCGAACACCGCCACCGTTGCGGTGTTTTATTCCATCTCCAACTGTCAGGCCGGGTTGCGTGGCGTTTCGTTCGGTAACTTTCTCATCAAACAGGTGAGCGAGGAATTGCAGGGCGAATTCAAGACGCTTAAAACTTTCGTCACGTTGTCGCCGATGCCGGGTTTGCGGCGTTGGGCGAGTGCTGAATGTGCGCGTGGCGATGCAAGCGTGCTAAGCAAAAAGCAACAAGATTTATTGTCGGCGATGAATTGCGATGACGATAACACCGACATTGACGACGATGTTTTGTTGGAAGTGACCGCACATTATTTGCTGAAAGCAAAAACCAACGGCGCACCGTTCGATCGAGTGGCGCGTTTTCATCTCGGTAACGGCGCAAGGTTGGAATGGATCAACATCGATGCCGACCGCAGTGCGCGCGGCATCGGTAATTCCTGGGGCGTGATGGTTAACTATCTATACGACCTCGCTGCCATCGAACGAAATCACGAGTCATTCGCCAACCACGGCAAGATTATTTGTTCGTCCGGCGTGAAAAGGTTGCTGAAAAAAAAGTGATGGACAAGCCCGGCACACCGAGCACTTGTCTCGACAATCATCTTGCCGCGCATTTGCGCGGCGCTTCGGTTGGGCGCGAGCAGACACGCTTTGCCGAAATGCCGGATGGGCGGATGATTTCCTGCGGCGAGTTGTTCGCGACGGCCGAGCGCATGGCCGCGGTGCTCGCGACATCTGGCATATCACGCGGAGACCGCGTTGCGGTGCAGGTCGAAAAATCGCCGGAGGCGGTGCAACTTTATCTCGGCACGGTGCTGGCGGGCGGCGTTTTCTTGCCTTTCAATCCGGCTTACACGGCGGTGGAGATGGCGTATTTCCTGGGCGATGCTACACCGTCGGTATTCGTTTGCGACCCGTGCAAAGTGCAAGCCCTGAGCGCGATTGCCGAACAGGCCGGAGTCGGCGCACAATTTTCACTCGCCGCCGATGGTTCGGGTACGCTGATGGATGCGGCCGCCGAACAGTCCGGCGGATTTGATGTGGTGGCGTGTGGCGAAGACGATCTTGCGGCAATTTTATACACATCGGGCACCACCGGCCGCGCCAAGGGCGCGATGCTAAGCCACGGCAACCTCGTCGCCAATGCGCGCACACTCACCGACTACTGGCGTTTTTCCGATTCCGATGTGTTGATTCACGCGTTGCCGATCTTTCACACCCACGGCCTTTTCGTGGCGATTCATGTCGCGCTGATGGCACGCTCGTCGTTGATTTTTTTACCCGAGTTTGATGCCGATGCAATCATCGCGGCGATGTCGCGCGCCACAACTTTAATGGGCGTGCCGACTTTTTATGTTCGCTTGCTCGACCATCCAACATTAAATCGCGCCGTAACCGCCGGTATGCGCTTGTTCGTGTCGGGCTCGGCGCCGTTGCCGGCGGAAATACACGAACGATGGCGCGAGAAAACCGCTCACGCCATCCTCGAACGCTACGGCTTGACCGAAACTGGAATGAATCTCTCCAACCCATATCACGGTGAACGGCGCGCCGGCCGGGTTGGGTTCCCGCTACCGGGGGTGGAGATGCGAATCACCGACCCGGGCACGGGCGTGGAATTGCCGCACGGCGAAGTCGGTGTTATCGAAGTGCGCGGGGCGAATGTGTTTCGGGGTTACTGGCGCATGCCGGAAAAAACCCGCGAGGAATTGCGCGACGATGGATTTTTTATCACCGGTGATTTGGCAATGGTGGATGATCTCGGCTATGTGTCCATCGTTGGTCGCGCCGGAGATTTGATTATTTCGGGCGGCTACAACATTTACCCAAAGGAAATTGAAAACCAAATTGGCACTATCCCTGGCGTTAAAGAATCCGCGGTGTTCGGGCTTCCGCATCCGGATTTCGGCGAATGGGTTGCGGCGGTGGTGGTGGGTGATTCCGAGGCGAGGCTGACAGAAGACGATGTGCTTGTTCATCTCAAACACAAACTGGCGAGATTTAAACAACCGAAGCGAATTTTTTTCACCGAAGAACTTCCGCGCAACGCAATGGGCAAAATTCAAAAAAATAGTCTGCGCGAAAAATACGGCAGCGCGGTATAAGTTTCGGTAACCGCCGCCGCGCAAAAGTTGTGCGCAACTTTACTCCGATACAATCGAATGTTGATCGAGACGCAGTAGCACCGGCTCGTTTTGTTCGAGGGCATGCGCGAACGCATTTTCAAGTTCGCCGCCCAGAGTGGACAGCGATTCCACCACTTGTGCGCGCCACCCGCAAGCACGCGCCAGCGCGATGAAATCCGGGTTTTGCTGGCGCACGCCGAGCGGTTGGATTCCGGCGGCGTCCATGTCATCGCGTATTTGTTGCAACGCATCGTTGTTCCACAGCAGGACGACCAGATTTAATTTCAATTCCGCCGCCAGCGTCATCTCCTGCATGGTGTATTGCAAACCGGCATCGCCAACCATCACCAACGCAGACGCGTGCGGTCGGGTGAGCAACGCGCCGATGGCCGCCGGCAACGCGTAGCCGAGCGTGCCGTAGCCGCATGGATGCAGCCACAAATTCGGTTTGGCAAGCGGCACAAAGTCGATCGCGGTATACGCCAGTTGCGTCATGTCGCTGGCGATGATGGTGTCCGGCGGCAAGTGCGCGAGGATTTTGTTGATGACTTTGAGATGTGTTTTTTCCATGCGCGTGTATTCTTTTTTCACCGAAGCACGCACGTGGTTGCAACGTTTGCGTGCCGCCGAAAGTTTTGATTCGGACAACGGCGGAAGCGATTCGCTAATGCGCTGCGCCGCATCGCCGGCTTCGCCATGAATGGTGATGATCGTGCTGTGGGTTTTTTGCTTGGTGATTCGTTTCAGCAACGCACCGTCAAGGTTGATCCAAATTTGTTGTTGCGGAAGAATTAAATTGTCATTCCAATGATCCGGCTCGGCGAGTTCAGTGCCGATAAAAACCCCGAGGTCGGAATCGGCGAGCAGTTTTTGTATGCCGGACGAACGCAGTTGCGCGCCGGCGCACAGCGGATGATCATCGGGAATAATTCCGCGACCGGCGACGGTGGTTAACAACGGACACGGAATTTCCTGTGCCAACCGCAAAATATTTTCCGCGCAACCGCTTGCACCGCCACCGGCGACGATGACCGGCTTTTGCGCAAGTTGCAATGCCAGCGCGGTTTCATGAAGTTGGTCGCGTTCGCCAAGTTGCGGCAACGGCGGCGATTGCGCACGCCATTTTTTCGCGACCGACATCGGCAGGATGGAAAGCGGGATGCTGATATGCACCGGTGCCGGCCTTTCGCTCGCAAACAAGGCAAACGCCCGCGCCAGCAGTTGCGGTATTTCATCGGGCTTCCCGACCGTGGCGCTGAACGCGGTGAGGGGCGCGGTTACCGCCGACTGGTTGGTGATTTCGTGCAGCCTGCCGCGATTGTGGTTATCCGGATCCGGCTCATTCACCGGCGAGATCACCAGCATCGGCACCGCGTCCATATACGCTTCGCCGAGCGGCGTGGCGATGTTGGTTACGCCGGGCCCGGTGATGACAAAACACACGCCGGGTTTGCCGCTGATGCGTGCGTAGCCGTCCGCCATGAAGCCGCCGCCCTGTTCGTGGCGAGGCGAGATGTGCCGGAGGTTGCCCGCACCGAGCCCGCGGTAGAGTTCAATGCTGTGGGTGCCGGGGATGCCGAACACCAACTCCACGCCGTAGTCGGCGAGCAATTCCACCAGAGCTTCGCCCACTGTCGGTTTGCGGGTTTTTTGGTTCATAGTTTTGAGTGTCGCTCGAACGGCACTGATTGGGACGGTATCATATCCCGGACGGATTCATTCATTCAAGAAAAGGGTAAGATAGGCAGACGCAAATGTTGTCATTCTAATACCTCCGGAAAAAGATATAATGTCTGCAATCCCTTCCCCCATCGCGTCCAACATTCAGCACGCCGGGCAACACGCCGGGCAACACGCCGGAACAGCCATAATGAAATTTTCCAGACTGACCGAACGAATCGCCGGCGAGAGCGTGGATGTCTGGGATGTGCACTACGATGGTATGGCGCGTTTGGAAGCCGGCGAAGACATTATTATGCTCAGCGTCGGTCAGGAAACCGAGGAGTTTACCCCGGCAAACATCGTTGACGCCGCGGTTGAAAGTCTGCGTGCCGGTCGTCATCACTACACTTCGGTCAACGGCAATCTCGATCTTCGACGGGCGGTGGCGCGTCGCCACTTTGAACTGACCGGCCGCACCATCGGCGACTTTAATTGTGCGATTTTCGCCGGCGCGCAAAACGCCTTGTTCGCGGTGGCGCAATGTCTGTTGGAAAAAGGCGATGAAGTGATTTTGTCGGAGCCGTATTACACCACTTATCCGGCCACCTTCGGCGCATCGGGGGCGACGCTGGTGAGTGTTCCGGTGAAATTCGAGAACGGATTTGAAATCGACCCCGACGACATCATCAAAGCCATCACCCCGCGCACTCGCGCCATCGTGCTGAACTCCCCCAACAACCCGGTGGGCGCGGTTTATAGCCTGGAGCAATACGCCCCGATTGTGCGTGCCTGCGTGGAAAAGGAAATCTGGTTAATCAACGATGATGTTTATCTGGAATTGCTTGGCGATTCCGAACGCGCCAACCCGCTCAGCCTGCCGGACGCCGAACGGGTGTGCATCACCGTATCCAGCGTCTCCAAATCCCATCGCATGACCGGCTGGCGGCTCGGCTGGGTAATCGGGCCGGATGCACTGATGGAACATTTATACAACCTCGCCATGTGTTTGTCCTATGGACTGCCCTCATTCGTGCAGGATGCGGCGCTGGTGGCGATCAATTCGGGAACCGCCACGGCGGCCGATGTGCGCAGCAAACTCGACCGGCGGCGGCAAATTTTATTGCGCGAACTGGACGGCATCCACGGGCTCAAACTATTCAGCGCCGAAGGCGGAATGTTCGTTGTGTTCGACATCAGCGCGATGCCAATCTCGGCACGGCAATTCGCGCGCGAGTTGCTGGAGCGGCACAATGTCACCATTCTTCCCTGCGATGGATTTGGCACTTCGCCGGCCTGCGCCGATTTGTTGCGGGTCAGTTTATGCGTTGATGATGAACGCCTGGTGGAGGCTTGCGAGCGCATCATTAGATATGTAAATTCGCTTTAATTATTTGTTTCGTGGAATCAACAATGAAAAGTCACGCGCAAGTCGTGGTCATCGGCGGTGGTCTGGTGGGTTGTAGCATTCTCTATCACCTCGCCAAACTCGGTTGGAGCGATGTGGTGCTGCTGGAGCGAGACGAATTGACTTCGGGTTCAACCTGGCACGCTGCGGCGGGAACGCACGGATTGCACGACACCAACAACATCTCGCGGTTGCAGTATTACACCATGAAGTTATACGGCGAACTCGAAAGTGAAACCGGACAGTCCTGCGGAATTCATCAGCCCGGCAGCATTTACCTCGCTTGCAACAAAGACCGCGTGCATCAGTTACGCATACAAGCGGCCAAGGCGAGCGCGTTTGACGCGGAGTTTTATGAAATCTCACGCACGGAAATTCTCGACCTGCATCCGCTACTTGAAATCGATACTATTCTGTGCGGAATGTTTGAACCCCTGGCTGGGCATGTCGACCCGTCCGGCGTGACTCATGCCTACGCCAGCGGTGCGCGCCAGCGCGGTGCCGAGATACATCGCTTTGCTCCGGTGTTGGAGACCAATCCTCGTGCCGATGGAAGTTGGGATGTGGTTACCGCGAAGGGAACCGTGCACGCCGATTTCGTGGTCAACGCGGCCGGGTTGTGGGCGCGCGAAGTCGCGGCGATGGCCGGCTTCTCGCTGCCGTTGATGGCAATGGAACATCAATACTTTGTCACCGAGGAAATCCCGGCCATCGCCGAATTGGAACGCGAACTGCCCGGCGTGGCGGACCGCGACCAGGAATATTACATGCGTCAAGAAGGCAACGGTCTTTTGGTGGGTGCTTACGAAGTGGACGGGCGTTTCTGGAGCGAGCATGGCACGCCGATGGATTTCGGTCATGACCTGCTACCGCCCGACCTCGACCGCATCGAAGACAATGTTATGCGCGCTTGCGAGCGCGTGCCGGCGTTGGCGGAAGCGGGCATCAAACAAATCATCAATGGCCCGATGATCTGGTCGCCGGATTCATCGGCGTTGCTGGGCCCGGTGCCCGGGCTCAAAAACTATTTCGTCTGTTGCGGCATCATCCCCGGCTTCAGTCAAAGTGCCGGACTCGGCTTGACCCTGGCGCAATGGCTGATTGACGGCGAGCCGGAACTGGATATGTTCCCGTGGGATGTGTCGCGATTCGGCGACTGGGCAACCAACGACTTTACCAAGGCGCGCGCGCTGGACACTTACCGTTCACGCTTTCGCATTCACTTTCCCAACGAGGAGCGCGACGCCGGACGGCCGATTAAGACGCGACCGGTATACGAAATGCAAGAATCCATGGGCGCGGTGTTCGGGTTGTCCTACGGCTGGGAGCATCCGCTCTGGTTCGCCACCGACGGCGTGGAAGCGGTGGATGATTTTGGTTTCGAGCGTCCGGCGTGGTTTGAAACGGTTGCCAACGAATGTCGTGCGCTGCGGGAGTCGGTGGGCGTGGTGGATACTTCCAACTTCGCCAAGTATGAGATCACCGGTGCCGGTGCGATTGATTGGCTCGACCGCATCGCCGCCAATCTTGTGCCACAGGTCGACGGTCGCACATGCTTGACGCCGTTGCTAAGTCCGCGCGGTGGATTGGCCGGCGATTTCACCATCGCCCGTTTGTCGTCGGAACGTTTGCTGATGATTGGTTCGGGCATTGCCGAGGGGTATCACAAACGAATGTTCGAGCAATGCCTGCCAGCCAAAAATGTTTCGTTTCGTTCGGTAAGCGATGCCATGGCCGGCTTCAATGTAGCGGGACCGCGCGCGCGGGAGTTGCTGCAACGACTAACCGGTGTGGATTTGGGTAATGAAGAATTGCCCTTCATGGGCAACCGGCTGGCCGACATCGGCGGCTTTGAAGCGGTGTTGATTCGAGTTTCGTTCACCGGCGATCTTGGTTATGAAATTTATGTCGCCGAACAAAATCAGTTGGCGTTGTATCAGGCGATTCTTGCGCAGGGCGCGGATTTGGACATCAAACCGGTGGGCTCGCGCGCGCTGGGTTCGATGCGCATCGAAAAGGGATACGGCAGTTGGAGTCGCGAGTATTCGCCGGAGTGGTATCCCCACGAAAGCGGCATGGAGAGATTGGTGAAAACCGACAAGGTAGAATTTTTCGGCAAGGATGCGTGGCTGACGATTAAGGATTTGCCGCCGCGACAATTGTTGTGCAACTTCGTCATTGAAACCGCCGACGCCGACGCCTGGGGCGGAGAGACGATTTACCAAAACGGACGCTACGCCGGCCGGGTAACTTCCGGCGCATTTGGATTTAGTGTCGGGCAATCGGTTGCGCTGGGGTATCTTAACGCCGACCAGATTGAGTATGATGGCGAGTATGAAATTGCGGTGCTCGGTTTGCCGCACAAGGCGCGGTTGTTGCGTGAGCCGTTGTTTGATCCCAGGGGTGCGCGGTTGAGAGCCTGAGCGGGGCCGCCTGTCCGGCACGGGTTCTGATACAATTCGATGGTTACCATTTTGAACCCTATGAGGAGAACGATATGAACTTAACCAAGGTGGCCCACCGGGCTGCAACCGATGCTGCCAACGCCATCGACGCATCGTTGAGCAAGACCGAGGTGGAGCAGGTTGCCGCCATCATCGCCGGAGCCATGGAGAGTGCCGTGCTGGAAGCCAGCGAGCAACATTCCACGGTGTGCCACAGCTGTTTGAGCCACGACCAGGATCTGGCGCATAAAATCCAGAAGGAAATCGAACGCAAGAAAATCGGGTTGATCGCCAACCTGTCCAGTTTGCGCTAGGCAATTTCGTTGAAAATCCCCCTGCTTGCTGTGGTTGTTGCGGCGCAGTTTTTGATTGCTCCGTTGCATGCTGATGAGGTCGATGCGGACGCGGTCAAGCAACTCGTTGAGCAAGAAATTGAACGGCTGCTGAATACCGAAGGCGTGCTGGATTCGGCAATCGAACAAGGCATCGCTCGTTTCATTCGCAAGCAACAAGCGGCGGCGGAAAGGGCGCGTACCGACCAGCAGCGAACCCACGTTGAACAGTTACGTCCGGTGGATTTACAGCGCGATCATGTTTTTGGCAATCCTGACGCTGCGGTCACGCTGGTGGAATATTCTGACTTTGAATGTCCGTTCTGCAAACGTTTTCACCCCAACGTGATTCGATTGATGGAAGACAACGGCGACAAATTGCGCTGGGTGTATCGCCACTTTCCCCTGGACATCCACAACCCCGGCGCGCAAAAACAAGCCGAAGCCTCGGAATGTGTCGCCGAACTCAAGGGCAATGATGTTTTCTGGGAATACATCCACGCCATCTATGGTTTAACCAACTCCGGCGGCACCGGTTTCTCGCTGGAAAACTTGCGCCCACTGGCCGAGGAATTAGAGGTCAACGGTGACGCTTTCGATGAGTGCATGGCAAGCGGACGAATGACCGCCCGTGTTAACCAAGACTACGAGGACGGTGCCAAGGTCGGCATATCGGGAACCCCGGCCGGTTTTCTAATCAACCGACAAAACGAAGTGCGTTTCATTGTCGGCGCGCAACCCACCGATGAATTGCAGGTGTTGGTCGACGAGTTGCTGCGCTGAGCGAGTTAGTTTTCTGCCGCCAAACGAATCTGTTCTTCCACCCAGGCGCGTTCATCGTCAATCGTGCCGCCGCCGGCGAGGTAATCGTCAATGATTTCATGCATTCGTTCCTCGCCGAAGGATGCGTAATGCCCGCCGTATACCACCGCCACCGGCAATTCCTTGAGGCGATGCAAACTCTCGCGGTATTGTTGTTTGTCGGAATGATAGAGCGAGTCGTATAACCGGCCATCGTAAATCACATCGCCGGAAAACAGCGTACGCGTGGCGGTCTCATACAATGCGATAGATCCTGGTGAATGTCCGGGTAGATGGAAAACCGTAAAGTGGCGGTCACCGAGGTCAACCACATCGCCGTCGTCTACATGCGCGGTCAGCGGTGCCGGTTGAACGGCAAATTGCTGATATGAAAATCCGGCATTGGGCAACGCCGAGAAAGTCTCTGCGCGAATGAAAGCACCGAATTTTTCTTCAAGTGTTGCGCCATCCTGCGCCTCGGCACCGGCGTAAATCTCCGCTTCCAAGCGATGCCCGAGGCGGTGCGTAAATTGGTGGGCGCCACCCATGTGATCGAAATGACTGTGGGTGCAAAGTGCGGTCAGCGGCCGGTCGCGCAACAGCGCAACTTCTTTTTTCAGGGGGCGCAGACCCATGCCGGTATCGATGAGCAAGTCGCGGTCGCGTCCGCTGATGTGCCACATATTACAACGCAACCACGGCGCAACATAAATTTCGCGGATGAGATGAACGCCATCGCCACAAGAGATAACCTCATACCAATCCTTGGCGATTTTTTTGCCGGACATTAATCCAACCCAAATGCTTTCTGTCGGGATTTGCTCCAATTCTGCGTGAAGCGGTCGGAGATCATGGCGATGATTGCCATGCCGATGCCGGCCACGAAGCCGATGCCAAAATCGCCGTCGCCGAGCCCGATATACACCTGCTGGCCGAGGCCATTGGTTCCCACCAGCGCGGCGATTACCAGCATGGCGATGCCATACATGATGGTTTGATTCAAGCCCAGCATGATGACCGGCAACGCCAGCGGTAGTTTGACCTGCCACAACAATTGCCATCGGGTGCAACCCATGCAGGTCGCCGCCTCAAGTATATCGGCCGGGAGATTGCGCAAGCCGTGTTCGGTGTAGCGAATCGCCGGCACGATAGCGTAGGCGATGATTGCCAGCAGCGCGCTGAATTCGCCGATTTTGAATATCATTACGAATGGAATCAGAATGACGAACAGCGGCATGGTCTGCAAGGTGTCGTTGATCGGTCGGACGATGCGCGAAATCCATTCCACCTCCGACGCAAAAATACCGATGGCCGAGCCGACAAAAAAAGAAATAGCGACTGCGATGCCGCACAAGTAAATCGACAACATCGCTTGCGGCCACACCCCGGCCACCGCCAGAAACGATAGCGCGGCGCAGGTGCCGATGGCGAGTTGTTTTCCGTTGAGTTGCCAGCCGAGCAAGGTTGCCATGCCGATCAAAGTGAACCACGGCAGTTTGGTCAAGCCGAAATAAAACAGGATGGCGAGAAAGCCGATGGCGATGGCGGTGCCGATGCGCCGGCGCGCTACATATAAGGTCAGCGCGATTGCCGCCATCGCGTAACCAACTTTGTGCACGATGGTGAGTTCAAAGCCCCATGAAAATGGGCTGATGGTGTCTTCAAGCCCGATGCGGGTCGGCAACATCAAATAAAAAAAAGTGAAGTTCTTTATTTTTTCGATGATCGTTTTCCATTCCAGAATGAAATTGGCAAGCCCATCGTTCAATACTTCGGCCGGATAGAAAACCCACGCTTTGGGCCACTGCTTGAAAAGCGGAAAGAGTTCGGCGGCGACAAAAAACACCACCGCGCCGAGTAGCCCAATCAACCACAATCGATACCGCAACCAAACGTTAGGTTGGCGGGCGGTGGTGTTGGTTTCGCGGGTCGCCAGCCCCACGGTGATGCGGTCGATTACCATCGCCAACAGCGCGATGACGATGCCCGCCAATACGCTTTCGCCGAACTGCGCCTTGCGGATATTGGAAAGCACTTCCCAGCCGATGTCGGCGGTGCCGCCGATGATGGATGCGATGATGACCATGGACACCGAAGCCATGGTGGTTTGGTTGACGCCGAGTAGCAGTTGTCGAGACGCGGTCGGCACGCGCACTTGCCAGAATAATTGCGCCGGGGATGCGCCGCTCATCAGTCCGGATTCCACCACTTCGGCCGACACCAGACGCAACCCCAAAATGGTGTTGCGCACCATCGGCGGGAACGAGAACAGCAAACTCGCGATCAAGCCGACCACCGGGCCGAAGCCGAACAGTAGCAATATCGGTAGCAGGTAGGCAAACGCCGGGATGGTTTGTAGCATGTCCAAACTGGGCATAATCCAGCGTTCGGCGCGCGGGGAAAAGAAGCCCCAGATGCCGAATCCGAAGCCCACCGCAATGGCGAGTGGCACCGAGATGACCACCAGCGACAGCGAGTTCATGCTTTCCGGCCAGTAGCCAACCACCACCATATACAGCAGCGCGGCGGTGGAGAATGTGGCGAGTCGCCAACCGGCGGCGGCGTAGGACACCAGCGCGGTCAAAACCACCACCACCGACCATGGCAGCCATTGCAAAAACCCTTGCGCGCCGCGCACCGGGATATCAAGGATGGCAGACAACCCGCGGAAAAACCAGCCGGTCGCGTCAATGAACCAACTCATGGCGAGATTCAGCACCACCGAGATGGGCGCGACCCACTCGGTGGGATAGTTGATTAGCCAATCCGCCTGCGAGCGCAATCCGAGCGATGCCAGCGTGAGTGCCAGCAACAGCAACCACAGGTAGTGATTGCGATCAAGTTTTGGCATCGCGTGAAGGGCAGTCGGGTGGCGATTCGGCGGTGTCTGATTGTGGCATGTGATCGGCCAGGGCGCGCACCACATCCTGAGATTGGATGACGCCGACTACGTTATCGTTTTCTTTGACGGTTACCGACGGCGTGCGGGCAAGCATCGGCAGCAATTGGTTGAGCGTGGTGTCGGCGCGTATTGATGGCGCGTCCGGCGTTGGTGAAGCCGAGCGGTCGGCAACCGCGGCGGCGGTCAATACGTGGGTAATGGGCACATCTTTGGTGAACTCGGAAACATAATCATCCGCCGGATGCATAATCAACTCGGCCGGCGTTCCGATTTGCACGACCTCGCCATCGCGCATAATTGCCATGTGGTCGGCGATTCGCAACGCTTCGAGAAAATCATGGGTGATGAAGACGATTGACTTGTGAAGTTTTTCTTGAATGCTAAGAAATTCATCCTGCATCTGTCGGCGGATGAGCGGGTCAAGTGCCGAAAAAGGTTCATCCAAAAACCATAAATCGGGTTCCACCGCGAGCGAGCGGGCGATGCCGATGCGTTGTTGTTGTCCGCCGGAGAGTTGTCGAGGGTAACTGGATTCGCGTCCCTCAAGACCGACCAGTTCGATCACCCGTTCGGCGCGTTGGCGACGCTCGGCCACCGGCATGCCCTGTAGTTTCAGCGGGAAAGCGATGTTGTCGATGACATTGAGATGCGGCAACAAACCAAAACTCTGAAACACCATGCCCATTTTGTGACGGCGAATTTCAATCAACTCGCGGGCGGATTTTTCCAGCAGGTCTTCGCCGTCCAATAGTATCTGCCCGGCGGTGGCTTCCACCAGCCGCGACAGGCAACGCACGACGGTGGATTTTCCCGAGCCGGACAATCCCATGATGACGAAAATTTCGCCGCCATGCACCTCAAAGTTGACATTGGCGGAGGCGACGATGTGACCGGATTGCCGAATTTTTTCGGCGTGGCCACGCGGGTCATCGAACACGCCGCTTTTGTCGGCGAAAAACTGCGCCGGGTTTTCGCCGTAAATCTTCCAGACATTACGGCAGGAAAGCACCACCGGTGAAGTGTCGGTGGCTGGTTGTTCGGTGGATTGGTGAATTGAAGTCATGTGTCCGGCGCGAGCGGTCGGCGAAGTCCGGGGTAAAAAAAATATCGGAGCAGTGGTTAACTGCTCTGGCATTGGCCTCGCTTTACTGGCGCAGGTATCCGCAGACATCGGCGCGGGTTGGGTGTGTTCTGTTGTTTTTTACCCATCGCGCCGACCGCTCCAGTCGGTTTATTGAGCGGCTTTCACCCAGGGTTCCCAGGTGGATTTGTTCGCCGCCAGCCACTCACCGACCACTTCGTCCAAGTCGCGCTTTTTGTTGTCGATCTCTAACATCATTCGGTTTTGCGCGTCGTTGTCCAGCGACATCATCTCAACCAATTTATACGCGCCGGGCCATTGATCGGCAAAACCACTCCACACGATTTTGCTAACGCTCGCTTGATTGAAACCCCACTCGGCCATGTCAACCCACTCCATGTCATACTCGGCGAAAATCCAATGCGGTTCCCAGAACATCATCAGCACTGGCTCTTTGGAGGCGTAGGCGCTTTTCAGTTCGGCAATCATCGCACCGTCGCTACCGCCGGCAATCGCTTGAAACGGTAGGTTCTCTTTCGCCACCAAATCTTTGGACTTGGTTCCCCAATCCGCCGGGTAGGTAATCAGGCGACCCTTGGGATAAGTTTCAGCGGAGCCGAACACTTGCGCACATTCCATCAACGCACTCGCCGCCGGCAAGCCGGGACATTTCTCTTTCATATACGCCGGATACATCCAGCCTTCGTAGGTGGAAAGGCCAAGCGCTCCGACCTTGATAATATTACCGGCATCCACCGCCTTGTCGTAGACCGCACCGACATTGTTGTCCCAGGTTTCAGGCTGCAAATGCAGGTTGCCTTGTGCGATGGCGGAAAATTGCGGCACCGCGCCGGCGGTCACATACTCGATGTTGTATCCGGCTTTTTCCAGCAACTGGCCGGCGACATGGGCGGAAATATGTTGTCCGGTCCATTCGTTGATGGCGATTCTAATCGGGTCGCCGGATTTGGCCGCCTGACTGGTTCCAGTCAATGTCAGCATCGCTCCCAGCACAGCTAATGCGATCACATGGCCTTTCAATTTCATTCTCATGTTCATGATAATACTCTCCTCAAAAGTGGGGTAGGTTGATGACGGTCATCAACATCTGTCAACTCGACCGGTTCAGTATAATATGCCGAGGTGCGGATGTGAAACCTTACCTTACCCATACACGATAGGGCAAGACACGCGCAAGCACCGGTCGGCATTGGCAACCATCGGTTGCCTGCGGATAACTCTACCACAAAACACCGGTCAATCCGCCGCTCGGCCCGCGCCCCACTAGCGGACATTATGCGGTAGTATCGCGCCAGCAATGCAAGTTGCCCCGACCCGAATGACCATGACTCGCCCATGACAAAAATTCTGCACCGTCATACCAAAACTCATCTGCCATTTGCGGTGGGCGGCGAGGGGGTGTATCTCATAGACAGCGACGGTAAGCGTTACCTCGACGGTTGCGGCGGTGCGGCGGTGTCTTGTCTGGGACACAATCATCCCGCGGTTGCCGATGCGATGCGTGCGCAGATGGATGAGTTGAGTTACGCCCATACTTCGTTTTTCACCACCGAAAAACTGGAAGCCCTGGGAGAGCAGATGATCGAACACGCGCCGCATAATCTGAGCCATATCTATTTCGTTTGCGGCGGTTCCGAAGCGATGGAGTCGGCACTCAAACTTGCGCGTCAATATTTCATCGAAATCGGCGAGCCGCAACGCACTCGTTTTATTTCTCGTCGCCAGAGTTATCACGGCAACACGCTCGGCGCGCTGGCGGTAGGTGGCAATTTGTTTCGCCGCCAGCCCTATCAACCGTTGCTCATCGAGACCAGTTGGATAGCGCCGTGTTACGCCTACCGCAACCGTGCGCCGGAGGAGTCGGAAGGCGAATACGGGCTGCGGGTGGCCGATGAACTCGAACAAGAGATTCTCAAAGTCGGCGAAGATAAAGTCATCGCTTTTGTCGCTGAGACCGTGGTTGGCGCCACCGCCGGCGTGGTGCCAGCGGTGGAAGGTTACTTCAAACGCATCCGCGAGATTTGCGATCGTTACGGCGTGTTGCTCATCCTCGATGAAGTGATGTGCGGCATGGGCAGAACCGGCAGATTGTATGCGCACCAACGCGATGATGTGCACGCCGATTTGGTCACCGTTGCCAAAGGATTGGGCGGCGGGTATCAGCCCATCGGCGCGACTTTGATGGATGAAAAAATTTATCGCGCGATAGCCGACGGCTCCGGCGCATTTCAAAATGGACACACCTATCTCGGCCATGCGCTGGCGGCTGCGGCAGCGTTGGCGGTGCAGCAGACCATTCAACACGAACGATTGCTCGACAATGTGCAACAGCGCAGCGCAGAATTATTTTCGCAACTTCGCACACGATTTGAAAACCATCCGCATGTCGGTGATATTCGCGGTCGCGGTTTGTTCGTCGGCATCGAACTGGTCGAGAAACGTGATGACACCGGCGGTGCGCCGTTCGCCGCCGACATTCCGCTACACACGCTAATCAAGCAAGCGGCAATGGACAACGGCCTCATGATTTATCCCGGCAACGGCACCATAGACGGCAAACGCGGACATCACATCATGCTGGCGCCGCCATTTATTTATGAGTCGGCGCATGTGGATGAACTGGTGGATAAGTTGTCCCAATCCATCGACGATGCGATTGGCATGCTTGCCTGACTCCGGCGGTTTGATCATGTCCGCCTCGCCCCAACCCCCTCAACCCCCCCAACCATTACTAATTGCATCGGCACCCAACGGCGCATACAAAACCCGCACGCACCACGATCAACTGCCGGTCACCGCCGCGCAACTGGCCGATACCGCCGTCGCCGTCCGGCAAGCGGGCGCGCGCATGATTCATCTGCATGTGCGCGATGCCAACGGCAAGCACACTCTGGATACTGATACTTATAAAGCCGCCATCGAATCCATACGCGCAAAAGTTGGCGATGATTTTTTTATCCAATTGACCAGCGAAGCGGCCGGCGTGTATGACGCCGAACAACAACGACGTGCGATGTATGCGGTGTGCGCCGATGGCGTGTCCATTGCATTGCGCGAATTAATTCGCACGCACGATGAACGCGATGAATGCGATGATCTGGCATCGGCAAAAAAATTGTTTCATCATTTCGCCGCGCAAGGTGTGCTGGCGCAATACATTTTATTTTCCATTGACGACATCCGCCGCTATGGAGCGTTGCTGGCGCAAGGTATTATTCCCGCTGGTGGTCACTCGGTGTTGCTGGTGGTGGGCAGATATGACCAAGGTAAATCCACGCCGGACGCGCTTCATCAAATGGTTGAGGCATTGCGCGCATCAACCGAGCAACCGGTGAACTGGATGGTATGCGCGTTTGGTCCGCATGAATTCGATTGTCTGGTGGCGGCGACAAAACTCGGCGGCCATGTCCGCGTTGGATTTGAAAACTGTCTGGTTCTTCGTTGCGGTCGCACAGCGAAGGACAACCGCGAACTCATTACCCAAGTTGTGGAATCCGGCAACCCCGACCGACGTCCGTTGGCGAACGCACATCAAGCGAGGGAGATTCTTGGTTCCATTTGATAGGCGTTGCCTTCGGCGCGAATGACAGTGGTATGCGAAGGGCATTGGCGGCGGCTTACGCCGCCGAGTAACCTGTGGCTGATATGCAAAGGTTCGCTTGCGCGTGCTCGCGCTTTGCGGGGGGAATACCCCCCGCACCCCCCTTTTGGCGCGGGGGAAACATCCTGTTTCCACGCGCCAGTTGATTGGGAGAATAGAGTAAATAGCAAAACTTCTGTGGGCGTGACAACGAAAGAATCAGTATTCGTCATTCTCGCCGCAGGCGGGGATCTAGTTGAGTAAAGAGTCCGACTCAGGCGGACACAAAACCGGCGGCTTCGCCGCCGAAATAAGGAGTCGGGCTACGCCAGAGCACGTTTTAGTGTCACGCTTTGCGTGACACTTATTTACCATTGTCTTCTCAAAAGGAATCATCGCCTTCCGATTTACCATTGTCTCCCCAACCTGTCATCCTCGCCGGCAGGCGGGGATCCAGAGTCGGCGGCTCTAGCCGCCGTCAAGGAGCGGGGACGTGCGCATATGATTGAAGTAGGTAATCTGCAAACACCACTGGAAATGAACAAAACGGGCAGTTAATTACTGAGATAAACAACAATGACAACGATAGCGCGATCATTAAAGATATAATCCCGAAAAATAAAACCGCGTCACAAGTTTTTCAACCACAGACATTCAACTACAACATGCCCATAGCAAGCGTATATTTCGGCGACGACCTCGGGCGTTACGGCTTCGGCGACGGTCATCCGTTCGGGCTGGATCGGCTTAGTGCCTTCTGGAATGAAACCCTGAAGCAGGGACTGGACAAGCGCGTTGAAATTCTCACGCCGGTGGCTTGCGACGAGCAAAGTTTGTTGCGATTTCACACGCCGGCGTATATCAAGCGCGTCAAACAAGCATCCAAAACCGGCCTCGGTTATCTCGACAGCGGCGACACCCCGGCGTTCAAAGGCGTATTCGAAGCCGGTTCATTTGTGGTCGGCTCCGATTTGGATGCACTCGACCGCATCATCGCCGGCGAAACCCCAAGAGTATTTGTGCCCATCGCCGGGCTGCACCACGCACGCCGTGACGGCGCCGCCGGATTCTGCGCCTTCAACGACTGCGGCATCATCATCGAAACATTGCGCCAGCAATACGGCATCCAACGAATCGCATATATTGACATAGACGCACACCACGGAGACGGCGTTTTTTATGCGTTTGAAGACGACCCCGATGTCGCCTTCGCCGACTTGCACGAGGACGGTCTATACTTGTATCCCGGCACCGGTGCCGCCGGCGAAACCGGCATCGGCGATGCAGTCGGCACCAAACTGAACATCCCCCTCGCCCCCGGTAGCGACGATTCGGTATTCCATCGCGTGTGGCCGCAAGTGGAATCGTATCTAAACGAATTCAAACCCGAAATCATCCTGTTGCAAGCCGGCGCCGACAGCATCAAAGGCGACCCCATCACTCACATGCGCTTCTCGCCGGCCGCCCACGGTCACGCCGCCAAACGATTGGTGCGTATCGCTGACGAATTCTGCCACGGGCGCATCATCGCCATGGGCGGAGGCGGCTACAACCGCACCAACCTCGCATTGGGATGGAACGAAGTGCTGAAAGCGATGTTGGTTTAATACAAATCACCGCACAAACTCGACAAAAAGAGAAAAACAATGACCCAACAAAACATCATTCAAACCATACTCAAAGATAGCAACTATAACCTTGCTCTCTTTTCAGCAGATGAAATAGCAGCATTGCAAAGGAAAGCCTTTCTCAAAAACATCAGAGGCAAAGAAGTTCCATACATAACATGTATTGTTCGGGACAAGGATATTCAGTTAAAGCCGGAGGAAATCGTCCGTCAGTTATATGCGGCGAGACTGATTGAGTATTACAACTATCCAAAAAAACGACTGGCTTTTGAATATCCCGTTAACTTCGGACGGGAAAAGAAAAAAGCCGATATTGTAGTTTTTGACAAAGACCGCACTGACGCAGCCTACATTATTGTTGAACTAAAAAAACCCAAACACATAGACGGGAAAAATCAACTGCGCTCCTATTGCAATGCCACCGGTGCGCCGATTGGCGTATGGACCAACGGCGAGAAAATATCCCACTACCATCGCAAAGACCCGAATTATTTTGAAGACATCACCGATATTCCCAAAGGACAACAAAGCCTCAAGGATATTCTGAGCGAACGCTTTACCCTGAAAGACCTGATTATCAAGGACAAAATTTCCAATGAACGCAAATCCCTGAAAGACATCATTTTGGAAATGGAGGATGAGGTTCTGGCGAATGCCGGGGTAGATGTGTTTGAAGAAGTTTTCAAACTTATCTTCACCAAACTCTATGACGAATATCTCAGCCAGGACGATAAAACAGTCATCAACTACCATCTGCGACAAGTTTTAAAAACCGCCATACACGAGCCCAACCCTCCCAGTTATCTTGATGGTCAGGATTTCGATGCCATTAAGAAAGCGGTCAACGGCATTGCGGATGAAGGTTTTCGCGTGATGGAATTCAGGAACACGGGGCAGACCGACACTGAACTTAAAAACAAAATTCAAGACCTGTTCAATGATGCAAAAATTCAATGGCCAGGCGTATTCCCCGAAGGCTCCGCCTTTGAACTTTCCGACAGTCATCTGGCAATCAGCGTTTCAAGTTTGCAAGATGTAAAACTGTTCAACTCCAACCTGCTGGTTGTCGATGAAGCATTTGAGTATCTGGTCAACAAATCCGCCAAGGGTGAAAAGGGGCAGTATTTCACGCCGCGCCATGTGATTGATATGTGCGTGCAAATGCTCAATCCAAAATCTGGCGAATATATGATCGACACCGCTTCTGGCAGTTGCGGTTTTCCGGTGCATACCATTTTCAAACTCACCGGCCACCTGTTCACCAACGCCGAAATACCAGAGAAGGACAAAAAAGATGTTCTCAAAGTTTTTGGCATTGATTTTGATGAAAAAACCGTCAGGGTTGCCAGAACCCTGAACCTGATTGCTGGCGATGGTGAAACCAATGTATTGCATTTGAACACTCTGGATTTTGACCGCTGGGGCGATAAAACCGAAAAAGACACGAAATGGATCAACACTTACGGCAAGGGTTTTGCGCGGCTGGAAAAACTGCGCGCTGAGAAAAACGAAAACAAGCAATTCAACTTTGACATTCTGATGGCAAATCCACCCTTTGCTGGAGACATCAAGGAAAGCCGCATCCTGCATCAATACGAACTTGGCTTTAAGGCAGGTGGTAAAAAGGCGCAGAGCAAAGTCGGACGCGACATACTCTTTATTGAGCGCAATCTGGATTTTCTTAAACCCGGCGGACGCATGGCGATTGTCTTGCCACAAGGCAGATTCAACAACACAACGGATAAGCCTATCCGCGACTTCATCGCCGAACGTGCCCGCATCCTTGCCGTAGTCGGACTGCATGGCAACACCTTCAAGCCGCACACCGGCACCAAAACCAGCGTACTATTCGTGCAGAAATGGGATGAAAAACTGTGCCCGAAAAAAGACGACTTCCCCATCTTTTTTGCGGTAAGCGAGCAAGGCGGCAAGGATAATTCAGGCAATTATGTCTATCGGAAAAACGGCAACGGACAATACAAACTGGATAAAAACGGACATTTGATTGTTGACCATGATCTGCACAATCACGATGGTGAACTACCGGACGGCATTGCCGAAGCCTTCATTGAATGGGCGAGGGGTGAGAAGTTGAGTTTTTGGAGTTATGAATAAGCAGGACATCATCATCTACACGAGCCCGGATGGTGAAGCCTCGGTGGCACTTTATGCCCGTGATGACGCTATCTGGCTCAATCAAAATCAACTCGCGGAACTTTTTGCCACCTCCAAGTCCACCCTTAGCGAGCATATATCTAACATATTGAAAAATAATGAATTAATTGAAAATTCAGTTGTTCGGGATTTCCGAACAACTGCCGCCGACGGTAAAAAATACTCGGTCCAGCATTACGCCTTGCCGATGATACTGGCTATCGGCTTTCGGATACGAAGCCGTCGCGGCATTCAATTTCGGCAATGGGCAAACCGGCATCTGCGCGAGTATATGACCAAGGGCTTTGTCATGGATGACGAGCGCCTGAAAAACCCCGATGGTCGCCCCGATTATTTTGATGAGATGCTGGAACGCATCCGTGACATAAGGGCATCAGAAAAACGTTTCTATCAAAAAGTCCGAGAGTTATTTGCGCTCAGCAGCGATTATGACGGTGACGATAAATCAACTCAGATGTTTTTTGCCGAAACACAAAACAAACTGCTGTTCGCCACCACCAAACAAACCGCCGCCGAAATTATTGCCACCCGCGCTGATGCGAATAAGAAAAACATGGGGCTGACCAGTTGGAAGGGTTCAATCGTCCGCAAGCAGGACATCACCATTGCCAAAAACTATTTGCTTGCCGATGAAATCGACACACTCAACCGCCTCGTGGTTGTTTTTCTGGAAACGGCTGAATTGCGCGTCAAAAATCGCACCGACATCACGATGGACTTCTGGCGCGAAAATACTGATCGGATTATAGCGGTGAACGACAAGGTGCTGTTAACCGGTAAAGGCTCTGTTAGCAACCAGAAAATGCAAGCCATTGCCATGATCCAATACCAGAATTTTGATACCCGCCGAAAAATCTATGAAGCCCGTCTTGCCGACGAAGAAGACATAAAGGAACTGCGTCAGATTGCAAGCGATGTGAAAGAGCGCAAAGGAGAACAGAAATAATGATTTTAACGAAGGGTGAGAAGTTGAGTTTTTGAAAATGAGTGAACGACGAAGGCGAAAAGGCAACCGCCTTAAAAATTACGATTATTCCGGAGCGGGATATTACTTTGTAACGATTTGTACGAAAAACCGCATTGATTATTTTGGTCGGATACAAAACGTCAAGATGAATTTAAACGAAATCGGAGAAATGGTGTGTGATCAGTGGTTGTGGTTGGCAATGCAATATACTTATGTGCATTTGGACGAATACGTTATTATGCCGAATCATGTTCATGGCATTGTAGCAATCCAATGTAGGGACAGGCCAATGTAGGGACAGGTCGCGACCTGTCCCTACGGCTGCGGCAAAAATAAAATCATTGTCTGGACTTATTGGCGCGTTTAAGACCACATCATCAAAACGCATACGCCGGCATGGAATTGTCGACTTCAAATGGCAACGCTCATTTTATGATCGGGTTATCCGGAGCGATAACGATTTAACTCGTGTTCGTGATTATATTCAAAATAATCCGCTTAATTGGGCGTTGGATAAAGAGAATTCGGACAATTGGGTGGAGATGTAAGGATGCAGTATTCGATTGTTCAGTTTAGCGAAGTCTTAAAACATAAAGACGGAAGAATAGATAGCGAGCACTATCACCCCGAGCATCTGGAAAATTTGCGGCGACTTAAAAGATTCTCTAAAGAACTTAGCAGCTACATCGTGCATATGTCGGGAGGAGCTACGCCACTGGGAGCAATTTATCCAGAAAATGGAATTTTCTTTCTGCGAGTTCAAAATATAATGCAAAATTATATCTCTGAAACAAACATGGCCTATCTCACTGATTTGCAACACAAGTCCATTGCCAGAAGCACACTGAAAAAAGACGATGTTTTGTTAACCATTACGGGAGTTTCTTACGGAAAGTCATCAGTCGTAACAGACAAATTTATAGAGGCAAATATCAATCAGCATTCAGTGAAAATGACTGTTAAAATATTGCTCCTTGCTTTCTGTCAACATTCTTGAATTGCAAATATGGCTATTCTCAATCTACAAGAAATGTTGTGGGGGTTACAAGGCCGGCACTGGATTACAAAGCAATTGAATCTTTTTTAATTCCTGAATTTTCAACAGATTTCCAAGAAACTATTCATTCGTGTTGTGGCAAGTCGGAAGGGTTAAGAAAAAATTCCAAAGAACATTACGCTCAAGCCCAAGCCCATCCTCCTCACCGAACTCGGTTTAAGTAACTGGCAACCGAAGCATCAACTAACCTTCATTAAAAATTATTCCGATGCCGAGCATGCCGAGCGTATTGATGCCGAATATTTCCAACCGAAATATGAGGAAGTCATAGAGGCGATTAAAGGCTATGCAGGAGGTTGGGATACGCTGGGAAATTTAGCGACTCTGGAAGATAAGAACTTCAAACCGAAAGGCAAGCAAAAATATAAATACATTGAACTTTCTAACATAGCAAACAGTGGAGAGATAACCGATTGCATGTTAGAAGAAGGGCTCTATCTTCCAACAAGAGCAAGGCGCAAAGTAACAACCGGAGATGTTATTGTTTCGTCCATTGAAGGTTCTTTATCAAGCATTGCCTTGATTGAAAGCGAATATAATCAAGCTCTTTGTTCCACAGGTTTTCATGTCATCAAATCTGAAGAACTCAATTCTGAAACATTGCTTGTTCTATTGAAAAGTATTGTTGGACAGTTGCAACTTAAAAAGGGCTGTAGCGGAACAATTCTTACGGCAATCAGCAAAGATGAATTTAGCAAGATCGTCTTACCAAAAATAGAAGAAGAAAAACAAACCCAAATCCAGGAAAAAATCACTGAGTCATTCACTCTCCGCAAGCAATCAAAACACCTGCTGGAATGTGCCAAGCGGGCTGTGGAAATTGCCATTGAGCAAGACGAGGAAACCGCCGTGGACTGGCTCGAAAATAATACCAAGAGCGATGCGGTGACTACAACGTAAGGACGATTTTCGCCGCCGCGCAATTGCCCGCGAGCAAGTCGGCGAAGGCGTGTGCGCCGTTTGCCAGTGGTCGTTGTTCCAGCCAGTCGAGTTTGCCCAGCGCGCCGTTGTGGAGTTTGTCGAGGGTAACGCGCAGGTCGTTTGGCGTGTAGGTGTAACTGCCGATGAAGGTGATTTCCTGCAGCGTCATGCGGCGCACATCCATTTCGCCGGCGGCATCCATCAATCCGATATGCACGATTACCGCGCCCGGGCATGCGCATGCAATGGCGGCGGTGCGGGTATGTGAGTTGCCCACCGCGTCGAACACGATATCGAACGCGGCTTCTTGCGGCTTTGTTTTCATCGGGTCGAACACGTTACATTTGCCGGCGAATTCCTTTTTCGCGGCGGCGCGGCGCAGTGCGTTGGTTTCCGCCAGATGGATTTCATCCACACCTTTGTCTAACAAAATCAGCGCGGTCAGCAAACCCACCGAGCCGGCGCCGAATACCAGCGCACGAGATTCAGAGATAGGTCGCGTCCGGTTTTTTTCCGCCAGACCGATCGCATGCAACGCGGTTGCGCCCGGTTCGGTGAGCGCGGCATGTTGCGTATTCATTCCCGCCGGCAGTGGAATCAAGTTGGTTTCGGGAATGGCGATTTGTTCGGCAAACGCGCCGGGGCGATACATGCCGATCAAATCTCGTTGCGCGCACAAGTTTTGTTGTCCGCCGAGGCAGTCGCGACATGTGCCGCAGGTGATTAGCGGATTGAGCAACACTTTTTGTCCGCGGAGCGCGCCGTGAATGACTGTGCCGACGGCTTCGTGTCCCAGAATCAACGGCGGTTTACGGCGCGGATCATGGCCGCGATAGGCATGCATGTCGGAGCCGCAGATGCCGACCGAGTCGATTTCGACCAGCGCATCGCCGTCGCCGGGTTGTGGCGGCGGTTCATCGCGGTAGGTCATTTCCTCGTTGGCGGTATAAACCAGTGCTTTCACAAGATGAATGTTATCGGAAAGGAAGGAATGTTGTTGCCATCGTCGTGATTCTTGGCACTATTATTTCGCGGTGAAGCCGCCGTCCACATATAAAATTTGACCAGTGAGGTAATCGCTCGCCGGTGCGCAGAAAAAAAGTGCGGCACCTTTCAGGTCATCGAGTTTTCCGTTGCGACCAATGGCGGTGCGCGCCGCCAACGCGGCTGCGGTTTTATCATCGCCGAATAACGGCGCGGTCATTTCGGTCGGAAAAAATCCGGGGGCGATGGCGTTGGCGTTGACACCGTGCGCCGACCATTCGGTTGCCATTGCGCGCGTTAGTTGTGCGATGCCGCCTTTGGATGCGCCGTAGGCGATGCCGTTTTCGAATGCGAGGCGCGACTGCAACGAGGCGATATTCAGCACGCGCCCCCAGCCGCGTTCGCACATGGCCGGCGCCAATGCGCGCGCCAGAAAAAATGGCGCGGACAAATTGATGTCGATGGTTGCGCGCCAAACTTTTGGAGTGATGTCGGCGGCCGGTTGCCGCGTGCGCCAGCCGGCGGCGTTGACCAGAATGTCCACCATGCCGTGTGTGCGGGCAAGTTGATCGGCATGCGCATCAATTCCGTCGATGTCGCCCAAATCGCATGGATAAATTTGCACTGCGTTTTTGTTTTCGGTTTTGTGTTCAATGCCGGCGACAATTTTATCCGCCGCTTCCTGCAATCGTGCCGCCCGTCGTCCAACTACGGTTACCGTCGCGCCGGCCGCCGCCAATGTTTCGGCGATGGTGAAACCGATGCCACTGCCGCCGCCGGTAACCACCGCGTGTTTGCCGCTCAGCGAAAACCATGTCGCTGGGGCCGCGAGGTTTGCGTCATTCATTGCGTCATTCATCGCCTAAGGCAAACACTTCGTTGGGGAAGTATTTGGCGAGGCGGTCGTCGCCGGTTAAGGCGTGGCCGTGCATCCCTTCGGAGCGCGATATGCGCGCGGTAACCGCACCGACTTCGCGGTTGGCTTCGGCGGTCATGCGTTGCCAGGTCAAAACTTTGATGAACTTACTGACGCTGAGTCCGCCGGTGTAACGCGCCGCGCCTTTGGTCGGCAGAATGTGATTGGTGCCGGAGCATTTGTCGCCGTAAGCCACCGTGGTCTGTTCGCCGAGGAACAGCGAGCCGTAGTTGTGCAAATGCTTCAGCCACCAGTCAAGGTTTTTGCAATGCACTTCGAGATGCTCCGGCGCGTATTCGTCCGCCACCGCCACCGCTTCCTCGTCGGTTTCGGTTACCACCACTTCGCCGTAATCGCGCCACGCCGACTGCGCCGCGGTGCGGTTCGGCTCCGGCAGTCGTTGGATATACGCGGGCATCAATTCCATGACTTTTTCTGCCAAGGCCGCGGAAGTGGCAACCAGCCAGGCCGGCGAATCCGGACCGTGTTCGGCTTGCCCGACCAAATCCGACGCGACCAGTTCGGGGTCGGCGGAGTCATCGGCGATAACCAGAATTTCCGTCGGTCCGGCGAACAAATCAATGCCGACTCGTCCGAATAAAATGCGCTTGGCTTCGGCAACGAAACGATTGCCGGGACCAACCAAAATGTCCGCGGCGTGTCCGGTGAAATGCCCGAAGGCCATGGCGGCAACGCCCTGCACGCCACCGAGCGCGAGGATGGTGTCGGCGCCGGCGAGGTCGGCGGCGTATAAAATTGCCGGGTGAACGCCGCGCTCCTTGTGCGCCGGAGAGCAGGCGATCACATGCCGGACACCGGCGACGTTGGCCGTGGTGATGCTCATGATGGCAGAGGCGATGTGGGCGTAACGACCGCCGGGGATGTAGCATCCCGCGGTTTTGATCGGCACCAGCCGCTGACCGGCAAACAAGCCGGGCGACAACTCAGTCTCAAACTCGTTCATGCTGGCGAGTTGCGCTTCGGCAAAAGTTTTCACGCGCGCATGAGAAAACTCAATGTCGCGCCGCGTCCGCTCGCTCAGCAACGCGCACGCTTGGTCAATCTGCTCTCGGCTAACGACGATGTCCTTGTCCCAGCCGTCCAGTTTGCGCGCGTATTCGCGCACGCGCTGCTCGCCGCCGTGCTCAATCTCGCGCAACATCGTGTTCACGATTTCACGCGTATCTTCTTCTCCGCTGGCGGGCGACTTGCTTGCTTTTTTGATGAGGTTTATTGCCATGGTGATTAATTACCGTATAAATACTCCGGCAACCACAATGCGATTTGCGGGAAAAATATAATCAGCAACAAACCGATGAGTTGAATGACCATGAACTGCATCATGCCGGCGTAGATGTCCTTCAAGTCCCATTCCGGCACTACGCCTTTCAAGAAATACGCCGACAATGCCACCGGCGGTGATAGCCACGCGGTTTGCAGATTGACCGCCACCAAAATGCCGAACCACACCAGGCTGAATCCGAGTTGCTCAACCACCGGCAACAAGATGGGCACGATGATCAGCACAATCGGCACCCATTCCAGCGGCCAGCCGAGCACGAATATCAACGCCATGATCAAGAACAAAATCATATACGGCGACATGTCGAGAATCAGCAAGTAGTTGGTCAGCATGGTCGGCGTGCCGAGGCGCGAGAAGACCGCGCCGAAGAAGTTGGAGGCGGCGACCAAAATCAAAATCAACGCGGAGATTTCCAGGGTTTTGATCAGCGCGTTTTTGAAACTTGACCAGGTGAGTTTGCGATAAGCGGCGGCAAGCACGAACGCGCCGAACGCGCCCATGCCGGCCGCTTCGGTGGGCGTGGCGAAGCCGAGCAGAATACTGCCGAGGGCGAAGCCGACCAATGCCGCCGGCGGCACCAACCCAAAAAAGAATTCCTTCCAAACGTAAGCCATGGATTGGGCGCGCAACTCTACGGGCAATGGCGGGCCCAGTTTGGGGTTTATCCGGCAGCGAATCAGGGCGTATCCGGTATACAAAAAAGCCAGCATGAAACCGGGGATAACCGCGGCGGCGAACAGGTCGGTGACCGGCACTTCCAGAATGGGTCCCATCACCACCAACATAATGCTCGGCGGAATCAAGATGCCGAGGGTGCCGCCGGCGGTGATGGTTCCGGCCGCAAGTTTGACATCGTAGCCGGATTTGTTCATGGTTTTCGCCGCCATGATGCCGAGGATGGTCACCGATGCGCCGACGATGCCGGTGGCCGCGGCGAAGATGGTGGAGACGAACAGCACCGCGACATACAACGCGCCGTGCACTCGCGACAACATCAACTGCACCGAGTGGAACAATCGCTCCATCAACCCGGCTTGCTCCATCAAAATTCCCATGAAGATGAATAGCGGAACCGCGGCAAGGGCTTGCTCCAGCATGACGTTGGAGAACTGGAAGGTCATCAGATAAAACACCAGTTGTCCGAAGCCCCAAAGTCCAAATATCATGCCGAGGAAAATCAGCGTGAACGAGATCGGGAAGCCGATGAAGATGGCGAACAACATGATCGCGATCATGATGATGCCGATTAACTGCGGCTGCAGATTTATGATGGCATCAATCATCGTGGCCACCTGCCGGTGTATGCGGCGTAAAGACTTTTGAGGGTCTCGGATACGCCTTGAATCAACAGCAACAACGCGCCGATGGGCAGCACCGATTTGATTGGCCCCATGTAGGGCATCCAGGCAGTGTCCATGCCGCGTTCGCCGCGATCAACCGCAGTCCATGCGTAGTCGGTGGAAGTCCACATGAACACAAACAGTCCGGGGAAATAAAACGCAAGATACAACGAGGTGTCGACTATGCCTTGCGCACGCTCCGACCAGTTGCGATAAAGAAAATCGGCACGAATATGTACGCCGCGCGAAAGTGCGTAGCCTGCGCCCAACATGAAAAGCGCGCCGTATAGCATGCGGCTGATGTCGTAGGCCCACATGGTGGGGGCGAGAAAATATTTGCGCGCCACCACTTCATACACCATCGACAAACACATCGGTACTAACATCCAGCACACTGTTTTGCCGACTATTAAACTAAAGGCATCTATTTTGCTGATGGTGTTTGCCATCCACGGCGGCATGTCATCGGGCAGGTTGCCGGGCTCGGCCGAGCGTCGCTCGGCGATTAACTCGTCGGTGATGTCGAGTTCGGAAGGGTCGATTTGTTCTTGCATGGCGTGTAGGTTAGAAAAAAAGCAGGAAAAGTCGTTTGACCAACCGGATTATGTGGTATGGTGTCGCAATTCTATCAGCGAGAAATATCATGAAAACCGGGCCCGGCATTCCTATTTTGGTATAAAGCACAATCAGCACTAAAGCGCGAGGCTACCAGTATTGCCCAAGCTTCTTGACGGGTTCAGCCGCTTGCTTTAGTTCTTCGGTTTCCTTTATGAGTATTTCGAAAGTGTTCTTTTTTCGCTGTTGAGGTAAGGAACGAAAATAATCTGTATTTATTGCGTTTATGATGGAATCTACTCTTGACTGGGTGGCGAAATATCTCAACAGCAGTTTTTGATTTTTTCCCCTGATTAAGTAGCGCAAGAGTTCGCTGATTTGCTCAAACGATAATTCGTATTCTTTGTTATAAACAAGCAACGGAGTGTAGTCATTGGCAGGTTCACCAAATGGGTTCCCTTGCTTGATATTTTCCAGCGCGACTTTATAAGTGTCCATTCGTTCGTTTATATTATCTTCTGTTTGCTCGGCGTATTGACGGATAAGGCGAATGGATGCCCTGACCCTCAGCCAGTATTGTATAGAAAGGACAACGGAGCGGAGGATAAACGCAGCCAGTGCGCCGATCAGTGTGACGATAAGGGCGTTCATTTGATGTTGTTAAATACGGCAAAACAAAGCAGTGGATAATAAAACCGGCGAGCCTTCTGACTCGCCGGTTTATTATTGCCATTAATGCTTATTGACTATCCGCAAACGCTTTGCCAAGTTTGGCGTTGGAGGTTTGCGCGCCAGCCCAGAACGGCACGGCGATTTCAGCGAATGCTTTTTGTGAATCCCATACTTTTTTGAAGAACGCATTTTTGTTTGCGTTTTTCTCCAAACTGGCTTTTGCCGCATTCATATACGTCGGAAAATAATCGGCCGGCGTGTCGTGCAGAATCACGCCCCAGTTTTCGGTCAAGTCCTTGAGCGCTTTGCCGTTTTCATAAATGCGATAGGAAAGCGAGCGAATCAATGACGCATCCGCCGCCACTTGCATGGCTTTTTGCTGTTGAGGGGTGAGGCTATTCCAGACATCCTTATTGATATACATGTCGGCGTTCACCACCACTTGATGCAAGCCCTGCAGGTAATAGTGCTTGAGCACTTTCTGGAAGCCGAACACGCTGTCGGGTTTCGGGCAACACCATTCAGCCGCATCGATCACGCCTTTTTCCAGCGCCGGCAGAATGTCGCCGCCACTCATTGCCACCGACGCAACGCCGATGTCCTTATAGGTTTGACCGGGGATGCCCGGCGGTGTGCGGAAACGATACTTGCGGAAATCGTCCATACTGTTGATTGGCTCTTTGAACCAACCCAACGCTTCCGGTCCGACCGGTTGCAACATCAGGCCCTTGATGTTCATGTCCATTTCGTCCCAAAGTTGGTCGTATAACTCGCGCCCGCCGGCGTACATAAACCACGAGAGAAAGGCGATGTTGTCGATGCCGACACCGGCACCGGCAACCGGCGAGCCGAACAGCATGGCGGCCGGATGTTTGCCAGACCAGTAATGCGTCCAGGCGAAGCCGGCTTCCACCAGCCCCTTGTCTACCGCATCCAGAATATCCCGGCTATTGACAATCGCGCCATCGGGCAATACTTCGATCTTGACTTCGCCGTTGGTCAGCGCGGCGACATTGTCGGCGAAATCTTTGACCATGACGATTTCGTCGGCCTTGGTCGGCAACACCGACTGCACGCGGATAATGATTTCCGCGAATGCCATACTGCTCGCCAGCATGGACAAACCGGCCAGTGCGCCGGTCAATGCACTATAACGTTTTAACATTTTCAATCTCCAAAGGTTGGTGGTAGTTGGGTAAAACTAAAAAAAGAATGAATCGCATATCGTTTCATTCCGATAAAAAAATTGGTCGTTGCCTCATGCCACCGCCGGCATATCACTGCTAATGATGTCAGCACGCATGCCACACATGCCGCCGGCAAAGTCAGGCACTGCGGTATAGTTTGGTCAGCACAAATTCCCGATGCCCCAGAGCTTCGGCCGCGGTCAGGCGTCCATTGCAAGTGCGGATTACCATGTCCAGTAGCGCATCGCCGGCTTCGTCCATGGACATTTCGCGCCGCAGGATTGCCGACACATCCACATCAACATGCTCGCCCATGGTGCGGATGGTGCGCGGATTGGCGGTGATTTTGATTACCGGCTCAATGGGATTGCCGATGATGTTTCCCTGTCCGGTGGGGAAGCAATGCACGACAAACCCGGCGGCGGCTTTGAGGGTCACGCATTCGGCGGCGGCCGAGGAGGTGTCCATAAAATATAACCCGGCGCCTTTGGCCGGGGTCTCGGCCGGTTTCAGCACATCAATGTAACGCGCTTTTTTGCCGATTTTCTGCAGGTTGCCGAGGGCTTTCTCCTCGATGGTGGTCAGGCCGCCGGCGATGTTGCCCTTGGTCGGCTGGCTGTCGGACAGGTCACTGGTCTTGTGCGGTTCAATGACTTCATCCATGTAGGCTTTCCATGTGGCATACCATTTGTCGCCGACCGCTTTGGTCGCGCCCCGGGTGCGACAGATGTGCTCGGCACCGGTGATTTCCGAGGTCTCGCTGAAGCAGTTGGTCAAACCCATGGCATCGGTTTTGTCGACGAAATCGCCCACCGCGGGATTGGCGGCGATGTCGGCCGAAGTGGTGCCGGATTCGCCGCATTTATGCGACACCCAGATGTCGGCCAACGAACATTCCTCGCGCTGGTGTTCCGAAGTGATGTGCACATATTCTTTTGCCACGCGGCTGGCTTCGGCGATGGTGTTGATGTCGCCGTGGCGTTCGATCGCAAAGCCGGTCACTGGTTTACCGGTTTTGGCGATGCCGTCGACGATTACTTGCGTCCACTCCGGCTCAATGCCGATGACCACCACCGCCGCCACATTGGGATTGGCACCGGTGCCGATCAGGGTACGAAAATGCAGTTCGAGATCTTCGCCGAATTGCAACCGGCCGTAGGAATGGGGAATCGCCAGCGTGCCTTGAATGTTGTTGGCGACCGCTTCGCAGGCGGCGTTGGACAGATCGTCCAGCGGCAGGATAAGCACATGATTGCGTATCCCGATGCGGCCGTTTTCACGCTTGAAACCGAGGATGTTCGGTGTTTTCATAATCGGAGTTGCGCCCGGGCTGGTGGTCCAGACTGATGAAATTACCACTTCTTGGTTTTGGTGTTGTGAACATGCAGGTGGCTGCCGGCCGGGATGGCGGCAATTGCCCGGCCAATAACTTCGCCATACTTCAGCACATCGGCGCCCTCGGCGATGTCCCGCAGGGCGACCTTGTGACCGAGGGGAATGGGGTCCAGGGTTTTAACCTCAATGGTGCGGTCGGCTTCCATAGACCAGCCGCACAGCACCTGCCCGGTTTCCACGCCTTCCACCACCACCCCGGCATCATCGCGGTCGTCGTGGACCAGAAAATCCGGCGGGGTTGTCTTGCTCTTGTCTGGGCTCATATTCTTGCTTCGGTGTGTCTTGGGCAACCAATGGATAAAAATCCAACAAACTAACAGCACCCACCGCCAATGTAAAGCGCGGAATATAGCCACAACATATCGCACTCCGGTTGGTTAATGATTAGGGGATGAGTCCGGCTATGCTGGACTTTTTTCTCGTTTACCATTGGTATCTCAACTCGCCTTTGTCCTCTCAATTCACCATTGTCCCCCCAACCCGTCATTGCCCGGCTTGTTCCGGGCAATCCAGTTAAATATCTGTCACGCGCAGCGTGACTCCTTATTCTCGTTTACTTTTGGCATCTCAACACGCCTTTGTCCTCTCAATTCACCATTGCCCCCCAACCCGTCATTGCCCGGCTTGTTCCGGGCAATCCAGTGGAATATGTCGTCCGGCGTAGCCGGACTCCTTTTATCGCGGCTTCGCCGCGGCAACACTGTTTTAGTGTCACGCTTTGCGTGACGTCACTAATAGTCTGGCAAAGCCGAACAACACGCTTTTATTCTCGTCACACGAAGCGTGACTCCTTCAAAAACCAATCACTCCATCGCCAAATCGGCGGCGATGGCGAAGCCGATACCTTCAACACTTTCATCACTGATTTTCAGCGTCATAATGCCAACCAGATTGCCTTCGCCATCGAACAATCCGCCGCCCGATGAGCCGGGCGATATGGCGGCGTTGGTTTGAATGAATCGCGTGCCACTCACTTCGCGCAACTGCGAAACCAGTCCGTCCGATAACGACAAATCCAACCCTTGCGGCGCGCCCAAACCATATACCGTCTCGCCGACTTTGAGCGTGTCATAGCGTCGCACCGTGGCCGGAACGCCCCACAAACCGGCAACATCCAGCAAGCAAAAATCCTGTTCTTCATCGGCGCGGCGGACGGTGGCGACAAAAGGCGTGTCGGTGTCGGCGCGGCGATTGTTGGATTTATACACGATGATTTCGCCCCCATCATCCACGACATGACAATTGGTCGCCACCACATTCGGGCGAATAATCACGCCGCTTCCCTGTCCGTCTTCGGTGGTAACGATGACCACCGAACGCCATGCGTTCTCAAATACTTTCTCGGCGATGCTCACGCCACCGGATGGTTTTGCCAGTGCAATATTTTCGCTGATGGATGGCACGGAAGCGGTCTCCGCTTCGAGATTTTCAATCGCTTCCATGCGCCGCGCCGCTTCTTTTTTCGCGGCACGGATTTCGGATTGAGATAAATAATCGTCCCAATTCGTTTCACGCAAATTATCTGCTGCCGTCTCATCACCATTTGCTTTGGCAAGGGAATACCAAATATACGCCTCATATTCATCTGCGATAACGCCCTCGCCATGCCAGTATGCATAGCCCAAAAGAAATTGCGCATTCGCATTCCCCTGTTCCGCGGCTTGGCGCCACCAACGCACCGCCTCACGCTGGTCTTTATCGACTCCTTCGCCATGCCAGTATGCAAGGCCCAAATTAGATTGCGCATCCGCATGCCCCTGTTCCGCGGCTTGGCGCCACCAACGCACCGCCTCGCGCTTGTTCTCATCAATACCTTCGCCATGCCAGTATGCATAGCCCAACCTAACTTGCGCAGTCGCATACCCCTGCTCGGCCGCCTTGCGATACCAACGCACCGCTTCGCGCTGGTCTTTATCGACTCCTTTGCCAAAATCGTATGCAATGCCCAAATTAAATTGCGCATCCGCATCCCCTTGCTCGGCCGCCTTGCGATACCAACGCATCGCCTCGCGCTGGTCTTTATCGACTCCTTCGCCTTTCCTGTATGCATTGCCCAAATTATATTGCGCATCCGCATCCCCTTGCTCGGCTGCCTTACGATACCAGCGCACCGCCTCGTGTTTGTCTTCATCGACTCCTGTGCCTTCCTCGTATGCAACCCCCAAATTAAATTGCGCCCACGCATTCCCTTGCTCGGCTGCTTTGCGATACCAACGCACCGCCTCGCGCTGGTCTTTATCGACTCCGTCGCCGCTGTCATATGCGTAGCCCAAATTGTATTGCGCACTCGCATTCCCCTGATCCGCCGACATGCGATACCAGCGTACCGCCTCGCGCTGGTCTTCATCTACTCCTCTGCCATACCAGTATGCATTGCCCAAATTGTATTGCGCATCCGCATGCCCTTGTTCGGCTGCCTTGCGATACCAACGCACCGCCTCGCGCTGGTCTTCATCGACTCCTTCGCCATACCAGTATGCATAGCCCAAATTGTATTGCGCACTCGCATTCCCCTGCTCGGCCGACATGCGATACCAGCGTACCGCTTCACGATCATCTTCGTCAATGCCTTCGCCGTGCTGGTATGCCCAGCCCAACTTAACTTGCGCATCCGCGTTCCCTTGTTCGGCTGCCTTGCGATACCAACGCACCGCCTCGTGTTTGTCTTTATCGACTCCTGTGCCATACCAGTATGCATCGCCCAAATTAGTTTGCACACTCGCATCTCCTTGCTCGGCTTGTATGTGCAACCTTGCAATTCTTTCACTTTCCGTTTCTGCAATGGCGGTGTTACTTACCACCATCGCGAAAACGACTGCACTAAAAATGCGTAATATTCTTTTCATAATTTTCATTTAATCATTTTGCGATAACAGGTTGAGTCATTTCCAGAGTTCTTGATTTTCCTGTTTCACCATGTTAAATGACTTAAATGCTGGACGTACCTTAAATGGTTCAATATCTGAATTATTATCACCAAGTATTTTGTGGATACCACTACGGGTTATATCTGATTTTGCCCCAACAATTATTTCCTTCAATTCGAATTCTTTGGAAAAACTGGAAAAGTATAAACCATTAATTTCAATTTTTTTAGGTACAAAACCCCGGTATTCTTTTTCATATTCCCAGTGTGAATATTTTCCTGCTATTACCTTGCCCACGAACTCTTCGGTGAGTTTTTCTTCTGTTCTTGGACATGCGAGTCTTTTTTCTAGGTAACATACTTCTTTCAGGTCTTTATCTTCAACATCGAAACCCAAACATAAGCCTTTGTGTCTATCAGCGTAATGCGCCCACTGAACAGGACTTTTCCAATTTTTACTGAAGCATAGCAAACCGTGTTTTTTCGAAAGACAGCGTTTGTGTTCGTTAAATACTTTATGACAATATTCATCTGAAAGATCAACGCACAAAAATTCAAATGGATCATTTAGTTCCATAATTTCTGCAAGTTTCAAACATTTGTCACGCAAAGCAACCAGACCATATTGCTCGTTTCGAAAGTGATACACTCGCATTGTATTTCCTCATATAAAGTTATAACAAACAACGAATCATTATATCATATAACCTAGCATTTGTCAATGACTTTTTGCTTGAAGTTTCCGTGTCACTCGTTCGCACATCCAAAAAGTTGATCAAGAAACCCAACAAACCAATCATGTTGCGCTTGGTCGTGTTGAGTCGCTAATGTGGTTTGCATTTCGCGGGTTTGCGCGCCGGGCGCGCCAAAAAATATTTGCTCAGCCCAGTCGGAGTTTTGCCAGCGTTGAAAAATTTGCGCGGTGACTTCGGGATGAAACTGCACCGCGTAAGTGGTTTTCCCGCAACGAAACGCCTGGTTGGCGCAACCTTCACCACGCGCCAGCAAAGTCGCCGCGGGCGGCAACTCAAATTCATAAAAATGCGCTTGCGTAACATACATCGGCTGTGGCATCCAACATTGTCCTTCGGCGGTCGGGGTGATGCGGTAATAACCAAACTCACATTTTCCGTGCGCCATCGGGGTTACTTTCGCGTCAAGAGCATGCGCGATGAGTTGCGCGCCGAGACAAATGCCGAGCATCGGAATGTTGCGCGCGTGGCAGTGGCGAATCCAAGCGATTTCATCATGCAAGAACGGATACTTGTCTATTTCATCGATGTCGTGCGTGCCGCCATAAATCACGGTTCCGGCGATGTCGTGGTCGGAAAAATCAAGCGCATCGCCGTTCACCGGATAACGCCGCTCCAGTTCATATCCGCGTTTTTCCAAATGGGTGCTGACGCGATCATCCGGCGGGTTTTCGTGATGGTCAATCAGGACGATGCGCCGCGCTCCTTTTTTTGGCGTGATTTGCGAGGTAGTGCTCGGCATGTTTTTTTCAGTTGTGCGTGGTTGTTTTCCAATCCGGCGAGTTGGTGATTGTATGCGTTGATCGCGTTCAAATCATGCGGTATGTGTTCGGCTACGCCGAACGGTTTAATAACTGGATTGCCCGGCCAATAATAATATGGGCCGGGCAATGACAAATTACGGGCAATGGTGAACCGAGAGGACAAAGGCGTGTTGAGACGCCAAAAGTAAACGAGAAAAAAGTCCGGCTAACGCCCTTGATTCGTTGTTGGCATGAGGGTTCATTTGCCAAGGATGTATCTGTCCATCATTACACCAAGTGCGTAACGCGAATTTCGTTCGTCCACTTCTTCTGCAGGTATTCTGCGATCAGCCGTCGGTGGCAGTGATGCGGTTTGTCTTCGCTGCAAAGCAGACAACCGCCATCCAATGTTTCTTCGCTAATGTGATCTTCGATATGGCGTTGCGCCATGAGTTCAAGAAACTGCTCTTCATAAACCGCCCAATCTCCTTTGTGTTTTTTATAGTCATCCAGCATTTTCTGTGTCGGCGCCAAGTCGGCGAGGTGAATATACTCCATCCCACCCAGACGCTTGAGAAAGTAGGACAGGTCGTCTCTTTTGGCGAAACCCGCAAGTTGCGAGACATTGTTCAGCCGCACATCCAGCACCCTTCGGACTCCGGATTGCCGTAGTTTCTCGAAAAAATACTCTGCTTTTTTCTTGGTGAAGCCGATGGTGTATAAATTAAGGGTCATGATTTTCATGCGTCAACAGATATTTAACTGGATTCCCGCCTGCCGGCGAGAATGACGGCCGAGAGGGCGGTGCTAAGACACCGCTGGAAAGGAACAAAACGGGCAGTGAATTAGTGAACACATACATTAGCCCTTCAACTCCCATTCCATTTTTATCATCGCCGCACATTTCTCGCCAATCATAATCGTCGGTGCGTTGGTGTTGCCTGATGTGATGCTGGGCATGATGGATGCATCGGCAATGCGCAGGCCATTGATGCCGTGGACTTTGAGTTGATGATTGACCACCGACATGGGGTCGTTGGCGGCGCCCATTTTGCAGGTGCAGGCGGGATGGTAAATCGTGGTGGCGGTGTTGCGTGCGTGTTCCAGCAATTCGTCGTCGGACTGGACGCTCACGCCGGGGTCGAATTCTTCAGTAACAAAATCTTTCAACGCCGGCTGGGCGGCAATCTTGCGTGACAATTTCATACCCGCGACCGCGATACGACCATCCAGTTCGGTGGAAAGATAGTTGGGTTGTATCGCCGGATGTTGCGTCGGGTCGGGCGATACGATGTGCACATGCCCGCGACTTTCCGGTCGCAGTTGACACACCGATGAAGTGAACGCGGAAAATCGATGGGTGCCCTCGCCGGGGTTATCCGAACTGAGCGGCTGGAAGTGGAATTGAATATCCGGCCTACCGCCGCACGCACCGTCATCCGCGCCGCCGGAGCGCGTGAAGATTACCACTTGGCTGGCGGCCATGGCCATCGGCCCGCTGCGGCGCAACAGATATTCCAGCCCCATCAACACTCGACCGATTGGGCTGCTGATCTCGTCATTCAATGTCGCTTGTCGGCATTTATATACCGCACGGATTTGCAGATGGTCTTGCAGGTTCGCGCCCACGCCGGGCAAGTCCGCGACCACGGGAATTTCAAATCGCTGGCACAGACCGCCGGCGCCGATGCCGGACAGTTGCAAAATTTGCGGCGAGCCGATGGCACCGGCGCATAACACCGTCTCGCAATTCGCGCGCGCGGTGTTGATTTGTCCCTGGTGAAAATATTCAACCGCGACCACGCGACCGTTTTTTGTCAGCAGACGCGAGACATGCGCGCCGATTTTCACGGTCAGGTTCGGACGCTTTTGCGCCGGGCGCAGATAACCCACTGCGGTGCTGCAACGCCTGCCGCGATGGGCGGTCAGTTGAAAGAAACCAACGCCTTCCTGCGCGGCGCCGTTGATGTCGTCGTTGCGCGGGATGCCGGCCTGCTCGGCGGCGGCGATGAATGCGTCGGTGATGCCGCGGCGCATATCAATGTCGGATACTTTTTGCGGTCCGCCGACGCCATGAAACGCATCCGCGCCGCGCGCCTGATCTTCGGACTTTTTGAAAAAAGGCAACACATCAGCAAACGACCAGCCCGGATTTTGCGCCGCCCATTCATCATAATCCTCGGCTTGCCCGCGCACATACAGCAAGCCGTTCAGCGAACTGGAGCCACCCAGCACTTTGCCGCGTGGCCATTTGATTTGCCGTCCGTTTAAGCCGCGTTCGGGCTCGGTCACATAGCACCAATCAAACCGCGGATTGTGCATGGTCTTGAAATACCCCACCGGGATGTGAATCCACGGGCTGCTATCGCGGCATCCGGCTTCCAGCAGCAACACGCGCTGCTCGGGTATTTCACTCAATCGATTTGCCAGCACGCACCCGGCCGAGCCGCCGCCGACTATAATGAAATCAAATTGACTGCCGGGTTGATTCATTGGATGATTTATGCGCCCCTTAGATTGGCACTTGATTATAGGGTGCAACGCACCCATTTTTGGCGGTATAATCCGCTTACGCCGCATGACCGGCGAATCAAACTGGTATCCAATAGGGCCAATCAGCATGCAAACCGATCTGAAAATCTCCGGCAACGCCGTGAACCGTGTCAACGAGTTGCTTGCGGTCAAGGGCAACCCCGATTTGAAACTGCGGGTTTTCATTCGCGGCGGCGGGTGTTCGGGTTTTCAATACGGCTTTCAGTTTGATGAGGAGCGGCAGGAGGACGATGTGTCGGTCAGGCATGACGGCATTGAAGTGCTGGTGGATATGCTCAGTTTGCAATATCTCTCCGGCGCCGAAATCGACTATCAGGACGACCTGCTGGGAAGCCGCTTTCTGGTCAACAACCCCAACGCATCCACCACCTGCGGATGCGGTTCGTCTTTTTCGATTTGAACCAACTTGATTTGCCTTCTTGATTGATTTGCCTGCTCGCGGTTGAGGTTCGTTCGTCCGCCCCCACATTGCCGCCAGTTAACTTGTTTGGATCGACCGCAAATCGAGATTTGCCCATGGCTAAAACCGACAAAACCAAAACCGCCGAAATCCACGCCGAAGCCGACCCGCAGGGTAGTGAACAAGGTGGCGAGCAGAGCAACGAGCAAGCGGATGAGAAAGTCGATGAGCAAGCGGATGAACAGTTGGATGAACCAACTCAACCAACCGAGCCAATCGACTCAGCCGAAGCCGAAGCCGAAGACCTTACCGCATTGCCGCCCGACAAATTGCTCACGCGTTTGAACGATGCCAATGCGGAAAGCGCGCAGATGAAAGACCAACTGCTGCGAGTCAGAGCGGAAATAGAAAACATCCGGCGGCGCTCGCAAAATGAAATCGTGGCGGCGCGCAAGTTCGCCATTGAAGGGTTTGCCCAGGAGTTGCTCGGCGTCAAGGACAGTCTTGAACAGGCATCCTCGGTGGAACTTGACCAAGGCGCCGGTGAGGCGGTGCAAAAAATGAAGGAGGGGCTTGGTCTCACCTTGAAACAACTGGATCTCGCTATGCAGCGGTTTGCGGTGGCCGAGGTCAAAGCAGCCCCCGGCGTGCCGTTTGACCCGGCGCATCATCAGGCAATCAGCATGACGCGGTGCGAAGAGATTAAAGCCGGGCACATCGTCTCGGTGATGCAAAAAGGTTTCACCTTGAAAGAGCGACTGTTGCGCCCGGCAATGGTGGTGGTGGCGGACGGCGACGACGGACACGATAACCCTGCGAAAAAATGAAAGCGTCGCTAACTTGTTATTCGCCGGCGAAACCTTATATCTGCAATACGAATTTATTATTTCAATATTCCCCGCGGTTTTGGCGGGGAGCACAAAATCAGGAGCACATTAATTATGTCAAAAATTATCGGTATTGATCTCGGCACGACCAATTCCTGCGTCGCGGTTGTTGATGGCGACAAACCCAGGGTCATCGAAAACAGCGAGGGCGATCGCACCACGCCGTCCGTGGTCGCCTTCACCAAAGATGACGAAGTGCTGGTGGGACAGTCGGCCAAACGCCAGTCGGTGACCAATCCGACCAACACCATATTCGCGGTCAAGCGTCTCATCGGGCGTCGGTTTGACGAAGATGTGGTGCAACGCGACATCGACTTGATGCCGTATAAAATCATCAAGGCGAAGAACGGAGACGCGTGGGTTGAAGCCGGTGGCAAGCAGATGGCGGCACCGGAGATTTCCGCGCGCATCCTGCAGAAAATGAAACAGACGGCCGAGGATTATCTCGGCGAGACGGTCACCGAAGCGGTCATCACGGTGCCGGCTTACTTCAACGACTCGCAGCGTCAGGCGACCAAGGACGCCGGAAAAATCGCCGGGCTGGAAGTCAAACGTATCATCAACGAGCCGACCGCGGCGGCGCTTGCCTACGGAATGGACAAGGGCAAGGGCGACCACAAGATCGTGGTTTACGATCTCGGCGGCGGCACCTTTGATGTGTCAATCATCGAGATCGCCGAAGTGGAAGGCGAACATCAGTTTGAAGTGTTGTCTACCAACGGCGACACCTTCCTCGGCGGCGAAGATTTTGACCGCCGCTTGATCGACTACCTGGCAGACGAGTTCAAGAAAGATCAGGGCATGGATTTGCGCGGCGACCCGCTTGCCATGCAACGCCTTAAAGAAGGCGCCGAGAAAGCCAAGATTGAGTTGTCCTCGTCCACGCAAACCGAAGTCAACCTGCCCTACATCACCGCCGATGCCAGCGGTCCAAAGCATCTGCACATGAAATTGACCCGCGCCAAACTCGAATCGCTGGTGGATGGTTTGTTGCAGCAAACCTTGGGACCATGCAAGGTCGCGTTGAAAGATGCCGATATGAGCGCGTCCGACATAGACGACATTATTCTGGTCGGCGGGCAAACGCGTATGCCCAAAGTGCATGAGTTGGTCGCCAACTTCTTCGGCAAAGAGGCGCGCCGCGACATCAATCCCGATGAGGCGGTGGCAGTCGGTGCCGCGATTCAAGGTGGCGTGCTCGGCGGCGAGGTTAAAGATGTGTTGTTGCTGGATGTCACGCCGTTGTCGCTCGGCATCGAAACCCTCGGCGGCGTGATGACCAAACTGGTCGAGAAAAACACCACCATCCCGACTCAGGCAAGCCAGACTTTTTCCACCGCCGACGACAACCAGAACGCGGTAACGGTGCATGTGTTGCAAGGCGAGCGCGAAGTCGCCAGTGGCAACAAATCCCTCGGTCGTTTTGACCTGACCGAAATTCCGCATGCACCAAGAGGCGTGCCGCAGATCGAAGTGTCGTTTGACATTGATGCCAACGGTATCTTGCATGTCTCGGCAAAAGATAAAGCCACCGGCAAGGAAAACAAAATCGTCATCAAATCCAGCTCGGGTTTGTCCGATGATGAGATCGAAAAAATGATTTCGGATGCCGAAGAGCATGCCGATGACGATCGCAAGGCGCGCGAGTTGGTGGATGCTCGCAATCAGGGCGAAGCCATGATTCACGGCGTGCGCAAATCGGTTACGGAATTGGGCGACAAACTCGAGGCGGACGAGAAAAAGAAAGTGGAACAGGCAATCGACGAATTGGAAGAGGCGTTGAAGGGCGATGACAAAGAAGTCATCACCGCCAAAACCGAAGAGTTGACTCAGGCAAGCCACAAACTCGCCGAGCAGTTGTATGCGCAGGCACAGAGCGAATCCGCTCAAGCGCAAGCCGGCGACGGCAAAGCGAAATCCGAATCTGCGTCTGCGGATGATGTGGTTGATGCCGAGTTTGAAGAAGTCGGCGACAAGGATGACAAGAATGACAAAGGTTAAACAGTTCTGAAGCGGTTTCGACCATGTTGTCGCGAAAAAAAGTAATGGGTTTAGCGAAAAAAAACATCCAACAAGACACAACCGAACAGCATGGCTAAACGAGATTATTACGAAGTTCTGGGCGTAAGCAAAAACGCCGATGCCGCTGAGTTGAAAAAAGCCTATCGTCGTTTGGCGATGAAGCATCATCCCGACCGCAGCCAGGGTAACACCAAATCGGAGGCGCGTTTCAAGGAAGCGAAGGAAGCGTATGATGTGCTGAGCAAGCCGCAGAAGCGCGCCGCTTACGATCAATTCGGTCATGCCGGCGCGGAATCTTCCGGCGGTATGGGAGGCGCTAGCGCCGGCGGTTTCGGCGATATTTTCGGGGATGTTTTCGGCGACATTTTCGGCGGCGGTGCCGGCGGTGCGCGTCGTCGCGCACACGGTGCCGACCTTCGCTACAACCTTGAATTGACTCTGAGCGAGGCGGTGCACGGCGTCGACAAAAAAATCCGCATACCAAAGATGGTCAACTGTGCCACTTGCAAGGGCTGCGGCTCCCGCCCCGGCTCCGAAGCCAAAACCTGCTCCACTTGCAGCGGTCAAGGTCAGGTGCGAATGCAACAAGGTTTCTTTTCCGTTCAACAAACTTGCCCGCAGTGTCGCGGCCAGGGCAGTGTCATTACTGACCCGTGCACATCGTGCAAAGGCAGTGGGCGTGTGCGCGAAGAGAAAACCTTGTCGGTGAAAATTCCCGCCGGCGTCGATCAAGGCGATCAAATTCGACTTGGTGGCGAGGGCGAAGGCGGCGGTGCCGGCGCGAGTGCGGGCGATTTGTATGTGCAGGTTCGCATCAAACCGCATCCCATCTTTGAACGAGACGGCGACAACTTATACTGCGAGGTGCCGGTGAGTTTCACTACCGTGACACTCGGCGGAACCCTTGAAATCCCCACCTTGTCAGGGCGCGCCAACCTCAAGGTGCCGTTGGGTAGTCAGTCGGAGAAAGTGTTTCGGTTGCGCGGCAAAGGCGTTCGCAATGTGCGCAACGGCAATCAGGGTGATTTGTATTGCAAGGTGGTGGTGGAAACGCCGATTAACTTGACCGCGAAACAAAAAGAGTTAGTTAAGGAATTGGAAAAAAGTATTGCCGAAGGCGGCCAGCGTCACGCGCCGCGTAGCAGTTCATGGTCGGATAAGATAAAAAATTTCTTTGACGAGTTGGTGGCGTGAACAATCAACCGATTCAACCCAATTAATAATCTGAAAAGTTCTGATGCGCTGGCATCGAGCGGTGTTTTTCATCGTTCGGCGACCGGGTTTACTCCGCGCACCGGCCAGCAGGAAATGGCCGCCGCGGTCGAGGATGCGCTCGCGCACGGTGGCGCGTTGGTGGTTGAATCCGGCACCGGTACCGGCAAAACCTACGCCTATCTGGTGCCGATTATTTTGAGCGGGCGGCGCACCATCATCTCCACCGCCACCAAACATTTGCAGGAGCAGATTTTCAATCGCGACCTGCCGCAGGTTGCCAACGCCCTCGGCAGACCGGTGGATGTGGCGTTGCTCAAGGGGCGAGCGAACTATCTGTGTCGTTATCGTCTTGGCTTGCAAATGCAACAAAGCGATTTGATCGGCAAAGCCGAAACAAAATCGTATCAAGTGATCGAGCAATGGGCGGCGAAGAGCAAGTACGGCGACATTTCTGAAGTCACCGAAATCAGCGAGGAATCGCTGTTGTGGAAACAAGTTACCACCACCACCGACAACTGCCTCGGCGGGCAATGCCCGGACTTCAAGCAATGCTTCGTGGTCAAGGCGCGACAACGCGCCATGCAAGCCGACATCGTGGTGGTCAACCATCATTTATTTTTTTCCGATTATGCGTTGAAGTCTGACGGCTTCGGCGAATTGCTGCCCGATCATGAAGCGGTGGTGTTCGACGAAGCACACAGCATCGCCGAAATCGCGTCCGGGTTTTTTGGCTTTGCCATTTCCGGCGGACAGATCGTCGACCTTATTCGCGATGTGCAATCTGCCGAGCGCGACGAGCGTAGCGCGGTGAAATTTGCCAAATGCATCGCATCCCTTGAGAAAGCATTGCAACGCGTGCATAAAGCGAGCAAGTCGCATGTCGGTAAGTCGGTGGATTGGGACGCATTACAAAACGCGCAGTTTGATGATGCCTATCATGACTTGACCAATGCGCTCGCGCAATTCGAACAAGCACTTGTCATCGCCGCGTGCGCCGGCGAAGGCTTGCGGCGTTGTCATCACCGTTGCTTGTTGATGCAGGAGCATCTCGAGATCTGGCACCACGGCGGTGATAACTTGATTCGCTGGGCCGAGGTCGGTGCGCACCGGTTTCGTTTTCACGGCACGCCGTTGCAGATCAGCCAACATTTCGTGGAGATGATGAAATGCGATTCGCCCAAGCGGCCGGCGACCTGGATTTTCACCTCGGCGACGCTGGCGGTGGGCGATGATTTTTCCGCGTTTTGTGAACAACTTGGATTGCAGGATGCGCAAACGCGGCGCTGGAACAGTCCTTATAATTTTCGGGAAAACGCGCTATTGTATTTGCCGGCCGATATGCCGGAGCCGAGCGCGGGCGATTATGATCGTGCGTTGGTCGCGGTCATCAACGATGTCATTGAAGCCAGTCGCGGGCGCGCATTTTGTTTGTTCACCAGTCACGCGATGATGAATCGCGTGCATAAAATTTTATGCGATGACGATGACGCGACCAGCGAGTGGACTATTTTATTGCAAGGCGAAGCGCCGAAAAGCGAATTATTGAAGCGTTTTCGACAGTCCGACCACGCAGTATTATTTGGCACCGCAAGTTTTTGGGAAGGGGTGGATGTGGTCGGCGAAGATTTGTCGTGCGTTATCATTGACAAACTGCCGTTCGCTTCGCCGTCGGATCCGGTGCTGAAGAGCAAGTTGCAAAACAGCGAAGAGCAGGGCGGCAATCCGTTTATGGATTGGCAGATTCCGGCTGCGGTAATCGCGTTGAAGCAAGGCGCCGGCCGTTTGATTCGTTCCGAGACCGACCGCGGCGTGTTGGTGTTGTGCGACCCGCGCGTGGTTTCCAAGCCATATGGAAAATTATTTCTGGGTAGTTTGCCCGACATGACGGTTACCCGAGAGATCAATGTAGTGCGGAAATTTTTTGCCGATGTATGTTGATACATGTTGATGCATGTTAATGAGTGGCAATGAACGCAACCCAACTCAACTTGCTTGCCATCGACACCGCCACCGAATCTTGTTCGGTTGCGCTTAACTTGCGCGGCGCGGTCACGCAACAACTCGAAGTCGCGCCCAACGGTCATTCCAAATTGGTGTTGGGCATGGTGCAATCGTTATTGCGAGACGCCGGACTCAACCTCGCCGAACTGGATGCGCTGGCGGTGGATATGGGACCCGGTTCATTCACCGGCGTGCGAATTGGAATCGGTGTCGCCCAGGGACTGGCTTACGGTGCCGGGCTCAAGGTGATCGCGGTGGGTTCGTTGGAAGCACTCGCCTGCGCGGCATCCGGCGAAACTGTGCTTGCCGCCATCGACGCACGCATGGCCCAGGTGTATTACGGCTTGTATGACAATCGGTGCGAGCCATCGGACTCGCCCGCCAATGCGCCGCGTGCCATCATTCAACCGGCGCTGAGTGCGCCGGAATCTTTGGCCATCGGTAGCGAGAAAGAAATCGTCGGCGTCGGCAGCGGCTGGGACAGATATGGCTCGGTGATGCAAGAATCTTTGAACGGGTCGCTGTCGAAATGGCTGGCGGGGCGTTATCCCGAGGCGGCCACGGTGTCGCGCATCGCCGGGTTGCGCGGGTTGTCGTGCGCGTGTTCGCCGTTGCAATTGACCGCCGCTTATATCCGCGATGAAGTGGCGCAAACTTCTCGCGGGTGATTAAAGTTGCCGATACCCATCAATATGTGCGCGATAAAATCACTTCGCTAACGAAGCGCGTGCCAAAATAAGCGAGCGCGAGAATCACGAAGGCGATGATGGTTGACTGCGCGGCGGCGCGTCCGCGCCAGCCGAAAAGTTTGCGCGCCAGCAACAGCGCACCGAAACCGCCCCAGGATAAAAGCGCGAGCAAAATGTGATGATTGAACAACAACAGCGCGCCGTAATTTTGTTGCGTGTTAATCATGCCGGTAATTAAATTCAGCGTCAGCAAAACGAAACCGAGCAGGGTGAGTTGGAACAGGTTGGATTCCATGGTCTCAATCGCCGGCAACGCCGGGAAAAAAATCCCCGGATTGGGTTTGCGCAGTTGTCGTTCCTGAATCCACAGAACCAACGCCTGAGCGAAAGCGATGCTGAGAACGCCGTAGGCGGGAATGGCGATGGCGATGTGTCGCCCGATGCCGTGCGGCAGGTCGGTTAGCAAAAATGCTTCGCCGGGCACAAGCCAGCCGACCACCAGACCGAGCAGTCCCCACGGCATTACGATCAAGCCGAGGTTGAGCGTTTGTTTAATCAGGGATGCGACCAGAAACAGCGTCACGGTCATCCACGCCACCAGCGACACGACATTGCCGAGTGCCAGATTGAGCGTGCCACTACTGCCACTGTCGTCGCTAAGATATAATCGATGAAACAAATGCAAGGCATGCAAGCAAATCGCCGCCAACGTTAGCAAGCGGATCGCGCTAGTGTCAGTGGCTTTGTTGTTTTTTGCGTCGCCGGTTACGCGTAGCCAGAGCAATCGGCTGACTACCACATAAAGAGCAATGGCAACGACGACATAAAGAGTAGTGGTCACGAGAGTTGAATACCGAATTATGAAGAGATTGATTGTGAAAAAATTGACGGTTCAATTATACACCCCTATCATGCACATGCCCATGCACACGCCCATACACCACCATGTTCGACCAACTCAGCGATAAATTAAAGCAGACTTTCCGAAACCTGCGCGGTCGGGGTCGGTTGTCCGAAGACAACATCGCCGAAGCCCTGCGCGAAGTTCGCATCGCGCTTTTGCAAGCGGATGTATCTTTGGAAGTCGCCCGCGATTTTATCGAGCAGGTGAAAGCCCGTGCGTTGCAACGCGAAGTGCTGGGAAGTTTGTCGCCCGGTCAGGCGGTGATTGCGGTGGTGCATCAGGAATTGGTTCGCCTGATGGGCGAAGCCAACGATGAATTGAATCTCGCCGCGCAACCGCCGGCGGTGATTCTGGTAACCGGATTGCAAGGCGCGGGCAAGACCACCACCGTCGGCAAACTCGCAAAACTTCTGAAGCAACGTCATCGCAAAAAAGTGTTGATGGCGAGCGTTGATGTATATCGACCGGCGGCGGTCGAACAATTGCGACTGCTCGCCACCGAAGCCGAAGCGCAGTTCTTCACCGGCGACGGGAGCGACCCGGTAAGCATCGCCACCGCCGCGGTGGCCGAGGCGCGTAAGTCGGCAGCGGATGTGCTGCTCATCGATACCGCCGGTCGGCAGCATGTGGACGACGACATGATGACCGAAATCCAACGGATTCACGGCGCGGTCAATCCGGTGGAAACGTTGTTCGTGGTGGACAGCATGAGCGGGCAGGATGCGGTCAACAGCGCACGCGCTTTCGATGCGGCGTTGTCATTCACCGGCGTGGTGTTGACCAAAACCGATGGCGATGCGCGCGGCGGTGCGGCGTTGTCGATTCGTCACGCCACCGGCAAACCCATCAAGTTCATTGGCGTCGGCGAAGGCCTGGATGCCATCGAACCGTTTCACCCCGAACGGATCGCCTCGCGAATTTTGGGGAAGGGCGATGTGTTGTCGCTGGTGGAAGAAGTCGAGCGCAAAGTCGATCAGAAAAAGGCGCAAAAAATGGCAGCCAAAATCGCCAAAGGAAAAGCATTTGATCTGGAAGATTACCGCGACCAGTTAACCCAAATGGAACAAATGGGCGGGATGTCCGGGCTGATGGAAAAACTTCCGAGCATGGGACAAGCACCGCAAAAAGCCCTGAACCAATTCGGCGCCGGACAAACCACGCGCACCATCGCCATCATCAACTCCATGACCGCGCACGAAAGACGCTTCCCGGCGGTGCTACGCGGCTCCCGCAAAAAACGCATCGCAAGCGGCGCCGGCGTGCAAGTCCAGGAAGTGAATCGCCTGCTGAAGCAATTTATGCAAATGCAAAAGATGATGAAACGAATGAAAAAGAAAGGCGGTATGCAGCGGATGATGGAGCAGATGCAGCGTGGCGGGATGCCGGGGGCGGGGTTTTAGTTGCGGGAGATTGTCGAGATGGGGTAGATAACTAAGGTATACTACTGACTGAATTTTATCGTCCAGCCACATCAAGGAGATCGGATATTAACGCCAAAACTAAAGAAAAACGCTTCCTCGACGAACTGGAGTCGATGTTCACCGGTGCCACGGTGGATGGCGACTCTGGCTTTGTCAACCTGATGAGGATGAAGCACGCCTACTTTCAATCCATCCGCCCCGAACTTATGGAAGGGATTGACCGCCGGGTGGAAAAAGATTATTCATTCCGCGAGGAACTGTTCGACAAACTCTACACCTTCTTCCACCGCTACTTCTGCGAAAGCGGCTCCATATACTTCCGCCACCTTCCGGCTTTTTCAAAAATATATGAGCGCGTCTATGCGGACGGGCAGGATGTCGCCCTGTCGTGGAAAACGCAGATGCTCTACTATGTCAAATCCGATGTGCTGGTGCGCTCCATGCCGGTGGAACTGAACGAGGAGGGAAAGCCGCAAAACACGAAACGCTTTTACTTCGATGCATCCGAAGTGGAGCATAAGAAGAACAACGAGCGGCGAGAATTTATTTACGCTCTTGATGGGGTGAAGCAGGAGTCGGCGGGTAGGGTGGTCCATCTCAAAGTTTCCCTTTCTCAAAAAGGTAGGACAACGAAATCTGGCGACATCCTCAAGCAAGCCCGCAAAGATGGTGTCTCCCTGTCAGAAGATGAACTGCAAAAATCTATTCGCGTATTCCGGCGACAGACCGAAGCCGACTTTTTTATCAACAAGGACGCGCGCGCTTTTTTGCGGGAACAATTTAATCTGTGGGTGTATCAATACATCTTCCACGAAGAAACCGTGTTTGAGGAAAAAAGAATCAAGCAGATTCAAGCGATCAAAGAAACCGCCTATAACATCATCGATTTCATCGCCCAGTTCGAAGACGAACTGCGCCGGGCGTGGGAAAAACCGAAGTTTGTCCGCAATGTGAATTATGTCGTAACGCTCGACAAACTGGCGGACGCAGTCCTGAAAACGATAACAGAACACAAAGGCGCAAAAGCGCAAATAGAAGAATGGCGGGAACTTGGGATGGTGGATAACAAGTTTTCAATAAAAGCCGTTTTCAACGGACAGAAAAGCCTGAACGACAAAAACGGTGCAAGTGGCAAGTATAGATTTTTGCCGCTGGATACCAAGCACTTTAAGAATTTGGAACTGGATATTTTGGCTTGTCTTGGCAATTTGGATGAAACTCTGGACGGCGAGTTGGTGCATAGCGAAAATTGGCAGGCGTTGAATAGTTTGAAACGACGTTATAAAGGGAAGGTGCAATGTATTCACATTGACCCGCCGTACAACACGAAAACCAGCGGTTTTCTTTACCGCAACGAATACAAGCATTCCAGTTGGCTGACAATGATGGAAAATCGTGCCAGATTGGGGACGGCATTACTTTCTGATGATGGCTCTTTTCTTTGCCACATTGATGAGCATGAATACGAGCGGCTTCACCTAATGATGGATAATACAGGTTTGTTGAATGCAGGAACTGTAATTTGGGATAAAAAAAATCCTATGATGGGTGCGAAGGGCATCGCCACGCAACATGAATACATAGTATGGCGAACACGGCACGAAGGATCTTTTTATCTAAAAAACACGAACGTCCAATCCATCCTCGCCAAAGCCAAGGATAGTATAGAAAAACACGGTGGAGTGACGGATGATTCTCGCAAGGAGTTTTCCCGGTGGGTTGCGAGCAATGAAGATTTTTCGGGTGGCGAGCGTTCTTATAGGTTTATAGATGACGATGGAAGAATTTACCAAAGTGTGGCATTGATATGGCCAAATCCAAGTAAGCCATCGGAGAAATTCTTTATTCCGCTAATCCATCCCATAACCAATAAACCTTGCCCTGTTCCTCAAAGAGGATGGTCTCGTGCTCCAGAAAAAATGCAGGAACTATTAGCGCGCAATGAAATTGTTTTTGGGAAAGATCACACCGTTCAACCCAGGCGAAAACTATTCTTGAATCAGAATACAAAACGAGTGATTTCGACAGTCATAAAAGACGGCAATAGGGGAAGGACAGATATTGAATGTTTGGGATTAGAGTTTCCATATTGCCATCCGGTTTCTCTTTATGGAGAATTGCTAAACGCATCTTCAATAAACGGAAATGGAGTGAATCTCGACTACTTCGCCGGCTCCGGCACAACCGCCCACGCAGTCATCAATCTCAACCGTGAAGACGGCGGCAACAGAAAATACCTGCTCATTGAAATGGGAGATTATTTTCATACCGTCCTGCTTCCACGCATAAAAAAGGTGGTCTATTCAAAAGACTGGAAAGACGGTAAACCTGTTTCCCTCGAAGGCGTTAGCCATTTCCTCAAATACTACACGCTGGAACAATACGAAGAAACCCTGAAAAACGCCCGCTACGAAGACGGCGAACAGTTGGAACTGGACAGCCTGAAATCACCGTTTGAACAATATGTGTTCTTCGGCGACGATAAACTAGCCCATGTCGTCCAGCCTAAAAATACAAAAGGCAAAAACAACGACTCCCTGGAAATCAACCTGCACAATCTTTACCCGGACATAGACATCGCCGAATCCCTATCCAACATCCTCGGCAAACCCATCCGCAACCGCACCGCAGATAGTGTAACCTTCGCCGACGGAAGCACCGAAAAAACCGATCCCTCAACAATGACGGAAGAAGAAAAACGGCGTTTTGTGTCGCTAATCAGACCCTATTTGTGGTGGGGGGAGTAAATTATGCTGACAAAGATAACCATTCGCAACTTCAAGCTGTTTGATGATGTAGAAATACCTTTGGGCAATTCTTTTGTATTCGTTGGCCCAAACAATAGTGGAAAAACTTCTGCATTACAGGCGTTAACATTATGGCGTGTTGGTTTGCAAAAATGGGCAAACAAATACGATGTTGATAACCCATCAAGTATACCGGGGAAGCGCCCCGGTGTTACCGTCAATCGGTTGGACTTAATATCTTTACCGGTAGCGGAAATGGATTTAATGTGGTTTCGTCGTCAAGTTAGAAGAGGGTCAAACCAAAATATCCGTATTGATTTAATTGTGAATGGTATTAGCAACGAACGCGAGTGGGAATGTGGCTTGGAATTGGATTATGCCAATGATGAAGCATTCTATTGTCGACCGTTGCGGGTGTCACATGAGGCAAACCCCAAACGCATGACTATTCCAAAGGAAGCAATACAGACAAAAATTGCTTTTTTGCCTGCAATGTCTGGGCTTGCAACAGAGGAGGCTATCATAGAAGAAGGGCGAATCAATGTTCTTATTGGGCAAGGACAAACCGCCGAAGTATTGCGAAACCTGTGCTATCGCGTTTATTCAAAGGACGACAAAACAAATTGGAATTCCCTTGTTCGGGATATAAAGACCCTTTTTGGAGTGACTCTGAATGACCCAGTGCATTTGCCCAATAGAGGAAGTGTCACGATGAACTATACTGACCAAGATGGCAACACCATTCTGGAACTGCCCTCATCAGGTCGCGGCATGCAACAAGTTCTATTACTCCTTGCATACATATATGACAATGCAAAAAACACAGTATTTCTTTTGGATGAGCCGGATGCGCATTTGGAAATTCTCCGTCAAAAACAAGTATATAACTTAATCAGCGAAGTTGCAGAACAAAGAAATTCGCAAATCATCTCCGCTAGCCACTCCGAGGTTTTATTAAATCAAGCGGCGCAACGAAAGTCAGCAATCTCTTTTGTGGGCGAGCAGCCTCATTTGCTAGGTCACAACAACGCCGCACATGTGCGGAGAGCACTGGCAGAAATTGGCTATGAATACTATTACGGGGCAGAGCAAAAAGGCTGGATATTATATCTTGAGGGGGAAACTGATCTGAAAATTTTGCAGGCTTTCGCGAAAAAAATTCAACATTCTTCAGAGAGAATTCTACAAGACCCTCTTGTTAAGTATATTGGAAATCAACCCAATAAAGCCCGTGCGCACTTCCATGCATTGAAAGAGGCGAAAGATGATTTGCGTGGTTTTTTATTGTTAGACCATATGGAGAAACCATTGGAAAACGCAGAGAATTTGTCAGAGTTCATGTGGACAAAAAATGAGATAGAAAATTATTTGTGCAACTATGATGCAATAATATCTTACGTTACTGATGGTCTTGACAAAGGAGATTTATTTTCCAATATTCAATTTGAAGAAAGAGAGAAAATAATGAGCAGAGAAATTGAAATCCTAAAACAAGCATTTGAAACTATGCACAAGCCAGATCCATTTTCAGATGACATAAAAGCATCCGATGATTTTCTTGTTCCTTTGTTTGTGAATTTTACTAATAAATTAAACAAGCCAAGCGTAGTTGCCCTACAGAAGAAAGATTTTTATAAATTGGTTGAACATATTCCACTAGAGGAAATAGGTGATGAGATTAAGGATGTATTAGATAAAATCGAAAAAGTGTCTCTCCCAAGTTTATTTGAATGATTTCTCCAGAACTCGAAAACATCGCCAACTCCATAAACCACGGCGACCTGCCGGAAGTATGGCGGGTGCCGGAGATTGAACGATTTTCATCGCAAAAAACTTTATACGATTACCAAACAGGTGCTTTGAAGAACGCCGCGCGGGCGTTGTTTCTTTATTACGGGAAAGAACACGACTGGGTTGCCACCGAAACGCTACAGGAGAACAGTGTGCGTAAGTACAAGTTTTCCGGACTTTATGGAAATTCTGGTATTGCTGATGTAAAAAAATTTGAGCGTCCTGCGGACAGACAAGCGCAAAACGAGAATCAAGTATTTCGTATCTTGTCGGGTTTTATACCGCCCGAAGGTGACTTTATTCCCTATCACCATCTTATCAATCGCATGTGTTTTTGGATGGCGACCGGTAGCGGCAAAACGTTGGTAATGGTAAAACTGATTGAATACCTGCACCGCCTGCAACAGCATCAAGAAATCCCGTCACATAACATCCTCTTACTTGCGCCCAGTGAGCAATTGATTGGACAGATTCGCCGTACCATAGACGAGTTCAATGAGTCCGGCGGATTGCAAATTGATTTGAAGCCATTGCGGCAGGCTGGCCGCCGGGGGGCATACCAGCACAGCATAGGCGATTCGGTAACGGTTTATTATCATCGTAGCGATAACATTTCAGATGTGCAGAAAGAAGCATTGACCAATTATCGCGATTATGAAAATGATGGAAAGTGGTTCATCCTGCTGGACGAGGCACACAAAGGTGGCAAGGAAAATTCCAAGCGGCAGGCGTATTACGCACTGATGGCGCGCGAAGGATTCCTGTTTAATTTTTCGGCTACTTTCACTGACAAAGAGGATATTGTAACAACGGTCAAGAAATACAATCTGGAGGAGTTTATAAGAAACGGTCATGGCAAGAACATCTACCTCAACGAAACTGAATATGATGCTTTCAGAACCCGAGACCAAGAAATCAGTGGCGAAGAAAAACAGAAAATTGTTTTGAAATCTATAATCACTTTTAGTTTTGTGTCAATGCGTGTTAAAGAATTGCGCGAGAAATCCGGTATGGAGAATTTGTATCACCTCCCGCTGATGTTGACATTGGTCAATTCGGTCAATACTGATGTTAATGAGCGGAATGATTTGTGGGCGTTTTTCAGCACTCTGCTCGTCATCGCATCAGGCGAAATTAACGAAGCGCATTTTATTATGGCAAGAGACGAATTACTGAATGATTGGAGAGATGCAAAACTGCTTTTCAACGAAGACGCTACTATCGGGGTGGATGAAGATGTCGTCAAGAAGATGAAAATTACCGATGTGCGCGAAGCAGTTTTTTTGACACGCAGAAAAGGGGCGTTGCAATTCATCCGTAGTGAAAACAATAAGGAGTTGGCTTTTCAGATGAAGAGTGCTGATACACCCTTTGCGTTGATACGCATCGGTGATACCACTAAGTGGCGCAAAGAACTCCTCGTCGGATATGAGGAAACAACCGCATTGCGGGAAAAATCCTTTTTTGATGGATTGGAGCAAGGTCAAATAACCATCCTTATGGGTTCCCGTTCATTTTTTGAAAGTTGGGATTCCAATCGTCCCAATGTGATTAATTTCATTAACATCGGCGGCAAGGACGCAAAGAAATTTGTCGTTCAATCGGTGGGGCGTGGTGTGCGTATAGAACCATTGAAAGAAAAACGCCGCCGTCTCAAGTATTTGCTTTCAGATTTGCCCGGAGAAGAAAAAAATGCATTGGATGCATGTTTTGGACACGAGAATCCACCAGAAACTTTGTTTCTGTTTGCCACAAATCGTGCTTCTGTCAAAGCAGTGTTGGAAGGGTTGCAAACAGAGAAAGGGTCTGTTTTTGAAAACCTGGAAATCTTTGAAAAGACAAACCGGCCTCAGATTAACGGTCTGGAAATGCCGTTACTTGTGCCAGAGTATCGGAATGCACGAGAAGACGAATCCAAAAGGGGAAAATTCTCAATGAGTAAAGAAAGCCAGCACAGAATAAAAAACTATGTAGATAGGGTATCGGATTCAGTGTTGGTTGTTCGCGATGGTTTCACCATGCAGAAAATAGCCCGTTTGCGAGAAATGGTTGGGAAAAAGGATGCTGTCGCACCGCATTCAGAAAACAATTACGCCAATGTACGTTTTCTGCTAAGACGTATTGATTCTCATTTATCGCTCACTGCAGAAACGACCGATGGTGTGAGGGAACTTGATGACAAAAACGATATTGTTCATTTCCGTCAAATTAGTGTTTCCCCGGAACACATGGAAGGCTTGAAAAATAAAATAAAACAGGTTAAACAAGAAAAAATGTCTGATGAAGATATAGTTAAATGGGGCAACAAACTTGGAGTGAAAGAGATCACACGACCAGAATATGACGAGGCGGTGATGGGGAAAAACGAGGCGATTTATAACAATGAATTGAAGATTAAAAAGCTGGCACAGCACTATTATTTTCCCGTGGTTATGGGGAGCGAGAAAACAAATTACATTAAACACATAATCAAGATTGATAGCGAGGTCAAATTTTTAAATACATTGGTAGAATGGTTGGATGGAAATTCTGTGGGGTGGGATGCATGGATGTTCAGCAAAATCGACGAATCTTTAGATGATATTAGAATTCCATATTATGATAAATCGAAAAATGAATATCGCAACTTCAAACCAGATTTTATTTTTTGGATGCGTAAGGGAAACGAATACCGCATTGTGTTTGTCGATCCAAAAAGCACACAACTAGCTGATGCCTATCGAAAAATAGATGGATATGAAAATCTTTTTGAAGAAAATGAAATGCCTCATACATTCAAAAATTATGAAAACATAAAGGTGCAAGTGAAATTATTAATGTTCAACAATCCCAGCGCGAGCCTGGAAAAATACCGTCGCCATTGGACTGATACACCAAAAGACATATTTCAGATCACATAGATTTTTCGACATGCCTTTGAGATAAGCCTTGCGTGAGGCGCGCCGGTCTGGAGAATGGTCACGGTGCGCACCTGCTGATGCCAGATTCGGCGTATGGCCGGTGCATACTTTTGCGGGGTTTTAGTTGCGAGCGATGGTCAAATTGGGGTGGGTAACGGGGTATAATTCCGGCAACCATTGATGATGCTTACACGCAGGTATCCATTATGGACTTGAAACTGAAAATCAAGAATATCGGTAAACTTTCTGATGCGACCATTCGTATCGGGCAGTTCACCGTGTTCGCGGGACCGAACAGTACCGGAAAAAGTTTTGTTTCCAAGTCGCTGTATTCGATTTTTGATGCGGCGAATGCAAATCTTGTCGAGGTGTATATAAAGAGCATTACATTGCCAATCAAAAATTACTTAAGAGGTTTTTTAATATTGGATCAACCGAACAGTTATATCTTGAGATCTTTTTATGGTGAAATTGCAAGGATGGAAAGTGCTTGTGAGGATTTTTCGATTGAAGACATTGAAGGATTAGATGAAATCACCCATCTATTTTCTGACAGCGTGAAAAATATGCATGAAAAATTCCCTGCTGTTCGCTCAGTTGTAGAATCTTCTCCGGTCCAACAGGCGCCACTTTTCCCTGATTCTTCTGTGAAGGAAGATTTTATAAATGGTTTGAAAGAATATTTGAATAAGCTACAATATCTGCTAAATAATACAGGTTTAAAAGAAGCCATTTCTTCTGGTTTAGATCAAAAAATTAAAGAGAATCTGATTCAAAATTTTCAAGTACCAAATCTTTCCGACTTGAGTGGCGATACAAGTGTGCCGTCAGAAGTTGACATTGAAAATCTGGGGAAGGTTGAATTGTCAAATGAAAAACTTAAATTTGAGATAGGCTATTCTGGGTTGTCGAAATTACAACAATATTCCAAAGTGATCTACTTGGAATCACCTGTTTACTGGAAATTGAAAAATGCTTTGGAGGGTATTCGCCTATCTCCAAGATTCCGGTACAGCCATAGAGAGCAAATCAGCGGGATTCCAGGATATTTTTATGGTCTGGCGAGCGCGCTCATGCATCAATACTCCGGCGACATGGACTTTCCAGAAATATATGACAAATTAACCGGCAAAGACATTCTTGGTGGGAAAATCGTAATTTCTGAAAGTGGCGAGTTATCGTTCCGAGAAAAAGACCGTAGTTTCTCTTTGCCTGTAACCGCCCTGGGGGTTGCCAATCTCGGCATTCTGGCATTGTTGATTGAACGCAAGGTGCTGGATAAAGGGTCTTTTATTTTCATTGACGAACCGGAAGCGCATTTGCATCCTGCCTGGCAGGTTGTTATGGCTGAAACTCTGTTTGAATTGGCGAAGGGTGGTGCCAATGTTGTTATCGCCACTCACAGCGCAGATATTCTGAAATGGTTGGAAGTGCACATAAAGAAAAATCCCAGTGACGAAGGAATGGTTGCTTTGAACAAATTTCCAGTCAATGGAGATGATGCCGACGATCAGGATTTTAGCGATAAGATGGCGGCTATAAAACAAGAGTTGACCAGACCGTTTGCAAAGTTATACACGGCAGGATTGTGACTTCCCTTGATCGGTTCATCGAGCCAATAACAGTTGCTAATGAACCCATTGGCAACGAATATACGGCATATAAAATGGATAGCACCAATGAAAACAAAAATATGAGAAAAACAGTTGGTTTGGGAACTTGTCATTGCTGTGATTATTTTCAATTAAAAAATGACGTTGTTATCTTGATTGAAGAAACCCAATTATTGGAAAAAATAAAAGAAATCAAGGATCAGTATAGTTATCTGAAGGAGGATGACAAGACGGAGATTGCCGATGACCGTATCCGAGACAGGATGCAATTGAAGGCATATGGAACAATGGTGATTTTATCCAGGCTTGTGGAAAAATTTTCTAGTGCAAGAAAACTCATTGAAAACAAAAAATACCACTTCTGGCTTGTTGCCAGTGGCATAAGATCGGAGGATGACGAAAGATTCTTTGATAACCGAAAAGATTTTTTGCGAAAAGCATTAAAGGATGTTTTGGGTGGAAAAATATTGGATGATGTAAAGGTTTTTTCATCAAAAGACCTGCCAAGCAAACTTTCTGGTCAATGACCCCAACTCGAAACTATCGCCCAATCCCTGAACTACGATGAAAAACCCAACCTTTGTGATTGGCTTTGTAGAAATGGCACGATAGATGACTTCAAACATTTTCAAAAAATATTTGATTTATTGGATGGTATACTGAATAACAGTAAAGCACCTGCCATGCTGGAAAGCACAAATCAATTGCTGTAATCCGAGTGAAATCATGTTGAGCAATCAAGAACTGGAGAAAATTATTAGCCAGGGGGAAAGTGACCATGTGGAATTTACTGAATCCGCCAGAGATTTAGATAAAATCCGGAAGACCATGTGCGCCTTTGCTAATAATCTGCCTGACCACATGTTTCCGGGTTTTATTTTCATCGGAATTAAAGATGGTGGTACCTGCGCCGAATTGTCTATAGAGGACGACTTGTTACAAACATTAGGCGGGCTACGAAGTGATGGTAAAATTCTTCCTTTTCCAATGATAGAAGTTGACAAAAGAGTTTTGAACCTTGGTGAAGTTGCAGTAATACAAGTGGAACCTTCCGATAACCCGCCAGTAAAGGTTGATGGTAGGTGTTGGATTAGAGTGGGCCCAAGACGTGCTCAGGCCTCTGCCGAAGAGGAACGTCGTCTGACAGAGAAGCGACACTGGGAAAATTTGCCACATGACATGCGGGGAGTAGGAGGGGTGTCTGTACAAAAGGATCTGGATATGCGGCGATTTGCGGATGAATACTTGCCGACTGCGGTATCGCCGGAAGTATTAAAAGAGAATGACCGTGATATTCACGCGCAATTACAAGCACTACGATTAACAACACCAGCCGGGGAGCCAACTGTTACCGCAATTCTTATCCTAGGCAAAGATCCTCGCTATTGGTTTCCTGGTGCATACATTCAGTTTGTCCGTTTTTTGGGCAATGACATCACGGACCCTATCTTGGACCAGAAAGAAATAAACGGAACCATGCCAGAGCAACTGCGTCAATTGGATAGTATATTGAAAACGAATATCCGCAATGCGCTGGATACGAGTGGAGAAACGCATATAGAAAACCCAGATTATCCATTTGAGGCATTACGTGAACTTGTTCGTAATGCAATCATTCATAGGACTTATGAAAGTTCCAACACGCCAGTCAGAGTCTATTGGTTTGCAGACAGGGTGGAAATCATCAACCCAGGATCAGTTTATGGTGCAGTAACCTCTGGTAATTTCGGGCAACCAGGTGTTACTGCCTATCGCAATCCGACTATCGCCGAAGCAATGAAAAACATGGGATTTATGCAACACTTTGGAATCGGCATCGCCACAGCGCGCAGAGCATTGGCGAAAAACGGCAATCCACCACCAGAATTTGATGTGCAAGAGACTTTTATCTACACAACGATAAAGAAGTAGCAATGAAAACTATCGCGTTTTTCAATAACAAGGGTGGCGTTGGGAAAACCTCCCTTGTTTACCATCTTGCTTGGATGTTTGCTGAGCAGGAGCATCGTGTTGTTGCGGTTGATTTGGACCCTCAGGCTAATCTCAGTGGAATGTTTCTTGATGAAGAAAATTTAGCCGCACTTTGGCAGGACACAAACAGAAAAACTATTGACGGAGATATTGCACCCCTATTTACGGGAAAAGGAGATATTTCACATCAGCCTTATATTGAAAAAATTAGTGAAAAAATAGGTTTGCTGACAGGGGATCTTGCGCTCTCTATGCGAGAGGATGACCTTTCCGTGCAATGGTCAAAGTGCATGGATGGCGATGAACGCGCCTTTCGAGTCACCGCTGCTTTTGCGCGGTTGATTGCAGAGGCGGGAAAAGAGTTTGAATCCGATGTGACATTTGTGGATGTTGGACCAAATCTAGGCGCCATCAACCGAGCCGCGTTGATAGCCAGCGATTATGTAGTGATACCGCTCGCACCTGATTTATTTTCATTACAGGGTCTGCGGAATGTGGGACCCACGCTCATAAACTGGCGAAAAGCATGGAAAGAGCGAATAAAAAAGAAACCGAAAGGATTGGACTTTGATTTACCAACAGGCGAGATGCAACCGCTTGGTTATATTGTGATGCGACGCTCTGCCATATGGAGCCGTCCAGTGAAGGCATATTTGAACTGGGTTAACAAAATACCGGCAGAATATAGGGAGTCAGTTCTGGGTGAAACGGATAATCGTAATTCGCCTACCATTGAGGATGACGAACATATTTTGGCGCACTTAAAAGACTACCGCTCGCTTATGCCGATGGCGCAAGAGGCAAACAAACCCATGTTTATGCTTAAACCTGCTGATGGCGTTATCGGCGGACAGCAAAACGCTGTCAGAAATTGCTACGAGGATTTTCAATCCCTTGCACAAATAATTTACCAAAGGACCGATGAAGGAAAATAAGCCCCCCCAACTCGAAACTATCGCCCAATCCCTGAACCGCGAATTTTTTGTTTATTTACCCATTCATTTACCGCTATACTCCGCTTTTTCTTATTTACGAGTTTTGCCCGGTTTTTTTGGTACTTCTCGGTGATTTTTGAACAGGCAGATATAAAGTGGAAATGACCGGTGCTGACATTCTCGTTCGCTGCTTGCAGGACGAGAAAATTGAATTTATTTTCGGTTACCCCGGCGGTGCGGCGTTGCATATCTATGACGCGTTGTATCGCCAGGACAAAATCAAGCATATCCTCGTGCGACACGAGCAGGGCGCGACCCACGCCGCCGACGGCTACGCCCGCTCGACCGGCAAGCCGGGCGTGGTGCTGGTGACTTCGGGTCCGGGCGTGACCAACACCGTTACCGGGCTTGCCACCGCGTTTATGGATTCGATCCCGATGGTGGTCATCACCGCGCAGGTGCCGTCCACGCTGATTGGCGATGATGCCTTCCAAGAGGTGGATACGGTCGGCATCACCCGCCCGTGCGTCAAGCACAACTTTTTGGTGAAGGATGTCGCCGACATCGCCGCCACAATGAAAAAGGCGTTTTACATTGCCGCTTCGGGTCGCCCGGGGCCGGTGGTGGTCGATGTGCCGAAGGACATCACCAATGCGACCGCGGAGTATGATTATCCCAAGACGATTGCCATGCGCTCGTATCAACCGCGCAACAAAGGGCACGCCAAACAAATTGAGCGCGGCGTCGATTTGTTGCTTCAGGCGAAGCGGCCGATCATCTACACCGGCGGCGGCGTGGTGCTCGGCGATGCGCAAAAGCCGTTGCGGGAATTAATCGATCTGCTCGGCTTTCCCTGCACCACCACGCTAATGGGACTCGGCGCGATTCCCGCATCCGACCGCAATTTTTTGGGCATGCTCGGCATGCACGGCACTTACGAATCCAACATGGCGATGCACGATTGCGATGTCATGTTTGCGGTGGGCGCGCGATTTGATGATCGCGTAACCGGCGACTTGGAAAAATTCTCACCCGGCACGCGCATCGTGCAGATTGACATCGACCCGTCCAGCATCGGCAAGAATGTCGCGGTGGAAGTGCCCATAGTCGGACATTGCAACGATGTGCTGATCGAGATGGTGAAACTTGCTGCGCCGCGTATCAAACAAATCGACCGACCGGCGGTGGATCAGTGGTGGAAGCAAATCAAGCAGTGGAAGTCCATCGATTCCCTCGCCTATAACCACAGCGATGAAGTCATCAAACCGCAGTATGTGGTGCAGAAGATGATGGAAATTACCAAAGGCGATGCGTTCGTAACTTCGGATGTTGGCCAACATCAAATGTGGGCGGCGCAGTATTACGGCTTTGAACAGCCGCGCCGCTGGATCAATTCCGGCGGGCTCGGCACCATGGGTTTTGGTTTGCCGGCGGCCATGGGTGTGCAAATCGCGCATCCCGATGAAACCGTGGCTTGCATCACCGGTGATGCCAGCATCATTATGTGTATTCAAGAGTTGTCTACCTGCAAGCAGTATGACCTGCCGGTGAAAGTCATCAATCTCAACAATCGCTACATGGGCATGGTGCGTCAGTGGCAGGAATTTTTTTATGACCGCCGCTATTCCCATTCCTACATGGACGCGTTGCCCGATTTCGTTGCGCTGGCGGAGAGTTTCGGCCATGTTGGTATGCGCATTGAAACGCCGGGGCAAGTGGATGATGTGTTGCGCGAAGCATTCGCGATGAAAGACCAACTGGTGTTTGTCGATGTGGTTACCGACCCGACCGAAAATGTGTATCCGATGATCGCCGCCGGCAAAGGGCATAACGAAATGCACTTGAAGCCGGGGCGGGAAGACGAGGTGGAGCGGGAACTGGCATGAGCAGGATGAGTTGATGCGCAGAGTTATTTCGCTATTGCTGGAAAACGAAGCGGGCGCATTGTCGCGAGTGGCCGGGCTGTTCTCGGCGCGCGGCTACAACATCGAGTCGCTGACCGTGGCACCCACCGACGACGATTCGCTGTCGCGCATGACCATCGTAACCAACGGCACCGATCAGATCATCGAGCAGATTACCAAGCAGTTGAATAAACTCATTGAAGTGGTCAAGTTGATCGACCTGACCGATGGGCATTACATCGAACGCGAATTGATGCTGGTCAAAGTGGTCGCCACCGGCAACGATCAACGGGAAGAGGTCAAGCGATTGAATGACATCTTCCGCGGGCGCATTATTGATGTGACCGATTCCACTTATACGCTGGAGATGACCGGAAGCAGCGCGAAGGTGGATGCGTTTCTCGGAGTGCTGGCACCGTTTGATGTTGTGGAAGTGGTGCGCTCCGGCATATCCGGCATCGGTCGTGGAAAGCGCGCCTTGAATGTATAGCGCACGCTCACGGCAATCCTTATTTCATTTGACTTGAACTGACGAGGAATAACAAGTAAGCCCCATGAAAATTTTTTATGACAAAGACGCGAACCCGGAATTATTGAAAAGCAAAAAGGTCGCCATCATCGGCTATGGCTCGCAAGGGCACGCCCACGCCAACAATCTCAAAGACAGCGGCGTGGATGTGGTGGTTGGCTTGCGCAAGGATTCCAATTCACGACCCAAAGCCGAGCAAGCCGGGTTGGCGGTCGCCGAAGTTGCCGAGGCGGTGGCGAGTGCCGATGTGGTGATGATGTTGTGCCCGGATGAATTGATGAGCGGAATCTACGCAAGCGATGTGGAAGAGAATATAAAACCGGGCGCGACGCTGGCGTTTGCGCACGGTTTCAACATCCACTTCGGCTACATAACCCCCCGCAACGATCTCAATGTCATCATGATCGCACCCAAAGGTCCGGGGCATCTGCTGCGTTCCACCTTTGAAAAAGGCGCGGGCATTCCGTGTCTGGTCGCGATTCATCAAGACCCCGGTGGCGAGGCTTTGGATATTTCTCTTGCCTACGCCGTTGCCATCGGTGGCGGTCGCGCCGGCATCATTAAAACCACCTTCAAGGAAGAAACCGAAACCGATTTGTTCGGCGAACAGGCGGTATTGTGCGGCGGTGCCACCTCGCTGGTGCAAGCCGGATTCGAAACTCTGGTGGAAGCCGGTTACGCGCCGGAGATGGCTTATTTCGAATGTCTGCACGAACTCAAATTGATCGTGGATTTAATGTATGAAGGCGGCATCGCCGACATGCGCTACTCGATTTCCAACACCGCCGAATTCGGCGACCTGACCCGCGGTCCGCGCATCGTCAACGAGCAAACCAAAGCGGAGATGAGAAAAATTCTCAGCGAAATCCAATCCGGCGAATTCGCCCGCGAATGGATGGATGAAAACGCCGCCGGCGGAAAACGCTTCCCGGAATTGCGCAGCAAAGCGCAGCAACACCAAATCGAAGAAGTCGGAAAAAAATTACGCTCGATGATGTCGTGGATTGGCGAGAGCAAGGTCATCGATAAGTCGAAGAATTGACCACACTTTTTCTTCACAATGGATATGTGATAGCATTATAAAAATCAAATGAACGGAGTCTAATGAATAAATCTAAGCAAAAAACAACCAAGAGATGTGAAAAATTCCATCTTAACCTTCTGGAGAACGTTCAGTTTCTGTATGAGTTGCATCTCGCCACCTTAGAATTGGAATCATTTACAGCGCAACCAGAAATTCTTCCCGACTTCCGCTCTTTTGTCGTGGATGGCGGAGATGCTGTTGAAACCATACTCAAGCGCACGGCATATATCGGTAGCGCGGATGGGGTGTTGTCTGACTATGCTAAGCTGACAAAACATAACTTGACGCGTGCTTTTAATCAATACATCACTCACTGGTTTTATCCCTACAAGGGGAAATTTCATCCGCAGATGGTGCGCGCGCTTGCCAACATTATCGGTTTGAAGGCGGGCGACACATTGCTCGACCCGTTTATCGGTAGCGGAACTACCGCAGTAGAGGGGTCATTGCTGAACTTAAAAATAATCGGCTTTGATATATCACCGTTATGTGTCCTGATAAGCAAAGTCAAAACAAATGCAATTCATCATTTCCCCAAAATAAAAAAAGCACACGCAGAAACTGCGTTATTTGAAAATAAAAAATACGCGGATAATACGCTAAATTGTCTAAAAAGCCCGGTAAAAAGTTTTGATTTACTTGCACGCATGATTTCCACCAGCGATAGCGTCAGGCGGAACCGTGACTTCGATAGGATGCTGGTGGCAAACCGAGATAAAATGATCAAAAGTATCCAAGCGATGATTAATGCCTGTAGTGAGGTTGAAATTTCACCGCACCCGGCGAATATAAAAATAGGCGATGCACGAAAGTTGCCGCTGGCTGACGGTAGCGTGGACGGTGTGATTACTTCGCCACCTTATTCGCTTGCGCTTAACTATGTTGAGAATGATGCTCATTCCCTCGAGTCACTGGGTTATGACTTGAATAAAATTCGGGAAGAATTTATTGGTGTCAGAGGGAATGGTAGCGAGAGAATAGAACTTTATGAACAGGACATGGTTCAATCCTATAGTGAAATCGTTCGCACATTAAAGCCGGCGGGGAAAGCCGTCATCATTATTGGAGACGCCATGGTCAACGGAAATAGAATTCCAACAGCGCAAAAGTGCATCGATACATTTGAACAGTTTGATTGCAAACTAATTCACGCTGTCGATAAATTAATTTATGGTTTATACAATGTTATGCAACGAGAATCCATTCTTATTTTTGAAAAGAGGGAATATAAATGAATCGCAAAGAAGTAGAATCAAAAGAGATGAAACAATTAAAACAAGCGGCAAAGATTTTTCTAAAGCCAATGGAAAAACTTCCTTTCCCTGTTGTTGTTGAGGCAATGACAAACTATAAGGTTGTTTCTTATATTGAGGAGGATGATAAATGCCTGCTCAATGCATTTTCTAACGCATGCATAAAAACAATCAAGGATTCCAAGAAAAATCCGATACCTGCCAACCGACCAAATGACGTGAGCGCACAAGTAGAAAACATTCTTCAAAAAAATCTTCATAAATTTGGAGTGCGCGCTGAGAAGCCGAAATCAAAAAATAAAAAATCCGGGTCCCCGCAAGGTTACCCTGATTTGTTGCTTTGGTATAAAGATCGGCCAACGTATCTTGAAGTTAAAGTATCCAGAGTACAAAATATTAACAAGGGTTCTGCGCGCAATTTTTTCTATCAGCCAGTAGAAAATTCAAAAATTACGCAAGATGCACGTCACTTTTTGTGTGGATTTGCAATGGATGAACTTAAAGAAAAGAAATGGATCCTAAAACAATGGACAGTCACAGATTTGTGGTTTTTCAGAGTTAAACTGAAACCTGAATACAACGCTGATAATATTGAGATTTATCGAGACGAAGCCATAATACGAAAAGGCAATGGCACAAAAGTCACATACCCATAGTCGACAAGTTTGTCGCTACCATGTCAAATGTCATCAATGCTCTCTTCCAACTACCCAATCCTCGCCCCCGAAGGGCGCGTTCATCTCGTCATTGCGTTAGGTTGCGGCATCGTCGCCACCTGGTTGTTCGGCTACTGGTCGATTGTTGTCTGGCTACTGGTCGCGTTTGTCTTTCAATTCTTTCGCGATCCCAAACGCCGCATCAGCGACCAGCCGGGTGCCATTGTCAGCCCGGCCAGTGGTAAAATCGTTGCGGTGGGTGACACTGAAAACCCCTATCTTGCGGGCGTAACCTCGCTCAAGGTCAGCATATTTATGAATGTATTTTCGGTGCATTCCAACCTGATTCCGGTGGGCGGGGTCATCGAGCGATGCTGGTATTGCCCCGGCAAGTTTTTTAACGCGGCACTGGATAAATCTTCCGAACACAATGAACGCAACGCTATCTGGATCAAAACCGACCGCGGCGAAGATGTCGTCAGCGTGCAAATCGCCGGGCTTATCGCGCGGCGGATTTTGTCACATGTCAAACCGGGCGACACGGTGCTAACCGGACAACGCTACGGTTTCATCCGCTTTGGTTCGCGGGTGGATTTATACCTGCCAGCCGGCACCCGAGTGGCGGTTAAACTGGGGCAATGGGTTGATTCGGGCAACGATGTAATCGGTTTTATGGAGGCGGCATGAGTCCAAAAGCATCCAAAACATCCAAGCCATCCGCAACTCCCAAAAGCGGCGGTCGAAAGGGTATTTACTTTTTGCCCAGTTTATTCACCACCGCCGGGCTGTTCTTTGGTTTCTACGCCATCATCCAGGCAACCCATGGAAACTTTGAGCGCGCCGCCATCGGGCTGCTGGTCGCCATGATCATGGACGGCCTCGACGGGCGCGTCGCCCGCTGGACCAACACTGCCTCGGACTTCGGCAAGGAATACGACAGCCTCGTCGACCTCGTCGCCTTCGGTTTGGCGCCGGCGCTGGTGATGTATTTTTGGTCGTTGCAGGCGCTCGGCAAAACCGGCTGGTTGATTGCTTTTCTATATACTGCCGCCACCGCGTTGCGCCTCGCCCGATTCAACACGCTGACCATCAAGGACAGCCGCTATTTCTACGGCATACCCTGTCCGGCCGCCGCGGCGTTCGTGGTTTTCTGGGTGTGGAACTTTCACGAATCGGGAATCGACGGCAAAACCATGCCGGCGATGGCATGGGCAAGCACCATCGCCACATTGATTCTGGCGGTGCTGATGGTCTGCAACCTGAAGTTTCGCAGTTTCAAAGATTTCAACCTCATCAACCGCATACCCTTCGCCATCCTCATCGGTTTCGTGGTGACCTTCGTGCTGATTTTCTTCGACCCACCGCGGGCACTGTTCCTGATGGCGTTCTCCTACGCCGCTTCCGGCCCGGTCGGCTGGCTCATGCGCTGGCAACGCGGCACTCTGGATACCCCAGCGTTCCTGCCGGACGGCGACGACGAGGATGACGACGATTCCGCCGCTAAATCCGCTACCGGAAAACCTGATTAAGGGCTTGCATTCAGGATTCCCCTCTTATAAACTGCCCCCATGTTGAGCAAGATGAACCATCGCGACGCGCCCATTTCTGCGGCGAATTCTGTGGATAGCCATTCCGCAGGTGCTGTCGTGTCCCCGCTCAACATCCTTCTGCTACTGCGCCTTCGCGCGCACTAATACCTCAATCCACTCACCCGTTGCATCTCCCGCCCGCTGATTTTGTCGGCGGCGCGATAATCGTTGAAATTTGATGGCCCTATTGAGGCGCAGACATGAAACACAAAGACGACAAATTAATTATTTTTGACACGACCTTGCGTGACGGCGAGCAAAGCCCGGGCGCGTCCATGACGCTGGACGAAAAAATTCGGGTGGCGCGGCAGTTGGAAAAAATGCGGGTCGACATCATCGAAGCGGGCTTTCCCGCGGCCAGCCCCGGCGATTTCAAGGCGGTGCAAACCATCGCCGAACTGATCGCCGACAGCGTGGTGTGCGGGTTGGCGCGAGCCAATCCGAACGATGTGGAAAAAGCCGCCGAAGCGGTTCGCCCGGCGGCGGCTTCGCGCATCCACACTTTCATCGCGACTTCGCCCATTCACATGAAGCAAAAACTTCGAATGGAGCCGGAGCAAGTGCTGGAACGTGCGGTGGCGGCGGTCAAGCAAGCGCGTAATCACACCGACAATGTTGAGTTTTCCCCGGAAGACGCCGGGCGTTCCGAGCACGACTTCCTGTGTCGCATCATCGAAGCGGTCATCGATGCCGGTGCCGGCACCATCAACATACCGGACACCGTGGGCTACAACCTGCCCAACCAGTTCGGTGCGCTCATCGGTGAATTACTCGAACGCATTCCCAACGCTGACAAAGCGGTGTTTTCCGTGCACTGCCATAACGACCTCGGATTGGCGGTTGCCAACTCGTTGTCGGCGGTGATGGCCGGCGCCCGCCAGGTGGAGTGCACCATCAACGGGCTCGGCGAACGCGCCGGCAACGCATCCCTTGAGGAAATCGTCATGGCGGTGCGCACGCGGCAGGATGAGTTCACCTGCGACACCGACATCGACGCCACCCAGATCGTGCCCGCGAGTCGTTTGGTGTCGAGCATCACCGGCTTTCCGGTGCAACCCAACAAAGCCATCGTTGGTGCCAACGCTTTCGCGCACGAAGCGGGCATTCATCAGGACGGCGTAATCAAAGCGCGCGAGACATATGAAATCATGCGCGCCGAAGATGTCGGCTGGGCCGCCAACCGCATCGTGCTGGGCAAACACTCGGGCCGAAATGCGTTTACCGAAAGGCTGAAGTTTCTCGGCTTCCAATTCAAGTCCGACGAAGAGTTGAACCGGGCGTTTGCCCGCTTCAAGGAATTGGCCGACAACAAACACGAGATTTTCGATGACGACTTGCAGGCGTTGGTGTCGGACACCACCGCCAGCGCGGCGTCGGCGCGGTTCGCCCTGAAGTATCTGGAGACTAAATCCTCGACCGGCAAAACCCCCACCGCCAAAGTGGTCGTGGAAGTGGACGGGGAAGAAGTAAGCGCGCGCGGGCAGGGCAACGGCACCGTGGACGCGACCTTCAGTGCCATCGAATCCATCGTCCAGTCCGGCAGTTTGCTGCAACTTTACTCGGTCAACAGCATCACCTCGGGCACCGATGCCCAGGGCGAAGTCGGCGTGCGGCTGGAGCGGGAAGGGCGCATCGTCAATGGCCACGGCGCCGACCTGGATATCGTCATCGCTTCGGGCAAGGCGTATATCAACGCGCTCAATAAGTTGTATGACACCGAGGTTCGGGTTCACCCGCAACTGGCGCGGGCGATTTAGCGCAAGTGTTGAACATGTCATGAACATGCACTCTGAACGCCAACTCGAAATTCTGCGGAAAATCGGGGTGGATGTGTGGAAGTTTCGGGAAGCAGCGGCTGAAGTCGACGAAATCGCCGAGCCCGCCGAGCCCGCCGAGCCCGCCGAGCCCGCCAAGATCGCCGAGCCCGCCAAGATCGCCGAGTCCGAAACCCCGGCCGACTCGCTTGGGTCGGATGCGCACGATTATGTGGAACGCGCCACTGAATCGCCGCCCGCGTCCGTGGCCGAATCTGTCGCTGCGTTTGCCCAGTCCGTGGATGAATCCTTGATTCCCATCGAACAGGAAGTGTCGGCGTGTCGCAAATGCGAATTGCACCAGGGCCGCACCCATACCGTGTTCGGTTGCGGCAACTCCGATGCAAACTGGCTATTCATCGGTGAAGCACCGGGGCAGCACGAGGACTTGCAGGGCGAGCCATTCGTTGGTCGCGCGGGAAAATTGCTCGACAAGATAATCGCCGCGCTGGGGATGGAACGCGAACAGGTGTTCATCGCCAACGTGCTGAAATGTCGCCCGCCCGACAACCGCGACCCACTGCCCGGAGAGATCGAACAATGCGAACCGTATCTGCATCGGCAACTGGCGGTGATAAAACCGAAAGTGATTGTCGCCCTCGGCCGAATCAGCGCCCAAGCGTTGCTAAAAACCAGTGAGCCTTTGAGCAAATTGCGCGGCGCGGTGCATCAATACGGACCCGACAACATCCCGTTGGTGGTCACCTACCACCCGGCCTATCTGCTACGCAGCCCCGGACAGAAAGCCAAAGTTTGGGAAGATTTATGGCAAGCGAAAATGATTGCCGAGCAATGAATATGTGGTATGAGGTTTATGTTTCGTTGAGAAATGACGAGAACGAAGGATGGGTGTGGATAACCAAACCGGATGTGTCGGGTCGCTCTGTTATCAGAATAGAAAATAAAGAAAACAACAAAGTTGTTTTTTGTGAAGCACGTATAATCGATTGTAATTACAGAAAACATTACAATGAAACTGATGGAACACGTACACTGAGTGTGGATAAGAATGTAATAACTATAAACGAATGGTATCGAAAAAAGTTAGACATAAACAAAAACGAAGATTGCGAATTATCAATAACGACTGCCGATAATTGGTATGGTCGTTTTCACTGCTGTCCCATTAACTTTCACAGCAACGAGGATTGATTGTGATTGAAGCCGGGCCTGGGGGGCGAGTGGCCACGCAAGAGTGCCATCAAGTCGCGCTTGTCGAACAAGTTAAGCTGCAACAGGCGGAGCATTTGTTGCAGGCTTTTGCCCAGCTTCGACTGGAATTTGATGAACGCCAAGAGTAAATACACGCACAGCGCGACCCAGATTTGCGTCATCACCGCGTTATGGCTGGTGCCGATGAAGGACTTTATCTTCAGGTTTTGCTTGATCCACTTAAAGAACAATTCCACCTGCCAACGCGCCCGGTAGAGGTCGGCGACCGTCTTGGCCGCCAGTTTCAAATTATTGGTCAAGAAAACGTAATGCTTGCCGGTCTCGGCATCGCGGTAGCCGATGCGGCGCAGTGGAATGGGGCATTGTCTTGATGCCTTGACGCCGGTGAACACGATGCGCTGGTCGCAGGTCAATCCCTTGCTCTTCGACACCGCGGCGCGACCGACAACGCGATACGCCGCGTCTTTCTTGATGCGAGTGACAAAGAATATGCCGTTGTCATGCAACTGTTTATACCAGCCATAGTCGTTATATCCGCGGTCGATGGCGACCAGGCTGCCTTTGGGGAAACGCAGCGCGCGCCCGATAGCGAGGTCGCTGGTTTTGCCGTTGGTGATGGCGACGAACTCGGGCAGGCAACCGCGGTGGTTCAGCCCGACATGCAGCTTGACCGCCCCCTTGGTCGTTCGAAAATCGGCCCACGGAAAGGCCGAGAGGCACAACTTGATGGTGCTGGCATCAAGCGAATACTGAAACGAAACTTATGGCCGGGACCCCTTGGCAACGTCGCAACAGTTTCCCGAACAGTGCCTCGTACAACGTATAAGGCTTGTCCCGGTTGATGCGCGCCAGGCTTGGAGCGGGACAGGCCGACGCCGCCCAAGTGATAAAGCCGATGCGTCTGAGCACTCAGGTTGTCGACGATGTCGCGCAATCTGTCGCGGCCGGTCACCTGCGCCATGAACAGGCCGACGAACTGTGCCCAACGCGACGCGACACGGAACGAGCGGCCACTATGATGCTGTTTGGCAAGGGTCTCGAATTCATGTCTCGGCACCCATTTGAGGAGTTGCGATAAAACTGTGTTACAATACGCCATGGTCTGATTCTCCTATTTGATTCAACAAGTTGTAGATAAATTCATTGTATCCATTCAGAGCGAATCAGACCCTCTTTTTTGTCTGTTAATGGGACAGCAGTGGGTCGTTTTAGGTATGGTTTTAAACATCCACAAGTTATCGTTCGACTTGCGATGTTCTTAGGTGTGATGTCTGTTGTTCTAAGTGCAATTGGATTAACGTTTGCCATAATGTGTTCATAGTAAAGAAAACATACCGCAAGATATAACGCGATACCGGCGGCAAAGCCGCCGCTGTTGCGCGGCTTCGCCGCGTCTGGATCCCCGCCTGCCGGCGAGGATGACGAATACTGATTCTTTCGTTATCACGCCCACAGAAGTTTTGCTATTTACTCTATTCTCTCAATCACCAGAGCGTGCAGGGACGCACGCTGGCGCGTGGAAACAGGATGTTTCCCCCGCGCCGGAAGGGGGGTGCGGGGGGTATTCCCCCCGCAAAGCGCGAGCACGCGCAAGCGAACCTTTGCATATCAGCCACAGGTTACTCGGCGGCGTAAGCCGCCGCCATTGCCCTTTGCACACCACTGTCATTTGCGGCAAAGCCGCCACTATTGCGCGGCATCAAAGCGTCTGGATTCCCGCCTGCCGGCGAGAATGACAGGTTGGGGGGACAATGATAAACTGGAAGGCGACGATTCTTTTTGAGACGCCAAAAGTAAACGAGAAAAATAAGGAGTCACGCTGCGCGTGAACCATGTTTTTTTATGCTGATGGCGCTCCCTAGGGGAATCGAACCCCTGTTTCCGGCGTGAGAGGCCAGCGTCCTGACCGCTAGACGAAGGGAGCAATCAGGTCGGGCGAATGGTATCATGCGGGCTCTTTCACCGCATTGTCGCTTGTCATTATTCGCGCCATTACCCGTCTGCTTACCCGCCAAATTACCCGTGTCATTAACTGCATTTTGGACCTTATTTTTTCCGGCAAGGTGGTTGCCTTGACCGATATTCAAGTCCGGATTAGACAAGGAATTCGTTCGTTTTGACCGAAGTCACCTACCACGCCGCCGACCTTTCGTTCGACCGCACCTGGATTAGCGACGCCGCATTGCAAGTGGCCGATGCCTTGCAGGCGGCCGGTTTTGACGGCTATCTGGTCGGCGGTTGCGTGCGCGACTTGCTGCTCAACCGACGCCCCAAAGATTTCGACATCACCACCAACGCCAGCCCGGAACAGGTGCGACAACTGTTCCGACGCGCGCGAATTATTGGCCGACGCTTCAAAATCGTGCATGTGAGATTTGGCAGAGAAATCATTGAAGTGGCGACCTATCGTGCCAAACCGGGCAGCGCAAAAGCGCGCAGGTCGGGTAATCCGGTCAAGCAATTTTCCGACAGCGGACGCGTGGTGGATGACAATGTTTTCGGCACCATCGAACAAGATGCGCGGCGTCGCGACTTCACCATCAACGCATTGTATTACGATCCGAATCGCGAGTTGGTTGTGGACTTTCTCGGTGGCGTGAAAGACGCGCGCAAAAACACCCTGCGCATGATTGGCGATGCCAGAGAGCGATTTACCGAAGACCCGGTGCGCATACTTCGCACCCTGAGATTTCGGGCAAAGTTGGAGCTTACCCTGGAAAGCGGGCTGGAGCCGGCCATCGCCGATTGTCTGGAATTGATCGAAGATGTTCCGGCGGCGCGTTTGTTCGACGAGGTGTTGAAAATGTTTCACCACGGCCACGCCCGCAAAAGTTGGGACGAGTTGTGTGACCACAATCTGGTGGAGAAATTATTTCCGATGAGCGCGGCGGTGATTGCTAATGCTTCCGATAAATCTACCGAAGACTTGATCAAAATCGCGCTGGAGAATACCGACCAGCGGGTAGGGCAGGGCAAGCCGGTGATTGCGGCGTTCTTGTTTGCGGTGTTGTTGTGGCGGCCATTTCGCGATGAATTTCCCGACAAGTTGCACGGCGCAATGCCCAGCGATGCGGTTTGGGAATACGGCGACAAAATATTTGCCCGGCAATGTCGTCGCGTGGCGGTGCCGCGTCGAGTCAGCGGGGCGGTGATGGAAATTTGGGAAATGCAATCCTGGCTGGAACAACGCCGCCCAAAAACGGTGCCGCGTGTGCTGGAGAGTCGACGGTTTCGCGCCGGATATGATTTTCTGATGTTGCGTCAGCGAGTCGGCGAAGTCGATAAAGAACTGGTGCGATGGTGGACCGATATTCAAGAAAGTAGCCCGGAGCGGCAGCAGCAATTGATCGAGATCTTGCGCACCGGCAAAACGTCAACGCGCCGCCGCAAAAACAACCGCGGCGCAGGAAATCTTTCTTCCGGTGCGAGTGCTCAATAAACTCGTAGTGATAAATGTCGCAATATTTTAAGGTGCATCCGGATTCTCCCCAGCCGCGGCTGATCCGCCAGGCGGTGGCAATCATCCGCGCCGGCGGGGTGATCGCCTATCCCACCGATTCCAGTTACGCGCTGGGTTGCGTCATTGGCAACAAGGAAGCGATGGAGCGCATCCGTCGCATCCGCAAGGTCGATGCCGAACATAACTTTACGCTGGTATGCAAAGATCTTTCGGAGTTGAGCAATTACGCCAAGGTCAGCAACAACACGTATCGTTTGTTGAAGCGCTTTACGCCGGGCCCATATACCTTTATTCTTGCCGCCACCCGCGAAGTGCCTCGGCGTCTGCAACATCCGAAGCGCCGCAGCATCGGGCTACGGATTCCCGACTACCCCATCGTGAGTGCTTTGCTCGCGCAACTGGATGAGCCGCTGATGAGTTCAACCTTGATTATGCCCGGCGATGATCTGCCCCTGAACGACCCGACGATCATTCGTGAACAGTTGGAACACGCGGTCGAGTTGGTGGTCAACGGAGGTCCATGCGACTGGCAACCGACCACGGTCGTTGACCTGATATCCGGCACGCCCGAAGTGTTGCGGAAAGGCAAGGGTGATGCGGCGGTGTTTGTTTGACGACCGCGCCGTGCAAATGACCCGACAAACCATTCCATAAACTACGCGACAAACCAGTGACCACTACCGACTCCGCAATGCAATCCGCTGCGCAAGACAATCGCCGCGTGCTGTCCGGTATGCGCCCGACCGGGCGATTGCATCTTGGGCATTATCACGGCGTGTTGAAAAACTGGGTGCGGTTGCAGCATGACTATGAATGTTTTTATTTCGTCGCCGACTGGCATGCGTTGACCACGCATTACGAGCAGCCCGAAACCATGCGCGAGTATGTTTGGGATATGGTCATTGACTGGCTGGCGGCGGGAGTGGATCCGCAAAAGGCGACCTTGTTCATTCAATCTCATGTGCCCGAACACGCCGAGTTGCATTTGTTGTTGTCCATGGTTACTCCGCTGAGTTGGCTCGAGCGCGTGCCGAGTTTCAAGGAGCAACAGCAGAAATTACGCGGGGTGGATCTGGCCACTTACGGATTTCTCGGTTATCCGTTGTTGCAGTCCGCGGACATCCTGATGTATCGCGCCGGTCATGTTCCGGTGGGCGAAGATCAGGCACCCCATGTCGAATTGACTCGAGAAATCGCACGGCGCTTCAATCATTTTTTTGGTCGTGGTGAAAATTTTGAACGCGAAGCCGCCGATGCCATGGAACGCTTGGGCAAGCAAGCCGCCAAGACCTATCAACGACTTCGCCAACGTTTCACCGAGCAGGGCGACCGGCAAGCCCACGGCGAAGCGCAGGCGTTGGTGCGAGCCGGTCAAAGCCTCACGCAACTCGATAAAGATCGTCTGCTGGGGTATCTCGAAGGGCGTGGACGGTCTATTCTGCCCGAACCGCAGACCTTGCTGACCGCCATGGCGAAAATGCCGGGGCTGGATGGGCAAAAAATGTCAAAATCCTACGGCAATACCATCGCGTTGCGAGACGATCCGAAACGCGTGGTGCAGGCGATCAAAGTCATGCCCACCGACCCGGCCAGAGTAAGATTGACCGACCCCGGCGACCCGGACAAATGTCCGGTATGGCAATTGCACAAAGTGTATAGCGATGAAGAAGTGCGCGAATGGGTGTCGGCCGGTTGTCGCGCCGCTTCGTTTGGCTGCCTCGAATGCAAGCGACCTTTGATGGATAAAGTGCTGGAGGAGCAAGCCGTGTTTGGTGAGCGCGCGCGTGAATACGAAAACAATCCGGCGCAAGTGCGCGCAATTATCGAACAGGGCAATCACAAAGCAAGGGCGGCGGCGCGTGAGACCATGGAAATCGTGCGCACGGCGGTGGGCACGGTTTATGGTAATGACCAGGTGCCGGATAAATGAGTGATGACATGGGCGATGCCCTAAGCGATGACATGGGCGAAGCGACCGACAAGCAGCCGGCGACGGTGCTGGTCAACGGCGAGGCACTGGATAAATGGCCCGAGGATTTGTATATCCCGCCGGATGCGTTGGAGGTTTTTCTCGAGACATTTCAGGGTCCGCTGGATTTGTTGTTGTATTTGATTCGCCGACAGAATCTCGACATTCTCGATATTCCGGTGGCGCACATCACCCGACAATACATGGAATATGTTGAACTGATGCGTCACTTCCGTTTGGATTTGGCGGCGGAATATTTGGTGATGGCGGCCATGCTGGCGGAAATAAAGTCGCGCATGTTGTTGCCGCGTCCGAGCGGCGATGACGAACAGGACGAAGAAGATCCGCGCACCATGTTGGTGCGGCGATTGCAGGAATACGAGCGGTTCAGTCGGGCGGCGCAGGACATTGACGAGTTGCCGAGGTTGGAGCGGGAATTATATCTGGTGACAACCGGCTTTGATTCGCCGGCACCGGTCAAGGTTGAAGCCACCGCTTCCCTCAACGACCTGATGGTGGCGTTTCGGTGCGTACTCGACCGCACCGAGCAACACAAACACTGGCGCGTTGGTCGTGAGGCATTGTCGGTGCGAGAAAAAATGGCGCAGATTGTTGAACTCATTCAGGCAAGCCGCTTCCTGCGCTTTGAGGATTTGTTGGATCTGAAGGAAGGCAAGCCCGGGCTGGTGGTGAGTTTCATGGCGATTTTGGAATTGGTGCGCGACAATAATCTGGTGGTGGTGCAGAACGAGCCGTTTGCGCCGATTCATTTGAAGAGCGTTGAACATGTCGGTTGAACTGAAAAAAATTGTGGAAGCGGTATTGCTGGTGTCGGATGCGCCGCTGAATGTGGCGCGGATTCAAAGTTTGTTTGTCGCCGGAACCGAGCCGTCGGCCGACGATGTCAAACAGGCGATCGCGCAGTTGCAGCAAGAATGTGAAGAGCGCGGCGTGGAACTTTGCAAAATCGGCACCGGATATCGCTATCAATCGCGCGCGCAATACGCCGAGTGGATCAGCAAACTGCATGCAACGCGCCCGCCGAGGTTGTCCCGTGCGTTGCTGGAGACTCTCGCCATCATCGCCTATCGCCAGCCGGTTACCCGTGGCGATATCGAGAACATTCGCGGCGTCGGCGTGACCACGGAAATCATGCGGCGACTGTTGGAGCGCGAATGGATCAAGGAGGTTGGCGTGCGCGACTTGCCCGGTCATCCGGCGTTGTTTGCCACCACGCCCGAATTTCTTTCTTACTTCGGTTTGGAATCGCTTGCCGATTTGCCGCCGCTTGCCGAACAACGAGAACTCGGCGAGATCGCCGGCGAAGTTGCCGGGGAGAGCAACACACCGTTTCCGCCGGAGTTGCTGGCGAGTCTGCGCGGTTCGGCGGATGACGATGGCAATAACGATGGCAATAGCGATGATGCCGATGATAATGATGACGATGATAATGATGACGATGATAATGATGACGATAACGACAGCGTCGACTCAAAGGCAGAGTCATCATCCGAACCAGCGGAGCAGGCGCAGACCGAATCCTGATGGCGACACCGCCCGGCACCGGGGAGCGATTGCATAAGCACCTCGCTGATTTGGGGGTGGAGTCACGCCGCACCATCGAGCGTTGGATCGAACAGGGAAAAATAAAAGTGGACGGACGCGTTGCGCAACTCGGCGACCAACTCCAACCCGGCAGTCGTATCACGGTGCACGGTCGCCCGATTAAAGCAAAACCCATATCCCGCCAACCCCGCGTTATTCTTTACCACAAACCCGAAGGCGAAATCAGCACGCGCAAGGATCCGGAGCAGCGTCCCACGGTGTATCAAAACCTGCCCAAACTCAAAGGCGAGCGATGGGTTGCGGTGGGTCGTCTCGACATCAACACCTGCGGGCTGATTCTTTTCACCAACGATGGCGAACTGGCCAATCGTCTGATGCATCCGCGATTCGGCATGGAACGGGAATACCTTTGCCGGGTTTATGGGCGGGTGAATGCGGATGCGTTACAACGATTGGAAAAAGGGATTGTGCTTGATGGCAAGCGCGTTCGATTTCAGCGAGTGCGGCAACAAAGGCGCGGCAACAACGAAAACCAAAGCCGCAACAGTTGGTATTCGGTGGTGATTAGCGAGGGGAAATACCGCGAGGTGCGGCGGATGTGGGCGGCGGTGGGTTGCCAACTGAGTCGCTTGATGCGAGTGCGTTATGGCGATGTGGTTTTACCAAAAACCTTGAAGCCGGGGCAGTGGGTGGAATTAAAACCAACTGCGGTTGCCGGGTTGTTGCACGCGCCTAACTCATCAGCAGATAAAAAGGAATTACCAGCGCCGCGTAAATAAGTGGGGCATACAACAGCGAGCGTCGTATCAACCACGTTTGGTGCGTGTTGTCGATGGCAGTGTCATCGCTTCGGGCGATGGACAAGGTCAGCAGAATAATCGGAAGCGACATAAAAACCGCGTGTCCGGCACTACTGTTTTGCAACGCGGCAAACACCAGTTGTTGATCAAAATAAATTCCGGTCTCGCTTAGCAACGACATGAACAATACATTGCCGCCGACATTGGAGCCGGTGGTGTAGCCGCTTAACATTCCGAGTAGCGGAGAAATGAATGTGATTTCCGACAATTGCAGATTGATGATTCGGGATGCGATGTCTTTGAATATCCCGCTTGCTCGATGAAGTTGAGCAAAAACAACAAACATCATAATGCCCGCCACCGGATAAACGGAGCGTTTGATGCCGTGGTAAAAAGCACTTGAATGACGCCGGTATTTTTCGGAAAAAGCGAAAATGAAAACAACCGTTAGAAAAATGAACACGCCCGGGCTGGTGAAGACAAACAATTTGACATTGCCGTTTTGCAGGCTGAAAAAATCTTGCAACGTTTCATAGACAACACTAATTCTGGAAAACCCGATCAGGGCAATCAATAGCAGATAGGGGGCAAACAAGTTGAGCAATGATGATCTGGCACGAACAAATTCCGCCAACAAACCGGTGCCAAAACGCATCAGTTCGAAGAGCAATATCACTGCGGTGGTGGTGAGTCCGGCGTAGACGCCGGCCAGTTCCGCGGTGGTGTATGCGTTGTAGAAAACCAGACAGCACGACAAAACAATTCCCGACAGCAATGGGTAGAGAAAATCGCCATTGAATTTTGCGCCGGGTTTTTCGTTGGGTTCGCGGCAAATCATAACTATCAAAAAGCCGATGACTGGAAAAACTGCGAAACTCGTCAAACTGGTCATGAACGCCAATCGCTCAAAAGGCAGCCCGGATATTTGTGCGCCAATCAATGTGGCGAGTGCCAGCGTCCCCCAGGGCATGATGTTCATGCTCAGCAAGGATAAAATCAGTGCCTTTCTGAGGCTGAATAATTGCACGAGAACCGGAACGGTGAAAAATAATGAAACCCCGAAGCCGGTTAGTGATTCGAGCATGGGCGCAACGCCGAGGACAATCACCGATGCCATTTTCACCGGGGACAACCGGATGGTTCCGATGCGTGCGCCGATTTCTTTTATGGTGCCTGATGATTGCAGCAGCACATTCAGAATCTGCCCCGGCACAATCACCAATGCCACGGAAAAGGTCAGGATGAATACGATGGGCAAATCCCGCGCGATGATGGAATCGATGTTCAGGGAATATCGGTTGTCGTAGAAAATCACCGCCAACACCGCCAGGCTACCGATGACGGAACTAACAATCGCGCCTCTTTTCAAAAGCAACGCGGCGAGTAACGCGAGCAATGGAAGGGATGGGAAAAACAGATTGTCCATGGGGTCGGTCGGTGTTTTTGTCGGTGGAGTGGTGCGCCGATGCCACATTTTCCCATACTTTCGGGTGTGCCCGCTGCCCCGATGCGGTGTCGCCGGTGTTATAGTTCGGCGAAAATGAACAGACAACTCTTCCAAAGTGCGTCGGTCGGGCATCATGCCAATCCGAACAACGTCGGCGCGGTCCATTATCCGGCATCGTTGCAGCGGCATTTCAGTCTCGCCGCGACCGCCGAAGCCGTCCACGAAATTTCCGCGTGGCATGGCTATCGGGCAACAAACCTGGTCCGGTTAACTGAGTTGGCGGCGCAATTCGGATTAGGCGCGATTTATTACAAGGACGAATCGAGTCGCTTCGGGCTGGGCAGTTTCAAGGCGCTGGGCGGAGCGTTTGCGGTGTTTCGTTTGTTGCAGAAAAAAATTCTGGAGAACACCGGCGAGCGCGTATCGGCATCGGAATTGGAATCTGGAAAATTCCGTGAACTTGCCGCGGAGGTAACCGTGGTAACTGCAACCGATGGCAACCACGGCCGCTCCGTAGCCTGGGGCGCCGACCGGTTTGGATGCCGCTGTCGTATCTACATCCACGCCGGAGTCAGCGAGCATCGCGCGGCGGCGATGCGGGAGTTGGACGCCGTAGTGATTCGCATCAAAGGAAACTACGATGAATCGGTTCGTCGGTGCGCCGATGATGCCGCCGACAATCATTGGCATGTGGTTTCGGATACTTCCTACCCCGGCTATACCGACTTGCCGGCCACGGTGATGGCCGGTTACAGCGTGATGATGGAAGAAATGCTCGGCGCAAACGAACCGCAATTACCGGGCAATGTTTGCCTGACCCATGTGTTCGTCCAAGGCGGCGTCGGCGGATTGGCGGCATCGGTGGCGGCATGGTTGTGGGAGAAGTTGGGCATCCACCGGCCGAGATTTATCGTGGTGGAACCGCAACTCGCCGACTGTTTGTTTCAAAGCGCGGTGAACAATCGCGCCACCGAAGTGCACATCACCCGCGAGACCATCATGGCCGGGTTGTCGTGCGGCGAAGTGTCGCAGTTGGCGTGGGAGGTATTGTCGCCGGCGGCGGACGACTTCCTTACCATTGCCGATGATTTGGTCGCGCCGGTCATGAGAATGTTGGCGCACGGTGCGCAAATAGAAGCCGGCGAATCCGCGGTCGCCGGTTTGGCCGGATGTCTGGCGGCATGCGCAAATCCCGGGTTGAAAACTGAACTCGATTTGAATGAACGCAGCCGGGTGCTGGTGCTGGGAACCGAAGGCGCGACCGACCGGGAAATCTACGACTCAATTATCAAACAGGAAATCTGAGACAACCAACTCGCAACAAACGCGAATGTTAAGTGCCGGTCTCCAGCGCGTTGATTACGCGCACACCGAATTCATCGGTGCTGACCATGGTGATGTCGGAACCGGGGCGGGATAAATCCGGCGTGGAGTAACCGTCGGCGAACACCGATTGCATCGCGCGCCAAACATGGTTCGCTTCCTCTGCCATACCGAAACTCATTTCCAACATCATCGCCATCGAGCCGATCATGGAATAAGGGTTGGCGATATTTTTGCCGGCGATGTCCGGTGCCGAGCCGTGGGACGGTTCGTAGTAGGATTTTTGCGGACCGATGCAGGCCGAAGGCATCAAGCCCAAAGAGCCGAGGATGCCACCGGCCTGGTCGCTCAGAATATCGCCGAACAAATTTTCCATGACCATGACATCAAACTGCCCGGGATTGAGGCAAAGATAAGTCGCGGCCGCGTCCACCAAAACGTTGTGCACCTGCACTTCGGGAAAATCCCGTTTGACTTCCTCCACCACTTCGCACCACAGCACGCTCGACTTCAATACATTGTTCTTATGAACGCTGTGCAATTTTTTCTTTCGTTTTTGCGCGGTCTCAAACGCGATCCGAACGATGCGCTCGATTTGAAACTCGTCGTATCTCAATTGCTCCGACACATAACGCCGCCCGTGTTGGTCAACGCCGACTTCCTTTTCGCCGAAATACACGCCACCCACCAGTTCGCGGATGATCATAATGTCCACCCCGTCGCCGATGACTTCCGGCTTGAGCGGCGAGAAATGCGCGAGTTCCATCGGCAGACGCACCGGACGGAAATTGGCGTAGGTATCGTAGCGTTGGCGCATCGGTAGCAACCCGCCCCGTTCCGGTTGCTGGTCCACGGGAATTTTTTTTGATTCCTCAACGCCAAGTCCGACCGGTCCTTTGAGAATGGCATCGGCTTCATCGCAAATTGCTTTGGTTTGGTCGGGAAAACTCATGCCGGTTTCGAACCAGGCACCGGCACCGAACAGCGCCGGGATGAGTTCGAATGAAACATCGTTGCGTTGTTCGACAAAGCGGAGCGCCTTGATCGCTTGCTGCATAATTTCTTCGCCGATGCCATCTCCGCTGAGTATGGCGATTTTATAATTTTTCATTTTTAATCAGCGCGGCCAGTCGGGTTTGCGTTTTTCAATAAACGCATCAATACCCTCGCGCGTCTCGTTCAACATCATGTTGTCCGACATGGTGTCGGTCGCGCCGGCGTAGGCATTGTCGAGTTCCTGTTCCAGTTGTTGATAAAAACGCCGCTTGCCGATTTGAATAACCCGCGGCGGTTTCGATGCGATGTTTTCCGCCAGTTGGTCGACGGCGTTGTCTAACTCGCCGGCATCCACCGACTGATTAATCAAACCGTATCGCAACGCGGTGTCGGCGTTAATAAAATCACCGGTGAGTAACATTTCCATGGCCCGCTTGCGCGATATGTTGCGGCTCAACGCCACCGCCGGAGTCGAACAAAACAGCCCGACGCGAACGCCGGACACGGCAAACTGCGCGGTGTTAGCGGCCACGGCGAGGTCGCAACTCGCCACCAGTTGACAGCCGGCGGCGGTGGCCATGCCCTGCACTTTGGCGATAATCGGCTGCGGCAGTTGCACCAGTTTGGTCATGATGCCGCTGCATTGGGAAAACAATTCATGCTGATAGGAATGATCGTCGTGCTGACGCATTTGCTTGAGATCGTGGCCCGCGCAAAACGCCTTGCCGTTGGCGGCAAGAACCATCACGCGAATGTTCTCGTCGCCGGCAACTCGGTCCAGTGCCCGGTCGAGTTCGTCCAGCAATGCTTCCGACAGAGCGTTGTATTGATTGGGGCGGTTGAGGGTCAGCGTGGCGACACCGTTTTTGCTTTCGCACAACAGCACTGCTTCGGTTTGGGATGAATGATCATTCATAATTAGTTGCGCGAAAGATGAACGCTGACTAAAGGTAAAAAATTATGTCGCGCTCGCGTTTCATTGTGCGCACGAGTTAAGTATCAGTATCGGCGAATCAAATATAAGTATCGCGCATCGCCGCGATTATTGCGACTGCTCCACCATATACTTCACCGCCGCCACGACCTCGTCGTCACTCAACGCGGCGTTCCCGCCTTTGGCAATCATCACGCCGGTCTCGCCCTGAAATCCGTTGATGGCATGTTCCACCAGCACCGTCATGCCTTGCGCAATCCGCGCCACCCAGACATCCGCATCGCCGGTCTTCGGCGCACCGGCAATACCAGCCCCATGACAAGCCACACAGGTCGTGTTGTAGACCGTGTTTCCGTCCGTGCCGCCGCTTTGCGCCGCCGTGCTCTCAATAATCGCACTACCGTCCGCCACCACATTCAACTTGCCCACCGGCGCAGTGCGCGATTCCAGCGCTTCGGGAGTGTTGTGGTCGGCCACCGCAGTCGCGCTCATCGCCAGCACGGTGAAAATCGCCCCGAAAAACCGGGCGGTAAGGGAAAAAGGTAACCAGTTCATCAGCGTTTCCAAAGTTAATTGGTGGGTTTGTTTTTACGGCAGAATGAGGCCGGCATTATATCCTAAAAACTGTGTCCGGCGATTGCGGTTCGGCTATGCCATCTAATCCAGTATCCACTTGCATGATGCGGGTTTTTTTACCGCCGTGCACACTCGGTTCGTAGCACCATTTTCGTCGCAGTAAGTCCAGTGGGCCGAGAATCGACTCGGGCAAACCGAGGAGTTCCACCAACACCGTACGGTCGAGATCGTGGCGCACTTGGTCGTGATAGGTTTCGTTGGCGGGCAGAAAAGATTGATCCTTGAAGCGCGAGAAAATGCGCGCCGCAAGTTGGTGTTGTTTGGCGCTGAGGTGGCGAGTGTCCAGCACTGGCAGGTTGGGCAGCTGGCTGATGGTGCTGATGACTCTGCCGGTTTGTTGCCGTGAACCGCAATGCCACCAAAGCAACAGTCCCAAAGTGGAGTTCGCCCACAATACAATCGCCGCTTCGTGCTTTGTGTTCTTCGGGCGGACATTGGGCCATGCCCGCCCGCCGATGGTGGGCTTCGGGGTTACGCATGCGGCGAGACTATTTGCGCTCAGTCCGAAATCCAGATTAAAATGCAGGGTGCTGCTGGTCTTCCACACCGCATTGGCGGCTTGTTGCATGCCCGGTCGTACGCACCCCTGCGTGTCCGGTTGCACGATGAATGTTCGTTCGCGATTGGAATGATGCGCCCACAAACACGGATAGGTAGGGATGTCGCGGCGCGGCTCAATATCAAATGGACCGCGCGCGCTACCGTTGGGATGTTTCCCGTTAATATCACGATGAAGGAAGCCGCGCTCGGCGATGTCGCCGAGTCGGGCTATGGGCAACGCATGGCTTTCGGTTGCGCTCGGTAAGATTAGAGTGCCTTTTTGCAATGCCTCGGCGGTTGTAATCAGGGCATGGTCGAACAATCCGACCGCGCTACCGTTTGCCAAAGTGCCATAGATAATCTCACCCATGAAGTCGCCACCGACCCGGATGGCGGCTTCGGATTGGTTAATTGTGTGCGCTACCACCGCAGACTGCACCGAGTTCGCCGGGCGTTTGCGTAACGATACAAAGCGCACTGGCGCGTTGCCCCTTTTGCGTTCTTTTGCGCGCTTTTTGCCAATCAACAATATCTCAGCGATGGCTGTGTCGGCGGAAAAAGAGGATGTTTTCACGCCGCTTGAAACCAGCGACACCAACGTGATGTCGTCATAGTGCGCATTGACAAAGCGGCGACTTTTCACCCATGAGTTGCCTTGTGCGAAAGTTGCCGGCAATACTAATGCCAGCACACCGCCTGATTTGAGTTTTTGGTGCGCGAGGTCTATGAAGTTGGAGGCGAGACCGGCGTTGCCATGTCCGGCGTGGTTCGGCAACCTTGCGTTGATTTTCCGCAAGCGTGCGGACATCGCTCGTTGTCCGTCTTCGCTGGTGGAAAATCCGGCAAAAGACGGCACTGGCTTGTCGGTCATTTCATGGTTGGTCGGACGAGTAAACGGCGGATTCATGATGACCAAATCGCAACTATTGTGTTCCAGCGAAAACATTGCCCGTGTTTGTTTGCCCTCAAGTTTTTGTTCTCCACCGCCACCGATGCGCGTTTGGCGTCGCAACAAATCCCGCGAGGCTTCTTTCTCCACTAAATCCAACGCGCCTAACGATAGAGCATCGCCACCATATGGCAAAGTATGCGCTCTGGTATCGTCAAAGGTAACGGTAGGATGCACACTGGATAAGATAGAAACCGCCAAATGCACACCCGCTGGCATGATGTCCGTGGCAATCAACGACTCTTCCATCATTTGTTTGTGGATCGCGGCATCGTCATGGCCGGCGCGGCGATGGCGCGCCAATACCGCGTGATACGCCGCCGCCAACAAAGTACCGGTGCCGCAAGCGAAGTCGGCCAGGCAAAGTTTGGTGGCGGCGTTTTCATCGGTGTAATCCACAGCCATTTTGTCTGCCGCAATTTCAGCAAGGAGCATCGCCGACTCCGGCAAGGTGTAGAAGGTCGCGAGGAATTTGCGGTCGGTAATCAGTCGTTGAAACATCCGCCCATAAATATCGTGTGAGCCGATGATGCCCGAAGCAAAAAATTTTCCGGTGGTTGCAGCTAACTGCTCAAGAACTTCATGCGCGACCGTCGGCGGGATTTCCAACAATATCCGACGTGCGATGTCAAACACCGGGTAGTAGTTGATTTCGCGCACAATTCGCTCCCATTCGATGGTCACATCATCCATTATCAACTTCCCGCCACTTCGCAATTGCGCGAGGTTTCGAATGTTGTGTGTGCCAGCAAGGATTTGGTGGTAAGTCAGCGCATTGGCGATAATCGCCATCGCCATGCGCGTGGTTTGCACACCCTTGCTTTGGTGCAAAAGTTTGGCGATTCTTACTTCCACATCCGGTTTGTTTTTGGTTCCCTCAATCAAGTGTGCGCTTGCTCCGGCTACGCCGCCTTCTAATGTTTCCAAACTCTCGGTGATTAACTTCTCGGAGATAGCAGCGTTTTCAATCAGTGCAACCAAATCATTGATGCCGCCATGTAGCCACCCCGTTTCGGGCCAGCGAAGTGGATGAGCAGCAACATCCTCGGCGGAAAACAGGCAGTATTCAAAACGGCTGGTGATAATTTTTTCTTCCAGACGCGCAGCCGCTGTTTCTTTTATTGCCGTCGGCACTCGCAATGCAATCACTTGCTCGATATTTTTGCCGGTCGCTCGTACCACGCGTCCAAGCCGTGCGGTAGCGTCCTTTTCTACCGTGCGTGCCGGCAGAAATTCAACTTCCACCACGATGGGAACGAGGGTGCTGATTAAGATATCCGGGGTGCCGCCACCTTTGAAAGATGCACCGGCTTCGGCCGCCACAACATTATTTCTTCGCCATAACGGGTTTTTGCGCCGTAGAATCTCGGCCAATTTAGCATTGAAAGTGGTTTCGCGGATGACCTGCATACTCATTTCCATGAACGGTGAAAGGGCGGTATTGTAAGGCACTCGTCGCCGCCGTGTGCGCATCCAGCGATTCGGGCGTGTTGTGGTCGGCAGTAAAATCGGCGATTCCAACTCATTTTGGTTTTAATGTTACGATTTGATGATGGGTTTCAAATACATTCTGCCGTTACATTCGGGACAGTTTTCATAATTGCCAGCCCAGTCTTTGCAAACGGGGCATCGAGAAAAACCTTTCTTGAGTGGAATAGGGTCGGGTGAAAAATCGCCAAGATAAATAATGTCCGAGTCCGATAAATCAAATGATAATCCATGCGCAACGGATAATCGATCATGATCTTTTGGCGAAATATCTGGAATATCTAACTGATCAAGTGCTGGCAGAGAATGTATTTGTAACTTCTTGCCATGGTGAGTTTTGCATACTGCATGGATAAATTCCTGCTCATAAAATTTTTCATATAGTGACATACGCGCACCGCCGCCACATACCATTAGTGGTATTTTTACATCCCATTCAGAATTTCTTGGAGCACGTTTGTATGCTGTATGAAGAACTTGATTTAATTGTGCTTGAAGTTTGGATGTAAATTTTTTATCGGTGCATCCTTTCTTTCGATGTTGATTTAAGAAGTTGACACCTAAGTTTTCCACGGATTTTGCCAAAGTAGGGTATTTATCTGATTCGCTATGAACGATAAAAACCGAGGTATCAGTAGTAGCCGCACCCGCATCAACCAGAGCGTGGACCCCCTTTTGAAGTTGCGGTGATTGGTAATAGGTCTGAACTTGAGCAACAAATTCTGGTACTCCTTTGATTAGACATGAGTCCAGTTCTCGATCTTTACCGCGCTTTCCATCATCACCGCGCAGTTGTTTATCCGTGCTTCGATACCATGCTTCGCTAACAAGTCGATGATAGGTATTTTTCAATGTTTCATCCGAATGTTTTTCAGTGGGCAAGCCAATGTTTATCTCCCATTCCAAGCGATTGCTACCAAACACATCACGTTTTTCGTTCAGCACCCAATCACGCGTTTTTTGCAATACCCGTGCAATGTAAATAATGATATATTGTTTGGTGGCGCGGTCTAAAGTGTTGTCAAGAATATGCATTTTTAAATCGGAGTGACTGATGCAATAGTCAATCGATTTTTCGAGTAAAAATTCACCTGCAGAATTTTCATAAATGCATGTCGGCAAAAGATATTTATCGATACCAACTTTATCCTTTTTAAGTGGTATCGCATATCGTTGCCCCTCACCGTACACTACCACTTTGGTATACGCCGTGCCAAAATCAAAACCAATAATAATCTGTTTAGATTTAGCATCACTTGCTAACCCGCAAAATTGCGTATGCCAACCATGTGATTTATGCCTCTGTTCGCCGGACGAATCGATGCCCGATGTTTTTTTCGATCTATTGACGTTTAACACTTCATCAACGGATACTGTTTCGGTAGTTTCTTTCGGATTTCTGAAGCCAACCACCGTTAGCCATCGAAGTAATTTTTTCCAATTCATGATAATGCCTCGTCACTCAATTAATAATACGCCACAACAAATCTTTCGATGATCGGATTTCATATGCGCTTTATCCTTCAGCCTTGCTTTTTGAACCCCGAATCTTTCTTCGATTTTTTTCATTTGTCCTTCAATTGCAGGAATCATTTTTGTCTGGTTGCGGATTTTATAGGTCTCCAAAGTTTTTTTCTTTGATGCGAGTTTTCTTTTCCGATGCTGTTCAGCTGAACTAATCTGCAAAGCAACCCGGTCTCTATTTTCGGCTTTTTTATCGGCGATTGCTTCCCCAAAATCATGGTCCAATTCTGCTTCGCAATCATGAATTTTACTTAGCATGTCCGGCACCGATAAGTTAACGGCTTCGGGCCAGTCCTTTCCATGTAGTCGTACCGCATTGAAAAGTTTCCAAGCGTCGTTATCAGCCAATGTTTCGCTGGTTTGGGTATGCGCCACACGTATTTTCAAATTTACCTCCTCACGCAACCCCGTAAAACTCCATTTCCAGATAGTAAAAACATACTGTCCACTATTAATTTGTAGTCCGGTATGTTGCGTGTGATTTGGTAATCGCACCGCAATCACCGGATAAAAATTATCTTCATCGATCTGCGCATTTATAAAACGTATCAGCGGATGAAACTGATTGATTTGTTCCACTCTTCCCGGAGAGACAACTACTTTGTTGCGAAACTTACACCGCACAGTACTACCTTTGGTAAGTTGGGTCGCTGCCATTTTATTTCGTCCGATATGTTCTCCAAGTCGTGCCGCGGTTTGATGCGGCAGGTGAATATCAAAAATAAGTTTGTCGTCATAGAGTTGGTGAAATGTATGACCGGGGGCATGTTGATTTAGATAATCCCTAACATAAATCATCAGATCTTGTTCGGTAATGCTCATTTTTGTTTCATGGTCGTCCTTGATTTTTTGTAAAATATAATTGCCATGGGCAAGCAAAATGGACGCTTCCTTCTCAAGTTTTTCGGTTTCTTTACGATTGTTTTCAATGGCAATCCCCGTGTCATCAATCTGCTTTTTTCGTTGTTGCGAAGTAAGGTTTTCTGTAAAGAACGAATCGGTGATCTTTGTTACTTCTTTTCCCAATATGGGCTCTAGTCCGCCGAGGGTCTGTTTGAAAATCTCCAGTCGAATAAATAATCTTTCGTAAATCAAATGGTCAATGGTGTCCCTATAGCCCAAGTTCCAAATACTGATTTTTTTTGCTTTCTGCCCAATTCGGTCCAATCGCCCGATGCGTTGTTCAATTTTCATGGGATTCCAAGGCAAATCATAATTCACAACCACACGACAAAATTGTAAGTCAACGCCCTCGCTCGCCACTTCTGATGAGAGCAACACTTTAGTAGATGGCTCATCGCGAAAACGAGTAATAGCATCTTGTTTTTTTTCACGCATTCCCCCCATTAATATCTGGCAATCAATATTCTCTTCAGTTAGTCGCTGTTGCAAATAGAATAGAGTTTGGCGAAAGTAAGAAAAAACCACAATTTTTTCAGAAGGATAATTTTGAAAATGTTGTTTAATATGAGAATGAAATTGATTAAATTTACTGTCGCCTATTCGCAACTGTTCAATATCTATATTGGGAAGTACTGTAAGTGCCAAATGTTCCATGAGAGGTGCGGGGTTAGGTTTGTTGTCATGGTTTATTTCCATATCGCTGAAATCTTCATAATACATGTCCGCATACATTTCTTTATCGCTTCGCACTGTTTTGTCGGCCCATGACTTCGCCGCAGCATATAAAGAACTGGCCATTTGGCGTTGCGGGCTGGATAAAAGAAAAGCACCGCTAATACCCTTATCGTTGGCATACTCATGTACCGTACGCGTAACGGCATCATAAAAATTTCTTTCCACGCCATTTTCTTTGCCGCCGTCAAAAGGAACAAATAAGGTCTCGGGGTCGCGTGGTATTCTAAGTTCATCAACCTCCACTTTTCGCGTACGGTTTACTACATTTTGCAATAAGTTTACGCATTCAATTTTACCTGCAAGGAGAGCACGACTTGCGTCATCCGAAAGACAATCCTGTTCTCGTATTTCTCTTCTGATTTGTTTTAGTTTTTCGTTGTTTTGAAGAATTTTATGTTGCGCGGCTTCCTCTAAACATTGTTCAATATCTTGTGTGTTTTTGGAATGATCAAAAGCAAACTCTCGCGCACGAATGAGTGGTTTATTCGCTTCTACAATTTGTGAAAAAAAAAGTAACTCATTGTCATTAAAAGTGTCTTGGTCCACAAGGTTAAGCAAACTGAATAAATCATCACTCCTTAGATTTATCGGAGTAGCGGATAATAACAGGATGTTTTTGCTGATGTCGCGCAGCATTTTCCCAAGGTGCGCACTTTGACTACTGCGATTGCGCATGTAATGACCTTCGTCAATGATCGTGAGGTCTATAATCGGAGATTCTTCGGTTTTAAGTTCAAGTAGTTCTGCCAATTTTTCACGTGTTCCGTGTGAGTTTTCACTTCTTTGATTTTTGCTCGGTGGGCGGATTCCCTGAATACTGCAAATAATTCCTTTTCCATCTGCAATTTGATTTGGTGGGCGATTGAGTTCGGTAAAAAGTTCGCCCGCATCCATGATGATGGCATCAATGCCAAATCGATTCCGCATTTCGTCTTGCCATTTTTCTCTCAACATGGCAGGGCAGACGATTAACAACCTTCGGCAATCATAACGAGCGCGCAGTTCAGTCCAAATAAGTCCCGCTTCAATAGTTTTTCCAAGCCCCACTTCGTCAGCAATGAGTAGTCCGCGGGTGGGGGAATCTAAAAAAGCAAGAACTGGCTTGAACTGATGCGGAAGAAAATCGGTGTTGGTGACATTCAAACTGTAAATTAAATTGGATAACTTACCGCTGAGTTGGACATGAGAAAGATTACGCCGTAAGTCGGATGCTTTACCGAACTGGCATTTTTCGATCAACTCTTCCCAATCCATATTTTCTTCTCGTTCCAACTCATACTCTGGCACACGTTCCGAACCGCCATCGTGAAATTTCACTTGGAAACGGAGAGATCCTCCTCTTTCAATTGGCGGCCTATCGGTGATAATTCCCCGCCGTCCGGGGCTATCACGACGAAATACTTCATCGCCCGCGTTGAAACAATTATTTTTGTTTGTCATGATGTTTTCTCAAAAAATTATGTGCACAAAAAAATCATACAGACTGTTTTATGGAAATTCAATATTTTTTTAAATTTCTCTATTAAACCTTAATAAGTTAACCTTAACGAGTTAACATTTATGGATATCATGAGAACGATTTAAAATAAACGGTTACTCTCTCGGTCATGCAAAATATATCGACAAAAACCCTCATCATCCACGCATGGAAAGCCGGCGTGGAAAGTGTCGGCGGGGAGCGGGTGACCGGTGCGGCAATTGCCGAGGAGCAAATTAATCCGATACTTCATTTGTTGGCGGTGGGCAAGGCGGCGTCGGCGATGTGTGCCGGCGCGTTGGATTGCCTTGCTGAAAACGCACGGGTGTTGGTGGTGACCAAGTATGGTCATTGCGATGATGCTGTCGCCGCGCATCCGCGCATTACGGTAATCGAATCGGGTCATCCGCTACCGGATGAAAACAGTTTGCGCGCAGGGCAAGCGATGGTTGAATTCGTGCACTCGGTAACATCGCATGAAGAATTAGTGATGTTGATTTCCGGTGGTGCGTCTGCATTGGCGGAAGTTTTGCCGCACGATATTAATCTCGCTACGTTGCGCGAAGTTAATCAACAACTGTTAGCCGGCGGTTGCGGCATCAACGAAATCAACGCCGCACGCATTCGGCTTTCATCCATCAAGGGTGGAAAATTGCTGAACCGATTCGGCGGCAAGTCGGTGCGCGTATATGCAATCTCCGATGTTCTCGGCGACAACATTAACCTAATCGGCGGCGGGGTCGGTGCCATCAACTTGTCGACACCAAAGGCGAAGGTGTTGCCTGCGTATCACGCAAAAATAATCGCATCCAACCGCATCGCCCGCGATGGCGCCGCCGAATTTTTGCGCGCACGAGGAATGAAAATTATCGTCAACGAAGAATCTCTATACAAGGACATTCACGTTGCCGCGCAACAAATCGCCGCCGCGTTGCTCGGCGGACCCGCGGGCGCGTATATCTGGGGCGGGGAACCGACGGTTGTGTTGCCGCCAAACCCCGGTGTCGGCGGGCGCAATCAAAGCCTCGCCCTGGCAGTTGCCGAAGTCATTCGCGGGCGGGGAAAAATCGCGGTGCTGGTGGCTGGCACCGATGGCACCGACGGTCCCACCAACGCCGCCGGCGGGTTGGTGGACGGCGATACATTCAACGCCGCATCGGGCGCGAGTAGCGCATTGCAAAAAGCAAACGCGGGAACCTACCTCGCGCGCATCGCCGCGTTATTCAAGCCGGGTCCCACCGGAACCAATGTGATGGATTTGGTGATTGCGATAAAACAGTGACCGCGCCGCTGGCGGTTTTCAGCCCTCAAGCCACTTCCGCTTGATCGCCTTTTTTATTCAACCAGACTTTGCGGTCCGACGCGCGTTTTTTCGATAGCAGCATATCCATGAGGGAGCGCGTCTTCGATTCATGAGGCACTTCCAGTTTCACCAGTCGGCGCGTGGCGGGATTCATCGTGGTTTCGCGCAACTGCGGCGGGTTCATCTCGCCGAGTCCTTTGAATCGTTGCACATTCACTTTGCCACGAATTTTTTCGGTTTCAATTTGCGCCAGAACCTTGTTTTTTTCGGCATCGTCCAACGCATAATACACATGCTTGGCAACATCAATTCGATACAGCGGCGGCATCGCCACGCATACCCGGCCATCTTTAACCAACTGCGGGAAGTGCTGCAAAAACAACGCGCACAACAAAGTCGCAATGTGCGCACCATCGGAATCGGCGTCGGCCAAAATGCACACTCGACCATAACGCAATCCGTCCACGTTGTTTGAGCCCGGGTCCACGCCCAAAGCGATGGCGATGTCGTGAACTTCTTGCGAGGACAACACTTCCGAAGAATCCACTTCCCAGGTGTTCAAGATTTTTCCGCGTAGCGGCATGATCGCTTGAAACACGCGGTCGCGCGCCTGCTTGGCCGAGCCGCCGGCGGAATCGCCTTCCACCAAAAACAACTCGGTTCGCTCCAAATCATCTGAGGTGCAGTCCGCCAGTTTGCCCGGCAGGGCGGGCCCGCTGGTGATTTTTTTGCGCTGCACTCGTTTGCCCGCTCGCAATCTTCGTTGCGCGTTGTCGATGGCGATGTGCGCAATTTTTTCGGCTTGGTTGATATGTTGGTTGAGCCATAAACTGAACGCATCCTTGACCGCGGTTTGCACGAACAGGCCGGTCGGTCGGGACGACAGTCGGTCTTTGGACTGGCTACTGAACTGCGGCTCTTTGACGCGCACCGACAGCACGTATACGCAGGTGCTCCAGATGTCTTCGGGTGTCAGTTTGACGCCACGCGGCAAAATGTCGCGGAACTCGCAGAACTCGCGAATGGCATCCAGCAACCCGCTGCGAAATCCGCTCAAGTGCGTGCCGCCTTGCGTGGTTGGAATCAAGTTCACATAACTTTCGGTTAGCGCGTCGCCGCCGTCGGTTAGCCACGCCACCACCCATTCCACTTCGCCGTCATCGCTTTTGTGTTCGCCGACCAGCGGCTCGCTCGGTGTCATCTCCGCGCCATCAATCGCGGTGCAAAAATAATCACGCAGACCATGTTCGTATTGCCAACTCTCATCGTTGTCGGGATTATTTTCATCGTGAAACGCGACAGATAACCCGGAGCACAACACCGCTTTGGCGCGCAGTGTTCGCTTCAAGCGTCCCACATGAAATTTGGATGAGTCGAAATATTGCCGGTCCGGAGTGAAGCGAATCATCGTGCCCGTGGTTTTTTTCGCCACCGTGCCGGTGACCTTGAGTTCGGATACGCGCTCGCCGTGGGCGAAAGCGATGTGTCGCTGCGCGCCGTCTCGCCTGACCCAGACCTCAAGGCGGCTGGACAGGGCGTTCACCACGGACACGCCGACGCCGTGCAGGCCGCCGGAAAACTGGTAGTTCTTGCCGGAAAATTTACCGCCGGCGTGGAGTCTGGTGAGAATCACCTCGACGCCGCTCAAGCCTTCTTCTTTGTGAATATCGATGGGCATGCCGCGACCGTTGTCGGACACGGTCAGCGAGCCGTCTCGGTGCAGGTGAACTTCAATGGTATCGGCGTAACCGGCGATCGCTTCATCCACGCTGTTGTCGATGACTTCGTGAGCGAGATGATTCGGTCGATCGGTGTTGGTGAACATGCCCGGTCGTTTGCGCACCGGCTCCAGACCGGTAAGCACCTCAATGGCATCGGCATCGTAACGATTGGGCATTAGCGGTGAGGCGATTTTATGAGCGTGGTATGGTGTTTGTGGCAGGACGCGATAATAACCCATTCGCCACCCGCCATGAGATCGTGATGATGCCGTAATAAGCATGACCTGCGAGAAGTGGCAACGCGATACACTCCGCTCATGCGCTACGCCTACTACGACAAACTCAACCGCCGCCAACAGGCGACCTATCGCGAAAGCGATCGCCTGGAAAGTTTTGCGATTCCCGATAGCGCCGACATGAAAGCGTCAAGTGCCGCTTTGCGTGCCGCCCTTGAAGCCGAGCGCCCGATGCCGGCCGAAGTGGAACGCGCGGCCGGGCGTTTGTCGGCGGAGGTCACGCAGGCGCTGGGCGCGCCGCCGCTCAAGGTCAAAATCGGCAAACGTCGCCCCGGCGATGATCGCAGCGAATTGCACGGTCTCTACGAGCCGGCCGAGGACGACGACCCGGCGCGCATCACGGTGTGGATGTATACCGCGCAACGCCGCCAGGTGGTCAAGTTCCGCACTTTCTTGCGCACTCTTGCGCATGAGATGTGCCATCACCTTGACTACGAATTGCTGGGCCTGGATGAATCGTTCCACACCGCCGGTTTCTTCAAACGCGAATCCTTTTTCTACCGATACCTGCTCGGCGAAGATCCCGAGGACGGTGCCGCACGTGGTTGATATCTGGTTGATTGTCGGCGGTTTTTTGAGCGTTTCCGTGTTGCGTTGTGTTACCGGGTATTTTATGGTATATCCCCGCACACGTTAGTGCTTGATTGTCATAATGACCACAAACATATTGGTACAGATGGCGGCTTTCTTTGCCGACAAAGAAGGTGGCTCCATCAATGTATTAAAGTTGATGAAACTGATGTATCTCGCGGACCGCGAGGCGATGCATCGGTATGGCTTTCCCATATCACTGGACAACATGGTTTCCATGCAACATGGCCCGGTGTTGTCTCGGGCACTTAATTTGAGTCGCGGACTTGAGAGCAAGGCGAGTCAAGATATATGGGATTCGTGGATTTCTGATCGGGAAAATCATGCCGTTGAATTAATAGAAAATCTTGAACGCAAGGATCTTGACTATATCAGCGAAGCAGATTTGGAGGTGTTGGAATTTGTCTGGGAAAAATTTGGACAAATGAATGGTTGGGAATTGCGAGATTATACGCACGAACATTGCGCAGAATGGAAAGACCCGGAAAGCACGGGGCGTGGTTCGTTTCCGATTGAGGAGATTGATGTATTTCGTGCGGTGGGTATAGCCGATGAAGAAGCGACTTTTTTGGCGAAAGAACTGATTGAACAAAAATCACTACGCCGCTCTTTCCAGTCATTGGATGTGGCACCATCGTGAGTTCGCAAATTGTTCGTCGTGCCACGGTTCTTATTCCATCATACTTTCAAGGAAAACTATCAACCCCCCACTTGCATGTGGTGATGTGTGACCCGAACCCGGATGGATTTGTGTTGTTAGTGTCGGTATCCACTTACGAGGAAGAAGCGAGGGAACATGACCCGACATGTCTCCTGAATGTCGGAGACCATCCATTTATAAAACACACGAGTTACATAGCATATCAGTTCGCCCAACCCAATCGGGTGAGCGATTTGGAAAAAAGAATAAAAACTGGAGTATGCGTCTACCGTGAACATGTGGATGAAATCGTATATCAAAGAATACTGAATGGGTTTCGTGTGTCCCGCTTTGTGAAGCAATTTACTTTCGAATACTTGCCGCAACCCAGTCCATTCCGTTGAGGAATCAAGATTTCCCAAGGAGACACGCCAACACAATTTCCACTCAACCGCTTTGACCGGTGTTCCAAATACCCGCGATTCTGCTACCATACCCACCGTTTGATTCATTCAACCATCGGGAATACGACATGCCCCAAGACAAACAAAACGCCCCCCCTGACTTTGAAAAATCGCTGGCCGAGTTGGAGAAAATTGTTCAGTGTATGGAAAGGGGCGAGAAGGGCGAGCAATCGCTGGAGCAGACGCTGAAGGATTTCGAGCGCGGCATGGTGTTGTCGGAGCAGTGCCGCCAAAGCCTGGACGCGGCGCGTCAGCGAGTGGAAAAACTGGTCGCGAAACACGGTGGCGACCATAAACTGCAATCGCTTGAAGATAACGACCAGGACGACGAGCAGGGTGAAGCGTAGTTGAGCGACTTTGAATCGGTTTGGTCGTCCTGCCGGGAGCGAACCGAACGCGCATTGGCATCGCGATTACCCGGTGCGGCGGATTCCGCGGAGCGACTGCATCAAGCCATTCGCTATGCCTGCCTGAACGGCGGCAAACGTTTTCGTGCCATGCTGGTATACGCCTGCGGCGAGGTCGCCGGTGCCGCGCCTTCGTTGTTGGATGCACCGGCGGCGGCGGTGGAAATGATTCACGCCTACTCCCTTGTCCACGACGACTTGCCGGCCATGGATGACGACGATGTTCGTCGCGGTCGCCCGGCTTGTCACATCGCCTACGACGAAGCCACCGCCATACTGGCCGGGGATGCGTTGCAAGCCCTTGCTTTTGAAATTCTGTGCGGCGACCCGATGCTTGCCATTCCGGCCGAGCGTAGATTGCAGATGATTGACACGCTGGCGCAGGCCACCGGGCCGTGCGGTATGGCCGGCGGTCAGGCGTTGGACATGGCTGCCGATGGCGGCTCGGCGGCACCCACGCTTGCCCAGTTGAAACGCATCCACGAACTGAAAACCGGCGCCCTGATTCGTGCCGCCGCTCGCCTCGGCGGGCTTGCCGCAACGCAGGCGGAGGAAGGATTGCTCGCCCACCTTGACCAATACGCGGCCAGCATCGGGCTGGCATTCCAGATCGTTGACGACATTCTCGATGGCAACGAGGCCGACCGGCAAAGGCAAAAGGCTACCTATATGTCCGTACTGGGCGTGGAAAAAGCCAGAGATGAGGCGCAAAAGTTATGCCAAAACGCCTTGGAGAGTGCCGCCTCTCTGGGCGATAATGCACGGTTCCTTCAGCAACTCGCGCATTTTGTAGTGAACCGGAGTTTTTGATGTCAATCGGCGATTCGTATCCGCTACTTTCCCGCATCGACAGCCCGGTGCAGTTGCGGCAACTGCAACCAAAGCAACTGCCCGAACTGGCCGATGAAATCCGGCGATTCCTGATTGAGGTTACCTCGCGCACCGGCGGCCATCTGGCACCGGGGTTGGGAACGGTGGAACTCACTTTGGCGTTGCACTATGTCTTTGATACGCCCAACGACCTACTGGTGTGGGACATCGGGCATCAGGCGTATCCGCATAAACTGATTACCGGACGGCGCGACCAGTTTCATACCATTCGCCAACACCAGGGCTTGTCGGGATTCCTCAAGCGCGGCGAGAGCGAGTTTGATACCTTCGGCGCCGGACACGCCGGCACATCTGTTGGCGCCGCGCTCGGCATGGCGGTGGCGGCGCGTCTCGAGGGCGGCGACAAAAAAGAAAGAGATGTGGTGGCGATAATCGGCGACGGCGCGCTCACCAGCGGCATGGCATTTGAAGCGTTGAACAACGCCGGGGATCTGGACGCCAACTTGTTGGTGGTTCTCAATGACAATGAAATGTCCATCTCAAAAAATGTCGGGGCGATTTCCAATTACCTCGCACGTATTCTTTCCGGTCGCGCTTACACCAGCGTGCGCGAAGGTAGCAAGACCGTGCTCAGCACGCTGCCGCCGTCGATCAAACATCTGGCGCGGCGCTGGGAAGAACACATGAAAGGCATGGTGATGCCCGGCACGTTGTTTGAGGAACTCGGTTTTTATTACATCGGTCCGGTGGACGGGCATAACCTGAACGCGGTAATCGCCACATTAAAAAATATGCGCGGTATGAATGGCCCGCGGTTTTTGCATGTGGTCACGCAAAAGGGCAAGGGCTTCAAGCCGGCCGAGGGCGACCCGTGCGTTTATCACGGCGTAACGCCGTTCAATCCGAACACCGGCAAGATCGAGAAAAAAACCAAAAATCGAACTTACACAAATGTTTTTGGCGACTGGCTGTGCGATATGGCGGCGCGCGATGAAAAACTGGTCGGGATTACCCCGGCCATGCGCGAGGGTTCCGGGTTGGTGCGTTTTTCCGAGGACTACCCGGAGCGTTATTTTGATGTCGGTATCGCCGAGCAACATTCGCTAACCTTCGCCGCCGGCTTGGCGGTGCGGGGATTTAAACCGGTGGTGGCGATTTATTCGACCTTCCTGCAGCGCGGATATGATCAACTCATTCACGACATCGCCATTCAACATCTTGATGTAACGCTCGCCATCGACCGTGCCGGGCTGGTGGGTGCCGACGGCGAAACCCACGCCGGCAGTTATGACTATGCCTACCTGCGGTGCATCCCGGGGATGGTGATTATGGCGCCGGCCGACGAAGCCGAGTGTCGCGATATGTTGTTCACCGCGTATCAGCATGCGGGACCGGCAAGCGTGCGCTATCCGCGCGGCGGCGGGCCCGGGGTCAAGGAGCGGGCAACGATGCGTGCGCTACCCATCGGCAAAGCCGAGATTCGCCGGCATGCTGATGCCGCCGATGCGGTCGGGAATCACATCGCCATCCTCGCTTTCGGTGCGATGGCGGCGGCGGAAACGGTTGGTGAAGAGTTGGGTGCGGCGGTGGTCAACATGCGTTTCGTCAAGCCGCTGGACGAGGCCATGATTTTGCAGATGGCGGATGCGTGTTCCTTGCTCGTGACCGTGGAGGAACATGTCGTGGCCGGCGGTGCCGGCTCGGCGGTCAACGAAGTATTGATGCGCAACAATCGCATGGTTGAAGTACTCAATCTCGGCCTGCCCGATGCGCACATCGGCCACGGCACTCAACAGGAACAACTCATCGAGTGCGGGTTGGATGCGAGCGGCATCAAGCGGCGCATTCTGCGAAAAATTTCCCGAGCCAGCGGCGGCGCGCATCAAAGCCGGGTCAAGGCGGTCCAATCCTGAGCCCGGCCACAAACCAACCCCGGTCTTTCACTATGTCAAGCCAGCCCGCCACGCCCATCCAACCGGTCATGCTCATCGCCGATGTTCAGGGGAGTGCGGATGCGCGCAATATCGCCATCGACCATGTCGGCATAAGGGATATACGCTATCCGGTGCGGGTCGCCGACCGCAGCGGCGTGCAGAACACGGTGGCCTCGGTCAGCATGTATGTGGCGTTGCCGGCCGGAAGCAAAGGCACGCACATGTCGCGCTTCGTCGATGTGTTGCATAGCCACCGGGGCGCTATTTCCGTGCACTCGTTCAACGACCTGCTGGCGGAACTCGGCAAGCGGTTGGATGCACCGCAAGGCAGAATCGAATTGACCTTTCCTTATTTCATTGCCAAGCACGCGCCGATGTCAGGTGCATCCGGCATGATGGATTACGAAGTTACCCTGATCGGTGAAATCGACCACGGCAGGCGCGAGTCAACGCTCAAGGTGGTGATTCCGGTAACCAGTTTGTGCCCGTGTTCCAAAGAAATTTCCGAATACGGTGCGCACAACCAACGCTCTCATGTAACCGTTGAAGTCAAGCCGTGCCAATCCAATTCGTTATCCAACTCGCCATCCATCTCAATGGAAGAGTTGATTGAAATCGTGGAAAGCCAAGCCAGTTCCGAACTCTACGCACTGCTCAAGCGGCCGGATGAAAAGTTCATCACCGAAAAAGCCTACGACAATCCCAAGTTTGTCGAGGATGTGGTGCGCGATGTCGCCGGAATATTCAACGCCGATGAGCGCATCATCTGGTATAGCGTCAGCGTCGAGAACTTCGAATCAATCCACAACCATTCCGCCTACGCACGCATCAGCCGCGATAAAAGCGGCGGGTAAAAACTGCATTACGCCGAGATTGCCGAGTATTGCCGAGTATTGCGCTAGATTTTCGCGGCGTCTTTGGCGATTTCTCGAAGGATGCCGAGGGCAAGGGTGAGCACTTCCTCGTCCTTCGGGCTGGCACTGTATACCACAAAGGTAGGACGGCGTGCCGTGGCCGCACCGCGCACCAAATGCAACTCGCCGCTGGCAACCAGCGGGTCGACCATGCGCATCGGAAAATATCCCGAGCCGCCGTTTTGCAAAATGTATTGCAATCCGAGTGAGCCGAGGGCGACCGAGACCGCGGGGGTTTCCAGATCCGGAAACAATTCGCTGTGTCGCACGCGGAAGGTATCGCCCCAGTCGACGAACACATAATCCTCGAGCCAATCCCTGGAAACATCGCGCGGCTCGGTGGCTACCATAACCAGCGTCTCCTCAAACAAATCTTCGATCACCAACCCGGCAATCTGACGGGGTTGATACATAACGCAGATGTCGAGCAAGCCATCGGTCAACTGACGCATCAGGCTATGGGAATAATCGGCTTGCACTTGCAACGCCACGGTCGGCATCCGGCGCCGCATCCTCGGCATCCATTCGAGAATCAGTCGCTCCCATAAACTTACCTGAGCGCCCAGTGCCAACACGGTACGATAGCCTTCGGGCAACCCGACTTGCTGGCGGGACTGCTGCCACATGCGTTCAATGCCCTCGGCGTAACGGCGGAATCGCTGTCCGGCCGAGGTCAACTCCACGCCGGTATGCCCGCGCGTGAACAGTGGGCGTCCGAGTCGCTGCTCCATTGCCCGGACCCGCCCGCTGACCGTGGATTGGGTGACATTGAGGTTCTCGGCGCTACGGCTGAAACTGCCGCTGGCGGCAATCTCAAGAAAGGTGCGGATATGATCGAATTTCATGGCGGATCGCAATCGGATTTTCCGATAATATACATCAGAAAAAATCGCTTTTCAAATGCGTTTTTCGGGCGCATTGTCGCGCCATGTTGCCCGCTACCAACCTGCCGCCCGAACGTTCACTCCCCGGAATAGCCCTGTGCGTGCTCGGGTTATTTTTGTTCAGCGTGCAGGATGTCATCATCAAATATTTCAGCGACACCTACTCGGTGGTGCAACTCGTGTTCGTGCGCAGCGTGGTTTCGTTGATACCGATCTTCATCATCGTGTTGCTGGTCAGCGGGCGGCGCGGATTGATTCCGCACAAGCCGAAGTTAATGCTGACCCGGGGGTTCCTCAGTTTCGCCGCCTACCTGACCTACTACATGGCGATCGCGGCGTTGCCATTGGTCGATGTTGTGGTCATCGTGTTCTCGGCGCCGATTATGGTAACCGTGATGTCGGCAATGTTGCTCAGGGAACAAGTCGGCGTGCGACGCTGGGTTGTGTTGTTCATCGGTTTCCTCGGCGTCATCATCGTGGTCGGACCGAACGGCGATTTTCGACATCTGGCGACATTGCTCGCGCTACTCGCGGCGTTTACCTACGCCATGTCGACCGTGCTAACGCGCATCATCGGCGTTGAGGACAAGCCGTGGACCATCACGCTCTACGCCATGTTCGCGTTCGTCATCGGCAGCATAGTCGCCAGCGTGTTGGTCGCCGTGTTCGGCGCGCAGTCAACCACCGACAATCCGGCATTGCAATTCCTGTTGCGCCCGTGGGTGATGCCACCGATCCGAGACGGCTTGTTGATGGTGTTCCTCGGACTGAACTCCGCATTCGCGCTTTACTGCATCATCAAAGCATACTGGTCCGCGCCGGCCAGCGTGGTCGCGCCATTTGAATATACCTATCTCATCTGGGCGGTGCTGTTCGGTCTGGTCATCTGGGCTGAAGTGCCACGCACCAACAGTCTGCTCGGCGTGACATTATTAATCGGATGCGGCTTTTATTTGGTCCGCCACGAGTTGCAACAGAACAAAGCAAACTATCGCGCCTTGCGACCCAAGTTACGCTGAACAAAAAGTTGCGCTTGCCTATTTTCCGCCATGCGGTGTTGCGCTTCGTCTCTCGGTCAGTCACATACTTAATGTATGCTCCCTCCCTCGCTCCTCGCGCGCCTTGCCTGACGAAAAATATGCGGCGCGCAATGTTTGTTCGTAATTAATGAGTCCGGTCAAACCGGGCTTGTTCTCAATGTGCTTTGGCATCTCAACGCGCTTTTGTCCTTTCAGTTCACCATTACCTATCATTCGTCATTGCGCTTGCCTATTTTCCGCCATGCGGTGTTGCGCTTCGTCGCGTTGCCGTCTACATACTGCTTATCTGTTTTTTCGCTTACTTCTCAAAAAAGACGAGTTTTGAGAAGTTAGGGTGAATTTCCACCTTTATCTTCTCAAAAATACCGTTTTTTGACGAAGATAAGCCACGACATTATTCAAAAACCCACCATTCGCGGCGTAGCCGCCGGTTTTTTGTCACGCGTAGCGTGACTCACCGGTAACGAAAAAAGCCCGGCATGGCCGGGCTTTTTAGTGTTGTCCAACTATGCCGGACTATTAGTGTCGTCACGCGAGGCTCGACGATTACTTAAAACCTCAACTCTCCTTTCAGCAGAATAGCATCGTCATCATCATCCGCATCACGGTGTTCGCCTACGAGGTCCAAATCAAGGCGGTTGCCGAGTTTCCATTGAACGCCGAGTCGGTAGCGGTTGCTATCATCGCTCAGGGTCATTGCGGTATACGGCGTGAGCAAGCCGGTACCGCCACTACCACCACCTATACCGCCGAGCCACGATGGTCCGGTAAAGCCATTCATGCCATAACCAACCCGCAGGTCCAGCCGTGCGGCGTAGTCGTGGTCGTCTGTGTCGGTGGCATTGCCATCGCCATCGGCATCGCGCAAACCATCTTCCCACAGGCGTTGGATGTCGCCGGCGTCATCGCCATAACCCGGGCTGAGGGCGAACGACCAGCCTTGGCCATCGGCGCCGGCGGTCTTTTTGATGGCACCGCTGACACCCCATTCATTGGCATCGCCATCGTGTCCGACCAATACGCGGGCTTTGCCTTTCACGCTGAAGCCGTTGGCATTGACATGGGATATGCCGAAGCCGAGTTCGGCGCCGGTGCCGGTGGTGCCATCGCCGCCGTCATGGCGTATGCCCGCCTCCGCAATTCGTTCGGTGCGCGTGCCGTTGTCCTGCGCGATGATGTTGGTGGACTCCAAACTCAACCGCACGCGGCTGGTATCCACTTCGCTTGCTTCCAAACCGCTGTTATCTTTGTTGGCGTCCACTTCCAACGTGCTTTGCGATACTTCACCTTTCAATCGCAAGGTGTTGGCACCGCGTTGCCGCACGATTCCATTACCGCCAATGGCAAAGGTATTCATTGCCAGATCATTGCTGGTGCCATTATCCCTTTTCAGTTCGCCTGAGCCGTAGCCAGCGGTCATCCACACTTCGCCTCGCGCACCGCCCCAACCGAAGTAGGGATTGATGCTGGTCAGGCTGATGTCGTAAGTGCCGTCAGTGTCGGTTTCCATTTCACCTTCGTTCCACGACAGCGCCACGCCGCCAATCGCTTCGGCGGTGCGCCCGTCCAAACCGAAATGCACGCTGAACATGTCGCCGTCCCAATCCAGCTCCTGGTCGTCATCTTCGCCACCGAAGTTGCGGTAGTCGCCGGAGCCCCAGAAGGTTATGCCGCTGCCATCCTCGCTACCGACAAAATTCAACGGCATCTCAAACTCCGAGTTGCCGAGCAGGGTTTTCATATCCAGCGTGCCATCTTCCATTGAAGACGCGTGGGTGTTCATCAGGTTGGCAACGGTGGAGGACATGGCTTGGTCGTTATTCCCATCCCCATTAAGGGACATCCGCTGCCCAGTAAAGTTGAAACTGCTGCCACCGTTTTGTTGTGTTCGTGCGCGTTCCACCCGCCCGGCGATGGCGCTGATGTTCTGGTCGGCAATTACGCGCGCGACTTCCGACAAAATCACTTCGGCGACTTCCTCATTCGTATCCGCCGGCGGCTCGGTCGCATCCCGCGTTTCCACCTCGTCAATGGTTACCGCCTCGGTGGTGCCGGGGGCGAGAGTTTGTCCGCTGGCGGTGCGTAAAGCCGACGAGTCAGCGTCATTCAATGCCGTTGCCAATGCATCGCGCTCGGCGACCGAGTCCGCTACTACTTCATAAACCACCACCACGCTACCAGCGGCGATGCTGAGGATGCGCACATCGTCGGGGTCAACAGTAGGGCCCAACAAGTCCGCAATGCCCATGCGGAACTTGTCCTCATCAAACTCGGTGGTGGTGAGACCGGGGATGGTCATGGTGGCAATGACACGTGGTTTGGTAGTGGTTTCGGTTGCCGCTGCTTTGGCGGCACCGGATGCGGGCTCGGCAGTCGCGGGACCGGTGTTGCCGTTGCTATCAAGCACGCTATCTGCGGCGAGAGTCAGGGTTACCGGGCCCTCCGCCGGGGTATAGGTGACGATGTAGGTGGTGTTGAAGCCGCTGTCCGGGGTCACGCTATCCACCGTGACATCGATGGAAGTGGAGAAATCATCCACCGCCAAACCGGTAACCGCCTCGGAGAAGGTAATCTTCACGCTTGCCGGCTTACCAACCGTGGATTCGCCCAGAGGGGGGATGGTAACCATCGGCGGGGTGGTGTCCGTGGGCGGGGTCACGCTTGCGGCCTTCACGGCGGTGGTCGCCGCGCTGGTTGCCATCTTGCCACTGCCCTGCGGGTCGGTGTAAGTGGCGATGACTTGAATGGTCTTGCCTTCATCATCGGCATCCGGCATGTAGGTCATGCCAGTGCCGATGTCGGTGGTGGCGCCAGACTCCACGCTTTGCCATTGATAGGTGACGCCAGTAACCGCGCCATCCGGGTCGGTTACCGTGCCGGCGGTTAGCGTTTGCCCGACCTGAGCGGTGCCGGTGATGTCGCTGATGGCACCCGGCTCATCCACATTGGTAACCGTCACCGTAACCGCCAGCGGTGCGCTTGCCAGGTTGCTTGGGGCGCCATCGGTTTCGGTGGCGGTAATGGTGATCGAGTAGGTCACGGTGTGTGCATCGTTTTCAAAGTCCGGCGGATTGTTGAAAGTCAATTCGCCCTTATTAGGATCAGCACTATTAGGAGCAATCGAGAACAATGCCGCATCCGTGCCGCCAGTGATTGACCAGGTGATGGCGTTGCCCTCGGCATCGGTCGCGGCGTAGGTCTCCACTGCTGCGCTGGCGTTCTCATCATAATTCGGTGCTGCATTGCCACTGACTACCGGCGCGGTGTTGGTCGTGATCACCGGCGCAGTCACGGTGATGATTACCGTGTCGGTGCCCCTTGCCGAGGGAGAGCCGGCATCGGTGACGGTCAGGGTGAAGGTATAAACCCCTGCCGCAGTCGGCGTGAAGGTCGGGCTGGCGATGTTGGCATCGCTCAAGGTGATACCGGTGCCGCCGGTCAGTGCCCAGGAGTAGGTCAGCGCATTGTTATCACCATCGGGGTCGTTGCCGGAACCGCTCAGGGCTACCAGCATGTCGGTAACCACGCTTTGCGCGGGTCCGGCTTCGGCAGTCGGCGGCTGGTTGGGCGGGGTCGGCGCGGCAATCACGGCGGCGGTCGGCGCGCTGGTGGCGGTTTTGCCGGCACCCTGCGGGTCGGTGTAAGTGGCAATGACTTGAATGGTATTGCCTTCGTCACCGTCCACCGGCGTGTAGGTTGCATCGGTGCCCGCGCCGCTGATGGTGGTGTAGGTGTTACTGCTGGACGGCGAACTTTGCCATTGATAGGTGATGCCAGTAACCGCGCCATCCGAGTCGGTTACCGCGCCGGCGGTCAATTCCACGCCAACCTGAGCGGTGCCGGTGATGGCACTGATGCTTCCCTCTTCATCCACATTGGTAACCGTTACCGTTACCGCCAGCGGTTCGCTTGGCAGGTTGCTTGGGACGCCATTGGTTTCGGTGGCGGTAATGCTGATCGAGTAGGTCGCGCGGTCTTCAAAGTTCGGCGAAGCCTTGAAAGTCAATTCGCCATCCGCATCAATCGCAAACAAACCCGCATCCGTGCCACTGACTGACCATTCAACGGCGTTGCTCTCGGCATCGGTCGCGGCGTAGGTCTCCACTGCTGCGCTGGCGTTCTCGGCATAATTCGGTGTTGCCTCGCCACTGACTACCGGCGGCGTGTTGGTCGTGATCACCGGCGCAGTCACGGTGATGATTACCGTGTCGGTGCCCCTTGCCGAGGGAGAGCCAGCATCGGTGACGGTCAGGGTGAAGATATAAATCCCTGCCGCAGTCGGCGTGAAGGTCGGGCTGGCGATGTTGGCATCGCTCAAGGTGATACCCGTGCCGCCGGTCAGTGCCCAGGAGTAGGTCAGCGCATTGTTATCACCATCGGGGTCGTTGCCGGAACCGCTCAGGGCTACCAGCATGTCGGTAACCACGCTTTGCGCGGGTCCGGCTTCGGCAGTCGGCGGCTGGTTGGGCGGGGTCGCCGCGGCACGCACGGCATCGGTCGCCGCGCTGATGGCGGTGTCGCTGCCAAAACCATCGGTGTAAGTGGCTTCGACTCGAATAATCCTGCCTTCGACGGCTACCTCCGGCGTGTAGGTTGATGTGGTAGGCGCACCGGTAATGACGCCGAAGGCGGTGGTGCCGTCCGCCGCGCTTTGCCATTCGTAGGTGATGTCAGCAACAGCAACCGCGCCAGTCAGGTTGGTCGGGGTGACAGCATCCGGGTCGGTTATGCCGGCGGTCAATGCCACGCCAACCTGAGCGGTGCCGGTGATGGTTGCCGTGCCGGCTTCATCCACATTGGTCACCGTCACCGTTATCGCCAGTGTGTCTTCCATCGGCGGGGAGCCGTCATCGGTGGCGGTAATGGTGATGTCATAAACACGGTTGGCACCGGCATCGGTCGGCACTTCATAGTTCGGCAGCGGCGCGTTGAAGGTCAAGACGCCGCTTGTGGCATCAATCGTGAACAAACTCGCATCCGTGCCACCGTGCGACCAAGCGATGGTGTTGCCCTCGTCATCGGTCGCGGCGTAGGTCGCCACTTCTCTGGTGTTCTCGTCATGCATTATCGCTTCATTGCCAGCCGTGATGGTCGGCGCGGTGTTGGCGGCGCGGATGATAGATAGGTTGTATCGTCTTGCTGCGCCGCCGGCCTCGGCGGTGACATCAATCGCGCGGCCTTGGTTACCACCGGCAGGTAGGGTAATCGAAGCGGTGTCTCCGCCCCTGGTAATCACCGTGGAGCCTATCCTCACCACCGCGTTGGCATGAGTCGAGGTCAGTGTCAACCGAACGCTACGCACTCCATTCGGCACGTTGGCAGTGTAATCCGTGCGGGTAGACGTGATTGCCTCATTCAAATCATATACCACGTTATTGTTACCGGTAACGACCAAGCCCGACAGAGTCGCATCCGCGGACGCGGCGGCCTTCACGGCGGCGGTCGCCGCGCTGGCAACTTTTTTACCGCCACCATGGCCGTCGGTGTAAGTAGCGACCACTCGAATGGTCCTGCCGACATCATCAACTCCCGGGGTGTAGGTTGAACCGGTGGCGGCGGGGTTGTAAGCGGCGTAGGTGGTGGTGCCGTCCGGCGCGCTTTGCCATTCGTGACTATCAACACTGGCCACGACATCCGGGTCACCGGTCACCGTGCCGGCGGTCAATACCATGCCAACCTGAGCGGTGCCGCTGATGGCAACCATGCCGACACCCTCTTCCACATTGGTAACCGTTACCGTTACCGCCTGTGTGTCGGTCATCGGCGGCGTGCCGTCGTCGGTGGCGGTGATGGTGATCGAGTAGGTGGATTTGGTTTCAAAGTCCGGCGTAGTGTTGAAAGTCAAGATGCCGCTTGTGGCACCAATCGTCAACGAACCCGCATCCGTGCCACTGAGTGACCAGGTGATGGCGTTGTTCTCGGTATCGGTCGCGGTGTAGGTCGCCACCGAATCGGTGCGGTCCTCGGCATAATCCAGTGTAGCATTGCCAGTGATTTCCGGCGCGGTGTTGGCGGTGCGGGTCACGGTGACGATGTAGGTTTGTGTTGAAGTGTCTTCGGCGGTGACGATGATATTGATTGGGTTTTCGCCAGGAACCAAGGCAATCTCTTCACTGGCTTCGCCGCTGGCAACCGCAACCGGGGTCGCGCCCGACTTGCCCACAGTCACGGTCGCGCCGGTGGCGTCAGTCACGGTCGGCGTAATCCTAATGCTGGTCACCCCATTCGCCACGCTGACGGCGTAGGCCTCGGTGCCGGACGCGAAGGCCGGATTCAGGCTGCCTGCCGAAACCTCCAAGGCCGACAGAGTCGAATCCGTAGACAGGGTCACGGGCGGTTCGGTCACGGTGATGACGACCGTGTCGGTGTGGCTGGCACCGACCGAATCGGTGACGGTCAGGGTGAAGGTATAAGCCCCAGCCGCAGTCGGCGTGAAGGTCGGGCTTTCCGCGGTGGCATCAGGCAAGGTAATTGCCGTGGCGGGTGTCGCACCATCGGTCAAGGTATGCTCCCAGGCGTAAGTCAGCGTATCGCCGACATGGCTATTGGGGTCGCTGCTGCCAGAGCCGTCCAGGGCTACCGGCGCATTGGCAACCGCAGCGTCATCGTCCCCGGCATCGGCCACCGGCGCGGTGTTGCGGGTCGCGGTAACGGAGTAGGTTGTTGAGACACCGCCATGGGTAACCGCGATGTTGTAGGTAGCGCTGGTACCGGAAAAGACGCGTGTCGATGTCGATCCACTACGAATCACACCACCACTAACCCGATCGACCTCAATGACCACGGTGCCGGCACGGAAGGTTGGCGTAAAGCTGATACTGTTCACACCAGTGCCCACGATGAGGTTGTAGGCACTGATGGCGGGATCAAAGTCGGGCGACAAGGTGCCAGGCGAAACAGTCAAAGCCGACAAGGTCACCGGCTCGGTCACGGTCACGGTGCGGGTCAACAGCACGGCATCATTACCGGCGGTATCCTGCGCATCGTAGGTAAGGTCGTAGGTGCCGGCGGTGTTGGTGTCCAGTGTATCGCCACCCACCCTGAGCATGACGCTGGTATCCAGATTATCCGATACGGTGGCTTGCTCCGTGTAGGTCTGACCCGCAGTCAGGGTGATGTCTCCCCCATTCAGGTTGATGGTTGGCCGCGTGGAATCAAAGGTAAACGCGGCAAGACCGGCAAATTCGGAAGTAACGCCATTCACGGTCTGGCGCACTCGCACCTGATTGTCGGTATATACGCCGTCGCCCAATCCGAAACGGAGATTGGGGGCGGCGGCGGCGTTGTCCACTCTAGTGCGAGCGTAACCGTCTGCGCCGCCATCGACGGATATTCCCCAGGTGTCCCCTCTGCTGGCATCAAAACTACTCAGAGTAATAAGTATCCCTCTTTGTCCGGTGATGCGGTCCCTATCACTGGCCCCCGTGTCCGGACCCGCCAGGGCGAGGGTCGGAGGCGCGGTATAGGCAAAGGTCACCGCGTTAGCGGGAACCCTGCCGCCTCCGAGGCTTGGGGTTACTGTTGCGGCGTTTGCGGCAAGGGTTACGGAGAAATGATCCTCCTCCCGGACGATTGGGACAGAACGTGCATTGAATCTGCCACTAATTGCGCCATCTAACCTAGCGCCAGTGAAAGAGAAATCATCGGAATTGAGGCCAAAAACCTGGTTGGTGCCTCTGATGCGGAGCACGAGAGTCGCTCGCCCGCCAATCGCAGGAACCCTCGAAAGATCTTGCCAGCTCATCGTCACAGTCTGCGCGTGTGCCGTGTTTATTCCAAAAGTGAACGGGACGGCGGTGCTAATCGCCAGCATCAGGAGGATGAGCCGGCAACTTCGCGAAAGAAAAGTGGGGGGGGGGGGGGGGGGGGGGGGTGACACCTATTGCCACCGGCAACGCGGAGGCAAAAACGAAATGGGTGATGCGTTTGTTCATGATGTCTTGGATACCGTGTGAATGAAGTTGATTTTGGGTGACCCACATTTGGGGGAGGGTGGCCCGTTCGGGGTATTATACACTAAAAATACCCCTGAAAATCAAACCCGCCAGCGGTGAATTAGGCGCGGCCTTGCCGCGATAAAAGGACCCCGGCTACGCCGCCGAGGAGCCCCGCAACGCGCAAAAAATCGCCGAAATTCCATAATAAAGAGTATACTATGCGGAAGAACCAGTTGCTCGATTGAGCATTGGATGGCGAATGAGGAAGCCATCATGACACCCACAAAAACACGAAATCCGTTCAAGCCAGGTGATGGGCAACGCCCGCCCTATCTGGCCGGTCGGGAAAATGAGCAGGGTCGGCTCAGACAGATATTGGCAGACATGGCTGATGGGGATTCGCCTGCCGCCAACATGGTTATGTATGGGCCCCGGGGGATGGGCAAAACAGTGCTGCTGAATTGGCTCGCAAATGAAGCCGAAAAAACCGAAAAAGACAATCTCCCTTTACGGGCAATCCAAACAACCCCGACAATTTTTCCATCCTTAAAGTCTCTCTGGAACAAATTGATTTCTGACGACTGGAAAGAGAAAATCTGGCCCGAGCAAATAGAACTTGGGGCGCTTGGAAACAAAATCGTGTGGAATTCAAAAGCTCCCGACGAGGACGATTTAGTAAGTGTCTTAATTGAGGAATGTAAAGAGCGTCCATTGGTGCTGTTGATGGACGAAGCACACACGATGGAGCCTGCTTTCTGCCAGGCCCTGCTGAATATAAGCCAACAAGCGCGGCAAAATGCACCCTTTTTGCTGGTTCTCGCCGGCACTCCTGGCTTATCACATTTCTTGAAGACAGTGGGGGCTAGTTTTGTTGAACGTTCCACGAAAATGGGCATTGCACGATTAGAGGCGCAGGCCACTGCGGATGCCATTGTAAAGCCGCTAAATGAACACGGCATAAATATAGACGACAGCACCCTTGCACAGGTGGTTGAAGACAGCCAGCACTATCCTTACTTTATTCAACTTTGGGGCGAGGCCCTTTGGGATCTGGCAAAGGAAAAAGACCTGCAAAAACTGACTGCTCAAGACATTGCCGAAGTAGAAACAAAGATTGAGAACCGCCGAGCAAACTTTTATGAACAACGCAGAGCAACATTAAGCGATCTTGGATTGCTACCGGCGGCTGTTGCTATTGCAACACTATTCCAAGACACGGAAACAACCACAATGGATACGCTCATAGATGTTATTGCAGATAATTCACCTGCTGATTCACTGGCTACACAGTCAGTTAATGAGCATCTACGAACGCTTATTCGCCATGAATTTATTTGGAATCCACCGGATTCAATATTATTTGAGGCCGGCATTCCGAGTTTGATGAAATATGTCCTGGACCGGCAACGCGAGCATGTGCAAAAAGTATCGCCGGCAGCAGAATGAGTCACGTTGCGCGTGACGACATTAATAGTCCAACTCCGCCGGACTTGTTATTCTCAATGTGCCTTTGGCATCTCAACGCGCTTTTGTCTTCTCGATTCACTGTTACCTATCATTCGTCATCCTCGCCGGCAGGCGGGAAAAATCGCCGAAATTCCCTAATTAAAGAGTATACTATGCAGAAGAACCAGTTGCTCGATTGAGCATTGGATGGCGAATGAGGAGGCCATCGTGACACCCACAAGAACACGAAATCCGTTTACACCGGGTAGCGGGAAAAGCCCGCCTTATCTGGCCGGTCGGGAAAATGAGCAGAATCGGATTAGAGAGATATTAGCAGATATGGCTGATGGGGAGTCGCCTGCCGCCGACATGGTTATGTATGGGCCCCGGGGCATGGGCAAAACCGTGTTATTGCATTGGTTAAAAGATGAAATTAGGGGATATAAAAAACCACGAATTTTTCATATGAAAAGCAATCAGGTATGCACATGTTCGACCACCGCTAATAAATTAGCAACGCCAGCAAAAATGTGGACGTTTTTATTGTCTGAGGAAACTTTGGCAGAAAAGGTATTGGGCGGCGAAACAACAGCAGGTGTTAAGGCCGGGGCGTCTGCTGCTGATATAGTTTCGGCTGAGGCGTTTATTGCTAAGACATGGAAGGAAAAAGAGCCTACTGATGGCGTTTTATTAAACGCTTTGATTTCTCAATGCAAAAAAAATCCCTGGGTGGCTCTGGTGGATGAAGCACATACCATGGAACCGGGTCTGTGTCGTAGTTTGCTAAACCTGAGTCAAGAGATACGAGAGGAAGCACCTTTTTTACTGGTTCTCGCCGGCACCCCTGGCTTGGCACATTTCTTGAAGACCGTGGGGGCTAGTTTTGTTGAACGTTCCACGAAAATGGGCATTGCACGATTAGATGCGCAGGCCACTGCGGACGCTATTGTAAAGCCGTTGCAGGAAGACGGCATAACAGTAGACGCCGATGCTTTGGAACATGTAGTGGAAGACAGCCAGCATTATCCTTACTTCATTCAACTCTGGGGCGAGGCCCTTTGGGATGTGGCAAAGGAAAAAGACCTGCAAAAACTGACTGCTCAAGAAATTGCCGAAGTAGAAACAAAGATTGAGAACCGCCGGTTAAACTTTTATGGAGAGCGCAGAAATACATTAGACGAACTTGGACTGCTGCCGGCGGCTGTTGCTATTGCGGCACTATTCCAAGACACGGAAACAACCACAAGGGCCACGCTCATAGATGTTATTGCAGATAATTCACCTGTCGATTCACTGGCTACACAGTCGGTTAATGAACATCTGCAAACGCTTATTCGCCATGAATTTATTTGGAATCCGCCGGACACAGATTTATATGAGGCGGGCATTCCGAGTTTAATGAGATATGTCCTGGACCGGCAGCGCGAGCATGTGCAAAAAGTATCGCCGGCAGCAGAATGAGTCACGCTACGCGTGACGACATTAATAGTCCAACTCCGCCGGACTTTTTATTCTCAATGTGCCTTTGGCATCTCAACGCGCTTTTGCCCTCTCAATTCACCATTGCCTCCCCAGCCCGGCGACAAAAAGGCAAGCGTCACTAACACAACGGAATCAACTAAGGCAGCAACGCAAATATGCGCGCTTGCGCTTGTGAACCGTCGCGCACCGGCAGCACGCCGATGACCACGGTGGCGCCGGTGGCCGGCAGTGCATCAAGGGACGCCATATTCTCCACCTGATATTTATTGGCGGCCAGCATTACCACATGGGCGGCGAAGGTTTGGGAAGGCCCGTGGTCAAGGCTCAGCGTGTCAATGCCAATGCCGGCGACATCCCGCTCTACCAGCAACCTGGCGGCATCCGCCGAGAAGCCGGGGAAGCGCATCACGTTGTCGCCATCCATGTTGATATATTTTTGCGGATTATCGAAGCGGTCGTGCCAGCCGGTGTTCATGACGAACAGCGAATTGGCCGGCACCTTGCCGTGTTGCGCTTCCCAGTTTCGGATATCCGCCGGGGTCAGTTCGTAGTCGTTATCCGCGGCGGATGCGCGCTTGGCATCCAGCACCACTATCGGCACGATCAACTGCGCGAGCGACAACTGGTTGATGGGTTTGTTGCCCTTGATAAAATGAGACGGCGCATCCACGTGCGTGCCGGTGTTCTCGCCCATGATGAATTTATGCAACTGGTAGCCGCCGGTGTCGTAGTCCACCAAGCGCTCTTTTTTGAATGGCACGCCGCCGGGCCAAAACGCCATGTCATCGTGCATCGGGTGGGTGAGGTCTATGGCTTTGCCGGCGGTGAATGGTTGGATGTCAATGCCAGCATGTTTATGCGCCAACGCAATGGTTGATGTCATGCCGAGTGTCATGCCAAGTGCCATGATGCTCGCCGCAAAGAATGTCGCAGTGCCATGGATGCGTCGCACGAGCGACCGATTTGGTTTGATTGAATGTTTGATTTGGCTACCTTCTATTGATTGATGTGGGCGCATAATGATAACCCGAAGTGGCGCGGCAAAGTCACTGCATCGCCGCTACCCGGCTGCGGTCATTCTGCTACAATGCGTCGTCTGTTCCGCAACGACTCCGACCACACGATGACTCGTGCGCAATCCCAACATTTTTCCGGCAAGGACGAGGCTGATTTGTTCGACGACCCGATGGTAGTGGCGAAAGATATTCACTTTTCTTTCGGGCGACACAACATATACCATGGCCTCAACATCATCATTCCACGCGGCAAGGTGACCGTGATCATGGGACCCAGCGGTTGCGGCAAGTCAACCTTTTTGAGTTTGGTGGGTGGCCGCTTGCGACCGCATCGCGGCAGCCTGCGGTTCGACGGCGCGACCATTCCGACTCGCGGTGACCGCCGATTGTTCGAGATGCGGCGCAAAATGGGTATGCTGTTCCAGAGCAGCGCGTTGCTCACCGACTTGTCGGTGTTCGACAATGTTGCCTTCCCGCTGCGCGAACAAACCGATTTGCCGGAACAACTAATTCGCATTCTGGTGCTACTGAAACTTGAGATGGTCGGTCTGCGTGGCGCGCGCGGCTTGATGCCCGCGGAGTTGTCCGGCGGCATGCAGCGGCGGGTGGCGTTGGCGCGGGCGATTGCGCTGGACCCGCAGATGATTATGTATGACGAGCCTTTCGTTGGCCTTGACCCGATTTCCATGGGGGTCATCGTCAAACTGATTCGCGAGTTGAACGACGCGCTCGCATTGACTTCGGTAATCGTTACCCACGATGTGATTGAGGGACGCAGCATCGCCGATTATTTGTATCTGATCGGCGACGGCAAAGTCATCGGGCAAGGCTCGCCGGAGGAAATGGAGCATAGCGACTTGCCGCAGGTGAAGCAGTTTATGAATGGCTTGCCCGATGGCCCGGTCGGGTATCACTATCCGGCCACAGATTATCGCGCCGACCTCGCCGAATGAATGGCGCAGTGAAACTGCTTGCCGGTCTCGGTGCTTGGGCGATTTCTTTTATTGCCCGGTTGGGGGCATCGTTTCTGTTTTTGTTGCGAGCGTTGGCCGGCGCGGCGCGCGCGTTGCCGCGCTTCTCGCTGGTGGTGGAGCAGTTGTATGCCATCGGCGTTTTGACCATGCTGATTATCGTGGTGTCGGGGTTGTTCGTCGGCATGGTGCTGGGCTTGCAGGGCTATTATCAACTGGTCAATTTCAGTGCCGAATCCAGCCTCGGTTTGGTGGTCGCGTTGTTTTTGGTGCGTGAACTGGGCCCGGTGCTGGCGGCATTGTTGTTTGCCGGACGCGCCGGCTCGGCACTGACCGCGGAGATCGGTTTGATGAAAGCCACCGAGCAATTGGCCGCCATGGAGATGATGGCGGTGGACCCGATGGTGCGTGTTATCGGTCCGCGTTTTGTCGCCGGGCTTATCGCCATGCCACTACTGGCGGCGATGCTCAGCGCGGTCGGTGTATTGGGCGGGTATTTGATTGGCCACGGCCAGTTTGGCGTGGATGCCGGGGTATACTGGTCGTCCATGCAAAACGGCGTGGATTTGGTGGACGATGTGTTCAACGGCATAATCAAAAGCGTGGTGTTCGGCTTCGTGATTACCTGGGTGGCGTTGTTCGAAGGTTACGCCGCGCCGCCGACCGCCGAGGGCGTCAGTCGAGCGACCACGCGCACCGTGGTGACCTCGTCGCTGGCGGTGCTGGGCGGCGACTATATTTTAACCGCATTAATGTTTGGAGGTTTGTAGTGGAACGAAAAAGCATTGAGATATGGGTCGGGATTTTCATCCTCGCAGGATTGGCCGCGCTGATCATGCTGGCGATGCAGGTAAGCAATGCCGGCGGCGGTAGCGGCGATACCTTCCGCATCAGCGCGAATTTCAATAACATCGGCGGACTCAATGCAAAGGCACCGGTGATGATCGGCGGCGTGCGCGTTGGGCGGGTCGGCGAAATATACATCGACAAAGAAAGTTATCGCGCGGTGGTGGGAATGGATCTGGACACGCGCTACGACAACCTGCCCATCGACACCAGCGCCTCTATCTTCACCGCCGGATTGCTCGGCGCGCAGTTCGTCGGGTTGCAGGTCGGTGGCGAAGATATTTATCTGGAAGAGGGCGACCGTCTCGACATCACCCAGGACGCGATTCAACTGGAAGAATTGATTGGCCAATTTTTGTTCAGCCAGGGCATGGACGGCGGTGCGCAATAATCAACACCCTCAATGATAATTGCACGATGAAAAAAATGTATAAGTATACGGTTGTTGCCAGGCTGGTCATCGGCGCCATGTTGTTGCTTGCGCAAATGCCAGTGGCGACATCATCGGCGATGGAAAAACCGCTCATGTTGATCGAGCAGACGGTGCAAACCCTGCTCGATGAATTCACCGACAAGCGGGAATGGTTTGAAGCCGACAAGAGTAAATTATTCGAGTTGGTGGAGCGGGTCGCGGTGCCGCTGTTCGACTTCAAGCGAATCACCAAACTGGTGCTGGCGCGCAACTGGCGACAGGCAAGCGCACAGCAGCGCGATGAATTCGGCACCGAGTTCAAGAAATTGTTGATTGGCACCTACGCCATCGCGCTTTTCCAATACACCGGCGACCAAAAGATGACCTTCACCGACTCGGAAATCACCGAACGCAAGGGACGCAAATTCGCCGTGGTGCATTCCGAAGTCGCACTCAGCGCAGTGCCGCCGGTCGCGGTGGATTACGCGCTGATTCTGGACAAGGACGGCAACTGGAAAATATACAACCTGACCATCGGCGGCATTAACATGATCACCAACTACCGCAACACTTACGCCGCCGCCATCGGTAACCTCGGCATAGACGGCGTGATCGAGTCGATGAAAATCGCCAACGCAAAAAAACTGTGATGCAAACCGACCAACCCATGGAATTGGATGGCGACCTTACGTTGCAAACCGTGCGCGCATGGTTCGAGCAAACGCCGCATTTCGGTCAAACTCAAGGGGAAATGTGTGTGAACCTCGCCAACCTGCGCGAAGTCGACAGCGCCGGCCTTGCTTTGTTGGTGCACTGGTGCAACCGCGCCAACGCGTCATCCGGCCAATTAACCTTCATCAACGCCCCCCGACCACTGCGCCAACTCGCGAAAATAAGCGGGTTGGAAGAATTGTTCGGCGAGTAACGGCTTGCCAATCAGGTGTCAGTAGCGGCATAATTCACCGCATGTCCACCCCCGAACAAATTCAACACTGGATTCAAACTGGCTTGCCGGGTGCCGAGGTCAGTGTTGATGGCGATGGTCGTCATTTTGAAGCACTGATTATCGATGACAACTTCAAAGATAAATCTCTGATTCAGCGTCACCAGATGGTGTATCACGCCCTCGGTGATAAAATGCAGGCGGAAATCCACGCGCTTTCCATGAAAACGCTGACACCCGAAGAGCATAGCGCGCTTTAACCCCGGTAACCTTTATCCTTACATGCGAGGCAACTGAAATGTCTGTCCAGGAAAAACTGAAAGAAGTAATTAAGAGCAACGAAGTAGTTTTATTCATGAAAGGCACGCCGGATTTTCCCCAGTGCGGGTTTTCCGGACGTACTTCGCAGATTCTCAAGGCGTGCGACGCGCCGTTTGCATCGGTGGATGTGCTTGCCGATGATTCGGTGCGACAGGGAATCAAAGAATACTCGAAATGGCCAACCGTGCCGCAGTTGTATGTGCGCGGCGAATTTATCGGCGGCTGCGACATCATGACTGAACTATATGAGAACGGCGAATTGCAAAAGATTTTGAAGCCGGAGGCATGACCGGAGGATTGAGTCACGCTGCGCCGGACTTTTTTCTAGTTTACTTTTGGCGTTTCAACTCGCTTTTGTCCTCTCAATTCACTATTACTTATAATTCGTCATCCTCGCCGGCAGGCGGGGATTCAGATGCGGCGAAGCCGCGCAATAGCGGCGGCTTTGCCGCGATATTCTATGCAGGAATGACGAGGCGGGAAGCGTGTTGTTCGGCTCTCGCGTCCTGCTCCGCCGAACTACCCGCCGTCCCTGGCGATAAACTGGATTATCCGGCCAATAATATGTGCCGGGCAATGACGGGTTGGGGAGACAATGGTAAGTCGGAAGGCGATGAGTCCTTTTGAGAAGACAATGGTAAATAATTGTCACGCAAAGCGTGACACTAAAACGGCGTTGCTTTGACGAACAAGCACCGTTACCCCAGTCCCGTGCGATATTTTCGCGCAACCCATTGATGAAAATGATGGGTTGGCCCATCCATCGCCGGCGAGAACACGCCACCTTGAAAACCCGGCGAATTTCGCCCAAGTTGCAATCCTTCCACCGCGCTGATGTCCTCGAAAAAAACTCCTTGCCATGCCTTGAAGTTGGATTGTCGAGCGGGCAGGTAGCGGTCGGCGGTGGCACCGTCACCGACATAAAAGATTCGGAGGTTTTCACGAATCCGCTCCGGCTCGAGGGGATGAATGATGAGTGCGTAAAAATGATTCACCTGAAACCCCAATAGCAGGTTCGGATAAAAGGTCGGGTATTCGGCGATTTCGTGTTTGTCTTCGGGCCAGTCGGGGAAAACCGGCAAGTCGTCGGCACCGTCAAGCACCGGATTGAAAGTGTTGGTGCCCTGACCGGCGAAATCATCGGAAATCATCATGGCGTAATGGCGGTTGAGGGGCGAGTAGTCATTCAGCGATGGATGAACCCACGGCAGGTGATAGGCCTCGCAATAATTTTCCACCGCCAGTTTCCAGTTGCAGTTGGCTTCAAAGGAAAGGTCAGCGTCCAGTTCCGAAGCACTGAGGGAGGCCGCGCCGTTGGCACCGATGTATGGACGATAGCGGTCAATGAGCGGTGCCGCATACTCACTGAACTGCGGCGCATCGGCGCTCAGGTTGATAAACAAAACTCCCATCCAGCAATGCGAACGCACCGACTTCAAACCGTGGGCATCAGCGCAAAACCCCTCGGCGTGGTGGTTGTCGACACCGCCGATATGTGGCGTCGCCTTGAGCGCGCCGCTGAGGTCGTAGGTCCAAGCGTGATACGGGCAGACCAGCAGCCCGTTGGTTTTTTTCGGCTCGCGCACCAGTCGCATTCCGCGGTGGCTGCAGACGTTGTGAAAAACCGCCAGGTCGCCGTTTTGGTCGTACACGATCAGTAGCGGCAGACCCATAAAGTCCACCGGCGTGACCATGCCCGAATCGCGATGGTCATCGCAAAAAGCCAGCGCCGTCCAGGTTTTGGCAAACAAATGATCACGCTCAAAGTGATAAAATTCCCGGTCGGTGTAGGCGGCGTTGGGCATGCCGCGCGCATCGGCGATGGGACGCTCCACCGCGGCAAGGTGGTCGAGAGAGATGGATTGCGTCAAGGTCGCGCTCATGTTCGGTCTCATGTTCAGTTTCATGTTGTCCGCCGGGCTACTCAAAGTGCCAATCGTTGCACCCCGACGGGCAATCAGGCAAGCGATTTTATACGCCGTAATGTTATAAAAAACAACAGCACTCCGTCTATGCCCCCCGGTCCATCAATTTACCCCACGGTTTTCGGCTACGGGCATATTGACACCGCCGCCGGATGCTGGCAGTATTTTTATGCTATTCATTATTCGTGTTACTCATTTTTACCATCACTACTGGAGAATCATCATGAAACATCATCGTATTTCGCGCCGCGCTTTTTTAGCAGCCGGCGGAGCCGTTGCCGCCGGTCTTCACCTGCCAGGCTTCGGTGCTGAGGAGAAAAAACTTAATTTTTACAACTGGGACACCTACATCGGCGAGACCACGCTGGACGACTTCCAATCCGCCACCGGCGTTGAAGTCAAAATGGATTTATTCGGAGACAACGCCGAGTTGTTCGCTAAGATGCGCGAAGGCAACCCCGGCTATGATGTAATCGTGCCGACCAACGATTTTGTCGAGCGCATGTGGCGTGCCAATTTGCTCCAGCCAATCGACCACAGCGCGGTTCCGAACTTCCGTAAAAACATCAGCAAACTTTTTCAAGACGCGGACTTTGACCCCGGCCGAAAATATTCCATGCCGTATATGTGGGGAACCATGGGCATCGGCTATCGCAAATCCAAAGTTGCGCGTCCCGATTCGTGGTCGGCGGTGTGGGGCGAGCAGTCCAATAAATACGCCGGCAAGATCGGCTGGATCAGCGAGCCGGGTTCAATGCTCGGCATGGCGATGCGCTATCTTGGCTACTCGTTCAACTCCGTGGACGCCGGCGAAATTCGCCAAGCCGCCGACCAGTTAATCAAGTATAAAAAGAATGTCAAAGGCGTGTTTGAAGACAACGGGCAAGACCTGCTGGCTGCCGGCGAATGTGATCTGGTGGTAGAATGGAACGGCGACATTGCGCAACTCATCAACGAAGACCCCGATGTCGATTATGTCATTCCAAACGAAGGCGGCTATTACTGGCAGGACTGCTTGTGCATTCCGACCGGTGCGCCGCATCCGCAAAACGCACACGCTTTCATCAACTTTTTGATGGACGCCGAAATTGGCCGCGACTTGGCGGAATACATCGAATACGCCACCTCCAACGCCGCGGCGCGCGAACTGATGGATGATTCCTACAACAAAAACCCGGCCATCTTTCCACCGGAAGATGTGCTTGCCCAACTCGAACCGTCGCTGTATCTCGGTGAAGAACGCGCGCAACTCATCGACGAGGAATGGACGCGTGTTCTGGCGTCGTGATCTGGGCCGGGCCTCCTGACGGTGAACCGTTGCTAATGCGCTAAGTCACAGACAAAGCAATGAACAAGAAAGCAAGGCCGGCCGCGCCGTTGCCTGAGCATCCCGCTCTACATTGCCACGGTGACGATACTTGCGCGGCCGCTCTCAAAGCCATTGATTACGACAACGATGGCTATGTCGTCAAATCCGACCTCACCGAAAAACTCGCGCAATGCGGTTTGGATGCGGTCGATCCGCGGTTGCGGGAATTCCACGCCGAACTCGAAAAATACGGCGCCGACGACAAAATCAAGTTGTGCGATTTCTCCGACAAGGTGCGGTACAACGGCATACTCCTGACGCGCGCCTTGCGCGGAGAATTGGTGTTGCCGCAGTTTTCCTTGTTCGCCGAGGAACTCGATGAAGTGTTGCAAATCGTGCGCCGCAACAAGCAAGGCAAGGTCGCCGACTATATTCCGCAGTTGGCGAAAATTGATCCCGAAAAAACCGCGCTGGCGGTGTGCACGGTGGACGGCCAGACCTTCGCGAGCGGAGATAGCGGAGATTCTTTCTGCCTGCAATCCACCTGCAAGCCGCTACTCTATGCGCTGGCACTTGAGGGCAACGATCAGCAAGTGGTGCACCGTCACATCGGGCGCGAGCCGAGCGGCGCGAGTTTCAACGCCCTCACCCTGAACGCCCAGGGGCTGCCGCACAATCCGATGATCAACGCCGGCGCCGCCATGAGTTGTTCGTTGATTGAGCAAGACAGTAGCACTGCCGATCGCTTTGAGTATTTCACCACGCAGGTGCAGGCGATGGCCGGCGAGCATAACTACATTGGTTTCGACAATTCGGTGTATCTGTCGGAGAAAGAAACCGGCAACCGCAATTTCGCGCTGGGTTATTTTATGAAAGAAAAGGGGGCTTTCCCGGCAAACGCCGAGGTGATGAAAACCCTTGAATTTTATTTCCAGTGCTGTTCGGTGAAGGTTACTGCGGTCGGGCTCGCCGCCATCGGCGCGACCCTGGCGAATGCCGGCGTGCAGCCGCATAGCAGGCGAAAAGTGCTGAGCCCGCAGAACGTCAAAAACTGCCTTTCGCTGATGCTGACTTGCGGCATGTATGACTACTCCGGCGAATGGGCGTTTTTGGTGGGTTTGCCGGCCAAGAGCGGTGTGTCGGGCGCGCTGTTGGTGATTGTTCCGGGGGTCATGGGGATTTGTCTGTGGTCGCCGCGCTTGAACGAACTGGGCAACTCGGCGCGCGGCATCGAGTTTTTCACGCGCATCGGCGAGCGCTATAATTTTCACCACTACGACGGCATCATCTCCGGCACCGGCAAGCGCGACCCGCGCTTCTACGGACTGGAAACATCCGCCAGTGAAACTTTCGCGCTGCTGCACGCCGCCAGCACCGGCGACATGGCGGAGGTTATTCTCCTGACGGCGCGCGGCATTGACCTGAACTCGGCCGACTACGACGGGCGCACCGCGGCCCACCTCGCCGCCTCGGAAGGGCAGGTTGCGGTGCTGGAATATCTCATCGCCAAGAAGGTCAAGATCGACCCGGTGGACCGCTGGGGCGGCACACCGCTGGACGACGCCAGACGCGAAAACCACAAAGCGGTCGTGCGCCTGCTGAACAACTCCAAGAAAACCCCCAATCAATGAATGCGATCAATGAATGCGTGAGCGGGCCTGAGAAGGCCTGATAAGAGTGCAATGCATCTATCGACGGCCATCCCCGAATCAATCATTCCATCGCAACAAACCAGCCAAAGCCGCGTGCGCAATTCAATTGGTCAGCGCGATGTTGCGCGCCGGCTTTCCGTGCTCGCCGCGGGCGGCGGTGAAACTCGGTTGCGCTAACCCATGCAAAGCGAGCACTGGCGCGGTAACCCCGGTGTCTTTGCGGCACTGGCACTGCCCGGTCTGCTGTGGCTGGCGGTATTTTTTGTAGTTCCGCTGGGGTTTATTTTCGGGCTCAGTTTTTCCGACAAAAGCGGCATCATCGACCACGACCTGACCTGGACAGGCGCCAATTATCTGCGCGCCTTTGCGCCGATTTATCTCGGCATTTTCGCCAAGTCGGTAGTCATCGCCGTAGTCGCCACCACCGTGTGCTTGCTGGTCGGCTATCCGGTGGCGCTGGCGGTGGCTTTTGCGCCGCAAAAAATCAAAACGCCGCTATTGCTTGCCATCACGCTGCCGTTTTGGATCAACATCCTCATCCGCACCTACGCGCTGATCGCGGTGTTTCGAACTCGCGGTTTTTTGAATTTCACGCTGGAATGGTTGTGGAGCATCGGCGACTCACTGCTGCGCGCCGTTGGGTTTGCCGGAACCGGGCAATACCAGCCGTTGGAGTTGCTCTACACCAACACCGCCGTGGCACTGGGCATCGGATATGTTTTTCTGCCGTTCATGATTCTGCCGTTATACGCCGCCATGGATCGTTTTGATCGTTCCTATCTGGAAGCGAGTTTGGATTTGGGTGCCGGTCACTGGCGCACCTTCGCTAAAGTACTGCTGCCGCTGACCATGCCCGGCGTCATCAGCGGCGTGATGATCGTGTTCGTGCCGGCACTCGGCGCGTTCTTCATCGCCGACATGCTGGGCGGCGCTGACAGTCAGTTGATCGGCAATGTCATCGAGCGACAGTTTCTCGGCGCAAACAACTGGCCGTTTGGCTCGGCATTGTCTTTCCTGCTCATGTATCTGACTTTCGCCGCCATCGTCGTGCGCCAACTACTCGCGACAAAAACCGCGATCGGGAAAAATCAAAATGCGTAGACCCGAACTGCTGGATTACGCTGGCCGTTGGTGGATGCGGGGATTTCTGGCGATGTTTTTCGTGATGTTATACGCGCCCATCGTGACGCTGGTGGCGTTCAGTTTCAACGACTCCAAGCGCAACATCGTGTGGCACGGCTTCACCACAAAATATTATTGGAAGGCGTTGGAAAATGATTCGCTGATTTCCGCTTTCATCAATTCGCTGACCATCGCCGTGGTCAACATGATCGTCGGCGTGATTCTGGGCGTGGCCGCCGCGATTCTGCTGTGGAGATTTCGCTTTCCGTTGCGCTTCGCCGCCGACGGACTCCTGTCTTTGCCCATCGTCATTCCTGAAATCTGCATGGGCGTGGCCATGCTGGTGTTTTTCAATCAATGGTGGCCGCGGGATTTGGTGTGGCCGCTCAGTCTCGGCAACATCATGATCGCGCACATCACTTTCACCTTCCCGTTCGTTGCGGTCATCGTGCGCGGGCGGCTGGCTTTGGTCAACCGCGAATTGGAAAAGGCGGCAATGGATCTCGGCGCCACCGAATGGCAGGCCATGCGCGACATTTTGTTTCCGCAAATCCGTCCGTCGATTATCGCCGGCGCGCTCATCGCCTTTACCTTATCGCTGGACGATTTTGTCATTACCTACTTTACCGCCGGTCCCAACAGCATCACGTTGCCGGTCAAAATTAATTCCATGGTGCGATTTTCGGTGACCCCCGAAGTCAATGCCGCGTCCACCGTGCTGATTGTCACCACCATCGTCGCCGCGGTTGTTGCCATGCGATTTCAAAATACAAAACGGGGATAGATCGAACCAAGACCATGCCTGACACGCTTATAAAAATACACAACCTCACCAAAACTTTCGGCGATGAAGCGGCGGTCAGCGAAGTGTCGCTGGATATTTACGACAAGGAATTTCTGGTGTTGCTCGGTCCTTCGGGCTGCGGGAAAACCACGCTATTGCGCCTCATCGGCGGCTTTGAAAATCCCACCAGCGGCGGCATTTCCATGGCAGGACGCGACATTACCAAACTACCGCCCAACAAGCGGCCGGTGAATATGGTGTTTCAATCCTACGCGGTTTTTCCGCACATGAATGTGCGCGACAACATCGCTTACGGGTTGCGCATAGACGGCGTAGAAAAAATCGAATGTGAGCGGCGGGTGGATGAGGCGTTGGCATTGGTGCAACTCGATTCGCTTGCCGAACGCTATTCCCATCAACTGTCCGGCGGGCAACGGCAACGGGTGGCACTGGCGCGGGCGTTGGTAAAACGGCCACGGGTTTTGTTGCTGGACGAGCCACTGTCGGCCCTCGACGCCAAGTTGCGCGAGACCATGCAAAACGAGTTGGTAAAATTGCAGCACACCGTCGGCATCACCTTCGTCGTGGTTACCCACGATCAGGACGAAGCACTTTCCATGGCCGAGCGTGTTGCCGTCATGGAACACGGCCGCATCCGGCAATTGGACACGCCGCGCAATTTATACGAAGCACCACAAAATCGCTTCGTCGCCAGTTTTGTCGGACGCATGAATATTTTGCCGGCGCGTGCGGTCGGTGGCGGACGCTATGATGTCGAAGGGTTCGGCGAAATATCCGTTGCAGTGTCCGGCAATGAAAAAACCGGCGAACACTCGTCTCAAGCCGCCTTCGTTGCCATCCGTCCGGAAAAACTTTCCATCGCCGCGGCAAAACCGCAAGGCGAAAATATCCACTCGGTCAGCGCGGTCATAGACAACGTCGCCTACTACGGCGGCGAAACCGTGCTCACGGTGAAAACGGCGCCGGTTAAAACAGGGACTGGCACGACGCTTACCATCGCCCTTCCCAACAGCCGCCGCAACGCCGTTGCTCCCGCCGTTGGAGAACAAGTGGTGGTGTGGTGGCGGGCGGATGATGTGATTGCGTTGGCTGAATAATCGCGAGTTTCGGCTTCAACCGTGCCGCGCAAGATTGCGGCGTAACTAGTTCAGGTTTTTGATCGCAACAAAACATAAACCGCGCCGGTGCCGCCGTCTTTTGGCAATGCCGAGCAAAACGCTTTCACTTGAGATTGCCGTTTCAACCAGTCCAACGTGAATCTTTTCAACACGCCGTGCAATCCTTTTCCGTGGATGATCAACACCATCGAATCGCCGGCGCTTTTGGCATCACGCAAAAAATCGGCAAGGAGTTTTTGTGATTCAGCGGTGGTGTGGCCGTGCAGGTCAAGGATTGCGGTGAAGTTATGATCGCCGCGTTTTAGTTTGCGAATTACTTTTTTCTGCAAGCCGCTACGCGCAAACTCGACAAATGCGCCCTGATCGGTTTTGTCGGTCATCACGCCGCCGGCGGGTTTGGTTGATTGTGCTTTTCGGATTTTAACGGCCGGTTTCGGAGCCGATGTTGCGAAATTGCTGCGCGATTGCTTGCGCGACTTCTGATAGGGCACAACTTTTATCTCCGCCATCGCCGTGCGAAATAAAACACTATCGTCCTGCGGGTCGTCGTTCGCCTTATCGTTCGAATGGTCGCCCACATTATCGTTTTTGCGCGCCATCATAACAACACGGCGTTCAACGTGTTTTCAAATATCGGTCGGCATCCAACGCCGCCATGCAACCGCTACCGGCCGAGGTGACTGCCTGGCGATATACATGATCCATCACATCGCCGCACGCAAAAACCCCATCAACGCTGGCAAGCGTGGCATCTCCATCACTACCGCCGCGCGTCACAATATAATTTCCGTTCATCGCCAACTGCCCGTCGAACAAACTTGTGTTCGGCGTGTGACCGATGGCGATAAACACGCCTTGTAAATTGATTTCCTCGTGCACTTCGGACTTAACATTTTTAATTCTGATGCCGGTTACGCCACCGTCATCGCCAAGCACTTCGTCCAATACGCTGTCCCAGACAATCGTGATGTTGCCGCCGTTGGCTGCCGTTTTCTCTATCAGGTGATCTTGCAAAATCGCTTCGGCGCGCAGTTCATCGCGGCGATGCACCAGCGTGACCGAGCGCGCAATGTTGGATAAATACAACGCTTCTTCGGCTGCGGTATTGCCGCCGCCAATCACAGCAACATCCTGATTTTTGTAGAAAAATCCGTCGCAAGTCGCGCACGCGGAAACGCCTTTGCCAAGATAGGCCTGCTCCGACGGCAAACCCAAATACAACGCCGATGCGCCGGTCGCGATGATCAACGCATCGCAAGTGTAGACGCCGGCGTCGCCGCGCAAAGTGAACGGATTGTCGGCAAGTTCGGCGGCGTGAATGTGATCGAAAATAATTTCCGTATTGAATCGTTGCGCGTGTCGCTCCATCCGTTCCATCAATGCCGGACCTTGCACGCCGACATCATCGCCGGGCCAGTTATCGACATCGGTAGTTGTGGTCAACTGCCCGCCGCGCTCAATGCCGGTAATCAAAACCGGATTGCGATTTGCGCGCGCCGCATAAACCGCGGCCGTGTATCCGGCTGGTCCCGAACCGAGAATGAGCAGCGGGCAATGTTTTTCATTCGACATGTTGAGTTCCGACAATTGTTGCGACAAATGACAGCACGACTAAAAATTGACGAGTGAGTTATACCCGAATTCACGCAATCGATAAAGGGACAAATGCGTCGCGGTATTTTGCACTTGCCTTTTCGTCGCCATGCTTTGTTGCGCCTCAAAGCTCGGTCGTTCACATACTTAATGTATTGCTCACTCCCTCGCTCCCCGCGCGCCTTGCCTGACAACGAAAAAATCGCCGGGAGCGTGTGGATACCCGCAAAGCCGCTATTCTGGAGAACTATCAGTATGAACCACGGGAATTTCTAAATTTCGTTCTTGACCACTACATCAAACAAGGAGTCGGCGAACTGGACGACCGGAAACTGCCCGATTTGTTGGACCTGAAGTACGGCACAGTCCACGATGCCATCGCAGAGCTGGGCATCAGCGATACCGGGATACGGGAGATGTTTGTCGGCTTCCAGCGACACTTGTACACGCCCCAGGAAGCCGCATGACGGGTTGTGCAAATCGGTCATTTCCACCGCAGTCCGATACAATAGACAAACACAATCGAGCAGAGGCAGCCGCATGAATAATTCCGATTTAGGCAAACTACAACCCGTTGACATTCGTCAGGCGTGGGCGAACGAGGCGCTGAACTTCACGCCGTGGCTCGCGGATAACCTCGACGCGCTGGCGGAAGTATTGAAGATTGATTTGGAGTGGGAAGGCACCGAGATGCCGGTCAGCTCCACTTCCTATCGTGTCGACATCGTGGCGCGAAATCCGCAGGACGATTCGCGCATACTGATTGAAAATCAATTGGAGTCCGCCGACCACCGCCACCTCGGGCAGATACTCGCGTATATGGCGGGGCTCGAGGCGCGCGTCGCGGTTTGGGTGACGCCCGACTTCAACGACACCCACCGCTCGGCAATCCGTTGGTTGAACGAACACACCGATGATAAGTTTTCGTTTTTCGCGGTGAAAGTGCGCGTCGTGAAAATTGGCGATTCGCCACCCGCGCCGATATTTGAAGTGGTCGAAAGCCCCAACGAATGGGAACGCCAAGTGCATGACGCGGTGCAGGGCGCGGTCAGCGAGCGCGGGCAATTCCGTCTTGCCTTCTGGGCGCACTTCGCGCAGCGCATTCCCGATGCGCCTGGCTTGCGTGCGGGTTACGGCGGCGGCTGGGGCGGCAGTAATGTGTGGCATCGCGTCGAGCAAGCGGACATCGTCATCTCGCAATACCTAGCGCAAGATCACATCGGCGTATATTTGACCGGCAACTGGAGGGAGCCCATCGCGGACGCCGACCCACGCATCGCGCCTTATGCCGCGGCGATAAAAAATGCGCTTGATGAAGACGATGACTTTTCCTATGGCACGAATCACCGATGCGTCGCCACGTTGCACATCGGCGATTCCCGCGACCGCGCGAATTGGGACCGCATGGTCGATTGGCTTGACGACCGCCGCCGCAGATATGAGGAAGTGCTGACGGCGGATGCGTAACGGCGACGGTGGCGTAAGCCGCGACATTATGGTTTGGGCAAATAGGGGGCGACGCAACTACCGTGCTTCTCTGCCGTCATTATCGGGCTTGACCCGATAATCCAGTGAGACATGCGCGGCGATAGCCGCTCCACTTAGGAGTAACGGCGAGACGGTGCAAGCCGCGACACTGCGCGATGACAATGACCGCCACCGCCACACTCTGCCACCACACCGTGGTGGATTTGTGTCCCGCTACGCGGAGCCTGTCCTCGCGGAAGCGGGGAACGAATGTTTGACTGGATTCCTGCTTCCGCAGGAATGACGGTTAAGGGGCGATGCAACTACCGTGCTCCTCTGCCGTCATTATCGGGCTTGACTCGATAATCCAGTTAAAAAATCCGGCGTAGCCGAACTCCTTTTATCGCGGCTTCGCCGCGTCTGGATTCCCGCCTGCGGCGAGAATGACGGCCGAGAGGGCGGTGCTAAAACACCGCTGGAAAGGAACAAAACAGGGCAGTGAATTAGTGAACACATACAAGAATGACGGGGCGCCACAGCCGACAGCAAGTCCGCCGTCGGTGATAATCCGCCGCACTACGCCATGCAAATGGAGCGTCATACCCCGCCACATATAGACCCACCCACCGCCAACTGGTGTTGTTCCCGTATCGCATCTATAAGAAATAGCAGGCAGCTTAGCTTCGACAGATACAGTAGGAGTTTTCAAAAGGCTATTTGTTGTATCGGGTGGTTTTTGGCGCACCGATATATGAGTCTTCAAACCAAAGAGCTTTAACCACAGCAACCCTAGCCTTAGTTCTCACCAGCTCCGACAATAAACTCTTCGGCTTTTCGCTTTCGTCGCCGGGTTTGAATAATTTGTGTTAGCAACAAATAGAAATGTCCGGTTTTAGAACACATGAGTTGTCCGCTTTTGGCGATGTCGGGAAGCCTGGCTGAGGCACCCGTTATTGATGGCGCAGCGGACATCAAGCAGCCACCGGTAAGTCAGTCTGGATGAGTTGGCCGGCCGCATCATAACCGGCCAGTTTTCGGGGGCCGTGCCACAAAGACAAGGCGCCGTCGGTGTGCCGTAACCCCTTCACTTTAGCTTTGATGTAGTGGTAACGGTGACGGTCTGCCGGTATCTGCAGGGTCAGTCCCCCGAATTCAATGCAGTTGTCCTTGCGTACTTGGCGCTCGTAGCGTTCGCAGAAAATGTTGTCCAACTGCGCTTCCTCCGGCACCGGCATAAAGGCTGAGCCAGCTTCCCGCGGCGGTTGCTCAAACTCTTCGTTGAAAGCGGGCAGATACACCTGCCGGAGATACTCATTGGCAGTAGCCATATCGGTGATGCCAGCGGCGGCCAGTTCCTTGACCAGGCGCTCCTGATGGGTGCGAAAGGCCCGCTCGGAGCGCCCTCGGGCTTGCGGCGAGTAGGCCGCGATCATCTCTATGCCCAGTTGCTGCAAGGCGCGCCGAAACTGCGTCGAGTTGCCCTTGTCCACCTTGCCGCCAGCCGTCGGCGTGTGCCAGTAATGGCTGCCCCGGTCGGTATACAGCGAGCAAAACAAGCCCTCGGCCTCAATCACCTCACGTACCCCCTGGAAACTGCTCCGGGTGCCTTCCTGGTCACAAAAGAACATGGAGTAATGCCGATTGCTGGCATCATCCATGGTGACTATCAAATCCCAGGTCTGTCCCGGCACCCAGGCATGGGTGCTGCCATCCTGGTGCAGCAATACGCCCGGCACCGGCGCTCGCTCGCGCCGCTTGCGATGTTGCCCACGGCCCGATGCCTTCGCCACCGCTCCGGCAGCCTGCAAGGACTTGCGCACCCAGTTGTAGCTACGCCCACCACCGCCGCGCCGATACCAGGCGTAGTAGTGCTTGACACTCCAGCCCTCATGCCGGCTCCGGTACCGATCCACCAGACGCATAACCTCATCGGCCGGTGCCCGCCGGTGCGATACCTGAGACAGGCGCTTGTCGATCAAACCATCCAGGCCTTCTTCCTCGTAACGATTGATGTAACGACGGAAGGTGCGCTCACACACACCCAGCAACTGCGTCGCTTCCTCCTGGCTCAGACGACCCTCGGTCCAGCCCCCATATGACTCTTCAAATCTCATCTGTCGTATCTCCTGTAACACTTCTGTCCGCCTCATAAATCACCTCCCTCAAGAGCTGGCATAAACCGGACAGATTATGTGTTTTAACAGCGGACAGTTTATGTGTTCCTAACAGGTTTGAATAATTTGTTTGCTTTTCTTTCGATTTGTGATATTTTCCCGCTTGCCAGATTTACGAACACGTGATCCGTTCAGTCGGGTTACCTGTCGAATACAACAGCAGATTTATCCGCCATGGGGGTCGCTCCCCAATGGTGCGAATAGGCAGGAATTTCACTCTCACGTGTTTGTGATCTGGCAACGACCCGACACCTTGCGTGCTCGGGGAATTGCCATGATTCACGACCCGTGGGGTAAAAATGAAAATCAATATCAAGGCCGGCGCCATGCTCGCGCTGGCGTTATCCGTGTTGTTAGTGTTGGCCGGATGCGGTGGTGGTGGGGGGAGTAGTGGGGGGAGCAGCACAGCACCAGACCCAATTGTCACGGTGCCGCCGGTAGCACCAGACCCAATTGTCACGGTGCCGCCAGCAGAACCAGACCCAAAGCCAATTGTCATGGATCAGTCACCCCCGCCTCCTCCAAGTCGGGAAAATGCCATGCCGAGCACACCACCGTCGATAACCTCGCCCCAAACCACTGCAGAGGTGCCGGACGCGCTGATTCCAAATATTGGCACCGGCACGAAAGATTCATACTACATGCCCGGCGGCGGTTATGGCGATACGCTTGGCTCAACTAAAACCATCTACTCCAACGGCGTAACTGCATTCGGCAAGCGGGTAGAGGGTCCTTTTAATAATGATCCTGTTATTGAAGTTCCAAACCCGCCACGCGATGTCCGCACAGCGTGGCATCAGGGTTGGACTGGAACCGGTGCGAATGTAATGATTATAGACGGATTTAGTGCGCCCGGCAGAAGGGACGCAACGCACGGCTACACTGTGGGAATGTCTGCTTTGCAAATCGCCCCCGGTGCAACCTATTATGCTCTGGATGTTGGACTTAACCCGTTTCTTGTGTATATAGTTTGGGAAGCGGCGTTTTATACGATAGTGATAACAACAGTGTGTCGCGCAACACTCGTATTGATGTCCTCAACATTAGTTTTGGAACAGACCCGGTACATCTGGACATAACTGACGCGGAGCTGAACAGTCGTTTCCAACAAATAAGTGACCATGCTTTATACAACGATGTGTTTGGAGGACATTACTTAACTGAATCTGATTCTGCAGTCATTACCAAAGCGGCGGGAAATGAAAGCACTGACTCGGGATTGGTATTGGAAAATTGGGTGTTTTCCGTGCATGATGTCACCAAAGACCGCGTGCTGATTGTCGGTGCGTTAGATAAATATGCACAAGATGGAAATGCGCGGTTATCCGGTTATAGCAATCACGCGGGCGTATTCACTCCCGTGCGGGAACGGTTTTTAGTTGAATACGGTGGCTCGCCATATGGCGAAGAGGCGTATTTATGCGATGCCAGCACACCTGCAAATATTGGCTGTCGCAATTTACAATTTCTCGGCGATGTCACTGCTGAAGGCACCTCCTTCGCCGCGCCCAGAGTTGCCGGATTCGCCGCATTGGTGCGCGGCAAGTTCCCCGGTTTGGGCGGTGCGCAAACTGCGAAGATTTTGTTAGACACGGCGACATATCAAGGACTTGCATGTTATCCGAGTTGCAATGTTGCGATTTACGGGCAAGGACGAGTTGATATCCTGGACGCGTTGTCGCCGATTGGTAAATTAGAATGAAACTTTTTATTCGCACGATGACTGCCATCGTCGGCGTTGTGGTTGCGTTGTTGTCATTGTCGGCATCAGCGATGAACGACGGGCGTGTCATCGCCGACATTGCATTGGCGGCAAAACAACAAAATGTTGCGCCGCCGCAACCGTGGCTGAGCGCATTGCGAATTACCGACAACGACAACACCGCGATTGATTTAGCCGATGGCGCACAACTCATGCAAAGACCGAAACTCGCGGTGTCGTATAACAACGAGGCGCATAATGTGTCGCGGTTTTATAAACCGGATTCGGTGCGCGTCAATATGGTGTGGCATTATGCTGGCCGCAAGGCGGGCGAGATTTTTTCGGTTGGTGTTGACAGCGGTTATCACGCCAAGAAAATAACCATCCGCCCGGCGTTGTTCGTCGGCTATGCGCGCAGTTTGTCAATCGGGTTGGGTAAATATGTTACCTTTGCCGCGGGCGGTTGGTTCGGCGGACGGGTTGCGCATAAAGCATGCCGCGATGAAATGAATCGGAAATATTATTGCGGCACCGTGACCGCGTGGTCGGATTTTGATCCGCCATCGCATAAGTTGCAGCGTTACCACCAACTCGTTTATGTCCATGAATTTTAGTGCGCGCCTTGTCATCGTCAGCGTCATCGCGTGGTTGGCGTTGCTTAGCGTTGGCGGATGCACCCGCGCACATAACGCATCATCACCCTCGCCACAAACGCCCACCGCCGCGCAAGTATCCATCGTCGCGCCCGTTGCGGTGACCATCGATGCGAACGGCGAGACCGTGCTTGAAGTCACCGTGCGTTTGCACAACTCCAGCGCGCAACCGCTGCAGTTATTCGCTGGCACGCCGTGCGCGGTGTTTCGCTGGGCGGTCGCGTCCGCCGACAAAATAGTACAACGCGAACCGAACCGACTGTGCGCGCAAGTGGTCGCCGCCGCGGTGTTGCCGGCGCACGAGTCCATTGAACAACAGCATAAAATTACGCTGGACAACGCGCGCTATCGTAGCGGCGATGAATATTTACTGCGCTATCAATTCTGGCGACACGACGGTGTTCATGCTTTTACACTGACGGATTAAACTTCCGTGGTGTCGTTCGTTGGGATTGGTAGTAATCCATTAAAATTTGCGCGACTTCCGGGCGGGAAAATTCCGCCGGCGGGGCGATTCCCTGGGACAGCATTTCTCGCACTTTGGTGCCGGACAATAAAACAAAATCTTCCAAATCGTGATCCGGTGCTTCGCACATCATCAATACCTTGTCGAGTTTTTTTGAATACGCGGTGTGGTCGGCGTTGAAAATTTCGATGGCTAGTTCTCCTTTTGGTACTTCATCGTCGAAAATGGTTTGCGCGTCGAATGCGCCATAATAGTCGCCGACGCCGGCATGGTCACGGCCAATAATGAAATGGGTGGTGCCCATATTTTGTCGAAAAATAGCATGTAACACGGCCTCTCGGGGGCCCGCATACAACATGTCAAAACCATAACCGGCGATGATCACCGTATTTTTCGGGAAATACAATTCCACCATTTTGCTTATGGCCGCGCCGCGCACCGCTGCGGGAATATCTCCGGGTTTGAGTTTTCCGAGCAACATGTGGATGACGCAACCATCGGCGCCGACGCGCTGCATGGCGATATGGCAAAGTTCTTCGTGGGCAAGGTGCATGGGGTTGCGGGTTTGAAATGCCACCGTCTTTTTCCAGCCGCTATGCTTTATCATCGCTCGAATTTCAACCGCGGTGCGGAAGGTTTCTGCAAACTCTGTTTTGAAATAACTGAAATTCAAAACCTTGACGGCACCGGACAATAACTTGCGCCCCTGGTTTTTGAATGCCGCAACGCCGGGGTGGGCGGTGTCCGTTGTGCGGTAAACTTTTTCGCAAAGATGCACGATGTCGTGCTCGGATAAAGTTTCCGCGTTGTCAACTTGCATCACCGCCAGCGGCGGATTGCCGTCGACGTTTGGGTCATTAAGCGCGATGCATTGCCCCGGCGCAATGCGCTGCGCCGTGTCGACCAAACACAAAATCGGAATGGGCCAGAACAAACCGTCAACGGTTCGCATGTCGTCCGCGACTCGAAGCGCGTCTGCTTTGTTCATGAAACCGCGAAGCGGAGTGAAATAACCCGCGCCCAACATTACCGCGTTTGCCGCGCCGGCCGAACTCAACTTAACCGATGGCAACGATTGCGCACGCGTGCATAACTCGCGGCGTTCCTCTTCATTGTCGACATACAACGGCATCAATGCCATCGCGCCGTGGGGTTTGATCATGTGGTTATTCCGTTTTCGTCATGCCCGCGCCGTCGAGCATCAAGACGACTTGCCCACAACCGGTTCGGTTCGTCGCCGTTGCCGAGTCGCTTCGGCAAGGTCGGCGAGCATCTTCTCGGTGGTGTCGATATCAATGCACGCATCGGTAATGCTCTGCCCATAAATTTGCGCGATGCCGTCCACCACTTCCTGTCGTCCGGCGAGCAGATGACTTTCGATCATCACGCCGATAATGCGCCGGTCGCCACGGGCGATTTGCGAAGCCACATGCGCGCACACGCTGATCTGATTCTCCGGAATTTTTTGGCTATTGGCGTGACTGAAATCGATCATCAACCGCGCCGCCAGTCCGGCCGCTTGCAATTTCTCGCTGGCTTCATTGACGCTCACCGCGTCGTAGTTCGGGGTCTTGCCGCCGCGCAGAATGATGTGGCAATCGCGGTTGCCCGCTGTGGTGTAGATTGCCGAATCTCCCGACTTGGTCAGCGACAGAAAGTGATGGGGTCGGCTGGCCGCGCGTATACCGTCCACGGCGATGTCAAGGTTGCCGTTGGTGCCGTTCTTCAACCCCACCGGACACGACAGCCCGGACGACAATTCACGATGCACTTGACTCTCGGTGGTGCGCGCGCCAATCGCGCCCCAGGAAATTAAATCCGCTACATATTGCGGCGTGATGATGTCGAGATATTCAGTACCGGCCGGCACGCCGATGTCGTTGAGATTCAGCAGCAGTTGGCGCGCCAGTGCCAGCCCCTTGTTGATGTCAAACGTGTCGTTCAGGTCCGGGTCATTGATCAGCCCTTTCCAGCCCACCGTGGTGCGCGGCTTTTCGAAATAAACCCGCATGACAATCAGCAGGTCAGCGCGGTGCCGCTCGATCAACGGAAGCAGCCGCCGGGCGTAATCGAGTGCCGCGGCAGTGTCGTGAATGGAGCAGGGGCCGGCGATTACCAGAATGCGATTATCCCGTCCTTCGAGAATCTCGTGGATTTCCCGCCGCGTATTGACCGTGGTCTCCACCGCCGCATCGGTCACCGGAATTCGCGCAATCAACTCATCCGGGTTGATTACCTGATCGATGCTGGTGATGCGTAAATCGTCGGTTTTGGTGATGCTCAAGTTAATTTCCGAAAGAGAATTCAAAGGTGCCGATTGTACGGACATCCCGCGGCAGAGTTAAGACATTGGCTGAAAATATCCCACTGGTTTGAATAATGCCAGAAACATTCTGGATTCGTGGTATGACAATGAGTCACGCTACGCGTAACGACACTAATAGTCCGGGATAGCTGGACAAAAACCGGCAGCTTCGCCGCCGAAAGGATAGCGGCTAACGCCGCTGAGTTTTTTAACTGGATTGCCCGGCCAATAATCATAATATTGCCGGGCAATGACGAATGATAGGTAATGGTGAATTGAGAGGGAATGAGTCCTTTTGAGAAGCCAAAGGCACCTCTGGAATAATCGCCGGAGACGGCGTTGACGCCGAAGCCGATAAGTTCGCTTACCACCAGTCCGCATCGCCTTTTTTTATTGCGTTGCGGTGACGGGCGTTCGCACTGGTCGCACCGTCTCTGCGAGATAATGCTAAACAAAAGTCGTGCTTGCGAGCACAACCCCAAAACCCAGCAACGTCGTGCCGGTAATGCCCTGCATCAGACGCTGGAAAAACGGATTATTGGCACTATTGAAATAGCCAAAAAAGAATATCATCAACGAAAACCAAACGGCGTTAATCGCCGAATGGACGACCACCAGCACAAACGCCGACAGTCCGCCGCCACCCGCCGGAATGAACTGCGGAAACGCCGCCAGATAAAACATGGACACTTTCGGGTTCAACGTATTGGTGAGAAACCCTTCGCTAAATGCCGCTACCAGTATACGTTTTTGATAGCCAGCGGCAGCTTGTGCTGCGGCATCGGCGATGGGCTTGCGAATTTCATTCAAGGTCGTTATCCCCAAATAGCAAAGATACAACGCACCGGCAAGTTTGACCACAAGGAAAATATTTTGCGACTGCGTGAGTAGTAGCGAAATTCCGAAAATAGACAACACCCCGTGCAAGTAAAAAGCGCACACAAACCCGACCATATTAGCGACACCAGCAACCTTGCCCGACCGCGACACGGTCTTCGCAATCAACACGCCATTTGGACCCGGAGACATCACCAATAATGCGGCAACAACGGCAAAATTTAGAATGTCCGAGAGAGAGTAGTCCATGGAATTTAAAGTTTAATCAGGCATCTCCTCTGCCTTTGATAAAACCCTATAATGACTTTTATCCACTAAACAGTCGGGGCAAATCCAGTCGGCTGGCAATTCGGAAAATTTTAGTTTTTCCTTTCGTTCGTCATAAATATGCCCGCACACACTACAGATATATTTCATGGTCATATGTTTTTATCGTGATTGTGGGTGGCACGCTTCTAATATACCAACTTCAACGAGTTGCTCGGCGATTGACATTTTTTCATGATTATTTGCGACAGGAAAATTTTTCACTTTCATACTTTTCCCGCTCAGCATAAAAAACTCACCAAGTGTCCGGGTTCACCACATATGAGACAAAATCAGGCAACCATGGTGAGTTGCTGATAGTACGCCATCGGCGTCATTAAATCCAAACTATCGTGTGGCCGGTAATGATTATAGGTCCATTGGTAATGAACCAGTTCCTGGTTGATCGCGGCTGCCGTCAACCGCCCTTCATACAGCGGGCAGCACTCATAACGGCTGCATTGGCGCGCTCAACGCAACCATTCCATTCAAGCTTTTCAGGCGGCAACGCAATAGCGGCAGGTCCAAGGCCTCGCAGGCTTGCTCAAACTCATCCCGAAACTCGCTGCCGCCATCGACCTGTATTGAGCGGATTTTGAACGGCGCTTGTTCGATAAGGCAGATCAAGAAGTCTTTGGCGTTCCTGCTGGTCGCACGGCTATAGGCTTTTAAGGCAACAAATCCGGCAGCCGGACAGGCTACCTTGAACTCTTTGATGCTAAAGCCCGCTGGCAGTCCTACGCTCATGTGGTCAATCTGTATCAGTTCACCTGGCTGCCTGGCGCGCATCCCGTACTGCCAGCGCTTGGCGTGGTGCTTGAACTGGCGCCGGCGTTTCGGCTTGACCGGCCCGGCCATCAAACGCCGCTGGCTTGACCCGCTTCAAGCGCACCAGCCGGTCCAGGATGCGCCCAACCGTGCTGATGATCAGAAGTAGACCCTAATCCCTGGACAACATTCCAGATCTTGCGTTTGCCCCACAAGGGATAACGCCTGCGCAAGTGCAACACTTGTTGCTCCTGCCGCGCTGTCCATTGTCGGCCGCGCACACGCTTTGGGCGACGGCTTTGGCTTTCCAAGCCACGCCAGCCATGCTGTTGATAGCGTTTTAACCAACGATAGTAGGTCGCCTTCGGCCAGCCGATGGTTTTCAGGCATACGTCGTGCAACCGGCTGATTTGAGCTCGGCATAGCGTTCCAGTTTCTTTATTCGGGCGATGGCTGCTTCACTGGCGGTATCGGCAATCGCCCAACTGCGGCATGATTTGACACGCAGGTTTTTGATCTGCATCGGGTAGTCTCCTGTGATTTAAGTGATAAAGATTTCACCTTAGACTACCCGATTTTCTTAACTAATAAAGTCTCATTTGTGTCTGAGCCCGGACAGCATGTATAAGTCCTTGGATTCAACTCTTAAGTGCAACTTCACCGATGAAGGAAAGGTGAGATGCGGTAGCCTCTTGATTTTCCCGAATCAATATAAGGAGTTGCCATATGAAACGCTACACGCACCTCACCAGTGAACGACGATACCAGATTTCCAATGGCTTGAAAGAAGGCTATTCACAACAAGCCATCGCCGATATTATCGGTGTCAACCAAAGCACCCTCAGCCGGGAGATACGCCGAAATGGCCCCAATCGGGGGCGTGTGCGGCGGCGCACCGCCGGAGCGGGTGCTTATCGTCCCGCCGGGGCGCACAAGCAGGCCATGGCGCGCCGGGTGGGCAAGGCCCGGGCGCGTATAAGTGGAGATGATTGGCGGCTCATCGAACGGCTGCTTCATGAGAAGTGGAGCCCGCAGCAGATTGGCCTGTGGCTGGGGAAAGCCGGATGGCTGGCGGTTAGCCATGAGTGGACCTACCGGCACATTCGCAACGACAAGCACCACGGCGGTTTTCTGTATCAGCACTTACGCTGCCGGAAAAAGGGGAAGAAACGCTACGGTAGCAAGGCGCGGCCGGGCTCGATCCCCAATCGGGTGTCGATCGAGCAACGCCCGGCGTTGGTTAAGCAAACAGCCCGCATCGGCGATTGGGAGCTGGACACGGTGCATGGGAAAAACCATACCGCCGTCATGCTGACCATGGTCGAGCGTGCCACGCGCTTCGTGTACATTGATATCCTGCCCAACCGGAAGGCGCCGGTGGTGGGCGCGGCGCTGATTAGAAACCTGGCTACGATCAAACACCGGGTGCACATTGACCGCGGATAACGGCAGCGAATTCGCCGGCCATGAAGCGGTCAGCGAGGCACTGCAGGCCGACTTCTACTTCGCCCATCCCTACGCGTCCTGGGCGCGAGGCACCAATGAGAATACCAACCGGCTGATACGGCAGTATTTTCCCAAAAGCTATAATCTGTCGACCATCACCACCTCGCAACTGGCGCATGTGGTCGACCAGATCAATAACCGGCCGCGCAAATGCCTTGGCATGAAAACACCGAATCAGGCATTATTCGGCATCAACCCACCTGTTGCACTTCGGGGTTGAATCCAAGGACCTATACATAGTTTGGATTTAATGACGCCGACGTAGTACTATCGGCAACTCACTCTCACCCTGGTTGCCTGATTTTGTCTCATAATGTGGTGAACCCGGACAAATCCCCAGCCGCCACAAATTTTTAACTAATACACGGAGAAACTTCATCATGAGCGAAATAAAGCAAGTCAAAGTCAAGCAAATTGATCTGGAAAGTAGCGTCAACGTCCGCATCAAAGGCGTGGAAGCAAACGTTGAAAAAGTCAAAAGTTCCATCGCAAAACATGGGTTTTGGCCCGAACATCCGATTGTTATCCGCCCACACCCAAACACAGGAAGCGGTTATCAGTATGAGCATGTCGCTGGACAGTGCAGATTCAAGGCGTGTTTGTCGCTCGGGCTGGACAAGATCCCTGCCATTGTCGAGGACCTTGATGACGATGCTGCCATTCAGCGTTCTTGGGGCGAAAACGAGGCGCAAGGAGAGTTATCACTCAGCGACAAAGCACACTGGGTAACCAAAATTTACAAGCGCCATGAAGGAAATGGGTTCACTGGTGATGAAGCCATGAAAAAGGCGGCGGATTTTCTCAATATTGAAGTGCAGACGGCTCGAAAATATGCCAGGATTTTGCGCTTGCCTGCCGAAGTGAGGAAAATGGTAGATGAGGGGATTTTGCCTTCGGGTGCCGCCGATGCTATCGCAAATTCTACCTTTCGCTTAACGCGCACGGATACGGAAAAAGATGATATGGAAAAACAAATGGCTGAGCGCGCCAACTGGTTCCTTGATGTGGATAGAAACCAACGTACACATGCCCTGCAGGCTTTGAATGGTACGAAACATAACACGTCCATTGAGGAATTAACCAACGACTTCACCCGAAGGGCGGGAACCGCCTCTTACAGGATTGAAATCCCGCAAGAGCGTCTCGCCCGCATTGAAAAATGGGGCGAAGAGCGCGGGATAACTGGCAATGTCGCCATCATCAACGGCATGATCAAGGATGCTATTAATGGATGAATCAATGGACGAACAGCAAGCCATGCAAACTATCGTCGCGCACAAGGATAGGTTGGTTTCTGAAGTTGCCGCGGCAGTGGATTTTTTGTATGAAAAACACCGTAAATACCAGAACATTGCAAACGCGATAGAGCAATCGCTGGGTAAAAAGGTTTCTACAGTTTTTTTGCGGAGCCGCCGTGTCATCAACAGTTTGCCAAAAGGCATTCGCTGGCAAGTCGATAGTGGAAAAATTAAGATTGGCCATTGTGCGCAAATCGCCAAAATTGCAAGCGAAGACGACCAATGGCTACTCGCATATGTCATCACCAGCGAAGACAAGTTGAGTAAAGATGAATGCAACAAAGTAGCCACAGCAGTGGCAAAAGGCGATATGTCAATGCGCGAAGCACTGCAAAAATTTGCTGGCATTAGATGCAATTCCGAAATCGCCATGGTGTTGCCATTAGATTTTGATTCCCAACTTGCCATCGCTAAGCGCGGCTGGTCGTGGGCATATGTACGCAACAACGAAGATGATAAAGGAATGACTATTTCAGACTTCTGCTGGCAACTCATACGGCAGGGAACCAAACTTGATTACGCTGGGATGGCAAGCGTGCTAACCAGTATGGCTACGGAATTAGATGCGGTGAGCAAAAAACCAGACCCGGAACAACGAAATCAAACCAATAATGCCAAAGACGCGACTGGTTTGTAGCGGTTTGTTGGCCGCATTTTTTCGTCATGCCCGCCGCCCGCATCGGTTATAGTCAACGCTTGTTCATCCGAAAAACATCGCCGATTACGCTACTCGCCGCATGGCTGTTGCTGCGGCAAACGGCCTACGCACATGGGAACGAATGACATACTTGTTTTTTACTTTCATAACAACACTTTACCATGACATTAACCATGCTTAAGTTGTCATGACCCATTTTTTATATTCAGATCGAATGATTTGTACAACACCAGAATAATCAGGCCCGAGCCGATGGTGATCAACAGCGGGGTATAGCGATGTTTGTTCGGTTCAAACAACCGGTAACCGCCCATCACAATAGCGCCCACCGCATCTCACCTTTCCTTCATCGGTGAAGTTGCACTTAAGAGTTGAATCCAAGGACTTATACACAGTTTTGACGATACCCCCGCAAACGATTATACTCGCACGGCTTCCAATCAAGCCGACACGCGGATTCACGACGTGATTCGTACACAAGTATGTATGATGTAATTTTGTCGTCAGTGGGCAATCCCTGACCCCGAATCCCCGAATTTTATTCAACAGCGAGGAAATTATGGCCGTACAAAAAAGCCGCAAAACGCCATCCAAGCGGGATATGAGACGCTCCCACGATGCTTTGAAGGGCTCGACCCTGTCCATCGATGCCGTCACCGGAGAACTGCACCGCCGCCACCACATTACCGCCGACGGCTATTACCGCGGCAAAAAACTGGTCAACCGCAAGAGCGAAGACTGAAGCCCCGGCTTTTCGCCGAGCGTCTCGCTTATTGCCAATGCACCGCCCGCCACGGATACCGGGCATCCACCTCACCGGGTAAATGATTACGATCTCCATTGATGCCATGGGCGGCGACCGCGGGTTGGTGGCGACCGTGCCGGCTGCCCTTGAGATTATTGAATGTTATCCGCAGGTCTGCCTGATTCTGGTGGGCGACCCGCACGCCATCCGGCGACAACTGGCGGATGCGGGTGGTCACGCTGGCGAAAGAATAAAAATAGTCGGCGCCAGCGAGTTGGTGGAAATGAAAGACTCCCCGGCATTTGCCCTGCGCAAGAAGAAGGATTCATCCATGCGCGTGGCGATTAATCTGGTGCACGAGGGCCGCGCCGATGCCTGCATCAGTTCCGGCAACACCGGCGCGTTGCTTGCCACCGCACGCTTTGTGTTGAAGACCATTCCCGGCATTGATCGCCCGGCGATTTGCGCCGGCCTGCCGCGCGTAGGCGGGAAAACCTACGTGCTCGATCTCGGCGCCAACCTCGACAGCCCGCCGCAGTTTTTGTTGCAGTTTGGGTTGATGGGCTCAGTGCTGATTAACTGTCTGGAAGGCAAAGCCAAACCCACGGTTGGTTTGTTGAATATCGGCGTGGAGGATACCAAAGGCAACGACACCATCAAGGCGGCGGCGGAGTTGTTTAAGAGCAGTGCCTTGAATTATGTCGGTTACATTGAGGCGGATGACATTTACGCCGGCGACACAGACCTGGTGGTGTGCGATGGGTTTGTCGGCAATGTGGCACTCAAAGCCACCGAAGGCGCCGCGCAGATGATCATGGGTGCCATCCGCGAGGAGTTCGGGCGTAGCATCGCCACGCGCGCCTCCGGCCTGCTTGCCAAACCGGTGCTTAATTCGATCCGCAAACGGCTCGACCATCGCCGCTATAACGGTGCCAGTTTGCTTGGGTTGCGCGGCACCGTGGTGAAATCCCACGGCAGCACCGATGCCATTGGGTTTCGTTGCGCCGTGGAAGTCGGTATTCAGGAAGTGAATAAAGGGCTGGTGCGGCAAATCGAGCAAGCAATGAAATGGGCACTGACTGAGGCGCCGGATTCGGTTACGCTTCCCGCATGAATATTTTTTCACGAATCATCGGTACCGGCGGCTACCTGCCCGAGAAAATCCTCACCAACAAGGATCTGGAAGCCATGATCGACACCAGCGAGGAATGGATCGAGTCGCGCACCGGCATCTGCGAGCGCCGGATTGCGGCGGATGATGAGTTCACCGTGGATTTGGCCGAACAGGCGGCGCGCAACGCCATAGACGCGGCCGGCATCAGTAACAGCGAAATTGATTTGATCGTGGTCGCCACCACCACCGCCGATCAGGTATTCCCCAGCACCGCGTGTTTGTTGCAACAACGCCTCGGCGTCAACGGACATCCGGCGTTTGATGTGCAGGCGGTGTGCGCCGGGTTTTTGTTCGCGCTGGGCATTGCCGACCAGTTCATTCGCAGCGGCACATCGCGCTGCGCGTTGGTGGTCGGTGCCGAGACTTTTTCGCGCATCATCGATTGGACTGACCGACGCACCTGCGTGCTGTTCGGCGACGGTGCCGGGGCGGTAATCTTGCGAGCCGATGCGCAGCCCGGCGTGTTGTCCACGCATTTGCACAGCGATGGGCGATATAAAGATTTGCTGTGCGTGCCGGTGGGGGTGTCGCGCAATTTCAGCAAGGTGCAGGCAGGCACCGCGTATACCACCATGGAAGGCGGCGAGGTGTTTCGCTGGGCGGTGACCGCGATGTCAGACATCATCGGCGAGACGCTGGCGGCGAACCAGATGGACAAGGACGACATTGACTGGCTGATTCCGCATCAAGCGAACATTCGCATCATCAACGCGGTCGGCGTGCGCGCCAAAATACCCAAAGAAAAAGTAGTGGTTACCGTGCAGCGACACGGCAACACTTCGGCGGCTTCGGTGCCGCTGGCACTCGATCAAGCGGTGCGCGATGGCCGCGTAAAAGCCGGGCAGCATATCCTGCTGGAAGGATTCGGCGGTGGATTTACCTGGGGTTCGGCATTGATTAAAATGTGATGCCAAAAGGTAATGCTGGCAAAGCAGCCGCGTTCACACCCATTAACCAACTAACCCATTCCAAACATGAACCAATCAATATCCGAGCAGGTATGTCTGGTGACTGGTGCCAGTCGCGGCATCGGCAAGGCAATCGCGCTGGCGTTGGGTGAAAACGGTGCCACGGTGGTGGGCACTGCCACCTCGGATGCCGGTGCCGGGCGCATTGATGAATATCTGCGCGCCGCCAACCTCCCCGGCGGCGGGCGAGTGCTGGAGGTAACCGATGACGACTCGGTCGCTCAACTTATCGGCTCAATCGGCGAATCTTTTGGCGCGCCATCAATATTGGTCAACAACGTCGGCATCACCCGGGATAACTTGCTGCTGCGGATGAAGGATGCGGAGTGGGATGAGGTCATCGACACCAATCTTAAATCCGTGTATCGATTGTGCAAAGCGTGCCTGCGCGGCATGACCAAAGCCCGTTACGGCAGAATCATCAACATCGCCTCGGTGGTGGGCGCCACCGGCAATCCCGGGCAGAGCAACTACGCTGCCGCCAAAGCCGGCCTGGTCGGATTTTCCAAATCTCTGGCACGGGAAGTCGCCTCCCGTAGCATCACCGTCAATGTCATTGCGCCGGGTTTTATCGACACCGATATGACCGCCGCCCTTGACCACAAACAGCGCGCCGCATTGCTCGAACAAATCCCCCTCGCCCGACTCGGCACCGCGCAAGACATCGCCGCTTCGGTGGTTTTTCTGGCTGCCGGCAGCGGGGATTACCTTACCGGCACGACCATTCATGTAAACGGTGGCATGTTTATGCCCTGACGCGTAATGGGCGCAAATGGGTTAGAATGGGTGCGCGAAACTTCCGAGGGTGCCCGAACGGGCAACTCGGCAACGGGCACATCAGTTGCCACAATTTCATTAACCGGAGGCGAAAACTCGAATGAGCACAATAGAAGAACGCGTAAGAAAAGTCGTGGTGGAACAACTTGGCGTAACCGCTGATCAGGTCACCCCCGAGGCTTCCTTTGTCGATGACCTTGGCGCCGATTCGCTGGACACGGTGGAATTGGTCATGGCACTGGAAGAAGAATTCGACACCGAAATTCCCGACGACAAGGCCGAGAGCATCGCCAAGGTAAAGGATGCTATCAATTATATTGAGGCGAATACTTCCGGGTAAGCATTGTGCTTGCCTATTTTCCGCCATGGTCGTTGTGCTGTGTAGTGTTGCGCATCGTCGCTCGGTCGGTCACATACTTAATGTATTGCTCTCTCCCTCGCTCCTTGCGCGCCTTGCCTGACGAAAAATATGCGGCGCACAATTTTGTGTTTGCCCATTTTATTATGGCGTCGCCATGCGGTGTTGCGCCTCAAAGCTCGGTCGGTCACATACTTAATGTATCGCTCTCTCCCTCGCTCCTTGCGCGCCTTGCCTGACAACGAAAAAATCGCCGGGAGTGCCATGAATAGATTGGCGCGAGCGAAGCGAGCCCGAAGGGCGTGTATCGGGGATGGTACGCGAAAAATAGGCGCGCTATTTTGCGTTTGCCTATTTTATTATGGCATCGCGGCATCAAAGCAAATGAGTCCGGATAATTCAGCGCGGCGTTAGCCGCTGGTTTAAGTCACACTTTTTGATTCACCATTACACAAGAGTTAATTCCAGGATCTAATTCAATGAGCAAGCGGCGTGTGGTGATAACCGGAATGGGCGTGGTGTCGCCGGTGGGGTGCAACCTGCGGGACACCTGGCAGTCAATGCTTGCCGGGCGCAGCGGCATAGATACCATTACCTGTTTTGACACCGGTGACTTGTCTTGCCACATCGCCGGCGAAGCGGCCGACTTTGACCCCACCGTGTGCCTGTCGGCGAGAGATGCGCGGCGGATGGATCGATTCATGCAACTCGGCATGGTCGCCGGCGTCGAAGCCATCAACGATGCCGGACTGGAAGCGACCGAAGCCAACGCACATCGCATCGGCGTGTATATCGGCTCCGGTATCGGCGGAATCAACTCCATCGAATCCACCACCCGATTGTGTGCGGAAAAGGGCACGCGGCGGGTTTCGCCCTTTTACATCCCGATGACCATCACCAACATGATTTCCGGCAACCTCTCCATCCTGCATAGATTCAAGGGACCGAACTTGTCCATCGCCACGGCTTGCAGCACCGGTGCCCACGCCATCGGCGAAGCCGGGCGTTTAATCGAATACGGAGACGCAGACGCGATGATCGCCGGCGGCGCCGAAGCACCCATTTCACTGACTTCCGTTGCCGGATTCAGCGCCGCGCGTGCACTCAGTTCGCGCAACGATGACCCGGCCGCCGCCAGCCGCCCGTGGGATATTGGGCGAGACGGATTTGTAGTGGGCGAAGGCGCTGGAGTTGTGGTGCTTGAGGAATACCAGCACGCACGCAAACGTGATGCACGCATATACGCCGAACTGTCGGGCTTCGGTATGAGCGGCGATGCCCACCACATCACCAGCCCGTCCCCCACCGGCGAAGGTGCGTCGCGTTGCATGAACAACGCGCTTGGCAATGCCGGACTCAACCCCGATCAAATCGACTATGTCAACGCCCACGGCACTTCCACCCAACAGGGCGACATCGCCGAAACCCGTGCGCTGAAACTGACCTTCGGCGATTACGCCGGCAAACTCGCGATCAGTTCCAACAAATCCATGATTGGCCATCTGCTGGGTGCGGCCGGTGGTGTCGAAGCGGTGATGACCGCGATGTCCATCCATCACCAGATTATCCCGCCCACCATCAACCTGGTCGAGCAAGACCCCGAGTGCGATCTGGATTTCGTGCCGAATCAGGCGCGCGATGCCAAGGTCAGCGTGGCGCTTTCCAATTCCTTCGGCTTCGGGGGAACCAACGGCACGTTGGTGTTAAATGCCGTCTAAAAAGAAACCCACGGCCGCGTCCGGCAAAACCCCCACCGCGTCAAATCAACCCACGATGTCCGCGGCGAAAGCAACAGTAACCGCGTGGTTTGAGCGTTGGAAGCAATTGCTGTGCCCGGCATGGACTGCATGGACTGCATGGCGTGAAACAATCGCAATCCCGACCAACGTGCGACGATATGCACGTTTCGGCGGTGCCGGATTGGTCGCCGTAATAATCGTCCTTAGCGGTTACTTGTGGGCAATCCACCGCCCGTTGGATTTTGGCGAGCAAACCTGGGCAATCCAATCCGGCGACACCCTGAAGCAGGTGGCGACGCAGTTGGTGGAGCGGGGGGTTATCGACCAGAAGTGGGTGTTGACACTGCTGGCAGGCGACCGTGACCGGCACATTCGCCCGGGCGAATACCGCTTCCCGCCGGGCACTTCGCTGGATGATTTTATGCAAAGCATCGTCCGCGGCCGCAGCCAGATTGGCATCAAGGTGACCATCCTCGAAGGCTGGACTTTCCGCCAGATGCGGGCGCACTTGCGCAAAGCGCGCAAACTCAAAGCAGATACCGCCGGCTTGAGCGACCAGCAGATCATGGCGCAACTCGGTCATCCCGAACTGCACCCGGAAGGGCGGTTTTTTCCGGACACCTACACCTACACCGCCGGCGAGAGCGACCTGTCGATTTACCGCAAGGCATTTGAGTTGATGCAGAAAAAACTGGATTACGCTTGGGAAAACCGCGACGACGATCTGATTCTCGCCGACAAAGACGAAGCACTGATTATGGCTTCCATCATCGAGAAAGAATCCTGGGTCGCCGAAGAGAAGCGCAAGATCGCCGGCGTGTTTTACAATCGCCTGAAAAAAAAGATGCGCTTGCAAACCGACCCCACGGTGATTTATGGACTGGGTGCGAAGTTCAACGGCAATCTCACCCGCGCCCACCTCAAGGCCGACACGCCGTATAACACCTACACCCGCAAAGGCTTCCCGCCGACGCCCATCAGTTTGCCCGGCGACGACTCCCTTGCGGCGACCATGCACCCGGAGCACACCGACGCCTACTATTTCGTTGCCAAAGGCGGCGGGCTGCATCAATTCTCGGTAACCCTGGCGCAGCACAACAAGGCGGTGTGGGAGCACATTCGCCGCGCAAGACGCAACAAAAAAACCCAATGAAAGGCGCATTCATCACCGTCGAAGGCGTGGATGGTTCGGGCAAAACCACGCACATTGATTTTATCCAAGGTTGGTTGCAGGAGCGCGGAATCCCGGTTATGCGCACGCGCGAACCCGGCGGCACGGCGTTGGGGGAAGAGATTCGGGAAATCCTGCTTGACCACGATGCGAGCATTTCCGACCGCTGCGAACTGATGTTGATTTTCGCCGCCCGCACCCAGCATCTGGATGAGCGAATTTTGCCCGCGCTGGCATCCGGTCAGTGGGTGTTGTGCGACCGCTTCACCGATGCGACCTACGCCTATCAGGGCGGCGGACGCGGCATTGATGACCAGACCATTGCCGCTTTGGAGCAATGGGTTCAGGGCGAACTGCAACCGGATTTGACCGTGGTGCTGGATGTGCCGGTGGAGGTCGGCGAGGTGCGCACCCGCAAACGCGGCCACGCGCAGGATCGTTTCGAGACGCAGACGCGGGAATTCAAACAAGCGGTGCGCCGGGCGTATCGTGCGCGCACCGAACGGTTTGCGCAACGCATCAAACTGGTCGACGCCGACCAAACCATCGAACAGATTCGCGCCGATTTGTGCGTGCATCTCGACACCTTCCATCGCCAATGGCAAACCCGACCACAAGCATGACCGCGAACATCGACCAATACCCGTGGATGCAATCGGTGTGGGAGCGCACCGCCGCTGCCGTGGTCGGTGACATTGATACGTTACATCATGGGCTGTTGATTAGCGGCATTCCCGGAATCGCCAAGCGCGAATTCGCCGTGGCGTTGAGTCAATTGTTGTTGTGCGCCGAACCGGTGGCGGGAAACTTTCCGCGACCTTGTGGGCAATGTCAGAACTGTAACTTGTTCGTTGCCGGCACCCATCCGGATTTCCATGTGCTGACCACCGAACTGGAATGGCGCGACGGACGCGTCGATTTGCTTGCCAAATACTGCGACCGCTATCAGGACATCGGCGCACGCGACAAACGCGCCAATCTCAGCCGCGTGATTCCGGTGGATCAAGTGCGTTTGTTGATTGAGCGTTTTTGCACTCACGCGCATAGCGCCACGCGCAAGGTCGCGTTGATTGTGCCGGCCGACCGCATGAATACCAACGCCGCCAACGCGCTACTTAAATTGCTGGAAGAACCGCCGGCTCGTTCCATTTTGATTCTGGTAAGCGCGTACCCCGGCTACCTGCCGGCGACGATTCGAAGTCGGTGTTTTCAAATCGGCATTCCGCTTCCGGATTTGGATGACGCGAGCGCGTGGCTGGGCAAACACATCCCGGCGACCGATGTGGCGCGTGCGCTTCACTTGTCAAACGGCAGCCCGGTGGATGCGCTTAAAATGTATGGCGACGGATTTTTGCAAGTGCAGGATCAATTCCTGCAAGGCATTAGCGAACTGGCAACCGGAAAAACCAGCGCGCTGGAGTTGGCGGCGCGTCTCAAGCAACACGATTTTTTGCAAGTGCTGGATTGGCTACATCGCTTCACTTGCGAAATCATCAAACAAATTTGCGGTGTCGGCCAACCCGGTTCTCGACCCAGCGGACTCAACCCGATGCGCCTGTCCGCGGAAAAGATGTTCACGCTGTATGATAAAATTGGTTTCTATCGAAAAATCGCCCGCGACCAACTGAACGAACAACTCACGCTGGAAGAAATCACGCTGACCTTGCAGTATGCGATTAAAGGTTGAGTCAGGAAAATATAAAATGCAACTGGTTGACTCTCATTGCCACATTAATTTTGATGCGTTGTCGCATGACACCGACGGGGTGTTGGCGCGTGCGCGTGATAATGGTGTCGATTACTTGTTATGCGTGGCGGTCAATCTGGAGGATTATCCGCAGATTGAAAAATTATCGGCAAGTCATGCGAATATTTTTGCCTCGGTGGGTGTGCATCCGAACGCTACCGATTGCCACGACCCGACCGTCGAGGAACTGATTGAGTTAGCGGCCAATCCGAATGTGGTCGCCATCGGCGAGACCGGGCTGGACTACTACCGCAGCGAAAAAACCGACTGGCAGCGACGACGTTTTGAAAACCACATCAAGGCGGCAAAACTGGCTGGCAAGCCGTTGATCGTGCACACCCGTTCGGCGGCCGACGACACGATGGATATGCTGGAGAGTTTGAATGCCGGGCAAGCCGGCGGCGTTATGCATTGTTTTGCCGAAGATTGGGCGACCGCCGAGCGTGCGCTCGCCATCGGTTTTTATATTTCGTTTTCCGGAATCGTCACCTTCAAAAATGCCGAAGTTCTCAAACAAGTGGCGAAAAAAGTGCCATTGGAGCGCATGCTGGTGGAAACCGATGCCCCGTATCTGGCGCCGGTGCCGTATCGCGGCAAGGTCAACGAACCCGGCTTGGTGCGCCACACCGCCTGCTGCCTCGCCGAATTGCGGGACGACACGTTGGAGCATATCGCGGCCGCGACCACCGAGAACTTTTTCCGCTTGTTTCCCTGTGCCAGCCGTTGATGTGCTATCATTGCCCCATTGCAATGCCATAAAAAAGACCCCATAAAGATGTCATGAACGAATATAGCCATACATTAACCGATACCGACCTGGTGGTCACCGCCGACGCCCGCCGGCGCATTGGCGGTCTGGTGATGGATACCGGCGGCGAAGCCTCGGCGGTGCGCATTTATGTATCCGGCGGCGGCTGCGGCGGCATGAATTACGGCATGACCTTTGCCGAGCAGGCCGAAGCCACCGACAGCGTTATGGCGGATGACAGCGGTTTCAATTTGGTGGTGGACCCGGTGGCACTTGGTTTTCTCAAGGGTGCCGAGGTCGATTATGTGGATGACGGTGTCAACGCCTCATTCGTTTTCAACAACGTTTTTCAAGCCATCGGCGGCAGCGGTGCCTGCGGCGGCTGCGGCGGCGGCGCATCTTAGCCGCGCCCATTGTCCTCATAGTATTGATTTTGTATTCGCCAAAAGATTTTCATTTGCTCCACGGTCAACCCCAGCCCGATTCACTCACGCTGAACTACTCATGACCGACCCGCTTCACACACTGCATCATCCCGACAGCGGCAACGGCGTTGGCGTGATTGCCGAGCGCACCAAACCGAAACTGAAGAAGCCGCCGTTGTATAAAGTCTTGTTGTTGAATGATGATTACACGCCGATGGAATTCGTTGTGTTTCTGCTGATGCAATTCTTTAACATGTCGCCGACCGAAGCCGAGCAGGTGATGGTTCATATTCACACCAAAGGTCTTGGTGTGTGCGGCATCTTTCCCAGGGAAATCGCCGAGACCAAAGTGCGACTGACGCTGGATTGCGCGCAGCAAAACCATCACCCGTTACAATGCACCATGGAGCGCGAGGAATGAGCACGAATAACGCCAATAATGCCAATAACGTGAATAAAGTGGGACGCGAATAATGTTATCCGAAGAACTGGAAGTAACGCTCGGCAATGCGGTCACGCTGGCGCGCAAGCAGCGACACGAGATCATTACCGTTGAGCATTTGCTGTTTGCGTTGCTGGACGACCGCGAAACGCGTAGCACCATTATTTCCTGCGGCGGCGATGTCACTGTGTTGAAAAAACTGCTGGCGAATTATCTGCAAAACGAAGTCCCGTTGCTGGTGGAAGGCAGCGAGCATGAACCCCTACCGGGTCTCGGTTTTCAGCGCGTGTTGCAACGCGCCATTATGCATGTGCAACACGCCGGCAAAAAAGAAGTCAGGGGTGCTAACGTGCTGGTGGCGGTGTTCAGTGAAAAGGAATCCCATGCGGTGTATTTTTTGAGTCGGCAGGAAATCAGCCGTTTTGATGTGGTCAATTACATTGCCCACGGCATCTCCAAGGTTCCCGGCGGCGACCACCGGCTACCGGCCCCCGGGGACGAACACGACGACTTTGATGGCGAGCAGGAAGCCGCCGCCGGCCCACTGGAAAATTTCACCGTCAACCTCAACCAACTGGCAACCGAAGGAAAGATTGACCCGCTCATTGGTCGTGCCGATGAGTTGCGGCGCACCGTGCAAATATTATGTCGCCGACGAAAAAACAATCCGTTGTTTGTCGGCGATGCCGGGGTCGGCAAAACCGCGTTGGCGGAAGGGTTGGCGCGCAACATCGTGCGCGGCGAAGTGCCGGAGGTGTTGTCCGGTTGCACGATTTACGCGCTTGACATGGGCGTATTGCTTGCCGGTGCGAGATACCGTGGCGACTTTGAGCAGCGACTCAAAGCGGTACTCGTGGAATTAAACAAACAGCCCGGCGCGATTTTATTCATCGACGAAATTCACACCATCATCGGTGCCGGCGCGGTCTCCGGCGGAACGCTGGACGCTTCCAATTTACTCAAGCCGATGCTTGCCTCCGGCGAAATCAAGTGCATCGGCTCCACTACCTTCCGCGAATACCGGGGAATATTTGAAAAAGATCGCGCGTTGTCGCGCCGCTTCCAGAAGATCGATATCAACGAGCCGAGCGTTGAGGATGCGGTTGAAATTCTGCGCGGATTGAAATCAAGATTCGAATCTTATCACGATGTTAAATACACGCAGCCGGCATTGCGCACCGCCGTGGAATTGTCGGCGCGTTACCTCGGCGAGCGCAAACTGCCGGACACCGCCATTGATGTCATCGACGAAGCCGGGGCAAAAACTCGACTGGCAAGCGCCGATAAAAACACCAAACGCAAAAAAACCATCGGCGTCAAAGAAATCGAAAGCATGATCGCGGACATCGCACGCATTCCACCTAAGCATGTTTCGGTATCCGATAAGCGTTCGTTGAAAAACCTGGAACGCGATTTAAAACTATTGGTGTTCGGGCAAGACGAAGCGATTACCGCGCTCGCTTCATCCATCAAAATGGCGCGCTCCGGTCTCGGCGATGCCGACAAGCCGATCGCCTCGCTGTTGTTTTCGGGACCCACCGGTGTCGGCAAAACCGAAGTCACCAAACAACTCGCCGCCACTCTGGGCATTGAGTTCATCCGCTTTGACATGTCCGAATACATGGAGCGGCACACCGTGTCCCGATTGATTGGCGCACCGCCGGGCTATGTCGGTTTTGATCAGGGCGGGCTGCTGACCGAAGCCATCAACCAGCACCCGCACGCGGTGTTGTTGTTCGACGAAATCGAAAAAGCCCACGCCGATGTGTTCAACATTCTGTTGCAAGTGATGGACTACGGCAACCTGACCGACAACAACGGCCGCAAAACTGATTTTCGCAATGTAATTTTGGTGATGACCACCAACGCCGGTGCCGAACAGGCGGCGCGTGAGACTATGGGATTCGTCGCGCAGGATCACAGCAGTGATGATCGCGAAGCGGTCAAAAAAACTTTTTCGCCGGAATTTCGAAACCGCCTGGATAACATCATCCGTTTCAATGGTCTGGATACCACCACCATCTTGCATGTGGTGCGCAAGTTTATCGTTGAACTGGAACAGCAATTGGCCGACCAGCAAGTGACGCTGGAGATTGAAGACGCGGCGGTGCAGTGGCTTGCCGACAAAGGCTACGATTCGGCAATGGGCGCGCGGCCCATGCAGCGAGTGATTCAGCAGGAAATCAAACGCCCGTTGGCGGAAGAGTTATTGTTCGGCGGTCTCGCCAAAGGCGGCCACATCAAAATTTCTCTGGGCGCCGATGCGCTCGATTTCCAGTGGGAAAAGAACTGATATTTTTGCGTCCATTCAACAGACAGTGGAATTAGAGCAGTTGGGGTATTCGGATACCGCGGATGACTAAAGCGACCCTGAAGCAGGATGGCAACATAGCGTGCGGTATTGGTTTGATGCTGTTGTCGGCTTTGATGTTTGCGCTTGCCTTTTCGTCGCCATGCGGTGTTGCGCTTCGTCGCTCGGTCGTTCACATACTTAGAGACTTTTGCATAATCCATACTCATTTCTCATAACCCTGTTTCTGAGATTTTTTAGGGTCTTGACTCGTTAACACCCTAAAGATATTTCCAAAAAACCTCGTTTTTCTTGAAAAACTCTCACAAACCAACCCGATTTACGCGCTTTTGTTTGTTTGTTTCAATGGTGTTGCCTTGTTTCCACCTTTTAGACGCAACACGCCGGTGAACTTCGCATTTGCTTAAAAATATTCATCCCGGTTTTAAGATTATGAGTCATCGCAATCAGTTGCGCTCTGCTTTTGTTTCTTTCCAGCCCAAGGTATCTTGCCTGACCTAATCCATGATGTTGTTTTAATAGCCCAAAGGTGCGCTCGACGATATAACGGATGCCTGAACGTTGCCTGTTTTGCTGTTTTTGTTGGTCGGTCAACGGTTTGTTTCTATAAGCCCGGTGCAAAACTTTATTGTTTTGCCGGCCCAGTTTCTGGTCGTTTTCCTGATTGGCATATGCGCTGTCCGCGTAAACTTGCCCATGGGTTTTGACCAGCAGTTTGTCCCTCTCTTGTGAGTCATGCGCATTGCCTGGCGTGCAGGTCATCTTCTTGACAAAACCATGTCCATCCGTATTGGCGTGCATCTTGAAGCCGTAGGTGGTTTTGCGCTTGCCATCAGCGGCGACCTTGACGTTGCAGCCGGCCTCCGGGTCTTGCGTGTTATTGCCATCCTTGCCCTTGCGTTTGCGTGATTGCCTGGCTTTTATCACCGTGGCGTCAATGAGGTTGATTGAACCGACTGAGACGATAATGCTGTTTTGCTCCAGGTGCGTGTTAATTTGCTCTAATAGCGGCTCTAAAAGGTTCTCAGTGTTCAGCAGGTTTCTGAAACGCCGGATGGTCGTGTGGTCCGGCACCGCTTCACTCAAACTTAAGTCAATAAAGCGCCTGAACATCAAATCCCTGGCAATTTGTTTTTCCAAAGCTTCATCGCTTAGGTTATACCACGCTTGCAGGATTAGGATCTTGAACATCATCAGCGGCGGGTAGGCAGGCACGCCTCTTTTAGATGAATAAAGTCCCGCAAGGGTGGTCTCTATCTCTTTCCAGTTAATGATGCTGTGCGCATCGTCAAGTTCGCTCAGGGATTTATGCTCGACCACAAGCATGTCTGCCATTGAGTGTTGGGCGGTTTGTTTCCAGGACATTTTGAGTTGGTTTTGGTGGTTGTTTAGAGGTTTTGTATTTTACTGGATTGAGTATGATTTAGGCTTGATTTATGCAAAGGTCTCTAATAGTTCGGCGTACCAAGTTTTTCTCGTTTACTTTTGTCTTCTCAAAAGGAATCACGGTTTGGAGATATGGTTTGGATTATGACGGTATTAGTTACTCTCATGGTTTTTTAGTTCTGGATTCCCGCCTGCCGGCGAGAATGACGGGTTGGGGAGACAATGTGAATCGCAAAGTGTGACTTTCTTTGAGATGCCAAAAGTAACCGAGAAAAACCGTCAGCGAAACAGTGAGCTTATACAATTCTGCTCTGGATCCCCGCCTGCGGCGAGAATGACGGGTTGGGGAGACAATGTGAATCGCAAAGTGTGACTTTCTTTGAGATGCCAAAAGTAACCGAGAAAAACCGTCAGCGAAACAGTGAGCTTATACAATTCTGCTCTGGATCCCCGCTTGCGGCGAGGATGACAGGTTGGGGAGACAATGGTAAATCAGAAGGCGATGATTCCTTTTGAGAAGACAATGGTAAATTAGTGTCACGCAAAGCGTGACACTAAAGCAGCGTTAGCAGTTATCATGATCCGGCAAAACTTTCACTTCAATTGCATTGACCCTGATGCCATTTTCAACCAGAGCCGTGATTAAACTTTGCGAGCGGTGGCGGATTTCATTCCCCCAGGAAGCGGATTCGACGAACACCACCAACCGCCCCGAGGCAAACAGCAGTGGCTGGCTGTGAGCGGCAGCGGCACCGGCTTGTTGTGGCCAGCAGCGTGCCAGTTTTTGCTGCAGGGAGTCGGCGGCGGGGACCTCCCCGACCGACGGCAGCACCGTTTTCAGCAGGCTTGAAATCGACTGAAATTCCTTCATTGCTCCATTATAACGCACACAACCTTATCATCGCCCGGGCGACTCTGGCATAATCCGGCAAAACAAAAGACCCTCATGCTGCAACACACACTTAAAAAAATCTTCGGCGATAGCAACCAGCGGTTGCTTAAAAATATCAGCAAAACCGTTGACCGGATCAATGCGCTGGAGTCGGAAATGTCGGCGCTGGACGATCAGGAGTTGGCTGCCAAGACCGGCGAGTTTCGCGCGCGAATTAAACACGGCGCGAGCCGCGATGACCTACTGACGGAAGCATTTGCGGTGGTGCGTGAAGCATCGGTGCGCACGCTTGGGTTGCGTCATTTCGATGTGCAGTTGGTGGGCGGCGCGGTGCTCAACAACGGCAAAATTGCCGAGATGAAAACCGGCGAGGGCAAAACTCTGGTTGCCACTTTACCGGCGTATCTGAACGCCATCGCCGACATTCCGGTGCACATCGTCACGGTCAACGATTACCTCGCCCGGCGCGATGCCGAATGGATGGGGAAAATCTACGATTTTCTCGGGTTGAGCGTGGGGGTAATCGTGTCGGGTCAGGAGCCGCAGGAAAAAAAGGCGGCATACCAAAGCGACATCGTGTATGGCACCAATAACGAATTCGGCTTTGATTATCTGCGCGACAACATGGCGTTCACCGCCGATGACCGTTTCCAGAACGGTTTGGGTTTTGCCATCGTCGACGAGGTGGATTCGATTCTCATAGACGAGGCGCGCACGCCGCTGATCATTTCGGGGCCCGCCGAAGAAAGCACCAGTTTGTATACCCGCATCAACAAAATCGTCCCGCGTCTGCAACGCCAGTTGGCCGAAGGCGAGCCGGGGGATTTCACGCTTGATGAAAAAACCCGACAGGTGTCGCTGACCGAACAAGGTCATGAAATGGCCGAGCAGTTGCTGGTGGATGACGGCTTGTTGCCGGAAGGCGGCAGTTTGTATGAAATCGGCAACATCGGTTTGGTGCATCACGTGTATGCGGCGTTGCGCGCGCACAATTTGTATCACAAGGATGTCGCGTATATCGTGCGCGATGATCAGATTATTATTATTGACGAATTCACCGGACGCATGATGCCGGGCAGGCGTTGGTCCGACGGGTTGCATCAAGCCGTCGAAGCCAAGGAGGGCGTGACCATCCAGCAGGAAAACCAGACGCTGGCATCCATCACCTTCCAGAATTACTTCCGCTTGTATCAGACGCTCTCCGGCATGACCGGCACCGCCGACACCGAAGCCTCGGAATTTCTGCAAATCTATCACCTGGAAGTGGTAATCATTCCCACCAACCGCCCGATGATTCGCGGCGACGATGCCGATTTGGTGTATCGCACCGAGCAGGAAAAAATGGCGGCAATCATCACCGGCATCGAGGAATGTCGGGCGCGCAATCAGCCGGTGCTGGTGGGCACCGCTTCCATCGAATCATCCGAGCGTCTGTCCGCGTTGCTGGACAAAACCGGCATCGTCCACAAGGTGCTGAACGCCAAACATCACGGTCAAGAGGCGCAAATCATTGCCGAAGCCGGGCGCCCCGGCACGGTTACCATCGCCACCAACATGGCCGGACGCGGCACCGACATCGTGCTCGGCGGCAATCTGGAAATTGAATTGAGCGCGATTGAAAATGAGGACGAAAAACTCGCCACCCGCGAACAATGGCAACAACGACACAGCCAGGTAATCGACGCCGGCGGTCTGCATGTGCTCGGCACCGAGCGCAACGAATCGCGACGAGTTGACAATCAGTTACGCGGACGCTGCGGACGCCAGGGCGACCCCGGCTCCAGTAGTTTTTATCTTTCGCTGGAAGATAACTTGATGCGCATTTTCGGCTCCGAGCGAATCTCCGGGCTGATGCAAAAACTCGGCATGGAAGAGGGCGAAGCCATCGAACATCCGTGGGTGACCCGCGCCATCGAGAACGCGCAGATGAAAGTGGAGGGGCATAACTTTGATGCGCGCAAGCAATTGCTGGAATATGACGATGTCGCCAACGAGCAACGCAAGGTCATCTACGAGCAGCGCAACATGCTGATGGAAACCGACGACATTTCCGAATACATCGCCTACACCCGCAGCGAAGTAACCGCTCGCACCATTGATCGCGGCATCCCGCCCAACACCTTGGAAGAGCAGTGGAATGTGGAAACGTTGGAGCAGGATCTGGAAACCGATTTTGGCATCAAACTGCCATTGGCGGAATGGCTTGAGCGCGATGATTCCCTGCACGAGGAAACGCTGCGGCAGAAAATTGAACAAGCCATCAATGAGGCAATCGCGGCGAAGGAAGAGCGGGTTGGCACCGACGGCATGCGACATTTTGAAAAGGCGGTGATGCTCAAGGTGCTGGATGAACAATGGAAAGAGCATTTGTTTAACATGGACCATCTGCGTCAGGGCATTCACCTGCGCGGGTATGCGCAGAAAAACCCGAAACAGGAATACAAACGCGAAGCCTTTGAGATGTTCACGGTGATGCTGGAGAATGTGAAGTTTGAAGTGGTTTCGGTTCTGGCGCGCTTTCACATTCCCAGCGAAGCCGAGATTGCCGAAATGGAAGAGCACCGTCGGCAACAGCAGGCGATGAATTTTATTCACGCCGAAGCCGATGCGCCGGCAGCGGACGCGGCCCCCGGTGCCAGGCAAAGCGACCGTCGGGTTAGTGTGATTTCCGGCGATCAACCATTCGTGCGCAAAACCAAAAAGATTGGCCGCAATGATCCATGTCCGTGCGGTTCCGGCAAAAAGTATAAGCAGTGCCACGGTAAACTTTAAAAACCAAAGGAACTAAACATGTCTAAAGTCATCATTCGTTATATTTTTATCGTAATGGTTGCGTTGGTGGCGGGTTGCGCTACGGAAGGATTAAGCAACCGCAACAAAAATTTTACACACTGGCTTAACATGCACGCGAGAGACTGGGCTGATCCTGCGGAAATGGACAGAGCATGGCGGGCGGCGTTGGTGAGGATTCCGAAAAAAAACAGCAAACGGTTCACCAGAACAACTATGAGGAAAGTGGTATCCGGCAAGGTCAAGATTGAAGGAATTTATCCGACCGTGATTTATCTGCACGGTTGCTCCGGCATTTGGCAAGGCACGCGTGACAGGATAAATTTTTTAGCGAAAAATGGATATGCAGTAATCGCTCCGGCGAGCTTCGCCCGAAAGAAATACCCTAAGTCATGCGATCCAAACACGCATAAAGGAGGGTTGTATCAACCGACTTTGACGATGAGGCAAAATGATGCCGGGTATGCGATTGCAAAGGCAAAAATGCTGGATTGGGTTGATGTTGATAATGTTTTTCTGATGGGGTTGAGCCAAGGCGGATTAACGACAGCCACCTTTTCATCAAAAAATAACAACAAATCTGTAAAGGCAAGGATTGTGGAAGGATGGACCTGCCATACCGGCTGGTCTTCATATGCGGGTATTAATGCGCCGAATGATGAACCAGTTTTAAGTCTCGTCTCAAAAGAAGATCCCTGGTTTCAAAGACTTTCCCAAAGAGGTGATTGCGGGAGATTTATGAACAAATCAAATGGCAGTAAATCTGTTGTTTTTGCAGATGGATATTTAAAATATCAACATGAATTATTGGCAAGCAAGAAAGTAAAAAAGATCGTCATTGATTTCTTGAAGCAACACACAAATTAATAGCCATAAATCGGGTGTAAAAATGAAAAGCGGGCTTGTCAGTGAGAATCGTGCGCCGTGAAAAAATCCCCCCTCGCGCCGGAAAAATTCCCCGCACTTGCACCCATCGCCGGGGTGCGACTTGGCGCGGTGGAATCCGGTGCACGATACCGCAAGCGCGATGATTTAATGCTGGCGGTGGTGGATGAGGGCGCGACCGTTGCCGGTGTGCTAACGCGTTCGGCAACCGCTGCCGCGCCGGTATTATGGTGTCGTCGCCAACTCGCAAACCATGACTACGCACCGCACGCGTTGCTGGTCAACTCCGGCAATGCCAACGCATTCACCGGCGATGCTGGCGCGCATGATGTGTTGCAAACTTGCAACGCGGTCGCCGCTGAAATTGGTTGCGCGCCCGAACAAATTTTGGTCGCTTCCACCGGCGTGATTGGCGAGCCGTTGCCGGTGCAAAAAATCATTGCCGCAATTCCGCCTTTGGCAAAAGTGACGACGGATGATGCCTGGCAACGCGCCGCGACCGCCATCTTGACCACCGACACTTTTGCCAAAGGTGCCACTGCGCGCGCGATGATTGCCGGTATGCCGGTTACGATCAACGGCTTTGCCAAAGGCTCCGGCATGATTGAACCGGACATGGCCACCATGCTGGCGTTTGTTTTCACCGATGCCGTCATTCCACGCGCCGCGTTGCAAACGATGTTAGTCACCGCCAACGAGCAATCATTTAATAGCATCACCATCGACAGTGACACATCAACCAACGACATCTGTTTGTTGTTCGCCACCGGCAGAGTTGGCAATTCTCCGCCGCACGATGCGCACGACCCGATGCTGGATAATTTCAAAACTGCGCTGGCGCAAGTGATGACCGATCTTGCGGTGCAGGTGGTGCGTGATGGCGAAGGCGCGCAAAAATTAATTACCATTGAAGTGCGCGGTGCCGATGATGATGGCGCGGCAAAAGTAGTCGCCAAATCCATCGCTAATTCGCCGTTGGTGAAAACCGCCATCGCCGGTGAAGACGCGAATTGGGGGCGCATCGTCATGGCGGTGGGCAAAGCCGGCGCGCGCGATAACATCGCTATTGACCCATCACGCATCGGCATAAAAATCGGCGGCATCGCGGTGGCGGCGCAAGGCAAACGCGTCGATGATTTTGACGAAGCGCTGTTGAATACGCACCTCGCCGGCGATGAAATCTTGATTGAAGTTGAGTTGGCAGGCAAACGCGACGGCGGCAATGCGCCCGGCAATGCGCGTGTCTGGACCTGCGACTTGACCCACGGCTACATCGACATCAATGCCGACTACCGAACTTGATGACGATGTGGTGCAGGTGGCGGTCGGCATCTTGCGACGCGGCGACCACTTGCTGATGCAACGCCGTCGCCCGGGAACGCCGTGTGCCGGGCAGTGGGAGTTTCCCGGCGGAAAAATCGAAGCGGGCGAATCACCGCATCGTGCATTGCAGCGCGAACTCGACGAGGAGTTGGGTGTGGAAGCGCGCACCGCGCAACCACTCATGCAACTGCCGTTTGACTACGACCACGCGCGGGTGTTACTCGAAGTGTTTGTGGTGGATTCGTTTTGCGGCGAGGCGATGGCGTGCGAAGGGCAAGAAATGAAATGGTTGAAACGCGCCGACATCGCGCATCTCGATGTGCTTGCCGCGGTGCATCCGATTTTACAAGCGTTGGATGCGTTGTCAGATGATTTGACCGACGAACACGCGGCGCAAGCAAATTCGTCCGGCAGTCACCCGAACAACGCCAAATAAGTTTGGTGCAGATCGCGCACTTGCGGCGCGAGGGCATCCAGATCAAAGTTGTTGTTGATGACATCATCGGCAATCTCAATGCGTTGTTGTTCGCTCGCCTGAGCGTTCATCACGCGCGCAATGTCGTCCGCACTCATGCCGCGTTGACGCAATCGTGCGATGCGCGTTTGGCGCGAACAAGTAACCGTAACCACGCGCTCCATCTCGCGGTGCTGCCCGCTTTCCACCAATAGCGGGATGACCAGGAGGCAATAACTTTGCGTGTCGTGTTGCGCGATGGCGAGCATCTCGGTGCGGATGGGCGGATGCAAAATCGCTTCGAGTTGTTGACGTTTTTGCGCTGAGTCGAACACCATGCGACCGAGCCGTGCGCGGTTTAACTTGCCGTCCGTGTCCACGACTTCATCGCCGAAACGCGCAACGATTTGCTCGAACTGCGCGCTACCGGGCGCGCTCAACTCATGCGCGATGCGGTCGGCGTCTATGACCGACACGCCGAGTTCGGCGAAGCACTCGGCGACCGCGCTCTTGCCGCTGCCGATTCCTCCGGTTAGTCCTACTCTTTTTGCCATCGTCCCGGTCCCAAATGCGGTTGGCGAAAAAAACCTACTAAATTACTTGGTTTTAGTGTATACTCCGCATTTTACCGCAACTTCGCCGTCAACAAGCCCCAGCAAACCAGCCGGATATTGAACGATGCATTTGACTACTAAAGGCCGCTACGCCGTGACTGCGATGATAGATCTCGCCATTCATCAGCCGCAAGGCCCGGTCACGCTGAAGAGCATATCGGAAAATCAGGGCATTTCGCTGTCCTATTTGGAGCAATTATTTTCCATGTTAAGACGCGGAAATCTGGTGGTCGGCACGCGCGGGCCCGGCGGCGGGTATGTGCTGGCGCGTGGTGCCGAGAGCATCAGCATGGCCGACATCGTGGTGGCGGTGGACGAGCCGCTCGACATCACCCAATGCGATGGCCGTGAAGATTGCCACGCCGGCAAGCGTTGCCTGTCGCATGATTTATGGAGCGCGTTGAGCGACCAACTGTATGCCTTCTTAAACGACATTCGCCTCGGCGATATGTATCAGTTATACGGCGATGCTTCATCAACTTCATCATCCGCCCGACGGCGCGGCATACAACGCGTGTCGTTGCCGAAATTGCGCGCCAGAAATCAAACCAAACAACCACAGCGAGATTGAGATGCCGATTACCGAAAAAGATTTGCCCGCGCTGGTGCAGCGTGAATACAAAGAAGGCTTCGTCACCGAGATTGATGCCGACACGCTACCGCCCGGCTTAAGCGAGGATGTCGTGCGCACCATCTCAGCGAAAAAAAATGAGCCGGAGTTCATGCTGGAATGGCGTCTCGTAGCGTATCGAAGTTGGCTCGACATGCCGCAGCCGAAGTGGGCGAAGGTGAATTATCCGCCGATTGATTATCAAGCCATCAGTTATTATTCCGCGCCGAAGCAACAGGAATTGCTTGATAGTTTGGACGAAGTGGACCCAAAGTTGCTCGAGACTTACGAAAAACTCGGCATCCCGCTCGACGAACAAAAAATGCTCTCCGGGGTCAAGGTTGCGGTGGATGCGGTGTTTGACAGCGTCTCGGTCGCCACCACTTTCAAAAAAACCTTGTCCGAATCCGGTGTCATCTTTTGTTCGTTTTCGGATGCAGTGCAGGAACATCCCGATTTGGTGCGGAAATATCTCGGCGCGGTGGTTGGCCCCGGGGATAATTTTTACGCCGCACTGAACGCCGCGGTTTTCAGCGATGGTTCGTTCGTGTATATCCCCAAAGGCGTGCGCTGCCCGATGGAGTTGTCGACTTATTTTCGCATCAACGCCATGAACACCGGGCAGTTTGAACGCACATTGATCATTGCAGAAGAAGAGAGTTATGTGAGTTATCTGGAAGGCTGCACCGCGCCCCAGCGCGATGAAAATCAGTTGCACGCCGCGGTGGTTGAATTGGTCGCGCTGGATCGTGCCGAGATAAAATATTCCACCGTGCAGAACTGGTATCCGGGCGACGAAAATGGCAAGGGCGGCATCTATAACTTCGTCACCAAACGCGGCGCATGTCGCGGCGAGGGCGCAAAAATTTCATGGACGCAGGTCGAGACCGGCTCGGCGATCACTTGGAAATATCCCAGCGTTTTGCTCGAAGGCGACAACTCCATCGGCGAGTTTTACTCGGTGGCGTTGACCAATAATTATCAGCAAGCCGACACCGGCACCAAGATGGTGCACATCGGAAAAAACACCGGTAGCACCATCATTTCAAAAGGCATCTCCGCCGGCCACGGACAAAACGCCTATCGCGGATTAGTCAAAGTGCTCAAGGGCGCGACCGGCGCGCGCAATTATTCGCAATGCGATTCACTGCTCATGGGTGACCAATGCGGCGCGCACACCTTTCCGTATATGGAAGTGAAAAATCCCACCGCAATCGTCGAGCACGAAGCGACCACTTCCCGTATCGGCGAAGACCAATTGTTCTACTGCCGCCAGCGCGGATTGTCTGAAGAAGACGCGGTGTCGATGATCGTCAACGGATTTTGCAAAGATGTTTTCCGCGAACTGCCGATGGAGTTTGCGGTGGAAGCGCAAAAACTATTAGGCATTAGTTTGGAAGGGTCGGTTGGGTGAATACGGATTTTTTACCTTTTAACTAATTTTTTCGGAGAAAAATGGAATGAAAACTATAGCGACTATTAACTTTAAAGGTGGTGTCGGCAAGACAACGATTACCTGGTGTTTGGGTGATGTGCTGTCTCAACGAGAGGGTTCCAACATTTTGCTGTTTGACCTGGATGCGCAAGCATCGCTTACTCAGTCTATTGAATTTGGTCAGCGGCGCGATGAATTTACGCTTTGGAAAAAGAATAGTGAAGAACAGAAAAACACAATTCACGCCGCCCTTAATCAATTTCTGCACCAAACCGGAGAATTCAAATTTCAACCTGATGAGAATTTTATCTATCAGATAAACAGTAAGTATCATTTCGTTCCTGCTATGAATGATCTTTATTGGGTGGGATTGGATTCTTTTGATCCTGAAAGGGGGAGGGTGTTTATAAGGCGCATTCTTGAGAAGATAGTAAATTCATCTAAGTTCCCCGATTATGACTATGTCATTTTTGATTGTCCGCCTTCTTTCACGCCGCTTTCTTACAGTGTACTGACTTGTTGTGACTTGGTTTTGATACCAGTGAATCCTGATTTTTTTGCAGTCAAAGGAGTTGATTTGTTGATGAAAGGGTGCAAAACAGCATCGAAATCCACCCGTTCCCTAAAATTGCGGTTTTTGCTAATCGTGTGCCGACGTCGTGGAAGAATTTTGGGTCTGAACCGACATATCAAGCACATTCTAGGATGGCAGAAATCAGAGAGTCTTGTGAAAAGGCGAACGAAATACCGGGTATTGATGTGCGTTTCCTAAATACCTACTTACTAAATCGTGTTGCAATAGGGAACGCTATCACAAATCGCAAAACTCCAAGTGAACATATTGACGACTTTATAAATCTTTGGGAAGAATCCGGAGGGAAATTGTAATGAGTGCTGACGATTTTTGGGGTGACAAGTTGGAGTATGTTGAAAGATTGGCCAGTGAAGTCGCCGACCTTAAGGGCATATTGCAAGACATCTCACAGCAAGTCAGGCGCATTGAACGGCGCATTGACCTGATACTACCCGAAGGTAGACGCGCGAAAGATCGCAAAGCATCCGCCGCCGGCAAAAACAGTTCGGAAAAACCGCCGACACTGAGCGAAGTGGAAGCGCGTAAAACCATCGACAAATTTAAAAATCGTCTTGAATCCGGCGAGCTGGCCGAATCCATTCAGTCGGAATTGCGCGACATGACGATGAAGCGCGGGCTTACTCCCATCGCACGGGAATTTGGCATGACCAACAGAAAGTTACCGCCCAAGTCGGAATTGATTCTAAACATCATCACGCGTCTTCGGCAAAGCGTAATGTTGACCGAAAACATCCGCAAAATGCCGCGTGTTGCCGAACAAGAAAAACATTTTGGAGACTAATGCAGTGCTAACAATCAAAAACCTTTCCGCCAGCATAGAAGGAAAAACCATCCTCAACGGTATTGACCTTGAGGTAAAGGCCGGCGAAGTGCATGCGGTGATGGGACCGAACGGGTCGGGCAAGAGTACGATGGCGAATGTGCTGGCGGGGCGCGATAACTATGAGGTTACCGCCGGTTCGGTCGCGTATAACGGCCGGGATTTGCTGGATATGAAACCGGAAATTCGTGCGCGGGAAGGGCTGTTTCTGGCGTTTCAGTATCCGGTCGAAATTCCGGGGGTTACCAATTTGTATTTGCTCAAAGCATCCATCAATGCGATTCGCAAGCATCGCGGCTTGGATGAGTTGAATGCCGTGGAGTTTCTGAAATTGATCAAGGAAAAGGCGGCGTTGGTGAAAGTCAACGAAGAGTTTTTGTATCGCTCGGTCAATCAGGGTTTTTCCGGCGGCGAGAAAAAGCGCAACGAGATTTTGCAGATGGCATTGCTGGAGCCGAGACTGAGCATTCTCGACGAGACCGATTCGGGTCTCGACATTGACGCGCTGAAAATTGTCGCCAAAGGTGTCAACACGTTGCGCAGTGCTGACCGCGCCATGCTGGTGGTTACGCACTATCAGCGACTGCTGGATTACATCGTGCCGGATTTTGTGCATGTGCTGCACGGCGGTCGCATCATCCGTTCCGGCGATAAATCGTTGGCATTGGAACTGGAGCGCAAGGGCTACGGCTGGATCGGCGCGGATGCCGGGCAACCGGGGCAACCGGGGCAACCGAAGCAACCCGCATAACCATACCAACGTCGCTTTAACCACATGAACTCCGCCACCGAACATTATATTCACCAGCACCGGGCCATTGCTGATGCGTTGCCCGGCCGCCAACTCGACTGGTTGCAAGCCCAGCGCCGCGCCGGACTCACGCGCTTCGAGCAAGTCGGCTTTCCCACCCAGCGCGATGAAGACTGGCGCTACACCACGGTCAAACCCATCACCGCGCACAAGTTTAATTCGGCGGAGCAATCGTTGAACGGTGAGCCGATGAATGTTGCGCCGCTACTGATTAAAAATTTGAAATGTCACACGTTGCTTTTTATTGACGGATTGTTTTCTTGCGACCATTCCCCGGATAGCGGCGTCGCCGAAGGTGTTACGGTCGCCCCGCTCGGGCAAATGCTCGACCAGCAACCGGAATTGATTGCACAATCATTCGGCTCGGTGACCCCCCGCAACCGGCACGGCTTCACCGCTCTGAACAACGCCAGCAGTCGAGACGGCGTTGTCGTTATTCTGGATGAAAATGCATGCCCGGATGTGCCGATTGAAATGTTGTTTGTCAGCCGCGCAACCGATTGTCTCGCGCAACCGCGCAATCTGATCATCGCCGCTGCCGGCAGCAAAGCAAAAATCATCGAGCGTCACATATCCCTCAACGACCACCGCACCTGCACCAACAGCAGCACCGAAGTGATACTCAATGAGCGCGCCGAAGTGGACTACTACCTTATACAAATGCAATCATCATCGGCGTTTCATGTGTGCGGCATCTGGGTCAAGCAGTCGCGTGCCAGCCGTTTCAGTTGTCGAACCATCACCCTCGGCGGTGCGCTGGTGCGCAACGATATCAGCGTCAAGTTGGCAGGCGAACATGCTCACTGCGATATGCTTGGGTTATACCAGCCGGTGGGCACCCAGCATGTGGACAATCACACCACCATGATTCACGCCGCGGAAAACTGTAGCAGTCGCGAGTTGTATAAGGGCGTACTCGAGCAACGTTCCCGCGCGGTGTTTCATGGCCGCATCGTGGTGCGACCCGGTGCGCAGAAAACCGATGCCGAGCAAACCAACAACAACCTGCTGCTTTCGAATCAAGCCGAAATCGACACCAAGCCGCAACTGGAAATTTATGCCGACGATGTAAAATGCGCCCACGGTGCGACCGTCGGGCAGATCGACAAAGATGCGCTTTTTTATCTGCGTTCCCGTGGCATTGACCAAGCGCATGCGCGGTCGCTATTGACCTTCGCTTTTGTCAACGATGTGATCGGAGAAATCGAAATCAGCGAACTCAAAGACGCGTTGGAAAAAGCCCTTGCCACACGCCTGACCACCGCCCAACCCACAACCACCTGACTTCAAGGCACGACAAATGAAACACGTCAACCTGTCCCCCGACCTCGAAAAGAAAAAGGAAGAAATCATGCAGCAGTTCCGCCAAGACAACGGCCCGGACAATCCAATCGAGCCGCCCGCGGCGGAAGGCTCAACGCCGCCGCCGGAGGTCCTGCGGGAGCGGGTGGTCGAAGCGTTGAAACAAATTTATGATCCGGAAATACCGGTCAACATTTACGACCTCGGATTAATCTACCGAGTCGAAATCAAAGATGGTTTCGCCGAGGTGGACATGACCCTGACCGCGCCCGGTTGCCCGGTGGCGCAAACTTTTCCCGGTATGGTGGAAGGGTCGGTCAAACTGGTGCCGGGCATTTCCGGCGCGGTTGTGGAACTGGTGTGGGACCCACCGTGGACGCAAACGCTAATCAGCGAAGCGGCGCGGCTGGAGTTGGGTTTGATATGAGCGACTGGATTAATGCCGTCTCAACGCAAGACCTCGCGGCCGGCGAACACACGGTGGTGGAAATAGACGGTGTGTCAATCGCCCTGTTCAATCTGGAAGGAGAGTTCTACGCCATCGAAGATGTGTGCACCCACGACGGTAGCGAAATCGCCGATGGTTGCATCGTCGATGGCGCCATCGAATGTCCGCGCCACGGTGCGCGTTTCGACATCAAAACCGGTGCCGTAGCCGCACCGCCTGCATTTGAACCGGTTGATACTTTTCCGGTGAGGGTGGTTGAGGGGGTGGTGCAAGTTAAAGACGACCGCTTCTAAATGGATAAACTCATTGCCACGGGCAGGGGGCCTCTCAAAGGCGAGGTGCGAATTTCCGGCGCAAAAAATGCCGCGTTGCCAGTGATGATCGCGTCGTTGCTGACCGAGAAAACTCTTACCATCAGCAACATTCCTCACCTGCACGACATCACCACCACCATGGAATTGCTCGGACGCCTGGGTGTCAAATTGCAAGTGGATGAAAAATTATCCATCGAAGCGGATGCGTCCGAAATCACCAGCGTGATTGCGCCATATGAATTAGTGCGAACCATGCGTGCATCAATTTTGGTGCTGGGTCCGTTGCTGGCGCGTTTCGGCAAAGCCGAAGTGTCGCTGCCCGGCGGTTGCGCCATCGGTTCGCGCCCGGTGAATTTACATATCCAGGGACTCGAAGCGATGGGCGCGGAAGTGGTCATCGACGGCGGCTATATCAAGGCGAATGCCGAGCGACTTCGCGGCGCGCGCATCTGCATGGATTTGAGTTCGGTTACCGGTACCGAAAATCTGATGATGGCGGCGACCCTCGCCGATGGCGTCACCGTCATCGAAAACGCCGCGCTCGAACCGGAAGTCAGCGACCTTGCCGACTGCCTGAATGCCATGGGCGCGAAAATCAGCGGTGCGGGTGGCGACCAGATCACCATTGAGGGCGTGGAGAAACTCGGTGGCGCAACGCATCGCGTCATCCCCGATCGCATCGAAGCCGGCACTTTTTTGGTGGCGGCAACGATTTCCCGCGGCGAAATAAAAGTGAAAGACGTGATTCCCGAACAACTCAAAGCGGTGCTGGAAAAATTGACCGAGGCGGGCGCGCATGTCGAAACCGGCGATAACTGGATTTACTTGAAGGCGCCGAGCGGCGCGATAAAATCGGTGGATATTCGCACCGCGCCCTATCCGGATTTTCCGACCGACATGCAAGCGCAGTTTGTATTGCTCAACAGCATCGCCGACGGCACCGCCACGGTGGTTGAGACCGTGTTTGAAAATCGCTACATGCATGTTCACGAATTACAACGCATGGGCGCGAACATTGAGTTGGATGGCAACACCGCGATCATCCGCGGCGTCGAACAGTTGCACGGTGCGCCGGTCATGGCGACCGACTTGCGCGCCTCGGCCTGCTTGGTGCTTGCCGGGTTGATTGCCGACGGCGAGACCCTCATCGACCGCATCTATCACATCGACCGCGGTTACGATTGCATCGAAGAAAAATTGTCGCAGATAGGCGCCGCCATCCGCCGCGTGCCCGGCAATTACTTCGACCGCTTGACCGCTTGACATGCCCGCTTTATCGATCGCCACGCTCAATAGTGCCGCCGATAATTTCGATGACAAACTGACGCAGTTGCTGGCGCGAGACGGTGAACCGAATCAAGCGGTGGAAGCCGTCACGGCGAAGATTATCGCCGCCGTGCGCCGTGACGGCGATGCCGCGTTGGTGGAATTGACCGCACGTTTTGATCATCACCAGGTCGACCACGCACGGGCGTTTGAATTGTCGTGTGCGCAAATGACCTCGGCGTTGAAATCGCTGGAATCCACCGAGCCGAAAGTTGCCGCCGCATTGCGCGCCGCCGCACGCAGAATCAAACGCTATCATCACGTTGAATCGCAGCAGTCGTGGCAATTCGAAGAGCCCGACGGCACGCGACTCGGCCAGCGCATCACCCCGCTGGAGCGGGTCGGCATTTATGTTCCGGGGGGCAAGGCGGCGTATCCGTCCTCGGTATTGATGACCGCCATTCCCGCCAAAATCGCCGGCGTCGGCGAAATCATCATGGCCGTTCCCGCGCCAAATGGCGAGGTCAACCGTGCGGTGTTGGCGGCGGCGGCACTGACCGGCGTGGATCGCCTATTCACCATCGGCGGCGCCCAGGCAATTGCCGCGCTCGCCTACGGCACCGAAACGGTGCCGGCCGTGGACAAAATCGTTGGCCCCGGAAACAACTATGTAGCCGCCGCCAAACGCCAAGTGTTCGGCAAGGTTGGCATCGATACCATCGCCGGACCCTCCGAAGTGGTGGTCATCTGCGACCGCACCGCAAACAGCGACTGGGTAGCCATGGACTTGTTCGCCCAAGCCGAACACGACCAGCGCGCCCAGTCCATCGCCATCACCGACAGCGAGCAAATGCTCGCCGCTATTCATCAATCCATAACCAATCTGCTTCCGCAAATGGCGCGCCGCGACATCATCACGTCCGCTCTCGCCAATCACGGCGCGTTGGTCAAAGTCGCCGACCTTGACCAAGCGGTGGCGGTGTCCAACCGCATCGCGCCGGAGCATCTTGAATTGATGGTGACGCAACCTCGGCGGCTGGTTAAAAAAATCCGTCACGCCGGTGCCATTTTTATCGGCGTCCACAGTGCCGAATCGCTTGGCGATTACTGCGCCGGACCCAATCATGTATTGCCCACCGCTGGTGCCGCGCGCTTCAGTTCGCCGCTCGGCGTGTATGATTTCCAGAAGCGCAGCAGTTTGATTCAAGCAAGCGCACGCGGCGCGGAAAAACTGGCGGCAATCGCTTCCACGCTGGCGCGCTGTGAAGGGCTCGAGGCACACGCACGTTCGGCCGAGTATCGCCTGCCCGCGCAATCACCGCGCCGCAAGCGGACACGACGATGAACAAACAACCGAAACACATTTCCCCGCTGGTGCGAGAAGCAGTTCAAAACCTCGTTTCCTATCACGCACCGCCGGCCGAAGGTATGATCAAACTCGACGCTATGGAAAACCCGTATCCAATACCGGCGGAATTGCGCGAGCAGTGGTTGTCGCGCCTCGCCGATGTGGAAGTCAATCGCTATCCCGACCCGCGGTGTGAAACGCTGAAACGCAAGATTCGTAGCACCTTCACAATCGCCGATGACCACGGTCTGGTGCTTGGCAACGGCTCCGATGAATTGATTCAGATGATCGCCATGCTGGTGGGTGGGCCCGAGTGCCGCGGTGGCGTGATGCTCTCGCCGACCCCGACATTTTCCATGTATCAACTAATCGCCACCGCCACCGGCAGCGAATTTGTCGGCGTGCCGTTACGCGTCGACCAGGGAATGTTCAGACTGGACGGCGATGCGCTGCTCGATGCCATCCGCCAACACCAACCAGTTTGCGTATTTTTGGCATGGCCCAACAACCCCACCGGAAATTGTTTCGATGAAGCCGTAATCACCGAAGTGCTGGAGCAAGCACCGGGAATCGTGGTGCTGGATGAAGCCTATTTCGCATTTTGCCGGCGCAGTTTTCTAATCCGCCTCCGGCAATTCCCGGATCTGATGGTGTTGCGTACGCTGTCCAAAAGCGGAATGGCCGGGCTGCGTCTGGGAATGTTAATCGCTCACCCGCTGTGGGCGCATCAACTGGAAAAAATTCGCTTGCCGTATAACATCAACAGCCTGACCCAGTGTAGCGCGGAGTTTTATCTTGAACATCATGACTTCATGCAAAAACAAGCCGACAAAATTATCGACCAGCGTAAAGTAGTGTTTGAGAAACTGGCGAACCTGCCCGGCGTGCACCCCTATCCGAGCGATGCGAACTTTATTTTGTTCCAACTGGAACAAGACGCAAAACAAATATATGACCGTCTGCTGGAGCGGCGCGTCTTGGTCAAAAATCTGCACTGCACCGATGCGGCGTTGCGCAACCACTTGCGCGTGACCATCGGCACCGAACACGAGAACAACCGCTTTCTAAAAGCGTTGAGTGAGAGTTTGTTTTGATATGTGTCGCGGCTCGCGGGGTGCGCTTATGCGGACGCGGGTTTTGATTCCACACCCAGCATGGAGACGATGCGCTCGCATACCTTGTCCATGCCATCGAGCATTCCGCTTGGGAGTTTGTCGGCCGGGCGGGGTTGAGCGGTCAAGTTTTCGAGTAGCGATTGCAGCCCGGCGGTGCCGGTTTGGTTGGGTTCCAACACCGTAACCAGGCCGAGTTCCGCGGCGCGACGGGCGCGGATTAATTGTTCGGTGCGCGGTTCCATGCGCGGTATGATGATGGCCGGTTTGTTGAAACTCAGTATTTCGCAGAAGGTGTTGTAACCGCCCATGGTGACTAGTCCTTCGGCGTTTTCGATAAGGCTTTCGATGCGCGGATGGAAATCGAGAACGGTTATGTTGGGTATGGATTCGCAACGGCGTTTCAACTGCGTACGTTTTTCTTCATCCATAAACGGGCCCAACACCACCAGCGCGGCGACCTCGGCGCGGCGGCGAGTTTGCAACACTTGTAGCACGAGTTCGACAACTTCTTCACCGTCCTTTCCGCCGCCGGGGGAGACCAGAATGTAAGGTTTGTCGATGGGCTGTATGAAGGAATCTTCCACCGATGGGCGTTTCAAGTAGCCGGTGAAAACGGTTTTACGATGGATTTCGGGTGTCAGGTCGATCCCCTGAAGCGGATCATAAAATTCCTTCAGCCCGTAAATCCAGATTTCGTCGTATAACTCCTGCAACGCCGGTCGCACCGCTTTTCTGCTCCATTCAATGCGCAGTGCTTCGGGGTTGTCCACCACATCCCGCAGACCGAGAACTGTGCGCGTGCCGCCGTCTCGCAACATCTTCAAGGTTTTGTTAACTTCGCCTTCCAGCCCCAGCGGTTCCTTGTCCACCAAAAACAAATCCGGGTTAAACACTTTCGCAGTCTGGCGGATGATGGCTTCGCGCATTGCCATGGTTTGGTCGAGGTCGATGTGCAACCCCAGCGAGGTGTAACTGCCGTCCTTGAGTTTGATGACGCCGGGGATGCGGACAAAATCCACGCGTGCGCGAAATTCAAAACTACCGATGACCGGCGACCCGGACAGAATTAACACCGAGATTCCTTTGAAGCGGCCGACCAGTTCGTGAGCGATTGCCCGGCAACGGCGCAAGTGGCCGAGGCCAAAAGTGTCGTGGCTATAAATCAGCACCCGCGCATTATCCAGCCGACTTGGTGTGGAAGTGGTCATGGTCGGCATGGTCGGTTTCGTGGAAAGAGTTTTGTCAGATTCCCGTCTGCACGGGAATGACGGGGGATGCACCGTGCCGCCGATGCCGGGCGATTGCAAAACGATCAGGCCGGGTCTTTGCTTTCGCCCGATTCCGCATCGAACAACAACACGACGGCTTGCAATAGTTGCGCGACTTTTTCCGGGTCCTGCTCGCGCTCGACCCATTCATACTCGCTGGCTTTGTTTAAGTTTTGATAGGTCTTCTCGATTTTTTTCCGGCTACGATGGGAGACATGCAAGTTGGTTCCGCCCGCGCTGTTTCTTTCCAGGCGGACGGTGAACTTGTCGAGGGCGGTGCGACGTGCGGCAAAGGCATCAAACAACTCAACGGCGATGGCACCGATTCCCGCACCGGCCGGCGCGCTTTTGGTCTTGACGAACCAGTCGGTTTCCATCAAACCCGCTTCGGGCAGATAAATTGCCAGATCAATCTCTTCAAAAGCCCAAAACTCGGTCAGTTTGCGCCACACCACCTCGGCATCGGCATCGATTTCCAGCCACGACCGGCCCTGGTTGGTTTGAATGGTGGCACCGATGACTTTGGGCAACACCTCGTAGCCGGGCCCGGCATCGCCTTTCTGATTTTCCCGCACCTTGTCGTTGGAAGACGCCAACAAATCCGGCGGCAACGCTAACGCGGCCCGGCCGGTGCTCTTTTTCTGGATGGAAAACAACGAATCTTCGTCGTGCGAATCCTTGCCCCGTCGGCCTTCCTCGGGCTCCTTCGAATTGGACGAACACGACAACAGTAACAAAGCGGCAACGAAAACGGTAAAAACACGCAATCTAATCATGGTTGGAATCGTCAATAAAAGGTGGCATCAAGAGGCTTAATTTACCATAGTTTGAGGGGGTAACGCCGCATTGCGCTTGTCTTTTCGTCGCCATGCGGTGTTGCCCATCGTCACTCGGTCGGTCACATACTTAATGTATGCTCTCTCCCTCGCTCCTCGCGCGCCTTGCCTGACAACGAAAAAATCGCCGGGAGCGCCATGAATTGATTGGCGCGAGCGAAGCGAGCCCGAAGGGCGCGTATCAGGGATGATACGCGCAAAATTCGGCGCGCAATGTTTGTCTGGATGGTGCTCTTTCTATCTCCGGTCAAGCCCTTGTCGTTTAATAGGGAAGAGCGAGTTATTGAACCGCCACCAAATTTTGGTATTTGCGCAAAAGTTCGGGTCGGGTTTCGGGGTGGTTGGGATCCTGGGGGATGCAGTTCACCGGGCAGACTTCGACGCACTGGCTGGTTTCAAAATGCCCCACGCATTCGGTGCATCGCGTCCAGTCGATTTGATAGATTTCTTCGCCCTGAAAAATCGCATCGTTCGGACATTCCGGTTCGCACACATCGCAGTTGATGCATTCATCGGTAATGAATAATGCCATGTGCCGAACCGCCTTCGCTCAGGATTACTTCTGGTTGAATTTATCTTTGATCGCCTGAAAAACTTCGGCGTGCACGAAAGCGCCGATATCGCCGCCGTGGCGCGCGATCTCTTTGACCAAGGAAGCGGATACGAAAGTATAGTTTTCCGCCGGGGCGAGAAATACCGTTTCCAGTTTCGGTTGCAGCCGACGGTTCATGGACGCGAGTTGGAATTCATATTCAAAGTCGGACACCGCTCGCAGTCCGCGCAGAATTACTTCGGCACCGGATTCGCAGGCGAAGTCAATCAGCAGCCCGGAAAATCCTACGACCTCTACATTTTTGATTGACCCTAACGCCAGTCGCGCCAATTCGATGCGCTCTTCCAGCGAGAACAGCGGGCTTTTTTCCGAATTCTCGGCAATAGCCAAAATCGTGTGGTCGAACATTCGCGCCGCACGCATGACCAGATCGCTGTGGCCATTGGTGATGGGGTCAAAGGTGCCCGGATAGACTGCAATTTTTTTCATGTTTGCCAATTCAGGTTCGAATGAGCGTTGATTGAACCATACCGCAATGGTTTTCCCGAATGATATGCCAATTCGGTGGAATTGGTAAGGGCGTTTTCGTTTTTTGCGACACCTTTCGTGACTCAATATAAATCATCGCGCCCGGATTCAAAACCCCCCGCGCCTGCAGATTTTCGCAAGTTGCCTCAATTACATCGTTATCGAATGGCGGGTCGAGAAACAGAATATCGAAGCCGCCGCCGGGTTGGTGTTGGCGGATGAATCGTTGCACCGGTCCGGCGAAAATTTCCACCGCATCCTCGGCCTGCAATTTCGTGCGATTTACGCGCAACATGTCGATGGCTTTGGGGTGGGATTCCACCATCACCACTTTCGGCGCGCCGCGCGAAGCGGCTTCAAAACCGAACGCGCCGCTGCCGGCGAACAAGTCAAGGCAGGTTTTATCACGCAGGTCATGGGGTAGCCAGTTGAACAAGGTTTCGCGCACCGCATCCGGCGATGGCCGCAAGGCGGGCGTGTCCGCACAACGCACCCGACGGCTTTTCCATTGGCCGCCGATAATTCGAATTTGGTTACTTTTTTTCATGTGCCTTGGCGGGCAGTGCGACGCAGAATTATATCGTTAATCAGTAGGTAAACACGAAGCAGCCGACGCGGTCAGACACAAAGCCAGACTTTTTCTCGGTTACTTTGGCGTCTCAAAGAAAGTCACACTTTGCGATTCACCATTGCCCGTAATTAGTCATTGCGCGCCGTATTTTGCGCGTATCATCCCTGATACGCGCCCTTCGGGCTCGCTTCGCTCGCGCCAATCAATTCATGGCGCTCCCGGCGATTTTTTCGTTGTCAGGCAAGGCGCGCGAGGAGCGAGGGAGGAGCAATACATTTAGTATGTGAACGACCGAGCGACGATGCGCAACATTACACTACACAGCATAACAAGCCGTAATAAACCATGGCGACGAAAAGGCAAGCGCAATGGTGGCGGTTTTCAATGATAAGATAGTGGCACTTTTCGCGCAGTTTAACGATGAAGTTTTCCCGACCTGCAACCACCGACACCGAATCCAAATCGGCCCGCCCGCAAAGCGGTGGTTTGTTTGCGCGACTGGCAAAAACGCGCCGCGGTCTGGCAAGTGGTTTGGCAGGGCTTTTTGGCGACGCGGGTGGACAGAATGAAAGCAACATTCAAAGTAAATCCAATGATGCGCAACTCGAAGAGTTGCACGACCAGTTACTACTCGCGGATGTTGGTGTGGATGCCAGTGAGCGAATTATTCAACGCTTGCGGGGCGATGCCGACAACAATAACGCCGACCGTTTGCTGTCATCGTTGCGCGTAGCGCTAACCGAAATTCTTGCGCCGTGCGAGCGGTCGTTGGTAATCGATGCGACCGCCAGGCCTTTTGTCATTCTCATGGTGGGGGTGAACGGCACCGGCAAGACCACCACGCTGGCGAAACTGGCCGGGCGGTTACGTGGCGATGGCGGCAAGGTCATGCTGGCGGCCTGCGATACCTTTCGCGCCGCCGCCATCGAGCAGTTGCAAACCTGGGGGCAGCGGCTGGAGGTGCCGGTGATTGCCCAGTCGCATGGTGCCGATGCCGCGGCGGTGGCTTACGATGCGTATAGTGCCGCACTCGCTCGCGGCATGGATGTGTTGTTGATTGACACCGCCGGCCGTCAGCATACCCACGGCGATTTGATGGAGCAGTTGAAAAAAATCAAACGGGTGTTGCATAAAGTGAATCCGGCGGTTCCGCACGAAACTTTGCTGACCGTGGACGCCGGCAACGGTTACAACGCGCTCTCCCAGGTCGAGCATTTTCAGCAAGCCGTAGGGCTCAGCGGGTTGTGCGTGACCAAACTCGACGGCAGTGCCAAAGGCGGGATGGTGGTGGCGCTGGCGGAGCGCTTCGGGCTGCCGATTCGCTATGTCGGCACCGGTCAGGAGGCCGAGGACATCGACGAATTTTCCGCCGCCGAATTCGTCGCCGCGTTGTTGCCCGAAGCACCGCCAAATTATTCCTGATTGGTCGGCTTGTTCCGGGCAATCCAGTTATTAAACCAGCGGCGTTAGCCGCTATCATTAGCTGTGCTGGGGTGGTTGGTGGCGAGGGTGACTGTGGATTTGCGGCTGCGGCAGATTGCGCCTTAATTTCTGGGGTCTCTGCTTTGTCGTCACCGCGCCCGAAAAGTAATCCGGCCTTTGGATAAATCGTAGGGCGTGAGTTGAACCGTCACCTGATCGCCGCGAAGAATGCGGATATAGTGTTTGCGCATCTTGCCGGAAATATGGGCGATAATCTCGTGCCCGTTTTCCAACTCCACGCGGAACCGGGTGTTTGGCAGGGTCTCGATAATCGTACCCTCCATCTCGATGCTTTCTTCTTTGGCCATGCGGTCAATGCAAAATCAGGAAGGCGCGCAATATACCCAAGTTTCAGAGAAGAATCAAGCACTCTGTCCGGGTTCACCACATATGAGACGAAATCAGGCAGCCAAGGTGAGTTGCTGATAGTACGCCATCGGCGTCATTAAATCCAAACTATCGTGTGGCCGGTAATGATTATAGGTCCATTGGTAATGAACCAGTTCCTGGTTGATCGCGGCTGCCGTCAACCGCCCTTCATACAGCGGGCAGCACTCATAACGGCTGCATTGGCTCGCTCAACGCAACCATTCCATTCCGGCTTTTTAGGCGGCAACGCAATAGCGGCAGGTCCAAGGCCTCGCAGGCTTGCTCAAACTCATCCCGAAACTCGCTGCCGCCATCGACCTGTATCAAGCGGATTTTGAACGGCGCTTGTTCGATAAGGTAGATCAAGAAGTCTTTGGCGTTCCTGCTGGTCGCACGGCTATAGGCTTTTAAGGCAACAAACCCGGCAGCCGGACAGGCTACCTTGAACTCTTTGATGCTAAAGCCCGCTGGCAGTCCTACGCTCATGTGGTCAATCTGTATCAGTTCACCTGGCTGCCTGGCGCGCATCCCGTACTGCCAGCGCTTGGCGTGGTGCTTGAACTGGCGCCGGCGTTTCGGCTTGACCGGCCCGGCCATCAAACGCCGCTGGCTTGACCCGCTTCAAGCGCACCAGCCGCGCCAGGATGCGCCCAACCGTGCTGATGATCAGAAGTAGACCCTAATCCCTGGACAACATTCCAGAGCTTGCGTTTGCCCCACAAGGGATAACGCTTGCGCAAGTGCAACACTTGTTGCTCCTGCTGCGCTGTCCATTGTCGACCGCGCACACGCTTCGGACGACGGCTTTGGCTTTCCAGTCCACGCCAGCCGCTCCGCCGATAACGCCCTAGCCAACGGTAGTAGGTCGCCCTCGAGCAGCCGATGGTTTTCAGGCATACGTCGTGCAACCGGCTGATTTGAGCTCGGCATAGCGTTCCAGTTTCTTTATTCGGGCGATGGCTACTTCACTGGCGGTATCGGCAATCGCCCAACTGCGGTATGATTTGATACGCAGGCTTTTTATCTGCATCGGGTAGTCTCCTGTGATTTAAGTGAATTGATTTCACCTTAGACTACCCGATTTTCTTAACTAATAAAGTCTCATTTGTGTCTGAGCCCGGACAATAATGTCTTGGATTCAACCCCGAAGTGCAACAGGTGGGTTGATGCCGAATAATGCCTGATTCGGTGTTTTCATGCCAAGGCATTTGCGCGGCCGGTTATTGATCTGGTCGACCACATGCGCCAGTTGCGAGGTTGTGATGGTCGAAAAATCATATCTTTTGGGAAAATACTGCCCGTATCAGCCGGTTGGTATTCTCATTGGTGCCTCGCTCCCAGGACGCGTAGGGATGGGCGAAGTAGAAGTCGGCTTGCCGTGCATCGCGGACCGCTTCATGGCCGGCGAATTCGCTGCCGTTATCCGCGGTCAATGTGCACCCGGTGTTTGATCGTAGCCAGGTTTCTAATCAGCGCCGCGCCCACCACCGGCGCCTTCCGGTTGGGCAGGATGTCAATGTACACGAAGCGCGTGGCACGCTCGACCATGGTCAGCATAACGGCGGTATTGTTTTTCCCATGCACCGTGTCCAACTCCCAATCGCCGATGCGGTCTCTTTTCTCGACCAACGCCGGGCGCTACTCGATCGACACCCGATTGGGGATCGAGCCCTGTCGCGCCTTGCTGCCGTAACGTTTCTTCCCCTTTTTCTGGCAGCGTAAGTGCTGATGCAGAAGACCGCCGTGGTGCTTGTCGTTGCGAATGTGCCGGTAGATCCATTCATGGCTAACCGCCAGCCATCCGGCTTTCCCCAGCCACAGGCCAATCTGCTCCGGACTCCACTTCTCATGCAGCAGCCGTTCGATGAGTTGCCAATCTTGCCGGCTAATACGCGCTCTGGACTTGCCTACTCGGCGCGCCAGGGCCTGCTTGTGCGCCCCGGCGGGACGATAAGCACCCGCTCCGGCGGTGCGCCGCCGCACACACCCCCGATTGGGGCCATTTCGGCGTAGCTCCCGGCTGATGGTGCTTTGGTTGACACCGATAATATCGGCGATGGCTTGTTGTGAATAGCCTTGCTTCAAGCCATTGGAAATCTGGTATCGTTGTTCACTGGTGAGGTGCGTGTAGCGTTTCATGAGGCAACTCCTTATATTGATTCGGGAAAATCAAGATGCTACCGCATCTCACCTTTCCTTCATCGGTGAAGTTGCACTTAAGAGTTGAATCCAAGATCCAGTTATTAAATCAGCGGCGTTAGCCGCTATCATTACCGGCGGCAAAGCCGCCGCCCGCGGCTACGCCGCGTCTGGATTCCCGCCTGCCGGCGAGAATGACGGATTGGGAGACAATGGTAAATCGGGCGGGAGTGATTTTTTTGAAACGCCAATGGCAAGCGAGAAAAAAAGTCCGGCTAACACCGCTACCATTATGTCGGCTTCCCCTTTTTGTCATTCCATGAGTCCAGAATGTTTCTGGCATTATTCATAATGTGTCCCGCTACGCGGAGCCTATCCTCGCGGAAGCGGGGAACGAGTAATTAACTGGAATTCCCGCCTTCGCGGGAATCCAGAGCGGCGCGCTACTTCTTAGCCATTAGCCGTGCTGTTGCAACGGTAAAATAATCCGCCATGCTTTTTACAACGACCAAATCATCCAATCAATCGATCATAATCCGCGTGGCTTCCAATCCAAAACCAAATCCGCGCCGTCTTCAATCCCCAATGCGCGGTGATGCAAGCCGACGCGGACTGATCGGTATCGCCCGATTTTTTTGAAGTGCAACGACCGATGCGCGGGCGTTTCTTTTAGCAACCGATAATTCCTGCGCGCGAGCCTTTGCACCGCTTGCGGCAACGACTCCAAACAATCCCAAAAGTCCGGTGTGGCGAAATGCCTCACATCGGTTTGCTTCGCCCGGCGCGATGATGCTTCAACGCGGCATCGCCTAACCCATCTAACCTACCCGCGCTCGCATCCATTTCAAGCCGCGCGTCCCAACGCTCAAACTCAAAATCGGCAAACCACGTGCGGAACGCATCCAACTCCGCTTGTGGCAGAGAGGCGACGACCTTTTCTAATTCTTTGGCGGTGTTCATGTCACGATTCCAGTTGGTTTTGGATATTTTACTCGATATGGGGAATGACGGGGAGGTTGTTTTTTGGTTTTAGGATGGTCGGTTTGTGTGGGTGGGGTGGTTTGATGTGGGCGAAAAAAAACCGGGGCGGAGCCCCGGCTTTTTAATGGGTGTAGCGGGGTGGATTAGAAATCAATCCGCATGCCGAGCAGGTGACGGGTGCCGTCAATATCATCGACATCCTTAACCGCATCGTTCTCCACGCTGGTGGCTTCGTAATACAACTTCATGCCGCCGCCGAGGTTGTGGTAGATGCCCCAGGTGAGTTGCGTTGAATCATCAGTTGCGACAACTGATTCATCGGTATTGACAGTGTCCATGTCATCCGCTATCGCATCCGTACCATCATTACCCTCTGAGTAACCAAGATACCAACTGGTTTTCTCGCCGAGGCTGCCGCTGGCGTTGATGAACAGGGTGTCAATATCCACTTCGTCATCTACCGCGGTGTTTTCATTATCATCCACCGAGTAGTTCTGCCAGCCTAAGGTTACCGCGACTGCGCCGAAGTTGTATTTGACGCCAACGCCGACGCGGTCGGTGTCGGGGAGATCGCTACCGGCCGGCGTGCCGTCAGTGGCAAGTTGACCGAGGTCCTCGGCTTCATAGTCGTCAGATGCCTCTATCTCAGTTACCGAATCATCCGCCTCCACCAACACGTCGCCTAATTCTATTTCGGTTTGCACATCAGCGGCAACAGCGGTATATACCGGCTGACCATCAACACCATAAATAATATCACCGGCTGCTATTGCATCCCGCACGTCATTTGCGGTGGCAACTCGTCCAGCAATAACTTCCGCCGCCGTAACCGTAAATGCCGCCCTAGGCGCTGTGCCTATTCGTGATTTGGAAGCGCGGGCAGTCAAACCTTTGACCGCATCCGAACCTGCCGTACCATCCTCAGAATCAAACGCCGCGGCGATGGTGATGTTGTCGGTGACCGAGAAACTCAAGCCCAAGCCGATGCCGTCGCCATGGATTTTTTCGGCATCATCATGTTCACTTCCGCCGTCATCCAATCTCACATCCAGTTCCGCATACAGCGGACCGAAGGTGTTGGAATACTTGATGGTGTTGGAGGTGCGGAACGGACCGCCGCCGACTGATGAATACAGGTAATAGCCGAGCGAGTAGGTCGGGCTGACCAAGGTGCCGAAGGTGTCGTAATACGCGCTCCACTGGTTGCCGACATCTACGCGACCGAAACCGCCGGACAAACCGGCAGTGGCAACGCGGACATCACCAAAGCTGTCGCCACCGTCACCGGTATTCATCTTCACTTCATACTTGCCGTTGGCGGTCAAGCCATTGCCGAGGTCGGCGGAGTATTTGACACCGAAACGCGAGCCAAGCGTATCGATGTTGGTCGAGTTGTCTTTGTCGCCGTCCGGTGAAACTATGTGGATGGAGTTGGTGATGTTGCCGTAAACGGTTATTTCCGCGTGCGCCACTGGCGCCATCACCGCGGCGGACACCGCGGCTGCGATTAGTTTCTTGTTCATGATTTACCTCTCGGTAAGTT
>CBDFMY010000003.1:1162500-1911894 GCA_965249835.1 Candidatus Poriferihabitaceae bacterium
GCAGATCAATCTTGAGATCAAAGACAACGAGTTCTTCACCTTGCTTGGGCCTTCGGGATGTGGCAAGACGACTTTGTTGCACATACTCGCCGGGTTTCAGGACGCCACCTCGGGTTTGATTCGATTGTTCGGCGAGGAAATCAGTGAATTACCCCCCAATAAGCGCCCGGTGAACACCGTATTTCAGCATTACGCGTTGTTCCCGCACATGACGGTCGCCAAAAATATCTCCTTTGGGTTAGAAAGGCTCAAAGTCGATCAACACGATATCCGCAATCGAGTGAATGAAATGCTTGAGTTGGCGCAACTGTCCGACTTGCGCAACCGCCGTCCGAGCGAATTGTCCGGCGGTCAGCAACAGCGGGTTGCGATGGCTCGGGCGCTTGCCCCTCGTCCTAAAGTGCTACTACTTGATGAGCCGCTTTCTGCGCTCGATCTAAAACTGCGCCAAGCGATGCGCGTGGAATTAAAACGCATTCAACGGGAATCTGGAATCACGTTTATTTTTGTGACTCACGATCAGGAAGAAGCGTTGACGATGTCGGATCGAATCGCCGTCATCGCCGAAGGACGGATTAAGCAACTGGGCACTCCGATCAGCATCTATGAGGAGCCCAATGGAAAATTTGTAGCCGAGTTTATCGGCGACACCAATTTAATCAAAGTCACGATCGATAAAATTAAAGATGGCAAGGCGGTTTGTTTGACCCGAACAGGAGCGATTATTGAATGCGCACTTCGCGGTCAAACGGTGGATGTTGACCAAGCCGAGATCTTGATTCGACCGGAACGACTTTCGATTAGCAAGGGACTTGACAGAAAAAAACTGGGCGGGCACGTTGTGCGGATTGTTTATCTCGGGACCGACACGCAAGTAATTGTCGAGCAAGCCGATCACAGCGAGTTGATGGTGCGCATGCAAAATACGCGCCGGTCGCAGTCCGATATCCAAGTCGGCGATGAAGTTTCGCTGATTGCCGATTCCTCTTCGGTGCAATTGCTAATCGATTGAGTGGGAAAATGGCGGCGATCATCGGCACCGACACAGGGTCATCTTCCGGCGTCATGGAGCGCTTATCGCGCACCCGGCTACTGCAGCTGGTGCCAACGATTGTGGTCGTTGGGTTTTTTCTGATCGGTCCACTTGCCTATATTATCGTCTACTCATTCCTGACCTCGGGCACTTATGGCGGTGTTGAATGGCGGTTCTCCGCCGAGGCGTATTTGCAGTTCCTATTCAACCGCGACTTAATCACCGATGAGATCCAATTCCAGAATGCTTATCTTCTCATCTACTGGCGCTCTTTTTTGCTGGCGCTGACGGCGACGTTAATCAGTCTCGCGATCGGATTTCCGACCGCCTTTTTTATCGCAACCCGCCCCGAGCGCAGTCGCAATATCTGGATTTTGTTGATCACGGTTCCGTACTGGGTAAACTTGTTGATTCGCACCGTTTCCATGTTGTTTATTCTTCGTGACCAAGGTCCGATCAACGCCGCATTAATTGGTCTCGGAATCACGAGCGAACCAGTTCACATGGCTTATACTGATTTCGCCATTGGCATTGGCTTGGTGTACAGCTACCTGCCTTTCATGGTGTTACCGGTCTATGTAGCACTTGAGCGGTTTGATTTTCGACTGATGGACGCAGGTTATGATCTCTACGCCAATCGATGGGTCATTTTGCACAAAATTATTCTGCCAATCGTCAAGCCGGGCTTGATCGCTGGTTCGTTGCTGGTGTTTATCCCCTGCCTCGGAGCTTTCATCGCACCCGACATTCTCGGCGGCGGCAAGAAACTAATGATCGGAAACCTAATCGCTCTGCAATTTCAAGCGTCGAGAAACTGGCCCTTTGGATCAGCCGCGGCGGTTATTTTGCTGACTATAGTTTTGGCCGTGTTGATGATTTTTACCATGCGAAAGCGCAAAGAAAGAGCAAGTGATGACCACTAATGCCGCTCAATTAAAACGCTATCCGTTGTTTTTCCCGATTACGTTGGGTTGTCTAGTTTTGTTGTACGCGCCGATGGTGGTGATTTCGGTATACTCGTTCAATGCGACCCGTTCAATAACGCAATGGGGCGGCTTCAGTTTAGACTGGTACATCAAAGTTTTCGCAAACCCGAACATCCAGGCCGCAACCACAAACTCGCTGGTGGTGGCGGTGACTGCAGCAACGTTAGCGACGATAATCGCGGTGCTTGCGGCGCTTGCGATAATACGCGGCCCGGGGTTTCGCGGTCGCACCGGTGCGTATATGCTAATCAACCTGCCGTTGATGGTTCCCGAAATTGTCAGTGCGGTCGGCAGTTTGATTTTCTTTCTGGCGTTGGGCATTAATCTCGGTCTGACCACGGTCATGATTGCACATACTGTGTTTTGCATTCCGTTTGCCTACTTGCCGATCAGCGCGCGGCTACAAGGAATTGAGCAGCACTACGAGCAATCCGCACGCGACTTATACGCTACCCCGTGGCAGACGTTCCGGTATGTGTTGATGCCGCTATTATTCCCCGGTATCGTGTCCGGATACATGTTGGCATTCATCATTTCGCTTGATGATTTCATTATTACCAACATGGTCGCCGGTCCTGGTGCGACTACCTTGCCACTGGCGATTTACGGAATGGTGCGAACCGGCTTTACTCCGGAAATCAACGCCATTTCGACATTGCTGTTGGTAATTTCTTTCATTTTTGTTACGCTGTCTTTCTTTGCCGGACGATCTGGCAAATAACTTGCGGTATTTCCCGCCATTAGCTTCGGAGGTTTTAAATGTTTACCCATCCAGTACGAAAAATCGCAGTCGCATTGTTTGTCGCTGCACTCACTTTTGTTTCGGTTCCCGCATCATCTGCTGGCAAGTTACAAATTTACAATTGGTTCGAATACATGCCGCAGGAATTGCTCGACAAGTTTTCTAAAGAGCACAATATCAAGGTTTCGATGGATACATATGATTCCAACGAGACCCTACTGGCAAAACTGAAATCTGGCGTAAAGGGTTTCGATATTGCCGTCCCGGGTGACTACATGGTCGCTATCATGATTGAGGAAGGTTTGCTTGAGCGAGTTGAACCAAACAAGCTTACTAATTTCTCGAACGTCGATCCGGCTTGGGTGAATGTTTATTTTGACAAGGGTCGTAATTATTCGATTCCCTATCAATGGGGCACGACTTCCTTCATGGTCGACACCAGTGCGTATAACGGTGACATCGACACGTTGGCACTGCTGTTTGATCCGCCAAAGGAACTGCAAGGGCGGATTAATATGTTTCGCGACATCAATGATGTGCTCAACATGGGTTTGCGCTACCTTGGACATCCTCGTTGCAACTCCAATCCGGAGCAGCTGAAGCAACTGAGTGAACTACTCCGTGGCGCTAAAGAACACTGGCTCAGTTTTAATTCAGATGGTGCAAAAGAAGTATTGGTCACCGGCGATGCATCTGTTGGAATGATCTGGAACGGGTTCGGAATGCGCGCCCGTGCCGAGCGTGGATCATTGAAGTATGCGTATCCGCGCGAAGGTTTTACCGGTTGGATGGATAACTTGGTGGTGTTGAAAGGCGCTCCGAATTTGGAAAATGCCAAATTGTTCCTTGAGTTTATGATGCGCCCTGAGAATGCCGCGGAGCTTTCCAATTATGCGCGCTACGCATCGGGAATCAAAGGCACCGACCGGTACCTCGATCCGGAACTGAAGACGGCCTACGAAATCGTCATCCCCGCAGGCGCACCGGAGCCTGAGTTCGTGCCCCCGTGCGATCCGAAAGTAGTAAAAATTTACGACCGCATCTGGACCGACTTGTTGAAGTAATTCCCTCTGGCCGCTCGCAGGGGAGCGGCGGCCGTTTGAGGAGGAATATAGCGCATCCGATTTTGATCCTATCTGGGGAAAATGTCGCCGAGTCTCGATTGGGTATGCATCCGATGATGAACTGAGGTTTTCTGCATCATCAGGGGGCATAATGCACGGGATAAGCCCGCGCATAACAATTTTTCACTTGATAGTATCCCTGAATTTCCTCTCTGACACATGGGAACGAATGACATACTTGTTTTTTACTTTCATAACAACACTTTACCATGATATTGACCATGCTAAAGTTGTCATGACCCTTTTTTTATTCGTTTTGTTCACGGTGCCGTTAGTTTGTAGCCCGGGTCCGGTGAACATTTTGTTGGCCGGTCTGGGGGCGAATCATGGCATTCGTAAAAACCTGCTATTTGTCGGTGGCTTGATTTGTTCGGCAACGTTGATTTCGATTGCCTGCCTAATCGGGCTACAAGTTTTTCTACAAAACAAGATTGTTTATCGAGGTTTGATTATTGCCGGATTGTTTTACATCATGTATCTGGCTATCAAGTTGTATCGTCTGCAACCGCAAAATATTGAAAAAAATGCAGTGAAGCATCGATTTAAAGACGGCTTGTTGGTTACTTCACTGAACCCGAAATTTTATGTGATGGTCACCGCGGTTTTCGCACAATTCGTCGGCCCAAGTACGAACAGTGTTGTATTTGTCGTATTCGGATTTGTTTTTATTTTATTGGTTGCGCATATCGGTTGGCTTAGCGCTGGTAGTATGTTGAAAGAAACTACGAGCAATGCGCGACATCTTCAAGTGTTCAATAAAATTATGGGCGCATCGTTGTTTCTTTTTGCGCTGTATTTTTTGTATCGCATGTAGACAGAGCGCATTTTTTTACGACCAGCCACCTGGCGTTGAACCCAAATATTCCAAATTATTAAATGGAAATCAGTATAGAAATCATAATGCTGTTGTTTCTTGTCGCCGCGGTGGCCGGTTGGGTGGATGTGATTGCAGGCGGTGGCGGGCTACTGACCATTCCGCTGTTAATCATGATTGGTTTGCCGCCGGCGGTTGCCATCGCGACCAACAAATTGCAAGGCAGCGTGGGAACTTTGATTGCAGGAATTTATTTTGTGCGCAAAGGTGCGGTTGATCTTTCGCGAATGAAGTTCTCGATTTGCATGACTTTCGTCGGTTCGGTTTTGGGCAGTTGGCTGGTGTTGCAAATTGACGCAAAAATATTGCTTTGGTTTCTGCCCGTATTGCTCATCGCCACCGGGTTGTATTTTTTGTTTTCCCCGACGATTAGCGACATACAACGAAAACAAAAAATTCCGTTGCTTGTATTTGCCATTGTAATTGCGCCGTTGTTGGGGTTTTACGATGGCTTTTTTGGCCCCGGCACTGGAAGTTTTATGGCACTGTCGTTTGTTATCTTCGGTGGTTATGGATTATCCAAGGCGACCGCGAATGCAAAAATATTAAACTTCACCAGCAATGTTTCAGCATTGGGCTATTTCATTCTTTACGGTGATATAGCATGGCTGGCCGGCGTTGCGATGGTCGGCGGGCAATTATTTGGTGCGGTTGTTGGCGCGAAAATGGTGTTAAAAAAGGGCGCCACACTCATCAAGCCAGTGGTGGTGATCGTTTGCTTTTTAATGTCACTCAACCTATTGCTAAAAGCACTCCGCGATAGTGGCATTTTTTCCTGGGGTTTGTAAGTCAGGACGAGGTCGCCCAAAAGTGCCCGGATACCAATAACCCCTCAAGAACAACCTCGAGAGCAATGAAATTTCGGCTCAAGCATTTCCCAAAATCGCCCAAGAATCGGCAAGAAATCAGCATGATGGCGTTGACACCGCAGTTTTCTTGCGTAAAATCTACGCTCCGGAAAGGCGTAAGGCCAAGGGTCTTTGGTTTTTTGCCGGAGTTTTGTAGCATCGCCGTAACCTCGTCAGATGGCGCGGGTTGGATTTCCGGGTCTGTAGCTCAGTTGGTTAGAGCGCACCCCTGATAAGGGTGAGGTCGGAAGTTCAAATCTTCCCAGACCCACCAGATTTTAATGTTGATATGATTCCGGTGTCGAGTGGAACGCAAAGGATGGCGAAAATTGATGAAATAAGGGAGGATATTTCCCTTACCTCCAGATTGTTGATGATGTCCATCGGCACAGTCGTGGTCACCGTCGGCGGAACGGTCAGTTTAGGTCTGGCTGAAGAAAATTGGGGAATTTTTTCGATTGGCTTTGTGGCAACTTTTGCGCTTTCTGTGATATGTTCATCGCTGTTGCGAAGAGTGCGGCGATTTATCCGACAACTTGGAGAATTGTGATGCACTGGTATTATTATGTGGGGATTATTATTGCGGTGGGGTCGTTTTTGGCTTTTTGGCTTTATGCCGCACTCGGCGATTACCCACGAAAAGATGATTCACGCAAATCGGAGCCCGGAAAATAGGTTGACCGTAGCGGGGGCCATAGCTCAGCTGGGAGAGCGCCTGCCTTGCACGCAGGAGGTCGGCGGTTCGATCCCGCCTGGCTCCACCACCCCTCATCCATTGCGGTTCACAATTTTTTTACATCCGAGACAGAGTAGACACGCCATCAAGTCTGAAGAAAATCAGCAAATATTTTGATTGCCGGCAAGCCGGAAGTTTTCTTCTGCTGATTCCATATATAGTTATGATTTTGTTGTTGGTGCTAATGTCAGATTGGGTGACATGGTTGCCTGATTTGGTTTATGGAGCGCGTCCGTATTAAAGTGCCCGTATTAAAGTGGAAAATTCGCACGACATTCATATCACCGGGTATTCCGACCGGCTTTCGGTTCGACCGGGGGAGACGATAGAGTTTAAGGTTTCCTGCCGTTCGGAAAATCAATTTCAAGCCAGGTTTACCCGTTTGATTAGCGCCGATCCTAATCCCGCCGGTGCCGGGATGGTTGAAAGGAATTGCGATGAGTGGTTTTCGGTGCGGCAAATAAATTCGCGGATACAGCCGTTCTTTCCCGGTTCATGTGCGATCTCGGATGGGTTGATTGAGGTTCCGGCCGCCGTGGCGTTTACGTTGAGCGCAAATATTTTTGCGACACTTGAAAAATCTTGCGATCAAATTATTTTTTCGCTTGGGTCGATGTCGTTGGGGATCGATCGAGGGAACGGTGTTTTTTTTGAATGTGCCGGGCAGCGTGCAACTCATGCGGTTCCGATTGCTTTGCGGAGATGGTTGCGGTTGGAGGTGCGGGTTGATCTGGCGAGCGGGGAGGTTTCTTTTAAGCGATCGGGAATTGATGAGTTGGACGAAAGTTGCGAGTTCATCGAAAAAATCACTATCGATGTACCGTTTCCGCGTTCTTCGGAAAAGTTTGTCGTGGCTGCGGAACTGCAGAATAAAGAAATCCGAAATCATTTTAATGGAAAGATAAATGCGCCACTGATTCAGTTCACGGATTCATCATCAATACAACATAACCTGATTGCGTGGGATTTTTCTCGAGACATTTCTTCTATTAAGGTTCGCGATACAAGCGATGGCAAATATCACGGCTCGCTTGTGAATTTTCCGATGCGAGCGGTAACCGGCTCAAACTGGAGCGGCAGGGAAATGTGCTGGCGGCACGCCGTTGAGGAATATGGAGCGATTCATTTTCACGATGATGATATTTATGACTTCAACTGGCAAACCGATTTTAGTTTTGAGATCCCGAAAAAAATGCCGTCGGGGATTTATGTGATGCACATTGAGGCGGATGGCGCATATGACAGTTTGCCGTTTTTTGTATGTGTGCCCAGGGGAAAACCAACCGCCAGGGTTTGTGTAATTATTCCGACCTTTACCTATCTGGTCTATGGCAATCATGCGCGTCCGGATTACCGACCTTCGTGGCGGGAAAAAATCGAGAAATGGAAAGGCTATCCGAACAATGCCGCCGATCATCGTGAATACGGGCTTTCAACCTATAACCTTCATTCCGACGGTTCCGGCATCGCGCATGCGTCCCACTTGCGGCCGTTGTTCAATCTTCGTCCGGGTTACTTGACTTTCGGTTATGGCGAGGATTCCGGTTTGCGGCACTTGCCGGCGGATACGCACTTAATTAGTTGGCTGCATGCGAAAGAAATTGACTACGACGTTATCACCGACCATGAAATTCATCGTGAGGGGGCTTCCGCGATTACCGGATACCATGCGGTGTTGACTACCACGCATCCCGAATACCATACACATGAAACGCTGGATGCGATCAAGGAATACACGCGTAGCAATGGCAATTTACTCTATCTCGGCGGCAACGGATTTTATTGGCGGGTTGCGCAACATTGCGAGCACGATGGGATCCTCGAAATACGTCGCGCCGAAAGTGGAATCCGCGCCTGGGCGGCTGAGCCGGGAGAATATTATTCCGCGTTCGATGGGTTATATGGCGGTTTGTGGCGGCGAATCGGACGGCCGCCGCAGCAACTGGTCGGTGTTGGTTTTACCGCGCAGGGAAATTTTATCGGCACCCATTACCGGCGAAAATGTTTCGACCCGACATATGATTGGGTGTTCGACGGAATCGAAGGCGACATCATCGGCGATTTTGGTTTGAGCGGTGGTGGCGCCGCTGGTTTTGAACTCGACCGGGTGGATGAAGGTCTCGGCACGCCATCGAATGTCGTCGTGCTTGCTTCATCGGAGGGGCATGAAAAAGATTTTGTGTTGGTGCCGGAAGAACAACTTACGCATCTGACCAATTTGGCGGGAAAACCCGAGAAGGAATTGTTGCGTGCTGATATGGTGTATTTTACATTGCCCGGCGGCGGCAGTGTTTTTTCGGTGGGGTCAATTACCTTTTGTGGCAGTCTTCCGTGTCACAACTTTGATAATCCGGTCTCTCAATTGCTGGAAAATGTGCTTGCGCCATTGATTGCGGCGCGATGATGAGCCAGGTTTCCCCAGTTTTCTCTTTCACTTCCCCCGCGGAAATGGCGTCTTTTCGCCATTTCCGCCCCTCGGTCTGCCCGATTTCTCCAAAATCCTCCAAAATCCCCCGAAATTCACTAATTCGCTAAAAAAATTACCCGCATCGGGTTTTTTATGCTACATTCGCCGTCCCAAATCACCAGCACAGCCAGACCATCAACGTCCGTCCGTACTCGTGATTTTGTTCTTTTACAATCAGGGTAGTCAAAGGCGCGCGCAAGCGCGAATTTGTTAATGTTATTCACATCGGCAAATTCGTCTGCGCGGGTACCGCGGAATATACTTTTGTATATTCTGTTTTTACAAATATTGCATTTAATGTTGCATAACTCTTCGAGAGTTCAAGCTGACAACTCCGAATAAGACCAGCGGCGGTTGATGAGATTTTTCGCATCAATAGCAGGCGGACTTTTTGGGGTTGTATGGTCAAGCAAATAAGCGCATACGGTGGATGCCTTGGCGATAAGAGGCGATGAAGGACGTGGTAGTCTGCGATAAGCCTTGGTGAGCTGACAAACTAGCTTTGACCCAAGGATTTCCGAATGGGGAAACCCAACCGCTTCGGCGGTTATCACGCGCTGAATACATATGCGCGTGAAGCGAACCCGGGGAACTGAAACATCTAAGTACCCGGAGGAAAAGAAATCAACCGAGATTCCCCCAGTAGCGGCGAGCGAACGGGGAACAGCCCTTAAGCCTGATTACTTATAGTAGAAGTGACTGGAAAGTCACACCATAGAGAGTGATAGTCTCGTATACGAAATAAGTGGCCAGGTGAAATCGAGTAGGGCGGAGCACGAGAAACTCTGTCTGAACATGGGGGGACCATCCTCCAAGGCTAAATACTACTTATCGACCGATAGTGAACCAGTACCGTGAGGGAAAGGCGAAAAGAACCCCTGTTAGGGGAGTGAAATAGAACCTGAAACCGTATGTGTACAAGCAGTGGAAGCCAGCCGTCATTTTATGGCGGATTGGCGACTGCGTACCTTTTGTATAATGGGTCAGCGACTTAATTTCAGTAGCAAGGTTAACCTGATGGGGGAGCCGTAGCGAAAGCGAGTCTTAATAGGGCGTTTAGTTGCTGGGATTAGACCCGAAACCGGGCGATCTAGCCATGGCCAGGTTGAAGGTCGGGTAATACCGACTGGAGGACCGAACCAACTAATGTTGAAAAATTAGTGGATGAGCTGTGGCTAGGAGTGAAAGGCTAACCAAGCCCGGAGATAGCTGGTTCTCCCCGAAAACTATTTAGGTAGTGCCTCGTGACTGACTTCTGGGGGTAGAGCACTGTCATGGCTAGGGCCGCATCTCGCGGTACCAACCCATAGCAAACTCCGAATACCAGAAAGTTTTATCACGGGAGACAGACGGCGGGAGATAAGTTTCGTCGTCGAGAGGGAAACAGCCCAGACCGCCGATTAAGGTCCCTAAACACATCTCAGTGGGAAACGATGTGGGAAGGCTCAGACAGCCAGGATGTTGGCTTAGAAGCAGCCATCATTTAAAGAAAGCGTAATAGCTCACTGGTCGAGTCGTCCTGCGCGGAAGATATACCGGGGCTCAAGATGTGTACCGAAATCGCGGGTGCTGGAGGGTTGACTAAAACATTTTTTATATTTTAAGATGCAGTTTCGCCCACAGTGCTTGCACTGTGATTTCTTTCAACAATCTATTATTGGAAATTAATATGATTAATCATATTGATGGTCGTACGCCAAATGATGATCGTTCGGATACAATGAATCCGAATAACGATGCCTATGATGCGGATATAGAAAACCGCGAAAGGCTCGGTCATCTGGACAACGATGATGATGATGATTACGACGACGAAGAAGAATAGTCGTTGTTGATGTGGTCACGATTGACCACTGAGTGTTGAAGCGACCATGATGGGTCGTAATTAGAGATTAAGGCAAAAGTGCCTCAACCGTTGCGTTGCCCGATGAGGGCAGAGCAACACTTCCAAAATGTTTTAGTCAGCTCTTCAGCACGGTAGGGGAGCGTTCCGTAAGCCGTTGAAGGTGTGCCGTGAGGCATGCTGGAGGTATCGGAAGTGAGAATGCTGACATGAGTAGCGATAATGCGGGTGAAAGGCCCGCACGCCGAAAGCCCAAGGTTTCCTGCGCAATGCTAATCAGCGCAGGGTGAGTCGACCCCTAAGGCGAGGCCGAAAGGCGTAGTCGATGGGAATCAGGTTAATATTCCTGAACCGAATATAACTGCGATGGGGTGACGGAGAAGGCTAGGTTGGCCGGGTGTTGGATATCCCGGTTTAAGCGCGTAGGTTGAGATCTTAGGCAAATCCGGGATCTCGTTAAGACCAAGGCGTGATGACGAGTGCTTGCGTAAGCTTGCGCGAAGCAATTGATGCCATGCTTCCAGGAAAATCCTCTAAGCTTCAGGTTATATTTGATCGTACCCCAAACCGACACAGGTGGGCGGGGTGAGAATCCTAAGGCGCTTGAGAGAACTCTGGTGAAGGAACTCGGCAAAATGACACCGTAACTTCGGGAGAAGGTGTGCCTCCGTTAGGTGAAGAGCCTCGCGCTCTGAGCTGAGGGAGGTTGCAATAAAGAGGTGGCTGCGACTGTTTACTAAAAACATAGCACTCTGCAAACTCGCAAGAGGAAGTATAGGGTGTGACGCCTGCCCGGTGCCGGAAGGTTAAATGATGGGGTTAGCTGTCTTCGGACGGCGAAGCTCTTGATTGAAGCCCCGGTGAACGGCGGCCGTAACTATAACGGTCCTAAGGTTACGTAACGCTAGCCTTAGTAAAACTGAACCATATGCGGGAAACTCCTCCAAAACTGATCAGTACTCGTTTGATTTTTGGAAAACACAAAAAAGAAAAAGTTTCTTTGGGCTGTAATCCAAACACAAAATCAGGCAGTAAAAATCTGGCAGACATGGGGACAATCCGCAGGAAAGATCTGGCAGTAGTCTGTCAGAAATCCTCAGAGACTTTATGTTCGGGAGTATGATATGAAATTAGAAGCACAGTGGATCGTCGGTTTTGTTGATGGGGAAGGTTGTTTTCACATCGGCATAAACAAAAACGACACGATGACATTAGGTTATCAGGTGTTACCTGAATTTACCGTAGTACAACACGAACGAGACGTAAAAGTATTACATGCTTTAAAAACGTTTTTCGGGTGTGGTGTGGTGCGTGTAAATAGAAAGGATAAAACATCTACCAGGATGGCCTATAGAGTCAGAAATGTTAAACATCTGCTGGATATAATTTCACCTTTTTTTATGACACATCAAATGAAAACGCAAAAAGGCGTGGATTTTAAAAAGTTCCGCCGTGTGCTTTTATTGATGGAGAAAGACGCTCATTTGACCGAAGCGGGTCTTGAAGAAATTCGAGAAGTCGCCAATCAAATGAACCGAAAAAGAGGGTAAATACTCAAGAGAAAGTCCGACCCTGCTAGAAATAGTTGGGATTATTCGAGCGAAATTCCTTGTCGGGTAAGTTCCGACCTGCACGAATGGCGTAACGATGGCCACACTGTCTCCACCAGAGACTCAGCGAAATTGAACTTGCTGTGAAGATGCAGTGTACCCGCGGCTAGACGGAAAGACCCCGTGAACCTTTACTACAGCTTCACACTGGACTTTGAACCAGCATGTGCAGGATAGGTGGAAGGCATTGAAGCGGAGACGTCAGTCTCCGTGGAGCCACCCTTGAGATACCACCCTTGCTTGTTTGGGGCCCTAACCGAGATTCGTCATCCGGGTCCGGGACCGTGTGTGGTGGGTAGTTTGACTGGGGCGGTCTCCTCCCAAAGAGTAACGGAGGAGCGCGAAGGTACTCTAAGCACGGTCGGAAATCGTGCGGTTAGTGCAAAGGCACATGAGTGCTTGACTGCGAGACAGACACGTCGAGCAGGAACGAAAGTTGGTCTTAGTGATCCGGTGGTTCTGTATGGAAGGGCCATCGCTCAACGGATAAAAGGTACTCCGGGGATAACAGGCTGATACCGCCCAAGAGTTCACATCGACGGCGGTGTTTGGCACCTCGATGTCGGCTCATCACATCCTGGGGCTGTAGCCGGTCCCAAGGGTATGGCTGTTCGCCATTTAAAGTGGTACGCGAGCTGGGTTTAGAACGTCGTGAGACAGTTTGGTCCCTATCTGCCGTGGGCGCCGGAGACTTGAGAGGAGCTGCTCCTAGTACGAGAGGACCGGAGTGGACGTACCTCTGGTGTTCCGGTTGTCACGCCAGTGGCATTGCCGGGTAGCTATGTACGGACGGGATAACCGCTGAAAGCATCTAAGCGGGAAGCCCCCCTCAAGATTAGGTCTCCCGGGACGTTAAGTCCCCTGAAGGGTCGTTGAAGACTACAACGTTGATAGGCTGGGTGTGGAAGTTCAGTAATGAATGAAGCTAACCAGTACTAATTGCCCGTGAGGCTTGACCATACAACCCCAAGAGGTTTGCACTCTTGAAGGTTAGGCAACAAGCAACAACGCCGATGACTACCCGATTTTTTGACCAGTTTGCCTGGTGGCCATAGCGAGCGGGTACCACCTGATCCCATCCCGAACTCAGAAGTGAAAACGCTTTGCGCCGATGATAGTGTGGGGTCTCCCCATGTGAAAGTAGGACACTGCCAGGCATTTATATTAAAAAACCCAGCCCTTGTGGCTGGGCTTTTTTTTAATATTTGTCTTGTCGTTCGGTTTGAACGCAGTAAAAAATCGCCAGAAGCGATTTTTCCCGCCTGCGGCGAGAATGACGAATTGACGGGATAATAGTGAATCGAGCGGGAATAGTTTTTTTGAGATGCCAAAAGTAAACGAGAAAAAGGAGTCATTGCCTTCCGATTCACCATTGTTCTCTCAGCCCGTCATTGCCCGGCTTGTTCCGGGCAATCCAGTTAGTTAAACCCAGCGGCGTTAGCCGCTGTCATTGGTGGAAAGAGGGTATATTTCGGTGTCTGAATCGCCACCAAACCCCAATCTCATGCCACAGCCCACTTTCGACCCGTATCAAAAGGAACACCAACTCCGCGTCGAGTCGGAAAATTGGGACACCTCGCAGTTGGAGGAAGCACAGCCTGGCGACATCCCGATCATTGATGTCGGCAAATATTTTTCCACCGGCAACACCCTGCCCAAACTCGCCGGACAGTTGCGTGCGGCGTGTGAACGCACCGGGTTTTTTTCGATCATCGGGCATCAAATACCGGTGGCGTGCATTGCCGATATGTTTGCCATGGTGCGGCAGTTTCATGGATTGGATGCGGAGGTCAAGCAATCTTTGCTGCTTGACCGAGATGACTGGTCGGTCAAAGGTGTCGGCTATCTGCCATTCAAAAATCGCAAACTGCCGACTCGCGACAAGGGTAATCTCAATGAAGCGTTTATTATCAAAACCGATGCGCAGGTGCGCATGCAAGACAATCAATGGCCGGTCGAGGATGACTTGCCCGGATTTCGCCGTAGCGTGGAAGAGTATGCGCGGTTGATGGAATCGTTGGGGCGAAAACTGCTACCGATATTCGCAACCGCGTTGGACATGCCGGCGGATTATTTTGATGATGCATTCGAGACCCCCACCTGGCGGCTCCGCATGACGCACTACCCGGCGGTCGCGTCCATGCCGCAAGACGAGTTCGGCATCGCACCACATGTTGATACCACTTTCTGCACCATCCTCGCCCAGGACCGACCGGGTTTGATTATTTACAGCGAACGCAGAAAGCAATGGATTGTGGCGCCGATTATGGATAACGCATTCATCGTAAACTCCGGCGAACTGTTGCGTCAATGGAGCAACGATCGCTTTATCAGCGTCAAACATTTCGCCAACAACAACACCTCGGCGCACTCGCGTTACTCCATCCCATTTTTTCTGAACGCCAACCGAGATTACAAAATGCATTGCATATCAAGTTGTTGCAGCCCGGGAAATCCGGCCAAGTATCTGCCGATTTCCTATACCGAGAGTCAGGCGGTTGCGCAAGGTGAATAAAAAAATTTACTCTGCCATTCGATTCATCCGAGCCGAAACATCAACCACTCCGCTCAGCAATCGCAATCATCCGTTGCATTTCCCGTAGCACCGGTTTTTCGATTAGTTTGCCGTCAATTACCACCAGCCCGGTGTCGGCTTGTTCAAATGCCTTGAGAATGTTTTTTGCGCGCGCAACTTCGGGGTCGCTGGGGGTGAAAGCATGGTTGAGGACAGCGATTTGTTTTGGATGAATGGCGCCTTTGCCGCTGAAGCCCAGGTCTCGCGCGAGGTTGGCTTCGCGCTCCATGCCGTCGATGTCTTGCAAATCCAGCCACGGCACATCGATGGCATCTACGCCGACACTGGCGGCCGCATGCACCACCCGTGAACGAGCATACAGCAACGCCTCCCAGGTGTTTTTGCAACGCAGTTCTGCCGCCATGTCAATGCCACCGAAAAACAATGCATCAATCCGCGTGCTGGCGCGGGCAATGTCATGCACAGATTCCAATCCCTGATTGGTTTCGATGATGATGTGCAGACGAGTTGGATGGCTACGTTCGGTCAAAAGATCATCGAGCCACACCACTTCATCCGGCGTCATCACTTTGGGTAGCATCAAAGCCGGCGGTGGCGTGTCCATTGCCAGCACCGCGGAAACATCGGCCAGGCCAAATGCGTTGCGCAGACAATTAACCCGAAGGATGCGCTCGACTCCGTCATCGGCTCCGTCATTGGCCCCGGCATTGACTTGAAGTTTGGCGAACAACGCAAGCGCGCGCTCCCGCGCCGTGTCTTTGTCTTGCGGAGCGATCCCATCCTCCAACTCAACGCAGACGATGTCGGCGCCGCAAGCCAGTGCCTTGGGAAACATTTCCGGATAGATGCCCGGCGAAAAAATAAAACTTCGGCGCGGCCTGATTTTTGGTTCACGGTTCATTGCAATTTCCGGTCGGTTATTGATCACAAATTATGACATATCGGGAAGCAAATGGAATCGCATCCATTAATAAACCAACTACTTCGCCGTGCCTTGCTCATTTCATGCGAGAATTCGGCTCTCGCGCCGGCCTGGTCGAACACAATATCCGATAAAATAGACGCCTCGATAAAAACCTCAATCGCAACAAAACCCGCACACAAAATTTCACACCGGAGAAAACCAAATGCAAACCTATCAGCACTACATCAATGGAAATTGGGTAGCCCCGGCATCGGGGGAATTCTTTGACAGCGCCAACCCCGGCAACGGAGAGAACTGGGCAAAGATCGCTCATGGCAATGCCGACGATGTGGACGCGGCGGTGGCGGCGGCGAAGGCGGCTTTTGAAGGCGAGTGGGGCGAATGTAAACCCGTCACGCGCGGAAAACTGCTTTACAAACTGGCCGAACTCATCGAGCGCGATTTATCACACCTTGCCGAAATTGAAGTGCGCGACAACGGCAAACTGCTCAGCGAAGTGCGAGCGCAAATTCAATATATGACGGAATGGTATCGCTACTACGGCGGGCTGGCCGACAAGATTGAAGGCGCGGTGATTCCCACCGAGAAAGATGACACCCTTAATTACACGCGCTTCGAACCGCTCGGCGTGGTCGGCCTCATCACTCCCTGGAATTCGCCGCTGTTGCTTTTGGCGTGGAAACTTTCGACGGCGTTGGCCGCGGGCAATTCCGTGGTAATCAAGCCGTCGGAATTCACCTCGGCCTCCACTCTTGAGTTTATGAATCTCATCAACGAGGCCGGTTTCCCGCCGGGCGTGGTCAACGTGGTCACCGGTTTCGGCGCTGAGGTCGGCGCCACTTTGGTCGCCCATCCGGACATCGCCAAAATTGCGTTTACCGGCTCCAGTTTATCCGGGCGAAACATTTACCAGTCGGCCGCCGGCGCGATCAAGCATGTGACTCTTGAGTTGGGCGGCAAGTCGCCTAACATTGTGTTTGAAGATGCCAATTTTGAAGCGGCGGTGATGGCCGCGATTTCCGGCATCTTTGGTGCCGCCGGCCAAACCTGCATCGCCGGTTCACGGTTGCTGTTGCAAAACTCCATTCACGATCGTTTTGTCGAACGACTCATCGAAGTGGCGAAGGACGCGCGGGTCGGCGATCCCATGTCACCCGACACCCACATCGGGCCGATTACCACTCCGCCGCAGTATCAGAAGATTCTCGATTACATCGACATCGCCAATCAAGAGGGCGCGACCTGCGTGCTCGGCGGCGGGCCGTGCGCGGTCGACGATGCACCGGGCGGGCATTTCATTCAGCCGACTATTTTCACCGGGGTCAACAACAAAATGCGCATCGCTCAGGAAGAAGTTTTCGGGCCAGTGCTCTCGGTCATTCCCTTTGAAACCGAACAACAAGCCATCGCCATCGGCAACGATGTGGACTTCGGTCTCGCCGCTGGTATCTGGACCGAGAACATCGGCCGCGCAATTCGTATGTCGGAAAAACTTCGCGCCGGCACCGTGTGGGTCAACACCTACCGCGCCGTCAGTTACGCTTCGCCGTTCGGTGGCTATAAACGCAGTGGCATTGGCCGCGAAAACGGCATCGATGCGATCAAGCAGTATATGCAGGTGAAGTCAGTGTGGATTGCCCATAATCCCAGCACCGCTAATCCTTTTGGTGGGCGTTGAGTTTTGATGGATTGCTTTGATATGAAAAACTCAACTTGAGATAAGACGCGGTTCAAAAATATTAAGAGAAGCGCGGCGCCCGCGCAGCACTTCGTTGCCTTTTGATTCAAAGTGAAAACGCGTGTGGTCGCTGAGTTGCATGGTGCGTTCGGAAATCAGGATGGAAGTGTTGCGGTCTTTGTTTAATTGTTCCAGACGCGCCGCAATGTTCACATCATCGCCGTATACGGTGTAACTCAACCGGTCCGGCGTGCCGGCGAATCCGCCGACCACGGTGCCGGTGTTGATACCGATTCGCGCTTTCAGTTTTACTCCGGTGGAGAACTCATGGTTCTCCAATCGTTGTTGAATTTCCAAAGCGGTGGCCACGGCACTGGTGGCGTGTTTGATATTGCCGGACGGAAGATTGAAAGTCGCCAGTATGGCATCGCCCACGAATAAAATAATCGCGCCTTCATTGCGCTCGACGGGCTCGGCAATCATCGCAAAATATTCATTCAACGTGGTAATCAACGCAGTGGGCGTCAGACGTTCCGACATACTGGTAAATGAAACCAGGTCGGCGAACAAAATGCTCGCTTCGCGAGTTTCGGTTTGCGCGTCAATCAGCGGCCCTTCGGCGGTGGCGATGCGATCGGCGATTTCTCCCGGCACAAAATGCGCCAGGTTCTCGGCGGTGCTGCTTTCGACGATGGACTGAATCAGCAACTTGCGTGCGCGCGCGATGGCAAGAGTGAGCACGATGGTCACCACCATGATCGACATAATCTTGTCCACTTCCCCGCCCAGCAACACGCTGTTGGAGGTCAGGTATTCGATGTAATTGCGGGTAATCACCGAGCCCCCGGCCGCGTCGGTAATGGCGTATACCACCAGCACCAACCAACCGGCGGCGCCGATGATTCCGGAAAGCAACACATACCCCGGTTCAAATCGCAGCGCACGCAGGGCGATGAAAATAAAAATATAAAGCAGGGTAGGCGCTTTGAGATAGAACGACGGCGGTTGCATATACTGCAAATGAAATGACCAAATCAAACCGAGCAACAGCGCCATGTCCATCAAAATCGAAATCACCAAAAACCAAAAGGGCAAACTGGTTTTGTATGCCATCCACAGACGCAGGCAGGTGAAAATAAAATACGCGCCAAGGAACACCGGCACCGGTTCAAATTCGGCACCGGTAGGCGCGGTCTTCGGGGCCGCGATATACAATGCCGCGAAAGTGGTGAGGATGACCAGTTGAATCCAGCCGATCAACCGCTCGCTGCCGTCCTGCTGGCGCTTGATAGTAGCGCGAATAGTCGAAGGCAACGCGCCATACTCCTGGCCTCCGGAGAGCCAGGTGTGCCGTGATGCCATGAGTTTCAGCAAGGTCAATCCCTGTTTTTGGGGCGAATTGTCAGCCGACCGAGCACCAACTCAGTGGCACTTCTGAAGTGACGAAGCCTGAAATGCAGACGTGGTTGCGGTTCAAACGAAGCCGGCATGATTGTTGAATGAACCACTCGCCGTTGGTGGCGAATGTTCGCTTCAGGTGGGTGAGGTTTCAGTCCCGGTGGGTGTGGTGCTTGCGGTTGCATCGGCCTCCTGCGTGGTCTGATCTTTCACTTCCTCATACCACAAGTCGTGGTGCTGTTTTGCCCATTCAACGCTGACCCGTCCGCTGGTCATGCCCTCCAATGCGCCTTCGGTGCCGAGGGTGCCGATGTATACATGACCGAAGAACACCACGATCCAGATGATGGCGGCAATGGAATGAATCTGATGCATGTTTTGCATGGAGGCGCGAGTGTTGTCGACCAGTCCCAGTTGCGCGAGCCAGCCGATAAGCGCCAGACCGGTTATGCAGACTGCCAGCAGTCCTACCAGAATTACAATCCAATACCATATCTTCTCGCCGCCGTTTGCCTTGCCGGCGCTCGGATGTTGATTGCCGATGATGCCGCCCCCCGTGGTCAGCCACTTGATGTCTGTGGTATTGGGGATATTGTTCTTGACCCAGAACACTAACATGGCGAAAACCCCGAGAGTAAAGAACGGGCCGATGAAGTTGTGTGCGTTGATTGCCAGGGTTGCCCACAGTGAGAAACCTTTTGCGCCCAACACAGGAATCAATACCACGCGGCCGAACAACAGGCTGAGCCCGGTGATCGCCAGTATCACGAACAAAATCGCGGTATACCAGTGCATCACCCGTTCCCATAACTGCCATCTCGGCACGGTCAGCCCGGAGTGCTCCGTTTCCACTTTGATCTGGCCACGGATTGTGTAAAACAGCACGATCCCGATCAATGCGATGATAATCGCCCAGCCGCCGTAATTGGCGATGAGGCCGTTGCGCATTTGCCGCCAGTTCTGGCCGCCGTTGTTAATGAGCATGCCGCTTTCCATCCCGGAGACCGCACTGTAGCCGACATTTCCCTCGCGCGCGGCGCGCCAGAAATTGGCACGTTGGTTATCGCCATTGACGACCTGGGCGTGGAGTTCGTTGCCGATGTTGCCATCGAAAAGCAGATACGACGCTGCAGGTAGCAACATGGCGGCGAACACGACGAGCAACAACGACCAGGTCATCGCACGCAACCGGCGGCGACCCTTATTCCCGACTTTGCTTTTAAGTTGTTTGTGTGTCATTGCCATGTGGGTTCTCGGTCAAAGGTTGCCAGTGTTTAGCGGTCCGTTTGTCCGGCAAATCGTATTCGCAACGCGGCTTCATCGCTGTTGCCAATCAATGGGTCAGCGGCACCCTGATACACGCCCGGCTCAAAGAAAGTTACATCGGTAGATTCCAGACAACCGGACAGAGTCAGCACTACGGCAATTATGCCAAGGACGCTGATACGGTTCCCGGCACTGGCCAATGGAAGCGTGTTTTTCATTATGCGTATCTTGCCTTGCTCAATACGGACTTTCGGTTACCGGTGATGCTCAGGATGTGCTTTCATATGCCGTTTCCCAGCCCCAGGTCTGCGGGCGTCCGCCGCGTTTCATGACCCGTTCGCGGTAGATGCCTGACACCATGTCGCCGTCGCCGGCAATCAGGGCTTTGGTGGAACACATCTCCGCGCACAACGGCAGTTTGCCTTCGGCAAGGCGGTTGCGACCGTATTTTTCGGTCTCCGCCGGCGAGTTGTCCTCGGCCGGCCCACCGGCGCAGAAGGTGCATTTGTCCATCTTGCCGCGCACGCCGAATGCATCTTGCTGCGGGTATTGCGGCGCGCCGAACGGGCAGGCATACAGGCAGTAGCCGCAGCCGATGCACAGATCCTTGTCGTGCAACACGACACCGTCATCGGTGGTGTAGAAGCAGTCCACCGGACATACCGCCGCGCACGGCGCATCGGTGCAATGCATACAAGCCACCGAAATGGATTTCTCGCCGGCCTCGCCGTCGCCGAGCGTGACGACCCGCCGCCGGTTCACGCCCCACGGCACTTCGTGTTCGTTTTTGCATGCGGTAACGCAACCGTTGCATTCGATGCAGCGTTCCGCATCACATAGAAATTTCATTCTTGCCATGATGTTGCTCCCAGTTAGTCCACTTGCACCCAAGTGGTGTAGGTTTGGAATTCGTCTTCGCCCGTACATTTGACCTTCGCCGTTACCGGAAACGTTCGCCAGGCGATGACGCTGATTTCATCGGCGCCCCATTCGATATTCTGCGGGAAGTAGTGTCCTTTGGGAAACGCCCACGACACGGTTGCGCGCTGGTCGCCTATGCACCGGTCGCTTATACGCAAGGTGACTTTTTGTTGCGGGTCGAGAATGCTGAATTTCTCCAGCCAGTTGCCAATCCTGCCGCGCGTCGATTTTTGCTCTTCCTCAATGATGTCGCCGGGGTTGTTGATGTGTCCTGGATATACGCGCGACAAGTCGTGGAATAGCGGGCGCTTTTGCACCACCGGTGACATCCACGGAGTGGATGCATCGGGCAACGCCGCCCCGCTTGCGCACAGCACGGCGAGCGATACCAGAGCATAACCGGTTTTGTGTAAGTTATATCGCATGCGATTACGTGCCGCCCCCCATAGTACTAATATAGAAAACGCCGAGTGCCGGAGGGAAGACCGACGCCGCCACGTGAATCACAAAAATGGTGCGGTGTTTGTGAGCGGGCATGTCTTTTGCCGCCGAAAAATCCCACACTGCAAGCCACAGCACGAAACTGATGAGTGTCGCCACAACGAAGGTGGCAACCAATCCAACGAAATACATTTTACTCAGCACGACATATACCCCGGCAACGATGATGCCGATCTTGATGCTGAGGTATTCGCTGAATTTGTCCATCCCTAAGCCGCCCTCACCCGGCACAGCGTCACCTTGGTCTCCTGCATCTGGGTTACGGAATCATACCCGTAGGTGAAGGCGGTGTTGCCGGCTTCGCCACGGATATAAGGTGCGGTTCCTTCGGGATATTTATCCACCAAATCTTCCCCTTCGAACCAGCCGCCGAAGTGGAACGGGACAAACACGACCCCCGGCGCGACGCGCTGGGTAGTCATCGCTTTCACTTTAATCTTTGCGCCTTCGGGGCTTTCGATCCACACCATTTCGCCGTCGCGCACGCCGTTGTCGTTGGCGTCTTTGGGGTTGATTTCGCAGAACATCTCTTGCTGCAACTCCGCAAGCCAGGGGTTGGATCGCGACTCCTCGCCGCCGCCCTCGTATTCAACCAGTCGGCCTGAGGTGAAGATGATGGGGAAGTCTTTGGAGTAGTCTTTTGCCTGAATCGACGCATAGCGGGTCGGCAGGCGGTAGAATCTCTTGCGGTCTTCGTAGGTGGGATATTTGGCTACCAACTCTCGGTCCGGCGCATACAATGGTTCGCGGTGGATGGGCACGCGGTCCGGGAAAGTCCAGACGATGACCCGCGCCTTGGCGTTGCCAAACGGCGCCGCGCCGTGCCGGATGGCAACGCGCTGGATTCCCCCGGACAGGTCGGTCTTCCAGTTTTTGCCTTCCGCCGCGACTTTCTCCGCGTCGCTCAGGTCATTCCACCATCCCAGGCTCTTCAGTAGTTTGTCGCTGAACTCGGGATGACCGTCTCGAATTTCGGAGCCCTTCGGCCAGGAGTCTTCGGCCAGGATGTTCGTGCCCTCGTGTTCAACCCCGAATCTGGCGCGGAAATTGAGGCCGCCTTCGGCCACCGTCTTGCTGGTGTCGTATAGCACCGGCGTGCCCGGATGTTTCATTTCCGCGGTTCCCCAGCACGGCCACGGCAGGCCGTAGTAATCTCCATCAACCGGCCCGCCTTCGGCCTTGAGCGTGGTGGTGTTGAAGGTGTGTTTGTTTTGCATGTGCAGTTTCAGCCGTTCCGGGCTCTGGCCGGTGTAACCGATGGTCCACATGCCTTTGTTGAACTCGCGGGTGACGTCTTCCACCAGCGGTTCGTTGCCGTTCACCTGAATGTTCTTGCAGTATTCTTTCTCAAAGCCGAATTTCTTCGCGAACTTATACAAGATGGTCTGGTCGGGTAGCGACTCAAACAGCGGCTCGATAACTTTCTCGCGCCATTGCAACGAGCGGTTTGAGGCGGTAACCGAACCGTAGGTTTCAAACTGAGTGCAGGCCGGCAACAGATACACGCCGTCGGTGCGGTCGTGCATGACCGCGGCATGGGTCGGATAGGGATCGATAATCACCATCATGTCAAGTTTGGCCATGGCCTTTTTCATTTCCGGGCCGCGGGTCTGGCTGTTGACCGCATGCCCCATCCAAACCATGCAACGCAGGTTGTCGCGCTGCCCGATGCTATCCTCAAGTACGCCGTCCACCCAGCGCGAAACCGGAATGCCCTTGTAGTTCATCGGATGAATCGGTTTGCCCGTGTCGCCCTCCACTTTCTGCGAACTGAAACGAGACTTGACCCATGCGTAATCCAGCCCCCACACCTTCGACCAGTGCTTCCAGGCGCCGTCGCTCAAGCCGTAGTAGCCGGGCAACGAATGGGATAGAACGCAAAAGTCGGTGGCACCCTGCACATTGTCGTGGCCTCGGAAGATGTTGGCGCCGCCGCCGGATTTGCCGATGTTGCCCAGTGCCAATTGAAACGCGCAGTAAGCACGGGTGTTGTTGTTGCCGATGGTGTGCTGGGTTCCGCCCATGCACCACACAAACGTCGCCGGGCTGTTTTTCGCCATCATCTCGGCGGCGGTCTTGACCGCATCCTCCGGTGCGCCGGTGACCCGTTCGGTTTCTTCGGGGGTCCACTTCGCCACTTCGGCGCGGACTTCATCCATGCCGTATACCCGCTGGCGGATGTATTCCCGGTCTTCCCAGTTGTTTTCGAAGACGTGCCACAGCATGCCCCAGATAAAGGCGACATCGGTTCCCGGCCTGAGCCGCACAAAGTGGTCGGCGTGGGCCGCGGTTCGGGTGTATCGCGGGTCAATGACGATCATCTTCGAGCCGTTTTCCTTGGCGCGGAAGATGTGCTGCAACGACACCGGATGCGCTTCCGCCGGATTGGAGCCGATGAACAGCATGCACTTGCTGTTGTGCATGTCGTTATAGGAATTGGTCATGGCGCCATATCCCCAGGTATTGGCCACTCCCGCAACGGTGGTGGAGTGGCAGATGCGCGCCTGATGATCGACGTTGTTGGTTCCCCACATGGCGGCGAACTTGCGGAACAGATAGGCCTGCTCGTTGCTGTGCTTGGCGGAGCCCATCCAGTATACGGAATCGGGGCCGGATTCCCCGCGAATCTTCAACATGCCGTCGCCGACCTCGTTGATGGCGTCGTCCCAGGACATGCGTTTCCATTTGCCAGCCACCAGTTTCATCGGATACTTGAGGCGACGCTCGCCGTGTCCGTGTTCGCGCACCGAAGCCCCCTTGGCGCAGTGGGCACCGAGGTTGAACGGCGAATCAAAATCCGGTTCCTGACCGGTCCACACTCCGTTCTGTACTTCCGCGACCACGCCACAACCCACCGAGCAGTGCGTGCAGACGCTCTTTTTGATAATGGTTTCGCCTCTCGCCGATGATGCGCTGGCGGCGTGTGCTTTTTTGACTCGGTTCGGTGCCAGCATGGCGGCAGCACCGGCACCCATGGCGAGGCCTGAACGTTGCAAAAATGCGCGACGGTTGATGGCCTGGCCGACCTCAAAACCCCGTTCGGTCCCGTTGCTCGGTTGTTTTCTGGTTAATTTCATTGAAGTGACTCCTGAAATCGCTTTGCGTTTCGTTGCGATAGTGTTTGATTGGATGACTGACGGCGAATGAGCCTAAAAACGGGCGCACCGATAGTATTCACGGATATGCTCGGTTTCCCGGTATCCCTTGTTTTCAAGCGGCTTTTCCGTCGGCTCGACCGCTTCAGTGGTGTCGGCCAGGGTTCGGGCACTCGCCACTCCCAGTGCCGCGCCGGCTACGGCCACGCCTTTGAGAAAGGCGCGTCGCCGGGTTTTTTCGTTGGTGAGTTTTTTCATGGTGCAGCCTCTGTAGTAATGTATGGAAATAAATGTTAGTGGGTTTGAATGTCCAGATACTGATTTTCCAGTTCAACGAACCGCTGTCCCAACAGTCCGACGGCTTTGTAAAACTGCGCCGACTTGGCGGCTTGAAGTTCCCGGAAAAATTTACCGGCCCAGACATGCACATGCCGCGCAAAAAACCGCCGCTCGCGGGATTCATCAATGTCGTCGGCGCAAATAATCAGTGCCATTGCCTCGCACAGTGCCGCGATATGATCTTCCGGGTCTTTTTGATTTTCGTCGGGCGCAATGCCCAGGGACTTGAGGTCGTCCCGCAAATCGCTCAGGGGTTGCTCCATGAGAAAGCCGGTGAGATGCCACGACCCAAATGGCACCACCTCGCCGCGGCCAAGCCCGACAAACAAGGCATGGTATTCGTCATCCAGCGACTGAAGGTTCCATTGCGCGGCGGCGCGGCGGATTTGCTGCCACGCCACGCCGATGTTGCCAGCGTCGCCGTCATCCGGCGAAGATTCAATGCGTTCAAGGCAGTCGAGCAGGTGGCGAGTTGGGGGTGCGCTGAGCAAACAAGCAAGGATGGAATAAGTGTCAGCACGAAGCCGCCCTTCATCATTCACCGCTGAATGATTTCGACCGTAGTTCCGGTTTGCCACTGCTGATGGGGTTGCCCCCGTTGCTTCTGTCATAACGCTGTTCCAAGTGTCGCAAGCGGTAGCACCACCTATAGCAAACTTTCCCCGGCGATGCAAATTTTATTTGGGACATCTGGTATATGTTTGGTTTAGTCGCCGCGGAAAACAAGGCAGATCAAGGCGGGCGGCGTTATTCGGGACGTGCGTTCTCTTGCTCGAACAGGTCTTTGACCCGGCAGTCTTCGCACATTTGCAAGCGGTTCAGGGCTTCGGGCCGCTCAAACATCCAGTGACCTTTGAGTTTTTCGGTCATGCGCGTAATCATGGATTGGGTGGTGAACGCCTTGTGGCAGACGATGCACCGGAATGGTGCTTCTTCTTTAAGTGCACGTGGGGAGGTGACGAAATTGTGATCGAAATGAAATCTGGATTCGAGTGTGATTGCGCTTTCCGGACAGGCATCGGCGCAGATGCCGCATTGTACGCAGTTGGCTTCGATGAACCGTAACGCCGGGGTGTCGCCGCCGGCCTGCAGGGCGCTGGCCGGGCACACCGACACGCATCCCATGCACAGCGTGCAGGCTTCAACGTTCAGCTGGATTTGCCCGAACGGTGCGCCCGCCGGTAGCGGGGCGTGTTCCGGCGGGTCGGGAGAAATTTCACCAAAAAATGACAGGGCGGCGCGCATGATGCTGCGTTTGTCGCCCGCCGGGGCGAAAGTTGCGGCGTGTTCCACCGGGCCGGGGCCACCGTCGTCGGCCAGTGCGCCAAGGTCGGTGATGATTTCGGCGTGGTGGGTGTTGCAACCGGTTTGTTCGATCACCGCTGCGACCACGGCAAGATTGCGTTCCAACGTGTCCACCACCTGGGTGGGTATATTTTCCGGCACATACAAACACACCCGACTGGCGCCGTAGGCCATTGCCGAGGCGATTAAATCAAGACCAACCGAGCCGATTTCCTCCACCACCAGCGGGACGAGGTGACCGGCAAACTGTGCCGCCGCATCTTCAACCGAGGCCCGGCCGTGCTCGTTGTCAAAAACCAGCAGGGTCACGCCGTGGTTGCCGTTTTTTTGCCGGATGAGTCCGAGCATTACCCGCAAAAACTCGATCTGCTCGGCGGCCCTGGGATAGGCGTAACCGATGGCGCCGGTGGGGCAACTGCCGGCGCATGCGCCGACACCCTGGCACAGGTGGGGGATTACTTCGATGGACGCGGCTTCAACGGCTTCGGCCAGTGAAAATATCGCGTCGCTCGCGCAGGCATCGAGACAGCGGGTGCAGCCGGTGATGCCGCTGCGGCCGTGGGCGCAGATGTCCGGGTTGTAGTGGAAGTATTTGGGTTTCTCGAACTCGCCGATTAATTCCGGAATCGCCTCAATGGAGGCTTCCAGTGCCGCTTGGTCGCGCCCGACATAATGATAGCCCGGCGGTTTGATCGCCGCAGTCACCAACGGCTCATCGCCGCAGTCCAGCACCTGATCGAAAAAGCCGCTTTCAATATTGAACAGGTCGGCAAGGTTTTTGTCATCGTCCGCTACCGGATTGGTAGCATCGTGTTGGTCAAACCGTATACGGAAGCGTCCCAGATAACCGTCAACCGAAAGACCGGCGCAGTGATGGGCGGTGGCACCCCCGGCCGGGCTGCTCTTTTGCGATGGGATGGCGACATAGCATAAAAAATTTTCGGGCAATCTCGCTTTGATGTCACCGGCGGTTTGTGGGTCGGCGATGATCAGCAGACGGTTGGCCGCCGTGTAGGAAACCTGGGTGGTCGGTGCGGGGGCCCATGGGGTGGATTCGAAAACCTCGCGCCGATGTTTTCCGCTTTCACTCTCGTCCGATAAATTCAGGTTGAGGACCGACAGGTAATTGTTCATGACGATTTTTTATCCGTATCAACCGGTTCGCCATCGTCCGGTTGGTGGTCGGTGCTTTGGTCGGTTTCCTGATCGGTTTTATCTTCGGGCATCTCTTCCTCGGCGGTCGCTTCCTCTGGTTGTGCCTGAGTTTCGGCGGCATCTTGTTTGCGTTTGCGCTCTTCCTCCAATTCCATTTGGTGTCGCATGTCGCTGGTAATCAGGTCGCCGAGGGCGGCAAAGTTGCGAAAGTCGTCATCGTAATCGTCCAGACCATCGCGAATATTGAAGCCGGCGCTGCCAAACAATTTTCGCAGGGCTTGTTTGCGCAACCTTTCGCTGACCCCCGGCGATAAAAATCCGGAAAAATCGCTGTCTTCGGTGAGGCTGTCAATGGGCGGCATGTGCTCATCGGTGAGGACCTCTTTTGAGCCTTGCGCTCTCTGGCCGGCATCATTATCTGTGTCGTCGCTTCCGCGTTCGCTTGGCGGGTTACCGGATTGTTGCGCATCAACCGTTTGCGTAGCGCACGCGGTTTCCACTTTGCGGCGGGACCAGCGCGCCGCAAAGTTTTCTTCAGGTTTCTTATCGGGGTCTTTTTCCATAGATCGATTCATCCACCCATTCCCGACGTTTGCGTTTTTTCTTTTCCTTCGGGCGATAGTGTGAAATAACGTAATGCTCAAGAATATCGCAAATTTGAGTCGGCATGGGCGCGGATAAAACCAGTCGGTCGGCTTCCATGTATCCGTTTGCCTCGTCCTGATTGGCGGTGATGAAGGCCGGCTGCACTTCGTCATCGCCCTGTTCGCCATCGCAAACCACGAACAGGTACGGCGGGTCGGAGAGCAGGTTATACCAGTAGCCTTCGGTGCCGTCCTTGTATAAGTGCAATACCATGCCGCCGCGAAAATACCGGCAGTGGGTTCCGTCGTCGTGAATCAAAAGCGGTTGATCGCTCCGGTCAATGTGTTCGCCGGCGACCACCGCAAAAACTTTCCATTGCGGCAGGACCCACTTTTTCGAGCGGTCAACGGTTCGTTGCAACACCACCGCAATCGGGATGGTAATCTCGCGGTCGGACTCGGTGAATGTTGTCAGTGGCGGGTTGGGCATGGGGTTGGTTTATTCGATGCGGATGGTGTCCTCAATCACCAGCGAGACATCCAACGCATCAATCTTCAGAGTCATGCCGAGCGCGATTTTGTCGCCGGTGTTCAGGCGACCGCCGTGTTCGGCTTGGCGCAGGGCGTTTTCGATTTCCCGCTGGGAATTGATTCCCACCTTTTTGAGAAATTTCCGGATTTGCATGTTCAGTGATTCTTCATTCATGGTAGTAGTCCGTCAGGTTGTGGATAGGCGATGCCGCAAGCATAGTTTCAATGCGCGGCAAATTACAAGTTGGTCTTTCGGTAAAGCCCCGTGACTCTCGGTTGCTTCCGGGTAAGAACAGGGTCATTTTCCGCCCAAAAAACCATGATTTCCAGCACGTTTTTCACGCCAGCCATTGCAGTTTTTTCAAGCGGCGGGTATGTTTCACACATGAAACAATCCAATCCCGCGCGCATTTCCAACCCCGAATCCGGTGACGCTCAAACTCCCGGCGGTGCTTCCCGGTTTCGTCCAAAGCAACTCCGTCCAAAGATGAGCGACGCCGGGCTTGATTCAATTCATCGGGTGCGCTCCCACAATCAGTTTGGTGACGAGCAGACCATCAACATCGTCGGCGAATTGCCGTTGACCATCAAGGTGGACGGCCGGGAACTTGTGACTTTGATGACGCTCGGCACTCATCCGGAAAAACTGGTGCTCGGTTACTTGCGCAATCAAACGTTATTCGAACGCCTGGATGAAATTAAATCGATCAAGGTGGATTGGAATCGCGAGTTGGCGGAAGTGACCACCGTGTCGGGCAACGGCGTGCCACATCTTGATTCGCTCAAGCGCACGGTCACCACGGGTTGCGGTCAGGGAACCATTCTGAGTTGCACCTTGGATAAACTATACGACCATCGGTTGCCCGACCGGCAAATTAAACAGTCCGACATTTACACTGTGCTCGCGCAAGTGTCGCAACACAACAAAGCCTATCGCACCGCCGGCTCGGTGCACGGTTGCGGATTATGTTGTGGTCACGAAGTGGTGGTGTTTATCGAAGATGTCGGCAGGCACAACGCCATGGACACCATCGCCGGTGAAATGTGGTTGCGGGGGATGAACGGTCACGACAAAATTTTCTACACCACCGGCCGCCTCACTTCGGAAATCGTCATGAAAGCGGCGCTTATGGGCATCCCGGTGCTGGTCTCCCGCAACGGCGCCACCCACATGGGCTTTGAACTGGCCGAAGAACTCGGCGTAATCCTCATCGCTCGCGCCAAAAGCCGCCACTTCGTTGCGCTCAACGCGAAAAACCTGGTGTTCGATCAGCCGCCGCCGAGGAAAGAACCGAAAAACTAACGGAAACTGTTGCCCATGTTGACAATAGGTCGGGCGCAAGTTGACAATACGAGCGGCAAAAGTTGACAATAGGTCGGGCGCAAGTTGACAATACGAGCGGCAAAAGTTGACAAACATCTACCATCTTAAATTGGAAAAATATCGTGGTTGACATGCGCAATCAAAGCGAGGAAATTCGCCGTTTCATCATTTCAAAAGTTGCGAAGTATCCGGACGACATCGCCAAGCGGGTCGCGGCGCGATTTGAAATCTCGCGCCAAGCGGTCAATCAACACCTTCAGCGGCTGGTCGCGGAGCGCGTGTTGTCTGCCTCAGGAGCGACACGCAACAAATCGTATCGGCTCCGCGTCCTGCGTAAATGGGAAAAGAATTATGAAATCAACGCATCTCTGACGGAAAGTGATGTGTGGGTTGACGACATCAGGCCGTTACTCGGGGATATGCCCGACAACATGCTTGATATCTGGGATTATGGTTTCACTGAGATGTTTAACAACGTCCTCGATCATTCCGGTAGCGATCAAGCCAGCGTGTTTTTTATGGAAAATGCCGCGCAAATGTATGTTGTGATAGTAGATAATGGGGTCGGTATCTTCAAAAAAATCCAAACCGAACTCAAGTTGTTGGATGAACGCCACGCACCCTTGGAATTGGCAAAAGGAAAATTCACGACGGACCCAGAAAATCATTCCGGCCAAGGCATCTTTTTCACTTCCCGAATGTTCGATTACTTCGCCATTATGTCCAGAGGTGTTTATTTTTCGAATGACAGCAAAGAGCAAGAATACTGGATGGCGAAAATGGGTCAATCCGTATCCGGCACGGCCGTGTGGATGTTGCTAAACAAACATGTTAAGCGTACGGCGAAAAAAATTTTTGACCAATTCACTTCGGGTGATGACTATGGGTTTACTAAAACAGTCGTTCCGGTGCAACTTGCTGAATACGGCGACGACAAACTGGTGTCTCGTTCTCAAGCCAAACGATTGCTGGTGCGAATCGACCGCTTCGACACAGTGATTTTTGATTTTTCCGAAGTCGTGGGCATCGGACAGGCATTCGCCGACGAAATATTTCGAGTGTTTGCTCGTCGCCATCCGGAGATAAAACTCGAAGTAACCAAAGCGAATGCCCAGGTCAATCGCATGATTCAGCGAGCCCTTCAAAATACCGTCGGTTAAACTTATAGTCTGGCTGCGTTCGCATCGGCTGAATTAATTTCATCGCGAAGTTCGCTGCGCGAGTTGTTTTGCGCGGCACGACACTTTCGTCCAAAAAGCGTGGTCGTTTATCAACTGGCGCGTATTTTTGCGCGAGTATATTTTCATGAAACGCAACACATCGCGCGAAGTGAAGCCGATATTCAGCACCGAAAAGTACAGTCCGGCGAGATCTTTGATGATCCAACGGCGCGGAGTTTTTGCGCGTATTTGCGCGCGATGAAGGTCAATGACATACACGCGTGAATTTTCGTCACACAATTTTTCTTTCGCGTTTTCATCCGCGCAACACTCGACGAGAAAATGACACAAATAAAAGTCGCGATGGTTGATGCCGTTTTTATGCAAGGTTCGGGCGATCTCGGCGACTCGTGCGATTAACGCACGCTTCAAGGCAAAGCGCGGCGGCTGTCGCGTCCACTTCTCGCACAGCATTGCCAGACTGATCGTGCCGGTCAATTCATCGGTAATCAAAAACGAAAGTTGCTTCGCCGGATTGAAGCCGCGTCGACCGTAGCCCACAGCGGTCATGGTATGCACGCCCAACTGTTGCAGTTTGTGAATTGCGCGCCATTCGTTGGTTGCGCCGATTACCGGCAATCGAAATTGCATCAGGTTTTTGAAAACTTCGCCCCATCCGATGCCCTGGTGCAGTTTCAGAAAATAATGTTTCGCGCCCACAGAGAACCGCACGGTGCGCCGGCCTTCTTTTTCACGAAAAACTTCACCGCGTTGTTGTTGCGCACGCTCGAACGCATCATCGCCACGCCACGCATCGGCAATTTCTTTTTCAAGATGCAAAATCATCGCGCTTGACTCTTTGTTTGCTCGGCAATTTCTTCCAACCGCCGACAAGCGTGTAACGGCATATCGTAAATGTCCGCCTTATCCGCAAAGTTACGCCCGCGCTCTTGCCAAATGTCCCGTTCCATTTCCATAAGCCGCAGTAAACTCCGGTTCAAAGCCAACTGATCAAACGGTGATGGCAACACTTCGCCCATGCCTTCATCGCTGACATAATGCGCGTAGCCGCAAACATCGGTGGTGACCACCGGCAAGCCGGCCACCATCGCTTCCAGCAATACGGTTCCGGTGTTCTCTCGATACGCCGGATGCACCAACAAATCCGCACCCAATAAAAACTCCGGCACATCATCCCGGCCATTCAGAAACCGGACTTTGGAATGGATGCCCAATCGTTGCGCAATTTTTTCAAAGGGTGCCGCTTTGTCATTGCCGACGACAAACAACCGCGCCCTGTCCAGCCAATGCGCGGGCAATGATGCAAACGCTCTCAACGCCCGGTCAAGACCTTTGGTGCGAAACCCGGACCCGACCACGAGTAGCAACTTGTCTTCGTCATCAAGTTGCCATTTCTCGCGAAAAAATTTGCGGCGTGCCGATGCGTCATCACCCGCGACACGATCGCGAGCTATCCCCGGTGGCAACAAAGTGATGCGTTCCCGGGGCGTGTCGTAACATTCCTGATACGCGCGCACTTGATTTTCTGCGATCATATAAATCTGCGTGGCACGTGCGCGTGCGAAAACAGATTTTTCCAAAGCGAGAAAGTGTCGGCAGCGCGGCATCATGTGATACCACCAAGCGCGCTGGCGGGTTTTGTCGGCGAAGCAGCCATCGGCGGCATAATAAACATCAAGCCCCGGCATTTTGTTGAAGCCGACCAGTAAATCCGGAGAAAATTCTGCAATCGCGGTCTTCAGTTTTTCAGAAAACTCACGACTCCTGCCGTGATTGGTGCGCGCCGTTGGCGGCAACAAACACACATCCAATTCATCATCCACGATGCCGCGACACTCAAAAGCATACACCCGTATCTCATGCTCCCGCCGCCGGCAAGCCCGTGCGATGGCGATCAAATCTCTGGTCAATCCGCCATGGGGAAAATAGACAAACAGCGCGAACGCCAGTTTCACACCAATGCTCCTTCGCTCGTTCTTCGGGGTGTTCTATGTTATCACGGGGCAACGGAAAATTTTTCCCGTCGCTAGTCTGATCGGTTGATTGAAAGTGCCAATGTTGCACGACTCAAGGCGTTGGGGGGTGTATAATGCCAACAATCCGCCTCAAGGCAGTACGCTTCATTCCCGGCAATGAGCCGGCGATCATGAATGGAACCAAACCCTTGGGGCTTTTTTATTCTATTGCCCACCCCCGCGGCGAAATTTGCGAGACGAGAAGGCGTGCAGTTCATTCTTGACCCGCTTTGGCAAAAGGTACCCGCTGATCTCTTCGAACACATTGACCTGCTGAGAAGCGGTTTCCACCGCCCGGAAACCTCGCGAAACAGAACCACAAATCAAGGATAAATCGAAGGCACAAAAGTTTGATCGGAAATCGGCGGGCGTACATATGCGCCTTGTTTTTTGCGTGTCGACAGTTTTACCTTTTCGGTTTTCATGTCCTGATAGGGAATTATGCTCAGCAGGTGATGAATGCAGTTCAGCCGCGCGTGTTTTTTAACATCGGCGTCCACCACATACCATGGCGCCTGTTTGATATCAGTGTGCGCGAACATATCGTCCTTGGCTTTGGAATATTCCACCCAGCGATTTCGCGATTCAATATCCATCGGGCTCAGTTTCCATTGCTTGGTTGGATCCAGCCGTCGAGCCTGAAAGCGTTTTTCCTGTTCGTCGTCGCGCACCGAAAACCAGTATTTGACCAACTGAATGCCACTGCGCACCAGCATGCGTTCAAACTCCGGACACGAGCGCATGAACTCCTGGTATTCGGCGTTGGTGCAAAAACCCATCACCTGCTCGACCCCGGCGCGGTTATACCAACTGCGATCGAACAGCACCATTTCCCCGGCGGCCGGCAGGTGTTCCGTGTAACGCTGGAAATACCACTGCGTTTTCTCACGTTCGGTCGGTGCCGGAAGCGCGGAGACGCGGCACACGCGCGGGTTCAATACCTGCGTGATGCGTTTAATCACGCCGCCTTTTCCGGCTGCGTCCCGGCCCTCAAACAACACGACAACTTTGAGTCCTTCTTTTTTTATCCACTCCTGCAACTTGACCAATTCAATTTGCAGACGCGCCAGTTCGGATTCGTAATACGAATTCTTTATTTTGTCGCTCTTGCCGATGGTTTTACCTTCGACTTTGGTCGGCCCGGATTTTTTAGCCATGTCATTCCCCGCTGATTAATCTGATTGTGATTGGTTGCATTATAACGACTATCCCGTGGCTGTGCGCGCCGGCGGTTGTTCGCATACCAAAAATCCGCCGGATTGCCGTGCCCACAATTCCGCATATAGCCCGCCGTTTTGCAGCAGTTGTTTGTGGCTTCCCTGCTCAATGATTTTACCACAATCCATAATCACCAGCCGGTCCATGGCGGCGATGGTGGACAAGCGATGGGCGATGGCGATTACCGTTTTGCCTTTCATCAAACTATACAAACTTTCTTGAATGGCCGCTTCCACTTCGGAATCGAGTGCGCTGGTGGCTTCGTCGAGAATCAGAATCGGCGCATTTTTTAACAACACTCGCGCAATGGCGATGCGCTGACGCTGGCCGCCGGAAAGTTTAACACCGCGCTCGCCGACATGCGCTTCATAACCCTTGCGCCCGTGGGAATCTTTCAAACCGAGGATGAAGTCATGGGCGCGCGCCTGTTTTGCAGCGGCGATAACTTTTGTCTCATTGGCATCGACGCTACCGTAAGATATGTTGTCGAACACCGAGCGGTGCAGTAGCGAAGTATCCTGCGTGACGATGCCGATGTGCGAACGCAAACTGTCTTGCGTGATTTGCGCGATGTCTTGGTCGTCCACCAAAATTCGCCCGCTCTCCAGATCGTAGAATCGAAGCAGCAAACTTACCAGCGTAGATTTGCCCGCACCGGAGCGACCGACCATGCCGACCTTCTCACCCGGCGCGACGCGCAATGTCATGCCGGTGATTACGCCGCCGGCGAAACTGACACCGCCGCCGTAGTTAAAATGAATGTCATCAAATTCGATTTTGCCGCCGTCCACCATCAGATTTTTTGCGCCGTGGCTATCGGTAATCGCAATCTCCCGCGAGATGGTGTTGATGCCGTCCTGGATGATGCCGATGTTTTCAAACAGCCCGGCGATTTCCCACAGAATCCATTGCGACATCCCTTGCAACCGCAACACCAGCCCCACGGCAAAGGCGATGGCACCGACGGTGACCGCACCCAGTTGCCACAGCCATATCGAAGTGGCGGCAACCGAAAACAACAGGAAACTGTTCATGCAGGTAAGGGTGGTAGTCAGCAGCGTCGCCAGCCGCATCTGCCGGTATACCGTGTCGAGAAAAATATCCATTCCCTCGCGTGCGTAACGATCTTCGTGGTCGGCGTAAGCAAACATCTTCACGGTGGTGATGTTGGTGTAACTGTCCACCACACGGCCGGTAACCATTGAACGCGCTTCGGCCTGATCCATGGACGCCGCACGCAAACGCGGTACGAAATAACGCACCGCCAGCAGATAACCGGTAAGCCACAACCCCATCGGCGCGGTCAGCCGGATGTCGCTCGTAGCAAACAAAATCACCGCGCCGGTAAAATAAACCGCGACATACAACAGCACCTCGGTTACTTTGATGACCGCCTCGCGCACGCCCAGCGAAGTCTGCATCATTTTCGCGGCGACTCGTCCGGCGAAATCGTTCTGAAAAAATTCGATGCTCTGGCGCAACAGATAACGATGCGCCTGCCATCGGGTTCGCATGGCGAAGTTGCCGAGCATTCCCTGATGCACCACGCCCTCGTAAAAAAACTTGAGCAACGGCAACACCATCAGCACCACCAGGCTGATGCCGATGAGTTTGTAGCGGTAGGTTTCCCAGAAGGTTTCACGCTCCGACTCCGACAACCAGTCCACCAGACTGCCGACAAACGCGAACAGCGACACTTCGATCAATGCGATCACCGTGGACAAAATCGCGCTCGTCAGCAACAGTGGCCAGAACGGTTTGGCGTAATGCAACACAAACCCGGAAAGACTTTCCGGCGGCTTGTCCGGCTGCAACGGCGGAAACGGATCGCATAATCCTTCGAGCCACTGAAAAAATGAACGGATAAACAATGTGGTGTGTGATGGAAATGGTGTGACCAATCGGCGCAGGAATAATCCGTGCATTATACCGAGTGGGAATGACGGCAAGCGGGCAAGTCGGAGCGTGGCGAGTAATAATTATTCCACCACCACCTCATAACCACCGAACTTCCGCACATTAAGCACGCCGCTGTCGAACAGCAAATATTGTCCCTTGATGCCGTTCAAGCGGCCCGCAAGGGTGGTGGTTTTGTCGAAGTCAAGGCTGGTTACTTTTTCCGGGTAGCGGTCAACCGGGTAGGACAAACAGATCGGCGTTTCATCAAGGCGTTGCCATTCAAGGTCGGGTTGAGTTTCTTTCAAACTCGCAAGATCATTTTTTGCGGCGCGCAAAACGCCCTCGGCGGCGGCGCGCATATCCACCGATTCTGCAGATCCTTTCAACATCTTGCGCCAGTCGGTGCGGTCGCTGATGTGTTTTGCCAACGCAACTTCGAGCAAGCCGGAATGAAGTCGATTGCGGACTTTGAAAATCGCAAGTGCCTGACTCGCGCCCTGATCGATCCAGCGCGTCGGTATCTGGCCGCTGCGCGTAATCCCGACTTTGAGCCCCGATGAGTTGGCAATATACACGAAGTGTTCGCGCATGCAATGTTGCTCTGCCCACTTTTCATCGCGACAGGTGCCGAGATGATAATGACAAGTATGCGGTCGCATGATGCACAGATCGCATTCGGCCAATTTTTTGAAGCAGCGAAAACAATATCCGCGCGCGAAACTTTTTTTGGTTTTGCCGCCACACGCGATACAAAATATATTGCCGGTGAAGGAAAGCGAGAGCGACTTGCCGACGCGTTGGTCGACAGCAAAGAGCGTATCGCCGAGCGGAAGTTGATAGCGAATCGGCTCGGCGAGAACGGTTTTCATTTTGCGCAAAACGCCACGCAAAGATTGCCCATCGGCGGTCATGCGCGATGGCTCCACTGAATTTCAACAGAACGAAAACGATCAGCCATAGACTACTCCGGTTGGTATTTGATGAATTTGCTCAAATGTTTGTGTTCGGTTTGTTTGTCCGCCAAAGCAAGCCCGGCTTTAATTAGATGCGCGTTGATAAATGTTTTGTTTGCCAGATATAGATAGCAAAGTAAATTACCTTGCTCGTCATGTGTTTCACGATCAAATTTGAGAAAAACTTTTTGCCCTTTTACTTTTTCACGGACAAACAAAATCGCATCTGTTTCTCTGGTGGCTACTGGCGTGATGCCAATTAGTTTTATTGTTATGCCGTTACTAAGTCGCAATTTATCTGCCGTGATGATGTCGCGAACTCGATAAAAATTATCTTTGCGCCGCCCATTGCCGGAGCCGTCTATCTTTGATCCAAAGGATAATTTTTTTGGATCTATTTTCCTTATACCGGCCATAATACACCGAGCCAGCGAACTGGTCGCCCACATTCACACAAAGCCTGCACCCACTCTCAAGCACTCGATAACATTCCGCCCACACCAAATTAAGGTGGTTTATGTATTCCTCGTAGGATGAGTCAAACCCAATCTGACCATTATTACCATAATCCTTAAGTTGCCAGTATGGTGGAGACGTGACCACCAACTGCACCGTATTCGCATATACCCGCCGCATTTGCCGCGAGTCCCCGGTGATGATTTTGTGCGAAGTTTTTTTCAACGGTTTATCCATCCACCGATCAGGCCATTCACCGCGCAGCGGACAACGCCTGCTGGAAGTCCGCCATCAGGTCGTCCTGGCCTTCGACCCCCAGCGCGACCCGCACCAGTCCGTCTCCGATGCCTATCGCAAAACGCTCCTTCGAACTCAGGCCGACGTGGGAGGTTTCCGCCGGCAGGGTTACCAGCGTTTCAACCCCGCCGAGGCTCACCGCTTCCACCCCGAGTTCGAGGCGTTCCATCATGCGATGCGCACCGGCGGCGCCGGCCTTGTGGTCGAAACTGAACAGCCCGCCGAAGCCGCTGAACAGGGCTTTGGCGCGGGCGCTGGTGGGATGAGCGGCGAGTCCGGCATAGTGAACCTTTGCCACCGCCGGATGGCCGTGCAGCAGTTGCGCCAGTGCCAGCGCGTTTTGGTTTTGCTGCTTGACTCGCAGGGCAAGGGTTTTTATGCCCCGGTGAAGCAAAAAGCAGGCGTGGGGATCCAGGGTCGCGCCGAGGTGGTCAAGTTTTCGCTTGACCGCGCCCAGATGTTTGGCCGCGCCGACCACCACGCCGGCGACCAGGTCCGAGTGTCCGTTGAGGTATTTGGTGGCGCTGTGCAGAATCAGGTCAAATCCGATTTCGATGGGGCGGAAATTGACCGGCGTCGCCAGGGTGTTGTCAATCAGCGTGATGAGTTTTTTAGCCCGGGCAAACTCCACCACGGCGGGCAAGTCGCCCACTTCGAGCAGGGGGTTGGTCATGCTCTCGACATAGAACGCCCGGGTGTTTGGCCTTAGCCGGGATGCCCATTGCTCGCTGGCGTTCAAATCAACGAAATCGACCTCGATGCCGAAGTCCGGCAACTCGTGCGCCATGAACGTGTGAGTGCCGCCGTATAAACCGCTTTGCGCGAGCAGATGATCGCCACTTTTCAACACGCTCAGCAAGGTCGTGGAGATGGCGCCCATCCCACTGGCCGTTACCAGCGCGCTTTCGCCCCCTTCCAGTGCCGCCAATTTTGCATGCAACGCCAGATGATTGGGGGAATTGTTGAGGCGCAAATAACGAATGTCGTGATAATCCGACTTGGCGCCAGACAGATATGTGGAAGTCTGAAAAATCGGCGGCGTAATCGCCCCCTCCAGCCGAGGCCGAGGTTCACCAGCATGCACCACCCGAGTCTCAAGAGAACGAAAACAATCAGCCACGCGCCACCCCTATCATTCGCAAACTATCCATTATATTCCCCGTCTCCGTTGCACGCCACTCCCTGCCCGGCCAGTCCAGGCTAACGGCGGACGCCGACTCACCCTCCACACGCCGGGCATTGCGGATTTTTCGGCAATGTCATGCGTTGCCATTCCATTGCATGGGCATCAAACAACCACACCACGCCGGGCAGTTTGCCGTTGCCGAGCAGAAGGTTGACCGCTTCCATCGCTTGCATGGTGCCGATGATGCCGACCAGTGGCGCGATGATGCCTTCGCGCTCGCAGGTGGCGCTTTCGATGTTCGGGTCGGGGTAGAGGCATTGATAGCAGGGGCTGTCGGCGATGCGCGGGTCGAACGCGGTTACCTGCCCTTCCCAGCGGATGGCGGCGCCGGAGACCAGCGGCGTGCCGGTTTGCAAAGACACGCGGTTCATTTCGAAACGGCTCGGGAAATTGTCGGTGCAGTCCATAATTAAATCGACCGCGGCGGCTTGCTCGAGAAAATCGTCGTAGTCCAGGGAGTAATCCAGAGTGGTGATTTCGACCGCCGGATTGAGCGCACGCAGGGTGTTGGCGGCGGATGCGGCTTTGAGTTCGCCGATGTCGTCGTGGCCATGGATGATTTGCCGCTGCAAATTGGATTCGTCCACGCGGTCGAAATCCGCCAACGTCAGACGACCAACGCCGGCCGCGGTCAGATACATGGCCACCGGCGAGCCGAGACCGCCCATGCCGATAATCAACACGCCGGATTCAAGCAGTTTCCGCTGCCCCGCCTGGCCCACCTTCGGCAGGCGAATCTGCCGACTGTATCGTTCGTTGAAATTGGTTTTTGTCATGAGAGGTTGGGATTATGCCGTAATTAATGGGTCACGTTAGATGACGCTTTCGCGAAGCGATTGCGAGTCCGAGGGTAACCGCCATCAGCCCGGCGATGGTGATGCCCACCGGCCATGCGCTACCATTGTGGAGCAAACTGACGGCGCCCGCCGCTATGCCGCCCACCACCATTTCCACGGCACCGAGCATGGCCGCCGCCGACCCGGCGCTGTGGTTGGTGGCAAGCATCGCCTTGGACGGCGCGACCGCGAACACCGGGCCCAGCCCCAGAGTCATGAGCGAGAAACAAAAGGTGAAGGTGAACGGGGTGACTTGGCCGCTCGCCACCACGACCAGAAAGAAAATGCCGCCCACCAGCACCAGCACCAGCCCGATGTTGAGCAGTCGGTTGGTTTCCATGTGGTTGACCGCGCGCATTGAAACCAGACTGCCGATGAAATAAGCAGCGACTATCGCGGCCTGGTAGTAGCCGAATATTTCGGTGGGAATTCCAAATTGTTGTATCAGGATGAACGGGCCGCCGGTGACGAACGTGTAGATGATGCCCATGCCGACGCCGACCATGCCGGCGTAGGTGATGAATTGTTTGTCGCACAGCAAGCCGCGATAATTGCTGAGAATGCGCGCGGGTTTGAGTGCGCCGGCATCCGGCGAAGACGATTCGGGCAGTAGCCACCAGATTAAAAAAGTGGTGAGCGTGCCGAGCACGCCAATCAGGTAAAAGTTGAAATGCCAGCCGAGCCAGACGTGTACATAACCGCCGATGATGGGCCCGATGGCCGGTGCCAGCGCGATCGACATGCCAAAAATGGCAAGCGCGCGGACTTGTTGTTTTTCGTCGAACAAGTCTTTGAATATCGCCATACAGATGACCGCTTCCGCCGCCCCCATGAAGCCCTGCAGCATGCGCGCGGCGATGAGTTGCTCGATGCTTTGCGCCAGTGCGCATATAAAACTGCTGACGGTGAACAGCAAGATGGCGACCAGTAGCACCGACTTGCGCCCGAATCGATCGGACAACGGACCGTGAATGATTTGCCCGAAGCCGAACATCAACACATTGAGGCTGATGGTGAGTTTCACCATGCTGGGTGCGGTGTCGAAAAATGCCGACAGGGAGGGCATGCTCGGCGCGTAGATGTCGGTGGACATGATGCTCGCCGAACTGGCCAGCACCAGAATGCTGATAATCAATACAAACTGCGGATGTCCGGACGAGTTCATGGTGTGGGGATGGGTTGTGGATGAGTTATGGGAAGTTGTATTGTTTGGCGGGGAGTTTAACCGGATTTTCGCTTCATCCTCATTGCCGTGCTGTTATTCGTCATGGTCGGGTCAAGCCGAATAAGGACGAGTTGGGGCGATAATCCGGTGAAATAAATCGGCTGGCGCTAACCGCTGACATTTAAAAAAAACTACAATACCTCATCGCGGTTCATCGCAAAAACCCCAAGTTATCGCAAAGCCCCAATGACCCAAACCAGTTCAATGCAGCGGGACGGAATCGGCATGACCTCCCTGCGTACGCGCCGCCGCCTGATCAACCGCCTGCGCGAGCAGGGCATCGGCAATGAAGTCATTTTGACGGTGATGGAAAAAACCCCGCGTCATCTGTTTCTTGACGAAGCACTGGCGCACAAAGCCTACGAAGACACCGCGTTGCCTATCGGCCAGAACCAAACCATCTCGCAACCGTTCATCGTGGCGTTGATGACCGAGATGTTGTTGGCGGCCGACCTCAAGGTCAAAAAAGTTCTTGAAGTGGGAACCGGCTGCGGCTACCAAAGCGCGGTTCTTGCGCAGTTGGTGGGCTGGGTGTTCAGCATTGAGCGAATCGGTTCCATGCAACAACAAGCGCAGGAGTTGCTGCCGAAACTCGGCTATCACAACATCAGTTATCTGAACGCCGACGGCTTTGTCGGCTGGGAGAGCAATCAGCCGTTTGACGGCATTCTGGTCACCGCCGCACCACGCGACGTGCCGGAGAAATTACTGGAGCAACTCGCCCTCGGCGGTCGGCTGGTGATTCCGGTTGGCGATGATCTTTCGCAACGGCTTCGCGTGATCACCCGCACGCCGAGCGGTTTTGATGAACAACTGCGCGAAGCGGTGCGCTTTGTTCCCATGCTGGATGGTTGCACGCGGTAGCGCCGATATGAAAATCTTCGCGCCGTTGTATGATCGGGTGATGAAGTGGTCGCGTCATCCCCACGCCGAACGCTATCTTGCCGGTGTGAGTTTTCTTGAGTCTTCGTTCTTTCCGGTGCCCACCGCGGTGATGCTCGCGCCCATGGTCATCGCCGACCGCCGCCGCGCCTGGCGACTGGCTTGGCTTGCCACCATCGCTTCGGTCCTCGGCGGGTTGTTCGGCTACTTCATCGGTTACTTTTTGTTCGAATCGCTGGGCCAGCCAATCATCGATTTTTATGATGCTGGTGCAACATTTGAAACCATGCGCCAATGGTTCGGTCGCTACGGTGTGTGGCTGGTGTTGCTCGCCGGCATCACACCGATTCCCTACAAAATTTTCACCATCACCGCCGGCTTGCTCGGCTTGCCCATCGTGTTGTTTATTCTGGCATCCATTGTTGGCCGCGCTTCGCAATTTTTTCTGGTGGCGTGGTTGCTGTGGTGGGGCGGGGAAAAACTCGAACGCGCGTTGAAAAAATGGATGGAGCCGGTGGGGTGGGGGTTGGTCGCACTCGCGGTGGCGGGTTACTGGTGGTTGCGTTGACATGATGCGCACGATCATTATCGCAACTTTTGGATTGCTTCTTGCGATGGCATTGGTCGCATGCGGCGGTGGTTCCGGGCAGACACCGGTGATTGACAAATCGCCGTATCGGGTGATTCCCGCCGAGACCAAAATATTGCCGGAGGATTCGATATACAGTCTCGCCTGGCGGTTTGGTTTGGATTATCAAGACATTGCCGAGTGGAATGGCCTCGCCGCTCCCTACAAAATTGTTTCGGGACAAAGTTTGCGTTTGCGCTCGTCTTCGGATTCATCGGGGTCGTCGCAAGCGGGCGCGGTTTCGACTGCCCTAATAAAATCGGCGACAAAATCGGCGACAAAATCGGTGACAAAATCGGTGGTCAAACCGAAGCCGGTCGAGACCACAACCGCAACGCAAGTTTCGTCACCCGCCGTTGCGTCGGGTCAATGGGGTTGGCCCGCCAAAGGAAAAGTCATCGGCAAATTCTCGCGTAGCAAAGGACAAAACGGCATCCAGATCGCCGGTGCCGCCGGTAGCGCGATCCGCGCAACTGCCGCCGGTGAAGTGGTGTATGCCGGCGAAGGTCTGCGCGGTTACGGCAAACTGGTTATCGTCAAACACTCGCCGACGTATCTGAGTGCCTACGCCCACAACCGCAATATTCTGGTGGCGGAAGGCGACCGCATCCAATCCGGCCAGCAAATCGCGCAGATGGGTAGTAGCGGTACCGACCGCACCATGTTGCATTTTGAAATTCGCAAAGACGGCAAGCCGGTGGACCCGCTTGGGTTTTTGCGGTGATGAATTTTTTGCCGCCATTCTCGCCGCCGGCGGGGATTCAGACGCGGCGAAGCCGCGACATTTTATGCGAGAAGGACGAGTAGACAACACAGCATAACGCGTCATAACAAAAATGGCTCAAGCACAAATTATGAAAACGATCGAACAATCCCTCGCTGACTTCCCACGAGCGGCACTCACCCACACCCCAACGCCGTTGCACAAGTTGCCGCGATTGTCGGCCGAATTTGCGCCTCGTGTTTTGTATGTCAAGCGGGATGACTGCACCGGCCTCGCCATGGGCGGCAACAAGGCGCGGCAACTGGAATTTTATCTGGGCGAAGCCATCGCTCGGGGCTGTGACACCGTACTCAGCACCGGCGCGGTGCAATCCAACTACATGCGCATGCTGGCAGCCGGCGCGGCAAAACTCGGGCTTGCGTGTCACATCCAATTGGAATCGCGCGTGGACAATCACTCCGATGATTATCAACATTCCGGAAACGTGTTGCTCGACCGATTGTTCGGCGCGCAGGTGCATCGCTACCCGACCGGGGAAGACGAGCACGGCGCCGATGCGGCGTTGTGTGTGCTGGCGGATGAACTCGCCGATGAAGGGAAAAAGCCCTACATCATACCGCTGGCGGCGGGCCATGCGCCGATCGGCGCGTTGGGGTATGTGGTGGCGGCGGCGGAATTGGTTCGACAAACCGAGCAGGACAATTTACCCATCGACTTGATTGCGGTGGGTTCGGGAAGCGGCTTGACACACGCCGGTCTGCTGACCGGATTGAAATTGATGGCGACAACCATTCCGGTGTTGGGTGTGTGCGTGCGCCGCAAAGTTGAACTGCAACGTGCGCGCGTTTTTGCGCACTGCGAAAAACTGGCAGACATGCTCGGTCACGCCGGCGCGGTCGATGCCGATGATGTGTGGGTCGATGACTTGGCACTGGCACCCGGCTATGGCCACGCCTCAAAGCAAGTCATTGACGACATGCGCAAACTGGCGACGCACGAAGGGCTGCTGACCGACCCGGTTTATTCCGCCAAAACCTTCTCCTGCGTGCTTGACCTATTACGCAACCACGTCCTGGACCGCTTTCGCCACATCGCCATCATCCACACCGGCGGCACCCCGGGGTTGTTTGCGTATCGAAAAACTTTTTCTTGACAAGCCGCGTGAGAAAAACCAGAATTGCAAAATGGTCGGAAGGGTCTACCAAATGGATTCGCGTGGACAAAGTCCCACCCCCACCCCGGCCGTCTTTTTTGCTGAAATTCATGCACATTCTATATGCCGATGAATCCGGGCATCCGCTCAACCGGCAACAAAAATACTTTGTCCTTGTCGGCGTTTCTGTTTTTGAGAAAGAGCGGCAGCACGAGCGACTGGAATAAATTCGATGCCTACCCAGAATGAATCTATTTGTTGGAACGGTAGCGGTGACTTTGTTGCTATTGATGTGGAAACAACTGGTTTTTACCCTGGCGACGAGATAGTTGATTTAGCGGCGGTTAGGTTTCGCTCTGGTGAAGTAGTGGATAAATTTGAAAGCCTTATTAATCCACAAATTCCTATTCCTGCTTGTGTTACAGAAATACATGGAATCACCGATTCAGATGTGGCCGATGCTCCGGCCGTGGAAGATATTTTTCCGAGTTTCCTTGAATTTATCGCTGATGATATTCTTGTCGCCCATAATGTAAATTTTGATATGAGGTTTCTTAATAAAATATCCGAAACTCTTTATGGCAATGAAATAAAAAACAAACAGGAGTGTACCTTATCGTTGGCTAGAAATTTAGTGCATGATATAAGAAATCATAAATTGACAACGCTGGCAGCCCATTTTGAGATAGAGATTTCTTCCGCGCACCGAGCGTATCCCGATGCACTTGCTGCCGGACAGATCTACCTCGTCTTGTTACAAAAACAGTTTTCCGAAAAAAATACTCGTTGACTCGGAGACAATTATCATGGATTTACCAACAGCCAATCGTAAACTTGCCGCGGGCGAAGGGTTAACGCGTGGTGAGATGCAAGCGGTGATGCGGTTGATCATGAGCGGCGAATCTACGCCGGCGCAGGTTGGTGCATTTTTGACGGCGTTGATGATTAAGGGCGAGAGCGTCGAAGAGATTGTCGGTGCCGCCGTCATCATGCGCGAGTTGGCCGCCGCGGTTGAAACCAGCGCGGACAAGGTCGCTGATTCGGTGGGCACCGGCGGGGATGTGGCGAAGTTGTTTAATGTATCCACCGCCAGCGCGTTGGTCGCCGCCGCGGCCGGCGCGGTGATGGCGAAACACGGTAACCGCGCCGCCACCGGCAATTCCGGCAGTGCCGATGTGTTGGAAGCGGCCGGCGTGAATATCGCCATCAACCCGCAACAAGTCGGTCAGTGTATCGACCAATGCGGCATCGGCTTTATGTTCGCGCCGACTCATCACGCCGCCACGCGACATGTCATTGGCCCAAGACGGGAAATCGGCATCCGCACCATATTCAATTTATTGGGACCGTTAACCAATCCCGCCGACGCCAGGTATCAGTTGGTCGGCGTGTTTGATCAACGCTGGGTGCGACCGCTGGCGGAAGTGTTCGCCGAGTTGGGCAGCGTTCACACGCTGGTGGTTTGTTCCGACGACGGACTCGACGAAATATCCATCGCCGCCGGCACGCAAGTTGCGGAATACCGAAATGGAAAATTCAGCGAATACCGCATCGAGCCGGAGCAGTTCGGTGTCGCGATAACTTCCCTTGACCGGCTCAAAGTGGCGGATTCAAAGGAAAGTTTGAAATTGATTCGCGAAGCCTTAAGCGGGGTAAAGGGTGCCGCTTTTGATATGGTTGCGCTCAACGCCGGCGCGACTATCTACGCCGCCGACCTTGTCGACTCGCTGTCATCCGGAGTGCAGCGCGCGCGCGAAGTGCTTGACGACGGTGCCGCACTTAAAAAACTTGAGCAACTGACGGAGTTCACTTCGGCGCTTCGCGCGGAGTGACGATTACCTTCGTCCGGTGCTTTGCGTTTGGATAAAGTAGACGCCGGCGAGCACCAGCGCGAGGGCGACCAGCATGCGTGCATGCAATAATTCCCCCAGAAAAATCACGCCCCATAAACTGCCGAAAACGGGAATCGCATAATTGAGTTGGGAGAAGGTCATGGCGCCGAGGTTGCGAAGCACGCGAAAATAAATCAGCGCGGCCAGTGCGGTGGGGAATAAGCCGAGTAGCAGGAGCGCTTGTATGCCTTGGATGTCGGGCGTCATGGACAACGGATCTTCCAGTAAAAATGCCAGCGGAATGCTGGTTATCGCGCCGGCGAGGACCGCGCCGGTGGCCATCTGGAGACCTGGGAAGGCGGGTTGGGTACGCACGAATACGATGGTTACGCCATAACAGACGGCGGCGGTGAGCACCGCCAGTTGTCCCAACACATTGGCACCGCCGACGCCGACCAGCACCGACCATCCGACCAGCGTCAGCAGTCCGCTAAAACCCAGACACAAGCCGAACACTTTGCGCATGGTGACCGGCTCGTCGGGAATAAAAAAATGCACCAGAACAAAAGTGGTAATCGGCATGATGCCCATCATGATTGCCGCCAGTGAACTGCTGATGTGAATCTCGCCCCAACTGATGAGTGTGAATGGCATGGTGTTGCCCATGAAACCGACCACGAAATACAACAGCAACGCGCGTCGGTTAAGTGGTAGTCGGGTTTTTTTAACGGCAAGGCATAACAGCAAAGCCACCGCCGCGATGGCCATGCGCCCGGCAGTCAGCGTGGCCGGTTCAATACTGGCGACGCCGATCTTGATAAGAAGAAAGGAAGTGCTCCAAATCAGCGATAGCGATAGCAATAGCAGGTAGTCCATATTATGATTCATACTATGTTTATTGAGTGTTTTCATTTTTCTTTTCTTTAGAAACCTTGCGCCGCCTTATCGGCATCGACATCAAGACATGAAACCGTTAAGTGAACGAGTTTCCCGGTTGGCTGCCGATTTGTTCGATGTAATTAATCCAAACGCGGACGCGCCGCTGATGGTTTGTTGCGACCACGCCGGTAAACGTATTCCCGAATCCCTCGACAACCTTGGATTGGAGCGGCACTTTCTGGACTTGCATATTGCCTATGATATTGGTGCCAGGCAAGTGTCTACGATGCTGGCGCATAAACTTGATGCGCCGTTGTTGTTGGCGAATTATTCGCGTCTGGTGATTGACCTCAACCGCCACCTGGATGATCCCACGCTGATACCGGAGACCAGCGACGGCGTTGTGATTCCGGGGAACGTCGGGTTATCCGGCGAGCAGCGGCAGCAGCGTATTGATGAAATGTTTTTTCCTTATCACATGCGCTACGGCAAGATGGTGGATCGCCTGTGCGGGAAGTTCGCCCGACTAATGATTGTCGCCGTGCACAGTTTCACGCCGGAGTTTCAAGGAGCCAAGCGGCCCTGGGACATCGGTTTGCTGTGGGAGCATCATCACGACCTGGCGCAATCGCTGGCCGCCAATCTGGCTAAAAACGAGGGTCTGTGCATCGGCCACAATCAACCCTACCACGCTTGTGACCCGCTCGGTTATGCACTGGTCGTTCATGCGCAAGCGCGTGATGTGGAGATGGCGTTGATCGAAATTCGCCAGGATTTAATCGAAGACCACGATGGGCAAGCATGGGCGGCGGACATTTTGCACCGGGCGTTGGCGCCGTTGCTGGATTATTCGGCGGTGTAAAAAAATATGGTTAAATAGCCATATCTGTGCTATTCTCTGGATATATGCCGAGCACAAGTTTTGAATGGGATGAAGGTAAAGACCGTGAGAATCAGAAAGTGTCATTTCATCAGGCGCAATACGCTTTCGCCGATGAGAACCGCGTAATTGCCGAGGATGGTTCCCATAGCCAACATGAAAAGCGGTATTTTTGTTTTGGCATGAACCGAGATGGCACTGGTGTCCTGACGGTGCGTTTCACATACCGACATAACCGCATCCGCATATTGGGTGCGGGCTATTGGAGAAGGGGGAAGAAAATCTATGAGAAAGCAAATCCAGTACACTGACGAACCAATTGGCGATATCAATGTTGTCGCCGATTTTCTGCCATCGCCCAGAGAACTCAAATTCAAGGGCGAAAATACCAAGGTGACCATTTCCTTGAGTTCGGAAAGCATCGCTTACTTCAAGGCCGAGGCCAAAGCGAATCACACGCAATATCAAAAAATGATTCGGCAGTTGCTTGATGTATATGTCGCCCGTCACAAAACGCAGACCACGCCATTTGGCGTTGGCGAACCGAGCCAATCGGAGATTGCCACGCCCCGGTCAATTTCTTGTATTTACAAAGGTAAAGAAATATCGATCGATGATGCCTTGGAGATTCGTAAAAAAACCAATGGGCATTTGTCCAATGAAACCTTTAAGTGTGTTTCGTGCAAACGGCCGGTTCGCCCGCACATGTCGGGAGGGCGTGCTGCCGCCCATTTCGAGCATCGCAAAGGCAATGATTGTTGCCCTTTAAGTTATCGCCACCGGCCATAGACTGATGTTTTTTGTTAATTTGATGATATAAAAACCCCATGTCCGGAAACACCACTGGCCAGCAGTTCACTCTGACCACCTTCGGCGAAAGTCACGGTGTCGCTTTGGGCGGCGTTGTCGATGGCTGCCCGCCGGGGTTGGCGTTGAGTGCGGCCGATTTGCAGACCGACCTCGACCGTCGCAAGCCGGGCAAATCAAAATACACTACCCAGCGCAAGGAATCCGACCGCGTGGAAATTTTATCCGGCGTGTTTGAAGGCGAAACCACCGGCACGCCGATTGGGTTGCTGGTGCATAACGAAGACCCGCGCGCGCGGGATTACGAAAAAATCAAGGATCGTTTTCGCCCCGGGCATGCCGATTACACCTACTTTAAAAAATACGGGCGGCGTGATTATCGCGGTGGCGGACGTTCGTCGGCGCGCGAGACCACCATGCGCGTGGCGGCCGGCGGCATCGCGCGCAAATATCTGGCAGAAAAATACGACGTCTCCATTCGCGGTTGTGTTTATCAAATCGGCGACATCAACATTGAATGTAAAGACTGGAACGAAGTAGAAAACAATCCGTTCTTCGTCGGCGATCATTCCACCGTCGAACAACTCGGCGCGCTCATCGATCAACTTCGCAAGGAAGGCGACTCAATCGGTGCCGCGGTTTATGTCGAAGCGCGCGGCGTTCCGGTAGGCTGGGGCGAGCCGGTGTTTGACCGCCTGGACGCCGACATCGCCAAGGCAATGATGAGCATCAACGCGGCCAAGGGCGTTGAGGTCGGTGCCGGTTTTGAGGCGGTGGTGCAACGCGGTTCGCAACACCGCGATCAAATCAGCCCGCAAGGTTTTTTGAGCAACCACGCCGGCGGTGTGCTGGGCGGGATTTCCAGCGGACAAAACATAGAGGTCAAAGTCGCATTCAAGCCGACTTCCAGCATCGCCGCGCCGGGGCAGACCGTGAATCTGAACAACCAGTCGGTTGATGTGGTTACCACCGGACGACACGACCCGTGCGTTGGCATTCGCGCCGTGCCGATTGCCGAGGCGATGTTGGCGTTGGTGTTGATGGATCATGCGTTGCGCGACCGTGCGCAGAATAAACGGTGATATGATTCGGCTCCAGTAAAATATTTTTTTTTCGTTATGAAAAACCCAGCATCCAAACAAACTCTCTACGACAAGTTGTGGCAGCAGCATGTGGTTCACTGCGCCGACGACGGCACTTCGCTGATTTACATTGACCGGCATCTGGTGCACGAAGTAACTTCGCCGCAGGCGTTTGAAGGATTGCATCTGGCTGGCCGCAAGCCGTGGCGCGCGTCCAGCATCCTCGCGGTGCCGGATCACAATGTGCCGACCACCACCGACAGCGCCGCCATTGACGACCCGGTTTCGCGTGTGCAGGTCGCCACGCTCGAACAAAATTGCAATCACTTCAACATCACCGAGTTCGGCATGGGCGACCCTCGTCAGGGCATCGTGCATGTGATTGGTCCGGAGCAAGGCGCGACCTTGCCGGGCATGACCATCGTGTGCGGCGATTCGCATACCTCCACCCACGGTGCGTTCGGTGCGCTGGCGTTTGGCATCGGCACTTCCGAAGTGGAGCATGTGCTCGCCACGCAATGCTTGATTCAACGTAAGTCGAAAAACATGCGCGTGCTTTTGCAAGGCGAGATGCCGCTTGGCGTGACGCCGAAAGATGTCGCGCTGGCGGTAATCGGAGAAATCGGCACCGCCGGTGGCACCGGTTACGCCATCGAATACGCGGGTGCGGCGATCGACGCGATGAGCATGGAAGGGCGCATGACGCTTTGCAACATGGCCATCGAATCCGGTGCGCGCGCCGGCATGATCGCGGTCGACGAGAGCACCATTGAGTATCTGAAAGGCCGACCATTTGCGCCAACCGGCGAGATATGGAAACGCGCGGTGTCGGTTTGGCGCGAGTTGCGCTCCGATGATGATGCCGAGTTTGACCACGAGTTCGTCTGCGATGTTTCCGCCATCGTGCCGCAAGTGACCTGGGGAACTTCGCCGGAGATGGTCACCGACATCACCGGTAAAGTGCCTGACCCGTCGGAGCAAGCGGATTCCGGCAAACGCGAAAGCATGGAACTCGCGCTCAAATACATGGACTTGCAAGCGGGCACGCTCATCAAAGACATCGCCCTTGATTTGATTTTCATCGGTTCGTGCACCAACAGCCGCATCGAAGATTTGCGCGCCGCCGCCGAAGTCGTCAAAGGAAAAAAAGTCGCGGCAAGCATCAAACAAGCGTTGGTGGTGCCGGGTTCGGGTTTGGTCAAGCGTCAAGCCGAGTCGGAAGGCTTGCATCACATATTCATTGACGCCGGATTCGAATGGCGCAACCCCGGCTGCTCCATGTGTCTTGCGATGAATGCCGACCGATTGCAACCCGGCGAGCGTTGCGCATCCACTTCAAATCGCAATTTTGAGGGGCGACAAGGGCAGGGCGGGCGCACCCATCTGGTGTCGCCGGCGGTTGCCGCCGCCGCCGCCATTGCCGGTCACTTTGATGATGTAAGAGCCGGCCACGGCAGCGCGTGATGGAATCTTTTACGACACTTGATGGATTGGTGATGCCCCTCGACCGCGCCAATATTGACACCGACGCGATCATTCCCAAACAATATTTGAAGTCGATCAAACGCACCGGCTTTGGGCCAAGTTTGTTTGACGAATGGCGCTATCTTGACCACGGCGAGCCGGGCATGGATCACAGCAAACGCGCACGCAATCCGGAATTTGTGTTGAATCAGGAACGTTACCAAGGCGCGCAAATTTTGCTGGCGCGCAAAAATTTTGGTTGCGGCTCATCGCGCGAACACGCGCCGTGGGCGTTGCTCGATTATGGTTTTCTTTGCATCATCGCACCAAGTTTCGCCGAAATTTTTTACAACAACTGTTTCAAGAACGGGATGTTGCCGGTTGTTTTGGAAGAGGAAACCGTGGACGATTTATTCGAGCAAGTCAAAGTGCAAGTTGGTTATCGACTGAAAGTTGATTTGCCCACGCAAAAAATTAACACGCCGGATGGTGTCGCGACTAAATCTGAAAATAAATTTGAAGTTGAGTTTGAAATAGAGTCGTTCCGCAAACATTGTTTGGTCAATGGCTTGGATGACATCGCTTTGACCCTATCCCGCGCCGATGCCATCAAAAATTACGAACAAAAACGAAAAATTGAAGCACCGTGGTTGTTTGATCAAGGCGCGTAATTATCCGCCATCATATGGTGGTTTGAAACAAAACGAACGGACCGTTTCTTAAGTGTTTTAGTTTTTTTACCTCCAAATTCGGCGGTAGCGCATTATTGTCCAAGCCAAAAGCCATGCTCATTTTCTGAATGGCAACACGCGCTAATTCTTCATACCGGGATTCCGGGTGTGCGGGAACCAGCATATTCAAGGTGTTATCCGTAATGTCGGGATATTGATTTTCGTTGAGCACATTAGCCTCTTTGACAACTTCCGTCATAACACGCATTCGTAAACTTATAGAAGATTTTTCATGATGCCGGACTCTGGAGAGATGTTCGCGTTTCCAGTTGAAAGATAAAACATCATTAATAGATTCCTCATAGTCGTCACCCCTGATATCGCTGTCTGTCATTGCCTCACGCAATGATTCATTTAACGCCGACTTTATGTTTTCCGTCACACTTAGTGTCTCAAAGAACCCGCCTTGTACCAGACATACTTTACAGTTGTCGCCCTTTCGTCCACGGATGAGATAATAAACTTCCCGATTTCTCAGGTGATATGGGTCATTTCCGTCGGCTTCCAGTATCGTCGCGTATAGCTTACTGGAGGTGCCGACATAATCATTAATATTTTTATACGCACTTGGAATGGTCGAGTTGAATGACGCAATATTGTAGGAAGTAGTTGCATCCTTTATCTCTATAAATTCCCCACCCTGAAAAGTCGGGTCATTTTGATTTGTGCGCAGGACAAGGTCTGGAAACGTTGCCTTGCCCCCATGACCGGCAATCAGGTCGTCTCTCAACATAAATTGCTCGGCGTTAAGGTCGCGCGACATTAAATTTCTGCGTCGCTGATAGATGTCACAAAAAAGATGGTATGCGGAGGCTGTCATCGGTGATGTGTTTGTTTGTTTGCAGTGGTTTGATTTGCTTTTTCCGTCCCCAGATTATTTCTATATCATCGGTATGGCGGTAGTAGTGGAAAAATTTATCCACGTGGTCGGATGGCCTCGAATCGTTCATTCTGGCTTTAATGCATTCAATATTTTGCGGATCAATTTCAATTCCAACGGACCTGCGTTCCAGTTGTTTTGCAATAACCATAGTTGTGCCGGTGCCGGCGCACGGGTCAAGAATCACATCCCCTTTGTTTGACGAAGATAAAATAATTCGCAACAGTAATGCGGTCGGTGCTTGTTGTTTATGGAAGCGTTCTCCGTCTCTCGTACGCATTGGCTCATCGCCGGCAAAATACCCCGAAGTTAACTCGCGAATGTCGTCCCAAACATCAGTTACATAAACACCGTTTTCCCGTGCTTGTTTATGATGTGGCATAAGCGGGAGGTCAATTCGTAGTTTGTTAAATGTGCGCGCGTTATTCCCGTTGGTCGCCAATACAATGATTTGATAATGCTTGCCAAATCTGTATTTACATGGCACGGCAGATGTCATTTTTTTCCATATAATTAAGTTCTGGAATGTCCATCCGGTGTGCCGCAATGCTGCCAAAACATATTCCGTATTTTTTTCACGGTGCATAAAATAAATTGCACCGCCCGGACTGGTTTTTTTGCGTATTGCAGTGAGTGTTTCTGTAATCCAATTCCAGTATGAATCCTCTTTTTGTTTGTCGTCAAAGTGTCTGTAAAAACGTCCTTGATTGAAAGGCGGGTCAAAAAAAGTTAAATCAACCTGAGTTTTAGTTGAGCGCAACCATTTTCCACAGTCGCCTTGAATAATTTTCGTTCCTTGTTTCATCAGCATTATCCGGGTTAAAGTTTATTAAAAAATCTATACCAAATGTAGATTACTTACGCCTTATTGTCAAGTTCGGTTTGCCGCATCACCGTTACTTCCCACGCCTCTCGCCAACTCGCTGACGAAGCGATGCACTTCGGCGGCAATCTCGTCTTTTTTTAGTGATTGTTCGAGCCCGGCTTTGATCCGTTCGATTAGTGCCGAGCCGACTACAGCGGCATCGGCAACGGATGCCACGGTGCGCACTTGCTGTTCGGTTTTGATGCCGAAGCCCACGGCAATGGGCAGGTTGGTTTGTTTGCGGATTTGCGCGATGGCTTGTTTTACATCGGCACCTTCGGCCGAGCGCGTGCCGGTGATGCCGGCGATGGAAACATGATAGACAAACCCGGAACTGTTTTTCAGCACGATGCCGAGTCGTTTTTTATCCGAAGTCGGCGTGGTCAGGCGAATCCAATTCAGCCCGGCGGTCATGCATGGATGGCAAAGTTCGTCGTCTTCTTCCGGTGGCAGGTCAACGATAATCAAACCATCCACGCCGGCGGTGATGGCGTCGTCCAAAAATCGTTGATTGCCATAATGATAAATCGGGTTGTAATAACCCATCAGCACGAGCGGCGTTTGCGCGTCGTGTTTGCGAAACTGCGTCACCATGTCCAACGTTTTGGCAAGAGTCATTCCACTTTTTAACGCGCGCTGACTGGCCGCTTGAATCGCCGGACCGTCGGCCATCGGGTCGGAAAACGGCATGCCGAGTTCGATGATGTCGGCACCCGCTTCGGGCAACCCGCCAAGAATTTTTTGCGCGGTGGCGACATCGGGGTCGCCGGCCGTGATGAAGGTAATCAAACCGGCGCGGCGTTCGGCTTTAAGTTGGGCAAAACGTTGCGACAGGCGTCCGTCGTTGCGCATAACTTTGCTCGCCATAATCAGGCAATAATCAGGTTAGTCTGACACCGAGCGCGTCGGCAACGGTGAACACATCTTTGTCGCCGCGTCCGCATAAATTCATCACGATGATTTGTTTCGGCGACATTTTCGGCGCAATTTTCACCGCGTGCGCGAGCGCATGCGCCGGCTCCAACGCCGGGATGATGCCTTCGGTGCGACAACATAATTGAAACGCATCCAACGCTTCGCGGTCGGTTACCGCGACATAACTCACCCGACCGATGTCGTTCAACCACGAATGTTCGGGACCGATGCCGGGATAATCCAGCCCGGCGGAAATGGAATGGGCATCGCAAATCTGACCATCGTCATCTTGCAAAAGATAAGTGCGGTTGCCATGCAACACGCCGGGGTTACCGCCGCTAAGTGACGCCGCGTGCTGTCCGGTTTCAATTCCGTGACCGGCCGCTTCGACGCCGATCATGGATACAGATTCATCGTCGAGGAATGGATGAAACAAACCGATGGCGTTGGAACCGCCGCCGATGCACGCCAACAAGGTGTCGGGCAGGCGGTTTTCTTTTTCCAAAATTTGTTGTCGCGCTTCGCGTCCGATGACGCATTGAAAATCGCGCACCATTTGCGGATAGGGATGCGGTCCGGCGACGGTGCCGATGATGTAAAAAGTATCATCCACATTCGCCACCCAATCGCGCAATGCTTCGTTCATCGCGTCTTTCAAAGTTGCCGTGCCGCTGCTCACCGGCACAACTTCGGCACCCAGCAATTTCATCCGAAAGACATTTGGCGCTTGGCGCTCAATGTCGGTCTCGCCCATATACACCACGCACGGCAAATTAAACAACGCGCACACCGTTGCGGTGGCGACGCCGTGTTGCCCGGCGCCGGTCTCGGCGATGATGCGCCGTTTGCCCATGCGTTTGGCGAGCATGATTTGCCCGAGGGTGTTGTTAATTTTGTGCGCGCCGGTGTGATTCAACTCGTCTCGTTTGAAATAAATCCTGGCGCCGCCGAGTTCTGCGGTCAGTCGTTCGGCTAAATACAACGGGCTCGGGCGGCCAATGTAATCGCGTGCGTAATAATCAAACTCGCGCAAAAAATCTTCATCATCGCGATATTTATAATAGGTCTCTTCCAATTCAAGAATCAATGGCATCAGCGTCTCGGCAACAAAGCGTCCGCCGAACATACCAAAATGTCCGCACTCGTCGGGACCGGAACGAAATGATTCCGGTGCGTTGGCTTGCTTCGATTTGTTCTTCAATGCGCTCATGGCGATGATGGCGATGATTTACGGAAACGAGAAGGTTAGTGAGAGCGGTTGATTATAGCCCCCGGCGGCTTTGACAGGGCTGTGCCGAGTGATAATAATACCAGCCATCGCCAATTTTTATGAAAGCAATAGTTATGATGAACAAGAATCACACCGGCGGAGATGCCGGATGAGTGAGGCATTGGTTGAGTTACCCGCATTTGATTTGACGCCTTCGGGAAGTCCGCCTGATGTCGCGATTCAAGCATATCAGCGCGACGGCGTGGTGTGTCTTCGCCGCGCCTTTGATGACGGTTGGGTCGATTCGTTGCGCAAAGGTGTGGACCGGGCGATTGAGGATGGCTTGAAATCCGGCGGTGACCAGGTGGTCAACGTATCCAACCCCGGCGAACCGGGATTCTTTTTTTACGATATGTTTTTGTGGAAGCGATACGATCGGTTCAGAAAATTTGCGTTTGAATCACCGGCGGCGGACTTGGCGAGGAAAGTTATGCGCTCGGAGACGATGACATTTTATTACGATCTGGTGTTATCCAAGGAGCCGGGAACCACCAGCCCGACACCATGGCATTACGACGAAGCCTACTGGCCGGTTTCAGGCACGCAGATTTGCAATTTGTGGACCGCGCTTGACCACATTCCCCAACAAACCGCATTGCGTTTTGCCATCGGCTCGCATCGGCATGAAAAAAAATTATCGTGCAGTCGGTTTCGGAGCGGGTATTGAGTATGCGCACCAGACCGATCCGCTTCCGCCGGACTGGAGTGTTGATGCCAGGGAGTGTGAGATTGGTTACGCGCCGCTGGCGCCGGGGGATTGTCTGGTTATCAATCTTCGCACGCACCACAGCGCGCCCGGCAATCCTTCCGGCGCACGCCGCCGCCGTGCGCTGGCGACCCATTGGCTGGGCGACGATGCGCGTTATAACGATAAAACCTGGGAGTGCGATCCCAATGAGCGGGGTGAGGGTCTGGTGCATGGCGGGTTGATGGCGTGCGAAACGTTTCCCCGGGTGCGATAGCGCGCAGCAGACAATACCGACAACTGCATTGCCCCGCCGTATGTTAGGAGTAAATAGAACTGTCCTAATAATTGACACGACATCTGTCCGCTTTTAATTGGTTTATACTCCTGACATTGTGAAGCGGATTTACGCAACGTCAGCCTGTATTTGTTCCTCATTCAATAAACAGCCATCTTTTGAATATCGTCCCAGTCGTCTGGGACCATGAAAAATTGAAATCAAGCCATCTAAATGGATCACAACCTTTACTTTGGCTTTGATGTAATGATAGCGATGTTTGTCTTTCGGCAGTTGTAAATTGAGGTTGTTAAATTGCACGCAATTGTCTTTCCTCACCCTGCGCTCATAACGCTGACAAAGGTAATCATCCAGATTAACACCGGCAAGCCGGACAAACGCATTGCCTTGTTCTCTTGCAGGACGTGCAAACTCCTCATTGAAGGCCGGCATGTAATGATGGTTAAGGTATGCATTAGCGGCTTTTATATCGGTGATGCCGTTGAGAGCCAATTCTTGAGGCAAGCGCCCTTGGTGAGTAGCAAAGGAACGTTCAGATCGCCCGCGAGCCTCAGGCGAATAGGCGGCAATCATATCAATGCCTAAGCGTTTAAGGGCAATGCCAAATTGAGTCGGATTGTTTTTATCCACCTTGCCGCCCACCTCTGGTGTATGCCAGTAATGGCTGCCCCGGTCGGAATAGAAAGTACAGAAAATACCTTTAGCCTTGAGTACATCTTTGACACCCAGCAACGAACTGACCGTGCCTTCCTGTTCAACAAAGCGCATGGAATAATGCTCGTTAGTGGCATCATCCATAGTCACAATTAAATCCCAATACACCCCGGGCACCCATAAATGGGTGCTGCCATCTTGATGGATCATCATGCCGGGCAATGCACTGGGGAGCCGTTTAATGCGATGAGGTCCAGGTGATTGACCTTTGGCCACCAAATTAGCTGATTGAAGTTGGTTTTTAACCCAGCTATAGCTACGTGACCCCTGGTGTTTTCGTTGATACCAACGATGAAAATGCCTGACATTCCAGCCATTATATCGACTGGAATATAAATCAGTTAATGCCATCACCTCATCAACCGGAGCGCACCGTACTGATAGGGTGTGCAGTCTTTTGTCACACAAGCCTTCCAGCCCTGACTCTTCATAACGGTTGATATACCTGCGAAAACTACGACTGCAGACTCCTAACAAAATGGCTGCCTCCTCTTGGCTTAATCGTTTGCATTGATATCCTTCATATGCCTCTTCAAATCTCATCTGTTTTAATTCCTCAACAAAGGCTGTCCGGTTCATTTGCCACCCCCAAATAGGATAGAATAAATCCGGACAGTTCACGTGTTAATTATTAGGACAGATAATTTACTCCTAACAGCATTGCCCCGCCGTATTGACATGCCTCGTCCCGTCACATACTATCCTCATCGCGTCGATTTGATTCAGCTTGCGGGCGCGTTATAAATACGGCTAAAGAGAGGTTTGCCTCCGCTTTTTAGCCCATCGTTTTTAGTGGCTGGAAGCGGGTTTTTTGTTTTGTTACCGACCCGCACGCAATTTTTATCGTGCCGGGACGAACCATGCAAAAACTCTCCGACCAATACCACCCGCAAACTGTGGCGATTCGTTACGGACATCAACGGAGTGCCGAGCGCGAGCACAACGAACCGATTTTCACCACCTCGAGTTTTGTTTTCGACGATGCGGCCCAGGCGGCGGCGCTATTCAGCGGCGATGAGCAGGGAAACGTTTATTCCCGTTTCACCAACCCCACGGTGCGCGGATTCGAAAATCGCCTGGCAGCCATGGAAGGCGGGCGCTTCGGGCTGGCCACCGCGTCCGGCATGGCGGCGGTTTCCGGATTGCTACTGGGTTTACTTAAGTCCGGTGATCATGTGGTGGCCTCGGCGGAACTTTTCGGCTCAACCGTGTCCGCATTCACCAAAGTGTTTAACCGCTTCGGCGTTGATACCACGTTCGTCAACCTCACCGACCTCGCGCAGTGGCGGGCGGCGATTCGACCGGACACTCGTTTGCTATTCCTCGAATCTCCCTCGAATCCGTTGTGTGAAATCGCCGACATCAAAGCCATCGCCACCATCGCAAAAACCGCCGGCGTGCCCCTTGCGGTAGACAATGCGTTTTGCACGTCGGTCATGCAACGCCCGTTGGAATTCGGTGCGGACATCGTGGTGCATACCGCCACCAAATATCTTGACGGTCAGGGTCGTTGCATCGGCGGTGCGCTGGTTACCGATGACGAGAAAATTTATGATGATCTTTTTGCCATGTTGCGTACCACCGGGCCTTGTATGAGTCCGTTCAACGCGTGGGTTTTCAGCAAGGGTCTGGAAACCCTGTCCCTCAGAATGAAGCAGCATTGCGACCATGCCATGCAACTGGCGAGGCGACTGGAGCGGCATCCGGCAGTGGACAAGGTGTATTACCCGGGGCTTGAATCCCATCCCCAGCACCCGTTGGCGAAGCGTCTGTTACCGCATGGGTTCGGCGGCGTGGTGGCATTCGAAGTGCGCGGCGGGCGGGAACAGGCGTGGCGGGTAATCGACTCCACACGTTTTCTCTCCATCACCGCCAACCTCGGTGATGTCAAGACCACCATCACCCATCCCGCCACCACCACCCACGCCAGAATTAGCGACCAGGAACGCGCCCGCGCCGGCATCCGCGACAACTTGATTCGAGTCTCCGTCGGTCTGGAACATATCGATGACATCATCGCCGATTTGAAAATCGGGCTGGATAAAATTTAATTCGCAACGCACGCGATTATTTTATTTCCAAAAGCAACGGGCAGTGGTCGGAGCCCGGTTGCTCGCTTAAGTAGCGCGCATCGCTGACCCGTTCCAGGTGTTCTTTGGATAACAAAAAGTAGTCGATGCGCCAGCCGATGTTGCGCTCCCGGGCGCGCGAGATCATGTGCCACCACGAATAAACATCGGTGACGCCGGGATTGCGCACGCGCCATACATCAGCCCAGTTGTCTGCGACCAGCCGATCCATCCACGCGCGTTCCTTCGGATGAAAACCGATCTTGCCGTCGTTGTCTTTTGGCCGCGCAATATCAATTTCGGTGTGCGCGACATTCATATCGCCGCCCACCAGCACGATGCTGCCGCGCTTGCGCAACACATTCATGTAATCGTGAACTCGATCATAAAACTCAAGTTTCTCGGCCCACGCTTGTTCGCTTTTTCCGCCGTTTGGAAAATAAATAGACAACAACTCCCATTGCTGTTGTGCGTTGGCAAGTTGCAAAGTGAAACTCAATTGCGCAAGCCGACCTTCATCTGCGTTCGGCGCATTTGGAATTTCGGTTGTGAATTTTGCGTCGTTGATTTTTTTCGACACCGAGTTCCGAATCCAAAGCGCGGTTCCGGCATAACCTTTTTTCTCGGCGCTGTGGTAGTGTTGCTGATAATCGTCGTGTTGCGTTAAAAACGCGCTGAACTGATCGGCCTGCCCTTTGATTTCTTGCAACATTAAAATATCCGGGCGTTCATCGCGCAGCAGATTTTGCAATTCGCCTTTGCGCTCAATGGCGCGGATTCCGTTGACATTCCAGGTGATGATTTTCATGGGCGTGGCGGACAAGTGATTAAATAACCTGAGACATTATACCGCCCGCGAGCGGAGTATTACGACGGGCGCGATAACCGGGGCTGGTATTTGCTGCGGCATCGTCGTAGAGTTATTTCGTGACTAATCCCGTGCAAGCAAAAAATCCAGCCGCCACGATGGCCGATATCGACAGCAAACTGCCCGATGTGGGGACGACTATCTTCGCCGTGATGTCGCAACTTGCCCAGCAACACGATGCGATCAATCTCTCTCAGGGATTCCCGGATTTTGAACCGGCTGAGGCGTTGCTCGACCGCGTTACCCATCACCTGAAATCCGGCAAAAACCAATATCCGCCGATGATCGGGGTGCCCGAACTGCGTCGCGCCATCGCCGAAAAACTGCGTGTCGTCAGCGGCGTAGAAACCGATCCCGACACCGGCGTTACCATTACCAGCGGTGCCACCGAAGCGTTGTTCTGCGCTATCCATTCGGTGGTTCGACCGGGCGACGAGGTAATCGTGTTTGACCCGGCTTACGATTCCTACGCGCCGGCGGTGTCGCTGGCCGGCGGGAAGACCGTGCATCTGGCGTTGACTTTACCCGATTATCGAATCGACTGGAGCGCATTCAAAGCCGCGTTGAATCCGAACACGCGTTTGATCATCATCAACTCGCCGCATAATCCCACCGGCACCATTCTCACCGATGATGATCTCGACCAATTGGCAAAAACCATTCACGCGCACGATTGTTATGTGTTGAGCGATGAAGTGTATGAGCACATTATTTTTGACGGCGAATCTCATGCCAGCGTGCTCGCTCATCCGCAACTCGCCGCGCGCAGTTTTGCCGTGTTTTCCTTCGGCAAGACCTACCACGCCACCGGCTGGAAAATCGGTTATTGCGTTGCCCCGCAAAAACTGACCGCCGAGTTTCGCAAGGTTCATCAGTTCAACACCTTCACCACGGTCACGCCGATGCAGTGGGCGCTGGCGGATTTTATTCGTGAACGACCCGACTACTATGCGCAGTTGTCTTCTTTTTATCAGCAAAAGCGCGACCGGTTCCAGTCGTTGATGACCGACTCGCGTTTCAATTTGCTGCCGTGCCGGGGCACTTATTTTCAACTGGCGGATTACTCTGCCGTGTTGCCCGATGTGGGTGACCTCGACGACATGACATTCGCCCGCCACCTCACTACCGAAAACGGCGTGGCGGTGATTCCCTTGTCGGCGTTTTACCAAACACCGCCGGACGCCCGAATCATTCGTTTTTGTTTCGCCAAGCAAGACCAAACTCTGGAGCGCGCCGCAGAAATTCTGCGCGCGGTATAAGGTTGCGACCATTGCCGTGGCCGGGCAGTGCGGATTCTGTCGGCAATTGAAGTATACTGTCGACAAAATTTTTCCTTATTGGTAAATGGTCATGATTTACGACTCTGTCATTGATGCCATCGGCAACACGCCCATCGTGCGGCTCAATCGGGTTGCCGAGAATGTTGCGGCGAATGTTTACGCAAAACTTGAATTCACCAACCCCGGTGGCTCGATCAAAGATCGCATCGGGTTCTGGATGATTGAAGATGCCGAGAAGCGCGGCACATTAAAACCCGGTGGCACGATTATCGAAGGCACCAGTGGCAACACCGGTGTTGGTTTGGCGATGGCCGCGGCGATCAAAGGGTATAAGTGCATGTTCATCCTGCCGGATAAAATGTCGCAAGAGAAAATAAAAAACTTGCGTTCATTCGGTGCGCGCGTGGTGGTCACGCCGACCGCAGTGGAGCCGGATGACCCGCGCAGTTACTATTCGGTGTCGCGGCGCATGGCGCAAGAGACGCCGAACTCGTTGTATATTGATCAATACAACAACCTTTCCAATCGCGAATATCACTACGAGAACACCGGCCCCGAAATTCTGAAACAAATGCCGGACATTGATGTGTTTGTCGCCGGCATCGGCACCGGCGGCACCATCACCGGTATCGGAAAATACTTGAAAGAAAACAAGCCCGGCGTGGAAATCGTGGCGGTGGATCCGGTCGGCTCCATCGTCTATGAGGTGTACAAGACCGGCGAAAACAAAACGCCGGCGGAAGGATATTTGATCGAAGGCATCGGCGAGGATTTTATTCCCGGCAATTACGACTTCAAACAAATCGACGATATGGTGCAAGTCGGCGACAAGGAATCGTTTCTGATGACCCGGGAGTTATTGACCAGCGAAGGCATTTACTCCGGCGTCTCCTCCGGTAGCGCGTTCGTCGGCGCATTGAAATGGATACGACAACAAGGTTCGCGGCTCGACGGCAAAAATGTGCTGGTCATCTTTCCCGACAGCGGCAATCGCTACACTTCAAAAGTGTATGACGACGACTGGATGCGCGAAGCCGGTTTTCTCGAATCGAAAACCGGCAATGTGGGCGACCTGATGCGCACCCTCGGCAAAAAACCGGGCGATATCATCATGACGCACCAGAGCGATAAAATCTCCAGCGTCATTTCGCAGTTGAGCGAAGCCGATGTCAGTCAGTTGCCGGTGCTGGATGAAAACGGATGGATCAAAGGCATCGTGCGCGAAAGCGTGATCCTGAAATCACTGTTCAACCAGCAAGTGAACATCGACGATCCGGTGGAGAATCTGGTCGATACTTCGGTGGAATATGTGACCGCCGGCGATTCCATCGAGCGGATTTCGAAATTGGTAACCGAGGGCAAGGTGCCTTTGGTAACCAACCCCGACGACGGCGACAGTTTACTCGGCATCATCACCGATATTGATTTGCTTAACTTTCTTGGTTCGCGGCATTAGCGGTTCCGCTTCTGCGGTGCAGGGTTCGCCAATGCGGATGCGTTGACTGATGGCCGCCCGCTTTCAAATTTTCTCCGATAAAAAAGGTAACTGGGGCCCGGTCAACCGGTTGTTGCCGTATTTGTGGCGTTATCGCTATCGCGTTGCCATTGGTCTGACGTTTCTGATGCTCGCCCGGGGTGCCAATATTTCGGTTCCGGTCATCTTGAAAAGTATCGTCGATTCCCTTGACGGCTCGACCGCAAAAATAGTATTGGCGGTGCCGCTGGCGTTGCTGGCGGGATATGGCTTGCTGCGATTTAGTTCGATTTTGTTTAACGAAGTGCGCAATGTGATTTTTTCTCGTGCCAGCATTCAGATTATTCATCACATCTCCATGGAAGTGTTTCGGCATCTGCACACGCTGTCTCTGGGGTTTCATCTTGACCGCAAAACCGGCGCCTTGTCCAGAGACATCGAGCGTGGCACCGGCGCGGTCACCAACTTCCTTAGAATGTTCGTGTTCAACATCATTCCGGTTGCGTTTGAATTGACCGCGGTGCTGGTAATTTTATGGGTGCGCTTTGATGCTGGCTTTGTGCTGATTACCACCGCGATGGTGGCAATTTACAGTCTTTTCACTGTTTGGGTAACCGGTTGGCGCACAAAATTTCGCGTGCAGATGAACACTGCGGCCTCCTCCGCCAACACTCGCGCGCTCGATTCCCTGCTGAACTACGAGACGATTAAGGTGTTCGGTAATGAATCCATCGAACTGAATCGCTACGGCGATTCGCTGTTGGGCTGGGTGCGTTCTTCGCTGAAAAGCAACCTGTCCCTGTCCTACCTCAACATCGGGCAAGGGGTAATCATCGCTGTGGGTTTGACCTTGTTGATGGTGTTGGCGGCACGCGGAGTGGTGGACGGCAGCATGACGCTGGGGGATTTTGTCATGGTCAATGCGTTTTTGATTCAATTGTATATTCCGTTGAATTTCATGGGTTCAATTTACCGCGACATCAATCACTCATTAATCGACATGGAACGAATGTTTGCGTTGCTGGATGAAAAACCCGAAGTGGTGGAGTCGCCCACCGCCACCGCCTTGCAATTGAACAAGGGAGAAATTCGTTTTGAAAAGGTAAGTTTTCGCTATCGCGATGACCGTGCCGTGTTGCGGGACATCGGTTTTTGCGTGCCGGGCGGACAGATGTTCGCGGTGGTCGGTCCATCGGGTTCCGGTAAGTCAACTCTGTCGCGTTTGCTGCTACGCTTTTACGATCCCGATCACGGCACCATTCGCATTGACGGTCAGGACATCAAGACATTGACCTTGTCGAGTTTGCGTGCGGCAATGGGCGTGGTTCCCCAGGACACAGTGTTGTTCAACGAAACCATCGGCTACAACATCGCCTACGGTCGCGTTGATGCAACCCAAAAAGAAATCGCTGCGGCGGCGAAAGTCGCCCGTCTCGACGACTTCATCGAAGAGCATCCCCAGGGCTATGACATTCTCGTCGGCGAGCGCGGCTTGAAATTATCCGGCGGCGAAAAACAACGGGTCGCCATTGCCCGAACCGCGCTCAAGGGCGCGCCCATTTTAATCTTTGACGAAGCCACTTCTTCGCTTGACAGCCGCTCGGAAAAAGCCATTCAGGAAGCCCTCGACCGGGTGGCGCAAAACAGCACCAGCATGGTCATCGCCCACCGTCTTTCCACCATCGTCGGCGCCGACCAAATCATCGTGCTGGACAAAGGCGAAATCGTCGAGCAAGGCACGCACGCCCAGTTATTGGTGCGCAATGAACTGTATGCGCAGATGTGGAAGTTGCAGGAAGAAGCGGCCGAGCACCCGCCACCCGGTTGAGCGTCGTGGCGGTCGAGTCAAAGATACGTCGCGCACGATCAACCGATGCTCGCACGATAACGACCTGCGTCGTCGCAGCGTATCGGCACTGCATTTCGCGAATCGGCAAGCCACCGGGCCCGATGCTCGATGACTTCGCCGAAGTGATTCGTGAGCATATCGTATTCGTCGCCGAGGATGCGGGTGATGTCATCGGCGTTATCGTGCTCATTCAACAAGAATCAAGCATGCTACTGGATAACATCGCGGTTCATCCCGATTATCAGGGCAAGGGTGTTGGACGACGGCTACTTGAATTCGCCGAGTTGGAGACGAGACGTTTGGGATACACGCAGTTGAACCTTTACACGCATGAGTGTATGACCGAGAACATAGCGATGTATGAACGCAGCGGGTATGTGGAAACTGAGCGCAGAACTGAGCACGGATATGAACGTGTTTATATGCAAAAGAGGTTGCGCTTGCCTATTTTCCGCCATGCTTTGTTGCGCTTCGTCGCTCGGTCGTTCACATACTAAATGTATTGCTCTCTCCCTCGCTCCTTGCGCGCCTTGCCTGACGAAAAATATACGGTGCGCAATTTTGCGCTTGCCTATTTTCCGCCATGCTTTGTTGCGCTTCGTCGCTCGGTCGTTCACATACTAAATGTATTGCTCTCTCCCTCGCTCCTTGCGCGCCTTGCCTGACGAAAAATAGGCAAGCGCAATTTTGCGCTTGCCTATTTTCCGCCATGCTTTGTTGCGCTTCGTCGCTCGGCCGTTCACATACTAAATGTATTGCTCTCTCCCTCGCTCCTTGCGCGCCTTGCCTGACGAAAAATATGCGGTGCGCAATTTTGCGCTTGCCTATTTTCCGCCATGCTTTGTTGCGCTTCGTCGCTCGGTCGTTCACATACTAAATGTATTGCTCTCTCCCTCGCTCCTTGCGCGCCTTGCCTGACGAAAAATATACGGCGCGCAATGTTTGTTCGTAATTAATGAGTCCGGCGTAGTTGCGAATACTGGAAATATTTTATGAACAAAAAAAACCCTCCGGGGCACCATCGCTGGTGAAATCCCGGAGGGGGTTAGGGTGTATGCACCCGATTTTCTTAACTAATAAAGCCTCATTTGTATCTGATCCCGGACAGACATAGCATACAGATTGACTGTGTACTTGAGTCAGACCGCTTATACCGGGACCTGAAGACAGAGGATGAATTCTGTTATTGCGCTCCCGGAATTTCTACTACCGCGCGAATGTATAGTGAATCGTCGCCTGGATTAAAAGCGTTGATGATTTGCCAATAACTTAATCGACACCGAAAACCCTGAACGCAGGCGGTATTTATTTTTTCTACGCGATTGCAGTGCGGCGTCTGCGTTGCAAAAACACCACCAGGCCGAGCAACAAAACGGCGGGAATATAAAATACTTCCTTGACCACACGCTCGGATCGGGTAAGGATATCGGCGATGCGCACCGGTCGGTCGTCATAAAAATCAAACGTTTTGCCGATTCCTTCGAAAAACGGCGTGCCCGGCAAGGGCTCGCCAATGACCGCGAAGCCATCTTCGACCGTGACCGACAGACCTGCATTTTCGAGTCGCTCGATGGCGTCCGAGCGTTGTCCCAGCGGCACCAGTATGGTGGTTGATTCGATTTCCCCGGAATCGAAATCGGGGCCGCTGATCACCATTGTGATGACGCCGTCGGGAGTGGCCTGACCCACCACTTCATAAATCTTGCTGGGCTCGGCGCTGTCGTATGGCGGCGAAACCTGGTCCAGCCAGTAACCCGGTCGGAACAGGGTGAATGCGACCAGTAACAATAACGCCGATTCCCACTTCTTGTTGCGCGTAAGAAAATACCCTTGCGTGGCCGAGGCAAACAGCATCATCGCAAACACGGCCACGACAAACACGAATATTGCCTTCATCGGCGACACGTCGATCAGCAGCAACTCGGTATTGAAAATAAACAAGAACGGCAACAATGCGGTGCGAATATCGTAAGCGAATCCCTGGATGCCGGTCTTGATCGGATCGCCTTTGGAAATCGCCGCGGCCGCAAATGCGGCCAGTCCCACCGGCGGCGTATCGTCCGCCAGGATGCCAAAATAAAACACAAACAAATGCACCGCAATCAACGGCACCAGCAATCCATTTTGCGCGCCGAGCGTGATAATCACCGGCGCCATCAGCGACGAGACGACGATGTAGTTAGCCGTTGTCGGCAGACCCATGCCCAAAATCAGGCTCATCAATGCGACCAGAATCAGCATCAGAATTAAAGAGCCGCCGGACAGAAACTCAACGAACTCGCCGACCACTTGGTGCGCGCCGGTCAAGGAGATGGTGCCGACGATAATACCGGCCGCGCCGGTCGCAACCGCGATGCTGATCATGTTGCGCGAACCGGCCATCATGCCGGCAATCCAGTCGCACAGGCCGATTTTAAATGCGCCCCAGTAATTACCGCTACCCCGGAAAAACGCCTTAATCGGGTTCTGAGTCAGCGAGACGATGATCATGGCAATAGTCGCCCAAAATGCCGAGAGGGCTGGCGACAGTCGCTCGATAATGATGCACCAGATTAGAATCACGATGGGCAATATGTAGTACAAGCCGGTGATTGCGGTCTCCCCGGCTTTGGGCAATGCCAGTATCGGAGCATCAGGATCGTCGACAATCAGGTCCGGGGTTTTGGATGCGAGTTTTAGCAAGAGCAGGTAAAGCAGCGTACAGCCAACCGCAACAATGGTGAATGCCGCATCAGGCGCAGCCACTTTGACCCAGCCCAGACCAAAATAAACCACCATGCCGAGTAGCGAGATACCGATGAATCCGCCCAGAAATCCGATCAGTTTATTCGCAAAAGTGCGCGTTGAAGGCGGTTTTGGCAAGCCCTTTAAATCCATTTTCATGGCCTCAAGATGGACGATATAGAACAGCGCGATATAGGATACCAGCGCCGGCACCAGCGCATGCTTGAGAATATCCTGGTAACTGATGCCGGTGAACTCCGCGATTAAAAATGCCGCAGCGCCCATCACCGGCGGGGTCAACTGCCCGTTTGTGGACGACGCCACTTCGACCGCGCCGGCTTTTTCCGCCGAGAAGCCGGTGCGCTTCATCAGCGGAATGGTGAATGTTCCTGTGGTCACGGTATTGGCAATGGACGAACCGGAGTACATGCCGCTCAGGGCCGAGGCAACCACCGCGGCTTTTGCCGGCCCGCCGCGCAAGTGACCGAGCAAGGCGAAGGCGATTTTAATAAAATAGTTGCCGGCACCGGCTTTTTCCAGAATCGACCCGAATAGCACAAACAAAAATATCAGCGTAGCGGAAACCCCGAGCGCCACCCCGAATACGCCCTCGTTCTGCATCCAGAAATGCCACATGGCTTTGCCATATGACGCGCCCTTCCATTGAATCGCTTCCGCCAGCCATTCGGCGTTGCCAAAAAACACATAACTCACAAACACGCAGGCGACGATGAGTAGCGGCAACCCCAGGGTGCGATAAACAGTCACGCCGAGAACCAGCATGCCTATAGTCGAGGCGACCAAGTCGCCGGTCGTCGGCAGTCCGGCGCGAACCGCAATTTCATTACGCAATACCACGATATACAAGCAGGCGGCGACGCCGACCGCCGCCAGCGCCCAGTCGTACCACGGCACTCGATCTTTGGGGCTTGACTTGAATAAGGGAAACGCCAGCGAGCCGAGAAAAAACCCAAACGCCAGGTGAATCAATCGCGCGTTTGAATTGGTCACAATGACACTGACGCCGGTAATGTCGGTCAGCCAAAACGGCAGGTTTGAGGCAATATACAGTTGGAACAATGCCCATATCAATGTCGTGTAGGCAATCAGTTTGCCCTGCCAGCCAATGGCATTGCGGCCACCGGTTTCGATTTGCGCCACAAAATCATCAACGCCGTCCTTAGATAAGTCGTGCTTTGCCATAAATGCCTCGCTGGAAGCGGTTGCGCTTCAATTTTTACAGGTTTGAAATCATCCGTGGTGCAAGATGATTTTAGTGGGGATGGATGGGCAGGCCTGAAAACCGTGCCCTGCCCGAGTCAACTCAGAGTCAACTCGGGCCTGCCCGTTCGCGTCTTGCTACATCCAGCCGCGTTCCTTGTAATACCTGATTGCGCCAGCATGCAAGGGCGCCGACAGCGCGTCGGTAATCATTTCGGACTCTTTCAGATTAGCGAAAGCCGGGTGCAGCTTTTTGAAACCCTCGAAGTTGTCGAATACCGCTTTTACCACAACATAAACCGCGTCCTCAGACACATCGGCGCTGGACACGAACGTGGCGCCAACGCCAAAAGTGAGGATGTCGCTATCGTTGTTATACATGCCGGCGGGGATGGTCGCGGTGCGGTAATAGGGGTTGTCCGCAACCAACTTGTCGATCGCCGGGCCGGTGACGTTCACCAGATGCGCATCACAAGTCGCCAGCGATTCCTGGGTCAACGCCGAAGGATGACCGACCAACCAGAAATAAGCATCAATTTTGCCATCGCACACGGCTTGACCGGTTTCCGCCGATTTCATTTCCGCGGCCAGTCTCAGGTCGCTGCGCTCCCAGCCAAGCGCTTGTTCAAGCACTTCCCAGGTACCGCGCGTGCCGGAGCCGGGGTTGCCGATGTTCATGCGCTTGCCCTTGACGTCGTCAATATTGACAATGCCCGAGCTGTCGCTGGCGATAACGGTCACCGGCTCGGGGTGAACCGAAAAGACCGCGCGTAAATTCTCAAACTTGCCGGCATCCTTAAATTTAGAGGTGCCGTGGTAAGCGTGGTATTGCCAGTCCGATTGGGCCACGCCAAACTCAAGTTCGCCGGCGCGAATGGTATTGATGTTATAAATTGATCCGCCGGTGGATTCCGCCGAGCAACGAAAGCCATGCTCTTTTCGATTTTTGTTCACCAGCCGACAAATCGCGCCGCCGGTTGGATAGTAAACGCCAGTGACACCGCCAGTGCCGATGGAAATAAAAGTTTGCTCCGCGGCATTGACCGGGGTGGCGAGCATGCCGCCGAATACAAGACAAGCGGTGAATAGTGAAGTGGTAATGATTTTTTTCATGATGGTTTGCCTCCAGGGGCATCGTGGTGGTTTGGAAAAGTAAAGAATGATTTGGGAATTTACTGAAAAGTTGAAACAACAACAATCATATCAGCCTGATAACTGTATCATAAACCGCGCAAGACCTGCGTCAATGAATAGCCATGAATCATAACAACCCCCCGACCGCTTCTTCGCCGTATATTACCGAGCAGGGTTTTGCCGCTCTGCAGCGCGAGGAAAAGGATATCTGGAAGAAGCGAGCGGAGGTAACTCGTGCGCTGGCCGCGGCCGCGGCGGAGGGCGATCGCTCGGAAAACGCCGAGTATACCTATCGCAAAAAACAACTGCGGGAAATCGACCGGCGCATCCGCTATTTACAAAAGCGGTTGCCGACTCTCAATGTGGTTAGCAAAGTGGGCGACCGCGACAAAGTATTTTTCGGCGCCTGGGTCACGCTGGAAAAAGAGGACGGCATCAACGTGGAATATCGAATCGTTGGCGGCGATGAAATTCAAAGCGATTCATCCAAAGGATACATCAGCGTTGACTCCCCCATGGCGCGGGTGCTACTGGCGAAAAAAGTGAATGATGAAGTGACGCTGGAACTCGGCGGCGAGCAGCGATTCTTTTGCGTCAAAAAAATTCGTTACGCTTAAAAACCCGCAGCCATTCCGTCTTTGCGATGATCGGAGCCGGCGATGTAACCGTCGGCGGTGGCATAAATCAACTGCGCGCCGCCCATGGAAAAAATGCCATGCGCCTTGTCATCGTGCAAACGATGTCCGCGATTCGCCAGTTCGTTTTTCACATCATCGGCAACGCCCGGTTCGAGCGCAACGCGATTGCCATCCATCACCTGCCAGCGCGGCGCGTCCGATGCGCTTTGCGGATTTTGCGCGTAATCGCAAATCCGGATCACCATCTGAGCGTGTCCCTGAGGTTGCATGGGTCCGCCCATCACGCCGAAACTCATCAATGGTTGCTCGTCGCGCATCAAAAATCCGGGGAGGATGGTGTGAAACGGTCTCGCGCCACCGCTGATGCAATTCGGATGTCCACGCGTCAAATTAAAACCAGCGGCACGATTTTGCAAACTGATGCCGGTGCCGGGAATCACGATGCCCGAACCGAATCCCCAAAAATTGCTTTGAATGAAGGACACCATCATGCCGTTTTGGTCGGCACTGGTGAGATACACGGTGCCGCTGTTGCCCGGCACGCCATAGTCGGGATTGCCGGCGCGAGTCATGTCGATTAACGCTACGCGTTGCGCAAGATAATCCGGCTCAAGCAATCGCCGCACCGGAAATTCCAGGTGCGCGTGGTCGGCGATATACCGATGCGCATCGGCAAACGCCAGTTTCATCGCTTCAATTTGCAAGTGAAAAAAATCCGCCGAATCCAATTCATACTGCTGGATGCCATGCTGCTCGACGATGCCCAGCATAATCAACGCCGCCAGCCCCTGGCCGTTGGGCGGAATCTCGTGGAGTTCCACTGCACCGCAATGATGCGAAGCGTAACGGTTGGAAATGGTATCCACCCAATCGCAACGATGTTCGGCAAGGTCAGCGTGTGAAAATTTTGCACCGGCGTTATCTGCGGCGGCGATAATTTTGTCCGCCAATGCACCGCGATAAAACGCTTCTCCATCGCTCGCGGCGATGGTTTGCAGTGTGTCGGCTTGTTCGCGAAAACGGAATCGTTGGCCCGCTTCGGGCGCACGACCATTGGGCAGGAACGGTGCAAAGTCAGGGAAATCGCTGAAAATTTCCGGCGCATCCGACCACGCCTCGGCGGTGACCGGCGACACCGCAAAGCCATCGTGCGCGTGGCGAATCGCGTCATCAAACAATCGCGCAAACGGCAGTTTGCCAAACCGCTTGGACAACGCAACCCACGCGCTGACCGCCCCCGGCACCGTGACCGAATCCCAACCGCGCAACGGCATCTCGCTCAACCCGTCAAAGTCGGTTGCGGTTACCGCCGCCGGACTTCGTCCGGATGCGTTCAAGCCGTGCAACTTCTTGCCGTCCCACAAAATACAAAACGCATCCGAGCCGATGCCGTTGCTAGTGGGCTCCACCACCGTCAACGTAATCGCCGCCGCCAACGCCGCATCCACCGCATTGCCGCCGTCCCGCAATGCCGTAATCCCGGCTTGCACCGCCAGCGGCTGGGAAGTGGCAACGATATTCCGCGCCATCACCGGCATCCGTGCGCCGGGGTAGGGGAAGCGAAAGTCGAGATTAATCATAGGGGTGCACGAAATGACTGAATAATGCCAGAAACATTCTGGATTCGTGGCATAATTTGCTGACGCATTTTACTTTGCTAAACAAGCCCGTATTAGGGAATGTTATGAAGACCATTGGCCGTCGAAATTTTCTGCAGTTCGCCATCCTCGGAGCCGGCTACCTGCTACTCTGCGGATGTGCCGCGTTGGAAAAAATAGACCGGGGATTATATTCGGGCGTTCAATCGGTTACCGAGGAAGACCTGATTACCGGCGAGCGTGCCATTGGTTTTAGTAATCGGCAACAGCAAATAGAAGAAGGAAATGCGGTAATGGAAAAAATCGTTGGCAAATATGACGATTTGAATGAGAAAGTTGACCGTCAGATGTATTCACGACTCACACGCATATTTAACAATGTGCATAAGGTTAGTCACTACGCGCACGAAAATTGGCAAGCACTGTTATTGCCGGATGAAAATTTCAACGCTTTTGTTACCGGTGGAACTTATGTGGCGGTAAACAAAGGGTTGATGAATGAGGTGCAGGATGATGCCTCAGTCGCCGCTGTAATAGGACATGAAATCGGGCATGTGGTTGCCAACCATGCATTTGAACAGCAAGCGACACTGATTAGTTTGGCTGCCGGCAGCAAAGTCGGGGCTGGTTTTGACTTTGCCTATAATACTTTGCAGGAGGAAGAAGCCGATAAAATTGGTGCAGTGTATGCGGCATTGGCTGGTTATAACCCGCGTGCGGTGGCGAAAATTTGGGGTGAGTTTGCCAAACGTGGAGATAACTGGTCTTATTTTCGCACGCATCCGGCGGACTCCGATCGCGCCAAAGCGAATCGTATTCTGGGAGAAAGAGCAACGCAGTATTATGTGCCGGGCATGATCAATCCCAACCACATGGCATTGTCCCGGTGTAATGATTTTTGGTGCAATCGTTAATCGTTGGAGAAAAAATCGCGTGAAGTTTTTACCAATTTTCAAAGTCAGCGTTGTTGTTTTTCTGTCGTCATTATTAATTGCTTGCGGTCCCGCCGTCCGAACTGAAAGCGGCGATTGTTATTATCGTGGGAAAGGCATACTTCAACTGGGTGCCACACTGTTGGACGGTGTTGGTGCATACGCCGAAACCATGCTGGAAACGGAATATCAACAAAATCAAATCGCTTTACAAAAATTACAAAACAAACTGGGTGCAATCGACACTGATACGTTGCGGGGTGAGGAAGAAATTCTGGCGTATAACAATAATGTGGATGAACATAACCGCTTGTTGGAAAGCATTACCGACTATCAGGAACGGAAGCAACGGGAATTAAAAGACGGCCTGAGAGCATCGTTTTCTCAACAGGTGGATGAATCTGGCGACTGCCAGTGATTTGTCTTGTCGTTTCCGCCTGTCGTGAAAATGGCAGTCGAGACTATTAGTTATAGGGGTATAGGCGGTTTAATGAAGCAACAACGGAACACAAAAAAATATCAAGATTAGCCGTCATCGTCCTTATTGTAGAGTGGGTTTTTTCCACCGTGACCTTTTCTGTACGTTTGAAGGTTTTCTTTCTCTTTTCTTAGAGCACCTTCTTTCGTTAGCCGTCGGGAGGTAGGCTTTATATGAGAAAAGTCCATGCCTTCGCGTTTATGTTCCTCTTCTCGTTGTTCAAGGTCGTTACTCTCCCCTCGGTAAACAATCTTTTTACCTTGCTTTAGGTCGTACGTTCTCGTATCTCTGGGGGTCTTAGGCATTTATCCAACTCCAAACTGTTAGTGGTAGTGATTATACAAAATACCAGCGTAGTTTTCAACTCATGGATGCGGATTTTGTTAGGAACACATAAACTGTCCGCTGTTAAAACACATAATCTGTCCGGTTTATGCCAGCTCTTGAGGGGGGCGGTTTATGAGGCGGACAGAAGTGTTACAGGAGATACGACAGATGAGATTTGAAGAGTCATATGGGGGCTGGACCGAGGGTCGTCTGAGCCAGGAGGAAGCGGCGCAGTTACTGGGTGTGTGTGAGCGCACCTTCCGTCGTTACATCAATCGTTACGAGGAAGAAGGCCTGGATGGGTTGATCGACAAGCGGCTGTCTCAGGTATCGCACCGTCGGGCACCGGTCGATGAGGTTATGCGCCTGGTGGATCGGTACCGGAGCCGGCATGAGGGCTGGAGTGTCAGGCACTACTACGCCTGGTATCGGCGCGGCGGTGGTGGGCGTAGCTACAACTGGGTGCGCAAGTCCTTGCAGGCTACCGGAGCGGTGACGAAGTCATCGGGCCGTGGGCAACATCGCAAGCGGCGCGAGCGAGCGCCGGTGCCGGGCGTATTGCTGCATCAGGATGGCAGCACCCATGCCTGGGTGCCGGGACAGACCTGGGATTTGATAGTCACCATGGATGATGCCAGCAATCGGCATTACTCCATGTTCTTCTGTGACCAGGAAGGCACCCGGAGCAGTTTCCAGGGGGTACGTGAGGTGATTGAGGCCGAGGGCTTGTTTTGCTCGCTGTATACCGACCGGGGCAGCCATTACTGGCACACGCCGACGGCTGGCGGCAAGGTGGACAAGGGCAACTCGACGCAGTTTCGGCGCGCCTTGCAGCAACTGGGCATAGAGATGATCGCGGCCTACTCGCCGCAAGCCCGAGGGCGCTCCGAGCGGGCCTTTCGCACCCACCAGGAGCGCTTGGTCAAGGAACTGGCCGCCGCTGGCATCACCGATATGGCTACTGCCAATGAGTATCTCCGGCAGGTGTATCTGCCCGCCTTCAACGAAGAGTTTGAGCAACCGCCGCGGGAAGCTGGCTCAGCCTTTGTGCCGGTGCCGGAGGGAACGCAGTTGGACAACATTTTCTGCGAACGCTACGAGCGCCAAGTACGCAAGGACAACTGCATTGAATTCGAGGGACTGACCCTGCAGATACCGGCAGACCGCCACCGTTACCACTACATCAAAGCTAAAGTGAAGGTATTACGGCACACCGACGGCGCCTTGTCTTTGTGGCACGGACCTCGAAAACTGGCCGGTTATGACGCGGCCGGCCAACTCATCCAGACTGACTTACCGGTGGCTGCTTGATGTCCGCTGCGCCATCAATAACGGGTGCCTCAGCCAGGCTTCCCGACATCGCCAAAAGCGGACAACTCATGTGTTCTAAAACCGGACATTTCTATTTGTTGCTAACACTCATGGATGCGGATTTTTGCCTTCGTCTTGCTTCCAGCGGTGCCACCAACAACGACATCATCGGCGGTTTTCACATTCAGCGAGTTGTTTAGCAGAGTTGATGGCGGCGGCTAGTCACTGGAATAGAAATCTTCCCACGGCAACCACCACGGCGATTACCGCAACCACGGTTCCGACTGCCCACTTTATAAAGTCCACTTTCATGCTCGCGATATCTTCCCGAGTGGCTAAGTGGTCTATCTTCACATTTATTTCGACCACGGATTTTTCCACTTCACGCAGGCGAGCATCCAACTCTCTCCATCTCGGTCCATGTCCGTTGCCGTTGTCGCCACCGGAAGTTGCCGGAGTGGGCGGGTTGGTAACGGGCGATAAGTGGGAGACATTTTGATTTCCTTGATTCATTCCGTTTCCTCAATAGCGAGCCATTCCCAAATGCCGGACGAGGCATAACCCGCGTAGGAACCATTTAGTTTGAATACAACACCGGTCGCATCCGGAATTTGCTTGTCACCTTTGAGTCCCACGGTGGTAGCTACTTTTTCCGAAATATCGTCCGTGCGCACCAGAAAACATTTCTCGTTGACCGTATAGTTGAGCGAGTAATGCTCTTCAACTCGCACGGCTACCCGAGCATTTTCTTGTTGTAAAACGATGGCGTGTAAAGCCATGGTGTCTCCTCTTGGTAAAGATTAAACGGGGCTACTACTAATGAGTAGTAGCCGTGAATGCTAAACAACAATGCCGTAATTGTCAAACCTTGCTCACTGGTAGTGTTAGGAACACATAAACTGTCCGCTGTTAAAACACATAATCTGTCCGGTTTATGCCAGCTCTTGAGGGGGGCGGTTTATGAGGCGGACAGAAGTGTTACAGGAGATACGACAGATGAGATTTGAAGAGTCATATGGGGGCTGGACCGAGGGTCGTCTGAGCCAGGAGGAAGCGGCGCAGTTACTGGGTGTGTGTGAGCGCACCTTCCGTCGTTACATCAATCGTTACGAGGAAGAAGGCCTGGATGGGTTGATCGACAAGCGCCTGTCTCAGGTATCGCACCGGCGGGCCCCGGTCGATGAGGTTATGCGCATGGTGGATCGGTACCGGAGCCGGCATGAGGGCTGGAGTGTCAGGCACTACTACGCCTGGTATCGGCGCGGCGGTGGTGGGCGTAGCTACAACTGGGTGCGCAAGTCCTTGCAGGCTGCCGGAGCGGTGGCGAAGGCATCGGGCCGTGGGCAACATCGCAAGCGGCGCGAGCGAGCGCCAGTGCCGGGGGTATTGCTGCACCAGGACGGCAGCACCCATGCCTGGGTGCCGGGACAGAGCTGGGATTTGATAGTCACCATGGATGATGCCAGCAATCGGCATTACTCCATGTTCTTCTGTGACCAGGAAGGCACCCGGAGCAGTTTCCAGGGGGTACGTGAGGTGATTGAGGCCGAGGGCTTGTTTTGCTCGCTGTATACCGACCGGGGCAGCCATTACTGGCACACGCCGACGGCTGGCGGCAAGGTGGACAAGGGCAACTCGACGCAGTTTCGGCGCGCCTTGCAGCAACTGGGCATAGAGATGATCGCGGCCTACTCGCCGCAAGCCCGAGGGCGCTCCGAGCGGGCCTTTCGCACCCACCAGGAGCGCTTGGTCAAGGAACTGGCCGCCGCTGGCATCACCGATATGGCTACTGCCAATGAGTATCTCCGGCAGGTGTATCTGCCCGCTTTCAACGAAGAGTTTGAGCAACCGCCGCGGGAAGCTGGCTCAGCCTTTGTGCCGGTGCCGGAGGGAGCGCAGTTGGACAACATTTTCTGCGAACGCTACGAGCGCCAAGTACGCAAGGACAACTGCATTGAATTCGGGGGACTGACCCTGCAGATACCGGCAGACCGCCACCGTTACCACTACATCAAAGCTAAAGTGAAGGTATTACGGCACACCGACGGCGCCTTGTCTTTGTGGCACGGCCCCCGAAAACTGGCCGGTTATGACGCGGCCGGCCAACTCATCCAGACTGACTTACCGGTGGCTGCTTGATGTCCGCTGCGCCATCAATAACGGGTGCCTCAGCCAGGCTTCCCGACATCGCCAAAAGCGGACAACTCATGTGTTCTAAAACCGGACATTTCTATTTGTTGCTAACACTCATGGATGCGGATTTTTGCCTTCGTCTTGCTTCCAGCGGTGCCACCAACAACGACATCATCGGCGGCACGATGAGCAGCGTGATGACCGCCGACAAACTTAAACCCCCGACTACCACCGAGCCGAGCCCGCGATATAACTCCGAGCCGGCGCCGGGGAACAGCACCAGCGGCAGCATGCCGAAAACGCTGGTCAGGGTTGACATGAAAATCGGGCGGATGCGGTTGCGCGTGGCTTGACGGATGGCTTCGTCGGCGGGCAGGTGCTCGGTGCGAATGTGATGCAGGGTTTGATGCACCAGCAGAATCGCGTTGTTGACCACGATGCCGATGAGGATGACGAAGCCGAGCATGGTGAGCATGTCCAGCGCCTGATAGGTGTAAAGATTAAGCACCGCCAGCCCGGCCACTCCGCCGGCGGCGGCCACCGGCACCGACAGCATGATAATCAGCGGATAGACAAAACTCTCGAACAACACCGCCATCACCAAAAACACAATGATCAGAGACAACCCGAGGTTGATGGCCATGGCGTTGCTGGTCTCGACCAATTTGTCGGCGGTGCCGGAGATGCGCAGTTTGATTCCGGTCGGCAGACCTTCGGCTTCCAGCGGCGCGATGACCTGCTCGCGGATGCGGTCAATGGCGGACTCCAGGGGCAGGGTTTGATTGGGGCGCACTTCCAGCGTGATGGTGCGGAATCTCTCGCGGTGGCGTATCTCGGTGGGCCCGGCGGTGAGTTCGATGTCGGCAACCGAAGAGACCGGAATCACGCGACCGTCCGGGGTGACGATGGGCAAACTGCCGATGCCTTGAGTTCGGTCAACCGAGCCGCTGTGACCTTTCAGCACGATGTCCGTGAGTTTGCCGTCCACCGTGGATTGTGCGGCGCGCAGTCCGTCGTTGAAAGCATCGATGGTGCGCGCCAGTTCCAACGCGGTTACGCCGCTGTCACTCAGGCGCAATCGGTGGGGGATGACGCGCACTTCCGGCGCGCCCAGTTCAAGACCCGGGCGGGGTCGCCATTCGTGACCCTGGTCGCGCGGAAACAGTCCGACTATTTTGCCGAAGGCGCGGTTGGCGACTTGTAACACCGCGTCCAAATCCGACCCGGCGATGTCCAGATCGATCTTGCGTCCGCCGCCGATGCCGCGTCCAAAAATGGACGGTTGGGTGATGAACCCGAAGGTGCCGGGCTCGCGAAACACCGGCTTGCTTAAAATCGGCTTGAGTTCCGCCACCCGCTGCGGGGTTGCCGCCACCGCACCCAGAAAAGTTTGCGCACGCGTGGCGACATAGAAAAACCGCGAAATTTTCGGTGGCTCATCCGGTCCTGCAATGTCCTGCTCATCGTGCGCCCACAAGTATCGGATTTCTTGTTCGATGCCTTCGGCGATTTTGGTGGTGGTGTCAAGGTTGTAGCCGGGCGGGGGAATGACAATGCCGAACAGCAGGTTGCGGTTGCCCTCCGGCAAGTATTCCAGTTTCGGCAGCCATTGCCAGGCGGCGAGCGAGGCCGCGACCGTTATCGCCGCGGTGATGGTGAAGGCTAATTTTTTACTGCGCACCACTTCGGCGGTGAATCGGTTGAAGAAGTTGGCGAGGTGATGCGCGATTGGGTCGATGACCGGCAGACGCATCGGTTGCATTGCGTGTTTGGCATCGTCGGTGCGCCCCGCCGAGCGAAACAACCGCGCCGACAACGCCGGAATCACGGTGATGGAAACCAGCAGCGACAATACCACCGCAACCGAAATCGCCACCGCAATGTCGCGGAACAACTGCCCGGCTTCCAGTTGCATCACCAGAATCGGTATGAACACCATGACCGTGGTCAACGCCGACACCAGCACCGCGCCCCACACCTGCTGCGCGCCGAGGAACGCGGCTTTGGCGTTGGGATGTCCCGCTTCTTTGTGCCGGTAGATGTTTTCCAGCACCACGATGGCGGCGTCCACCACCATGCCCACGGCGAACGCCAGCCCGGCAAGCGAGATGACATTGATGGAGCGACCAAGCGCGGCCATGGCGACGAACGCGCCCACCACCGACACCGGAATGGCGATCGAGATGACCAGAGTGGCTCGAGGCGAACGCAGGAACAACAGCAAAATCAGCGCGGCGAGCGTGCCGCCGACCCAAATATTTTGTTGCACCAGCGCAATCGCCGAATTGATATACACGGTCTCGTCATACACCTGACGCAGGCGCAACCCGGCCGCGGGAACCGCGGACCGGCTCAGTTCATCCGCTGCTTCGCGGATGCCCGCCATGATTTCGATGACGTTGGCACCGGTTTGGCGTGCGGCGTTAAAAGCGATGGACGGTTGTCCCATAAAGCGGATGGTGGCGCCGGGCTCCTTGTAGCCGAAGCGCACCTCGGCGATGTCGCCGACCGTGACGCGTCCGCCGCCGTCGTTGTGACCGCGCAATAACACTTCGCGGATGATGTCGGGATGGTTGAGTTCGCCTTCGGTGCGCACCACATAACGACGCTTGCCCTCATCAATGTCGCCGGCACCGAGGGAAACGTTGGCGTCCCGTAGCGCATCGACAAGGTTGCCGACGGTGAATTGGTAGCGCGCCATCCGGTTGGGGTCGACGATGATATGAATCTCGCGCTCGCTGCCGCCGTAGACATTAACCCGCCCGACGCCGGGCACGCGCTCAATTCGTTCCTTGATAATATCGGTGACAAAATCGCCGAACTCGTGAATCGGTTGGTCGCTGTGTTCGAGTTGGTTGACGACGAACCAGGCGATGGCGTTGTCATCGGAGCCGGCGGTGTCCAGAGTCGGTTGGTCTACTTCATCGGGATAACTCGACACCCGGTCGAGGCGATTGGCGACCAACAACAACGCGCGGTCCATGTTGGTGTCGACCCGGAATTCCAAAGTGATTCTGCCGCGCCCTTGCTCCGAGCGGCCGGTGATGGAGCGCAACCCTTCAATGCCGGCCAGTTGTTCTTCCTGGCGGTTGATGATTTCCCGTTCCACTTCCGCCGGCGCGGCGCCGAACCACTCAGTGGTGATGGTGATGACCGGCCGGTTGACATCCGGCGCCAGTTGAATGGGAATGGTTTTCAGCGCCACCAGCCCGAACAACACCACCAGCAACACTGCGGCGACTACCGCGATGGGGCGATTGATGGCGTTGTTGATGAGGTTCATTGAAGCGGCATAGCAACGACCGGCTGGTCGGGTTGCAGACGCTCGTTACCGCGCACTACGGCAAGGTCGCCGGGCTGCAATCCGGCAAGCACTTCGATGCGATTACCGCTCGACTCACCGATTCGAATGGTGCGCATCATGGCCAGTCCGTCCACTACCACGAAAACAATTTTGTCGCGGCCACGTTGCACGATGGCATCCTTATGCACCGACACGATGTCGCGCCGCGCCGTCGCCGGAATCAACACGGTGACGCTTTGCTGCGCCGCCAGCAAGCCCGCGTCATCGCCGAAGTCGGTGGCAAAGCGCACCCGCCGCGTATGGGTTCGCGGGTCTTCTTCCGGCACCACCGCGCGTACGATGGCGCGATGTTTGCTGTCATTGTCCAGCAACATTTCCACTTCAGCACCGGCCTCAAGTCCGCTCAAGCGGTTATAGGGGATGTCGGCTTCCAGTTCCAGTTGTCGGTCAGAAATTAGTCGTGCCACGGCCTGACCGCGTTGCAGATAACTGCCGACTTCGGTAAGGCGGTCGGTGATGGCACCATCAAACGGCGCTTTGATTTCGGTATATGCGAGATTGAGTTGTGCCATGGCGACTTCCGCCGCGCTGCTGTCAATGGCGGCGGATGCCTCTTTGACTCGGGTCAGGGCGATGTTGTATTGCTGATTGGCATCGTCGTAAGCGGCTTTGCTGACCGCCGCGGAGACGGCCAAACCGCTTAGCCGTTTGACCGACTGGGCAGCCAACGCCAACTGGGCTTTGGCGGTTTTCAATCGCGCTTCGGCTTCAGTGTGCCGAGCATTGGCAAGGGTCATTCGTAATTTCAGCGTAGCGATATCAATGGTCGCCAGCACCTGACCACTGACCACGCGGTCGCCGACCCGCACCCGCATCGATGACACCGTTCCGTCAATGCGCGCCGCCACGACACCGGATTGCTTTGCCGTCAGTCGACCAATAATCGGTATGGTGCGGGTAAAAGACTGTTTGATTACCGCGTCCGTAGTCACCGATGCCGCCTGTTGGGCATGACCGCCCGAGATCCATAAAACCATGGCAAAGAGTGCGGTAAAAATGCTCGCTCCGGCGAGTAACTCATGCGAGTTGCTTGAATGACAAAAAGAGGTTGCCGGTTCGGTGTTGTTTTTCATCGTCCGATTATCGCCGATATTTTCGTTTGCCGCACGATAGCCGCACGACAACTTTACGATAATGTGCACTCGCGTAAAAAATTCGCAACATCGACAATTTCCTCCGGCGAAATGCCGTGTTGCATCGGATACTCGCGCCACAAAACCGAATAGCCGGATTGCGTCAATTGCTTTTCACTGCGGCGCGCCAACGCAATGGGAATCATCGGGTCGTCTACGCCATGCGCCATCCATATTGAAGTGTGTTGGTTGTCAGTGGATTTTTCCGCTTCCAAAGAATCCGCCAACGGCAGGTAAGTGGACAACGCAATGATGCCCGCAAGTTGCTGACCGAAACGCAAACCGGTATGCAAAACAATCGCCCCGCCCTGAGAAAACCCGGCGAGAAAAATATTTTCTGAAGGTATCCCGCGATCATTCTCCCGTTCGATCAGCGCCCGTAGCAACGCCGCCGAATGTTCAATGCCGTCACGATCTTGATCGTGTTCAAAACCCACACCGGTAATGTCATACCACCCGCGCATTTTCATCCCGCCATTGATAGTAATCGCTCGCATCGGCGCGTGCGGAAAAATAAATCGCATCGGAGTTTGCGCGGGCGGGTGGTTTGACATTGCCAACGCAGGAACAATCCCTTCAAAGTCATGCCCATCGGCGCCCAGTCCGTGTAGCCAGATGACCGAGCAGACCGGCTCCGGCCCGGTTTGAATTTCTATGGGAGCGGGAGTCGAGGAGGTCATTTTTTCTGATTATGTGTGGTGTATTTTACCCCGCGCCTTGCTACAATCCGACCATGACTTCCCCTGAAACCCTCAGCAAGGATGCCGAGGAAAATCTCTCCAAACTGAAAGAAAAACTGCGTGAGTTGTTTCAACTTGATCGCGGTGATTTGGACTTCGGATTGTATCGCATTATGGCGATGAAAAGTGTCGAGATTAATGAATTTCTTGACGAGCACCTGTTGCCACAAATTACTGAGACCCTGGGAGATATTGCCGACTCTGATATTCCAACATTAAAAACAAAACTTCAAAAAGCAATCGAAGAAGCAAAACGCCATGTTCCCGATCCGCAGACAAGCCCGGAAGTAAAAAACTTACAAACCCAACTGAAAGCCGCTAAAGCCGACCAACAAACCGAAGCCAACACTTACAATCATCTTTGTAATTTCTTCTCCAGATACTATGACGAAGGCGATTTTATCTCGCTTCGCCGCTACAAAAGCGAAGGCAAGGAAGCCTATTCCATTCCCTACAACGGCGAGGAAGTCAAACTCCACTGGGCAAATGCCGATCAGTATTACATCAAGACAACCGAGAACTACGCTTCCTATGTTTTCACGCTCAGCGAAGGTGACCGACAACGCCGGGTGTGCTTTGAGATTGCGGCGGCGGATAACGAAAAAGACAACATCAAAGAGACTAGCGGCAAGCAACGTTTGTTTGTGTTGGCGAAAGATTTTATCAAGGTTAGTGCAAACGAATTGACTGTCCGCTTTGACCATCGTCCCTTGACCGCAAGCGAGAAAACTAAACACTCGCAAAATGGAATCAAGCGACAACATGCCATCAATCAAGAAGCCGAGCGGCGCATTTTTGCGAAAATTAAAAAGGGCAAGGAGGGCTGGTTATCTCTGATTGCTGCGCCTTGCCCCACCGAAGCAGATGAAGCTCGCACGCTGCTCGGCAAGCACCTCACTGCTTATACGGCGAAGAACAGCTTTGACTATTTCATTCATAAAGACCTAGGCGGTTTTCTGCGGCGGGAACTGGACTACTATCTGAAAAGCGAAGTCATCTCCATTGATAATTTGGAATTGACCGATGACCCCGCCGTATTCATACGCGGCTTGGCGCAAATCAAGGCGATAAAAAGAGTCGGCGCGAAAATCATAGATTTTCTGGCGCAACTGGAAGATTTCCAAAAACAACTGTGGTTGAAAAAGAAATTTGTGCTGGAGACGCAGTATTGTGTAACGCTGGACAAAGTGCCCGAATCACTCTATGCGGAAATTGCCAAAAACAAAGCACAGCGCAATGAATGGGTGAAACTGTTTGCGATTGACGAACTAAAGGGCGACATTGTTGCCACCGCATATAGCAATCCACTAAAACCGGCTTTTCTAACAGAGAATCCGTATCTGGTTTTGGATACTCGCCACTTCAATCAAACATTCCAGAACAAACTGCTTGCCGCCTTGTCGGACGCTGCTCCCATTGAGGAACAACTGAACGGCTTGTTGGTTCACGGCGAGAATTTCCAAGCGTTGAATTTGTTGCAGGAAAGGTATGGGGAGCAAGTGCAAAGCATTCACATTGACCCACCATATAATACGGACACGAGCGGCTTCATCTACAAGAATAATTACAGACATTCCAGTTGGCTTGCGATGATGCAAAATCGCATTTCTTTCTCAATAAAATTGCTTTCTGATTCTGGTTTTTTTCTATGTCATATTGATGAAAATGAATACGAAAGACTGCACATATTATTTGAACAGTTTTCCATTTCTAACGCGGGGACAGTGGTGTGGGATAAAAGAAACCCGATGACAGGCGGGGGTGGTGTGGCGATGCAACACGAATACATAATTTGGAGATCTAAAACTGAAAAAGCAATCAATATTGGCAACGGCAATAGCCAACTTATGTTGAATAAAGTCAAAAATCTAATTGAAGAAAATAATGGTATTGTCAGCAAGGAAATCAAAAAAGAATATGCTAACTGGGTTAAAAATCATCCAGATTTCAGCGGGGGAGAAAAAGCATACCAATTTATAGACAGTGATGGATTGGTTTATCGAGCTGTTAGTTTAAGAGCACCCGAACCCAGAGAGGATCCGAAATTTTTCATTCCTCTTATCCATCCAAAAACCAAACAGCCATGCGCAATCCCCCCCAATGGATTTTCTCGTACACCAGAGACGTTACAAAATATGGTTAAACGAGGGGAAATTATTTTCGGGAAAGACCATACAACTCAACCCAATCAAAAAAGAATTTTATCCGAAGATTCACAAAGACAAATTACCTCCGTTGTGTCCGATGCAACTCGCGGCAAACCGGACATTGACTCGCTAGGATTGGAAAATTTTCCCTACAATCACTCCGTAAGGTTTTACAAAAAATTAATTGAAGCAGCATCGGAGTCTTTGTCCGACACTATACTCGATTACTTTGCCGGCTCCGGCACCACTGGCCATGCGGTAATAAACATCAACCGCGAAGATGACGGCAACCGAAAATATATCCTCGTGGAACTCGGACACCATTTTGAAACGGTATTATTGCCGCGTATGAAAAAAGTCACCTACTCCAAAGAATGGAAAGATGGCAAGCCACGGGGAAGAGAAGGAATTAGCCAATTATTCAAATATGTTCGTCTGGAATCCTACGAAGATACGCTGGATAGTTTAACCGTCAAGCCGCGCAAAGACCTGCTTGAGGCAGGAGAGAACAAGCAATTCATTGAGGATTACCTGCTCCGGTATGTCCTCGGCGAGGAAACTGCAACCAGCGCGTCACTGCTGGGGCAGGATTTTATTGACCCATTCAATTACACCTTGTCTGTGGTGCGCGATGGGGTTCGCCGTGATGCGCCGGTTGACCTTGTGGAAACTTTTAACTTCCTGCTCGGCTTGCGGCTTGCCACTCGCCGGCAAGTAGAGGGGGTTCTGACAATCACCGGGACAAACGCCAAAGGCGAAAACTGCCTTATTCTGTGGCGCAATATTGAGAAAATGAACGCATCCAAACTGGACAAATGGTTTAGAAAACACCGCAAAACTTTCGCCAACGATTTGAACCTTGTTTATGTGAATGGCGATCATACCTTGAACGCTCTCGGATCAGGCGACCAGTGGGAAGCGATAACCACTGAACCAGTTTTTAGAGCATTGATGTTTGAATATGGGGATTAATAATGGATAAAGGAGGAAAAGAATGGCGTGGACTAACATTCTCGCAGCGAGAGGGAAAGGCACCCCTGCCAGAATCTCTGCAAGCCGGAGAACTGAATAAAAAATTCAAACTCAAAGTTTGGGAGGTTATCGAAACGCATATCAATAATTGTACCGCTACATTCCCTGATGAAATATATTTTTGTGCAAAAGAATTTGATGAAAATGTAGATGGAATTTTCTGGAAAGAATTTCTATCTTCATATTATAAAGATGTGCTGGAAATTCCTCATGATGAAATTGATATGATAGAAGTTTATGAGATAAAAAAATGGGTGAAAGAAATAATCTTTGAAAAGGAGAGTCATGAAGTTCTTACTTTATTGGAATGTATGTTGCGTTTCCCAGATATTCCTAAAGATTTATCTGATGACATTGAAAGCACTTTCGAATTTCCCCTTTACTTTATAGACCGTTCAGATGAAATACCTACCGTAATTCCTTCCACCAGTGAGGAAGCGAAGGAAAGTGTCAAAAAGTCATTAGACAATATCAATCAGTTGGAATTGACCGGGGCTAAATCTCATCTTCGCAAGGCTGCTCAAGAATTGAACGCGGGAAATCTCTCTGACTCTATGCGGGAAAGCATACATGCTGTTGCGTCTGCCGCTCAGCAGATTGATTCTGGAACATCAAATGATCTCGGTCCCGCACTGGATTCACTTGAAAAACAAAGAATACTCAAACATCCTGCGTTGAAAGAAGCCTTCAAAAAACTCTACGGTTACACAAGTGATGAAAAAGGCGTTCGCAAAGCTTTGGTCTACAAAAAAAATGCTGATGTGGGAATTGATGAAGCAATGTTTTTGTATGGTGCCTGCGTGATGTTTGTTGATTATCTTGCCAGTAAACAAAGACGGTTGAACGAGAAATGACTGCTCTGGAAAAACGCATGGTTCTGCACCGTTTTATGTGCAACCAATTCGGTTATCAAAACTTGCGTACGATGCTGAATCGTTTCGACGATATATCAGATCAATTAGACCCAAGCCACGGTAGCCCCTTTGCCCAGAAAGTTTTGATGCATCTCAAGAGCAATACCCCCGTGACCAGAGAAGATATTGCTCGCTATGACGAAAACATAATCGCCCATAGCCAGACACTGCGAATGACTGTGGATAATGGCAAGTCATGGAAACCGTTTCAATATGTCGCCCTGCTATTTACCGAACGCTATCTTGATTTGTATTTTCAAGACCCTGAAGTTCTGGTTGAAAAGTTAAACCAATGGAAAAAAAGAGACAGCGCGTCCGGCATGGCTGACTACACGACCGCCGATCTTCGCACGCTTGCTTTTCAAAGCGCGACTGGTTCCGGCAAGACGCTTCTTTTGCACGCCAATATTTTGCAATACAAACACTATCTGAAAAAATACAAACGACTACACAAACTCAACAAAATAATACTGGTAACACCGGACGAAGGACTTTCCCGACAGCACCTGCGTGAATTGCAATCAAGTGGCATCCCGGCACAACTATTTTCCGATAATTCAGGCGGAGGGATGTTTTCTCACAGTGGCGGGGTAGTGGACATCATTGACCTTCACAAACTGGATGACAAGAAAGGCATTAAGCGGGTCGCTTTGGCATCCTTTGAAGAAAACAATCTTGTGATGGTGGATGAGGGTCATCTGGGCACCGGCGGCAAGGTTTGGAGAAACCGTCGCAAGCAACTGGCGAAAAACGGTTTTACCTTTGAATACTCGGCAACATTTAATCAGGCGGTTTCCGGCAGTGGCGATGAAATCAAAAAACTGCGAGACGAATACGGCAAATCAATGTTGTTTGATTATTCCTATAAATTTTTCTATGAAGATGGCTACGGCAAGGATTATCAAATATCCAATCTGCAAAACACCAACGATGGCGAAGCGAACAATGTTTATTTGCTTGCCTGCCTGTTGAAGTTTTATCAACAATGTCGGATTTTCGAGGATAAGGGCGGGCAGTGGCGGGAGTTCAACATCGCACCACCGCTTTGGGTGTTTCTCGGCAAGACGGTTACCGGCGGCAAGAGTGCCGGTAAGAAGGAGACAGAAACCGACGTACTCCGAATTATCTCTTTTCTATCTTGGGTACAAAGCCAACAACGAGAAGTGATAGTAATGATTAAGAAACTTGTTAGCAATAATACCGGGCTTGTCGATGAACAAGGCACGGACATATTCAGTGGATCATTTTCCTACATAGAAAAGAAATCGCCGACAAGTATCTATAAGGATTTATCTTCGGTGGTTTTTCGTGGTAAGGGACAACTGCATATATCTCATCTCAGCGGTATGGATGAAATTCAACTCAGTGCCGGAGACGGCAATCCGTTCGGGGTCATCAATGTCGGCGATGCATCCGGGCTTTATAGCAAACTTGGAGATGTCAAAAATCAACTCTTTACACTTTCAAAGGACGCATTTTCCAAACCGCTGTTTGCCGATGTGGATAACAACAATTCGCCGGTGAATATCGTTATCGGTGCGCGCAAATTTGCCGCCGGATGGAATTCTTGGCGTGTCAGCACCATGGGGCTGATGCATGTGGGCACTGGCGAGGGGCCGCAAATCATCCAGATGTTTGGCCGGGGTGTTCGTCTCAAGGGACGCGACATGTCGCTCAAGCGGCATACCGCACTTGAAGGCGCAAGTCCGCAGGATGGCGACCTGCTCAAATTGCTTGAAACGCTCAACATCTTCGGTCTCAAAGCCAACTATATGGATAAGTTCAAACACTACCTTCAACAGGAAACCGGTGAAGTTGAACAGATTGTCGTTAAATTGCGGCCAGGGAAGGATTTCAAAAAAGCGCGCCGCCTTAAAATGATTAGGAAGCGCAAGAGCGCAGGAGAGTTTAAGTATTCCGACGAGCGGATTGATTTGCCCTTGATCCCCGACCTGACAATAAGGATTGACCGTTACAAGCATTTACAGATTCTTGAATCGAGACAACAAAATCATGATGATGCCGAATCTATCACAACAGGCAAATTGAAAAAACAGCATGTGGATTTGATTAACAAATTGTCGGTTTATCATCGAGTTCTTGAACGCAAGCATAGACTGTCATGGCATAACATGACTGTTTCTCAGAAAGCGGTGGACACGCTACTTGAAAATGGCGATTGGTATGAACTTTACATTCCACTGGAAAAATTGGAGTTTTCCGAACATGGGCGAGTGCGAGAATGGGAAGACCTTGCGGTGGATTTAATTTGCGAATATGCCGATCAATACTGGCGCAAAGAACGAAATATTTGGGAACACCAGCACATGGAAGTTGTGCCGCTGGATGATGACGATCCGAACCATGTTTATGAATACAAACTATCGGTTGATGCTAAAGAGAAGGCACTGATTAAAGACATTGAACAGATGGCAGAAGATGTGAAACAAGGGCAATACAATGAGATATATCCATTATCAGGCGGGTATCAACTTTCATTATTGAATCCAGGTTTCCACGCATATATACCTTTACTCCATGCCAAACCTCATGACTCAGCAAAAATCACGCCTATTCCTTTGAACGAGGGAGAAGCGAAATTTGTCAAGTATCTGAAGGATCTTGTGGAATACAAACATAATTTTGATGTTTTGCAAGGCAAAGAAATCTATCTGATGCGTAACATGAGTCGGGGTAAGGGCGTTTCTTTTTTTGATGATTATTCTTTTTATCCGGATTTTATTCTTTGGCTTGATGATTCAACAAGACAGGATATATTGTTTATCGATCCGAAAGGTCTTGTGCATTACGACTCAAAAGTTAACTCAAAAGTGAATCTACACGAGCGAATAAAGGACACCGAGAAGAAAATTCAGCAGCAAAATAGCCGTCTTTTCTTACATTCTTATATATGGTCAGCCACGCAACCTAAAGACATTGGCGGAGAGAAACCAATGACAGCAAAAAACCGCCAAAAACAAGGGATAGTCTTGGCGAGCCAAGGGATGTCAGGAATTCAAAATCTCTTACAAGATGCCCTGAAGTAACCCATCTCAGCCGGCTTTCATAGAAACTACAATCCGCGGATAATACCGCCACAAAGTCGCTGCGCGGATTAGCATGAAGCACGACAGAGCGAGGAACAATCCGTGGTTGCCGAGCAATGGAATCAGCAACGCAACGAGTGCAAGGTAGACGGCGGTGGATACCAGCATGGCGTTGCGCATTTCGCGGGCGTGGCCGGTGCCGATGAAAATACCGTCCAGTTGGAAACTCCACACTGACAGCAACGGCAGCGCCATCATCCACCCCATGTATTGCTTTGATACATCAAGCACCGCGTCGATGTTGGTGAACAAGCCGATGATTTGTCCGCCGAACAACAAATAGGCGATGCTCGCCAGCAACGCTCCGGCGGCGGCCCACGCGGTGGACACGCGCACCGCACGCCGGAATGTGCGCGGGTTGCGCGCGCCGTAGGCACTGCCCGCCAGTGCTTCGGCGGCGTGAGCGAATCCATCCAACGCGTACGCCATGATGCTTTGCAGGTGCAATAAAATCGTATTGGCCGCCAACACCACTTCGCCGAGGCGCGCGCTTTGCGCAGTGAACCAGGCGAACGCAAACATCAGGCACATGGTGCGAACGAAAATATTTCCGTTGGTGCGCATCAACTCGATCATGGCATCGGTCGCCAACACTTCGTTCCATCGAATGGAAGTCAGCGCGCGTCTAATTTCAACCCGCAACATAAAGAAGCCGATGGTGGCGGATACATATTCGGCGATCAATGTCGCCCATGCCACGCCGACGACTCCCAGTTTCAACACCGCAACGAATAGCAAATCCAACGCCACGTTGGTGAGATTTAAAGTCAGCACCAGGTATAGGGCGCGGCGGGTGTTGTGCATGCCGATGAACAGGCCGGTGAACACATAAACACACAGCGTCGCCGGCGCGCTCCACACGCGAATCAACGAATAGTCGGCCGCCAGTTGTTCGACTCGAGGGCTACTTTGCAGAAAGTATAAAGCCATTGCAATGAGCGGTTTGCCGAGCGCGATGATGACCAGTCCGAACAACAATGCCAGCAACAGCACCCGTAGTAGCGTGCGCGAAAGCATTCCGGCATCTCCGGTGCCAACTGCGCGGGCGATGAAACCGGTGGTGCCCATGCGCAGGAAACCAAACCCCCAGTAAAGGAAGGTGAATATCAGCGCGCCGAGGGCGACCGCGCCGATGTGATGCGGTTGCGGCAGGTGGCCGACCACGGCGGTGTCCACGGCACCCACCAGCGGCACCGAAATATTGGAGATGATCATTGGACCCGCCAGCATCCACACCGTGCGGTGGGTGATGTTTGTCGGTGCGCGGTTCGGTGATGTCATGGGTGTCGGTCGCCCGGTCGGAGCGTGTTATCGGCGGCATGTCTGCCCGGATACTATACTTAACTTCCCCCTTTCATTGCCCTTTACTTCACTGCGTTTGGGGATACAATCCGCCGACTTCGTCGAGTCGGGCGGGGATGCGTTATCTCGGGCGGGAAGCCGCAAGGTTTCCAGATTGGTCAATTTTTGGCGAGGCAATGGCTCATGTGGAACGACGTGCGCGCGACCTGGGCGCTACTGGTGGGCATCGGTTTCATGATGCTTGGCAATGGTCTGCAAGGGACCTTGCTTGGCCTTCGCGCCACCATGGAAGGATTCCCCACTTTCACCACCGGCATCATGATGTCGGGCTATTTCGTCGGCATTTTCATCGGCTCGGTTTTTGCGCCGCGACTGGTGGGGCGGGTTGGCCACATCCGCGTTTTCGCGGCCCTCGCCTCGGCCGCTTCCATCGCCATCCTCATCCACGGACTGTATGTCCATGTGCTCACCTGGACTTTGATGCGCCTGATTACTGGCATCAGTTACGCCGGTTTGTTTGTGGTCACCGAAAGTTGGTTGAACGATCGCGCCGGCAACGAAAATCGCGGCAAGTTGCTGTCCATTTATATGGTAATCGTCACCTTGGGATTGGGCTGCGGGCAGTTTATGCTGAACCTCGCAGACCCGGCCGGAGTCGATTTGTTTATTCTGGTATCGGTGGTGGTGTCGTTCGGATTGATTCCCATGTTATTGACCGCTCGCCCGGCACCGGCCTTTGAGATGTCCGGCAAGATGACTCTGCGGCGATTGTTCAAGGCATCGCCGCTGGCGGTCATCAGCAACACCCTGACCGGCGTCGCCCACGGAACCATCTTCGGTCTCGGCGCGGTGTATGCGCGACAAAAAGGATTCAGCGTGGAGATGGTGTCCATTTTCATGGCTTGTTTTTTGTTCGGCGGGTTGCTGTTTCAATGGCCCCTCGGCATCTTCTCCGACCGCTTTGACCGCCGCGTGGTGATGGCGGGGATGGCTGGAGTTGCCGTAATCCTGACGTTGCTGACGGTATTCCTATCGGCCGGTAGCGTATTCTTTTTTGTGGTCATCGCATTGCTCGGCGGCGTCGCCATGCCGATGTATTCGATGTGCATCGCCTACGCCAACGATCGGCTGGAACCCGAAGAGATCGTCGCCGCCAGCGGTAGTTTGGTGATGGTCGCCGGAATCGGCTTGAGCACGGGCCCCATCATCGTGTCGTTCTTGATGTCGCAGTTCGGGCCAAACTTTTATTTCACCGGCATCGGCGGCGCGTTCGCTTTAATCTTTTTGTTCGCGGTGTATCGAATGGGGCAACGCGCCGGTGTGGATGTCGAAGATCAGTCGCCGACACTTGCGGCCGGACAGATTGGCACACCGATCGCTGAAATCTGTGCCACGGATGCGGTGGATTATGTCGAAGCGGTGGCCAGCGGCGAGGTGGAACGGCTCGACCAACAAGAAGCGACCACCGAGCAGGATGTGGAACGACGCTTGTAGCGCACGCACGGATAACGGATTACCTTTTTGGAGTATGATTACGCGCAATAGAGGATGGTCAAAGGTGCCATGCATAATAACTTTTCCCTGCGAACTCGAAACGATGCCGGCGGCACACCGCTACTGTCGGACTGGGGCGCAAACTGCGACTATGGTGTGTTGCGCGATGTGTTGCTTGGTCCGGTCGATCACTATCAATGGTTGAACACCAGTTCGGTGTCGAAAAAAAGTATTCGGCGCAATCTTGCGTTTGATCACGCCACCGCCAAAGCCCAACACGCCGAGATGATTTCCGCTTACCAGTCAGCCGGCGTTACCTGCCATTTCCACGAAGCGGATGCGGCGTTGCCATATCAGGTGTTTGCGCGAGATTCATCGGCGATGACGCCTTTTGGCGCCATCATAACCAACATGGCGAACTGGTGGCGGCGCGGCGAAAATTTCCGTGCCATCGAAACTTACGCACGCCTCGGCATTCCCATCTACGACTATGTGACCGCCGGACACTTTGAAGGCGGAGATTTTAATGTCATTGAACCGGGCACCGTGCTAATCGGTTGGGAAGGCGACGAAGGCCGCAGTCAGCGGCAGGGCGCGTTGCAATTGCAAAACTGGTTTGAAGCCGAAGGTTGGGAAGTGATGCTGGCTGACATTGATCCGTTCTATGTGCACATTGATCTCATGGTGGTGATGCTGGCACCCAAACTCGCCGCCGTGTGCCTCGAATCCACCGACCCGGAAGTGGTCGCGTGGCTTCAATCCAAACAAATCGAATTGGTGGCGGTGCCGTTTCAGGACACGCTGGATCTCGGTTGCAATGTCGTGGCGTTGGGCGATGACCGCATTTTGCTACCGAAAAAAAGCAAAGTGCTAAAACAAAAAGCCCGCGCGCTGGGGCTTGCGGTGTATGACCCGGATGTGTCCATGATCACACCGGGCGGCGGTGGAGTGCACTGCATGTGTCAGGCGTTACGCCGCGACCCGGCATAATTGGCATTCCTCGGCATCTCTCAATGTTAATCATAGACGGATTGCAATACGCCAACTGGAGTCGGCCGCTGTTGGAAGAAATGCGTCGCGGCGGATTGGATTGTGTGCATGTAACCATCGCCTATCACGAAACTTGCGTCGAAACCTTGCGTAACATCGGTCAATGGAACCGATTGTTTGAACAACACGGCGACCTCATCACAAAAGTCGGCACCGCGGATGAAGTCATCGCCGCCAAACAAGCCGGCAAAACCGGCCTAATGTTCGGTTTTCAAAATTGCTCGCCCATTGAAGACGATTATGCGTTGGTGGAAATTTTTCACACGCTCGGTGTGCGCTTTATGCAACTCAGTTACAACAACCAGAGTTTGCTCGCCACCGGTTGCTATGAAAAAAACGACTCCGGCATCACCCGCTTCGGCAAGCAAGTCATCCGCGAGATGAACCGAGTCGGTATGGTGGTGGATATGTCGCACAGTGCCGAGCGTTCCACGCTGGAAGCGATCGAGTATTCATCCCGCCCCATCGCCATCACCCACGCCAACCCCGCTTCTTTCGAACCGGCGTTGCGCAACAAATCCGACCAGGTGCTAACCACCCTCGCCCAAAGCGGCGGCATGTTCGGTTTCAGTTTGTATCCGCATCATCTCAAAGGCGGCTCGGCTTGCCAGTTGGAAGACTTCTGCATGATGATTGCGCGCACCGCCGAGTTGATTGGCATCAAACACCTCGGCATCGGCTCCGACCTGTGCCAAAACCAGCCGGATGCGGTGGTCGCGTGGATGCGAAACGGCAGATGGAGCAAGACCACCGACTACGGTGAAGGCACCGCCGACCATGCCGGCTGGCCGACGCAACCGGAATGGTTCAGCAACAGCACGCACTACGACAATCTCGCCCAAGGGTTGGCGCGAGTTGGATTTTCCGAAGACGAAGTGGAAAAAATCATGGGACGTAACTGGCTTAATTTTTTTGCGCGATCGTTCGGCGCAGCGGATTCCTGACAGGCATTAAAAAAAAAATGAGAATTCATGAGTTTTTTGTATCCGGTGAAAATACGCCTGTCAGGTTTGGTCGTTGCCGGCGGGTGCATTGTTGTGAGTTGCGCATAAACATAAAAAGGAATGAACCAGATGCTTGAACATAACAAAATCGTTAAAGGCGATACATTTCATTTGCTACCAAAAATCGAAGAGGAAAGCATTGATTTAATTGTTTGTGACGGACCATACAGTGTCACGACGAACGAATGGGACAGAGTCGGTTCGATTCAAGAATACAACTTGAATTTATTAAAAATATTTTCCACCAAACTAAAAGATGGCGGTGCTTTATATCTATTTGGAAAAAATGATTGTATTGATTTTATCGATTATCGATCTTATTTGAATCTTAAATCCAAAATTGTCTGGTATCAGCCCAGTCGGCTTTCCCATGGGCGGGTCAGTTTCACCAATAATTACGATATAATTTGTTACTTCGTCAAAGGCGATAAACCAAAAACTTTCAATTTGGATTCAATAAGAGTCCCGCAGTTGGTTGAACTGCAACATCGCTTAAGATGCGAAAATGTGCCTTCCGTTCGAACCGGAAAATATGGCAGAACAAAATTTAATGACAAAGGAAAAAACCCGGGTGATGTGTGGGGAGATATAAAGCAATTGACTTATAAATCAAAAGAATTAGTCAGCAGGGAAGCACTCAACACAATTCAAAAGCCAGAAAAACTTTTTGAAAGAATTATATTGGCCAGTTCAAATAAAGATGATCTTGTTTTAGATCCTTTTTGCGGAGTTGGAACAACAGCGGTTATGTGTAAAAAGCACAAAAGAAATTTTATTTGTTTCGAGAAAAATCACCAACTCGTAGAATGGGGGAATGAAAGAATAATGCGGTTGGGAAAAATTGAAATGGCACAACAAAGTGATTTATCCCAACCCATAATCGAGCCCCCAATGTCACCAGTGGCAACGCGGCCTTCCCCGCCACACACCGCCTAACCCTCCCGAATTCGCTCAATCAACGCCGAAGTGGATAGTTGAAACTGGAATTTCAGTGAATGGACTTTACCGCCCCAGCCGATTACTTCTTTGCCACCGACAATCTCTTCCAGCGGCCAGTCGCCGCCTTTCACCAGATAATCTGGTTTTATGCGGGTGATTAACTCAAGGGGAGTGGTCTGGTCGTAGGAAATCACGGCATCCACCGAAGCCAATGCGGCCAGCAACGCCATGCGATCGGGCAACGGATTGATTGGTCGCCCGGGGCCTTTGTTCAGTTGGCGAACCGATTGGTCGCTGTTCACGCCCACCACCAGCATCGCGCCCAGGGCGGCGGCCTGTTCGAGGTAACTGCTGTGGCCTCGGTGCAGCAGGTCGAAACAGCCGTTGGTGAAAACCAGCGGGCGCGGCAACGCGGCGAGCCAGTCATCCAACTCGACCCCGTGGGCCGGGTCGTAAATTTTTCGTTCAATTTCGATGGGGCTGCGCTCGATGAGTCTGGCAAACCGCGGTCGCCAATCTTGACATCAGTCGATATATTCAAACACCTTGACGATGTGTGTGATGCCGCGGATGTCACGGATGGCATTCACGGTAGCCTCGGCTTCCACGTTGGTCACTCGTCCCAGCAGATAAACCTTGCCGTGTTCGGAGACCACTTTGACCGCGCTGGCCGGCAGGTTCGGCGTCTTCAGCAGGCGCGCCTTGACCTTGCCGGTAATCCATATATCGTTCAGTCGACTGGAGAAATTGGTTTTGCCCGCCAGCGTTAACTCATTTGCCACGCTTGCCACTTCGCCATTTGTTTTGTATTGCTCCACCACCGCGCTTGCTCGTTGCCGCTGGTCGTCGCTGTTCACCTGGCCGGTCAACAACACCACACCATTGAATGCGGTAACGCTGATGTTCACGCCTGATCCGAGCGCGGGGTCTTGGTCGAAGTCGCTGCGCAGTTTTAATTCAAGGGTATTGTCATCCAAATATTTCCCCGGGGTGCGCCGGTCCAGGCTGACATCAATCGCGGTCACCGAGGCGGTGATTACCAGCGGGATGCAGGCGTTCAAAGGCAACAATGTGGCCAGCAACAAAGTCCGCATGAAAATTTTCACGGCAGGGACTTTGCCAAAAGCAAGCACCCGGTTGCGTGCGGTGGGTTTGAAATTGAAATTGAGCGGGGAGGGGGGTTTTGTCGCCATGAGTCAGAGGTCTCCGAAAAGTTGATGATCGATCAGTTCGCAAAAAGCGTGAATGATTATACCGTGAATTTCCTGCACGCGTGCGGTGGAGTCGCCGGGTGCCACGATGTCAATGTCGTGTTCGTTCAAGATCGGTGACAGCGCACCGCCGCCCTTGCCGTTCAAGGCGATGCAACGCAGATGGTTGGCTTGCGCGGCGCGCACCGCCTGCAGGATGTTGCTTGAGTTGCCGGACGAAGTAATCGCCACCAGTATATCGCCGCGTCTCCCCAGCGCTTCCACCTGGCGGGCGAACACTTCGTCATAACTTTCATCATTGGCGATGGAGGTCAGGGTCGAGACATCGGCGTTCAGACTGATGGCGGCAAGCGGCCGGCGAACGCGCTGGAACTTGTTCACCAGTTCGGCGGAAAAATGCAGACTGTCGGCGGCCGAACCGCCGTTGCCGCAGAGCAGAATCTTGCCATCGTTGCCAAGCACCTCGGCCAGCGCGGTTGCGGCTTCGGCTACGACATCGGTTATTTCTCGACGAGCGGCCTGGATGGATTGAATGCTGTCGGCAAGCAAAGCATCCACGCGCGCGGCGGCGGTTAACTTTTCAGACACGGGCTTTGGGGTGGGTGGGGCGGGGTGGGCATGGCGCTATTGTTTATCAAAACGCGTCGCTAATCCAGTCGATGCGATAGTCGGGTGCGGTGCCGGTGATGGCAACCACATCGAAGCGACAGCCATCAAACGACAAGCCCGGTTGATGCTGCAAAAAATGCTCGCCGGTGCGCCGCAGTTTGCGCTGCTTGTCGGCATCAATGCTGGGTGCCGCTCCGCCGAAGTGGTCGGAACGCCGATAGCGAACTTCGACGAACACCAATTCCTGCTGATCAAACATCACCAGGTCCAACTCGCCCGACGAGCAACGGTAATTTTGTTCGTGCAATCGCAGACCGCGGGATTCGAGATAGGCAAGTGCCGCCTTTTCCGCATCAACACCGCGATGCAAATGGAGCGGCAAGGGCGCGTCACGATTCATTGGCCGGGCGTGGTTGAGGGAATGGTGGGCGGCAGCACCACCGGCAAGCCACGGGCGAACTGCGCCCAAGTGAGATGGCGCAGGACATTGCCATCGGCTTTCACGCCAAGGTCCATCGCCGCACCGAAATATCGCAGTTGCGGGTTGCGTCGCAAAGTATCAAGCGCGGGAATTACCTGATAACTCTCCAGACCCAGCGCATACAACCGGTCGAGGTCGGTGTGGTAATACGCTCCCGGCTCACGCCCGGGGGGCTGCACCGACCAAGATTCTGCTGACTCGGGTTCCGGCTGCGGCTGCGGCAAAACCGCGGCATCCAGTATCCAGTTCATGTCGCCGAAAATGATGCCGTCAAGGTCGGCATCAATCGCCGGATCGGGTTTGTCGTCATACACTTCGGAGGTGGCGTATAGCGCGAGATCGTGGGCTTGATAAAACCGCAGTTGCGGCACAAGTTGCCGCGCCTGTTCGGCGTTGGCAGCGAGAAACAAAAAGTCAATGTCGTGCCGGCGGCGCGGCGTGAATTCCAGTTTGATGCCCAATCGTGCATCCAGAATGCGTTTGCGTTTGATGCTTTGGTCGAGGCCAAGCAGTTGTTGGATGATCCGGGGATGGTCGGAACTGTCATCGGAAAAAGATGTGTCGTCCACCAGCGTCGCGCCGAGCAATTCCCACTGTTCGGCAAAAGCATCGGCGACCCGCTGACCCCAATGCGAATCGCTTCGGAAAATCCCCGCCTGGCGGTGGCCATCGGCAAACGCCCGCATCGCCACCTGTCGGGCTTCCTGCTCCGGCGACAGGCTGATGCCATACCAATTCGGTGCGCTTTGCGCTTCAGGGATGCTGCCGACCAACAGCACCGGCAGTGGCGGCGGCGCACCGGAGAGCAACGCATCCACCGCCCGCTGCCCCAGCGGTCCCACGATGAAATCCACGCCATCATTCACCGCGGCTCCATAATACAACGACACCAACTGCGGGTCTGTGCCGATGTCATACCAACTCACCGTGGGCAGGTCGCTCGCCGAGTCATCGTTGCGCGCCGCCATAAAGCCATCGTAAAACGCGTGTGCGGCTTCGCCGAATTTTGAGGTCAGCGGCAACAGCAGGGCGATGTGTCGGGGATGAGTAGCGACCGAATCGTCCGCCAGCAGATGCTGATTGAACAATCGTGGCGAAGCCGGATGCCCGGGATAGAGCGTGCGCCATTGCCGGATTGCCGCTATTCGCTCGGCAGGCGATTCGGATTGCAACACTTCACTCAGCGCGACCCAGCCGGATAAGATATCGCCAGCGGCATCGTCGTCGGGATTTTCCTGCAGCAGCAACCGACCGAGCGAATCCAGCGACTCGATCAAATCGAGAATGTGCCGCTGGTTGGCAACCCGCCCGGCCGGCTCCGGCAAGTTATCCAGTTGCAACCGAGTCGCCACCGCCGCATCGTTGCGTCCCAGTGTTTGCTCGGAATCGGCGCGCAACCGCAACAGCCGGGCGCGGGTTTGCGCGCTCAGGCTGGGGGTTTGTTCGAGCGTGCGCAGCCATTCCAGAGCGTGCTCGTGCTGTCCCAGGGTCTGTACCAGATGCGCCTGATGGAGCATCAGACCATGCCGCTGAAAGTCCGCCATGGGCAGGTATTGCAAACGCACGATGAGGCTTTGCGCGGCGGCCGGTTGGTTCTGCCGGATAAATCCGTCAATGGCGCGCAACAGTAGCGGCACCGCTTGTTGTGGCGCAAGCGATTCCGCACGATTCGCCAGCATGCGGGGATCATCCTCGGCCACGGTAATCCCCGGTTCATCATTCAGCGCCTGGGCGATGGCTTGCTCCTCGTCCGGTTCCTCGGTTGGTTCCTTGGCCGGCTGGCTGGGCTGCGTGACCACTGGTTCATCATTCAGCGTCTGAGCGATGGCTTGCTCCTCGTCCGGTTCCTCGGTTGGTTTCTTGGCTGGCTGGCTGGGCTGCGTGACCACTGGTTCATCATTCAGCGCCTGAGCGATGGCTTGCTCCTCGTCCGGTTCCTCAGATGGTTCCTTGGCCGGCTGGCTGGGCTGCGTGACCACCGGCCGCTCGGTTATTTGCGGTGTAGTGGGCGGTGTAGTCGGCGGCGCAGTCGGCCAAGGCCCCGGCAGGGGAATGCAGGCGGCGACCAGCACCGACAGCAGTATGGCGGTGGCGGTGCGGCAAAGGGAAAGCGAAAGGGTTGCCGGCCGACGATCACCTCCGGCCGTCATGGGGCATTCTTCGCCGGAGCAAGACCGTGATAGATTGGCGTCCATGGCGACAAGTATACGAGACCTTCGCATGAACGGCAAAACCGCAACCACCGAAAGTGGAACACTGTTCATCGTCGCAACCCCCATCGGAAACCTCGGGGACATCACCCTGCGGGCCATCGATGTGTTGACGCGGGTTGATTTAATTCTCGCGGAAGACACCCGACGCGCGGCGATTTTGTTGCGCCATCTGAACATCCGCACGCCGGTGAAGTCGTTTCACCGGGACAACGAAGCCGCGCGCCTGACCTCGGTGCTACGGCAACTCGGCGATGGCGCGCAAATCGCGCTTATCAGCGATGCTGGCACGCCGCTGATTAGCGACCCGGGTTATCCGCTGGTGCAACAAGCCAGAGAACGCGGCATCACCGTAACCCCGGTGCCGGGCCCAAGCGCCCTGATTGCGGCGTTGTCGGCATCGGGATGTCGCGCCGACCGCTTTTGCTTTGAAGGATTTCTGCTGGCAAAAGCCGAAGGACGCCGCCGACGTTTGCAGGAATTGAAAGGCGAGACCCGCACGTTGGTATTGTATGAATCCAGCCACCGCATCAGCGCAACCCTGGCCGCCATCTCGACAACGCTCGGCGGCCATAGAATGCTCACCGTGGCGCGCGAAATCAGCAAAAAATTCGAGACGTTTTACTGCGGCACGGTGACGGAAGTAATGCAAACCATCGCCGCCGATGCCCGCCATCGCAAGGGCGAATTCGTACTCGTTCTAAGCGGCGCAACCGAACCCGAAGCCGACCACGAACGTGCGGTGGAAATCATGGAATTGTTGAGCACGGAAATGCCCCTGAAACGCGCCAGCAAAATCGCCGCACGCCTTCTTCCTGAAAACAGCAACGAATTGTATGCGCTTGGGCTTGAGATTAAGCGAAAGGCTTAATTGCGCTTGCTTATTTTGCGCGTATCATCCCTGATACGCGCCCTTCGGGCTCGCTTCGCTCGCGCCAATCAATTCATGGCGCTCCCGGCGATTTTTTCCGCCATGGTTTATTACGCCGTATAGTGTTGCGTTGCTGCTTATCCGCTTAATGTAGGCGCGCTCCACCGCTCCTTGCGCGCCTTGCCTGACGAAAAATAATCTGCGCTCAATGTCGCTTGCCTATCAACGAAAATGCGGCGCGCAATGGCGGCGAAAAGGCAAGCACAATTCACCGCTGACATCTTATAATCCTTAACACACCACGAATCGCCATCGAGAAAAAACCGTGAAACATTTCCTTCTCATTGCCATGTTGTTCGCCAGCCCAATTCGTGCCGACCAGAACCTGCCGGTGCTGGACGAATTGTTTGCGTTGCTGAACGGTGCGCTTGAGGCGGAAACGGCGGTGGCGGTTACGCGAGAAATTTGGGCGGCGTGGTTGCAACACGATGATGAACAGGTGCGCGCGTTGATGGATGCCGGTATGCGCGACATGAATAGCCAACGCTGGCACGATGCGCTGGCGCAATTTGATGCGGTGATTGGTCGCGCGCCGGATTTTTCCGAGGCGTGGAACAAACGCGCAACGGTGTATTACCTGATGGGCGACTTCGCCGCATCATCCGCCGATGTGGTCGAAACATTGCGCCTTGAGCCGCGCCATTTCGGTGCGCTTGCCGGGCAAGGGATGATGCACTTACAGGAAAAAAATTGGGAGTTGGCGTTGCTGTATTTTCGTCGTGCGCTGAGCGCAAACCCGCACATGGATAATATTCGGCAATATGTTGAATTGCTGTCGCGGATGCAGAAACAAAAGACAATTTAGTTGCGTCGTATCCCTTTGGTCGGTTGCCTGATTTTATAAATGCTTTGCCAATGCTCTTACCAATGCTCTGGATCAAATCTTTTCATATTCTATTTATGGTTACCTGGTTCGCCGGGTTGTTTTATCTGCCGCGCCTGTATGTCTATCACGCTCAGGCAAGCGACCCGATTGGTATCGCGCGGTTCAAGGTAATGGAGCGCAAACTTTTCTGGGGCATCATGACCCCAAGCGCGGTGCTGACCATCGGGTTCGGTGCGTGGCTGTGGACTATCTACGGATTTTCCGGGCGCTGGCTGGTGCTGAAGTTGTTATTGGTGGCGATGGTGATCGCTTATCACATCTGGTGCTACCTGAAACTCAACGATTTCCTCCACGACCGAAACCGTCACGGCTCGGTCTATTATCGCTGGATGAACGAAGCGCCGGTATTGCTACTCGCCGGAATTATTCTATTGGCGGTGGTCAAACCGCTCGGCTGAATCGTTCGTTAGGACGCGTGGTTATGTTCGGCTTTTGGATCCCGCGCCAGTAAATCCCGCACCGCGCTTTTGGGGTCGTGTCCCTGATGCAAAACTCGATACACCTGCTCGGTGATGGGCATTTCCACGCCCAGTTCACGGCTCATCGAATAAAGTTCGCGGGCGGTGTTGATGCCTTCAATTGCCTGACCGATTTCCCGACACATGCGCTCGCGCGATTTGCCTTGCCCGATGCCTAGCCCGAAGCGTCGATTGCGCGATTGGTCATCGGTGCAGGTCAAGATTAAATCTCCGACCCCGGCCAGGCCGGTGAAGGTGTCGGCGCGGCCGCCGCGTGCGACCCCGAGCCGCGTCAGTTCGGCCAGGCCGCGCGTGATTAACGCGGCCCGGGCGTTGGCGCCAAAACCGAGACCGTCGCTGATTCCGGCGGCGATTGCCATGACGTTTTTAATCGCGCCGCCGAGTTGCACGCCGATCAGGTCATCGCTGAAATAAACCCGCGTGGTGGGGTTGCGAAACCAGTCAGCCAGCGATTCCGCGGTGCTTTGTTCGGCACATGCCAGGGTCAATGCGGTAGGCAGTCCACTCGCCATCTCGCCGGCGAAACTTGGCCCGGAGATGACCGTGTGCGCCGCGTGCGCACCGCCGCCAAAAATGTCATCCACCACTTCGCCGGGTAATTGCCCGCCGCGGTCGAAACCTTTGGTGCCCCAGATCAGGGTGGCGGCATCTGCCGAATGTCCGGCGGCGATGATGCTGCGGTGAAGCGCGGTTAGCGTCTCGCGAAACGCGTGGCTGGGAACCGCCACCACGAAAGCAAGGTCATCGTTCGCCAAAGCATCAAAGTCAGTTTCGACTTTGAGGTTGGCCGGAAATTCCAGACCGGGCAGGTAGCGTTGATTGCAACGCCGCCGTGCCATCTCTTCCATTTGCGCGATGTTCCGACCCCACAGCCGCACATGGTTGATGTTGTCGGCCAGCGCCATCGCCAGTGCCGTGCCCCACGACCCGGCACCGACCACGCAAACCGATTCCGGGAGGGTAGTCATGACCGAGCAAGCAGAAGGGCGCGAGACGCCCGGTTTTAGTTTGGCCGGGTTGCCCCGGAGGGCGGGGCGCTGCGCGCTTCCTTGGCTTTTTTCTGGTGGTATAACGCCTGAAAATTGATCGGACTGAGCAGCAGTTGCGGGAAGCCGCCCTTGGAAATCAGGCTTGCCATGGCCTCGCGCGCAAACGGAAGCAGGACATGCGGGCAGGCGGTTTCCAGTATCGCTTCGATGTTTGCGGCATCAATATTGGTGGCGGTACTCTGGGTGATTTGGAAAATGCCGGCTTGCTGAACTTCGGCGAGGAACAAGTTCTGTTTTTCGTGGGCGGCGGTCACGGTGGTGTTCAGCACCACCTCGTAAAAATCCTGACCCTCTTCGATGCGCTGGTGGGTCATGGTCATCTGCACATCCAGCGTCGGGTTGATTTCACCTTTGGCAAAAATCTGCGGGCTTGCCGGCGATTCAAACGAAGCGTCCTTTAAATACACCTTCTTCGCTTCGATGATCGAGCGATTGTTGGTGTGGCCGGGTCCGCTAGCCTGCGCGGGTTTTTCATTCTGGGACATGACGAATCAGCCTTTTACCAGCGGCAGGTTTTCTTTTTTCCATGCGGCGAGGCCGCCCTCGAGAACATACAGTTGTTTGAATTCTTTGCCGCGCAGGATGGACACCGCCTTGGCCGAGCGCGTGCCGTTCTGGCAGGCGATGATGATCGGTTTGTTTTTGTGTTTGTTGAGTTTGGAGATTTTGTCGTTGATTTGATCGAAGGGCAGGTTGATGGCTTGCTCAATGTGTCCTTTCTTAAATGCCTCCGCCTCGCACACATCCACCACCACCGCGGACTCGCGGTTTTGCAGTTTTGGCAATTGCAGGGGAGAAACTTTCTGCGCGTTGCCGCCGGGATTGAGCGACAGCAACAGCACAATCACCGCCAGCATCACGAACAAATACCAGTTCTGGGAAACGAATTCGAGAATCATTAACTTGAGTTTGGAGCGCCTGCGCAAAGCGGCGATTCTACCCCAACGGCGTAGTCGCTGACAACCGAGCGGATTATAATTTCGCTCATTTCACCGCGGTGTTTCGGTCAAAACCGGCGAAGGAATCGGCGAAGTGGGTTCCACCGGTGGCTTGCCCGCCCCGGCTTGTATTTCGAAATCCGACACAATAATGGTGAACCCCAGTGGTGAACCATGGGTCCGCCGGAATGGTGCCGGATGTAGTTGCGGCGGCTGCCTTTTCCACCCACTGCGCATCGCATCGTTGCAAATTTGGGTATAGTATTCTCCTGATGAAACTGAAATCTATTTTGCCGCTGCCGCTATTCCTGCTATTGAGCGGGTTGCTGTTTGGCAGCGTAACTTTCGCCGATGACACGAAATCTGGCGAGCAGCCGTTGCCGCTGGATGAACTGCGGTTATTCACCGAGGTGTTCGGAAAAATAAAAAGCGCATATGTCGACAAGGCAGATGATGAGACGCTGTTGCGGGATGCGATTCAGGGTATGCTGGCGGGGCTTGATCCACATTCGTTTTTTCTGGATGCGGAAGCGTTTCGCGAGATGCGGATGTCCAGCGAAGGAAAGTTCAACGGGCTTGGTCTGGAAATCGCCATTGAAGACGGGCTCATCCGGGTAATCGCGCCCATTGATGACACGCCGGCCCAGCGTGCCGGTATTCAGCCCGGCGACCTGATTATCATGCTGGACGGCGTGTCGGCACAGGGTATGGGGTTGCCGGATGCGCTGGAAGGCATGCGCGGCCCGCCGGGTTCGGAAGTGGTTCTGACCATTTCCCGCGGCGACAACGAAGTGTTTGATGTTAAGTTGGTGCGCGCCCTCATCGAGGTGGCCGAGGTCAAAAGCGAAATGCTCGAAGCCGGATTCGGCTACATTCGCATCGCCAGTTTCCAGAACGACACCGGCGCGAACTTGCGCGATGGCATCGAACAACTGGAACAGCAAAACGGCGGCGCGCTCAAAGGTCTGGTGCTGGACTTGCGCAACAATCCCGGGGGCGTGTTGCATGGTGCGGCGGATGTCAGCGATGCGTTTCTCAACTCCGGGCTGATCGTATCCACCCGCGGGCGCAACGCCGATGCCAACCATAGTTTCCGCGCAACCAGCGATGACCTGATCGATGATGCGCCGGTGGTGGTGCTGGTCAATGGCGGTTCCGCATCGGCATCAGAAATCGTTGCCGGTGCGTTGCAGGATCACAAGCGTGCGATCATCATGGGAACGCGCACCTTCGGCAAGGGCTCGGTGCAGACTGTGATTCCTATCGACAACGGCGGCGCATTGAAACTCACCACGGCGCGCTACTACACGCCATCCAACCGCTCAATTCAGGCGCGGGGCATCGTCCCCGACATCATCATTGAAGCGCGGGAGCCAGCCACAACCGAGCCGAGCGAGCGGGAAATCCGCGAGGCCGACCTGGCCGGTCATTTGCCAAACGACCGCGCCGGCGATGCCGCAGGCGATGATAAAACCGACTCCTCGGATTTGGCGAAGCGGGAGACGCGGGCCAAGAGGGATTACCAGGTGGGCGAAGCACTTAACCTATTGAAGGGTATGAGTCTGGTGCGACTGCGCGGGCAAGAGGGCATTCAACCCGCCCCGGCGCCTGGCGTTTCCGGGGAAGGGTAGTCGGCGGCAATCTTTCGATCAGGGTGGGCTTTTACTGCGTGCCGCCGATTGCGCTTTGCGTCCTTGTCGGCGGCGGCGAAACCACAACACGATGGACAGGTAGCCGCGTCGCGCCCAGATAAAATCCAGAGACAGCACCAGCAGTCCGAGGGGCACCATCCAGAATCCGAGAATCGGCAGGGCTCCCAGCAGCCCGCCCAGTATCAACAGAATTCCGAAGATGATTCGCACGGTTGATGGCATCGACCGGAATGGTCGTATGATGAGTTTCAGGCGGCGGTGCAACTGCGGGAGTTCTCCAGTATGGTTGGCTGCGCTATGATTGCGATTGGCGAATGATGCTTTTTCATGATGCTTTGACGGGTTCCGAATGTTATGCGCTACGAGTTCACAAAAATGCAGTCCCTCGGCAACGATTTTATCGTATTTGACGGCGTGTCCGATGAATTAAATGTGACTTCACAAATCGCTCGTCGCCTCGCTGACCGGCATTTCGGCATCGGTTGCGATCAGGTTCTGCTGGTGCAGCCCGACCACGATGGTGCCGGAGAATTTCTGTTCAGGATTTTCAATCACGATGGCAGCGAAGTGGAGCAATGCGGCAACGGTGCTCGTTGTCTCGCCCGTTTTCTGTCTGACCGCGGGCTGGCAACGGCTCCGACGATTCGGGCGCGAACCGAAACGCAAACCCTGACGCTGACTTTGAACGACGATGAGTCGGTCACGGTGGCCATGGGCGTGCCGGAGTTCACCCCGTCTAACATCCCGTTCCACGCCGAGCGTGCGGCGGACACCTACAGACTGGACTTGAATGGCGTTGACGCGGAAATTTCCGCGCTCGCGATTGGCAATCCGCACGCGGTGCGGCGCGTGGAAGACATCGCCCGGGCGCCGGTGGCGAGCGACGGGCCGCTGATGGAAAATCATCCACGCTTTCCGGCACGGGTCAACGCCGGTTTTATGCAAGTCGTCGCCCGCAATCACATCCGGCTGCGCGTGCACGAGCGCGGCGTCGGCGAGACCCTGGGCTGCGGCAGCGGTGCCTGCGCGGCGGTGGCCACCGGAGTCAATCTCGGTTGGCTCGACCACCGCGTGAAAGTGTCGCTACCCGGCGGCGATGCCGAGGTGGAATGGCAAGGGCGCGGCCATCCGATTTTCCTGACCGGCACCGCCCACACCGTTTTTTGCGGCGGCATTGATTGGTAAAAATCAGTACAATCAACCGGCCCAATCAACCGACCCGTCCTCCACCCATGCCCAAATCCCGGGAAGTTGCGGATTACCTCAAGGCGCATCCTGAATTCTTTGCCGAGTATCCGGATTTGCTCGCCGCCAACCTGCCGGCGGCAGCGGATGCCGTGCCTGCGCATAAACGCATTCACGAGCGGCAGGTGCAGGCGTTGCGCGAGCGTAATCATCGCCAGCAAGCGCGGTTTGACCAGGTGTTGGACACCGCTCGAAGCAATCAGGATCTTGACTTCGGATTGCATCAAATCGCGGTTGCCTTGTTGAACCCGGATGATATGGATGCCAAAGACCCGACCGCGCCCGGAGCACTGGTGAAGTCCCGGTTTGATATGGATGAGGTGGCGATTTTTCTATCGGCCCCATTATCTACCAAGGCGAACGCGAAAAAATCCGGGCAAAAAACCAAACAAAAAATACCTGACGCGCAGGTGGACTACGAGCGACTCAGCCAACGCGTGGAACATCTCGGCAGCGTTTGCGATGACCGGGTGTCGAGCCAATTGGGCACGGCGTTGTTTCCGGATGCCGCCGCCATCGCCTCGTGCGCTTTCGTCCCCATCACCCACCAACAAAAACTATACGGCGTGATGGTGCTCGGCTCCGCCGACCGCGAACGCTTCCAACCCGACATGGGGGTGCTGATTCTCGACCGCCTCGGGCAATTGCTCGGTGCTTATCTGGCCGGACGCGGCTTGGTCTAAGCGCGTCTCGAATGACTTGAACCAGTCAAACATGCAACCCACCGACCCCGTGCGTGAATTTCTTGCGCACCTCGCGCGCCATCGGCGGCTGTCTCCCCACACCGTGAATGCCTATCGCCGCGACCTTGGGCGGCTGGCTACGTTTGTCGAGACTGCCGCCGCCGGAAGTTGGCGCGATTTGTCCGCCAAACAAGCGCGTGCGTTTCCGGCAAAGTTGCATCAGTCGGGGCTATCCGGGCGTAGCATCGCGCGTATGTTGTCCGCCGCCCGGACGTTTTACCGCCATCTGATTAAAACCGGGGATGCCGCCTCCAACCCCTTTGATGGAATCAGTGCACCGAAGTCGGGACGCAGATTGCCGGCGACCCTGAGCGTCGACCAGTTGGATGCGTTACTGGAGCAACACGATGGCAGCGTGTTGTCTATCCGCGACCGCGCCATGCTGGAACTTTTTTATTCCTCCGGACTGCGCTTGTCCGAGTTGGTAGCGTTGGATGAAACCGCCATTGATTTCCAACAAAATCAAGTTATCGTCACTGGCAAAGGCAACAAGCAACGCATCGTTCCGGTCGGGCGCAAAGCCGCGCACGCGGTTTCGGAATGGTTGCCATGTCGCGCATCCATCGCCGCACCCGGCGAGGTCGCGCTATTCGTCAACAACAACGGCGCACGACTCGGCGCGCGCGGAATTCAATATCGACTTAATCGGTGGGCGAAACAACACGGTCTCGGGCAACGCTTGCACCCGCACATGCTGCGTCATTCCTTCGCCAGCCATGTGCTCGCTTCCAGCGGCGATTTGCGTGCGGTGCAGGAAATGCTCGGACACGCCGACATCGCCACCACCCAGATTTACACCCATCTCAATTTCCAGCATCTTGCCAGGGTTTATGATAAGGCGCATCCACGCGCACGCAAGAAGTGACGCTGCCCCATTTTTATTATGGTCGCAATGCTGTGTTGTGGTGCGTTGCGTTGCCGTTACTACAAACCATCATTGCCCATCATTGCCATGGGCGAACATCGTGCGATAAACTGCGCACGATTTTTTGCCCCGGTTTTGACGGATAATCGCGGGTGACTTTTACCTTTTTCTTCGGAGCATAGTTAATGACACTGCCAATGATTGAAACACTGCCGATACTGATGGGCGCGCTCGGGTTGTGCGTCGCCTGGGTGATCTACCGGATGATGCTAAAACGCCCGGCCGGCGAAGACAAAGTGGTCGGGATCGCCGAGCAGATTCACCACGGTGCCATGGTGTTCATGCGCACCGAATACAAATACCTCGCAGTATTCGTGGCGGTGGTGGCGGTGCTGATTCTGATTTCCGATCTCGGCATCCACACCATGTTCGCTTTTCTGGTGGGTGCGGTTTGCTCGGCTTTCGCCGGCTACATCGGCATGCACGCCGCTACTCGCGCCAATGTGCGCACCACCACCGCGGCACAAAAGGAAGGCGCGGCGGCGGCACTGACCGTAGCGTTTTACGGCGGCTCAGTCATGGGCTTGTGCGTGGCTGCCATGGGATTGTTGGGGCTTGGCTTGCTGTATTGGCTTTACGGCGGCGACCCGCATACCGCCCATGTCATTCACGGCTTCGGCATGGGCGCGTCTTCAGTGGCGTTGTTCTCCCGCGTCGGCGGCGGCATCTTCACCAAGAGCGCCGATGTCGGTGCCGATCTGGTGGGCAAAATTGAAGTCGGAATCCCCGAAGACGACCCGCGCAATCCGGGGGTAATTGCCGACAATGTGGGTGATAACGTCGGCGATGTGGCCGGCATGGGCTCGGACATTTTCGAATCCTATTGCGGTGCCATGATCGCCTCCATCGCCATCGCCGCGACCCTTTCGCCGGCCGTGCTGGCGGCCATCGGCGCGCGAGAAGCGTTGATGTTCCTGCCGCTGGCGTTGGCTTCGGTGGGCATGCTGTGTTCTATCGGCGGTATTCAACTGGTGCACCTGAACAGCAAAAAATCCCCCGAACTGGCATTGCGCATCGGCACCATCGGTGCTTCGGTGTTGTTCATCATCGCGGCACTGGCGCTGATTTTGTCGCTGGAAATCAGCATCAATGTGTGGGGCGCGGTGCTGGTGGGCGCCGTCGGCGGCATCGGCATCGGCCTGATTACCGAATACTACACCGCCGGAAAACCGGTGCGCGACATCGCCAAAAGCGGCGAAACCGGCCCGGCCACGGTGATGATCGCCGGCCTCGCCGTAGGCATGGAGTCGGTGGTGGTGCCGCTCTTGATTATCAGCGCCATCATCCTCTCCGCCAGCGCGCTCACCGGACTATATGGCGTTGGCATCGCCGCCGTGGGTATGCTGGCGACGGTCGGCATCACCATGGCCATTGACGCATATGGACCGGTGGCCGACAACGCCGGCGGTATCGCCGAGATGTCCGGTCTGGGCGAGGAAGTGCGCACCATCACCGACTCGCTGGACGAACTCGGCAACACCACCGCCGCCATCGGCAAAGGTTTCGCCATCGGTGCCGCAGCACTGGCGGCACTTGCCATTATCTCCGCGTTCATCGAAACCGTGACGCATCTCAACGCCGACTTCGCGCTGGAATTGAGCAATCCGCAGGTATTGGCGGGGATGTTTATAGGCGGCATATTCCCATTTCTGGTTTCCAGTATCACCATGAACGCCGTGGGTGCCGCCGCATTTGAAATGATTCATGAAATTCGTCGGCAGTTCCGCGAAATTCCGGGGCTGATGGAAGGCACCGCACGCCCCGATTCGGAGCGATGCATCAACATTGCCACGCGTGCCGCGCTAAAAAAGATGATCCTGCCCGGCGTGCTGGCGGTGGCGGCACCGCCGGTCGTCGGCTTCGGTCTGGGTGCCGAAGCGTTGGGCGGCATGTTGAGCGGCGCACTGCTCGGCTGCGTGTTGATGGCGCTGACCATGGCCAACGCCGGCGGCGCCTGGGACAACGCCAAAAAATATGTGGAGAAAGGAAACCTCGGCGGCAAAGGCTCGGATGTTCACGCCGCGACCGTGGTCGGCGACACCGTCGGTGACCCGTTTAAGGATACCTCCGGCCCGTCGATGAACATCCTTATCAATGTCATGGCGATTGTCAGTTTGGTGATTGCGCCGTTGTTGTAGGTTGAGAAAATCGCAATGTGGAGAGATTTGTCATGACAGGAAAAATTATCAACCACCACTACACCGAATGCGGATTGCCGAATGTGTGGATTCGGTGTCGTCAGATAATTGATGATGCCGGAGAAAAGGCAATCATCATTTCCAATATCGGGAGTTTGCATAAATCAATCGCACACAAAATCGTAGTCGCCGATGGCGCTTTGACTGGTGCGGAAATAAAATTTCTGCGCTCCGAGATGGGTTGGACGCAAGCACAACTGGCCGAGATTGTGCACTGCCAACGGCTGACCATTTCCCGCTGGGAGAACGGCGAAAGCACAATCAACGGCGCGGCCGATTCATTCATCCGCATGCTGGCGATCGATAAACTAAAACTCAACAAACTCGCCGCGGAAAAGATCAGCCGCAAGTATAAAAATGTGAGTAACGAGAAATCTCGGAAGAAAATACCTATTCAAATCGGCGGAGTAAATGTAGCGCGTTGTCGGTTGGCGGCTTAAGGATTAGTTGCGTGGAGTAGCGATTGTCAGTTTGGTGATTGCGCCGTTGTTGTAGGCGGGGTTACATCATCTTTGATTTTCTGCTAATGTTTCCGTACGTAATATCAGCATTTCACCCATTGGAGATTCAACATGTTTTCCTTGTTTAAGAAAAAGCCAACAACGAGCAGTGCTCTTTCAGAGTTCATGCGCAATGCTTCTTCGCGGGAAAAAAAACGCGCGTTCAAAAAAATTATCGAAGAGTCAATCAAAGAACAGCAGAAAATCATCGATATGGCAGATCAGATGGATGCCGAAAAGCGCGCATGATTTTCTCGTTGCGTTGACGGTTCAGGGAATATAGCCGACAACACCAGACACATGGACGATGGATAATGGATAACGCCGAAGCGATTACTGCCCGGGCGGTGCAGTTCGCCAAAGATAATTGCAAGGAAATTACCCGACGGGCGATAGCAGGGTTTTCGCAGGAAAGTGATCCTGTTTCTATTTTTATGGCGGGTTCGCCCGGGGCAGGTAAAACCGAGGCTTCAAAAAAACTATTAAAAAACCATGGTGATATATTGCGCATTGACGCTGACGAGTTACGCGAACATTTCAGGGAATGTGGTTACGATGGAAAAAATTCACATCTTTTTCAGAAAGCCGCGACCAGATTAGTGCATGAAATACATGACGCTGCCTTAAAAAGTAAAATCAGTTTTTTACTCGATGGCACTTTCGCCGGCGAACCCATGGCGAGACAAAATATTCAAAGGTCATTGAAACGAGACCGAGATGTATTTGTTTTGTTTGTGTATCAATCCCCATTGACTGCATGGGTTTTTGTGCAAAAACGCGAAAAGGTGGAAGGACGACGCATACAACCACAAGATTTCGCGGAAAAGTTTTGCGCATCAAGAAAAGTGGTGAACAAGATGAAGGCGGAGTTTGGAAATAAAATTGAATTGTCGCTGGTGCAGAAAAACATTGACGGCACCAACAAAATTTTTAAAGAGAGCATTCAACGAATCGATGATCATATTCCAGAAAAATACAGCGAAGAGCAAATACTGAAAGAAATTTTGGGTTAGCGAGACTGATTATTATGAACACAAAAATTGGGAAAATCCGCAAGGTTGCTTTGCGCGAACTCTGGAAAAGGGAGGATACAAACTTTACCCAGTGGCTCGAAGAAAACATCGATTACCTGACCGATGTCATTGGTTTCAATATCACCGTTGAATCGCGGGAAAAGAAGGTCGGGCCGTTCAGTGTTGATTTATATGGCGAGGACGATAATGGCGATAAAGTCATTATCGAAAATCAACTGGAAAAAACAGATCACACTCATCTCGGGCAAATACTTACTTACCTGACAAACCTTGAGGCAAAGACCGCAATCTGGATTTCGAGCGATCCCGTTGAAGAGCATAAGAAAGCAATTGAGTGGTTAAATGAAACGACCCCGGACGATATTTCTTTTTACTTGATACAACTGGAGGTTATAAAAATCGATGGCGAATCGGTGGCAGCACCTTTGTTCACTGTTATCAAGAAACCGAATATTGAAACTAAACAAATTGGGGATGAAAAAAAGAAATCCTCACATCGGCATACTTTGCTTTACAAATTTTGGGAGCAATTTATTGGAAAAATAAATGAAAAAAGTCCTATTTATCAAAATATCAGTCCAGGGAAGAACCATTGGCTACCAGTATCGCTTGGCATGAGTGGGGTAAGTATGAATCTGGTTGTGTCCAACAGACAAGCACGGGCGGAAATTTACATTGACACAGGAGACAAGGAGAAAAACGAAATCATATTTGATTTTTTCTTTGACAAAAAAGAGCAGATTGAATCTGATTTTGCGGACAAATTAAACTGGAAAAAATTGGAAAATAATCAGGCTTCCAAGGTTGAACATCAATTAAATAATGTCAGCTTTTCCAACGAAGAAGACTGGAACAAAATGACTGATTTTTTGATTGATTGTGCCATCATAATGCATCAGGCATTTCAGAAACATATACCGGAAATAAAGGAAAAACTAAAAACCGGCGTGGCGTAATTTTCATTGCACATTTTCACAACTCTTCCCCAACCACAAAATCAAAAACTCGATTCAACTCCAGCTCCACAATCAAATCATCCGCCGCTTTCCGACCATGTTCGCGCACGACTTCGGCGAGAATCAGTTTGGCCGAGTGGCGGTTATACGAGCCGCCGAAATCGACTTGCACCTGCAACAACTCGCGCGCTTTATTCAGCGTCATAACTTAAATACCGATGTTAGTTTTTTGGGTACCGGCGTGTTTTTTAATTGCACATAATCCGGCAAACTATTTTTATACGGCGGATAATCTTCGCCCCGCATCAACGGCGCGAGGTATGCGCGACATTTGCGCGTGATGCCAAAACCATCTTTGTCGATAAAACTTCGCGGCATCATTTTTTCCACATTGGCAACGCGCCCCAGCTTGGCGGCGCCGATCTTCCAGCGATAGGGTTTGTTGCCGGTGCGCACGATGGTCGGCATCACCGCGTTATCGCCGGCCAGCGCCATTTTCACCGCGGCCTTGCCGACCGCGTATGCTTGCTCCACATCGGTTTTTGAGGCGATATGCCGCGCCGAGCGTTGCATATAATCCGCCACCGCCCAATGAAATTTGTAACCCAAATCTTGTTTGACCATATTGGCCACAACCGGCGCGACGCCACCTAACTGCGCGTGGCCAAAGGCGTCCACCAAGCCCTGATCGGAGAGAAGCCGGTCGCGCCGGTCGCGCACACCTTCGGAGACGACGATGGAAACATAGCCGTGTTCGCGTACCATGCGTTTCACTCGCGTCATGAATTTTTTTCGATGGAACGGAATCTCCGGGAACAACACGATAATCGGAATTTCGATGTCGTCGTCCGCCGCCATCGCGCCGGCCGCGGCGATCCATCCGGCGTGTCGCCCCATGACTTCCAGCACAAAAACTTTGGTCGAAGTTTTTGCCATGGCGGCGACATCAAAACTCGCTTCGCGCACCGACACGGCGATGTATTTCGCCACCGAACCGAAGCCCGGACAGTTGTCGGTGATGGGCAAATCGTTATCCACGGTTTTTGGAATGTGAATCGCTTGTAGCGGATATTTCATGCGGCGTGATAATCGCGAAATTTTCAGGCAGGTGTCGGCGGAATCGCCGCCGCCGTTGTAAAGAAAATAACCAATGTCGTGCGCCGCAAATACTTCAATCAATCGCGCATACTCGCGCTCGCTTTCGCTTTGCAATTTATAACGGCACGAACCGAATGCGCCGGACGGCGTGTGGCGCAGTTTGCGAATCACGGCGGCGCTGATGCGTGATGTGTCGATCAAGTCTTCGGTGAGTGCGCCGATGATACCATCGCGCCCGGCAAACACTTTGCCGATTTTGTTTTTATGTTTACGTGCGGTTTCAATCACGCCGGCGGCGCTGGCGTTAATCACCGCCGTGACCCCGCCGGACTGCGCGTAAAAAATATTTCTTTTCATGATTTTATGGATGCGCCGGTGCTACCGGAATCCACGCCGTGCCGCTCGCGCTCGTGGTCGGCTTGAGTTTGCAACACCGCGGCGACGCACTCATCAAGGTTGTCGTATTCATCGATTCCGGTGCCGTATTGTTCGTGCGGCGTATAGAAAAATTGCGTGCGATAACGTGTCGCGTCAATCTTGATCACCACAAAATTTGCATCACGCGCATGCCAATATACGGTCGGGCAACTGGTCGCGCCGGCATCATCAGGCGCGTCATCACGCTCGTCGTCATGCTCGTCCAGCAGCAATTCGCAATCGGCCAATTCAATTTCCACTGCCTGTTTATACCGCTGCATCAACATCTCGCGGATGATGTGAATTTCGGTGTCGGTAAACTCAGATGACATGTTCGGATGCCGTGATGACCGGGAAAAATTTACGAGAGCAGATTTTACAATAATTTTTGCGATGCGGGTGAAGCGCATGGCGTGATATGGCATAAAATATCAGGGCATAAATGGAGAATGAAAAAGGCAAATGAGTAATCTCGCGTTTCAACAAAGTTTATTTCCAACAGAAAACAAACAGTCGCATGATTGCACGCGGCTTGTCGTGCCGCCGGAACAAATATGGTGCCTGCGCGCCGGTGGCGGGGATTATATTTCGGATTTCATTACCTCGGAGGAAGAAACCGATTTGCTCGCCGCGGTTGATCGCGAGATTTGGAAAAACGATTTGCGACGGCGGGTGCAACATTATGGCTACCGTTACGATTACACCGAGCGTAATATTACTGCTAGTGACCGGCTTGGCTCGTTGCCGATTTGGGTGAGAGAAATTAGCGAGCGCTTGACGACAAAAAAAATATTTCAATCGAAACCCGATCAGTTGATAGTAAATGAATATCAACCGGGGCAGGGCATCGCGCCGCATACTGACCGCGATTGTTTTGGCGCGGTGGTTGCCTCGCTATCACTGGGTAGCGACTGCATGATGGAAATTACGCCGCATGGTAAAAACAAGCAAGATGATTTTAGTATTGTGCTACAGCGTCTGAGTCTGGTTGTGTTTCAGGGGCGGAGCCGAAATGTTTGGCGACACAGTATCGCGCCACGAAAAAGCGACCAGCAAGATGGATTCAAAATACCGCGCCAACGGCGTGTATCGCTCACCTTCCGCACCGTTGCAATTTGAGCGCACCTGCCCAGATTATGCTCCCTGGCATGCCCGGTGCTGACGAAAATGTAATCATCCGGTACATCAATACCGACTGCATAAGCTCAGATACTTTTGGCTCTCCTCAACCCAAGAGGAGATGCCATGCAAGTCCAGCATATTGGCTACGGAATAAGAGGGTTTTACCGCGTTGCCAAAATCGGGCATCGTTGGGACATGAACCCTCATGCCCAAAAACGAATCGACATCCTGCGCTTCTGGGAAGTGCACGGTACCGCCGCCACCTGCGATGCCTTTGCAGTCAGCCGCCGCACTCTCTACCGCTGGCAGCAAACACTCGCCCAAGCCGGTGGCGACCATGATGCGCACATCGTCCCATTGACATAAAACCCCGCGCCACTAAAAAAGTGTCTGGCTTCCACAGGAACAGCGATCTCATCCCCGATTTTCAGGTCATTTATAAGTCTGGATAATTTTTCAATGAGATATAACTTGGGATAGCAAATAAGAATTTAAATGTATTTCTGTTGCGCAATCTTAATTTCGAGACAATTCCAGGCTTCTAACAAGCCCTGGAAACAATCCACTTGCTGAAAGGCCGACAATAATTTCTGACTTGCGGGTTTTGTGATTGTGTCAGGTAGTAGCCGCACCCAGTCGCAATCTTGTCCTGAAAAGGCGCGACCAGCAACCCTTTTTCCAGCGCATCGCTGGTTAAAACGTTGCTGGCCAAGGTAAAACCGTTTCCGAGTTCCGCGGACTTTAACGCCAAGTGCGCGTGATTGTAATGGGGTCCATCTTTGGTTTCTATATTGGTTGCAAGGGAATGTCGCTTGGCGGCTACTGAAATCCAGTCTTGCCAGAAAACACCCACGTTGTCATCGTGAATAAGCGTGAAATTCGACAAATCAGTCACGTCGATTGATTTCACGTTTTGTATAATTTCAGGACTGCACACCGGAAATATTTCTTCCGGGAATAATAACCGCGTGTTATTAGTGTTTGCGATCGCGTTGTGTTTTTTATCAGTCATGAATAATATTCCCAAGTCGGCTTCCGATGAACGCAAGCTATCCCGAAAATCATATGTAACTATTTTTATGGCTATATCCGGGTGAAGCGCCTCGAATTCCGACAAACGAGGGATTAGCCAGCGCGATGCGAACGAGTCCGTAGTTTGTATGGTGATGATCGCTTTATTTTTACGGCGATCGATTTCACTATTGGAGAATTTCTCCAACAGATCTAGCAGAGAACCCAGTTCCAGCATATAACGAATTCCAAAATCGGTCAGCTCGATCGCGCGAGTGCTCCGCTCAAACAGCTTAAGACCCAACCAGTCTTCAAGAAAACGCACTTGATGGCTTATTGCGGAAGAGGTCACGCACAACTCATCCCCAGCTTTTTTAAAGCTTTTATTGCGCGCCGCGGACTCGAAAGCCACGATGGCGTTTAATGGCGGAAGTCTCCTTCTCATTAGTTATTTCTCATGGGTCGTTCATTAATATGTATTCCTGAGATTTATTCAGCGTCCGGTTGAGTTTTTATCGTTTGCAAGCGTTCGCCAAACCCCATTACTATTTCACACAGCGTAAACATTATTCATTCTGAAACTCGTCGATGGGAAGAACCAGACCATGGAAGTTATCGCGCAGAAAAATACACGCATGAGGCTTGTTTTTTCATCATTGAGCGTATTTAGTTTTTGCGCACAAATGACATAACAGAAATGAACACCTCCTCCGAAAATAAAAAAGACGACATTGTTCTCGGCGTCGGCATCATCATTGCGACCGTGTTCACCATGGCGTTCTCCGATGCCATCATCAAATATATCAGCGCGGACTTCCCCCTGTGGCAAATCTTTGTGGTGCGCTCGCTCGTGGCGATACCCGTTTTAATCGCCATCGTATTGTTCGCATCGCAAATATCCGACATCCGCCCGCGCTCGCTGAAATGGACGATCACGCGCAGCATGTTGCTGGTGTTTATGTACATAGCCATCTACGCGGCAGTGCCATTGCTGCCTTTATCGGTCATAGCGGCGTCGCTTTATACCGGACCGATTTTCGTTGCCTTGTTTTCGGCCTTTCTCATCGGCGAGCCGGTCGGGACACGAAGATGGATCGCGGTTGTTCTTGGATTCATGGGGGTTGTTGTTATTCTCCGCCCGGACACGGAGGCTTTTTCATTCTATATGTTGATACCGGTTATCGCCGGCTTGTTTTATGCGCTGGCGGCGATTATCACCAGAGCGAAATGCATCGATGAAAATCCGAAAATACTTGCCATCATGCTCAACTTATCGATTTTGATTATCGGATTGCTGGCGAGCGGCGTTGTTGTCTTGGCTCAGCCGCTACTCCGACACGGCATAACCTATCCGTTCCTTCTCGGCAACTGGATTGCCATGCGGCCGCGCGAATGGGGCGTGATCGCGCTCTTGTCCTTCCTCATCGTCATCATCGGCATCGGCTTGGCGAAAGCGTATCAATCTGCGCCGCCGCCTATCATCGCCACTTTCGATTACACCTATCTGCTGTTCGCCGCCTGGTGGGGATTTTTGTTTTTCTCCGAAATCCCGAACCTGGAAACGATCATTGGAATGGTGATAATTGTTATCGCTGGCTTTCTTGTGATTGGTTCTGGTGTCAATAAAGGCGGACAACAAAGACGCGTCGGTTGACTCGCTGGCACTGATAGTTACCGCATCGGCCTGAACTGGAAATTCGGTTCGGCGATCGCTCTGGATGTGGTCGACCAGATCAATAACCGGCCGCGCAAATGCCTTGGCATGAAAACACCGAATCAGGCACTATTCGGCATAAATCCCCCTGTTGCACTTCGAGGTTGAATCCAAGGACTTATACACGCACTGGAATCGGCGGCGTGCTCGCCGTATAATCGCCATCATGACCCGCCATCCCCTTCCGGCAACCGCACGGTTGCAACGCCACGGGCAATGGACATGACCGTCGCCAGCCACGAGACCATCCTCGTCATTGGCGGCGGCATCAGTGGCATGACCACGGCGCTGGAAGCGGCCGAATGTGGCAAGCAGGTAATCTTGATTGAAAAAAATCCGGCACTCGGTGGGCGCGTATCGCAACTGCATCGCTACTTCCCCAAACTTTGTCGCCCGACTTGCGGGCAAGAAATTAATCTGCGGCGCATCAAGGCGAATAAATTTCTGCGCGTTTTGACCATGGCCGAAATCACCAGCCTTAGCGGCGAGGCCGGCAACTACACCGCGCACATTAAAATTCATCCGCGTTATGTGAATGAAAACTGCACCGCTTGCGGCGCATGCGCACGCGCCGTGAGTGCGCAAATTGACGACCCGCATAATTACGGCATGGGGAAAATCAGTGCCGCGTATTTGCCCAACAACATGGCGTATCCGCAACGTTATGTTCTCGACCGGTCCATTGTCGGCACCGAACAGGGCGAAGCCGCAAAAGCCGCGTGTCCGGTGGATGCGATTGATTTGGAGATGCAAGAGAAGGAAATAGAAATCACTTGCGGCGCGGTGGTTTTTGCCACCGGCTGGCGACCATATGATGCGGCGCGCATTGAACCATATGGATACGCACGCTATGCCGATGTCATCACCAGCGTTGAGTTCGAGCGCATGATGGATCCATTTGGCCCGACCGCGGGAAAATTAACCCGACCGTCCAACGGTGAGGACGCGAAAGACATCGCATTCATTCAATGCGCCGGTTCGCGTGACCGCAATCATCTCGCGCATTGTTCGCGCATCTGTTGCATGGCATCGCTGAAACAAGCCACTTACCTTGCAGAGCAATACGGCGATGACCAAGACGCGCGTGCGACCATCTATTATATTGATATCCGAACCATCGATCGCTTTGAAGATTTTGAACGACAAGTGCGCGCCGATGCGCGCGTGCATTTTATTAAATCCAAAGTCGCCAGCATCGAGCAGGACGCGGACGGCAAACCGCTGCTGATCGGCGTTGACACCCACGGCTATCACCGCTACCAAAACGCGCACGACCTGGTTGTGCTGGCGATCGGTATGACCCCCAGTGTTGACATCGCTGCGTTGCTGAAAACCAATCACGAGGTCGCGGTGGATGCCGGCGGATTTATCGAACTTGAGCAGATCAATGGCGCAGAGAATGACGACACGCATGGCGTGTTCGCGGCCGGCTGCGCGTCCAATCCGCTGGATGTAAATCGCTCGGTGCAAAGTGCCACCGCGGCGGCGTTGCGCGCCATTCAGGTAGTCAATCGCGTGTCCCGCGCGCAAAAAACATGAACGACTCAACGATAAAACTCGGCGCGTATTTGTGCAAAGGCTGCGGCTTGGGCGAGCGTCTTGATACGGATAAATTGGCCACGGTCGCCGAACAAAGCGGCGCGACCACGGTCAAGACGCATGATTATTTGTGCAGTGCCGACGGCGTCGCCACTATCCGCGATGACATCGAAAACCAACAAGTCACCCATGTCGTCATCGGTGCTTGCTCGCGCCGCGCCAAAACCGAAGCGTTTGGTTTTGACGAAGCATCACACGAATCACATGGCGCGGCGGTGGCGCGGGCGAATTTGCGCGAAGGCGTGATTTGGACGCAACCGGATACGCCGGATGCGCGCGAGACCACCCAGGAGATGGCGGATGATTATGTGCGCATGGCATGCACCGAAGCGAAGTTCATGCAGTTGCCGAAAGCCGATGCCGAGAGCGCTGCCAACAAGCGCATTCTGGTGGTCGGCGGCGGCGTCAGCGGCATGACCGCGGCATGGCAATCGGCGCGCGCCGGCTATGCGGTTTTGCTGGTGGAAAAAAGCCCCGCGCTCGGCGGCTGGGCGCGTTCGTTGCATCGTTGTCTGCCGCGCACCGAGCCACATGCGCAACCGGTGCACAATGACATCGCGCAACTCATCAAGGCGGTGGAAGATCACGCTAGTATCACGGTGTTTTTGAATGCCACCGTAGCCAAAACCAGCGGTGCACCGGGGCGTTTTTCGGTGGACATTGCGAGTGGCCGCACCACCGTTACCGAGAACATCGGCGGCATCGTGCAAGCCAGTGGTTTCAGTCGGTACGATGCCAACCGCCTGCCGGAATTTTCCTACGGCAAAACTCCGGATGTGATCGACCAAACCGAGTTGGAGGCACTGGCGGTCAAAGCCGGCGACAATGGCGGCAATGGTGGCAATGGCGGAGTGATAACGCGCCCCTCCAACGGCAAACCGGTTAACAGCGTGGTGTTCGTGCAGTGCGCCGGCCAACGCTCGCAAAAGCCCGGACATCTGCCATATTGCTCCGGTTATTGTTGCAACGTAAGCATCAAGCAGGCGATGTATTTCAAGGAGCAAAACCCCGACATTGATACCAATGTGATTTATTCCGACCTGCGCACGCCCGGCAACGGCGAGGATTTTTATCGTGCGGCGCAACAGCAAGGCGTGGTGTTCACCAACGGCGAGGTGGCCTCGGTTGTGCCTGATGCCGAACAGTTGGCGGTGCATTTTCGCGATCATATCTTGCACCAAGACGCGGTCGCGCACGCCGATCTGGTGGTGCTGGCAACCGGGCAAGTGCCGAATTCGGGGGTGGATATCGAGGCCGACAATGACGCCGGGGATGCCGAGGGCAAGAGTGCCGAGGGTAGCGCCGAAAATAAAAAACCCGGCGAGGTCAGGGTTTCGGTGGAGTCCATTCTCAATCTCGATTACCGTCAGGGTCCCGACCTGCCGCATTTGAAACACGGCTTCAGCGATTCGCATTTCATCTGTTTCCCATATGAGACGCGCCGCACCGGCATTTACGCGTGCGGTCCGGTGCGCCGCCCGATGGACATTCAGCAATCCATTGAAGATGCCACCGGCGCAGCGATGAAGGCGATTCAATCGGTCGAAGCCGCCAACTTCGGGCGTGCCGCGCATCCGCGTGTCGGCGATTTGTCCTATCCGAGTTTCCGCAAGGACGGCTGCACCCAGTGTAAGCGTTGCACCGTGGAATGTCCGTTCGGCGCCATCGACGAAGATGAAAACGGCTATCCGCAGTTCAACGAATCGCGCTGCCGGCGTTGCGGCACTTGCATGGGCGCGTGTCCGGTGCGCGTGATTTCGTTTGAAAATTATTCGGTGGACACCGTCGGCCAGCAAATCAAAGCCATTGAAATGCCCGATGAATTCGACGAGAAGCCGCGCATCCTGATTCTCGCTTGTGAAAACGATGCCTATCCGGCGCTGGATATGGCGGCGCACAACCGCATCCAATACAACGCCTTCGTGCGCGTGATTCCGATTCGCTGCCTGGGTTCGGTGAATTTGATCTGGGTGACCGATGCGATTAACTCCGGCTTTGACGGCATCATGATGATGGGCTGCAAAAAGGGTGATGACTATCAATGTCACTTCGTGCGCGGTTCCGAGTTGGCGCACGAGCGCATGAGCAAGATTGACGACACCTTAACGCAATTGCAACTGGAAACCGAGCGCGTGCAAACGTTTGAAGTGGAAATCACTGACATTGAACGCGTGCCGAAACTGATTAACGACTACGCCGAAAAAATAGACGCGCTCGGCATGAATCCGTTCAAAGGGTTTTGATAGTACTCTGAAGATTTCGGCACGGAATCAGTTTGCAATCCCATGAAAGAAACTATAGTGTTCATAACTAGGTGATTTCAACCAACCCAATTTTATGTATCAGCGACCGGCATCCACTCTTTCCACATTTGCCGAAGCAAATGTCAGGCAAGCCGATATTTTTCAGGCTGACGGGACGGACGTTTGCAGTGAGAAATTTGTGGGTTGCAGTATTGACCAGTATTATACCAAACCTGAAATAGTTTCGATCTGTTTGCGCGAATTGGGCAGGTTGTCCGAGTTTGATTGCGTGATTGAACCTAGTGCCGGCGATGGTGCATTTTTTTCCAAGATTAAGCATAGCAACTTAATAGGATTGGATATTACTCCGCATCATCCAGCGATTAAAAAAGCAAACTGGCTGACTTACAAAATAGACAGCGCATACAAAAAAGTGGTGGTGGTGGGTAACCCGCCATTTGGCAGATTTAATAATTTGTCCGCGGCATTTATCCAACATGCATTAAAATTCCCCGCAGTTTCGTGCATCGGTTTTATTTTGCCCGATGTGTATAACAAACATACCCGACAAGCGATACTGCCAAGCCATTGGCGCATTAAAACGAACCATAAATTGCCGCGCAATGCGTTTTTGTATGAAGGAGAAACCCAACATGTGCCATGTTCGTTTTTTGTGTTTTGTCGGTCACAGGGCAAGGATTTGCGTGTACCGACCAAATTGCCGAACATTGCGGATTTTAGCTTTTCCAATTGCAAAGATTACGATGTGTTTATTTTTGGTGCTGCACCAAAAAATATATTACGGCAGGGGGAAGTTAAGAAAAATAATCGCGGGCATTTTCTGAAATCACATATTGATGTTAATCGGTTAATTGCCAACTTAAACGCGGTGGTTTGGCAAGGCAACTCATGTGCAAGCGGCGGTGTGTATTGGCTGACCAAAAATGAATTGGCGATGCAGTATTATCACAGACACACGATTGGGCCAAAACCATGAAATTAACAAGACAAGACAAAAGAGACATGAGGTCATTGGCAACGACTGTTTATGAAAGCCAAGCAAAGTCCAGTGTTTTGGTGATGCGAGTCAAAGATAAATTAATAGCGGCCGAACTTACCGGAGTAGTAACCGCGGTGGAATTTTATCGAATCACTGCATTGATGAGCACTCAAATGCGCGCGCCGTTATGGGAAAAATATTTTATTGAAAAACATGGATTTAATCGGGTTCAACCCGCTGAAAACCAAGGTGATATGGAAAAAAACGGAAATTACTACGAATATAAGGCATCTGGATTTAACGCCAAAAATGAATTGAGACTCCTCCAAATTCGGCATTGGCAAAATTGCGATTACATATTCCAATTTATATCCGGCGAAGGGGCAGACACATTTTGCCTTACCAAAAAACAAATGAAAGTCGAAATGAAAATCAATAAAGCTCACCCGGCACATGGCACAAAGACAGTCAATTTAAATAATAAAATGGTGGAATACATGATGACTGTGAAGAGAGAAAGAATGAATGATGTTTGGATGAAAAAGTATTTTGTTGCAGACCCGTTACAGATAGGCGTTGTCTGATATTAAATTACAAAGACGATTTTTCATTACAAAAATAACTGCTCCAACCATGTCCGGTATCCGCCCACAAGTCGGTATAATTGACGGAATTCGGAAAATCTCCAATCAATCGCCCCAATGAATCCAATCGAAAAATATCGCAACGCCTTCGTGCGCGTGATTCCGATTCGCTGCCTGGGTTCGGTGAATTTGATCTGGGTGACCGATGCGATCAACTCTGGCTTTGACGGCATCATGATGATGGGCTGCAAAAAGGGTGATGACTATCAATGTCACTTCGTGCGCGGTTCCGAGTTGGCGCACGAGCGCATGAGCAAGATTGACGACACCTTAACGCAATTGCAACTGGAAACCGAGCGCGTGCAAACGTTTGAAGTGGAAATCACTGACATTGAACGCGTGCCGAAACTGATTAACGACTACGCCGAAAAAATAGACGCGCTCGGCATGAATCCGTTCAAAGGGTTTTGAGCGTGATTATATTTGGCATGTTGTTTTTAATTGTGGTGATATTCGCATCTATATCTGCTATCTTTGTATGCCACCACCTTCTTGGTCGCATTCTGGCCGTTTAGTATATTGCTCTCATTATTAGAAATCGCTGTCAATCAAGTGTTTGAACAATGAATCTGCAAATTCCCAACCGCGCATTATTCACCGGCGACAACCTGCCGATTTTGCGCGGCATAAACTGCGACAGCGTTGATTTGATTTACCTCGACCCACCGTTCAACTCCAACAAAGAATACTCGGCAGTGGAAGGAAGCGAAGCGGCCGGCGCGTCTTTCAAGGATGCGTGGACGCTTTCGGATGAAGATGAATCGTGGCACGCCGCGTTGAAATCGCATCATCCGAAGTTATACGCGATCATTCATGTGGCCGGTGCGGTTGGTGACTCCGGCGACAAATCGTATTTGATTTACATGGCGGTTCGCATTTTGGAATTGCGCCGCATTATGAAAAACACCAGTAGCATTTATTTGCATATCGACCCGACCATGAGTCACAGTCTGAAGTTGGTGATGGATGCGATTTTTGGCAATGGCGGATTTGTTAATGAGATTATCTGGTATTACAAAAACGCATCGCGTGGCAAAAAACGTTTTGCCAAAAGCCACGATGTGATTTTATGGTATGCAAAGGGCGCGCCGCAGTTTAACCGTGATGATGTGCTGACACCGTTTGCAAGCGGCATGACCAAATGGCGTTATACGCATGGCGGTCAGCGCGGCAATCCCATTCCAAAAGGAAAAACGCCGGATGATGTGTTTGAGATTCCCGCGTTGAATGCCATGGCAAAGGAGCGCATGGGTTACCCGACGCAAAAACCGCTGGCGTTGCTGAATCGCATCATCAAGGCGAGCAGCAACGAGGGCGACACCGTGCTCGATCCGTTTTGCGGTTGCGCCACCACTTGCGTTGCGGCGGAAGTGTTACACCGCAAATGGATTGGTATTGATATCAGCCCGAAGGCGTTGGAGTTGGTGAAGACGCGGCTCGGCCGGGAAGTGCTCGGTGAGGGCAAAGTGTTCAAGGGCGAAGTCGTTCATCGCACCGACATCCCGCATCGTATCGATATTCCGCGCATCACACTGTCGGACACCGAAATTCGCAAAAGGTTATATGGCAACCAGGCCGGGCTATGCAATGGTTGCGGATTTCATTTTCCCATTCAGAACTTTGAGCGCGATCACATTGTCCCGCCCTGCCAAGGCGGTGCCGATATAATGGAAAACTTTCAATTGCTGTGCGGTAACTGCAATCGCGTCAAAGGCAATCGCACCATGGAATATTTGAAAGCGCGCCTTCTCGAGAAACAATAAAATGAACTCCGCCAACACATCCGCCGTGGAAAAATACCGCAACCAGTTCCTGCGCGAGGTCGAAGCCAATGTCGAGGACGGCGAGTGGGTGAAGATGTGCATGCAGTGCGGGGTGTGTTCCGGCTCGTGTCCGCTGGGGAGTGCGTGGGCGCATCCGCCGCAGGAATTGTTTATGATGATTCGCGCCGGGCAACGCGACGAAGTGCTCAGATCGGAGTCCATGTGGATGTGCACTTCCTGTTACAACTGCGTCACGCGTTGCCCGCGCGGGCTGCCGATTACGCACATCATGCACGGCTTGGCGAACTACGCCAACCGCCTCGGGATCGCGCCGAAGATGAATCCGACCAAACGTTTTGCGAAAATATTTTGGGACAACATCGCCGACACCGGACGCGTGAATGAATCGAAACTGTCGATAAAACTGTATTTTATGAACGGTTTGATGAGCGGCATAAAAACCGCGTTCGGCATGCGCAAGGTCGGTTTGGGTATGCTTCGAACCGGACGACTGAATCCGCTTGGGTTTTTCCGCGCCGGCGGTATCAAAGAAAAAAATCAGTTACGACAGATGTTGAAAAAGGCGCATGAAATTGAAGACAAACGCAGAGGGCTGAAACAGCCCGGAGGATAACGCAATGGCACGAAAAGAATATTCCTTTTATCCGGGCTGCTCATCTGAGCGCAAGTCCTCGGCATCCAACTACATGGTATCGGTCAATACCATGTGCAAGACGCTGGATATTAAACTAAACGAGATTCCCGACTGGAATTGCTGCGGCGCGTCCATCGGTTATGCCGACGGCGGCGAGTTGCCGCGTCATGTGATGAACGCACGCAACGTGGCGTTGTCGCAACAACATAACAAAGGGCAGGACATCGTCGCCACTTGCGCGGCCTGCTGGCTTGGCGCGAAAGAATCGGTGGAGCGGTTGTCTAAGTCCGAGCAATTGCTCGCCGACACGCAAAGTATTCTTGCCGATGTCGGGTTGAAAGTGGACATCGATGAAAAAACCGCGAGCAGCGTGCGTCACATGGTCGAAGTATTGATCGAGGATTTTGGCTACGATGAACTCGCGGCACCGGTCAAAAAACCGTTGGAAGGATTAAAGATCGCCGGTTATGTCGGTTGCCAGACCAACCGCCCGTTCGGCATAGACGGCGAGTCTTTTGAAAATCCAAAATATCTGGACAAGATGGTGGAAATTATGGGTGCTGAGCCGGCCGAAAAATACGAACAAAAGGTCACCTGCTGCGGCGGCGCGCTGGCGTTTTCGGAGCCGGAAAAAAGCCAGGCGCAAATCAAGGACATTGTTGAATCAGCCTACGACCACAATGCCGACATGATCGTCACGCCGTGTCCGGTGTGTCAGATGAATGTTGAAGTGTATCAGGAGCAAATCAACAAAACCTACGGCAAAAATTTCAACATGCCGGTGGTGTATTATAGCCAGTTGATGTCGGTCGCCTATGGTAGCACCGCCAAACAAGCGGGCCTGGACGGGCAGGTGATACGCACGAAGAAACTGGAGGAGATTGCGGCAAAAAAGTGAGTGGTCGGCGTGTGGCGACTTGACAAAAGTAATCCAATGGATTGCGAGGCGCGGCGAATCGTGGGAAGATGCGAGTGATGAAAACGGCAATCCAGTTGGTCGCGCCAGTTGGTCTTGATTTAGGGATTACTGTGGGCAACTCGGTGTGATTTTTGTCGGGCATCTGTGCTAATGAATTGGCCAAACTAACGAATCTGCTCGTTAAAAACCACGGAGAAAGCGATGTCTGAATCTTTCGACAGCATCAAGCGGGGTTTCACCGAAGCGGTTCGGTATTCCGCAGGCAAACGCGTGCAAGCGATTGTCCATGAGTCTGCACCGATTGATGTGAAAAACACTCGCGCTACTCTTAAAATAAGTCAAGTTGAATGTGGTGGCAAAAAAGCCAAAGGCGGTGCTGGATGCGCTTGCGCGGTGAGCCGGTGCAAATCAAAACTCGCAAGAGAGACGTTTTTATGAGTGGAAAAGTAATGAGTGCTTGGGATAGAGTGGAAATCACAACAGACATATACCTTGGCGATAGCAAAGATCAACTGAAATCGCTTCCAAGCGATTCTGTCGATCTCATCATTACATCGTCCCTTAGGCAAGAGTAAAGCGAATAGCGACCATTATTTTAGGATGAACATACAAAATAAAAAGCCCGGAGTGAAAATGAGTTATGAAGGCAGGATGCTTGAGGATTACAATATGCCGGATCGTGATGAGGTTGCGAAGGTCTTGCTAATAATGCTTTTTAGACATGGTGGCACAGTCAGAGAGTTTTCAATCGACGAAGCAGTAGTCACGGAAGTCGCTGACAATTTCGGCCTTACCAAAAATCAAAAAGATGTTGTTCTTGAGAGAATTTACAAAAAAGAAAACAGAACTGTGCGAACACCTTTGTGGCACAGATTATTGTATAGGGCGGGCGATATATTAGCGAAAGAAAAATTGGTTACGCGCCCAACAAAAACTTTGAGGCTCACAAATAAAAGAGAATGAATGTTAACCGAGAAAGGATATGACAAGGCCTTGGATCTTCTAAACATTCCATCCGACTACAAATCTGAATTACCAATCAAGCCATATGAAGTCCAAAAAATAGTCGAAAGCATTTCTGCACAATTAAAACCAGAGAGTTATAATCCTTTCAATAAAAGAAAAAAAAACAAAAATCACAACGAAAAAATCTATTATGAGAAACAGAGGATTCAGACAAGCAATAATTAATGTTTATGATTACAAATGTTGTGTTTGCGGGTTGAAGTTGCGTTCACCCGATAAATTACGATGGGAAGTGCAAGCCGCGCACATAGTTCCTCATAGATATTTTGGAAGAGACGATATATGGAATGGGTTGGCATTATGCCAATTGCATCATTGGGCTTTTGATGTAGGACTATTTAGTTGTGATGGGAATTTTAAAGTAGTGTCTTTAATGGAATCACAATCCTTAGGAAGTGATTACGGTATGATATTTGGTTATGATTTTTTGGATCATTTAAAGTCTGGCAGATGTTTCTTGAAGTTGCCAAAAGCAGCAAAGCATTATCCGGATATGGCTGCTATAAATTGGCACAGAACTAACATTTATAATGGCAGGTAATGGCCATCGGTATGGAAAATCACTTAATCAACCAACTAATCTACCAGTTAGATGAAGACGATGCGCAACAAGTTGCTATGGGAAGTCTCGGAAGATATCTTATTAAGAATGAATTGACCGCATTAAAAGATAAAATTTGCGAAAAGATAGATTGGCATGAAGCGATTGATTCTGCTATATCCGATATAACATCGTCCGAAGCGTCCTGAAACGCGTGGAGCTTCGCTTCATCCAAAGTAAATTAATATTCCTGAAATTCACCGAACCGAGCAGATGAAAACCACCGAAACCACCCGCATTCTCACCGACCTCATTGCGCTGGATACCACCAGTCGTAATTCGAATCTGGTGTTGATCGAATACGCGCAGTCGTTGCTCGCCGACCATGGCGTTCAATCTGAATTGACTTTTGATGCCGAGAAAAACAAAGCCAATCTGTTCGCCACCCTCGGGCAGAGCGAGCAGCCCGGCATCGTGCTTTCCGGACATACCGATGTGGTGCCGGTGGACGGGCAGGATTGGCGCACCGACCCGTTTGCGGCGGAAGTGGTCGGCGACAAGTTATACGGTCGCGGCAGTTGCGACATGAAAGGATTCATCGCCATTTGTCTCGGGCATATCGACCGCATTCTCAAAGCCAAACTAGACACACCGGTGCATTTTGCTTTTTCCTACGACGAGGAGGTGGGTTGCATCGGCGTCAATGGATTGCTCGCCGAACTCGCCAAACGCGAAGTGCAACCTCGCGCCTGCATCATCGGCGAGCCGACCAGCATGGGCGTGGTGCGCGCGCACAAGGGAATGTTGTCCAAACACTGCCGGGTGCGCGGCAAGTCATCGCATTCATCCTTGACCCACCACGGCGTCAATGCGGTCGCCATGGCGGCCAAAACCATCGCTTTCATCGACGCCATTGCCGAGCGCATCGCCCGCGAGGGGCCCTTTGATGCGGGCTTTGAGCCGCCCCACACGACCCTGCACACCGGCGTGATTCACGGCGGCACGGTCAACAACATCATTCCCAATAGATGCGAGTTTGAGTTTGAAATTCGCAACCTGCCGCAACATCCGCCGTTGCCGTTGTTTGAAGAAGTGGAGCGTTATGTCGAGGAAACCCTGATTCCGAAAATGCATGCGGTCAGTGCCGAGACCGGTTTTGACTGGGAGACCTCGTCGAATTATCCGGGCATGAACACCGATGCCGGCCATGCGGTGGTCGACATGGCATCCAAATTGCTGGGGGATGTCGGCGACCCCGGCAAGGTCAGTTACGGCACCGAAGGCGGGCTGTTCCAGAAGGCCGGCATTCCCACGGTAATTTGCGGTCCCGGCTCCATCGAACAAGCACATAAGCCCGATGAGTATGTTGAACTCGCGCAACTTTCCAAAGGCGAGCAATTCATTTCTGATTTGATCGACTCATTGCGGTGACCATTTATCTTGGCCTCGGTGCCAACCACGGAGACCGCAAACACAACCTGGAGCGCGCCATCTGCGAGTTGGTGGCTGCCGGGTTTCGCTTGCAACGGGTTTCCCCGCTAGTCGAATCGCCCGCCTTGCTGCCGCCGGAGGCCGACCCGGCGTGGCACAAACCCTATCTCAACCTCGTCATCAGTGGCGATGCCGACTGGCAGCCGCATGCGGGCTTGGCAATCGCCAAACAAATCGAGTGCGCGCTTGGTCGTGGTAGCGGCGCACGGTGGTCACCGCGCCCGATTGATATTGACCTGTTGCATTGGCATGACCACAAAACCATCTCCGGCAAGTTGACCCTGCCCCACGCCGATGCCCGTCGCCGGGATTTCGTGCTGACGCCGCTTTTGCACTTGCAAGCGGATTTGCCGGTGGGCGAAAACGGCGAGAGCGTATTTGAACTAACCCAAACCATCCGCCCCATTCCACTGTGGATGGCAATCGTCAACCTGACTCCGGATTCATTTTCCGACGACGGCAGTTGGCGCAACAAAGAAGAGGCCGATGCACTCGACGCCTATCTCGACAAACTCATCGAGCGCAATGTGCACATCATAGATATCGGCGCGGAATCCACCCGCCCCGGCGCCCGCCCCCTCAGCCCGGCTGAGGAATGGTTGCGCCTAGAGTCGGTGCTCGGCAACGTCGCCGATAGATTGCATGGCAAACACATCAAGCCGTGGTTGTCGATAGACAGCCGCCATCCGGCAACCATTGAAAAAGCGTTGCGCTACGGCGTGGATATCATCAACGATGTGACCGGCCTTGCCGACCCGGAAATGATGGCAGTGGTGAGACAAAACGGTTGTCAGGTGGTGGCAATGCACAGCATGAGTGTGCCGGTGGAACCGGCGTTGACATTGCCCGATGAGCGCGGCGCGGTGGAGCAGATGGTGGAGTGGGCGGAGAAAAAAATGGAAATCTGGGCGAAGGCCGGTCTCGACTTCAACCGCATCATTCTTGACCCCGGCATCGGTTTCGGCAAATCCGCCATTCAAGCCTTTGACCTGCTTTCCCACTGCCGGGAACTTCGGCAAGGTGGCTTGCGGCTACTCATTGGCCATTCACGAAAATCCTTCATGAGCGGCTTGACCGACCGCCGCGCCGCGCAACGCGACCTGGAAACGCTGGGGATGTCGCTGGCGTTATGCCAGCAGGGGGTGGATATTATTCGCGTACATTCGCCATTCATCCACCAACGCGCCGCCCTCGCCTGGGCGCATATCGCTGCCCTCCCGCACAATTGAGCCATTGCGCTTGCCTTTTATTCTCGTTTACTTTTGGCGTCTCAAAGAGAGTCACACTTTGCGATTCACCATTGCCTATCATTTGTCATCCTCGCCGGCAGGCGGGGATCCAGACGCGGCGAAGCCGCGCAAATGGCGGCGGCTTCGCCGCCGGTTTTTCGAGCCAGAATAACGAGACGAAAAGCGTGTTGTCCGGCGTAGCCGGACTATTAGCGATGTCACGCGTAGCGTGACTCATTTGCGGCGAAGCCGAACTCCTTATAATCCAGACAAACATTGCGCGCCGCATTTTCGTTGTCAGGCAAGGCGCGCGAGGAGCGAGGGAGGGAGCATACATTAAGTATGTGAGCGACCGAGAGACGATGCGCAACACCGCATGGCGACGAAAAGGCAAGCGCAATGACGGCAAGGCGATGGTGCTTGTTGCTTACTAATGTATGAGCGCGTCCCGGCGGCTACGCCACTCTGGATCCCCGCCTGCTGGCGAGGATGACGAATACTGATTCTTTCGTTGCCACGCTCACAGCCAGAGCGTGCAGGGACGCACGCTGGCGCGTGGAAACAGGATGTTTCCTCCTGCGATGGGGGGGGCGCGGGGGTATCTCCCCCGCAAAGCGCGAGCACGCGCAAGCTGAACCTTTGCATATCAGCCACAGGTTACTCGGCGGCGTAAGCCGCCGCCATCGCCCGTCGCACACCACTGTCATTTGCGGCGGAGCCACGCAAATGCCTTGGCATGAAAACACCAAATCAGGCATTATTCGGCATAAGTTGCACTTCGGGGTTGAATCCAAGGACTTATACATTGACTTGAATTGTCTCGCTAAACAGGTTAAATTCCCCGCTTTTTAAGGTCTTTGCACTGACACCATGAAACGCACCTTCCAGCCCAGCATACTGAAGCGCAAGCGAACCCACGGTTTTCGCGAGCGGATGCGCACCCGCGCCGGGCGCGCGGTCATCAATGCTCGTCGCGCCAAACGCCGGGCGCGCCTGAGCGCCTGAGCACGCCTCCGGGGTTGTCTGAATCGCCCGACCCTGTGCCCGTGGCGGCGGGTTTCAGTCGTTGCCTGAGGTTGGTGGACGGCAAGCAGTTCAGCGCGGTTTTCGATCACAAAAGGCGGTTGCACGGAGCGTGTTTCAATATTCATGTCGCCCCCAACCGACTGCCCCACGCCCGCATCGGGTTGGCGGTGTCGCGGCGGGTCAGTAAAAAAGCGGTCGAGCGCAATCGCATCAAGCGCATCATCCGCGAATCGTTTCGTCGCCACCAGCGCGACCTCGGCGCGATTGATTATGTGGTAATCGCCAGAGTCGGTGCCGCCGATCGGGTTGGCAAGCCGAACCGCGTGCTACGCTCGGAACTGGATGAGTTATGGGGCAAAGCCGGCCAAAAGTGTCGCCCGAAATGAAACACCCCATACTAAAACAACCTAAAACAAACCCAAAACAAACAACGATGAAACGCCCGATACTACTGCTTATCAAAGCCTACCAACTGACGCTGAGTCCGTATCTCGGTCGCTGTTGTCGTTTTCATCCCAGTTGCTCGGCCTACGCGTTGGAAGCGGTCGAACGCCACGGCGCGCTCAAGGGCAGTTGGCTGGCACTCAAGCGCATCGGTCGATGCCACCCGTGGCGCGAAGGCGGCGAAGACCCGGTGCCGCCGGTTGTTCGGCAACCGAAAACAATTTAGCGGCACATTACATGTTTAATATGGAAATCCAGCGGATGATCTTGTTCGGTGCCCTCGGCCTGGTGCTGATTATGCTCTGGCAGTCGTGGGTGGAATTTCAGCAGCAAACCACCGCCGCCAACGACCCGGCCGCGGGTTCCGGTTTGAACCAGCGCACCGAAGTTGCCGGCACCGCTTCCGGTTCCCGAGTTGGTGATGTTCCCGAAGCCCCGGCATTGTCGGTGCCATCTGCGAATACCGACCCAACCATCGAAGCGGTCGCCACGCAGGTTTCGGCTACCGATGGCCGGTTGATCAACGTCGCTACCGATTTGATGCGCGTCCAGATTGATCCACGTGGTGGCGATCTGGTACGGGTGGAATTGCTGCGTCATCCGGTGAGCGTTGATCGGCCGGATGAACCGTTCGTATTAATGCACCGCGATGACGGCGGCTTGTTTATCGCCCAGAGCGGACTCATCGGCGCCGACCGTAAGTATCCAGACCACGGCGTGACCTATTCGGTTTCCGCTTTGGATTACGACCTCGGCGACCACGAGCAAATGGAAGTCGTCCTTGACTGGCGTGCGCCGGACGGAGTCGCCTATCAAAAAGTATTCCACTTCCGGCGCAACGCCTACCGCATCGAAGTGGACTTCCGCGTAGACAACCAAAGCCCCGAGCCGTGGACTGGTTTTGTGTATGGCCAGTTGAAGCAGACCGAAATCGTTCAGCAAGGTTCCATGGGTTTTCTTGGCCGTCTGCCAAGTTATAACGGCGCGGCGGTCTACACCGCCGAAGACAACTACGAAAAAATTACCTACGACGACATGCGCGAGGAACCGCTTAATCTTTCCACCGAATCCGGCTGGGTTTCCATGATGCAACATTACTTCGTGGCGGCGTGGTTGCCCTCCGACTCCGAGCGCTATCAATTTTTCTCCGGTGTTGCCGATACCGCATCCAATCCCCAATATCGCATCGGTTATAAAACCACGCAACCGGTGCGAATCGGCGGCGGCGAGGAAGGCGTAATTCGCACGGTGTTGTTCGTTGGACCCAAAGAGCAAAAACGCCTGAGCCAACAGCAAGCCGAAGGGTTGCTCCTGGCGGTGGACTACGGCTGGCTGACGCCCATCGCCGACCCGTTGTTCTGGCTGCTGAGCAAAATTCATGACGTGGTCGGCAACTGGGGCTGGGCGATCATTTTGCTGACCCTGCTGGTCAAGGCGGTTTTCTATCCGCTGTCCGCCACCAGTTACAAGTCCATGGCGAAAATGAAAAAACTGCAGCCGCGTTTGAAAACCCTCAAGGAGCGTTACGGCGACGACAAGCAGAAGTTCCAGCAAGAAATGATGAAGTTGTATAAAGCCGAAAAGGTAAATCCGGCCGGCGGCTGCTTGCCGATTCTGGTGCAGATTCCGGTGTTCATCGCGTTGTATTGGGTGCTGCTCGAGAGCGTGGAATTGCGTCAGGCGGACTTCATGTTCTGGCTAAAAGATTTGTCCATACCCGACCCGTATTTTGTCCTGCCGTTGATCATGGGCGCCTCAATGCTGGCGCAATACTTTCTCAACCCGGCACCGGTAGACCCGCTGCAAAAGAAAATCATGATGGCCATGCCCATCGTTTTCACGGTGTTCTTCCTGTGGTTTCCCGCCGGGCTGGTGTTGTATTGGGTGGTGAACAATCTGCTTTCCATTACGCAGCAATATTATATTTCCAGAAAATACACTTGAGCTTGTCTTTTCGTCGCCATGCTTCGTCGCGTTGTTGCTTATCCGCTTAATGTAGGCGCGCGTCACCGCTCCTCGCGCGCCTTGCCTAACGAAACATATGCGGCGCGCAATGTTTGTCCGGATTGTCCGGTCAACCCGGATTAATGACGAGTGGAGAGAAATCACCTGAGTGCAATGGGAATGAATGTATCTGACGACATCGTGGCTGTGGCAACGCCGCCGGGGCGGGGCGCCATCAGTATCGTGCGACTGACCGGCTCCGGTATTCCGGCGTTGTGCAACACACTAACCGGCGCATTGCCCGAACCGCGTTACGCCGCATTGTGCGACTTTGTTGCGGCGGACGGCACCGCCATTGACCGCGGACTCGTGCTTTATTTCCCCGCGCCGCACAGTTACACCGGCGAACACGCGTTGGAACTGCACGGCCACGGCAGCCCGGTGGTAATGAAAATGTTGCTTCGCCGGTGCCTCGAATTGGGCGCACGGCTGGCGCGCCCCGGCGAATTCAGCGAACGCGCATTTTTGAATGGCCGCCTCGACTTGACGCAAGCCGAAGCCGTCGCCGACTTGATCGCCGGAGGCACCGAATCCGCCGCACGCTCGGCCATGAACTCGTTGCAGGGCGCATTCTCATCCCGCATTGATGAACTGGTGGTTGACCTCACCGAACTGCGGATACTGGTGGAAGCGGCCATCGACTTCCCCGAAGAAAGCGTGGACCACGCCAAAGACGCCTTTGCCGACGAGCGCATCCACGAACGCCTTAATCGATTGCGAAAACGTTTCGACGAATTGCGCGCATCCGCCCACCGCGGGAAACTCCTGCGAGACGGACTCAAAGTTGTGCTCACCGGGCCACCCAATGCCGGCAAGTCCAGTATCTTGAACGCGCTGTCCCAACAACAACGCGCCATCGTCAGCACCATTCCCGGCACCACCCGCGACTTGCTGGAACAGGTCATCGAAATAGACGGCTTGCCTTTGGAAATTACCGACACCGCCGGCATCCGCGACAGCACCGATGAAATCGAAATTGAAGGCGTGCGCCGTGCGCGTGATGCACAACGGCGTGCGGATTTAATTTTGCTGGTGATTGACGACTCCGCTACCACCGAACAGGAAGCGGCGCAGTTGTTGCAACAAACTAGCGGCGGCGCGTGCGTTTGTTTGGTGCGCAATAAAATCGACCTGAGCGGACGAAGCGCGGGTGCCGACGAGCACGGCGTAGCGTTGTCGGCGCTTAGCGGCGAGGGCATGAACGAACTGGCCGAGCGGATCAAACATCACGCCGGATTTCGCCACAGCGAAGATAGCCCGTTCATCGCCCGCCAACGCCATCTCGACGCCTTGCAACGCGCCACCGCCAGTTTGGAGGCCGGCATCAAGCAATTCACCGCTCATCACGCCGGCGAACTCCTCGCCGAAGAACTCGGCGCCTGCCAACGCGTCCTCGGAGAAATCACCGGCACCGTCACCAGCGACGACTTGCTCGGTTTGATATTTGCTTCGTTTTGTATTGGCAAATAAACAAATTCCTCGGCAGTTGCGGCTATAATCCCCCCCCCGACCATCACCTTTATATTTCTGCCCGCCCGGCAGTCTTATCCGAAATGACCATGCCCACCGCCACTGAAGCCGCCACTGAAGCCGCCACCGAAACCAATCGGCAACCCGAAGCCAGCCCCCAGCATCGTTACACCCGCAACATACTCGTGCAGATGCTGGCGGTGTTCTTGTTGCTGTTGGGCGTAATCGTCTGGCAGTGGGATGTGGTGCAGCAGATTTATCTGAAAAATCAGATCAACGCCATCGGCTGGATCATCAACGGCGGCATCGTGCTGCTGTTTCTGTTCGGGTTGGCGGTATTGGTGTGGCGTTTTTTCGAATACCGCGATCAGGAACTTGCCATCGCCCGCTTTTTGCGGAACATAGAACAAGGTCGGGATCCATTGCTGGAAGTGAACCCGAATTGCATGCTTGCCGAGCGTTATCACACCTTGCACGAACTCAGTCGGCGGCACACCGACATCAACCAGAACGCGCTGGCGGCGACCCTGCTGGCATCGGAATCCAGCCGCAACAGTTTCCCGAAGTTTGTTCATAATGTGCTGATACTCACCGGCGTTTTCGGCACCATCATTTCCCTGTCGCTGTCCCTGCTGGGTGCCTCGGAGATGATTCACGGCACCGCGGTGAATGGTCTCGGCACCATGATCTTCGGCATGTCGACCGCGCTGTCCACCACCATGACCGCGATTCTCGCCTACCTCATCTTCGGCTACTTCTACATCAAACTCACCGACACCCAGACCTACCTCATCAGCCGCGTCGAAGAAGTCACCGCCACCATTTTATTGCCGCACCTGCGACTCAACCAGCATGCGGAGAAAGATTCCACCGACAGCGTGCGCAGTGTCGGCCAGCCGGTCGATGCCATCACTCGAGCGGAACTCGAAGCGATGCTGACGCGCATCGTTGAAGCGCAGCAGCGTTCCGACGAAGAAAGCCGCGCATTGTTGGCCGATGCGGTTGAGCTGCTTCGCGAAGGTTTCCGCCTGCGCAAATAAACTCGAACGAATTTCCACGCCAACCGACCCGTGCATCCCACCGCCAACAACGGATTCATCGATTTGCGCGTGGGCCACGGCGCGCGCGGAATCGGCGACGACAGCGTGTGGCCGTCGTTCACCGACATCATGACGGTGATCGTGATGATATTCCTGATGGCGTTCGTGATCATGATGATGCGCAACTTTGAACTAGACCGCCAATTGACCACCACCGAAATTTCCCGCGAAGCCGGCCTCGCGGCCAATCGCGGTTTGCTGGATAAAATCCACGCCCTTGAAGCCCAAACCAAGGGCCTTCAACAGTCCCTCGGCATCAGCCAGGGCGAGCGAGACGCGCTGCAGGCGCAACTGCTGGAAGAATTGAAACGCATCAAGTTGATGGTCGCCGACAACCGCAACCTTGACGAGCAACTCGCCGCCATCATCGTCGAGCGCAGCCGCTTGTTCGAGGAAAAGCAGCAACAGGCGGAGCAGTCCGGTGCGCGCATCGCCGCGCTGACCGCCAGCGAAGCGGACTTAAGTCAACGCATCAGCGCAGTGAGCGAGCAGCTCGCCAATCTCGAACTCCGCTCGGCCGGTGAAATCGAAACTTTGAGCACCGCCAACCTGACGCTCACTCAGCAACTCGACCAAGTGGCAACGCAACTGGAACAGGTTAGAGTGTTATTGCAAACCGAACAGCAACAGCGTCGCGCGCTCGGTCTGCAGATTGAAGTTCAGGAGCGCGAATTGGCCGAAAAACAGGAATGGCTCACGCAGTTGCAGTCCATGCAAGAGCAATCCACCGAACGCTACGCCGAAGCCCGTGCGCAAATCGACCGCCTCAACCAATCCATCCATCGCCGCGAAATCGAAAACGCCGCCTTGCAAGAACTCGCTGATGTGTCCGACCAACGCTTCCATTCGTTGCAGGAAGAATACGACTCATTGGACGCCGAATACCGAACTCTGGTTCGTCCGGCGCGCAACTCGGCGGGCAAGTATGTGGTGGAAGTGTGGATTCTAAAATCCGGCGACCAATACCACTTTCGCCTGAAACAACCCGCGCAACCCGCCGCCGTGGATTACGCGGAAGATCACCTGCATCAACGCCTCGCCGCACTCAAAGCGAAGCAGGGGAAAAATCTCTACACCAAAATAATCATTCCCGAAAACAACTCGCTGTCGCACAACGAAGCATGGCGCATCACCCGGGAAATTTTGCAAGGATATGATTATTATTATCAGTAACGCAATCGGCTGAGAGAAAATTCAAACCCGGGCCAAAGCCCAACCCCAAACCCATGAAATACCCCGACCCATTCGCTGTCATCGTCATCGGTGCCGGACACGCCGGTGTTGAAGCCGCGCTTGCCGCCGCCCGGGTCGGGTGCCGCACTTTGCTGGTTACCCATAACATTGAAACCATCGGGCAAATGTCGTGCAACCCGGCCATCGGCGGCATTGGCAAGGGACACATCGTCAAGGAAATAGATGCCATGGGCGGGGTGATGGCGCGTGCCATTGACCAAGCGGGGATTCACTTTCGCACACTCAATTCGCGCAAAGGTCCGGCGGTACAGGCGACTCGCGCTCAGGCCGATCGGGCGTTGTATAAAATGGCGATTCGGCGGGCGGTGGAGCATCAACCCAACCTGACGCTTTTCCAGCAACCGGTGGATGACCTGCTGGTGCATAACGGCCGCGTCACCGGCATCAAAACCCAATTGGGCATTGAGTTCAACGCCGCCACGGTTGTGCTTACCACCGGGACTTTTTTGCACGGCAAAATTCATGTTGGCTTCAACAGCGACCGCGCCGGTCGTGCCGGCGACCGGTCGTCTTTGGCGTTGGCGGATCGTCTGCGCGAGATGCCGTTCACCGTGAGTCGTTTGAAAACCGGTACGCCGCCGCGCATAGATGGTCGGACCATCGACTACACCCAACTCGAAGCCCAGCCGGGCGATCAGCCGCCGCCGCGTTTTTCCTTTCACGGCGATGTGAGTGCGCGTCCGCCGCAGGTGTGTTGCCACATCACCGCCACCAATTCCGACACCCACGACCTCATCGTCGCCGCCCTCGACCGCTCGCCCATCTACGGCGGCGTCATCGAAGGCGTGGGACCGCGCTATTGCCCCTCCATCGAAGACAAAGTCGTGCGCTTCGCCGAGCGCAACAGCCATCAGATTTTTATCGAACCCGAAGGATTGAATACCACCGAAATTTATCCCAACGGCATCTCCACCAGTTTGCCGTTTGATGTGCAACATCGTTTCGTTCGAACCATTCGTGGATTCGAACGCGCGGTCATCACACGCCCCGGATACGCCATTGAATACGATTTCTTCGACCCGCGCGGACTCAAGCAAACCCTTGAGACCAAGTGCATCAAAGGTTTGTTTTTCGCCGGCCAGATCAACGGCACCACCGGCTACGAAGAAGCCGCCGGCCAGGGACTCATCGCCGGCTTGAACGCCGCGTTGCTCGCGCACGGTCGCGAAGGCTGGTGCCCGGCTCGCAACCAGGCCTACATCGGCGTGATGATTGACGACCTCATCACCCACGGCGCCGCCGAGCCTTATCGCATGTTCACCTCGCGCGCCGAATACCGCTTGCAACTGCGCGAAGACAACGCCGACCTGCGCCTGACCGAAATCGCCCATCGCCTCGGTCTGGTGGACGACGACCGCAAACGCGCCTTTGACCGGAAACGCGAATCCATCGAAACCGAACGTCAACGCTTGCAGCAAACCCGGATTCACGCAAAAACGTTCGCCCCCGAACTGGCACACAAACTCCTCGGCCAGCCGCTGCAACGCGACACCAACCTGCTGGATTTGCTACGCCGTCCCGAAGTTACCTATAAAGACCTCATCGCCCTGGCCCCCGGCGCGCAGCAACTAACCGACCCGCAAGCCATCCGCCAACTCGAAACCGAGGCGCGATACAGCGGTTACATCGAACGCCAAACCGCCGAAATTCAGCGACGGGAAAAATATCAAGACTTGCGTCTGCCGGCCGAGACCGATTATCACTCGGTGCGCGGGTTGTCTACGGAAGCCCGTCAGAAACTGACCGAAGCCAAACCGCAAACGCTGGGGCAGGCATCGCGAATCCCGGGAGTAACGCCCGCGGCGGTTTCATTGTTGTTGGTGTATGTGAGAAAAAATCAGCGCGCAGCGTAGATTGCGCTTGCCTATTTTCCGCCATGGTCGTTTTGCTGTGTAGTGTTGCGTTGCGTTGTCGCTTACTTACTTAATGTAAGCGCGCTCCACCGCTCCTTGCGCGCCTTGCCTGACAACGAAAATACTGCGCACAATTTTGCGCGTATCATCCCTGATACGCGCCCTTCGGGCTCGCTTCGCTCGCGCCAATCAATTCATGGTGCTCCCGGCGATTTTTTCTCAATGTGCTTTGGCTTCTCAACGCGCTTTTGTCTTTTCAATTTATTATTGCCCTTTCATTCGTCATTCTCGCCGGCAGGCAAGTTGTTCTCGCCAAAGGCGAGAACCCAGAACTAAAAAACGATGAGAGTAACTAATACCGTCATAATCCAAGCCACATCTCCAGACCGTGATTCCTTTTGAGATGCCAAAAGCAACCGAGAAAAAGTTTTAATGTCGTTACGCCTTAGTGCGCTCAAAGCGGCGGCTAACGCCGCCACTCTGGATTGCGCGTATCATCCCTGATACGCGCCCTTCGGGCTCGCTTCGCTCGCGCCAATCAATTCATGGCGCTCCCGGCGATTTTTTCTCAATGTGCTTTGGCTTCTCAACGCGCTTTTGTCTTTTCAATTTACTATTACCTATAATTCGTCATTGTCCGGCTTGTTCCGGGCAATCCAGTTAAAAAACCCAGCGGCGTTAGCCGCCCGTCACGCAAAGCGCGTTCACGCGCAACCGCAAACATCATCCTCCGCCAACCACCTCGCCGGTTGCCAACACCCCTTGCAACACATCATCCAAAAACAAATACCCGCGCTCGCTGCATCGTATCCTGCCGCTTTCATGCACGACCAGTCCGCGCCCGATGGCATCGTCCAATACCGCCAGCACCTCGTCGACATCCCGGCCAGTGCGTGTCGGTATCAGGTCGGTGTCAAAGCCGTCGATCAGGCGCAGGGCGTTCATTAACAATTCAAACCCCACATCCCGGTTCGCGATTTCTCCGCTCCCACCAACTCCGCACCCGTCCGTCACCGAGGTGAGATAGCGTTGCGGATGTTTGTGTTTCCAGTAGCGCGTGATTGCACCGTGCCGGGTTATTTTCCCGTGGGCGCCGGCACCGATGCCGAGGTAGTCGCCGAATTGCCAGTAGTTGAGATTGTGCCGACACCGCAGCCCCGCTTTGGCGTGGGCCGAGACCTCATAGCGTTCATAGCCGTGCTTGCGCGCCAACTCGTGCAGGGCTTCCTGCATTTCCATGAGGCAATCGTGCTCCGGCAGTTTTGGCGGATGGCGATGGAACCAGGTGTTGGGTTCAATGGTGAGTTGATAGAGCGACAAATGTGCCGGAGAAAATTCCAGCGCGCCTTCCAAATCGCGGAGTGCCGCCCGGGTCGTCTGCTGCGGCAAGCCATACATCAAATCAAGATTGAAGTTGACCAACCCGGCATCGACAGCCGCACGAATGGCATTGCGAATTTCTTCGGCGGTGTGGATGCGTCCGAGTTGCTTGAGATGAGCGTCGTTAAAACTTTGCGCACCCAGCGACAGGCGGTTGACGCCGGCCGCCCGGTAGGCGGCAAAGTCGTCATGCTCCACCGCGCCGGGATTGGCTTCCATGGTGATTTCGATGGCTTCGTCAAAGGCGATGCGCGATTGTATTTCGGTCAGCAATCGGGCGATGGCGTTGGCACCGAACAAACTTGGGGTGCCACCGCCCATGAACACGGAGACCAACTTTCGTTCGCCGCAGGCGTGGGTGGCAAGGTCGTGGTCAAGGTCCCGGATTAAGGTGGCGATGTAGGTAGGTTGGTCGATGGCACCGCGTTGTTGGTGGGAGTTGAAATCACAGTAGGGGCATTTTTTTACGCACCAGGGGAAATGGATGTAGAGGGAGAGGGGTGGATGGTTCATCAATTATACTTGCTCGTTCGCTTGCTTATTTTCCGCCATGCTTTGTTGCGCTACGTTGCGTTGTCGCTTACTTACTTAATGTAAGCGCGCTCCACCGCTCCTTGCGCGCCTTGCCTGACGAAAAATAATCTGCGCTCGTCGTTCTGGCTCAAAACGCCGGCGGCTAACGCCGCCGCCCGCATCCTCGCCTGCGGCGAGAATAACGAACAACGAACGTTATTCTTTCTCCACCCACCGAATCAACGGCCGCCATTGCTCTACATCCTGATCCACCTGATACGGCGACATCTCAAAAATCCCATGCCCGGCGTCGGCGGCGCGGATGTAGTTTTGAACATCGCGCAGGCGGGTGATGAGCGGAATTTTCATCTGGCTCAAAAATTGTTCAAGGTTATGGAAGATGAGCGTGTTTTCGCGGACGCGATTGGCGATTAAGCCAACCGAGGTGGCGTGCAGAAGATCGTCGAGCATAAGTTGGCCGATGAAGTGGCCGGCGGCGCGGATGTCAAGAGGCGAAGGCAACACCGGTATGATGACGCGGTCGGCAAATTTGAACAGGCGTTTTAACTGCTGTGTCGGAATGCGCGCCGGGGAATCCATGACCACCCGCTCAATGTCGGCGGAAAGGCTGGCGTGGCCGCGCTGACCGAGGCTGGCGTTGATGCCATGGATGGGGTTGAGGTTGGGGCTTCGTTGCTCCAGCCACTCAATGCTGGATTGCTGGGGATCGTAATCCACCAGTGCAACAGGCACTTTCCACAGCGCGTAGTAACTCGCCAGATTGGTCGCCAGCGTGGATTTTCCGCTGCCGCCTTTGGGATTGACCACTAGAATTGTTTTCATCGTTTTCTCCGGTTGTGCCGACACCGCCGATATTTCTCTCACGCCGCCGTTCGGCGTGGCCAGCGTGGCCAATGGGGCTATTCTATACAGCAATATCAGGCAGATTCAAGACAAAAACCCACTACAATAGCCCGCACCACAATTCTGCCCACTGACCCCTGACCCGAAACCTCATGCCCACATCCCACGATTTCATCATCCTCGGCGGCGGTAGCGGCGGGATTGCGGCGGCGCGGCGGGCGGCGGAGTACGGTGCGCGGGTGGTGCTGTTTGAGCCGGGGCGGTTGGGCGGGACCTGCGTGAATGTGGGTTGCGTGCCGAAAAAAGTGATGTGGAATGCGGCTCAGATTCACCAGGCGTTGGGGCTGGCCGGGGAGTACGGATTTACCGTTGAGGAGCGGGGATTCCACTGGGCGAAGTTGAAAGCGGCGCGAGATGTATATGTGCGACGGTTGAACCAGATTTACGCGGATAATTTGCAGGCGTCGGATGTGGAATTGATGGCATCGGCGGCGCGGTTTCATGGGCGCAATTCGGTGGAGGCAAATGGCACGGTTTATTCGGCGGCGCATATTCTGGTCGCCACCGGTGGATGCCCAACGGTGCCGGATGTGCCGGGCATGGAGTTGGCGATTACCAGTGACGGGTTTTTTGAATTGGAGGCGCAACCGCAGCGGCCACTGTTGATTGGCGCGGGGTATGTCGCCACCGAGTTGGCCGGGGTACTGCACGGCATGGGCAGTCAGGTTGCGATGTTGTTGCGCAAGGACCGATTGTTGCGCGCGTTCGATCGCACACTGGGGGATATGGTGATGGCGCAGATGCTTGCTGCCGGCGTTGACATTCGCACCGGCGTATTGTGCGAGGCGTTGTTCCGCGCCGCCGATGGCAGCCTCGGTTATCGTGCGGTGGGTGGGGAGTCGGATTCAGGCTTTGACTGCGTGATTTTCGCCGTGAGTCGCCATCCCAACACCGCCGAGTTGGTGCTGGAAAACGCCGGCATCGCGCCCGGGCGTAATGGTTTTGTCGAAGTGGATGCGTTCCAGAACACCGAAGCCGCCGGCATCTATGCGGTGGGCGATGTAACTCCCGCCACCCCGCTCACGCCGGTCGCCATCGCCGCCGCAAGACGCCTCGCCGACCGCTTGTTCGGCGGCCAGTTGGATGCGCGTTTGGAATACGAAAACATCCCCACGGTGGTGTTCAGCCATCCGCCCATCGGCACCGTTGGTCTTGGCTTCGAACGCGCCGCTGAAGTGTATGGCGAGGAAAATCTACGGGTGTATGAAAGCCGCTTCGTCAACATGCGCTATGCCGTTGCCGAGCACAAACCGCCGACCGTGGTGAAACTGATCACCACCGGGCCCGAGGAAAAAATCATCGGTTGTCATGTGGTCGGCGACGGTGCTGATGAAATGATGCAGGGGTTCGCGGTGGCGGTGAAAATGGGCGCGACCAAAGCGGACTTTGATAATACCGTGGCGATACATCCGACCGCGGCGGAAGAGTTTGTAACGATGAGATAATCCGCCGGCGGTTGCGCGTGCCTTTTCGTCGCCATGGTTTATTACGGTTTGTTATGCTGTGTAGTATAGTGTTGCGCATCATCGCTCGATCGCTCACATACTTAATGTATTGCTCACTCCCTCGCTCCTCACGCGCCTTGCCTGACAACGAAAAAATCGCCGGGAGCGCCATGAATTGATTGGCGCGAGCGAAGCGAGCCCGAAGGGCGCGTATCAGGGATGATACGCGCAAAATAGGCGCGCAATTTTGCGCGTGCTCGCGCTTTGCGCGGGGTAAGTTTCCACGCGCCAGTTGATTGGGAGAATAGAGTAAGTGGGCGTGACAACGAAAGAATCAGTATTCGTCATCCTCGCCGGCAGGCAGAATCCAGTTATTAAACCCAGCGGCGTTAGCCGCTATCATTTCGGCGGCGAAGCCGCCGGTTTTTCGAACCAGAATTGTATAAATTCACTGTTTCGCTGACAGTTTTCCCCGCGACCCCCCCAAACACCGCCAAAACCCTCTCACCAAGCGGCTGAAATTCTCCTTGACAATTCCCTGTCTGTTTACTTATAGTGTCGAAATGTGGGTAATTGTGGATATTTCTCCATAAAATGAACCAAATCTGACCATGTTTCGAGGAATACATTCACTGAATCTGGATGCCAAAGGGCGTCTGGCCATTCCGGGGCGATACCGGGATGACCTGACGAAGCGTAGCGGCGGGCAGATGGTGGTGACGGTGAATAACACCCAGGAGCACTGCCTGTGGTTGTATCCGCTGGATTCATGGCGGGGAGTCCAGCAGAAGGTGATGCGGTTGCCGGATTTTGACCCCAATCATCAGAAACTCAAGCGGTTTTTCATCGGCTACGCCAGCGACCTGGAGATGGACAAAAGCGGGCGGGTGCTGTTGCCGGTGCCGCTTCGCGAGTTTGCGGCGATGAAGCGGGAGATTTGTTTGATCGGTCAGGGCAACAAATTTGAATTATGGAGCGCGGAATTGTGGAACGCACGGCGCGACCAATGGTTGCAGGAAAACATGGACATGGAAAAGATTTCGGTGGAAATGGAGCAACTGTCGCTGTAGTCGGAATGCCACGCGCACTCCATACCAATGGCCACACCCCGGTGCTGAAAGACGCCGTGATAAACGCCCTCAAAATCCACGCAGACGATCTGGTTGTTGATGCCACCTACGGGCGCGGCGGCCATGCGCGTGCCATCCTTGCGCACCTTGGCAATGGTGGCCGACTGCTCGCCATTGACCGCGACCCGGCCGCCATCGAGTGCGCACGCCACGACCTCGGTTCGGATTCCCGCGTGGAAATCATTCACGCGCCGTTTTCCCGACTCGGGGAAATTTTAGCCGAGCGCGGTCTCGGCGGTCGCGTGGCCGGCATGTTGTTTGACTTCGGCGTGTCCTCCCCTCAACTGGATGAAGCGCAGCGCGGCTTTGGTCTGAAATCCACGGGCCCGTTGGATATGCGCATGGATCCTTCCGATGGGTCGGCCGCCGCCGAATGGTTGGAAGACGTGGACGAACCGGAACTGGTGAAAGTGTTGCGCAGTTTCGGCGAAGAGCGTTTCGCCCGAAGAATCGCCCGCGCTATCAAGCAAACCCTGGCGTGCCAGCCGATTACCACTACCACCGAACTCGCCGACCTGGTCGCCGCCGCTTCGCCAACGCGCGAGGTTGGCAAACATCCCGCCACCCGAACCTTTCAAGCCATTCGCATCGCGGTCAACGACGAACTCGGCGAAGTGCGCAAAGTTCTGCCTCAAGCACTGGCCGGACTTGTCGCCGGCGGGCGACTGGTGATGATCAGTTTTCATTCGCTGGAAGATCGGCTGGTGAAACGCTTTTTTCGCGAGCAAGCCATCGGCGACCCGTATCCGCCGGACCTGCCGGTTACCGAATCGATGAAAAATCCCACGCTCAAACGGATTGGCAAACCGCAACGACCCGATGCGCGGGAAGTTGCGCGCAACCGGCGCGCAAGAAGCGCGGTGATGCGGGTTGCCGAGAAAATCGGGCGTGAGGAGAGAGGTGATTCATAATGAATACATCCGGCATCAATAAATGGCTGGTAGTGCTGTGGCTCGCCATCGTGGTAAGTGCCATGGCCGTGGTCACGGTGCGCCACCAGAACCGTCTGGCTTTCATCGAATGGCGTCAGGTGGAAGCCGAGAAAGTTGAACTGCAATCCGAGCGCGGGCGGTTGATGTTGGAGAAAGCGACCTGGGCGAGTAGACGAAACATTATGGATGAAGCGCGTCAACGGTTGGGAATGGTGCCGCCACCACCGGATAAAATTATCACGCTCACGCTGGAGGCCGGATCGTAGCCGCGCGGCGGCAGATCCAACTCCCATGTCCTCACGCAAAAAAATCAGCAAGCCGCCGGTGTGGCGTCGGCGGTTAATTTTGACCGCGATGCTGTCGGTGTTCGCGGTGTTGAATTGGCGCGTGGTGGACTTGCAACTCACCCAACACGAACACCTGCAGACGCAGGGTGATGCGCGTTACTTACGCATTCTGACGGTGACGCCGGACCGCGGGCGCATTCTTGACCGCAACGGCGAGGTGCTGGCGGTAAGCACGCCGGTGGGTTCGTTGTGGGCCAATCCGTCGGAGTTTTGCGCGGCGCAGGCAAGTTGGCAACCGATGCTTGCGTTGGTCAAGCTTACGCAAAAACAACTTCGCGCGGCATGTGACAAACATAACAATTCCGACTTCATGTATATCCGGCGGCGGCTGTCACCGATGCTGGCGCAGCAGGTGCGGCAACTCGCCATTCCCGGGGTCGGGGTGCAACAGGAATACAAACGCTACTATCCGGGCGGTCCGGCCGGCGCGCATTTGATCGGTTTCACCGATGTGGATGACATTGGCCAGGAAGGGCTGGAACGCACCCACCAGACGCAACTCGGCGGTCATCCCGGGCGCATCGGCGTGCTCAAAGATCGAGCCGGGAATTTCGTCGAGCGGGTCGAGAGCCTTCAGCCGGTGCGTCACGGTCGGGATCTGGTCATCAGCGTTGACCAGCGCATTCAGTCGCTGGCTGGCGATTATCTCGAAGCGGCGGTGCGCAAACATCGTGCCATCGCCGGCAGTGTGGTGGTGCTGGCGGTTCCCAGCGGCGAGATTCTGGCAATGGTCAACTCCCCCCAGTTCAATCCCAACGACCGCAGCACCATGACTCGTGACGCGTTGCGAAACCGCAGCGTAACCGATCTCATTGAACCGGGTTCCACGGTCAAACCATTCACCGTGGGCATGGCACTGGAGAGTGATGAGGTGGATGCCGACACGATGGTGGACACCGCCCCCGGCACCCACCAGATTGGCGGCCACACCATCCACGATGTTCACGACTACGGAAAACTGTCGGTGGCCGATGTGTTGGTGCGATCAAGTAATGTCGGCGTCACCAAAATCGCCATGGCGTTTCCCTACGACGACCTGTTCGACACGCTGGTTGAAGTCGGTTTCGGGCAACGCGCCGCCGACCTGCCCGGCGAAGTTGCCGGTGCGCTCAAAAGACGCAATCTCGAGATTGAACACGCTACCTTGTCGTACGGCTATGGCTTCTCGGTTACGCCGTTGCAACTGGCACGCGCCTACACCGTGTTCGCCACCGACGGCGTGTTGTTGCCGGTTACGCTAACGCCCAAAGCACCGGGTTATCACGCTGCCGGAACTCGCGTGTTTAGTTCGAAGACGGTGCGCGCCATCCGCCCCATGCTGGAGCGTGCGGCAAGCCCCGAAGGCACCGCGCGCAAGGCGCGCATTCCGCGCTATCGGGTCGGCGGCAAAACCGGCACCATTCACAAATTACACAACGGCACCTATCAGAACAAACGCTATGTGTCGTCGTTCGCCGGCTTCGCACCGGTCTCCGACCCGAAGTTCGTCATGGTGGTGACCGTGGATGAACCACGCGGTCAGTTTTATTACGGTGGCGATGTCGCGGCGCCGGTGTTCGCCACCTTGATGAATGACTTGATGCGACTCTACAACATCAAGCCCGATGCGGCGTTGCATGCCCCGGTTCCGGTTCAGTCTGCGCCTCAGGCGGCAAGCGCGGCAAGCGAGGTAAGCACGGCAAATCAGGAGGGCGACGCATGAATCCGCAAACTCGCCCGATCAACTTGCGCGGCGGGTGTAAGACACCGCCGATCAAGTCCCTCGGCGCATTGCTTGCCGGGTTGGCAACGGTAACGCCGCATAACGAACGCGGCATCAAAGGCATCAGTCTCGACAGTCGGCGGGTCAATGCCGATGACTTGTTCCTCGCCGTGCCCGGTGAGACTTGCGATGGACGCGACCACATCAAGCAAGCGATACAAAACGGTGCGGCGGCGGTGGCTTGTGAAAAATTTCGAATTGCCGGTGGTCGGGGAAATGAATGGAGCAATGAATGGAGCAATGATCGACACGCACATGGAGTGCCGAGTTTTGACATCGCCGGTCTTAAGAAAAACATCGGTGTCATCGCCGACCGCTTTTATGACCATCCTTCGGCGCGCATGCAACTCATCGGCATTACCGGCACCAACGGCAAAACCACCTGCGCCTATCTGCTGGCCCAGGCACTGCACCGCCGCGGCCAACGTTGTGCGTTACTGAGCACCATCGGCAGCGGCTTCGTCGACCAGTTGGAACCGGCAACGCTGACCACCGTCGATGCCATCGCCACCCACCGCAAGTTGGCGGAGTTGCTGGCGGCCGGTGCCGAAGCGGTGTGCGTGGAAGTGTCGTCCCACGGGCTGGAGCAGGGGCGGGTCAATCAAGTAGCGTTTGATGTGGCATTGCTGACCAACTTAAGCCGCGATCATCTCGACTATCACCACAGCATGGAGCGCTATGCTCGCGCCAAGCGCAAACTGTTTCGCTTTGACCGACTGCAAAGCGTGGTGGTCAATGTGGATGACGCGTTTGGCAGACGATTGCTGCGCGAGCACACCGCCGAGCAATGTTTCGGCTACGGCATCCGAGACGGCGACCTGCGCCCGCACGACCTGCAATTAAATGAAAACGGTATCGCCTTTGCGGTGGAATACCGCGAACAAACCGCGACCATCCGCTCGCCCCTGATTGGCGCGCTCAATGTTTTCAACTTATTGGCGGTCATCGCCACGCTACTCGCCTGCGGCCACGACCTTGACCGCATCGCCGCTGTCATTAGCCAATGCGGTGCGCCGCCCGGACGCATGGAGTTGCTACGCAAAGACGCATCCCAACCCGCGGTGGTGGTGGACTACGCCCACACCCCGGACGCGTTGCAGCAGGCATTGTCTTGTTTGGCTGCGTTGTGCCGAGGGCGGCTGTGGGTGGTGTTTGGTTGTGGCGGCGACCGCGACCGCGGCAAGCGTCCGCAGATGGGCAAGGTGGCTGAGCGTTTCACCGACCGCGTGATCATCACCGATGACAACCCGCGCACCGAGAATCCGAATGACATCGCCGCGCACATATGCAAGGGCATGACAAGGGGCATGCAGGACCAAGTCGTGGTGATCCACGACCGTGGTCGCGCCATTGCGAGCGCCATTGCCGAAGCCACCGGCCAAGACATGGTGCTGGTGGCCGGCAAAGGACACGAAGCCACGCAAACCATCGGCGACAAGGTGTTTGCATTGAACGATCGCGATCTGGTCATCGCCGCGTTTGCCGCGAATGACAAGGAGCGTAACGCATGATGACCTTATCCGAAGCCGCCGGCATCGTGTCGGGAAAATTGCGCGGCAACGACGCTGCCTTTGATGGCGTGGTCATCGATTCGCGTCACGCCGTGCGCGGTGATTTGTTCGTCGCCATTGCCGGCCAACAATCGGACGGACACAACTTCATTGCCGATGCAAAAAAACAAGGCGCGGTCGGTGCGTTGGTGTGCGCGGATGCGAATGACAAGCGCGCGCAAGTTACGCAAATTGCGGTCAACGACACCACCACCGCGCTTGGCAAACTCGGCGCGAACTGGTGTCGGCGTTTTGACATTCCGCTACTGGCGATTACCGGCAGCAATGGCAAGACCACAGTAACGGCGATGGTGTCGGCGATTATAAATCAGAGCGGGAATTGTTTGTCGCCAAAAAAAAGTTTCAACAACCAATGGGGCGTGCCGCTGACGTTGTTGTGTTTGCGCGAACATCACACCCACGCGGTCATTGAGATGGGAATGAACCATCCCGGTGAAATCGAATACTTAAGCGGTTTGACGCAGCCCGACATTGCGCTGATTAACAATGTCGCTACGGCGCATCTTGCCGGACTCGCCGACTTGCGCGGTGTTGCCGCCGCCAAAGCGGAAATCTTCAGCGGACTCACCAACGACGGCGTTGCCGTGCTGAATAGAGATGATTCATTTTACGATTACTGGCATCAGCGCATTGACACGCGTCAATTCCAATCGTTGAGTTTCGGAATGAACGAATCCGCCGATGTGGTTGCCGCGGATATTTCTGTGGATGCGCACGGCATCTCGTTTGAATTGCACATCAACGAACAGCACGCGCGGATACGGTTGCCGATTTTGGGACGGCATAATGTATGCAACGCCGCGGCCGCCGCGGCCGCTACCACTGCCGCCGGTACCGGGCTTGCCCAAATCAAAGCCGGGTTGGAATCTTTCGCCGCCTTGAATGGTCGGTTGCATCCGCGCGCGGGACTGCACGGCGCACTAATCATTGATGACAGTTACAACGCCAATCCGGTCAGCATTAGCGCCGCGCTTGATGTGTTGGCCGGTTTTGATGGCGAACGCATTGCCGTGTTCGGTGGCATGGCCGAACTCGGCGAACAAAGCGACGCGTTTCATCATGAAGTCGGCGCGCATGCTCGGCGTTGCGGCATCCAACATCTATTGTGTTTGGGTGCCGAATCGAGCGGTGCGATTGCCGGTTATATGCGTGGGTTCGGTGCGCATGCTGTGTGTTTCAGCGAAATCGAAGCGTTGCTTGTGCATCTTGAGCCGATGCTGGCAAAGGGGGTGACGGTGCTGGTCAAAGGCTCTCGTGCGGCCGGCATGGAGCGGGTGGTGGCGGCGGCGGCGTTGGGCACCTCGCCATCGCACGAACAATCCGCCGGAGGTTCGTCATGCTGACCTGGCTGTTTGAACAACTCTCTGGTGAATACGGTTTTTTCAACGTATTTCGTTATTTAACTTTCCGCGGAATTTGTGGGGTGCTCACCGCGATTTCGATTTTCTTCGTGTTTGGCCCGTCCATGATTCGCAAGTTGAGCGACCGACAGATCAGACAGACTGTGCGCACCGATGGTCCGCCGACTCACTCCAATAAAGTCGGCACGCCGACCATGGGCGGCGGATTAATTTTAGTTTCGGTGGTGGCATCAACCCTGCTGTGGGCCGACCTCGGCAATCGATTCATCTGGGCAATTTTATTCACCACCGCCGCTTTCGGCGTCATCGGTTGGGTCGACGACTACCGCAAGTTGGCGGACACAAACCCGCGCGGTATGGGTGCGCGCAATAAATTCCTGTGCCAGAGCGTGGTCGGTTTGCTGGCGGCGTTGTTTTTGTATTACACCGCCCAATCCACCGCCGAGACTGCGCTTTTGTTGCCGCTGTTCAAAGACGTCGCGCTCAACCTGGGATGGGGTTTCGTGGTGCTTACCTGGTTGGTAATCGTCGGCACCAGCAACGCCGTGAATCTGACCGATGGTCTGGATGGCCTTGCCATTATGCCGACGGTGATGGTGGCCGGCGCGCTGGGCATTTTCGCCTACGCCACCGGTAATCTGATTTACGCCAACTACCTCGGCATTCCCTACATCGCCGGCGCCGGCGAAGTGCTGGTGTTCTGCGCAACCTTAGTCGGCGCAGGTCTCGGGTTTTTATGGTTCAACACCTATCCGGCGCAAGTTTTCATGGGCGACATCGGTGCGCTTTCTCTGGGCGCCGCCATCGGCATAGTCGCGGTAATCGTGCGTCAGGAAATCGTGCTGATGATCATGGGCGGCGTGTTCGTGATTGAAACCGTGTCGGTGATTTTGCAGGTCGCCTCTTACAAACTGATGGGACGCCGCATTTTTCGCATGGCGCCCCTGCATCATCACTTTGAACTCAAAGGCTGGCCCGAGCCGAGGGTCATCGTGCGTTTCTGGATCATCAGCCTGATTCTGGTGCTGGTGGGGCTGGCGACGCTGAAGATTCGTTAGGCAAACCCATGCAACCGCACAAGGCACATTTAATGACTCGGCAAACCCATTCAACGCCGTCCACGCTGGTGCTGGGTCTCGGCAAGACCGGGTTTTCGGTGGTGCAATTCTTGTGTGCCCGCGGCGAGAAAGTCACGGTGGCCGATTCCCGCGACCTCGCACCGAGCCTGGCGCGGATGCGCGAGCAATATCCGCAGGTGGAAATCATCCCCGGTGGTTTGCCCACGAGCGGGTTTGATCGCTTTGACCGCATCGTGGTCAGCCCCGGCATCGCCATGCACGAGGTGGCGGCAAGCCAACACACCTTGATTGGCGACATTGAGTTGTTCGTGGAAAACGCCAACGCGCCGATCATCGCCATCACCGGCTCCAACGGAAAGTCCAGCGTCACCACGCTGGTGGGAGAAATGCTGCAAGCCGCCGGACGGCGTGCGCTGACCGGTGGCAACATCGGCACCCCGGCACTGGATTTGCTGACGCAATCGCCGCCGGATTTTTATGTGCTGGAACTGTCCAGTTTTCAGTTGGAGAGCACCCACAGTCTGCGCGCTGTCGCGGCCGCGATTTTGAATATCAGTGAAGATCATTTGGACCGTTATGACCACATGGAGCGTTACATCGAAGCCAAGGCGAAAATCTTGAACGGTGCGGATGCTTGCGTGTTGAACCGAGACGACCCGCGCTCGGCTCCGCTGCTCGCCGCGCATCCCGAAGCGATTACTTTTGGCATCAACCGCCCGGCCACAGATGGTCATTACGGAATGGAAGAAACGCATCAAGGGAGATTTTTGTGTCGCGGTTCGTGCGCGCTGGCGGCGGTGGATAACTTGTCCCTGCATGGCGAACAGAATATCGCCAACGTGCTGGCGGCACTGGCACTGGTGGAATCCGCCGGCGTGCCCGCGACTTCGCCGGTGGTGGACGCCGCCCTCGCCTGGGGCGGTCTCGAACACCGCTGCGAATTGGTTGCCGAGATCAACGGCGTGAAGTGGATAAACGATTCCAAAGGCACCAACGTCGGCGCCACCGTCGCCGCCCTGCGCGGTTTCGGCGATGACCTCATTCTCATCGCCGGCGGGCTCGGCAAGGGCGCCGACTTCTCGCCGTTGCAACCACTGGTGGGCGAGCGGGTGCGACATGCGGTGTTGTTTGGCCGTGATGCCGAGCGCATCGCCGAATCTCTCGCCAGTCATACCGAAATTTCCCGCGCCCGGGATTTGCCGCACGCCGTGTGCATCGCCGCCGAACTCGCGCAAGCGTATTCCCGCGCCGGGCAAGTGCCCGCACCCGGGCCCGCACCAGTGGTGCGACCACTGGTGCTGTTCTCGCCGGCTTGCGCGAGTTTTGATGCGTTCGAAAATTACCAGCAGCGCGGCAAAGCCTTCAAGCAACTGGTGGCGCAACTGGTGGCGCAATGGGAGGCGAAGCAATGAACACCGCCGACACCTTGCAGGCGCGCCGCGCCATGAACGACTCCGGTTACGACCGCGTGTTGATGATGACCGTGGCGGCGCTCCTGTGCGCCGGAATCGTCATGGTGTATTCGGCCTCCATCGCGACCGACAGTGAGACGCTGGAACTCAATTTCCATCACCTAACCCGGCAACTGTTGCACCTCGCCCTCGGGACGCTATTGCTCGTCCTCGCCGCGCTGGTGAAACTCGAATGGCTACAACGCGCCGCACGCGCATTGCTGGTGGTGGCATTGCTACTACTGGCGGCGGTGTTGATGCCCGGCATCGGCATCGAAGTGAATGGCGGCTTGCGCTGGATTGACCTCGGCGGGTTTCGCGTGCAGCCGTCCGAGGCGATGAAAATCGCCGTGATCATCTACTTCGCCGATTATTTCGCGCGCAAACTTGATGACCTGCACCGCTTCCGGATCGGGGTCATCAACGTCGGGCTGGTAGTGGGCGTGGTCGGCATCCTGTTGCTTTTCGAACCCGACTTCGGTGCCACCGTGGTCATCGCCGCCACCGTGGCCGCCATGATGTTTCTCGCCGGCGTGCGTTTCTGGCATTTTTGCACCAGCATCGGCATCGCCGCCGCATTGATGGCCGCGCTGGTGTGGATGGAACCGTACCGCCTCGAACGGCTGTTGAGCCACCGCGACCCGTGGGCCGACCCGTTTGATGGCGGCTTCCAGTTGGTGCAAGCGTTAATCGCCATTGGTCGCGGCGAATGGTTCGGCATCGGGCTCGGTAGCAGCATCCTGAAATTGTTTTATCTGCCCCATGTCGGCACCGATTTTCTGATCGCGGTAATCGGCGAGGAACTCGGCGCGGTTGGCATCTTCGCGGTAGTGATTTTGTATGCGCTGCTACTGTGGCGCTCTTTCGTCATCGCCGGGCGCGCCCTTGACCAGGGCCAACACTTCGGCGGTTTTCTGGCGCAAGGCATCGGGCTGTTGATTGCCCTGCAAGCGGCAATCCACATCGGCGTCAACATCGGGCTGCTACCCACCAAGGGGCTGACCTTGCCGCTGATGAGTTACGGCGGCTCCAGTTTGCTATGTTGCATGGCGGCGGTCGGTTTGCTGTTTGCGGTGGACCGCCACACTCGGGTTCGCCACAAAACACGGGGGAAATCATGAGTCGCATCGTAATCATGGCTGGCGGAACGGGTGGACATGTGATGCCGGCGTTGGCGGTGGCGGAATGTCTGCGCGCGCAAGGCGATGAGATTTTGTGGATCGGCACGGCCGATGGTCTGGAAGCCAAACTGGCACCCGCTGCCGGCTTCCAACTCAAACGTATTCACATCAAAGGTCTGCGCAAAAGCGGCATCGTGCGCGGATTGATGATGCCGTTCCTGCTGACCTGGGCGATGCTGCAATCGTTGTGGATTATGTTGTGGCACTGGCCGGCCGGCGTTCTCGGCATGGGCGGATTTGTCTCGGGCCCCGGCGGTTTGGTGGCGGCATTGCTGCGACGACCGCTGGTGGTGCACGAACAAAACGCCATCGCCGGGCTCACCAACCGCCATCTGGCGCGTTTTGCCGGGCGGGTGCTAAGCGGCTTTCCGGTCGCCCGCGGCATTCCCAACGTTACTTTTGTCGGCAATCCGGTGCGCCGCGAAATCGCCGACCTGCCGCCGCCGCAACAACGACTTCACGGGCGAAGCGGAGCGTTGCGCTTGCTGGTGGTGGGCGGCAGTCTGGGCGCGGCGGTGTTCAACGAACATTTGCCGGAGTTGCTCGGGCGCGGCCATGACGCGAAGTCCGAAGCGGCCTCCGCGCCATTGGTTGAAATCTGGCACCAATGCGGACAAACCAACGCCGCTGCCATCGGTGAACGTTATCTTGCCGCCGGCATCGGTTGCGAAGTCAACGGGTTTATTGAAGACATGGCGAAAGCGTTTGAATGGTGCGACCTGGTCATTTGCCGCGCCGGTGCCATGACCGTTGCCGAAGTGTGCGCGGCTGGCGTGGCCGCCATTCTGGTTCCCTATCCCCACGCCGCCGGCGACCACCAAACCGCTAACGCCGCGTATCTACATTCTCGCAACGCCGCACGTCTGCTGCCGCAGCAGAAATTCATTCTCGGCGACTGGCTCAACTGGCTTGACCAATGGCAACGCAACCGCGCCGATCTGATGGCGATGGCCCAAGCGGCGCGGCAACTGGCGCGACCGAATGCCGCCCTTGAGGTGGCGCGAGTGTGCACGGAGGTCGCGCATGCGTGAATTCGTGCAACACATTCACTTCGTCGGCATCGGCGGCATCGGCATGAGCGGCATCGCCGAGGTGCTGCTGGAGTTGGGCTTTGATGTGTCGGGTTCGGATATCGTGCGCAACGCCAGCATCGAACGCCTCGACAAAGCCGGTGCGCGTATCATGCACGGGCATCGCGCCGAGCATATCGAAGGCGCCGAAGCGGTGGTGGTGTCGGCTGCGGTATCTCGCGACAATGTGGAACTGGTGGCGGCCCGACAGAACAACATTCCGGTGGTTCCCCGTGCCGAGATGCTGGGGGAATTGATGCGGTTTCGCAAAGGCATCGCCATCGCCGGCACCCACGGCAAAACCACTACCACCAGTTTGGTGTCGGCGGTGCTGGCGAGCGCCGGCCTTGACCCGACCTTTATAGTCGGCGGAGTGGTCAGCAGCGTGCACAGCAACGCGCGCCTCGGTCAGGGCGAATACATGGTGGTGGAAGCCGACGAAAGCGATGCTTCGTTTTTGCACCTGCAACCGCAGATGGCGGTGATGACCAACATAGATGCCGACCACATGGAAGCCTACGGCGGCAATTTCGAGAACCTCAAGCAAGCCTGTCTGGGGTTTTTGCACAACCTGCCGTTTTACGGACTGGCGGTGCTTTGTTTCGAAGACCCGGTGGTGCGAGACATCGCCGCCGAATTGCGCAAGCCGCTGGTCAGTTACGGATTTTCCGAAGGCGTGGACTTTCGTGCGGTCAATATCCGACCAATTGGGCGCGACAGTTTTTTCGCGGTGGAACGTTACGGCAAGCCGGCCGGCGAATACCAACTGACGCTACCGGGGCGACATAACGTCTTGAACGCGCTGGCTGCCATCGCCATCGCCTCCCGCCTCGGTATCCACCAGCAAGCCGTGGCTCAAGCGTTGTCCGGCTTTGAAGGCATCGGTCGGCGTTTTGAATCGCTCGGCGAAGTCGCCCTCAAGTCGGGCGCAGTGGAACTGGTGGATGATTACGCCCACCATCCAACTGAATTGGCTGCGACCCTTGCCGCGGCTCGCCAGTGCTGGAAAAAACGGCGAATAGTGGTGGTGTTCCAGCCGCACCGCTATACCCGCACCCGGGACTTGTTCGACGATTTTGTGCAGGTGCTGTCCGGCATCGAGCCGCTGATCGTTACTCAGGTGTATGGCGCCGGGGAAGATCCCATCGCCGGTGCCGGCGGACGCTCATTGTGTCGTGCGGTGCGCAAACTGGGCGGCGACCCGGTGTTCATTGAGCATCAAAGCGATCTGAACGGTGCGCTGTCGAATATCCTGCGCGACGGCGATGTGCTGCTGACGCTGGGTGCCGGCGACATCGGCAGTTACGCCCGCACCCTTGCCGCAACCGGCTTGCATCAGGGCGCAACCAAAACATCCCGCGAAAGCGTGGCGAGGGCATCATGATGACCGCTTCCCATACCACTGCGCCGGCGTTCATGGCCGGTCTGCGCGGGCAACTGCTGATGGATGAGCCGATGTCGCGGCATACCAGTTGGCGCGTTGGCGGCACCGCCGATTATTTTTACACGCCGGCCGACAAAGCCGATCTGGTGAAACTGCTGGCGCAGTTGCCTGCCAGTATGCCGTTGTGCTGGGTTGGACTCGGCAGTAATTTGCTGGTGCGAGACGGCGGCGTGAGCGGCATGGTGTTGCGAACCGCCAAAGGATTGTCGGCGTTGACGTTCTCGCCGCCACACCGGATATACGCCGAAGCGGGCGTGACCTGCGCCAAAGTGGCGCGTGTGTCGGTGCAGCAGGGACTGGTCGGCGCGGAGTTTCTGGCTGGCGTGCCGGGCTCCTTCGGCGGTGCGCTGGCAATGAACGCCGGTGCTTTCGGCGGCGAAACCTGGGATTGGGTGGAGTGCATTGAGTGCGTGGATCGCGCCGGCCAATGCAAAACTTTTCGCGCTTCGGAAATAGCCACTAGTTATCGTCAGGTGGATTTGCCCGCGGGTTATTGGCTACTAAGCGGGCAGTTGCTGCTGGAGCGCACCAACGACGACGCTGAATCGGGTAACCCGGACAAACAACATGGCACGCAACGCATCCGCAGTTTGCTGGAGAGGCGCGATGCCACCCAGCCGGTGCAAAGCGCCAATGCCGGCTCGGTGTTCCGCAATCCGCCCGGCCAGCACGCGGCACGCCTGCTGGAATCGGCCGGGCTCAAGGGCGCGCAGGTGGGCGATGCGGTGGTCTCTGAGACCCACGCTAACTTCATTATCAACCGTGGCAACGCCAGCGCCGACGACATTGAGCGGCTGATCGAAAAAGCACGGAACACGGTCAAACAACAGACCGGCATTGAGTTGATGCCGGAAGTTCGCATCATCGGGAAACCAACATGAGCGCGATGCACAAAAATACGCTTGCGGGATGGATTGTTACTCCGGTGTTGCTGGCGCTGGTGGCATTGTTCGTTGCCGACCGCTTGTATGACCCGGAGCAATTTCGCATTGAGACGATCAAGGTGCAGGGGCGCTTTGATCGGGTGGATGGCGAGCAAGTCAAGGCGATGGTGGCGCAATCCATTTCCGGTAATTATTTTTCCGTAAGCCTGTCGCGCATCGAATCCCGGGTTGAGAAATTGCCGTGGGTGTTCCGTGCTTCGGTGCGTCGCCAGTGGCCCGCTACTTTGGTGGTGGAAGTAGGGGAAGTGCGGCCGGTGGCGCGGTGGGGCGCGCATCATTGGTTGCATTTCACCGGCGATTTGGTCAAGCGCGAAGTGGCATCCGAATCAGGTGTCGCTGCGCTGCCGCAGGATTTACCGCTACTGTCGGCAGCCGATGACCGACGAGAAATGGTGTGGCAGACCTACCGCAAGTGGTCGGGGTTGTTTGCCGCCAGCGGGTTGCGTTTGGACGAACTACGCCTTGATGCGCGCGGGTTGTGGCATCTGCAACTGTCGCCGGACGCATTGGCATGGCAACGCGACACCGCGCAAGACGCTACGCCAGGCCCGGTCGCTTTGATTGTCGCCCGCGAAAATGCCGAAGCGCGCATCGCGCAATTTGTCAATGTGCTAACGCAACGATTGCTGGCGGAGTTTCCAGATATGCGCTCCATTGACCTCAGGCATCCCAACGGCTTTGCCGTCGGCTGGCGCACTTCACCGCGCACTTCGCAAAATTCGTTGCGTATTCAATCCATCGCTCAAGTTTCGCCGTGAACCGGTAATCATTATGGCAAAAAAATCCAACAGCGATCTCATCGTGGGCCTCGACATCGGCACTTCCAAAGTGCTGGCAATCGTCGCCGAACTCAATCCCCAAGGCGAACTCGAAATCATCGGTATCGGTCATCACCCGACCCGCGGTTTGCGCAAGGGCGTGGTGGCTGACATCGAGTCCACGGTGCAATCCATCCAGCGCGCCGTGGAGGAAGCCGAATTGATGGCCGGCTGCCAGATTTATTCGGTGTTCGTCGGCATCGCCGGCGCCCACATCAACAGTTTCAATTCCCACGGCGTGGTCGGCATCCGAGACGGCGAAGTGTCGCGTAACGATATTGACCGCGTGATTGATGCGGCCAAAGCCATCGCCATTCCCAACGACCAGCAAATCCTGCATGTATTGCCGCAAGATTTTGTCATTGATAATCAAGACGGCATCCGCGAACCGGCCGGGATGTGCGGCGTGCGCATGGAAGCCAGAGTGCACATGATTACCAGCGCGGTCAGCGCGGCGCAGAACATCGTCAAGTGCGTTCGCCGTTGCGGGCTGGAGGTGGATGACATCATCCTCGAACAAATCGCTTCGAGCGAATCGGTGCTGACCGAAGACGAGCGCGAACTCGGCGTGTGCATGATCGACATCGGCGGCGGCACCACCGACATCGCGGTGTTTTCCGATGGCGCCCTGCGTCATTCCTCGGTCATTCCGATCGCCGGCGATCAAGTCACCAACGACATCGCCATTGCTTTTCACACGCCGACTCAGGCGGCCGAGGACATCAAGAAAAAATTCGGTTGCACGTTGGTGCAACTGGTTGATGAAAGGCAAACCATCGAGACGCCGAGCATTGGCGGTCGCCCGCCGCGTACGCTGTCGCGGCAAAACCTCGCAGAAATCATCGAGCCCAGAGTTGAGGAATTGCTGTTGCTGGTGCAGACCGAATTACGCCGTAGCGGCTTCGAGGAGTTGATTAGTTCGGGCATCGTGCTGACCGGCGGCAGTTCGCGCATTGAAGGCATCGTTGAACTCGCCGAAGAGGTTTTCCATTTGCCGGTACGGCTCGGTATGCCGCGTTACCACGGCGGTCTGAGCGAAGTTGTCAGCAATCCAATTTATGCCACCGGCATCGGGCTGGTGCAATTCGGTCACGCCAACCGTCACCGACTGGCGCAAATCAAGGCACGACCGAGTCGCGTCAAATTCATGATCGGGCGCGTCAAAGGTTGGTTCAGAGGTAGTTTTTAGCAAGTTGGTAGTAACGGGTTTCATCTCTCTTATCACGGTTATTTTTCATCCACGCACACGGAGACAACAAAATGTTTGAACTAGTAGAAACAATAGGCCAGCAAGCGGTGATCAAGGTCATCGGCGTTGGCGGCGGCGGCGGCAATGCGATTGAGCACATGCTGCAGGCGGAGTTGGAGGGGGTTGGTTTTATCAACGCCAACACCGACGCGCAAACCTTAAACCGCTCACGAGCGCCGACCGTGTTGCAGATCGGCGAAAACTTAACCAAAGGTCTCGGTGCCGGAGCCGACCCTGAAATCGGGCGTCAGGCGGCGATCGAGGATCGCGACCGCATTGCCGAAGCCATCAAAGGCGCCGACATGGTGTTCATCGCCGCCGGCATGGGTGGTGGCACCGGCACTGGCGCGGTGCCGGTAATTGCCGAGTTGGCGCGGGAGATGGGCATGCTTACCGTGGCCGTGGTCACGCGGCCGTTTCCGTTCGAGCGCGCCAAGCGAATGAAGTTGGCGCAGGAGGGCATCGACGAATTGCAGGATCATGTCGACTCGCTAATCATCATCCCCAACGAGAAAGTGCTGGCGGTGATGGGGCAGAGTGCCACCCTGATCGATGCGTTTCACAAGGCCGACGAAGTGCTGCTGAACGCGGTGCAGGGCATTTCCGAACTCATCACCCGGCCCGGGCTGATTAACGTTGACTTCGCCGATGTGCGCACGGTGATGTCGGAGATGGGCATGGCGATGATGGGCTCGGCCACGGCGAGCGGCGAAAACCGCGCGGTGGAAGCGGCGCGCATGGCGATCTCCAGCCCGTTGCTTGAAGACGTTGATCTGCATGGTGCCAAAGGCATTCTGGTCAATATCACTGCCTCGCCGGATATGGCAATCGGCGAGTATGAAGCGGTGGGAACCGCCATCGCCGAATACGCCGCCACCGATGCCCATGTAGTTATCGGTACTGCCTTTGATCCGGCAATGCAGGAGAACTTGCGGGTGACCATGGTGGCGACCGGCTTGACCGATTCCAAACTGGAAGCGGTGGCGGTGGCCACTGCGGCGGCACCGTCAGAGCCCGGAGCAAGGCCCTCCCAGCCGACAGTTCGCGCTGGTAAATCCACTGGCGTGCCTCTTCAAGCGGTGCCGAACCACCCGAGGCCATTGCCGAGGCGTGCTCGGGGCGGGGCCGCCGTTGCCATCCAGCCGAACATGGATCACCAGTTGGACATGAATCACTATGACCTTCCTGCGTTTTTACGCCGGCAGGCGGACTGAGCCGGGACTTCCGGGCAAACCATGTTGGCAGTAAATTTCCGTGGATAATCAGCGGGTGCCACCCGGCGGCGTGGTCGATCCTGTTCAATTCAGGCTCGGTTTGGTGTAATATCGCCCCCGTTCGTTCAAATAGCCAACCTGCCACAAGAAGAAAGCGCGGAACCCGTCGGATGATAAAACAACGTACGCTCAAAAATTCCATGCGGGCGACCGGCATCGGTCTGCACACCGGTGACAAAATCTATCTCACTTTGCGCCCGGCTGCGGCGGATACCGGTATCATCTTCCAGCGAGTGGATCTTGATCCGGCAGTGGACATTCCAGCCAAACCAGAAAACGTCACCGACACCCGTCTTTCCACCACCATTGAACAAGACGGCGCAAAAATCTCCACCGTAGAACATTTAATGTCGGTGTTTGCCGGCCTCGGCATCGACAACGCTCGGGTCGAAGTCAGCGCTCCGGAAGTCCCCATCATGGACGGCAGTGCCGCCTCCTTTGTTTTTTTAGTGCAGTCGGCCGGCATCCTCGAACAGAAACCACTCAAGCGATTCATCCGCATCAAAAAATCATTGCAGGTGGCGGACGGTGACAAGTGGGTGAAGTTCGAACCATTCAACGGTTTCAAAGTTTCGTTCGCGATTGATTTTGACCATCCGATTTTGCAAAAATCCACGCAGGTCGCGTCGGTGGATTTCTCCACCACTTCCTATATTAAGGAGGTAAGTCGCGCCCGCACTTTCGGATTTATTGGAGACCTTGAAGAGTTGCGCAACGCCGGACTCGCTCAGGGTGGCAGTTTTGACAACGCCATCGTTCTGGACCGATTCCACATCCTCAACAACGATGGGCTGCGCTATCATGACGAATTCGTCAAACACAAAATTCTGGATGCCATCGGCGATCTCTACCTGCTCGGCCATCCGTTAATCGGTGCGTTTAGCGCGCATAAATCCGGCCACGCGCTTAACAACAAACTCCTGCGAAAACTAATCGCCGACCAATCCGCCTGGGAACTGGTGTCCTTTGAAGACGAAGCGGAAGTGCCGATTTCTTTTGTGCGTACCGTAGCGCCGGTGTAAGGCGACGGCAGGGGAGATACGTAGCCGGACTTTTTTCTCGGTTACTTTTGGCATCTCAACGCGCCTTTGTCTTCTCGATTCGCCATTACCTATCATTCGTCATCCTCGCCGGCAGGCGGGGATCCTAAAGTGGCGGCGTTAGCCGCCCGGTGAGTCACGCCACGCGTGACAATATTTATCGTGGCATCAAAGCAAATGAGTCACGCTACGCGTGATGTCACTAATAGTCCGGCATGCGGGCTTTTTTTTCGTTTGCTTTTGTCTTCTCAAAGAAAGTCACACCTTCCGATTCACCATTACCCCCCAACCCGTCATCCTCGCCGGTAGGCGGGGATCCTAAAGTGGCGGCGTTAGCCGCCCGGTGAGTCACGCCACGCGTGACAATATTTATCGTGGCATCAAAGCAAATGAGTCACGCTACGCGTGATGTCACTAATAGTCCGGCATGCGGGCTTTTTTTTCGTTTGCTTTTGTCTTCTCAAAAAAATCACTCCCGACCGATTTACCATTGTCTCCCCAACCCGTCATCCTCGCCGGTAGGCGGGGATCCAGTCTGTTGTTCTCGCCAAAGGCGAGAACCCAGAACTAAAAAACCATGAGAGTAACTAATGCCGTCATAATCCAAACCACATCCCCAGACCGTGATTCTCGCCGGCAGGCGAGAATCTATTATAGTTCACTGCTGTCCCGTTAACTTTCACAGCAACGAGGATTGATTGCGATTGAAGCCGGGTCTGGGGGGCCGGTCGCCACGCAAGAGCGCCATCAAGTCGCGCTTGTCGAACAAGTTAAGCTGCAACACGCGGAGCATTTGTTGCATGCTTTTGCCCAGCTGCGACTGGAATTTGATGAACGCCAAGCGTAAATACACGCACAGCGCGATCCAGATTTGTGTCATCACCGCGTTATTGCTGGTGCCGATGAAAGACTTTATCTTCAGGTTTTGCTTAATCCACTTAAACAACAATTCCACCTGCCAACGCGCCCGGTAAAGGTCGGCGACAGTCTTGGCCGCCAGTTCCAAGTTATTGGTCAAGAAAACGTAATGCTTGCCGGTCTCGGCATCGCGGTAGCCGATGCGACGCAGTGGAATGGGGTATTGTCCGGATGCTTTGGCACCGGTGAACACGATGCGCTGGTCGCAGGTTAATCCCTTGCTCTTCAACACCGCGGCGCGACCGACAACGCGATACGCCGCGTTTTTCTTGATGCGAGTGACAAAAAATATGCCTTTGTCATTCAACTGTTTATACCCGCCATAGTCGTTATATCCGCGGTCGATGGCGACTAGGCTGCCTTTTGGGAAACCCAGCGTGCGCCCGATAGCGAGGTCGCTGGTTTTGCCGTCGGTGATGGCGACGAACTCGGGCAGGCAACCGCTGTGGTTCAGCCCGACATGCCGCTTGACCGCCCCCTTGGTCGTTCGAAAATCGGCCCACGGAAAGGCCGAGAGGCACAACTCGATGGTGGTGGCATCGAGCGAATACAGCCGGTTCTTGAAACGAAACTTGTGCCCGGGAGCGACCCCCTGGCAACGTCGCAACAGCTTCCCGAACAGTGCCTCGTACAACGCATATGGCTTGTCCCGGTTGATGCGCGCCAGGCTGGAGCGGGACAGGCCGACGCCGCCCAAGTGATAAAGCCGATGCGTCTGAGCGCCCAGGTTGTCGACGATGTCGCGCAATCTGTCGCGGCCGGTCACCTGCGCCATGAACAGGCCGACGAACTGCGCCCAACGCGACGCGACACGAGCGGCCATATGATGCTGTTTGGCGAGGCTCTCGAATTCATGTCTCGGCGCCCATTTGAGGATCTGCGATAAAACGGTGTTACAATGCGCCATGGTCTGATTCTCCTATTTGATTCAATAAGTTGTGTGCCATCTCATTGTATCCATTCAGAGCGAATCAGACCATCTTTTTTGTCTGTTAATGGGACAGCAGTGATTTATTTCACTCAATAATTACCTATTTTGAAAGCCATGCAGAACAAAGGCTTTAGAGGCAATTTTTACTATGTAACTTTCCTGCTTATTTAACTATTACAGAATCATCGAGAAAAACCGAAATGCAAAACTTTCGTCCCACAAATTTCGACAACCGAGTTGATAATGTCGATTGTGGTTTCTGCACTACAAATTCCAGCTACATTGCAAATACCTTCGCCAAGTGAATCAACGTTGTAACAAGAGGAACCCCCGCCAGCTTTGCAAACACCTTCACCAAGTGAATTAACGTTGTAACAAGAGGAACCCCCGCCAGCTTTGCAAACACCTTCACCAAGTGAATTAACGTTGTAACAAGAGGAACCCCTGCCAGCTTTGCAAACACCTTCACCAAGTGAATCAACGTTGTAACAAGAGGAACCCCCGCCAGCTTTGCAAACACCTTCACCAAGTGAATTAACGTTGTAACAAGAGGAACCCCCGCCAGCTTTGCAAACACCTTCACCAAGTGAATTAACGTTGTAACAAGAGGAACCCCTGCCAGCTTTGCAAACACCTTCACCAAGTGAATCAACGTTGTAACAAGAGGAACCTCCGCCAGCTTTGCAAATTTGCTCTCCTGTCACTCCTGAATGTTCAAAAAGAACAGGAAGCCATAGAGATGTCGTTTTACAAAATTTCAGTGTCCTTTCAAAATCCATTGCGAAGGCATTGTTAGAAAGTAAGACTGGAAAGAAAAAAGAAAGTAAAAAGTAGATTTTCAAGGTTTTAATTTTTTTCATTTAGAATCCTCTTCATCAACCACTCATAAGGTGAGACTTTTGCATAATCCATACTCATTTCTCATAATCTCACTTCTGAGATTTTTCAGGGTCTTGACTCGTTAACACCCTAAAGATATTTCCAAAAAGCCTCGTTTTTCTTGAAAAACTTTCACAAACCAACCCGATTTACTTGCTTTGCTTGGTTGGGTTGCTGTTTTGCCTTCCCCCCCCGCCTTTTAGACGCAACACGCCGGTGAACTTCGCATTTGCTTGAAAATATTCATCCCGGTTTTAAGATTATGAGTCATCGCAATCAGTTGCGCTCTGCTTTTGTTTCTTTCCAGCCCAAGGTATCTTGCCTGACCTAATCCATGATGTTGTTTTAATAGCCCAAAGGTGCGCTCGACGATATAACGGATGCCTGAACGTTGCCTGTTTTGCTGTTTTTGTTGGTCGGTCAACGGTTTGTTTCTATAAGCCCGGTGCAGAACTTTATTGTTTTGCCGGCCCAGCTTCTGGTCGTTTTCCTGATTGGCATATGCGCTGTCCGCGTAAACTTGCCCATGGGTTTTGACCAGCAGTTTGTCCATCTCTTGTGAGTCATGCACATTGCCTGGCGTGTAAGTCATCTTCTTGACAAAACCATGTCCATCCGTATTGGCGTGCATCTTGAAGCCGTAGGTGGTTTTGCGCTTGCCATCAGCGGCGACCTTGACGTGGTAACCGGCCTCCGGGTCTTGCGTGTTATTGCCATCCTTGCCCTTGCGTTTGCGTGATTGCCTGGCTTTTATCACCGTGGCATCAATGAGGTTGATTGAACCGACTGAGACGATAATGCTGTTTTGCTCCAGATGCGTGTTAATTTGCTCTAATAGTGGCTCTAAAAGGTTCTCAGTGTTCAGCAGGTTTCTGAAACGCCAGATGGTCGTGTGGTCTGGCACCGCTTCACTCAAACTTAAGTCAATAAAGCGCCTGAACATCAAATCCCTGGCAATTTGTTTTTCCAATGCTTCATCGCTTAGGTTATACCACGCTTGCAGGATTAGGATCTTGAACATCATCAGCGGCGGGTAGGCAGGCACGCCTCTTTTAGATGAGTATAGATTGGACAGGGTGGTCTCTATCTCTTTCCAGTTAATGATGCTGTGCACATCGTCAAGTTCGCTCAGGGATTTATGCTCGACCACAAGCATGTCTGCCATTGAGTGTTGGGCGGTTTGTTTCCAGGACATTTTGAGTTGGTTTTGGTGGTTGTTTAGAGGTTTCTTATTTTACTGGATTAAGTATGATTTAGGCTTGATTTATGCAAAGGTCTCACTTAATGTATGCTCTCTCCCTCGCTAGTTCGCTTGCTTATTTTCCGCCATACTTTGTTGCGTTGCGTTGCGTTGTTGCTTATCCGCTTAATGTAGGCGCGCTCCACCGCTCCTTGCGCGCCTTGCCTGACAACAAAAAAATCGCGGGAGCGCCATGAATTGATTGGCGCGAGCGAAGCGAGCCCAAAGGGCGCGTATCAGGGATGGTACGCGCAAAATGCGGCGCGCAATGTTTGTTCGTAATTAATGAGTCCGGTCAAATCATACTTTTTTTCTCGTGTACTTTGGCATCTCGACGCACCTTTGTCTTCTCGATTTACCATTACCTATCATTCGTCATCCTCGCCGGTAGGCGGGGATCCAGACGCGGCGTAGCCGCGCAAAAGCGGCGGCTTCGCCGCCGCTTTTTCAAGCCAGAATGACGATACTGATTCTTTCGTTGTCACGCCCATAGAAGTTTTACTATTTACTCTATTCTCCCAATCAACTGGCGCGTGGAAACTTATCCCCCCGCAAAGCGCGAGCACGCGCAAGCGAACCTTTGCATATCAGCCACAGGTTACTCGGCGGCGTAAGCCGCCGCCAATGCCCTTCGCACACCACTGTCATTGGCGGCGGAGTTGCCGGTTTTGTGCGCAACACTACACTACACAGTACAACGACCATAACGACCATCTACTTGAGATACTTACAATGCTACAACGGCGAACGCCCGCACTGGGAATTGGATTACCTGCCCCTGCCAGTCCATCGCCAAACTGTTGCACTTTGAGGTTGAATCCAAGGCATCAAACATTCGGTTGCGATTGCCGCTGTCATCGGTTATGTTGTTTGGGGCGAGCACCTCGGCATCGCCGAGATTGCGGGTATACTGCTGGTGGTCGTTGGCGCACACATCACCACCAAAAAACCGGCGAGTGCCGGGGCGAGTGCTTGATGTTCCCATGAAACGATAACCAACACCTAAACAGGGTATTCATAATGGCAAACGAAGGCTATCACGAACCGATTGAAGAGTTGTCCGACGAGACTCGCGACATGCACCGTGCGATTATTTCGCTAATGGAAGAACTGGAAGCGGTGGACTGGTATAACCAGCGGGTGGACGCATGCAAAGACCCGGAACTGAAGAGCATTCTTGCGCACAATCGCGATGAAGAAAAAGAACACGCCGCCATGGTGCTGGAATGGATTCGACGCAGGGACGATGTCCTCGACCGCGAACTGCGCGAGTCGTTGTTCAGCGAAGGTCCAATCGGGCATTGATTATGCCGCGTTGCGGGCAGAAATTTTTGATGCGGCGGCGGTAAACGCGCGCGCCCTGATCGGAGAAATGGATCGGAGAAATGACAAGATGAAAACCGAAGCGGTGATGAACGGCGATGCCGCCGAAATGGTGAACTTGGATCGCTATCCGATCAATAATCTTGGCTCGGCCGAAGGGATTGCGTTCGCCCGGCGGTGCCGGCAGGAATACCTTGATACCGGGTTGTGCATGTTACCGGGGTTTGTCTTGCCACAGGCCGGTCAACTGCTCGCCGACGAGGCCGATGAACTCAGCGGCGATGCCTATTTCTGCAACAACACCCACAACGTCTATCTCACCGCGGATAATCCGGAGTTGCCGCCGGATGATGCCGCTCGGCGGCGGCAACAAACACTGGTCGGTTCGGTGGCATTTGATCAGATTGTCGAACACACCAATCTGCGCCGCTTGTATCTGTGGGACCCGCTCAGAGACTTTATTGGTGCCGTCCTCGACCAGGGCGAATTCCACCGCTTCGCCGATGTCTTTGGCGCATGTTCCATCAATGTGTTTGTCGACGGCGGTCAGCATGGCTGGCATTTTGACGAGTCTGAATACAGCGTGACCTTGCTGTTGCAGTCGCCGGAATCCGGCGGCGCGTTCGAATATGTGCCGCGAATACGCGGGCTCGCCAATGAAAAAGAGCGAGTCGCCGATGTGTTGAACGGCGAGCGTAGCGACGTGGTGGAATTGCCGTTCACGGTCGGCGCTTTGCTGATTTTCGGCGGTCGGCAGACCATTCACCGGGTAGTTAAGGTGCGTGGAAGCCGCGCCAGACTGACGGCGGTTATGTGTTACAGCGAAACACCGGGCGCGCAAAACAGCGAAGCGGTACGCAAAATGTTCTGGGGGCGCACCGGTGTGGAATCGGCGCGGGTAATGGGATGATGATGGACGATACCGTGGCCGTGCCGAATGCTGTGGTGGATGAATTTGAACGCAATGGCGTGGTTTGTCTGCGCGGTTTGTTCGAGCAACGCTGGCTGAATCAACTGGCCGATGGCGTGGAGAAAAACTTTGCCGCGCCGGGTCCATACCAGCGGGTCTATACCACCCCCGGCAACCCCGGCGCGTTTTATGATGACTATTGCAACTGGCAGCGCATCGATGAATACCGCGATTTTATTTTACATTCCCCCACCGCCGAAATCGCCGCACGGCTGATGCGCTCGACTACGGCGCGTTTTTATCACGAACATGTTTTGGTGAAGGAACCGGGCACCGCAGAGAAAACTCCGTGGCACCATGACCAACCTTACTACGGTGTCAACGGCGATCAACTTTGCTCTTTATGGCTGCCGTTGGAGGCGGTGCCGAAGCGTGCGTGTCCGGAGTTTATCGCCGGCTCCCACGCGAGCGGCGTATTGTATTATCCGCGCCTGTTTGCCAGTCACGAAAATTACAGCAAAGACGAGGACGGATTTGAATCGGTGCCCGACATTGACGCGCTTCGTGAACAATACGACATTTTGTCCTGGGATCTTGCGCCCGGCGACTGCATCGCGTTTCACATGCGCGCAGTGCACGGCGCACCACCCACCACCGGGCTGAAATCCCGCCGGCGCGGGTTTTCTTCCCGCTGGCTGGGCGATGATGCGCGTTTTGCAACGCGTCCGTGGACCACTTCGCCGCCCTTTGAAGAAATACATCTGAATCCGGGCGACGCGATGGAGCATCCCGAGTTTCCCGTGGTGTGGCGGTGCTAATCGCCGTTTTGTTACGCCATCCGGCTTATCGCCAGGAACGGCGGGTAGTTCGGCGGAGCAGGACGCAAGAGCCGAACAACACGCTTCCCGCCTCGTCATTCCTGCATAGAATATCGCGACTTCGCCGCAAATGAGTCCGGCCTGCGGCGAGAATGACGGGCCGGGGGGACAATGGTGAATCGCAAAGTGTGACTCTCTTTGAGACGCCAGAAGTAAACCAGAAAAATGAGTCACGCTACGCGTGACAGATATTTAACTGGATCCCCGCTTGCCGGCGAGGATGACGAATACTGATTCTTTCGTTGTCACGTCCACAGAAGTTTTGCCATTTACTCTATTCTCCCAATCACCAGAGCGTGCAGGGACGCACACCGGCGCGTGGAAACAGGATGTTTCCCCCTGCGGGGGGGGGGGGGGGGTATTCCCCCCGCAAAGCGCGAGCACGCGCAAGCGCACCTTTGCATATCAGCCACAGGTTACTCGGCGGCGTAAGCCGCCGCCAATGCCTTTCGCATACCACTGTCATTTGCTTTGATGCCGCCGCTATTGCGCGGCATCAAAGCAAATGAATTCCCGCCACGGCGAGGATGCGCAACACCGCATGGCGGCGCCATAATAAAATTGGCAAGCACAATCCATTTGTGCAAAACGCGCTGATTATGTTACAGTGTTCCCTCGGCTTGCGCGAAATCGCCGCCAACAGGCACGCGAACAAGCGCACTGCTTATAAATAAAATCCTTCGGAGGAGTTAAGATGATGAAGAAAGACACCACAAGCAACATTCACCCACTATCCAATGAGTCGCTGTCCAATGAAGTTAACTATCACGACCTTGACCCGGCCGACCGTGCGTTGGTGGAAAAGGCAGTTCGCAAAGGTTACTCGAGACGCGAAATTCTAAAACTGATGATGGCCACCGGCGTAACAGCAGCCACCGCCAACCATCTTTTCAGCACCGGCGGCGCGGCACTGGCAGCCACACCCAAAAAGGGCGGATCGATTCGCATGTCGTCCAACCTGCACGGTCCCGATGATCAACTGGACCCCACGCTGTTCACTTCAACCATTGACTACACCCGCGGCCGCGCCATCTACAACGGCCTGGTGCAACTTTCCAACGAACTGGCACCACAACCGGAACTGGCGGAAAGTTTTGAATCGAACAGCGATGCAACGGAATGGACTTTCAAAATCCGCAAAGGGGTAACTTACCACGACGGCTCCAAACTCACTGCCAACGATGTTGTGTATAGCATGAACCGCCACATCAGCGATGATTCAACTTCCACCATCAAGGCGGTTTTGGCAACGGTGGATGGATGGAAAAAGACCGGCGAATACGAAGTCAAGGCGGTGATGAAAAGCCCCAACGCCGACCTGCCGATTCTGTGCGGATTATTTCAAGCAAAAATTGTCAAAGACGGTAGCACCGGCGAAGGCAATGGCACCGGCCCATACACCTTGGAATCTTTCGAGCCCGGCGTGAAATCGGTGCACAAACGCAACCCAAACTACTGGCGGGAAGGCGCCAACCTTGACGCTATTGAAATCACCGCCATCACCGATCCGGGCGCGCGTGTCAATGCATTGCTTTCCGGAGACATGCAGATGGTTACCGCCATTGAACCCAAAGCCTTCCGGCAGATTGAAGAGGCAAGCGGGGTGACGCTGCTGTCCCTGCCGGCCGCGTTGCAGATGGGTATCTGCTGCCTTAAAAATTCCGAGCCCGGCAGCAACGACGATTTCGTCAAGGGCATGCAGTATATTCAGGACCGCGAGCGCATTGTCAAAAGAATCCTTAGGGGCAAAGGCTCGGTCGGCAACGATACGCCCATCATGGGCGCGCACGGTGCGGATTGGTGTTCCGAGTTGCCGCAGCGTGAGTATGATCCGGACAAAGCGAAATACCATTTCAACCAATCCGGCTACTCCACGGCGGAGTTGTATGTCGCGCCGGTCATCTCCGGCATGGAGGACATGGTTTTGCTGGCGCAAGCCAACTGCGCGAAAATCGGTTTTGACCTCAAGGTCAGGCGCGTGCCGACTGACGGCTACTGGGGTGCGGTGTGGATGACCGAACCGCTGAATGTGGTTACCTGGAACATGCGTCCGACCGCCAACTCGCAGATGGCGATTCAGTTTGGCCCCGGTGCCGCGTGGAATGATACCTACTGGAACAACGACCGCATGGGTGAGTTGCTCAGCGCGTCGCTGGCCGAAACCAATCCGGACAAGCGTCATGCGATGTATTGCGAGATGCAAACCCTGATTCACAACGGCAGCGGCATGGTGATTCCCGCCTTCACCAACATCAACGACGCCATCGCCGACAACATCATGGGAATGCCCACGGTGCCTCTGGGTCAGTTGGGCGGAAATGAATGGCCGGAGTTTATCTGGCTTGCCTGATCGGTATTGACAGATAAACTGATTTAATCTGGCTCAGGCCCGCATGAAGTTACTTTATGCGGGCCTTTTTGTTTTGTCCGTGAGAGGAATACAACCATGATGTTGCAGATGGTCAATCGCCGGATTGTGATTGGCATTGCCACGTTGATCGCGGTGTCCATTATGGTTTTCATCGGCACCAGCATTTTGCCCGGCGATGTCGCGCAAATTATTCTCGGACAAAGCGCGACTCCGGAAACGCTGGCAAAACTGCGCGCCGAACTCGGCATGGATCAACCGGGCTACGTTCGTTATTTTTCCTGGCTGAAGGGCATGGCCACCGGCGACCTCGGCATATCCAAAGCGGGTGGCGCCACCATCGCCAGTTTAATCGGTAACCGCATAGGCAACACCATGATGATGACCGGCTTGGTCGCGCTGGTTTCCATTCCCATCTCCGTGGCACTCGGATTGCTCGCGGCGATGCATCCCGGGACATGGTTTGACCGCATCATAACTTTTTGTACGCTGAGTTTGATTTCGGTGCCGGAGTTTTTTATCGCCACCGTGCTGGTGTTGGTTCTGGCGGTGGAACTGCACCTGTTGCCGGCGATTTCCTATATGAGCGGCGACGAAAGCGGATGGCAGTTAATCAAAGCCCTTGCCATGCCGATTATCACGCTGGTGATTGTGGTGTCGGCGCAGATGATTCGAATGACCAGAGCGGGCATATTAAATGTAATGAGTTCGCCGTATATTGAAATGGCGATTTTGAAAGGTGTGCCGAAACGGCGGATTATTCTTCGTCACGCTTTCTTCAACGCCATCGGCCCCATCGTCAATGTAATCGCGCTGAACCTCGCCTATCTGGTCAGCGGGGTGGTCATCGTCGAGACCATCTTCGCCTATCCCGGTCTCGCCAAACTGATGATCGACGGCGTGCAAACGCGCGACCTGCCGCTGGTGCAGGCGTGTGCGATGATTTTCTGCGGTACGTACGTGGTTCTCATTCTGCTGGCCGATGTCGCTTCGATACTTTCCAATCCTCGCTTGCGGCAACCGAAATAAATCGCCCGCGTAAACCCAACGGATATTTATCATGACCGAGTCGACAAAAGACCAACAAGAAGTTCTGAAACAACCGGATACCTTTGATGAGTTGCCGGATGTGCCGCCGAAAAGAAAACTGCAACTATCGTGGGCCGGGAAAATCGGCATTGCCATCGTCGCTTTCTGGTTGGTGGTCGCCGTCATCGGCCCCTACATCGCGCCCTACCACGAAATGGAAATGGAAGGGGATGACAGTTTTCTCCACGCCTACGGTGATTTTTATCTCGGCACCGACCACCTCGGCCGCGACACGCTCTCGCGCATTATGTTCGGCGCGCGCAACACCATCGGCATCTCGGTGCTGGCAACGCTGATCGCCTATTTCATCGGCATCACCCTCGGCATCGCGGCGGCGGTCAAGGGCGGCTGGACCGACATGGCAATCAGCCGCGTGAACGATGCCGTGCTGGCGTTGCCTTCGATTATGCTGGGGTTGATCGTCATCGCCGCGTTGGGCTCGTCCATTCCCATCCTTATTGGCACCGCGGCGGTCATCTACGCCACCAGCGTGTTTCGCATCGCCCGCGCCCTCGGCCAGGACATCATGGTGCAGGACTTCGTCGAGGCGGCAAGAGCACGCGGTGAGAATGTATGGTGGATCATCAGGTCCGAAGTGCTGCCCAACGCCGCCATGCCGCTCGCCACCGATTTTGGATTGCGTTTGGTGTTCGTGGTGTTGTTTATTTCCAGCCTCAGTTTTCTCGGGCTGGGCGTGCAGCCGCCGGCTTCCGACTGGGGCAGCATGGTGCGCGAAAACCTGCAAGGTTTGGTGTATGGGTCATATGCCGCCATCTGGCCGGCGGTGTCGATTGCGACTTTCACCATCTCCATCAATTTGGTTGTGGATGACATCTCGGCAAAGTCCGGCGGCAGCCTGGCGAAGAAAATGGTGTAACCCCATGCAAAAAATTCTCCAAGTCAAAGACCTGAAAATCAGCGCACACAGCGATGAAGGCGTGGAAATTCCCATCGTAAAAGGCGTGAGTTTTGATATTTATAAGGGGCAAGTGGTCGCGCTCATCGGCGAATCCGGCTCCGGCAAAACCACCATTTCGTTGTCGGCACTTGCCTACACCAAACCGGGTCTGGAGTTTGCCGGCGGTCAGGTGTTGTTGAGCGGTGAGGATGTGCTGACCATGGCACCGCTACGCCAGCGCGAAATTCGCGGACACAATGTCGCGTATCTGGCGCAAAGCGCCGCCGCCACCTTCAACCCGGCAATCACCATCGGCGAGCAGGTGACCGAATCCGCGGTGCTGCACGGTGTGCTTACCCAGGAGGAAGCCAACACCCGGTCGGTGGAGTTGTATCACGCGTTGGAGTTGCCTAATCCGAACCGCATCGGCTATCGCTATCCGCATCAGGTTTCCGGTGGCCAGTTGCAGCGGCTGATGGCGGCCATGGCGTTGTGCGGCAATCCCGATTTGATGGTGCTTGATGAGCCCACCACGGCGTTGGATGTGACCACTCAGATCGAAGTGCTGAAAGCCTTCAAAAAAGTCATCCACGAGGAACACGCCGCCGCCATTTATGTGACCCACGACCTCGCGGTGGTGGCGCAAATCGCCGACCACATCGTGGTTTTATACGACGGCGAGATTATGGAGCAGGGTGCGGCCGAGCAAATCGTCAACCAGCCCACCCACGCCTACACACGCCGGTTGATGGATGCGGTTCGTCCCAAACCGGCGGCTGGCATGGGCGTGGCGTTGACCGGCGAACACGACCGCGATATTGCCAACATTGAAGTGGAGAACATGACCGCCGGTTACGGCGAGATTCGCAACGGCGAGCCGGCAGTCGTGGTATTGCGCGACATCAATGTCAGGGTGGCGAACGGACATGTGGTCGGTGTTATCGGCGAATCCGGTTGCGGCAAATCGACCCTCGCACGGGTGATGGCGGGGTTGTTGCCGCAATCCAAAGGCGAAGTCCGACTGGACGGCGAGCGTCTGCGCGGTAGCATCAACGAGCGCGAACGCGAGCAGTTGCGGAAGGTGCAGTTCGTTTTCCAGATGGCAGACACCGCGCTCAACCCCAAACAGACCATCGGACAAATCATTGGTCGGCCATTGGAGTTTTATCACGGCATCAGCGGCAAGAAAAAACGCCAGCGGGTTGCGGAAATTCTGGATATGGTGGAGTTGCCGGCCGAGTTTGCCAGCCGTTATCCCATGGAATTATCCGGCGGACAAAAACAGCGCGTCAACATGGCGCGCTCGCTCGCGGCCTCGCCGGAAGTAATGCTGTGCGACGAAGTCACTTCGGCTCTCGACAGCATCGTCGGTGCCAATGTGATCAAACTGCTGACTTCGTTGCGCGACAAGACCGGCGTGTCATTCGTCTTCATCAGTCACGACTTGTCTACGGTCGCTTCTTTCGCCGACGAAATCGTGGTGCTGTATGCCGGCCGAGTGGTGGAGCAGGGGCCCACTGACGAAGTGCTGACGCCGCCGTTCCATCCCTACACACGTCTGCTGATTAATTCGGTGCCGGAACTTCGCGTTGGTTGGCTGGAAGACACCATGCAAAAACGCGAAATGGCGGTGGGCATCGCTCGCGGCGTGGAGATTACCGCGGTCGGTTGCCCGTTCTACAATCGCTGCCCGTCGGCCACCGCCGGCGTGTGCGATGTGAAAAATGCGCCGCTGCGCGAATTGGCTGACGGCCATCAGATCGCGTGCCATCGCACCATTGACGAATTAAAAGAAGCCGAAGCACAGGCGCAGAAGAATCTTCAGGACTACGAAAAACTCGACCAAGAAAGTCGGTCAATTGCGTGAATTAATTTCGCGCGGGGGGAAACATGAGCAGACATGAAACTTTGAATGCGATGGGGATTAAACAGCCCGAACACATCGTGCGTTACGCGCTTTATATGGTCAACAGCACCGACATCCTGCGCATTACTTACGAACGCAAGAAAGGCGAGATTCTGCCGTCCAGCAGCAACTTCCGTTTTCCGCGCATTAAGAAAAACCAATTGGTGGACAGTGGCACGCGCCGCACCGAGGTGGTGTATGAAAGTTCTCTTGAGTTTCGCAACGCGGTGGCGGAGTTGGATCAGTTGATGGAAGAAAGGAAAAGCAACGAAAATCTGGAAGAGTTAATCCATCAGGAAGTGCGTGCGTTGGAAGAAGAAGTCGCGCTACGCATAGACGGCATCCAGTCTTTGGTAAAACGGATTTCGGCGAGAGAAAAAGAATAAGGAAAGCCCGGCCATGCCGGACTTTTTATTCTCGGTTGCTTATGAGTCACGCTTCGCGTGATGACTAATAGTCCGGCTACGCCGAACTCATTAATTACGAACAAACATTGCGCGCCGTATTTTCGTTGTCAGGCAAGGCGCGCGAGGAGCGAGGGAGTGAGCATACATTAAGTATGTGAGCGACCGAGAGACGATGCGCAACGCAGCATGGCGATGAAAAGGCAAGCGCAAATGACAGGGTGTGCGACGGGCAATGGCGGCGGCTTACGCCGCCGAGTAGCCTGTGGCTGATATGCAAAGGTTTGCTTGCGCGTGCTCGCGCTTTGCGGGGGGAATCCCCCCGCACCCCCCTTCTGGCGCGGGGGAAACTTCCTGTTTCCACGCGCCTGCGTGCGTCCCTGCACGCTCTGTTGATTGGGAGAATAGAGTAAATGGCAAAACTTCTGTGGGCGTGACAACATAAAGAATCAGTATTCGTCATTCTCGCCGGCAGGCGGGTATCTAGTTGAATAAACAAAGCGGCGCGCAATGTTTGTTCGTAATTAATGAGTCCGGTCAAACCGGTCTTTTTTCTCAATGTGCTTTTGGCTTCTCAACGCGCTTTTGTCTTTTCAATTTACTATTGCTCTTTCATTCGTCATTGCCCGGCTTGTTCTGGGCAATCCAGTTATTAAATCGTTCGGCGCAGCCGAACTCCTTATTTCGGCGGCGTAAGCCGCCGCCAATGCCCTTCGCATACCACCATCATCTCGCCTGCGGCGAGGATGACGAACTGGGGGCGAATTGGATAGTGATAGCGGAAAGCAAGTCGGATAATGACAAAAACCACGCGCAGGATTTTTGTTGTCAGGCGAGGCGTGGAAGCCGCGAAAGAGGGAGCGCACATATAGTGCGTGACCGATTGAGCGGCGCACCACAACAAAGCATGGCGACAAAAAGACAAGCGTGGCGAAATATAGACACAAACCAGCGCAACAGGCGAACAATGGTGGCACAATCCGGCAAAATTTTTCCAACTCCAACTGCCACCGTCCCAACCATCCGCCGCCCCAGACGCTCCCCGACCTTGCCCGCCCACCCTTCAGTGTTCAGACCCATTGCCCCGTTGTTGCTTGCCGCTTCAATTTTGCTCGGCGGCAACGGCGTACTCGGCACCTTGATCGCATTACGCGGTCGGCTCGAAGGATTCGACACCGATCTGGTCGGGTTGATGGGCGCGTGTTATTTCATCGGCTTCTTTGTCGCCAGTTTCAACGCCGCCCGACTGATTCGCTCTATCGGCCATGTGCGCGCATTCACCGCCCTCGCGGCAATCGGCGCGGTCGCGCCGCTGGTCATGGCGATGGTGCCGGACGCCTGGGTGTGGATGGCCATCCGCGTCATCAGCGGCTTCTGTTTCGCCGCGTTACTCATGGTCATCGAAAGTTGGATCAACGAAAGTTCCAAAAACACATCTCGCGGCCGCGTGCTTGGTGTCTATCGCATCGTTGATTTGCTGGCGGTAACCAGCACGCAGTTTCTGATTCCGCTGGTGGGCGAGGGTGGCTACCAGATTTTTTCCGTGGTCAGTTTAATGTATTGCCTGTCGCTGGTGCCGGTGGCGTTGTCCAACCGCACCAAACCCAAAGCGCCGGACAATCTCAAACTGAACCTCAGTGCCATCTGGCAGATTTCTCCGCTGGCTTGTCTTACCTCACTCGCCATCGGTTTGACCAACTCCGCGTTCCGTTTGATCGGGCCGATTTACGGCATTGAAATCGGTCTCAATACCGGCGAGGTGGTGATTTTTATGACGCTCGGCATTCTCGGCGGTGCGGTGTTGCAATATCCGCTCGGCTACATGTCCGACAAACTCGGTCGTCGACGAACCGTCTTGACCGCCACCATCGGCGCCATGCTCGCCGCCATCGTGTTGTCGAACCAGCAGTTTGGTTCAGTGTTACCGGTTTATATCGGCGTGTTTATGTTCGGTGCTTTCGCCTTGCCGCTTTATTCGCTTGCCGCGGCGCATGCCAACGATCGCGCGAGTGCCGGACAATATGTCTTGGTTTCCGCCGGTCTCACTTTTTTCTTTTCGCTCGGCGCGGTGGTCGGTCCCTACGCCGCCTCATTGATCATCAAATACTTTGGTCCGGCCGCGTTCTTTATTTACACATGCGTGGTGCACGGCTCGCTGGCAGGAGTCGTGGTGGTTCGAATGCGCCGCCGCGCATCGGTGCCGGCCGAGAAACGATCGAAATTTGTCGGCTTGCTCAAAACATCGCCGATGTTTTTCCGCCTGGCGCGGCGCGTCAGTCAATCAAAAGATAAGTAAGCACGCAGCCTTCCCGCCTCGTTCCAGTCGGGACCGATTTTTCACGGAAATGATAAACCCGGCTCATCGTCATGCCGGGTTAGTCAGCGATGCAATGATGTCAGGCAGTTGGAGCCGCAAGATTTTTCCCGACGCACCTTTCGGCAGTTGTTCCAGAAAATAAATAGTTTTCGGCATCTTGGTTTCGCCGATGGACGCGAGACAGAATTCTTTCAATTCCTGTTCGGTGCAATTGAATCCTTCGCGCAGGGTGACGCAGGCAACTACTTCCTGACCGTAGTATCGGTGTTCAATGCCTACGGCCGCCGCTTCGAGGACTGCCTCGTGTTTATACAATGCGTCATCAATTTCCCGCGGAGCGATGTTCTCGCCACCCCGCAGGATCAGTTCCTTGAGGCGGCCGGTGATAAACAGGTAGTCATCTTGGTCGAGAAATCCGAGGTCGCCGGTGCGCAACCAGCCGTCAGCGAACGCCGCGCGCGTGGTCTCCACGTCCTTGTAATACTGCCCCAGCAGATTGCTTCCGCGGATGACGATTTCCCCGGCGATGTTGGCGGTGCAGTGGTTGCCGTTCCGGTCAATGATTTTAATTTCATTGCCGCAAGCGAGGCCGACCGAGCCCGGTTTTCGAAGCACCGGCGGCATGGGATTTGTCGCCACGGTGCCTGCGGTCTCGGTCAGCCCCAGCGTTTCGATCATCGGCACACGAAACACCTGCTCCCATTGTTGCAGCACGACAACCGGCAGCGGCGCTGAGGCCGAGCGGGCAAAGCGAAAACTGTCCAGTCGCTGGTCGTTGCCAAAGACAAACGGCTCTTTGTCGGCGCGGTCAAGCAAATAGTTGATGATGGTGGGAACCACGCTGCTCCAGGTGCATCGGTATTTCGCCACCAACTGCCAGAAGGTGCTTGCGCTGAAACGGTTGGGGATGACCACGCTGCCACCGCTCATCAACGGGGCGCAAACCGTTACCATGGCACCGTTAATGTGATAGACCGGTAGCACGCACAATGCACGGTCGCGGTCGGATAGATTGTGTCCGTTGACGACGTTTCGACCGCCACTGAGGACCGCGTCGTGGGATAGCAGCGCGCCTTTGGGCAGGCCGGTTGACCCGGAGGTGTAAAGCAGCAGGGCGGTGTCGGAAGCCGCCGGCGCCGGTGTCCCCTTATCGGCATGGACATCGGCACGGGCGGATGTGCCGGACGAATCGGATTGGTGCCAATTCGGGCCGTGCTCATCCGAGGTGACCACGACGGTCACATCGCGTTTGATTAGTGCCAGCAGTTGCGCCAGTTTGGTGCGGTAGCGGGGTGCTACAAACACCAGTTCGGTGTCGGAATGATCAAGAACGTGCTGCAACTGCGTGGGCCCGGCCACGGCATTGAGCGGCACCACCACCCGGTTGCTCGCCATGACACCGAGAAACAGCGGCACGACCCATGCGCCGTTGTCCAGCAGAAAAGCAACTTTCGCACCGGCGGCTATTCCCAAGCGGTCGAGTTGCGCACCGATCTCGTCCACGCGAATTTTGAGTTGCCCGAAGGTCATCTCCTTTTCCAGTTCCGGGTTGATTACAAACGTCCGCTCGGCGCAAGCGGCCGCACGCGCGTCAATTTGTTGTCGAATGGTGGTCGGCATGAGTACCCGCCGGGTTACTCCAGATTACTCCGAACCATATCGGGCGAGATGGGCGCCGAATAATTCCTGTTCGCTGGGCTTGTCTTCCGCTATGGTGCGCACCAGATGGGTGATGTTGATGAAGTGGCGATAGTTGAGGTTTTCCGAGATGCTGTTTCCGCCCCAGGTTCCACAGCCCATGCTCAGGGTGAAGTTCAGTGCATTATCGAAACTGCCGCCGTTGCCGAAGGTGTGCGCCTGATTGACCAGCACCCTGACCACATCAATTTTTTCCGCCAGCCGAGTCGGGTGTTCGGCGTTGTGCGTATGAATACCGCAGGAATGTCCTCGCCCCCGCACCGTTAGCACATCCGTTACCAGCCGCACGGCATGCTCAAAATCCGCCGCCCGGTATACGGTTACGACCAGCGAGAGTTTTTCATCGGCGAAAGGCGAAGCCGGGTCGAATACCGGCTCTTCGATCATAAAGAAGCGCGCACCATCCGCCTTCATGCCCACTCGTTCGGCGAACACATCCGCGTCTGTGGCGATCAAATCGCGGTTGAGTTTTCCATTCGTCCATAATTGCCGTTGGATGTTGGCTTTGTCGGCATCGTTGGCCAGATACCCGCCAGCGTGTCGTAGCGCCACCATGGCATGGTCGTAGATGTCGTCCAGAATAATCAGCGAATTTTCCGAAGAGCAGGAGGTCGCGTTGTCGAAAGTTTTCGAAGCGCAGATTTTTTCCGCCGCATCGATTAAATCGGCGCTGCTGTCGATGATTACCGGTACGTTACCGGCGCCCACGCCGATGCCGGGGGTGCCACTGCCGTAAGCCGCCCTGACATTGTTTTGCGAACCCGTTGCCACCACCAGATCGGCGCGCCGCATCAGTTCCGCGCTCAACTCGCGGGTCATCGGCTGCGGCAGAATCTGCACCAGATTCGGCGGCACTCCGGCACGTTGCAATGCGCCGCGCATGAAATCAACCGCCGCGTTGGTGCTACACCAGCCGGCCGGGGAAGGCGCAATGATGATGGCATTGGCGCCCTTGAGTGCCATCATGGTTTTGTTGACCGGAGTCGCCACCGGATTAGTCGAAGGCGTGATGGCCGCCACCACTCCGACCGGCTTGCCGTATTTGACCAGCCCGCGTTCAGGATCGGATTCGATGATGCCCACTGTCTTTACCCGCATGAGGTCGCGTAGCGCGCCGAAGGTTTTGCGCTGATTTTTGCGCACTTTATCGGCCACATTGCCGATGCCGGTATCCCGAACCGCCATTTCGGCGAGGGCGTTGGCGTGTTCCGGCTTATACAGCGACCAGGCAACGGCGGTGACCAGTTCATCCACGCGTGCCTGAGGAGCATCCGCGATTAACCGCATCGCCGTGCGCGCGCGCGCAACCAGATCGTCCACTGTTTTGCGAGGTTGCCGGTCAGCGGTGGCCGGGGAGGGGTTTGCCATACAATGGGCCTGCCAGTATAGTTAAGTCGGAGGGAGTGTACTTGGAACCCGCCGCATAATTCAAACCACATCAGCCAGCCGGTTGCCATTCACTTTTAGTGAAACGATTCTCCATTCTTTACCGCTTTGGTTTGCTCATCGAGTCGACATGACCGACGAGTTTCCCATCCAGATACTGGTCTGGTGCGCCTTACCCGCTTCAGGGGCATTCATAAACAGACCTTTTACCACCATCTGAAAGAGTGCGAGTTTCGCTTCCATAGCGCCACGAAAACATGTATAAATATCTGCTAAAATCTATCCGAAATCGGCCGCTTAAAGTATCTTGAACCTTAAAATATCCGTTCGGCGTAGCCGAACTCCTTATAATCCAGACAAACATTGCGCGCCGCATTTTCGTTGTCAGGCAAGGCACGCGAGGAGCGAGGGAGCGAGCAATACATTAAGTATGTGAGCGACCGAGATTTGAAGCGCAACGCAGCATGGCGGCGAAAAGGCAAGCGCAGGGCGAGTTGCCAAAAGTGCTACACTACCACGGCGGTGGCCCATGCAGAATTGGCAAGATTCATTGCGGGTTCCACAATAAACACCGACCAGGTGTGCGTTTTCCTATTTCATTTCCAACCATCAATCGAGGAGTAAAAAAATGAAACTAAAACTGAAGCGGTATGCGACATCAGCGGCAACCGTGTTGGTTGCCATGAGCCTGTCCAGTAGCGTGACATTTGCCGCATGTACCACCGATGCACTACCAGCCGCTGTTCAAGGTCCAAACGGTTACCCCGAACGCGCCTTGAGCATGGTCGTGCCATACGGTCCGGCCGGCGGTTCCGGTCAGGTGGCGCAAGCCATGGCACGAGCGGTGACTGAGTTAACTAGTGTCGCCATCAACCGCGACCACAAGCCGGGCGGCTCCGGCACCGTGGGGATGACCGCTTACATGGCATCTCCGGCGGACGGCTACACGGTGCTTGAGCATATCGACGATGCTTCCAGTGCCCATGCGCTGGATTCCACGCGCCCGAACCCGGCGGTGGATTTGATTCCGCTGGTGACTTCCCAAATTACCTTCAGTCAGATTTACATTCGCGTCAACGAAGACCGTTTTACCGACTGGGATTCTTTCGTCAAGTGGGTCAGGGCACAGAACGGCAAGTCGACCATCGCCAATGTTTCCAAAGAGGGTTCCATGGAGCGGGTGTCGATGAAATTTATCACCGATGCAACGGGCATGAAAATCCAGCAGATTTCCTTTGACAAGGGCGCCCCGCGTTATGGCGCGCTCGCCGGTGGGCAGGTTGATGCCTTGTTTGAACAGCCCGGAGATGTACGGAAATTTCTCGATGCGGGAACATTCAAGCCGATACTTACTTTGCTCAAGGAATCTCCGGCGGCGTTTGCCGATGTGCCAAGCCTGACCGACGCCGGATTGAGTTTTGACCCGCTGTTCCGCTTCCGTGGTTTTTTCGTACACAAGGATGCGCCGGCCGAGCGCGTGGCATGGTTACAGTGGGCGTTCCAAAAAGCATTTTGCGAGAAGAGTTATCAGGACTTCAACGAAAATAAGTATATGACCCTCATAGAAAGTTTTCGTGACACCGATGGCACCAGAAAACTGATTTCCGACACCATTGCTCAATACCGCAAGGTATACGCGCAAATGGGGCTTGATGTTAAGTAGGCGAGATACCAACCCCGGTTGACCCGGACCCAGGCGAATCGTCGTTGGGGTTTTGGGTCGGGAGTTAAGGGACATTGAGGGGCGCATCGCCAGGTGGAAACGTTATGGGTAACCTGAAAATCGGGCATGTCGTTGAGGCGGTGCTGTGGTTGTTGCTGGCGGCGATATGGTATGCCTGGTCGTTTGAATTTGACCGGGAAATCGAAATCTACAAATTCGGCGCCTCGGCATGGCCGCGGACGATTCTATTGCTGATCGCGATTGCCGCAGTCGGGCAACTGGTATATCACTGGAAAGTGGGGGAGCGCGGCGCATCCTCCGGCATGCGGGAGGCGGCATCAGACGACGCTGCCGGGGAGGCCGAGCCGAGCCACTTTGACCATCGGCACCAAGCCAACTTCCGATGGTATCTGTGGACTTTTTTCCTGCTGTCGTTGCCATTCATCTACATGACACTGCCGCAGTGGATAGCACTCTGGTTCTCGCCGGACAAGGCGGTGTTGCATGCCATCAAACTCGGTTGCGCCGGCGGGTTGATTTTGCTGTATCTGGTCGCCATGCGGGGTAATTCGGTGGGTGCGATGTTGGCGTTGCCGATTTTTTTCGGCGCGATGTTGCAAGACTTCGGGTTTTATTTTCTGGCACCGGTTTTCGCGATTGGCGTGATGTATATGATGGGAGAGCGCCGAGCGGGCTGGATTGCACTCATCACCGCCTTCATCATGGGGTTGATGCTGATGCTTTTCGTCAGCGTATTGTATGTCGGGTTGCCGACCGGAAACATCAGCCCGTTCTACGAAATTGGCACCGGTCTGGTCAACTTCCTGCAATAGCACGCGGGTCGGCAAGTCGCGCAATGGAAACCATTCACAATTTTATCGGCGGCACGGTGGCGTTGTTCAGCGACCCCATCGGTGTGTTTATTTTCCTCGGCGGCGTAATCGGCGGCATGCTGTTCGGCGCGATTCCCGGAGTTAGCATGCTCACCCTCGCCGCGATTTTGTTGCCGTTCACCGCGCACCTGTCGCCGGAACACGGCATCATGTTGTTCTCGGTGATTTACTGCACCGGGGTCTACGGCGGCGCCATCACGGCGATACTGTTCAATATTCCCGGCGCGCCGGAAAATGCGCCGACCGCGTTCGACGGTTACCCGATGACGCTACAAGGTAAAGCCGGAAAGGCAGTCGGTGCGGCGGTGATGTGTTCGGCAATCGGCGGCACCATCTCGGCGGTGGTCATGATGGCGGCCACCGCACCCATTGCCGGTTGGGCGATTTCAGCGTTCGGGCCACCGGAAATATTCGCGCTGGTTTTTTTCGGGCTGGCGGTGGCGTCGTCGGTCGGCGCGAAAACATTCTGGAAAGGCTGGTTGTCGATACTCGCCGGTCTACTGGTGGCGGTGGTCGGGCAGGATCCTGTGGGTGGCATCGCACGCTATGATTTCAGCATGCCCTATCTGCTCGCCGGCATCCACTTTATTCCCACCATCCTCGGGTTTTTCGCGGTCTCGGAAATTTTCATTCAGGTCGAGAAAAAAGTAACCGGATCCTACAAGGCACCGAAGATGAGCGTGGACTTTCCGACTCTGGCTGAATTGATCGCCCACAAAATCGCCATCATCCGCTCCATCTTCATCGGCTTTTTTTGCGGCATTCTGCCGGGCATTGGTGCCATTCTGGCGGCCTTCATGGGATACAACGAGGCAGTGCGCTGGTCATCCGAGCCCGAAGAATTTGGCCGCGGCAAACTCGAAGGCGTCATCTCTTCGGAAACCGCCAACAACGCCGCCACCGGTGCGGCGATGATTCCGCTTTTGGCACTGGGATTGCCCGGCGGTGCCTTGACTGCGATGATGGTCGGCGTATTTCAGATGCACGACATGGAGCCGGGCCCGCTGGTGTTCCTCAACAGCGCCGACTTGGTGTGGGTGGTCTTCGCCGCGATGTTCTTCGCCAACTTATCGATTTTGCTAATCGGTTATCTGGAGACCAAAACCATTATCAATCTGTTGCGAGTTCCGTTTCAGTTTCTGGCGCCACTGATTTTATTGCTGGCAACGGTCGGCGCCTACGCGGTGCGCGGCCTGACCGTTGATGTCATCGCCATGTTCGTTGCCGGCGTGGTGGGGTTTTTCCTGCGTCGCAGTGGATACTCGGTGGCCGGCATTGTGCTCGGGCTGATCCTCGGTAAAATCGGCGAGCAGACATTCGCCCAGGCGATGCAGATGTTGCATTTTGAATGGAGCGGTTTTGTCGGTCGCCCGATCGCGCTGGTGTTGATTGTGGCCGGGTTTCTGACCCTGCTGACCAGCGCATACCGCGCATTTTTCAAAAAACAATCCGCGAAAAAGTAACCAACGACCATGTTCACCCCAACTTTGTTGCACGAGATTCGGAGTAAATTCCATCATGTCGATCGTTGTCCGTATCAGGGCACGCGCATATTTTTCGAAAACGCCGGAGGCTCGCTGACGCTAAAAACAGTGGTCGGAGTCAACACCCGATTGTCGGCAATCCCGGATAATCAGGGCCGGGATAACCCGGCATCGGCGGAGATGGGTCGCCTCATCCAACGCGGCAGGGCGGATATGATGACCTTCCTCGGCGCCGGCGAAGGAAAAATATTCATCGGCGAAAGCGGCACCGAATGTTTGTTCCGCGTGATTCGTGCGGCGTGTTTATCGGGTGTGCCGGATGGTGGCGGAGGCCAGACCGGACGCGTGCTGGGTAGCACTTTGGAACATCCGGCAACCGCCAGTGCGGCTCGACAGTGGGCCGCGCGCAGCGGCGCGGAATATGTCGCCATTCCCCACGACCCGCCTACCGGCAGCGTCGGCGTCGAGCAATACCGCCGGCACATCACCGCGGATACTCGTGTGGCGACCATCATCCAGACCAGCCCGGTCACCGGCATCGCGGTGGATGTCATCGGCATCGTCGCGGCGATTCGTGAAGTCGCGCCGGATTGTTTCATCGTGGTGGACGGCATCCAGCATGCGCCGCACGGTGCCACATGCATTGACCGCTACGCCATCGATGCCTACGCGATTTCCGGTTACAAAGTGTTTTCTCGACATAACTACGGGTTCGCCTGGCTCTCCAAGCGACTCAGCACCGCGCCCCACGACCGACTAGAAGGCACCGCCGAAGATTTTTGGGAGTTGGGCACTCGCGATGTCGCCGCCTACGCGACTTTCAGCGAAGTGGTCGATTACCTCGACTGGCTGGGCTCAAAGTTCACCGATTCCAATGTGACCGGGGGGCGCAGGGCGCGCATTATGGCGGCGAGCAAAGCCATCGGTGCCCATGAAAAACATCTCGCCGAAGTCATGTTACATGGTGACGATGGGCAAAAAGGTTTGGCCGCGATGTCGGAAGTTTTGATCATCGGCGGCGCGGACAATTCGCAACGCGAAGGGTTGGTTTCGCTGGCAGTGCAAGACGTGCCATCGGCGCAGGTGGTCAGCGAGTTAAGCGAGCAAGGCGTGCGCGTTCACATTCGCAAGAATGATTACTTCTCGACCAACATCTTAACCCCGTTGAATATTGAAAGTTGTGTGCGGGTGTCGATGTGTCATTACAACTCGGCGCATGAAGTGAAGCATTTTCTCAAAGCGATGCAAGGGATCGTTTGCCGGCGAAATTGACGGATTGCGCTTGCCTATTTTCCGCCATGCTGTGTTGCGCTGCGTAGCGTTGTCGCTTACTTACTTAATGTAAGCGCGCTCCACCGCTCCTTGCGTGCCTTGCCTGACGAAAAATAATCGGCGCGCAATGGTGGGGTGGCGGCAAAGTTGATAAACGAGAAAAAACTGTCAGCGAAACGTGAACATATACAATCAACCGCGAGCCGGTGCGCCAGACAATCGCGCCAGCGGTTTTTCATCGATGGGTATATGGATGACCGCGGCTAACACACCGGCGATGATGCCGGCCCACCACATGCCATCGTAGGAACCGGTCTGGTCATACAATCGTCCGCCCAGCCACACGCCGAGGAAACTGCCGACCTGGTGGCTGAAAAAAACGAGGCCGAACAAGGTGGCCATGTAGCGAACGCCGAACACTTGCACGACGATGCCGGTGGTCAGCGGCACCGTGGACAACCACAATATGCCCATGGCACCGGCGAACAGGTAGATGTTCAACTCGGTTTTCGGCGCAATCAGCAACAGAAAAATGCACACTGAGCGAATCAGGTAGATGCTGCTGAGGCTGTATTTTTTGCTCCAGTGCTGCCCGACCATGCCGGATAAAAATGAGCCGAAGATGTTCATCAATCCGATGAGCGCGATCGAATATGCGCCGACCGCCGGGTCGAGACCGAGGTCGCGCACGTAGGTGGGGAAATGCACGGTGATGAACGCAACATGAAAGCCACACACAAAAAAACCGACGGTGAGCAACACGAAACCGCGATGGGTTATCGCTTCGCTTAACGCTTCGGATATGGTTTGGTGGCTTGTCGCATCGCTTGGGTGCGACGGATTGCCGGGTAACAGCAACGCCAGCGGAATCATCACCAGCGTGGTCGCGGCGAGAATCAGCAAGGTGGTGCTCCAACCGTAGGCACCGATGAAGCCCTGGCTGATGGGGGAAAACCATACCTGCCCCAGCGAGCCGGCGGCGGTGCCAAGCCCAAACACGAAGGAGCGTTTGTCCGGGCTGACCACTTTGGCCATGGCCGCCAGGGCGATGGAAAACGAGGCGAAGGCAATGCCGGTGCCGGTCAGGATGCCGCCGCTCAAGTGCAATGCCAGACTGCTTTCGGCGATGCTCATGCCCCAGATTCCGATGCTATACATGACCGCGCCGATGATGATGACCCGCACCGGGCCAATGCGGTCGGCCATGGCGCCGGCGAACGGCAGCGCTATGCCCCACAGGAGGTTTTGCAACGCCATTGCCAGCGCGAAAGTTTCCCGCGACCAGCCGCGGGTCAGGGTCATGGGTTCGAGAAACAGGCCGAACGACGAGCGAATGCCGAAGCCGACGTTGGAAATCGCGCAACCGGCGATGATGACAATCAGTATGTTGCGAGGTGAGAGAATGGTCATGGCTTGCGCTTGCCCATTTTATTATGGCGTCGCCATGCTGTGTTGCGCTTCGTCACTCATCATCGATGCTTCCACTCCGGTTTTCGTTTCTCGACAAAAGCCGTCATGCCTTCTTTTTGATCTTCGGTGGCGAACAGCGAATGGAATTGTCGGCGTTCAAACAACAATCCCTCGGCCAGACTGGTTTCATGGGCGCGGTTGATCGATTCCTTGCAGATCATCAATGCCGGCAGTGACTTGGCGGCGATGGTAGCGGCGGTTTTCATCGTCTCTTCCATTAATTGGTCGGCCACCACCACTCGCGCCACCAGCCCGGCGCGTTCGGCTTCAACCGCATCCATCATGCGTCCCGACAAACACAACTCCATCGCTTTGGATTTTCCCACTGCGCGAATCAAACGTTGAGTTCCGCCGGCACCGGGAATGATTCCGAGGTTGATTTCCGGCTGGCCGAATTGGGCGGTATCGGCGGCAATGATGAAGTCGCACATCATCGCCAGTTCGCAGCCGCCGCCGAGCGCATAACCGGCGACTGCGGCGATTATCGGTTTGCGGCAGTGGGCAACTTCCTCCCAATCTTCGGTGATGAAATTTTGTTTATACACATCCATATAGGTTTTTTCTTTCATCTCGGAAATATCGGCACCGGCGGCAAAGGATTTCTCGTTGCCGGTGATTACCATGGCACCGACCGTCTCGTCCTTCTCAAACGCCCGCAGTGCCGTGCCCAGTTCGATCATCAACTCCGAAGAGAGCGCGTTCAATGCCTCGGGGCGATTGAGGGTGATGAGCCCCACCTTGCCGCACGGCGAATCAGTTTTTCCTGAGATTTTTTCTACAATTATGTGTGAGTAGGACATGATGTGGTATCCAAAATTTGTTTGCCAAAATTAGTTTGATCTGCATTAGTATTACCCGTTTGGATAACGAACAAACCGATAATGCCCATGCCCAACACATTTGACAAGACCTGCCAACGCGCCGTTCAGGACCCCGAAGGTTTTTGGGGAGAAGCCGCGGCGGCGGTGCACTGGTATAAAAAATGGGACACGGTGCTGGATGATTCCGACGCGCCGTTTTATCGTTGGTTCGTCGGCGGCGAAACCAATGTTTGTTACAACGCGGTGGATTTACATGTCGAACACGGACGCGGCGCGCAAGCGGCCATCATCCACGACAGCCCGGTCACCGACACACGCCAAACCATCACCTACGCGCAATTGCAATCACGCACCGCGAGATTCGCCGGCGCGCTGGTCGAACGCGGCGTCGGCAAGGGCGACCGCGTCATCATCTACCTGCCGATGATTCCCGAAGCGATCATCGCCATGCTGGCATGTGCGCGCATCGGCGCGGTGCATTGCGTGGTGTTCGGCGGATTCGCGTCCAATGAATTGGCGGTGCGCATCGACGACTGCCATCCGAAAGCGATCGTGTCGGCCTCGTGCGGCATCGAGCCGGCGCGCGTGGTTGCATACAAACCGTTGCTGGACAGAGCCATCCAACTGGCGACACACAAAGTGAATACCTGCATCATCCTGCAACGAGCCCAAGCGCGGGCGACTTTAATCGCCGGTCGTGACTTTGATTGGCAACAAGCGGTGCAGGTCGCCACGGATGCCGATTGCGTTGCGGTCGCCGCCACCGACCCGTTGTATATTTTATACACCTCCGGTACCACCGGCGCGCCCAAAGGCGTGGTGCGCGACACCGGCGGCGGCATCGTCTCGCTGAAATGGAGTATGAAAAATATTTACGACGTTGACCCCGGCGATGTGTATTGGGCGGCATCGGATGTTGGCTGGGTGGTCGGTCATTCGTATATCGTCTACGCGCCGTTGTTCCACGGATGCACCACCATCGTGTTTGAAGGCAAACCGGTCGGCACGCCCGACCCCGGCGTTTTTTGGCGCGTCATCGCCGAACACAAGGTAAAGGTTTTGTTCACCGCACCGACCGCGTTTCGCGCTATCAAAAAAGAAGACCCGAGCGGCGCGCATATAAAAAAACATGATCTGTCCGGTTTGCAATCGTTGTTTCTTGCCGGCGAACGCACCGACCCCGACACATTAAACTGGGCAAAAAACAAATTGCGCGTGCCGGTCATCGATCACTGGTGGCAAACCGAAACCGGCTGGGCAATCTGCTCGAACTGTCTTGGCATTGAACCGCTGCCGGTCAAGGACGGCTCACCGACCAAACCGGTGCCGGGCTGGCAGTTGCGCGCATTGGATGCCGCTGGAGACGAAGTCGCCAGCGGCGACATCGGTGCGTTGGTGGCGAAATTGCCGTTGCCGCCGGGCACCTTCCCCGGCTTGTGGAACGCACGCCAACGACATTTCGATTCGTATCTGAAAACATTCCCCGGTTACTACGAGACCGGCGACGCCGGTTACATCGACGAAGACGGCTATGTGTTTGTCATGTCGCGCACTGATGATGTCATCAATGTCGCCGGCCACCGATTGTCCACCGGTGCCATCGAAGAAGTGTTGGCGGCGCATCCCGATGTCGCCGAATGTGCGGTGATGGGAGTCGCCGACGCACTCAAGGGCGAACTTCCGCTGGGTTGTCTGGTGTTGAACGCCGGTGTCGAGCGCGATGAATCCGAAATCGTTGCCGAGGTAGTGCAACTGGTGCGCGAGCAAATCGGCCCGGTGGCGGCGTTCAAACTGGCAGTCGTGGTCAAACGCGTGCCCAAGACCCGCTCCGGTAAAATCCTGCGCGGCACCATGAAAAAAATCGCCGACGGCGATGAATGGAAAATGCCGGCGACCATCGATGACCCGCTAATCCTCGACGAGATTACCGAGTCGCTGCAAACTCTGGGCTATGCGAAGGGATGACCAGTGCGCATGAAACACGCCTTTATCATGGACCCGCTGGAAAAGGTCAAGCCATGCAAAGACACCACCTATTTTTTGATGCGCGCATGCGTCGAGCGCGGGCATCAGGTTTGTCACTTGGAACAACGTGCGTTGTGGTTGGAACACGATCAAGTGCGTGCGTGCGTGCGCTGGCTTGATGTCAACGAGGATCACGATCAACCATTCACGCACATGGAGCAAACCGAATGTGCGCTTGATGAAATGGACGCGGTGTGGATTCGCACCGACCCGCCGCTTGACCGCCGTTATTTTTATACCACATTATTGCTCGACCGTTTGCCCGCGACCACGCGCGTGTTGAATCGCCCGAGCGGCATCCGCAACTGGAACGAGAAACTCGCGGCACTCGAGTTTCCGCAATTTACGCCGCCGACCGTGGTCAGCAATGACCGGCAAACCATCGTCGAGTTCGCGCGAAAGCAAGGACGGATTACATTAAAACCGGTCGATGGTTTCGGCGGCAAAGGCATCGTGTTTTTTGAACACGGCGAATCCCCGCACCCAATCAAACGAGCCACCCACGACGGCCGGCATTGGGTCATCGCACAAAAGTATCTGCCCGCGGCGCACGCCGGCGACAAACGAATTTTGTTGTTGAACGGCGAAGTGCTGGGCGGCATCCTGCGCCTTCACGCCGACGGTGTGGAACTCAACAACCTAGACGCCGGCGCCACCGCGCACCCGATGCAACCAAACAAACGCGACCTCGAAATCTGCGCTGCCGTCAAACCCGGATTAATCGAACAGGGCGTGTTCTTCGCCGGCATTGACATCATCGGCGAGTCGCTTATTGAAGTAAATGTAACCAGCCCCACCGGCTTGCAGGAACTGTGCCGTTTCAACGGCGTCGACTATCACCACCAAATCATCGCGGCGTTGGAGTAAGCGGTGGGAATGAAAAGGGCCGAACGCATGGCCATGTCTTCTTTCGTTTGCGCGACCTTTGAGATTGTCTTACAATCGCATTTTTATGTAAGACTTTCGCTGATACTACAAAAAACACCAGCACATCATGATGAAAAATAACACCGATTTCATTAACACAATACAGCATGGCGACTGCCGGATTCTTATGCGTCAGATGCCAGATGAATTTGTTGACTTAATTATCACTGACCCACCGTTTGCAATTGATTTTAAGGATAATGCCGCAAACTACAATCGCAAACAAAGTAGCGTTATCCATGGCTACAATGAAATAAAAGGAAGTGATTATCAAGAGTTCACTTCTGATTGGATTTCGCAGGCGAGCAGAGTACTAAAGAATTCCGGAAGTATGTATATTTTCTCTGGATGGAATCATCTTAAAGAGATTTTGATTGCAATAGATGATTGCAAACTAATCACGGTTAACCATATTATTTGGAAGTATCAATTTGGCGTAACGACTAAACGGAAATATGTGACTTCGCATTATCATTGTTTGTTTGTATGCAAAAATGATAGCAAAAGGTATTTTCAACCTTTCGCTCGTTTTAACAAAGATGAACGCACGGCAAGCGGCGGGTCGGCACACTACAAAGACAAAGAGGATGTATGGGACATTAAACGAGAATACTGGCATGGTGATAAAAAAACGCCGACCAAACTTCCTGCAGAGGTTATAGTGAAAATCCTTGATTACTCCAGTAAAGAAGGTGATTTGGTGTTGGATCCATTTCTCGGTTCTGGGCAAGTAGCGGTGGTGAGCAAGATGAAAAATCGTCGTTACGCAGGTTTTGAAATCGTAGAAGATTATTATGATTTTGCACTGGAAAGACTCACTACTGGAAACTATAGATTGAGTGCCGTTGAACCAAATACTGACCCAGTAATAGCAAGCATATTTTAATTACCATGAACGATCTAAAAAACCTGGTAGTTGCGATAGCAAAAGTGGGCGTGAAAAACAGTCTTCGTCCTCCGCTTCATTTAATTGATGCGTTTGGTCATTTTTTTGTCGGCGACTCGCTTGATATTTCGCGATTAGATGAGCGGGATGGTGGTTGTACGCGCAGAGAATTGCTATTGCGCATGCTATTGATGAACGCCGTTCTTGATCAAGGCCCAGATATTGAAGGCGTAAGAGATATGATGGTTAAGGTTGTAAACAATCTTTACAAAAAAGAAGTGCGCATATTTCACAGGCCTTTGGATTTCTTCAAAGAGATAAATATCTCGGTGGAGCAAATATGGAGCATACATGAATCAGTAAAATCCAGCAGGGCAGCAGAGTGGGCGGAAGCGAACCAGACAACTGCATCTAAATATAATCTGTATATGGACAATAGCAAGCAAACATTGAACTATGCTGTTTTTCGTTGGGGGGTTCCGTTGGCACTACCCTACTTGCTTGGCAAAAATAATGAAGATGGACAATCTACTGCACTTGTTGATTATTTAGAAACTTATCCGTCAGCAGAAAACATGAGCAATCAATTGAAAGACAATGAAAAGTTTGGATTGGGTAAGGCAATAGGCAACAAAGCTTGCCACTTGTTCGCTAAATGGATGGTTTCCACTTTTAATCTCTCCACGAAAAAATCTGAATCTGGTTGGTCCGAATTTTCATATGAGGTACCGTTTGATTCTAATGCTGGTCGAGTTTTATGGAGAACTGGCTATCTTTGTAGCATCGCAGATGAAAGTGAGTACATCAGAAAAGACGTCATTCAAAAAAATCAAGGGAAAGGAGGGAAACATTACATTCGCGTGACCAATATGAGAGGCATGGCGATTAGCAAAGATGTGCCTCTTGAACTATCCGACCTATACAAGGATGTTTGTGTGAGGCATCTAAAAACACATAAAAGAGGGCCGAAAAAGATAGAAGTCCAAAGGTTTCAACACGCACTCCTCATGCAAAATAAAGATGAAGAGTTGACTGTTGCTGCTTTTGATGATGGTCTTATTGAAATCGGTCGAAACTATTGCTTAAATCATGAAAATCCACGCTGTGCAGAATGCCCTATAAATGAGCACTGCAAAGGATATCAATCTAATAATTCACTGATAACAGATTATAGAACGTGAGTTCCGTAGGCCGGATTAGCGTGTGCAATCCGGCATCCACTCGGTTTTATTCGGTATTCGGGGCAATCTAACCGCCCCTTTTCTGCCATATCCTCACCGCAATCCGTCTAAACTTGAGTCATGTCCGCTCCTCGCCAAGACCAATGGGAATTCTGGATCGACCGTGGCGGCACGTTCACCGATGTGGCGGCGCGGCAGCCAAACGGCGAGGTAATCACCCATAAACTGTTGTCGGAAAATCCTCGGCAGTATCAGGACGCGGCGAAGCCGCGCAAATAGCGGCGGCTTCGCCGCCATTAAAGGATAGCGGCTAACGCCGCTGAATTTAATAACTGGATTGCCCGGCCAATAATCATAATATTGCCGGGCAATGACAAATGATAGGCAATGGTGATTTGAGAGGACAGATGCGAGTTGAGATGCCAAAAGTAACCGAGAAAAAATCCGGCGTAGCTGGACTCACCCCCTGATCATCAACTAACCGGAGTGCCAAATGTATCTGAGCCTATGCACCATGGATTACGCTGGCGCCACCGCGCACCCGATGCAACCAAACAAGCGCGACCTCGAAATCTGCGCCGCGGTCAAACCCGGATTAATCGAGCGGGGCGTGTTTTTCGCCGGCATTGACATCATTGGCGAGTCGCTTATCGAAGTAAATGTAACCAGCCCCACCGGCTTGCAGGAACTGTGCCGTTTCAACGGCATCGACTATCACCACCAAATCATCGCGGCGTTGGAGTAATTAAGCGGCGGAGAAGGGGATGCGGGTTATACCACTGCCTATTTTTAGATTCGTCCGGTCGCTTGGCGAAGAAAGTCAACTATGTAATTTTTTGTCGCTGGGGATTTTTCAATTCCTTTGATGATTCGATCGACAACCTTCGCATCTGCTCTTTCTTTGGGTTTAATGATTCCGTTTTTGAGCATTCTTTCCATGTTTCTCAGTTCCACAATGATGGCTTTCCGATACACAACATAACTGTCACATGTGATGAAAGGATGGTCAACAGGTTTTAAAATACATGTTTGGTCATGGCCAGATTTGCCCGGGCGAATGGATGAAATGCTGACCAGCAATATTTGCGGTATACGATTGCCCGAATCAACCGGATCCGTGATGGCTACATGTAAATGTAGTTTCTCGGAACTGTTGGGGGATATCGATGGAATCAGAAACGTATCTAACTTGCGTGGCTTATCGGTCGTGTTGCTGCGCAAAGAATCCATCAATACCCTCCTCTTCCTCAAGGCGTTCCGCTATGGTCTTCGCTTGTTCGTCGTTATAACTGACCGCACGGAGCACGCGCTCAATGGGAATGGGAAGGGAAGAGCCATGCGGATCTTCCCATTCCGGGCAGTGTTCGTGCGTGTAGTCACTGATTTGGAACGGCGTCATGCCGCCAAATTTCCCCCACACTTCATCGATCGCTTCCATGTCCGATTTGCTGATATGACCAAGCGTGTTGCGGTTTTTTGGAACCTTGTTTTTTACAGATACTTCGTGGTCGGCGCGGGCGGAAATGAAATCGCCCCAGCCACCTGGTTGCGATTCAATGTAGCCGTTCATGTGATCAAAGGTCGCGGAGAGAACCGGCCCGTGTGGCATGGAAAAAAAACGATCGCCGGTGATTGTGTTGGCATACTTTTCCAACGAAGTTCGCTCCGAGAGATACATCAACTTCATCAGTTTAAGATGTGACATCGGTCCGTCATTTTTCCACAGCAGATAGACGGCCATGTGGGCGGCTGCTTTTTCGTCAAACATTTGTCGGTGCCTAGTGGGAGTCGGGGCTATTTTCGCATAAATTGATTGTCAAGTGCCAATTGATGGCACCGCTTGGCTCTACTGTATAATGCCAGAAACATTCTGGATTCGTGGCATGACGAAAAAAGGAAGCCGACATAATGATAGCGGCTAACGCCGCTGGTTTAATCACTGGATTAGCCGGAACAAGCCGGGCAATTGTATATGTTCACTATTTCGCTGACAGCTTTTTCTCGGTTACTTTGGCTTCTCAACGTGCCTTTGTCCTTTCAGTTCACCATTACCTATCATTCGTCATTCTCGCCGGCAGGCGGGAATCCAGACGCGGCGTAGCCGTGCGGCGGCGGCTTTGCCACCGGTAATGATAGCGGCTAACGCCGCTGAGTTTTTTAACTGGATTGCCCGGCCAATAATAATATGGGCCGGGCAATTGTATGTGTTCACGTTTCGCTGACAGTTTTTCCTCATCCTCGCCGCAAACGGGCATCTAGTTGAATAAACAAAGCCGGCGCGCAATGTTTGTTCGTAATTAATGAGTCCGGTCAAACCGGGCTTTTTTGCGCGTATCATCCCTGATACGCGCCCTTCGGGCTCGCTTCGCTCGCGCCAATCAATTCATGGCGCGCCCGGCGATTTTTTCTCAATGTGCTTTGGCTTCTCAACGCGCTTTTGTCTTCTCGGTTCACTATTGTCCTTTCATTCGTCATTCTCGCCGGCAGGCGGGAATCCAGACGCGCGGCGTAGCCGCGGCTGGCGGCGAAGCCGCCGGCACTTTAAGCCACACTACGGCGTAACGGCATTAATAGTCCGGCTACGCCGGACAAAAAGCCAGCGGCTCTGCCGCCGGTAAGGATAGCGGCTAACGCCGCTGGGGGTTTAATAGATTCCCGCCTACCGGCGAGAATCACGGTCTGGGGATGTGGTTTGGATTATGACGGTATTAGTTACTCTCATCGTTTTTTAGTTCTGGGTTCTCGCCTTTGGCGAGAACAACAGACTGGATTCCCGCCTGCCGGCGAGAATGACGGGTTGGGGAGACAATGTGAATCGCAAAGTGTGACTTTCTTTGAGACGCCAAAAATAAACGAGAAAAAGCCCAGCGTAGCCGGACTCCCCCCTGCTCATCAATCAACCAAAGTGCCAAATGTTATGGCCTTTACACACCGGCGGAGGTTTGCTATATTTCCGCTCGCTAAGATTTACACCAAAAGGTCCCGCCTCGTCGGGTTACCTGTCGAATACAACAGCGTTTTACCCGGCACGGGAGTAATTACCCCACGGGGCAAATAGGCAGGAATTTCATTTCCTTTTGGTGTGATCTTAGCAATGGCCCGGCACCGTTGTGCCGGGGTTGTTAATTTCACAACGCCGAAAGGCGGGGGATTCAAATATTGGAATTTAACTTCACTCCAATCCAGCAAATGTTACCTTTTTCCTTACAAGAGATATTGCAAATGAACAAAATCGATATTAAAGATACTCACACGCGAAAAAATCGTTGGGTGAAAACGTTGTTTTTTGTGCTCCTTTGTGTGGTTCCACTGTCTGCTCAGTGCATGACCCTCTGCCTACTCCGCAAGAATCGTCCCCCGCTCCATTAGCGTTTGAGGACATAACCGGTATTTTTGGATATGAGTTGGGCGATAAAATAAATCCCTATTATTTTGAAAAAGACGAAACAATTGAAGGCGATTACATTATTGCCTTTGATCCAAAAAATAAACCTGAGTATCAAAAATTGATTGAGTTTGGAAATAAAACATGGAATCACTATTTTTGGTATGTAACTCCAAAGACAAGAAAAATAGCAGGAATTTATTACAACGCGTTTCACAGAAGCATTTATATTTGTAATAAACGTTTGGAGAGAAAAATCGTTCCGGCGCTTGCGAAAAAATATGGAGAATTCACCGAGTATGATGTTGATGGAAAGGGCAAGGGGTTTGAAATTTGGCAAGGTAATAGAGGCGTGCATGTGGGGTGTGAAAAACGAGCAGATGAACGATATGCGAGATTTATTCTGGGTTTTAGAGACGACGATTTGCTAAAACTCCAGGCTCGCGAGATTGCTAATTTGGAGTGATGGAATCAGGACAGATAAAGAAAAGCGACAAAAGCATTAGACGAAATAGGCGAGTAAACAATCATCATCGGCGTCGGCAGTGGTGAAATAAATCAGCAAAAATCCGGGCGGATGAAAAATAGATCAGGCGCGGCGCTCCGGCGCGCCTATTTCCTATTAAGCCAACACAGCGTATCCTCAACACCAGCCCGATGCCTTGTCCCCACATTCGTCCCCAATGAAGCCGCAAGAAAACACCCCGCACAAAGACCAATGGGAATTCTGGATCGACCGTGGCGGCACGTTCACCGATGTGGCGGCGCGGCAGCCAAACGGCGAGGTAATCACCCATAAACTGTTGTCGGAAAATCCTCGGCAGTATCAGGACGCGGCGATTCAGGGCATCAAAGATATTCTCGCCGCAGCCGGGCTTGCGGTCGGCACTGATGATGCGTTGCCGAGCGCGCACATCAAAGCGGTCAAGATGGGCACCACCGTGGCTACCAACGCTCTGCTGGAACGTCAGGGCGAGCGCACCTTGCTGGTGACCACGCGCGGATTTGCCGACGCGCTTCGCATCGGTTATCAGGCGCGTCCCGACTTGTTCGCGTTGCATGTCAAATTGCCGGAAATTTTATACGGCGCGGTGCTTGAGATCGACGAGCGCATCAACGCCGCCGGCGAAGTGCTGACTGCGCTGGATGCGGCTGCTGCGAAACGCGGGTTGGAACGGTTTTATAACGACGGCTACCGCGCCGCCGCCATCGTTTTGATGCACGGTTACCGCTATCATGATCACGAACACGCGCTCGCCGAAATCGCGCGCGAAGTCGGTTTCACGCAAGTGTCGGTCAGTCACATCGTCAGCCCGCTGATGAAACTTGTGTCTCGCGGCGACACCACCGTGGTGGATGCGTATCTCTCGCCGATTCTGCGTCGTTATGTCGATCAAGTAGCATCGCAAATGCCGAAGTTGAAAGAGTTGGGCGGCCGGTTGATGTTCATGCGCTCCAGCGGCGGGTTGACCGACGCCGGTTTTTTTCAGGGCAAGGACGCGGTTCTTTCCGGTCCGGCCGGCGGCGTGGTGGGAATGGCGCGAGTGTCGGAAGCGGCCGGCTTCCAACGCGTCATCGGTTTTGATATGGGCGGCACCTCCACCGATGTCAGCCATTACAACGGCGAGTCGGGTCACGGAGAATTTGAACGAACCTTTGAAACCGAAGTGGCCGGCGTGCGACTGCGCGCGCCGATGCTGTTGATTCACACCGTGGCTGCCGGCGGCGGATCTATTTTGCATTTTGACGGTGCACGTTATCGCGTTGGTCCCGACTCGGCCGGCGCGCATCCGGGTCCGGCGTGTTATCGAAACGGCGGACAATTAACCATCACCGACTGCAATGTCATGCTGGGCAAACTCCAGCCCGACTTGTTTCCGCAAGTGTTCGGCGCCGATGCTGATGAAGCGTTGGACGCGCGCGTGGTGAAAAAGAAATTTTCCGAACTGGCGGCCGACATTCAATCCCAACTCGCTCAATCCCAACTTACCCAATCCAAAGGCGAAACTCAGCGCACGGCGGAATCGGTGGCAACGGGATTCCTCGCCATCGCGGTGGAAAACATGGCAAACGCCATCAAAAAGATTTCGGTGCAGCGCGGCTACGATGTCTCCGAATATACCCTGTGTTGCTTTGGCGGCGCCGGCGGACAGCATGCCTGTTTGGTTGCCGATGCGCTGGCGATGAAGCGCATTTTGATTCATCCGTGCGCGGGAGTGCTGTCGGCTTACGGCATGGGGTTGGCTGACACCGTGGTGGGTCGACAACAGGCAGTAGAGGCAACGCTTGATCGCAAATTACTGGACACGCTTGATGATGAATTGAATCGATTGCAACTCGAAGGCGTGGATGAATTAATAGATCAGGGCGCCCATGAAAAATATAGCGTGGAAGGCGATGGTCTGGTTTTTCGGCGCTTGCTGCACATCCGTTATCACGGCTCCGACACGGCGCTGGTGGTAAATCACGGCGCAATGAAAAAAGTGGTGTCGGGGTTTGAGCGACTGCATCGCATGCGATTTGGTTTTATCTCGCCGGAAAAAAGTTTGGTGGTGGAATCGATCGAGGTGGAAGTAATCAAAGCCGCGCGTCCGTCCAGCATGGTCAATCGCGTCAACACCGCCGATGACGACACCGCGCTTCAACCCGATGCGGTAAGAAAATGTTATCTGGATGGCCGCTGGCAATTCTGTCCCTTTTATCATCGCAGCACGTTAAGGGCCGACGAGTTTGTGGAGGGACCTGCGGTAATTCTCGACCCCACCAGTGCCATCGTGGTGGAGCCCGGGTGGGGCGCGTTGCTGACCGCCGATAACAACCTGATACTGGAGCGCAGACAAGCGCGCACCCGGGAACGCGCAGTGGGAACCGAAGTGGATCCGGTCATGCTCGAGATCTTCAACAATCTTTTCATGTCCATCGCCGAGCAGATGGGCTCGGTGCTGGAGAACACCGCGGCGTCGGTCAACATCAAGGAGCGGTTGGATTTTTCCTGCGCGATTTTTGATCCGGACGGTGCGTTGGTTGCCAATGCGCCGCACATGCCGGTGCATCTCGGCTCCATGGGCGAGAGCATTAAAACCGTGATTCGTGAACGCGCCGGCAACATCAACTCCGGCGACGCCTACATTCTCAACGCGCCCTATAACGGCGGCACGCACTTGCCGGATGTGACCATCATCAAGCCGGTGTTCGCCGATGATGAAAAATTATTGTTTTATGTCGCCTCGCGTGGCCATCACGCCGACATCGGTGGCAAGACGCCCGGCTCGGCGCCGGCCGATTCCACCAGCATTGAAGAAGAGGGCGTGATTATCGACAACTTCACACTGGTGGAGAACGACCACTTCCGCGAAAAAGAAATTCACCAGTTGTTAACCAGCGGTCGTTGGCCGGCACGCAATCCGCAGATGAACATCGCCGACTTCAAGGCGCAGTTGGCGGCTTGCGAAAAAGGCGCGCAGGAATTGATCAGCATGACCGCGCATTATGGTGTCGATACCGTCCACGCTTATATGCGGCATGTGCAGGACAACGCCGAGGAATCGGTGCGGCGCGTGCTCGGCGTATTAAATGACGGCGAGTTCACATATCAGATGGATGACGGCGCGCAGATTTGCGCTGCCATAAAAGTGAATCGCAAACAACGCACCGCGACGGTCGACTTCACCGGCACCAGCGCACAGCACCCGGGCAATTTCAACGCGCCCGAAGCGGTGGTGCGCGCCGCGGTGTTGTATGTGTTTCGGTGTTTGGTGGACGACAACATTCCGTTGAACGAAGGCTGCCTGAAGCCGATGAAAATTATCATCCCCGCAGGATCCATGATCAGTCCGCGTCACCCGGCCGCGGTCATCGCCGGCAATGTCGAGACTTCGCAATATTTGGTGGACACATTGTTCGGCGCATTGCAAACCGTTGCCGCTTCTCAGGGAACCATGAACAACTTTATCTGGGGCAACGAGCAACATCAGTATTATGAAACCGTTTGCGGTGGCACCGGCGCGACTCGTAACGCGCACGGCACCGACGCGGTGCACTCGCACATGACCAACTCGCGCCTGACCGATCCGGAAGTTTTGGAGTGGCGTTTTCCGGTGATTTTGGATTCATTCGCGATTCGCAAACACTCCGGCGGACAAGGCAACTATCACGGCGGCGATGGTGTGATTCGCAAAGTAAAATTTCTCGAGCCGATGACCGCGAACATTATTTCATCGCACCGAAAAGTTCCGCCATTTGGGTTGCACGGCGGCGGCAACGGCAAAACCGGACGCAACTATGTCGTGCACGCAGATGGCAGCGTGAGCAAACTTTCCGGCGTCGACCAGTTGGAATTAAAAGCCGGCGATGTATTTGTAATTGAAACGCCCGGCGGCGGCGGCTATGGTGCGAAGTGAATGACACCAGACGTGCATCACGGCGGGAAAACATGATTATTGTCATGTGATTCCGTGATGAGTATGTGCAATAATGGGTCTAATTTAACCGAGGAGATTGCATCATGAAAAAATATATGCTGAAAAAACAGAAGTTGTTTTTCGCGTCGCTACTCGCCGTGTTGTTAGTCGCGCCCGCGTTTGGTTACACCGGCGGATTGGAGGGCTACGAGGTCGGCGTCAAGGCCGATATTAGCGGCTTGCCGCGCGTGAAACAGGAATTGGTCGTTGCGCCGGCCTTGCCGAAGCATGAGCAAACGGCGACCGGCGGGCCGAAAATCATTGAAGTGCGGATGGTGATTGAAGAGAAGGAAATCGAGATTGAGCCGGGCGTTTTCATGTGGGCGATGACCTTTAACGGTAGCGTTCCGGGACCGATCATTGTCGCGCATGAGGGCGACTATATCGAACTGACGCTGGTCAATCCTGAGACCAACTCGTTGCCGCACAACATTGATTTTCATGCCTCCACCGGCGCGCTTGGCGGCGGCTCGTTGACGCTGGTGAATCCGGGCGAGGAAGTGGTGCTCAGATTCAAGGCGACGCGAGTCGGCACCTTCCTGTATCACTGCGCGCCGGGCGGGGCGATGATTCCGTGGCATGTGGTGCATGGCATGAACGGCGCGGTGCTGATTTTGCCGCGCGACGGGCTCAAGGACAGTGACGGCACGCCGCTGCGCTACGACCGCGCTTTTTATATTGGCGAGTTGGATTACTATCTGCCGAAGGACGCGAACGGAAAATACAAGCGCTATCCCAACCCCATCGCCTCTTTCGCCGATGACATGGAAGTGATGAAAACCCTGACGCCGACGCACATTCCGTTCGGCGGCACCATGGGCGCGCTGACCGGCGATAACGCGATGCACGCCAATGTCGGCGAATCGGTTTTGTTCATTCATTTTCAAGCCAATCGGCAATCCTTTCCGCACTTGATCGGCGGCCACGGCGATTATGTGTGGGAGCGCGGCAACTTCAACGACCCGCCGGCGCATGGCCTGGAAAGCTGGGTGTTGGCGGCCGGCTCGGCCAGCGCCTTCATCTATAAATTTCGCCAGCCCGGCGTGTATGTCTATTTATCGCACAACTTGATTGAGGCGGTGTTGTTGGGCGCGATTTCGCATGTGATTGTGGACGGCGAATGGAACAACGACTTGATGGAACAGGTGGTCGCGCCGCGCACGATCGAGTAGGGGGTGTCTTCGTCGCCGTCATTCACGCGGCTTCGCCGCAAATGACAGTGGGGTGTGAAGGGCATCGGCGGCGGCTCACGCCGCCGAGTAACCTGTGGCTGATATGCAAAGGTTCGCTTGCGCGTGCTCGCGCTTTGCGGGGGGAATGCCCCCCGCACCCCCCTTTTGGCGCGAGGGAAACATCCTGTTTCCACGCGCCAGCGTGCGTCCCTGCACGCTCTGGTGATTGGGAGAATAGAGTAAATAGCAAAACTTTTGTGGGCGTGACAACGAAAGAATCAGTATTCGTCATCCTCGCCGGCAGGCGGGGATCCAGACGCGGCGTAGCCGCGCAAATGGCGGCGGCTTTGCCGCCGGTTTTTCAAGCCGGAATGACGAGACGAAAAGCGTGTTGTCCGGCGTAGCCGGACATTTTATTTCGTGTGCTTTGCCGAATCCTGTTCATCCTCTTTTTCTTTGTCCGCGGCGAAGGTTTCCTCCATGTTGTTGTGCGCGGTTCGGGCGATGGATATCAGTGCTTTTTCGTCGTGGCGGACGGCCACTTGCTGATGCAGCATATCCATATCGAATTTTTTGAATTTTTCGCTTAAGCGCCGCGCCTGCCGTTCGCTGAAGCCGAGTTCGGTCAGCACATCTTTGGCAAGTTCCAGCGCGCTGGCGAAAGATTCTCTGGCAAATCCGTCCACTTGATTGTCGATCAAGTGCATGGCGTGGCCGCGGTCAGAGGCGCGCACGAATATTTTCAGGTTGGGAAATTCCCGACGAATTAAAACGATTGCCTGATTAATGACTTCCTGGTCGGCCATGGCAAGCACGATTAATTTCGCCTGATCAGCACCGGCCGAGCGCAACACATCCAGTCGCAGGGCGTCTCCGTAATAAGACTTATATCCGAAGCGGCGCGTGCGTTCCAATTGTTGCGGATTATTGTCGATCAATGTGGGTGTGATTTTGTTCACCATCAGCAAGCGACCAATGACTTGCCCGAAGCGGCCAAAGCCGATGATGATGACCGGGTTACGGTCGTCAATGATGGTATCCATCGGCAGGTCGTCGGCTTGAAAAAATCGCGGTTCAATAAACTTTTCATTGACAATCAACAGCAGCGGCGTGATCGCCATGGACAACGCCACCACGAGAATCAGTTGATTGGCGATGTGAGATTGCATGGCACCGACCGACATCGCAAAACCGAACAATACGAATCCGAATTCACCGCCCTGTGCCAGGGTGAATGAAAACAGCCCGCGCTGGCTTGGGGGTATTCCGGTAAATCGTGCGACCAGATATAACACCGCCGCCTTGAGCGCCACCAGCGCGGCGGTGAAGGCGAAAATTCGCAACGGGTTTTCCAACAGCAAACCAAAATTCACCGACATACCGACCGAGATGAAGAAAAGTCCGAGCAATAATCCTTTGAACGGTTCGATGTCCGATTCCAACGCATGGCGGTATTCGGAATTCGCCAGCAGCACACCGGCGAGAAATGCGCCCAGTGCTTTGGAGATGCCGAGCAATTCCATGATGGCCGCGATGCCGCTGACCAGCAGCAACGACAGCGCGGTGAACACTTCGCGCAAGTGAGTGGAAGCGACGAAGCCGAAGATGTGACGCAGAAAAAATCGGCCCATGACGAAAATGCCGAACATCACGCCGATAATCACCAGCGTGGAGGCATGGCCGCCGTCGTATTCGCCATTGACGATTCCCAATCCGAGCAGCGGAATCAGCGCGATGATGGGGATTACCGCGATGTCCTGAAACAACAGCACGGAAAATCCGGTTTTGCCTGCCGGAGTGGCGAGCAAGTTTTTTTCTTTGAGGGATTGTAGCGCGATGGCGGTGGATGACAGCGCCAAACCCAATCCGGCGACTACGCTGGTTTGCCAACGCACATCAAGCAACAAGCCGAACAAAGAAATGAGCGCGGCGGTAACCAGCACCTGCGTGCCGCCGACACCGAGAATGGGGCGGCGGAGCGTCCACAGTTTTCGCGGTTCAAGTTCGAGTCCGATCAAAAACAACAACAGCACCACGCCGAGTTCGGAGAAATGCAAAATATCGCCGACGTTGTTGATTAAGCCCAGCCCCCAGGGGCCGATGCAGACGCCGGCGATCAGGTAGCCGAGCACCGAGCCGAGGCCCAATCGGGCGAACAGCGGCACGGCGATGACCGTGGCCGACAGATACACCACCAGGTTGAACAGGAAGCCGTGACTATCCATGCGATTTTTTTGAACTCGGTTTCATGGCAGAGGGCGCGTCTGAATCTTGCGCAGAGTCGGCAAGTTTAATCACTCCGCGGTTTTGCAATTCCATCAATTGGTTTTCATCATAGCCGATTTCGCGCAGCACTTCGCCAGTGTGTTCGGCAAAATTCGGCGGTGGGAAGCGAAGGGCTGGACCGTTTTCGGCATATTGAAACGCAGCCACCGGGATTTTCTGCGATAATTTTTTCAGCAGCGGAGGGTCGGCATCAGTGTCAGCCGATTGAAGCACTGCCCGCCCGCGCAGTTGCGGGTCGGCAAGCACCTGATCGAGTTCGCGCACCCGCGCCGCCGGCACCCGTTTGCGGTTGAATTGGGTTTCCCATTGCGCGGCGGTTTTCTGTTTGATAATCCCGGCGATTCGTCTCCGGTCGTCCTCGAAATAATCCGCCATCTCCATCGGCGTCAAAGCCGCCAACGCTTCGCCGTGGTCGCGGTCGCCGAGAACGCCCCACATGTTTTTGACCTGCTCGCCGGTATACGCGCCCAGCATCAGCAACCCTTGTTTGGCGGCGTAGCAACCGTAGCCGGCGTTGAACCCGCTGCTGTTTCCGGTGACTGGCGGCAACTCCCCGGCGTGGTGAAATCTGGTGATGTGGGAACTCATCAACATCATCGCCGCGTCCAGCATGGCGACATCAATATACTGCCCTTTGCCGGTGGCGGTTCGTTGATACAACGCCGCGGCAATGGCGAAAGCGGCTTGTATGCCGGTGCCGTAATCAAGCACCGGCGGCCCGACTTTAAGCGGCGCGGAGTGCTCATCGCCGGTGGCCGCCATCAAACCGGAATAGGCCTGGATGACATTGTCGTAGGCGGTGCGCTCGGCGATCGGGCCTTGCTGACCAAAGCCGGTGATGGAGCAGTAGATGATGTCCGGCTTGATCGACCTTACCGCCGCATAGTCGAGGTCAAGTTTGGCCATGGCACCGCTGCGGTAATTCTCCACAAACACATCGGCATCGGCAATCAATCTTCGCAAAACTGCCACGCCCTCGGCCGATTTCAAGTCGATGCACACCGCGCGCTTGTTGGCATTTTGCGCGGTGAAGTCGCTTCGCATGGCGGATTCTTTTTTCGCATCCGTCCAGTTCGGATGCGCACCGGAAGAGCGCGACACATCGGGATGGTCCGGCGCTTCCACCTTGATTACATCGGCGCCCATGACCGCCAGTTGGTAGGTGCAAAACGGGCCGGCGATGACATGGGTAAGGTCGATCACCCGCAGGTGGGAGAATGCTTGGTCGGCGCAAGTTGGCATGGAAATGGTTGGCGTAACTGAGTTTGATTGTGGTGGCCGATTGTAGCGACTTGTTCGCCCGGGGCATTATCGCCCATTCCTTCCTGATGATATACTCCCCCGCGTTCACCGAAGCCCACGAGCCGTCGCTTATCAGACCCATAACCATGCCTGACTTCCGCACCGAAACCGATTCCTTCGGCGCCATCGAGGTGCCGGCGGATAAATATTGGGGCGCGCAAACCCAGCGTTCCCTCGGCAACTTTCGCATCGGTAGCGAGCGGATGCCGCGTGCGTTGATTCGCGCATTGGGCATCATCAAACGTTGCGCGGCACAGGTCAACATCGCGCAAGGACGGCTCGATAAAAAAATCGGTGCGGCGATCATTGCATCGGCGCAACAAGTGATCGATGGAAATTACGATGATCATTTTCCGCTGGTGGTGTGGCAGACCGGCTCCGGCACCCAGTCCAACATGAACGCCAACGAGGTCATCGCCAACCTCGCCATCCGCCAACTGGGCGGCGAGTTGGGTTGCAAATCGCCGGTTCATCCCAACGACCACTGCAATTTGAGTCAATCGTCCAATGATACTTTTCCGAGTGCGATGCACATCGCCACGGCCGAGCAGTTGCATCACGCGTTGATTCCGGCGTTGCATCATCTGCGCGCCGCACTCGATGAAAAATCGCAGCAGTGGAACGACCTGGTCAAGATTGGACGCACGCATTTGCAAGACGCGACGCCACTGACTTTGGGGCAGGAGTTTTCCGGATACCAAACGCAAATGGCGTTCGCTATCGAGCGCGTGAACGCCGCGCTGGTGCGCATTTATCCATTGGCGCAAGGCGGCACCGCGGTCGGCACCGGATTGAATTCGCAGCCCGGTTTCGCCGAGTTGTTCGCCGCCGAAGTCGCAACGCTCACCGAGTTGCCATTCACTTCCGCATCCAACAAATTCGAAGCGTTGGCCGCGCATGATGCGATGGTGGAAATTTCCGGCGTGTTCAACACCATTGCGGTCAGCCTCAACAAAATCGCCAACGACATTCGCTTGCTCGGCTCCGGCCCGCGCAGTGGCATCGGTGAGTTGCGTCTGCCGGAAAACGAACCCGGTTCGTCGATCATGCCGGGCAAGGTTAATCCGACTCAATGCGAAGCGTTAACTATGGTGTGCGCGCAGGTAATGGGCAATCATGTCACGGTAACGGTGGCCGGCGCGCAAGGTCATTTTGAACTCAATGTATTCAAGCCGGTAATCGCCTACAACGTCTTGCAATCCATCCGCCTGCTGGGCGATGCGATAATCAGTTTTACCGACCATTGCGTGGTCGGCATTGAACCCGATCGCGAGCGTATTGCGCAGTTGGTGGAAACGTCGTTGATGCTGGTGACCGCGCTGGCACCGAGCATCGGCTACGACAACGCCGCCGACATCGCCAAGCGCGCACACAAAAACGGCACCACTTTGCGCGAAGAAGCGGTGGGCCGGGGGCTTGTCACGGCCGAGCAGTTCGACCAGATGGTGCGCCCGGATAAAATGGTCCGGCCCAAGTGATGCCGCAAAAACAAAGGCTGGATTTATGCAATGAAATCGGCGATTATCAAGCGCAGGTTTTCATTCGATTTAATACTTCGGAGACGACAAAAACATGAGTTGGCAAAACAAGATCGCAAGAGTAAATCTCACCGACGGCAGCATTAGCACCGAGCCGTTGAACCAGCAATGGGCGAACGATTATCTCGGCGGGCGCGGGCTCGGCAGCAAATATTTGTGGGAAGAGATGGACCCCGCAACGGATGCGATGTCTCCCGACAACGTATTGATTTTCGCCACCGGCCCACTGACCGGCACCATGGCTTCCACCAGCGGACGCTACACCGTCATCACCAAGGGACCGCTGACCGGTGCCATCGCCTGTTCCAACTCCGGCGGCAAGTTCGGCGCGGAGTTGAAATATGCCGGCTATGATTTACTCATTATTAAGGGACGCGCGAAAAAGCCGGTGTATCTTTCCATACACAACGACAAAATCGAGTTGCTGTCGGCGGATGAAATCTGGGGGCAGAGCGTGTGGTATGCCGACGAGTGGATTCACAAGCAGCATCAAGACCCGCAACTGAAAATCGCCGCCATCGGCGTGGCCGGCGAGCAGGGCGTGAAATACGCCTGCGTGGTTAATGACTTGCATCGCGCCGCCGGACGCTCCGGAGTCGGCGCGGTGATGGGTGGCAAAAACTTAAAAGCGATCGCGGCGCGCGGCAGTGTCGGCGTGAAGTCCGATGCGCCGGCGCGTTTCATGCAGGTGGTCGGCGAAGTGAACGGCAAACTGCACGGTAGCGGGTCGCGGCGCGGACTGATGCGTTACGGCACGCTGGCGATGATGGACAGCATGCAGGAATTCGGCGGCTTGCCGACCGAGAATTTCCGCAAGGTTAGTTTCGGCGGTGTCGGTAAAATCAACGCCAAGGCAGTCACCCTGAAAAACCGCAACGGCCACACCAATCTGGTCGCCAACGCCGCCTGCTTCGGCTGCACCATCGCGTGCGGGCGCATCGCCAAAATCGACCCGTTGCATTTCAGCGTCAAGGATCGCCCGCAATACTGGGGCGCGTCCGGCGGGTTGGAGTATGAAACCGCGTTCGCCTTTGGCCCAGTGGTCGGCGTCGATGATCTGGACGCGCTGACCTTCGCCGGCTTCATGATGAATGAACACGGCATGGATCCGATTTCATTCGGTGTTACTCTGGCGGCGGCGATGGAATTATACGAACTCGGCGTAATCACTAAAAAACAAACCGATGGCATTGATTTAAGTTTCGGTAGCGCCGAGGCGCTGGTGGTGATGTCGGAAAAAACCGGCAAGCACGAAGGCTTCGGAAAAGAGTTGGGACTCGGATCAAAACGCCTGTGCGAAAAATACCAGCGACCGGAACTGGCAATGGTCTCCAAAGGACAGGAATTCGCCGGCTACGATGGCCGCGCCATGCAAGGCATGGGACTCGGCTACGCCACCAGCAACCGCGGCGCCTGCCACCTCAAGCACGACACCTTTGATGTAGACATGGCCGATGCCGGCACCAAAGGCAAGGCGCAAGCCTGCCGCGAGTCGCAGGACTTCGTGGCGATGGTCGACTCGACCGGCTTGTGTCTTTTCACCGCCGGCGCGTGGGGCGTTGGCGAATACCAAAAAATGATTGACGCCGCCTGCCCCGGCGACTGGTCGGAAGAACGGCTGCGGGAAACCGGCGAACGCATCTGGAATTTGGAACGGATGTTCAACTTGAAAGCGGGCTTGACGCGCAAAGACGACACCCTCCCGCCACGAATGTTGAAAGACCCGCTCCCCAGCGGCTTCGCCAAAGGCGGTGTCGCCGAACTGGATGTGCTGATTCCGCAATACTACGACGCACGCGGCTGGTCAAAACAGGGTGTGCCGTCCGGCAAAAAACTCGCCTCGTTGAATATCAGCGGGTAAAAATGCGCTGATTGTTAGAGCAAAGCATTTTCGCTGGTGCAGGGTGCTCTTTCTTATTTAGTTTTGTATTTTTTCATCATGCTACTACAATGACCAAAGATAAAATGACCGAAGAAAATCCGAATGACCTTACTCTGGATGAGATTGATGAGGTTGAGAAACTAACATTAAGATGGATATTTCAAGCAGTTAATGATTTTGGCGCGGAAGCAAGCGAGATATTCAGAAAGTCTCCTGACAGCGTTCAAGATATAGCGGAAGATATTACGCGAGAAGTGTTAGACAGGTTGCCAGGTTATAATGTTCAACAACGAATATATGGAACTGTTGACTACAAGAAAGCGAGATATATAATTTTGCCTCATCAAACAATCAGACAGGCCTTATTTATTGACTCGAAAGCAGAGAAAACTAATCGTACCGCGACCATTCAGATGTCCCAAACTTCTTTATGGGTTCGACAGCGTAGATTTGGAACCGATACGAATGAAAAAGGATTTTTGCCGGAAATATCAATATATGAGGGACAACCATACATTACAACAACTTGTATTGTGCATTTTATGTATCAAGATGATGATAAAGGAGAGCATCATCTAAAAGAAATAACCATTGCGGCAGTGCCAAATGGTTTGTTGCAAGATAGGTATAACCCAACAGCGGAAGATGGAATTTGGCTCGCCGGGAGAAATGCACCGACATTAGGCGAGGATTTCAGAGTTAGACTTAGTTTCGATAAGTTGAAGAAAAAAACAAAATGGCGGGTGCAAGTGATTTCATACAACGAAGAAGGTGATGCGAGTAGTGGACTATGGCAGTCGTAAAAATTTCTGATTATCTAATTCCAAATGACATTTATCATGGGGATGCCAGGGTTTTATTGAAAAAAATTGCTCCTGAATCCGTGGCATTAAGTGTTTGGTCTCCTCCTTATTATGTTGGAAAAGATTACGAAAAATATCTATCTTTCAATGATTGGCAAAACATGCTGATCAATGTTGTTGGGTTGCATTTCCCCATTCTTAAACCAGGAGGGTTTATGGTTATAAATATAGCCGACATTTTATGCTTTAAAGACGAATTGATGCCAAGAATAATGGCCGAAAACGTGTCAAGACGTCGGGTTGCATTGACAAAAGAACAGATACTTGATGTAAAAAAAAGGCATCCTTCATGGAGTCGCTATCAATTAGCGGAATATTTTAATTGTAGTGAACAAACAATCGACAGAAGACTAAATAGCAATAACATTAGGGGTGGCAAATATCAGCCACAAACAAGAGTTCATTTAGTCGGCGGTCTTTTGGAAAAAGCAGCTGGCGATCAAGGGCTACATTTGTATGATAGAAGGGTATGGGTGAAAGATGCCACTTGGGAAAACTCAAGATGGCACACAATTTCTTATAGATCGGTTGATGAGTTCGAGTATGTGTATATTTTCTGGAAGCCGGGCATAACGAAAGTAGATCGCTTAAGACTATCAAAACAAGAATGGATTAACTGGGGATCTCGTGCTGTTTGGAAAATTGCATCAGTTCGTTCAAACTCAGATCATGATTCTAAGTTTCCTGTGGAGTTGCCACGAAGAGTAATTAAACTTTTAACGGATCCAAATGATATCGTGCTCGATTGTTTTATGGGAAGCGGAACCACTGCTATTGCGGCGCTTAGCGAGGAGCGCAGATATATCGGAATTGAAAAAGAAAAAAGTTCAGTAAATATAGCGCTAAAAGCCATTTCTTCATATAACATCATGGCAAAAGAACCGGAACAAATGGATTTGATGATGAGAGAAATAGAAGATTCTTGTTACTCTGAAAAATGAACAGATGATTTCGCCAATTATTCTACCTGTTCTTATTCAATAAAACTTTCGCTGATGCCGACGGTGTTGAAGCCGCCGTCGACGAATGTGATTTCACCGGTAATACCCGATGCCAGGTCGGAGCACAAGAACGCGGCGGCGTTGCCGACTTCGTCGGTGGTTACGGCGCGACCGAGCGGCGCGACTTTCTCGAAGTGCGCCATCATTTTTTTAAAGTTTTTGATGCCGGCTGCGGCCAGCGTGCGAATGGGTCCGGCGGATATTCCGTTGACGCGGATGCCATCGGCGCCGAGCGATTGCGCCATGTAACGCACATTCGCTTCCAGGCTTGCTTTGGCGAGACCCATCACGTTGTAGCCCGGCATGGAGCGCACCGAGCCGATATAGGTCAGGGTCAACATGGCGGCGCCGACGCGTCCGCGCATCAACGGTGCTGCGGCGCGTCCCATGGCGGCGAAACTGTAGGAACTGATTTCGTGCGCGATGTTGAAGCCGTCGCGGGTGACCGCGTCCAAATATAACCCCTCCAATTCTTCGCGCGGCGCGAATGCGATGGAATGAATCATCGCGTCCAAGCCATCCCAACTCGCACCGAGGCGCGTGAACAATTCCTCGATTTGCGCATCCGATGCGACATCACAAGGCAGCACGATGTTTACGCCGAGTTTCGCCGCCAATTTTTCGACGCGCGGTTGCATTTTTTCATTGGGATAGGTGAACGCCAACTCCGCGCCTTGCGCGTGCATCGCACGAGCCACGCCCCACGCAATCGATCGCTCGCTGGCGATGCCGGCGATCAACGCACGCTTGCCTTCTAAAAAACCCATTGTCGTTCTCCGTTTGTTAAGTCGCACCAAAGGTTGTCGAAGCAATATACCCGATTATCGCACATACAAATGGCATTTCCGCTTTCGCCACAGTCCGCATGAAGTGGCCGCATGAAGTGGCCGCATGAAGTGGGCGCATGAAGTGGGCGCATGAAGTGGGCGCATGAAGTGGGCGCATGAAGTGACGACACATTGCCGCCGAGTGTCATCTGTTACACTGCGGTGAAACCCATTGCCGTCGGAAGACATTCTGCCATTGCCCGGTTATGGTATCAATGGCGTATCCATATCGTATCAAGATGAAAAACTCCGGATGAAAGAGTGTAGATGAAAAAGGGCCCGGTGACGGTTCGTTACCATCCGCGATGCGATCGCTTGTGCCGGCAACTTGCCGAGCAACTTGGTGCGCCGCTGGTGGATGCGGATGAAGCGAACGCGGGAAAGTTCCAGAACGCGGGAAAGTTCCAGATTGAAGTGGATGCCGACTGTCGCGGTTTGGTGTTGCACTATAACGAGTTGCCGAATGCGCCGTTGCGCATTGACTTTGACCGAGTGCGCGCAAACGCCGGTACGGATCCGTTGTTGAAAGCAATCGGTTCTCGGGCGCGCACGGTGGTGGATGCCACCGCGGGCTGGGGCACGGATGCGGTTCATCTGGCACGGCGAGGGATGGAGGTGATTGCGCTGGAGAAAAATCCCGTGGTCGCCGCTTTGTTGATTCACGCGCACGCCGCCTGTCATAACGCGGAATTGAAAGCCCGGCTTTCTATTGTCCACGGCGACAGCATCGCGTATCTGCGTGCGCTGACAACGCCGCCGGATGTGGTGTATCTTGACCCGATGTATCCGCCGCAGTCGAAATCGGCGGCGACCAAAAAACCGATGACACTACTGCGAATGTTGGCCGGAGCGGCGGGCGACAGCGTGCCGTTGTTCGAGCAGGCGATGTCTCGCGCTTTGTTGCGAGTGGTGGTCAAACGCCCACGCCGTGCGCCGCCCATTCAGCCGGGTCGGGTGGGCGAGACAGTCGGCAAACTGGTGCGTTTTGATATCTATCAGCCGCGCAATGGTTAGCATGTTATTACATGTTATTACATGTTGTTAGGGGGGTATCCCGCGACTGCATTTTTAGCGTAAAATAACGCCTCACTTTTGGATGGAACATACCTCAGGATTAAACGGCAATTCCCAGCCCATAACAAAGTGAATGTCGAAGTGAATGACGTAACAACCAATAGTATAAATCATAATGCATCCGCAAAATCTGGTTTGGATTGATCTGGAAATGACCGGGCTGTTGCCCGCGCATGATCGCATCATTGAAATCGCTTCAATAGTGACCGATGCACATTTGAACGTTCTTGCCGAAGGTCCGGTGATGGCGATTCATCAACCCCTTAAACGCCTGATCGAAATGGATAAGTGGAACACGAAAACGCATACCGAAAGCGGTCTGGTCAATCGTGTGCGTGAATCCGGCATCGACGAGGCCGAAGCCGAGCGCAGAACCATTGCATTTATTTCCAGTTATGTTTCCAGCAATCACTCGCCGCTGTGTGGCAGTTCAATCTGTCAGGATCGGCGTTTTCTCGCCAACTACATGCCGAGCCTCGAATCGTATCTGCATTACCGCAATCTGGATGTCAGTTCGGTGAAGGAATTGGTGTCGCGCTGGCGTCCGGATTTGTTGGATGGTTTCTCCAAGCGCAACACCCATCAAGCCATGGACGACATCCGCGAATCCATCGATGAATTGAAATATTATCGCCGCACGTTCATCAACGTCGATGAGCCTGAATAATTTTATTTCCAATTTTATTTCCAACTTTGCGTTCAACTTCGCCACGCTGAAATCAACGGCGACTCGAATGTTGGAAAAGTTGCGGGATTTTCTCGCCACGCCACAGCGCAAACTCGCATTCGGCGTGACGCTGGTTGCAGTGCTCGGCGCGTTGTTATGGCTTACGCACGACCCGACCATTGAGGCCGGCGTGGCTTCCGCCGAGCCATTGGCGACCGCCGCCGGGGTCGAGATTCTTGAGCAGGGTGGCAATGCGTTTGACGCCGCGGTGGCGGTGAGTGCCGCACTGGCAGTGGTTGAGCCCAGCGGCTCGGGGTTGGGCGGCGGCGGATTCTGGTTGTTGCACGATGCCAAAACCGGCACCGACCACATGCTGGACGGACGCGAAAAAGCGCCACTCGCCGCAACCCGCGATATGTATCTCGATGAGCGCGGCGAAGTGGTCAAGAAACTTTCCATCGACGGCGCGCTCGCCGCCGGCATCCCCGGCGAGCCCGCGGCACTGACTTGGTTGGCCGAGCATTACGGCGCGTTGCCGTTGTCGGAATCACTGGCACCGGCGATACGTCTCGCCGAAAATGGTTTTGCGGTCAATGAGCGTTATCGCAAACGTGCCGAGTTTCGGCGCGATGCGCTCAATGCTTCTCCTGCCGCCGCCGAAATTTTTTTGCACGATGGCGAAGTGCCGCAGTTGGGTGCAATCATCGTGCAAAATGATCTGGCGAGCACGCTGAAAGCACTCGTAGCCAACGCTCACAACGGATTTTATCGGGGCGAAGTTGCGCAAAAGTTGGTGGACGGCGTGCGTGCGGCTGGTGGCATCTGGACGCTGGAAGATTTAAACTCGTATCAAGTGGTGTTGCGCGAGCCGGTGGTTGCGCAGTATAACGGTATGAAAATTACTTCGGCGGCGTTGCCGTCTTCCGGCGGTTTGGTGATGGCGCAAGCGCTTAATATTTTATCGGGTTATGATTTCGCCGCGCATGATGTCGCTGATGACACTGACGAAAATGATGAAGATGATGATGCAGATGACTCGAGCGAATTCGTGCATTTGGTGGTTGAGGCATTGCGCCGCGCCTACCGCGACCGCGCCGAGTATATGGGCGACGCGGATTTTGTCGAGGTGCCGACCGAGCGGTTGCTCGACCGGTATTATGCGGACGGACAACGGCAATCCATCCGCCGCGACCGCGCCACGCCGAGCGCACATCTTGCGCCGATTGAAACCGCTGCGCACACCACGAATAATGAGCCAAACGAAGGCACCGACACCACGCATTTCTCGGTGATTGATTCCGACGGCAATCGGGTAGCCGCGACTTTGTCGATCAACTATCCGTTCGGCGCGGCAATGGTTGCGCCCGGCACCGGTGTGTTATTGAACGACGAGATGGACGATTTTTCCGCCAAGCCGGGGACGCCGAATGTGTATGGATTGGTCGGCGTCGAGGCAAACGCCATCGCCGGCGGCAAGCGCATGCTCTCCAGTATGAGTCCCACTTTTCTCGAAGCCGACGGTCGGGTCGCCGTGCTCGGCACGCCCGGTGGCAGTCGCATCATCTCCATGGTGTTGCTCGCCGCGCTGGAGTTTCATCGCGGTGCCAGCGCGCAAGAAATGGTTGACCGTGCGCGCTTTCATCATCAATATTTGCCCGATGCCATTCAGTTTGAACCGAACGCGTTGTCGACGCAAACGATCGAATCTTTGCGCGCCCGCGGCCATGAACTAAACCCGCGCGAGCGCACCTGGGGCAATATGCATGTGGTGATTGTCGATACGCGCACCGATAAAATTACCGCCGCTTCCGACCGCCGCGGCAATGGCTCGGCGGCGGTGCTGGATTAGTTTGCACATGAGCAGCGTTTTGATTGAACACGATCCGTCCCCGATGAAACTCGAAGTGTTGGGCGTGGAAGACTGGCCGGTTTGCAACGACGCGGTTTCGCTTCAGGAAAAAAGTTATGATCAAACCGAGACCACTTTTATTATTCAAGGACGCGCCGAGATTACGCCACGCGATGGAAAAACCGTTATCATTAATGCCGGCGATCTGGTAACGTTTCTGCCTGATGCGTGTTGCATGTGGAACATCACCGAGGCGATGGAGCGGCACTATAGTCAGGGATAGCCATTGCGCTTGCCTATTTTCCGCCATGCGGTGTTGCGCTTCGTCTCTCGGTCAGTCACATACTTAATGTATGCTCCCTCCCTCGCTCCTCGCGCGCCTTGCCTGACGAAAAATATGCGGCGCGCAATTTTGTGCTTGCCTATTTTCCGCCATGCGGTGTTGCGCTTCGTCTCTCGGTCAGTCACATACTTAATGTATGCTCCCTCCCTCGCTCCTCGCGCGCCTTGCCTGACGAAAAATATGCGGCGCGCAATGTTTGTTCGTAATTAATGAGTCCGGTCAAACCGGGCTTTTTTCTCAATGTGCTTTGGCTTCTCAAAAAAATCATTCCCTCCCGATTCACCATTACCCCCCAACCCGTCATCCTCGCCGGCAGGCGGGGATCCAGACGCGGCGAAGCCGCGCAAATAGCGGCGGCTTTGCCGCTGGTAATGATAGTGGCTAATGCCGCTGAGTTTAATAACTGGATTGCCCGGCGATCTGTTGTCGATTTGGTATACAATCGGTTGGTCGCTGGGCGAGAGATGCCGAGCGATTTTGCAATCCTCTATATCAAGAATCGCCCTGAATTTGTTCTCCGAAATTCGGCAGCGAATGACATACTTGTTTTTCATTAAATGAATAGGCTCATGAATAAACAATACTACGAAACCATCGCCGACCTGCAAAAACGAAAAGTTGCGCCGGACTATGTTACTGGCTGGGCAAGCGGTTTTCTCGGCAATCCGAAAGTGGAAGAGCAACGACTCACCGAATCGTATCAGGCGGGTTACGACGACGGAGCGAACGGCAACACCGACCAAGCGGAAAACTGGAACGCGCCGGAATCGGCTTAACTAATTTGCTCGGCGGATTTATTCAACGCCGACAGTGCCCGGTTGAAAATCCGAAACGCTTCGGGCCCGTCAATGCTCAGCACCTGATCTTGTGCCCATTTGTTAGTTTGGTCGCGCTTCATGCAATCCTGAACGCGCATACCGAGCGCGCGAAACGCTTCATAGCCCGGCTCGTCATCGGCAAATCGGGTGCCGGCGTAACGCGCCATGCGTTGATTTAATTCATCAACAAACCGCTCGGCCGGCAACCCTTCAGCCATGAGGTCGCGCTCATTTTCAAGGTAATGCCGCCGACATTCATGCGACAGTTTGGTGATGAAACGGGCGCGGTGTTCGCCATCGAATTTTTTCGCCATGTGGCGGTCGGCGGCGTGAATAAAAAAATATAAATACTCGCGCATAACGCCGAGGCGTTGCGCATCGTCTGCGTAGACAAAGTCCTGTTGATGCAGATTTTTGGCGGCGTTGAGTGAAACGCGCCACGCCACCGCCGCCACCGCCACCGCGTGTTCCTCAATGGAAACTTCGCGGCTTTTGTTCTTCCAGGCGGTTCGAATTCGCGCGCTTCGCATGGCAACCTAGCGCGAAGTTCCCTGTTCCTGATGGGCAAGATCCACCAACCGAGTGGCGAGTTTTTCATGCTCTTCGTGATATTTACTCAGCGCGTCATCGTCCTCCTCCGGCGAGTAGTATTCCTGCGCACTCACGCCGGACTCTCGCTGCTTTTGCATAAACGTTTTTTGCAACTTGATTATTTTTGCAATGAGTTGCTGTTTTTCAGATAGTTTTTTTGGCATCACACAAATCTCCCAATCAAAAGTAATTCATCATCGCTCAAACCCCAACCGAATTGATGCTTTTATGCGGCAGAAAAATGCCGCACCCGATTTTCAAGTTGCTCCCCAGACCGTTTTGTTGCAGGCGAATGGACTCGTGCAGTGGAAGGTCCGCCAGCAACACGCTGCGCGCATTGATCGGCGCGCCGGATTTTGCATCGCCACAGATGGAATGAGAAAGCCCGCACAATAATTTCGGCGGACGGATATTCATTGTTTCCAGTGCATCGGTAACGGCGCGGCAAAACTCCGCTTCATCGTTGCCCGACTGCCCCGACTCGTCCACCACCGAGCGCGCAAAAATCGTCTGCCATGCCGATAGCGGTTTGACTTTGCTATCACCGACCGTAAGGCGATGACCGCCGATATCCAGCACATGCCCGCATAATTTAATCGCATCGGCCACTCGATGTTGCGGAAGGCGCAGATACAAGCGCGTGCGTTTGGAAAGTTGCATCAACTCGCCGGGTGCCTCGGCCGGGCGCATCCAGCCGTTGCCGGAAGCGGCATCAAAAATGCTGTGAATCGCCGCGCACGGTTCATCACGCAACCATGGAAGCACGGCATCAAGGGCGTGGCAAAGATCGTGCGCGTGGTGCATCGGCAACTGCGCGCAGTCCATGCGAAATGACAGGTCAACCACATCGTCGGGGACGATACAATTTTCGTCATCGGTCATGTTATCAACCATGTTATCAACGGGCGAACGCCACGGCATCATTGCGACAAGGGGGTTTTGAAACCGAACACCGTGCTGATTCTGCCACAGGGTAGCAGCGCTCGGGCAGACGCTTTGGGGTAGCGCGCATATCTCCAAATGGGTAGTCATTTTGTCCCGCGACTATTCTTTTTGAGTTGTATTTGTTGGGCGCGACCTCGTTACAATACACCGCACACACTTCATGGGAATATACGCATGACCGATCAAAAACACCAAACCCCCATGCTCGATGAATTGGAGAGCGGGCCTTGGCCGAGTTTCGTGTCGGGCATCAAACGCCTGCGGGACGATCATTCGGATTCCCGCATCAATGGCGTCGCCAACGATTTGCTGGGGCAACTGGAACATTCCTATGAAACTCGCAAGGGTTATTGGAAGGGCGGCACGGTCAGCGTGTTTGGTTATGGCGGCGGCATCATTCCGCGATTTTCCGAAGTCGGTAAACAGTTTCCCAATTCAAAAGAGTTTCACACTTTGCGCGTGCAACCGCCGGCCGGTAATTTCTACACCACCGATGCGTTACGCAAACTCGCCGACAGTTGGGAGAAGTGGGGTTCCGGTCTGGTTACCTTTCACGGACAAACCGGCAACATCATGTTCATCGGTGCCAACACCGAAAACACCCAGCACTTCTTCGACGAGATCAACGAATACGGATTTGATCTCGGTGGCGCCGGCCCATGCGTGCGCACCGCCATGTCCTGCGTCGGCTCGGCGCGTTGCGAGCAATCCTGCACCAACGAGCAACGACTGCATCGCGAACTGGTCAACAACTTCACCGATGATGTTCACCGTCCGGCACTGCCCTACAAATTCAAATTCAAAATATCCGGCTGCCCCAACGATTGTACCAACTCCATTGAGCGCGCCGACTTCGCGGTAATCGGCAGTTGGCGCGATGACATAAAAATCAACGAGTCGGAATTCGCCAAATACATTGCCGAAAAAGGTCGCCAGCATGTCATCGATAATGTCATTACGCGCTGCCCGACCAATTGCATCACGCTGACCAACGACGACCAATTGGAAATCGACAACCGCAACTGCGTCAAGTGTATGCATTGTTTGAATGTCATGCCGAAGTCGCTGTCGCCGGGCGATGACCGCGGCGTGACGATTCTCATCGGCGGCAAACGCACGCTCAAAATCGGCGACCTGATGGGCACCGTGGTGGTGCCGTTCATGAAACTGGACAACGATGAGGACTATGCGCGCATCGTCGAGTTGGCGGAGGAAGTCATCGACTTCTGGGCCGAGAACGGCCTCGAACACGAACGTTGCGGCGAGATGATCGAACGCATCGGTCTGGTGAATTTCCTTGAAGGCATCGGCGTTGATGTCGATCCCAACATGATCAGCCATCCGCGCGAAAGTTCATATGTTCGCATGGACGGCTGGGACGAAGAAGCCGCGAAATGGTTTCAGCGCAAACGGGCGGCGAAAAAGGAAGCGAAGCAACCAGTCAATCAAGAGGCCAAACAAGCGGTGTCTTAATCCTTCGGTGAACAATCAAGATTAACCCGCGCAATCCTGCGTGATAACGAAGCGAGAGAAAATTATGACAACGAAAGTATCATTAGCCGACATGCGCCGCCCCATCGAATCCGGTTGCCCGGACGGGATGCAGTATATGCATCCGGTGGCGTTGCGAAATTTCGGGCAGTGGAAATGGCACACCCATCCGCGCCCCGGAGTTTTATATCATGAAGCGCAAAGCGGAGACGGCATCTGGACGGTGAAAGCCGGCACGCAACGCATTCTTGATGTCTACACGCTACGCAAGTTGTGCGACATTGGCGATCAATACGCCGACGGCCATGTGCGTTTCACCATTCGCAGCAACATTGAATATATGGTGGGAGATGAAGCCAAAGTGGAACCGTTGATCAAGGCGCTGGAGAGCGCCGGTTTTGTGGTCGGCGGCACCGCCAACTCGGTGGCGTTTATTTCGCACACGCAGGGTTGGTTGCACTGCGATATCCCCGGCACCGACGCCTCCGGCGTGGTCAAGGCGATGATGGACGAACTGATCGACGAATTCAAAAACTGCAACATGCCCAACCGCGTGCACATCACCACTTCGTGTTGTCAGATTAATTGCGGCGGGCAGGGCGACATCGCCATCAATGTGCAACACACCAAGCCGCCGAAAATCAATCACGATCTGGTGGCGAATGTGTGCGAGCGGCCGTCGGTGGTGGCGCGTTGTCCGGTGGCGGCGATTCGCCCGGCACTGGTCAATGGCAAGCCGAGTTTGGAAGTGGATGAGAAAAAATGTATTTGTTGCGGCGCGTGTTATCCGCCGTGTCCGCCGATGCAAATCAACGACCCCGAACATTCCAAATTGGCGATCTGGGTCGGCGGCAATCACTCCAATGCGCGTAGCAAACCCAGCTTTCAGAAACTGGTTGCCGGCGGCGTGCCGAACAATCCGCCGCGTTGGCCCGAAGCGACCGCCATCGTCAAGAATATCCTCAAAGCCTATAAAAACGATGCGCGGGACTGGGAGCGCGTCAATGACTGGATTGACCGCATCGGCTGGCCGCGATTCTTTGAATTGACCGGTTTACCGTTCACCAAGTATCACATTGACCACTGGCGCGGGTCGCGCAAAAGTTTGAACGCATCCACTTATATCCGTTTGTAAGCGGACAAATTGTATGTGTTCACTAATTCACTACCCTGTTTTGTTCCTTTCCAGTGGTATTTTAGCACCGTCCTCTCGGCCGTCATTCTCGCCGGCAGGCGGGAATCCAGAGGCGGCGAAGCCGCGCAATAGCGGCGGCTTTGCCGCCGGTAATGATAGCGGCTAACGCCGTTGAGTTTAATAACTGGATTGCCCGGCCAATAATAATAAGGGCCGGGCAATGACGAGTTGGGATACAATGGTGAATCGGAAGGCGATGATTCCTTTTGAGACATCAATGGTAAACGAAAAAAACTGTCAGCGAAATAGTGAACACAAACACAAATGCCAACATGAAATTCGCGATCGTGGTCAACGAAGGACCCTACACCCATCAGGCGAGCGACACGGCGTATCATTTCACCGTTGCCGCACTCGCGCGCGGGCATGAAATCTTTCGCGTATTTTTTTATCACGATGGCGTCAACAACGGTACGCGCCTGACCACTCCGCCGCAAGACGACCGACACATCACCGAGCGTTGGTCGAAACTTGCGCATGCGCATGAGTTGGATTTGGTGGTGTGCGTCGCCGCGGCGCAACGCCGTGGCATCGTCGATGCCGATGAGCAGAAGCGCAATGAAAAAGACGCCAACAACATCGCCGATGGCTTTCGTATTTCCGGGCTTGGGCAATTGGTCGAAGCGGGCATACAAGCCGACCGGCTGGTGGCTTTCGGCGATTAGTTGCTGACATGGCCGCTGACAAGAGGAGAGATGACCGTGACCGAGAATAAACACAACGCCGAGAATGACGATTTGGTCGCCGGCGTGGTCAAGAAGTTTTTGTATATCAATCGTCGCGCTCCGCACGGCTCCAACTACGCCCAGGAAGGGCTGGAGGTCGCGCTGATTGGTGCCGCGTTCGATCAGAATGTGTCGCTCGCATTCATCGATGATGGTGTGTTTCAACTAAAAACCGGGCAAGACACAAGCGACCTCGGCCTCAAGAACTTCACCGCCACTTTCGGCGCGCTCGGTGATTTTGATGTTAAAAAAATCTATGTGGAACAGCAGTCCCTGCAACAGCGCGGTTTGAGTGACGCTGATTTGATGCCGTTGATGTATGAAGACGAGGATGATGACTGGGCTGCCAAACCGATGATTGAAATCGTCGACCAGGACACGCTCGCCGGCATTATTGCCGAGCAGGATGTGTTGTTGAATTTCTGATGCTACACACCGTCAACAAATCGCCGTTCGAAAAAAACAGTCTGGACACTTGTTTGCGACTGGCGCAAGCCGGCAGCCATATCCTGCTCATCGAAGACGGCGTGTATGGCGCGCTGGTTGGAACTTCATGGGCGAAAAAAGTGCGTGCGAGTATGAATGATAAAAAACTCTATGCGCTTGATGCCGACTTGAAGGCGCGCGGTTTGAGCGATGTGAACTTGATCGATGGCATTGAAGTTGTCGATTACGACAAGTTCGTTGAACTGGCTGAACAATGCGACAAAGTGCAAACGTGGCTGTGATTTTTTTTGTAAAACTATTCACGCAATCATCACGCAATCATCATGCAATTATCATGTAACTATCAGGGGGAACTCTCATGACTTTAGAAGTGAACGGCACGAATTACGAGACCGATGAGGAAGGTTACCTCGCCAATCTCAGTGATTGGAATGCCGAGTTGGCGAATGCGATGGCAAGCGAAGACGGCTGCGATATGTCGGAAAATCATTGGGAAGTAGTCAATTTTCTGCGCGAATATTACGATGAATATCAAATCGCGCCGGCGGTTCGCGTGCTGACCAAAGCCATCGGCAAACGTCTCGGCAAGGACAAGGGCAACAGCAAATATTTGTATGAGTTGTTTCCCTACGGCCCGGCAAAACAGGCGTGTAAATACGCCGGTCTGCCCAAGCCGACCGGTTGCGTGTAGTCGCGCCCGGCAAAAAAGAAATTGCCAAAAGAAATTGTAGATGATTAACCGCGACTTCGAAATAGCACTCGGAATGATGTGATGTCGGCAAACGTGCTCACGATTACATTCGCGGTGATGTTTTATATCGCCACCGCGACGCTCACCCTCGGCGTGATGCGCAAAGTCATTCAATACATGCGTACGCCGGCGCCGTTGAAAATCCCGACCACGCCGGCACCGACTACGCGCTTCGGCGTTGCCTTGCGACTGTTGCGCGAAATCGTTTTGTTCGAGAGTTTGTTCAAGGCGAGCAAATGGACCTGGTTGTTCGGCTGGCTGTTTCATTTTGGTTTGCTATTGGCGTTGTTGCGACACCTGCGTTATTTCACCGAACCGGTTTGGGCATGGGTGCAGTGGTTGCAATCGGCCGGCATCTACGCCGGTTTTGCCATGCTGATCGGCTTGTTCGGTTTATGGATACGACGAATTGCGGTGGATCGCGTGCGCTATATCTCGTCGCCGTCCGATCATTTAATGCTCGCGTTACTGATTGCGATTAGCGCGAGCGGTTTGCTGATGAAGTATGTTTGGCACACCAACGTGGTTGCGGTCAAAAGTTTCGCGTTGGGGTTGCTGTCATTCGAATTAATCACGTTACCGTCCGACCCAACTTTGCTGATTCATCTCGCGCTGGTAATCGTGCTGTTGCTGATTTTCCCGATAAGTAAATTGCTACACGCGCCCGGCGTATTTTTTTCTCCGACTCGCTATCAAACCGATAATCCACGCGAGCGACGACACATGAGTGCGCTGAGTAAATCACAGTGAAGCAAGCCGACTTCGAAATTCCGGTAATCAAAAATTATCCGGAAATTCCGCCGATTCGCATCGGTGCGATGGCGCATATCGCGCCGTTTGTGGCGAAGTCGGGTCATCAAGAGGCACTGGGTTTTCCCGGCGAGTTGGTCGAGGATTGGCATGAGCGGGCGTTGGGGAAAATGGAGGAGTTGCTCGGTAAATATCGCTCGTTGCGGGTTTTTATGGATACTTGCGTCAAGTGCGGGGCGTGCACCGATAAGTGTCATTATTATCTCGGCACGGCCGACCCGAAAAATATGCCGGTGGCGCGTCAGGATTTAATGCGCAAAGTTTATCGGCGTTATTTTACTTTTTTGGGCAAATATTTTCCGTGGCTGGTGGGCGCGGTTGATTTGACCGAAGATGTTTTGCAGGAATGGTATTCATACTATCATCAATGCTCCCAATGCCGGCGTTGCTCGGTGTATTGCCCGTTTGGCATCGACACCGCCGAGGTAACCATGGCCGGGCGGGAAATTCTGGCGAGCGTCGGCATCGGGCAAAAGTATTCCAATGAAATCATCGGCAAGGTGCACGAAATCGGCAACAATCTCGGACTACCCAGGCCGGCATTGAAAAATACGTTGGAGGAATTGGCGGAAGAGGTTGCCGAAGATGCCGGTGTTGCCATTAAATTTCCGCTGGATGAGCACGGCGCGGAGATTTTATTGGTCACGCCGTCGGCCGACTTTTTTGCCGAACCGCATGTCGACGGGCTAATCGGTTATGCCAAAGTTTTTCACGCCGCCGGCATCCGTTGGACGCTGAGTTCGCATGCATCCGAAGCCGCCAATTTTGGTTTGTTCATCGGCAGCCAGGAGCACATGCAAAAAGTTGCCGAGCGCGTGCGGGTCGCGGCTTTGGAGTTGGGCGTCCGGCGCATCGTGGTCGGCGAATGTGGTCACGCGTGGCGCGTTGCGTATAATTATTGGAACACTTTGATCGGTCCGTTTGATTTTCTCGATTCAAACTACCCGGTGCCGCAACACATTTGCGAAGTGACTCACGACTTGATTCAACGCGGCGCAATTCATTTCAACAAAGCGAACAATGATGACAAGGTCGTTACCTTTCACGACTCGTGCAATGTCGCGCGCGCCTCGCGCATGGGCAACATTCCCGGCGGGCAATTCACCATTCCGCGTGACATCATCCGCGCCTGTTGCAATCATTTCGTCGACATGCGCGATGATGCCATCGGCGAAGCGACTTATTGTTGTGGCGGCGGCGGTGGATTGCTGACCGATGACTTGATCGAGTTGCGCGTCAAGGGTGCGATGCCGCGCATGCAAGCACTGGGCGAAGTAGTTTCCGCGCACGGCGTCACGCACATGGCGGCGATTTGCGCGATTTGTAAAAGTCAGTTCAGCAAAACCATGCCGTATTATGATTTTGACATGGGTATGATCGTAAGCCTTCACCAATTAGTCGGTGATGCGCTGGAATTCGGGAATCTACAATGAGTAATCCAACTTCCGACAAATCGCACGATAAAGAAAAACCGACCTTCCGCGCCTATAAGGATGGCGATCATCGCTGGGGGAGTTGGCAGGAAAACATTTACACCGAAGACCGCTCGCATAAGTGTCCGACCTATATTCACCGCACGCCGCCGTGTCAGGGTAGTTGTCCGTCCGGCGAAGATGTGCGCGGCTGGTTGCAGATCGTGCGCGGCATCGAGAAACCGCCGCAAGATGTCGCCTGGCAAGAGTATGCGTTTCGCCGCTCCACTGCGGCAAATCCATTTCCATCGATTATGGGACGCGTTTGCCCGGCGCCGTGCGAGCAAGGTTGCAACCGCAACGAAGTGGATGATTTCGTCGGCATCAACGCGGTCGAGCAATTCATCGGCGACCATGCCTTTGAAGAAAAATACCAACTTACTTGCGATGCGTCATTGGGCGAACGCCGAGTCGCTATTGTCGGCGGCGGGCCGGCCGGACTGGCGGCGGCATGCCAACTGCGGCGCAAGGGCCACGCCAGCGTCATCTTTGACGACCACGACCAACTCGGCGGCATGATGCGCTATGGCATTCCCAACTACCGCACGCCGCGCGAAGTACTTGACCACGAAATTAAACGCATCCTCGACCTGGGCGGTATTGAATTGCGCATGAACACCCGAGTCGGCACCGACATCAACATTGCCGATTTGGAGAGCGAATTCGATGCCGTGTTGTGGGCGCTCGGTTGCCAATCCGGGCGCGCGCTACCGATCCCCGGCGGAGACGCGCCCAACTGCGTCAACGGCGTTGACTTTCTCGAAGCCTTCAATCGCGGACGACTGCAAGCGGCAACGCGGCGCGTGGTTTGCGTGGGTGGCGGTGACACATCCATCGATGTGGTATCGGTTGCACGGCGACTCGGCAACATAAAAAACAGCAACAAATCGCAACGACCGGAAGCGGTAATCGGCGGATATGTCGCGCATGATTCGGCTTACGCCGCGTTGCGGGAAGGCGCCGAAGTCACGCTGACTTCGTTGTTCCCACGCGAGAAAATGACCGCCACCGAACATGAAGTGGAAGACGCGCTCAACGAAGGGGTTGACATCAAGTATGGCGTGATACCGATTGCCGCGGTGCTCAATGCGGATGGCCGCGCGACGGCTTTGCGCATGAGCGAATGCACCATCGACAAAGATGGTCGACCGACGATGGTCGCGGGAAGCGAATTTGAAATTGAATGTGATCTAATCGTCTCGGCAATCGGGCAGGGCGGCGACTTGCGCGGGCTCGAAGAATTGGACAATGGCAACGGCTTGATCGACGCCGACCAGTTATACCGCGTGACGCAGCACCGCGGACACTTCGCTGCCGGCGACATCATCAAACCGCACTTGCTAACCACCGCGATCGGCCAAGCGTCCATCGCCGCCGACAGCATCGATCGGTTTCTCGCCAATGCCGATGATGCATCGGCGCGCCCGAAAGTGGATGTGCATCATTTTAATTTGCTCGACAAACTTCGCGAAGGCGATCTTTCCCCGCAAGAATACGACCACCGGCAACAGTGGGGGACCGCGCAAAACCAATTCGCCGTGCACAACTACGAAGACCGAAGCAAGCATGAAATCATTGCTTCGGATAAATTGTTTCTCGGGCATTTCGGTTATCTGCCGCGTCAGGAACGGAAAAGCAAGGGACCGGATGCTGAGCAAGTGCTTAACCATTTTGCCGAACGCCGCCTCGGTCTGGACACCGATGCCGCAAAAAAAGAAGCCGAACGTTGCATGAGTTGCGGTATGTGTTTTGAATGTGATAACTGCGTGGTGTATTGCCCGCAAGATGCGGTGTTCCGCGTCAAAAAAGATCAGTCTACTTTGGGCAGATATGTAGACACCGACTACGACAAATGTATCGGCTGCCACATCTGCGCCGAAGTTTGCCCGAGCGGATACATTGACATGGGCATGGGAAAATAGGTTTGTCGATGAAACTGCGTGAAGTCATCGGCGGCAACCTATTTGTGTGCGCGGCTTTGTTGCTGTTTGGTAGCCCCAGCAATGTTATCAGTGCCGATTGGAACCCGCCGGAATTGCCGCGTGGCAAAGGCGAAAGTTGCGTGGAACCGACCGAACTCATGCGTAAAAACCACATGGAATACTTGATTCACCAGCGGGATTTGACCGTGCATAGTGGCATTCGCACGCCTCGACACAGCCTCGTGGGATGCGTTCAATGCCATGTGCAACAGGACGCACGCGGGCAATTTATCGCGATAGATGCGCCCGGGCAATTTTGCCAAAGTTGCCACGCTTTCACCGGCGTCCAACTCGATTGCTTTGAATGTCATGCCACCAAACCCGATGGCGCGCCGCATGAAAATAAAAATCATACCGCGCAAAATTTTTCGGCGGCGGGTGCTGCGCAATGAACACGCGCAAACATCCGCATGACGCGCCCAACTCTCGACGACGTTGGTTAATCAAAGGTGCCGCGGCTGGCTTAGCGGTGTTGTCCGGCGGAGTGAAGTTGATTGAACTTGCGCGTGCCCAATCCGATAACTTGGCCGATGGCGTGGCGAATGATGTGGTAGTGACTGATAAGCCGGTCACCGACAAGACCCGTTGGGGTATGCTGATTGATGCCGAGCAATGCGCGGATTGCGATGCTTGCGTGACCGCTTGCAATGAAGAACACGGTCTGCAAAAAACCGGACGTCCGCAAACCGATGCGCAGTGGATACGCAAGGTGACGATCACGGATAATCACACCGACCATGTAACTTCGTTGCCGATGCTTTGCCAACACTGCGAGAACCCGCCGTGCGTGGATGTCTGCCCGACCGGCGCATCGTTCAAGCGCGAAGACGGCATCGTGTTGGTGGACAAACATACCTGCATCGGTTGCCGCTATTGCGTTCTCGCCTGTCCCTACAAGGCGCGATCGTTCGTCCACGAAAACTTGAGCGAACAAAAATCCTGGTCGCCACGTGGCAAGGGCACCGTGGAAGGCTGCACGATGTGCGTTCATCGCGTGGATAAAAACCAGACGCCGGCTTGCGTCGAAGCCTGCAATCGCGATGGCAATGGTGCCATGTTGTTTGGCGACATCAACGACCTGCGAAGCGACATCGCCACGCGCATGAAAACCACCCCCAGCCGGCAAGTGCGCGCCGACCTCGGCCTCAACACCGGCGTTCGCTATCAAAACATCTGAATCAAAATGCTTCCGCAATTCACCCTGTTAAAAAGCACAAAGTTGGATTACCGCATCGCGCTCGTGCTCCTGGCGGTGTTAGCGGCGTTGGGTTATGCAGCCGCACATTCCATGGATGTCAACGGCCATTCGGTCACCGGCATGAACAATCAAGTAGTGTGGGGCATTCCCCATGTATTCGCGCTGGGTTTAATTCTGGCAGCCTCCGGCGCGTTGCATGTGGCTTCGTTGTGGTCGGTGTTTGCCATAGACGCATACAAACCGCTGGCACGGTTGTCGGCGTTGCTTGCCATTACGCTTTTATTCGGTGGCTTGTTGATACTGGTGTTGGATTTGGGGCGTCCCGAACGATTAATCATCGCCATGACGCACTACAATTTCAAATCGGTATTCGCTTGGAACATCTTTTTATACGTCGGTTTTATCGCGCTGGTTAGCGGATACATGTGGGCGCAGTTCGAACACAGATTCCAAGATTACACGCGCCCGCTTGGCGTGTTGTCCTTCCTGTGGCGATTCGTTTTGACCAGCGGCACTGGTGCCATATTCGGCTTTCTGGTGGCGCGCCCGGGCTATGATGCGGCAATTCTGGTGCCGTTATTCATCGCGTTGTCGTTGTCTTTGGGAACCGCGACATTCATTCTGGTGTGCGGCGCGTTGGCGCGATGGCACGAAAATTATCCGGACGATTCGGTGTTGGCGCGACTGGCGCGATTGCTTGGGTGGTTTGTCGCCGTGGTAATTTTTCTCACGATAATTTTTCACCTAACCAATTTATACGCCACCGAACATCACCAAGTGGAACGTTTCATTTTGCTGGAAGGCGGCATTTACACCGGCTTATTATGGCTGGTGCAACTCGGCATCGGTGGCGTTTTACCTTTGGTGTTGTTGTTCACGCCGCGCTTTCGTGCGCAGATGTGCGCGCGGATATGCGCCGCCGCACTGGTAGTGGTGGGCGGCTTCGCACAACTATATGTCATCATCATCGGCGGGCAGGCATTTCCATCGGTGTTGTTCCCCGGCAAAAAAGTTTCCAGTAGTTTTTACGACGGCGTAATCGCAACTTATTCGCCATCGTTGCTCGAATGGTTGCTCGGACTCGGCGGTGTTTCGGTTGCGTTACTAATCTTACTTTTGGTAATGCGCGTGTTGCCGTTCGTTCCCCAATCACACCCGCGCCCGCCGCAACCATCTCGCTAACCGCCAGCGAGTCAAACACCATGTCCCGGCTTTTTCTCTCCGCCACGCGCAAGTCCTCCGGAAAAACCACCATCGCCATCGGGTTATGCGCGGCGTTGGTAAATCGCGGACTTAATGTTCGTCCATTCAAAAAAGGTCCCGACTACATCGACCCGATGTGGTTGAGTCGCGCCGCCGGTAACTGTTGCATCAATCTGGATTTCCACACCATGTGCGTGGACGAAATTCGCAACGCATACCATCGCCACGCACACACCGGCGACCTGGCTATTATCGAAGGCAACAAAGGTTTGTTTGATGGCGTTGACCCGGCCGGTAGCGACAGCAACGCGGCACTTGCCAAACTAATCAATGCGCCGGTTGTGCTGGTGCTGGACGCAACCGGTATGACTCGTGGTGTCGCGCCATTGCTGCTGGGCTATCAAGCCTTTGACGCGGCGGTAAAAATTGCCGGCGTAATTTTGAACAACGTCGGCGGTGCACGACACGAAACCAAGTTGCGCGCCGCGGTTGAAAACTACACCGACATCGCGGTGCTGGGCGCGGTGCATTTTGATCGCGATGTCAAAATTGCCGAACGTCATCTGGGGTTGATTACCGACCAGGAAAACACCGCCACCGCCGGCGTCATTAAAAACATAACCGATGCGATCACTGCGCAAGTTGATCTGGACGCGGTGCGCACCATTGCCGATGCCGCTACTCCTTTTACTTCGTCTCCGCCGTTGCCCCCGCCATCGCCAACGCCGACGCGGTCTGCGGACATCACCATCGCCATCGCCCGGGATGCCGCGTTCGGGTTTTACTATGCGGATGATCTGCACGCGTTCGCTGCAAACGGCGCGCGGCTACTGCCTTTTGATGCGATGAATGACACGCGATTGCCCGATGCCGACGGGTTGTATATCGGCGGCGGATTTCCCGAAACTCACGCGTCGGCGTTATCCGGCAACGCTGCCATGCGCGCCGCGGTAAAGTGCTTTATCGAGCGCGGCGGGCCAGTGTATGCCGAATGTGGCGGGCTGATGTATTTGTCGCAAAGCGTCACCTGGGCCGACAAAACTTGCGACATGGCCGGCGCGATTCCGGCGCGAATCGAAATGACCGACCGACCGGTCGGGCGTGGTTATGTTGTCCTCGAAGAAACCGGAAATGGATTGTGGCAAGCAGGGCAGAACGGCGCGGGCGATGACCTCGCAACCGACATCCCGGCACACGAATTTCATTACTCCCGCGTTACGGAATTGCCCGTCGGCGCGGACCATGCCCGATTCGCCTACCGCGTGAAACGAGGTTATGGAATTAACGGCCGCTTTGACGGGTTGGTGCATCGCAACACGCTGGCAAACTATTCGCATTTCAGAAACACCGCCGCCAACCCCTGGGTGCAGCGGTTCGTCGCCTTTGTTCGAGCGTGTAAAGCCGACGCGCAAATGCCAACCGCGCAACCAAAATCATGATCGCCATCACCGCCACCGCCGCGCAACAAATTCTCGAATCCAGAAGCGAAACGCAAGCGGATGCTCCGGGCTTGTGCCTGCGAGTTGCGGCGAAGCGATTGGCGGACGGCTCCTTCGACTACGCCATGGGCTGGGACGAGCAGGGTCAACATGACACGCGCAGCCAATCCAACGGCGTCGCGATCATCATCGCCCCAACCTGTATCGAGTTTCTGCAGGACGCAACGCTGGACTATGTTGAAATGGAGCAAGGAAAGTACCGGTTTATTTTTATGAACCCGAACGACCCGACATTTGTTCCACCGAAAAAAGATCAATGAAAGAAATCAGCGCAGACAAAAAACAGGCAGCGCTGGAGATGAATTTGTCGAGCGGCATCGCCGCGTTCGAATCAAAGAACTTCTCCCAGGCAATGGCGTTGCTCAAGCCGTTGGCAGAACAGGAAATTGCCGATGCCCAATACCGGTTGGCGATCATGTATCAGAATGGCCTCGGCGTAGTGCGTAGCGAATTGCTGGCGATGAAATGGATGTGCGCCGCCGCCAATCAGGACTTCGCGCTCGCGCAACACGGTCTCGGCTTCATGTATTTGCACGGCGACTGCATCGCCAAAAACGGCAAAAGAGCGGTGCACTGGTTCGAACGCGCCGCCGCCCAGGGCCTGGCCGGCTCGCAAACCACGCTGGCGATGATGTATGAACAAGGAAACGGCGTTGAAAAAGACATCGAAAAAGCCAGGGAGTGGTATAAGCAAGCCGGCTTTGATGAGAAGGGTTGTTTATAATAAAGTTAATTATTTGTCACGCGTAGCGTGACTCCTTTCTCTCGTTTACTTTGGCGTATCAAAAAAATCACTCCCGCCCGACTCACCATTGTCTATCCCAACCCGTCATTCTCAGCCTGCGCGGGAATGACGAAAGTAGAGGGCGTAGATTATTTTTCAGGACAGAACTACATCGTCTGCTGTAAGATGCGGATTAAACTTATGAAAAGTTTCCTCGTCAAACGGCTGTACGGTGACAATTTTGTCCGTAGAAATGAGCATGCGATCTCGCTCGGATGGTAGTGATGAGATCAGGATTGCTGAGTAATCCGTTTCAACATTAATGCTTCCTTTTACGTCTCGATAACCACTCCATTCCGGGATGAGGTGCAGCCAATCACGATCTTCATTATTGGGGACTTCAAGGGGCCAACCGGCATAAACTTTGTCATTTTCCAATGTGACCATAATCATTTCGTTTGCATAGATTTTTTCATAAATGATTTGATCCAATCCTTTGTCATTAAGATTTTTCAAATCCAGTTTATATTTCCCATCAGGATTGATCCGCCCATAAAATTGAATGTATTTAGCGGCGGTCAAGCGAAAAGCAAGCGCGATGGCAAACGCCAGAATCGGCGCATGTTCTGGACCTAACTCAATATCAAGCGAGGAAAATCTATGGAGAGGAAGCGCATATAACAACAGGGTCAGGACGAACACCAGAGAAAGGCCGGTGACGATAATGCGAAAATACAAAACATATCCGGCAGACTTTGACCACCACCATCGGCAAATCGGCGCATCGTAAATGAGGTAGCCGGATGCCAACAGGAAGAGAGTTCCCAACACAAATCCATTTGTTAGTGTAGGCATTGATTAAGAACTGTTTGATGTTTTCTCGGGGTTTGTATTTTTGCGCACAAGTTTGTTGCCATTCAATCTTGTGCCGGCGATGTTAAGTTTTCGCATCGCTTCCCGTTTTCTTTGCACTTCGGGTTGTGCGAAAAACTCGTCCGCATTGACGCGAACGCCACCTGGATCTCCGATGTGGATTTTAGGTCGTTTTACTTTGGCAGGCTTTTCTTTAATAAAAAACATGGTCTTTCTCCGTGGTGTCAGTGGATTAAATGATTATACCGAAAAATACAGTTTTATGGAGAAAAAAAAATCCCATTGCAACCATTTGATATTTCTACTGTTTTTCACCCACTCAAATGCTCCCGCAACGCCCACTCAACATGCTCCCGCACCAACTCGGAAGGGTGGTTTGACCTGCTGCGTAAAGCCGACACGGTTGTGTCGTTGGTGGGTGCGTTACCGAGGGCGACGGCGATGTTTCGCAACCAGCGGGTAGGTCCGATGCGGCGGATTGCCGAGCCTTCGGTGAAGCGTTTGAAGTCGTACTCGTCCCAGGCGAATAGTTCCACCAGAGTGGTGGCATCGAGTCGATGGCGCGCGGCAAAATCTCCTTGCGAGTTGATTCGTGCGTAGCGATTCCACGGGCACACCAGTTGACAGTCGTCGCAACCGAAGACGCGGTTGCCGATGGCTTTGCGGAATTCGATTGGGATGGTGCCGTGCAGTTCGATGGTGAGATAGGAGATGCAACGCCGCGCATCGAGTTGCCAGGGCGCGACGATGGCGTCGGTCGGGCAGATGTCAATGCAGGCGGTGCAGGTGCCGCAGTGCGCTTCAACCGGCGCATCGGTCGGCAACGGAATGTCGGTGTATAACTCGCCGAGAAAAAACCACGAGCCGCTTTCGCGGTTGAGAATGTTGGTGTGTTTGCCGAGCCAGCCGTGGCCGGATTTTTGCGCCAGCGATTTTTCCATCACCGGCGCGCTGTCGCACAATGCGCGATAGCCGAATGTCCCGACTTGGTCGCTGATTCGCTCCGCCAGTTTTTGTAGTTTGCGGCGCATGACCTTGTGATAATCCCGCCCCAGTGCGTAGCGCGAGACATACCCAATCGCCGGATTGGACAGCGAACCTTGCGCGTCTTCCATGGATTGCGGCAGGTAGTCCATTCGCACGGTAATTACGCGCACCGTCCCGGCTACCAGTTCACCGGGCCGGGTGCGCTTGCTTCCGTGGCGCGACATATACGTCATCTCGCCGTGAAAATTTTTTGCAAGCCACTCGCCAAGATGCTGCTCGGCTTCGCCGAGGTTCACATCGCTGATGGCAGTATGGGCGAATCCCAACTGCGCGCCCCAGGCTTTAATCAACTCGGCGAGGTCGGCAAAGTTTGTTGAGTTTCGGGACTTGGAAGAGGACATAGATCAAGATAGGGAAAACCCGCGTGGATTTTTTTGTGATTGTTATCATACCATTGGTGATTGCAACCGGATTCCCGCCTGCGCGAGAATGAGGGCAGGGTGATGACAGCCCAGAGCAAGCCAAACAACGTAACCATGCTTCCCGAAGAAATTTATCAGGCGCACGAGGTGCGAGAAATCGACCGCGCCGTCATCAAGCAACACGGCGTGCCCGGCATCGTCTTGATGCGCCGCGCCGGGGAAGCAGCGTTCAAACAAATCATGGCGCGCCACAGCCGCATCCGTCATCTGGTGGTGGTGTGCGGAACGGGCAACAATGGCGGCGATGGTTATGTGGTGGCTCGTTGCGTGCGCAAGATTGGCATCCGCGTGACCGTGCTGGCGTCCGTCGCGCCCGCCACCGATGATGCCGCCACAGCAGCGCGGGAATATCAAGACCACGGCGGTGCGGTCAGCGAAGGTGATGATTCAACTTTCAACGACGCCGACCTGGTGGTGGACGCATTGTTCGGCACCGGCTTGAGTCGTGCGCCGCAAGGCATCAGTGCCGAATTAATCCGGCGCATGAACGACGCGGATTGCCCGGTGGTGTCGTTGGACATGCCATCGGGATTGCATAGCGATACCGGGTTCGCCTTTGAGCCATGCGTGAAAGCCGACACCACCATCACCTTCATCGGCGTCAAACTCGGATTGCTCACCGGTCAGGGGCGCAGTCACGCCGGCGCGATTATTTTTGAAGACTTGAACATCCCCATTGAGGCGCGGCGCACGGTGAAGCCGGTGGCGCGAATCATTCAACCGCCGTTGCTGGCAAAACGCACGTGCGAAATGCACAAAGGCGACGCCGGCCATATCCTCGTGGTGGGCGGCGACATCGGTATGCTGGGCGCGGTGTTGCTTGCCGGGGAAGCCGCGCTGCGTTGCGGCAGCGGTCTGGTTACCGTGGCCGGCGGTGCGGCGCACCTCGATCTTCCGGCGTTGCACTGCCCGGAGTTGATGAGCGTCGAAGCACTTCAACTTCCCTCGGAAAATATTGCCGCCGGCGCCGATGCGGTAGTGCTGGGTCCGGGCCTCGGTCGGTCCCAATGGAGCGAGCAGGTGTTTGACCGCTTCATTACCATCGACCGGCCCATGGTGGTGGACGCCGATGGTCTCCACTGGCTGGCGCGCGCCAGCGGGCAGTCGCATCCACATCGTTCCGACCGGATACTCACGCCCCACCCGGGGGAAGCGGCCCGATTGTTGCAATGCACCACCGCCGAAATTCAAGCCGACCGCCCGGCGGCGGCTCGTGAAATCGTGGCGAAGTTCGGCGGCATCTGCGTGCTGAAAGGCGCGGGCACGTTGGTGGCTTGCGCCGACGGCGCGCTATTCCTGTGCGACAAGGGCAACCCGGGCATGGCCACGGCCGGCATGGGCGATGTATTGTCGGGCATCATCGGCTCGCTGCTGGGGCAGGGGCTACCGGTCGCCACCGCTACCACCGCCGGGGTGTGGCTGCATGGGAGCGCGGCCGATGCGGCGGTGCAAAATACCGGGCAACGAAGTTTGCTGGCGCGTGATGTCATCCATCATCTGGCGCCGGCCATCACCGGAATTGAATCGCCATAACGCACGATGATTCGCACGCCAGCCGGGTAATGCTAAAATGCGCCAAGTGGCTGTCGGCTGCCGCAATACATTTTTTGGGCATTTTTCATTCGGCTTTATTCACCATGCAATCCTTTGACATTCCCTCGGAAGCGGCCATGCTGAAACTCGGCAGTTGCTGGGCGAGTCGGTTTGCCGGTGGTGCCGTGGTGTTTCTTGGCGGCGACCTCGGTGTCGGCAAGACCACGCTGGCGCGCGGAATTCTGGGTGGCATGGGCCACCGCGGCGCGGTGACCAGCCCGACTTATACGCTGATCGAGCATTATCCGTTGCCGGCGGGCGATGTGTATCACGTGGATTTGTTCCGACTGGCGCATCCGGCTGAACTCGAAATGATCGGATTGCGTGATGCGCTGGATGCATCGTCCACGCTACTGGTGGAATGGCCGGAGCGCGGCACCGGACAAATACCGCCGGCGGATTTTCAGATTGACATCAGTTATCTGAGCGACGACCCGGACACTACCCGCCGGGTGCAAGTGCGCTCGGCCAATGGCATCGCGCAACTGCCGTGTCCGCAATCCTGACTTCGCCGCGCCTGCTGTTGCTTGCGCTACTGCTGGGCCTTCACGGCTGCGGCAACACACCGCGGCCGCTGGTCACGAGTAACTCCACCAATGCTACTTTGAGCATCAAAGAGATTCGCATGTATCACGCACCGTTGCGTTCGCGCATCGTTTTCGATGTGAATCGGCAAGTCGGCTTTGATGCGTTTGAATTAAAAAACCCTTCGCGGATTGTCATCGACCTGAGCAACATGCGAATCAACAGCGCGCTGCCGGCGCCGGGCACCACCGGGCAGTTCATCCGCCGGATTCGACGCGGCACGCCGAAACAAAACATCACGCGGTTGGTGTTTGATTTGACTCAGCCGGTTCGGTATTCCATTCAAATGTTGAAACCCAGCGACCGCTATCAATATCGTCTGCTGGTGGATTTTTATCATCTGGACGCGGCGGCAGCGGGCAAGTCGACACCGTCCCGGTCTCCGGGCAAGTCCAAATCAGAACTGCTGATTGTGATTGACCCCGGACACGGCGGCGAAGATCCGGGAGCGGTGGGCAAGCGCACTCAAGAGAAAAAAGTGGTTTTGCAAATTGCTAAAAAGTTAAAAGATCGTATCAACAAACAACCGGGGCTTCGCGCCGAGTTGACCCGCACCGGGGATTATTATATTCCGCTGCGCAAACGTGCGCGCATCGCACGCCGGCGTCAGGCGGATCTGTTTGTTTCCATTCATGCCGACGCCTTCAAGAATAAATTGGCGCGCGGTGCATCGGTATATGCGCTGTCGCAACGCGGCGCATCCAGCGAAACCGCCAAGTGGCTGGCGAACAAAGAAAACGCTTCCGACCTTGTGGGCGGCGTAAGTTTGGCCGACAAGGACGACTTGCTTGCCAGCGTGTTGCTGGATTTATCCATGACCAAAACCGTCAATGAGTCGATCAGTTTCGGGCGGGATGTGCTGCTGGAGTTGAAAAAAATCGGTCGCGTGCACAGCCCGCGGGTGGAACAGGCCGGCTTCGTGGTGCTAAAGTCGCCGGACATCCCGTCGATCCTCGTGGAAACCGCGTATATCACCAACCCGGGGGAAGAAAAATTGCTAATGAGTTCAAGACATCAAAGCCGAATCGCCGCGGCCATCGTGGCTGGCATAGCACGTTATCTTGCGAAAAGCGGGAGTCATTATGCCGGCGGTTAAACAACGCGCCGCCATCGTCCAACTCGACGACCGGCTGATTAATCAGATCGCCGCCGGCGAAGTAATCGAACGACCGGCGTCGTTGCTGAAGGAATTATTGGAAAACAGCGTGGATGCCGGTGCCACGGAAATTCAGGTATACGCCGAGCGTGGCGGTCTCAAGCAGATTAAAGTTCGAGACAACGGCACCGGTATTCCCGCAGATCAGGCGCGGCTCGCGTTGTCCCGTCACGCCACCAGCAAGTTGACTCGCGTTGACGACCTGTTCAATGTCAGCACGCTCGGTTTTCGTGGCGAAGCATTGCCCAGCATCGCGGCGGTGTCACGGCTGACCTTGAGTTCCCGCGTGGCGGAGGCGGAGTCCGGATACCAGATAACCTGTCACGGCGGAGCGGATATTTCCAAACCAAAACCGCTGCCGCATCCGCTCGGAACCACGGTGGAGACCACCGATCTTTTTTACAACACACCGGCGCGGCGAAAGTTTTTGCGCGTCGAGAAGACCGAGTTGAAACATTTGGACGATGTGCTTCGTCGCATCGCCCTTAGTCGGTTTTATCTGGACATCAGTTTTGTGCACGACGGCAAGGAAGTATTTCACGCTACGCCGGCGCGCACTCCGGCGCAACAGACCAATCGCATAGCCGACATTTGCGGTAAACCATTTGCCGCGCAAAGCATTTACTTTGAAGACCAAGTGGAAATTATGAAACTGCACGGCTGGATGGGCTTGCCGACTTTTTCCCGTAGCCAGCGTGACCTGCAATATTTCTTTGTGAATCAGCGTGCGGTGCGGGATAACCTGATTGCCCACGCGGTTCGCCGCGCATATAACGATGTGTTGTATCACGGTCGTCATCCGGCGTTCGCGTTATTTTTTGAAATTCAACCGAATCTGGTGGATGTCAATGTGCATCCGGCCAAAAACGAAGTGCGGTTTCGCGAAAGCCGCACGGTGCACGACTACCTCTATCGCACTCTGCACCGGGTCATCGCCGGCCTCAGCCCGCAACAAGGCGGCGTTACCCTGCCGACTCCCGAAGCGGCCAATGCGTTGCGCGCCGCCGGCGCTTCCGCGTATCCGGGTGCTAATTTTCAACCAGGTGCCGGCTCCGCTGCGGCGCAACGCAACCTTCGCATGCTGGTTGCCGAGCAGATGGAAAACTACCACGCGCTCCATCCGTCCGGCGATGATGCGGGTGCGGGCGGGGCGGTTACCGGCGGGACGGTTGAAGACGATGCGGATGTGCCGCCCATGGGCTACGCGCTGGCGCAGTTGAAGGGAATCTACATTCTCGCCGAAAACAAGGACGGGTTGATTATGGTGGACATGCACGCCGCCCATGAACGCATTACCTACGAAACTCTCAAACAACAGGCCGACGAAAAATCCACCGGTAGCCAGCCGTTGTTAGTGCCGGTCAGCATCATTGTCAGTCAACGCGAAGCCGAAACCGCCGAGGAATTCAGCGAAGTATTTGCCTCTCTCGGATTTGACCTCGACCGCATCGGCGACGAACAACTGGCGGTGCGCGCCGTGCCGGAACTGCTGGTCAAGTCCGACATCGAGACGCTGGTGCGTGATGTGTTGTCGGATTTATTGGAACACGGCAGTTCGGACCGCATCGCCAACGCCCAGCATGAAATTCTCTCCAGCGTCGCCTGCCACGGCTCGGTGCGCGCCAACCGTAAACTGACCCACGCCGAAATGAACGCCTTGCTGCGGCAGATGGAACAAGTGGAACGCTCCGGTCAATGCAACCACGGCCGCCCCACCTGGATGAGCGTATCGCTGCCGGAAATCGACAAGTGGTTTATGCGCGGTCGGTGAGAATGACGAATTGCGCTTGCCTTTTGCGCGTATCATCCCTGATACGCGCCCTTCGGGCTCGCTTCGCTCGCGAAAAATCGCTCCCGGCGATTTTTTCGTCGCCATGCGGTGTTGCGCCTCAAAGCTCGGTTGTTCACATACTTAATGTATTGCTCACTCCCTCGCTTCTCGCGCGCCTTACCATGATATTGACCATGCTTAATGTTGTCATGACCCATGTTTTTTATAATCTCGGAAGGCGATGATTTCTTTTGAGATGCCAAAGTAACCGAGAAAAAGCCAACTATGCCGGGTTCTTAGTATTGTCACGTGTAGCGAGACTCACCGGGCGGCTTGCGCCGCCACTTTAGGATCCCCGTCTACCGGCGAGGATGACGGGTTGGGGGGTCAATGGTGAATCGGGCGGGAATGATTTTTTTGAGAAGACTAATGGTAAATAAGTGTCACGCGAAGCGTGACACTAAAACGTGCTCTGGCGTAGCCGGACATTTTCTCTCGTGTGCTTTGGCGTCTCAACTCGCCTTTGTCCTCTCGATTCACCATTGCCTATCATTTGCCATTGCCCGGCCCATATTATTATTGGCCGGGCAATCCAGTGGAATATGCCGTTCGGCGTAGCCGGACTCCTTTGCTTTGATGCCGCACCGTTTGATGCGAGAATGACGGCAAGGCGATGGTGCTTGTTGCTTACCGCTAATGTATGAGCGCGTCCCGGCGGCTACGCCACTCTGAATCCCCGCCTGCCGGCGAGGATGACGGGCTGGGGGGACAACGGTGAATCGGGCGGGAGTGATTTTTTTGAGAAGACAAAAGTAACCGAGAAAAAAAGTCCAGCGTAGCCAGACTTCTTATTCTCAATGTGCCATTGTCCTCTCTATTCACCATTGCCCATCATTTGTCATTCTCGCGGTAGCGGGAATCCAGACGCGGCGTAGCCGCGATAATACTAAGGGGTTCGGCGTTAGCCACTATCATTTCGGCGGCGAAGCCGCCGATTTTTCGAGTCAGAATAACGAGACGAAAAGCGTGTTGTCCGGCTTTGCCGGACTATTAGTGATGTCACGCGAAGCGTGACTCATTCGGAGAATGGCGAGCGGCGTCAGCCGCTATCATTTGCTGCCGGTAGTTGCTCGATTTCAGCCAGTTGCTGCGGCGTGTTTACATTGACGAACATAGACCGGTAGTCGGAAAAATCCACCGTGGCGAAGGTGTGTTGCGCGTGCCAGCGGTCAATTTTTCGTTCGTCGCTTTGTAAAAATCGCTCGAGGCTGTCGGCAAGGTCGCGGTGGATGAGCGAATAGACCGGTTGCATGCGCTCGCCGTCATGCGCGACCGCGAGTGGTGCTTTTTTTTCATCGGCGGCCGCCAACATTCGACTGGCGTAATCGGTGCATACAAAAGGACCGTCGCACGGAATAGTCAGTAGCCACGGATGCGTGGCTTGACACAACGCGGCGTGCATTCCGGCGAGGGGACCCTGATAGTCGACCAGTTGGTCGCGGATGACTTTGTAATTTAACTTTTTGTATGACGCGAAATTACGATTGGCGTTGATCATCAACTCCGTCACCTGGGGCGCCAGCGCCGCGCAAATTTGTGCCGCCAGCGGTTTGCCGCGAAATACCAGTAACCCTTTGTCCTTGCCGCCCATGCGCGTTGCGCGTCCGCCCGCCAGCACGACCGCGCTGACACCGGAGTTAGCGCGAGGCATTTCGGTTGCCTTTCCTTCGCGGCGTGTTTGTTTTTACCAGCGAAGTTACATTGTCGGGCAACAATGGTGTGTCGGGCTGGCTCAGTTTTCCCCGTTCAATAACCAAACGACGGTCGATCAGTTCGTTGAAAACTTCGTGGTTGTGGCTTGCGATCATCAAAGCGATACGCGCGTTTTTAAGGAGATTCAAAAGGGAGACGGTGCGTGCCTGGGATTCCCGGTCCATGTTGGCAATCGGTTCGTCCAGCAGCAGAACTTTTGATTGCCGCAACCACGCGCGCGCCAGCGCAACTCGTTGCTTTTCGCCGCCGGACAATGTTTTCGCTTGTGCACCGACCAGGTGGTCGAGTTGCGCCCATTCCAACGCTTGCCGAATTTTTTTGTCGCGTTGTGGTTTGGGCAGGATGCGTGGCAACGCCAACCCCAGATTGCGAATTACATCGCCGTCGAATAAATAAGGTTGTTGATGCAAATACATAACTTGTCGTTGTAATTGTTTTCGGCATTTCGACCACGCCACATCGCCGAGCCCCGAATCAACCATGCAGTGTGCCGGCTTCTCAATGCCCGAGAGAATTCGCAGGAGCGTGGTTTTGCCCGAGCCGTTATCGCCGGACAACAAAGTTGCGGTGCCGCCCTTGAGGGATAGCGACAAGCCATTGAGCAGATGACGCCGATGAAAAAACTTGTGGATGTCGCGGTAATGAATTTGGATGATGGGGTTCATGCCGAAATCCTCCCACGCCCTTGAAAATACTGCAACGACAAGTTGAGGATGAATGCCAGAATCAAAAGCACGATACCGAGCGCAATGCCTTGGGCAAAATTGCCTTTGCTGGTTTCCAGCGCGATGGCGGTGGGAATGTTGCGGGTGTGGTGCAGGATGTTGCCGCCCACCATCATCGACGCGCCGACTTCGGCGATGATGCGCCCAAACCCGGCGAGAATCGCCGCCAGCAATCCGAACCGCACCTCGCCGACCACCATGGCAAAAGCCCGCAACGGTGCGATGCCGAGGGTGCGGGCGGTTTCCCATGCGCGTTGGTCAGCGGCTTGAAACGCGGCGTGACTCATGGAAACCAAAATCGGAAACGACAACATAATCTGCGCAACGATCATCGCCCATTGCGTGAACAGCAATCGCCAATCGCCGAGCGGTCCCTGTCGGGAAAGCAGCAGGTAGACGGTCAGCCCGATGACCACCGCCGGCAGAGACAACAAAGTGTTGAACAGGGTGATCAAAATCCGGCGACCTGGAAATTCAAAATGCGCCAGCACGAACGCGGTGAGCAGGGCGGGTGGGATGGCGATGGCGATGGCGCCGAGCGAGACGCGAAAGGAGATGAGAATAATCTCCCACAGTTCGGCATCCCAGCGCACCAACAACACCAACGCTTGAACAGTTGCATCGCCGAGCGATTCCATTATTGCTCGCTCGCGCTGTCGGTGGAATAAGAGACCGGCATGAACAGTCGGCTGCCGCGAACCGAATACGCACCGATGGCGGCTTGACCTTTGGGCGAAGTGAGCCAGTCGATAAAAGCCATGGCGCCGATGAAGTTGATCGGATGGCGTTGCGGATTGACCGCCATCACGCCGTAGGGATTATGCAACGATTCATCGCCCTGATAGAGCAATTCCAGCGAAGTGTTTTGACCAAGGAAAGTCCAGGTTGCGCGGTCAATCAACAAATATCCCTGCAACTCATCGGCAATCTGCAAACTTTTCCCCATGCCCTGCCCGACATCCAAACGCCATGAATCCCAGTGATTAATTCCGGCCGCCTTCCACAATGCGAATTCTTTTTTGTGCGTGCCCGAATCATCGCCGCGAGAAATAAAAATACTGGAAGTTTGTTGCAATTTACCAAATGCATCCATGGCTGAGGTCGCGGCGCGCAGGTTTGCCGGATCATTTTTTGGTCCCGCAATCACAAAGTCATTTGCCATGACCGGCTTGCGATAAACGCCATAACCGCGTTGCATAAAAATTTTTTCGCTATGCGGCGCGTGCACCAGCAGCACATCAACATCGCCGCTTTCTCCCAACCGCAACGCCTTGCCGGTGCCCACGGAAATCACCCGCACCGCATAACCGCTGTCGCGTTCGAATTGCGGCAGCAGTTGATCGAGCAAGCCGGAGTTGTCGGTGCTGGTGGTGGTGGCAAGTCGAACGCTACGGGTTGGTTGGTTGACCGACGCATCGGCACACGCGCCGCTGGTCGACATAACCGCAATCGCAAGCAATGCGGCTTTGACAAGATGCCGCATGGTCATCCGGTATTGCGCATGCCGGCGGCGATGCCGTTGATCGCGATCAGCAACGCATCTTGCAAAGTATCTTCGGCGGTTGGGTCAGGCGCATCGGTGCGCACTCTGGCGAGCAATTCCACCTGCAACAGATTGAGCGGAATAACATATGTATTTCGCACATCCACCGAGCGTCGCACCACCGGTTCGTTTTCGAGCGCGATGCGGTGTCCGGTAACTTTCAGCAACAAGGCGACGGTCTGCCGATATTTTTCCCGCAGCAGGTCGCCCAGCGGTTTCAATGGCTCGCTTACCAGTCGGTCGTCGTAAATCGCCGACACATTCGCATTGGCTTTGGAGAACACCATTTCAATGGAATCCAGCGTCGCTTTGAAGAACGGCCAGTCGCGTTGCATCTCGGCCAGTGTTTTTTCCTCGCCGCGTGCGCCGGCTTGTTGCAGCGCATCGCCGACTCCAAGCCAGGCCGGCAACATCAGCCGCGTCTGGGTCCAGGCGAAAATCCACGGAATGGCGCGCAGAGAACGAATATCATCGCGCGCCTTGCTGCCACCACGATGCGCCGGACGGCTGCCGATTTTCAGTTTGCCGAGTTCCTGCTGCGGCGTTGCCAGCCGAAAGTATGCGGCGAAGTCATCGCGCTGTCGAACAATTCCATGAAATTCTGCCAGCGCATCTTCGGATAATCGGGAGATTTGTTTGCTCCAGTTTTCGGTGGGCGTCGGCGGCGGCGTCAAAGTCGCCTCCAGCACCGCACCGATATACCCTTGCAACGTTTCTTCCGCCATGCCGGGTATGCCATATTTTGCTTGAATCACTTCGCCTTGTTCGGTAACGCGCATGGAACAATTCACCGAGCCCGGCGGTTGCGCACGAATCGCCTCGCGGGCCGGACCGCCGCCACGCGCCACGGTTCCGCCGCGACCGTGGAACAAGGTCAGGTCGATGCGATGTTCGGCGAAGGTATCCACCAACTCGGCCTGGGCTTGATACAACCCCCAGGCCGCCGACAAAATGCCCGCGTCTTTTGCCGAATCGGAATAGCCGATCATGACTTCCTGATGTCCGCCGATGCGCGTTTTATACCAATCGATGCGGAACAATTTATCCATGCACGTGGCTGCGCCCTGCAATGCTTCCAGGCGTTCAAACAGCGGCACCACCCGCAATGGGTTAAGCACGCGACATTCTTTTTGTAGCAACTCCACCGCCAGCACATCGGACGGCGTGGACGCCATGGAGATGATATACGCGCCGAAAGATTCGGCTTTGCCGGTATCTTTAATCTCCGCCGCCAGCATACGAAAGGTCGCCAGCACTTCGGCGACTTCATCGCCGCGGTTTTCATCGGGGAGGTCGCCGGGTGCGGGAAAGGATGAGGTAATCAGCGGTCGCTTGCTGTTCAGTTCCTTCACCAAAAACTCCTGTCGGCGAGATTCATCCCATTCGGCGTAACTGCCGAGACCGAGATAGCGCGTAATTGCATCGATGGCATCGGTGTGACGCGATGCTTCCTGGCGAATATCCAGTTTCAGTAGCGACAATCCGAATGCATCCAGCCGCCGCAAAATATCGGTCAGCCGTCCTTCGGCGATCATTTGGTCGCCACATTCAGTCAGCGATTGATAAATCAGCATCAACGGCGCGCGCAATTGTTCACGGTGGCGATACAATTTGCGTCTTGTCGCCTGCGGTTTTTTGCCGTCAAACAATCGCGAATGATGTCGCACTGTGGCATCCAGTCTGCGGATGACTTTCTCCAGCAACGCACGATAGGGTTCGGCAACGCTCTCGCCCACCACCTGCCTGAGTGCCGCACTGCATCGGCGCATGGATAAATCTCGCCGCAGTTGGTCGATGTCAGTTAAGAACAGTCGTGCCGCTTTGGTTTTGTTCAGCAGACACACCTGCCGCGTAACTTCGGGCGTGGTGTTCGGATTGCCATCGCGGTCGCCACCGGTCCACGAACCAAAACGAATCGGCACCGAATCCAGTGGCAGGCGTTTGCCGGTGTGATGCATCAGCGCGGTATCCAGTTCGCGCGCGACCTTCGGCACCACATCCCACAACGAATGTTCGACCGTGACCAAACTGGTTTTGGCTTCATCCACCGGCGTTGGCCGTCGCCGCCGAATTTCATCGGTTGCCCACACCTCGGCAATGGCACGATGCAATGCGCGTCGAATTTGCGTGCGCTCCAAACCGGACAGATCGTGGCGGTCGCGTTTTTCCAGCAGACGCGCGATGCGCAGAAATTTGGAAGAGACGCTGCGGCGCATCACCTCGGTGGGATGAGCGGTCAGCACCAGATCGATGGACAGTTTGGCGGTGTGCTGATACAAAGTCTGCGGGTCGACTTTACGCTCGAGCAATTTTTTCAACTCGGCAGCAACGAAACCATCGGCAATCTCGTGCCGAGAATCATCATCGCCGGACTCTCCGGCAAGCGCCAGTTGTCGCCGCTGGCGTATCTGATGATGTTGCTCGGCGATGTTGGCGAGGTTGAGGAATAGCGTGAACGCACGCGCAAGATTAAGCAATTCCGCGGCCGGCAGGTCCGACAGTTTGTCGATCAATCGGCGCGTGGCAGCGATTTCCCCCAACCGCGCCTGCTTGGCGATGCTCCGCACTTCCTCGACCAACTCAAACAACGCCGTGCCGTGTTGTTTGGCAATGGTCTCGCCGAGCAAATCCCCCAGCAGCCGAACATCACGCCGCAACGGTTCGTTCTCCGCCGCATCAAAGCCGGCGGAATCGATCATCAAAGGGGAAGTCGGTTGGTTCATTATCAGTTCGGGCAGTTCGGGCAGTTCGCACACGGAATATTCGCGTATTTTATACCCTTATACTGCGGTGGAAAAATTTCCTTGCCATTTCACCGGGCACCGGATTGATAAAATAAACCGGCAGGGCGGGGCGGTTGAGGGTAAAATCTGCGTTGCCCGTTGCACAACCATTTTACGCATCCAACTCACGCCGCCGACCATGGAGCGACCACCGGCATCACGCCATGCCCGCCTTTAATCAACCCGACAATCAATCCAAAATCAGAAACTTTGCCATCATCGCGCATGTCGATCATGGCAAATCCACATTGGCGGACCGCTTCATTCAATTATGCGGCGCCCTTGATCCGCGTGAAATGAAAGAGCAGGTGCTCGATTCCATGGAGTTGGAGCGCGAGCGCGGCATCACCATCAAGGCGCAAAGCGTGGCACTCACCTACACCGCCAAAGATGGCCACACCTACCAGTTGAACTTGATCGACACGCCCGGGCATGTGGATTTTTCCTACGAAGTTTCGCGCTCACTGAACGCCTGCGAGGGTGCCTTGCTGGTGGTGGACGCGACCCAGGGCGTGGAGGCGCAGACCGTTGCCAACTGTTATACCGCGGTGGATTTGGGGCTGACCGTGATTCCGGTGCTGAATAAAATCGATTTGCCGGCAGCGCAACCGCAAAGTGCCATGGCGGAAATCGAAGATGTCATCGGCATCGACACCACCGATGCGTTGTCGGTCAGTGCCAAGACCGGCGAGGGCGTGGCAGGCGTGTTGGAGCAAATTGTCACTCGCCTGCCGCCGCCGGGCGGCGACCCGGCGCGTACGTTGCGTGCGCTGGTGCTGGACTCGTGGTTTGATAATTATCTCGGCGTGGTGTCGTTGATTCGCGTGGTGGATGGATGCCTGCGCGCCAACAAAACCAAAGTTCGCATGATGTCCACCGGCTTGGACTATCAGGTCGATCGCATCGGCATATTCACGCCCAAGGCGGTTAATGTCGCCGAGTTGTCAGCCGGAGCGGTGGGTTTCATGGTCGCCGGTTTGAAAGAAGTCAAGGCGGCACGGGTCGGCGACACGGTGACTTTGAGTCGCGCACCGGCCACCGCAGCGTTGCCCGGGTTCAGAGAAATCAAACCGACCGTGTTCGCCGGTTTGTATCCGATCAACAACGCCGACTTTGAATCCTTTCGCACCGCACTGGGCAAACTCGGCTTGAACGATTCGGCGTTGCATTATGAGCCCGAATCATCCCAGGCATTGGGGTTTGGTTTTCGCTGTGGATTCCTCGGCATGTTGCACATGGAAATCGTGCGCGAGCGACTGGAACGGGAATACCAGTTGGAACTCATTACCACCGCTCCCACTGTGGTGTATGAGGTGCGCAAGAAGGACGGCGAAACTATACTGCTGGACAATCCGGCGGCGTTGCCGGAGCCGTCCAAAATCGCCGAGATTAAAGAGCCGTGCATCATCGCGCGGATTCTCACGCCTCAGCAAATGATCGGCTCGGTGCTGTCGCTGTGCGTGGAAAAACGCGGCCGCCAGCGCAACATTCGCTATCATGGTCGGCAGGTAATGCTGGAGTTTGAGATGCCTTTGGTTGAGGTGGTGCTGGATTTCTTTGACCGGCTAAAATCGGTGAGTCGCGGATACGCTTCGCTGGATTATGATTTTATCGACAGCCAACCGGCACCGATGGTTAAAGTAGAGATGCTGATTAACGGCGACAAAGTTGACCCGCTTGCGGTGCTGGTGCATCGTGATCAAAGTCGGCATCATGCGCGGGAGTTGGTCGCGCAAATGCAAAAACTGATTCCCCGACAGATGTTTGATGTTGCCATTCAAGCGACCATTGGCGGAAAGATTATCGCTCGCGAGACGGTCAAGGCGTTGCGTAAAAATGTGACCGCCAAGTGTTATGGCGGCGACATCACGCGCAAACGCAAGTTGCTGGAAAAGCAAAAAGCGGGTAAAAAACGAATGAAGCAAATCGGTGCGGTGGCAATCCCTCAGGAAGCATTTCTGTCGGTGTTGCGTGCCGGTCGGGAGTGAAGCAAAAACCTTCCTTATGATTTGCCCGACTTCATTCATAATCGACCAACGACTGACATTTTTTAATAAACCCCGGAGTGGACAGTGGACTTTTCATTAATTCTTTTGTTGGTGGTGGTGGTCACCGGACTGGTGTCGTTGCTATACCGGTTGGTGTTCGAACGCCCGCGCATGATCACAGGCGCGGCATCGACATCCGTGATTGCCAACGCGAAAACGCCTTCATCCAAACCGTTGCTGGTGGAATACGCGCGCGCGTTGTTTCCGGTGGTGTTGCTGGTGTTCGTGTTGCGCTCGTTTGTCATTGAACCGTTTCGTATTCCATCGGGTTCGATGTTGCCGAGTTTGCACATCGGCGATTTCATTCTGGTCAACAAGTTTTCCTACGGCTTGCGTCTGCCGGTCATCCACCATAAAGTTTTCTCCGTGGGCCGACCCGCGCGCGGCGATGTAATGGTGTTCCGTTATCCCAGGGATCCAAAATTAAACTTCGTCAAGCGGGTGGTTGGCTTGCCGGGGGATGTCATCAACTACCAGAATAAAAAACTTTTTATCAACGGCGAACCAATGCCGCGCATTGCCGATGGCGTTTTTCATTACAGCCAATTAAAATTGCGCGGTCAATCCGCCGACCATTATCTGGAGACCACCGACGATTCCACCCACTCCATTATCATCGACCGCAACCTGCGCGGGCGTGATATGAAAGTGAATGTGCCCGAAGGAAATTATTTCGTTATGGGCGACAACCGCGACCACAGCAACGACAGCCGATATTGGCGATTCGTTCCGGAGGAAAACATAGTCGGCAAAGCGTTTTTCATCTGGTTCAGTTGGCAGGGCTGGTCCGAAGGTGGCGTGCAGTGGAGTCGAATCGGCGAATCGATTGAGTGAGTGGCGTTGTCAATAGAAATGCTCGACAAAAAATAATGAATAACGCGCAAAATAATCTGGCGCGATTGCAAACCGACCTCGGTTATTCATTTACAGACCAGGCGTTGTTGATTCGCGCCCTGACTCATCGCAGTCACGGGCGAAGCAACAACGAGCGTCTTGAATATCTCGGCGACAGCATCCTCGGTTTTGTTATTGCCGAAGCGTTGTTTGTCCGATTTCCCAACGCACCGGAAGGCGACTTGACGCGAATGCGTTCGCATCTGGTGTGCGGGCAAACCCTCGCCGCCCAGGCGCGCCGTCTGGCAATAGAGTCGTGCCTGCTGCTCGGTGGCGGGGCATTGAAAAGCGGCGACGGCGAGCGTGACACCACGCTGGCCGATGCCTTTGAATCTGTGGTCGGCGCGATTTATATGGACAGCGATTTGCCGACGGTCAAAACCGTGTTGCTCGCTTTGTTCGCGCAGGAACTTCAGCAAATCTCTCCGCGCAATTTGAAAGATTACAAAACCCGTTTGCAGGAGCATCTGCAAAAACAAGGTTTGCCTTTGCCGGTGTATGAAGTGGTCGGGCAATCGGGAAAACCGCATGCGCTGACTTTCACCGTGGCGTGTCGGGCCGACAATCTGGATGTGCCGATGGTCGGCGGCGGCGACAATAGACGCAGTGCCGAGCAAAACGCCGCGCGCAAGGCGTTGTTGTTGCTGGAAGTGGATGCCTGAATCTCATGTCTGAGCCTCATGCCTGAACCGCATCGCTTCGGCGTAATCGCGCTGACCGGACCCACCAACGCCGGCAAATCAACCTTGCTGAACGGCATCATCGGCGAAAAAATTTCCATTATATCGCGGCGTCCGCAAACCACCCGTCACCGCATCCTCGGCATCAAAACGCTTGCCAATGCGCAACTGGTTTTTGTCGATACGCCGGGCTTGCATCGCGACCAGCCGCGTAATCTCAACCGCGCGATTAACCGCACTGCCATGAACAGTTTGTCGGATGCCGACCTGATTGTTTTCATGATTGATTTTCGCGGCTGGACCACCGAGTTGGAAAAATTGTTTTCCCGAGTGGCGGACAAAAATACGCCGATAATTTTGCTCATCAACAAAATCGACCGGTTGCGTGACCGCAAGCGACTGTTGCCGCTGATTGAACAATCGGCGCGCATTCACCCGTTTCAGGAAATCATTCCACTTTCGGCGCGTCAGCCGGACCACATCAAATCGTTCGTCAATGTCATTGTCGCAACACTGCCCGAAGGCGCGCCGGGATTTCCCGCGGACCAGCATACCGATCGCAGCGAGCGATTTTTTGCCTCGGAGTTGGTGCGCGAGCAAACCTTCCGCTTGTTGGGTCGGGAATTGCCCTACGCCAGCGCGGTGGAAGTCACCAGATTTGATTACAGCGACGACAAATTGTTGCGCGTTGGTATAATTATCTGGGTGGAAAAGGCAAGCCAAAAGCCCATCGTCATCGGCCAGGGCGGACGCCAACTCAAAGCCATCGGCGAACGCGCGCGCAAGCAAATGGAAAAAACATTTTCCGTGCGCGTCTATCTCGACCTGTGGGTCAAAGTGAAAAAAGGCTGGGCCGATAACGCAACCATGCTCCGAACGCTGGGTTATCTGGAGGACTAAACGTCCCATGAAAGTCGAGCAGCAACCCGCATATATTCTGCACGCGCGGCCGTTTTCCGAAACCAGTTTGTTGGTGGATTTTTTCACCAAACAACATGGTAGATTGATGTTGATGGCAAAAGGCGCACGCGGAGCGGCAGGCGGCGGGGCTCGTGCGGCAGCGCGTTCAAATGCTCGTTCACGAGGTCGATTGCGCGGTATGTTGCTGCCATTCACGCCGGTGCTGGCGAGTTGGCGCGGCAAAGGTCAATTGCCGACGCTGACCTCGGTCGAGCAGAGCGGGCTCGCCACGCAGTTGAAAGGGCGGTCGCTGGCGAGCGGATTTTATCTCAACGAGTTACTGCTTCGGTTGTTGCACCGACACGATTCCCACGAAACTTTGTTCGAGCAGTATCACCTTGCCATCGAACAACTGGCACAAGATCATTCGCCGCGTCAGGTGTTGCGCATTTTTGAAAAGAAACTGTTGCATCACATCGGTTTTGGTGCGGTGCTCAATCACGATGCCGAAACCCTTGAGCCGATCTCGGCAAAACAGCAATACCAGTATGTGTTGGAAAAGGGTCCGGTGTGCGTCGAGCGATTGGCCGAACAACCCGGCGATTACGCGGTCGTCGTCAGCGGCAGCACGCTGCACGCGTTGCGCGAAGAGCGGTTTTCATCCGAACACGAATTGCGCGAAGCGCAACACCTGACGCGCATGCTCATCGATCGCCAGTTGAATGGCCGCGAGTTACGCTCGCGAAGAGTCATAATGGAGATGAGTCGATATGTTGGTGGGGAACAATGAGTCCGGCTACGCCGGACGACCTATTTTAACTGGATCCCCGCTTGCGGCGAGGATGACGGGTTGGGGAGACAACACCGCATAACGCAAAATAGACAAGCGCAAAATTGCGCGCAGTATTTTCGTTGTCAGGCAAGGCGCACGACGATGCGCAACACTACACTACACTACACAGCATAACAAACCGTAATAAACCATGGCGACGCCATAATAAAATGGGCAAGCGCAAAATTGCGCGCCGTATTTTCGTTGTCAAGCAAGGCGTGGTAGCCGCGAATGAGGGAGCGCATAAACATGCGCGACCGAGCGACGATGCGCAACACAGCATGGCAGCGAAAAGACCAGCGCAATGCGTTACTCGTATCGAACTTTAATAATCTCGTAGACTTTTTTCCCCACCGGTGCGACCACTTCGACTTCTTCATCAACTCGTTTGCCGATGAGTGCTTTCCCCATCGGTGAACTGAAGGAGATGCGTCCTTTGCTCAAGTCGGCTTCCAAATTGCCGACCAGTTGATAGGTGACCGTGCAGTCGCGTTCGGCATCGTATAAATCCACATGCGCACCGAACACGACTTTGTCCGACTGCGCAATGTTGCGCGGGTCGATGATTTCCGCGGTAGACAAATTGGATTGCAATTCTTTGATGCGTCCTTCGATGAAACCTTGTTGTTCTTTTGCGGCGGCGTATTCGGCATTTTCCGAAAGATCACCGTGCGCACGGGCTTCGGCGATGGCGGCGATGACCTGAGGACGCTCCACGCTCTTCAATCGCTTCAACTCGGCACGAAGTTGCTCGGCGCCGGCGCTGGTTAAAATTACTCGCTCAATATTCGTCAACCGCTCGGTTCCAATTGTTGGTGTAGCGTTTGCAAACGGTTCACCGTGATTTCACCGGCGAACTTGTGCGCTTCCACCGCCGCTCTGGCACCCGCGATGGTGGTGAAATAAGTGACCTTGTGCAGCAGGGCTTGCCGACGAATGGTATGGGAATCCCGATGGCTTTGCTTGCCGGCGGTGGTGTTGATAATCAAATCAAATTCGTCGTTCTTGATTTTATCGACCACATGCGGGCGACCTTCTTTAACTTTGTTGACTCGCTCGACCGGCAAACCGGCCGCGCTCAAACTGGTGGCGGTGCCTTCGGTGGCTACCAGTTCAAATCCGGCCTCGGACAGATAACGCGCCACGCTGGTCGCGTCTTCGTGATCTTCGGTTTTTAAACTCAGCAACACCCGTCCGGTGGATGGAATGTCTTGACCGGCGGCGGTTTGCGCCTTGCCAAAAGCCTCGCCAAAACTGTCGCCGATGCCCATTACCTCGCCGGTGCTTTTCATTTCGGGACCAAGCACGGTGTCCACGCCGGGGAATTTGATGAACGGAAACACCGCTTCCTTGATCGAATAAAACGGCGGAATCCGTTCGTGCTGAATGTTTTGTTGCGCGAGACTGACGCCGGTCATGCACCGCGCCGCGATTTTCGCCAGCGGTCGTGCGCTGGCTTTGGAGACGAACGGCACCGTGCGCGATGCCCGCGGATTGACTTCCAGCACATAAATATCTTCGCCCTTGACCGCGAATTGCACATTCATCAGACCGACCACATTGAGTGCCAGCGCCAGTTCGCGAGTTTGACCGCGCAGTTCGTCCTGAATCTTTTGCGATAAACTGAAGGGTGGCAACGAACACGCCGAGTCGCCGGAATGTACGCCGGCTTCTTCAATGTGTTCCATGATGCCGCCGATCAACACCTCGGTGCCGTCGCAGATGGCATCCACATCCACTTCGATGGCGTCGCTGAGAAAACGATCCAGCAGCACCGGCGAGTCGTTGGCCACGCTGCCGGACCGGCCGATGCTACTGTCGCCATATAAAGTCATGTGCGTGACCATGTAGTTGCGCAGGTCATCGGCGTTGTGCACGATTTCCATGGCGCGACCGCCGAGAACATATGACGGACGCACCACCAGCGGATAGCCGATCTCGTCTGCCAGCGTCAATGCCTGGTCGGTGCGGGTAGCCGTGCGGTTGGGCGGCTGCAATAAGTTCAGTTGGCGCAGCAGTTGCCGGAAGAATGCGCGGTCTTCGGCGCGATGAATGGATTGCGGCGAAGTTCCGATAATCGGCACGCCGGCTTGCTGCAACGCCCGCGCCAGTTTCAGCGGCGTCTGGCCGCCGTATTGCACGATCACCCCGTGGGGTTTTTCAACGCGCACAATCTCCAGCACATCTTCCAAGGTTAGTGGTTCGAAATACAATCGGTCGGAGGTGTCGTAGTCGGTGGATACCGTCTCCGGATTGCAGTTCACCATGATGCTCTCGAAGCCGTCTTCACGCAACGCCATGGCGGCGTGCACGCAACAGTAATCGAACTCAATGCCCTGACCGATGCGGTTCGGCCCGCCGCCGAGGATGATGATCTTGTTTCGTTCGGTGGGCGCGGCTTCACATTCCTCGTCGTAACTGGAATAAAGATAGGCTGTGGCGGTGTCGAATTCTGCGGCGCAGGAATCCACGCGCTTGAACACCGGGTGAATTTCGTGGCGGTAGCGGAATTCGCGCACCGTTTGTTCTGCGGTTTGCAGCAGCAAAGCGATGCGCCGGTCGGAAAATCCTTTTTGCTTCCACGACCGCAGGGTTTTCGGCGCAAGATCATCCGGCAAAAGATTGGCCGGTGCGAATTTGCCGACGCCGCTGTCCGCGACCTTCGCCACTTCTTGCGCGAGTTCGGTGGTGCCGGCACCGCCTTTTGCCCGGTGGTCGGCGTGCGATTTGGCATGTGATTTAATGGCCGATTCGGTTTCCACCAGATCAGCCACTTGCTGCAGAAACCACGGGTCGATATGGCAAAGGTCGTGAACTTGCGCGGTGGTCATGCCGCGCCGAAACGCTTCGGCGAGATACCACGGGCGTTGCACTCCGGCAACCCGCAAGCGGGCGGCGAGGGCATCCCCATTATTGTCCTCCTCGGCCGATTCGCCCTCCGGCAACGCCGGTTCATCCAACCCGTCCGAGTTGATTTCCAATCCGCGCAAGGCTTTTTGGAATGACTCCTGAAAGGTGCGCCCGATTGCCATCACTTCGCCCACGGATTTCATCTGCGTGGTCAAAGTGGCATCCGCTTGCGGGAATTTTTCGAAATCAAAACGCGGGATTTTGGTGACCACATAATCGATCGACGGCTCGAAGGAAGCCGGCATGGCACCGCCGGTGATGTCGTTACTGAGTTCGTCCAGAGTGAAACCCACCGCCAGTTTCGCCGCCACTTTGGCGATCGGGAAGCCGGTGGCTTTGGATGCCAACGCCGACGAACGCGACACGCGGGGATTCATTTCAATGATGACCATGCGGCCATTGTTCGGGTTGATGGCAAACTGCACATTGGAGCCGCCGGTATCCACGCCGATTTCGCGCAGCACCGCGATGCTGGCGTTGCGCATAATCTGATATTCCTTGTCGGTGAGCGTTTGCGCCGGTGCCACGGTGATGGAATCGCCGGTGTGCACGCCCATGGGGTCGAAGTTTTCAATGGCGCACACGATGATGCAGTTGCCCTTGTGGTCGCGCACCACTTCCATTTCGAATTCTTTCCAGCCGATGATGCTTTCTTCAATTAACAATTTGCCGGTGGGCGATGCGTCCAGCCCGCGCCGGCAAATCTCGTCAAACTCTTCGGCGTTGTAGGCGACACCGCCGCCGCTGCCGCCGAGGGTGAACGATGGCCGGATGATGGCGGGAAAGCCGACCGACTCCAACACCGCGTGGGCTTGCTCCAGATCGCGGGCGATGTCGCCGCACACCGTGTCCAGGCCAATACTTTGCATGGCGCGGCGAAACAACTGCCGGTCTTCGGCTTTATCGATGGCGTCGCGGTCGGCGCCGATCATTTCAACGCCGAATTTTTCCAGTATGCCGTGACGATGAAGGTCAAGCGCGCAGTTCAAACCGGTCTGGCCGCCCATGGTGGGTAGCAGGGCATCGGGGCGTTCCGCTTCAATCACTTTTTCCAGCGTGCGCCAGTGAATGGGCTCAATGTAGGTGGCATCGGCAAAGTCCGGGTCGGTCATGATGGTTGCCGGATTGGAATTGACCAAAATGACGCGATAGTTTTCTTCCTTGAGTGCCTTGCACGCTTGCACGCCGGAATAGTCGAATTCGCAAGCCTGACCGATGGTGATGGGGCCCGCGCCGATAATCAGTATCGACTGAATGTCAGTGCGCTTAGGCATCGCCGCTGGGTTTCTTTTGCCGGTTGTTGAAAGTTTCCCGACTAACTTGCATCATGGCGACAAAGCGGTCGAACAAGTGACCGAGGTCGTGCGGACCCGGGCTGGCTTCGGGATGTCCTTGAAATGAAAACGCCGGTTTGTCACGCCGCTCCAAGCCCTGAATGGTGCCATCGAACAGCGAGCGGTGGGTAATGCGCAGGTGCGCCGGAAGCGCGGATTCCCGCACCGCGAAGCCGTGGTTCTGGCTGGTAATCAACACCCGCCCACTGTCCAAATCGCGCACCGGGTGATTGGCACCGTGGTGTCCGAACTTCATCTTTTTGGTTTTGCCGCCGCTGGCGAGCGCCAGCAACTGATGCCCCAGGCAAATGCCGAACAAGGGAATGTCTCGTTCGAGGAGGTCGCCGATGGCCGCGATGGCGTAATCGCACGGCTCCGGGTCACCGGGCCCATTGGATAAAAACACGCCATCCGGTTGATATTCGAGAATGCCCTCGGCATCGGTTTTGGCTGGCACCACGGTGAGGTCGCAGCCACGTTCGGCAAGCAGGCGCAGGATGTTGTGTTTGATGCCGTAATCGCAAGCCACCACTTTGAACTGGGATGGCGGTGCCGGCGCGTAACCGTGTTCAATACGCCAGACACCTTGATGCCAGTGATAGGCGTGCTTGCTGCTCACCGCTTCGGCGAGATCCATACCGCTGAGACCGGGGAATTTTTTCAACTCGGCCAGCGCGTGCTTCGGCTGCGGCGACGGTCCGGCGGCGATACATCCGTTCTGCGCGCCTTTGCTGCGAATCAATCGGGTCAGTTTGCGCGTGTCGATGTCGCTGATTGCCACCACGTTGTTGTCTTTGAGATAGTCGGGCAGGCTGGATTGGGCGCGCCAGTTGCTGTGCAGGAGCGGGACATTCTTAACCACCAGGCCCGCACAAAACACGCCTCGTGACTCTCGGTCTTCCGCCGTGGTGCCGACATTGCCGATGTGCGGGTGGGTGAGCGTGACCAACTGTCGCGCGTAGGACGGGTCGGTAAGGATTTCCTGATAGCCGGTGATGGCGGTGTTGAAAACCACCTCGCCGCTGCTCATTCCATCAACGCCAATTGATTTGCCCCGAAAGACCGTGCCGTCTTCAAGGATCAGTAGCGCCGGGTTGGTCAATGGGTTCTCCTGCGAATATCCTAAAACAGTTTGAAGAAAGTCGACAAAACCAGTGTTTTGATTCGTCATTGTAGTCGATTGTACCGCCGAAGCGGGCGCGGTGTATAGGTCTACGGCGAAATGTGTTAGGAACACATAAACTGTCCGCTGTTAGAACACATCATCTGTCCGGTTTATGCCAGCTCTTGAGGGAGGTGATTTATGAGGCGGACAGAAGTGTTACAGGAGATACGACAGATGAGATTTGAAGAGTCATATGGGGGCTGGACCGAGGGTCGTCTGAGCCAGGAGGAAGCGGCGCAATTGCTGGGTGTGTGTGAGCGCACCTTCCGTCGTTACATTGATCGTTACGAGGAAGAAGGCCTGGATGGGTTGATCGACAAGCGCCTGTCTCAGGTATCGCACCGGCGGGCCCCGGTCGATGAGGTTATGCGCATGGTGGATCGGTACCGGAGCCGGCATGAGGGCTGGAGTGTCAGGCACTACTACGCCTGGTATCGGCGCGGCGGCGGTGGGCGTAGCTACAACTGGGTGCGCAAGTCCTTGCAGTCTGCCGGAGCGGTGACGAAGTCATCGGGCCGTGGGCAACATCGCAAGCGGCGTGAACGAGCACCGGTGCCGGGCGTATTGCTGCACCAGGATGGCAGCACCCATGCCTGGGTGCCGGGACAGAGCTGGGATTTGATAGTCACCATGGATGATGCCAGCAATCGGCATTACTCCATGTTCTTCTGTGACCAGGAAGGCACCCGGAGCAGTTTCCAGGGGGTACGTGAGGTGATTGAGGCCGAGGGCTTGTTTTGCTCGCTGTATACCGACCGGGGCAGCCATTACTGGCACACGCCGACGGCTGGCGGCAAGGTGGACAAGGGCAACTCGACGCAGTTTCGGCGCGCCTTGCAGCAACTGGGCATAGAGATGATCGCGGCCTACTCGCCGCAAGCCCGAGGGCGCTCCGAGCGGGCCTTTCGCACCCACCAGGAGCGCTTGGTCAAGGAACTGGCCGCCGCTGGCATCACCGATATGGCTACTGCCAATGAGTATCTCCGGCAGGTGTATCTGCCCGCTTTCAACGAAGAGTTTGAGCAACCGCCGCGGGAAGCTGGCTCAGCCTTTGTGCCGGTGCCGGAGGGAGCGCAGTTGGACAACATTTTCTGCGAACGCTACGAGCGCCAAGTACGCAAGGACAACTGCATCGAGTTCGAGGGCCTGACCCTGCAGATACCGGCAGACCGCCACCGTTACCACTACATCAAAGCTAAAGTGAAGGGGTTACGGCACACCGATGGCGCCTTGTCTTTGTGGCACGGCCCTCGAAAACTGGCCTGTTATGACGCGGCCGGCCAACTCATCCAGACTGACTTACCGGTGGCTGCTTGATGTCCGCTGCGCCATCAATAACGGGTGCCTCAGCCAGGCTTCCCGACATCGCCAAAAGCGGACAACTCATGTGTTCTAAAACCGGACATTTCTATTTGTTGCTAACATGGCCTGAGCAGCACCGCCGAGCAGACCATCCGCATCACCGACACCACCAAGCCGACGCTTGCCGTGCCGGCGAATGTATCCAAAGAAGCCACCGGCCCGACCACGCCAGTCGACGTGGGACAGGCAACCGCGACTGACCTGGCCGACCCGGCACCCGGCATCACGCGCAGCCCGGAGAACAACGACTTCGCCGTCGGCAACCACACCATCATCTGGACCGCGACCGATGCTTCGGGTAATGAAGCCACCGCAACCCAGACCGTCACCATCACCGATAAGACCGCGCCGGTGATTACCCTGCTCAAGGACACCACCACCGACAACACGGTCGAACTCGGCACGGCTTATACCGAACACGGTGCCACCGCCACCGACCTGGTGGATAATGACACCGAACTAACCAGCAAGATTGTCATTAATACGGACAACGTGAACCCAAGCGCGGTCGGGACCTACTCGGTCACCTACGATGTCTCCGATGCCAAGGGCAACGCGGCCGAGACCATGACCCGCACGGTCAGGGTCACCGACACCACCGCGCCGGTGATTACCGCACCGGACGACGAAACCTTTGAGGCCACGGCGACCCTAACCCCGCTTAGTCAGTCTGATTACGGCATCGCCACTTCCACCGATGACACGGCGGTCCTGGGACCGAGTGGCCAGGCTGGTCCCGGCACCGCTACTACCACCAATGACACGGCGACTATCAGTAGCAATGCACCCGAAACCTTCCCGCTGGGCGACACCATCATCACCTGGACCGCCACCGATACGTCGGGGAATAAAGAGACCGCCGAGCAAACGATTACTGTCATTGACACCACCGCACCGGAGATTACCTTGACCGGTGCTAACCCGCAGATCATTGAGTTTGGCGAGGGGTATACGGAACTGGAGGCAACCGCGACTGACCTGGTGGATGATGACACCGAACTCACGAGCAAGATTGCCATTGCCGGCACAGTGGACACGAGCGCGGTCGGAACCTACGAAGTCACCTACGAGGTAACCGACACCGCCGGTAACCATGCCGAGCGGGTAATCCGCACGGTCATAGTCGAAGACACCACCACACCGGACACCACGCCGGACATCACCGCGCCGGACATCAGCGCACCGCCGGCCCAGACCTTTGAGGCCATTGCGACCATGACCCCTCTCGACCGCTCCAACTACGGCTCCGCCACTTCCACCGACCGCGAAGCCGAGATCACCGACGACGCGCCCGATGCCTTCCCCATGGGTAACACCATGATCACCTGGATCGCAACCGGTACCAATAAACTGAGTAGCTCCGCCCAGCAGATGATTACTGTCATGGACACCACGTCGCCGACCATCACCTTGCTCAAGGACACCGCAGACGACAACACTATTGAACTCGGCACGACTTATACCGAACACGGCGCCACCGCCGTTGATAACATGGCTGGCGACCTCACTGACCGCATCGTCATTGATGCTACCGACCTGGACACCAACACGGTCGGGAAATACACCGTCACCTACACCGTTATGGACCAGGCGATGAACCAGGCGCAAGCGAGCAGAAGCGTGCAGGTGCTGGCGAGTCCCGATTTCGCCGACCTGAATCGAGTGATTTTGTCGGAAGTGGCGCGCACCATGGCTGACCAGAATGTGGAAGTAGTGGCGCGGCGCATTGAGCAAGCCGGCAAGAATGCCGCCCGCGCCGCCAGTGTCGGCGGTCAGTCCAGCCTGGCGAACATTCTCGCCGCGCAAGGGCGCGCGCTTGCCGATGACCAGTTCAGCATCAAGCAATTGCTGGCGGAGGCCGACTTCGTGCTACCCCTGTCGGAAGATGCTGCACCAGGCACCTCCGTCCCGACCTTCTGGGGCGCGGGTGATTATCGTGAGCTCAGCGGCTCCGACCGGTTGGACTGGGATGGTGATTTCTTGAGTCTGCATCTGGGCGCCGATGCGCACATGGATGACATGATCGCCGGGGTCGCTTTGTCCTGGAGTCGTGCCGATGTGGATTATCGTAATTACCACACGCCGCAGACCGCTGGTCGCGCTGGTCGCGACGATGCCAGTGGCGAATATCAAGTGGATATGACCAGCGTTCATCCGTATATGGGCTGGACTTCGGGGCAGATGGATTTCTGGGCGACGCTCGGCTATGGCGATGGCGAACTGAAAATCACTGACGATGACGATTCTCTGCAACACGCGTCGAGCGATCTGGATTTACGCACCTTTGCTGTAGGCGGGAGTGGTCCTCTGCCGGATGCCGGCGCCACCAACCTGCGAGTGAAAGCGGAAGCGTTGCACAGCGAATTGATCGTGGCCGGCGGTGAGCAAATCGCGGCTATGGAACTGGATGTCAGTCGCTTGCGCCTGACGCTGGAAGCCACCCGGAGTTGGTCTTTGCGTAACGGCGCACGCTTGGATTTGAATTGGCAAGGCGGGCTTCGTTATGACGGTGGTTCCGGCAATACCGGTGCCGGCAACGAGGTTGGCGGCGGGTTGCGCTATGTTGATGCCGCCGGAGGCTTGACGCTGGAAGGCAAGGTGCGCGGACTGGTGCGCGACAAGGGTGATACCGATGAGTGGGGAGTCAGTGGGCTGATCAAATTCCAGAGGTCGCCGCACGGGCGGGGGCTGTCGTTTAGTCTGACGCCAGGATATGGCGAGACCGACCGTATCCTGCAAGAATTCTGGCAGCAGGATTTGCGTGATGACGATGAGGACGCGGAGCCGCAGGGATCTGCCCCGCGTTTGGATATACGTCTTGGCTATGGCATGAGCGGCCCCGGTGGCCACGGACTCCTGACGCCATACAGTGAGATAACGCTCGGCAATAACGGCGACACTTATCGGCTTGGCCTGGCGTGGAAATTGGACCCATTGTTTGATGTGAAATTGGTTACCGAGCGTCGGGAGAGCATTGATGAGGTTGAGCAGAGTATTGTTTTGGATGGGACGATAACTTTTTAATTTTTTTGCGCTTATCTTTGTGCGTATCATCCCTGATACGCGCCCTTCGGGTTCGCTTCGCTCGCGCCAATCAATTCATGGCGCTCCCGGCGATTTTTTCTCAATGTGCTTTGGCTTCTCAACGCGCTTTTGTCCTCTCGGTTCAGTATTACCCTTTCATTCGTCATTCTCGCCGGCAGGCGGGAATCCAGTCTGTTGTTCTCGCCAAAGGCGAGAACCCAGAACTAAAAAACGATGAGAGTAACTAATCCCGTCATAATCCAAGCCACATCTCCAGACCGTGATTCCTTTTGAGACACCAAAAGCAACCGAGAAAAAAACCTGGTATGCAGAACTATTAGTATCATTACGCAAGCGTGACGCAACGGGCGGCTTGCGCCGCCACTCTGGATTGCGCGTATCATCCCTGATACGCGCCCTTCGGGCTCGCTTCGCTCGCGAAAAATCGCTCCCGGCGATTTTTTCCCTGCCTGCCGGCGAGAATGACGGGTTGGGGAGATAATGTGAATCACAAAGTGTGACTTTCTTTGAGATGCCAAAAGTAACCCAGAAAAACTGTCAGCGAAATAGTGAACCTATACAGTTGTTCGGCAGGCGAGAATGTTATTAACGTAGCGGCGTTAGCCGCATCCTTTCGGCGGCGAAGCCGCCGGTTGTGTCACGCTTCGCTCCATTCATTCGTCATTCCCGCCTTCGGCGGAAATAACGGCGTGGGGCGAGAATTATCACCGCACCCTTGTATGATAGGTATATTCCATTTGTCTTATGGGTGTAGTTGCATAAGCTCAGATACATATGGCACTCCTCAACCCAAGAGGAGATGCCATGCAAATCCAGCATATTGGCTACCAAATAAGAGGGTTTTACCGCGTTGCCAAAATAGGGCATCGTTGGCCGATGAACCCTCATGCCCAAAAACGAATCGACATCCTGCGCTTCTGGGAAGCGCACGGTACCGCCGCCACCTGCGATGCCTTCAAGGTCAGCCGTCGTACCTTGTACCGCTGGTAGCAAACACTCGCCCAAGCCGGCGGCGACCCGTCAGCCCTGACACCGCGCTCACGAGCACCAAAACGCCGTCGTCACGCAGTCTTCCGGCGTGAAGTGGTGGACGATAAGCACCTGCCCTGGCGGTGCGCCGCTTCACACGCCCCCGACTGGGGCCATTGCGGCGTATCTCCCGGCTGATGGTGCTTTGGTTGACACCGATAATATCGGCAATGGCTTGTTGTGAATAGCCTTCTTTCAAGCCATTGGAAATCTGGTATCGTTGTTCACTGGTGAGGTGTGTGTAGCGTTTCATATGGCACTCCTTATATTGATTCTGGAAAATCAAGATGCTACCGCATCTCACCTTTCCTTCATCGGTGAAGTTGCACTTAAGAGTTGAATCCAAGGACTTATACACAAAATTGCACTTATTCGGCGGATAACTTATCCTGCCCACCGACAAAAAAATCACCAGCCATGTCACCATATATAAAACAGCATACCGAAAACGCCATTGCCACTATCGAATTTTTTCATCCGGCGCACAACTGCCTGTCCGGCGAACCGCTGCAAAAACTCGCCGCGTGCATTACCGGTGCCGGCGATGACAATGAGATTAAGGTCATCGTTCTGCGAAGCGGCGGCGAGCGAACATTTTGCGCCGGCGCGAGTTTTGATGAACTGGCCGCCATCAATGATGCGGATACCAGCACAAGCGGCGCAACCAAATTTTTCGGCGGCTTTGCCGATGTCATCAACGCCATGCGCAAGTGCCCCAAATTCATCATCGCCCGCGTGCACGGAAAAGCGGTCGGCGGCGGAGTCGGTTTTCCGCCAGGCGTAGAGGGTTGAACGGCTGACATTGGCATGATCTATGGTTGCTTTAAGTCCGTGATTTCCCCAGAATACTAGGGCGTGACGTTTCTGTTGGGCAGAAGTGTTCATGTGGTGCTCCTTTAAGGCAAAAGAAGCCACAGTATAGAGCCCACGCACCCGGAAGCCGATGTGCTTTATTTGCATGTCGGCTTCCTTTTTTCGTCATGCCAAGAATCCAGAATGTTTCTGGCATTATTCACAAGCACCTCCGCCGTGCCGTCGTTCTCACATCGAATGGCACGGCTTCGCCGCCGAAGGGAATTGAGCGGGGAGTTGAATTTGTGTAAACTCCACCGTTTTGCGACAGGCGCGTAGCTCAGCTGGTTAGAGCACCACCTTGACATGGTGGGGGTCGGTGGTTCGAGTCCACTCGTGCCTACCATCGCTGGTTATTCACTATTCATCTCACGCGTCCTGTCGTGGTGGACGCCACTGGAACGAGAGCAGACATGCCTGAAATCACCCTCCCCGACGGCTCGAAGCGCGCTTACGACCATCCGCTCAGCATCGCCGAGGTGGCAGCGGATATCGGGCCCGGGCTTGCCAAAGCCGCGGTCGCCGGTAAGGTGGGAGGGGTGTTGATGGACTCGGTGGATGTCATCAGCGAGGACGGCGACCTGGCGATTCTGACTGCCCGGGACCCCGAGGGGCTGGAAATCATCCGTCATTCCTGCGCACATCTGCTCGGACATGCCATCAAGCAATTGTGGCCGCACAGCAAAATGGCAATTGGTCCGGTGATCGAGAACGGGTTTTACTACGACATTGATCTCGACCGCCCGATTACCGATGAAGATTTGGCAGCGATTGAGGCGCGCATGACCGAGTTGGCTGCCACCGATTACGCGGTGGTCAAACAAAAAGTGGCGTGGGACGAAGCATGCAATACTTTCACCGAGCGCGACGAGCCGTATAAGTTGGAAATTCTCGAGCGCGACATCGCCCGCGATGATCGTCCCGGTTTGTATCATCATCAGGAATATATCGACATGTGTCGCGGGCCGCATGTTCCCAACATGGGATTTTGCCGACACTTCAAGTTGATGCGCGTGTCCGGCGCCTACTGGCGGGGCGACAATCGCAACAAAATGTTACAGCGCATTTACGGCACCGCGTGGGCCGATAAAAAGCAACTCGCCGCGCATCTCAAGCAGTTGACCGAGGCATCCAAGCGTGACCATCGCAAACTCGGCAAGCAGTTGGATCTGTTCCACATGCAAGAAGAAGCGCCGGGCATGGCGTTTTGGCATCCACGCGGCTGGACTTTGTATCAGATCCTGCGACAATACATGCGTGAGCAACAGCGCGCGCGCAATTATCGGGAAATCAACACGCCGGAGGTGGTGGATTTTTCCTTGTGGAGACGCTCCGGTCACGCCGACAAGTTTGGCGATGATATGTTCGCGCTGGAATCTGAAGGCCGGCAATTCGCTTTGAAGCCGATGAACTGCCCGTGCCATGTGCAGGTGTTTAATCAGGGCTTGAAAAGTTACCGCGACCTGCCGTTGCGCTTCGCCGAATTCGGTTCCTGTCATCGCAACGAATTATCCGGCGCGTTGCACGGGTTGATGCGAATGCGTGGATTTGTTCAGGACGACGGACATATTTTTTGCACCGAACAACAAATCCAGAGCGAAGTGTCGGAGTTCATCGATTTTCTGCATGAGGTGTATCGCCGTTGCGGTTTTGATGAAGTGATTTATCGCCTGGCGTTGCGCCCCGAAAACCGAGTCGGTAGCGATGAGGAATGGGATAAATCCGAAGCGGCGCTTGCCCGGGCATTACAGGCGAAAAATCTTGAATGGGAGGAGTTGCCCGGCGAAGGCGCGTTTTATGGGCCGAAAATCGAATTTTCATTGCGCGATGTGATTGGCCGGGTGTGGCAGTGCGGCACCATGCAGGTAGATTTTTCCATGCCCGGGCGGCTCGGCGCCCATTACATCGCCGAGGACGGCAGCAAGCGCGTTCCGGTTATGTTGCATCGCGCCTTGCTCGGCTCGTTCGAGCGATTTATCGGCATTTTGATCGAGCAATACGAGGGAAAATTTCCGCCGTGGCTGGCACCGGTGCAGTGCGTTTTGCTGAATATCACCGACCAGCAAGCCGCATATGTCGAGTTCGTTGCACAAACCTTGAAAAAACAGGGTTTCCGGGTTGAATCGGACTTGAGAAACGAGAAAATCGGGCTTAAAATCCGCGAGCACACTTTACAACGCATCCCGTATCTGCTGGTAGTCGGGAAGCGGGAAGTGGAAACCAATTCAATTGCCGTGCGCACTACTGACGGCGAGGACTTGGGTGCGATGCCAGTTGAGCAATTTGCCCAACGCTTGAGCGCCGAGACCATGTCGTCAAAGTGACCGGCGTAACCTTATTATTATTATTGAGAGGAACCGACTATAGCCAAAGTAAAACAGCAACGCATCAACGATCAGATCGTCAGCGATCCGATTCGCGTTATCGGGGTTGAGGGAGACCAGTTGGGTATCCTTCCATTGAGTGAAGCGTTGGAAATCGCTCGGGAAGTCGAGCATGATCTGGTGGAGATTTCTCCCCACGCCGACCCGCCGGTCTGCCGGATTATGGATTACGGCAAGTTTCTGTATACCGCCAGCAAAAAACGACACGAGGCGAAAAAGAAACAGAAGCAGATCACGGTCAAGGAAATTAAATTCCGTCCGGGTACGGATGTTGCCGATTATGCGATAAAGTTGCGCAACTTGACGCGGTTTCTTGAAGCGGGAAACAAGACCAAGGTGACCATGCGTTTTCGCGGAAGGGAGATGGCGCACAAGGAGTTGGGCTTGGAAATGCTGCAATTGGTGGAGAAGGATCTGGCTGAGATTGCGGTGGTGGAGCAGGCGGCGGCGATGGAAGGTCGGCAAATGGTAATGGTGCTGGCACCGAAGCGGACCTAAATGATCTGCATGAACGAATTTACATGAACGAAACGAAACGAAACGAGTTGTATGTCTAACGAGTTGTATGTCTAACGAGTTGTATGTCTAACGAAAAGTAGTCCATTCCAGAACTACCATCGTTGTTATTAATAATTGCGGCGCGACAAAATAAAATCGCATAGCCGCTAAATACTGGAGTAAAACATGCCAAAACTGAAAACCAATCGCGGCGCGGCGAAGCGTTTCGCGCGAACTGCCAGCGGCCAATTCAAACGCTCAAGTTCGCATCTCAATCACATCCTGACCAAGAAATCCACCAAGCGCAAACGACACTTGCGCGCCGGTGATTTGGTCAATGCCGCCGACCGCCCCGCGGTCAAGCGGTTGCTGCCGTATAGTTGAGGAGAGCGCCATGCCACGCACCAAAAGGGGTGCTGCCAATCCCCGTCACAAAAAAATTCTGAAGCAAGCACGCGGCTATCGCGGCGCGCGCAGTCGTACTTTCAAATCCGCCAAGCAAGCGGTGATTCGCGCTGGGCAATACGCCTACCGCGACCGCCGCCAACGCAAACGCCAGTTCCGCGCGCTGTGGATTGTGCGCATCAACGCCGCCGCACGCGCCAATGGGTTGAGTTACAGCCGATTGATTAGCGGGCTGGGTAAAGCCGAAATTGAACTCGACCGAAAAATATTGGCCGAGTTGGCGGTCAACGACAAAGCCGCGTTCACCGTGCTCGCCGAACGCGCAAAAACCGCGTTGGCTGAATAAGCGATGAACGGCACGGGTGGCATGCAAGGCGCGGTTTATTGCGTAACCAACCCGACCATACCGAATTTTGTGAAAATTGGTTTGGTTAAAAACGGCGACCCAAACACTTTATCGGAGCGAGTCAAAAACCGCATAGACGGCCTTTACTCTGGAGTTCCCGGCATGCCGGTGCCGTTTGAATTGTATTACGCGGTGGCGGTGGATGACCCACAAGCAGCGGAAAAAAGGTTGCATGACGCATTTCGACCCTACAGATTGAATGATAAAAGAGAATTTTTTGAAGTTACACCGCATCAGGTGATGGCGGCGATGAAGTTAACCGGTGGCGATGAAGTTACGATAACGGACGCGCCGAGTGATGCGCCGGATGCCGAGGTTACTCAAGCCGATATAGACGCACGCGAGCGAGCGCAAGCGCGGGAAAATGACATATTGCCAAACTTTAAGTTTTCCATGGTAAATATTCCGGCGGGTGAAACGATTACTTGCTTCAAAGATTCAAACATCACCGCCAAAGTGCTTGACGATAAAAATAAAATTTTATTTGAGGGAGCGGAGACCACGCCATCGGGTGCCGCAGGAATAATTCTCGAGAGGAAAGGGTTCGCTCGCGATGCTGGTGCCCCGTCCTGTTGGGAATACGATGGCGAAACACTCCACGCCAGGCGCATGCGCATGGCAACGGAAAAAACGGAAGGGGAACAATGACCGAAACGCCGCAAGGTTGCGCGTAGTGCGGTCGCTACTCTTGTGACCTCAAAAAATCCACTCGCCAAACTCTCGGCAACGGCACGGCAAGCCATCAGCGATGCCGAGTCGCTGAAGGCGTTGGACGAGTTGAAAATACGCTACCTCGGCAAGAAGGGCGAGATTACCGCGCAACTAAAACGCATCGGCGCACTGCAACCGGCGCAGCGCAAAACGTTCGGGCAGGAGGTCAATCAACTCAAAGGCGAGATTCAAAGGTGGTTGGAACAGCGCCACGCCGCCATCAACGCCGCAATGGCGAGCACGCAACTTGAGGGCGAACGCATTGATGTGACGCAACCGGGGCGCGGACAAGTTGCCGGAACTTTGCATCCGATTACGCGCACCTTGCAACGCATGGAAGCGATCTTCGACCGACTTGGTTTTGACATCGCCACCGGTCCCGAGATGGAAGATGAATATTACAATTTTGAAGCGTTGAATATTCCCGCCGATCATCCGGCGCGTGCCATGCACGATACCTTTTACATCGACCAGCGCACGGTGTTGCGCACGCACACTTCTCCGGTGCAGATACGTTACATGCATAACCACGAGCCGCCGTTGCGGGTGATTGCGCCGGGCAAAGTTTTTCGTTGTGATTCCGATGTAACGCACACGCCGATGTTTCATCAACTCGAAGGGCTGGCGGTGGAGCGCGACATCACTTTTGCCGACCTCAAAGGCATCCTGATTCATTTCGTGCACGAGTTCATGGAAAGCGATCTCGGCGTGCGATTTCGTCCGTCTTATTTTCCATTCACCGAGCCGTCTGCGGAGGTCGACATCGCCTGCGTGTTTTGCCACGGTCGCGGTTGTCGCATCTGCAAACAAAGCGGTTGGCTGGAAGTGCTCGGTAGCGGCATGGTGCATCCCGAAGTATTGCGACACGGTGGCATTGACGACAAAAAATTCAGCGGCTACGCGTTCGGCCTCGGCGTCGAACGACTGGCGATGTTGCGCTACGGGGTGAACGACTTGCGCATGTTTTTCGACAACGACCTCGCCTTCTTGCGGCAGTTTTGAAATGTTAGTCAGCGATGCCTGGTTGCGCGAGTTTGTCTCACCACGAATCGACGCGAATGAATTAGCCGAACTGCTGACCATGGGCGGATTGGAAGTCGAGTCAATACAACCCGCGGGACCATCGTTGCATAAAAAACGCGTGATCGTCGGGCGCATCATCGCCAGCCGCGCACATCCCAACGCGCCGCGCCTGAAAGTGTGCGAAGTGGATGTCGGTCGTCGCGCCTCGCTCAGCATCATATGCGGTGCGGCGAATGCGAAGGCGGGTTGCACGATAGCGGTGGCGCTGATTGGCGCAAAGTTGCCGGACGGTGAAGTGCGCGCCAGAGAGATCGCCGGCGTGCGCTCCGACGGCATGATTTGCTCGGCATCGGAACTCGGTTTGGGCGAGCAATCGGACGGCGTGATGTTGCTGGATGATGATGCGCAAAACGACAACTCGCTCGGTGCTTCACTGAGTGATTATCTCAATCTATCCGACCCCATTTTTGAACTCACCTTGACGCCGAACCGTGGCGATTGTCTCGGCATTCTCGGCATCGCGCGCGAAGTCGCGGCGTTGACCGGTGCGACCATGCAACCGCCGCGCATTAAAAAAAGTCGCGCCGTCAACCGATCACATTTGCCGATTGCGTTGCGCGCCGCGCACGCGTGTCCGCGCTATGTTGGGCGGGCAGTGCGCAATGTGGATATGTCGGCGCGCACGCCGGACTGGATGGCCGAACGACTGCGGCGCAGTGGCGCGCGCAGCGTGAATATCGCCGTGGACATCACCAACTATGTGATGCTTGAACTCGGCCAGCCGATGCACGCTTTTGACATGGACAAACTGCACGGCGGCATCGTGGTGCGAATGGCAAAGCCGCGTGAAAAATTATGCTTGCTGGATGGCAGCACGATCAAACTGGATAGCGACAATCTGGTCATCGCCGATCGCAAAAGCGCGGTCGCGCTCGGCGGCATCATGGGTGGACACGATTCGGCGATTTCGTCCGAGACGCATCATGTATATTTTGAAGCGGCGTTTTTTCCGGCGGCATACCTCATCGGCAAGGCGCGCCGACTCGGTATGCATACCGATGCCTCGCACCGCTTCGAGCGCGGCGTGGATCCGGCGATGCAAGCGCATGCCATGGAGCGCGCCACGCAGTTGCTCGCCGAAGTGGCGGGCGGTGAGCCGGGACCGGTCACCGATGAATGTGCGCGCGAGCACATTCCGCGCCCGGAAAAAATCAAATTCAATCAATCGGAAATCACGCGCATTCTCGGTGCATCGGTGCCGCGCAATCGCGTGCGCAGCATGCTGACGCAACTCGGTATGCGCATCTCCGCCGGGAAGACAAGCAACCAGGCAAGCAACCAGGCAAGTTGCACCGTGACCGTGCCGAGTTGGCGCTCCGACCTCACTGGCGCGCATGATTTGGTGGAGGAAGTCGGTCGCATTCATGGTTTCGATCACATCGCGCCGCGTCCGCCGATTGCCACCGCCACCATCGGCGGGCATCCGGAAAATCGAATCAGCACGGCGCGCATCAAACAAAAATTGGTGGAGCGAGGTTATTTCGAGGCGATCACTTATAGTTTTGTCGATGCCAACATTCAACGCGCCTTGACCGGCGCTGTCGGCATCAAAGTGCGCAACCCCATCGCCGATAATCTCGCGGTAATGCGCCGAAGTTTATTGCCCGGCTTGCTGGACGCGATCAAGACCAATCTCAATCGCCGGCACGAACGTGTGCGGCTGTTTGAAACCGGCAATGTGTTCCTTCAAGACCGCGCGCGAAGTGCGCGGCGCGAGGTTCATCGCGTGGCCGTGGTGGCAACCGGCGAGGTGTTGCCGAAGCAGTGGGGCGATCCTTCCCGGGTGGTTGATTTTTTTGACATGAAAGGCGATTTGATGGCGTTGCCGGCGTTGTCCGAGCATCGGGAAACCATTCAATTTAATCGTGCCAGTCATCCCGCGCTTCATCCCGGTCGCAGCGCGCAAATTAAACTGGGAAAAGACCGCATCGGCTACCTCGGGCAACTGCATCCCGACCATCAAAAGCAAATGGACATTGACCAACCGGTGTATTTGTTTGAACTGGATTTGTCGTTCATGGAAAAAGTGCCATTGCCGAGTTTTTCGGCGGTGTCGCGCTATCCGGCGGTGCGCCGTGACCTCGCCGTAGTGGTCGAGTCGGCGGTCAAAGCGCAAGATGTGCTGAATGTGGCACGAACCGCCGCCGGAAATCTGCTCACGGATTTGGAATTGTTCGACATTTACCAGGGCAAGGGGATTGAAAAAAACCATAAAAGTTTTGCTTTCCGCTTGACCTTCCAGTCCGAATCAAGCAATCTTACGGCTGGCCAAGTGGATACGAAAATAGTTAAAATAATCGAAGTGTTGCAACGCAAACTGGGTGCCCGGTTGCGAACCTGAAGCCAAACGAAATCAAAAACAAACATTGAAACAAAATTGAAATGACCGTCACCAAAGCAGATTTGGGAAACACATTGTTCGGCCGAGTTGGTTTGAACAAACGCGAGGCAAGAGAGTTTGTCGAATTGTTTTTCGAAAAAATTTGTTACTCCCTTGAACAAGGAACCGCGGTAAAACTTTCCCGGTTCGGCAGTTTTACTTTGCGAGATAAAACTTCGCGACCCGGGCGCAACCCCAGAACCGGCGAAGAAGTTGCGATATCGGCGCGCCGGGTGGTAACCTTCCGTGCCAGCCAAAAACTCAAAGCCAGCGTGGTGGAAAACTCCTTTGAATTGACGCAAAAATTGGGACGGAAACGATAATGACAATGCTCGACCCGAGCGGTTTTGAATTACCGCCGATTCCGTCCAAGCGGTATTTCGCCATCGGTGAAGTCAGCAAGTTATGCGACATCAAGCCCCATGTGCTGCGGTATTGGGAGCAAGAATTTCCCCAGTTGAAGCCGGTCAAGCGGCGCGGAAATCGCCGTTACTACCAGCGTCACGAAGTGCAGTTGATTCGGCAAATCAGAAAACTGCTTTATGTCGAGGGCTTTACCATCAGCGGCGCCCGTATCCGTTTGCAGAAGCAAGCCGAAAAACAATCCGGCGAAAGAGAGTCCACCGAATCGCCGGGCAACGCCGACCAGAGTTCCAAACTGATCAACCAGATCATCGCCGAACTGGATGAAGTTCGGGATATTTTGCGCTGACGGCGCGAGAACGAAGAGCGTATATTTATACTACTGATCATTATTCCGGGGTGTAGCGCAGCCTGGTAGCGCACCGCAATGGGGTTGCGGTGGTCGGAGGTTCAAATCCTCTCACCCCGACCAAAACTTGTCGTCCGGCACCGAGCGGCTTGCTTTACAATCCACCGCAGTTGATGCGCCGCTTCGATCGTTTCTTTTGATTTTAAGGAAAGCCATGCACACCGTAACCCGCTTCCCGCCCAGCCCCACCGGCTATCTCCACGTCGGCGGCGCTCGCACTGCGCTGTTCAACTGGCTACACGCCAAAACAACCGGCGGAGAATTGGTGCTGAGAATCGAAGATACCGACCGGCAACGCTCCACCGAGCAATCTATTGAAGTCATTTTTGAAGGGCTAAAATGGCTCGGTTTGGATTGGCACCGGGGTCCGTTCTACCAGAGCAAGCGAATGCAAAGTTACGATGTGGCGGTGCGGCAACTGCTGGATCAAGACAATGCCTACTACTGTTTTTGCAGCAAGGAAAAATTGGATGCCACACGGCAAGCGCAACGCGCCGCGGGCAACAAACCGCGCTACGACCGTCGGTGCCGGGATTTGCGACGCCGGCCGGCGGATGGCGAATCGGCCGTGGTTCGCTTCAAAAATCCGCTGCAAGGAGTGGTGGTTTTCGATGATGTGGTGCGCGGCAGGGTGGCGATCGACAACGAGGAACTCGACGACCTGATTATCGCGCGCTCGGACGGCGTGCCTACTTACAACCTGACTGTGGTGGTGGACGACATCGACATGGGCATCACCCATGTAATTCGCGGCGACGACCACACCAATAACACGCCGCGGCAAATTAATATTTTCCGGGCACTGGGCGCGCCGCTCCCGGTGTTCGCGCATGTGCCGCTGATTTGCGGGCCCGATGGTCGGCGGCTTTCCAAGCGGCACGGTGCCGTCAGCGTGCTCGAATACCGCGACATGGGAATCCTGCCGGAAGCATTGCTGAATTACCTCATACGACTCGGTTGGTCACACGGTGACCGCGAAATTTTTTCCATTAACGAGATGATCGAGTTATTCGACATCAAACACATCAACCAGTCGGCCGCCAGTTTCGATCTGGCAAAGTTGCTGTGGACCAACCAGCACTACATCCGCGAGGCGAGTTCGCAACGATTGGCAAAGGAACTGGGCGAGCGACTTGAACGACGTGGCATCCAAACCGATAATGGCCCGTCGCTTGTCGATGTCGCCGAAGTCATGCGCGAGCGCGCCCGGACACTGGAAGAAATGGCAGACAAGGTCATTTATTTATACACGGATTTCGATGAATACGAATCCGGCGCGGCGAAAAAACATCTCGGCGCGGATGCGTTGCCATTGCTCCGGGCATTGCACGATGAATTGGAAACCGTCGAAGACTGGCGGGAGCCCGACATCAATCACGCCATGCAGCGCGTGCTGGAGACGCAATCCGTAAAACTCGGACGCATCGCCCAGCCGCTGCGGGTCGCGGTCTCCGGCACCGCGGCAACTCCGCCCATCGACACCACGCTCCGACTGGTGGGCAAGCAACGAACGCTGGAGAGAATCCAAAAGGCGCTACACTGGATTGGCGGGTAGTTCGATGCGAGAATTGTATAAGCTCACTGTTTCGCTGACGGTTTTTCTCGGTTACTTTTTGCGTCTCAAAGAAAGTCACACTTTGCGATTCACATTGTCTCCCCAACCCGTCATTCTCGCCGGCAGGCGGGAATCCAGTCTGTTGTTCTCGCCAACGGCGAGAACCCAGAACTAAAAAACGATGAGAGTAACTAATACCGTCATAATCCAAACCATATCTCCAGACCGTGATTCCTTTTGAGAAGACAAAAGCACACGAAAAAAACTTGGTACGCCGAACTATTAGTATCATTACGCAAGCGTGACGCACCGGGCGGCTTGCGCCGCCGCTTTAGGATTCCCGCCTGCCGGCGAGAATGACGGCCGAGAGGGCGGTGCTAAAACACCGCTGGAAAGGAATAAAACGGGCAGTGAATTAGTGAACACACACAGATTTACATATCTTCCGGGTCAATGCCGGGGACTTCGGTGAGGCCGGCGCGTTGTTTCCAATCGACCGGCCAGGCGGCATAGAAGATCGTGCACTTGTCGTCGGTCTCGTATTTGATGTGATTGTTCTTCGGCACTAACATCATGTCGCCGGGGTTGAGCACATAGTCCTGGCCGTCGCAGACCAGCCGGAAGACGCCTTCGTGGCAGTAAATAATTTCGTCGCAGGTGAGTTCCCACGGGATCGATGTTTTGTGCAGAAAGTTCACGCCGCCGGCCATGCTTTCGCAGTTGCGCGTGGTGATGAACGGTTTGATATAGGTGCCGTTCTCCGGTAATTGATCGTAGCGGTGTTGAATATCAGAGCGCCTGAATACGGTTGGTTTTGGCATGTGAAACTCCGGTGGTTGATGGTGATGGATTAGTGGGCTGATGGGCTCGTGCAAAGTAATTATTTACCGCCGAGTTGTTTCGAAATCGTTTGGTCGAGAAACTCGGCGAAGTGGGGATCATTGCCCGGCGATGCCACGCAGTGTCCCCAGGGCGAGTTATAAATTATAAGATCTCCGCCGGCGATGTGTTCCACTTCCAACTCATTGTCTTGCGGCGGGAAATACAGGTCGTCGCTGCAAGCGATGATGATGGTTTTGGCTTTGATGCCTTGCAACGCCGCCGCCCAATCGCCGTTATAGCGGTCGTTGCGGCTGATGTCGGCGTGCTGCCAGGACCATAGTTTCGCCAGCAGGTCGTTGGCATCCCAGGCGAGGTGGTCGTTTTCCCAATCGAGTAGCAGTGCCTCAACCGATTCGAAACCAAGTTGGCGGTAGATCTCTTCGCGGTAGAAAGTCTGGGAATAGGCCCAGCCGGCATAGACCCGCGCGAAAGCTTTGAGTCCGGTGACCGGCGCGCGAGAATAGTTGCCGCCGTTGAATGCGCAATCAGATTGCAAGGCCGCTTTCACCCCGTCGAGAAACACCCGGTTGTGGGGCGAAGTTCGGGCCGATGCGCAAAACGGCAGGATCGCATCCACCATGTCGGGATACTGGCTTGCCCAGTGAAACGCCTGGCAGCCGGCCATGGACCAGCCGGCCACCAGCGCGATGCGTTCGACTCTCAGGTGCTCGGTCAGCAAACGGTGCTGGCAGCGGACATTATCGTGCAGGGTGACGCGGGGAAATTTCGCGCCGGAACATTGCGGCGGCGCATTGCTCGGCGACGACGACAAGCCGTTGCCGAACAGGTTGACGGAAACGATGAAATGCCGCGCCGGGTCGATTGCCCGGCCGGGCCCGAAAAAGCCGCGGTTTCGTTTGTGGGTGCCGGTGTAAAAGGTCGGTAAGACCACCACATTATCGCCGGCGGTGTTAATCTCGCCGTAAGTCTGATACGCGAGTTCGGCGCCGTGCAACGTCTCCCCCGACTGAAGGCGCACATCTCCCAGCGGATAGATGAGATAGTCGGCGGACATTTATTTTGGCGACGGTGGAGTCACGGCCACCAGCGTTTCCAATTTTTTGGAATGTTGCCCGAAATGTGGAAGCGGTCGTTTTTCACTTCAATATCGAAGCCAAAGTTAACGTGGCACTGCCAGATATGCATCATCACATTCCCGCCGTCTCTACACCCAAGCTTATCAATTGCCTCCTGGATACTGCCACCACCATCTCGCAATCCCAATACAGCACTTTGCCTTTCGGGCTATCCGCTGTCGGTTCTCTATGGTTAGTCATAATAATTGCCGCTGCCGTTTCGGTATCAAAAAAGCCGCAGGTATTCTTTCACTTCCCAATCGGTGACCGCTTGGTGATAGCGTTCCCATTCATCAAATTTGTACGCCAGATAAGAACGGTGCATGACGTCTCCCAGGGCTTGCTTTGCCAGTTCATCATCGCGCAGCATTTCGGTTGCTTCCAGCAAATTGCGCGGCAGACGTTGCGCGCCGGAGGCTTCAAGTTCGTGTTCGGACATGGTGTATAAATCCTGATTGAGCGGTTTGCCCGGGTCGTAGCGATTGACCATGCCATCGGTCATGGCGGCGATCGACAGGCTGAAACTGAGATAGGGGTTCATGCACATATCGGCGGCGCGGTTCTCAATGCAAAAACGACTCTGCGGCAGGCGCAACATGGCCGAGCGGTTGTTGTCGCCGTAGGTCATGTGAGTCGGCGCCCAGGTATAGACACCGCCCTCAAAGCCGCCGACCCTCGGCACCAAACCGTTATAGGAATTGACCGTGGGGCAGGCGATGGCGGTGTGGGCGCCGCCGTGGCGCAACAAGCCGGCGACGGCGTGATACACCGACTCGTGCCACTGCCCGTCTTTGCCTTCAAACAAATTTTTGTCGGGCGCGCTGACCGGTCGCGCCGAGATGTTCATGTGTGCGCCGGAACGCCAGTCGCCGAGAGTGGGTTTGGGCATGAAAGTAACAAAGATGCCGTGCTTCTTGGCGACTTCCTTGAGCAGGATGCGCAGGAATACAAAGCGGTCGGCCATCTCCAGAATGTCGGTGTAGTGAAAGTCCAGTTCAAACTGGGAATAAGCGCCTTCCGCCACTACATCGTGCAGGTTCCAGCCCAAGGTTTCGAGCGTGTCGATTAGTTCGCCAAGAAACGGCATCGCGTCAATGCTGTATTCCACATCATAGCCGAACGCCTGGCGGCGCGGGCGCAACCCTTCGCCCGGCAACGGGTCGTCATCAAAGGCTTTGACCGGCTGGCCGTCTTCCCAGCGCATGGTGATGAACTCCGGCTCAATGCCGGCGTAAAATTCGTAACCGCTGTTGGCGGCGTCCCGAATCGCGCGCTTGAGCGCGCTGCGCGGGCAAAGATTATAGGGCTTATCCTGCCACCACAAATCCGCCACCATCCACGCGCAAGTGCGGTCCCACGGGCAGATGGTTAGCGTGCCCAGATCCGGCAGGGGAATCTGGTCGGCATCCGCCGGGCCAAGTTCCGGCACAAAGGAAACCGAATGCACCGCAAACTGCGGGCCCTTGCCCATGCACAGCAATTCAAAATCGCTAATCGGCACCGGTTTGGTTTTCGGCTGGCCGAGCAAATCGATCCAACAGGACAGCACATACTTGACGCCGGCGTCTGTGAGTTTCTTCTTGGCTGTAGCCACGGCGGTTTTAGCGGGCAGCGAATCGGCCAGTGAAGGATGGTCGGGTGGGGTCATGGGATTTCCTCGGGGTGATGAGTGATGATGTTTGAGCGGCGTTTGGTTTGTGCGCGGATTGACCGGTGTTGTGATGCGTCCGGCTAATAGCCAAGGTCAGTTCTGACTTGGTTTTGTAGCGGCTCGCCGTTTAGATAGCGTTGCATATTTTCAAAAAAAAGTTTCAGCGTCAATGCTCCATATTCGTTGCCGTCGTCCGACGAAATATGCGGCGTTAGAATTAAATTCGGCACCTTCCACAACGGCGAGTCCACCGGCAATGGTTCTTTATCAAAGACATCCAGAATCGCGCCGCACAAAGCACCCGCCTCGAGTTTTTCCGCCAGTGCCGAATAGTCGACCACCGCCGCCCGTCCGATATTCACAAGGCCGGCACCGGGTTTCAGCAGATTCAACCGCGCGCGATTGATAAGATTGCGGGTTTCCCCGGTCAGCGGCGTGACTACAAAGATAAAATCAGCCCGCGGCAGAGTTTCGTCCAGTTGCGCCACCGCAAAGATTTCATCGACTTGGTCAACCGGATTGCCGTGGCGGCTGACGCCGATGACATGCAGCCCCAATGCTTTGGCGTTTTTGGCGACGGCTTTGCCAATATTACCGACGCCGACCACAACCACGGTTTTGCCGGCGACCGGGGTGGAATAGATCGAGTCGTAAACGGATCGCGCTTGATTTGCGATGATTGCCGGCATAGCGTTGTTCAGCATCAAAATCGCCATGGCGCCGAATTCGCCTCCTTTGATTGCATGCGCCCCCTTGTTGTTGACCAGTGTCACGCCCTCTGGCAGCCAGTTCATGGGAGCAAGGTGCTCCACGCCGGCGCCGGTGATATGGATCCACTTCAAGCGGGGCGCCACCTGCGCCAGATTTTCGGTCGGCAGATTCCAGGCAACCAGCACTTCGGCGGTGGCCATGGAAGCGGTGAAATTATCCAAATCCCAGTCAATCAACACATCCAGTTTCGCCGCAACCTCCGGAAATTCCGCCGCCGCCGCATCGAACCGCTCGCGGGTGAGCGTGAACACTTCCTCGCCCGAAGGCGTGTTGGGGAAAGTATTCGGGGCGTGGTGGTTGTTTTTGATATGGACTTTGATTTTGTCAGATGAGGTCATTTGGGTTTCTCACATGCGGGTTAATTGTTCGAACACAAACCGGTCCCGGTCGGCGCCTTGCAGTGTATCCGCTTGAAAAAGAATTTCCATAACGCGGTCATTGATCTGGTTCAACAAGGCTCGTTCGTTGTCGCCACTGTCGCTCGCTCGGGGCACCTTGATCACGCTATCGCTGCCATGGGTCGGAATCACGCCGGCCGCGAGGTCGGTGGGCCGGGGTGGTGGTTTACCGTTTGCCAGATCGCGGCATAATCGGCGAATTCGCCGCCGGTAGAGTGCGATGCCGCGGTCGGTGGGAAGCAAGTGTTCTTTTTGGTGATCGCAAATCGGCCCCATTCCTTCGACGGCTTCGAGGTCGCCCGGGCTTTGTTGTTTTTCCCGGTAACTGCGGTCGATCAATTCGCCTTGTTCGATCCGCTGTATTCCTTCCGGCGTATTCCATTCCGGTGGGTCGGCGCGCTCGCCAAAATTTGCCCAAGCGTAGGCAATGCAATGTTCATCGTCAACTGGCACCACCCAGCGGGTGAAAGCACTGCGCCCGAAGTGTTTCTCCAGGGTTCCGTCGACCGCGAAAGCCGCTCCCGACTGGGTGAAATTAGGCAGGATGAGCTCGTTGACCCGCACCCATACATTATCGCCGACCCGGCGCGTGGCGGTGCCAAGGAAGCGGGTTTTTTGCCGCTCGTAAAACTGGATTTCGCCGAGTTTTCCGAACCCGTCGGAGAATTGACCGTGATGCAAAAATGCGGTATGCACCGGGTCGACAATGGCATCAAGCACCTGAATCCAGTTGCAGTTAAACGGCATTACATATGGCGTCATCACCATATCCGGCAGTTCGAATGTGTCGTAAATCGGAAATGGCGGGCGCGCTTCGGGCGGGCCCGGATAGGCAAAAATCAATCCGTTATACTCGCGCACCGGATAGGCACCCAACCGCTCGGTTTCCATGATTTTTCTTGCCAACTTTGAGTCCGTAGGCTCGCCCGGAATTTGAAGAATGGTACCGTCAATATCAAACAGCCAGCCGTGATAACAACAGCGGATTCCCTTCGCTTCGCAACGGCCGAATTCCAGCGAGGCACGGCGGTGCGGGCATTTTTTATGCACCAACCCAATACGCCCACCGAGGTCACGGAACAGAACCAGATCCTCCCCCAGCAAGCGGATCAGTTTGGGCGTGTCGCCCAATCCGCCGGTAAGAAATACCGGATGCCAGTAACGCCGCAGATACTCACCACAAATCGTGCCGGGCCCGACTTCGGTCAACTCGCGGTCGGGCGCACCTTCCCAGGTTTGGTGATAGCCGTTGAACGGCACGAATTCGGTGTTGCGGGGTAGGGGGTGGTGCGTCATGGTCAGGTGGGTTGTGGTCTCAAAGGGTAGCCAACCCAGATAATATCCCCCTCGACTCTGGTGGGGTAGGTTGGAATTTTTCCACTGGCGGGTGCCGCCATCGCCCGCCCGCTCCTGAAATCAAAACGCCCCTGGTGCAGTGGGCATACAACGCAGCCATCCGCGATGACGCCATCGGACAAAAAAGCGAATTCGTGGTTGCAAATGTCGCTAATGGCAAACACTTCATCTCCATCCCGACACAGCGCGATCATCTTGTTTTCAATGCGCACCTGAGTTGGTTCCTCCGGATCGAGGGCCGACAACTCACCCGCCTGATGCCAGTGATAATGGCTCTCGCCCATGCTGGTGTCTGGGTTTGATTGCCGGTCCTCAGGACACGGGTTCGTTGAGTTCGATGGAATAGCCGTCCGGGTCCTGGATGAACGCCAGCATTCGCGTGCCGTGTTTCATCGGCGAAGGCTCTTTGGTGAAGGTTACGCCTTCGGATTTCAGGTATTCGCTGGCGACGCGGACATCCGCCACCTTGAGAGCCAGATGTCCCCAGGCGTTGCCGCGTTCGTAGGGTTCCTGTTGGTCCCAGTTGTAGGTCAATTCCAGGGTGGTGCCTTCATCCTCGCCCTGATAGCCAACGAAGGTGTTGGTGAAACGGCCCTCCGGATAGTCGGTTTTTCGCAGAACCTTCATGCCGAGAATCCGTGTGTAGAAATCCAGCGATTTGTCGAGGTCGCTGACCCGAATCATCGCGTGATCAATTTTGAAATTCGGTTTTGCATGGTTGGTCATTTTTGCCCTCGCACCGATGGGTTTTGTTTGGTCTTCGAATCTGCGATGGAATCATACACCATCTCTTGAAACCGCCGCACGCTGGTTTCCCATGCCGGCGACAGCCAGCCGCCGCCATCGGCCACCGCCGACCTGCGACCGAGTTGAAGGCGCTCGCACATGGCGTGGTCCTCCTCGTGAACTTTCCACCACAAGTCCCGTAGCGCATCGATTTCCCCGGCCGGCACATGGCCATCGCGCAACAAATAAATCGCCCGACGCTGGCCGGTCTGACCGGCGTTGAGCGCCGTGTTGAGATGAACCCCCAGTTGATCCGGGGCGTAGGTGGCGAGCACGAAATTGGGGAACAGGGTGAGGTAACTGGAATCCGCCGCCAGGGTGTCGGCGCGTGCGGACGGAATTCGGTCGGCCGGTAACTGCACGGTGCAACCGAGGCAGTGGCGGTCGATAAAAGGCGCATGATCGGCCAGCGGCTGGTCGGTGGTCGCCGAATGGACAAACTGGACATGGTAGGGCTCGATAAAGTTCTCCAAGAGAAACTTCCAGTTGGTGTTGACCACGCCGAAGTCGAGCATCGCCACCGGTTTCAGCAACGCCAAATCCAGATGCGCCAGCCGCGCAACCGCCGGCTGAATAAACTCCTCGAACGGCGAGGCACCGCTGTCGAGATTGACGAATATCCAGTCGTGCCACACCGCACAGCGAATCGCCACCAAGCCATTTTGTTCCATGTCGAAGCCCGCCGGCGTTTGATTATCCACGCCGCCAAAGAACGGAGCCGCGCGCAACGCGCCGCTCAAGTCATAACTCCAACTGTGATAAGGACAACGAATCAACCGGCCAACATTACCCGGCTGCTCAACCAATTTCAGGCAACGATGCCGGCATACATTATGAAACGCCGTAATCTTGCCCGTGCCGTTGCGCTCACCATCCTCGCCGCGCACCAGCAACACCGGCCGCCCGGCCACATCAACCGGCAGCACATCCCCGCGCTCCGGTATTTCGTGGGCAAACCCCGCAAACACCCACGAACGCGAAAACAGGCACTCGTTCTCCAGCGCATGAAACTCTTCGCTGTTATACGCGAATGCGGGCAAGCCGTGACGGATGTCGGCGGTGCGGGTAAAATTTTTGAAGGATTCGGAGTTCACGTTACAACGATCTAATTCCCTCTAATAACATATCTATTCCCTTAAAAGAAATTTTCGGATGTCGGCCTTGGTATCCTTCCTTTCTATCGAAAGGTGTATTTCAATGCTGTTGTCTTTTCTGATTGACATTTAATCCTCCTAATGTGGTGTTTGCTATATAACATTGGCTTCAAAATTGGCTGGTGCGCGTTCTCCGCATTGGCGACAGTAAAGTTCAAGTTCAAGGTCTGCATGGTCGGTTTCCTGCCAACACAATTTCTCATCGATGGCTTGATACCTATCCCATGCGTTTGGTGGAGTAATGAACTCGATTGCCCCGCATTCCGGGCAAGCGTATTTCGGATTGTTTAGCATGATTATATTCAGTGAGACGTTACTGGTATTCGCTTGCTATTGAAAAGCGCGCCGAATTAACAAATTGAACACTATTGTAGTTTTCTATTTCACCAAATGCAAACCGCCAAATACAATAACATTCGCCCCTTTTTTCAAAGAAAATAAGATGAACTCGCTTGTCAGTGTGCTCTTGCCACTGGCGGAATGGATAATACATCTGCCGAATTATTACATTGTTCGTGGAAGAATTTTTTGCCTCCACCAGTAACACTTTATCGCCGCTTTCATAGCCGGCGTCAACTTCTGTCTGAACACCTTTCACAGTAATTCTGGTTTTATGAGTGCCGGAAAAAAACGAGAATTCAGGCGTATATTTTCTCCCTCGTATAGTTAAAACAAGTGAGTCATCATTCATAAAACTGCGAATTAAACTGGTAGCGTAAGCATAGTCTAAATGTTGCATTTCAGAGTTTCCAATTTTTGATGTGTCAGGTGAGAATGACAACTTTGAATCATAGGAAATAATCGGACTGTTAATGTCAGGAATATCAACATATCCTTCGCCTCTAATAATTGCGTATTCGCCGTTTTTGACGGGTAAAAGAAACAGATCGTTTTCTCGAAAAATTTTCGGGCGATTTTCGCGAGAATCTTGTTTACACAAAATCCGAACTTCCTTTCCGCTGGTATTTTTGAAATCTTGGCACGACGTTTTAATTTTCGCGCTACTCAAAATGAAAGGTGCAGTTGCAAAGTCATGGGCAAGGATATGGTAATCCGTGCAAATCTTCACCCAGGATTTATCGGATGCCATCTCGTTAAATTCCGCTGAACAGACTTTCAAAATAAGCGGCACTTTCTTCGCCAACGCCGATTTTGGAATTCAGCAACTGGTTTTGTTGTATTACATCGTCAATCCGCTTAACTGCCATATCGGAAAGATAACCTTTTTCTGAATCAATCCCGACAAAGTTTCTGCCATTACGCAAGGCTGACACGCCGGTGGTTGCGCTTCCGCAAAATGGGTCAAGCACTATGTCATCTTTGTTTGTGCAGGCCAGTATAATTCTTTCCAAAAGTAACTCTGGTTTTTGTGTCGGGTGTTTCCCGTATTTTTTTTCTCCGGCCTTCGGTGTGTTGATCGCCCAAACACTGCGCATTTGCCTATCGGGTTTTTTTATAAAATCCCCCGCCCATTTTGTTTTCTTCATCAGTTCATAATTGAATTTATGTTTTGCTTTTTTCGTTTTGCGTGCCCACAGCAAGGTTTCATGGCTGGCGGCAAACATACGGCACGCCAAATTAGGTGCTGCATTCGGTTTATACCAGCAGATTTCGTTCAACAAGTGCCATCCCTGTTTCTGCAACGCGAAACCGCATGCGTATATGGAATGATAAGTTCCCGACACCCACAGCGAGCCGTTTTCTTTTAATACGCGATGGCACGCTGCAATCCAGTTATAGTGAAATTCATAGTCTTTTTCGATTCCATTACTCTTGTCCCATTTTCCTTTGTTTACACTTACGCGCTTTCCTGCGTGGCAAGTGAAGCCGTCGTTGGAGAGATTATAAGGGGGGTCGGCAAAAATTAGATCAACGGTTTCTGCGGGAATATTATTCAAAACTTCCACTGCATCGCCTTCAAACAGCCGCACCTTTTCGGTTTTGTAAAAAGCGTTCATTTTCCCGGTTTTGTTCGTGCGTTTTGCCATTTTTGCGTCTTCGTTCAAGATAGTCAAAATTTGGGAAAATGGCGATTATATCCCGCCCGCCAATCCCCCGCTACATATTCCGCCGGTATTGTCCGCCGACTTCGTATAGCAGGTTTGAGATTTGTCCGAGGGAGCAGAACTTTACCGCTTCCACCAGTTCGGCGAAGATGTTTTTGTCGGTGAGAGCCGCTTGGCGGACTTTGTCAAGGGCGGCTTCGCATTGCTCCTGATTGCGCGCGTGGAATTCCCGCAGGCGTTTGATTTGGCTTTGTTTTTCTTCCTCGCTGGAGCGCGCCAGTTGGATGGTGGGTTGTTGCGAATCGCCGGTGCCGAGGAATGTGTTGACGCCGATAATCGGTAGACTGCCGTCGTGTTTGCGGTGTTCGTATAACATGGACTCGTCCTGAATTTTGCCCCGCTGGTAGCCGGTTTCCATGGCGCCGAGCACGCCGCCGCGCTCGGAGATTCGTTCGAACTCGAGTAGCACCGCCTCTTCCACTAATTCGGTTAGTTGCTCGACGATGAAACTGCCCTGATTGGGGTTGTGGTTGAACGCCAATCCCCATTCGCGGTTGATGATTAATTGAATCGCCAGCGCACGGCGCACCGATTGTTCGGTCGGCGTGGTAATCGCTTCGTCGAAGGCGTTGGTGTGCAAACTGTTGCAGTTGTCGTAGATGGCGATGAGTGCTTGCAGCGTGGTGCGGATGTCGTTGAAGTCCATTTCTTGCGCGTGTAGCGAGCGGCCGGAGGTTTGTATGTGGTATTTCAATTTTTGCGCACGTTCGCCGGCAGCGTATTTTTCGCGCATGGTCACGGCCCAGATGCGTCGCGCCACGCGCCCCATGACGGTGTATTCGGGGTCCATACCGTTGCTGAAAAAGAACGACAGGTTGGGCGCGAAGTCGTCGATGTTCATGCCGCGGGCGAGATAACTTTCTATGTATGTGAAGCCGTTGGCGAGTGTGAATGCCAATTGCGTGATCGGATTGGCACCGGCTTCGGCGATGTGATAGCCGGAGATTGATACCGAATAAAAATTGCGCACCTGATGCCGGATGAAATATGCTTGAATGTCGCCCATCAGTTTGAGCGAAAACTCGATGGAAAAAATACAGGTGTTCTGACCTTGATCTTCTTTGAGAATATCCGCCTGCACCGTGCCGCGCACGCGGTTCAACGCGTTGCTCGTGATGGTGTTGCGCTCGGCATCATCGGGTTCGCGATCGTGTTCACGGCGAAAGCCGTCTATTTTTTGATTGATGGCGGCGTTCAGAAACATCGCCATGATGATCGGCGCCGGACCGTTGATGGTCATCGACACCGAGGTCATATGGTCGCACAAATCAAACCCGTGGTATAGTGCTTCAAGGTCGTCGAGGGTGGCGATGGAAACGCCGGAGTTGCCGACCTTGCCATAAATGTCCGGTCGCTCGTCCGGGTCGCAGCCATACAAGGTGACCGAGTCAAACGCGGTGGAAAGTCGTTTTGCTTCGGCATGCGCCGATAGTTTTTTGAATCTGCGGTTGGTGCGAAACGCATCCCCTTCGCCGGCGAACATGCGGGTCGGGTCTTCGTTTTCGCGCTTCAACGAAAACACGCCGGCGGTAAAGGGAAATCGGCCCGGCAGGTTTTCCAGTTTCAACCAGGTCAACAGGTCGCCGTGGTCGTGGTATTCCGGCAGGGCGATTTTGCGCACCTGATTGCCGGACAGCGTGGAGACGGCAAGGTCGGTGCGAACTTCCCGGTCGCGGGTTTGCACTACCAGTTCATCCGCCTGGTAACGCTCCCGCAACGCCGGCCAGCCGGCCAGCAGGTCTTTGCTTTCTTTATCCATTTGCCGGTCGCGCTCAGTAATCAGCCGCTCCAGATCGTGAACATCATGGTTGCCCGAATCCTGCAGCAACATTTCCCGGCTGGCTTCCAATTGCTGACGCTGTCGCGCACTGCTCGCCTGATTCTTTGTGTTGGCTTTGTATGCCCGCACGGTCTCGGCAATCTCCGCCAGATAGCGCACGCGATTGGGCGGAATTAATTTATGGCGGTCGGTGGAGCAGCGATTCGTGACCGCGGGCAAGGTATCTTTTGTTCGTCGCAATCCCAACGCCTCAAGCGCGGTCGACATTCCCTGATAAAGCGCGGTTACGCCGTCATCATTAAACTGCGCGGCGATGGTTCCGTAGACCGGCATGTCTTCGGGCGCACTCGAAAACGCTTCGCGGTTGCGTTGCACTTGTTTGCACACATCGCGGTAGGCATCCCTCGCGCCGACGCGGTCGAATTTATTGATGGCGACGAAGTCGGCGAAGTCGAGCATATCGATTTTTTCCAGTTGACTCTGAGCGCCGTATTCCGGGGTCATGACATAGAGCGAGCAATCCACCAAATCGGAAACGCCGGTGTCGCCTTGGCCGATGCCCGGCGTTTCGATGAGTATTAAATCGAACCCGGCCAGTTTGCAGGCGTTGATCATCAGCGGAAGTCGGCGCGGCAACTCGCCGCCCGCGCCGCGGTGACGGGTCGCCACCGAGCGCATGAAAATGTTCGGGTGGGAAATCGCGTTCATGCGGATGCGGTCGCCGAGCAGTGCGCCGCCGCTTTTACGCCGCGACGGGTCCACCGCGATGATGGCGATTTTGAGGTCGTCGCGCCGGCGAAAACGCAACACCAGTTCATCGGTCAGCGAAGACTTGCCGCTACCGCCGGTGCCGGTGATGCCGAGCACCGGGGTTCTGCTGTTTTTGTTTTCGCCGTTGGTGCAATCCGAATTCGCCGACTTGATCAAACCGGACAACGACTCATCGCACTGGTCTTTTTCCAGCGCACTCAGCAATCTGGCAAGGGCGCGCCGGTCGCCGTCTTTTACTTCGCGCAATGTCGGCGGCGGCGCCTCCATGTGGCTTGCGCGACACTGCGCGATGGTGTCCTCGATCATTCCCACGAGACCCATTTGCTGGCCGTCTTTTGGTGTATAAATTCGAGTGATTCCGTAAGTTTCCAGTTCCTTGATTTCGTCGGCGATGATGACGCCGCCACCGCCGGCAAAAATTTTGATTTCCTCGCCGCCGCGTTGCCGCAACTGATCCACCATATACTTGAGGTATTCGACATGGCCGCCTTGATACGAACTCACCGCGATGCCGTGCGCGTCTTCCTGCAGCGCGGCGGTGACGATTTCTTCCACCGAACGGTTGTGTCCGAGATGGATGACCTCGGCACCGAGGGATTGCAGAATGCGCCGCACGATGTTGATGGCGGCGTCGTGGCCATCGAACAAACTGGCGGCGGTGATAAAGCGTATTGGCTGGTGCGCGTTATGCTCGCCCATCCCACGAATCTCGTGAATGATTTTCGGTTGCAGTGACATGAGGTTGAGGCGGTGCGCGGGTTGGCGATTCGGCGGAGAATAATGTATATTATGGTTATGTGAGCGTCAATGCGTACGCAGTTTTACCACAAACACAAATACGACACGAACGAGAAATGGACGAGAAAAACATCACTTATACTATCACGCAACTGACGCGACATTTCGGCATCACTCCGCGAACCGTTCGTTATTACGAAGACAGAGGACTGTTGTCACCACTGCGGGCCGGTAACCAGCAGGTATATCAGGAACGCGATTTCATTCGTCTGAAACTTATTTTGCGTGGCCGTCGCATCGGCTTTTCTCTGGCGGAACTCGAACGCACGATGAATTTATACGACAGCGAAGTCGGCGAGGCCGGGCAAATTGAGTATGTTCTCTCGGTCATTGAAAAACATCGCATCGAATTGCGACTACGGAAAAAGGACATCGCTGATACCCTTAAGGATATGCGCGACATTGAAGCGCGTTTGCGCGCCGCAAAATAGTGCGTTGCTACTTTTGAGTAACGTGAATAACGCGACGAATCGTTTATAAAATGAGCAATTACGAAAATTATTCCCGCACGGCGCGGCGTTATGACGACACGCGCATTCCGGTGGGCCGGGAAATCATCATCGGCTGTCTGGCACAAGGCGAGGTTGCTCTGGACGAACAACATTTGCTGGATGCCGGTTGCGGCACCGGCAATTATTCAGCGGCGTTGCTGCCTCGAGTCGGGCGCATCAGCGCGGTGGACTTGAACGATGATATGCTGAACCGTGCGCGCAACAAACTCGCCGATGAATGTCAACGCGGGCGCATTGATTTTCACCGGGCATCCATTGACGCGTTACCCTTTGCGGATGCAACATTTGACGGCATCTTGATCAATCAGGTGTTGCATCATCTGGCGCATGATTCCGATGCCAATGGCGATTACTCCATGCATCGAAAAGTATTCGCCGAATTTGCGCGGGTATTGAAGCCCGACGGCGCCGTGGTGGTGAACACTTGCTCGCGTCGGCAGTTGCGTCATGGCTTTTGGTATTACCACTTGATCCCCGAACAAATCGCGCACATGTGTGAACGCCACGCCCCGGTCAAAGTGTTACGGCAAATGATGGAATGTGCCGGCATTGCCTGGCAGCAGCACATCGTGCCGATGGATGCCTTGATGCAGGGGGATGCTTATTTCAATCCGCACGGGCCGCTGGACAAGGCATGGCGAGACGGCGATTCGATGTGGAGCACGGTGCCCGAGGAAACGTTGCGTGCGGTGATTGCACGGTTGAACGATTTGGAGAAATCCAGGAAGTTGGAATCGTATCTCCGCAACCACGACGCCAAACGCAAACACATCGGCCAGTTATCGTTTTTGTATGGGCGAAAATGATAGCGGCGTTAGCCGCCTGTCACGCGTAGCGTGACACTTATTTACTTTGGCTTCTCAACGCGCATTTGTCCTCTTGGTACCCTATTGTCCTATCATTCGTCATTCTCGCCGGCAGGCGGGAATCCAGTCTGTTGTTCTCGCCAAAGGTGAGAACCCAGAACTAAAAAACGATGAGAGTAACTAATACCGTCATAATCCAAACCACATCCCCAGACCGTCATTCTTGCCGGTAGGCGACGCGGCTTCGCCACCGAAAGGATAGCGGCTAACGCCGCTGGATTTTTTAACTGGATTGCCCGGAACAAGCCGGGCAATGACAAATGATAGGTAATGGTGAATCGAGAGGACAAAAGCGAGTTGAGATGCCAAAAGTAAACGAGAAAAACTCCGGTTTGACCGGACTCATTAATTACGAACAAACATTGCGCGCCGCATTTTCGTTGTCAGGCAAGGCGCGCAAGGAGCGAGGGAGGGAGCATACATTAAGTGAGACCTTTGCATAAATCAAGCCTAAATCATACTTGATCTGGTAAAATAAAAGACCTCTAAACAACCACCAAAACCAACTCAAAATGTCCTGGAAACAAACCGCCCAACACTCAATGGCAGACATGCTTGTGGTCGAGCATAAATCCCTGAGCGAACTTGACGATGCGCACAGCATCATTAACTGGAAAGAGATAGAGACCACCCTGTCCAATCTATACTCATCTAAAAGAGGCGTGCCTGCCCGCCGTTGATGATGTTCAAGATCCTAATCCTGCAAGCGTGGTATAACCTAAGCGATGAAGCTTTGGAAAAACAAATTGCCAGGGATTTGATGTTCAGGCGCTTTATTGACTTAAGTTTGAGTGAAGCGGTGCCAGACCACACGACCATCTGGCGTTTCAGAAACCTGCTGAACACCGAGAACCTTTTAGAGCCGCTATTAGAGCAAATTAACACGCACCTGGAGCAAAACAGCATTATCGTCTCAGTCGGTTCAATCAACCTCATTGACGCCACGGTGATAAAAGCCAGGCAATCACGCAAACGCAAGGGCAAGGATGGCAATAACACGCAAGACTCGGAGGCTGGCTGCAACGTCAAGGTCGCCGCTGACGGCAAGCGCAAAACCACCTACGGCTTCAAGATGCGCGCCAATACGGATGGACATGGTTTTGTCAAGAAGATGACCTGCACGCCAGGCAATGTGCATGACTCACAAGAGATGGACAAACTGCTGGTCAAAACCCATGGGCAAGTTTACGCGGACAGCGCATATGCCAATCAGGAAAACGACCAGAAACTGGGCCGGCAAAACAATAAAGTTCCGCACCGGGCTTATAGAAACAAACCGTTGACCGACCAACAAAAACAGCAAAACAGGCAACGTTCAGGCATCCGTTATATCGTCGAGCGCACCTTTGGGCTATTAAAACAACATCACGGATTAGGTCAGGCAAGATACCTTGGGCTGGAAAGAAACAAAAGCAGAGCGCAACTGATTGCGATGACTCATAATCTTAAAACCGGGATGAATATTTTCAAGCAAATGCGAAGTTCCCCGGCGTGTTGCGTCTAAAAGGCGGGGGGAAAGGCAAAACAGCAACCCAACCAACCAAAGCAAGTAAATCGGGTTGGTTTGTGAACGTTTTTCAAGAAAAACGAGGCTTTTTGGAAATATCTTTAGGGTGTTAACGAGTCAAGACCCTGAAAAATGTCAGAAGTGAGATTATGAGAAATGATTATGGATTATGCAAAAGTCTCTAAGTATGTGACCGACCGAGTGACGATGCGCAACACCGCATGGCAACGAAAAGGCAAGCGCAATAATCATAACCCCGCCGCGACTTCCCGCAACTTGAATTTCTGCACCTTGCCGGTGGAGGTTTTGGGCAGTTCGCCGAACACCACCGTTCGCGGTGCCTTGAAGTGGGCGAGGTTTTCCCGGCAATACGCGATTACCGCCTGTTCGCTCAGAGTCGAACCTTCCGTGGTTCGCACAAACGCGCACGGTGTCTCGCCCCATTTTTCATCGGGCCGTGCCACCACCGCCGCGTCAAGAATTTCGGGGTGGCGGTATAGGCAATCTTCGACTTCAATGGAGGAAATATTTTCGCCGCCGGAAATGATGATGTCCTTGGAGCGATCTTTGAGTTGCAAATAGTTATCGGCGTGAATGACGCCGAGGTCGCCGGAGTGAAACCAGCCACCGGCAAATGCGCGTGCGGTTGCCTCGGGATTTTTCAAGTAGCCCTTCATTACGATGTTGCCGCGAAACATAGTCTCCCCCATGTCACGACCGTTGCGCATCACCGCTTGCATGGTTTGCGGGTTGCGCACATCAAGCACTTCCAGCGCGTGATAGCGAACCCCCTGGCGTGAATTCTTCTCCGCTTTTTCATCCACAGAAAGTTCATTCCATTGATCGTGCCAGGCGCAGATTACCGCCGGCCCGTAGGTTTCGGTCAAGCCATATACATGGGTGACGCGAAAGCCTTGGGCTTCCATTGCCGCCAGCACGGTCGCCGGTGGTGGTGCCGCGGCGGTCATCATGTTGATTTCGTGGTCGAAGTCGCGCCGCTCGTGTTCATCGGCGTTGATCACCATGTTCATAATGATCGGCGCGCCGCAAAAATGGGTTACCCGGTGTTCGGCGATGGCGGCGTAGATGTTCGCCGAATTGATTTCGCGCAGGCACACGCTGGTGCCGGCCACCGCCGCCAGTGACCACGGAAAGCACCAGCCGTTGCAGTGAAACATCGGCAAGGTCCACAGATACACCGGATGATGCGGCATTTGCCAGCCGACTATGTTGCTCAGGGCGTTGAGATAGGCGCCACGGTGATGGTATACCACCCCCTTGGGCTTGCCGGTGGTGCCGGATGTGTAACTTAGCGAGATGGCATCCCATTCATCCGCCGGCGGTTGCCATGGGTATTGCGCATCGCCACTGGCGACAAAATCTTCGTAGGCTAGCGAGCCAACTCGCGCGTCAATACCGTCGACTCCGATGTCGATGACCAGCGGTGTCACATCGGTTTTGGCAAGTGCGGTGCGCGCCAGTTCGGCAAACTCTGCGTCCACCAAAAACGCTTTGGCTTCACCGTGACCAAGAATAAAAGCGACCGTGTCCGCATCCAGACGCGTGTTGATGGGGTTGAGAACGGCGCCGGCCATGGGCACGGCGAAATGACATTCATATCCGGCAAGGGAATTGGGCGCGATGATTGCCACGGTGTCATTTTTACCGATGCCGACTTCAGCCAATGCCGAAGCCAGGCGTCGGCAACGTTGGTATAGTTCTCCCCAGGTCTTTTTAACTTCGCCATCGATGACGGCAATCCCATCCGGATACACCGACGCGGTTCGTTCGAGGAAGCCCAGCGGCGTCAATGCGACGTGGTTGGCGGCACATTTGTCGAGACCGTTGGCGTATAAGTTGCTTTGGTTGCCGGGCATAAAAAAAATTTCCGTTAAAATTGTTGTGACTGGATGCCAGTATAATACGTCAGCCTGTCAGAAATTATCGAGACCCAACGATGCCCGCACCGCAAAAAACTTCCGCGAAACCAAACTCTTCGGCCAACCTCAAGGGCACCGAAGAGCGCATTGCCGCTATCACCCATTGGCTGATGTCCTGCGCGCGGATGAGCAAAGACAGCGGCGAGTTGAATGACGCGATCGTCCATCACTTGCGCGAAGCCGGATTGCCAATCGTGCGTTTCATGGTTGGGGTGCGGAGTTTGCATCCGCAGGTGGACGCGTTTTCCAGCGTTTGGGAGGAGGGCAAAGAGACGGTGTTTCGCGAGCATCTGCTGGAAAGTGTAGAGGAGCGTGAACGAAAACAGAGTCCGATCTTTCACGCCGTTGATCATGGCAAAAGTTCGCGGCATCGACTCACCGACCCGCCGAAAAAGAACGAAGGCGGTATCATCGGCGATCTGCGCGATGCCGGTCTGACCGATTATGTTGTGACCGCGCTGCCATTCAGCGACGGCTCCCACCGTGCCATGACTTTCGCCACGCGTGAGCCGCAAGGTTTCAGTGCTGCGCATGTGGCGATTCTCAATGGCCTGGCACCGGCCTTTGCCGCGGTCATTGAAATTCGCTATCTGCATCATCTCGCCGGCGTGTTGATGGATACCTACGTGGGGTCGGTGGCCGGGCGCAAAGTTTTGCAAGGGGCTATCAAACGCGGCTCCGGCGAAACCATTCGCGCGGTGATTTGGTTTAGTGACCTGAAAGGATTTACCGCGCTTTCCGAACGCCTTTCCGGGCAAGAACTTTTGGATACGCTTAACAGTTATTTTGAAACTATGACGGTTGCCATTGAAGCCGAAAATGGCGAAGTGTTGAAGTTCATCGGTGATGCCATTCTTGCCATATTCCAACTCGACGGGAATGGCGATCAGGACGAAAAGACAGCGGCGGTGCGCGCATTGGCGGCGGCGCAATCAGCGGTGCGCGGTCTTGATGCCATCAATGAGGAACGCCACGCAACTAATCAGCCGCACATTGAATGTGGTATCGCGTTGCATCTGGGCGAGTTGTTGTATGGCAATGTCGGTGGCCGGCGGCGGCTCGATTTCACGGTGATTGGTGCGGAGGTCAACCTGACCAGTCGGATTGAATCGCTGACCCGTGAACTCAAGCATTCGGTTCTGGTGTCGGCAACTTTTGCCGAGGTGCATGGCGGCGCGTTTGAAAATCTTGGTGAGTTTTCCTTCAAGGGCATCGCGCAAAAGGGAGCGGTATTCGCGCCCAAGTCGTAAGGGGCGGGACAAGAGTGATTTTCAGTGGCAGAGCGCCGGTCGATGAGATACAGTAAAACCTTGCCAATTTCCCCGAACCAATGATGCCCGATATACCCGCACTGCGCCGGATTTTGCACGACCACCGCAGCATCGCCATGGTCGGGCTTTCCGGCAACTGGTATCGCCCCAGTTTTTTCGCCGCAAAATATATGCAGGACCACGGCTACCGCATCATTCCGGTCAATCCCAACTACGCCGAAATCCTCGGCGAAAAATGCTACCCGGAACTGGCCGCAATCCTCGAACCGGTGGATATCGTTGATGTCTTCCGGCGGCCCGAAAGCACCCCGCAAGTGGCACGCCAGGCGGTTGCCATCGGTGCCAAAGTATTGTGGCTGCAACTCGGCATCGTCAACGCCGAGGCCGAACGAATCGCCGCGGCCGGCGGCCTCGAGACGGTCATGGACCGTTGCGTGAAGATCGAACACGCCAGATTGTTCGGCGGGCTCAACTTCATCGGTGTGAACACCGAAATTGTATCCTCGCACCGCCACAAAATCATCTCCAACTGACGCAGAGCATTGCCGACATGAGCGATCATTCCTACGGATTCGAAACCCTGTGCCTGCACGCCGGGCAGCAACCCGACCCGGCAACCGGTGCCAGGGCAAGCCCGATTTATCAGACCGCGGCCTATCTCTTCGACGACACCGATCACGCCGCCAGTTTGTTCAACCTGCAAACCTTCGGCAACATCTATACGCGCCTGATGAACCCCACCACCGCGATGTTCGAGGAGCGCATGGCGGCGTTGGAGGGTGGTCGTGCGGCGGTGGCCGCCAGCACCGGTATGGCCGCGCAGATGGCGGCGTTGCTGACTATCCTCAAGCAGGGGGATGAACTGGTTTCCGCCAACACATTGTATGGCGGCACCGTTACCCAGTTCGGCGTGACCTTCAAGCGCATGGGAATCAAGGCGGTGCTGGTGGACCCGGACGACCCGCAGAATTTCGCCCGGGCAATCACCGACAAGACCAAAGCACTATACGGCGAGACCGTGGGCAATCCCAACAACAACGTGCTCGACATCGAAGCCATCGCCAAAATCGCCGGTGATGCCGGCGTGCCGCTGGTGATTGACAACACCTTCGCTTCGCCCTACCTGTGCCGCCCGATTGAATTCGGCGCCGATATAGTGGTTCACTCCGCCACCAAGTTCATCTGCGGACACGGCACCTCCATGGGCGGGATCGTGGTCGAGTCCGGCCAATTCCCCTGGGACAACGGTTTGCACCCGGACATGACCGGCCCATCCGAGGGCTATCACGGCGTTCGTTTCTTTGAAACCTTCGGCGATTTCGCGTTCACCATGAAGGTGCGTTGCGAAACCATGCGAACCCTGGGTCCGACCATCAGCCCGTTCAATGCGTTTATGATGTTGCAGGGGCTGGAGACGCTGCCGGTGCGCATGGAGCGTCATGTGGAAAACGCCCGGGCGGTGTGCGAGTTTTTGAAAAACCACGCTTCGGTGAACTGGGTAAAATACGCCGGCGACCCGCACAACGCCTACTACGAACTTGGCCGCAAATACCTGCCCAAAGGCGCCGGCTCGATTTTGACCTTTGGCATCAAGGGCGGGCAGGCGGCCGGGGCGAAATTCATCGAAAGCGTGAATTTTCTGAGCCACCTCGCCAACGTCGGCGATGCCAAAACCCTGATTATCCACCCGGCATCCACCACCCACCGCCAACTCAGCGAAGAAGAGTTGCTGCAAGCCGGCGTAAGCCCGGACATGATTCGCATATCGGTGGGCATTGAGAGCATCAATGATATTTTGTGGGACATCGATCAGGCTTTGGCGGCTTCGCAATGTTAGCCGCGGGTGACGGCTACGCCGGCAGGCGGGGATCCAGAGTGGCGGCGTAGTCGCGAAATGATAGTGGCCAACTATAATAGATTCTCGCCTGCCGGCGAGAATGACGGGTTGGGGATGTGGTTTGGATTATGACGGTATTAGTTACTCTCGTCGTTTTTTAGTTCTGGGTTCTCGCCTTTGGAACAACAGCCTGGATCCCCGCCTGCCGGCGAGGATGACGAATGATAGGTAACAAGTGAATTGAGAGGACAAAAGCGCGTTGAGAAGACAAAGCAAACGAGAATAAGGAGTCACGCTACGCGTGACAGATATTTAACTGGATTGCCCGGCCAATAATAATATGGGCCGGGCAATGACGGGTTGGGGGGTAATTGTGAATCGGGAGGTGTGACTTTCTTTGAGAAGCCAAAGGCACATTGAGAATAAATAGTCCGGCGGAGTTGGACTATTAATGTCGTCACGCGTAGCGTGACTCATTCTGCTGCCGGCGATCTTTCTTGCACATGCTCGCGCTGCCGGTCCAGGACATATTTCATCAAACTCGGGATGCCCGCCTCATATAAATCTGTGTCCGGCGGGTTCCAAATAAATTCATGGCGAATAAGCGTTCGTAGATGCTCATTAACTGACTGTGTAGCATGTGAATCAACAGGTAAATTATCTGCAATGATCTCTTTGAGCCTATCCCTTGTGGTTATTTCCGTGTCTTGGAATATTGTTGCAATAGCAACAGCCGCCGGCAGCAGCTCAAGGTCGTCTAATGTTGCTCTGCGCTCTCCATAAAAGTTTAACCGGCGGTTCTCAATCTTTGTTTCTACTTCGGTAATTTCTTGAGCAGTCAGTTTTTGCAGGTCTTTTTGCTTTGCCACATCCCAAAGAGCTTCGCCCCAAAGTTGAATGAAGTACGGATAATGCTGACTGTCTTCCACTACATGTTCCAAAGCATCGGCGTCCACTGTTATGCCGTCTTCCTGCAACGGCTTTACAATGGCGTCCGCAGTGGCCTGCGCATCTAATCGTGCAATGCCCATTTTCTCGGAGCGGCCAACAAAACTAGCCCCTACTGTGGTCAAGAAATGTGATAAACCGGGAGTGCCGGCGAGAACCAGTAAAAAAGGTGCTCCCTCTCGTACCTCTTGACTCAGGTTTAGCAAACTACGACACAGACCCGGTTCCATGGTATGTGCTTCATCCACCAGAGCCACCAAGGGATTTTTTTTGCATTGAGAAATCAAAGCGTTTAATAAAACGCCATCAGTAGGCTCTTTTTCCTTCCACGTCTTAGCAATAAACGCCTCAGCCGAAACTATATCAGCAGCAGACGCCCCGGCCTTAACCCCTGCTGTTGTTTCGCCACCCAATACCTTTTCCGCCAAAGTTTCCTCAGACAATAAAAACGTCCACATTTTTGCTGGCGTTGCTAATTTATTAGCGGTGGTCGAACATGTGCATACCTGATTGCTTTTCTTATCAAAAATTCGTGGTTTTTTATATCCCCTAATTTCATCTTTTAACCAATGCAATAACACGGTTTTGCCCATACCCCGGGGTCCATACATAACTATGTCGGCATCGGGCGACCTTCCGGCAGATATTTTTGCCAATATCTGTCTGAACCGACCCTGCTCGCTTTCCCGTCCGGCCAGATAAGGCGGGAGTTGCCCAGTTCCGGGTGTAAACGGATTCAAACCTTCAATCTGTGTCATAACCAACGCCTCATTCGCTATTTAATACTCAGTCAGAACACCAACTAACTCTTGCAGAGTATACTCTTTTTATGGAATGTCGGCGGTTTTTTGCGCATTGCGGCGAGAATGACAAATAAGGGGCGTCATTGCCCGGCCCATATTATTATTGGCCGGGCAATCCAGTGGAATATGTCGTCCGGCGTAGCCGGACTCCTTTGCTTTGATGCCGCCGGTTTGTGTCTGGCAAAGCCGGATGCCAAAAGGAGTCACGCTACGCGTGACAGATATTTAACTGGATTCCCGCCTTCGGCGAGAATGACGGCAGGGAGGGTGGTTTTTCCCGCCTGCCGGCGAGGATGACAGATTGAGGGCGAATTGGATTACGACGAGTGTATTTTTCGTATACAATACCCCGATTGCTGGTCACGCCACCCCGGGTGCGGCTCGCCCAAAACTAACTTTATTCGGATATCTGAGGAGCAAGACACATGAATAGAATAATCGCTACCATTCGTTTTTGCATCCGCATTGCGGCAAGGATGAGTATCACCCCCCCCCCCCCCAGATTTACCCGGGCTTCACTCCAGCCCCAGCCAGCCCCCGCCGGGCGGAAGGCGTGGCGTGATGCTGGCGGCCCCTCGCCGTCGCCTCGCCGCCCTCCTGCTGGGCCCGCTAATGGTGATCGGCCTGCTACTCGGGCTGGCATCGCCAGCCGGAGCGCAGACGTTCCCGCAGCCAGTGGGAATCGGTGCGACACCCGACGAAATAAGAACCATCAACCTGTATTTCCGGTTTGGGGTGGCCACCGATAACATCGAGTTTCCGATAGCCACCGGCGGCGTCGGCGGCCTGACCTACTCTGTGACCGGAAACCCCGGACTCGAATCACTGGGGTTTAGCTTTGATCCGAAAACCCGCATCTTCAAGGGCACACCGACGCTTGCGGGCGCGGGTCAATCAGGCGACGGCTTTGCATTCAACTACAGGGTGGGCTCCTCGGCGGGTGGTGGCTTCGCCCTCATCTTCGTCAAGGTCACGGTATGCGAGGGGAGCGGGAACCCAGATGGCGAAACGGTCTGCACACCCCCGGATTTCGCCGCGCTGGGGCTTGCCGCCGCGCTGGCCGGCCAGAGCTACACGGTTGGCACGCCGATCACCGCCCTGACCCTGCCGGTAGCCACCGGCGGCACCGGTTCCAGCCCCACCTTTATCTACCGGCTGACCAGCTTTGGCGGTCTTCCCGACGGGTTGTCCTTCGATGCGGCCACCCGCAGGCTCACGGGCACGCCGACCACGGCTAAGCAATCCACCCTGACCTACCGTGTCCAGGACGCCGCGAGTTTGAAAGAATTCAGTCGGCAATTCCCGCTCGACGTGAATGCGGCCTCCGTGGATGCGGACACCACCCCGCCGACGGTGACCCTCGGCACCATTGCCGGTGCTGTGATTGACCGGGCGGGGCAGATGCACGACATCACCTTCTCCGAGGCGGTGGCCGGTTTGGCTGCGGGTGATTTCTCCGCTTCCACAGGTATCACGGTGACTGCTGTGAGCGGTAGCGATGGCGGTACTGATTACACCCTCACCTACACCGCGACTGCGGCATCCTTCAACCTGATCCTTACCGCGGGCAGCGTGACCGACCTCGCCGGCAATCCCGTTGCCGAGACCAGCATAACCGGCACGGCTACGACACCGTTGCCGGTCATAACGGGTCCTGTGACCCTGTCAATTCCTGAGAACACCGCCGCCCGCAGTGTCCTGGGCACCTACACCACCACGGCTACGGATTCTTTCATCCTTGTGATAGGGAACGGTTTGGATAGCGATTTATTCCACCCACTTTCAGGCGGCAGATTAGGTTTAAGCAGTTCATCTGGCCCTTCCGTGAGTTTCTCTCCGGATTATGAGGCACCGCAGGATCAAGGCGCGGACAACGTCTATAATGTCATTATACGCAGTTTAGGCAACGTAGACGGCGTTCCTCAGCCCGTGACCCAAGACCTGGAAGTTGAGATTACCATTATCAATGTGGATGAACCGGGTGCCATCAGTGCCATTACCGGCGACGCGCAGGTTGGCGAGATGCTAGCCGCCGGCACGGTGACTGACGAGGATTCACCGCCTGAGGGAACGCCTGTTTCCGGCATTACGCATCAATGGCAAAGCGCGGTGGACGGCATCGACGCCGCCGCCGCCGTCGACGATGCCGCCTGGCCCGACATCAGCGGTGCCACCAGTGCGACCTACGAGCCGGTAGTTGGTGATGTCGGCAGGATTATTCGAGTGGTCGCCACTTACACCGACGGCGAAGGTGGCGGTAAAAAAGTTGCCAGCGCGGCGACCGGTGCTGTGGCTGCCGCGCCCGTGACCCTGTCTACGGATTCGACTCTGTCCGCCCTGGATGTTTCGGCTGGCACCCTGAATCCGCCCTTCGATGCTGCCACCGATGCCTACGCCGTCAGCGTGGGCACTGATGTGGCAAGCGTTACGGTAACGCCGACCACGACTGACGACGGCGCAGCCGTGGCTGTGAACGACGTTGCTGTTGCCAGCGGCCAACCCAGTGGAGCGATTGACTTGAATGTTGGCAATAACATCATCACCATCCTGGTCGTCGCCGAGGACGGCACTGGAGAACAAACCTACACCGTCACCGTTGCCCGTGCCGTTCCACGACCAGGCATTGCCCTGGCGAGGGACACGGCTCGCGATGGTGGTACTAATACGGACCGCATCACCAGAAACAGATCAATAGTGGTTACACTGCACGCCGATTTTCAGAACGACAGGGACACCTGGGAATGGTCTTCCAATAGTGGCAATACCCCTTACACCACCGGCAGCAACACCGACCGTAGTTTCGACCTTACTGCTTCCCAAGCCACATATAACAACAATGCGGTGCGAGCCCACCAGACAGTGAATGGCGTTGTCTCCGAATTTGCCGGGCTTGCCATGTTCCAGCATGATACCGTGAAGCCAACCATTAGCCTGAATGACGGCGGAACCAGCGTCACCATAACAAAGGGTGATGCCTACAACGACCCGGTAACCGCCGATGATGCTCTTGATGGCCCCATCGACCCCTCCCACATTGTCATTACCGGTGGCCCCGTGGAGGTTGACACTGCTGGTGAGTACACCCTTACCTACAATGTGATGGACAGCGCCGGCAATGCCGCCGACCCGCTGACCCGCACCGTGACCGTGAGCGAGCCGACCGCGACCACGCCTGAACCACCTGTACTTTCTGCAGGAACAACTACTCATAACAGCATAGCACTCTCATGGGGTGCAGTGGATAATGCCGACAGTTATACCCTGACCAGAGTTGTTGGCGGTGCTGATGTAGTAGTGTTTTCAGGCAATGCATTGACTGCCACTGATACTGGCCTGACTCCTGAGACATCGTACAAGTATGTCGTTACCGTAACAAATTCTGTCGGGACAAGTGGTTCATCTAACGAGGTTACTGCAAGGACTGATAAAACACCTGACACCATAGCACCACCAGTTCCTACAATTACCACACCATCTGCAACTGTCAATACACCATCATTCACGATTGCTGGTACGGCTGAGGCCGGGACAACTGTAGAACTATTCAAGGGAGGAACATCAACTGGTGATACAGTAACTGCCGATTCAGGTAGTTTCTCATTTACAGTTACACTGACTGAGGGTGAGAACTCATTCACTGCAACAGCGTCTGATGGACCAAACACATCTGATGCATCACCAGCTATACTCATTACGCTTGATACTGAAACACCGGCAATAGAGGCAAACTCTTTTGAGGTTACCTCAAATCCAACCCGAACAACGGTAAGCTTTACCCCCATCAAGGAAGGCTTATACACTGCTACGGCGGGTGGACAGACCTCAAGTATAACTATTTTATCAGGTGACCTAAATAAAGATCAATCAATTACCTTTGATATTGCGAGTTCTTCTGTTAATGCTGTCATCTTGTCATATGGCGGTGAGGAAGTTGCAAGGCAGACTGTAACGCGTAATCCAATTACAATTAGTGTGGGAGACGTCACTAGTACAAGCATTGAGATTTTATGGGAGTCGCGAGATAATGTCGCTGGCTATTTTGTGCATAGAGATGGTCAAGCACAATCAGATCTCAACCTCATCTACCGCGACCCCCACACCGGCGCCATTAATACTGGTCTGACTCCTGGAACGACCTACGAATATTATGTCGGAGTATTTTACCAGAATCCTTCCTTGACATTTAACTCTAATACTTTGACTGTAACTACAACTGTACCTGATACAGAAAAACCAGTAATCACAGTTAATGAAGAATCATTCTCCATCGAGCTTGGAGAAACATACACGCCATTCACCTATTCTGCAACTGATGATACTGATGGAGATATCACAGGTGGTGTAATTGTTGACGGAGATACAGTTGATATCAATGTAGCTAATACTTACACTGTTACCTTTGATGTGGATGATGCGGCCGGAAACCCTGCAGTACAGGTAACTAGAACAGTTACAGTTGCAGATACCACAGCACCATCTATCACACCAACAGGATCCACCCAAAGAATTGAATTAACTGCAACTGACACTTACACAGAACAAGGTGCCACTGTAACTGATAATGACCCAAATTACTTTGAAACAGTAACAGTCTCTGGTGATACGCCTGACACTAGTGCTATAGGGGTATACGCCGTATTGTATGATGCACCAGCTGATGCAGCAAATAACACACCAGACCAACAATCAATTGTAATTTCTGTAGTTGATACCACACCGCCAACCTTTGATGTTGATGGTAACACAGATGACTATTCCACTACAGTACCATTTGGCGGAACATACACCCCAGATGTAATTGCCAATCAATCTGATATCTCAGGAATTGCATCCAGTGAAGTTGGCGGTGAAACAGTAAATGTCAACGCTTCTGGAGACTATGCTGTAACTTATACCGTAACTGACAACAATGGACAAGTCGCAACAATCACTGAGACTGTAACAGTAGAAGATCCATTTGTAATTTCTGTAGGAGCAATTACTGATACAAGTATAGCACTTTCATGGACTTCAGTGACTGATGCCACATACTATAAGGTGTATAGAGATGGCCGTCCGCAAGGAGGAAATATTGCAGGGACAACACACATTGATACTGTGTTTCCTGGAACGACCTACAGATATCATGTCACAGCATTTGATGGTGCTGGGGTAATTACCAGTTCTAACGTGGTTTCTGCAACTTCAACTGGAACAGCATTAACTACACCACCAGCCGCACCCGTACTTTCTGTAGACATAACTCTTGATGCAATTATATTACTTTCATGGACTGCAGTGGGTAATGCCGACAGTTACACTTTAACCAGAATTGTTGATGGCGGTAATGATGTAATAGTGTTGTCAGGCACCAGCGGACTCAGTACCGATGATGATAGTCTGCTTTCTGGTACAGAGTACAAGTATTTCGTTACAGCAACAAATACTTTTGGGGAAAGTGTTCGTTCTAATACGGTTACTGCAACTACAACTGGAACAGCACCTGATACCACACCACCAGTAATCACAGTAACTCCAGAAGAAATCACTCTTGAACTAAACTCACCTGCACCAGTACTTCTTAAAGGAGTCTCAACTGATGATGGCTCTGAAATTACTATATCCGGAACTGTTGATGTTGGTACAGTAGGCGATTACACTATCACTTATTCCTCAACTGATGGTACAAACCCAGCTGTTGGTAAAACCAGAATATACAAAGTAATTGCAGCAACTGCTCCACCTGCTACTCCCGCACTTGGTATTGCATCTAATACTCATAATACCATAGAGCTCGCATGGGTTGCAGTGGCTAATGCCGAAACTTACACTCTGACCAGAATTGTTGATGGCGGTGATAATGTAGTGGTGGAATCAGGCGATATATTGTCTGCCACAGATAGGAACCTGACTCCTTCAACTAATTACAAGTATGTCATTGTGGCAACAAATACTGCCGGTACAAGTGATCCTTCTGCAGAGTTTGCAGCATCTACAACTGCAGCACCAGTTGAAACGCCGGCAATAAAGACAGGCTCTTTTGAGGTTACCCATACGGCAAATGCAGACAAATTACTTGTGACATTTACAGCCTTAAAGGAAGGCACATTCACGATTACATCTAGTGAGTCAAGTGATACAGTTGTTGTCTCAGCTGAGGATGTATCAGATTCAGTAGAAAAAGAGGAAACAATAACAGTCGGCTTTGAATTTGATGGTGATGTAACCCTCTCATTTGACAGTAAGGATGTTGCAAGCCAGTCTGCAAGGACTCTGGCAATCAAGGCAGGCACATTTATCGCTACTGCACGTGATGATGGAGATGTAACTGTATCCTTTGTACCATTAAGAGCAGGCACATTTGTGATTCAAGCAGTAGGTGCTCCGAGCGTGGACTGGCTTATTATTACTAATGAGGTAGGTAGTCTCACCCCATTTATTGCACTACTAACTGGTCATGGCTTTATTGGTGAGATTGTCATCTCATTTGGTGGACATGAATATGCAAGGGAATCAGTATCAACTATACCTGGCACCCCGACACTTGTCAAAGGAGATATTACTCATAACAGTGTAGTGTTCTCATGGGATGAGCAGACTGGTGCAACTGGTTATACACTGAGCAGAACAGGTGGCACAGGACCAACTGAGATAGCAGTCACTGGAACCTCATATGATGATACCTTGGAACCTGAAACAACTTACACCTATTCCATAAGGGCAGTGTCTATAGCTGGAGACAGTGCCGCCTCTGATGTCGTGTCTGTAACTACACTTGCAGCACCAACTGTTGCACCAACTGTACCTGAAATACCTGTGCTTTCTGTAGACTCTACCACTGATACAACCATATCACTTTCATGGGTTGCAGTGGATGATGCCGACAGTTACACCGTGACCAGAATTGTTGCAGGCGGCAATGTTGATGTGCCAATAACTGAACTGACTGCCACTGATACCGGATTGACTGCTGACACAGAGTACAAGTATACCATTATAGCTACAAATTCCGTTGGACCAAGTGCTTCTTCTAACGAGGTCACTGCAACTACAACTACTGCACCAGATACTACATCAACACCTCTTCCACCTACACTTAGAGTAGGAGCAATCACTCCGACAAGTATAACGATTGAATGGGATGCAGTGGATGATGCCGTATCGTATCTCGTTTATGACGATCCTGCCGCTGCTACCAATGAATACATCGATCTTGCCAGTGTTACATCATCCACTATTACTGGATTGGCTCCTGAAACATCCTACACATTTTATGTCAGATCACTTGCTGCAGACCTTACTTCAGGCGGCATATCTGCTGGGTTGACTGCAAGGACTGCTGATGCCCCACCTATACCTGGAACTCCCGCACTTGCTCTCGTGACAGTCACTCATGATACCATAGCACTCTCATGGGGTCCGGTTACTGGTGCTGACAGCTATACCCTGACCAGAGTCGGTACAGGCGATGTCAGTGATGTAGTGGTGGCATCAAAAACCACTGAACTGACTGCCACTGATACCGGATTGACTGCTGGTACAGATTACAATTATATAATTACGGCGACAAATTCTGGTGGGACAAGTGGTCCTTCTGCAGAGTTTCCTGCAAGTACTGATGTAACACCTGATGAAGAAAAGCCAGTAATCACGGTATCAGGATCCAGTGAAACAATAGAGCGGACTGCAACCAACACCTACACTATACCTAGCGCCACTGTAGCTGACAATGACACAAATTACTCTGGAACAGTAGCAGTTACAGGTGATACACCTGACACCAGTGTTGTAGGAGTATACACCGTAACATATACTGCACCAGCTGATGCTGCAGGTAACACACCAGACCAAAAATCAATTGTAATCACCGTAATTGATACCACAAAACCAGTAATCACAGTTGATCCTAGTACCATTACAACACTACTAGTTGGTTCAGCACAACCTGACTTGCTTGAAGGAGTCTCAACTGATGATGCTTCTCCAATTACTACATCTGGAGCTGTTGATATCGACATATCAGGAACTTACATTATCACCTATGATTCCACAGATGCATCAGGCAATGCAGCCAACTCTGTAACTAGAACATACACAGTAATTGCAATCTTCAGTGTTGCTAATACTGACGGGGATAAGGTAACCATAACATTCACATCCTCACAGCCCGCTAATTTTACACTTGAACGTGATGGTGCTACCTCTGACTTTAGCACTGATAGAGCCCCATACACTCGCACAGAAACAGTCGGGTATGATTATACTGGCGATATCGTCATTTCAATTAAAGGCGGTGCCGAGGTTGCAAGGCATACTGTAACGACTGGACCTGCACCTGATACAGAAAAACCAGTAATCACAGTCAATGAAGAATCATTCTCCATCGAGCTTGGAAAAACATACACACCATTCACCTTTACTGCAGCTGATAATATTGACGGAGATATCACAGGTGGGGTATCTGTTGGCGGAGATACAGTTGATACCGGTACGGTTGGAGCATATGATGTCACCTTTGATGTGGATGATGCGGCTGGAAACCATGCAGAAACAGTAACTCGTACAGTTACAGTTACAGCTGATGTTACAGCACCATCTATCACAGTCAATGAAGAATCATTCTCCATCGAGCTTGGAGAAACATACACACCATTCACCTATTCTGCAGCTGATAATATTGACGGAGATATCACAAGTGGTGTAACTGTTGGCGGAGATACAGTTGATACCGGTACGGTTGGAGCATATGATGTAACCTTTGATGTGGATGATGCGACTGGAAACCCTGCAGTTACAGTAACTCGTACAGTTACAGTTACAGCTGATGTTACAGCACCATCTATCACAGTCAATGAAGAATCATTCTCCATCGAGCTTGGAGAAACATACACACCATTCACCTATTCTGCAGCTGATAATATTGACGGAGATATCACAGGTGGTGTAACTGTTGGCGGAGATACAGTTGATACCGGTACGGTTGGAGCATATGATGTAACCTTTGATGTGGATGATGCGGCTGGAAACCCTGCAGTTACAGTAACTCGTACAGTTACAGTTACAGCTGATGTTACAGCACCATCAGTTCCTGCAATCACCACACCACCTGCAACTGTCAATACACCATCATTCACGATTGATGGTACGGCTGAGGCTGGAGCAACTATAGAACTATTCAAGGGAGGAACATCAACTGGTGATACAGTAATTGCTGATTCAGGTAGTTTCTCATTTACAGTTACACTGACTGATGGTGAGAACTCGTTTACTGTAACAGCGTCTGATGGACCAAACACATCTGATCCATCACCAGCTGTACTCATTACACTTGATACTGAAACACCAGCAGTTCCTGCAATCACCACACCACCTGCAACTGTCAATACATCATCATTCACGATTGCTGGTACGGCTGAGGCTGGGTCAACTGTAGAACTATTCAATGGAGCAACATCAGCTGGTACGACAACTGCCGATGGTTCAGGGAGTTTCTCATTTGCAGGAGTTGCACTGTCTGAAGGTGCCAACTCTTTTACTGCAACAGCATCTGATGGAGTCAACACATCTGCAGCATCACCGGCTATAGTCATTACACTTGATACTGAAACACCGGAAGCTCCTGCAATCACCACCTTACCTGAAACTGTCAATTCACCATCAATCACAATTAATGGTGGTTCAACTGAAGCCGGAGCAACTGTAGAACTATTCAATGGAGCAACATCAGTTGGTACGACAACTGCTGATGGATTAGGGAATTTCTCATTTACAGTTACACTAACTGAGGGTGAGAACTCTTTTACTGCAACGGCGTCTGATGGAGTAAATACATCTGTTCCATCACCGGCTGTAGTCATTACACTTGATACCACAAAACCAGTAATCACAGTAAATCCTCTTACCGTTACACTACAAGCTGGTTCATCACCACCTGACTTGCTTGAAGGAGTCACAACTGATGATGGTTCTACAGTTACTCCAACTGGAACTGTTGATGTTGGCACACTAGGTGATTACATGATCACTTATGATTCCACTGATGGTACAAATACAGCTGACTCTGTAACTAGAACATACACAGTAACTGATATACCTGACACCATCGCGCCGATGGTGACCCTCGGTAGCATTACCGAAGGTGTGATTGGCACGGCGCAGGATCACGACATCACCTTCTCCGAGCCGGTAACCGGTTTGGCGGTGGATGATTTCTCCACTTCCACTGATGCCACGGTGAATGGCGTGAGCGGTAGCGGCACCACCTACACCATCACCTTCACCCCGAACGCGGCAACCTTCAGCCTGATCCTTGCCGCCAATAGCGTGTCCGACACCGCCGACACCCCGAACATGGGCCCCGCGAGCGCGGCGAGCGCGAGCGGCACTGCCACTGAACCGCCCAACCAGCCGCCGACGGCAAATGCCGGGGGCAATCAAACTGTGGACACCGGTGCGCTGGTAACCCTGGACGGCTCGGGTAGCAACGACCCCGATGTGGGCGATACGCTGAGTTATGCCTGGACGCATACCTTGACCAATGGCACCCCGCCCGCGCCTGAAGCGGTAATCGCCTTGACCGGTGCCGACACCGCCGGCCCGACCTTCACGCCTACCGCGGCAGGGGTTTTGACCTTCAGCCTGACCGTCACCGATAATGCCGATTCCCCGGCAAGCCACACCGACACGGTAGTCATCACCGTGACCGGACCGGCGGCTGATAAGGATGTCGAAGTGATTTTGTCGGAAGTCGCGCGCGCAATAGCCGACCAGAACATCAGCGCCATCGTCGGGCGGGTCGAACGCGCACGCACGCAACAAAACGGCGGCAGCAGTTTCAACTTCGCCGGGCAACAGATGTCATTTAATGGGAATGGCGATGACGACCAAGCCATGTCCTCCACCGTTGCCAACCTGATGAACACTCACGCGTCTTCAATGGAAGACGGCACGCTGGATATGAAAACCCTGCTCGGCAACTCGGCGTTTACGATGCCATTGAATTTTGTCGGTAGCGAGGATGGCAGCGGCATAACCTTCTGGGGCTCCGGCGACTACCGCAACTTCGGTGGCGAGGATGAAGACCTGGCACTGGATTGGGACGGCGACATGTTCAGTGTGCATTTCGGTTTGGACGGGCGCACCGCCGAAGCGATTGGCGGCCTGGCGCTATCGTGGAACGAAGGCGAACTGGAAACTGACAAAAAAGAAACCTACGACATTAGCCTGACCAGCATCAATCCCTACTTCGGTTGGGGCGGTGCGCGCGGCGAAGTGTGGATGACCGCCGGTTACGGCTCAGGCGAACTGAAAAGGGATAATGGCGCCGGCGCCACATCCGGCAACGACCTGTCCATGAATACCTTTGCCATTGGCGGTAACGGCATCGTGCGGCAACGCGGTGCCAGCACCTTGCGATTGAAAGGTGAAGTATCGCAAAGCACGTTGGAAGTGGACGCCAACAAAGATGGTAGCGGTTTGAAAGCAAGCGAAGTGGATACCAACCGCGTGCGGTTGAGTTTGGAGTCCACCAACACCATCGCACTGGACAACGGCGCGCGCACCGAACGAAGCGCGGAGGCGGGCATACGCCATGACGGCGGCGACGGCACCACCGGCAGCGGCGCCGAACTCGGCTTCGGCATATCCCATGTCAATGCCAACGGCTTCAGCGTGGAAGGCAAAGCCCGCGTGTTGCTCGGACACGATGGCGATGCCAATGAATGGGGTGTCAGCGGTGCCATCAAAAAGACCGCCGGCGCCGATGGTCAAGGCTGGTCGTTCGCCCTCAGCCCGGGTTATGGCGATGATGCCGGCGACATCCAGCGCCTGTGGGAAGATGGCTTGCGCGATGGCGATGGCAATGGCAATGCCACTGACACCGACGACCACGACTACGCCGCACGACTGGACCTGCGGGTCGGTTATGGCATGAATGGCTTTACCGGACCATCGTGGCTCGGCACCACCCCCGGCTTGCTAACGCCATATACCGCAATGACCCTGAGCGACGACAGCAACCGCTACCGCCTAGGCATCCAATGGAAACTCGGCGACCGCCTCGACCTGGATCTCGTTGGTGAACATCGTGATGCGGATGCGGATGATGATGCCATTTTGCTGAAAGGAGAGTTGAGGTTTTAAGTAACAACCGGCGGCTTCGCCGCCATTAAGGATAGCGGCTAACGCCGCTGAATTTTTTAACTGGATTGCCCAGCCAATAATAATATGCGCCGGGCAATGACAAATGAGAGGTAACGGTGAATCGAAAGGACAAAAGCGCGTTGAGAAGCCAAAGCACATTGAAAAAAAAAGCCCGGTTTGACCGAACTCATTAATTACGGAAAAACATTGCGCGCCGCATATTTTTCGTCAGGCAAGGCGCGCGAGAAGCGTAGATTATTTTTCGTCAGGCAAGGCGCGCAAGGAGCGGTGGAGCGCGCCTACATTAAGTAGGTAAGCGACAACGCGACGCAGCGCAACAAAGCATGGCGGAAAATAAGCAAGCGAACGAGCGAGGGAGAGAGCAATACATTAAGTATGTGAGCGACCGAGCGACGACGCGCAACACCGCATGGCGGAAAATAGGCAAGCGCAATTTAGTCGCGGTTTTTGATGGGTACGGGTTGCCGATGGTCGTCCACGCTGACGTAGGTGTAGGTGGCTTCGGTGACTTTCAGGTGTTGCTCCGCGGCTTGTTTTCGGCGCACCCAGGTTTCGATGTGCACCGAAATCGAGGTGTTTCCGGTGCGTGTCAATTGGCAGTAGCAACTGACCTGGTCGCCGATGAACACCGGCAGGAGGAAGGACATGCCCTCGACCGCCACCGTCACCAGCCGCCCCTCCACCAGATAACTCGTATAAATTGCCCCGGCCAAATCCATTTGCGACATGATCCAGCCGCCGAAGATGTCGCCGCTGGGGTTGGCGTCGGCCGGCATGGCAACGGTGCGCAATGACGGCGATTCCGCGGGCGGCGTGATGTCGGTTTCATTCACGATTACAAAACCGGATTGAAATAATGTCGCCCGGATTCAATGGCGCGAATTTCTTGCAACAACAAATCATAATGTTCTTCGTTATTCAAGAAATTTAAATTTTCCGCATTCACCATCAACAGCGCGGATTGGTGATACGACAAGAAATATCGAGTGTAGGATTCGGCCACATGCTCCAAATAACCGCGTTCCATGTTGCGCTCGAACAACACGCCGCGTTTGCGGATGCGGTTTACCAGCACGTCCGTGGGCGCCTGCAAATAAATCACCAGATCCGGCGTCGGCACTTCGACTACCAGTTGCCGGTAGACCTGCTCGTATAGATACAATTCATCGTCATCCAGAGTAATACCGGCGAACAACGGATCCTTTGCCAGCATGAAGTCGGCGACCCGGAGCGGGGCAAACAAATCTCCTTGGCGCAATTCTTTTAACTGCCGGACTCGCTGAAATAAAAAAAACAACTGGGCCTGCAGGGCGAACTGCGATGGTGCCTTGTAGAAACGTTCGAGGAACGGGTTGTCGGCGGTTTGCTCCAGCGACAACCCGGCGCCCAGGCTCGCGGCGATTTTTCGCGCCAGAGTGGTCTTGCCCACCCCGATCGGACCCTCCACGACGATGTGTTTTTTGACGCCGATGTCTTTATCTTCCGCAGGTTCATTCATATCGGTTTGGGATGCCGGGCTGGCAATAGATAGTGATGATGATGGCGCAGATGATGGCACAACAAGGCACCCCGTTTCCACGCATCCCATGATACCCTAGGGCGTTTCACAATCGGCTAAATTTTCCGGTCTCCCCGGGCCGGTCAAACCCTGCGATGAAACTGCTGTTCGACCTGTTGCCGCTACTGATATTTTTCGCGGCGTTTAAATTCTACGACATTTACACCGCCACCGCAGCGGCGATTTTGGCGACCTTCGTCCAGGTCGGGCTATTCTGGGCAAGGCATCGCCGCTTTGAAACCACGCATCTGGTAACTCTGGCGGTCATCTCGGTTTTCGGCGGCCTCACCATCGCCTTGCAGGACGATGTCTTCATCAAATGGAAACCCTCCATCGTCAACTGGGCGTTTGCCGTAGTCATCGCAGGGACACTGATATTCGGTAAAAAATCCGCCCTGGAATACCTGATGGGACGCAAGATCAGCCTGCCCGCGCCGGCCTGGCGGAAACTGAATATCGCATGGGCTGCATTTTTTCTTTTGCTGGGGCTTTTGAATCTGTATGTCGCATTTTATTATAACCTCGGTTCCGACCAAGCGACCCGCACCGAAAACTGGGTCAATTTTAAAGTATTCGGTATGACCGGCTTGACCTTTGCGTTCGTGGTGTTGCAGATGTTTTTTTTGGCGAAGCACATCACGCCGGAAGAGAATGATAGCGGCTGATATTGCGCTTGCCTATTTTCCGCCATGCTTTGTTGCGCTACGTCGCTCGGTCGCTCACATACTTAGAGACTTTTGCATAATCCATAATCATTTCTCATAATCTCACTTCTGAGATTTTTCACGGTCTTGACTCGTTAACACCCTAAAGATATTTCCAAAAAGCCTCGTTTTTCTTGAAAAACGTTCACAAACCAACCCGATTTACTTAGCTTTGGTTGGTTGGGTTGCTGTTTTGCCTTTCCCCCCGCCTTTTAGACGCAACACGCCGGTGAACTTCGCATTTGCTTGAAAATATTCATCCCGGTTTTAAGATGATGAGTCATCGCAATCAGTTGTGCTCTGCTTTTGTTTCTTTCCAGCCCAAGGTATCTTGCCTGACCTAATCCATGATGTTGTTTTAATAGCCCAAAGGTGCGCTCGACGATATAACGGATGCCTGAACGTTGCCTGTTTTGCCGTTTTTGTTGGTCGGTTAACGGTTTGTTTCTATAAGCCCGGTGCAGAACTTTATTGTTTTGCCGGCCCAGTTTCTGGTCGTTCTCCTGATTGGCATATGCGCTGTCCGCGTAAACTTGCCCATGGGTTTTGACCAGCAGTTTGTCCATCTCTTGTGAGTCATGCACATTGCCTGGCGTGTAAGTCATCTTCTTGACAAAACCATGTCCATCCGTATTGGCGTGCATCTTGAAGCCGTAGGTGGTTTTGCGCTTGCCGTCAGCGGCGACCTTGACATGGTAACCGGCCTCCGGGTCTTGCGTGTTATTGCCATCCTTGCCCTTGCGTTTGCGTGATTGCTTGGCTTTTATCACCGTGGCATCAATGATGTTGATTGAACCGACTGAGACGATAATGCTGTTTTGCTCCAGGTGCGTGTTAATTTGCTCTAATAGCGGCTCTAAAAGGTTCTCGGTGCTCAGCAGGTTTCTGAAACGCCGGATGGTCGTGTGGTCCGGCACCGCTTCACTCAAACTTAAGTCGATAAAGCGCCTGAACATCAAATCCCTGGCAATTTGTTTTTCCAAGGCTTCATCGCTTAGGTTATACCACGCTTGCAGGATTAGGATCTTGAACATCATCAGCGGCGGGTAGGCAGGCACGCCTCTTTTAGATGAATAAAGTCCCGCAAGGGTGGTCTCTATCTCTTTCCAGTTAATGATGCTGTGCACATCGTCAAGTTCGCTCAGGGATTTATGCTCGACCACAAGCATGTCTGCCATTGAGTGTTGGGCGGTTTGTTTCCAGGACATTTTGAGTTGGCTTTGGTGGTTGTTTAGAGGTTTCTTATTTTACTGGATTAAGTATGATTTAGGCTTGATTTATGCAAAGGTCTCACTTAATGTATTGCTCCCTCCCACGCTCCTTGCGCGCCTTGCCTGACGAAAAATATGCGGCGCGCAATGTTTGTTCGTATTAATGAGTCCGGCGTTAGCCGTTATCACTACCGGCGGCAACGCCGCACAATCATTCCGCGTTTTCCAGTTGTCGCCAGATGGCGCCGTCGGATTCTTTTTCCAGCAGTTGCAACCACTTCTCGTGTTGTTCCAGTTCTTCGCCGGCGGCACGGATTAGCGGGGTGACGATGCTTTCGGCGACCTCGCTCGATTCATTGATTTGCTCTTGGGTATAGGCCGGCATGCCCGACAACTCTCCCAACAGCGTCTCCTGTCCGCCGGTCATCGCCAGATATACATCGGCGAGAATTTCGGCGTCCAGCAATGCGCCGTGTAATGTGCGCTGGGTGTTGTCGACCGAATAACGTTTGCACAACGCATCCAAACTGTTGCGCTGCCCCGGATATTTGTGGCGAGCCATGGCCAGCGTGTCGACTACGCTACAATGAGATTCAATCACGCCTTCGCCGAACCCGGCCAATTGGAATTCGTTGTTGAGGAAGCCGATATCAAAAGGCGCGTTATGAATGATGAGTTCGGCACCCTTAATAAATTCGAGCAGTTCGGTGGCGAGGTCGGCAAATAACGGTTTGTCTTTCAACATCTCGGTGGTGATGCCGTGTACTTCGCCGGCGGCTTCGTCAATTTCGCGTTGCGGATTGAGGTAGTGATGAAAGGTGTTACCGCTCAAGCGACGGCTAATCATTTCTACGCAGCCAATTTCAATTACCCGATGCCCCTGGGAAAATTCCAGTCCGGTGGTTTCGGTGTCCACCACGATTTGTTTCATGGCGACAACTCGTCAATGCCCCGGTTGGCAAGGAGGTCGGCGTATTCGTTGCCGGGGTTGCCGGCGTGACCCTTGACCCAGTGCCAGGTAATGTCGTGTTGGTCAAGCAGTCCGTCGAGGGTCTCCCACAGGTCGCGGTTTTTCACTGCCTTGTGGTCGGCGGTCATCCAGTTTTTTTGCTTCCAGTTTTCCATCCACTGCAACACGCCGTTACACAGGTATTGCGAATCGGTGTGCAACTCCACCCGACAACGACGACGCAACGCACGCAATGCCTCGATGGCGGCTTTCAGTTCCATGCGGTTGTTGGTGGTTTCCAGTTCGGCACCGTATAGCGATTTTTCCTGCGCACCGAAACGCAACAGCGCACCCCAGCCGCCCGGGCCCGGGTTGCCACGGCAAGCGCCGTCTGTATAAATGATGACTTTTTTCGACATCGCTTTTGTCAGGCGCGTTTTCGCGAGTGCACCAATTTGAGTTCGACGCGGGCGGCCGGTTGCGCCATGCCGGGGAACAATCGTTTCCATTGCAATCGCGTTACGGCGCGACCGCTGGCAACGATTTCTTTTTTGCGCCAGATGATTACATACACCGCGCCCAGCCCGGGCCACCAGCGCGCACCGGCGCGGTCGATGAATTCCAGTTTGCTTCGCCACTTTTCGTTTTGTAGCGGCGGCTGGTAGGTCATCATCATGGCCCCGACCAATTCAAAACCGAGCAACGATAACCAATCCTGCACTCGGCCAACGCGACGGTAATTGCCATTCCAGGGCTGGCGCTTTGCTCCTTTCATCATCAGCCGAACCGCGCCCCACATGCTGACTTGATTGAACCCGGTGATTACCACGCAACCTTGCGGCACCAGTATGTGATTCACTTCTCGAAGCACGCTGTGCGGGTCATCGCAAAAATCCAGGGTGTGCGGCAACACGATCAGGTTGTGGGTTTTGTCGGCAAAAGGCATGGCCGAGGCTTTTGCCACGGCGCATTGAAGCGGGTCGGAGCCGGAGGCACCGGGTTCACCGTGCGTGTGCAAGACGTGCTGGCCGATGAAAAAACGCCCGCCAGTTTCGATGCCGTCGAGAAAATTAACCGACGGCAATCCCACTTGCAAACTTCGCGGATAGTAACCGGAAGGCACAAGTTTGCGGCAGTGCAACCGTTCTTGTTTGAGCAGGGATTGCCCCAGAGATGATTCAAACCAGTCGTTCACGTTTTATTATTCACACCAGCAATCAAGCGCGTCGTGGGCGCAGGTGGGCATGCCATTTTGTTTCGACCAGTTTGAACAGGTAGACGATCAGGAAGGTCAGACAAAGATAGAAAGCACCGGCCGCGATGAACGATTCGAACGGCACGAAGTGTCGCGAGTTGACGATTTTTGCGGCGCCGAACAAATCGACGATGGTGATTACGCCGGCCAGGACCGTGCCGTGTAGCATGAAGATGACTTCATTGCTGTATGCCGGCAGACCGCGGCGGAAGGCACTCGGCAGAACAATCCGTCGCAGCATGGTGGCCGCGGACATGCCGCAGGCGCGCGCCGCTTCGATTTCGCCGGAGGGAGTTTGGACGATCGCGCCGCGCACGATTTCCGCGGTGTAACCCGCGGTGTTCAGGGAGAAGGCGATCAGCGCGCACCAGTAGGCTTCCTTGAACACCACCCACAGGAAACTCTCCCGCAGGAAATCGAACTGCGCGAATCCGTGATAAATCAGGAACACCTGCACCAACAGTGGCGTACCGCGCATGAAATAAATGAAGCCGCGCGGAAATGAATGCACCAACACGCGTTTGGACGCGGCCGCCACACCCAATGGAATCGCCAGCGCGAGGCCGCAGACCAGCGACAGGATTAACAACTCAATGGTAACGCGCAGCCCGGAAAAATAGAGCGGCAGGTTGTCGATGATGACGGCGAAGTCCATGATTGCGGTGGGTGGTAATCAGGCCGAGCGCACGCCGACGCTGTAACGCCGGTCGAGGTAGCGAATGCCGATGTTGGAAAACGCCGTCAGCAACAAAAACAACAACGCCACCAGCAGGTAAAATGAAAACGGTTGGCGAGTGGCGCCGCCGGCCTGACCGGCTTTGTACACCATGTCGTGCAAGCCGATTACCGACACCAGTGCCGTGGTTTTCATCAATACCAGCCAGTTGTTGCCGAAGCCCGGTAGCGCGTGGCGGACCATCGCCGGAAAGGTGATGCGGAAAAAAACCCGCGCCGGGGTCATGCCGAAGGCGTGGCCCGCTTCGATTTCTCCGCGTGGCACCGCCAGTATCGCGCCGCGGAAAGTCTCGCCCATATACGCGCCGAAGATGAAACCGATGGTGATTACGCCGGCCACGAACGGGCTGACATCCACATAGCCCCAGCCCAGCGCGTCGGTGAGTTGATTGATTAGAATTTGGCCACCGAAAAACAGCAGGGTCATCAACACCAAATCCGGTATGCCACGAATCAAAGTGGTATACACGCCGCCCACGGCGCGCGCGACGCCGGAGTGGGAAAGTTTGGCGGCGGCGGTCAGCATGCCGAGCACGCAGGCGATGAATAACGAAAGCAACGCCACCGCGATGGTCAGTGCCATTCCGGTCAATACAAATGGGAGGTATTCGATTACTTGATGCATGATCCCGTTTTCATCATTGGCGCTTGCCTATTCATCGCCATGCCTGACAACGAATAGGCTGCGTTTGGTCATTCGCGCATCCCGTCACCCCCGTTGCGCGGGAATGACGAGTAGAGCGGGCATGGGCGGATTACCGCGCCGACCTAATAGACATCAAAAGCGAAATACTTGTCGTTGATCGCTTTATATTTACCATTGGTGCGAATCGTTTTGATCGCTTTGTTGAACATCTCCACCAGATCGGTATCGCCCTTGCGAACCGCGATGCCGGCGCCGTCACCGAAATATTTCGGATCCGAATAACTGGGCCCGACGAATTCAAAGTCCGCACCTTGCTCGGTTTTCAGGAAGCCGTCATCCATCGCTATGGAATCCGCCAGCAACAAATCAACGCGCCCGACCACCGCATCCAGATAGGCTTCGTCCTGCGTGGCGTAGCGTTTGATGGTGACCGAGTCGCCGAATTCAGCGGTGATGAAATTGTCGTGGGTGGTGGCGCGTTGCACACCGACGGTTTTGCCCGATATGGACGCTTTGGTAATCACGATGCCGGAGCCTTTTTTGCGAACGAATTTTGCCGGCGAGTTGTAATACTTGTCGGTGAACGCGACTTTTTTCTTGCGCTCTTCGGTGATCGACATGGAGGCGATGATGGCGTCGTATTTGCGCGCTAGCAATGCCGGAATGATGCCGTCCCAGTCCTGTGACACCAGCGAACATTGGGCGCCCATGGTCTGGCAAAGTTCGATGGCGATGTCGATATCGAAACCCACCAGTTGCCCGCTTTCGGTGATGGAACTGAACGGCGGGTAAGCACCTTCAACGCCGATGCGAATTTGTTTCCAGTCGCCGGCCCGGGCACCGCCGGCCACGGTCATCACGATTGCGATGATGGCAATAAAAGATGAAAGTAGTTTTTTCATGGTCATACTCCTGCGTGTTTGTTGATGATGGTTGAGTGGTATACGATATTCGTTGTGCGTGTCGTGCCGACTATTTAAGCGTGCCGGCGAGAAACTGCCGGAAGCGTTCGGACTTTGGTTGATCGAACACTTCCCCCGGCGGGCCGTCTTCCTCCACCAGCCCCTGATGCAAAAATAACACGCGGTTGGAAACCTCGCGCGCGAAACCCATTTCATGGGTGACCACCAGCATGGTTCGACCTTCTTCTGCCAAACTGCGGATGACCTTCAGCACTTCGCCGACCAGTTCCGGGTCAAGTGCCGAAGTCGGCTCGTCAAACAATAGCACCTCGGGCTCCATTGCCAACGCTCTGGCAATCGCCACCCGTTGCTGTTGTCCGCCGGACAGATGAGTGGGATGGTAGTCCTTGCGGTCGATCATGCCAACCCGCTCCAGCACCGATTCGGCGCGATCAATAGCCTCCTTGCGCGGCATTTTCAACACCGAAATTGGTGCCTCGATGACATTCTCCAGCACTGTCATGTGCGACCAAAGATTAAACTGCTGGAACACCATGCCGAGTTTGCTACGAATGCGTTCGACCTGACGCGGGTCTTCGGCCACGCGACGACCGCGATGGTCTTTCATGTGGATGACCTCGCCGTGAACGGCAATTTCCCCGGAGGTGGGTGTCTCCAGCAGATTCACGCAGCGCAACAAAGTGCTTTTGCCGGAGCCGCTGCTACCGAGCATGGAAATCACATCGTGCTGTTTGGCGGCGAGCGAAATCCCGCGCAATACTTCCAGTGCGCCGAAACTTTTGTGCAAATCGGAAATGGAAAGCGCTGATTCGGAAGCGTTCATTGGCTATTTCGCTCGTTGCTACAATGCACCCACCTTACGGCTTTTGGCGGCATAAAGCAAATGCGGAGGCGTCTCAACTCGCTTTTGCCCTCCCAACTCACCATTGCCTATCATTTGTCATTGCCCGGCCATATTATTATTGGCTGGGCAATCCAGTTATTAAACCGTTCGGCGTAGCCGAACTCCGTATAATCCAGACAAACATTGCGCGCCGCAGCATGGCGACGCCATAATAATAAAAATTGGGCAAGCGCAATGCGTCATGCCTCGCCCAGTTTCAGTTCGGTCCAGCCGGCGGCGGGTTTGAATCGCTCGCCGTATTGCTCGTGTAACGTGCCCAGTTTTCGCAGCAGATTGTCCTGTCCCTGGTCGATGAGGTAGTGAATGGGCCCGCCACGAAACGGCGCGAAGCCGGTGCCGAAAATCAGACCGGCATCGAGTTGGTCGGCCTGCTCGACGATGCCTTCATGCAAACACGCCACCGCTTCGTTGAGATAGCGAAAAATCAACCGATTTTGGATGCTTGCCTGAACGCGAGCGTTGCTTGCGGAAATTTTTTGCGGTTTGCCATCAAGCCATCGATAAAATCCTTCACCACTTTTTTTGCCGAGTTTGCCGTCTTCGACTTTTTGTCGTAATACTTCGGGCACATCAAAACCAGACTGCGCGCTTAAGTTTTGTGCGACATGCAAACAAATATCCAGACCCACCGTATCGGCCAACGCAATCGGCCCCATGGGCATACCAAACTTCATTGCCTCTCGATCAATCACCGTGCCGGCAACGCCTTCGCGCACCAACTCCACCGCCTCGAGCAGGTATGGCATAAGAATTCGATTCACCAAAAACCCCGGGCAACTTTTCACCGGCACCGGCAAGCGACCAATGCGTCCGGCAAACGCCGCCGCTCGCTCAACCGAACTGGCTTGAGTTTTTTCGCCTTTGACGATTTCCACCAGTTGCATTTTCGCCACCGGATTAAAAAAGTGTAGCCCGACCAGCCGGCCGGCTGCGTTTTGCGTGTTACTTAAAGCATCACTCAAAGTTTCCAGTGGAATACTGGAAGTGTTGGTGGCGAGCAACGCATCGGGTCGGGCGATTTTCAGCACTTTGGAAAACACCGCAATCTTGGCATCGGCATTTTCGATAATCGCTTCGATAATAATGTCGGCGCGGCGTGCGCCATGGCCATCAAGGTCGGGCTGAAAACGGTCCATAGCCCGTTGCACCAGCCGGGGGGATTTGAGTTTGCGTTGGAATAATTGATGGGCGCGTCGAGTGGCGGCGGCCAGGGCTTTCGGGTTTTGGTCGTGCACCGTAGCCGGCAAACCACGCAGTGCGCACCACGCAGCGATGTCGCCGCCCATAACTCCGGCGCCGATCACATGCACGCGCTCGAACGGCGCGTTGTTTTTTTTGCCGCCGATTTTTTTCATCTGCTCGCGCAGAAAAAAAACTCTTAGCAGATTGCGTGCGGTCGGCGTGGTGATTAATTGCGCCACCGATGCCTGTTCCGCTTCGAGCATGTCGCTGCGATTGCCGCCGTGTTTCCGCCACAGGTCAATCAACCGGAACGGGGCAGGGTAGTGCGCCGGGTCGGCTTTGGCCGCGACTTTTTTGCGCAACACCATCGCCAGCACCGCCCGCGCCGGCGCGCTGACAAGCAACTTGTTGCGGACTTCGGACAAAGTGGTGCGCCGCTGCGGAGTTTTTTGCGCGAGCACATAACGCGCCGTTCGTTGCAGTTGTCGAAGCGGCACGGCGAAGTCCACCATCCCCATGCGTTTTGCGACGGCGGGAGTGACCACGCGACCACTCAGCATCAAGTCCATCGCGGCGATGACGCCGATGGTCTCGATCAAACGCACGCTACCGCCGAAGCCGGGATGGATGCCCAGCATCACTTCGGGCAGGCCGAGGCGGATGGTCGGGTCATCGCATACCACGCGATAGTCGCAAGCCAGTGCCAATTCAAGACCGCCGCCGAGGCAATGGCCGTTAATCAACGCCACCGTGGGCATGGGCAGGGCTTGCAGGCGGTTTATGATGGCGTGGGCGCGGGCAAGCATTTCCGCCGCCTGCTGCTCGGATTCGATGGCACTGAATTCGCTGACATCGGCACCGGCGATGAATCCGCGTTGTTTTGCCGAGCAAATCATCACCGCGGCGGCGGCCGCTTGTTCGATTTCTCCCAGAGCCGTATCCAATTCGGCGATGACCTCGGCCGACAACACATTCTGGCTGCTACGCGGTTTATCCAGCGTCAGGCGGCAAACATCATCCACCATTTCGATGCGCCAGTTTTTCAACTTTGCCATGCTTGCGTTACCCATTATGTCTGCGCGTTACGTTCGATGAGCATGGCGCCGCCCTGACCGCCACCGATGCACAAGGTCGCGATGGCGCGATTCCATTGCTTGCGCTCCAGAACATTAAGTGCATGCAACACGATTCTCGCGCCGCTGGCGCCGACCGGATGACCGAGGCTGATGCCGCCGCCATCGAGGTTGAGTCGCGCTTGATCAATTTCACCGAGGGCATCGGGCAAGTTCAGTTGCTCGCGGCAATACGCATCGGATTGCCACGCCGCCAGGCAGCCCAGCACCTGCCCGGCGAAGGCTTCGTTGATTTCCCAGTAATCAATGTCGCCGAAATCGAAACCGTGGCGTTGCAATATCGGGGTGCTGGCGTGCACCGGGCCAAGTCCCATCTCGGTCGGGTCAAGTCCGGCCCACTGACCGTCCACCAGTTGCCCGCGCACGTGCAGGTTATGTTGCTCCACCGCCTGCTCGCTCGCCAGTACCAACCACGCACAACCATCGGTAATCTGCGCGCTGTTGCCGGCCGTAACCCGGCCGGCCGGGCGGTCGAATACCGGTTTGAGTGCGGCGAGTTTTTCCAAACTTGAGTCCCGTCGCAAGCCGGTGTCTTCACGGTAACTATTACCGTTGGCATCGAAAATCGCGACGATTTCGTTGGCGAACATGCCATCATCCGTGGCGGCGGCGAGCCGTTCGTGGCTACGAACCGCAAACGCATCCATCGCGGTTTGTTCAATGCCGAAGCGGTGCGCGATTTTCTCGGTGGTCTGCCCCATGGAAAATCCCACGACCGGGTCGGTCAATCCTTTAAGCAAGCCGATGACCGGTGCCAGCGACGACGGTTTCAGTTTTGCCAGTGCTTTCAATTTGTCCGGCAGGGTGACAGCGCGCACCCATCCGCCGAGCCAGGCAACGAATGGTTGGCTGAACAGCACCGGCGCATGACTCATGGATTCGGTTCCGCCGGCCAGCACCAGATTGGTGCGCCCCGAAGCGATGTTGACGGCGGCGGAATCCAGCGCCTGCATCCCGCTGGCGCAGTTGCGCGCCACGCTCCACGCCGGTGTCGCATCACCGCAACCGAGACGTAACGAAACCACGCGTCCGATGTTGACTTCTTCGACGCTGGGCCCAACGCAGCCGAGCACCACTTCATCGAAATCGGTGGGCGCAAATGGTTGACGTGCCAGCAACGGTCGTCCGGCCGCCACCGCCAGGTCCGCCGCCGCAAACGCGCCCGGCTTGCCGCCCGCTTTGAGAAACGGAGTTCGGCAACCGTCAATGACATAAACGTTGCGGCCGTTGTGCATGGGTTTGCCTCGGGCTTGGCAGGAGTGGTAAAGTTTTGATTATAGTATATGCTCTGGTTCAATTGCGCGGGGCAGGGCAAGACGCGACGCACATAAAATATGTCGGTTGCCGTATACTTTCCATCAAAGCGGCCACCGATGCGGGTGTCGTATAATGGTATTACCTGAGCTTCCCATGCTCATGACGACGGTTCGATTCCGTTCACCCGCTCCACGATTTTCACACGCAAACAACGATATCGACGACAACAATGAATATTTTTATGTGGTTTATGCGCAAATGCCATTCATCCGCCGTGGCTGACTAATGGCCTGGTGGGGAAAAGTCATCGGCGGCACGCTCGGCTTCATGCTCGGCGGGCCGCTCGGCGCGTTACTTGGCGTATCGTTCGGACACCGATTTGATGCCGGCGGTGCTTCGACGCGTCTTGGTGCTGGCGCGCAAGAACGCGTGCAAGCCGCATTTTTCACCGCCACTTTTGCGGTGATGGGGTATATCGCCAAGGCCGACGGCCGCGTCAGTCGTGATGAAATCGCCATGGCGAAACAAGTAATGGGTCACATGGGATTGAACGCGGCGCAACGCGAGGTGGCGCGATCGTTATTTGATCAGGGCAAGGAAACCGGTTTTGAGTTGACCGAGATCGTCGAGCAGTTTCGCCGTGAATGTCATGGTCGTACAAACTTGATTCGGATGTTCATGGAAATCCAGATTCAAGTGGCGCTTGCCGATGGCCACATCGCGCCGGAAGAGAACGACATTCTGAAACAGGTTGCGCAAATGCTCGGCGTTGCGCAGGCCGATCTTGAGCAACTGATTAATCTCATTCGCGGTGCATCTCACGGCGCATCTCGCGGCAAGCAACAATCGCTGGATGACGCGTATAAAATCCTCGGCATTGATGCGGACACGCCACTGCCCGAAATTCGCAAAGCCTACCGCCGTCTGCTCAGTCGTCATCATCCCGACAAACTGGTGGCGAAAGGTTTGCCGGAGGAAATGATGAAACTCGCCAACGAAAAAACTCACGAAATTCGCACCGCCTGGGAACAGGTGAAACAGGCGCGCAAACATTCCTGAAAACACGCAGTTGCGCCGTTTACTTCGATGAAAAAAAATCGCTGCGGCTTGCGAGCGGTGCGCAGTTATGTGTTGCGCGAAGGGCGGCTGACCGACGGACAACGGCGCGCACTCGATGAGTTGTTGCCGGTTTATGGAATCGATCTGTCGAGCGCGAACGGCGCGCATGTGAATTGGCGACCAATTTTTGCGCGGAGCGCATCGACGCGACTTGAAATTGGATTTGGTGACGGCGGTGCGCTGTTGGAGATGGCAGAAAAAAATCCCGACTGCAACTTCATCGGTGTCGAAGTTCATCGCCCCGGTATCGGTCGTTTGCTGTTGCAACTCCAATCTCGCAACATTAATAATGTTCGAGTATTTTGCGCCGACGGCATTGAAGTGTTATCCACGGCAATCGCGCCGCAGGCTCTGGACGCGATTTATCTTTACTTCCCCGACCCGTGGCCCAAGAAAAAACATCATAAGCGCAGAATCATGCAAACGCCATTCGTCAATCTGGCAGCCGAGCGATTAACCGCCGCCGGTTGTTTGCACTTCGCCACCGACTGGCAGCCTTACTCCGAACAAGCCCTTGAGATACTGGAACAATCCGGCAGATTTGAAAACTGCGCCGGCACCGGCCAATTCTCCCCACGCCCGCCCGAACGCCCGCTGACCAAATTCGAACGCCGCGGCCGCAAACTCGGATACGAGGTTTGGGATATTGTTATGCGCAAGGCGGGGTGATGAAAATTGATCGCCGTTCATGTTATGTCGCGTTTATTTATGTTAATTTTTGGATAATTTTTGGGGCTGTCCTAGATAACTAAATTTATCGTAGGATAGCAGAATGAGAAAGAGTCGTTTAAGCCAGTATAAACAAAATCGATTAATTGAGTTATTTGTGGCGGGTGCGACAGCCAGAACGGCCGCGTCGTTAGTGGGTATTAACAAGACGACTGCCGGTTATTATTTTCACCGCCTTCGTGGTCTGATTTATCGCAACGATGACAATGGCGGGTTGATGGCCGGCGAGATTGAGGTGGATGAAAGTTATTTTGGCGGAAAACGCAAAGGCAAGCGCGGTCGCGGGGCGAGCGGCAAGGTGCCGGTATTTGGCTTGCTTAAACGAGATGGCAGGGTGTATGCGGTGCCCATAGCCGATGCTCGGAGTAAAACCCTGATGCCGATTATTCGGCGCAAGGTGAAGCCGGACAGCGTGGTTTATTCCGATTCATTTCGCGGTTATAATGTGCTGGATGTATCTGAGTTTAAGCATCTGCGCATTAATCATAGCAAAATGTTTGCCGACGAGCAGAATCACATCAATGGCATTGAGAATTTTTGGAGCCAGGCGAAGCGGCAATTACGCAAGTTTAACGGGGTTCCGAGGGGTCATTTTCCGCTGTTTTTGAAGGAGTGTGAGTGGCGTTTTAACAACAGTGACCCAAAGTCTCAATTAAGTCAATTGAAACAATGGGTTAGAGACAATATGGGTTAGTTATCTAGGACAGCCCATAATTAAATTTTATATTTTTTCTCTTACGCACGTAATGCCAATACTTGTCTGGTTCATTTCAGATTGATGATAATTAGTTTGGTGGCTTTTTGTATAGTGTTACTTTGAAATGATCTTCAGTGGACTCAAAAACTGGCTCACTATTGTTATATTCCAACATCAATGGGATGACTTTGAGCCGAATGCCCATTCCTTGCTGTTCTAGATAACCGTAATCTCTGAAAATTTTAGATGACAGTGGATTACGTTGTACAGATACGCCACTTTTTACCCTATCCACTGTCATGCCGTTGGGCAATGCGCCGGGACTGGTTATTTCAAAGCGATCGGTGTAAATAACAACACGCACATAATCTTGCTTTGTCCAGTCTCGATGAATGAGAGCATTGATTACTAATTCCCTTATTACTTCTTTAGGATAATCCCATACTTTCTCACGAGTCATGTGCCTTAATTCTTCTCGGCTGATATATTCCTGCAAACGTATATTTTCATGCAATGCTGTTTCAATTGGACGAGACATCTGACTTGAACCTTGATACTCCACTAATGGAATATCAAAATCTTCGTCAAATAAAGCGTTATAGTCCTTGTGTTCTCCTGCATAAACGGTGAGTCTGATACCTGCCTGTGGCAGTTTTAGTTTCGGTGTTCTTGCAAACAGTGCGTAGGAAAAATAGCTGCAGGTTAAATTATGCGAGTCGCCCACCAAAAAATTGTGATCAATAAGAAGTTTTTGCAAGTCATCACTGGTTGGGTAGTTCAGAATATTATAGAAATATTCCCTGTAACGTCGTTCATCCAAGTCTGTAATTGTGGAGCCATGAACGGGAAATTTTTCTGCTGATAACAAACCACCAGTTTCAAACAATCTTGCTTGTTGTTCGCGTGTCGCTAATCGACACGTATTACCGTAACGAACATATGTATCTTCACGGTCGTCATGTCTTAAGACATATGGCTTGTTATTACCTTGATGGACATTTATTACGGCGACCCTTTTATTTTCAAGAACAGTTTCTTCGTATTCTGGCAAAATATAAGGATGAACATATCTATTTATGACGGTGTCCATCAACCATTCGTGGAAATTATCTCTTTGGATGCCACTGACACTACCATCGTCTTCAATGCCCATTAAAATTTTACCGCCAGTCATATTGGCAAAGCCAACAATTTCCTTAGCTAACGACTCGGGACGAATGTCATCTCGCTTGTATTCAAGAGTAGACCCTTCTCCTTGACCAATCAGTTCTAATAGTTCGCTTTTTAACATTTGATAGATCCTTTAAAAACCGTATTTCTCTTTACGAATATTAAAAGCAGCCTTTCCTCCTTCTAATATTTCTGCTGATTGCTTACCCACTTCTAATTTGTCAATAGAACCAATATTTTCAACAAACCCTTTATCTTTTTCGCTGCCAAGCACAGCAATTAACTCAGCATCGCCAAACACCGGGATGTTGGCGTTGTGAGTTGCAAACAAAAATTGTCGTTTGGTCTTGGATTTTCTTAGATCCTGCACAATGCGTTCCGCTATAAATGCGTTGTCTAAATTGTCTTCTGGTTGGTCGATTATAAGAGGGTCATCGCAACTTAATAGGAGTAAATTTAAGATGGCCGTACATTTCTGACCAGTGGACAGATCGCCAAGCGGCACATAGTGTGGATCATTTTCTCCATGCGCTGTATTTAGATCAATGTCAATTCTGTCTTTTAGTTCAATTTCCTCTAACGCTAACCGGTCGGATAAGCCTAGGCTGGTTAGTTTTTTCGCAACACCATGTGTCAATCCATATTCATCCATAAAAGCATTGGCATTTTGCTTTTTTATCCATTGTGACCATTCCACTAAATCTAATTGTATGCCATCACTATCCAGCCACTGTGTTCTGGCTTTACCAATGCCATCAATGCCACCCAAAAAACCTTTCAGTGCCTCCGTATTTCCATAACGCACCACTTTTATTTTTACTTTGCCCTTTAACTCTCCTTTATTCAATTTTTTTACTGATTCATTTATGGCAGTATAATGATTAAAGGCAGTATCACGATACTCTTCCAGCAAAGTTTTCCTTTCTGATTCAAGTTCTTTAACAATCCTTTCCTGGTTTTTGTGTACCTGTTTTTGCTTTTCTATCAAGGTCAGCCGTTTAACAATAGTCTGATATTCCGCTCCTAATTCCTTACCGCTCTTGCCTGCTTGTTCAGGCAACTGGGCAATCGCCTGATTTAATGCGTCTCGAATCTTGTTTGATGCATCCTGCCATGGCGATTGTATGGCTTGATATTTATCTTTAGCACTGTGAAATCCCTTGTTGGCATCTTCAACCATCTTATTCATTGTTTTTTGCAAATCTTCAAAAATTTCCCGCGATTTTCGTATATATTCCATATTTGGAAGTTTCTGAATACTGGCATCCTGAAGAAATGATAATTCAAATATTTCTTGATAATGATTTATCCATTTTTCAATTAAGTAAAATTGCTCTTTGACTTTTTCCTGGATAGATTTTTCTTTTTCGATTAACTGAGTATCTTTTAATTTTTCAGATATACCTAGCTTATTAAATGACTCTGCTTGTTCTTTGAGTTTGTTTTCCGAACTAACTGCTTCATCTAACTTCTCAAATTCTGTATGCGCTCTTACCAATTTATCTCTGTTAGATGACAACCTGTTTTTGATTTCAGTAATATCAGCATCAAATTGAAAACTGTCTGGCAGAAAATTATTGATAAGGGATAGCTTGGCATCTTCATTTTTTTCAATTTCTAAAATTTCATTTTGCCCCAACAATTCAATATCAGGCAAAACTTCTTGGGGGCTCAAGTGAGACACCTCACCTTGTTCATTTTTCACAACAGGTGCTTCTCCATAGCGTCTACTGATTATGTAACGATTACCTTGTAGCGCTTTTGAGAATACATTTAGAATAATCTGCGAATTATTGAGTGTTTTTGCACGCAAAGCATCAATCGATTTAGTGTCAACATGTCTGGAGTTCAGATTTAAGACATAGCGTATGCTTTCAATTAAGGTTGATTTGCCTGTGCCTCTACCGCCAATAACTGCGTTAAGGTGTTTGGAGAGGGCTATCGCGGTGTCTTCAAAGAACCCTGCACCCTGCCACTGTATAGATTCAATAAACGAATATGGGCGTTCAGGTATCTGGTGATTCAGGCGAACGCGAGATTCTGGATCATAGAATGCCTGCTTAAATGCTTCAAAATCTGGTTTTGTCATTTTAATCAAACACGACGTTGATTTGTGTTTTAAATCTTCCGGCTTTGCAATGTCCTTGGCATTGATGATTACCATAGGATTTTCGCGGCGATAGTTATCTTCTTTATTAAGGATGGCGCGGTAATAAAACCCGCCTTCTGTTTGTTTTAGACTTTCGGTCGTAGTCCCTATTTGTGCTACCTTTAATAATGAATCTTGCCAAATGTTGTGTAGCTTAGCCTTTAGAACCCCTTTATCATCGGTACAATGCGCGGCATAAATGATTCCTTTCTCGCTTTCAATTATTTTAAAAATATTTGATGCGCTAAGTTTTGATGGATTAGTTGGTTTCTGATCATCAATTTCAAGTTTGGAGATACAACCAATTAATTTATTTTTGGAATACGATTCTGGAAAGAGGCATACGAAATGAACTTTTTCACTGGAGCAAATTTCAAACCCAGGAAATACAACGATATTATTGTTTTTTAAAAATTCTCGCAATCTTTCAGAATCTTCAATACTGCCATGATCGGCTAAACCCACAACCTCGATATCGTTGCTATTACAATGTTGTAGAATTCCTTTGTTATAAACTTCCTCGTCAGTAGCAGTCTCTCCGCGATATTCACGGTAACTATAAGAATTAACTTGTAGCGCGCATTTATAAAAACGCGCGCCCTCGTATGGAACTTGATTGCTCATCATTTCACCTCTGTCGGCGCATCCAAAAACCGCAAACTTTCGCTTCCTCTATCATCCACTATTTTAACAGCAATGCGTTCATTTTCACCGAGATCAAACGGCAGGGAGAGGGTGCCACGGTAGGGTTCGATTAACTCTTCGCTTACCTCGGATTTGAGATTTTTCGGTAGTTTACCCCAGGATTTGTTGCGCAGCGGAATTTTGCGTTGCCCGCCAAACAAATCTATTTGGCGATTTTCATTGTCGCTATACTTTCTGATCACCTCCACAATAGTGTGCGGGTCGTATTCATAACGCCGCCGCTCGCCCTTGTCCGGGTCGCTACTCGGCGTGACCAGCCCGACCTGCGGATTATTCGCCCGCGCCTTGTCGGTGTGCTGGTAGGATTCGACTGGTCTTTTGGGGTTTTTCGCCATTCTCTGTTTTGACATCATCTGGCATCGCTTGCCATCGACGGGGTTTCGCCGCCTACTTTACTATATTTTAGTCATCTGTCCGGTGCGGCGTAGTGAAATCCCGCGTCAATTCCGCTTCAAGCGTTTCAATGGAGTCAATCGCCGCCGAACATTCCAGTCCCCGACAAATATACGCGACCGTTCCGCGTTGCGCTTTTCTTTGTGCGAGTGCTTGCGGTAAGCCGGTGGTTTTGCCGGGGATGGCGAGGGTCATGTTTTCCGGGTGATAGTGGCGTCGGCAGATTGCTTGCCAAGCGTTCATCTGCGTTGCATCGCCGCGGAGGATGATGGTCGCGTGGTCGGGTTCAAATGCTTGCAACGCCATGCTGAGCGAGCCGTATACCGACGGCATTTTGCCCAGGGCGTCGGCGAACAGGTGCAAGGTTTTTTCTGCGCTTTGGAGATAGCGCGTGTTGCCGAGCAGGTGTCCGAGTTTGCACAATGCGCGCACCGCGGCACCGTTGCCGGAGGGGATGGCATCGTCGGGTCCGGTCTTTGGGCGGTGCAGGAGTTTTTCGTGGTCGTGGGATGTGAAGAAAAACCCGCCCGCGTCGGTGTCTTCAAAGTGCGCGAGCATGGCATCGCATATTTCGGTCGCAAAGGCCAAATCTTCGCTGCGCCATTTCGCTTGCAACAATTCAACGATGCCTTCGGCGAGAAAAGCGTAGTCATCCAGATAACCGTTCAAGTGCGCTTCGCCGTTGCGGCTGGTCACCAGCAAGCGGCCGTCCCGCCACATGGTTGCGCGAATAAAATCCAGCGCGGCGCATGCCGATTCGGCGAAGTCATCGCGCCCGAGCGTGATGGCGGCGCGCGCCATGCCTTTGATCATCAAGCCGTTCCACGCGGTTAAAATTTTGTCATCCAGTGCCGGGCGGATGCGTTGCTCGCGTTGTGCCAGCAATTTTGTTTTGGCCGAGCGCAACGCATCGTTATTGAACGCGCCGCGTATTTCATCGTTCGGGTTGATGTTGAAATGCCACTTGCCTTCAAAGTTGGGTTCGCCGACGAGTGCGTAATAATTTTCCAGCGCGGCATATCCATCGGTGTCGAGCAGTGCGCGCAAATCGGTTTCGCTCCACACATAATATTTTCCTTCCACGCCTTCGGAATCGGCATCCAATGTTGAAGCGTAGCCGCCGTGTCCTTGTTGCATTTCGCGGATGACCCAGGCCGCGGTTTGTTCGACGATGGTGCGATAAACTAGGTCACCGAAATAGCGCCAGCCGTCGCTGTATAGCGTCAACAGTTGCGCATTGTCGTATAGCATTTTTTCGAAATGCGGAATACACCATTGGCGATCCACCGAGTAGCGAAAGAAGCCGCCGCCGAGTTGATCGAACAATCCGCCCTCGGCCATCTTGCGCAAGGTTAAATTAAAAAAGCGCAAACTTTCTTTGCCATTATTTCGCGCGCCATGACGAAGCAGCAACTCCAGTTGTGTCGGGTGCGGAAATTTCGGCGCATCGCCGAGGCCGCCGAACGTCCAATCAAATTGACCGGACAATTCCTGCGTTGCCTTTTTCAAAGTGCGCGCCGCCATCGGTAATTTTGATTCCGATGTTAAAGACGGCATCGGATTAAGTCGCGTCATGGCTTGTTCGAAAGAATGATGATGACCGTCCATCTGCGCACGATTCTGGCGGTAGTGCGCCGCGACTTTTTCCAGCACTTCGCCAAACCCGGGCATCCCCATGCGCGGTGTCGGCGGAAAATAGGTGCCGGCAAAAAACGGCGCGTGTCCGTGGGGTGTCAAAGCCAGCGTCAATGGCCATCCGCCCGGCCGTTGCGCCAGCATCTGGTGTGCGCTTTGATAGATTTTGTCGAGGTCGGGACGCTCTTCGCGATCCACTTTAATGCACACGAATAATTCATTCATCTGCGCGGCAATTTCTTCATCCTCAAAACTCTCGCGCTCCATCACATGACACCAGTGGCATGCCGAATAGCCGATGGACAGCAGGATCGGCTTGTCCTGCGTGGTCGCCAGCGCCAGCGCCGCCGGGCTCCACGGATGCCAGTCCACCGGATTGTTGGCGTGTTGCAACAGGTAGGGGCTGGTTTGGGTGCGTAGTTGATTGGCCATGTGTTACATTGCGGGATGCGAAAAACCATTGGGGAAAAATCGCTCGTGAATAAACTTTTTTCCGCCAGTCGTGTTGCCGCATCATTCCCGTCCCAACGGAAATAACAAAGCGTTGATTATACATCCCGACTTCGATCCGGTGGCGGTGTCCATCGGCCCGCTGTCCATACATTGGTATGGGCTGATGTATCTCGCCGGTTTTGCCGCCGGCGGGTTGCTGGGCAGTTATCGGGCAACCCAGGCCGGCTCCGGCTGGCAGCCCGATGAAATGCTGGACCTGGTTTTTTACCTCGCCATCGGTGTCATCGTCGGCGGCCGACTGGGCTATGTGCTGTTCTATAACCCACTATTTTACCTCGGCAACCCGTCGGACATTTTCGCTTTGTGGGACGGCGGCATGTCGTTCCACGGCGGCTTGCTCGGCGTGCTGGCGGCGGCGTGGCTATACGCCCGCAAAACCCGCCGTGGTTTTCTTCAGGTCGGCGACTTCCTCGCGCCGTTGTGCATACCGGGGTTGGGGTTCGGTCGCCTCGGCAATTTCATCAATCAAGAACTGTGGGGCCGCGCCACCGATGTTCCCTGGGCGATGCTGTTTCCGGTCGTCCCCGACGCGCCCCGGCACCCGTCGCAACTGTATGAGTTTGCCCTGGAAGGCGTGCTTTTGTTCGTCATGGTGTGGGTTTACTCGTCGCGCCCGCGTGCGCCGGGCCGGGTATCCGGGCTGTTCCTGCTGGGCTACGGCGTGTTCCGATTCATCGTGGAGTTTTTTCGCGAACCCGATGCCCACCTCGGGCAAGTGGCACTTGAATGGATGAGCATGGGGCAACTGCTGAGTGTGCCGATGGTGTTGCTGGGCGTGGTTCTTTTGCTTCGCCGGGCTACGCCAGCGGCCACTGCGCACGAATGACAGCGAGCAAATAATTGGCGAAATGCGGCAAAAAACAAGGTAAACTCGGCGAACTGGACTGTAAAATACATCTTTGCGATAATCCACGATAATCCACACATGGCAAAAATTCTGATATTACATGGCCCCAACCTCAACCTGCTGGGAACGCGCGAGCCCCGGCATTACGGGAATTCAAGTTTGGAGTCCATCGATCAAGCATTAAAGGCGTTGGCGACGGCCGACCAGAACGACTTGGAATGTCGGCAGAGCAATGCCGAGGATGAATTGATTAACTGGGTGCAACAGTCTGCCGCGGAACTGGTTGACTTTATGATTATCAATCCGGCGGCGTTCACGCACACCAGCGTTGCCCTGCGCGATGCGTTGTCGGCGGTGGCGATTCCGTTTATTGAGGTTCATCTGTCCAATGTGCATGCGCGCGAACCGTTTCGTCATCGATCGTATTTTTCCGATATTGCGGTTGGCGTGATTACCGGGCTGGGTGCGCGTGGTTATGAATTCGCCTATCACTCCGCGGCGGCGCATTTGAAACAAAATCACACGACCGCAAAATAACACAAAATAACATGGACTTGCGCAAAATAAAAAAACTGATTGAGTTGCTGGAGGAGTCGGCGTTGTCGGAGATGGAGATCACCGAGGGTGAGAACACCATCCGGCTGAGTCGCGCTTCGCCGTGGTCACCGCCAACATCAACCTCAGCACCCGCGTCACCTCCGGCCAATCAAGTGGAGGTTGCGCCATCGCCGGCGACGCCTGCGCCGGCGGCCGAGCCGGCCTCGGGGCAAGTGATTAAATCGCCGCTGGTGGGCACCTTTTATAACTCGCCGTCGCCGAACGACAAACGATATGTTGCGATTGGTTCGGTGGTCAGCGAGGGCGATACGCTGTGCGTTATTGAAGCGATGAAAACCTTCAACCAACTGGAAGCGGAAATCGCTGGCACGGTCACCGTGATTTACAAGAACAACGGCGACCCGGTGGAATACGGCGAGCCGTTGTTCGTCATTGAACCGCAATGACCAAACTGCGATGACCGATTCCATCAAGAAACTGGTGATCGCCAATCGCGGAGAAATCGCCTTGCGAGTATTGCGCGCCTGTCGGCGGTTGGGGATTCGCACCGTGGCGTTGTATTCGGAAGCCGATGGCGATGCCAAGTATGTGCGGCTGGCGGATGAATCGGTTTGCATCGGTCCGGCAGCGGCGGCGCACAGTTATCTGAACGGCGCTTCGGTGATTTCCGCGGCCGAGGTGACCGCCGCCAACGCGGTCCATCCGGGCTACGGATTTTTGTCGGAAAACGCCGACTTCGCCGAGCAAGTGGAGCAAAGCGGTTTCATTTTTGTTGGTCCCAAGCCCGAAACCATCCGCGTGATGGGCGACAAAATATCCGCCATCCGGACCATGCGCGCCGCCGGCGTGCCGTGCGTTCCCGGCTCCGATGGCCCGCTGCCCGACGACCCCGGCGAGACGCTTCGCATCGCCAAACAAATCGGCTTCCCGTTGATGATCAAAGCCAGCGGCGGCGGTGGCGGCAAGGGCATGCGCGTGGTGCATGAACCTTCGCAACTGCTCGATGCCTGCGCCATGACTCGAAAGGAAGCGATGGCGGCGTTCGGTAATGGCGTGATTTATCTGGAGCGATTCCTGGAAAAACCACGGCATGTGGAGTTTCAAGTGCTTGCCGACACCTACGGCAACACCATCCACCTCGGCGACCGCGATTGTTCCATGCAACGACACCACCAGAAGGTCATCGAAGAAGCGCCGGCGCCGGGCATCAGCGACGAACAACGGCATGACATCGGCGGGCGGTGTGTTGAGGCGTGTCGCGCCATCGGCTATCGCGGCGCCGGAACCTTCGAGTTTTTATACGAGGACGGCGAGTTCTTTTTCATTGAAATGAATACGCGTATTCAAGTGGAACATCCGGTTACCGAAATGATTACCGGTGTTGATTTGGTGCAAGAGCAAATCCGCGTCGCCGACGGACAGAAATTGCGCTTTGCTCAAGCGGACATTCAACTTCGCGGTCATGCGTTTGAGTGTCGCATCAATGCCGAAGACCCGGACACTTTTATGCCGTCGCCGGGACGGATTACCCAGTATCACATGGCCGGCGGTCCCGGCGTGCGCATCGACTCGCATGTGTATAGCAATTATGTTGTGCCGCCGTATTACGATTCCATGGTGGCGAAAATCATCACCCACGGAATGCATCGCCGCGAGGCACTGGTGCGGATGAGAGGCGCGTTGCAGGAGATGGTGGTGGAAGGCATCAAGACCAATCTGGGGTTGCATCGTGAACTGGCAGAAGACGAAGCGTTTGTCCGCGGCGGGCTGGATATTCATTATCTGGAAAAGAAACTCGGAATCAGTCAGTGATTGAATTCGCGTTTGAATTCGAGGTTACGTTAGCGGTTGCCGGAACCGACATCGCCATCGCAGTGGGCGGCGCACCGAACGGTCGGTATTAACGGCGCGTGTCAGAGACGATACGCGCAAATCCAGTTTATCGCCAGGGACGGCGGGTAGTTCGGCGGAGCAGGACGCGAGAGCCGAACAACACGCTTCCCGCCTCGTCATTCCTGCATAGAATATCCCGGCTTTGCCGCCGATAATGATAGCGGCTAACGCCGCTAACATGGTTAATGCGGTTATATTCCCCACCCCGCCAACCCAACCCACCAATCCGGCAAAATGACCGACACAGCCATCATCGGCGGAACCGGCTTTCGGCAACTCGCCGAATTTGCGGTTGAGCGCACCGAGCGCATCACCACGCCCTACGGCGACCCGTCCGCGGCGTTGGTGTTCGGTCGCTTGCGCGAGCGTTCGCTGGTGTTTTTGTCGCGACACGGAGCCGCCCACATCATCCCGCCACATCGCATCAACTACCGCGCCAACATCCACGCGCTCAAACAAATCGGCATAAAACGAATCATCGCGCTTGCCGCGGTGGGCGGAATTTCCCCGGGCATCAACGCCGAATCCATCGTCGTGCCGCATCAAATTATTGATTACACCTGGGGCCGTGCGCATACTTTTTTTGAAGACGGCTCCGAGGGAATCGAATCCATTGAGTTTTCCAAACCATATGACGAAACCGTGCGCAAAACAATTATCGCGGCGGCGCAATCCGCCGGCGTGGAAACCATTGACCGCGGTGTGTATGCCGTCACCCAGGGGCCGCGATTGGAAACCGCCGCAGAAATAGACCGATTGGAACGAGACGGCGCCGATGTGGTCGGTATGACCGCCATGCCCGAAGCCGCGCTGGCGAAAGAACTCGGTATTGACTACGCCACCTTGGCCATGGTGGTCAATCCCGCCGCCGGTCGAGGGGAGGATATCAGCATGGCGATGATAGCCAAACATCTGAAGGTTTGCAGTGTGCGGGTGATGAAATTAATCACGCATTTGTGACAAGGGCGAATTGCGCTTGCCTTTTCGTCGCCATGCGGTGTTGCGCATCGTCTCTCGGTCGCTCACATACTTAATGTATGCTCACTCCCTCGCTCCTCGCGCGCCTTGCCTGACAACGAAAATACTGCGCGCAATGTTTGTTCGTAATTAATGAGTCCGGGCAATCCAGTTGTTAAACCGTTCGGCGTAGCCGCGAAATGATAGTGGCCAACTATAATAGATTCTCGCTTGTCGGCGAGAATCACGGTCTGGATGTGGTTTGGATTATGACGGTATTAGTTACTCTCATCGTTTTTTAGTTCTGGGTTCTCGCCTTTGGCGAGAACAACAGACTGGATTCCCGCCTGCCGGCGAGAATGACGGATTGGGGGGTGATCGTTAATCGAGAAGACAAAGGCGGGTTGAGACGCCAAAAGTAAACGAGAGAAAGGAGTCACGCCCGCGGAGAAGTTTTACTATTTACTCTATTCTCCCAATCTCCAGAGCGTGCAGGGACGCACGCTGGCGCGTGGAAACAGGAAGTTTCCCCCGCGCCAAAAGGGGGGTGCGGGGGGCATCCCCCCGCAAAGCGCGTTCACGCGCAACCGAACCTTTGCATATCAGCCACAGGTCACTCGGCGGTGTAAGCCGCCGCCGATGCCCTTCGCACACCACTAGTCATTTGCTTTGATGCCGCGACAAATTAATAAATGTTACCCACCCAAACTATTATCCGCTTCCCAAATCCCCAAGATCGCACCAAACATCGGATGGTCAAAGTAATGCACCTGCCTAAACTTGAGTCGGCGTTTTTCGCTGATGAAGTAATAGCGTTGCGGTTCGGCTTCGGTCTCTTCTTGCCCCTCGTTCACGAGGGAATCCTCGGTCTGCAACAACTCTATCAACTCCGATAAATCAGAAGCATCTGCCACCTCCGGCATGGGCGCAGTGAGTTGCAAGTGCAGGTCAGCATAAATCAGCGAGGTGGTGTAGACCCGCACAAAGCCGGTGGCGACCGGCGGCGTCTCTTCGATGCGCAGGTCGTCGAGTGAATCGTTTGCCAGATCATCCGCAGAGTCGCTTAGTGATTCGCCGGCAAAATCACTCGAAATATCATCCAATAAAACGTCCATGGAATCGTCCAACGGCTGGTCCCGCGAAATTCCCAGTGGAATCAACGGCGCGTTTTGATAAAAACTGGTGGGCTGCTGCCAACTGATGGTGTGGAGAATGCGGTTACCGGATTCAATAAGATTCAATCGCACCGTTTCCAGACTATAAAGTTGATCGGAGGTTGGATGATTGGATGCTTTGCCGGCGAGTTTTGCCATTTGCTGCAGTTGCCCGGCGACGCGCTCGGAAGAAAAATTCCACTGCTCTTCGTGTTCAGTCTTTTTGGCAGTCTCTTTGGCAGCATCCGTTGCTGAAGACGCATCAAACGAACGATCAAAAACGATCACTTCAATGGCGTATTCTTTCGCCACCGCCGAAACGCTCGCCAGCGCAAAACCGACGAGCATCAACCACGCTATGATTTTTTTTGGCATATCTTTTTCGGTATATTGATGGGAACGACCAGTGCCGTGCAGTCTATCACAAACCCGAATCCGGCCGGCTTGCTTCGGTGGTTTCGCTGAGTTGGTCGAGCAATTGTTCGATTTCTTTGATGCGCGCCGCCGGCTCGGAAAAATCCCCGCGCAATGCCAGCGTGGCGGGCCCGGCGAGCCGATAGCGATGCGGTTCACGTTGCACCATCGACAAAATCACCGAGGGATCCACCAGCGGGTGGTCGATGAATTCCATAGCACCGCCGTGGTCATCCAGTTCCAGTTTGCGAATGCCCAGTTGTTCGCTTTGCAATCGCATGGCGGTCAAGCGAAACAGATTTTTTCCGAACTCCGGCAGCAGACCGAAACGGTCAATGGTTTCGATTTGCAGTTCTTCCAGTTGGTGGCGGTCGGCGGCGCCGGCGATTCGTTTGTATAACATCAGTCGCGCATGCGGGTTGGCGAGATAGTCGGCCGGAAACAACGCCGGGATGTGCAAGTCAACGACCGCGGCGGCGCGTGTCTCGGTTGCATCGGTAACCGGCATGCGGTTTTCGCGGATGGCGGCCACCGCCGAGTTCAAGTATTCGCTGTATAACGAGAAGCCGACATCGTCGATTAATCCGCTTTGCGTTTCACCAAGCAATTCCCCGGCGCCGCGGATTTCCAAATCGTGAGATGCCAGGGCAAATCCGGCACCGAGTTCTTCCATTAACTCAAACGCATCCAGCCGTTTTTTTGCATCATTGCTAATGAAGTTTCGTTCTGGAATCAGCAGATAAGCAAACGCCTGATGATGCGAGCGTCCGACCCGCCCGCGCAGTTGATGCAGTTGCGCAAGCCCGAAGCGGTCGGCGCGGTGAATGATGATGGTGTTTGCGCTGGGAATATCCAGACCACTTTCGATGATGGTGGAACACACCAGAATATTAAATCGCTGATGATAAAAATCTTGCATCACGCGTTCCAATTGTGCTTCACCCATTTGTCCGTGACCGAAATGAATTTCCGCTTCGGGCACAAGTTCGGCGAGTTCCAAAGTGAATCGTTGCATAGTGCGCACATCGTTGTAAAGAAAATACACCTGGCCGCCGCGCCGGATTTCCCGCAGACATGCTTCACGGATGAGCCCGCGATTCCATTCGCGGATGAAGGTTTTGATCGATAACCGAAGTGGCGGAGCGGTGGCGATCAACGAGATCGAACGCAGCCCGGCAAGCGTGATGTTCAGCGTTCTTGGAATGGGCGTGGCGGTCAAAGTCAGCAAGTCCACTTGCGAGCGCAGTTGTTTAATTTTTTCTTTTTGTCGAACGCCGAAGCGATGTTCTTCGTCAATAATTAAAAGGCCAAGATTTTTAAAACCGACATCGGCTTGCAACAATCGATGCGTGCCGATGACGATGTCCGGGTAGCCTTCCTTCATTCGGGCGACCAATTCGGTGGATTGTTTTTTGGTCTTGAATCTCGACAGCATTTCCACCGAGATCGACAAGTCGGCAAAGCGGTCGATGAAGGTTTGATAATGTTGTCGAGCGAGCAGCGTGGTCGGCGTCAGCACCGCCACCTGGCAATTGTTATGCACGGCGACAAACGCGGCGCGCAACGCCACCTCGGTTTTACCGAAACCGACATCGCCGCACACCAATCGATCCATTGGTTTCGGCGATTCCAAATCGGTGCGAACTTCGGCGATGGCGCGTTGCTGGTCCGGGGTTTCTTCAAACGCAAAGCGGCTGACAAAGCCCTGATATTCTTCTTCGGGCACCGCAAAAGCACGACCGCTGCGGGCATTGCGCAAGGCTTCCATTTCCAACAATTCGGTCGCCACATCATGGGCTTTTTCGCGCGCTCGTTTTCGTGCCTTTTGCCATTGTTCGCCGCCCAGTCGGTGCAACGGCGCGTGTTCCGGTGCGCCACCGACAAAACGGCTGATGAGGTTTAAGGAAAGCACCGGCACATATAATTTGTCGCCGTTTTGATAGGCCAAAGTAAGGAATTCGCTTCGCTGGCCGCCGATGTCGAGGAATTGTAATCCGCAGTAACGGCCGACGCCGTGGTCGATATGCACCACCGGATCGCCCTCGTGCAGTTCCGCCAGCGAGCGAATCACCGCTTCGGGATCTTGCGCTTTGCCGCCGCGCCGCCGTTGGAAAACTTTTTCGCCATACAGTTGGCTCTCGGCGATGACTTCAATGCCGGTTGCGGGCAGGCACAACCCGCGTTCCAGCGGATAGACACAAATGCCGAGATTCATTTCAGTGTCGCCAATAAATTCGCTGAAACCGGTGCACGGTTTGGCGGAAAGATTGTGATTGGCTAACACGCCCTCCATGGCTTCCCGTCGGCCCGCGGTTTCCACCGCCAGCAGGATACGATTTTTTGACTGGGCATTTTTACTTGGCGACAGGCGTTGTAGCAGATGACGATAGGGCGATTCCTCGCGCGGGTCCACCGGAAACTGCTTGCCGGGTTCGCTCGGTGCCGTCCAATGCGCTTTGGGCGCATGGTTGGAATTGCCCGGATGATGAATGATGCGGCGGTTTGCGTGCAGTTGTGATTGCAACGAATCGGGTTTCAGATACAAGGTTTCCGGCGGCAACACCTTGCGTTCGGGATCGTAGTTGGCATTTTCATAACGGTCGCAGATTTCCGCCCATTGAGTTTTTGCGGTCTGCTCCAATTGCTCCGGCAGCAGCCACAATGCATCGTTGCCGAGATAGTCAAACAAAGTGCAGGTGTGTTCAAAAAACAACGGCAGGAAAAACTCGGCACCGGCCGGAATGTTTCCGCCGCTGACTTCGTTGTAGATTTTTTGCGCGCGCGGGTCGCCTTCAAAGTGTCGACGAAATCCCTGCCGAAATTGTTTAATCCCATCTTCGGTCATGGGAAATTCCCGCGCCGGTAACAGTGAAATTTCTTCCACTGGTTGGTTGGAGCGTTGAGTGTCGGGATCAAAATAACGAATGCTCTCAATTTCATCGTCAAACAAATCCAGCCGGAACGGCGCATCCGCACCCATGGGGAAAATATCCACCAGGCCACCGCGCAGCGCAAACTCGCCCGGCGACATCACCTGATGCACCGCCGCGTAGTTGGCATTGGCGAGTTGTTGACGCAGTTTATTGAGATCAATGCGTTGGTTTTTTTGCAAAGAAAAACTGTGTCCCAATACATAATCCACCGGCGGCAATCGTTGCATCAGGTTGGCGCAGGTGGTGAGAATCACGGCGCGCTCCATGCTCGGCAGGCGGGACAGAATACCAAGCCGCCGCGAAGTGATGTCCTGATGCGGCGAAAAAATGTCGTAGGGCAGACATTCCCAGTTGGGAAAATCGAACACCGGCGCGTCTTCGGCATCATCGAGAAAAAACCCCAACTCGCTTTCAAGAATCTGAAGTTGGCGCTGGTCTTCCAGCACAATTACCATCACGCCGCAATCAATTCGTGTCGCTTCGGACACCGCCAGCACCATTGCCGAGCCATGCAACCGGGTCCAGCCGAGCCCTTGACCGGGGCGCGGAAGCGGCGGTTTCAACAAGAGATTGCGGGAATATTCAGGCACAATACCCGATCCATGTGGGGCGATGGGTGGCGGCTCGGATTGTAACCGCCGACCGTTTCAAAACATAGATGCCGACCAAATAACATTATAGGTAATCAACTAATCGTGAGTCAGAAGAATAAAATTTGGGGCATCGTTGCGGCGGCCGGAATCGGCAAGCGTATGATGTCGGCGCAGCCGAAGCAGTATCTGCCGTTGCATGGACGGCGGGTTATCGATCATGCGTTGCTGGCGTTGTGTCAAAGTGATTCGGTGGATGGTGTGGTGGTCGGTATTCGCGAAGGCGATCGCTGGTGGCGTGCGCAACCTTTTGAACACCAGAAGTTGCTGGCGGTCAGTCGCGGTGGCGAAGCGCGCGCGCATACGGTGTTGAATGCGCTGCAACAGATGCTCGAAAATAATTCCGCTGATGAAGAGGATTGGGCGATGGTGCATGACGGGGTGCGCCCGTGTCTTGCGCACGCGGACATTGAACGCCTGGTGGTTGCGGCGCGTTTTCACGCTGCCGGTGCGGTGCTCGTCGCAAAAGTGACCGACACACTGAAGCGGGGAACGCGTGAAGGTGTGATTGAAAAAACCATCGGCACGGGTGCTGATGCAATCTATGATGTGCATTGGCGCGCACTGACGCCGCAAATGTTTCGTTGCGGGCAATTGAAAACCGCGTTGCAACAATCGCTGGAACGGGGCATCCTGCCGAGCGATGAATCCGCGGCCATGGAAATGAGCGGCATCAAACCGGTGGCGGTGGAAGGTCATCCGGCAAACATTAAAATTACCGTGCCGGCGGATCTTGAACTGGCATCACTTTATTTGCAGGACAAACAATCGGGCAAAAAACAGTGAGAATCGGCAACGGCTACGATGTGCACCAGTTGGTGGAAAACCGCCCGCTGATTATCGGCGGCGTAACCATCGACTGGCACCTGGGGTTGGCCGGTCATTCCGATGGCGATGTTTTATTACACGCGCTATGCGATGCCTGTATCGGTGCCGCCGGACTGGGTGACCTGGGCAAACATTTTCCGCCCTCGGATGCGCAATACAAGGACGCGGACAGCCGCACTTTTGTCCGTCAAGTGCAAAACAAACTCGCCGCCGATAACTGGCGCGTGGTTAATCTCGATTGCATTGTGGTTGCGCAACGACCAAAACTCGCGCCGTATATTTCGCAAATGCGGGAGAACATCGCCGGCGACCTTGCGATCGATGCGGGGCAGGTCAATGTCAAAGCCACCACCACCGAGGGCTTGGGTTTTTGCGGACGCGAGCAGGGCATCGCGGCACATGCGGTGGTGCTTCTGCAACGGCTCGACCGCTGACGGCTTGCTCGTGGAAGTAGTCACGCCGGCACCCGCTTACTCCGGCTTGATCATCCCCCCCAGCGGTCGGCCACCAAACAAATGCACATGCAAGTGAAACACTTCCTGGTTGGCATGACGGCCGCAGTTCACCAGCAGACGATAGCCGTTCTCGGCGATGCCTTCCTGCTGTGCCAGTTGCCGGGCGACCACGAACAAGTGTCCGAGGACGCCTTCATCTTCCGCAGTAACGTCGTTCACCGAGGGGATGATTTGGTTGGGGATGATCAGGATATGGGTCGGTGCCTGCGGATTGATGTCGCGGAACGCGGTCACGCGCTCGTCCTGAAAAACGATGTCCGCGGGAATTTCTCCTTTGACGATTTTGCTGAAAAGCGTGTCTTCGGTCATTGTGGTATGAGTGGTGGATGGCTTTGATGGGTTGTGAGTTTGAAACTATAGCGTGCAACCCCACTTGTCAATGTTTGATGCCACCACATACTGGACAAATCGGGCAAAAGTGTATGTGTTCACGTTTCGCTGACAGTTTTTTCTCGTTTGCTTTTGGCCTCGAAAAGAAAATCACACCTACCGATTCACCATTACCCCCCAACCCGTCATCCTCGCCGGCAGGCGGGGATCCAGCGCGCGGCGTAGCCGCGGGCGGCGGCGTTAGCCGCCGCTTTGAGCGCACTAAGGCGTAACGACATTAAAACTTTTTTCTCGGTTGCTTTTGGCGTTTCAAAAGGAATCACGGTTTGGAGATGTGGCTTGGATTATGACGGTATTAGTTACTCTCATCGTTTTTTAGTTCTGGGTTCTCGCCTTTGGCGAGAACAACTTGCCTGCCGGCGAGAATGACGAATAAAAGGGCAATAGTAAACCGAAAAGACAAATGCGCGTTGAGAAGCCAAAGCACATTGAGAAAAAATCGCCGGGAGCGCCATGAATTGATTGGCGCGAGCGAAGCGAGCCCGAAGGGCGCGTATCAGGGATGATACGCGCAAAAAAGCCCGGCTTGACCGGACTCATTAACTACAAACAAACATTGCGCGCCGCATATTTTTCGTCAGGCAAGGCGCGCAAGGAGCGAGGGAGTGAGCAATACATTAAGTATGTGAGCGACCGAGCGATGACGCGCAACACCGCATGGCGGAAATGTTAGGAACACATAAACTGTCCGCTGTTAAAACACATAATCTGTCCGGTTTATGCCAGCTCTTGAGGGGGGCGGTTTATGAGGCGGACAGAAGTGTTACAGGAGATACGACAGATGAGATTTGAAGAGTCATATGGGGGCTGGACCGAGGGTCGTCTGAGCCAGGAGGAAGCGGCGCAGTTACTGGGTGTGTGTGAGCGCACCTTCCGTCGTTACATCAATCGTTACGAGGAAGAAGGCCTGGATGGGTTGATCGACAAGCGCCTGTCTCAGGTATCGCACCGGCGGGCCCCGGTCGATGAGGTTATGCGCATGGTGGATCGGTACCGGAGCCGGCATGAGGGCTGGAGTGTCAGGCACTACTACGCCTGGTATCGGCGCGGCGGTGGTGGGCGTAGCTACAACTGGGTGCGCAAGTCCTTGCAGGCTGCCGGAGCGGTGGCGAAGGCATCGGGCCGTGGGCAACATCGCAAGCGGCGCGAGCGAGCGCCAGTGCCGGGGGTATTGCTGCACCAGGACGGCAGCACCCATGCCTGGGTGCCGGGACAGAGCTGGGATTTGATAGTCACCATGGATGATGCCAGCAATCGGCATTACTCCATGTTCTTCTGTGACCAGGAAGGCACCCGGAGCAGTTTCCAGGGGGTACGTGAGGTGATTGAGGCCGAGGGCTTGTTTTGCTCGCTGTATACCGACCGGGGCAGCCATTACTGGCACACGCCGACGGCTGGCGGCAAGGTGGACAAGGGCAACTCGACGCAGTTTCGGCGCGCCTTGCAGCAACTGGGCATAGAGATGATCGCGGCCTACTCGCCGCAAGCCCGAGGGCGCTCCGAGCGGGCCTTTCGCACCCACCAGGAGCGCTTGGTCAAGGAACTGGCCGCCGCTGGCATCACCGATATGGCTACTGCCAATGAGTATCTCCGGCAGGTGTATCTGCCCGCTTTCAACGAAGAGTTTGAGCAACCGCCGCGGGAAGCTGGCTCAGCCTTTGTGCCGGTGCCGGAGGGAGCGCAGTTGGACAACATTTTCTGCGAACGCTACGAGCGCCAAGTACGCAAGGACAACTGCATTGAATTCGGGGGACTGACCCTGCAGATACCGGCAGACCGCCACCGTTACCACTACATCAAAGCTAAAGTGAAGGTATTACGGCACACCGACGGCGCCTTGTCTTTGTGGCACGGCCCCCGAAAACTGGCCGGTTATGACGCGGCCGGCCAACTCATCCAGACTGACTTACCGGTGGCTGCTTGATGTCCGCTGCGCCATCAATAACGGGTGCCTCAGCCAGGCTTCCCGACATCGCCAAAAGCGGACAACTCATGTGTTCTAAAACCGGACATTTCTATTTGTTGCTAACACACCGCATGGCGGAAAATAAGCAAGCGCAATCCTGCCATCACGAAATTTTTACCGAAGTCTCTTAGCCACCGAATGAAGCGCGGTATGTTCAATGGCAAACTCGCTCAAGTGTCGCACGGTGTTTAGCACATAGTCGCAATTTTCCCCGTGTTTGCCTTTGGCGACACGCACCACGGCAACCGTTTCATCAACGCTGAGTGGTTGGGCAAATTGCGGATGTTTGCGTTTGGAGACGAAGGTCAGCGCATCCACGCCGGCGCCGTTTGGCAGATACACTTGTTTGATCAGCGGCCGGTAGGCGTTGTTGATCATTTCCCGTTTCAATAGATAGGCCGACACCGCGGCAATGTTTCGCGGCGCAACGCGCAACGCCATGCCGTTGCAAGAGCCGCCGTGGTCGAGGCCAAGCACCAGTCCGGGATGACGCGCGGTGCCGCGATAGTGCGTGGACCACAGGCAAAGCCGCCGATGATAACCATACAAGCGCGCCGGAGTGGCTTGCTCCACGCTGAAACCCGGATTCCACATCAGCGAACCGTAGCCGAACACCCACAAGTCGCCGTCGGGCAAGGGCAGGGCATCCAGTTCGCACGATTCAAAACAAGTTGCGCTGAAGTCGGGGCGAAACTCGGATGCGTTCATCTGGCAACACTCGGCATCAGCGTAGCCGCGCCAATTCGCTAATCAATACCGACAGCATGGCAAAGTCCGGGGCGTGTTCGGCGGTGAGGTCGGCGGTCATTTTTTCGATAACCAGTATGGAGTGGCGATTTTTCGTCAGCCAACGTTCAATCAACGCATTGCGCGATGCTTTGCCCGCATTCGACAATACCTGTTCGGCGATTGCCGTGTGATTGGCGCGCAGATCATTGCCGAGACTGAAACGTGCGCGTTCATGCCAGTCATTGTTTGCCGGCAGCGAATCGATGGCTTGTTGCGTCCAATCAAGACCAAGAATTTCGCGCACCTGAAAATAAATTCCGGCGGCGTGTTCAATCGGACCTTTTCTTTGCGTCGACAAGTTCACAATATCAACCGCATAACCGAGCGCGGGTAGCGCGGCAGTTTGGTCGGCGATAGTTGAAGGCACACCATGCGCCGCGAGTTTTTTGCCGCGCTTTGCCATGTCCGCCAACGCCTTATCGCCCAAAGTTTTTTTCAATAGCGAGCGCAGTTTGTCGCATCCGGGTCGGAAGGTGGAAACCAGTGCCTGAATATCCAGCGGGCCCGCTTGATTACGCAACAGCCAGGCGATGCACATCTGCATGGTCGCGGCGCTCTGGTTAAGCATTTCCATTTGCACGCGAGCATCCACGCGATTATCCAACTCTTCGATGGCAGCATTGGTGGCCGGCGTGCCGAGGATGTCGCGTGCGGCGATGTAGGCGCGGGTGATTTCGGCGGCGCTACTCCCGGTAAGGTCTGCCAGATGCAGATGAAAATTCGCGCCCATGGTGCCGACCAGATGATTGGTAATCTGGGTTGAGATAATTTCCCGTCCAAGCCGATGAGTGCGCACCAGTGCCGGATATTTTTTCGCCAGTATCGCCGGAAAATACCGATCCAGTTCCACCGCCAGATACGGGTCGTCCGGCACATCGGAATCCAACAATGCCTGATACAAATCCATCTTGCCGTAAGAAAGCAATATCGCGAGTTCGGGACGCGTTAACCATTTGCCTTCTTCACGCCGTTGTTCGAGCGTGGCAGCATCCGGCAGAAACTCAATGGCGCGGTTAAGCAATTCTTTTTGCTCCAGCGTGTCAATGGCGCGGGAAAAGCGTGACATCATTTCACCGCTGCGCGCCGCTTCGATACTCAAGCACTGAGACTGCGCATAATTATTTTTCAACACCAACTCACCGATTTCGTTTTCCATCTTCGCCAGTAGTGCATTGCGTTGCGCCGGCCGCAGAACTTTTTTCTGAATCGCGGCGTTCAATAAAATCTTGATATTCACTTCGTGGTCGGAAGTATCCACTCCGGCGGAATTATCGATGGCATCGGTGTAGCACAATCCGCCGTGCTGGGCGTATTCAATGCGCGCCGGTTGAGTCATGCCGAGATTGCCGCCTTCGCCGATAACCTGGCAACGCAATTGGTTGGCGCTAACGCGCACGCCATCGTTGTTTTTATCTTGCGCATCGGCGTCGGATTCATGTGATGCCTTTATGTATGTGCCGATGCCGCCATTCCACAACAATTCCACTTCCATTTTGAGGATGAGATTGATTAACTCATCGGGCGCGTATTTGTCCCGACTCGCACCGAGAACTTTTTTTGCTTGCGGCGAAAGCGTGATGGATTTTGCACTGCGTTCGAAAACACCACCGCCGGCGGAGATTAATTTTCGGTCGTAGTCTGACCATGACGAACGCGGCAGGTCAAACAAACGTTTTCGTTCGCGGTAACTGCGAGCCGAGTGCGGCGACGGGTCGATAAAAATGTGTAAATGATTGAATGCCGCGATGAGACGGATGTGTTTGGATAGCAACATACCGTTGCCGAATACATCGCCGGCCATATCGCCGATGCCGACCACGCTGAAGTCGCCACACTGAATGTCCTTGCCGAGTTCGCGGAAGTGTCGTTTCACCGATTCCCACGCGCCGCGTGCGGTGATGCCCATTTTCTTGTGGTCGTAACCGGCCGAGCCGCCGGAAGCGAAGGCATCGCCAAGCCAGAACCCACGTGCTTCGGAAAGTTCGTTGGCGATGTCGGAGAAAGTAGCGGTGCCTTTGTCGGCCGCCACCACCAGATACGGGTCATCGCCGTCTATGCGCACCACATCGACCGGCGGGATGACTTTATTGCCGGACAAGTTGTCGGTGAGGTCGAGCATTCCGCTGATGAACAAGCGATAACACGCGATTACTTCGCGCTGGATCTCATCGCGCCCGGCTTCGGGTAATTGCTTGGCGACAAACCCGCCTTTGGAACCCATCGGCACGATGACCGCGTTCTTGACCCGTTGCGCTTTGACCAAGCCAAGCACTTCGGTGCGAAAATCTTCGGGGCGTTCCGACCAGCGCAAGCCGCCGCGTGCGACTTCACCGCCGCGCAGGTGTACGCCTTCCACGCGTGGCGAGCACACAAAAATTTCATACTTCGGCGCCGGTTCGGGAATGCGCGGGATGGCGCGCGGGTTTAGTTTGATCGACAGGTAGGGTTTGGAATCGCCGGTGTCGGTGCGCTGGTAGTAGTTGGTGCGCAAGGTGGCGTTAATCACATCCAACAACGCGCGCAGGATTCGATCTTCGTCGAGGGTAACCACTTGCTCCAGTTGGCGATCAATTTTCGATTTGATTTTGCGCAGGCCGGTGTCTTTGCTTTTATTCGCCGGATTAAATCGCGCGGTAAAGAGGGTATAAATGGCAACCACCAAATCCGGGTTATTGGCTAGCGCATCAATGATGTAATGCTCGCTGTAGCGCAACCGAATCTGTTTGAGATAACGAAAATACGCGCGCAACAAACTAATCGCCTTCCAATTCAAACCGGCAAGCAGCGTGAGTTGATTGAAGCCATCGTTTTCAATAGTTCCACGCCATGCTTGCGTAAAAGTGGACTGGAAATTTTCCGCCGCGGCGGCGATGTCAAACTCGCGGCTGTCCTGCCGTGCGATTTCAAAATCATACATCCAGAAAGTCGTGCCATCGCACCGCCGAAAACGATACGGCCGCCCGCCCAAAACCCGAATGCCCATGTTCTCCAGTATCGGCAGGATGTCGGACAACGCGATGGATTGGTCGTCGCAATACAGTTTGAAACTGGCGATGCAGTCGTCTTCTTTCTGATCAAGCCGATGACGCCGACTATGCTCACTCAACGCGGCATAAATTTTTTCGTGCCCAACTTCGGCAAGGCGATCAACATCGATGACCGCTTGCTCCACCGAAAATTCATCCTGATAACTCCGCGAAAACGCATCACGATAAAGTTCAAGCGTTTGGTTGGCGATTTCATAGCCGGAATGTTGGCGGATGGATTCGTGCAGGTTGTCGTTCCAGTCCCGCGCCATGGCTTGAACAACGCGTTCCAGTTGTGCCGCATCCACTTTGCGCTCGGAACGATCTTGGCAATGAATCAGATAATGAATACGAGTCAGGATTGAATCCGAAAAGTAGACATTGAAAGTCACCTCGTCGGCATTGAGTTGTTCCTTCAAAAATTGTTGAACGCGTTGTCGAAGCGTGCTGTTGAACAAATCGCGCGGGATATACACCAGACAGGAATAAAAATGCCCGCAAATATTTCGGTGCAGATGCAGTCGGGTCTTGCGGCGTTCCAGATGGTTGAGCAGCGTCATGCACAGTGCATATAAACTGCCGGTGTCCATCTGAAAAAGTTTTTCTCTGGGCAGATTTTCGAGAATGGCGCGCAACGATTTATAACCGTATCCGCCCGGGCGCAAAGTGCTTTCTTTAAGTATGTAGTCGGTCTTGTTGCGAAGGTGCGGGATGGCCGTCGTCGGCAGCAACGCCGAAGCACCGGCAAGAAAACCGAGAATACAACTGACCCGGCGCGTGCGGTTGGTTTTGGTTTTCGCGGCAGACGCATCGGAATCAAATGCGTGGTCGATGAGGATGCAGTCGAGGTAATTGGCGCGGTGAATGGTTGAGCGTTGCCGGGATTTGGTGAACACCAGCGGCGAGGTGTGGCGGTAGGTTGCCGGCGGCAAAATCGCCAGGGCGGCGGCCGGCTCCCGGCGGTATGCGGCGCGCAACACCCCCAGCACCGATTTGCCATCAATGATGGTTTTTTGCGCGCGCGCGGTCTCGACTACTTCCACCTCGGCATAACCGAGAAAAGCAAAATTGTGGTTTTCCACCCATCGCAACAACTCGCCGTGCTCGGTGGCTGCCGATCCTTGTTTGCGGCTTTCCACTTTGTCCGCCAGAGACAAGGTGTTGCCGCGCATTTTTTTCCAGTCCTTAACCACGATTTCGATGTCGGCCATGACATTTTGTAATTCCCGCCGCAGGTGTTTGTGCTCGCTTTGCGGGGTGAAATCAATGACGAACTGAATGTAGGATTCGACCTCGATGCCGCTACGCGGCTTTGCCGCTTTGCCCTGGTAGCGGGACATAGTTTGTATCCGTCGCCGGCGGTCCCGCCGCACTTCAAAATTCGGGTGGGTAATGCGGTGCGGTGTCTTGCGCATTGCATTCAGTTTGATGGTCAACGAATCGATGGTGAAGGGCTTGTCGTCGGTGACGAGGTTGATGATGGTGGCATCGCGCTGCTCAACCGACTGGCTGCGCGATGGCTTCGATTCGGCACTCCGGTTGTATACCTCGATCAGGGTCTTGCCCGGTGCGCGGCTCTCGCCGAGTTTTCGATGCCGCAACGCCGCGGCGCGAAACTCAAGCGCCTTGTCGACGGCAAAATCCTGCCCCGAAAGCCGGTGGTAGAAGTTTCGCAAAAAGGTGATTTCGTCAGTGCCCGGAACCGGCTTGACCTGGTTCTTAACCGCGGCGAGGAGTTTTTCGGTAATCGTGTTTTTCATTTTGCCAATGCGTCAATGTTCGGTATGGCGCGTTATTATAAGGGAGTTATGCTATGCGTGACGACATTAAGAGTCCAACTCCGCCGAACTCATTAATTACGAATAAACATTGCGCGCCGCATTTTGCGCGTATCATCCCTGATACGCGCCCTTCGGGCTCGCTTCGCTCGCGCCAATCAATTCATGGCACTCCCGGCGATTTTTTCTCAATGTGCTTTGGCTTCTCGATTCACCATCACCCCCCAACCGTCATTGCGCGTCGAATTTTCGTTGTCAGGCAAGGCGCGCGAGGAGCGAGGGAGTGAGCAATACATTAAGTATGCGAATGACCGAGCGACGAAGCGCAACGCAGCATGGCGACGAAAAGGCAAGCGCAATTCGTCATTCTCGCCGGCAGGCGCAAATCCAGAGTGGCGGCGCAAGCCGCCCGGTGCGTCACGCTTGCGTAATGATACTAATAGTTCGGCGTACCAAGTTTTTTTCGTGTGCTTTTGTCTTCTCAAAAGGAATCACGGTCTGGGGATGTGGTTTGGATTATGACGGTATTAGTTACTCTCATGGTTTTTTAGTTCTGGGTTCTCGCCGTTGGCGAGAACAACAGACTGGATTCCCGCCTGCCGGCAAGAATGACGGGTTGGGGAGACAATGTGAATCGCAAAGTGTGACTTTCTTTGTGGCGCCAAAAGTAACCGAGAAAAACCGTCAGCGAAACGTGAACACATACAATTACGGCGAAACCGCCGCCAAGCAAGCACAATGGCAACCAAGCCGCGATAAAGTGTTAGTATCCGCCGATGAATAAAGCCCTTAACAACATCGGCGAGCCACCCACCCGACTGCGTGAACCGGAGCCGTGGTCGCCGGGTATGGAGCGACGTCGGGTGCCGGCCATGGGCATGCTGGCGTTGCCGATGTTTTGCGGCGATGAAGTGGAAATCGTCGACCCGGAGGGCATGCAAATGGCGCTGGTTGCCGGGTTTAATCACCAAGGCAAGTGCATCACCGCGGCCCTCGGTATCGCCGATTCTTTGATCAAAGTTAGTGGTGCGAGCATGGCGCAATGCCTATTGAAAGACGCGCCCGATGCGCGGCGGCTGGCGGAAAAATTGCGCACGCACGGTATTGACCTCACGGCTGCCCGAGTCGCCGAATTGCTGGGCGATGGCGCATCCCGTTCTCGTCCCGGAAACGCAGCATCGTTTGTGTGCCAGACCGATGCTCTTTGCCTGATCTGCGCGCCGGGGGAGGATATGGATGTGAGCAACGCGCCGGAGCAGCAATCCGGCATGCCACCCACCGAACTGGTGGTGTTTATCAATCGTGTCCATGCGATTGATTGCGCCAGCGGCGAAGCGACAGCCGATTCATTATCCGGCGCATTACCGGATCCATTGGCCGATGTGCGCGAAGAAATCCGCATTACCAAGCGCACCGCCGTGGCTTACGAAGTGACCGCGGGGGAATACATTCAAGTGATCGATGTGGAAGGTCGCCAGTGTTCCGACTTCCAGTGTTTTGACATCGCCAAACTCAATCAGGGAATCGAGCGATGCCTCGATGCCACCACCACGCGCGCGTTGATGGGCGCGGCCTATCCCCAGCCCGGTTTGTATTCCAAGTTTTACGATGTGGATTTTGAACCGGTGATTGAAGTGGTGCAGGACACCTGTGGGCGACACGACAGTTTCGGCCTTGCCTGCACCGGCAAGTATTATGACGATGCCGGTTATCCCGGGCATGTCAATTGCTCCGACAACTTCAATCTCGCACTGTCGCCGTATCCCATCGCCCCGCGCAAAGGTTGGATGGCGATGAACCTGTTCTTCAATACCTTCTTTGACGATGCCTACCAGATGTCTTTCGACGACCCGTGGTCGCGCCCGGGGGATTATGTGTTGATGCGCGCATTGAAAGATATGGTGTGCGTTTCCTCGGCATGCCCGTGCGACATTGACCCGGCAAACGGCTGGGACCCGACCGATATTCACATTCGTCTTTACCCGCGAGATAATCCGTTCCAACGGGCAATCGCCTTCCGAAAAACCACCGACGCAGAACCTGTCATGACTAAACAAACCGGCTTTCATTCACGCACCTCGGCACTAACCCGAAACTTCACCGAATACAATGGCTACTGGCTTGCCGGCGACTTCACCAACCACGGTGCCATCGCCGAATACTGGGCGTGCCGCGAAGGCGTAATCGTCACCGACTTGTCGCCGTTGCGCAAAGCCGAAGTGACCGGACCCGATGCGGAATTGCTGATGCAAACCTGCGTCACCCGCGACATTCGGCGATTGAGTTCCGGGCAAGTGGTCTACACCGCGATGTGTCATGAATCCGGCGGCATGATCGACGATGGCACGGTGTTCCGGCTCGGCAAGGATAATCTGCGCTGGGTCGGCGGCAGCGATGATTCCCTCATGTGGTTGCGTCAACAGGCAAAAGAAAAAAACTGGCAAGTTTGGGTCAAGGACTCCACCGAACAATTGCACAACCTGCAGGTGCAAGGTCCGCGCAGCGTTGATGTGCTACGCAAAATTATCTGGACGCGACCCGACCAAGCCACGGTCGAAGAACTCGGCTGGTTTCGTTTTTCCATCGCCCGCATCGGCGATGAAATGGGTATTCCGATCGTGCTCTCGCGCACCGGATACACCGGCGAGCGCGGTTACGAAGTGTTCTGCCATCCCAAGCACGCCGAGCAAGTATGGGATGCGGTCTGGCAAGCCGGGCAGGAATTTGACATCAAACCCCTCGGTCTGGATGCGCTGGACATGCTCCGAATTGAAGCCGGGCTGGTCTTTGCCGGTAACGAATTCTCCGACCAAACCGACCCGTTTGAAGCCGGCATCGGTTTTACCGTAACCGCCAATAAAGCAGACGACTTCATCGGCAAACACGCGCTGGTCAAACGCAAAGCCGCACCGCAACGAAAATTAATCGGGCTGGATGTCGCCGGCGAATTACCCGCCGCCAGCGGCGACGGTGTCTACATCGGCAGAAACCAGATTGGCGTCATCACCAGCGGCGTGGTGTCACCGATATTGCGCAAAAACATCGCACTTTGTCGCATCAACATCGAACACAGCAAAACCGAAACCCAACTCGAAATCGGCAAACTGGACGGACACCAAAAAAGAATTCCATGCGAAGTAGTCGCGTTCCCGCATTATGATCCGAAAAAACAGCGGGTGCGGGGGATGGTTGGGTAAATTGTCGGTTGACTCAAATAAAAATGCTGAATCCGGATATGCTATATTTGTGTGTAAATTCAACTTTTGACTGTTTCACAACACAGGACAGAAAATGAAAACTATTTCACCGATTGCCATCGATATGGGGGCAAAGAATACAGGGGTTTATTACGCTAACTACAAGCAAGGTTCGTCTTTTGATGAAATTGATAAAAAAGGCGAGGTTCTTATTTACCAAGAATACACTGCATTACTCAGAGATAGAACCGCTAAACGTCATGCCCGAAGGGGCTCTCAGCGCAAGAAATTAGCCAAGCGTTTAGTAACGCTTGTGTTAGAGAGTTACTTTCATTTTCCTGCCGGGGAGCATAGTCAAGCCATTGGGTTTTTGCTCAATAGGCGGGGGTTTACTTTTTTAGAGGAACAATACTCCGAAGAGCATCTGCAGAATTTTCCTGAGGACGCATGGAATGCTTTGTTTGGCGAGGTGCAGGAGTTTTTGGGTAAACGAGAAGGAATTGCCGACAAATTAACAAATCTTGTAAACGATACAACTGGAAAAATTACTGAAATTTTTAAGGCGATTCAAGAAATTGAAGGATACAAAAATTTCCAAGAAACCAAAGACGAAATCAAGAAAGACTATGTTTATTTTGATTATGTAGAAAAAATAGGCAAAGCATTCGATATTGTCAAAAAAGGCGGGGACATTACCGATGAAAAAGTGAGGAAAACTGCAAAAGACAAACAAAATCTATCCGAAACTTCAAAGTGGATTGTTGAACGTCTGCAAGAGAATGAACTCGATTTCATAACTGATACAGGCAATCAAACCAACTTAATCACGCAAATCAATAAAATTTCAAATATTCAACAATTAAAAAACAAATTGCCTGATATCGAAAAAGAAAGAGAGAAAATTAAAAAGAGGGAAAAAGAAAATAATGATTCTGATTGGAATTTCAAGATTGCCGAGTTTGAATTTAACCATAAAAATGAAAAAGGTTTAGAGGAAGATAAACCAAAAACCCACCTGCATCACTTTTGCTACGCTATCTACCAAATCAACCATGCATTAACTACAGGTCATCGACACCGTTCTACTTTTTTTGAGGAAATTAAATCTGATTTATTGAAAGCAGACAAACATTCCCATGAATACCTGAAGAAATTTGGCAAAGCCGTAGGCGCATCTCCCAATCTGAATGTCGATAAACTTAGCAAACTAATTTGTCATATAAGCAATTTGGAACTCAAGCCCCTGCGGACTTATTTCAATGATTCTTCGCCGATACAGCGAAAAAAAGAGTATAGAAAAACCGACCGGACAAAGAGCAATTTTGTTTCGCACAAAAATGGCGGCGGCGAATTCAGCAATGAAAAACTAAGCAGAGTTGCTTCCACATGGTTTTTGAAGCATTGGACAGTGAACAAGGAGAAAGATACGAGCGAAAAAGTTATCGACCATAAAAAACTAAAACAACTTTGGGAACTGCATCAAGATAAAGATGATGTTGTTGCGTTTTGGTTAAACACCGACCCCATCCTTACCATGCCACCTTACCAAAGCATGACTAACCGCAAGCCGCCGAAATGCCAGAGTTTGGTACTTAATGGCGAGTATTTGGATAAGCATTACCCTAGCTGGAAAGATTGGATTGCTTCTTTGAATCCCGACAAAGACTATAAAGAAAAAATGCAGTCTTTGCAAAGCCGCAAAGGAAAAAGAGAAAGAAAAGGTAAACCTATTGATGGAAGGCTGGTTTCCGACGAGTTAATTTCTCTGCGTCAATTGCAGTTTGTTTTAGATACCGCCAAAAAAATAGACAACTATAAACTTAATGAAATTTGGAGTGCGCATCATAAAATCCAGCAGTTGGAAAAAGATAATACAAAAGATAGTGCAGAAATTAAGATATGGAAATGCAAGTTAAAAAAGTTCAAAGAAGAAAGTCAACTGCCGAACAAATTAAAGCAAGATTTGGATTTTGACAAACAGGATAGCTTCGGACATTTCATAAACAAGTATTACAAAAATCGAAGAAAAGCCAAACACGGGCGTTACTTTTTGATTCAAGAGAAAAAAGAGAAATGGCTAACCGATGGCCGATTATTGATTCTTTGTCAGCACAAGCCGAAACAAAAAAAATATCAATGGCTACTGGATTTGTCGGCGATTCTTGGAGTTGACAGCAAGAAACTGGACAACAAAATGGGGGGGAAGGATCCAGAAGATTGGCTGAAAGAAATTTCAGGATTTAAAAGTGCTTGTGCTGCATCCGCTAAAGCCCAAAAAGACCATAGGGGTGGGTTGAAAACTCAAATAGATCAAGAGTTCAGAAAGAAGAAAGGAAATCTATACAAGTTAAATGACAAATGCGAGAAACTTGCTATCAAACTGTCTGCATTGGTGTTTGACGATTTGAGTAAAGATGATCAATCAAAGAAAGCCAAAAAATTCAAAAGTATATTTAGTTTTGCACAAATTGACAATATTGTTTTTAAAGATCGTACTGGCTTTTCTAAAACTTGTCCCGTTTGCTCCACTGATAATGCTTGTAGAATGAATGAGGTCGATGGTTTTGCTCAAGCCCAGCGGTTAGCCGCATTGAGTATCCGCCTGATTGATGGCGTGGTAATGCGCATTTGTGATGCCGTAAGCAGGCACGTTGCCGTGGTTTGTTGGAAGCAATATATCGGGCAGGATGTAGATGAAGGAACGGAAGTTAATATCCCACTGATTCTTGAGCAAAACCGCTTTGAGTTTGAACCAAATTTGGCAAAGTTAAAAGGCAAGAAGACCAATAAGGATGACATGCGCTCTGATTATGCGGACAAGGTCGAACGCATTAAAACGGATGCGAAAAAAATATGTGCTTACAGTGGAGATGATTTGGACCGCGGTGACCGCGGTGAAATAGATCATATCATTCCTCAGGCATCAATATATGGAACGCTAAACGATGAAGCCAATTTGATTTATGTGTCAAAACGGGCAAACAAAGAAAAAAGAAATAAGGCAAAATTCCTTGCCGACCTGAATGATGAATACAAACAGAAAATTTTTAACTGCACAAACGATGATGAAATACGGGAATTTATCTATCAACAACTGGGTGAGAATGCGGGAGAGGTTGATGTGGACGCCCGCTTTTGTTTTGGTGCTTATTTGAGTTTTATTAATTTAGATGAGAAGCAAAAAATCGCTTTCAGGCATGCCTTGTTCCTGAAGGACGATCCGCTAAAATGCAAAGTCATCAAAGTCTTGCAAAACCGTAATCGCACTATTGTGAATGGCACTCAGCGCTATATGGCGCAGTGTATCGCGGACAAGATATACAAGATCGCTAAACAGGCAGGCAAAGAAAAACAGGTATCGTTTGATTATTTTGAATACTCGGCCACAGCACACAACTCTAACAGCACTGTTAACTTGCGAAAATTTTATGAGGATCAAGACGCGAAATTGCCAGATGGCATACATCTTGTTGATCTTGCCAAAAAATCTGGTAAGCAAAAATTGCAGTCGCACTTAATTGACGCTCAAATGGCATTTTTGTTGGCGGCCGATGAGCATAAAAATAACGGTGCCATGGGGTTATATTTTGGCAAAGGCGAAACCGTCACACAAGGTGTTGATATGGAAACCGGCGAATATAAACCCAATAAGTTTTTTGAATTATCTTGTGTTGAAGAAAAAAATATAATAGAAGTAGAACTAAATGCAAAAAGTATGAATAAAAAAATAATGGAGAATTCGAATACTGATAAAAAGATAAATATGTCTAAAATTTTTCAACGCTATGTGTTCAAGCAAAATGCCATTGGAGAGCGATATAGACCTATAGTTGAGTTTGAGGAAAAGTTGTATTTGGGATACCCTCAGAAAATCAAAGGCGGGTCGTATACCTGCCGGAGTCCGGAATGTAATCTTGTCAAAAAAACCAATAAAAACCAATTTAAACAAATCATAGAAAATGAAAAATACTATGAATTGACAACCGATACCGCGCAGATAAAAATCTATACGATTAAGAAAATTAACAAACAATATAAAATAATTGATCTAGATTCACACACATATTTTAGCAAAGTAAATAAAGAATACACGGACAGTGAAAAAGCGGATATCAAGCATATAAATTTAATAAACGGAGAATGTAAATATTATGTAAAGAGAGACGACGTGATTCATGCTCCTAAAATTGTGGCAAAGGAACAATACAAACAGTATCCTTTTTATAAAAATTGGGTTGATTTTGATGCAGCATGGGAAAAATGTGCGGGTGGTCAATACAAAATCAGTGTTGACGGAGACTCATATATATTAGAAACCGATTCCGCAAAAGAAAAATGGAATAAATTTTGCGAGGAACAACTGCACATTCCGAAAGAGAAAAAGAACAAGCATGCAAAAGTACGAAAGACATTCTCGATGATTGCGCTTGGCACACCACCCGGAACAGTGTTTAGAATGAACCGGCAGGGGAAGCACATTTATCAAGCAGTGCCATTGGATACAAGTCTAATTAGCAAAAACCGTTCTAACTTTCTAATCAAACACAGCAAAAACTTGACGTTGGTTTCTAAAACAGCAGATAAAGAGTTATCCAAAGAAATTAACTGCGAGGAAGAATTTCTGTTAAAGGATTATGAACTTGAGCCAAGCCAGTTTTTTATGAGTGATTTTCTGGGAGACAAAGAGTTATCTTCGGTGCAGGTGTTTTTGAGTAAGACAAAGGCAGATATAAAGAATTTTCCAATGGATGAATTTAATTCTTATCTGAATAATGATCATACAGAAGAAAAGTCAATAGAAATTTACACCGAATCAGAAATAAAAAATAAATCGCAAAATGATGAAAACAAAATATACGCTTGTAAGAAAAAAATTGACAACAGCATAAAGACAGTAACAAGGGGGAATGATTCCATCAAAGATATTAAAACTAATAATGGCACAGTGGACTTCTCATTGCCATTTAGAAGTACAAACATACAAAAATTCTTACCAAAATCAAAGTGAAAATCGGGTGATGATTAACCTGGCCACACTCAACCCCAACCGCCAAAAAGCTCTGTTCCTCGCCAAAAAACAACTCCCTGAATTGGTATGCGATGCGGTGAACTTGGAGGGAGTGAACTTTACCCTGCCGGAGATACAAACCCTATTGGACGGGATAACAGTGGGCGGGCATAGTTTGCAGGATGAGATGATTACGCTTAATCAAGCCAATGCCTGGCGGTTTTTGTTTGATTGTGTTGAACAAGACAGGTTTGCTCTTTCCAAAGATTTCGTTTGTGATCTGCACGGGATTCTTGCCCAGAAAGAAGCGCTAACCTGGGGGGTTTTCAGGGACGGCGGCGTAACCATTGCGGGCACCAATCATATCCCGCCGAGAGCGGACAAATTACCAACCTTGTGGCAACAGTTGACGGGAAAACATCATCCCGCCTTGCTACAATCAGAGATGCGCCAATCTAAGATAGACATTGAACAAACTTATACCTGGGCTATCAGTTTATTTTTACAAATGGCAAGGATTCAGTTTTTTTATGATGCTAACAAACGCCTTGGGCGACTGATGATGAACGGCATTTTATTGGTAAACGGACTGCCCGCGATCAACCTACCCGCCAAAAAACAACTCGAGTTTAATCAACTGATGCTGGATTTTTACTCCAGTAACGATGAACAGCCAATGCAGATTTTTATGCGCGCTTGTTTAGAGAGAAAAATTCTAGAAATAATGTCGGAATAAATTTTATGCATGCCCACATGACGCTCGCCGAGTACGGCCAATTCATCGGCATTAGAAGCGAATGCTTGACGGTAAAAGAAAATGGCGAGATCAAGGAATACCCGCTTAATCGCTTAAAAAGCATTCAGATTGCCAAACAAGGCGTCAGTTTTTCCTCGGATGTTATTATTGCTTGCGCTAATCGCGGCATTAAATTCTTCTTGTCTGATTTCAAGAATGAAATCATCTCTTGTCTTTCAGGCACCCAGCAACACGCCGTTGTGCGCGTTCGGCAAAAGCAGTTTGCATTCATAAGCAGCCCAAATACGGCACTATTATCTGCCATTGTTATCGAGGGTAAAATTAAAAACCAACGCGCAACCCTGCTTTACTTCAGAAAATACCATCAAGACAAGGCCCCAATAATAGACAAAACCGCCGGGCAATTAAAAGCGATCTCACGGCAGATAAAAACCAAAAAATGGCAGAACTATGAACGCTGGCGAGATATTTTATTGGGCTTGGAAGGGCAAGCGGCCGCTCAATATTGGCAGTGTTTGGTTGAGACAAATCTGATGCCGGATGATTTTAAGGGCAGGGTGGGCAGGCAGGCGCAGGATATTGGCAACAAGGGCTTAAATTACGGTTACGCGATCCTCACATCATATGTTTGGAATGCCCTAATCAATGCAGGTTTAGAGCCTTACGCCGGGTTTTTTCATGTCCAAAGAGCAGGCAAGCCGTCTTTGGTGCTTGATATGATGGAGGAATACCGTGCTTGGGTGGTGGATAGAAATATCATCAAGCACAGAGGTGTTTTGCGGGACAAAAACGAACTTACACCAACTATTAAAAAACAAATCATCACCGATATTCACAAAACATTTGCTACTCAATATCACTATCGCAAACGAAAAATGCGATTGGAAAGCATTTTGCAAAGACAAATTTATCATCTTGCAGGGGTTTTTTCTGATGATAAAAAATACAAATCATATTGTTTTAGGTGGTGAAATGGCTCAGGCAAGATTATACAACGAGGTTTTGGTGAGTTACGACATAGCCGATACCCGGCAACGCACAAAACTGTTTAATAAACTTAAAGACATTAGTTTGACTTCAATACAAAAGTCGGTGTTTTGGGGGCATTTAAACAAGGCGGAAGAATACAGCGTTAAACGCATGTTGAAAACTTATTGCGCGAAAACAGACAAAGCATTCATCGCCCGGGTAAAATTGTCCGAACAAATTCAGCAAAATAACAGTATAGGTTATGCAAAGCAGGATTTCCCCAGACATTCTGCGATTTACCATGTCCTATAGTTTACCCATCAGTTTGATCAGACAGCATTGTTTTTGTCCAAGAATTCCGTATTTTCAAGAATTGCTAAAACTCAATCCGCCCAAACCAGTGTGGGTCAAACAAGGCGAGGATTTGCACAAAGGCCAAGAAAAGATATTCAAACACAGAACCTTAAAACGCTTTAATTTAGTGCAAGTCAAACAAGAATTTAATGTGTTTGTGAGCGCCGACGATTTACAATTACACGGCGTGGTAGATAGCCTGCTGACCAGTAGCAAAGAAATCTACCCCATTGAGTTCAAGTTAAGCGGACACAAACCCACCAAAGGACAAATATTGCAACTCACCGCCTATGCCATGGTCGCCGAACATCAATACAACTTGCCTTGCAGGCAAGGATTTATCCTTTTTGAGAATAAAGGTAAGACCCACCCAATAGTGTTCAAACTAAAGAACAAAGAACAGGTGGTTATCATTCGGGACCACATCTTGAATAATTTGGAAAAATCCTATTTGCCGGATAGCCCGGCTACTCCGGCACAATGCACTCAATGTGAATACTTAAACCGTTGTAACGACAGGAGTTGACACAACGGCTTTTGCTTTGGCAATAAAAAACCCGCCGAAGCGGGTTAGTGGTACAGTTTTTTTCTTAAGGATGTCCAACCTCGATCAATCTTTATCTTAAAGATGATTTCAGAGCATCGCTTACCAGGTTATGATGTGTCAGTAAGTTGCGAATTGAACTATAGCACAAATTTTCGCAAAATTCAATACTTTCCAGTATTTTTATGATTTTCGCAAAAAACATCCAAAAAGTAGCAACTAAAGTTCACAAAATCAAGATTCTAAAGCAGGGCGACACATCATAACCTGATAAACCAGCAACTGAAACTTCGTATCACCCTGGTTTCATTATCCGTATTTAAGCGACACATCATAACCTGATAAACCAGCAACTGAAACTCAAACTACCCGCGCCGGTGCGCGAGCATCGGTTTGGCGACACATCATAACCTGATAAACCAGCAACTGAAACCCCGCGCCGTCACATAATACCGCTGCGGCACATCGCGACACATCATAACCTGATAAACCAGCAACTGAAACCAGCGCTGAATGACTGACAGGGCGATCCGCCAATAAGCGACACATCATAACCTGATAAACCAGCAACTGAAACCATTTGAAGCCGCTCAAGAAAACCGGCAAGGAAGCGACACATCATAACCTGATAAACCAGCAACTGAAACTCCCACTGAACGCATGCCAGCCTGGGTGGCAGCAAGCGACACATCATAACCTGATAAACCAGCAACTGAAACGGCGCATTAAGTGAATCACTCCCCTTCGTAATCGAGCGACACATCATAACCTGATAAACCAGCAACTGAAACTGATTTCCTGCGCGGTCAGCCCGGAGTGCATCACGGCGACACATCATAACCTGATAAACCAGCAACTGAAACGCGCATCCGCATCGGCTTGAGTTTGTGATTCTTCCGCGACACATCATAACCTGATAAACCAGCAACTGAAACAAAAATGAACAGACGACAAACTATTGAGACTGTGCAGCGACACATCATAACCTGATAAACCAGCAACTGAAACACAACTTGGACGACATGGAAGTGCATTGAAATATAGCGACACATCATAACCTGATAAACCAGCAACTGAAACTCGGTGAGAATAGCAACGTCTTTACGGGGCCGCCGAGCGACACATCATAACCTGATAAACCAGCAACTGAAACGGCAGGTCGCTCATCTGCTTATCGCCCGCGCTTACGAGCGACACATCATAACCTGATAAACCAGCAACTGAAACCTGTAAGGTAGCGGATTGCGACCGCGCCGTCATCGCGACACATCATAACCTGATAAACCAGCAACTGAAACTCCAGCAACTTCAGGTCGGCAAGGTTGGCCTCAAGCGACACATCATAACCTGATAAACCAGCAACTGAAACTTATTACGGCGATGATTACGCCACTAATGTTTTTGGCGACACATCATAACCTGATAAACCAGCAACTGAAACTAACATAACCAGCCGGCGGCCATGCGGTATAGTATTGCGACACATCATAACCTGATAAACCAGCAACTGAAACCTTCAAACGGCTCTATCACATCCAGCCCGCACGCTTGCGACACATCATAACCTGATAAACCAGCAACTGAAACTGCCGCTCCTCGCCGCGGACGGAAGCGCACTCCCGCGACACATCATAACCTGATAAACCAGCAACTGAAACTTCCAGGCATCTCGCAAACTCGCCTCGAACTTCAGGTGACACATCATAACCTGATAAACCAGCAACTGAAACAGAAATCTACCGAAAATACAAGACCTTCCCAGATAGTGACACATCATAACCTGATAAACCAGCAACTGAAACGTGCTTTTGTCAGGATCAATTCCATTGCGCCGCGGTGACACATCATAACCTGATAAACCAGCAACTGAAACGCTGGATAAAGATCCCTCTTCGGGCAGCCCAAAGTGACACATCATAACCTGATAAACCAGCAACTGAAACCTTAAATCATCCGCCGATCCCCACCACGCCTCACCGTGACACATCATAACCTGATAAACCAGCAACTGAAACTATAGACCAAAGGCAAGTTATGTCAATTCCCGAATGTGACACATCATAACCTGATAAACCAGCAACTGAAACACTTGTCCGCTTCCGTTTGCGCCGCGATTTTGGCGTGACACATCATAACCTGATAAACCAGCAACTGAAACTTCATTCGTTCTGCGGACTGTATCGCCGCTTCGTGTGACACATCATAACCTGATAAACCAGCAACTGAAACATCAAACCGGTTTCTTTTTTGAGAAGCAGAACGGCCGTGACACATCATAACCTGATAAACCAGCAACTGAAACTGCCGTTAGTCTTCGTATTTATCATCTGATTGCGTGACACATCATAACCTGATAAACCAGCAACTGAAACGCACAGAGGCAGACCAACTTACGGCCGCGGTTACGGTGACACATCATAACCTGATAAACCAGCAACTGAAACTTTCAAAAAACCGGAGAATAAAACATGAAATTTGAGTGACACATCATAACCTGATAAACCAGCAACTGAAACTTTGGAATGGGCGATTACGGCGCAGGTGGCTTGCGCGACACATCATAACCTGATAAACCAGCAACTGAAACCGCATACATAATGTTTTCGTGGCGGTAGTGATACGCGACACATCATAACCTGATAAACCAGCAACTGAAACCGTTTCGAGCACATCGCGCGTCTTATCCGAACGACGCGACACATCATAACCTGATAAACCAGCAACTGAAACAGCGCTCTTCACCGCTAACGGTCTCGACAACGCCCGCGACACATCATAACCTGATAAACCAGCAACTGAAACGCAGTATTTCCTTGTCCAACTCGCCAAGGTCTTGCGACACATCATAACCTGATAAACCAGCAACTGAAACCTGATGAAATTTGCGATTTTGTTGCGCGCTACTCGGCGACACATCATAACCTGATAAACCAGCAACTGAAACTTGGCATATGTACTCCGCTGATGACCGAACCGCAGCGACACATCATAACCTGATAAACCAGCAAGTGACACATCATAACCTGATAAACCAGCAACTGAAACATCGGCTATTGAAGGTGCTTTATCTGCATGTCGGCTTCCTTTTTTCGTCATGCCAAGAATCCAGAATGTTTCTGGCATTATTCACCCAACATGTCTTCTGATTTTGAACGTATAATTCCGCGACACATCAACCTGATAAACCAGCAACTGAAATACCATTAAGTTCATAAGCAGATGGCACACCTCGTCATTTCCGCCGTAGGCGGATGTGACGAATAAATGGAGCGAAGCGGGAATCCAGTTAAAATATGTCGTCCGGCGTAGCCGGACTCATTTCGGCGGCGAAGCCGCCGGTTTTTTGTCACGCGAAGCGTGACTCATTTGCGGCGTAGCCGCGAAATGATAGCGGCTAACGCCGCTGGGGTTATAATAGATTCTCGCCTGCCGGTGAGAATCACGGTCTGGGGATGTGCTTTGGATTATGACGGTATTAGTGACTCTCATCGTTTTTTAGTTCTGGGTTCTCGCTTTTGGCGAGAACAATAGACTGGATTCCCGCCTGCCGGCGAGAATGACGAATGATAGGTGATGGTGAATTGAGAGGACAAAGGCGTGTTGAGACGCCAAAAGTAAACGAGAATAAAATGTCCGGCTACGCATCCTCCCCGCCGTCATTCTTGTATGTGTTCACTAATTCAATGCCAAACTTGAATTACCCCTTAATATATCCTATCCGCATTAAACCAGTGCTAATATCAATCCGAATTATGCATAATAACTTCCAATACAAAACCTGAAGCCCCGAACAAACTTTCCGACATAAAAGCATGACCACATTCGGTAGTCACAGCGAATACGGCACACTAAGAGAAGTCATCATCGGTAGCGCGCAGGAGTTGACCTTGCCGCCATTCAGCCGGGATCTCAGCCACTATAACCACGAACTCCGTTCGGCTTTGGAAGCGAGCGGCAACCAACCGCTGTCCATTGCCGAACATTTTCCGCAGCGATGGGAGAAAACCTGCCAACAGATAGACGGCATCGCCAAAATTTTTGAAGATAACGGCGTTACCGTGCATCGTCTGCGTCGGTATACCGCGCAGGAAAAAACCTACCTTGATTTTCTGCAGCAAGGTCATTCGCAACTCTATCCCGCCGACCCGGTTTTTGTGGTCGGCAAGCATTTTATGGAGATCAACATTCGGCGGGCGTATCGGCGCAAGGAAGTGTTTCCGATTCGTGACATCGTATTGCCGATGCTGGATGCCGACCCGCACACGCACCATGTCGCCATGCCGCCGGCGCAACCGTGGTCGCCGTCCGGCGAAGGTCCGGGTGCGTTTCTGGAAGGCGGCGACATTCTGATTGTGGGCAACGACCTGCTGGTGGGTATGGGGAGTTTATGCAGCAACCGCGCCGGGTTCGATTGGCTAACGAGATACCTCCAGCCCGGCGGCTACACCACCCACGCCATGCCCATTGCCGGCGACATCCTGCACGCCCTCGGTATCATCTGCCTGCTGCGCGAAGGGCTTGCCATGGCCTATCTGCCGGCGCTTGCCAATGGTCTGCCGCCGCCGCTGAAAGGATGGGAGGTAATCGAATTGACCTTTGATGAAATGCAAAGCCACGCCACGGTCGGCGTCAGCCTCGATCAAACCCGTTACCTCATCGACCCGCGTCACGCTCGCGTTATGGATGAATTGGACAAGCGCGGCATCCAGCCGATTGCCACGCCCTGCGATGCCATCGCTTACTGGGGCGGTGCGATACGTTGCGTAACCCTGCCGTTGCGGCGCGATCTCGCTTAAAATAAATGATGAACAAACCGCCGCACGATGCGTTGGTCGCCGACATCCTCGCCGCCGTGGAGCAGGGCTTTGCCGCGCAAACCACATTCACCCGCGAACTGGTCGCGTTTCCTTCTTTGCGCGGGCAAGAACACACCGCCCAGGATTTTATCCATCAACATCTCGGCGAGCGCGGCTATGCCATGGATCGCTGGGCGATTGATGTGGATGAAATCCAAAACCATCCGGGGTTTTCGCCGGTTACGGTCTCTTACGAGAACGCCATCAACGTGGTCGGCGCGCACCGCCCGCGCAATGAAACCGGACGCTCGTTGATTCTCAACGGCCACATTGATGTGGTGCCGACCGGTCCCGCGGATATGTGGCAGCAACCGCCGTTCACGCCGTGGATGGACGGTGACTGGTTGTATGGTCGCGGCAGCGGCGATATGAAAGCCGGACTTGCCGCCAACATTTTCGCGCTGGATGCCCTGCGCGCCATCGGCTATCAGCCGGCCGCCACCACCTATATTCAGTCGGTCACCGAAGAAGAGTGCACTGGCAACGGCGCGCTTTCCTGCTTGGTGCGCGGCTACACCGCCGATGCCGCGATTATCCCCGAACCCGAAGACGACAAACTGGTGCGCGCCAACGTCGGCGTGATTTGGTGTCGCGTGCACCTGCGTGGGCGACCGGTGCACACGCGAGTTGCCGGGCAGGGCTTCAGTGCCATCGACGGCGCCTATCAACTCATGGCGGCGTTGCGTCAACTGGCGGAGTCGTGGAACGAGCGCAAAGCGGAGTATCCTTGCTTTGCCGATGTGGAGCATCCCATCAACGTCGTGTTTGGCCGGATTGCCGGCGGCGACTGGCCTTCCATGGTGGCGGCGTGGTGCTGGTTTGATGTTCGCATGGCAATCTATCCCGGCGTTGACCCGGCCGATGCCGCCAAAGAAATCGAAGATTGCATACAACGCGCCGCGAACGATCATCCGGTTCTCGCCGCTATTCCGCCGAAGGTGGAATACACCGGATTTTTCGCCGGCGGTTATGTGCTGGAAGAGGGTGGCGAAGCCGAACAAACCCTCGCCCGGGCGCATCGGCAAAGTTACGGCGAGGCGTTGGAATCCTTCGTCACGCCGGGCTATCTGGATGGCCGCGTGTTCGTTTTATACGACCAGTGCCCGTGTCTGGTGTATGGACCCCGCGCCGAAAACATTCACGGCATCGACGAGCGCGTCTCGCTGTCGTCGGTAAAACGCATCACCGGCGCCATCGCCTTGTTTATTGCACAATGGTGTGGGTTGGAATCGGTATAATTCAAACCATGCATTTCAATTCAACGAACCCAGCGGAGAAAATAGAATGACTCGAGTTGCTATCATCGGTGCCGGTCCCTGCGGCATTTCCCAATTATGCGCATTTGCCGCCGCCAAAGACCGGATGGCGAAGTCCGACATGCCAGAAATTGTTTGTTATGAAAGGCAGAGCGATTTGGGTGGCTTGTGGAACTACACCTGGCGCACCGGTTTGGATGAATACGGCGAACCGGTGCATTGCAGTATGTATCGCTATCTTTGGTCGAATGGCCCCAAGGAATGTCTGGAGTTTCCCGACTACACTTTCGAAGAACACTTTGGCAGATCCATCGCTTCCTATCCGCCGCGCGCGGTGCTGACGGATTATCTTCGTGGTCGCGTGGAGAAAGCCGGCGTGCGCAAGTATGTGAGATTCAACACCGCGGTGCGTGATGTCACCTATCGCGACGACATTGAGCGGTTCACGGTCACCATCAACGATCTCAAAGCCAACACCATTGCCACCGAAGACTTCGACTATGTGGTGGTCGCCAACGGACATTTTTCGGTGCCTAATGTGCCGCACTTCAAAGGCTTTGAAACTTTTAATGGCCGCGTTCTGCACGCCCATGATTTTCGTGATGCGCTGGAGTTCAAGGACAAAGACCTGCTACTCATCGGCACCAGTTATTCGGCCGAGGACATCGGTTCGCAGTGCTATAAATACGGCGCAAAATCCATCACCTGCAGTCATCGCACCGCGCCCATGGGATTTCACTGGCCCGACAACTGGAAGGAAGTGCCGCTGCTGACCAAAGTGGAAGGCAACACCGCGACCTTCAAGGATGGCAGCAGCGCGGACGTTGACGCGATTATTCTGTGCACCGGCTATCTCCATCACTTTCCGTTTTTGCCGGACGACTTGCGGCTGCAAACCACCAACCGGCTTTGGCCGCTCAATTTACACATGGGAATTATTTGGGAGGACAATCCGAAGTTGATGTATCTCGGTATGCAGGATCAGTTTTATACTTTCAACATGTTTGATGCTCAAGCGTGGTATGCCCGCGACCACATACTCGGTCGTATCAACTTGCCGAGCCTTGATGAGATGCGCAAGCACAGCAAACAGTGGCGGACGCGTGAAGAAACGCTGGAAGACGACGAACAGATGATCTGGTTCCAGGGTGATTATGTTCAGGAGTTGATCGATGCCACCGATTATCCAAAGTTTGATGTGGAAGGTATCAACAAAACTTTTATGGAATGGGAACACCACAAGCATGAAGACATCATGGGATTCCGCAACAATGCTTATCGTTCATTGATGACTGGTAGCCAGCAGCCAACGCATCACACGCCGTGGTTGGATGCGATGGATGATTCCATGGAGAGTTATCTGGGGGGATGATGGGTTTGCGCTTCGTTGCGTTGTCGCTCGCAAACTTAAGGAGTCACGCTGCGCGTGACACTTATTTACCATCGTCTTCTCAAAAGGAGTCACACTTTGCGATTCACCATTACCCCCCACCCCGTCATTCTCGCCGGTAGGCGGGAATCCAGAGTGGCGGCGTTAGCCGCCTGGTGAGTCTCGCTACGCGTGACACTTATTTACCATCGTCTTCTCAAAAGGAGTCACACTTTGCGATTCACCATTACCCCCCACCCCGTCATTCTCGCCGGTAGGCGGGAATCCAGAGTGGCGGCGTTAGCCGCCTGGTGAGTCTCGCTACGCGTGACACTTATTTACCATTGTCTTCTCAAAAGGAGTCACACTTTGCGATTCACCATTACCCCCCACCCCGTCATTCTCGCCGGTAGGCGGGAATCCAGAGTGGCGGCGTTAGCCGCCTGGTGAGTCTCGCTACGCGTGACACTTATTTACCATTGTCTTCTCAAAAGGAGTCACACTTTGCGATTCACCATTACCCCCCACCCCGTCATTCTCGCCGGTAGGCGGGAATCCAGAGTGGCGGCGTTAGCCGCCTGGTGAGTCTCGCTACGCGTGACAATACTAAGAGCCCGGCAAAGTTCGAATCACATGTCATTTTTGGTTTTGTTTGCCATGTTTTTTTGTGTTGGAACGGAATTGGCCGGAGATGCGTTCGGCGTCCCCTCTTAAATGCCATATGTCTTCAGCGAAATCGCCCCTACGCGGCAAACGATATTCGACCTCAGTCTCAAGAATCAGCACTTGTCGGGCACCTTGAATGAAACTATGCAGTTGTTTGGTCATGGTAATTGTCTCGGTTTTTGGTAAGCCAAAATCCGCTTGTAGCATAACCCACGCCTGATTTCCATAGCCCGCTATCCCTAACGATAACCATCCCCCCGCACTCCCAAAAGCGGCGCAAGAAGAAGTATTGGTGGAGGTGGCGGGAATCGAACCCGCGTCCGCAGATCCTACACACACCGGCAACTACATGCTTAGTCCGCCTTCAAGTTAACCGGTGTGAAGGTAGGCAGACCAACGCGCACACCGGCGAGTCCGATTGGTTTTAACTGCCAGGCAACGGACCGGCCTGGCTCGCGAGCCTTTATGAATGACCTTTGGAACCTCGGCCTAAAGGCGAGCCAAGTCAAAGGGCTAACCGGAATTAAGCGGCTAGCGCGTAGTTGTCGTCGTTGGCAACTATTGTGTTGCAGATGGATTAACGAGGTAGCCTGCACCTCGGCATGCTCCAGTGGGCTCAAAACCGACGTCGAAGCCAGTCACCCCCATGAACGGCGGCGAGTATACCAGAATACACACCCAGAATACACACAAATAGAGGAATGACCAGTAATCATGTGCTGCTACAGCCCGCGCCACACTCCCACTCCCACAACCCTCACGGTTTCAACAAACGCTGTTTGTCGCGCTCCCATTCCCGCTGCTTGATGGTCTGGCGTTTGTCGTATTGCTTCTTGCCTTTGGCCAGGGCAATTTTGGCTTTCACCTTGCCGTGTTTCCAATACAAACTCAACGGCACGATGGTATATCCTTCGCGTTCGTTGGCACCGATCAAGCGGCTGATTTCTTTTTTATGCAGCAACAATTTTCGGCTGCGCACCGGGTCCGGGTTGACATGCGTTGAAGCCGATTGCAAGGGCGAGAAATGCGCGCCAATCAAAAAAAGTTCGCCTTGCAGAATCGTCACATAACCTTCCTTCAACTGGGCGCGACCAGCCCGCAAACTCTTGACTTCCCAGCCGTGGAGTTCCACGCCGGCTTCAAACTCCTGCTCGATAAAATAATCAAACCGGGCTTTTCGGTTGAGCGCAATAGTATTGGGGTTGGTTTTTTTTTTAACTGCCATGAACTTGGGCCCCCGAGCGTTTCGGTAACCGCCAAACGGAACAGGCGTGCAGTATAATGGAGCGCAATTTTTTTTTCCGCAAACCGAACGACAAAACCCACATGTATATCGTTGCGCGTTCCGCGTTGGTCATGCACAGTGCCGAGGATATGTATGCGCTGGTGAACGACATTGACTCTTATTCGAGATTCCTGCCGTGGTGCGGCGGCTCCGAAGTGCTTGTGCGTAGCGAGCGGGAGATGACCGCCCGGGTGCGCATCGCGTTCCGCGGCGTCAGCCGATCATTCACCACCCGCAACCGTCTCCAGCCGCCGGAAAAAATCACCATGACATTGCTGGACGGACCGTTCAGCAAGTTGTCCGGGGTTTGGGAATTCAAGGAGTTGCAAGCGGATGCGTGTCGAATTTCCCTTGACCTGAGTTTTGATTTTTCCAATGCGATAACCGGGCGCGTGGTCGGCCCAGTGTTCAAACACATCGCCGATTCTCTGGTCGATTCTTTCGTCGGCCGCGCCGAGCAAATTCACCGCCAACCGCCGCCGGGCACGATTTCCGTGGAAGTGGTCTACGCGTTGCCGGAGCGACAGATGGTGGAATCGTTGCAATTCGCTCCGCCGGTTACTCCGGTTACCATTGAACAGGCGATACGCGCATCATCCATTCCGGCGCAGTTTCCGGAACTTGATTTGACCGAGATGCCGGTCGGGGTTTTCGGAACGCAGCGACCGCTCGACTGGCAACTTGCGGATCACGACCGCGTGGAGATTTACCGCCCACTGACCATGAGCCCGACCGAAGCACGCCGGCGCCGCGCCGAGGTAGTGAAAGATGACAAATTGTAATTGGTTGATAAAAAGAGATATATTCAGCGAATATTTGCACGAATGTCGCCGGCCTTCGTCCGATGGTATGGGCACTTTCATGGCAATTTTTCCTCATGGTTTGATTGCCTTACCGTGCGTCTTTTGGTATAAAGCCGCTCCCGAAAATTTGCCCGCTACTCGGTGCAAATTCACTTTAATTATTTAAGCAGTCGTATAACCCAATGGCAACCAAGCGAAAATCCGAACAACTGATTCACGGCATCACGCCCTACAAAAGTGAAAAAGACGAGACCTACATGGGCAAGCCGCAACTGCATCACTTCCAGGCGATACTGACCGCGTGGCGCGCCGAACTCAGCAGCGACACATCCAAAACGGTGGTTCACATGCAGGATGAAACCGCCAACCATCCCGACCCCACCGACCGCGCCAGTCAGGAAACCGACATGACGCTGGAGTTGCGTGGGCGCGACCGCGACCGTAAGTTAATCAAAAAAATCGATGAGTCCATCAGTCATCTGAAGTCCGGCGATTTCGGTTACTGCGAAAGTTGCGGCGAAGAAATTGGTCTCAAGCGACTGGAAGCACGCCCCACCGCGGTGCTGTGCATTGATTGCAAAACGCTGGACGAAATCCGCGAGAAGCAACTCTCCTGACCGGCTGGGTTTTGTCTGGCAAAGCCGGGCTTTTTCTCAATATGCTTTTGGCGTCTCAACTCGCCTTTGTCTTTTCAATTTACTATTGCCCTTCCATTCGTCATCCTCGCCGGCAGGCGGGGATCCAGACGCGGCGTAGCCGCGCAAAGCGCGATTCCTTTTTCACGTTTGCCATTGTCCTATCAGCTTGCCATTGACATCCCGATACATCATTACCATCTCACCCCGTCATTCTCGCCGGTAGGCGGGGATCCAGACGCGGCGTAGCCGCGCAAAGCGCGATTCCTTTTTCACGTTTGCCATTGTCCTATCAGCTTGCCATTGACATCCCGATACATCATTACCATCTCACCCCGTCATTCTCGCCGGTAGGCGGGAATCCAGACGCGGCGTAGCCGCGCAAATGGCGGCGGCTTTGCCGCCGGTTTTTCAAGCCGGAATGACGATACGAAAAGCGTGTTGCCCGGCTTTGCCGGACTATAGTAGTGAACACATACACCTGCCTGCGGCGGGAATCCAGTAAAATATCCGTCCGGCGTTGCCGCGACATATTGATGGAGAATAATCATGACCCAAAAAGAAAAATTTTTGCGTAGAGAATTTTGGACGCAAAGTTGGAAGGGTTCTGTTCAACACAATTGTGTATATGGTGCTGATATAAACGAAGGCGACATCAGAAGAAATAAATTTAAAAAATGGTTATGTGATTATTGTGATAAAGAACTGCTACCTATGTATGAAAGCCAAGAAGTATCTGGGTCGGTTCATTGCCAAAATATCAAAGAATTAAAAAAGAAAGCAGAGTCATATACTAAAGATAAGATATTACTTAATGGAGAGTACAAAATTGGAACTGCGCAAAAATTGCTCAATCTTCAATTGAAATATTTATGGTGTGCAGGAATGTCAAAGGAACCACCACACTGTCCCATTGATAGTAGAATTCTGAATCATGTGGGCTGGGATGGCGATTCTTGGACAACATGGGAATCAATTTTTGTATACAAATGGGCAATAAACACCATTACAGAAAAAGCTCACTCTGAAGGCTGGAAACACATAGCCGACTGGGAACTTCGCACTTTTAACGAACTAAAGTGAAATCTCCATGACACAACCAAATTTTTTACGAGCAGGTATCGGCGGACCAGATGAAAACCGACACACACAAATAAAACCAAACCCATGACTCCACAAACCTACCTCAAACAACTGGACCGGCATTACCAAGCCGGCAACGCCACCGAGCATACCTACCGCGCGGCGTTGCAATCTTTGTTGGAAACCACGCTGCCCGACATCGCGGTCACCAACGAGCCGAAGCAAATTGAATGTGGCGCGCCGGATTATGTATTGACCCGCAACGCCATCCCGCTGGGTTACATTGAAGCCAAAGACTTGGACAAGGATTTGGACGACAAAGCCCACGCCGCGCAACTGCGCCGCTACACCGAATCGCTCGGCAATCTAATTTTCACCAACTACCTGGAGTTCCGCCTCATCCGCGATGGCGAAGCGGTCGTCACCGTGTGCATCGCCGAACTGCGCGGCGGTCGCGTCAAACCGAAACCGGATCAATTTGACGCATTCGCCGACCTGCTTGCCAACTTCGCCGGTTATGACGGCACCACCATCGCCAGCGCCAACAGTCTGGCACACCACATGGCGGCAAAGGCGCGATTGCTGGCGCGGGTCATTGAACAAGCGTTGCATAAAGACACCGACGGCGCGAATGAAAACACCGAAGGCAGCGATTTGCAAAATCAACTCGCGGTATTCAAAAAGCACCTGATACACGACATTGACCGCGATGCCTTCGCCGACATCTACGCCCAGACCGTGGCTTACGGCATGTTCGCCGCGCGCCTGCACGACCCAACCCCGGCGACCTTCACGCGCCGCGAAGCCGCCGAGTTAATCCCCGCCGCCAATCCGTTTCTGCGCAGATTTTTCCAGCACATCGCCGGCTATGACCTTGACCAGCGCATTCGCTGGGCGGTGGACGACCTCGCCGATCTTTTTCGCGCCGCTGATGTGGGCGAGTTGATGAAGGATTACGGCAAAGCCACCCAGCGCAACGACCCGTTCCTGCATTTTTACGAAACATTTCTCGGCGAATACAACCCAAAACTACGCAAGAGTCGCGGCGTTTATTACACCCCGGAACCGGTGGTGAACTTCATCGTGCGTGCTGCGGATGAAATCCTGCAAACCGAATTCGGCATCAAGGATGGCCTCGCCGACACCGGCAAAACCGTCATAGAAGTGGATGCGCTGCCGTCCGCCGACAAACGCAAGAAAGGCAAGATGGAGAAATACAAAAAGGAAGTGCATAAGGTGCAGATTCTCGACCCGGCAACCGGCACCGGCACTTTCCTCGCCGCCATCGTGCAGCAGATTTATGAAAACAAGTTTGCCAATCAAAAAGGCGTTTGGGCGGGTTATGTTCGCGAGCATCTCATCCCGCGCCTGAACGGGTTTGAAGTGTTGATGGCATCCTACGCCATGGCGCACACCAAATTGGAAATGGTGTTGCGCGATAGCGGCTGCGAACTCGGCGATGACCGCCTGCGTATTTTCCTGACCAACTCGCTGGAACAACATCATTCCGACACCGGCACCTTGTTTGCACAATGGCTTTCCGCCGAGGCGAACGAAGCCAACTTCATCAAACGCGATACGCCGGTGATGGTGGTGATTGGCAATCCGCCGTACGCGGTGAGTAGTAGCAACAAAGGCGATTGGATTAACAATTTGATTGCCGATTACAAGAAAAACCTAAACGAGAGAAAAATAAATCTTGACGATGATTATATTAAGTTTATTCGCTACGGCGAACATCTGATTGAAAAAACCGGTTACGGCATTCTCGCGTATATTTCTAACAACAGTTTTTTGGATGGTGTTACGCATCGCCAAATGCGAAAACATTTACTGGAAACTTTTGACAAGATTTATATTCTTGATTTACACGGCAATGTGCGCAAAAAAGAAACCGCACCTGATGGATCCCCTGATAAAAATGTGTTTGACATCATGCAAGGTGTCTCCATCAACATCTTCGTTAAGACCACAAAGAAAAAAGACGGAACTCTGGCAAAAGTATTGCACCGTGATTTATACGGCGAACGGGAAAGCAAATATCAATTTCTTTGGGATAACGATTTGAAGAAAACCGACTTCAAAGAATTACAACCGATTGAACCTTATTATTTTTTTGTGCCGAAGGATTTTTCAGCAATGACGGAATATGAAAAAGGTTTTGCAATAAACGAATTGTTTGATAACTATAATTCTGGGATACAGACAAAATCTGACAACTTATCTGTTCATTTTTCCCAACAAGAATTAAAAACAGTGATAAACGATTTTCTTTCAATGGAAGTGGAACTTCTGAGAGAAAAATATAATTATAAAAAGGATTCAAGTGGATGGAATTTTCAATCTGCTAAAAATGATTTAATGCGCAGAGAGTTCCAATATGCTGATATGCTTTATCGTCCATTTGATATCCGTAATACCGTGTTCACGGAAACTTCCTCTGGTTTTATTGGTCGTCCACGAGAAAAAACCATGCGCCATTTTCTTGCGGGTACGAATCTTGGTTTATTAACTTCACGTTCTTCTTCCGATTCTATATTTAATCTGGTATTTATTTCTCGACATATATCGGACATACATGCGGTCGGTGGTCAAAGTTATTGTTTTCCGCTCTACCTTTACCCCGACACCGAACAACCAAGTATTGACGACAATAAACAGCGAAAACCAAATCTTGACCATGCCATCGTAAAAACCATCGCCGACAAACTCGACTTGCGCTTCACGCCTGAAAAGGAAGACGACAACAAAACCTTCGCGCCCATTGACCTGCTGGATTACATCTACGCCGTGCTGCACTCGCCCACCTACCGCGAACACTACAAGGAATTCCTAAAAATAGACTTCCCGCGCGTGCCGTATCCCACCGAGAAAAAACAATTCCGCCAACTGGTTGCACTCGGCGGAGAATTGCGCACTCTACATCTTATGGAAAGCCCAACGCTGGACAACCTCATCACCCGCTACAACCAACCCGGCGACCATAAAGTAGACAAACCCGAATACAAAATCACCGACCACAAAAAACACCTCGGGCAAGTGCATATCAACAAAACACAATACTTCAGCGAAGTGCCCGAAACCGCCTGGAACTTTTACATCGGCGGTTATCAACCCGCGCAAAAATGGCTCAAAGACCGCAAAAACCGCACCCTAAACCACGACGACATCATCCACTACCAGAAAATCATCCTCGCCCTGTTTGAGACCGCCCGACTGATGAAAGAAATTGATACCGAATGGCAACCGCATTGAATGTAGTCCGGCTCCGCCACCATTAAGGATAGCGGCTAACGCCGCTGAGTTTAATAACTGGATTGCCCGGAACAAGCCGGGCAATGACGGGTTGGGGAGACAACGGTAAATCGGGCGGGAATGATTTTTTTGAGACGCCAAAAGTAACCGAGAAAAAGTCCAGCTTAGTCGACTTCTTATTCTCAATGTGCCATTGGTGTCTCAACGCGCTTTTGTCCTCTCGGTTCACCATTACCTATCATTTGTCATTGCCCGGCTTGTTCCGGGCAATCCAGTGGAATATGCCGTCCGGCGTAGCCGGACTCCTTTGCTTTGATGCCGCGCCGTTCAATGCGAGAATGACGGCAAGGCGATGGTGCTTGTTGCTTACCGCTAATGTATGAGCGCGTCCCGGCGGCTAACGCCGCCACTCTGGATCCCCGCCTGCCGGCGAGAATGACGGGTTGGGGAGACAATGGTGAATCGAAAGGCGATGATTCCTTTTGAGAAGACAATGGTAAACGAAAAAAAACTGTTAGCGAAATAGTGATCCTATACAATTGCCCGGCTTGACCGGCTAATCCAGTTATTAAATTCAAGGGCGTTAGCCCTTGTCATTCAAAAATGAGCCACGCAATCAGTAAGCCGCGTATTTACCAAAACAAATCGACCGAAAGGTTAGCCTGTATGACATTTCTTACAGCAATAAAAACAACCATTGCTTGGAGGATAAATCATATTGGCCTTCGCGACTGGCACGGAACAATCAGAATGATTACCTAAGGAATACTGATTTTCAGGATTTGGCAAGTGAGGGCAACCAAAAGAAAGATCGTGAACTTCGTGCTCACCGCTACCTTCTTGAGCGTTTTTATTAACAATGTATTCAGCCATTTTCGGTACCTCTTTTTGCTAATTTAAAGGAAAAGCCAGTAAACCAGATACATGAGTAATAGTCAAGATGTCGCGGCTTCGCCGCAAAGGAGTCCGGCTACGCCGGACGACATATTCCACTGGATTGCCCGGAACAAGCCGGGCAATGACAAATGATGGGTAATAGTGAACCGAGAGGACAAAGGCGCGTTGAGACGCCAAAGCACACGAGAGAAAATGTCCGGCTACGCCAGAGCGCGTTTTAGTGTCACGCTTTGCGTGACAATTATTCGACTGGATTTGCGCGTACGCAGGAATAATCACCTTAACCGAAACCGCAGATGGGGAGGTTGATTAGAGGCCGGAGTGGCCATTGCCCTTGTTTTTCCCATGTTAAGCACTATTTTGTTGATTATACGGACAAAATATTTCTTGACTTTTACTGTATACTATACTATTTATAGGCTACCTTCACCGACAGGCACCCCATAATGCATGATGAAGAATGCTCAAATGATTTCTTTTCCGAAGACCAGTCTCGCCAAAGTAGTTCCAACGATTCAACAAATTGCAAAAGAGCGAACTGCGGCGGTCATATTTTTAGATCATGCCGAAATGCGTATGCAGGAAAGAAATGTTTCCAGAAAACAAGTTTTGCAAGTAATTAGACACGGCGACCCGATAGGCAAGGCCGAGTGGAACACGGACAAGGAACGGGGTTGGGTATGTAAGTTCACAAGGATAACGGCAGGAGTGCGGTTAGGCGTTGTGGCAAAACTTGTAGAACGCAAAGATGAACATTCTGTTCTCATCATCACTGTCATTTCGGACAGTTGAAACGAATATCAACCATCACACCACTATCATGAAAAATTTTAGCAGCGAGAACTTTCACCATTACGCCACCTGCGGGCTGGATAGCGTTTATTTGGTGAATGGATTTGAACACCACGAAACCGGATATGGGCATGGTGTTTCGGTTCACGATTTAGACGGGCTTCATCGTGCGATTGCGGTGTATCTTGTTAATTTGAAGCGAGAATTGACGGGCAAAGAATTTCGGTTCTTGCGAGTTGAATTGGATATGTCGCAAAAGGCGTTGGGTGGGCTTTTCAAAAAAACAGATCAAGCGGTGGCGATATGGGAAAAAAGAAACAAAGTGCCGCGAGAAGTCGATATCATTCTGCGTAATCTTTACATGGAGAGCATCGGGAAAAATCCGCGCGTCCAGGATTTGATTGATCAGATAAATGATTTGGACAGGACGATACAAGAGATTGGGGAAGTTTGTTTTAGGGAATACAAGAATGGCTGGAAGAAAGCCGCTTAGTGGTGACAGTAAAGTGGCGCGACTAACGCCGCAGCCGTTGGACCGGACTCCTGCTTGCACGGGAAAGGCGGCAGCGGACGAGAATGACAATGGCGATAGCGATGCAGGAATGATAGAGGAAAAAACCACCTTGCACCCCGTCGTTACGTTCGTCAGTCATCCATCCATTCCCTCACCCCCCACATACCGCTCAGAGTAACGATTACAAAACCGCTTGTGTTGCTGATACGGAAAAACATCGTATCGTTTGTTTTGCCGGATGTCGTTCTGCACTTTTTTCCAGTAGGCGGGTTGCAGTAATTCGCCGTGGTGGGCGAGGAATCGTTCTTTGAATTTCGGGTGGTTGACTACGAAACTTTCAAACTGCTCCGGGAAAAAATCATTCTCGTTGATGTGAAACCACGGCTCATGGGGGAGGTTGATGAAGCAAGAACATAGCCACCGGACAATCGGCTATCCAATGTTTGCTCGGAGCATCTGGGCTCAATCATCAAAAAAGAAACTATCGAGAATTTTGCTCAATGCAGGATGTTGCTACGCCGTTGATCGAGAATGTCGCGTGTCAGCAGCTCTTGATAACTTTCTGCGTTGTTAGCGGGGCGGAGAAAATTTTCCCACATTGTTGCTTGCATTGTTTACTTGTTCGAGGCACGGATTTACCAAGCATTGCGAGCAGCAATCCTTCAAAACAAGGTTCGGATTCAACCAGTTGAATATTGTGTTCGTCTGCTTGCTTGCGAACGCTGTCTTTAATTGCAATATCTGTATCCAAAAGCGTCAATATCCGCTCGGACTCAAACCGACGAGATCGCCTGACGGCGTAATTCACGATGTATTCAGGCCCTTTACCTTTGGCAGCATGGATTTTAACCGCTACACCACAACCATGAAAAATATACAGCGATTTGAGATGCTTGAAAAATGCCTGTTCGGTTTTGCCCTCGCCAATCAGCAACACGGTATGGCGTGCGGAGGGCTTGGGTTGCTTCATCAGATATCCGGTGTGGCACCGTAAGCACCGGCACGATACTTTCCATAGTAGTTGTCATCCCGCCGGATGCCTTGTATCTCATCCAATCGCCACGCTTCACTGCTGTTATCATTTTTTTCAACCAGCAGTATTTGCTCTTTCAGCAATGTATCCATCACATCGGGGATATAAGAAGTAAAGATAATCTGTGCATGATGCGGGTTGCTATCAGTATCCGTGAAAAGGTCCAACAAAGCCATAACCATATCCGGGTGCAAGCCATCATCCAGTTCGTCCAGAACCACTACGCCTCCGTGTTCCAGTACGGGCAGAATTTTCTGAAGCAGCATCAGGGTTGTTTGCGTACCTTCAGACTCGGCCCAAAATGGCAACTCAAATGACCTGCGACCTTGACGATGTGTGCCATATGGCAGTGCCCAAGTGCTTTTCTTGTTTGGTTTTTTGTTTGTATCAGATACCATTTCAATGGTGACATCCGACAAGCCTAAGTCTATTTGACTCATAAACTTTGCCATCTTTTTACGGAGTTCTGGGTGTTCGTAAAAAAATCGTGCAATCATGTCCATGCTCAAGTCCTGACTATAATAAAAAGGGCTATGGGTGCTGATACGGCCAAAATAATCCGCCAACTTGCGCGCGCCAGGCACATTGTATTGAGATGCCGTTGAGATTAGCGATGCATTGGAGCGCACTCGCTCTGCTTGCTTCTGAGAGAAACCAAAATCTTTCTGCCGAATTGTATAACCACCTTGGACCCAGTCACGACGGAACATATATCGGTAGGTGGTATTGGTCTTGCGATGCAACGATTCATGCACAACCTCCAATAATTGAATAACTAGGCGGTAACGATAACGGTCGCCATCAAGTTCGAATTCCACCGCGATCTCACTGACATCATCTTCATAAAGTAGATGACTATCAACCATAATCGGGTCATCAGGATCGCCAGCGAACGAGTGCCTGACAAACCAACCCAGGAAAGACAGCACTTGCAGGACATTGCTTTTACCCGCGCCATTGGCACCTTGCACCGCCATCATTTTTGACAGGCGAACGCCCCGGGGGGTTTGGAAAACGGAATCGGTTTCTGGCGTATGGTGATTCAATACAAAAGAAACCTCGGCTTCTTCGGCGAACGACCAAAGGTTTTTGAAACGGTATTTATAAAGCATAGTGGGATTCTCCAGTTTGGATATTAATCAAAATATAACATAATTTCGTTGATTATTGACTTATATCCAGATTTATCAAGTTATTTATCCCTGTTTTTGCGCATTTTCCGTAAAACTAAAGAACTTTACCGATCAGATGAAAACCCTTAGGTGTCGGGTTCGTAATTAACTCAGCCCGCGGCAAGATCTACTTCTGTGGCGTTCCAGGAATGACGGCGTAACGATTTTGGGTTACTATTCAACTAATAATTTCAAATTGGCGAAAAAAATGGCAGCACTTGAAACACCCATATGTGAGTTTGGATTACCTGCTGTGGATTTTAGTTTGCAAGGTGTTGATGGAAAAACCTGGACACTGAATGATTGCGCCGGGGAAAACGGATTGCTGGTGATGTTTATCTGTAATCATTGCCCATTTGTCAAAGCCGTTATCGATAGAATCGTTGGTGATGTCAGCAGCCTTGAGAAGTATGGGATAAAAAGTGTAGCGATTATGCCAAACGATCCTGACGATTATCCCGACGACTCTTTTGACAATATGAAGCGCGTATCCGATAAACACCATTTTACCTTTCCATATCTGATCGACGAAAGCCAGAAAATCGCGGAAGGTTATGGCGCGGTTTGCACCCCGGACTTTTTCGACTACAACGCCGATCTCCAACTTCAATACCGCGGCCGCCTGGATGAAAGCGGCATAAAACCAGCCAAGCCGGGCGTCCGTCGGGAATTATATGAAGCGATGAAGCGCATCGCGCAAACCGGCAAAGGTCCTGTGGAACAAATCCCCAGCATCGGCTGCTCGATAAAATGGTCTAACCGCGCTTAATATTTTCGGCAACAATAATTTGAATAGTGGGCGTGATGTTGCCGCCGGGTTATGGCTGTTTGACCAACCGCAGATACGGCTTCACGGCGTTCCAGCCGTCGGGATATTTCTCTTTGGCCTGTTCATCGGAAACCGCCGGCACGATGATCACATCATCGCCCTGTTTCCAGTTCACCGGGGTTGCCACTTTATGCGCGGCGGTCAGTTGCATGGAATCAATGACACGCAAAATTTCATCGAAATTGCGGCCGGTGGTCATCGGATAGGTCATCATCAACTTGATGTTTTTATCGGGGCCGACGACATAAACCGTACGTACCGTGGCATTGGTCATGGCGGTGCGCCCTTCCGAAGTCCCGCTCTCGTCCGCGGGAAACATGTTATAGCGTTTTGCAACACTGAGATCGGTATCGCCGATCATCGGGAAGTTGACCGCATGTCCCTGAGTTTCCTCGATGTCTTTCGACCAGGCCGAATGATTATCAACAGAGTCGATGCTCAATCCGATGACCTTGCAATTACGTTTTTCAAATTCCGGTTTTAGTTTGGCGACATAGCCCAGCTCGGTGGTGCATACCGGCGTGAAATCCTTAGGGTGGGAAAAAAGAATCCCCCAGCCATCGCCAAGCCATTCATGAAAACTAATTTCGCCGTGCGTGGTATTGGCCGTGAAGTCCGGCGCTTGATCATTAATTCTTAAAGTCATTTTACTGCCCTCTTGATTCTACAAGTGTTAAACGATTACTGGTCGAAACCAATAAGTATACTCCTATTGACGCTGAAATTAATGAATAGTTTCCGGGTTATATTCTTGGGTCATGACAACTTAAGCATGGTCAATATCATGGTAAGGTGTTGTTATGAAAGTAAAAAATAGGTATGTCATTCGTTGCCGAATTACCGAGAATAAATTCAGGGCGATTCTACGGCTGTTTTGCCTTGATATCGAGGCTTGCAAAGTTGCTCAAATCACCGGCATCTCTGGCCCGGCGAGCAGCCAATTGTATATTCAAATCAGACAACACATCGCCGGGCAATGCGAGTATATGTGTTGACTAATTCATTGCCCGTTTTGTTCCTTTCCGGCGGTGTTTTAGCACCGCCCTCTCGGTCGTCATTCTCGCCGGCAGGCGAGAATGACGGGGTGGGGAGACAATAGTGAATTGCAAAGTGTGATTCTCTTTGAGACGCCAAAGGCAAATGAGAATAAAAAGTCCGGCAAAGCCGGACTCTTCAGTTATCCTGTTTCTCCGTCAACTCCATACTGCTCGGAGTAACGATTACAAAACCGCTTGTGTTGATGATACGGAAAAACATCGTATCGTTTGTTTTGCCGGATGTCGTTCTGCACTTTTTTCCAGTAGGCGGGTTGCAGTAATTCGCCGTGGTGGGCGAGGAACCGCTCTTTGAATTTCGGGTGGTTGACCACGAAACTTTCAAACTGCTCCGGGAAAAAATCATTCTCACCGATGTGAAACCACGGTTCGGATGCCATTTCCTCTTCGGCATTTCTTGCTTTCGGCACCGAGCGAATTTTGATTTCGTTCATGTGGCAGATTTCATCGTAGTCGTAAAACACCACGCGGTTGTGGCGGGTGACGCCAAAGTTTTTCAGCAGCATGTCCCCGGGAAAAATATTTGCCGCGATCATTTCCTTGATGGCGTTGCCGTAACTGGTAACGGCGCGGTCGAGCATTTCCTGGTCGGCGTGGTCGAGGAAAATATTGAACGGCACCATGCGTCGCTCAATATACAAATGACGGATGATGACGAATCCGCCGTCTATGTAAAGGCTGGAGGTGATTTCTCTTTGTAACTCTTCGAGCAATTCATCGGAAAACCGCTCCACCGGAAAAGCCACAAGGGAAAACTCAAGGGTGTCGGCCATGCGCCCCACGCGGTCGTGCATTTTTACCGTTTGATATTTTTCTTTTACCGTGGCGCGGTCGGTTTTTTTCGGATGCGAGAAATGATCCTTGATGACCTTGAATACGTACGGATACGAAGGCAGCGTGAACACGCTCATCACCATTCCTTTGATGCCCGGCGCGGTGACCAGTTGGTCGGTGGAATGTTGGAGGTGATGCAAAAACTCACGATAGAACAAAGTTTTTCCCTGTTTTTGAAAGCCGATGCTGGTATACAAATCGGCGCGGGTTTTGCTCGGCAGTATGGATTCCAGAAAAGTCACCAGCCCGGATGGCACCGTTGTGTTGACCATGAAATAGGCGCGAGTGAAACTGAAAATCAGCGCGAGATCGTCGACCTCGGTGAGGATGGTGTCCACATACAATTGCTTGCGGTCATTCAGCAGTATCGGCAAAACGAACGGCTGGCTGTCTACGCCGATGAGTGCGCGCCCGACCAGATACGCGGCTTTGTTGCGGAAGAACAGCGATGACACCACGTGCAGTTGCCGGTGGGGCGCCGGGCTGATGGCGGATTGCAGTGCGGCTTCGAAATTATCGGTAATCAGATCAAGATCGCGTTCAATGTTTTGCCAGGGCCGGGTTAAACCGAAACTATGCAGAATTGCGCGGAAGGTTTCGCGGGTTCCGGCATCATCCGGGTAATAGCCGCGATACACCGGGTCGTCCATGTCGAGATAATCAAGGGCGCTTCCGGGCTTGACGAAGATGTGATTGTTGTTAAAGTAACTGCGGTCGAACAAGCGGCAAAACACCGAGTTGTAAAAACTCTCGGCCAGTTCCGGTTGCTTGTGGTCGTATAGCAACCACATATACCAGCGTTTAATTTCCTGCCAAAGTTTTTTATCCAGTTGCTCGAGGTCAAAGTTTTTGTTGAGTTGGTCGATGGCTTCGGAGACGCGCAGGTCGTAATAATAGATGCGCTCCTTGCGCGCGGCGATTTCGCCATCCCAGTCGGCCGCTTCGAAGCGCGATTGGGCGGCATCGGTGATTTCCTGAAACAACGAGAAGTGGCGATTGAATCCTTCCAGTATGGTGCCGGCGATTTGTTTGACCAGGTTGGCACTCATGACGAACGCACAACAAACCCCGTGCGACTAAAACTGTTCCTCTTCGGTGGAACCGGCAAGCGCAGTTACCGAAGACGCGCCGCCTTGAATGACGGTGGTCACATCATCAAAGTAACCGGCGCCGACTTCCTGCTGATGCGCAACGAAGGTGTAACCTTTGGCGGCGGCGGCGAATTCCGGTTGCTGCACCTTGTCCACATAATGGCGCATGCCTTCACCACGCGCATAATCATGGGCGAGGTCATACATGTGATACCACATATTATGAATGCCGGCGAGGGTGATGAACTGATAGACATAACCCATTGCCGCGATTTCATCCTGAAACGAAGCGATGGTTTTGTCATCCAGATTTTTCTTCCAGTTGAATGACGGCGAGCAGTTATACGCCAGCAACTGCCCGGGATGTTTCGCCCGCACCGCTTGAGCGAATTCCCGCGCAAAGCCCAGATCCGGCGTGCCGGTTTCGCACCACACCATGTCGGCGTAGGGAGCGTAGGATTCGCCGCGTGAAATGGCTTGCTCGAGTCCATTCTTGACGCGGAAAAATCCTTCCGCAGTGCGCTCGCCGGTAAGGAACGGCTGGTCGTGTTGGTCGACATCCGAGGTCAACAAGTTGGCGGCTTCGGCATCGGTGCGCGCCAGAATCACGGTCGGCACGCCCATTACATCCGCCGCCAGCCGCGCCGCGATGAGTTTGTGGATGGCTTCGCTGGTCGGCACCAGCACTTTACCGCCCATGTGTCCGCATTTTTTTACCGCCGCCAACTGGTCTTCGAAATGCACGCCGGCGGCACCGGCGACAATCATATTTTTCGCCAATTCAAAGGCATTGAGAACGCCGCCGAATCCGGCTTCGGCATCGGCCACGATGGGCAGGAAATAATCCACATGGCCCGGCTCGCCCGGCGCAATACTCCGTTGCCACTGAATTTGGTCGGCGCGGGCGAAAGAGTTGTTGATGCGCCGCACCACGGTCGGCACTGAATCGTATGCATACAAAGATTGGTCGGGATACATGGTCTCGGAACTGTTGTTGTCGGCCGCCACCTGCCAACCCGACAGATAAATCGCCTCAACGCCGGCTTTGGCTTGTTGCACCGCCTGACCGGCGGTCAGCGCGCCGAGGCAATTCACATAACCCTTGTTGGCGGTGCCATGAATCAACGCCCACAGTTTGATTGCGCCACGGCGGGCGTAGGTATATTCGGGCTGAACCGAGCCACGCAACCGAACTACATCCTCGGCGCCATAGCCGCGAGTGGTGTTCTTCCAGCGCGAACTTTCGTTCCATTCCTTTTGCAATGCGGTTATTTGTTTTTGACGGGTCATGGTCGGGTTGTCAAGTTTGTCTGTTTGATTGGGGGGTGGGTGGCAGTGATAGCGGCACTTTCGCCCGATTACGCGGGCGATGATTCTACTATAAACCGGGCGAGGCGATGGGCGAGATTATCGGCCACGCACGATAAATAAATTGACTAAAGGAGCGAATAAACCGGCTTTATACCCCACCACGCAAAACTAATTGCGTTTCCGCGGCGGGAGCGAGTAGAGTATGCCCAATCCAATTTAACCGGACACCACGGGAGACCAACCATGCCGACATATGTACGTACCGACAAATGCGATGGCTGCAAGGGCCAGGACAAAACCGCCTGCGTCTATATTTGCCCCCACGACTTGATGAAACTGGATAAGGACGGGAGCGACACCGGCCACGCCATGAAAGCGTATAACCAGGAACCCGAGCAATGCTGGGAATGTTATTCCTGCGTCAAGATTTGCCCGCAACAGGCGATTGAATGTCGCCACTACGCCGATGTCGTGCCGCTCGGTGCGATGGTGCAGCCGTTGCGCGGCAGTGAGTCGATTATGTGGACCATCAAGTTCCGCAACGGCACCTTGAAGCGTTTCAAGTTTCCCATCCGCACCACCCCCGAAGGTGCCGCCGAGCCGTTCATCGGAAAACCGGACGCGAATCCAGCCGACCTCGGCAATCATGCCAAGTTGTTTACGGATCAGATGCATGAGTGTGATATGGGGCAGTTTTTGACGCAATGACATTGGCTTGCCTTTTCATCGCCATGCTTCGTTGCGCATCGTCACTTGGTCGGTCACATACTTAATGTATGCTCCCTCCATCGCTCCTTGCGCGCCTTGCCTGACAACGAAAATACTGCACGCAATGTTTTTTCGTGATAATTAAAAAAACTTGCGCCGGTTTTTTCGTAATGGCAAAAACAAAACTTTCGTCATTGCCCGGCCCTTATTATCATTGGCCGGGCAATCCAGTTATTAAACTCAGCGGCGTTAGCCGCTGTCATTACCGGCGGCAAAGCCGCCGCTATTGCGCGGCTTCGCCGCGTCTGGATTCCCGCCTGCCGGCGAGAATGACGGCAGGGAGGCGATTTTTTCCGCCTGCGGCGAGAATGACGAATTGAGAGGGCAATGACGAATCGGCGGGAATGATTTCTTTTGAGACGCCAAAAGTAAACGAGAAAAGAAAGTCTGGCTTCGCCGAACTCTTAATGTCGTCACGCGAAGCGTGACTCCTTAAATTAACAAGCAGAGAACCAAAAAATGTCCGAAGAAACCGTAACAAATCCCGAAGTGGTGGAAGAAGAAGTCGATATTCTTTTGATTGGCGGTGGCATGGCGTGTTGCGGTGCGGCGTTTGAAATTCCCAAGTGGGCCAAGGACACCGGGCTCAATATCAAACTGGTGGACAAGGCGGCAATGGACCGCTCCGGTGCGGTGGCACAAGGATTGTCGGCAATCAACACCTACATGGGCGAGAACGACCCGGCCGATTATGTGCGTTATGTGCGCGGCGATTTAATGGGCATCACGCGCGAAGATCTGGTGTATGACACCGGTCGGCATGTTGATGATTCGGTGCACAACTTTGAAGACTGGGGTTTGCCGATTTGGAAGCAGAAGGGCGACGAGGGCAAGAAACTTCGCGATGGCGGCAAGCCGGTTCGCTCCGGTCGCTGGCAAATCATGATCAACGGCGAGTCGTATAAATGGATCGTCGCCGAAGCCGCGAAAAAAGCACTAGGCATTGAAAACATTCGCGAGCGCATTTTCATCGTGCGTCTTTTGACCGATGCCAACGACCCGACTCGGGTGGCCGGCGCGGCCGGTTTTTCGGTGCGCGAGAACAAAGTGTATATCTACAAGTTCAAAGCATGTCTGCTGGCATGCGGCGGCGCGGTCAATGTGTTCCGCCCGCGTTCGGTCGGCGAAGGCACCGGTCGCACGTGGTATCCGGTATGGAATGCCGGTTCCACCTACGCCATGGCCGCGGAATGCGGCGCCGAATTGACGTTGATGGAAAATCGTTTTGTGCCGGCGCGATTCAAAGACGGTTACGGTCCGGTCGGCGCGTGGTTTTTGTTGTTCAAGGCGAAAGCGATGAACGCAGACGGCGAGGATTATCAGGAAAAAAATTATCCATTGCTAAAGGAGCATGGCTACGATCGTTACGCGGTTGGATTCACCATGGGTACTTGTCTGCGCAATCATTTAATGATGATTGAGATGCGCGAAGGGCGCGGGCCGATTTTCATGGACACGCCGACCGCCATGGCGAAACTTGCCGAGAGCATGACGCCGAAAGAAATCAAACATCTCGAAGCCGAAGCCTGGGAAGATTTTCTCGACATGACCATCGGGCAGTGCGGTGTGTGGGCCGGGGAGAACATCGAGCCGGACAAGCAAATGTCGGAGTTGATGCCCACCGAACCTTACCTGCTCGGTTCCCACGCCGGTTGCGCCGGATTGTGGTGTTCGGGCCCCGAAGATTTGCCCGGCACGCCCGACCATTATCACTGGGGCTACAACCGCATGAGCACGGTCAACGGATTGTTCACCGCCGGCGACGGGGTCGGTGCATCGGGGCATAAGTTCTCCTCCGGCTCGTTCACCGAAGGACGTATCTGCGCCAAGAGTATGGTCAAGTATTGCCTGGATAACCCCGACTTGAAACCAACCTTGCAACACACCACCGAAGAATTAGTCGCGGAAATTTACCGCCCGGTGCATACTTTTCTTGAGCATAAAGATTACACCACCGCGATCGACATCAATCCGCATTACATCACGCCGAAGATGTTGCAGTTTCGTCTGCAAAAAATCATGGATGAATATGTCGCCGGCATCGCGACCTGGTATCAAACCAACGCGGCGATGCTGGAAATTGCCGAGCGCAAAATGAAAATGTTGAAAGAAGATTCATTAAAGATGCGCGCCAAAGATTTGCACGAACTGTTGCGCGCGTGGGAAAACTATCATCGCATCATCGCCGCCGAAGCGCACATGAAACACATTCAGTTCCGCCAGGAATCACGCTACCCGGGTTATTATTATCGTGCCGACTTCAAAGACATCGACGATGACCAATGGAAATGTTTCGTCAACTCCCGCCTCGACCGCGAAACCGGCAAATGGGAGATGAAAAAAGTCAAATGGCAGCCGCTGATTGCGGTTGGCGAAAAAGAACCCGAAGGCATGAAGCACATGGGACCCGATCTTTGATTCTTGTATGCCCCGGCACGGATGAGAGAGTTCGTGCGGGGAAAGGTGTTAGTGAAATAGTGAACTTATACAATTGTCCATCTGGGCCACGGTTTTGATTCCCCCCATTTTTCCAGTGTGTTAGAGTTTGCGACAAGAACCGAGTGGCGGGTATGCCGTTTTGATTCCCCCCATTTTTCCAGTGTGTTAGAGTATGCATTGGTATCGCAAGGCGGCGCGGCAAGTTTTGATTCCCCCCATTTTTCCAGTGTGTTAGAGTTTTATGCAGATGCTATCGAACAGGGGATGGGTTTTGATTCCCCCCATTTTTCCAGTGTGTTAGAGTTTGCTAATCAACTCATCGATGATGTGGGCCGTTTTGATTCCCCCCATTTTTCCAGTGTGTTAGAGTGGCGACAAGCAAATTGACTATAACTGGATTGTTTTGATTCCCCCCATTTTTCCAGTGTGTTAGAGTGTTGAGCAACGCATTGATAATACCAAGCACGTTTTGATTCCCCCCATTTTTCCAGTGTGTTAGAGTCGTTAGCAACGGTTCCAAGTCATCGGTATTGTTTTGATTCCCCCCATTTTTCCAGTGTGTTAGAGTCACATCGTAATCGGTGATGAGGTGCTTTTCGTTTTGATTCCCCCCATTTTTCCAGTGTGTTAGAGTGCGGCAACCATCCGGCAGCTAACCACCGGTGTTTTGATTCCCCCCATTTTTCCAGTGTGTTAGAGTAATTGGCCACAAGGGCAGGGATAGCATCAGGTTTTGATTCCCCCCATTTTTCCAGTGTGTTAGAGTGTTGAGCAACGCATTGATAATACCAAGCACGTTTTGATTCCCCCCATTTTTCCAGTGTGTTAGAGTCGTTAGCAACGGTTCCAAGTCATCGGTATTGTTTTGATTCCCCCCATTTTTCCAGTGTGTTAGAGTCACATCGTAATCGGTGATGAGGTGCTTTTCGTTTTGATTCCCCCCATTTTTCCAGTGTGTTAGAGTGCGGCAACCATCCGGCAGCTAACCACCGGTGTTTTGATTCCCCCCATTTTTCCAGTGTGTTAGAGTAATTGGCCACAAGGGCAGGGATAGCATCAGGTTTTGATTCCCCCCATTTTTCCAGTGTGTTAGAGTACGCAATGCAACCGGATGAGGTCTTTGTAAGTTTTGATTCCCCCCATTTTTCCAGTGTGTTAGAGTTCCGACTGCTCGGATGACAGCGACTTGCCCGTTTTGATTCCCCCCATTTTTCCAGTGTGTTAGAGTGAAGATCCTGCAGATATTGTTGCTTATATTGTTTTGATTCCCCCCATTTTTCCAGTGTGTTAGAGTAGTAGTGACTTGGGGCGCAGGTGCATATGTGTTTTGATTCCCCCCATTTTTCCAGTGTGTTAGAGTCGCCGCGCCTTGCGCGTAGGTCGCACCAGTGTTTTGATTCCCCCCATTTTTCCAGTGTGTTAGAGTTAGCGCCGCGTCCAGCGCGCTAAGCGCAGTGTTTTGATTCCCCCCATTTTTCCAGTGTGTTAGAGTTTTGGTCAGCATTACCGCCACAACGCTTCGGTTTTGATTCCCCCCATTTTTCCAGTGTGTTAGAGTGAAACTCAACAGCTATTTCACTGGAACGCAGTTTTGATTCCCCCCATTTTTCCAGTGTGTTAGAGTAGTGTTTTTCGGATAAACATGCTCAACATGGTTTTGATTCCCCCCATTTTTCCAGTGTGTTAGAGTTGCGTTTCCCGGTCCACCACGATTTGTAAGTTTTGATTCCCCCCATTTTTCCAGTGTGTTAGAGTCCATGCATTCGATGTCTTGAACGCATTCTTGTTTTGATTCCCCCCATTTTTCCAGTGTGTTAGAGTCAGCGCCGACATAACCTGCATTACGGCGAAGTTTTGATTCCCCCCATTTTTCCAGTGTGTTAGAGTGCGGCGGGCGTTAATGGCACGTAATCCAGCGTTTTGATTCCCCCCATTTTTCCAGTGTGTTAGAGTCCAGATAAATAAGTTAAAGAGGTTGATTATGTTTTGATTCCCCCCATTTTTCCAGTGTGTTAGAGTTTATCGGCGGCGATACAACCATGTTACCGGTTTTGATTCCCCCCATTTTTCCAGTGTGTTAGAGTACGTAGAAATCGGGAACGAACAGAGATATATTTAGTTTTGCACCTTGGGAAGCCGACCACAGCTATACGCAGATTGGGGAATCTTAACTATCGTGGCGGCTTCTCAGGCACTGCACCCATCCCGAGCGTGGGCTACCAGTTCTCAAACATGCTCAACTGTTGCATTTCGCTTGTTTTCTTCTTTTTCCGATAGTGTTCGCTGACAATGGCGATGGACTTGGTCCATTGCTTCTCGGTCATCAGTATTGCCCGGATGTTGCCCCCTTGTGGCGCAAAGACCCGTAATCTGCGGGCGTGTTTCTGCATACGCTCCCAAGAATTGCACGAGCGCATATACACCGAAAACTGAAGCATGTTGTAGCCGTCATCCAGCAGTTGCTTGCGAAATCGGGTGGCTTCGTCCCGCTCCCGCTTTGTGCCCACCGGTAAATCAAACAGCACCAGCATCCAGCCCATTTTTAGCGTGCTTGGAGTTCCGGCAGCCATAAGTGCCCAATATCTTTGGTGCTGAATGACTTTGCGGTCGAGTTCACAAATACATCAACACCGTCGATCAGTTTCAATTTGTTGTTATTATGCAGCACTTCAATCGTGTTCCAACAGCCCTGAGCAAACAGTATCCATTCCCTGGTGGTTTTTTCTTTTTCCGGTTCCTTGGTCAAATATACATGCAGTTGATAATCAATGAACGGGCGTAGCGGTTCAATCACATCATAAACAAAAGGATGATTGTGAAAGTTTGCCTGATGGTGCACGCCGAATAACGGACTCATACCGTGGGCAACGATGGAGCGATGACAAATTGCGCCTAAAACCGCATATCCATAGTTGAGCATCTGATTAACCGGGTGTTCATCATCGTGCCGCCGAGTCAAGCCAGCAAAACCGCTGTGGGAAAAGAACTCGCGCCAGTAATAGCGAGCGCAAGCGGATTCGTTGGGTTTGCGATTGTTCAAGTGCTCTTCCAGATAGGTATGACGTGCGCCGATATTTTTCAGCAACCGACGCTGGTTATCGATTTTGGTGCGCAAAAGGCATTGCCAGATTGCGCTTTGCAATTTCCTGGTGCTACGCGCTTGCTGATATGCGACATCACGCTTGATAATCTTTGGTAGCGGTTCTGTTAGCCCAATGGGGCGATACTTTTTATCACAGTGCAGGATGAACGCGCCGTTTTCCAGCAGGGCTGAAATGAGGCGGTCGGTAAGCGTTACATTTTCCGTAACGATAACGACGCCGCGAATATCTTCCAGCGGCAACTGCCTTCGCTCATCCCCATGCTCATAACGCAACAGGCCGCGTTCCTTGTGCAGATAGATGTCGGGAGACATCAGGTGCAGTAGGTAATAACTCAATTCGGTCGGTCCGTTTTTTTGGCATACTCCAGAATCTTGCTGTTTATCCGATAAACCGTGCCATTCTGGGCGACTAATTCCACTCTCATACCACCCCCAAATCCTTTAATTTGATAATGCCCCTCGGGGAGATTTTGTTTGGGGATGTCATCTGCTGTTACCTTGTCGATATAATCCATGTGATTTCTGTTAATCGCCACCGTGGCATTTTCGAGAATTTGGTTTGTCGGTTCTTGCTTAATAAGATGATTAACCAGGCGATTGGACTTAATGAACTCTTCCTCACCGCCTTCGGTATTAACAATCGTAAAATATCGATGATCAGACCGTTCCGGGTCAACCTTGTAATGGCCATTCAAAATATCGCCTTTCTTTACACGAAAATCAACAAGTTCTAATGACTTCCCCGTCATCAGTTGGTTGGTCATTATGATTTGTTTAAGCATGGCAGGTTTTATCCGGTAGCGATTCACCGATTCATCATCCCGTTTCGGAATAAATTCAATGATGATATTCTGATTATTCACTTGTGCCACGCGATAATTGCCGAAGTCCAATCGGGCATCCCTCCCCAGTTGCGTTGCGGTTATTTTACTCTGACCTGGCAGGGAAATAAGCAAGCCCGGATAAAACAACCCAATAATGTCGCTGGCCTTTTTCTCTACTTCTTTTTCTGACTGGTAACGAGACCGGAAACTATGAATAGTTTTCGACCAGACCTTACCCTGCTTGTCCTTATAGAAAAGGTAGCCGTGTTGAGAAGTGCCTTTGCCGGTTTCCGACTTATTGGTATACCACTGGCCTCGCTCATCGGAGTCTTTGCTGATGTTTTTGAATTCTTTTTTGTTTACGTCCTTTTTGCTTTTTGGCTGTTCGGCTATAGCAGGTGGGATGCGTGTTACATAGCGCGGATTAACGCTTTCCAACTTTTCAGCAAAATAGGTTGCATCAATGCCTTTGGGTAACTTGAAAAAATCCGTTTTGCTCTTATCCCTCGCCCATTGGCGCAGGTAACTGATAACCATGGCGTCCAGTGCATGGTGCCGATGGTCGGAACGATCTTTCTGGTAGTGCTTTGAACCATCCCCAAGTGCCTGATAAAGTTTGTATTTTTTAGCGACCTTGCTGGTAAGCCCACCGCTGACAACAAATACACGCTGCTGCTCGCCTTCCGCGCCGGGCTGCCAACCAAAACGTAAGCAAACGATGTCCCTGGCAAGGCGGGCAATATGTGCCGTGCCCGCCAGGCCAGTGTATTTTTCAATCAGCGATTCCGTTTCTTCCCGGGTGCTCGCCAGTAGCAGTTTCTTTTTGTTTTTTCCTAAGGGTAATGAGTCCAGGCGAGTTTTGAATGCCGCCCAATTGATAAAATCACATTCGCAGGGCAGGCGTTTGCCTTTTAGTTTGCGATTGACGTGCGCACTGGTGAGCACCTTGTTGTAATACGCATCTGGCCCACCGTCCTCTTTTGGAAAAATGTGGTCGATGTCATGGCTTTCCAATTGGCTTATATCTATTGATTCTCCAGTATATAAGCACTGCTTGTTTTGCTCCTCATACAAACGATAGCGAAGTATGTTTGTGTCAGTAACCGGTATATGCAAGTTTTTAAGTGCTGCCACTGCTCTTTGATTATTTTCTTTACCAGCTTTCGCTTGATCGGTATATTTTTTCTTTTTCTCGTCACTAAGAAAATCTTCCCGAATAAACTCCAGATTAACGGCACCTGGTTCTCCGTATTTCCGCACCAGATTTTCCAGTTCATGGCGAAACACATTCAATCTATGCCGTAATTCCGGCCAGTTGCAAGAACTGATAACCCGTTGAATGGCCGAATCTATATCGCCATCTTCATTAAAATAACGCTCGGCAAGGCTTATATCGGGAACATGGATGGCTTCGCGACTGTTTTCCATCTTCTCAAGGAACTTGAAATCATCGGGAAAATATCGATACGCAACATCGGAAAATATCTGATACCCAAACTCCGCGCCCGGATTTTTCTCTTCCTCAGTTGCAATAAGTTGTGCTAGTTCGTCATAAAAATCTTGCGGCGTTTTTTCGGAAAGAATCAGGAATTTCATCAAATACAAGGCCGGTTGGCTGAAGCGGCTTCGGCCACTGTGTTTGCTGGCTGGAATGTCCTCATGTCCCATCTTGACGATTCCGTCCAGGCTTTCGGCCATTTTAGTAATCTTGCTCTTGGTGAACTTGAAGCATTTGGCGTATTCTTCTGGATCGTATTTTTTGTTCTTTTTCTTCCAGACCGCTTCACACTCATGAAACTTGTCGATGAGTTCTTTCCCGGTCAGGGAGGCAACGATCTTATTGCCTTGCTCATCTTCTTTCTCATAACGCCAGTTGACCAGACGCAACAGAAAGCCCACTTCAATCGCCAACTGTTTTTCCCCCTTGCATACATTCAAGCGAGGGAGTAGGGCGCATTTGGAAACAATGCGATTTTTAAAGCGCGGGTATTTTTGTCCCAACACACCGTCAATTTTTTTGGCGGATGGATAGCGTGTATCTATGGCGTTGCTCTGCTCGCCATAAAGTAACTGATCAATCTTACCCGGCGTTAAATGTTCTTTCAGTTGCGGGATTTGTTCGGCGGCACGTTTGAGTAAGCCGGTAATCTCTGTAGTAACCAGTTCTCTGGAAGCGTTATAACCCCGCGCTCTTTCAGGCACTTTGCCGCTGTCATATTGTCGCTTAGCGGTTATTTCATGGGCACTTTCATCCCACAAACCCATCTTCCAAGCATCGTAGTAGCAGGGCAGGTGATAGCGTTCATCGGGTGTCATTTTCCGCAGTTCGGCATTGAATTCGCCAATCTGAGTTTTCGGCACTTTGTCTTGTTCATCTGGCTTGTCCTTTTTTATTCCCGTCGGTTTCTTCCATGGCACATTGGCATCATAGCCCCGCCGTTGAATACTGGCGTGTAATGCCTTGTAGATTTGCCAGTCGTCCATGGGTTGCCCTTCCAGCAACATGATGCGCAACAAGCAAGAGGTATAAACCGTGTCATCTCCCTTGGCGGGGAACTCTCTTTCCAGCCGGTTGTCTGCCTTTGTTTTTATGAACTCCCGTTTGCCCTTTGCATTTTTTGTTTTTGTGAAACGTTTGCGTTGCAAGGGTTCCTTGCCGACAGACCGCCACAGCGATTCCAAAACGGCCTCGCGCGCTTTGTGCGCTTCACGGGTTCTGAATTGCCGCCGGCGTTCGGCTTGCGCCTTGACCGCCCCGGCATCTTCATGCATCAGTAGCACATCTGCATGAATAATTTCACCCTTGTCGTTAACGGCTAGGCCCAAGGATTTCATGCCCACATCAAAAGCAAAGGTTTTATGATTCTTCATTGGCATATTTAGACTTTTTGGTTGGTTATTCCTCGCTTAATCATACACGATACAACTCGCTCCGAAGCCCGCGAAAATAAAACACCGACCGCCGGATAAATCGCACATTATCTACTACAAATCAACCTCCCAAATAGTATAATCCCTTGCCATCTACCCGAATCATTTTTCCTGTTTCCCAACTACTTGTTCGTCAAAAATACCAAGAATGCGGCTCGCAAAACTACAGATTTCCGGCTTCAAATCCTTTGTTGACCTCACCGACGTTCGCCTGCCGGCAGATCTGGTGGCGGTGGTGGGACCCAACGGTTGCGGCAAGTCCAACATCATAGACGCGGTGCGCTGGGTGATGGGGGAAACCTCCGCCAAATTGTTGCGCGGCGACAACATGGCGGATGTGATTTTCAACGGCTCCAGTGCTCGCAAGCCGGTCGGCAAGGCCTCGGTGGAATTGATTTTTGATAACAGCGACGGCTCGGCAACCGGCAACTTCGCTCGCTTCGCCGAGATTTCAATCAAGCGAACCTTGAACCGCGATGGCCATTCCAACTACTTCATCAATCGCATCAAAACCCGCCGCAAGGATGTCCTGGATTTGTTTCGCGGCACCGGCTTGGGCCCGCGCTCCTATTCCATTATTGAACAGGGCATGGTCAGCCGCATCGTTGAAGCGCGTCCCGAAGATTTGCGGTCGTTCGTGGAAGAAGCGGCCGGCACATCAAAATATAAAGACCGGCGGCGGGAAACCGAAACCCGCATCGCCCGCACTCGGGAAAATCTGGAGCGCGTTGCCGACATCCGTGACGAATTGGATAAACAACTCCGCCGCCTCAAGCGTCAGGCGAGTTCGGCAAGACGCTATAAGTCGCTCAGGGAACAACAACATTTGGTGAACGGTCAGTGGCTACTGCTCAAACTGCGCGCCATGGACGAAAAACTCGCGCAGCAAGACCGCCTGTCCGCACACTTTGAAAATGATTTGGAAGCGGCACTGGCGGAGCAGCGGGCAGCCGAAGCGGAAACCGAAAAACTGCGCCGCGAGCAAGCCGAGTGCAGAGAAAAACATAGCCAGGTGCAACAAGAGTTTTATAGTCTGGGTGCGGAAATCAAAAATATTGAACAGCGCATTGAACACCTGGGTGAAACCCGACAACGCCAAGGCGAGGAAATCGAACGATTGCGAACCGACCGCGGGCAGCACCAACAACAATTGAAAGATGACCAGTCGCGCCTTGCTCAGTTGCGCGAAGCGCAGTCGGCACTTGCCCCGCAAAGGGAGAAACTGCAACAACGCCGTCGGCAAGCCGAAGCACAACAGGCGCAAGCCGAAGGCGAGTTGGAGAATTGGCAAAGCCAATGGGATGCGTTCAACGAGCAATCGCAAGCGTCGGTTCGCCAGCGCGAAGTGCAGCAATCGCGCATCACCCAACTGCAACAGCATTTGCAACGCTCCGGCGAGCAAACCGCTCGACTCGAACAGGAACTTGCCGATGCGCGGCGGTTGATTGAAGGGATGGATGTTGCCGCGGTGCGCGCCGAAGTTAAACGGCACGACGAGGTGTGCGCGGCTAGTGAACGGGAATTTCAGCAGACCGAAGCGGCAATCCAATCGGTTGAACAGGATGCACGACAAAAACGCGAGGACAACGCGCAACTTCGCGCGCGACAACACGAAGCACAATCGCGCCTGACTTCCTTGCGCGAGATTCAAGCAGCCGCTCTGGGCGGGGATGATGAAGCCCTGCAAAATTGGTTGACGAAAAGCGGGCTCGGCGCGCAACCGAAACTGGCGGCGCGGATACGGGTTGCCGACGGTTGGCAGCGCGCCACTGACCGCCTGTTGAACGACTGCCTTGGCGCGCTTTGTGTCGAGCGGTTGCCGGATGATGAGTTTGCCGGACGACCGGATTGCGCGGTTATGCTGGTCGCCGACACTTCGCCTTCCATTGCCAATGCCACCAATGCCACCAATGCCGCTTCCGATGCATCTGGTCGCATGCGATTGCTCGATAAAGTGGATGCCGGCGAGACCGATTTATCCGGGTTTCTCGGCCGGGTCTATGCGGCCGAATCGTTGAACGAAGCGATCGCCATGCAAGGCGATCTGGACAACCGCGAATGTGTGGTTACCCGGGACGGGGTGCTGGTGGGCGCCAACTGGATTAGTTTTGCCAGCCAAAGTCAGTTGGAAACCGGTGTGCTGGTGCGCGAAGAGGAAATCAATCAGTTACAGCAAAGCCTCGGCGAATTCGAAACGCAAGTTGCGGCGGCTGCGCACGAAATTGCCGAACTGGAAAGCAAACTCGAGGGCTTGCGACATCAGGGGCAAGAACAACGCGCAAAGTTGGAGAAAATCCGCGGCGAGCGAACCGAAATGCACGCCACTTTGGCTCGTGAAGAATCTCGACACCGTGAAATCGAGCAGCGCATTGCCGCTCTGGTGAGCGAACTCGGTAGCCTCGGCAGACACGCCGACACCGACCACAGCGAAATTCACAAGGCGCGGGAATTGCTGGAACACGCCGCCGTGCAGCAAAACGAGATGGAAGCGAAGCGCGATGCGTTGCGCAAACAAAAGGAGCAGCATCAACAAGCCATTGCACTTGGTCGCGACCAACTTCAGCAAATCGGCGAGCAGGTTCATCAGCAGGCATTGCGCAAACAACGCCTTGATGCCGAATTTGAATCCACCGCCGCCGACATCGCCCGTATTGAAGCGCAATTAAAAGGAGACGCCGAGCAACTTGCGTTAATCAATGACGAGTTGGGTGAGTCCGGCGACCCGGTGACCGAGTGGAAAACCCGATTGCAGGAGATGCTTGAACGCAAGGTGGAAGTGGAGGGGCGGTTGTCCGCGGCCGGCGATGCCGTAGCAGAATTGGACGAACGCATCACTCGTATCAACCAGCAGCAGTCATCCACGGTCGACTCGGTGTCAGCGGCGCGCGACATTCTCGAACAACACAAACTCGCGCGTCAGGAAATTCTGGTGCGGCGCGACACGCAAGTAGAACAGATGGACGACCAGGGTTATGAACGACCGCAATTGGAAGCGGAGATGCCGGAGGATGCCAACAGTGACGAATGGGAGCGGCGTAGCGAGGAACTGGAAAATAAAATTAACCGCATCGGTGCGGTGAATCTGGTTGCCATTGAGGAGTTTGACGAAGAGAGCGAACGCAAAGAATATCTCGACCGGCAATACGCGGATTTGACCGAAGCACTGGATACGCTGGGCAGCGTGATTCGAAAAATCGACCGCGAAACTCGCGCCAGATTCAAAGATACTTTCGACCGGCTCAACACCGGGTTCAATGACTTTTTCCCGAAGTTGTTCGGTGGCGGCAAAGCCGAATTGCAGTTGACCGATGATGACTTCCTGACCGCCGGCGTGGTGGTCATGGCGCGACCGCCGGGCAAACGCAACAGCCATATCCACTTGCTGTCCGGTGGCGAAAAAGCCCTCGCTGCGGTTGCCCTGTTGTTCGCGCTGTTCAAACTCAACCCGGCGCCGTTCTGTATGCTCGACGAGGTGGACGCGCCCCTCGATGATGCCAACGTGGAACGCTATTGCGAGACCCTGAAAACCCTGGTCAAAGCCAGTCAGATGATCGTCATCACCCACAACAAAATTACCATGGAAGCGGCGGAAGTCCTGGTCGGTGTTACAATGGGCGAGCCCGGCGTCTCCCGTCTGGTGTCGGTGGACATCGATCAGGCGGTGGAGATGGCGGCACAGTAGTGGCGGCAAACTTGTGTATCGGACTCTCAACCAACCCGTGCGGTGATAGGGCGTGACGCTAAATTTACAGACTGTCCTGGCGATTATCGGCATCGTGGTCGTGCTTCTGATCTACCTGATTAGCAGGTGGCAGAATCGACGATCTTTGCCAAAATTTTCTCGCTCGAAGAGCCATTCGGAGAAGCGGGATTTCGCTAACGCCGACCCCGAGCCGGGCGACTTCAACCAACCCGAAGAAATTCCGGCGCACGCGCAGCACCACGATTCGACTGGCGACTCCCTAATCGACGACGCGCCCGATGACGCGCCCGATGTCATTTCCGAGGTCTCTCCCGAATTCGCTTCAGAACCCATTCCAGCGGCGGACGATTCCACCAGCCCGCCCCCCGAGCAGCCGGATAAACCCATGCAAGATGCGCGCACGCCGGTATTCAACTCGGCACCCGTGCTCGAAAATAATTCTGACGAATTCCGTAGCCGCCGTATCGAAGGGTTTGAGCGGTTAAGCCAGATCGACTACTGGGTCAAAATCACCGGCGAGCGCGATGTCGGCAGGGAAACCGTGCTCGCGTTATACCGCGATGCTGCCGCCAACTTCAGCAAAGCCCACAGCATTCACGGTTTCAAGATGCCGGATCAGGCGTGGTGCAATGTGGTGAGCGAAGCGGAGGATTCACGTTTTACCGATCTGGTGATGACCATTCAACTGGCGGATCACAACGGCGCCATCAGCGAGCGGGAAATGAGGCGCTTTTCCGCACTGGTGTCGAGATTATCCGAAGGCACCGGACGTGAATTCGTTTTTATGACCCCGGTTGCCAATGCTTTTGCCCAGGCCGATGCCATTGCCGAATTTGTCCGACATTTCGATTCAGTATTCGCGGTCAATCTTCATCCGCAGGACAGCGAGTGTTTTCACGGCTCGGTTATCGACCGCTATGCACTGCAAATGGGATTGGAGCAGAATGACAACCAATACTACTCGCGCTTTAAATTCGTCAGCAAGAGCAAGGTGGCGTTATACAGCCTGGCCGCTTTGAACGACACCGGTTGCTTCGATTTCGATGACATCAAATCCTGCAACCCGGCCGGCTTGACTTTTTTCACCAAGCCGGCGGTCAACGGCTCACCGGGCGCGGTTTTCGCCGAGATGGTAGACACCGCCCGGGTGCTCGCATCGCGAATGAAAGGCAAAGTTACTTTATCGGACGATGATAAAGACCTTACTCAAGACACCATTGACACCACCCGCAAATCCATCGAGCGCGTGGTGGCGGAAATGGAACGGGCCGGGATTGCGGCGGGCAGCACGGAAGCCACCAGAATATTCTGACGGCGGTGATGGCGAACCAGATTTACAAAAAAATCGCAGTTCTTCGGCAGCAGTTGGAATATCACAACTACCGCTATTACTCTCTCGATGACCCGCAAATCCCGGACGTTGCTTACGACCGGTTGTTGAGAGAATTGGAAGCACTGGAAAAAGATCATCCGGAGTTTGCTTCGGCCGATTCGCCAACGCAAAAAGTCGGCGGCATCGCGCAAAAAACATTTTCCGAAGTTGCGCATGCCGTTCCGATGCGCTCGCTGGCAAACGCCTTTGATGAATCGGAAGTGATTAATTTCGATCGCCGGGTGCGCGAGTTGGTGGCGCGACAAACAAACGCAAATCAAGACGAGGTGGAATATGTCGCCGAGCCGAAGTTGGATGGACTTGCGGTTAGTTTGCGTTTTGAAAATGGCTGGCTAACGCAAGCGGCAACGCGTGGCGATGGCAACACCGGCGAGAACATCACGCACAACATTCGCAGCGTGCTTGGCGAGGCAACTTTTTTGCGCGGTGATGCGCCGGCGGTTTTGGAAGTGCGCGGTGAAGTTTTTATGCGCAAGGACGACTTCGCCCAACTCAATCAACGCCAACGCGAAAGCGGCGGAAAAACTTTCGTCAATCCGCGCAACGCCGCGGCCGGCAGTTTGCGACAACTCGATCCAAAAGTTACCGAATCGCGTCCGCTGAGTGTTTATTGTTACGCGCTCGGTTTGGTTAGTGGTGCCTCATTGCCGCGCACGCATTGGGAGATTAGGCGTTGGATGGAAAGTTTTGGTTTGCCGGTGGCCGATGACGCGCAATGCGTGCGCGGCGCGCAAGGTTGCATTGACTATCACACGCAAATGTTGCAACGGCGAGATGATTTGCCGTTTGATATTGACGGCGTGGTATACAAGGTTTCGCGCATGGATTGGCAGGAGGCGTTGGGACATACCGCGCGCGCACCACGCTGGGCACTGGCGCACAAGTTCCCGGCCGAGGAAGAGGTCACGGTGGTGGAAAACATCGAATCTCAGGTCGGACGCACCGGCGCAATCACGCCGGTGGCGCGACTCAAACCAGTGTTCGTCGGCGGCGTAACCGTGTCTAACGCCACCTTGCACAACCGCGATGAAATTGCGCGGCTGGATGTGCGCGTCGGTGACAGCGTAATCGTGCGCCGCGCCGGCGATGTCATTCCCGAAGTCGTCTCGGTGATTCGGGAAAAACGCCCCAAGCGCACCCGCAAGTTCAAGTTTCCGCAACGTTGCCCGGTGTGCCAATCCGCCATCGTGTATGAGGGCGATGGCGTAATCGCCCGTTGCAGCGGCGGGCTTTATTGTGATGCCCAGCGCAAACAAAACATCCGACACTTTGCCGCACGCACGGCAATGGACATTGAAGGACTCGGCGACAAATTGGTCGAGCAACTCGTGGAAGAAAAACTGGTGAACAACGTTGCCGATTTGTATGCGCTCTCCGAAGAGCAAATCGAAGCATTGGAGCGCATGGCGAAAAAGTCCGCGGCGAATTTGATTGCCGCGCTTGAAAAAAGCAAACACACTTCGCTGGCGCGGTTTTTATACGCGCTCGGCATCCCGCTCATCGGCGAAACCACGGCCGAAGCGCTGGCTACTGATTTGCCGGACATCAAGGAGTTGATGTCGGCCGACGAAGAGCGGTTGCAGAGCATTGCCGATGTTGGCCCGGTGGTGGCGAACAGCGTGGTTACTTTTTTTCGCCAGTCGCATAATCGTGAAGTGATCGAAAAACTACTCGCCGCCGGTGTGCAATGGCAAATTACCGAAACCAAACCGGCCGCCGGCAACACCGCGTTCAGCGGTAAAATCGTAGTGCTAACCGGCACGCTTTCCCTGTCGCGCACCGAGGCGAAGAAAATTCTGCAACAACATGGCGCGAAAGTTACCACCAGCGTGTCGAGCAAAACCGATTACGTGATCGCCGGACAAAACCCCGGTTCAAAAGCCGATGAAGCCGAGCGTCTGCAAATCACCGTGTTGGACGAGCAGGAATTTTTGGCGATGACGACCAGATAATGATCATCTCGAAGCGCACGGTTTATTTTTATCGCAAGCGCGATTGCCATCTTTGCGAGGATATGGCGCGCGAATTGAATGACTTTCGGTGCCAGTTGGGCGACAATGAAGGTGCGTTTGAAATTGTTGAGCGCGACATTGATGAAGATGCGAAGTGGTATGCGCGGTATCGGGAATATGTTCCGACACTGGTGGTGGAACAAAAAGAAATCTGCCATTATTTTTTTGACCGCGATGAATTAATCAATGCGTTGGCGAAAACGTAACGCGATATACTAAAAATTTTCGAACAAAGCCTGAGAGTATTATTATCATGACGCAACCAAATTTCACCGCCGAAGGCGGTTGCACCTGCGGTGATGTGCGCTATCGCCTCGAGCGGTCGCCGTTGTTTGTTAACTGTTGCCACTGTCGCTGGTGCCAGCGCGAAACCGGCGCGGCGTTTGCATTAAACGCCAGCATTGAGACGCATTGCATTACATCGCTTGGCGCCGCGCCGCAAGCCGTGGACATCCCCACCAAAAGCGGCAAGGGGCAGCGGATTATGCGTTGCCCGAAATGCCGCATCGCGGTTTGGGGTCATTACCTGGCGATCGGTGAAGCCGTGAGTTTCGTTCGCGTCGGTACGCTGGATGACCCCGACCGACTGCCGCCGGACCTCCATCTGTTTACTCAATCCAAACAACCCTGGGTGGTGCTACCGGAAAATGCCCGTAGCGTGGCAAAGTATTACGACCGCTTTGAATGTTGGCCCGAATCCAGCCTTGAACGCTGGCGGGCGTTGTTTGACTGAATCCTAAAAAGATGTATCCAGCACAGCTATTTGGCACTGTCCCATACAATTTTCAAGTGCGGCTATATTTTGAAAGTTTCTGACTAGTAGAAATCAAGATGTAACAGACTTAACTATTTGTCTTTGTACATCAGCGATATGGTTCCGCATTGCTTTTTCGGCCGAATCTGCGTCCCGCTCAATAATTGCTTGTACAATCATACGATGATGATTAGCATATATTGCTTTACGTTTGTCGCAACGTCCTAGTTCACCAAGGCGTAACGTGGCTGGATCACCATTATTTGCAGTGACCAGGTCATAAACAAGTAGGAAAAGATGATTCCTTGCTGCCTCGGCAATTTTTCGGTGAAACGCGGCATCAAAACGGCGATAGGTTGTAATATCCTTTGATTTCATAGCAGCGTCAGTCAAGTGTTGTAGTCGGCTGATATCGCATCGTGATGCGCGTAAAGCCGCTAATCTTGCGTGTTGAGGTTCCAAGGCCAATCGAATCTCAATAATTTCTACCGGGCTAATCTGTTCCATTAGTTTGTTCAGATTTCCGACTGGACTAGTCCCTCCGCCAATAATAAATGTGCCTTGACCTTGTTTCCGTCGAATTATTCCCTCCTCCTCAAGGACAGTTAGACCATTACGCACTGCTCTGCGGCTTTGACCTAAACGTTGGGAAATCTCCCGCTCGGCTGGAAGTCGCCCTGTTTTTGCGTCAACATCATGGGAGATTATCTCGCGGAGGGTGCTTACTAAACTGTGTTTTAAAGCATGGTTCATAATATTTCTCGTGAGGTTACGTGGTAAAAATCTGAATAAGGTTTAAATGCTAATTGAAACTTTCTTTGCCAGCACTCAATCGCATGTCTTTAAAGATACCTCATATACTGCACCATTGCGAACCATTTTATGGAAAATTTAGAAATATTTGCATTGATATGAATTTATATCTATTTAACTATTTGATATATAAGTTATTTTATAAATTCTCGATGAACCATATTGACAAATGGTTGCATATTTGGTTCACTATCGTTTATATTGCGTTGATGCACACTTGTCTGCAAGTTTGGCATCGCTAAACACTTTTGAGGAACCTTGATTATGTCAATGTTACGAGAACCTAAAAATAGAGCGGCAGACGAAAGTGCCCTCAGCTCGTTATATCAGGATGTCTTTGACAACGACCTTTTCCCTTTCTGGGCGACGACCGCGGAAGTTGCTCATGATGAAACCAGAAAATTAATGGAGTATCAAAGGGCGACTCCACACATATGGCGATACGATGATGTTCTTCTACCGCTTTTGGAACGCTCAGCAGAGCTCGTTTCTACAACCAGTTCGGAGCGACGATCGTTGATTCTCTGCAACCCCGGGTTAAAACCACGTCGTGCAACAGTTTCAACCATGTATACGGCCTATCGACTGAATGATCCTAATGAAATTATGCCGCCGCATCGTCACTCACCCAATGCTATTCGATTTGGACTAACGGGAAAAATGAATTTTACTGGTGTTGAAGGCGAAGATATTACTTTTGGGCCCGGTGATCTTGTTTTGACTCCCCATGATACCTGGCACAATCACGGTAATCAGGGAGATGAACCAGCGGTCAATTTGTCGGTTCTGGACTTGCCGATAGTTGAAACGCTGAACGCAGTTTACTTTGAACACGATTACAAGGAAGAACAAAGCGGCAAAATAATATCGAAAAAAGTTCAATCCGCTCGATTTCCAAGTGATTATTCGGCAAGGATTTATGGTGAAGGAGGTTTTTTGCCAAGATTTGTGTCACATCATCGTGGTACCGGTGCGGCTTCACCAATGTACGTTTATCGATGGGAGCAAATGCGTGGCATGTTGGAAAAACACCACAATTGGGATGGCAGCCTTTATGACGGACTCATGATTGAGTATGTGAACCCAACAAATGGTGGGCCGGTATTCAAGACGATGACGTTTTTTGCTCAGATGCTTCGACCGGGTGAAACACTGCTTCCGGTCAAGCAAACCGCAAATTTACTGGTTTCGCCATTCGAAGGTCAGGGTAGTGTCACTATAGATGGAAAACTGTTTGACTGGGGACTATTTGACACTATCGCGGTACCGGGTGGTTCTTGGTTTAAATATCAAAACACATCCGACAGTGCCCCTGCCGTCCTGTTTGTTGCCAGCGATGAACCTATACTCAAATCATTGGGATTGTTTAAACGTTGGGGGCGGGACCACGCCGGCAATTTAGTCGATTTGACTTAATCCAGTAGAGTTAGTTTTCATGCAAAACTCCCAAAATATTCTCCATCTTAGTCACATCGACTGTCCAGGTGGTGGGCAGGTGTGGGTGGAAAATCAGGTTATGTACGTCGGACATATGCGTAACCCAAATGGAACATCGATTTATGATGTGTCAGACCCACGTAATCCTAAAATGCTGGCTCAGCTTGATATTCCTGAGGGATGGCACTCTCACAAGGTGCGCGTTGCCGATGATATTATGCTTGTTAACCACGAACGATTCCGCGAAGGGAATGAAGACTTTGGTGGCGGTTTGGCAATTTATGATGTCTCAAAGCCAGCTGCGCCAAGATTCATCACAAAATGGATGACGGCAGGTAAGGGTGTTCACAGATTTCAGTTTGATGGACGCTACGCTTACATTTCCCCTACTGTAGAAGGCTATATAGGTAATATATGCATGATTCTTGATTTGCTGAATCCGTCACGCCCTGAGGAAGTGGGGCGTTGGTGGATTCCAGGTCAGTGGCAAGCGGGTGGGGAAGAATATCCTTGGCATGATTACGTTCCCCCACGCTGTCATCATCCACTGCGTCAAGGTAATCGACTGTATGTAAGTTGGTGGCACCATGGACTATTTATTCTCGACATCGAAGATATGTCTGCCCCCCGATTGGTAGCTTCTATCAACACCAGCCGTGCATTTCCTCATCCAACCCATACTTGTCTTGCAATGCCTCAACGCTACAAGGGACGCGACGTAATGATTGTAGCCGATGAGGACGTGGCCAAACTATATGATGCAGCCCCCGCCTTTGCATGGATATACGATATCACCGATGAGACCACGCCTATTCCAATATCAACTTACCAGGTAGACGGGCTTGATTCAGATGGCCGACCTCAAATTCCAATGATGGGTTGCCATCAACCGTCTGAAAAATTAACCGGTAGCAGTATCGTGCCTTTCGCTTGGTTTGCCCAGGGTCTTCGGTTGTTGGATATTGCCGACCCTTTTGCTCCCAAGGAAGTAGGGCACTTTCAACCGCATCCGCCAGCGGGCTGTGATTTTGCTTCATCCAACGATGTCACGATTGATGATAGTGGGCTGATTTATCTTATCGATCGTCAGAACGGTATCGACATTCTTCAAACAGATGCATTTTAAAGGGACCAATTATGAATAAGCACATCAAACCAATCGGAGATAAAAATCCGAATCTTCCGTTTCACCCAGCCGTCAGGGCCGGGGACTTTGTTTTTGTGTCGGGACAAGTCGCTAAAGATGAAAAAGGAAATATGCTGTCAGGAACAATTGAGGAAGAAACCGGTGCAACACTGGAGTCGATTCGTCGAGTACTTAAGCAGGCGGGCACCGACCTTGATAGCGTGGTCAAGATTACGACCTATCTGGAAGATATACGTGATTTCGGTCGCTACAACCGGACTTTTGCAAAATATTTTGAAGAAGGTATTGTCTCGCGTACAACAGTTGAGGCCCGGGCTGTAATCAACACCAAAATTGAGATGGACGCAGTAGCTTTTTGCCCACAAAAACAATCACTCGGGAGTTGAACATGTTAACGTTACTTGGCCGGGCAACATCCGGTAATGTGCAGAAAGTTATCTTTATTCTTGAACTGTTGGGTATCAGTTACCAGCGCGAGGACTATGGTCGACAATTTGGCAATACTGGTGGCAAGTACCTGGAACTGAACCCAAACGGAACGGTACCGACACTGGTGGATGGTGACTTGGTGATTTGGGAGTCAAATACTATTCTTCGTTATATCGCGGCACGCGAGAATAGTAAACTATTACCTCAGGGGTTGGTTGCCAGAACGCTGGTTGAGCGGTGGATGGATTGGCTTTTAGCCTCATTGAACAACCACTATGTCACGGTTTTCAAGGGTAGCAAACTGCCCGAAGAAGAGCGAGACGGTAATTTCGCTTTGTCTATTCAGGAGATCTCAAAATTAGTGGCACTACTTGATAATCATCTAAAAAAACATGCCTGGCTTGCTGGCGAAGAATTTTCACTTGCCGATATTGCGCTGGGACCCATTGTACGTCGCTGTCTCGAATTCCCCATTGATAAAGCACATTTGAAAGCCTTGAAAATCTGGCAAGAGAAGTTGGAAGAAATGCCAGCGTTTGTTAAAGCAGTTGGAAAAACTCCGGGCTAGATTACCATGAAAGTTGCAGTTATCGGGTTGGGCACTATGGGACCGGGCATCGCGGCTGTTCTGGCCCGCTCTGGCATGCAGGTTCGACTTACGGATAAATCAGATGTAGCTAGAAACAACTCAATGTGTCAGGTTGAAGTCGCATGGAGTGTCCTTGAAAGACTTAATAGCCCGGCTAAGGGTTGCTTGGACGCGGTAACGATTCACGAGAGCATAAACGAAGCAGTTGAAGGGGTTGAATTTGTCGTGGAGAACGTGTCTGAAGACTTGTCGATTAAACAAGCCGTTTTTTCGGAACTTGATCGTATCACCTCAGCCGAATGTATTCTGGCTTCGAATACTTCAGGCATTCCTATCTCTGATCTACAGCGCGATTTGCAATACCCGAACAGGATGATCGGAATGCATTGGTCAAATCCACCTCATATTATCCCAGTGATTGAAGTGATTGCAGGCACTAACACAGCAGTGGCTGTGGTAACACGTTGCACCGAAATCATACTTTCAATCGGACTCCTGCCTGTGTTGATCAAAAAGGATGTGCCAGGTTTCGTTGAGAATCGTATTCTCTACGCGATTATGCGCGAAGCGGTGGATCTTGTCGAAAGTGGAGTTATCGAAGCTTCAGCTTTGGATGACTGTGTATCTTGGGGCATCGGTTACAAACTGTCAGTGGTCGGTCCGATGGCGTTGTTGGATATGGCAGGTCTGGATATTTATCAAGCGGTGGCAAGTTATCTGAACAAAGATCTGTGCAATCGTAGCGATGTCAGCCCGTGGATTAGTAAGCGAACCAAGAGCGGTTTCCTTGGCATGAAATCTGGTGCTGGCATCTATTCGTACACTCCTGATCAAATTGAGGCACTTAGGTCAGAGCGTATAGAAAAACTTGTGGCAGTTAGGCACGCGTTAGCCGCTGTCGGTGCGTCTGCGGTGACCGAATCGAATTAATTTGTTGATTGGTACATATTCGTACATCCGATTAGCATGACGACTCTATTCCGACTGTCCACCTTAAATACAATCCCATGAAATCATTGAAATTCAAGTTTTCAGACTGGCAAAAGGTAATCTCCTGATGTCTGGTTGGGACACAGCAGACTATGTCATTGTTGGGGCTGGTTCTGCGGGCTGTACACTTGCCAACCGACTGTCCGAAAACTCTGACGCTAATGTAACAATATTGGAAGCCGGTGGATGGGACCGAGACCCGCTCATACATGTCCCGCTGGGTTGGGGAAAGATACTCCAAAAGCGCTTGCATGACTGGATGTATTTTGCCGAGCCTGAACCCCACTTGGACAATCGCCGAATTGAGTGTGCGCGTGGCAAGATAGTAGGCGGGTCTTCCTCAATCAACGCCATGGCATATGTTCGAGGAAACAGCGGTGATTTTGATTACTGGGCGCAACATTACGGGCTGGATACATGGTCCTTTCGGAAGGTATTGCCTTATTTTAAGAAGCAGGAAGATTGGGAGGGAGGGGCGAATGCTTTTCGAGGTGGGGATGGGCCTATCCGCACCCAGTTTTGCAAGTACCAGGACCCCTTGATTGATGCCTTCATTCAGGCAGGATTGGATGCTGGCCACAACTGGACAGATGATTATAACGGAGAACAGCAGGATGGATTTGCCAGGCTTCAGATGTCCATTAAGAACGGCCGCCGATGTAGTGGCGCCACCGCTTATCTCAGGCCCGCGATTAAGCGAAAGAATTTACAGATTAAGGTCAAGGCACTTGTTACGCGGGTAATGTTCAAAGGCTCCCGTGCAGTGGGGGTGGAATATATTCTAAAAAAACAAGTCAGAAAAATATACGCTGAACGTGAGGTCATTCTTGCCGGCGGCGTAATCAACTCACCGCAGTTACTGATGTTATCCGGCATCGGTTCCCCTGATAAGCTCAGACGACACTCAATTAAAGTCTTGGCCGATCTGCCGGCGGTCGGTCAAAACCTGCAAGATCATGTTTCGACTATTCTGATGTATACCCGAAAGCAACCAGGTCCCTTTTTACCTATGTTAAGAGTGGACAGAATTGCAAGGAAGATGATGCGGGCTTATTTTTGCGGGACTGGGTTTGCTTCGGATGTGCCTGGTGGAGTAACCGCGTTCTTGAAAAGTCGGTCAGACCTGGAATTGCCAGATATTCAGTTTTTATTGACCGCCGCGCCCCTTGCTGCCTATCCCTACCTTCGTCCATTCAAACCCCCGTTCAGTGATGGCTTTGCTGTCAGGATTGTTTCGCTTCATCCGAAAAGTCGCGGGGAAATTGACTTGAAGAGTTCGAACCCCGAGCAACTTTCGGTTATCCGGTCACGTTTTCTTTCTGTTGGCCACGACTGGAATGTACTTCGAGCAGGCGTGAATACGGCACGAGAAGTGGTTTCCCAGAAGGCGATGAGTCCATTTCTTGGCAAGCAGATTGGACCTTTGTCGAACGCCATGACGGCTAAAGATATTGACCAATATATTCGTGCCACCGCCGTTACAGTGCATCATCCACTGGGCACCTGTCGCATGGGCCTCACGTCCGACCCATCCGCGGTGGTTAAACCGAATCTTCAGGTGCGGGGGATTGACGGTCTGAGAGTGGTCGACGCATCGGTGATTCCTGAAATGGTAAGCGGAAATATTAATGCAGCGGTGGTCATGGTCGCTGAGAGAGCTTCGGATCTTATTCTACAGCGACCTACTCCGGCGCTTGCCTGAAGTCGTGTCTGATTTTCCTATCAACAATTAACATAGAGGTTATTACTATGAACTGGTCAAAAATCAAAATCTATCGAGTGTTGTTAAGCGTAACTTTACTGTTGGGTATGGGCGTGGTTCCCGTCGGCTATTCAGCGGATGTCAAAAGTATTGCGATCTTGACGCCTGAGCAAGGCACAGACTTCGGTTGGAATCAACAAGGTGTGGATGCCGCAAAAGCTGTTGCCGAACGGTACGGGCTGGAATTCATTTCGGCGGAAGGATTGGGCTACGGTGACGTTCGACCAACCTTGCGCGAGTTATCCGAGGAAGGTGCCAGCCTGCTCATTGCCCACGCCAGTGGCTACAATACGGCCGCACCCGAAATTGCAAATGAAACAGGTGTGCCGGTCGCTATCGTTGATCGTCCGGAGGATATTAAACCTAGTCTGGTAGCGGACTATACCCTTTATGGTCACGAGGGCGCTTACTTGGCTGGGCGTATGGCTGCAAGTCTCTCTCGCTCGGGCACACTGGGTATTGTGGTATCAGGTGAACCACCGTCGTGGAATGCTCAGTCTGCGGGTTTTGCGCTTGGTGCCAGGTCTCATAACGATAAAATAAAAATCATATACGCAGTTATCGGTCCTGCGGCATATGGCGACGCTGCCGGTGGTCGCCGGGTGACTGAGTCTGTGATTGCTGCAGGCGGTGATATTATCTTTGGTCAAGGTAATGGTTCCAGTTTTGGAATGATCCAGGCAGTGGAGACGACAGCGGCAACGGATGGTGGCAAGGTGTGGTTCATTGATGTAATAGGCGACAAGTCTTCTCTGGATAAAGGTCATCTTCTCAGTTCGGTGCTATGGAACCTTGCTCCGGTATATGGGGCTATGGTCGAGGATTTGAAAAATGATACTTTTGGCACCAAGAGCTACAAGATTCAGCTCGCCGACGATTCAGTCAAATTACTGAAGACACCACATATCCCCTCAGCGATTTGGGATGCTACCAGTATTGCCCGAACCCAAATTATTGACGGCGTGCTGGAAGTTCCGATAGTCACCGATGCTCAGGAAGTGCGTAAATTGATGACTCTGGTGGAAGCGAAAACTGAATAACCATGCTCAAGCTGTGCCGGGGCAAGAGCGCTGCATAACCAGCGTTCTTGCCCCAACGGCTTAATGCGCACATGATTACTACTGAAGAAAATCCCGTTATTCGGCTCAAAAATATCTCCAAGAGATTTCCGGGCGTACTGGCAAATGAAGCCATCTGCCTCGACTTTTACCGTGGGGAAGTGCACGCATTACTTGGTGAAAACGGTGCTGGCAAGTCGACTCTTATTAGTATGCTGGCCGGTATGCAGCAACCGGATCAAGGTTCCATTGAAGTATTGGGTCAAGCGGCGCATATCAATTCTCCGCAAGCGGCACTTAACTTGGGAATCGGGACGGTGTACCAGCACAATCATTTGATTCCGAGTCTGACCGTAACGGAGAATTTGATGCTTGGTGGGTCATGGCGGCTACCGAGAAATCCAACTGAAACACTGGCCCGATTCCATAAACTTAGCCAGTTGCTCTCGGTTGAACTTGATCCGGAAGCGAAGATCGAACGTCTGGACTTGGGGCAGCGACAACAGGTTGAGATTATCAGAGCGTTATGGCACGGGCAGAACGTGCTGGTGTTGGATGAACCGACTTCTATGCTGACGCCGCAAGGCGCGGCCGAGTTAGCGGAAGTTGTGCGTCGCCTAATTGGTCATGGCGTCGTGGTGATATTTATTACCCATAAACTTGGCGAGGCTTATAATCTCGCTGATCGCATTTCCGTGTTACGAAGAGGCCGGGTGGTGGGAAGTTTGGCTCCTGAAAGGCTCAAAGTTCTGACACGCGCACAAGTACTTGAAGAGGCCGTTACGATGATGTTCGGTCGCGAAGGTGCGCCTGACAGTGCAGAGAGCACTATGCCGTATAACACAAACCCTGATGGGCCTGCGTTTGAGGGCCGTACGGGACCCCCGCCACTTTCCAATCATCACGCCGCTGACTCTAATTCTGTGCTGGTCAGTTTAAGGAGGGCATCCACCATTGCGGAGACGGGAGAGTGTGCACTACGAGAAGTCGATCTGCAAATACGAGCGGGTGAAATTGTCGGAATTGCAGGCATTGACGGCAACGGCCAGAAACATCTGGCTGAAGTTTTGGCCGGTCAACGAGAATTACATGAAGGTACATTACTAGTGAATGGTATTGATGTTACCAATAGTAGTATTAGCCAACGCCGCAAAAAAGGTGTTCGTTACATTACCGACGAACGTCTTGGAGAAGGAACGGCGAGCACTCATTCTGTTGCCACTAATCTGATTTTGAAAGAAATTGGTGAACGTCCCTACTGGACTTTGGGGCTTACCCGCTGGAGACGGATATTTCGCCGGGCGCGCGAACAGATCGATAGTCATAATATTCAGACGCCATCGGAGCGTACTCCGGTCGGAAAACTCTCGGGAGGTAATATCCAAAGAGTACTACTGGCAAGAGAATTAACGTTGGATGCGAAACTAGTAATATTCAATAAACCCACTTACGGACTTGACCTGAACAGTACCCGACAAGCACGTACATACATTCGATCCGGTGCCGGAACCCAAAATGCCGCGCTCCTGGTTATTTCGAACGAGTTGGAAGAACTTATGGAAACTTGTCACCGGATTATTGTATTAGAGGGGGGGCGTGTGCGCGGTATAGTGGATAACCAACCCGGCGCAGAGACTGAAATCGGCCGTTATATGACCGCCGCGGAAGATGCCTAAATGATTAACCGTGATTCGTCCGGGGAAGAAGTGTTGCCCGGTTCTTTTCTCCCGATAAAATTCCGCATGCCAAGGTGGGCGGGTGCTGTGTTGCGAATAGTATTGCCGCTGGTTCTGGCGTTTGTTGTTGGTGGTGTGATTTTGGCAAGTTTGGGCAAAGATCCCGTGGCGTATTATAGCTATGTAGTACAAAGAGGCGTATTGAGTTGGAGTGGGTTGCAGGCATCAGTCACCCGCACCGCACCGCTCCTGTTGATTGCTGCCGGCTTGATAGTCGCTTTTCGCGCCGGACTCTGGAATTTGGGAGTGGATGGGCAGTTTTTGCTGGCTGCGGTATGTGTCGCCGCATTGGCACCCGCCATGACTGACAATCTGCGCGCATGGCAACTTATTTGCGTTTGCTTGCTGCTATCTGTCACGGTCGCTGCTGTTTGGTCATTGATCCCCGCCTACCTCAAGGCAATCTACGGAATCAACGAAATTGTCTCGACCCTGATGATGAGTTTTCTAGGCATCAGTTTGGCAAATGTGCTGGTCAAGATTCCTTTTAATGATCCTACGACGACAGTACCGCAGACTGCAACGCTGGCGGTTATCGATCGACTGCCGCGGATCAGTGACACAACTATTCACTGGGGTGTGCCGTTCGGGTTGTTTACGATCATTGCGATTCATTATGTGATAGAGAGGACTTCGTTTGGTCTGCGATTACAAATTGTGGGTAACAACCCGCAAGCCGCGTTGCACGCCGGACTCAATGTGAAGCGTCTTACGTTTCTCGCATTTGCCATCAGTGCCGCCCTGGCTGGGATAGCTGGGGCGGTCGATGTGCTTGGTGTGCATGGCACGGTACAAGCGAATTGGAATCCGGCATATGGCCTTTTGGTCATTCCGTTGGTTTTCCTTGCTGGCTTTAACGGCTATTTGGTAATTATGCTGGTATTTCTTTTTGCAGTATTGATGATTGGAGGGGAGAGCGCAGCACGAAAACTCGGCGTACCGCACTTTTTTGTTCTGATTCTGGTTTCTTTATTGCTTCTATTTTTGGCTTTGACCGAATTGCTCAAAAAACGCTTCGGTGCGTTTCATGAAGGCTAGCGTTCGTGGCTGACCTCTTTACCATTGTATTTGCCAGTTCGCTCATATATGGCGCAGTGACAGCGGGGGTGCCGCTGTTGCTGGTTGGATTAGGAGAACAGATTTCGGAAAAAGCCGGTGTTCTCAATATCGGATTGGAGGGTATGATGTTGTTTGGCGTATATGGTGGTTTTGCGGCAACTTATGCTACAAATTCCATGCTGGTGGGGTTTTTCATGGGTGCGCTTGCCGGGTTGGTGGCAGCATTGCTGATGGTTGTGTTGTGTGTGTGGGCGCGCGCAAATCAGATAGTCGTGGGTATTGCAATTACGCTTGGTGCTGAAGGCATCACCGCATTACTCCATCACTTTCAGTTCAGTCGAAGTTATCCACGATTAGACAAGGCCGAAACCCTTCCCCTTGGCAGTCTCAGTGAATTACCCCTTGTGGGCGCGGCATTATTCAACCACCATGGGTTGGTGTACGGTGCTTTTTTATTGGTTCCTTTGGCGGCATGGGTATATCGCCGTACACACATCGGGTTGAATCTGCAAGCTGCGGGCGACCGACCTGCTGCTTTGGACGCTGCCGGTGTCAGTGTAATGATTACGCGTACAGCCGCTGTACTCATGACCGGATTGTTGAGCGGACTTGGCGGTGCTTATCTTGCGGTAGTGAGTAGTGGTCTTTTTCTACCATTCATGACAGGTGGAGCGGGGTTTATCGGTATTGTTCTGGCCATGCTGGCCCGAGGCAAGCCCCTCTGGGTGGCTCTGGGCGCTTTGTTATTTGGCACCAGTCTATCTCTGACCACGGCGTTACAGGTGGCAGGTTTCAATATTCCGACTGACGTAATCCAAATGTTGCCATATGCAATGGTGATTTTGGTGTTGATTATATTTGCCCGAAACAGTCACCTACCTCCGGCTTTGGGCATTCCTTATTATCGGGGGGAGCGGTGATTTGTTTTGTGTAATTCTGTTTGTCAAGATCATATATTTTATATAACTTAATCCATATTGATTAAATTCAGGAGGGTAGTTCCGATGTCAGATACAAAAGTTTATCTTCTCGATGGCGGCACATTGGTCATTGATGGTTTTCATGCTTTCTGGAATCGAGGTCCGTCCGGGGAGATTCGGTTTCCCTGTTATGCTGTGCTGATTGAGCATGCAGACGGCCTTTATATTTTTGATACCGGGTTTGATTACGAACATGTACAAAGTGTGTTGCCTTTCGAAAAACCAATACAAACAAAAGAGCAGACCATCCCGGGCGCGCTGGCAAAAATCGGGAAACGTCCCGAAGATATCGATTATGTCATTAACTCGCATTATCATTTTGATCATTGCGGAGGTAACAAGCACCTGACAAAGGCCTGCACTATTTGTCACGCCAAAGAATTGGAAGCGTGTTCATGCCACCAGCCATTTGAGCATCTTGGTTATTCCGATCTTAGCTTTTCCCCCGAACTTGCGGTAGAAAAAGCAGGAGAAAGTACACAGGATGCTGGCGATCCACCACTTGATATTTACACCCCGAAGTTTGAAACACTAAGTGGCGATCAGGAAATCGCCAAAGGATTGTGGTTATTTGAAACCCCGGGCCATACTGCCGGCCATTACAGTCTGATGATTGAACTGGCAAACCGTCGGCCGATGTTGTTTACTGCGGATGCCTGCTATAGCAAAAAGAATATGGACATGATGTGTATCTCCAGTTTTCATCTGGACCCCACTGCCAGCATTAATTCAATGAAACGATTGCTAAAATTGTCCGAGAAATATGACGCCGAATTGCTCTACTCACACGACCCCGAAAGTTTTGAGAGCTACCTGAAGGCACCCGAATTTTATTCTTGACCGAAGTTGCCAAACATATCTCGTGCGGAGACAAATATTGATGAATTCTACTGATATCAAACAGGCGGTGATAAGTCTGACCGCCGGACCGGTGCAACCCTATCCCGAAGTTTTGCAGGCGTTGACACGGCCGGTAGCATATGACTTTGATCCCGCGTTCTTGGCATTTTACGAACAGGTCGCTCGGCGATGTTCCGATGCCATGCGTTGGAAACATCCGGCGTTGATTATACAAGCTGAGCCCGCTGTGGCGATTGAAGCAGCGGCAGCTTCTGCGATTTCGAAAAATGACGTGGTGTTAAATCTTGCTTCTGGGGTTTACGGCAAAGGATTCGGCTACTGGTCGGCGCGCTACCATAAACGCATGTACGAGATTGAAGTGCCTTACAACGAGTCGATCAGCGCGGAAGCGGTTAGCCAAATACTTAAAGAACATCCTGAAATTTCGGTAGTTTCAGTGGTGCATCATGACACGCCTTCAGGAACCATCAACCCAATTCGGGAAATTGGAACAGTGGTGCGTGAGCATGATGCGTTGTTGATTGTCGACGCAGTATCTTCATTTGCCGGTATGGATATTCATCCCGGGGATTGCCATGCCGATATTTTTATTACTGGGCCCGGCAAGTGTCTGGGGGGAACCCCGGGAGTTACTTTTCTAGCGGTGAGTGATAAGGCTTGGGCTCATATGGAGGCAAATTCAGATGGGCCTTCGGCGTCTATTCTCAGTTTTTTAGACTGGCAACATGCATGGCGTAAAGATGTGCCATTCCCATTTACGCCGTCTGTAGCAGAAATCAACGGCTTGGATGCATGTGTGAGTCGGTATCTAATGGAAGGCCCTGAACGTGTGTGGCAGCGACACGAACGGACTGCAAAAGCATGTCGTGCAGGTGTAATCGCGATGGGCGCGGAGTTATGGGCGGCAAACGAATCCATCGCTTCTCCGACCACCACCGCGGTTCGGGTTCCCGCAACTATATCGGATCAGGACATCATCAAACTGGCACGTGAACGTTACGGCGTTATGTTCTCAATGGGACGTGCTGACACCTTGGGGAAGTTGATTCGGATTGGACACATGGGGCCTGTGGCGGAACCGATTTACAGTGTGGTCGCGGTGGGAGCCTTGGGTGGCGCGATGCGTACACTGGGTGCAAAGATTAATGTTGCAGCGGGTATGGCAGCCGTTATGGAGCTGATTGATGAGTGATGGTCGATGCCAGGCAACCCGTGTGAGTATCTGCAGTTATCCGGCGCCTCCGAACCAGTGACGGTCCGTTCTTGCGAGTGGTGGCGATATTAATTCGTATTGATAATCAAAGACGATCTGCCAAAAAGTAAATAGTATTTTGATGAATGCAGACCCAGACTGGAGTTAAATTCAAAATGTATCTGGTTGTTTGGCTCACGATGGCTTTATCATTGGCGGGTTACGCCGATGGGTCCGGTAGCGTGGCAGAGTTTCCGGTCGTGCTATCTGTTCATGATAGTACTGAGGGTGAACTTCGTTGTTCGATCATCCTGGCGCATTTTGTGACTCAAAAATTGGAATTGGTTGACAAGAGATTCAAACTTATTTTCGACCGGGAACAGTCCTCCGGCGCACTCTCGGAAACAACTAGCGGTGACGCAATGTTTGTCGAGAATATATTATGCGGCGACAAAAACAACTGGGAGGACACCGTTTCAGATATTCCACTTGCGTTATTACGATCATCTCAATCGACTCACTTCATCGCGCATTGCCGGATTGAATCTCGCCTGCGTTGTGATGTTCGCGTAAGAGGCTTATAAACCCCAAGCCGTTACAATTAACTATCTACCAATACTATGAGGAAAGTTCAATGCATACTTCACGTTTTTCCAATCGGATAGCCATCGTCACGGGGGCCGCTCAAGGGATCGGTGCCGCCGCCGCTCAGAAACTTGTGGACGAAGGTGCACAAGTCGTTTTTGCCGATATAAATGAAGAGGGCGCACGCGAGAAAGCTCACCATGCCGATAATGAGTCTATAGGCTGCGGGTGTGATATCTCAGACCCTGATAGCGTCAAAGCCCTGCATGCGCATGTTTTGGAGAAATTTGGAAAAATTGACATCTTGGTCAATGCAGCCGCTATTGTACCATTCGTCCCTTGGGCCGAACTCGATTTTGATGAATGGCGACGGATTATGCGGGTTAATTTGGATGGATTATTTTTGATGTGCAAGGCTTCCTCGGAGGCAATGCAAAAGGGGAGTTATGGAAGGATTGTGTCAGTTTGTTCAAATGCGATTTTTGCCGGAACCCCGAACATGGCACACTACGTTGCATCCAAGGGGGGGATGTTGACTTTTTCACGCTCACTGGCAACCGAACTTGGGAAAGATAAAATAACGGTTAATTGTGTGTGTCCCGGATTGACCGATACGGAGGGTGTTCAACAAACTCCCCACAAAGATTCGTTTGAGTTTGTTGAAATGTTGCAAGCGATAAAAGGTACTGGCACACCGCAGGACATTGTGCCAGCAATTGCTTTTCTTGCTTCGGAGGAAGCGCGCTGGATTACTGGCCAAGCTTTGAATGTGGACGCCGGCATGGTGCGTTGGTAGATACAACATATGGGAATTTTTTTTTTGGATTACTCCCAAAGAGTGGTATATCAATGAATAACTAAAAATTGAGGATCTACAGTCGTGAAGTTTCTGAAATTCTGTTCAGTATTTTCAATGAGTTAATTGCAAATGAATGGTAATTGTTAGAACATATTTGTCGCTTGGTCGGGGCGCTTTTTTCTATAGTGCAATAAGCTCAGATACATATGGCACTCCTCAACCCAAGAGGAGATGCCATGCAAATCCAGCATATTGGCGACGGAATAAGAGGGTTTTACCGCGTCGCCGAGGCGCAAACCGATGGACATGCCTTGACTGCGTTCGTATTCCAGGGCGACGGTGGTTACGGTGAAGGCGCACAATGCGTGGAATGCCAGCAGGATGAAAAACAGAATGGCGCCTTGTTCGCCGAAGGTAAGCAACGTCAGCGGCAAGCCAAGCAAAATGGCGTTGCCATAACTGAAGGAAAAACCGGTGATGACCTGGGCTTGGAAATCACGCCGAAACACGAAGCGACTGACCAACATTCCGCTGAAATAAAACAACGCCATCGGCAGGTAATAACCGAACACCAGACTTACGAACAAACATTGTGCGCCGCATATTTTTCGTTAGGCAAGGCGCACCACAACACCGCATAACGGAAAATAGGCAAGCACAAAATTGTGCGCAGTATTTTCGTTGTCAGGCAAGGCGCGCGAGGAGCGAGGGAGTGAGCAATACATTAAGTATGTGAGCGACCGAGCGACGAAGCGCAACAAAGCATGGCAACGAAAAGATAAGCACAATCAATCTCAATTAATTCAACACTGTTGGCCAGTTCTCATCACCACTGATAATCAATTTGTCCATGTCGGCGCGCCAGCGATTATTGACATCTTGATTGTAGTTGAGATAGAGTTTGTCGTTGTGCACGGTCCACAGCAACGGGTCGCCGCTGGCGGTAGTCCCTTTGGCAACCGCCCAGGCGCAATAGCCGCCGTATTGCGGCGCATACATTTCCGGGTTGGCGGCAAATTTGTCCAGATTTTCCTGGCTGGCGAACAACCAGTTTGCGTCCTTGTATTTCGTCTTGAACGCCTTATTCCCCTCAACCGGTCGCGCTTCGGTGAAATACGCAACCACATCATAACCGCCGGCGGCGTCGCTGCTGAAGTATGAAGTGTATATCGGGTCTTCTTCCGCCCAGGCATTTGCGGACGGTGCCAGCGCGGTTATCGCGGTCAGCGCGAGCAAAAAAGCCACAAATAAAAAAACATGAACTCGCAAATATTTTTTCATGCGTATATCTCCTGTGTGATAGTTAAGTTAATGAATGACGGATTGGTTATCGAATATGACCAAAGCGGTTTTATAAAGTTCCCGGTGAATCGTGTGCCTCGCCGTCGGGCGCGGGAAGCGAAAAGTTTTCAATCTTGTCCAGTGGCCGCTCCAGCGCACGGGTGCGGGTTGTGGTCAGCACTTGAAAATCTTTTGTCAATCCCTCGATTCGATTGCCGAGTTTATCCATTTGCTCGACATACTTTTTCCACTGACTAATAAATTGACCGACCAGCATCATCACTTCCGAGGCGCGTTCGTTCATGGTGAAATTGCGCGCCGCTTGATGAATCATTGAAAGCACCGCATACAAGGTCAGCGGCGAGCACAACAAAACATGGTTGCGCAACGCATAATCCACCAGTTCGGTATCTTCTCGATTAATAAAACCGTAAATCGATTCATTCGGAATGAATAACATCACATAGTCCAGCGTACCTTCGGCGGCGTTGATATATTCGCGCCCGCAAACCGATTTGATGTGGTTTTTCACATCGCGCAAAAACGCCGCTTTTTCTTGTGCCTGCGCTTCTTCGCTGTCGGCCGCAAGATAATTTTCGTAATGCACCAGCGGAAATTTCACGTCCATGTTCAATTTCTTTTCCTGCGGCAAAATAAAAGTGAAGTCGGGGCGTTGCCCGGATTCCACCTGGCTTTGTTTGGTGTAGTTCACATTTTCCATCAAGCCAACGAATTGCAAAATGTCCACCACCATTCGCTCGCCCCACTGTCCGCGTTTTTGCGATGACGACAATATTTCGCGCAAGCGGGCGGTGTTCTCGCTGAGTGTTTCGGTGGTCTTTTGACTGGTGTCGATGCTGGATTTTAATTCGGTGGACTGCTTGTGAATGTTGTCTAGTTTTTCATTCATCCCCACCAAACTTTTGTCGATGAGTTTTTTCTTTTCATCCAGATCTTTTTCCGAACTTTGTTGCAGTGATTTAAATTGCTCGTTCGCCTGTGCTAAAAACATCTTGGAATTGGTGTTGGCAATATCGGCGGCAAGCGCCTTGAAGGTGTTTTCCATCTCGGCGCGAACTTGGTTCAAACGTTTTTCTTCCTTCGCGGTTTTTTCTTTTTCGTTTTCAAGGTTCGCGTTCGCCACCACCTCGGCTTCACGCGCCGTGCGCAACTCAGTTTGCAGTTGCGCCACCTGTTCGGGATTGCTTGCCGCCGCGGATTTCGTGCGCAACCACCAGCCGACGCCGATGCCGATGATGATACCGACGACGATGCCGACGATCAGGCAGATTAGGACGATGGCGGTTTCCGGCATGGGAATTCAGGGGTAGATGAACGGAAAGTCGGGGCGCACCCCGAGCAACGAATCATAGCACGGGACTCGCTGGCACTGTGCTATCGTTACCCGCCGTCCGGTGCGTGTTTGTGCGCTTGTAAAGGCTCGCCATCTTTCCGATAATACATGCTGTTTTCGGTTCCCACTCATCACAAACCCCAAATTAAACTCCCATGGCAAGCAAAAGAGCAGGAGGTAGAGAGGCGCGCAAAGCGTTGCGCGCGGCGCCACTGACGGAAGAGAACAAGCCGGTCCATCCGGGTGAGACCGGCGGGCGCTTTTTGCCCTTGACCGATGAAGATATTGCGCGCATCAATCAGGCGGCGTTCGACCTGTTGGAAAATGTCGGCTTCTCGCGGTCAATACCTTCGTGCATCGAATTGATCACCAAAGCCGGCGGCAAATATACCGGAGACGGCACCGGAGACGGCATCGACGGCGGCCGCTTGTTGTTCCCGCGCGCATTGGTGGAAGATGCGCTGGATAAAGCCGCACGCGACATCACCCTGCACGGGCAGTCGCCGGAATACGATATGCATTTGAGCGGGCATAAAGTTTACTTCGGCACCGCCGGCGCGGCCGTGCATGTGGTGGATGACTGGAAAGCCCATGACAAACATCCGGGCAAGGGCGCCTACCGCGAATCCACCGTGCAGGATTTATACGACGCCGCCCGCCTCGTGGATTCGCTCGAACACATTCATTTTTTCCAGCGTTGCATGGTGGCGCGTGACATCGAAAGCCCGCGCGCCATGGACCTCAATACAACCTACGCCGCGGTTTGCGGTACCCGCAAGCATTGCGGCGTGAGTTATGTAGACCCGGCGCACGCCGAAGAGGGTCTCAAAATGTTGCACCACATCGCCGGCGGTGAAAAAAAATGGCGCGCACGACCGTTCGCCAGCGTGTCGTGTTGTTTCGTGGTGCCGCCGTTGCGTTTCGCCGAGGACGCGTGTCGCGTGTTGGAAGTGTGCGTGCGCGGCGGTATGCCGGTGTTGTTGTTGGCCGCCGGACAAGCCGGCGCGACCAGCCCGGCATCGCTCGCCGGTGCGGTGGCGCAAGAGTGCGCGGAATGTTTGGCGGCGTTGGTGTATGTCAATTTAATCACGCCCGGTCATCCTGCGATTTTTGCTCCGTGGCCATTCGTCTCCGACTTGCGCACCGGTGCCATGAGTGGTGGCAGCGGCGAGCAAGCGGTGTTGATGGCGGCATGCGGACAGATGGGACGCTTTTATGATTTACCCACCGGCATCGCCGCCGGCATGGCGGATTCCAAAATTCCAGATGCGCAATCCGGCAGCGAAAAAGGTTACACCCTGGCCATGGCCGGGCACAGCGGCACCAATCTGGTGTATGAAGCGGCGGGTATGCAAGCGAGTTTGCTGGGCTTTAGTTTTGAAGGGGCGACCATTGACAACGATGTGCTCGGCGCGGTCAATCGCAGCGTACGCGGCATCGAGACCGACGATGAGTCGCTCGCGGTGGAAACCATTACCGATGTTTGCATGAACGGTCCCGAACATTTTCTTGGCCACGACGCAACGCTATCGCGCATGCAACGCGATTATGTCTATCCCGTAGTGGGCAATCGCTTGACCCCGGCGGAATGGCAGGAAATCGGCGGCAACCCGGTCAATGTCCCAGCCCGGGAAAAAACCAAAGAGATTCTCGCCACGCATTTTCCCGCGCATGTGGACGACGAATTGGATGCGCGTCTGCGTGAAGAGTTTGATATACATTTGCCAAGGGAGCAGATGAAGGCGGGCAAGGTGGCATCATGAGAAATCTGTGCCGACAAGAACCCAAATCCGTCTGCAAAGAAATAGACCCGAAAAGATGTCGTCCAAAAATAAAGGTATTCAATGGCGGGCGTAAAAAAGGCGGTGGTTCAATCTCGGCTATGGCGAAACTGCTCGGCACTGGTGAAATAAATGTGGTCAAGCATATTCAACAATGTCACGAAATATATGGTTTTGGCTATTCACATCAAGATGATCATTATGAAATCATCGTAAACAACGAATGATAGCGGCTAACGCCGCTGAGTTTAATAACTGGATTAGCCGGTCAAGCCGGGCAATTGTATGTGTTCACTGTTTCGCTGACAGTTTTTCCTCATCCTCGACGCAAGCGGGTATCTATTTGAATAAATAAAGCCGACGCGCAATTTTGCGCTTGTCTTTTCGTCGCCATGCGGTGTTGCGCATCGTCACTCGGTCGTTCACATACTTAATGTATTGCTCACTCCCTCGCTCCTCGCGCGCCTTGCTTGACAACGAAAATACGGCGCGCAATGTTTGTTCGTAATTAATGAGTCCGGTCAAACTGGGTTTTTTTGCGCGTATCATCCCTGATACGCGCCCTTCGGGCTCGCTTCGCTCGCGCCAATCAATTCATGGCGCTCCCGGCGATTTTTTCTCAATGTGCCTTTGGCTTCTCAAAGAAAGCCACACCTCTCAATTCATCATTACTTACCATTCGTCATTCTCGCCGGCAGGCGGGAATCCAGTCTGTTGTTCTCGCCAACGGCGAGAACCCAGAACTAAAAAACGATGAGAGTAACTAATACCGTCATAATCCAAGCCACATCTCCAGACCGTGATTCCTTTTGAGACGCAAAAGCAACCGAGAAAAAGTTTTAATGTCGTTACGCCTCAGTGCGCTCAAAGCGGCGGCTTTGCCGCCGCTCGCGGCTACGCCGCGTCTGGATTTGCGCGTATCATCCCTGATACGCGCCCTTCGGGCTCGCTTCGCTCGCGAAAAATCGCTCCCGGCGATTTTTTCCGCCTGCTGGCGAGAATGACGGGTTGGGGCACTGCTGTCCCATTAACTTTCACAGCAACGAGGATTGATTGTGATTGAAGCCGGGCCTGGGGGGCGAGTGGCCACGCAAGAGTGCCATCAAGTCGCGCTTGTCGAACAAGTTAAGCTGCAACAGGCGGAGCATTTGTTGCAGGCTTTTGCCCAGCCGCGACTGGAATTTGATGAACGCCAAGAGTAAATACACGCACAGCGCGACCCAGATTTGCGTCATCACCGCGTTATGGCTGGTGCCGATGAAGGACTTTATCTTCAGGTTTTGCTTGATCCGCTTAAAGAACAATTCCACCTGCCAACGCGCTTTATAAAGGTCGGCGACCGTCTTGGCCGCCAGTTTCAAATTATTGGTCAAGAAAACGTAATGCTTGCCGGTCTCGGCATCGCGGTAGCCGATGCGGCGCAGTGGAATGGGGCATTGTCTTGATGCCTTGACGCCGGTGAACACGATGCGCTGGTCGCAGGTCAATCCCTTGCTCTTCGACACCGCGGCGCGACCGACAACGCGATACGCCGCGTCTTTCTTGATGCGAGTGACAAAGAATATGCCGTTGTCATGCAACTGTTTATACCAGCCATAGTCGTTATATCCGCGGTCGATGGCGACCAGGCTGCCTTTGGGGAAACGCAGCGCGCGCCCGATAGCGAGGTCGCTGGTTTTGCCGTTGGTGATGGCGACGAACTCGGGCAGGCAACCGCGGTGGTTCAGCCCGACATGCAGCTTGACCGCCCCCTTGGTCGTTCGGAAATCGGCCCACGGGAAGGCCGAGAGGCACAACTTGATGGTGCTGGCATCGAGCGAATACAGCCGGTTCTTGAAACGAAACTTGTGCCCGGGAGCGACCCCCTGGCAACGTCGCAACAGCTTCTTGAACAGTGCCTCGTACAACGTATAAGGCTTGTCTCGGTTGATGCGCGCCAGGCTGGAGCGGGACAGGCCGACGCCGCCCAAGTGATAAAGCCGATGCGTCTGAGCGCCCAGGTTGTCGACGATGTCGCGCAAGCTGTCGCGGCCGGTCACCTGCGCCATGAACAGGCCGACGAACTGCGCCCAACGCGACGCGACACGGAACGAGCGGCCATATGATGCTGTTTGGCAAGGGTCTCGAATTCATGTCTCGGCACCCATTTTGTTAGCAACAAATAGAAATGTCCGGTTTTAGAACACATGAGTTGTCCGCTTTTGGCGATGTCGGGAAGCCTGGCTGAGGCACCCGTTATTGATGGCGCAGCGGACATCAAGCAGCCACCGGTAAGTCAGTCTGGATGAGTTGGCCGGCCGCGTCATAACCGGCCAGTTTTCGGGGGCCGTGCCACAAAGACAAGGCGCCGTCGGTGTGCCGTAATACCTTCACTTTAGCTTTGATGTAGTGGTAACGGTGGCGGTCTGCCGGTATCTGCAGGGTCAGTCCCCCGAATTCAATGCAGTTGTCCTTGCGTACTTGGCGCTCGTAGCGTTCGCAGAAAATGTTGTCCAACTGCGCTCCCTCCGGCACCGGCACAAAGGCTGAGCCAGCTTCCCGCGGCGGTTGCTCAAACTCTTCGTTGAAAGCGGGCAGATACACCTGCCGGAGATACTCATTGGCAGTAGCCATATCGGTGATGCCAGCGGCGGCCAGTTCCTTGACCAAGCGCTCCTGGTGGGTGCGAAAGGCCCGCTCGGAGCGCCCTCGGGCTTGCGGCGAGTAGGCCGCGATCATCTCTATGCCCAGTTGCTGCAAGGCGCGCCGAAACTGCGTCGAGTTGCCCTTGTCCACCTTGCCGCCAGCCGTCGGCGTGTGCCAGTAATGGCTGCCCCGGTCGGTATACAGCGAGCAAAACAAGCCCTCGGCCTCAATCACCTCACGTACCCCCTGGAAACTGCTCCGGGTGCCTTCCTGGTCACAGAAGAACATGGAGTAATGCCGATTGCTGGCATCATCCATGGTGACTATCAAATCCCAGCTCTGTCCCGGCACCCAGGCATGGGTGCTGCCGTCCTGGTGCAGCAATACCCCCGGCACTGGCGCTCGCTCGCGCCGCTTGCGATGTTGCCCACGGCCCGATGCCTTCGCCACCGCTCCGGCAGCCTGCAAGGACTTGCGCACCCAGTTGTAGCTACGCCCACCACCGCCGCGCCGATACCAGGCGTAGTAGTGCCTGACACTCCAGCCCTCATGCCGGCTCCGGTACCGATCCACCATGCGCATAACCTCATCGACCGGGGCCCGCCGGTGCGATACCTGAGACAGGCGCTTGTCGATCAACCCATCCAGGCCTTCTTCCTCGTAACGATTGATGTAACGACGGAAGGTGCGCTCACACACACCCAGTAACTGCGCCGCTTCCTCCTGGCTCAGACGACCCTCGGTCCAGCCCCCATATGACTCTTCAAATCTCATCTGTCGTATCTCCTGTAACACTTCTGTCCGCCTCATAAACCGCCCCCCTCAAGAGCTGGCATAAACCGGACAGATTATGTGTTTTAACAGCGGACAGTTTATGTGTTCCTAACAGTCTCGGCACCCATTTGAGGAGTTGCGATAAAACTGTGTTACAATGCGCCATGGTCTGATTCTCCTATTTGATTCAATAAGTTGTCGGTAGACTCATTGTATCAATTCAGAGCGAATCAGACCCTCTTTTTTGTCTGTTAATGGGACAGCAGTGATCCGGTGTCGGGCAAGAAAATAAAGTTGCGCGCCGTGTTTTCCAAAGCCGCCGCGCTGCATTTAACCGAATCGAAATTATCCGCCGACCAGAAAATCACCCGCAAAAAAGAGGGCGGCGTGTTGATCGAAGCGACCATAGCCGACACCGCGGAATTGCGCTGGTGGTTGCTCGGTTTTGGCAGCGCGGTCGAAGTGCTTGGCCCAAGTTCGTTGAGGAAAGAATTCGCGGCGCAGAGCGAAGAGATGCATGATATTTATAAACATTGATTGAGGTGAAATAATGACGATAGCGGAAATACACGGAAAAATCAGCAGCAGCGGCAGCAATATATCCGACCGCCTTGAGGACTTGCTCACTTCGGATGTATTCGGGCCGTTGCGCTATTTGCCGTCCTGTGAAGGGCTTTTGCCGGTCCTGTGCCAAGCGCAACTTTATAGTGGCAGCAGAAAAAAACTTGAAGTTAGTTTCGTGCGTGGCGAACCTGAAGTTTGCTTTTGGCCGCGGATGGAGTGCTCGGAACCGGATGTGCTTATAAAATACGACGATCATCTAGTGATGATTGAAGCCAAGTATTTGTCAGGGAAGTCCGGGAGTTACGACGAAGATGCCGATGAAACCACCGCCACATCCGATCAATTGGCGAGGGAGTTTCGGGATTTGATGGAATACGAAGGCGACTTCAAAAAACGATCGTTGATTTATCTTACCGCGCATCGGGCAATGCCAGAGGATGACTTGGTAACAAGTTATAATGGAATTTGCGAAGAATACAAAAAGCGCTATCAAGAAAACACATATTGGCTGTCTTGGTTCGATGTTCGTAAAACAATCAAAAACTGCTGTGAAAAGAACAAAGACTTAGAACCACACAAAAAATTGATACTGGAAGATATTGAACGATTGCTACACAGAAAAGGAATGAGAGGATTTGAAGGATTTAGGGGGTTGGATATACAAAAAGTCGACCGCGTTTCCGGTGTGATTTTCTATGAGAGGGGTATGGGTTTTTCAGGATTAAAACTAAATGAAGTAAATATCGTTCCAGGGACAATTTTTTATCAACAAAACTAGCATTTTTATTTACAATTACTTAGGAGAAAAACATGACATCAACAGAGAAAGATATGTCAAATGCTAAAAATGCATTTGATAACGTCGTTAAAATTTATAAAGAAACTTCTTTTTTTCTGAAGGACATCTCTACTAATCTAAATGAAAGAAATTTTGTTGCCACAAGCGGGAATATAGAAAATTATGGCGGCTATTCAAGGAGTTTAGATTGGACTTCGTGTTGGTTGCTTAGATGTGCCGAGTTGCGCTTTAAGTATAAAGAAGATAACAGTCGACTAATTTCCTTTACAATTAGTTTCCTTACAGGGCCAAACTTAATCGTAGGTGTCCTGGAAAATATGTATGATATAGGATTATTATATGAGTTGTGGTGCAATGAAAATAAAGAATATAAATATTCCCACCAAGAAAAAGAGATCAACTATTCATTGGAGAACAAGGATACCGATGGAAAAGTGATCGACTTCATATTTCGAGAAGATGATAAAAAGAAAGGTTTTTTCTTCGCTAAACCGCTTTTATCGATTAAAAACTATGACGACGTGAAGTCCTTATCGGAAAAAGTGGTAGATCTTTGGGAAGATAAATACGGGCCAATAAAATAGCGTTCGACTACGACCACACCCACCGTTTTCGACTTTTGAATTTCCTGCCTATTGCAGGATGTTGTGCGGGCTTATATTTTGAAATGGGCCGATTCGCCTATTATTCGAACCCCGGATAACAAGTTGGATAATGTATAATCCGCTCCCCTGTACTAAAAAAATCGCCTGCAAAAATTAACATGACCCGCCCGAGCAATCGTACGCCGGACGAGATGCGTCCGGTCAGCATTATCCGTCATTACACCAAGCATGCCGAGGGCTCGGTTTTGATTTGCTTTGGCGACACGCGCGTGCTTTGCAACGCCAGCGTAGAGGATCGGCTGCCGCATTTCTTGCGCAACGCCAAACAAGGCTGGGTCACCGCCGAATACAGCATGCTGCCGCGTGGGAAAAGACTCCAGCGTGGCGGTGCGCTGGTATAAAAAAGCCGCCGAGCAAGGCGATGCGAATGCGCAAGAGGCATTAGAAATATTAAAAGACGACAGCGCACTATCAGCACAAAAACAAGCATATGCGTAACAACACACCAGATGCCGGAGAATGTGCAAATACAGAACACCATCGGCGATACAATTCAGGCCGAACAATGTCGGCACTATTAGCGAGGATGTCGCAGTGTGGGAATTAATGAATGAATACAGCGATGCTACTATCGCAATTGGCGGTGCGATTGTTGGATCACTTCTAACTTATAGAGTGTCTATCAGTGTTGTCAAGCGACAAAATTTCCACCGTTCTGCTGCGGCTTTTCGCGCAGAATTTGTTAATGAAATCATTAAACTTCGTGAAGCTAGAGAGGATGTATGTTCAATCATCACCCCCGCTGTAATTGAGCGACAAAAGAAAGCGAAAGTGTGTTTTGAATACTGTTTTTCAAAAGAAAAGCGCAAAAAATTTGATAAAGCGTGGGAACAGTATGAAAATAGGCATGTGCGAACAACATCACCAGGGAGTACTGCGAATCGACCAATTGAGTGCGAAAAGGAAGAGAAAAGAATAAACAAATTACTGTCGTTTGCTGAAATATAAATCATATTCACTTACCATGAAAGAAAACAAATTATGACCAAAAACACTCCCATCCCAATCCAAAGTAGTAGTCATTCCCGCAAAAGCGGAATCCACATAGTCAGTATGAGACGCAAAGGGAGAGTGTGAAATGGACGCAGAAGAAAGACACTATCAGGAAAAGCGCAACACTAAAAAAAGACACCGTGACGCGTTTGTAAGATGGCAAGAGACGAGCATGAAGCAGATGTCATATGTCAATTATCTTATTTTGACCTTGTCCTTGGCGATAATAGGTTTCGCGGTATCGTTGATGTTTGAAGATGAATTTGATGTAGAAGACATTTCTCTTCACCTATATAAATCGGCATTAATACTTTTGTCAGTATCTATTGTTGTCGGCATTATTTGTGCGATATTTCGGTTGAAAGATTTTCGAACAACAGAAAAAATAACGAGACAAAAACAGAAAGGCGCTGGTCACAATGATCTAAAGGAACTGCGCGCCTGTGCCGAGTGTCTCGGAAAAGGTTCTTGGTTTTTTCTCTGGTGGCAAGTTAGGTTTTTCTTATCAGGTTTTATTTTATTAATGTTCGCAATAGGATTATCTTGGCTATGAACACCAAAAAACTCCCGGCCCAATCCAAAGTAGTCGTCATCGGCGGCGGGGTGATGGGTGCCGGTTTGTTGTATCACCTTGCCGAGGAAGGCTGGAAGGATTGCTTGCTGATTGAAAAGGGCGAGTTGACTTCCGGTTCCACCTGGCATGCGGCCGGGCAATGTCCGAACTTTATCGCCGATTACAACATGGCGAAAATTCATGATTACGGCGTGCGCTTGTATCCGAAACTGGAAGAACTAACCGGGCAATATGTCAGTTGGCACGGTTGCGGCGGCATTCGTTTTGCGCTGACGCCGGCGGAAGTGGAATGGTTTGACCGCGTTGCCGCCGTGGGCAAACTCATCGGTTTTGATTGCGAGATTATCGACCCGGCGAAAATCCGCCAGTTGAATCCGCTGGTGCAAACCGACGGCGTGCTGGCCGGCGCGTGGACCATGCACGACGGACATGTCGATCCGGCCGGCGTGTGCAACGCCATGGCCAAAGGTGCGCGGCAGATGGGCGCGAGCATCGTCACCAACACACGCGTCACCGACATCAATCGACGTGCGTCCGGTGAATGGGAGGTGGTGACCGAAACGGATGGCGTGACCGGCAACGTGGTGTGCGAGATGGTGGTCAACGCCGCCGGTTGTTATGCCCGACAGGTGAGTCAGATGGTTGGCACCGACATCCCCATCACCAACATGAAGCACACTTATATCGTCACCGACACGGTGCCGGAATTTGCCGAACGCGATGAGGAAATGATGGTCATGCGCGACCCCTATCCGTCGGCGTATTATCGGCAGGAACAAAAATCTGCGCTGATTGGAATTTACGAGACCGCCAACTCCGAAGAATGTTGGACGCATCGCGGCGGCTTGCCCGAATGGGATTCGCAGAACGAATTGTTTGATGCTGATTTCGAAAACCTGACGCCGTATATCGAGCGCGTCATGGAGCGTATGCCGGCGTGGGCCGAACTCGGCATCAAGCGCGTGGTGTGCGGTGCCATTCCACACACGCCCGATGCCAATCCGTTGCTTGGCCCGGCGGCGGGTTTGCACAACTACTGGCATTGCAACGGCGCATCCATCGGCATCGCCGCCGCTGCCGGTGCCGGGAAATATCTTGCCCAGTGGATGGTGCACGGCGACTCGGAAATCAACATGGCCGGCATCGACCCGAGACGTTTCGGGCAATACGCGCCCGGCGATTACACCAAAGCAAAATCGCATCAGGACTACGAGCACATGTATGTTTTGCATCTGCCCGGCGAGGAGCGTCCGGCTTCGCGCAAGCAACGCATCACGCCGTTATATGATGTGTTGCAATCGCGTGGTGCGGTGTATACCGAAGCCAACGGCTGGGAGCGTCCGAAATGGTTTTCCCTCGATGGACGAGTGGAGGAAACCGGCTTTCGACACAACAACATTTTTGAAGTGGTCGCCGAAGAATGTCGCGCCGTGCGTGAACGCGTTGGCGTGTTGGATCTTTCCAGTTTCGCCAAATATGAAGTCAGTGGTGCGGACGCGCAATCGTATTTGAATCGCATCAGCGCCAATCGAATGCCAAGCCGAGACGGCGGCATCGCGCTCACGCATTACCTGTCGCCGCTCGGTCGCATCATCGGCGAATCCACAGTCACGCGCTTGCGCGAAGATTTGTTTTACCTTCTCTCCGGCGCCGGCGCCGAAGACCGCGACTTTGACACCTTGCGCGAAAACGTGCGCGATGCGGAACAGGTAACCGTTACCAACATCACCGACGACTGGGGTGTGTTGGTGGTTGCCGGGCCAAAATCCCGCGACACGCTGGCGGGCTTGACCGATACCGACTTAAACAACGCGGCGTTTCGTTGGTTGAGTGCGCAGGAAATTCAGGTCGCCGGCATTCCGCTGCGAGCATTGCGAGTTAACTATGTCGGCGAACTCGGCTGGGAATTGCATTGCCCGATGGCGCAACTGGCGGAGTTATACGAAGCGGTTTGGACTGCCGGCGAGCCGCACGGCATCGCTAATTTCGGTGTATACGCGGTGAACTCGTTGCGAATGGAAAAAGCGTATAAGGGTTGGGGCGCGGAACTCACCAATGAAATCACGCCGGTGGAAGCGGACATCGAACGCTTCTTCGCCGAAGGCAAAGATGACTTCATCGGCAAACGCGCCACTCTCGCGGTGCGCGGAAAAAACATTGCGCAAAAACTCGTGTATCTCGTGGTTGAATCCGGCAACAGCGACATCGTCGGCGGTGAACCGGTGTTTATAAGCGGGGATGAAGAAACCTCAATTGGCCCGATAGGTGTTACTACCTCCGGCGGCTATGGCCACATCACCAAAACGAGCCTCGGCTTTGCTTATGTTGATGCCGCGCATGCCGCACCCGGAACTCAACTTGCGGTGGAACTGCTTGGCGAACTACGCACGGCAACGGTGGCCGCCGAAGCGGTTTGGGATGCGAAGAATCAACGGTTGCGTGGTTGATTTGCGCTACGCGTGATGCCACTAACAGTCTGGAAAATCTGGACAACACTCTTTTCGTCTCGTCATTCTGGATCGAAATAGCGGCGGCAAAGCCGCCGCTATTGCGCGGCTACGCCGCGTCTGGATTCCCGCCTGCCGGCGAGAATGACGAATGATAGGTAATACTGAACCGAGAGGACAAAGGCGCGTTGAGAAGCCAAAGTAACCGAGAAAAACTGTCAGCGAAATAGGGAACATATACAATTGCGCGCCGCATATTTTGTATTGGGCAAGGCGCGCAAGGCGCGCAAGGCGCGAGGGAGAGAGCAATACATTAAGTATGTGAGCGACCGAGCACCGTAGCGCAACACTACACAGCAAAACGACCATGGCGGAAAATAGGCAAGCGCAATTCGTCATCCAATCTCCGCGTAACCCCGTTCCAGCGCAAATTTTTCCAACGCGAGGATGGAATCATAATCCGTGGTCGTTACTTGCCGGAAGCCACGCAGTGTTAATGTATTGCGGTGTTTTTCATCCAGACATCGCAAACATTCATTAAGCGCATCGGTAATGGCAGGATGATCATTTTCAAACACGCCGACTGGTGCGACGAACGGCGGGGCGGTGGTGTGCGCCGACTGGCCGATGATGCGAATACTTTTTTGCCAAGCCGGTTGCGTGGAGATTGCAAAGGAAAATGTGGCCGCATCAATCGCGGCAAGTTGCGCATGTCCACTCGCGACCAAATCAATGCTTTGTTGATGCGAGCCGCTCATTAGCACTTCCGCGAAAAATTTTTCCCCGCCGCACAGTTCGGCGACTGCATGACGCAATACATTCATTCCGCTGTTGGAACCTGCGCTATTCACCGCCACGGATTTGCCGTGCGCCGATGCGAGGTCGGTTACTGCGCTGTCCGCGGATGTGATGAACCAACTGGAATATTGCGCGCCCTCGCAACCGTCCACGGCGAACAATGGCACGCAAACCGGTCGATGAGTCGCAGCCCATTTTTTCAAATAGGGATAGCCGCAAACTTGACCGAGTAGCAGTGCCGGGTCGCGATAAGTTTCGTCGTCGGTGCGGAACACCAGATTGAATTGGTCATCACCGCATCCGTCCAGGAATTTCGGTAGCGAGGAAAACAACGCGCGCCAGGCGTTTTGCAACGCCGGTGTGGAAGCATACATGCCGCATGTCACCAGCCACTCCCGGGTTGACGCGCTCACTGTTGCCGTGCCCGGTCTTGTTCCTGCGCGGCGGCAAAAGGATGCATCGGAGCGGCCACCGGATTGAACAAATATTTCAGCCACGCGAGGTAACCGCGATAATGGAAATCTCCGTTGCGCTCAAGATAGCGCACGCGACCGCGCCGGAATTCTCGTGGCAATTGATACCACGGCATAGCCGGATGGTCGTGATGCACCGCGTGATAATTATTGTTCAGGTATAACAGTCGCAACGGCAAACACGATTCCATAATCACCGAGCGTTGCGCCACCACCGGATGCGGGCGATGTTCAAAATAGGAACGCACCAACAACAGCGAGTGCGACAGGTAGGCGATCAGCAGATACTGCCAGATTGGAACTTGAAACCATCGCTGGGCGAGAATCACGATGGCGCAAGCCAGCGCAAAATGAATCAAATACAACTTCATTCTTTGCCGGCGCCGGGCGCGAAAGTCGCGCACGAGTTGCGTGAGCAGGCGAACAAACGCAATGCCGGGACCCAGCACCAATCGTCCGGCAAGCGTCATGTTGATTCGTGCCAGTGCGCGGGCGATTGTGCCTTGGTTGCGCCACGCCACCGGGTCGGCAAAAAAACTTTCCGGGTCGAGTCCGGGCAGGGTGATGTGGTCGTTGCGATGATGGCGCAAGTGCGTTTCCTTGTAGGTAAAATACGGCACCAGTAGCGGTAGCGGCAGTTGCGCCAGCAAATCATTCAGCCAGATGATGCGAGTGGGGTGACCGTGCAGGATTTCGTGGCACATCGAACTGTGCCAGGTCAGAGTCAGCGCCAGCAACGGTGCCGCCACCGCCGCACCGAGAGTTTGATAATGAACCAGCACAGCCAACCACACCGCGTGAACCAGAAAAATCACCAGCCAGGTGGGCCATTCAGCGGTTTGCGCAATCGGGTTTGCACTGGTTTGTGGCGGGGCGACAGGAGTCATAACGAGTGGTATGGTAGAGGGGTCGCTGTTGATACATAATAAAAATAAGTTTATATTAGTCAACAATAGTTTCTAAATAAAACACTTTTTCCCAAAAACAGGCATACAATTCAGCCATGGTAAAACGCTCCGGACGCCCCCGAACCAAGCCGCAGTTTTCGCTGACGCAACCCCCGGTGCGGCAGATTCGAAATCCATATAAGCCGGTTGAGGTGCTGGACGAAGAGGCACTTGAACTGATTCACGACGGTTCGATGCGCATTCTCGAGAACATCGGTTTGCAGATCGTCAATGACGAAGCCCGTGCGCTGATGCTTGAACACGGCGCGACCGTGGACAAGGACACCGGTTATGTGCGCATCCATCGCGATGCGTTGATGGAAAAAATCGCCACGGTGCCCAACGAGTTCACCCTGCACGCGCGCAATCCGGCATACAACTCGATTTATGGCGGCAACCACATCAACTTTTCCATCGTCTCCAGTCCGCCGAATTGTTCCGACCTGGACAACGGTCGTCGCGCCGGAAATTTTGCCGATTACTGCAAGTTTCTAAAACTGGGACAAACTTTCAACGCGGTTGCCACGCTGTCGGGCTATCCGGTTGAACCCATCGATTTGCCGGTGCATACCCGCCACCTCGACGCTTATCTGGCGTTCATTACCATGACCGAAAAACCATGGCACGTGTACAGCCTCGGCAACGGCAAAGTGGAAGATGGTTTGGAGATGATTTGCATCGCGCGCGGCATCGACCGCTCGCAACTGTTGCACGAGCCAAGCATCAGCACCGTGGTCAATACCAACTCGCCGCTCAAAGTCGACCAATTGATGCTGGACGGCGCCATGCTCATGGCGCGTTATGGCCAGCCGGTAATCGTAACGCCGTTCACTTTGTCCGGTGCCATGAGCCCGATTACCCTGGCCGGCGCGCTCGCTCAGCAAAACGCCGAGGCGCTGGGGGTCATCGCGGTTACCCAGATGGTGAATCCCGGCGCGCCGGTGATGTATGGCGGGTTCACTTCCAATGTGGATATGAAAACCGGTGCCCCGGCTTTCGGCACACCGGAATACGCCAAAGCGGTGTTAGCCGGCGGGCAACTGGCGCGGCGTTATGGCATCCCCTACCGCACCTCCAATGTCAACGCATCCAATTGCGTGGATGCTCAGGCGGCATGGGAATCCGAGATGTCATTGTGGAGCGCGGTGATGGCACACGGCAACATGATCAAGCACAGCGGCGGATGGTTGGAAGGCGGCTTGTGCGCGTCATTTGAAAAATTGATCATTGATATGGAGATGGTGCAAATGATGGCTGAGACATTGCGGCCCATTGAAGTCAATGAAAAAACCCTGGCGTTGGACACCATTCGTGAAGTCGGTGCCGGCGGACATTTTTTCGGCACCGCCCACACCATCGAACGTTATCACGATGCATTTTATGCACCGATCGTCTCCGACTGGAGCAACTTTGAAACTTGGCAGGAAAACGGCGAAAAAACGGCGACCATGCGCGCCAACACGTTATACAAGGAAATCCTTGAACATTATGAGCCGCCGCCACTCGACCCCGGCATCCGCGAACAGTTGGAAGGTTATGTTGCCAAACGTCGCGAAGAAATTAAACCCGACTGGTGAAATACGAACAACGCGTCATGCAGTTTCGCGAGCGGCTTCGCGATGTGATCGAGCAAAGCAACCTGAATCATTCGCGCTTTGCTCGCTCCATCAGAGTGGATCGCTCAACGCTATCGCAGTTGTTGTCGCCGACCAGTTTGCGTTTACCGCGCGCCGATACCCTGGCCGCCATCGCCGAAAAATATCAGACCAGCACCGACTGGTTGTTGGGCTTAACGCATGAAGGACCGGTCGCCGCGCAACTGGTAACCGGGCCGCTTGAGTTTGAAGATTTTTCCGGCACCTCGGTCAATGAAAAAATTATCAGTTGGCATCGTGAAGCCGACGAACAGAAGGTTCGACATGTGCCGGCCACGCTACCGGATTTACTCAAGACCAAAGAGGTCGTCGAGTATGAATATCGTCGTTATGGTGCCGGACCGAGCGAGCAGAGCATCCACGATACCCATGTGTTGTTGTTGCAGCAACGCCGCGAAGAATCGGAGATGGAGGTGTGTCAGGCGATTCAAGACCTGCGCGGTTTTGCACGCGGCGAAGGCATTTGGAGCAACCTGCCGCACGCGGTTCGAGTCGCGCAGTTGGAACACATCATTGAATTGCTGGAAGAATTGTATCCGCGATTTCGCTGGTTTTTATTTGATGGCCGCGAAGTTCACTCGGCCGCGTTCACGATTTTCGGAACATTTCGCGCCGTGGTATTCGTCGGTCAGGCATACCTCGTGCTCAACAGCCGCGAACACATCCGCCTGTTTTCGAGACGCTTTGACGAATTGATTCGCAGTGCCACGGTGCAGCCGATTGAGGTTGCCGAGTATATTCGCAAACTGCCATCCAGCGATTGCTAAGAACATTGCGCTTGCCTTTGCGCTTGCCTTTTGCGCGTATCATCCCTGATACGCGCCCTTCGGGCTCGCTTCGCTCGCGAAAAATCGCTCCCGGCGATTTTTTCGTCGCCATGGTCGTTTTGCCGTGTAGTGTTGCGCTTCGTCGCGTTGTCACTTACTTACTGTAAGCGCGCTCCACCGCTCCTTGCGCGCCTTGCCTGACGAAAAATATGCGGCGCGCAATGTTTATTCGTAATTAATGAGTCCGGTGAAACTGGCTTTTTTCTCAATGTGCTTTGTCTTCTCAACGCGCATTTGTCTTTTCAATTTACTGTTACCCCCCACCCCGTCATTCTCGCCGGCAGGCGGGAATCCAGGTGGCGGCGCAAGCCGCCCGGTGCGTCACGCTTGCGTAATGATACTAATAGTCCGGCATATCAGGTTTTTTTCTCAATGTGCTTTGGCGTCTCGACGCGCCTTTGTCCTTTCAGTTCACTAATACCTTTCATTCGTCATTCTCGCCGGCAGGCGGGAATCCAGAGTGGCGGCGCAAGCCGCCTGGTGAGTATCCCAACGCGTGACAATACTAAGAGCCCGGCGTACAGGGCTTTTTTTTCTCAATGTGCTTTGGCGTCTCGACGCGCTATTGTCCTATCAGTTCACTAATACCTTTCATTCGTCATTGCCCGGCTTGTTCCGGGCAATCCAGTTAAAAAAATCAGCGGCGTTAGCCGCTATCCTTAATGGCGGCGAAGCCGCCGCCATTGCGCGGCTTCGCCGCGGTTGTGTCACGCTTCGCGTGACGACATATTTTAACTGGATTCCCGCTTCGCTCCATTTATTCGTCACATCCGCCTACGGCGGAAATGACGAAACAGGAGCGGCGAGAATGACGAATGGTAGGTAATAGCAAATTGGGATGTAATGATTTCTTTGAGAAGACAAAGTAACCGAGAATAAGACGAATACTAATTCTTTCGTTGTCACACCCACAAGAAGCGTTGCCATTTACTCTATTCTCCGAATCACCAGAGCATGCAGGGACGCATGCCCGTGGCGCGTGAAAAACAGGGATGTTTTTCCCGTGCCACAAGGGGGGTACGGGGGGATTCCCCCCGCAAAGCGCGAGCACGCGCAAGCGAACCTTCGCATATCAGCCAGGCTACTCGGCGGCGTAAGCCGCCGCCGATGCCCTTCGCACACCATTGCGGCGTTAGCCGCAACCATTACCGGCGGGTAAAGCCGCCGCCGATGCCCTTCGCACACCACTGTCATTTGCGGTGAAGTTGCACTTAAGAGTTGAATCCAAGGCATCATACATGCGTTCCGCCATTATGGCATTTGCGGTGTATAATGGCGCATCACAAGTGGTTGCGAGGAAACAACAATGATTATTTACCCGGACATCGAACTGCATAACGGCAAATGCGTCAATCTCAAACACGGCGGCATTGAAGCCCCGGAAATCTTTGACATCAAACCGTTGGACTCGGCAAAAAAATTTGAACAAGCGGGAGCCGAATGGTTGCACCTCATTGACCTCGACGGTGTCTTTGAAAAGGAAGGCGGCAACAGCGACCTCATACGGGAGATCATTCGAAAATCGAATATCCCGGTGCAGGTGGGCGGCGGCATCCGCTCGTCCAGCGTCATCGACGGCTGGATTAACGACGGTGCTGAGCGGGTGGTGCTGGGCACCGCCGCGGTTTCCGACCAGCGACTGGTGGAAGAAGTATGCGTCCGACATCCGGAGAAAATAATAATCAGCATTGATGCTCGAGAGGGCAAGGCGGTCTCTCACGGCTGGAAAAATATTTCCACTTTCACCGCTTTGGAGTTGGCGAAACGATTCGATCGTTCCGGTGTGGCGGGAATTATTTACACCGACATTGACCGCTACGATGAACTGCCCGAGAGTAGCATGGCGAATACCACGCAAATGGCAGTGGCGTTGGAATGTCCGGTGATTTCCAGCGGCACGGTGCGCAATCTGGATGATGTATCCATGTTGTCCCAACTGCCCAACATCGCCGGCGCGGTCATCGGCTGGGCATTGTTTTCAGAAGCGATTACTTTGGAAGACGCGTTGCAGGTCGCCGCACAGAAGACTACTACCGCTGCCTTTATTTAATGTCGTGGCGAAGCCGCGACAACTTCAATAACCCGGCAATCCATAACGTTGCGGCGCGAACTCCGCAAGTGAATTGATAATCAGGTCGGCTTCGGGGTAGCGGCTCTTTGCCATGTTTGGGTCGGGTACCGCCACCACTCGCATTTGCGCGGCAACGCCGGCTTCAAGACCCAGTGGCGAGTCTTCAAACACCAACGTTGACGCGGCATCGGCGTTAATGCGTGTGGCGGCGATTAAAAAAATATCCGGTGCCGGTTTGCCCTGCGCAATCTCCGCGTCATCGCCAGTCACCACAACCTCAAACAACGCAAACCACTCGCGGTGCCGGGTGATTTTTATCTCATACAAATCCCGCGCCGAACTGGTCGCCACCGCCATGGGAATGTCGTGACGGTGCAGATGCCGAATCAGTTTTTCCGCGCCGGGCATCGCCTCGCAGGTGGCAAAACTTTTTCGCAACATTTCATTGCGTTCATTCAGATATTCATCCGCGCTCATCGGCAACGCCAACGCGTCAACCAAATAATTTGCCGAATCAATTGCCGGTCGACCAATCATGTTGCGCTTCAGGCTCCAATCAAAAGTCTTGCCGAAGCGCCCGACAATTTTTTGCGTGACCGTGGTGTAGATGCGTTCAGTATCTAGCAATAGCCCGTCCAGATCGAACAGGCTATGGGTGACGGGTGCGCGATTGTCGGGGTGGCGCGGCATGAATAATCCAAATCAGGAACGCATTTTATCGCCGGCCGGGTCGTATAACGGCTTGCTCGCAAGCGTTGCCGGATACAATTCGCCGAGCATTTCCACTTCAAATGTTTGCCCGTGGGTGGCTAGTTCCACCGGGACATAACCGAGCGCGATGCTTTGCCGGCAATAATGCGCATACCCGCCGGAGGTTACGAAGCCGACACATTCGCCGTTATGGAAAATCGCTTCGTCGTGGGATACATCGATGTCGTTGGTGTCGACCACCAGCGCGACCAGTTTTTTCTGTGCGCCGTTGCGCTTTTGCTCAAGCAACGCCTCGCGACCAATGAAATCCGTTTTCTTGTCATGGGCGATGAATTGCTCCAGCCCGGCTTCCACGGCGTTGAAATCCGGGCGGTAGTCCAGCGTCCACACGCCCCAACTTTTTTCGAGTCGCAACGACATCATCGCCCGTGCACCATACAACCGTAGCCCCAGATCTTGGCCGGCCGCTTCAATGGATTCGAATAATTTCAATTGATAATGCGGCGCGCAGTAAATTTCATAACCGAGTTCGCCGGAAAATGAAACGCGCGCCAGCAACGCCGGAATGTCGCCCACGGATGCACGGCGAATGTCACGAAAGCGAAACGCCGCGTTGGAAACATCCATGCGCGTGATGCGTGATAACAATTCGCGGGCATTAGGCCCGGAGATTGCCATGCCGTGATACGCATCGGACGCGTTGCGATAGAACACACTATCGGTGGCATCGACGGGCAGGTGCATTTCAAACCAGCGGCGATGCATTTCCTGCGCGGCACCGGAGCCGAACAATATAAATGAATCTTCGCGCAGACGCGCCACCGACAAGTCGCCGTATAAACGACCTTTGGGCGTTAGCATCGGTGTCAACGCGAGTCGTCCGCGGGGCGGCAATTTACTTGCGAGCATTTTGTCGAGAAATTTTTCCGTGCCTGCTCCGCTGAATTCATGTTGAGCGAAGTTGGCAATCTCCACCGCGCCGACTTTTTCGCGCACCGCACACACTTCGGCGGCGACCAATTCAAATGCATTGGAACGTCTCAAGGTCGGGGTCTCCCGCGCGTTTTCCGGCGAGTCGGCATACCACAAAACATTTTCCAAACCGAATGACGCACCCATGACCGCGCCTTTGCGCACCAGTCGGTCGTATAGCGCGGTGGTTTTTTGTCGGCGACCCAGCGGCAATTCTTCGTTGGGATAACTAATCAGAAATCGCCGCGTGTAGTTCTCGGCGGATTTGATGGTGCCGTATTCGTGGGTGGCGAATTCACCGAAGCGGGCGATGTCCATGGCCCATACATCCACCGACGGCTCGCCCTCAATCATCCATTCGGCGAGACACAGCCCAACGCCGCCGGCCTGACAAAAGCCCGCCATCACGCCGACTGCGGCCCAGTAATTTTTCATTCCCGGTAGCGGTCCGATCATGGGGTTGCCGTCGGGTCCGAAAGTGAATGGCCCGTTGACCACATTCTTGATGCCGGCGCGAGCCAAAGCCGGAATGCGTTCAAAGGCGAGGTCAAGGCGTTCCGACACGCGGTCGAGGTCGGGTGCAAGGAGTTCATGGCCGAAGTCGGCCGGCGTGCCGTCCACCATCCACGGTGTTGACTGGGGTTCGTAAGTGCCGAGCAACAAGCCCTGATGTTCCTGGCGAAAATATAAATTGGCATCGTAGTCAATGCCGCAAGGCAACTCGCGCTCGGCTTGCTCGATTTCGGCGATGGTTTCGGTAATCAGATAATGATGCTCCATGGGCTGCACCGGCAAATCCACACCGGACAGATGCCCGACTTCGCGCGCCCACAGCCCGGCGGCGTTGACCAGCAACTGCGCGTTGATGGTGCCTTCGGGCGTAACCACATCCCAACTGCCGTCGGCCCGCTGGCGGGTTTCCACCACCGACGTTTGGCAATGCCAACTCGCGCCCAAAGTTTTGGCGGCTTTGGCAAATGCGAGGGTGACACCGGACGGGTCGATGTGGCCATCGAGCGGGTCATACAACGCGCCGAGATAATGTTTCGGCTCAATCAACGGATGCATCTGCGCGACTTCCTGCAAAGAAACAAACTCCTGATCCAATCCCATGTAGCGCGCTTTGGAGCGTTCCTGTTTGAGATAGTCGAGCCGTTCGGGGCTGGAAGCGAGATAAAAACCGCCGGTCTTGTGATGACCGACCGACTGCCCGGAAAGTTTTTCCAACTCCGGATAAAGATTGATGGTGTAGCCCTGCAGTTTGGAAATGTTGGGGTCGGAACTGATGGTGTGAATCTGCCCGGCGGCGTGCCACGAAGAACCCGAAGTCAACTCCGCCCGCTCCAGCAACACGACCTCTTTCCAGCCCATTCGGGCCAGGTGAAAAAGAATGCTGCACCCGACCACGCCGCCGCCGATGATAACGACGCGGGCGTGGGAGGGTAGGGGGGGCATGCGCAGATTTCTATAAGTTGTCGACCAGAATAATATCCGAGCAATTCAGTGCTTGCAAGCAAAACAAGTTGCGCTAGTGTGTTACTGGATTAAATTTGATCGAGTACTCGCAGGAGGAACAAACTGCATGCCAATATGGAACCAAATTGAAACTCAATTAATGCGAATAGATTTTTTTGCACAAGAATCGATCCATCAATAATCAACCGATTCGAATAACAAGTCGTCTTGTTCAACAGAAAACTCTATAAACATCAGATGCTCGCAACTGCCACTATTTGTATCATTGAAACAGCGTATTTCAGCAATCAGGTTCTGGTATGAGTTGTGAGTCTTATCCGTAATTCTTTTTGTTAAGAGCACAGGGTATATGTCGCCCGGCTGGTTTGGAATATAGTATTGTTGTATCCACTCAACGTATCGTTGAATTTGACGGATATTTTCTGCGCTCGCCTCAACGGCTTTAAGCTCAATAGGCATCATGATTTTGCTTCCTACTCTTCGTATAGACAGCAGTAAGTCAATTCGTTGCATACCTACCCCGCACGAAACTTCATTGCCAATCCATTCAATTTCAGATTTCCCTAAAATTGTAGCGTCCAAACTTTGATTTTTACCAAATCCAATGTTTTGAGTGATATATGCTTGCAGATGCACTTCGAATGCTTTACCTTGCCCATGTTTTTCAACCAGCCTCGGCAGTAAATTTATTTTTTCCTGCCGGCCGGTGTAGGAATAATTTCCGTCAACAGCGATTATTCTTTTACTGTCAACATCAAAGGAAAGGCATTTTCCAGCACAGTTTAATGGATACCTTTTATTCTTGTTTCTAATCAGCTGGATTAATCGGTCTGACTCGTACATGGTAATCATCGTATTACCACGATTGCCTTTCAATTTTCGATATATCAGGCTCCATAGCATCTGGTTGGGTGAGTAGATATTTTTGATTTCATCCAATGCCTCCCACTCCGTCACGCCTTCCGCATACACATCAAGCGGAGTAATAAAAGCCCTGAAGGTCAATGATTTACCGAGTTCGTTTTTAAGAAACTGTTCGGGACTATTGTTATCGAGAAAAACCCCTTTTTCTTTAGTGCCAAACACGCCGAAAAAATTACCCTCGGCTCCATTTGCGGACTGTAGGTAAAAGATAACTTTGTCTCCTGTCCTGATTCTGCTTCCGTCGGCAATCATTCCAACGAGTGTCTTCTCGGTGCTGTGATGCAAGGAAGATTGCCTGCAATTGTTAAAATCAATTACATTTTCCCTTGCACCGGTGCCGATGAACAGATATTCCAAATGTAGCTTAATTGTCTGCGCATCAACGATTAATACATGCGTAGTCATTTTTTTCTAAAAACTAAGATGTACTCATGCTTGAAAATGTAGAAGCCACCGACCAGCGCACGATAACGCCACAAATTTTCTTGATTTAACTTTGCGCGGTTGTTAGCCATATTTTTGACTAAAATACTTTTCAAAATTAACTTTTCTGCACGTTTTAAGGTCTCTTGCATCAAGTAAAAGCCGAGAGGCACCCACTCGCTGTTGGTGTATTTATCACCAATGACAATTGCAATGTGGCGGTCTTTTTCCAGCAGACCGTAAAAGTTGGCAATAATGTCGCCAAATTTTTTGGTAAAATCTTCTACAGTCGGACTGTTGGATAAATCATCAGGTTTGTCGCTGAACTTGATGATGTCGTGATATGGCGGATGAAGGATGATGAGATGTACTTTGTCGTGGACTGTTTTTGACAGAGACGTAATCACCTTATCGCGTGTGCGCTTGTGTGCGCTATTGCCAACGATGATATCTGTCAGGGTATCAGGATTATGGTTATTATGCTCGCCAACGAAAATACTTTTTGATGTGTCTTCGTGCGCGATGTTGCTCTGCGCAGATTGAGCAACTTCATCCAGTAGTTCGACTCCAATACCGTGTCGCCCTAATCGTTTGCTTTCGATGAGCGTTGTGCCATTCCCAAGAAACAAGTCCAGCACGACATCGCCTTGACGGGTGAACCTCCGCATTAGTTGGTTGGGAATTTGTGGGATAAAATTGCCGTGATAGGCGTTGTTATGTCCGCCTGATTTGTCACGGTTGCCGATCAACCATAAACTGTCGGTCAAGATGTCATCGTATTGTTTCCATTCATGTAAATTTAAATCATTTATCCGTGGCATTTTTTAGTTCCTTGGGCATTGATAAGAAAGTGACATATACAACAATATGCATGGTGCATGCATTATACCATTCTGCAGTATTAATTGTGTTTGATGCCACCACATACTGGACAAACCAGGCAAAAGTTTGGCGATAGTCTGGCAGGGCATCAAGTGATCCAAACCCATGTAGCACGCTTTGGAGCGTTCTTGTTTGAGATAGTCGAGCCGTTCGGGGCTGGAAGCGAGATAAAAACCGCCGGTCTTGTGATGACCGACCGACTGCCCGGAAAGTTTTTCCAACTCCGGATAAAGATTGATGGTGTAGCCCTGCAGTTTGGAAATGTTGGGGTCGGAACTGATGGTGTGAATCTGCCCGGCGGCGTGCCACGAAGAACCCGAAGTCAACTCCGCCCGCTCCAGCAACACGACCTCTTTCCAGCCCATTCGGGCGAGGTGAAAAAGAATGCTGCACCCGACCACGCCGCCGCCGATGATAACGACGCGGGCGTGGGAGGGTAGGGGGTTGGATGGGTTCATGCGCGCATTGTAGCAAAACAGATTACTCAATCATCGAAACCGCGAAACCAACTATCGGTTTTTGCTATAATTCATTTTCGTCATTCCCGTGCAGGTGGGAATCCAGTTAAATCGTTCCGTTAAGACGAAAGCGGATTCATTCATGTCTCTTTGATTAAGTTTTAAAAAGCATGTGCTGGGGGGCGAGATAAAACTTGATAACTTGATGATGTTCACATGGGAGTTGGACGGACGGTTCATTTTGTCGGGCGGTGTGGCGACTTGTTTTTGTGAAATGACGACCGCTTTTTTTCACCTTGGGTTTGTTACTATTGTGTTGAAACATAGCAAACAACCAATACCTCGACAACACGCAAATCTATTTCCATAGTTCTTGCCACTGAGTTTTGATATTGTAACTACCCACTTTCTCTACTAGGCCCACATATTGATGCAAAAAATCATGTGGGTCGGCTAATAATCGTAAGTAATATCTCAGTGTGGTTTGAATACCATTAACTATCATTTGGCAACCATGATTCTTTTGAATGTGCAATATCCGTTGGCTAATTAGTTCTTGGTCTTGTAATTCTTCATTAGTGCTAAGAAGATAATAGGTTTTTACGGGTTCCGATTTAAATTTGTCATAGCAAGCATCTAATATATCGGAATTAAGTTTTATGTTATGTTTAATTTCAACCACCTCAAACGGTAGCCCATTCGCATCATTTACTTGGATATCACCTAAAAAACCTGACTGGCTGTCGGGAGCGTTATGCTCTTGCAACTCACACAGAACACAGTTTTTGTATCGTTGCACTTCGATAACTAGTTGTTTATAGGCTGCATATGTAGCCAACACTGGTAATCTCGAACCTTCTCCACCACATTTTTCAAAGTGTTCATTTACTTTTGACACAATTTCTTTGATGGTCATATTTACAGGTCTATTCAATTTTATACTTTTATCCAAATCACGATACTTGATTAATTGTGTGAACAAATAAGTTAAAGCATGAGCAGGATTTATGTTTGTGTTTTGTAGTGCATCCGCACAAGATAAGAATGCATCTCTGACCGCTTCCGGTTTTATCTTCCCAGTATAGTCTTTATTATATGGCACGGCTTGCTCTAGTGATCTTGTTAATGCTCCAGCCCCTGATGCCATGTAAGGGAAATCCTTTTTCTTGAGAAATGGTGTTACAACTCCACTGTCCAATCCTCGGGCGCTAAATCCGCCATCCATGCCTGCCTGATGTTTCCGGATATCTTGCTTTGGAGATTCAATTTTTTTGAGTATGAGGGTAATGGTAACCGCGAGAACTGCTTTGCACTTCTCTCTATTTTCGGCAATGATATCCAAGTTCTTTTTCACATCTGGGGCAATTGATGTAGAAGCCCCAATTTCAGAACCGTGATATGCCTTATCCAAATATTGACTGAGTTCTTTGTTGTGCATTGATTCTACCTTTAGAAAAGTTACAGTATTTAGGATTTATGTCAATCCCAATAAATTTTCTGCCCTTGTTCTTGGCGGCCAACAAAGTTGTACCGCTCCCGCAATATGGGTCTAGCACTACCCCACCGGGTGGGCAAGTTAGTTCAACAAACTCTTCAATGAGTTGCAACGGAAACATAGCGGGATGCTCCATGCCTTTAGTGCTTTCAACTGAACACTCAATGTAGTCCTTTTTAATCGGGTTTCCCAATAATCGTATAATTGTAAACCCTTTCTTCTCAATTTGTATTTTTCTTCCTCCGTCTTGGCCACCAAAAGCTGGAGCATGAATGCCTCGTATTTTCATTCTAAATCCAATAATCTTTTCTCTTCTGACATCATCGATTGCCTCTTTGATTGCAAGTGTTGCATTTAATTTTTCTGTATCAGAAAGATCAGATCGTTCAATTAATTGGAAATACCGAGTCCCTAATTTGGAAGTGGGTTTGTTTCTTTGCATCTCTTTCGGGGGTGCCATAAATTCGTTCAAGGAATAATAATATTTTTTGGATTTAACGAAATGAAAAAAAGGTTCAGTGCTACTAACAAGTCGACGATTAAATTGCCTGGGTGTTGGGTTTTTCTTTGCCCATGTAATATTGTTCAGTAATATCAAGGTTGGGTCTCGCTCAAGTACAGATATTGCAAATTTGTATGGAATGAGCATTGTACCTCTTTCTTTGTCGATCTTATCTCCAATGTTATACAAGATGCTCCCAGTGTCTTTGATTACACGAGTTAATTCATCAAAACTTTCGTGCAGGGAATCAAGATAATTACAAGTGTCACTTTCCATTCCAATGCCAATGCCAGTATATTCGCGTTGTTGAAAATATGGCGGTGACGTTATAACAGCATCTATGCAGTTATCAGGGAAACTCTTAAGGGTGGTCGCGCAATCGCCACAGTGAACAATATCGTGCTTTATTTTGGGTTCGGATTCCATTTCAATTAACCTCAACCGTAGAACTTGGGCAAGTGTATCACAATTATAATACTAAAGTCCACTTCAATCTAACGAGCTTGGATTCAACCTCGAAGTGCAACAGGGGGGGGGTATGCCGAATAATGCCTGATTTGGCGTTTTCATGCCAAGGCATTTGCGCGGCTGGTTATTGATCTGGTTGGCCACATGCGCCAGTTGCGAAGTTGTGATGGTCGAAAGATCATAGCTTTTGGGAAAATACTGCCGTATCAACCGGTTGGTATTCTCATTGGTGCCTCGCTCCCAGGACGCGTAAGGATGGGCGAAATAGAAGTCGGCTTGCAGTGCGTCGCTGACCGCTTCATGGCCGGCGAATTCGCTGCCGTTATCCGCGGTCAATGTGCACCCGGTGTTTGATCGTAGCCAGGTTTCTAATCAGTGCCGCACTCACCACCGATGCCTTCCGGTTGGGCAGGATATCAATGTACACGAAGCGCGTGGCGCGCTCGACCATGGTCGGCATGACGGCGGTATGGTTTTTCCCATACACCGTGTCCAACTCCCAATCGCCGATGCGGTCTCTTTGCTCGACCAACGCCGGGCGCTGCTCGATCGACACCCGATTGGGGATCGAGCCCGGCCGCGCCTTGCTGCCGTAGCGTTTCTTCCGCTTTTTCCGGCAGCGCAAGCGCTGATGCAGAAAACCGCCGTGGTGCTTGTCGTGGCGAATGTGCCGGTGGATCCATTCATGGCTGACCGCCAGCCAGCCGGCTTTCCCCAGCCACAGGCTGATCTGCTGCGGGCTCCACTTCTCATGAAGCAGCCATTCGATGAGTGGCCAATCTTGCCGGCTAATACGCGCACCGGACTTGCCTACTCGGCGCGCCAGGGCCTGCTTGTGCGCCCCGGCGGTGCGCCGCCGCACACACCCCCGATTGGGGCCATTGCGGCATATCTCCCGGCTGATGGTGCTTTTGTTGACGCCGACAATCGCGGCGATGGTTTGTTGCGAATACCCTTGCTTCAAGCCATTGGAAATCTGGTATCGTTGTTCACTGGTGAGGTGCGTGTAGCGTTTCATGAGGCAACTCCTTATATTGATTTGGGAAAATCAAGATGCTACCGCATCTCACCTTTCCTTCATCGGTGAAGTTGCACTTAAGAGTTGAATCCAAGCAGCAACACAACCTCTTTCCAGCCCATCTTCGCTAGGTGAAAGAGAATGCTGCATCCGACCACGCCGCCGCCGATGATAACGACGCGGGCGTGGGAGGGTAGGGGGTTGGATGGGTTCATTGGGCGCGGCGGTAGAAAAAGAGGTTGATTTACCAGTATGTCGGTCATATAAGTCAAAGTATATAAATGTATTCCATCGCAGATAAAGAGTTATGAAACAGAAAAAGATACTACTGATTGGAGTAGGGCTGGCTGGGATTATGTTCCCGGCATGGGCGCAATATGAAAGTATTACTGTTGGTAATTCGTGCAGTTATTTCGGGGAAACAATGCCGGATAGCGTGATCTCTTTCCAATCAGATGCGGAAGCAGAGCTAATCATAGAAAATATTCTTAAGCAGAGCTCGCTAAACCCAGATAACTTTGAAGTCCACGTCGCCAGAGTGCCTAATGCTGCGGCGGTAGTTCAAGACGGAAAGCGTTATATTTTATATAACCAGAGTTTCATGCGAGATATGCGAATCCGAACCGGTAGCAAGTGGGCGGCGATTAGTATTATGGCACATGAAATAGGGCATCATTTGGAAGGGCATACTTTGGACAGCGATGGAAGTAGGCCATACAAAGAACTAGAGGCAGATAGATTTTCGGGGGCAGTAGTGCACAAACTCGGTGGCAGCGTGGGTGATGCGCGGTTGGCAATAGAAGCAATCGGTAGCGACGATGCTTCCCTCACCCACCCGGCGAAGCGGAATCGTTTAGCGGCGATTAATAACGGTTACTTTGAATCCAAAGAACACTCTTCAGGCAAACGGAGTGGCGGAACAAGCAATAACGAGACGGCTTCAAGAGACCCAGATATAGGGGTTGATTCTCGTTGCAAATCGGAAGGCGAATGGATAGAACAGAATGAGATTAAATTTGATGCGAGAGGATATGTACTAGATAGCAAACGATGTGAGGAATGGACATTTGAGTTTCATGATGGAAGTCGACGTGAAGGCAACTATAAAAACGATAAAAAGGATGGCTGGTGGGTTGAAATTGTGAGTCTTCCCGACGGCGAGATTCGTAAAGAAGGTAAATATAAAGGCGACAAAAGGGATGGTATTTGGTCTGAAATTTCGATTTTTTCCGATGGCAAACTTGTTCAAGATGGTAGATATAAAGACGATAAAAAAAATGGTTATTGGGCTGAAGTTTACATAAATGACTTTGGTGAGCGTTGGTCTACTGGTGCATATAAGAATGGTAAAAAAGACGACAAATGGACTATGTTCACAACAATGCATGAGTCAGACAAGACGTTTATGAAAACTGAAATCTATCAATATGGGCGTTTACTCGAAACCGCCACAAGAGAGATCGGTAGTAACTAAATTCGCTCTCGTTACTTGAGCGTAAGTTTGCTGTTTTCTAATACCACCGATCATCCCTACTCGCTTTGGTTCGTTTGATGTAATCCTGCAAGGCGTCATTGATGGCTTCATCCATCGGCGGTGGTTGATAGTCGCGTAATTGTTGTTTCCAGATCGCGCAGGCGCGCTGTTCGTCGTTGAGTTCGCCTTCTTCCAGCCATTGTTCGTAGGAAACATTGTTGGCGATGTTGGATTCATAAAAGGCGGTGGTGTAGTTATTTAAGGTGTGCGTGGTGCCGAGGAAGTGCTGGCCGTGTTCGATTTCGCGGTAGGCATCCAGCGCAAAGGCGTTGGTGTCCAGCGCGAGTCCCTCGAACATTTTCGCCATCATGCCGCAGCGGTCGGCGTCTTGGATAAACTTTTCATAGCCACTAACCAGTCCGCCTTCCAGCCAGCCGGCGGCTTGCAGAATAAAGTTGGCGCCGGACAACAACGCCGGCAATAACGACTGCGCGCTTTCCTGCGCCGATTGCGCGTCACCGGTTTTTGCCGAGGTCAATGCACCGCCGCAACGCAGCGGCACGCCGAGTCGGCGACACAATTGCCCGACCACCATATACGCCAACATCGCTTCCGGTTGTCCGAAGGTGGGCGCGCCGGAGCGCAACGACATGGTGGTGAAAAAGTTGCCGTAGATGGCGGCGGCACCGGGGCGCACCAGTTGCGTCAACGCTACCCCGACCATGGCCTCGGCATGGGCTTGCGCGATGGATGCGGCCGGCGTAACCGGTCCCATGGCGCCGCCCAAAATAAACGGTGACACCACCACGCCCTGGCCGGCGGCCGCGTAGGTGCGCATCACGCGCGTGACGGTGCCGTCATAAACCAGCGGAGAATTGACATTAACATTGCCGAGGATGACGCAGTTATTTTCCAGCGTCTCGGCGCCGAACAAAATGCGGCACATTTCAATGGACTCTTCGGCGCGTTCAACCGCGGTGACTGCGCCCAGAAATGGTTTGTCCGACCAGCGCATGTGCGCGTAGACCATATCCAGATGACGTTTGTTGACCGCGATGTCGCAGGGTTCGCAAACGGTGCCGCCGGAATAATGGATGAACGGACTGATATAGGCGAGTTTGACGAAGTTGCAAAAATCTTCGATGGTGCCGTAACGTCGTCCTCGGTCAAGGTCGCGCACGAACGGCGGGCCATACACCGGCACCATCGCGGTATGTCGCCCGCCGATGGGCACCGAACGCGCCGGATTGCGTGCGGTGTGAATGAATTCGGCGGGAGCGGATTGTTGGATGATGTGTTTCACCAAGCCCGGTTCAAATCGCAAACGTTCGCCTTTGAGGTCGGCGCCGGCTTGCCGAAATAATTCCAAGGACTCCGCGTCGCCGCGGATTTCGATGCCGAACTCGGCGAGGATTTTGTCGGCATGGGTTTCGATGTGCACGAGCCCTTCTTCATGGAGCAAGTCGTAGGGCGGAAGCGTGCGCGTGAGGTAAGGCGGCGTAGCCACCGTTCCGGTTTGCGTTGCATCGGCTCGCAACTTGCGCACGCGCCCGCGGCGATTTTTTCGATCCGTGGCGGCAGTTTGTAGAGCGGGGCGGGTCATGGGTAGGGCAAAAAAGGAATACGCTATCAAACCAAATTTGGCGACAAATTGCCACTTGCCGGAGCCGACAATTCGTCTAATTCATGTGGTTTTTTGTTGGGTTTTTATGCTATATTGCCGTCATCAATGCTATGCCTTACCAACAACATGTCCGTCACCCTGACCGAATCCGCCGCCGCACGCGTCAAAGACCGCCTCAAAGCCCATAAAGAGAGCGCGGGGTTGCGCCTGAGCGTCAAAAACTCCGGTTGTTCGGGGTTGGCGTATCTGCTCGACTACGCCGATGAGATTGGCGATGCCGACTGCGTGTTTGAAAGCCACGGCGTCAAGGTCATTGTTGAAAACGCGCATCTGGAATTTTTGAAAGGCACCGAGATTGACTACATTCAGGATGGGTTGTCCTCGGCGTTTCATTTCAAAAACCCCAACGTAACCGAACAATGCGGCTGTGGCGAAAGTTTTACGGTCAATTGATTACGCTGTCAGCCATTTCATCCGATTGAAAACAGAATATATTTTTTAAATTTAGTTCTTTCAAAAGTAAAGATTAATATTGCAGACATTATTCAGACGTATATTAATCGCAATAGTAGTTATTGGATTATTTTTCAGTTTATTGCCATTCGGTGCATTACAAGGGTTGTCAGGAACAGGATTTTTTGACATATCGTTTATTATTTTTGCAGTACTTAATCTGACCACATTAATTTTCATTCTCATCGCTATTTTAAAAAAGCAAAAGGGAACCATAGCATTTGTGTTGTCAGTATTGTTTGCAGTGCTTATTGTTGTACAAGCATATTCAATATTTGCCGGACTTACTGTAGGTGATTTTTGGCTGGCTCTACTATTTGCAATCCCTCAATCTTTGTATATTGTGTACTACTTAATGAATAGAAGGGGTTAAAAACCTTCAATCTGTTTAATCATTTTTGCGATATTTAAAGCCAGATATTATATTCATTTATATCTTTAATATTGCAAAAAAAAACGCCACTAAATTCTAACGATGACTGCCACTGCATCCGATTCGACGACTCAGGTCACGCACACTCCCGCGACTAAAAGTTTTTCCATTGCCACGCTGGGTTGCAAGGTCAATCAATTTGAATCGGAACTGATCGCGCAAAAACTCACCACGCAACATTATCGACGCGTGGCGCACAATGCGTCCGCCGACCTTTGCCTGATTAACACCTGCACGGTTACCGCCGAGGCCGACCGCCAGGCACGGCAGTTGGTGCGGCGTGCGATTCGCAACAATCCCGATGCTTGGATTGTGGTCACCGGATGCTACGCGCAGATGGATGCGGACGCTTGCGCCGCCATTCCCGGCGTAGACCTAGTGGTAGGCAACGGTGCGAAATTGGACATTCCGGAGTTGCTGGAACAATTGTATGACGGCGAGTTGCCGCCGGTGATGGTCGGTGATTTGGATCGGGAAATCAGTTTGCCGCAACAATTAATCAGCGGCTTTGATGGCCGCGTGCGCGCCTTCGTGCAAATCCAGCAGGGTTGCGATCAGGGCTGTACCTTTTGCATCATCCACAAAGCGCGCGGACCGAACCGCTCTTTTCCGGCAGCACTAATCCGCCGGCAAGTCGAACGATTGGCAATCAACGGCTACCGCGAACTGGTAGTTTGCGGCGTGGACATCGGCTCCTACGGTTCCGACTTCTCTCCATGCGGCGACCCACCCGGCGCAGGTTTGACCGAATTGTTGCGGCAACTGACGACCATTGAACGCGCCATTGATGGAAATATCCGTCTGCGCTTGAGTTCCATCGACCCGGCGCACATCACCGATTCGCTCATCGAACTGTTGGCAACCGAGCCGATGATTTGCCCGCAACTACATCTTTCTTTGCAAAGTGCCAACACGCTGATATTGAAACGCATGAAGCGGCGGGCGACTCGGGAGATGGTGTATGAACGCATCGAGCAATTGCGCCGGGCAGTGCCGCACCTGGTGCTGAGCGCCGACCTGCTGGTCGGGTTTCCCACCGAAACCAGTGCGCATTTTCACGAGACGCTGGAGGCGGTGGATGATCTGGAAATTGCCTATCCCCATGTGTTCGCGTATTCATCCCGCCCCGGCACGCCCGCGGCGCGGATTCCCAATCAGGTTCCTTTTGATGAGCGCAAGCGTCGTGCGGCATTGGTGCGCGAGCGCGGTCGGCGCGTGTGGCGTCGAGTGGCCGAGCGGCAAATCGGCACGCGAACCCGAGTGCTAATTGAGGGTGGCGAGAATTTGCCGGCAAGCGCGCCGCCCGGTTGGGTGCGCGGTCGTGCGGCGAATTATTTCCCGGTGCTTTTCGATCCCCGGCAGGGGCAACCCGGCGACTGGGCCGAGGTCGAGATTAGCGCGGTGGAAGGGGATGCATTGGTTGGTCGCGTTGCCTGAAGGCGCGGCAAAGAGTAGAATACCGCCCCCTGAATATCTGCCGACAAGTCGCCCCGTGTGTCTGGTTGGTTCATCTCGCCCGATTTTTGAAACCTATTTTGAAACACAACTGGGAACAGAATAATGACCGTTGAGCGCACCTTATCCATCGTTAAGCCGGACGCGGTGGCAAAAAATGTAATCGGAAAAATTTACCAGTGCTTTGAGGAGGCCGGTCTGCGGGTCGTGGCGGCGCGGATGATTCATCTGAGCCAGGAAGATGCCGAGTCGTTTTACGCGGTGCACAAGGAAAGACCGTTTTATCACGACCTGATGGAATTCATGACATCGGGGCCGGTGATGGTGCAGGTGCTGGAAGGGGAAAATGCCATCGCGCGCAACCGCGAAGTGATGGGTGCAACCAATCCGGCCGATGCCGCGCCCGGCACCATTCGCGCCGATTTCGCCGCCAACGTCGAGCAAAACGCGGTGCATGGCTCCGATGCGCCGGAAACTGCGGCAAAAGAAATTGAATTTTTCTTTGACGAGAAACAAATTTGTCCGCGCACACGCGGATAGTATCTAGCAATAATTCACGCGAATCATTAAATGACCAGCCCAACACCGACCGCCGTCAACCTGATGTCTTTGGACCGAATGTCCATGGAATCATGGTTTAGCGAACTCGGCGAAAAGCGCTTCCGTGCGCGACAAGTGTTGCAGTGGATTTACCAGCGGCGGGTAACCGACATCAACGCCATGACCGACCTCGCCAAGTCCCTTCGCCAACGTTTGAACGAGGGCGCGGACATCGTGTTTCCCGAAGTGGCGGGGCAGCGAGTATCCGCGGACGGCACGATAAAGTGGCTACTCAAACTGGCCGACGACAACTGCATCGAAACCGTTTTCATTCCCGAATCCGGGCGCGGAACTTTGTGCGTATCGTCTCAAGTGGGCTGCGCACTAAACTGCAGTTTTTGCGCCACCGCTCGCCAGGGTTATAACCGCAATTTAAGCGTGGACGAAATCATCGGTCAAGTGTGGGTGGCGAACCGCGCATTGCTGGCGATGAATGTGACATCCGATACGAGTCGGGAAAATAACGGCGATGCGCGCACGGCTGACAATCCCATTATCAATCGGATTACCAATGTTGTCATGATGGGAATGGGCGAGCCGCTGCTTAATTTTGACAATGTGGTGTCGGCGATGGATTTGATGATGGATGATTGCTCGTTCGGTTTATCGCGGCGGCGCGTGACACTCAGCACCGCCGGGCTGGTGCCCGCCATCGACCGATTGGGCGAAACGCTTCCGGTTAGCCTGGCGGTGTCATTGCATGCGCCGGATGATGCGTTGCGCGATCAACTGGTTCCGCTCAACAAAAAATATCCCATTGCGCAACTGCTGGCGGCTTGTCGTCGGTATGCCACCGGACAAAGTTCGTCACGACACATTACCTTTGAGTATGTAATGCTGAAGGGCATCAACGACAGCACCGAGCAGGCGCGAGCATTAGCGCGCATTCTCGGCGACTTGCCGGCCAAGGTGAATCTGATTCCTTTTAATCCCTACCCGGGCATCCAATACCAACGCACAAGTCGGGTTGCCATCGATCGATTTCGTGACATTCTGCTGGAAAAAAACATTTTCACCATCACGCGCAAAACTCGCGGCGATGATATCGACGCCGCCTGTGGCCAACTCGCCGGCAAGGTGATGGATCGCACCAGTCGCTCCGGCCGATTGCAACAATCAACTTTGAATATCACATTGAATTAACGCCGCGATGGCAACCATGGAATCCAGCACAAAAACCAACAACGATGCGCCGCCGAGTCCGGGGTCATTGCTCAGTAAAGGGCGCATCGAAAACAACTGGTCGGTGTCTGCGGTCGCTCATGCGTTGTGTCTGTCAAGCGAACAATTGAAAGCACTGGAAGACGATAACTATGCGCACTTGCCCGGCGAAACATACACGCTTGGTTACTTGCGAAATTATGCGAAGTTGTTGGGCATAAACATCGAGGATGCGATCACCACGCATAAAAAACATCTGACCAATTCAAACCAGACACCGAGGTCGCAACGTTTGCGGCTGGCATATGGCACCGAGTTGTCGAATCGTCACTTCGGCATTTTGTTCACGTTGCTGTCGATGGTTTTTTTGCTGGGCGTTTGGTATTGGCAGACGCCGTCGCCGGATTCCCTGCTGAATCAAAATGCCTGGCAGACCGTCGAGACCAGCAAGCAAAACGCCGCCGCCGATGCATCTGCCGATCAAGACGCAGCGTCGTTGTCTACCGAGAGCGAATCGTCGATTGCTTTGCCGGAAGCAACTGTTTCCGAGGAAAAAAATCTCCTGCTGTCTTCCCAAACTTTAATTCAACCGCAAGCGGTTGAGCGCGCCGTGTCCGATAACCAAATCGTATTCGTCATGGGCAAGGAATCCTGGCTTGAAGTTCGTGATGACGATGGCACGCGACTCATTCACCGCACCGTGGCTCGCGGACAAAACCTGACGCTGGAAGGCAAGCCACCGTTCACGGTGTTCATCGGCACCGCCGATGGCGTCGCCGTGCAATACCGCGGCCAGCCGGTTTCGTTTGCCGCAAACAACGGCGGGTTATTCGCCCGCTTCACGGTCGGCGAGCAGCAATCTTTCACGCAGTAATCATGACAAAAAAACTGCAAGGGGTGCGCGGCATGAATGACCTGTTGCCGGAACAAATTGGTGTTTGGCAGCGAATTGAAGCGGTGCTTCGGGAAGTCGGTCAGGGATATGGTTATCAGGAAATTCGCACGCCCATCGTCGAGAAAACCGAATTGTTTACGCAATCCATCGGCGACCACACCGACATCGTTGAAAAGGAAATGTATACATTCACCGACAGCGGCGATGAAAATCTTGCGCTACGTCCGGAAGCAACCGCCAGCACCGTGCGCGCCTGCAATCAGCATGGCCTGTTGCATAATCAGCAACAACGTCTGTGGTATCTGGGTCCGATGTTTCGGCGCGAGCGTCCGCAAAAAGGTCGTTATCGTCAGTTTCATCAGTTCGGCATTGAAGCGTTCGGCTGGCACGGTCCGGACATTGACGCCGAAGTAATTCGTGTCGGCACGCGCATCTGGGAACGGTTACCGGTCAGCGGTATTCATCTGCAAATCAACACCCTCGGCTCGCCGCAAATCAGCGCGACCTACCGCAAGGCGTTGCAAAAATATTTTCGGCAACACCACGAGCAACTCGACCCCGACAGTGTGTGCCGTCTGGAAAAAAATCCGTTGCGTATTTTGGACAGCAAGGTGGCATCCACCAAGGAAGTGGTGGCCGAGGCGCCGGATATTCTTTCATTTCTTGATAATGAAGCGCGCAAACACTTTGACGGATTGTGCGAATCCCTGACCCGCTCTGGTATAGAATTCGCAGTCAATTCGCGGCTGGTGCGCGGGCTGGATTATTACACTCGAACCGTGTTTGAATGGGTTAGCGATGACCTCGGCGCGCAAAATGCAGTGTGCGCCGGCGGGCGTTATGACCAACTGGTGGAAGCGCGTGGCGGGCGAGCGACCCCGGCGGTCGGCTTTGCGCTGGGCCTGGAGCGTCTGGTGGAATTGGTTCGAGCGCAAGCGCAGTTGGACGATGCCGATGCATCGACTAACACCGATATTTATGTTGTGTCGGCAAGCGATGATGCGCATGGGTTGGTGGAAGTTTCCGAAACCTTGCGGCGCGGCGGACTTAAAGTAACCACTCATTGCGGCGGCGGAAAACTGAAAAAACAAATGAAGCGAGCGGATCAAAGCGGTGCGTATCTTGCGGTAATCATCGGGTTGGATGAAGCCACCGATGACACGGTGCAAGTGAAACGCTTGCGCGATGAAAGTGAGCAGCAGGAAGTTTCCGTGCAGTCGCTGGTTGAATGGTGTCGGAATAATCTTTTTTAGAGAGCAGAACAAGTGGCAGACAAAGACATAATGCAAATTGCGCGAGACCCGGAACTGGAGCGCGCCAAAACATGGTGGCGGGAACATGGGCGACCCATTGTCGCCGGACTCTCCATCGGGTTGGTGGCGGTTGCCGGATTCAATCTCTGGCAAAACCATCAAGAGACTCAAGCGGAAAACGCCTCGGTGTTGTTCGAACGATTGCGAAGCGTAATTGAATCGGAAGAAGCCGAGAAAGCGGCAGTCGAAACGGAAACTGAAACGGATTCCGAAACGGAAACGAATACCGAAACGAATACGGAAACCGAAAGCGAAAACGCCGCCGCCATCCAAAGCATCAGTGAAGAATTAATGTCCGATTACGCTGCGACACCTTACGCCGTTCACGGGGCTTTAGCGCTGGCAAAATTTTCGGTAGACAATGAGGATCTCGATCGCGCGGTTCAGGCATTGCAATGGATTTTGGACAATGGCGATGACGATGCCCTGCGACACATCGTGCGTTTGCGACTGGCAACGGTTTGGTTGGCGCAAGGCGAAGCGGAGTCGGTGGTCGCTTTGCTGAAATCTGCCGAGCCGGCCGAATTTGCCGCCCGCTACCATGAACTGAGCGGCGATGCGCTTTTGCAAACCGGCGACGTTGATGGCGCACGCAGTGCTTATCAACGCGGCATCAATGCGCTGGAACAAAGTGAGGTCACTAGCGGACGTTCCTTGCTCCAACTTAAACTGAACAATCTTGGTGAATGACTTGAATAATCTGACAAACAAAAAGAAACGATTGTCGGTCGTTTGGTTGGGTATCGTGTTGGGCATTTCGGTGCTGGCGAGCGGTTGTAAATCCGACGACAACAAAGCCATTGAGTGGGGAACCTATCAGGAGCCGGTAACGCCGCAGACGTTGCCCGAAGCGGTCGGCGCATCGGAACTCAAAGTATTGTGGCGAAAAAATCTCGGCGCCGGCGCAGAGCAGGGCTATGCCATATTGAAACCGGCTTACGCTGCCGGCGGCGATGGCCTGTATGCCGCCAGCCGCAACGGCAAAGTATTCAAACTCAATCCGAAAACCGGCGCGACCCAGTGGCAACGCGATCTCAATGCGGAGATTTTTTCCGGAGTCGGCGTGGGCGACTCACTGGTGGTGGTGGCGTTGGACAGCGGCACGCTGGTGGCGTTGCGCGGCGACACCGGCGATGTGTTGTGGGAGTCGCCGCTCGGTCGCCAGATTTCCGCCATCCCGGTGGTCGGGCAAGGGCGCGTGGTTGCCCGCACCGCGGGCGGGGTGGTGGTCGGTTTGCGCGCCGACACCGGCGAGTTGGCGTGGTCTTTTGAACGCGAGGTTCCGGGGCTTAGCATTCACGGCGATTCAACGCCGGTCATCAGCGGCGATGTGGTGCTGGCCGGGCTCGCCAACGGCCGATTGATAGCGAACAATGTGGTCACCGGGCGTGAATACTGGGAAACCGAAGTGTCCTTTGCCAGCGGTCGCAACGAACTCGAACGCCTGACCGACTCGGACGCCGCGCCGCTGGTCTCGGCGACCATGGTTTATGCCGCCACCTATCAGGGAAATGTCGTGGCGTTGCGCCTGCAAAACGCCGAAGTGATATGGAAAGCAAAGGTCTCTTCGCGATTGCCGATGTCGCTGGGTGGCGAGCGATTGTTGGTCACCGGCGACCTCGGCGAAGTAGTCGCCATTGACGCCGAATCCGGTGAAACGTTGTGGACGCAGGACGGTTTTCGCGGCCACGGAATGAGCCGCCCGCTGGTGGTGAACGAGCGGGTTGTGGTGGGGGATGCCGCCGGCAACATCTATTCCCTGAATCTCAACGACGGCACATTGCTGGAAAAACGCAAAGTCGTCAGCAGCGCGGTGCTTGCCCTGGTGCCGGGACCCGACCAGTTCGCGGTGTTTTCGTCCCAGGGGAATATCAGCGCGGTGTCGTTATCTGCGCCGTAAACAAAGATGTCGCTTGCCTTTTCGTCGCCATGCTACTCGCAATGTCTGGCATAGTTGGACTCTTTTTCTCGGTTACTTTTGGCGTTTCAACTCGCTATTGTCCTCTCAATTCACTATTACTTATAATTCGTCATCCTCGCCGGCAGGCGGGGATCCAGACGCGGCGTTAGCCGCGCGGCGGCGGTTTTGCCGCCGGCAATGATAGTGGCTAACGCCGCTGAGTTTAGTGGCTGGATTATTCGGAGTAAGCCAAACAATGCGACATTGAACCCAGAACTAACTCAAAGTGTTTGTTTAGATATACCATTCATCTGATTGTTAAAAAACACAAAAATAACAATAATTCTCCCCAAAACTCCACCGACATGCTCCCCGTATTCGCCCTGGTTGGACGCCCCAACGTCGGCAAGTCCACCCTTTTCAATCGCCTGACCCGCTCGCGGGATGCCATCGTCGACGACCAGCCCGGCGTAACCCGGGACCGTCTGTATGGCCACGGGCGTATCGGCAGCACGAAGTTTCTGGCGGTGGACACCGGCGGATTGTTGGCCGAGCAAGGACCATTCAACGACCTCGTGCGCCAGCAGGTCGAACTCGCCATTGAAGAAGCCCAGGCGATCTTATTCATGGTGGACGCCGGCGACGGGTTGGTCGGCCAGGACCGCGAAATCGCCGAGCAGTTGCGGCACAGCGGCACCAAAGTGTTGGTGCTGGTGAATAAAAGCGAGAGCATTGAGCCGGAACTGGCAACCGCGGAATTCCAGGCGTTGGGGTTGGGCGCGCCGTTCGCCATTTCCGCGAAACGCGGCGATGGTGTCGAAGAACTGCTTGAAGTCGTGCTGGCAGATTATGCGGCCAGCGAAGAGGTTGAGGGCGACACCGACACCGACAAGGAAGAAATCCCGGTCATCACCCTGTCGGGCCGGCCCAATGTCGGCAAATCCACCCTCGCCAACAAATTGGCAGGCGAAGCGCGAGTGCTGGTCAGCGAAGTGCCCGGCACCACGCGCGACAGCGTGCGGCTTCCGCTTTGCATAGACGGCAAAAATCTCGTGTTGATCGACACCGCCGGCGTGCGTCGCCGCTCGCGAGTAACGCGTGCCGATGAAGTTGTGGAAAAATTTTCCGTAATCAAAGCGTTGCAAGCGGTCGAGCAAGCCAACGTGGTGATTTTGATGCTGGACGCGAGCGCGGAAATCGGTTTTCAGGATGCCACTATCGCCGGCATGATCCGCGACCTCGGGCGGTCAATGGTGGTGGTGGTCAATAAATGGGATCGGCTGGAGGATCGCCAGCGCAAAAAAATCAAAGATGAACTCGACCGCAAACTGCCGTTCCTGCCCAACCCGGAAATCGTATTCATTTCGGCGCGGCACGGCTCCAACTTGACCGAAGTCATCCCCGCCGCATTGCGCGCGTATCACAGCGCGATGACCAGCATCGCAACCTCCAGCATAAATCGCACGCTGGAACGGGCGGTGGCGCAAAACCCGCCGCCCATGCAAAACCGTCGCACAGTGCGCCTGAAATTCGCCCATCAAGCGGGAAAAAATCCGCCGGTAATCGTGGTGCACGGCAATCAGGCGGAAAAACTACCGGCAACCTACCAGCGCTATCTCGCCAACTACTTCGCTCGTGCGTATAAGTTGGTTGGCACACCAGTCCGCATCATTTTCCGCGCCGGGGAAAATCCGTATAAGGATCGAAAGTCCGCACGAAAAAAGCGTAAAAGATAGGTTGCGTTTGCCTTTTCGTCGCCATGCTGAATCACGCTTCACGTGATGACATTAAGAGTCTGGCGTAGTCTCGTCCTTATCGTCTGCTTCTGGGATATTTACCGAGCAGTATTGCTTTGTTTGCAGAAATCTTTTTGGTTTCAGGGTCGACAACCAACAACTTCTCGTCTATCAAACTTTTTATATCCCGTTCTATTGTTTGTGCACTTACTTTGTTATTTTCGCGAAGAATTTTAGCCAATTTAAATTCAATGTAATCCATATCGTATAACTTAACTGGCGACATACCCAACAACAATCGCCCTCGTCTTTCGGTAACCCGCTTGCTCCATTTCATTTTAGCTATGGTGTCATACACATGTCCACGCCATGCATCTCTAACCAACTCACGAGTGACTGTACTCCAAACTTCATTGATGCCATCGAAAAATCCGGTAATTGCATAGTCTATAAACGAAGTTAAATCTCTTTCATCCCGACACTTATTTAAATGATCATAGTATTCCGGGCGAGTGGTATTGTAATGATTGGAGAGGATGTGCGCGCAAATATTGGGAACCCCCGCTCGTAACAACAGATAAAACTCAACCAGTCGACCAGTGCGGCCATTGCCATCATCGAAGGGATGGATTAACTCAATATATATATGAGTCACGACTGCTTTCAGGAAGCCATTTTTGAAAGCCTGCTCATGAGATACAAACTTAAATTCTTTTTGCAACCAGTCACACAGTTGCTTCACCAATCCCTCAACTTGATCTGGTTTTCGCCCGGGCGGCGGGCATCGATAACCCCCTACTATGCGTTGCGATTGTGCGAATTGTCCTGGCTCGGCTTTAAATGGATCGGGTAAATTTTTACCTACCATGTGGTGATAATCTTGCAACAACTCAGGCGTGACAATTTCGGGAAGATTTTGTATTTGACCCAAGACTTGATTCATCGCATCTATAATATTTCGGACTTCTTGCTCTTGATAGGCCTTGCTTTTTGGAAGTGGTTTGCCTTCCACGATTTTTTCGATTTCTTCCTCAGAGAGGGTATTGCCTTCAATGGCAGTAGATGCCAGGGCACCTTTGATCAAGGAAACCCGCCCGAGCCGTTTTTTGGTCTCGGGGCTGATTGGCACATTTGCAATGCAGTCGACCAGAGCCTGGCATTGGCCCAATTTATGGGCTGTTTCTTCAGATAATTCCCAATGACGCTTAAATTTCAGGTGCTCAAATGACATTTCGACATCCTCACAGGTTTTTGTGGTTATTTAATATCGTGTATATTTACACCATTATAAATCAATTAAGTAATATATTTTAGTCAAAAACTTAACAATATTTTTAATAATGTAAAAATTTAGTGTGTTATTCAAATAGTTATAATATTTATGGTTATTAATTTTCAATCAATTTAAATATCAATTATTCAGTTAAAACACATCATTTTTGTGATAAAAAAGTAATAATCAGGTGTTTTTGGTGGATTTTGTGGTCATTTTCCCTCTCATTCCGTGATTTCGGTCTCGTTTTGCCGGCAGGCGGCTGCGCCGTGGGCTGTCGCCGCTGACATTGGTGCTAGCATTGCTCATTGTGTTAGATTATTGTCATTGACGAAAAAACAGATTATAGTGCCCGTATCCAACTTGCCAACCCGAACTTAAAAATGTCCCAATCAGGAATACTGGCTGCCGCGCCAGAAAAATACGACGAATATTCTGATATAGAAATACTGGCTGCCGCGCTGGAAAAATACGGCGAATATTCTGATATAGAAATACTGACTGCCGCGCTGGAAAAATACCGCGAACATTCTGATATAGAAATTCTGCGCATCGCATGTTCGGAATATGAGTCCCAAGAATCTCACGAAGATGCTTTGCCAGATTCGCTTGGGAAACTTGAAAGCATAAGGCGGGGATTCAAATCTTTCAACATTGCTCCGTCCAATTCGTATACCCCGTCCAATTCGTATAAACGATATATGGATGCAGTGAAAATCCAATCGGATGCTGAGGCAATAGCATCGGATTGGGCGGCAGTTGGCGAGGATTTGATCTACTCTCTTATGCAATATATTATTAAGGAAAAGCAACTCCATGAATAGAAAAAAGAAAACACCAGTTTCGCAAAATAAAAACAAAGTGAAAGGGCAGGTAGAAATACAAAAAACCTTACAGAAAATCCCTCACGATGAATTAATTTCTTCCCTCGCTACGCTCATTCAAAATCGATCCAGCGGAGGCGCTCAGCGAGTAGTCCAAACGATAAAATCGCGACTAATATCGCAACAAACATTTTCAGGTCCAATCCCGGACCCAAAAACACTGTCTGAATATGCGGCCGCTGGCCCCGACATCCCCGTCCGCATCGTAATAATGGCCGAGGTGCAACAAAACCATCGGCAGGAATTAGAAAAGAGTTGGCAAGAACTGGAAAAGAGTAGGCAGGAGGCGGCAATAAAAACAGAGAAAAGAGGGCAGAACTACGCTTTGTTGATTTCATTGGTAGTCATTATCGGATCGGCATATTTGATTAGTATTGAAAAAGAAATATACGGCAGCATTCTCGGTGGTAGCACACTGATTGGTCTCGCGTATCTTTTTATTACTGGCAAGAAGAAAAACAAGGAATAGCGAGAGCGTTACGCTCGCTCTCCCATCGTCATTTCCGGCGTTTGGGTTTTTTCTTCGGCAGCAAGGGCGCGGTGTATTGTTGGTAGAGGTCAAACAGGAAGGCGACTCGGTCGGCTTCGTTGTTGAATGATGTTTTGCGGTAGGCGCGGTCGACGGCTTTGTCGAGTGCTTGGTGTGCTTTTTGTAACGCCGGCGGCATGCTGAGTGGGTCGTAAAGGTCGGCGAGGGTGGAGTCGGGGAATTGTGCGCGGGCGTCCAGCACGGCTTGGGCTTTATTTCCAATGTCGGCGGTTTGTTTTTCACTGGGATCTTTGGGCCAGGGGAAGTTGTTGTAGACGATGTTTGCCGAATAGCGATAATCACTTTTCAATCTACCGCCAACTGCGCGTATCCATGCCATGTGAATTGATGAAGAGATGATGCCGAAGTGAAACAGTTTCGCATTTGGAATAACTTTTATCGCATTACTGCACATTGTTTCCGGGGGTGCGAATCCAATTGGAATGAACTTACGCCGTTCGGAAGAAGTTTCGGGAACAACTAAGTATGTGTCGGTCGGAATGCTCTCAACATGAAATCTTGTGGGTGTTTCTGCAAGCTTTCGTGTTGGAGCACTCTTGCTCGCCAGTCGATAGTTTTTAACTGCTTCAACACGCTCGCAAGCCTTCGGCATTTTTCTCAATTCATTCGGCGGGCAATCGCCCAACCATAAGCACCAGCGTTCATATCCATTGATAAACTCATGTGCTCCCAACCAACGACGAAACCACTTTTCAGCCGCCGGTTCAGTTTTTACGAATTCGTATTTTTCTTCGGTTGTGAATAAATAATTTCCACCATCTATTGGTTTGTTGCCAATTCTAATGGCGGGCGCATCGCATAGTGATGTTGAGCGACTCAATATCACCGTGTTTGAAGCGTCGACCAAATAAGGATTGATGTTTTTCGTCGAAATTTCATGGGCGTTTCCTTTTATATGTTGATAGTCAAACAATCTTTTTTCTTTGTTGTTTTTTCGGTTAAAGCCAACAATGACACAATGAACAGCCGCTTTCCCTCTGGCTTCGTTGCTCCACGAAAATGTGCGATGTGCAAAATTGATATTAATTCCTTTGGACAACAGCCAGCCCCATAAAACTCCAACTTGCTCTCCCGAACAAATTGAGTTTGTAGAAACAAAAGCGCATCCAATGTGATTGTTGTTTTCCATATATTGTTCTGCTTTCACATACCATGCAGCAACAAAATCCAATATGCCATAATTTTTAATTCCCGCAAAAACTTTGGCAATATCTTGACGCTGATTTGCGTTTAGAAACTTTGATCCAATAAACGGCGGATTCCCCATAATAAAGCTCAGTATTTCCGGCGCAATAACTTCCCGCCAGTCCATCTGCAAGGCATTGCCATGCACGATGCTGGCGCTGGAGGTCAGCGGGATGCGCGCGAAATACAAGCCGAATTCCTGCGAGACCAGCAGGTTCATTTGGTGGTCCACCAGCCATAACGCGACTTGCGCGATTTGCGCCGGGAACTCTTCAATTTCTATACCGTAAAATTGATTTACATCCAGCGCGATCATGCTGTGCACATCAAACGTTTTCATGCCTTTTCTGGAGACGCGCAACACTTCCAATTCCAGCAAGCGCAATTCACGATAGGCGACCACTAAAAAGTTCCCGCAACCGCAAGCCGGGTCAAGGAATTTCAAGGTGCGCAGTTTTTTATGAAATTCAAATAATTTGTTTCGGTTGTTTTTTACTTTTTCAAACTCGGCTCGCAGGTCGTCCATAAAAAGCGGGTTGATGAGTTTCAGTATGTTGGTTTCCGAGGTGTAATGCGCGCCGAGGTTGCGCCGCGCTTCTTTGTCCATAATAGATTGGAACAGCGAACCGAAAATCGCCGGCGAGATGCGACTCCAATCCAGCGCGCAGCATTGCAACAAGGATTCGCGCATGGCGCGGTCAAACGAAGCCGGGCGCAAACGCTCTTCAAATAATTTTCCGTTGACAAAGGGAAATGCGTTGAGTGATTCATCGCGATTGTCCAAACGCTCGGCGGTCGCGGTGTTCAACACATAAAACAGTGTGTCCAGTTGCGATGCCAAGTCGGCGCCGTCTTCGGCGGTGCGGTCTTCAATGTAATCGTGAAATTGCTGACGCTGAAAGATGCCGGTGTCTTCGGCGAACAGGCAAAACAACAGGCGCACCAGATAGATTTCCAGGTCGTGGCCGGCGTAGCCGATGGCGCGCAAGCGGTCGTGCAATTTTCCCATCAACTCGGCGGCTTGGATGTTGACCGGGTCTTGCTCTTTTATTTTGTGGGTTTGATAGCCGGCGATGAAGGCGAAGCGGTGGATGTTTTGGTGCAGGTCGGGCAAGGCAAATTCATGCGTGGTGTCGTCATCAAGGTCATACAACCGAAACCGTGCGAAGTCGGACACTAAAATGAAGCGCGGCAGTTCGCGTTCTTTTAATCCGGGGAAATAATCCAGTGCTTGTTGATGCGCGCGGTCAAGGTCTTTGCCGCGGGATTTGTGCTCTATGAGTAATACGCCTTTCCACAGCAGGTCGATGAAGCCGTCCTTGCCGTCTATTTTTTTGGCGAGTTTTTCAAACGAGGCAACGCGGCGGCGCGTTATGCCAAAGAGGTTGAAGAAGTCGTTCCAAAATGATTGTGATTCGGCTTGTTCCGAGCCTTCGTCTTGCCATTCGTTGGAGAAGGCGAGGGCGCGGGTACGGATTTCGTTCCAACTTAATGGCATTGCGCTTGTCTTTTCATTGTCATGCAGTATTGCGCTTGTCTTTTCGTCGCCATGCGGTGTTGCGCTTCGTCGCTCGGTCAGTCACATACTTAATGTATGCTCCCTCGCTCCTCGCGCGCCTTGCCTGACAACGAAAATACGGCGCGCAATTTTGTATTTGTCTTTTCATCGCTTGCGCTTGTCTTTTGATTGTCATGGTTTAGTAGTGTTGCGTTTGATTGTTATTTTTGGGAGGGCATCATAGCGGGATGGCAGGGATTATGACAAGGGGATGACAAATTGAGAATAAGGAGTCCGGCAAAGCCGGACACAAACCGGCGGCTTCGCCGCCGAAATAAGGAGTTCGGCTCCGCCGAACGGTTTAACAACTGGATTGCCCGGAACAAGCCGGGCAATGACAAATGATAGGTAATGGTGAACCGAGAGGACAAAGGCGCGTTGAGAAGCCAATGGCACATTGAGAATAAAAAGCCCGGTTTGACCGGACTCATTAATTACGAACAAACATTGCGCGCCGTTTATGTTTCGTCAAGCAAGGCGCGCGAGGAGCGAGGGAGTGAGCAATACATTAAGTATGTGAGCGACCGAGCGACGAAGCGCAACACAGCATGGCGGAAAATAGGCAAGCGCAATCTTATTCCACTACTCGATCAACCACACATAAAAATTTCCCGTGGGCTACGCTGGCGGTGAGGGTTTCGCCTGGTTTGGTTTTGTCGGCATTAAATACGACTTGTTGGTTTTCTTTTTGCAGAATTGCGTAGCCGCGTTCGAGGGTGCGTTTCGGGTTCATTAGATCAAGGTTGTTGGCGAGGTGTTCAATGGTTTGCGTGGCGGTATGGAGACCGTTGGTGGCAATGCCGATTAGTTGTCGGCTCATGCCGCGAACGCGCCTCACATGGTGCGCAAGTCGTTGTAGCGGCGAATGATAACGAAGTTCGGCGATTGGTTTTTGCATGCGTAATTGTTGTTGGTCGAGATGACGCAAGACCAAATGACCGAGCGTTTCCGTCAGCGCAGTATGCGTTTGGCGCGCCGCGTTAATACGATGCATCGGATGCGCAAGCCGTGCGCTGGCATAATCATGTCGTTGCGACATGTGATCGATGATGCGCTGGGTGATTTGTTGCATCTCGTTGATGTTTTGATTAATCTTTTGGTGCAATTGCGAAATTTCGGGCGCGACCATTTCCGCCGCGGCAGTGGGTGTCGGCGCACGCACATCGGCGACCAGATCGGCAATGGTGAAATCAATTTCATGCCCGACCGCGCTGACCACCGGAAGTTTGGACGCAAAAATTGCACGCGCTACGCTTTCGTCATTGAAAGATTTTAAATCTTCCGGCGATCCGCCGCCGCGCGAGAGAATCAGCAAATCCACTTCGCGCCGCTGGTTGGCGAGGGCGAGCATGTCGATGATACCGGGCACGGCGTTGATGCCTTGCACCGCCGTGGGATACACGATCAGTCGCGCCAGCGGATAACGTCGCTCCATGGTTACGCGAATGTCGTGCAGCGCGGCACCGCTGTCGGAACTGATGATACCGATGACTTTCGGATACTTCGGCAAAAGTTGTTTGTGTTGGTCGTCGAATAAACCTTCCGCCGACAGTTTTCGTTTTAGTTGTTCGAATTCCCGCCGCAACGCGCCTTCGCCGGCGTCCTCAAGATAGTCAACGATTAATTGCATGTCGCCGCGCGATTCATAAACCGACAGACGTCCGCGCACCAGTGCTTGCATTCCTTCGGCCGGTGCGGTGATTGATTGATGTTGCCGGCGATTTTTGAACAATGCGCAGCGGATTAATGCGTCTCCTTCCTTGAGCGAGAAATATTTGTGTCCGGAAGCCGGTTGCCCGAGGCTGGAGATCTCTCCTTCCACCCAAATTTCGCGATAGTTGTCTTCCAGCAGCGCACGGATTTCGCCGACCAGAGTTTTTACTGAGTAGATGTGTTTATTCATTTCTGCTGCCACTTTTATGCTAACGCGCCGCATTGCGCGCACTGTCCGGCAACCAAGTGGCGATTTCCGGAAAAGCGATCAGGATGCCAACCATGACCACCATCAACAAAAACATCGGCAATGCGGTGCGCGCCACATAACCGATTTCCTGTTTGGCGATGCCTTGCATGACGAACAGGTTGAAGCCGATGGGTGGCGTGATTTGCGCCATCTCCACAACCACCACGATGAAAATGCCGAACCAGATGATGTCGATTCCGGCTTGACGAACCATCGGTTCGACCACCGCCATGGTCAGCACCACGGCCGAGATGCCGTCGAGGAAACAACCGATGATGATATAGAAGCCCATCAACGCGAGCAACAAACCGACTTGCGATAAGCCCAACGCGGCGATCCATTCGGCAAGCGCGCCACAGAGGTGGTAAATGCGAGATGGGTAGTTTTTCATTTGTGCTTGTCTTTTCGTCGCCATGCGGTGCGCAACGTTTGTCTGGATTATAAGGAGTTCGGCTACGTCGAACGGTTTAATAACTGGATTGCCCGGCCAATGATAATAAGAGCCGGGCAATTGTATGTGTTCACTATTTCGCTGACGGTTTTTCTCGGTTACTTTTGGCGTCTCAAAGAAAGTCACACTTTGCGATTCACATTGTCTCCCCAACCCGTCATTCTCGCCGGCAGGCGGAAAAAATCGCCGGGAGCGCCATGAATCGACTGGGCGCGAGCGAAGCGAGCCCGAAGGGCGCGTATCAGGGATGATACGCGCAAATCCAGTCTGTTGTTCTCGCCAAAAGCGAGAACCCAGAACTAAAAAACGATGAGAGTAACTAATACCGTCATAATCCAAACCACATCCCCAGACCGTGATTCCTTTTGAGAAGACAAAAGCACACGAAAAAAACTTGGTATGCCGAACTATTAGTATCATTACGCAAGCGTGACGCACCGGGCGGCTTGCGCCGCCGCTTTAGGATCCCCGCCTGCCGGCGAGGATGACGAATGGGGGGTAACAGTGAATCGAGAGGACAAAAGCGCGTTGAGAAGCCAAAAGCACATTGAGAAAAAATCGCCGGGAGCGCCATGAATCGACTGGGCGCGAGCGAAGCGAGCCCGAAGGGCGCGTATCAGGGATGATACGCGCAAAAAAGCCCGGTTTGACCGGACTCATTAATTACCAACAAACATTGCGCGCCGGCTTTGTTTATTCAACTAGATTCCCGCTTGCAGCGAGAAAGAAAAAAAACTGACAGCAAAATAGTGAACACATACAGCAATGACGAATGATAGGTAATAGTGAACCGAGAGGACAAAGGCGCGTTGAGACGCCAATGGCACATTGAGAATAAGAAGCCTGGTTTGACCGGACTCATTAATTACGAACAAACATTGCGCGCAGCACGGCGGAAAATAAGCAAGCGCAATGATGCGGGAATAACAATCACTCCATAAACCCATCAACAATAGTGCGCCCATCCGTGCCGGCTTTTTGCAGCCACTCGTCGGTCATCTGTGCGCCGATGGATTTGAGTTCGCCAATCAGTTGCGCACCAGCGGGTTGCACGGTCATGCCGTTTGCTTCCAATTGCGTGACATACCAGTCGGCCAACTGCTGGGAGCGCGCGGTGCCGGCGGCTTGCGCCATCATCGCTATGCCCTTGACGATGTTGCGGGTCTGCGGGTCGAGGTCATCCCACGCTTGCTTGTTGGCGAACACGGTGTTGCGCGGCATCCATGAATTGACTTCGTAATAGTGACTCAAACTTTCCCACACCTTGCGGTCGTAGCCGGTGGTGGCGGATGACACGAAAGTTTCGACCACGCCGGTGGCGAGTGCTTGAGACAATTCCGCCGCCTCAATTTGCACCGATTGCATTCCCATCAACTCGGCGAGGCGCGCCGTGGAGTTGTTATAGGAACGAAACTTGAGCCCCTTGGTGTCGGCGGTGGAATTGACCGCCTGATTGAAATAAAAACCCTGGGGCGGCCACGGCACGGAGTAGAGCAACACCAAATCCTGCTTCTGCAAAATCTCTTCAATTTTTGGACGCGCCGCTTGCCAAAGTTTTTCCGACTGGTCGTAAGAGGTGGCGAGGAACGGCACCGAGTCGTAACCAAACAAGATGTTTTCGTTTTGATGCGCCGACAACAAACGCTCGCCAATCGGCACCTGATTGGTTTGCACGGCGCGCTTAATTTCGGAGCCTTTGAAAAGCGAGCCGCCACCATGCACGATGATGTCCAGTTTGCCGCCGGTCGCAATCCGCACCGCCTCGGCAAAGGTTTTGCCGTTTTGCGTGTGGAAGTTGCTGTCGGAATACGCCATTGGCATATCCCATTTTTGCGCCAGCGCGAAAGTTGGCATTAGCGTGGTGAGTAACACCGCGGCGGACAGGGCATGCAATATTTTTTTCAACATTGGGTTTACCTTCGGGTTTTGTGAGTTATGTGTTGATAGTAGGGTTACATAATCACCTTTGCGATGCAACATTGTGCTTGTCTTTTCGTCGCCATGCTTCGTTGCGCATCGTCGCTCGGTCGCTCACATACTTGATGTATTGCTCACTCCCTCGCTCCTCGCGCGCCTTGCCTGACAACGAAAATACGGCGCACAATTTTGAGTTTGTCTTTTCGTCGCCATGCTACGCGTAATGTTTGTCTGAATTGTCCGACTGCGCTGGGCTTTTTATTCTCGTTTGCTTTTGGCGTCTCAAAGAAAGTCACACTTTGCGATTTACCGTTGCCCTCCCAACCCGTTATCCTCGCCGGCAGGCAAGTTGTTCTCGCCAAAGGCGAGAACCCAGAACTAAAAAACGATGAGAGTAACTAATACCGTCATTATCCAAACCACATCCCCAATGGTGGGTTTTTGAATAATGTCGTGGCTTGCTTCTCAAAAAACAGTATTTTTGAGAAGATAAAGGTGAAAATGCACCCTAACTTCTCAAAACTTGTCTTTTTTGAGAAGTTAGCGAAAAAACAGACAAGCCGTATGTGGACGGCAACGCGACGACGCGCAACAGGCAAGCAAAAGGAGTCCGGCTAATCAGCCCCATTATTCCGGGCATCCGATTGTTTGGGCGGCTGCTTTTTATGCTACAATCGCGCCCCAATATTCAGTAGCACTCTCAACGGAGTAAAAATCGGCAATGGTAACCATTCGTTTGTCCCGTGGCGGTTCGAAGAAACGACCGTTTTATTCGATTCTGGTGGCGGATCAGCGTCGCTCGTTGCGCGGGCGATTCATTGAGCGGGTCGGGTTTTACAACCCCATCGCTTCCGGACGGGAAGAGAAATTGCGCCTCGACACCGACCGAATTGACTACTGGCTTGGCCTGGGCGCGCAACCGAGCGAGCGGGTGGTGCACTTATACAAGCAGGCAAACAAAATCGAGGAGACTTCTGCGCTGGCGCCGCAACCAGACCCGGAGCCGGAACCGGTATCGGCTTCAGAACCGGAGCCGAAACCAGAACCGGACCCGGCACCAGAATCGAAATCAGTATCGGCTTTAGAACCGGAGCCGAAACCAGACCCGGACCCGGCACCAGAATCGAAATCAGTATCGGCTTTAGAACCGGATTCGAAACCAGACCCGGAACCGGTATCGGCTTCAAAACCGGACCCGAAACCAGACCCGGAACCGGTATCGGCTTCAAAACCGGAACCGACACCAGAACCGAAACCGGAATCAGCCCCGGAATCCGAATCGGCTCCAGAATCCGAATCGGCTCCGAAACCCGAATTAACCCCGGCATCGGTTTGATTTGACGCAACGACATTCCGACGATTATCCCGACGGCATAACCAATCAGCCGCCACCGCTAATCGCGCCGGTAATTGTCGGAAAAATCAGCGGGCCACATGGCGTAGATGGCTGGTGCAAGGTGTATTCCTACACCCGCCCGCCGCAACAGATTCTGGAATACGACCGATGGATGCTGGCGGAGCATCCCGATGCGGATGAATGGCAGTCGGTTGAGGTGACTTCCGCCCGCTGGCAGTCGCAAAAATTGCTGGCAAAATTGGCGGGAACGGATGACCGCAACGGCGCCGAGGGCTTGGTCGGAAAGTGGATTGCCATTCAGTCGGCGCAACTTTCGACGCTGCCCGAAGGGGAATATTACTGGAGCGATTTGGCCGGATTGTCGGTGCTGAATCAAGACGGCGTGGAACTCGGGGTGGTCGATCATCTGATCGAGACCGGCGCCAATGATGTGCTGGCGATACGAAGCGATTCGGGCGAGCAGTTGCTGCCGTGGTCGCCGGAGGTAATTGTTGAGGTGGATCTGGTCGGCGGTCGCATCCGAGTCGAGTGGCACCCGCACCCGGACGACTAACGACAAGCGATTTGAGCGAGTAAGTGATTCAGGAGTGGGGGACACGGTGAATCTGGCGGTTCTGACAATATTTCCGCAGATGTTTGATGCGGTGCGGGAAAACGGCATTTCTGCGCGGGCGCTGGAGCAGGGCGCGTTGCAGTTGCAATTGTGGAATCCGCGGGATTTCACCACCGACCGGCGGCGCACGGTGGATGACCGGCCCTACGGTGGCGGCGCGGGAATGTTGATGAATCCGGTGCCGCTGGCGCGAGCGATTGACGCGGCGAAGGAGGAAAACCACGGGCCGGTAGTGTATCTTTCGCCTCAGGGTGAGCGGCTCGACCAGCCATTGCTGGCCGAACTGGTTGCCTTGCCGGAATTGATATTGCTGGCCGGGCGTTATGAAGGTATTGACGAGCGCATCGTGGAAAGCCGGGTCGAGCGGGAAATTTCCATCGGCGATTATGTGTTGTCGGGGGGCGAGTTGGCGGCCATGGTGCTGATCGAAGGCATGGCGCGTCTATTGCCCGGGGTGTTGGGTAATGACGATTCGGCCGCCCAGGATTCTTTTGCGGATGCGTTGCTGGATTATCCGCATTACACTCGCCCCGAGATGTTTGAAGGGCGGGCGGTGCCCGAAGTGTTGTTGAGCGGCGACCACGAAGCGATACGACGCTGGCGCCTGATGCAGGCGTTGGGACGAACCAGCCAACGCCGACCGGATTTATTGGCCGGGCGTGAACTTGGTCGGGAACAAACTGATTTATTGAAAGCCTATCAATCGGCCCATCAATCGGCCCATCAACCGGAGAGTGGCGATGAGTAACATTATTGATTTACTGGAAAGCGAACAACTGAAAAAAGATGTGCCGGAATTTGCGCCGGGCGACACCGTGCGGGTGCAAGTGCGGGTCAAGGAAGGCGGGCGCGAGCGGTTGCAGGGATATGAAGGCGTGGTGCTGGCGAAGAAAAAACGCGGGCTCAATTCCTCTTTCACGGTGCGGAAAATGACCGGCGGCGAAGGTGTGGAACGGGTGTTTCAGACTCACAGTCCGCTGATCGCGTCCATCGAAGTCGTGCGCCGTGGCGATGTGCGACGGGCAAAGTTGTATTACTTGCGGGAGCGAACCGGCAAGGCGGCGCGCATCAAGGAGAAGGTTCGCAGGTAATGTTCGCGGGAGAGAACGAATCTCCCGGTCAGATGACAATGGTGCGCTTGCTACCGATAAGTGCGAGCGAAAAGAACAGGTTTCTTGCGCTGACGCGGCGCGTCTCTTTTCCGCTACTGCTTCTGGTCATTGTTACCGACGGCTCGGCGCAAACGATCGCGCCGGATGCGGCGAACACTCCGCATACTTTCGCAACGCAACCGCCGACTCCGGAACTGGTGCGCGTGCAAAATCTGGTGCGCGCCAATGTGCTGGGTCTGGCTCGGGAAATACTGGAAACCCGCGGGCCGGCCCCGGCAACGACAAGCGCAACGGCAAGCGAGCCGAACTCGGAATGGGTGCAATGGGAGCGGCAGTTGTGGGCGTTGTATCGTGCGCAAGGGCAATGGCAAAAATTGTATGAGCGCACGCGTGAACTGCCGCCGACTGTGCCCGGTGTTGTTCGTCGGGAAGCGCAGTTGCAGGCGATCAATTCCCTGACCGCATTGCAACGCGGAAGCGTGGCACGAAGCATGATACGAACGCAACTGCTGGCGATGGATGCGCCGCAGCAATATCAGCGGCAACTTCGCCAGGCGTTGATCGCCGCCTACCTTGCCGATGACTTGTTGCCCGAAGCGCGCATTGCCATGGCGCATTTTCGTCGGGATTACGGCATCGGGGGCACCGACTGGCTGTTGCTTGGCGCCGGCGTGATGCTTCGTTCCGGCGACGCCGATGCCGCGGTCAATCTGCTCGCGCCCTTGGACCGACCGGCCGCACGATTGTTGCGGCTCTACGCCCGCCTCGGCAACCAGAGTTTGACGCCGGATCAAGTCATCGATGGTGCGTTGGAACTTCGGGTGTTGCCCCACGGGGAATCGCTGGCGCGCGAAATCCAGGCAGTGATGGCGCAGGCAAATATCGTTGCCGGCAAACTCTACCCGCTGGCTGATGTGCTGGAGGAATATTTGCTGACACCGCCGCCGCGCAACCCGGGCCTGAGCCGGGTCTATCCGCAGTTTGGAGTGGATGATTTGTTTGATGTATACACACGGATTGCCAAAGAGGAGGCCAATCGCGCTGGTTTGTTGATGGGTGAGGAATGGCGCTGGCTCGACCACGCCCGACAAATTCCGCCGAGTTCCACGGTGGCGCGCAAATCCTTGTTTGTTTATCTGGCACTTACCACGCAAAACCCGGTGCTTCGTCAAAGCGCAGTGGACCGATATGTGGATGTGTTGATCGACATCAAGCGCATGAAATTAATCAAATTGTTATTCAGCCCGGACACGCGTTTGGGGAAATTATCCCTCGGCGGCGCGAGCGGATTGCGTTTGTCCGCCGCGGCGTTGAACGATGGCAATTTTGAACTGGCCGCCGAAGCCAATGCCAATTTGTCATCGCTTCCATCTACGGTGAAACGAACCGACTGGCTGTTGCAAGCCGGGCGAGTTGACATCTTCGCCGGCCGGCATCAGCCGGGCGCCGACAAATTAACCGAATGGATTGCAATGTTTGAAGAGTTGTCTGCAGCGCAAACCGATGCCATCCTGCAACCGATTTTTGATTTGCAAACCGTGCAGCAACATTCACTGGCGTTGGAGTTATTGGATCAAGTGAAAGAACGTGCGCCAAATAAAAGACATCAACGCGAAATTGCCTATTGGATGGCGGAGTCCTATCACGGCAACGGGCAATATTTTATTGCCGCGGATTTGTTTTTGCACTCGGCGTTACAGGAAGCCGATGGTTTTGATCGGTGGGGCGAAGCCGCACGCTATCAGGCCGCCGAGTCGTTGACCGAGGGTAAGTTATATGACGATGCTCGGCGGTTGTTGGAAGATTCTTTGGCGCGCGCGCAATCGGATGAACGACGCAACGCACTGAAACAAAAATTGCAACGGTTGTCGCTGTTGCAATCCAGTTTGCAGTAATTTATTCATCAACGTTCCTTTGGAAAATGAACACCAGTTCGCATGCACCCGAACAAGATGCCAAAAGGATCGATGCGTTCCTTGATTCGATTTGGCTTGAATCCGGGTTGAGCGACAACACGCTGTCGGCCTATCGCAGCGATCTCAAAAAATTCGTTGATTGGATTCACAGCCGCGGCTGCTCGTTGATTACGGCGGACGCGAAACTATTACATAGTTATTTCAGCGATCATTCGGATAAACACTCGAGCCGCACTGCGGCGCGATCGTTGTCCACGTTGAAACGATTTTATCGTCATGCGTTGGCAGGCGAGATGATCGATGCCGACCCGTGCGCCGATTTGTCGGCACCTGCGGTCGGTAAATCGCTACCCAAAACTCTTTCGGAAGCCGAAGTGGAATCTATTCTAGGCGCACCCGATTGCGCCACCGACCTCGGATTGCGCGACCGCGCCATGCTGGAGACCTTGTATGCCACCGGCTTTCGAGTGAGCGAAGCGGTCAGCATGGAATTGAATCAGTTGGATTTGGTCTCCGGGGTGTGTCGAGCGGTGGGCAAGGGCAACAAGGAGCGACAAGTGCCGCTGGGCGAGCAAGCCATTGATTGGTTGCGGCGTTATCTGACTGAATCCCGCGGCAACTTGCTGGGGCAAAAACAAAGCGCGGCGGTGTTCGTTACCAAGCGCGGGCGGGCCATGACTCGTCAGGCGTTCTGGCGCAACATCCGGCGCTATGCGCTGATCGCCGGCATCACTTCGCATTTATCTCCGCACACTTTGCGCCACGCGTTTGCCACGCATCTGATTAATCACGGTGCCGATCTTCGCAGCGTGCAGATGCTGCTGGGACATTCCAGTTTGTCGACCACGCAGATTTATACTCATGTCGCCAGCGCGCGATTGAAATCGTTGCATCAACAACATCATCCACGCGGATAATAATTGAGTCATGGCAAACGCACATGAATACAAATGAATACAAACTCGGCACCGAGCAACTGGATGAAGCAAGTCGCTGGGTAATCGCGCACTGTCGTGTCGATGCCGAAGCGGCGTTGCAAGATGGAATCGATACGCTGGAGACGCTGCGGTCGCTGGGAATGGATACGCCCGGGTTGCTTGCCGGTTTGTTGCAGCCGTTACTGCCGATCAATCAAAAGGAACAGGAATTAATCGCCGAACATTTTGGCGAGTTGGTGCTGACCTTGTTGCACGGTGTCGAGCAGATGCGTCAATTGTCTTCATTGTCTCACAATCGTAATCAAGATCGTAATCAAGGGCGCAACGAGTTCACCGACCCACGCGTCAACGAGGAAAATCTGCGCAAGATGTTAATCACGATGGTGGATGACATTCGCGTGGTGTTGATCGAACTGGCGCGTCATCTTTCGGTGTTGCGGAGATGTCACACATCGGCGCGCGAAGTGCAGAATGAACTCGGACGCATAACGCTGGATGTCTACGCACCGCTCGCCAACCGACTCGGCGTCGGGCAAATAAAATGGCAGATGGAAGATCACGCGTTGCGTTGTCTGGAAGCGGAAAACTATCACCAATTGGCGATGACACTTGCCGAGACGCGCGGGTTGCGCGAGCAATATATCGCCGCGTTTATTTCCACGGTGCAAAATACGCTGGAAGAAGTCGGTGTGGTCGGCGAAGTTTTTGGTCGACCCAAACATATATACAGCATCTTGCGAAAAATGCGCGCCAAAGATCTTGCGTTTGAAAATCTGCGCGACATTCGCGCGTTTCGCATCATCGTGGACAATGTTGCCGATTGTTATGCCGCGTTGGCGGCGGTGCATGGTCGCTGGCGAGTGCTGGACGGCGAATTTGATGATTACATCGCCACGCCCAAAGACAACGGCTATCAATCCATTCATACTGTGGTGACCGGACCCGATGACAAAACCGTGGAAGTGCAAATTCGTACGCGGCAAATGCATCGCCAAAGCGAATTGGGTGTTGCCGCGCATTGGCGTTACAAAGAAAAAGTTCGCGCCGATGAAGGCATCGATCAAAAAGTAGTGCGGTTGCGACAGTTGTTGCAATGGAAAGACGAGTTGCTCGATACCGGTGCGTTGGCTGCGAGTTTGACGGATGCCGATGCGCCTATTGAGGCGCGGATATTTGTGTTCACGCCGAAAGGTACGGTGATCGATTTGCCCGACGGTTCAACGCCGATTGACTTTGCCTACGCGATTCATACCGAACTCGGGCATCGCATTCGCGGTGCGCACGTCAATGGAAAAATGGTAACCCTCGGACATCGTCTGGCAACCGGCGAGCAGGTTCACATCCAGACCGCCAAACACGGGCATCCACGCCGCGACTGGCTGCGTAACGACCTCGGTTATGTGCGCACTCGTCGCGCGCGGGCGCGCATTGCGCAATGGTTCAAGCGCGCCGATTATGCTCAGCATGTCAGCGAAGGACGCAGTATGCTGGAGCGCGAACTGGCGCGTCTTGGAATGGAAGAATTGAGTTACGAAAAAATTGCGCGCAACACGCACTTTCATAAAACCGATGGACTGCTCGCGGCAATCGGCGCCGGCGATTTCAAATTGTCGCGTGCGCTGGCACCGTTTCGTCGTGCCGCCGGAGTTATGCAGTCGGAACAGGCTTTACCGATCAAACCGGCGCGACCGCATCCGCCCGACCAATCCAGGCATCCCGACAGTTTTCACGTCAGCGGCGTGGGCAATTTGTTGACGCGCATGGCGCACTGTTGCCATCCGATTCCCGGCGATATCATTGTTGGATTTATCACGTTGGGTCGCGGCGTAAGCATTCATCGGAAAAATTGTCACAACATAAAAAACCTGGACGACCAGCGTCGTGAGCGTCTGATTGAAGTGCGGTGGGGTGAGTCGGAATTGGCTTCGAGTCCGCTGGAAATTCAACTCACGGGTTATGATCGCGCCGGTTTGTTGAATGACATCAATGAGTTTCTCAAACAGGAAAAAATTCAGGTGTTGAAATTGAACAAGGAAATTGACGACGAACACGGCGTGCATATGCGGCTGAGGTTGGAAGTATCCGACTTGAAAAAACTCGGACAAATTTTGACAGGATTGGCGCGGATACCAAATGTGATGCAGGTGAAACGGGTGGTTTCTTAACCGAGAATGAGTCACGCTTCGCCGCAAATGACAGTGGTATGCGAAGAGCATCGGCGGCGGCTTACGCCGCCGAGTAACCTGTGGCTGATATGCAAAGGTTCGCTTGCGCGTGCTCGCGCTTTGCGGGGGGGATGCCCCCCGCACCCCCCTTTTGGCGCGGGGGAAACTTCCTGTTTCCACGCGCCAGCGTGCGTCCCTGCACGCTCTGGTGATTGGGAGAATAGAGTAAATGGCAACACTTCTGTGGGTGTGACAACGAAAGAATCAGTATTCGTCATTCTTGTATAGTCTCACTATTTCGCTGTCAGTTTTTTTCGTTTACCATTGTCTTCTCAAAAGGAATCATCGCCTTCCGAGATTATAAAAAACATTGCGCGCCGTATTTTGCGCGTATCATCCCTGATACGCGCCCTTCGGGCTCGCTTCGCTCGCGCCAATCAATTCATGGCGCTCCCGGCGATTTTTTCGTTGTCAGGCAAGGCGCGCGAGGAGAGAGCAATACATTAAGTATGTGAACGACTGAGCGACGATGCGCAACACGGCATGGCGACGAAAAGGCAAGCGCAATGACAAATGATAGGTAACGGTGAATCGAAAGGACAAAGGCGCGTTGAGACACCAAAAGCACACGAGAATAATAAGGAGCCATGCTTCACGTGACAATTTTTCACGCAGCGTTTTTTCGCACACTAATTTTCCGCGTAACTTTTTTTCGGAGAGATTCCTTTTTCGCATTGTCGTTTAATATTTGCTTGAGATAACGTCCGGTATGGGATTTTTTTATTTTAGCGGCGGCTTCCGGTGTGCCGCTTGCCACAACGAAACCGCCGCCATCACCGCCTTCCGGTCCGAGGTCAATAATCCAGTCGGCGGTCTTGATTACATCCAGGTTGTGTTCGATGACTATCACGGTGTTGCCGTGGTTGCGCAAGCGATGCAGCACGGTGAGTAATTGGCGGATGTCGTGAAAATGTAACCCGGTGGTGGGTTCATCCAGCACATACAACGTGCGTCCGGTGTCGCGTTTGGAAAGTTCCCGCGAGAGTTTCACCCGCTGGGCTTCGCCACCGGACAACGTGGTGGCACTTTGACCGAGCGTGATGTAACCGAGTCCGACATCCAGCAAGGTGTCAAGTTTGCGCGCAATCACCGGCACCGCGGAGAAAAAATCTTTTGCTTCTTCAATGGTCATGTTCAGTGCTTCGCTGATATTTTTTCCCTTGTAGTAGATGCCGAGCGTTTCGCGGTTGTAGCGTTCGCCCCTGCAGTCATCGCAGGCAACATAAATGTCCGGCAGGAAGTGCATCGCCACGCGAATTAGCCCGTCGCCCTGACAAGCCTGACAGCGGCCGCCTTTGACATTGAATGAAAACCGACCAGGCTTGTAACCGCGCGCGCGCGATTCCCGTGTGTTGGCAAACAGGTCGCGGATGTAGGTGAACAATCCGGTGTAGGTTGCCGGATTAGAGCGCGGCGTGCGCCCGATGGGGCTTTGGTCAATGGATATGATTTTGTCGAAGTGCTCCAGCCCGTGCACCGATTCAAAAGGTTGCGGATTATCACGCACTAACTTAAGGTGGCGCGCCACCGTCGGATAAAGTGTGCCGTTGACCAAAGTGGATTTGCCCGAACCGGAAACACCGGTCACGCAAGTCAGCAGCCCGACCGGAATTTTCGCAGTTATTTTTTTCAGATTGTTGCCACTGGCACCGACCACGGTGAGTGCTTTGTCGGGGTCGGCGGCGGTGCGTTTGCGCGGCACCGGAATGGATGCTTTGCCGCTCAAGTAATTGCCGGTCAGGGATCTTTCGCAACGCTCCAAGTCGGCCGGCTTGCCCTGAGCCACCACCTCGCCGCCGTGACGACCGGCACCGGGGCCGAGGTCCACTACATGATCGGCCTGGCGAATGGTATCCATGTCATGCTCGACCACGATTACGGTGTTGCCGATGTCGCGCAAGTGAACCAGCGTGTCGAGCAGGCGTGCGTTGTCGCGTTGATGCAATCCGACCGACGGTTCGTCCAGCACATACATCACGCCCACCAGCCCGGAACCGATCTGCGAAGCGAGGCGGATGCGCTGTGCTTCGCCGCCGGATAAAGTTTCCGCGGCGCGAGACAAGGACAAATAATTCAAACCAACATTGGTAAGGAATCCCAATCGTGCGGTAATCTCCTTGACGATTTTGTCGGCGATGTCGGCGCGTCTCCCGTGCAATTTCAGGCGATGAAAAAAATTCAAACAATCATCCACCGGCAAACATGTCAATTCGTGAATCGCGTGACCTTCGAGAAACACATGCCGCGCTGCGGTTTGCAAACGGCTACCATCGCAACTTCCGCAAACCCGCGCGCTCAAACATTTTGCCAACTCTTCCCGTGCCGAAGCGGAATCGGTTTCGCGGTAGCGGCGTTCGAAGTTGTGGATGATGCCTTCGAATGTATGTCGCTTCTGATATTTTCGGCCCGGGCGAAGATACACGAAGTTGATGACTTCTCCATCACTGCCATACAACACCCGCTGCTGGTGTTGCTCGCTCAACTCCTCGAACGGCGTGTCGACGCTGAAGCCGTAATGTTGCGCAAGGCAGGTCAGTTGCGAATAATAGTAGGCATTGCGTCTGTCCCAGCCGCGGATAGCACCGGCGGCAAGAGAAAGCGAAGGATCCTGAACGATGCGTTGCGGGTCGAAGAATTGTCGCAAGCCGAGGCCATCGCAATCCTGACAAGCACCGGCCGGATTGTTGAAGGAAAATAATCGCGGTTCCAATTCGTTAAGACTGTAACCGCAATGCGGACACGCGAATTTGTCGGAGAATAATAATGTGTCGGTAATTTCATGCGACTCATTTAATAACGCAACCTTGGCGGTGCCATCGGCGAGGGCCAGGGCGGTTTCAAACGATTCGGCAAGACGTTGCTGATTGCCATCGCGTGCGACAACACGATCCACCACGACTTCAATGCTGTGTTTGTAACGTTTGTCCAGTCGCGGCGGTTCTTCCAACTCCACTGCATTGCCATCAATGAGTGCGCGGACAAATCCCTGCGAGTGAAGTTCGCCGAGTAATTGTTGGAACTCGCCTTTGCGTTGATTCACCACCGGCGCCAGCAACAACAAACGCGAACCGTCCGGTTGCGCCATCACCTGATCCACCATCTGGCTCACCGACTGCGCACTCAATACAATGTCATGTTGCGGGCAGCGCGGCTCGCCGACCCGGGCAAACAACAAACGCAGGTAATCGTAAATTTCGGTGACCGTGCCGACCGTGGAGCGGGGATTGTGCGACGAAGATTTTTGTTCGATGCTGATTGCCGGCGACAGCCCTTCGATCAAATCCACATCGGGCTTTTCCATGATCGACAGAAACTGCCGAGCGTAGGTAGACAACGATTCGACATAACGCCGCTGGCCTTCGGCGTAAATGGTGTCAAAGGCGAGGGAAGATTTGCCCGAGCCGGATAGTCCGGTGATGACGATTAGGTGGTCGCGCGGCAAGTTCAGGTCGATGCCCTTGAGGTTGTGCGTGCGTGCCCCGCGTATTTCGATGGCACCACTTTTTTTACTGCTGTCCGCGCCCATGCGTAGTAACCCGCTCGGTAAAGGCAAACCTGATACTATACCCGCCTTTGCCGCCGCCCCACAAATAAATTGAACCGCAGTTCCTCCCAGGCTTCCGACGCGGCAAGCATTCCCATGACCGGGCAAACGCGGCGCGCGGTGGCGGCACTTGCCGGGATATTTGCGCTGCGTATGCTGGGCTTGTTCATGCTGTTGCCGGTGCTTGCCATTTACGCCGCCCGGCTGCCGGGTGGCACGCCGTTGCTGATGGGACTCGCGCTCGGCATCTATGGACTCACCCAGGGGCTGTTTCAGATTCCGTTCGGTATGGCTTCGGACCGCTTCGGGCGCAAGCCGGTGATTACCCTCGGATTGCTGGTGTTCATCATCGGTAGCGTGGTGGCGGCGCTCGCCGACTCCATTTCCGGGCTGATCATCGGTCGCGCCATTCAGGGCGCCGGCGCGGTCTCGGCCGCGGTGCTGGCATTGACCGCCGACCTCACCGGCGATGAGCAGCGCACCAAAGCCATGGCGGTCATTGGCATCAGTATCGGCGCGGTCTTCCTGCTTTCGCTGATGGTCGCGCCGCCGTTGCAAAGCACCATCGGCGTGGCCGGGATTTTCTGGCTAAGCGCCGGGCTGGGGCTGGTGGCGGTGGCGGTGTTGTGGTGGGTGGTTCCCGGCCCCGGCTCACTGGTGCAAGCAGCGCACCAATCCGCAACCGCGTCTACGGCGCAGTTCGGCGACATTTTTGCCGACCGGCAGTTGCTGCGCCTCAATTTCGGTGTATTTTTTCTGCACATGACATTGACCGCAGTGTTCGTCACGTTGCCGGCATTGTTAGAAGACAAAAGCGGACTCCCGCTGGCCGGTCACTGGAAACTGTATGCGCCGGTGTTGGTGTTGTCGGTGGTGGGCATGATTCCGCTGGTAATGCTCGGCTCTCGCGACCGCAGTGTCGGCGTAGCGTTCAACAGCGCGGTCGGGTTGCTGGGGTTATCCACCATCGCCCTGGCATGGTCCGCCGGCGGGGGAATGGAAGCACTGCTGGTGGCGTTGTGGCTATTTTTCGTGGCATTCAACGCGCTTGAGGCAATGCTGCCATCGCTGGTGTCGCGCATCGCCCGGCCGGCCGGCAAAGGCGCCGCCATCGGCGTCTACACCACGTTTCAGTTTCTCGGCATGTTTGTCGGCGGTGTGGTCGCCGGCTGGCTCAGCGGAAGATTCGGCGCCGGCGGTGTCTACTGGTTTTGCGCGGCGGCGGCCGGCTTGTGGCTGGCGAGTGCTATGGCTGCGCCGCCATTTCAATTAGCGACACGTGTCGCCATAGACTAGTCTTTCGCCAGATTACACAAGATCAAAATTGACCACCGTTTCAAAATAATCTTTTGGCGTTTCCCTTCGCCTGATTTTTTGAAATTCACCAGTTTTTGAAAGAATAAATTCAGCTGGCCTCAATCTTCCATTGTAATTGAAACCCATTGAGTGAGAATGAGCTCCAGTATCATGAAGCACTAAGATATCTCCAATCTCACTTTTTGGAAGTTTGCGGTCTATTGCGAATTTGTCATTGTTTTCACACAGAGAGCCAACAACATCGATGACTTCTTCGCCTCTGTTCTGTGCGCACATATTTGTTATGTGGTGATACGAACCATACATGCCGGGTCTTATCAGATCGCTCATGCTGGCATCTAGTCCGACATAACCTTTATAACTATGCCACTGCTGTCCCGTTAACTTTCACAGCAACGAGGATTGATTGCGATTGAAGCCGGGCCTGGGGGGCGGGTCGCCACGCAAGAGTGCCATCAGGTCGCGCTTGTCGAACAAGCTAAGATGCAACAGGCGGAGCATTTGTTGCATGCTTTTGCCCAGCTGCGACTGGAATTTGATGAACGCCAAGCGTAAATACACGCACAGCGCGATCCAGATTTGTGTCATCACCGCGTTATGGCTGGCGCCGATGAAAGACTTTATCTTCAGGTTTTGCTTAATCCACTTAAAGAACAATTCCACCTGCCAACGCGCTTGATAAAGGTCGGCGACCGTCTTGGCCGCCAGTTTCAAATTGTTGGTCAAGAAAACGTAATGCTTGCCGGTCTGTTAGGAGTAAATTATCTGTCCTAATAATTAACACGTGAACTGTCCGGATTTATTCTATCCTATTTGGGGGTGGCAAATGAACCGGACAGCCTTTGTTGAGGAATTAAAACAGATGAGATTTGAAGAGGCATATGAAGGATATCAATGCAAACGATTAAGCCAAGAGGAGGCAGCCATTTTGTTAGGAGTCTGCAGTCGTAGTTTTCGCAGGTATATCAACCGTTATGAAGAGTCAGGGCTGGAAGGCTTGTGTGACAAAAGACTGCACACCCTATCAGTACGGTGCGCTCCGGTTGATGAGGTGATGGCATTAACTGATTTATATTCCAGTCGATATAATGGCTGGAATGTCAGGCATTTTCATCGTTGGTATCAACGAAAACACCAGGGGTCACGTAGCTATAGCTGGGTTAAAAACCAACTTCAATCAGCTAATTTGGTGGCCAAAGGTCAATCACCTGGACCTCATCGCATTAAACGGCTCCCCAGTGCATTGCCCGGCATGATGATCCATCAAGATGGCAGCACCCATTTATGGGTGCCCGGGGTGTATTGGGATTTAATTGTGACTATGGATGATGCCACTAACGAGCATTATTCCATGCGCTTTGTTGAACAGGAAGGCACGGTCAGTTCGTTGCTGGGTGTCAAAGATGTACTCAAGGCTAAAGGTATTTTCTGTACTTTCTATTCCGACCGGGGCAGCCATTACTGGCATACACCAGAGGTGGGCGGCAAGGTGGATAAAAACAATCCGACTCAATTTGGCATTGCCCTTAAACGCTTAGGCATTGATATGATTGCCGCCTATTCGCCTGAGGCTCGCGGGCGATCTGAACGTTCCTTTGCTACTCACCAAGGGCGCTTGCCTCAAGAATTGGCTCTCAACGGCATCACCGATATAAAAGCCGCTAATGCATACCTTAACCATCATTACATGCCGGCCTTCAATGAGGAGTTTGCACGTCCTGCAAGAGAACAAGGCAATGCGTTTGTCCGGCTTGCCGGTGTTAATCTGGATGATTACCTTTGTCAGCGTTATGAGCGCAGGGTGAGGAAAGACAATTGCGTGCAATTTAACAACCTCAATTTACAACTGCCGAAAGACAAACATCGCTATCATTACATCAAAGCCAAAGTAAAGGTTGTGATCCATTTAGATGGCTTGATTTCAATTTTTCATGGTCCCAGACGACTGGGACGATATTCAAAAGATGGCTGTTTATTGAATGAGGAACAAATACAGGCTGACGTTGCGTAAATCCGCTTCACAATGTCAGGAGTATAAACCAATTAAAAGCGGACAGATGTCGTGTCAATTATTAGGACAGTTCTATTTACTCCTAACATTCCATGTTTTTCGCATTGCCCCGAGGGCAATTTTCAGGGTATGTTATCAGCAATTTTTGCTTGCATCCGATTGGTATGCCGAAATGACCCGTCACGAAGCCGCGGCCGAGCCGATCATCGGTCTGCCGGGGAAATACTTCACCGACCACGAGATTTTCCGGCGCGCAAAGGAAAATATATTTTTCCGCACCTGGCAGTATGTCTGTCACACCAGTCAAGTGCCCGGTGCCGGTGATTATTTTAGTGTATCAATTTTTGATCAGGATGTATTTGTGGTGCGTGGTCGCGATGGTGTGCTGCGCGCTTTTTATAACGTATGCCGGCATCGCGGACACAAACTGCTGGAAGGTAGCGGTAATCTCAGCGCCATCGTCTGTCCATACCACGCTTGGAGTTATGAGTTGAACGGCAATTTGCGCGCCGCCCCGAACGCTCACAATGTCGCCGGCTTCAATCGCGATGAAATTCATTTAAGTGCCGTTGCGCTGGAACAGTTTCTCGGTTTTGTTTTCGTCAACCTCGACGCCGAAGCGTCGCCCATGGATCAATGCTATCCCGACGTGCGCGAAGCGGCGGTGGAATTGTGTCCGAACATTGAGACGCTATCCTTCGCTTCGGAACATTCCGTCAGAGAAGGTTGCAACTGGCTGATTGCGGTAGAAAACTACAACGAGTGTTATCACTGCAAAAACGCCCATCCCGGATTCATCTCCGGTGTCGTTGACCCCGAGACCTATAACATCGCGCCTTTCGGCGAAGGGCGGTGTCTGCGTCACACCGCTCAAGCAACCGCTGGTGCGCAGGCATGGTATGACATGTCCGATTCGCGTTACGCGGCCTTTTATCTGTGGCCGGCCTGTACCGTGCAGGTGTATCCCGGCGCAGTGGTCAACAGTCATCACTGGCGGCCACTTGCCATCGACGATACCGAAGTGCATCGCAGTTGGTATTCGGTCAACGGCGAAGTGGATGCGCAATTGCAAACCATCATCAATCTTGATCGAGATACGACTTTTGCCGAGGATTTGAAATTGGTAAAAAATGTGCAACGCGGAGTTAACAGTCGCGGCTTTGTCCCGGGTCCCCTGATGATCGACCCGAAAGGCGGCGCAAACAACGAACTTTCCATCGCTATTTTGCACCGCTGGGTGCGCGAAATGGTGGAGTAGTGGTCGTCATAAAACCACCCGCGGAAACCATGCGCGCGATGGTGCTGAGCGGTCACGGCGGCTTCGATAAACTCGAATACCGCGAGGATTGGCCGAAGCCTGAACCGCAGGCCGATGAGGTGCTGATTCGGGTGCGTGCTTGCGGACTCAACAATACCGATGTCAACACCCGCATCGGCTGGTATGCCCAAAGCGAATCCGCAAACGATAACGATGTGACGCATGGCGCATGGGGTGGTGCGGCTATTACTTTTCCGTTGATTCAAGGCGCCGATGCGGTCGGCGTGGTGGAGGCGGTGGGTGGCAAGGTTGATTCCCAACTGCTTGGTCGGCGCGTGATGATTGATACCTGGTTGCGGGATTGGAATGACCCGCTGAATCTGGACAAGAGCGGTTATTTCGGCAGCGAATGTGACGGCGGTTTCGCCGAGTATGCCAGCGTGCACCATCGCAATGTGCATCCGGTTGAATCCGCACTCAGCGATGCCGAACTCGCCACTTTCGCCACTTCATCCCTCACCGCCGAGCACATGCTCGTGCGTGCACAAGTGGGAGAGGACGATGAAGTGCTGATTACCGGCGCGTCCGGCGGCGTCGGTTCGGCGCTGATTCAACTTTGCAAACTTCGCGGCGCAACCAGCATCGCGTTGTGCGCCGAAGCCAAAGCCGAACGCGTGCGCCAACTCGGTGCGGATGTGGTGCTGACCTACGCATCGCTCTCGGACTTTGACCTGCGCGCCGCACTGCGTCAGAGCCACAGTCGCGAACAAGTCAGCGTAGTGGCCGACCTGATCGGTGGCGAACTTTGGCAGCAACTCATCAAGGTGCTGGTGCGCGGCGGTCGGTATACCTGCGCCGGCGCGATTGCCGGGCCAATGGTGACGCTGGATTTGCGGGATTTTTATTTGAACAACCTCAGTTTTACCGGTGCCACGGTCACCCCGCCGACGCTATTCGCCGATCTGGTGGGTTACATTGAACGCGGGCAGATTTGCCCGACCCTCGCCGCCACCTATCCGCTGGCGCAACTGCGCGAAGCCCAGCAGGCGTTTATGGATAAGCGGCAGGTCGGCAATATCGTGGTGAGCATGGACGATGCCGCATGAAAATCACGCGCGTATCGGTATACCAAAAAACCCTGGCACTGGAAAAACCCTACCGGCTTTGCGGCGGCCGGCTGTTATTCGAGAATCTGGATTCCACTTTTATCCGGCTGGAGACCGATGCCGGCATCACCGGCTGGGGCGAGGGTTGTCCGTGGGGGCACACCTATCTGCCGGCGCACGGTGCCGGGCTTCGCGCGGCGGCGGAGTTGCTGGCACCGGCATTGGCGGGCCTCGACCCGCGCCGGCTGGATCAGGTGAATCGTTGCATGGATATAACTTTGCCCGGCCACTTGTATGCCAAATCGCCCTTTGACATCGCCTGCTGGGATATTTTCGGCCAATCCGCGGGTCTGCCCATCGCCGACATGCTGGGCGGATGTTATAACCAGCCACCCTCATTGCCTCCAGCATTTCCACCGACACACCGGCGGGAATGTTGGAGAACATTCAGCACTACCGCGACCGCGGCTACCGACTTCATTCGGCAAAAATCGGCGCCGACACCGCGCTGGACATCGAACGCATACGCCATCTCAAAGCCAATCGCAATGACAACGAGCGTATTTTGTATGACATCAACCGCGCATGGTTGCCGGCCGAGGCCATCGAAGTGATGAACGCGGTTCGCGACCTGCCCATCGTGGTGGAGCAGCCCTGCGAAACTCTGCAGCAATGCGTCGTGGTGCGTGCGCGGACGGTACAGCCGATCTCCATCGATGAGTGCCTGGAAACCCCGGCCGACATGCGGCGCATCATCACCGACGGCATCGGCGAAATCGTCAACCTGGAACTCAACCGCTGCGGCGGTCTGACCAAAGCCCGACAAATTCGGGATGTGGCGCTGTCGGCGGGCATCCGGATGCTGGTCATGGAAACCGGCGGCAGCGTCATCGCCGACACCGCAGCCCAGCATCTGGCACAGTCCATCCCGGTGGAAAACCGGCTCGGCACCTGGCTGTGTCAGGAAATGCTGACGGTGGATACCGCCCCCGGCCGGGGCGCACGCAATACCGACGGCGCCAGTGCCATTCCGCCGGGTTTGCCGGGCCTCGGTTTGGCTCCGGACGAGGAAATCCTTGGCGACCCGGTGGCGGTGTATGAATGACTCAATGTCGTTTCGATGAATGTCATAGCAATTACAAATAGTTATATAATAAACCTATTGTGAAATAGAGATTTCTTTATGAGCAAATCCGCTGTGGCATCTCCTCCCACCGGGCAAATTTCCAGCCAACCCCCGGAGTCCACCAACGCCGACATGTTTGCCATCGCCGAACGATGTCTGCCGGGTGCTGGTCTGGGCGGTTATGCCTTGGCACATGATATTCGCCTGGTGTATTCCCACGGCCTCGGCTCACGGATGTGGGATCTGGACGGCAACCAATACATTGACTATGTCGGCGGCGCCGGCGCGCTGATTCTCGGACATTCACCGGCGGCAGATGGCTCGTGGTGCGCACATGTTCGGCTCTCTCACCGCTCCCGCCATCCGGCTCGCCGGGCGGCTGGTCAACGACATTCCCTGCGCCGAAAAAATTGCCTACGCCACCACCGGCTCCGAATCTACTGGATATGCCATGCGCCTCGCCCGTACCTTCACCGGTCGCGACAAAATCCTCAAGTTTGAAGGCGCATACCACGGCAACCATGACTACGCCATGGTCTCGGCCTTTTCGCGGGAAACCGGCCATTACCCGGCCGCGGTGGCCGATGCCTTCGGCCAACCCGAGGCCACCACCGCCACCATGCTGGTGGCGCCCCACAACGACCTTGCGGCGGTCGGCAAAATCATCGCCGGGCAGGGCAACGAAATTGCCGCCATCATCGCCGAGGGAGTGCAGCGTATCATCCCGGCGACACCGGAATTCCTGGCCGGCCTACGCAAACTGTGTGATGAACATGACATCCTGCTGATTCTCGATGAAGTGGTCATCGGCTTTCGGCTGGAATATGGCGGCGCGCAGGCCTGGTATGGGGTCAAACCCGACCTCGCCACCTACGGAAAAGTGGTGGGCGCGGGCGGTCCCTTGTCCTGCGTCGCCGGACCGGCGGAAATCATTGACCAGTCCGACCCCAACCGCAAAGGCGAGGATAAATACACCTACTTCAACGGCACCCTGCACGGCAATCCGGTGGCCGCGGCGGCCACGCTGGCGATGCTCGACCAGTTGTCGGCCCCCGGCATCTACGCACGCTTGAACCAATACACCGGTGAGTTATGCCGGGCCTGTCAGGCAGTTCTTAATCTACACAAAATACCGGCAATCGCCCACCACACCGGATCGCTGTGGCAGATCCTGTTTATGCCCGAGCCGCCGGTGTGCCACACCGATCTGCTGGCCGGCGACTAGGCGGCGGCACGGCGGCTGGATGCGGAATTGATGAAACAAGGGCAATACCTGTTGCCCTGCGTGCGACGGTTTGTCTCAACTGCCCACGACCCGGCCGACCTCGAAGAAACCGTCCGCGGGCTGGATGCGGCTTGCCGGGCATTTAACAAGACCGGTTGAATCTTATCAGTCCTGCGCGGGGTGTGATTAGCCAGGCTCGTGGGACTTCGGCGTGGGCGAATGTTTTTAGTGTTCTTTTCAACTGGTTAGGTCTCGCAACGCCGGTGGTTCCAGCAAAAGACCATACCCATGATTACCACGACGACGGCGCCGACACCGAGGATGGAGGTCCAGCCGGTGGTGTAAAGCATGACTCCGGCGAGGCTGGCGGTCAGGAAGTTACCGAGATTGGTGCAGAACTCGTTCAGGGGTTGCGTCATGGCTCCGCGACTGGCGATTGCCGGGGCGAACAGCAGCGTGGTGCCGCCGAGAAAAGTGAAGTTCCAGCCGACGCCGAGCAGCGTTAAGCCGAGATGAAAGGCCGGCACCGTGTCCCACAGGAGCAAGGTTGCGAAACACAACCCATACACCACGAAACCGGCATAGACGACACGCACGGCGCCGATGCGGTCGAGCAGATACCCCGAAAAGACAAACGGCACGAACATGCCGAGCAGGTGGTTTTGCATGACGAACGCCGTGGTCACCAGCGAATGGCCGTGGATGTCGGTCAGGGTCAGCGGCGTGGCGTTCATCACCAGCGACATGATGGCGTAGCCCGACACCGAGGCGATCGCGGCACGCAGGAACAGCGGTGAGCGGAGCAACGCTTTGATGCTGCGAAACAGGCGGCGCGGGGCGGCGAACAGAGATGGAGGCGCGGGCGGCGTGCCGAAACGGGTGGTAAGAATCAACGCCAGTGCCACGCTGTTGATTAGGATCATGGCGAGACCGAAGGCAGAATAGGTTTCGATGCCAGCGAGTTCGTGCAGCACGGTGCCGAGGTGGGGTCCGGCCACGGCCGCAACGACGCCACCGCCGAGCACCACCGAGGCGGCGCGCCCGTGATTTTCTTTGGGGGATACTTCCAACGCCGCGAAACGCAGATAGGTTTGAATCCCGACCATCAGCCCGATCATCAAACCGGCGGCCACGACCGCGAAAAAACTTTGGTAGTGGACGCTGGCGATGATGAGCAAGCCGCCCACCATGCCGCTGACGGCACCGCACGCAAAACCGGTGCGGCGTCCATAACGCGCCATGAACAACGAAGCCGGAATCACGAACACCGTGACGCCGGCGACGAAGGCCGCGAGGGGCAGCGTGCTCCAGGTCGGGTTTGCGGCGTAGCGGTTTCCAATCAGACCCGCCACTAGAAAAAAGCCGACCACGGTACACATCAAGCAGGCGTTGATACTGCCCATGCCGATGAGGGACGGCCACGGCGTGCGTGCGACAACTTGATTCATACTTTTCGCTCGGGTCAAAATGTTTGGCGCGGTTTGCGCAAGGGACTAAACGGTCGTGGAATTATCCGCGAAAATTACGCCGTGCCTTTGCGCGCGCAGGCGCGGGTCGGCGGATTTAATCAGCACCGGGTCGCCGCGCAGGATTTCAAAACAGCGTTCGAGGGTTTCCCGCTCCAGCCGGCGCATGGCTTCCTCGGTGTAGAAAGTGAGGTGAGGAAACAGGATGACGTTATCCATTGTATACAATTCACTCAGCGGATGCCCGGTGGTTGAAAGCGGTTCCCGGGCATACACGTCCAGAGCGGCGCCGGCGATTTGTTTGTTTTTCAACGCCCGCAGCAGTGCCGTCTCATCGACGATGGCACCACGCGAGACGTTGACCAGGACGGCGGTTGGTTTCATGACGGTAAACTCATCGGCACCAAGCAGGTGGCGGGTGTCGGTGTTCAGTGTCGCGTGGATGGAAACAAAATCACATTTCCCCAGCATGCTTTTCAGGTCGTCCACCTTTTCGATGCCGTGCGCACGCATGGCGGTTTCGTCGACGTGGGGGTCGTATCCCAGCACCCGCATCCGGAAGCCGGCGCCGGCCATGCGCGCAAAACTGCATCCGATGCGTCCCGCACCCACCAGCCCGATGGTCCTTCCGGCAAGGTCAGCGCCCGCCCAGCGAGCCGTGGGCCAGGCCCAGCCGTCCTGTTGCATGGCGTGGTGGATGGGAATCAGTTTTTTGGCGAGGGCGATGAGCAGAGCAAAGGCACCTTCGGCTACGGTTTCTTCGGCGTATTCGGGGACGTTGACCACCGGAATTTTCCGCGCTTTGGCGGCTTCGATGTCGATGGCATCGATGCCGACGCCATATTTGACGATGCCTTTCAAGCGGACCGCGGCTTCGATCACCCGGGCGGTGATGGGGGTGTAGCACATCAAAATCACATCGGCGTCCCGGCTCTCTCTCGCCAGTTGCGCTTCGCCGATGCCGTCCGTCAGTAGCACGAGATCAACGCCCGAATCCACCAGCACCCGGTCCAGGTGCGGACATTCCAGCCGTTCATCGGTGCGCACGATTTTGATGGGGCGGGGGGATTTGCGCTTTTTGCGAGTGCTCATTGCACCATTCTTGCCTGACGAGCCATGACAATGCAACCGCCGACCGATTTGCCAACTCTACTGCCATGACCATAAACACAACCTGCGCGTGGGGCTTCCAGTATAATGGCGGCAGTTGCAACCACCAGGCACGCCAATGAACACACAAGCCGTCATTGAACACAAACTGGGTGCCCTGCACCCGCAGTTTCTTCGCGTGGAAAACGAAAGCCATCGCCACAACGTGCCGCCGGGCTCGGAATCGCATTTCAAGGTTACCGTGGTGTCGCCGCAGTTCAACGACAAAACCCTGCTCGCCCGCCACCGCCTAATCAATGAAATTTTATCCGATGAATTGTCCGGCGGCGTGCACGCGCTGGCGTTGCATATCATGACCCCGGATGAATGGGCCGAGCACGGCTCGGTGGCCGATTCGCCGCTTTGTCTGGGCGGCTCGGCTACGGAAAAGGCGGCGAAAAAGGCAGCAAAAAAGGAATGATGGGATTGCCGGTTCATCCGCGTTTTTTATTTCACCGGTGTCCAACGAGCGGCCCGGTGCGATACCCATGAGCAGCGACGAGGTCCGCCACTCCGGCGCCATTGACCACATCCGCCGGCGTTTGGCTGATGATCAGTGCATCATCCTCGACGGCGCCATCGCCACCGAACTTCAGCGGCGGGGTGCCACGGATTTTCAGTTGAGCGACGACGCCCACTGGGGCTTTGACGCGCTACACAATTCACCGGCGGCAGTGCTCGAGGTGCATGGTGCCTACCTTGCCGCCGGCGCGGAAATTCTGACCACCAATACCTACTCGGTACTTGAAGCACCGTCCTACACCGGCCACCACGACATCCAACCGGGGCGCACGGCCCACTGGATGGATATGACCAGAACCGCCGTTGAATTGCCGCGCAAGGCGATTCAGCAGGCCGGCCGGGAAGGCACGGCGGCGGTGGCTTTCAGTATCGGCGGCGACATCGAAACTCAGATGCAACAGACCACCGTCGAGTTGCTGTTGCGGCTGTTTGAACACACTCCGCCGGACTTGGTCCTGTTTGAGACGGTTTCCATGATCGAGGATCATCTGACCATGGCCACCATTGAAATGCTGGTGCAACGCGGCTGGCCGGTGTGGGTGAGTTTTCGGCGTTGCCGCCAGGGTTTGTGCGGCATTCACGGGCAATTGTGGGGCGGGCCTGAGGGAGACCGTTTCGGGCGGCTGGCGCAACGGCTGGAAAAAGCCGGCGCCGAGGCGGTGCTGATTAATTGTCTGCCCATGAGCAGAGTGGCGGGAACGTTGTCGTGGCTCATGGATTTCACCGACCTGCCTTTGGGGGTGTATCCGAATGTCGGGCGCTATGTGGATTCGGGCTGGAAGTTTGCCCCGGACGTCGGTCCCGAAGTGTTCGTCGAGCAGGCGCTGTCGTGGCGTGCCGAGGGCGCGCAGATTATCGGCGGTTGCTGCGGCGTTGGCCCGGCGGAGATTGCATTAGCGAGCAAACGTTTGACCAATGTGCCACGCGGTCGTCAGCGGGTTGTGGCGACCGATTGCATCAATGATGCCGCGAACGACGACGCAACTTCGAACAACGCGCACGACAATCAGTGGCGCGATGATACTGGTCGGAAAGTTTATCCGTTGCCGTTGCCATTTCTCGCCGTTGACCACGGTGTGTTCGTGCCGACCCAGGGCAGTTACTTGATTTGGAAATTTCTTTTCAATAAAACTGTCGGCGCAAACTTGCAGTGTCTTGACATCGGTTGCGGGGTCGGCATCCTGGCGATTCAGTTGGCACTGAACGGCGCCACCTCGGTTACCGCGGTGGACATCCAGCAGGAAGCCATCGACAACACCATGACCAACGCCTTCCGCAACGGAGTCGCCGACAAAATCATCGGGCGTTGCGAAGATTTATATTCATTCACGCCGTCACAAAAATACGATTTGTTGGTCGCAAGTTTGTATCAAATGCCGACCGACCCACGCGGACGATACGGCGGTCACCGCGATGTTGATTACTGGGGACGCAACTTACTCGATCATTTAATTTCCGAGTTGCCAAATTATTTACACCAACACGGCGTCGCCTACCTCATGCAAGTTTCCATGTTAGGCGCCGAACGCACCGAAGCGCAACTCAAGCAAAATGGTTACGCCGTGCGCGTCGTTGATTTTAATTTGTATCATTTCAATTCGTCATTCAATAAAAACCTGGAACAAATAAATCGCGTTGAACAATTATCAGATGCCTATCACTTCAGTTTCGGCGAAGATGAAAACGCAATGGTGATGTATTTGTTGGAAGTAAAAAAGTCGGATGGCATCGCCCTTTGATGACGACGATGACGACGATGACGACGATGACGACGGTTATAATGCCGCGACTTGATGCGCAAAGTTATGCATGGTCGCAAATAAAATCACGAGAAAGGTGTAATGAAATTGCTTGTTCAATTTTTGCTTTTTACTTCACCGATGCCGAAATTTAAACTTGGATGAGGATAACAATGAACGACAGAGAAAATGAAATACTCAAGATTCTGATTGAAACTATGAATAAAGCAACTGAACGGATTCGCTCCGGGAAGTTGAATACAGAGGCGCAGGTAAAGCAATCAGCGATCATGCCAATCATCAGGGCATTAGGTTGGGATCATGAGAATCCAGATGAGTTCAGATCAGAGTATCCTATTCCTGATTCTTTGAAACGAGCGGATTACGCATTATGCAGGTCATATGATCGTCCGCTGGTTTTCATTGAAGCAAAGAAGCATAGGCATGCGGATGAAAATGGTGAGGATCAATTATTCAAATATGCTTACGGGCAGGGAGTTCCTTTTCTTATTCTCACCGATGGCGATGCTTGGAATTTCTATCTTTCCATGGGGGAGGGACTTCCCACCGAAAGGCGTTTTTATCGAGTGATTTTAACGGCAGCAGATAAAATAGAAAATCACGCTCGGAATTTTGTGCGTTTTTTGGAAAAAGAAAACGTATTGTCCGAGGAGTCCAACAAATATGCAAAAAAACAACATGACAGCAATAAAAACCGAGAAAGGGCGCGCGAGGAAATTCCAAAAGTCTGGCGCAGTTTGTTGGAGCAACCTGAATCGGAGTTGCGTGATATACTGGCAATCAATGTTGCAAACAAATGTGGTATGGAGCCGGAGCCGGATGATTTGGATGCCTTTTTACAAAAGCAGTTAGGCTTGCCCCGCTCGTCACAATCCTCTCCGCCTGCTCCATCACAGCCTGCTCCATCGCGTCCTGCGGAAAAAGGTCAGTCAAGGCCGGTCACGCACAATTCTGGTAACGGAAAAATTGTCGGTTATGTTTTCAACGGACGAGAGCGGTATATTGGATCAGCCAACCACACGCTTGCCGCTATTGTGAAAGAGTTTGCCAAAGACAATCCACAATTTATACTTCACTTTGCCGCTCAAACAGGAGGACGCACAAGACGGTTGGTTGCGCAAAATCAAGAGGATTTATACGACTTGCCGCATTTGCGAGACTACGCCATCGCGTTAGATGATGGATGGTGGCTCGGTAGCAATATCAGTGCGGCGCAAGTAAAGAGGTATATCAAACTTGCCTGTAAAATTTCCAGAGTAAATCTTGGTTCACAATTAACCTTAATCAGGCGTTGATAAAATCGATACGCCAAAACGCACCGAACACATGGCTCGGTATCCGAGAAACTCAAACCCAACTCACACACTCAATAACATGTCAGACATAAAAGTCGCGCAAAAAACGCGCATCAACCCCGGCAAGGTGCCGGTGCTGGCTGGTTTGGTTGCGTGGTGTCTGATGCTGCTTCTGGTGCCGTTCGCGGTGTCGGCCGGGGAGACCACGGCGTTGCACGATGCGGTGGTTCGAAAGAACCACGATCTGGCGGCGTCATTGATTGCCGGCGGCGCGGATGTCAACGCGGCGGACGATGCCGGTAATACACCGCTACATTATGCGGCGCAACAGCACACCGATAAAATCGCGGCGTTGCTGATTGCCGGCGGCGCGCAGGTGAACCGTGTCAATCGAACCGGGTGGATGCCGTTGCACTTTGTGGTTTTGAATAATTATACCGAAACCGCGGCATTGTTGATCGACAAAGGCGCGGATGTCAATGCCGCCGGCGAGGGGAGGTGGACGCCGTTGCAGGGTGCGGCGTGGATGAACGCTCACGCGGTGGCTGCCATGATGATCGACAATGGTGCCCGGGTACGGGTTACCGACCCGATCGGCAACACCCCGCTGCACTACACGGCACTGCGAAACGGCCGCGCGACCGCGGAACTGCTGCTCGCCAACGGCGCGCACGGCGATGTCCGGAACGTCGCCGGCGACACGCCGCTGGATATCGCACGGCGCAAAAACCACCGCGACATCATTCAGTTAATCCAATAGGTAGCACCGGCCCGCTGCCCAAGGCGCACCGGCGCACAATAACCATCTTTTCATCAACCCAAACCAAACATGTCAGACATAGAAATCGCGCAAAACGCGCCCATCAAACCGATTACAGAAATCGCCGCCAAACTGGATATTCCGGTCACTGCGCTGGTGCCGTTTGGTCATACCAAAGCCAAAGTCGGGTTGGATTTTATCGATACCCTCGGCGCACGACCGGACGGCAAGTTAATTCTGGTGACTGCCATTACGCCGACTCCGGCCGGCGAGGGCAAGACCACAACTTCGGTGGGGCTGACCGACGGCTTGAATTTGCTCGGCAAAAAAGCCATGGTGTGTTTGCGCGAGCCGTCTCTCGGTCCGTGTTTCGGTATGAAGGGCGGCGCCGCCGGCGGTGGTTACGCGCAGGTGATTCCGATGGAAGACATCAACCTGCATTTCACCGGCGATTTTCACGCAATTACTTCGGCGCACAGTTTGCTGTCGGCGCTCATCGACAATCATATTTATTGGGGCAACCAAGCGGGAATCGACACGCGTCGGGTGGCGTGGCGTCGAGTGGTGGACATGAACGACCGTGCGTTGCGCAACATCACAAGTTCGCTTGGCGGCATCGCCAACGGTTATCCGCGCGAAGACGGGTTTGACATCACCGTGGCTTCGGAAGTGATGGCGATTTTTTGTCTGGCAAGCGATGCCAAAGATTTGGAACGCCGCCTCGGGCAAATCGTCATCGGCTATACCCGCGAGCGCACGCCGGTTCGTGCCGAAGCGGTGAACGCGCCCGGACCCATGACGGTTTTACTCAAAGATGCCATCGCGCCGAATCTGGTGCAGACTCTGGAGCATAATCCCGCATTCATTCACGGCGGTCCGTTCGCCAACATCGCCCACGGTTGCAATTCGGTAATCGCCACGCGTGCGGCGATGAAACTCGCCGATTATGTGGTCACCGAAGCCGGTTTCGGTGCCGACCTCGGCGCGGAAAAATTCTTTGATATCAAATGTCGCAGTGCCGACCTCGCGCCGGATGCGGCGGTGCTGGTCGCCACTGTGCGCGCGTTGAAAATGCACGGCGGCGTCTCCAAAGAAAATCTCGGCAAGGAAAATGTGCAGGCGGTCACCGATGGCTGCGTGAATCTTGCGCGTCACATCGAAAACATCAAGTCCTTCGGCTTGCCGGTGGTGGTGGCGGTCAATCGTTTCAGTGCCGACACCGATGCCGAAATGGCGGCGGTGCGGGAGTTGGCGGCGAGTTATGGCGTGCCGGCGATCGATGCCGACCACTGGGCAAAAGGCGGTGCCGGCACCACCGAACTCGCGCAAGAAGTGGCGAAGGTCGCGGACAGCGGCATCGCTAAATTCGCGCCGATTTATGCCGATGACTTGCCGCTGTGGGACAAGATCAAAACCGTGGCGACAAAAATTTATCGCGCCGATGACATTACCGCCGAGCAAAAAACTCGCAATCAAATTCAGGACTTGCAGGACGGCGGGTTCGGCAACTTACCGGTGTGCATCGCCAAAACTCAGTATAGTTTTTCCACCGACCCAAACGCAAAAGGCGCGCCCAGCGGACATGTTCTTCCGCTTCGTGAAGTGCGGTTGTCGGCTGGTGCGGGATTTGTTGTGGTGGTGTGCGGCGACATCATGACCATGCCCGGCTTGCCGCGAGTCCCTTCGGCTAATCACATTCGTTTGAATGACAAAGGCGAAGTGGAAGGTTTGTTTTAACTTCCGCTTACTGTTCGAACAAACTACCAAAGCCGTCAACTTCAAAGGGGCGTTTCAACAATTTCAATGCGTGCCAAAGGATCGCCTGATTGCTGGTAATCACTGGCTTGTTGATTTTTTCTTCGATTCTTTCGACTACTTGCGCGGCACGCAATGCGGTGCATGAAATGAAAAGAAGATCGGCATCTTTGTCGCAGGCAGCGCAAGCGGCGGCGAAAATAGATTCGTGCGTGACACCGGTCATGTCGGTGTCGTTCACAATATCAAAGCCGTGAATGTTGATTACTGTTATGTCGCGGGATTGGAAAAACCCGACCAGTTCACGGTTGACCGGCTCGACATATGGCGTCAGGATTGAGATTTTTTTCGCGGAAAAACACGCCAGCGCGGCCAGTGCCGCGGTGACCGGCGTGGTACAGGGCAGGTCGCCCAAGTCGCTTCGTCCGGCGCGTAACAAGCGCATTACTTCCGCCTCGCCGATTACCGCCGTTCCTGAAGTGCAAGCGTAAATCAATACATCAAGCGCAACCCCCGGCAATAGGTCGTTGGCGGCGCGGGTGATGTCCGGTGCCATGGCAAGCAAGTTTTCTTTGGTCACCGGATTACGATTGCTTACGCGATTGGTAAAAATTTCCACGCCATCGGGTGCCATCCGTCTCAGGTCGGCTTCGCTGTTGACATCGGTCGCCAACGCAACCAAACCGATGCGGCCATTCGCTCCGATTTCCTCCGGCGGCTCGGAACGGGAGATTTTTTGGTAGTGGGTTTGCATGGATTCAAGCCATCGTATCAGATATGCGCCCAATTCCCTTCGGTGTTCAAATATTCGTTGCCATCGTTGCGGTAAAAACTTTTCTCGGTGCTGGTTTGTAACACGCGCAACATGTGCGGCAATGGTGTTTTGGTTTTTTCCAGCAACGCGATTAACCGCTCGGCACCGAGTTGGTCGATCATTTCAAACGGTCCGTGTTGCCAGTTGAATCCCCATCGCATGGCGCGGTCGAGGTTGACGATGTCGTTCGCGATTTCCGGCACGCGGTCGGCGGCATAGCACAATGTGGTAACCAGCAAATCCCGAACAAAGCGGCTGTTGGCGCTGTCGCCGGCGAACAACCGGCCCAAAGTTTGTTCGTTTTCCGGCAACGCAACGCGTTCCACTGCGCGCCAACTATCGCCGTCCAGATCGAAAACTTGCATGGTTTTGTTACCGTCATCGTGGCGCGTGAGTTTATAAAACCCGCCGCCGGTTTTGCGACCGAGTTGGCCGCGGTCATGGAGTCGTTGCACATGATCGGTGAAGGCAACAAACTTTCGTCCGGCATCATCCGCCGGCAAGTTGGCGGTCAAGTTTTTACCGACGTTATGCATAACATCCAGACCGATGAGATCGATGAGCCCATACAAGCCGGTGGCCGGCAGCCCCAGCGGTGCGGAAGTCAGGGCATCCACGGTTTCAATATTCAAGCCGTCCTCGCGCATGGCTTTTTCCGCCAGATGCAAGCCGGCCAGCATCCAAAAGCAACCGATGCGATTGCCGATGAAGTTGACCGTGTCTTTGGCGTGCACCACGCCTTTGCCCAAGCGTGCAGCGAGGAAGTCGGTCAGGGTGGCGATGGTTTCGCTGCGAGTGTGTTCGCCGGGCACCAGTTCCACCAGTTTCATCAAATGCGCCGGATTGAAAAAATGCGTAACCGCGATGTCCTGCTGCAATCGTTGCGGCATGTCGACGTAAATGCTTTTGAGCGGAATGCCGGAAGTGTTGGTGGTAACGATCGAGCCGTTTGCGCGCACCGCTTCCACGCGAGAAAATAGTTCCCGTTTGATTTCCAGATTCTCGATGATGGCTTCGCAAATCCACTGGCACCGGGCAATTTTGTCGAGGTCTTCGGCGAATGATCCGGTCTCTATGTTGTCCGGCAACGCCGCGCTCGCCACCGCCGGTGCGCGTCCTGCTGCGAGTTTTTCTTTTGCCGCATCGCAGGCGGATTTTTCCACATCAAGCAGTAACACGTTAAGGTTTGCGCTGGCGCAAACGCCGGCGATGCCGCTACCCATTACCCCGGCGCCGAGCACCGCAACTTGTTTGATTTCAGTCATGTCAATCTCGTCAGAAGTGAGAAGAAAAAAATAACTATGTTTATACCGCGCCTTCGCGCACCATTTCGCGCAGTTTGAATTTCTGGATTTTACCGGTTGAGGTCTTGGGTAACTCCATAAAAATCACATGTTTTGGTCGTTTATATCCGCTTAAATGCTCCCGGCAGAATTCAATTATTTCATCTTGCGTGGCGGATTCGCCAACTTGCAACTCAATAAACGCGCACGGCGTCTCGCCCCATTTTTCATCGGGCTTGGCGACCACTGCCGCGGCCGCTACTTTGGGGTGTCGATATAATACCGATTCCACTTCTATGGAGGAAATATTTTCGCCACCGGAGATGATGATGTCTTTCAGGCGATCTTTGATTTCGATGTAGCCGTCGGTGTGCACCACCGCCAGGTCGCCGCTGTGGAACCAGCCGTCCTTGAACGCGGCGGCGGTTGCTTCGGGATTTTTGTAATAACCTTTCATGGTGGTGTTGCCGCGCAATACGATCTCGCCCATGGTCTCGCCATCGGCCGGCACCGGCGCGAAGTTTTCCACCGAATATACGCGCGCCGCTTCCATCATCGGCAAGCGCACACCCTGACGTGACTTAAGTTCGGCTTGAGTTTCCATGCCCAATTCTCGCCACGCATCCTGCCAGTCGCAATACATCACATGGCCGTAAGTTTCGGTCAAGCCATAGACATGAGTAACATTAAAACCGAGGCGTTCGATTTTCTCCAGCACCTTGCTCGGCGGCGGCGCGCCGGCCGTCATCACTTGCACCACATGGTCGATGTGTTGCATGACGCGTTGTGTTTGCGGCGGCGCATCGGCCAGCATGGCGAGGATAATCGGCGCCGCGCCGAAGTGGGTGATTTGATGTTGCTTGATGGCGTCAAAAATCAGGTCTGCGCGAATCAGTCGATTGCACACGATGGTTCCGCCCATCACCGTCATGGTCCACACATGCCCCCAGCCGTTGCAGTGGAACATGGGTACGGTATACAAATAGCGCGGGTGTTTGGGAATTTGCCACGCGGCGATAGTGCCCATGGCCATCAAATACGCGCCGCGATGATGATAGACCACGCCCTTGGGGCGACCGCTGGTGCCGGAAGTGTAGTTCAAGGTCAGCGCGTTCCATTCGGATTTGGGGTAGCCCCAATCCGCGTTCGGGGCGCCACCGGCGAGCAATTCCTCGTAGTTCATGTCGCCCAGTGTTTCGCCGCTTCCTTGCGGCGGTTCGGCCTGAGTGTCGATGATGTCGATGACCACCGGCGGCGTTTTTAATTGCGACAACGCATGCTTGACCACAGCCGAGAAATGGCTGTCGGTAATCAGCACGCGGCAATCACTGTGTTGCAGAATATACGCCACCGTATCCGCATCCAGTCGCATGTTGATGGCGTTCAGCACGCCGCCGGACATGGCGACACCGTAGTGTGCCTCCACCAGTTCCGGCGTGTTGGCAGCCATCATGGACACGGTGGTGCCGGTGCTAACACCGAGTTGATTCAAAGCCGATGCCAGTTGTTTACAACGCTGCGCGAGCTGTTTCCAGGTGTATTGCCGTTGCTGATAAATCACGCCGGGATGTTCGGGGTAGGTGTCGGCGGCTCGGTTCAAAAAAGAAATCGGCGAAAGTTCAACGAAGTTGAGTCCGCTGAGCGGCGGCAAGTTGTGATAATTTTTTTGCATGACGGAAGAGGCGTTACGATCGAATGGTAGTCGCGTTTAGTTTCAATTAGCGGGTCGGGAAGAGTCGCGCGCGGAGAGCAGTTGTTCAAATACCTTGTAGTGGGTTTCCACCATTCCCAACGCCGCGTAAGTTTTTTGCGCGACATGGTTGTCGCGTTCCACATACAAGCGAAAACCGCGCACCCGTTTATCTTGCGCCGCCAGTTGTTTTATATGCGCATACAATAGTCGGTATAGCCCGCGGCGACGCCATTCGCGGATCACGTATACGCTTTGAATCCACCACAACTCGCCGTCCCGCCAATCGCTCCATTCCGTGGTAATCATCAGCGACGCCACCAATTCCCCGCGCACTTCCGCCACCACATAAAATCCGCGCGCCGGTTTTTCGAACACTGCTTTTACGCCGCTTAGAATTACCGTTGGTGACAATTCCAGATTTTCGGTTTCCCATGCCATGTTGCGATTGAAGTCGGCGAGGATGTGTGCGTCTTCAATGGTGGCGCATCGAACAGTGATTTGGTCTTCGTGCATGGTACCAACTAGTAAAGGATGTCTCGGTCGGTTAACGCAATCCGTATAAGTCGATGAAATACAAAAGCACCGGAATGGATAACAGTGAAAAAGTGGTAGACAAAAAAACCGCGGTGGTCGCCATCGCTTGCGCGGTCTGATAGCGTTCGGCAAAAATAAAAATATTCACGCCGACTGGTTGCGCCGCCAGCAAGGTGGCGACGACTGCCCACAACGGGTCAATGTCAAACACATAACGGCAACTGACCCACACCATCAGCGGGAACGCCACGCACTTGGCGAGGATGATCACGCAGGTTTGTTTCATATGGCAACTCCTTATATTGATTCGGGAAAATCAAGATGCTACCGCATCTCACCTTTCCTTCATCGGTGAAGTTGCACTTAAGAGTTGAATCCAAGGCATCATACAAATCCGGCCCTGCGCTTACTTCTCCGCAATGATATATACAATCCAACTGGGATCATCTTCGCCTTGTTCGGTGGGGAAGTATTCGTCGTTTCCTTCGCCGGTTTCCTCATCGGTGCCTTCCCAGTAAACCGTGGAGCGTGCGAAGCCGGCTTCTTCCAGCAGATTACGAATTTCCGATAGCGTCCACATCCGCCATTCATAGGTAAATGCTTTTTTCATTCTGGAGCCGTCGCGGAATTTGAAATGGATGTGGCACTTCATCTCAAAGTTGATGGGATTGAATGTGGCTTGATCCCAAAAATAGGTGAAGTCATCCAGTTTGGTTTTCTCCTTGATCGAGCGCCACGATTTATGTCCGCCGAAGCCGTCCATCATCAAAATACCGTCGTCCGCAAGACTGGCGTGGGCGGCGACAAAATAAGCACGTAATTGATCTCGTGTCTTAAAAATCTGGTAACTGAAATTCATCGCCAGAATAATATCCGCCGGCGGCTGATGCGGCTCCAGCACATTTTGTTGCACTAACTTCACTCGCGTTTGTTGTTTGGTTTTCAGTTTGGCGAGGTTATTCTTGCGTCCCCAGTCCAGCACTTCGGTATCCAAATCAAGCCCGGTGGCGGTGTTGGTGGGTCGTCGCCGCACCCATTCGCAACTGGTGTTGCCGGTGCCGCAAAAATCTTCCCGCAGTTTGGTGGCGTGGCGGCCACGGATTTCCTGGTAGGTTTTGTCCACCATATCGATTTCAGATTCCACGCATTGCACCGCCAACTGATACAACTCGTGTCGGTCGGCGGTGTCGGCGATGCTTTTTCCGCCCTGGCGTTTTCGGTATTTATGTTTGCGGCCCATGTGAATTTTTTTTTGTTGGGGAGTAGAATGGCGGCGTATTCTACTACTTTGCGTTGATTATGGCGAACAAACAACTATTGCTGTTGCGACATGCCAAATCCGACTGGAACACCGCCGTTGGCGATTTCGATCGGCCATTGAACGCACGCGGAAGGCGAGACGCGCCGCAAATGGGGAGATGGCTGGCTGCAAGCCACTACTTGCCGGATCGCATCATCGCATCGCCATCGGTGCGCACCACCGAAACCGTTGAGTTGGTTTGCGTTGCATTGGCTGCATTGATGAAACAAACCGCTGACTCAGAAGAAAGTGAGATCGACCAGGTAATTTACGACCAGCGGTTGTATCACGGCGGCGCAACGCAAATCTGCGCGATTGCCGAGCAGCAACTCCGGCACCTCGAGTGCGTGCTGGTGGTCGCCCACAATCCGGCAATGGAACAAGCCCTGCTGGCGTATTGCCCGGCCGCCGAGCCCTTTGCCGACGGCAAATTCATGCCCACCTGCGCGCTGGCGGTGATTGAATTTGAAGGCGACACCGCGGACACTGCCGGCGGAAAACTGCGGGCACTGATGCGACCATCGGAACTATAGGGGACCGGGGTTGCGGAAAACCCGGCAAAAAGGCGCTCCCGGTTAATTCAACCCGGGTTAATTTCAGTATAATGCCGCAAAATGCAGCGCGCCCGGCCTTTCTATGGGCCCTTTTATGGGATAATCTCGGGCGCAATGGATTCACTCATTCACATCAACTACTAACCATAGGAAATCAATAAAATGGACGACAACAAACGAAAAGCGCTCGATGCGGCGCTCGGACAAATCGATCGGCAATTCGGCAAGGGATCGGTAATGCGACTGGGCGATGCCCAGACATCTCAGAACATCTCGTGTTATTCCAGCGGCTCTTTGGGGCTGGATATCGCCCTCGGCATCGGTGGCCTGCCACGCGGCCGGGTCGTCGAAATCTACGGGCCGGAATCTTCCGGCAAGACCACGTTGTCTTTGTCGGTAATCGCCGAGGCGCAAAAGCAAGGCGGCACCGCCAGTTTCATCGATGCCGAACACGCGCTGGACCCCGGCTACGCGGCAAAACTCGGTGTCAACATTGAGGAGTTGCTGGTTTCACAACCGGACACCGGCGAACAAGCGTTGGAAATCACCGATATGCTGGTGCGCTCGGCGGCGGTGGATGTGGTGGTGGTGGATTCCGTTGCCGCGCTCACGCCCAAAGCCGAGATTGAGGGCGACATGGGCGACTCCCACATGGGGTTGCACGCACGCCTGATGTCCCAGGCATTGCGCAAGTTGACCGCCAACATCAAACGCTCCAACACCATGGTGGTTTTTATCAACCAGATTCGTATGAAAATCGGCGTGATGTTCGGCAATCCGGAAACCACCACCGGCGGCAACGCACTTAAGTTTTACTCGTCAGTGCGGCTGGACATTCGGCGCATCGGTGCGATCAAGAAAGGCGATGAAATCATCGGCAACCAGACCCGGGTCAAGGTGGTCAAAAACAAAGTTGCGCCGCCATTCCGCAAAGCCGAGTTTGACATTCTCTACAACGAGGGCATCTCCAAAGAGGGCGAGTTGATCGACCTCGGTATCGAACTCGGCGTGGTGGAGAAGTCCGGTGCGTGGTATAGCTACGGTGCCGACCGCGTCGGTCAGGGCCGCGACAATGTGCGGGAGTTCCTCAAGCAAAACCCCGACATCGCCGCCGCCATCGAAGCGAAGGTGCGCGAGGAAAAAGGTTTGGGCGGGAGCGCGGGTGTGGCGGAAAAGCCCGATGCAAAAGATGCCAAAGCAAAGGAGCCCGCCGCAAAAGAAGCCGAGGTGAAAGAGGCCGCGGTGAAAGAGGCCTAAGCGTCGCCGTCTTTCGCCGTTCGTTGCCGCACCGGCCCCCATGTCAAATACCCAGGCCAATACCCAAGCGAGCACCCAGGCGAATACCCAAGCGAACACCGAGCCGAACCCCGCCCTTCCAAACCAACGAGCGTGTCTGCAATTGCGCGACAAGGCGTATCGGTTGCTGGCGAGCCGTGAGCACAGCGTGTGGGAGTTGCGGCGTAAACTGGCAAGCAAACCGCCCGCCGCGCAACACCCACAGCAAGTGGAGCGATTGCTTGCCGAGTTGGCCGAGCAGGGCGCGCAATCGGATTTTCGGTTCGCCGAACAACTGTGTCGCCGACGTTATCAAAGTGGTCGCGGGCCGGTGAAACTTCGACACGAATTGGCACAGCATCAGATTGAAAAAACCATGGTGGAGCGCGTGATGTCGGACTACGAAACCAAATGGTGTGCGCTTGCCGCCGAGGTGCGGCGTAAAAAATTCGGTGACCCGCCGCCGGCGAATTACCGCGAATGGGCGCGGCAAGCGCGTTTTTTGCAACAGCGCGGTTTTGACGCGGAGCAAATTGAACCACATGTCGGCAGGTAAGCGGGTATTATTGAAAAGCACTCCAACGCCATGAAAACCACCGAAATTAGAAAACGATTTCTCCGTTATTTTGCCGAACGCGAGCATGAAATCGTGCCTGGCAGTTCGCTGGTGCCGGCTAACGACCCGACCTTGCTGTTCACCAATTCCGGCATGGTGCAATTCAAAGATGTGTTCCTCGGCAACCGCCAGCCCGGCAGTGCACGAGCGGTAACCGCGCAACGATGCGTACGCGCCGGCGGCAAACACAATGACTTGGAAAACGTCGGCTACACCGCACGCCATCACACGTTTTTCGAGATGCTGGGCAATTTCAGTTTTGGCGACTACTTCAAATCTCAAGCCATCGGTTATGCCTGGGAATTGCTGACCGGTGAGTTTGGTTTGTCGGCCGAGCGTTTGTGGGTCACGGTGTTTGAAGAGGACGATGAAGCCGAGCGAATCTGGCTCAACGAGGTCGGGGTTTCGCCAACGAGATTTAGTCGCATCGGCGCCGAGGATAACTTCTGGTCCATGGGCGACACCGGTCCATGCGGTCCGTGTTCGGAAATTTTTTATGACCATGGACCGGCGGTGGCCGGCGGTCCGCCGGGTTCGCCGCAGCAGCACGGCGACCGCTTTGTGGAAATCTGGAATCTGGTGTTCATGCAATACAACCGCAACTCCGACGGCAAACTCGAAGCATTGCCGAAACCGTCGGTGGACACCGGCATGGGGCTGGAACGGGTCGCCGCAATCCTGCAATCGGTGCACAGCAATTATGACATTGACCTGTTTCGTAACCTGATTGCCGCCGCGGTCAAGGTGCTGGGAAGCAAGGATCGCCATAGCCATTCATTACATGTCATCGCCGACCACATTCGCTCCACGGCGTTTTTGGTGGTGGACGGCGTAACGCCATCCAACGAAGGGCGCGGCTATGTGTTGCGGCGTATCATTCGCCGCGCCATCCGCCACGGTTATCAACTCGGCTGCCGCGAACCGTTTATGCACAAACTGGTGCGGCCATTGATCGATGAAATGGGCCAAGCCTATCCGGAACTCGCCGCCGCAGGCGAACAGGTGGAGCGGGTGCTGGCGCGGGAAAACGAAAAGTTCAACGAAACGCTGGAACAAGGCTTGAAAATTCTCGACCGCGAGATCGCCGGACTGAGCGGCACGGTGATTCCCGGGCAGGTGGCTTTCCGTTTGTATGACACGTTTGGTTTTCCGTTGGATTTGACTGCGGATGTGGCACGCGAACAGAATCTCACCGTTGACCACGCCGCATTTGATCGGGCGATGGCGCAGCAACGCGACCGCGCCCGTGCCGCCAGTCAGTTTGAACAAAGCCGGGCAACTCCGTGCAACTCGAATATCGCGGATGACATGAAAGACCTCAGCGCAACTCCATTCCTCGGCTATCAGGAATGGCAAAGCGAACAGAAAGTATTGGCATTATTCGCACAAAAAAATGAAACCATGCAACCGTGCGAGAGGCTGAACCCGGGACAGCAGGGCATCGTGGTGCTGGAGCGCACGCCGTTTTATGCGCAAGGTGGCGGGCAGGTGGGCGACCGCGGTGAGATTCATTTTGCGGGAGGGATTTTTACGGTGGAAGACACGCAGTATCTCGCCGACAAAGTGATTTGCCACTTCGGAATCATGACTGCCGGAAAAGTCGGCAAGGGCGAGCGCGGCGCGGCCAAGGTTGCCACCGACCTTCGCCGGCACTGTGCCAACAATCATTCCGCCACGCACTTGTTGCACGCCGCGTTGAAAGCGGTGCTCGGTTCTCATGTGCGGCAAAAAGGTTCGCTGGTGGAGCCGCGACGGTTGCGATTTGATTTCTCGCATTTTGAAGCGATTAATGTCGATCAACTGTGCGCCATCGAGCAACTGGTGAACCGCAACATTCGCGCCAACACTGCGGTTGCCGTCGATGTGATGGATTTGGAGCAAGCCAAAGCCGACGGCGCCGAGGCATGGTTTGGCGAGAAATACGACTCGCAGGTGCGGGTCGTGCGCATGGGGGAGTTTTCATTTGAACTTTGCGGCGGCACTCATGTGGAACGAACCGGCGACATCGGTTTTTGCAAAATTATCAGTGAGAGCGGAATCGCCGCCGGCATCCGCCGCATCGAAGCGCTCACTGGCGCTTGCGCCGAGCAATGGGTTGCGCAACAACTGAGTTTGTTGAACGCCGCTGCATCAACCCTGAAATCCACCCCGCAGCAGGTCGAAACGCGGTTGAAATCGTTGCTCACCGAGCAACTCGAACAGCATCGGCAGATTCAATCATTGCAGGGGAAACTGGCTGGCGGCGGCACTTCTTTGAATGAATCGGTGAAAGAAATCAACGGCGTCAAAGTAGTCGCCATTCGTCAGGATCACGCCGATGTTAAAACCATGCGCATGGCGGTGGATCAGTGGAAACGGCAACTCGGCAGCGGCATCGTGCTGGTGACCGGCGTCAATGAAGACAAGGTGACATTGATCGCCGGCGTGACCGGCGACCTGGTGACGCGGTATCATGCCGGCGAGTTGATTCGGGCATTGGTGCCGCTGGTGGATGGCTCCGGCGGCGGCAAGCCGGAACTGGCACAGGGCGGCGGTAGCAAGGTCGGGGCGGTGGAGCAGGTGATGGCGGCAATGTATCGCTGGGTCGCAGAAGTTTCACATGAAAAGTGATTATATTCAATCAAATATCCTATTAACCTGTCTTTATTTGTGAACAAGCGTTTATCTTCATAATGTCCTTGATTGTTGAAAAATACGGTGGCACTTCGGTGGCAAATATTGACCGCATCAAAGCGGTGGCGCGCAATGTGGCGCAATCGGTGCAGCAGGGCAATAAAATGGTGGTGGTGGTGTCGGCCATGGGCGGAGAAACCAACAAACTGCTGGCACTCGCCCACGAGACCAACGCCCAGCCGTCCAACCGCGAAATCGACATGCTGGTTTCCACCGGCGAGCAGGTCAGCATCGCGCTATTGGCACTGGCGTTGCACGCCCTCGGCGTGAAAGCGCGCTCTTATACCGGTTCCCAGTTACGCATCCTGACCGACCAGATCCACGGCAAGGCGCGCATCGTGGAGATTCAATCCGAACGCGCCAGCCGCGATTTGGAAAACGGTACGGTGGTGGTGGTTGCCGGATTTCAGGGCGTGGACCAGGACAACAACATCACCACCCTCGGGCGCGGCGGTTCCGACACCACTGCGGTGGCCATGGCGGCCGCGTTGAAGGCAGACGAATGTCGTATTTACACCGATGTGGACGGCGTCTATACCGCCGACCCGCGCATCGTGCCCGAAGCGCGGCGTCTCGACCGCATTACCTTTGAAGAGATGCTGGAGTTGTCCGGTGCCGGTGCCAGAGTGCTACAAATTCGTGCAGTGGAGTTCGCCGGCAAATATAATGTCCCCCTGCGGGTGCTGTCGTCGTTTGAACCCGGCGCCGGCACGCTAATCACTTACGAGGCAAATAAAGAGGATACGACAATGGAACAGCCGTTAATTTCGGGAATCACCTACAACCGCGACGAAGCCAAGGTAACCATCCGCGGCGTGCCCGACAAGCCCGGCATCGCCTACGGCTTGCTGGGGCCGGTTTCGGACGCGCACATTAACATTGATATGATCGTTCAGAATGTCGGCTCCGACGGGTTGACCGACCTGACCTTCACCGTGCACAGCGATGATCTGGAGAAGAGCAAGCAGATTCTTGCGCCCATCGCCAAACAACTGGGCGCCGAAGAAGTGGTGGGGGACAGCGACCTGGCGAAAATATCGGTGGTCGGTGTCGGCATGCGCTCGCACGCCGGCATCGCCACCACCATGTTCAAGGCGTTGGCGGAAAAGGGCATCAATATTCAGATGATTTCCACCTCGGAAATCAAAATCTCGGTGACCATTGATATGGAATATACCGAACTCGCGGTGCGCACGTTGCACAAGGTGTTTCGACTGGATGAATTCGCCGATGAAGTTGTGGCCGATGAAGTTGTGAAAAAATAGGCGGGAGCGCGAAATCAGAGTGAGGATGCGGCTACAAAAACCATTTTAGAGGTTGTATTTTCGCCGGAATTTGTATATTTTTACGATGGGGCATCGGGGTGCCAGGGCAAAACAAAGCCGGCGAATTTGATGCAAAAAAAAATCAGCAATACTATTTCATACAGGAGCAAAGAAAATGTTAATTCTTACCCGCCGAATCGGCGAATCCGTTTACATCGGCGATGAAGTTCGCCTTACCGTGCTGGGCGTGCGCGGCACCCAGGTGCGATTGGGAATCAACGCGCCCAAAGATATTCCGGTTCATCGTGAGGAAATCTACTATAAAATAAAACACGAACAATCGGGCGCCGCCGCCGACCACGGCAACCAGGGCAACCACGGCGACGAACCCGATGACCAAGCGGGGAACCGGGCGGAGAAGGCAACAGCAGACGAAGATAATCCGGCGGATGAGGATGACTCGCAGCCGTCGGCGGAGGAGGCGGACCCCAACAACGCCTGATTGCGTGCCGTTTGACCGGAGCAGTAATTGATAACGGCATAACAACGGAGAGGTGGCCGAGTGGTTGAAGGCGCTCCCCTGCTAAGGGAGTATGGGGTTTATAGCCCCATCGAGGGTTCGAATCCCTCTCTCTCCGCCATTGACTTAAAACGAACGTCTCCATGCCCCGGATGGAAAAAGTTTAGCGTCTGTTAGGAGTAAATAGAACTGTCCTAATAATTAACACGACATCTGTCCGCTTTTAATTGGTTTATACTCATGACATTGTGAAGCGGATTTACGCAACGTCAGCCTGTATTTGTTCCTCATTCAATAAACAGCCATCTTTTGAATATCGTCCCAGTCGTCTGGGACCATGAAAAATTGAAATCAAGCCATCTAAATGGTAACCAAAGTTAGCCATCAGTGTGCTGCCAAATCCAAATCGGGCTCCATTTATTGCGAAAAATATATTTCCCGGGCCCGGGCCATATGCCAATGGAAAAAGGAAAATAATTATGGTTATAAAAAATTTCTATAGACATAGATCACCTCGGTAAATGCCATATAATTTGCTTTAGACTAAGCGGGAATCGCGGTTTTTGACCGCCTGATAACCAGTTTGGAAGTCGAGCATCATGCTGGTAAGTGTAGCCAAAATTTCGGCGCTGGCTGGCACAAAACGGACTTGGTCTTTTTGTTATCACCGCAAACAACCACGCCCGGTTTTGATAGCGTATAATCCTTCCCGCACAACCCGCGCGCCCGTAGCTCAGTTGGATAGAGTGCCTGGCTACGAACCAGGAGGTCGGGAGTTCGAATCTCTCCGGGCGCGCCATTCCCCATGCCCAGAGTCAATTTTTCTCGACAACTTCCTCCGGCGTAGCGTTCAAGCGATGCCGTATTGGTCGCGATAAGTTCGCATGGTGGCGGCTATCGCCTTGAAATTTGCCGCCGATTCATTTGCCTCCAGATAATCGATCAAATCCTGCAGCGTGATGATGGCGTGAACCGGAATCCCGTATTCTTGTTGCACATATTGCACCGCGGATAATTTGGTCCGGTCGGCGACCTCTTCGCGGTCAAGGGCGATTACCACCGAATGTGGTGTCGCGCCGGCGGCTTTGATCGCCGCAACCGACTGACCGATTGAGGTTCCGGCGGTGATGACATCATCGATAATCACCACGTTGCCGCGCAAGGTTGCGCCCACCAGTGCGCCACCTTCGCCGTGGTCTTTGACCTCTTTTCGGTTGAAGGCGTAACCAATGTCGCAGTTGTGGTCGTCAGCCAGTTTCAATGCCACCGCCGCCGCCAGAGGAATGCCCTTGTATGCCGGACCGAACAGCATGAAATCGTCGTGAATTTTCGCGACAATCAATCGTGCATAATGTTGCGCGGCTGCTCCCAGCAAACCGCCGCGGTTGAATAATCCGGCGTTGAAAAAATACGGACTGATGCGTCCCGATTTTAGTTTGAACTGGCCAAATCGAAGCACTTCGGCTTTGATGCATAACTCGACAAATTTTGCTTTTATGGGGCGCATGGGATTCAGATGATTAATAATGATTAAGGGGCGGGTGCATTATAATCGCTTCCTCCATTTAATTGTTCGGGATGTGACGCAAGGCGCGCTCCCCCATAAATCCAAAACAAAATCCAAAACAAAATCCAATCCAATGAATAACCTAATAAAAACTTATTTGGACAAACGGATGTTGTTTATTTTCTTGAACGGCATCGCCAGCGGTTTCCCATGGATTATCATCGGCTCGGCAATGACCTTGTGGCTGAAAGATTTGGGGCTGACGCGAACCGCGATTGGTTTTTTTGGCTCGGTGTTCGCGATGTATTCAATCAACTGGATGTGGGCGCCGTTACTCGACCGCGTGCGATTGCCGCTACTTTCCGGTTTGGGGCAACGTCGGTCGTGGTTGCTGTTGATGCAGATGCTGTTGCTGATACTCATCGTTTTAATGTCCGCAACCGACCCCAAACAGGAGTTGGTTTGGTTGAGTGTGCTGGCGTTGTGCGTGGCTGCGGTCTCGGCAACGCAGGATGTGGTAATTGATGCCTATCGAATCGATGTGTTGGAGATAAGCGAAAAAGACAAACTGCCGGCGACCGCGGCACTGGCAACCTCGGGTTGGTGGGTGGGTTATGGTTTTATCGGGGCGGTCGCCTTGTATCTGTCGGATTTTGGTTTTTCATGGAATATGGTTTATCTGATGATGGCGTTTTTCATGGTGTTGTGCATGGTAAATACCATGTGGATGAATGAACCGGACAGTTCGCGTTTTGCCGTCCAGCAACAAGCGCAAGAAACCTATCAAAATAAACTCGGCGGAAATCGTATCGGAAGTCGTTTTGGCGCGTGGTGTTTGGTTACGATTGTTGAACCGATTAGAGATTTTTTCACGCGGTTTGGTTACCTCGCATTACTAATTTTTTTATTCATTGTTTTTTTCAAGATCGGCGAAGCGTTTCTGGGGCGAATGTCGCTGATTTTTTACAAGGAAATCGGTTTTACAACCGCCGAAATTGCGACTTATTCCAAACTGGTCGGCACAACCTTAACCGTGATTTTCTCGATCGTAGCGAGCGTCATCACGGTGCATTATGGTTTGGTTCGTGGTTTGATGATTGGCGGCATTTCCATGGCCGCGACCAATCTGATTTTTGCGTATATGGCGCACACCGGAGCGGATACCACGGTGTTTGCGGTGGCGATTTTTCTCGACAATTTCACCTCGGCGTTTTCAACCGTGGCGTTTGTCGCGTTCATCTCGCACTTGACCAACCGGGCTTACACCGCGACTCAATACGCGCTGATGGCATCCATGGGAAATTTTGGGCGCACTGTTTTTGCCAGCAGTAGCGGTTTGTTGGTGGACTCGCTGCACGGCAACTGGCTTGTGTTTTTTGTCATCACCACCTTGATGGTGATTCCAAGTTTGTTGCTACTGTATTGGATTAGTAAAAAACTTAAACCCTTGTTTGCATAACTCTTAAAGCAATCCCACGGCAAAATTCACAAGCGGTGTTAGCAGCAGTTTCTGCACCAATCGCAAAGCAAACAATATCAGGATGGGCGACAAATCCAGCCCGCCGAATGACGGCAGAATCCGGCGGAAGGGCGCCATCACCGGCTCGCTCAGTGCGTAGATGACACGCGCCGCCGGATGCGAAGAAGCGGGCGCGACCCAACTCAACACCACGCGAATTAAAATCGCAATCAGGAAAATCCACACTATCGTGTTCAGGCTGTTGACGAAACTCAATACCAGCGCGCCGCTCCAGTGGAATGAGTAATCGTTAGCCCATAGTCGCAACGCCAGTTTGAACAGAGCGATGACCCAGATGAGAACCACCGCGGCAAGATCCAGTCCATACAATCCCGGAACAAATCGGCGCATTATTTGCAAGGGCGGGGTGGTGATGGCGACCATGGCTTGCACCAGTGGGTTGCGAAAATCGGCACGCAGCCACTCCAGCAAAAATCGCAAGATCATCGCGTATAGATACAGACTGACGATGGTTTCACCAATCGACAGAAAGGCGTTTTGAAAATAGGACATCGGACTAATTCGAATTACCGCCGAATTGATCGGCGAGATGTTCGGCGCGTTTTATCGCCGCAAAGATGCCTTGCTCGACGGCATCGTCTATTCCGAGGTCTTGCATTTTTTCAAGTGCCGCTTCGGTGGTGCCGCCGGGGGAGGTTACCTGAAGACGCAACTTCGCCGGCGTCTGTTCTTCATGCTGCGCCAGCGTCGCCGCACCCAGCGCGGTTTGCACGACCAGCGCATCGGCGGTTTGCCGGTCGAGCCCGTGACGCACCGCGTTGCTCGACAGCAATTCCATGAGTTTGAAGAAGTAAGCGGGACCGTTGCCGGAGATGGCGGTAACCACATCCATCAGCGATTCCTGTTGCACCCACGCCGTGTTGCCCACCGCGCGCAAAATGGTTTGCGCCAGGTCGCGTTGCTTCTCAGTGACTTGCGCATTGGCGAACAAGCCGGACATGCCGGCGTTGACCAGCGCCGGGGTGTTGGGCATTGCCCGCACCAGAGACAGCGGCGTGCCGGCCCAGCGCATAATATTTTCGCATCTAATGCCGGCCGCGATGGAAATCACCAGCGGGTTTTTTTCTTGCAACACCGCCGCGATGGAGGCCACCGCAGATTGCAAGGATTGCGGTTTTGTCGCCAGCACCACGACCTCGCCCCGAGCGGCACATTCGGCGTTGTCTTCGAAAACCGGCAGGTCGAAGCGTTGCGCCAATTCCTGTCGCTGCTCGGCGAACGGATCCGACACCGACAAGTTAGCGGCGCGCCAGTCGGAATTGATCAGTCCGCCGATCATACTGCGGGCTATGTTGCCACCGCCGATAAAAGCGATTCGAGTGGATGCGTTCATGGGGGACAGTGGTTTGGGAATTTCAATCAACCCGGCCAATCAACCCGGTTGTTTCAAAGGGCGTGGGGCGCGTTCGCCAAACAGGGCGGTGCCGATTCGGAGCATGGTGGTGCCTTCGGCGATGGCGGCTTCCCGGTCGCCGGTCATGCCCATGGAAAGATGGTCGAGATGGAAACCGTGCGCATTTAATTCATCACGCAGTTCCCGGCAGCGGCGAAACACCGCCCGCTGTTGGTCCGGTGTCTTTTCCATTTTGGGAATAATCATCAGCCCGCGCAAGCGTAGATTGGACATCTCGGCAACCGCCTCGGCGAGGGCCGGCAGTTGCGCTTCCAACACGCCGGATTTGGATGCTTCCCCCTGCAGATTAAGTTGAATAAGCACATGTAACGGCTTGCCGCTTGATGAATTCACATCCGCCCGACCCTGGTCGAGTTTATGCGCAACTTTGATGTTGTCAATGGTATGCACCCAACTGAAATTTTCCGCAATCAATCGACATTTGCGACTTTGGATGTGCCCGATAAAATGCCAGCACAACGCTTCGCGCCCATCGCCGGATAACTGTTGGGCGGCGTGCTCGATTTTTTTCACGCCTTCCTGCAAAAAATTCTCCGCCATATCCCGCTGGCCGAGGCGCGCCAGTTCCACCACATTGTCCGGCGGATGTTGTTTGCTAACGGCAATCAACCGCACCGAACCGGCCGGACGCTGATAGGCGGCGGTCAGCCGCTCGATTTCTTGCTTGAGGCGGGGGTATCGAGACTGAATCGCGGACATGGTAATTTTGTAATTTTTTTTTCGGCGGAAATAAGGATACACTACGGAACCGGTCGGTCGATTGCCATGGCATTGTCAGCGGTTATTATAACAGGGCGTGCGACAGGGTAATGACCGAAATGACATGAAAACCAAACCCGAACCCGAACCCAAAACCATGACACTCAAAGCGGGCATTATAGGCGGTGCCGGTTATACCGGACTGGAATTGTTGCGTCTACTGGCGCGTCATCCCGACGCATCGCCGGTCTGCATCACTTCACGGTCGCGGGCTGGCCAGGCGGTTGTGGATACTTTTCCATCGTTGCGCGGTGCCATTGATCTTGCGTTCACATCGCCGCAGCCATCCGAGTTGGCAAAGTGCGATGTGGTGTTCTGTGCCACGCCCAAAGGCATCGCCATGGAATATGCCGAAGGATTGCTGGATGCCGGCGTCAAGGTCATCGATTTGTCGGCGGATTTTCGTTTGAATGACGCAAAGTTGTGGAGTAAGTGGTATGGCAAACCGCATACCTGTCCGGCATTGCTTGAGCAAGCGGTGTATGGTCTGCCGGAAATCAATCGCGAAAAAATTCGCACCGCGCAACTGGTGGCGAATCCCGGTTGCTATCCCACCGCCGTGCAGTTGGGTTATTTGCCGCTGATTGAGAATCACTGGATTGACCTTGACCACCTGATTGCCGACGCCAAATCCGGTGTCTCCGGCGCCGGGCGGCAAGCGAGCCTGGAAACCTCTTTGGGCGAAATGGGCGAGTCGTTTAAGGCCTATTCCATTGCCGGACACCGACACCTGCCGGAAATGCAACAGGAACTGGAGCGGTTGGCCGGTCGCCCGGTGGGGCTGGTGTTCACGCCACACCTGCTGCCGATTATCCGCGGAATCCATGCCACTTTGTATGCGCGTCTGCGCAAAACCGATGTGGATTTGCCGGCATTGCAGACCTTGTATGAGCAACGTTTTGCGACCGAGCCTTTTGTCGAAGTGTTGCCCAATGGCGCGCATCCCGACACGCGCAGTGTGCGCGGTGCCAACACTTGTCAGATTGCAGTTCATCGACCGCAGGATGGCGACACCGTGGTGGTGCTGGTGGTGGAAGACAATCTGGTCAAAGGTGCCGCCGGTCAGGCGATTCAGAATATGAACCTGATGTTTGGTTTGCCGGAGACCGCCGGGCTGAGCGGTCTCGCGCTGGTTCCTTAGATGCACGGCACTCCATCCCCATGAAAAGGCGATGGAAATGGACATTGGCGGTGGGCGCGCTGATTCTGTCGGTGCCGCTGTTGCTGGTGTTGTTGACCGGGCTATTGGCGCTTTTCCTCGACCAGGACCACTACAAGGCGCAACTCAGCGAGATGGTTGAGTCGCGCACCGGCCGACCGCTGGTGATTGACGGCGCGTTACAACTGGCGGTCGGGATGAAGCCGAGGTTGCACGCCGAATCCATCCGCTATCCCAACGCATCCTGGGGCTCGCAGCCGTGGGCGATAGAAATAGACAAGGCGGTGTTCGCCGTGGATTTGTGGGCATTGCTACGCGGCAAACTGGTGGTGGAAGACATCGTTCTGGAAAAACCCAAACTGCATGTCGAGAAAAACGCGGCGGGAGTTTATAACCTCGCCGTCCTGCGGCGCTCGCCTGCCACCGCCGACGTTTCATTACCGTGGCGGCTGGAAGTGCCGAGCGTGGAGATTATTGACGGCGAAATCAGCGTGGCGACGCGCTATCGCCACTGGGATATACGCATCGACAAAGCGCACGCCGAAAGCGCCGGGCCGGGCAAACCCGTGCGGGTTGATTTTGCTGGCGCGGTGGAAGACACCCCCATCACCGCATCCGCCACTGTGGGCAGTTGGGAAACCTTGTTCACCTACCAGCCATCACCGTTGTCCATGGATGGTTGGGTCGGTGTTGCGGATAATCGCGTGCGCGCCACCGGTAGCGCGCAGAATTTGTTGTGGTGGCGCGGCATTGACCTGGAACTGGATTTCGAACTGGCGAACACCAAACAATTATCCGCGCTGGCAGGCACATCATTGCCGAACCTCGGCACGGTCGTCGGTCATGCCCGGCTACGGCAACCCGAACGATTCTACACCATGGCGTTGCGGGAAATTCAATTGCAGTCGACGAAATGGGGTTTGACCAACACCCTCAGCGGGGAAATCAACCGCGTGTATAACCGCACCGGTATCGAGTTGAATTTTTCGGCATCGGGAACATTGAACCGCGCCGTGCCGGGGTGGTTGATGGCTACGGTGGGAGCGGTGGATGCTATGCCGCTTGATACGAATATCGCTGCCCATTTGAGCGGCTCGGCAAAGGCGTTGAACCTGCGCGTTGAGACGGCAAAAGTGGAGAGCATCGGATTGACCATCAGCGCCGGTGGCGAGGTCGATTTCATCGACGGTGCGTGGCGTGGCGAGTTACCGCTATCTCTTGAGCTCAACCCGTCCACCGAGTCGCAGGAATTACCGGGCAGGGCGTTGTCCCGCATTGGCGAGTTGACGGCAAAAGCCAACCTGAGTCGCGAGCAGAAAATCTGGCGATTGAATGAGATACAACTTTCGCTGGAGCGCGAAGCCCTGGCAGTCAAGGTGACCGGCATGGTTAATGAATTGAACTCGCAACCTTCGGGACATCTGTATGTCACCGCCGAGGCCTCCGATGGTCGATACCTGGCGCCGCTGTTTGATGACCCGTTACCACCGCTATCGGCACTCAAACTGGAAGCCGCGCTGGCTTTCGAACGCGGCGCCTGGCGCGCAACCGTGGACGATTTCTCCGGACGGGTCGCCGCCACCGACTTCTCGGCGAGCGGTGCCATTGCTGAATTACACCGCCTGCGTGGCATCGACCTCGCCATTAGCGCGCGTGCCGATGATTGGCAGCAGTTGCCGCTGTTGCCATCGTCGGTAAGTCAAACATTGCCGCAAAGCGGGCAAATACGTGGCTCGGCGCGACTGACCAATGACCAATCCGGCGCGTTGCATCTCACCGACCTCACCGTATCGGTTAGCGGTCCGCCCATTGCTTTGAGTGCCAGTGGAGAGATTCGCCATCTCGGCGCGTCCATGACCGCGGATCTGGAGGTGGAGTTGACGCTAAGCGAAGCCGAGTCGGTGCAGGCCTGGTTCGCCGACCCGTGGGCGACGGCGTTGGTGGAGGCGGCAACGCCTTTCACCGCTTCGGGAAATTTGTATTCCAGCGGTCGTGCGCCGGCAAACTGGGGCGTGCGAAATCTCAAGGCGACATCGATGGCGGCGGCAATCGATGCGTCTCTCTCCGGGGAAGTCGCCGCCTTCGCTCCATTGGAGGCGCGTTTGCATGTGGATATCAACGATTTTGCGATTGCCCAATTGCCGCAATTCTGGAACATTCCCCACCCGCAGGGCGGCTTGCTGGATGTCTCTTTGGACTTGACGGCGCGGGGCGGCGAGGTCAGCGTCAAAAACATCATCGCCGAATTGAACTCGGCCGCGGCAATCAAAGCGTCTCTCTCCGGGGAAGTCGCCGCCTTCGCTCCATTGGAGGCGCGTTTGCATGTGGATATCAACGATTTTGCGATTGCTCAATTGCCGCAATTCTGGAACATTCCCCACCCGCAGGGCGGCTTGCTGGATGTCTCTTTGGACTTGACGGCGCGGGGCGGCGAGATCAGCATCAAAAACATCATCGCCGAATTGAACTCGGCCGCGGCAATCAAAGCGTCTTTCTCCGGGGAAGTCGCCGCCTTCGCTCCACTGGATGCGCGTTTGCATGTGGATATCAACGATTTTGCGATTGCTCAATTGCCGCAAGCCTGGAACATTCCCCGTCCGCAGGGCGGCTTGCTGGATGTCTCTTTGGACTTGACGGCGCGGGGCGGCGAGGTCGGCGTCAAAAACATCATCGCCGAATTGAACTCGGCCGCGGCGACCATGCGCTTGCACGGTGACATTGACCGCCTGAGCCCCATTGCCATCAATAACATGGCGATGAAATTCCAGGCCTCCAGCGTGGCCGATCTGGAATGGCACACCGCTCACTTCAATCCCGACAACCCGATTGAAGGCATCATCACCCTGATGACAACCGGCGCGCGCAGCAACCGCTCCACCGTGGAGGTAAAAATCGGTGCAAACGATTTGCGCGGCACCATTGACTGGCGTTTGCCCGAGGACAAGCAATCGCCGATGCAGGTGGAGGCAGATTTGGTTTCCGAGCGTTTTGATCTGCGCGAGATACTGCTACCGGGGGCAAAGAAAACCACTCGTTTTTTTTCCAACGCGCCAATCAATACTAACTGGATGAGCAAACTCAACGGGCGCATTCATCTGAGCGCCGCTTCGGGCAGCAATAGATTGATCAGCATGCGCGATATGCAAATGCAGATGCGGCTGGATAATGGCACGTTGCGACAAACCATTACTGGGCGCATGGGGCAGGGCGATCTGGCAATGAGCCTGGTGGTGGATGCCACTGCTCGGCAAGGTGATGGGCAAGATGATGGCAAGGGTGATGGCATTGTTGCCGAGTTCAAAATGCACGGCAAACAACTCGACACCAAAGGGCTGGTGGTGTTTCGTCAGGATGATTTTGTCGACAGCGGGACATTCGATTCGGACATTGAAGTCATCGCCAGCGGGGCAAGCATGGCCGAACTGGCGGCTACTGCCAACGGGCGGGTGGCTTTGCGCCTGAGTGATGCGCGCGTGAAAAACCAGACGTTGAATTTCATCGGCGGAGATATTTTTTCCAATCTGGTTACTTTCATCGACCCGTTTCGTTCCGTCGGCGAGTATATCGATATCGAGTGTGGCATCATTCAGTTTGATTTCGCTCAAGGCGTGGCTGCCAGCAAAAATGGTCTGGTGATGAAAACCGACAAGGTGACGCTGTTGGGTGCGGGCGAAATTGATTTGCGCGATGAATCGTTGAAAATCCTGCTCACGCCCAAAGCGCGCAAAGGGTTCGGCATCAATCCGTCGGCACTGGCGAAAGTCGTGCGGCTGGGCGGCACGCTGGCAAAGCCGAAAATCGAGGGCGACAGCAGCCGATTGCTGGAGGCTGGCGCGACCGTGGCGGCGACGGTGTATTCCGGCGGACTGTGGTTGCTGGTCAAGGGGCTGCTGGATCGCAATCAGGCAAACGCCGATGTGTGCAATCTTGACAATGCGGTGGAAGCGGAAAGTGACAGCGGCTAACGTTGCGCTTGCCTTTTCGTCGCCATGGTTTATTACGGTTTGTTATGCTGTGTAGTGTTGCGCGTCGTCGCTCACATACTTAATGTATGCTCCCTCCCTCGCTCCTCGCACGCCTTGCCTGATAACGAAAAGGCAAGCGCAATCGCGATATTATAAAACCGATATAAAACAAATAAATACATCGGTTTATGAAAAAACAGATGAACATTCAACGTGCGTAATGTGGGTATCCCGATTATTACCATTCCGTAATAAAGGGCAATTCACCGGGCAACCCGGCGGAAATTTGGTATACAGTTGCACCCTGCGGATTCCCAGCGGAGCAAAAGCAAATGGGAGCGCAAAAGCCTAAACCACCATAGAGGCGCGCCCATCGTGCCATGAAGTTGAGATGATGCGTGAGGAATTCAGGGGATTACCTGTTGATTAAAGAGCCCGGACGGGCTCTTTTTTTGTGGACGAATGTTGCAAAAACTATTCCGCCTTCTGCGAAATTGTATTATGATAACTGCCTTGGAGCCCTTCATCCCCCGGCCGGGCAAGGTTCCGGCGTTAGTTTTTATGAGGACTTGCGGATACGAGCCGTAACTGACGGATGTTTCTCAACATTTCGCCAATCATTTCGCCAGGCATTTCCAATGCGAGCACCCGCTCGGGTTGCTTTGGATTGGTATTGCCGATTCACTATTCATTCACTCGTCACTGACGATTATTCACAGAGGTCAATCATGTCTGTAGCAGACGCCCTGAAACTCATCAAAGACTGCGAAGCCAAGTTCGTTGATTTTCGTTTTACCGACACCCTGGGCAAGGAGCATCACATCTCGGTTCCGGTCGCGGAGGTGGATGAAAAGACCTTCCAGACCGGCAAGATGTTTGACGGCTCATCCATCGTTGGCTGGAAGGGGATTGAAGATTCCGACATGATTTTGCAGCCCCAGCCCGAAACCGCGGTTCTTGACCCGTTTTATCAGGAAAACACGGTGAACCTGCGTTGCGACGTGGTCGAGCCGGCAGACAATCAGGGCTACGCACGCGACCCGCGCTCCATTGCCAAACGCACCGAAGCGTATCTTGCTTCCACCGGCATCGGCGACCTTGCCTATTTCGGTCCGGAAAATGAATTTTTCCTGTTTGATTCGGTGCAGTGGGGCAATGAAATGGGCTCGTCTTTTTATGAAATTGATTCCATGGAAGCGGTTTGGAACAGCAGCAAAGAATACGAAGACGGCAACACCGGCCATCGTCCGGGCATCAAGGGCGGCTATTTTCCGGTGCCGCCGGTAGATAGCCAGGCCGATGTGCGTTCATCAATGTGTCTGGTGCTGGACAAAATGGGTGTGCAGACGGAAGTTCATCACCACGAAGTCGGCACCGCCGGTCAAGGGGAAATCGGTACGCGCTTCAATACGCTGGTGAAAAAAGCCGACGAAGTGCAGATTTTCAAATATGTGGTGCATAACGTCGCGCATAACCACGGCTTGACCGCGACTTTCATGCCCAAGCCACTGGTCGGCGACAACGGCTCCGGTATGCATGTGCATCAGTCGATTTTCAAAGGCAAGGAAAATATTTTTTCCGGCGATGAATATGGCGGGCTGAGCAAAATCGCGTTGTATTACATCGGCGGGATTTTCAAACACGCACGCGCGCTCAACGCTTTCACCAATGCCAGCGTCAACAGTTACAAACGTCTGGTGCCGGGATTTGAAGCGCCGACCCTGCTGGCTTACTCGGCGCTCAATCGCTCCGCGTCCTGCCGCATTCCGCATGAGGCAAACCCCAAAGGGCGGCGCCTTGAACTCCGTTTTCCCGATTCCACCGCCAATCCCTATCTGGCGTTCTCCGCCATGTTGATGGCCGGGCTTGATGGCATCATCAACAAAATCGACCCGGGCAAACCCGCCGACAAAGATTTGTATGACCTGCCGCCGGAAGAAGAGAAGTTGCTGCCAACCGTGGCGCCCGGGCTGGACATCGCGCTGGAAGCACTCGATGGCGACCGCGAATTCCTTACCACCGGCGGAGTCATGAGCGATGATGTAATCGACGCCTACATCGCACTCAAGATGGAGGAAGTCAACCGCTTACGGCAGGAAGTTCATCCGGTTGAATTTGAGTTGTATTACAGCGTGTAGATGCGGCGGCAATTTTTTCGTTTTTGTTTTGTCGGCGTTGCCTGATTCATTCTCACCATCATAGAAAAAAGTTTTCTTATTTGAAAAACCACGATCAACCGTCTCCGTCGGCGCGCATGCGCGCCTGCCTGCAGCGGGTCGCCAGCGGGCCCGAGATGAGCAAGCCGATCAGTCGCGCCGCGGCAAAGGATGCGATGAACCTGATCATTGAGCAACTGGTGGAGCCGGTGCAAGCCGGGATTTATCTCATCGCCATGCGCATGAAACGCGAGACCGATGAGGAAAATCTCGGCTCGCTGGATGCGTTGCTTGATGCGGTAGAGCGACATGATGTGGATTGCGATGCGCTGGTCGATATCGCCGACCCGTTCAATGGCTATGCGCGCGATGTGCCGGCGACACCGTTCCTCGCGCCGGTGCTGGCGGCTTGCGGATTGAACGCGTATTCCCACGGACTGCGCGCGGTCGCACCCAAATACGGCGTTACCCATCACATGGTCTACGCCGCGGCGCGCATCCCGGTGGATTTATCGCCGGCGCAGGTGGCAAAGCGCATCGCCGACCGACGCATCGGTTGGGGATATGTCGACCAATCGAGATACCTGCCCAAACTGCATCGCCTGGTGGAACTGCGCGACAAAATGGTCAAGCGCTCCTGCCTCACCACGCTGGAAGTGTTGCTCGGACCGTTGCGGGCAAAAGGCGAAACGCATCTGATGACCGGTTATGTGCATAAAGCCTATCCGCCGGTTTATAGTTTGCTGGCGCGGCAAGCGGGTTATCACGGTGCCATGATCGTGCGCGGCATTGAAGGCGGTTGTATTCCATCCCTCAGTCAGCCGTCGAGATTTTTTCAGTATCATAACGATGACGATGATGACGCCGACCGCGAAGTAAAAATCGCTCCGGCGCAGGTTGATATTCACCAGAGCGCAAGGGCGATTGCCATACCGCCGCAGTTATTGCAGGACACGAAACTTGACACGCAAGCAATCGCCGGGCACTGCGTCGAACTCGGTAGGGCGGCGCTGGCCGGCAACGATGGTGCGATGCGCGACAGTTTGATTTACGGCGGCGCGATTTGCCTGCTGCAGTGCGGTCGTGCTGCGAACCTGACGCACGGTGCCGCGCAAGTGCGCACCGCCCTCGACTCGGGCGATGCGCTGGCGCGTTTTATGGCGGCACGGTACGAATAGTTCGGCATAGATGGGCTTTTTCTCGGTTACTTTGTCTTCTCAACGCGCCTTTGTCTTCTCGATTCACTGTTACCCCCCATTCGTCATCCTCGCCGGTAGGCGGGGATCCAGGTGGCGGCGCAAGCCGCCTGGTGCGTCACGCTTGCGTAATGATACTAATAGTTCGGCGTACATTCTCAATGTGCTTTGGCTTCTCAACGCGCCTTTGTCTTCTCGATTCACTGTTACCTTTCATTCGTCATTGCCCGGCGCATATTATTATTGGCCGGGCAATCCAGTTAAATATGTCGTCCGGCGTAGCCGGACTCATTTGCTTTGATACCGCGCCGTTCGATGTGAGAATGACGGTCTGGGGATGTGGTTTGGATTATGACGGTATTAGTTACTCTCGTCGTTTTTTAGTTCTGGGTTCTCGCCTTTGGCGAGAACAACAGACTGGATCCCCGCCTGCCGGCGAGAATGACGGGTTGGGAGGTAACAGTGAATCGGAAGGGAGTGATTTCTTTGAAAGGACAAAGGCACATCGAGAATAAGACGAACGCTGATTCTTTCGTTGTCACGCCCACTAAAGTTTTGCCATTTACTCTATTCTCCCAATCACCAGAGAGCGTGCAGGGACGCACGCTGGCGCGTGGAAACAGGAAGTTTCCCCCGCGCCAAAGGGGGTGCGGGGGGCATCCCCCCCGCAAAGCGCGAGCACGCGCAAAATTGCGCGCAGTATTTTCGTTGTCAGGCAAGGCGCGCGAGAAGCGAGGGAGTGAGCAATACATTAAGTATGTGAGCGACCGAGCGACGACGCGCAACGTAGCATGGCGACGAAAAGGCAAGCGCAAGCGAACCTTTGCCTATCAGCCACAGGTTACTCGGCGGCGTAAGCCGCCGCCGATGCCCTTCGCATACCACTGTCATTTGCGCTTGCCTTTTGCGCGTATCATCCCTGATACGCGCCTTCGGGCTCGCTTCGCTCGCGCCAATCAATTCATGGCGCTCCCGGGGCGATTTTTTCGTCGCCATGCGGTGTTGCGCGACATTATTATGCTATGATACGCCCTCAGCCCGCGTCATGACGCGAACTTCTTGACCTATCAGGAAAAACAAATGCCCTGGAATCAACCCGGATCAAATGGCTCCAACGACCAAGACCCGTGGAACCGAAACGATGGTCGACGTGATGGCCAACGCAGAGGTCGTCGCGACGGGCCGCCGGATCTGGATGAAATTTTTAGTGACTTAAAAAAGCGTTTCGATTCTCTGTTCGGTGGCGCGTTCGGCGGTAGCCGGCGCGGTGGCGGCAACGGTGGTGACCGTGGCGGTCGAATCAATCTGCCCGGTGGCGGCATGGTCGGCTTGGTGGTGCTGGTTGGTCTGGGCTTTTGGTTGTTCAGCGGTGTGTATACCGTGGACCAGGGCGAACAGGCGATCGAACTGCGCTTCGGCAAATATCAGGAAAGCAAGGATGCCGGGTTGCACTGGCATATTCCGATGCCGTTTGAGACGGTGGAAATCATCAACACCCAGCATGTCAACACCGTGGAAGTCGGCTACCGCAAGGGAGCCAGCAACCTGACCACGGTGCCGAGGGAGGCGTTGATGCTGACGCAGGATGAAAACATCATTGACATCCAGTTCGCGGTGCAATACGACATCAAAGACCCCACGCATCTGTTGTTTAATGTCAGCGAATTTAATCCCCGCAACATGGCTGATTCGGTGGTGCGTCAGGCTACCGAAAGCGCGGTGCGTGAAATCGTCGGGCGTAGCACCATGGATTTCGCCATCACCGAAGGTCGCGCCCGGCTGGCAGCAGAAACCAAAAGCCTGGTGCAACGAATTCTCGATCGCTACCAGACCGGCATCAACATTCGCACCGTGGAAATGCAAAACGCTCAACCGCCGAGTCAGGTGAAAAACGCGTTTGATGATGTGGTGCGCGCGCGCGAAGACGAAGAGCGCATCAAAAACCTCGCCCAGGCCTACGCCAACGACATCATCCCCAAGGCGCGAGGTTTTGCCGCGCGCATTACTCAGGAAGCAGAAGCCTACAAGGAATCCACGGTGGCTAAAGCCGTGGGGCAGGCTTCCCGTTTTGAGCAGGTGCTGACCGAGTATAGAAAGGCGCCGGAAATAACTCGCGAACGCTTGTATCTTGAGACAATGGAACAAGTGCTGAGCAATTCCAGCAAAATGCTGATTGACCAACAGGGCGGCAACAGCGTTATGTATCTGCCGTTGGATCAGTTGCTTCGCGATCGAAACAGCACCCGCTCCAACCGTCCGTTGTCGGGATTCGATGCGATTGGGCAAGGCGTCACCGGGCAGTCAGAACAGGACCGGTCGGGGTCGAGTCGTGCCACCAACCGCACCGGTCGCAATCTAAGTAATTAAGCGCAATCTATCGAGACCAAAAGAGACTACTGATGAAAGGTAAAAGCATGTTGTTCGTGATTGTCGGCGCAATCGCCGCGGCACTGGTGTTTGCTTCGGCATTCTTCGTGGACGAGCGGGAAAAAGCAATTGTCTTCAAGTTCGGCGAGATCGTCGACTCCGACCTCAAGCCGGGGCTACATTTCAAAATTCCGTTCATCAACAACGTGCAGTTCTTCGACGCGCGCGTGCAAACCATGGACGCCGATCCCGAACTCTATCTCACCGGCGAGAAGAAAAACCTGGTGGTGGATTCTTTTGTGAAATGGCGAATCCGCGATGTGCATCAATATTACACACGGCTTCAGGGACGCAAAGCCAATGCGCGTTCACGCTTGTCCCAACGCGTCAACGACAGTCTGCGTCAGGAATTTGGTCGACGCACGGTGCAGGAAGTGATTTCCGGCGACCGGAGCAAAATTATGGATGTGGTGCGTCAGGTAATGGACGCGGATGCCGCCAGCCTCGGCATAGAAATTATCGATGTGCGCCTGAAACGCGTTGATTTGGACCCGGCAATTAGCGAGCGGGTATACGACCGAATGAACGCCGAGCGCGAGCGCGTGGCAAAAGAATTGCGCGCACAGGGCGAAGAGGAAGCGGAAAAAATTCGCGCCAACGCCGATCGACAGCGTCAGATTATGCTTGCCAATGCCGAGCGCGATGGACAGCGTCTGCGTGGTGAAGGCGATGCGGTTGCCACCGACATCTACGCCCGGGCGTTCGGCCGGGACCGCGAGTTTTATCAACTCTACCGCAGCCTCAATGCCTACAAGGAAACCTTTGATGGCAAGGACAATTTGATGATACTCGACCCGAGTTCGGACTTCTTTCGCTATTTCAAACAGTCCCGGCCCGCTACCAGCAACTGACCCCACCCCGGCTTTTTTTGGCCGGTTTGAATCGACATGGACTGGCATGACCTGCTGACCGCGTTTGCTTTATATCTGGTGCTGGAGGGCATTGTTCCGTTTATTAATCCGGCCGGTTGCAAGCGAGTTATGGCGACCATGGGCAAATGGCAGGATTCCACGCTACGCAAAATCGGCGTCACCAGCATGCTGGCTGGCGTGGCGTTACTCTATTTCGCACGATAAACCCGCTCCCGCGTCAACTGCTCACTTACTGCTATGGCAAATAATGTCGTATTACTGGGCACCCAGTGGGGAGACGAAGGCAAGGGAAAAATCGTTGACCTGCTGACCGAACGCGCCGCGGCGGTGGTGCGCTTTCAGGGCGGCCACAACGCCGGCCACACTTTGGTGGTGGATGGGCGCAAAACGGTATTGCATCTGGTGCCATCGGGTGCCATGCGCGCCGGCGTGGAATGTCTGATCGGCAACGGCGTGGTAGTCAGCATCGCGCAATTATTCCGCGAACTGGATGAACTGAATGACATGGGCGTGTCGGTGGATGAGCGTCTGCTGGTCAGTTATGCTTGCCCGCTAGTGTTGCCGTATCACGCGGCACTGGATGTGGCACGCGAGAAAGCGCGCGGCAGCAACGCCATCGGCACTACCGGACTCGGTATTGGTCCGGGATATGAAGACAAGGTTGCGCGTCGTGGTCTGCGGTTGGGGGATTTGTTGGAGCCGAAGAGTTTTGCTGAACGCCTGCGGCAGGTGATGGACTACCATAACCACGCGTTGCAAAATCTCTTTCATGCCGAGCCGGTGGATTACCGCCAGACGCTGGATGAAACTTTGAGTTATGCCGAGCGGGTGAGCGACTTGCTCGGCGATGTCTCGGCGCGACTTTGCCATCTGCGCGAGCAGGGCAAGTCGGTGCTGTTTGAAGGCGCGCAAGGAATGTTGCTGGACATTGACCACGGCACCTATCCGTTCGTCACTTCGTCCAACACCACCGCCGCCGCCGCGGCCACCGGTAGCGGCATTGGCCCGTTGCAATTGGATTATGTGCTGGGTGTCACCAAAGCATATGCCACGCGTGTCGGTGCCGGACCGTTTCCCACCGAATTATTTGATGAGGTCGGCGCCCAACTCGGCGCGAAGGGCGATGAATTCGGTGCCACCACCGGTCGCCCGCGGCGTTGCGGCTGGTTCGATGCGGTTGCGTTGCGGCGTTGCCGTCAGGTATGCGGGCTGAGCGCATTGTGCGTTACCAAACTGGATGTAATGGACCAACTTGATTCGGTGAAGATATGCACCGACTATCGTTATCGGGGCGAGTCGATCCAGTTGCCGCCTTACGGTGCCGAAGCCATGGCTCAGTGTGAACCGGAGTATGAGATGCTCGACGGCTGGCAAGAGTCCACCGGCGGCATTCGTCGCTACGATGAACTGCCGGCAAACGCCAAAGCCTATCTTGACCGCTTGTCGGCGTTGAGCGGATTACCCATTGACCTCATTTCAACCGGTGCCGAGCGAGAGCACACTATCATCGTGAATCATCCATTTGAATGACGCGCCCGCGCCAACCCCAGAAAATATATCGGAGTCAACATGAAACTACATAACCAGGCGTTGTATCGCCAGCAATGCCACATCAACGGCAAATGGGTGGATGCCGATGACGGCGACACCATTGATGTCACCAATCCGGCCGACGGCTCGGTCATCGGCAGCGTTCCGGCCATGGGCGCGCCCGATACCCGCAAAGCCATCCAATACGCCTACCAGGCGCAGGCATCGTGGCGTGCGATGCTTGCCAAAGAACGCGCCGCCATTCTCCGGCGTTGGTATGAACTAATGCTTGAAAATCAAGAAGATTTGGCGTTAATGATGACTTTGGAGCAGGGCAAGCCGCTGGCCGAGTCACGCGGCGAAATTGGTTATGCGGCGTCTTTTCTGGAATGGTTTGCCGAAGAGGCTAAGCGGGTGTATGGCGAGACCATCCCCACGCATCAGAGCGACAAGCGGCTGCTGGTAATCAAGCAACCGGTCGGCGTCTGCGTCGCCATTACGCCGTGGAATTTTCCGTCGGCGATGATTACCCGTAAAGCCGCGCCGGCGTTGGCGGCGGGTTGTACGGTGGTGGTCAAGCCAGCCACGCAAACCCCGCTTTCGGCGTTTGCGTTGTGCGAATTGGCGCAACAGGCCGGCCTGCCCGATGGCGTGTTCAATGTAATTACTGGCCGCTCCGAGGAAATCGGTCGGGAGATGACCGGCAATCCGCTGGTGCGCCACTTGAGTTTCACCGGCTCCACCGAAACCGGCCGAGTGCTGATGAAGCAGTGCGCCGATTCCATCATCAAAGTGGCACTGGAACTGGGCGGTAATGCGCCATTTATCGTATTTGATGATGCCGACCTGGATGCCGCAGTGGACGGGGCGATTGTTTCCAAATACCGCAACGGCGGGCAAACCTGTGTGTGCAGCAACCGTATCTATGTGCAGGATGGAATCTACGACGAATTCGCCGAGAAGATGATCGCGGCGGTGTCCGGGATGCGAGTCGGGGACGGGCGTGAGGACGGCATCGTTCAAGGTCCGCTAATCAATCAGGCGGCGGTGGAAAAAGTGGAAGAACACATCGCTGATGCGCTGCAGAAGGGTGCTGAACTGGTGCTGGGCGGTGCGCGTCATTCGCTGGGGGGTAATTATTTTCAACCCACGGTGCTGACCGGCGTTAGCGCCGGGATGAAGGTCGCGCGCGAGGAAACTTTCGGTCCGCTGGCGCCACTGTTCCGATTCGACCACGAGTCATCGGTCATTGAAATGGCAAACGACACTGAGTTCGGTCTGGCATCCTATTTCTACAGCCGCGATTCGGCGCGAATCTGGCGGGTCTCCGAGGCACTCGAATACGGCATGGTGGGCATCAACACCGGCATCCTGTCCACCGCCGAAGTGCCGTTCGGCGGCGTCAAGCAGTCGGGCATTGGCCGCGAGGGCTCGCGCCACGGCATGGATGAGTATCTGGAAATGAAATACCTGTGTGTGGGCGGAATCATCTGAGGTATAGTCCAAATCCGGCGAGATTTGGATGAAATCGGGCATCCCCAATTCGACAAATGTCAATTTCCGGCAATTTCCGGCAATTTCCCGAATATTTTCCGTAAAAACAGGTCACGCGGGCTTGCGTTCGGGGCGTTTGTGGCGGTAAACTCCGCCGTCAGGGTGACTGTTCGCGGTGATGACAGTCCTTAAGTGAAGTGCGTACCATGAACCTGGAGAGATTCCGGCATGTCAAAAATATCCAATCCAACATATACCATCTTGAAACTGGCTACGATTCTGCTAGCCGTGGCCGTGGCTACCGGTTGCATCAGCGCGAAAAGCAAGCCCACGGAAGCAGCGATTTCCGCCCCGGCTTCTGCGCCCGCATCCGCCCCGGCTTCTGATCTCGTTTCCGCACCCGTTTCCGCACCCGCTTCCGCCGTCTCTATTCCCTCACCCGAAGTGGTAACCCGTTGGATCGTGATTGCCGGTGAACATCTGTGGGGAATCGCGGGCAACTGGGATGTCTTCAACATCCCCGAAAAATGGCCGCTGTTGTATAAAGCCAACCTCGACCAGATTGAGGATGCGGATTTAATATTCCCCGGTCAGGTGCTGGCAATCCCGCGGGACTCCACCCAGGATGAAATCAACGCCGCCATTAATCACGCCAAAACTCGTGGTGCCTGGGCAGTGGGACCGGTGGAACTTTCCGATCTGGAGTATCTGGGCGACTAATTCGTTCTGAGTGATGGCTGCCGGATGGGCTGATTGGGCAGGATCAGTCGGTAGTCCAAGTCGGCGACCCCAGTCGGCAAGTCGCCCTCCACTCCGGTGCATGGACTTACCGGGGCTGGCGCGTCTTTCGGATGCGGGAGGCAGGTTGCGCCAGACTGATGGTGCCTCAGGCAACCACCTTGCGCAACTCAAACTCAAGAATCCCTTCGGCACCGGCGGCTTTAAGCACCGGCACCATGTCCCGCACCTCGCCTTTGTCGATCACCGTCTCCAGCGCAAGCCAGTCATCGCCGTGGAGTTGGTTGATGGTAGGCGCATGCAAACTGGGCAATTTTTTCACCACCGCATCGAGCCGCTCGGCCGGTACATTCATTTTCAGCAACACCTTGTCCCGTGCCGCCAGCGCACTTTCCAGCAGTAGCGCGATTTTCTCGATCTTGGATTTTTTCCACGGATCCTTTAACGCACCGGAGTTGGCGACAAAAACCGTGTGGGTGTGCAGCAAATCGCACACGATTCGAAGGCCATGGGCGCGGATGGTGCTACCGGTTTCGGTGATTTCCACCGCCGCATCGGCCAGCCCTTCGACCACCTTTGCTTCGGTCGCGCCCCAGGAAAAATCCACCGTGGCATCGATGCCGCGCTCTTCCATAAAGCGTTTGGTGAAGCCGACCAGTTCGGTGGCAATGCGTTTGCCGTTCAAGTCCTCCAGCGAGCGGATGTCGGAATTCTGATCGACGATCAATACCCAGCGGCACGGATTGTCCGTGGCTTTGGAATACACCAGATCGCTGACCACTTCCACTTCGGCACCGGTTTCTTCGATCCAGTCTTGCCCGGTCAAGCCGGCATCAATGGTGCCGTTGGCGATATAAATGCCCATTTCCTGAGCGCGCACCAGCGCGCAGCGAATCTCGGGGTCGTTGATGGAGGGAAAATAATTGCGTGAGCGGGTGGCGATATTCCAGCCCGCCTGGGCAAACAACTCCCGCGTGGCAATTTCCAGACTGCCTTTGGGGATGCCTAATTTCAGGAGGTTGCTCATGATAAAAGCGCGCAAAAAGGCGCGAAAGTATAACCGATGGGAATGTCAATCGGATAGTATAAAACCCAAAATGATGAAACCCGAAGATCAGCAAACCCGCAACCATCTTTCACTTCGGCGCATTAATATTGTGCTGTTGTGTTTGAGCGGATTGTTGCTGTGCAACCTGATGATCGGCTGGCTGGTCGGGCAACAGCGAATCGACCGGGAGTTGGCATGGATTATTCAATTTTTGCTTGCCGGCATGCTTGCCGGGTTGATGGTTGCGCTTTATGTGCTGAACCGCCGGGCGTTGTTGGAACCGATTCGCAACATCGCCGCTTGGGCCTCGCGCATCCGGCAGGGCGATTTTTCCGCTCGGCTGGCCGGTCATAGCGAATGGTATGCGCTGACCGACGACATCAATCGTTTGACCGAGTGGCTCGAATCGCTGGCAGAGTCAAAGAATCGGGAATTGCTTGAGCAGGCTGCCCGCCTCAAAACCCAGACGCACATCATGCGCTTGTTGTATGACATTTCCGATTCCTTCCATCACAACGCTGACCACAACGTCACCGTCGATGAGTTGTTGGAACGAACCCTGACTCCCATGGCGGAAGTGTTGGAATCTAGTCGCATTGAGTTTTATCGTTTTGCCGACGATGAAAAAACCCCGGTGCGGGCGGCGACATGGGACGGCTCATTCGACCCCGCCAATAATGAATGTGTCAAAATTCCTCTGCGCCTGAGCAAAAAAAACTACGGCGAATGTCATATCTGGTTTGCCGCCGAGCGCTTTCCGTTGCCCGACGAATTCAGTCAACTGCTATACACCCTGGGCCGCAACATCGGCATGGCACTTGAACGAATCGAACTGCGCGAGGAATCGGCGCGCCTTGCGCGGATGCGCGAGCGTACGCATCTTGCCAATGAATTGCACGACTCGCTGGCGCAGACTATCGCCGGTCTGCGTTTTCAGGTGCGGATTCTGGATGACTTGTTGCATCAACAAGAAGAACACGCGGCTTGGCAGCAATTGGAAAACGTCGAGAACATAGTGGAAGAGGCAAACGCCGAATTGCGAAGTTTGATCGGTTACTTTCGCGCACCCATTGACCCCGGCGGTTTGCATCCGGCGATCAAGGCGGCGGTTGCGCGCTTTCGCTCGGAGACCGAAATCCCGCTGTTTTTTCAGGAGCAGTGGGGCGAGGTTGCCATTCCGGAAAAGTGGCAGTTGGAAATTGTCCGCATTATTCAAGAGGCACTCAGCAACATTCGTCAACACAGCCGCGCTAAAAATGCGCGGGTGTTGCTGCGGCGGGATGGCGACGAAAAATACACGGCGCTGGTGGAGGATGACGGCGTTGGCATTGATTGGAATGTTGGTGACGCCGCCATCGCCGACATCGCCAATTCAGGAACGCACATCGGGCTATCGGTGATGGCGCAACGCGCCCAATCCATCGGCGCCGAGTTTCATATCGACAGTGAACCCGGCGAAGGCACACGAATTTTGTTATCCTTTGGCGCGAGCGCCGCGCAGTCGGTTTGACGGCGCGCCACAAACCACCAGACACCGATGCGCGTATTACTGATTGACGATCATTCCTTGTTTCGCGAAGGCCTGGTGGGCCTGTTGAAACGCAGGAACATCGAGATTATCGCCACCGGAGACGGTCGCGCCGGATTGCGGCAGGCGGCCGAGTTCAATCCGGATGTAATTCTGCTGGATTTGCGCATGCCCGGCCTCAACGGGCTGGAAATCCTCGAACAATTCATGCGCCAAAAAACCCGTGCGCCGGTGGTGATGCTGACCACCAGCAGTGAGCAGGCGGATCTCGCCGAAGCCCTGCGCAAAGGCGCGAAGGGTTATTTGCTAAAAGACATGGAGCCAGATCAACTGGTGGCGGCGATGCGCGACATTGCCGATGGCAAAACCGTGGTGGCGCCCGACCTGACTCCGGTACTTGCCGAACTGGTAAAGCATGGCGACTCCACCGGGCAGCAGCGTGTGCCGACTCCGTTCAGCGAGTTAACACCACGCGAGATGGAAATTCTGTGTCATCTTTCCGAAGGGCAAAGCAACAAAGTGATCGCACGAAACTTAACCATATCCGATGGCACGGTGAAGTTGCATGTCAAGTCGGTTCTGCGCAAACTGCAAGTTCACTCGCGGGTCGAGGCGGCGGTCATGGCGGTGGAGCAGGGGTTGTGTCGCAAGACCAAGCCGGGCTGAGCGCGTTTCAGTGGGCGAGCCGGTAAAAATCTAACCGAGAAAGGAAGATTGATTCGCCTCCCTTTTTCGCGCCGCCGCATCCACCGCTTTCACATTCTTAAACCCGGCAACCAGATTCGATTGTTTGTTTGCCATACGCTTTTCGGCGAACGCGCAATACGCCGCGCTGATGTCGATGCCAATCCATTTTCGTTTCAATAAATCGGCCGCGATTACGGTGGAGCCGGAGCTCACCATCGGGTCGAGAACCACATCGCCTTTGCGGGTGAACACGCGGATAAAATCATGCGGAATCTTATCGGGAAACGAAGCCGGATGGTCGCGCTTCATTACTACTTTGTCGCCGCCGTTGGCGTAGTTCCAAATGGTTCCCGGACATTTGAACGGATTGATTTTCATTTTTCTCGAATCTACCGTGAGTCCGTCCTTGTTGCGGTTTGCTCCGCCGGTCATTTGCTTGCCGGCATGCTTGCATGGAATTTTAATGTCCTCCTTGTTGAAATAGTTTAGTCGATTGCCCTTGATGAAAATCGGCAGATATTCATGGTCAACGCGAAAACGCCGCGCCCACCACGCCCCGTCCTTGCCTTGTTTTTGATAAATGTTGCATTCGAACAATCCAAACCCGATGCGATCGCACCAATCGACAATAGTGCGAAACGAAGTCAGGGATTTTACGCCGTTGTTTGTCTGGTCCTGGATTACCATCACAACGATTCCGCCTTGTTTAGTAACTCGGTATAGTTGCGCGCCGAGCGCATGCAAATCGCATTGATAACCGTTGTAATCCCGCAGTTTGTCGTATGGCGGAGAAAAAACCGTCAAGTCAATGGTTGCATCCGGCACCTCGTCGCGCAAAGTTGCCACTGCATCGCCATGGATGATTCTATTGGTTTTCATCTGCGGCCTCGTGGGGTGTGCCCATGTCGCCCAACACTTGCTCAATGCTTTGTTTGGCATCGCCGAACAACATGCGCGTGTTGTCCTTAAAAAATAGCGGGTTGTCCACGCCGGCGTAACCACTCGCCATGCTGCGCTTGAGCACGATCACATCCCGTGCCTTCCACACTTCCAGCACCGGCATGCCGGCGATCGGGCTGTCCGGTGTGTCGAGAGCCGAAGGATTGACGATGTCGTTGGCGCCGATCACCATGACCACATCGGTGTCCGCGAGGTCGGGGTTAATCTCATCCATTTCCAGCACGATGTCATATGGAACTTTGGCTTCGGCGAGCAGCACATTCATGTGTCCCGGCATGCGTCCGGCAACCGGATGAATGCCGAATCTCACGTTGACACCTTTCTGGCGCAGGCGACGGGTTAACTCCGACACCGGGTGTTGCGCCTTTGCCACCGCCAGCCCAAAGCCGGGCACGATGACCAGCGATTTTGCGTGGTTAAGCAGTTCGGCGGTGTCTGCGGCACTGATGACCGCGGCATCGCCATTTGCCGAGTCCGCCGCACTAGCGCCAGTAACACCGCCACCGCCACCGAAACCGCCCAGAATCACGCTGACAAAACGCCGGTTCATGGCGCGGCACATGAGGTAACTGAGGATCGCGCCGCTTGAGCCCACCAGTGCGCCGGTGATAATCAGCAAGTCATTGGAAAGCATAAATCCGGCGGCCGCCGCGGCCCAGCCGGAATAACTGTTGAGCATGGAGATCACCACCGGCATGTCGGCGCCGCCGATGGCCATGACCATGTGCACGCCGAACAGCAACGCCAGCAAAGTCATAATCAACAAGGGTGTCAGTCCAGCCGTGATGGAGTCGGTGATAACGAACTCGCCACCGAGATAAATACACGCCAGCAAGATACCGAGGTTGAGCCAGTGGCGTGCCGGCAAAACCAGCGGCGTGCTGCCGATGATGCCTTGCAGTTTGCCGAAGGCGATTACCGAGCCGGTGAAGGTGACCGCGCCGATCAATACACCAAGGTAGATTTCAATTTCATGGATGGTTTTCTCGACTCCCTCCAGCGTTCCGCCGCTGTCGAGAAAAGTGGTGAACCCCACCAGCACCGCCGCCAGTCCGACAAAACTATGCAATATCGCTATCAGTTGCGGCATGGCGGTCATCTGCACGCGAGCGGCGACCACGCTTCCGAGCGCACCGCCGACCAGCATGGGCAGGGCGATCAGCCCGTAGTGTCCCACCGAACCGCCGACTAGCGTGGCGACCAGCGCGATTGCCATCCCGGCGATGCCGCACAAGTTGCCGCGCGCCGCGCTTTCCTGATGGCTCAGCCCGCCGAGGCTGAGGATGAACAGGATGGCGGCGAGAATATAAGCGGCGTTAATTAATCCGGATGACATCGGCGGATTTTTTTTATTTTTGGAACATTTTCAACATTCGCCGAGTGACCAGAAAGCCGCCGGCGATGTTGATGGATGCCAGCAATAACGCAAACAAAGCCAGCCAGCGAAATGACGGCGAGTCGGTTTGTAACAACGCGCCGATGACGATAATGCTGCTGATGGCATTGGTAACGCTCATCAGCGGTGTGTGCAAAGCCGGCGTGACCCGCCAGACCACTTGCCAACCGACAAAACAGGCAAGCACGAACACGATGAAATGATTCATGAACGACGACGGTGCCACGCTACCCAGAGATAATATAGCGCCAATACCAATGACAGCCGCGGCAATGGTGAGCCAGCCGCGGCGGGCGGGCGGTTTTGCCACTTCGGTCGCAGTGCCAGTGTCAGTCGCGGCCGACGACTCCGGTTTAGTGGCGGGTGGTGCAGGCGTGGGCGGAGTTGGAGCCGGTGGCGGAGGCCAGGTAATCTCACCGTTGTGGATGACCGTGGTTGCCCGAATCACCTGGTCTTCCATGTTCACCACCAGATTGCCGTCTTTTGCCGGGGTCAATTCGTCGATTAGGTGACGCAGGTTTGCCGCATACAACTGACTCGCCTGAGTAGCCATTCGGCCCGGCAGGTCGGTATAGCCGATGATGCTAACGCCGTGCTGCCGGATTACTTTGTCGGGCTCGGTCAATTCGCAATTTCCGCCTTGCTCAGCTGCCAAATCCACAATCACGCTGCCGCTTTTCATCGATGCCACCATGTTTGCGGTGATTAATTTGGGTGCCGGTTTGCCCGGTATCAACGCGGTGGTGATGATGATGTCGACTTCTCGCGCCTGCGCGGCGAACAACGCCATCTCCGCTTTGATGAACTCATCCGACATCACCTTGGCATAGCCACCTTGACCGCTGCCGTCTTCGGTGAAATCAAGTTCGAGAAATTCCGCGTTCAAACTCTCGATTTGTTGTTTGACCGCAAGGCGCGTGTCGAATGCGCGCACCACTGCGCCAAGACTGGCCGCCGTGCCAATGGCGGACAAACCGGCGACTCCGGCACCGATTACTAATACCATAGCCGGCGGAACTTTGCCGGCGGCGGTAATCTGCCCAGTGAAAAATCGCCCGAAGTATTGCCCGGCTTCCAGCACCGCACGGTATCCGGCGATGTGCGACATCGAAGACAATGCATCCATTTTCTGCGCCCGGGAGATGCGCGGCACCGCGTCCATGGCAAGCACTGTTGCGCCTTGAGCGGCGATTTGCTCGAGCAGTTTTTGGTTTTGCGCCGGCCAGAAAAAACTAATCAGGATTTTCCCCGAGGTCAGCAAGTCGGCTTCGTGCAACTTCAATTTGCGATTTTTTTCCGGCGGGCGAACCTTGCACACCAGTTGCGCTTGCGCCCACAGGTCGCGGGGGTCATTGATGATAACCGCGCCGACCGCCTGATATTCCGAGTCGGCAAAACCGGCATCCAGCCCGGCATTGTGTTGCAGCAACACCTGATGTCCCAGTTTGATCAGGTGGTTCGCCTGATCGGGTGTGCACGCCACCCGCCGTTCATTTTCGTGAACTTCTTTGGGGATTCCGATTTTCATTGAGGTTTGGTGGTATGATGGTGGGATGGGTTGCGGGTGTTCGTTTTAGTGTTCCTGCGTTGCTCATTCTTGCTTTTTTTGTGCTTGCCTTTTCTTGTGCCGCCCGCCGCTACTTTATTCTTCACTTATTGTCGATGCTTCGATTGGTTTGAGTGTTGGCAGTTATCAATTGCGATACTTTACCATTCCATCCCCGTGAATACACCTGCCAGCCGAAACCGGCAACCCGCCAAAGGGCGAATCCGCGAAGACCGTGCGCAAAGCGGTTTCCGTACGGCCGATGAGTCGGGGATTGCGGTGCCATCGCGATGGTTGCTACTGGATTTTCTCACCGAGTGCAAGGGGCCGGTCACCTTTCAACAAATTTGCCGGCACTTCGACCTTCGCGCCAAAGCCGCAACGAATGCCATAACCGCGCGCCTTGAACGAATGCAGGCGCAAGGCATCGTGTTGAACGATCGCAAAGGACGCTACGCGTTGCCTGCCAGCATGGACATCGTATCCGGCCGAGTCAGTGGCCACGCCAACGGCTATGGTTTTGTCATTCCCGATGACCGCTCCGGGGATTTATTTTTGCATCATCGACAAATGCGCAAAGTTTTGCACGGCGACCGCGTGCTGGCGCGAGTCAAACGCATCGACCAACGCGGTCGCAAGGAGGGAGTGGTGGTCGAGGTTATGGTGGACCTGCAACGCGAAATAGTCGGGCATTTTCATGTGGAAAGCCGCATCGGTTTTGTCGAGCCGGATGATTCGCGCTATGGCCGCGACATCACTATCCCCGGCGACAGCCGCAACGGTGCCGAAGACGGCGACATCGTTGTTGCCCGAATTATTCAGCATCCGGTGGCGCATCATCACGCCGTGGGCGAGATTGTGGAAGTCATGGGAAAACAGATGGAAGCCGGCATGGAAACCGAAATCGCCATTCGCAAACACGGCATCTCCGCGCAATTTCCGGCGCAGGTGCGCGCCCAGTTGCAAAAAATGAAAGGTGAGTTACAAACCGTGAAGTTGGAAAAAAGTCGGCGAGATATTCGCAGTTTTCCGCTGGTTACCATTGACGGAGAAGACGCACAAGATTTTGATGATGCGGTGTATTGCGAGCCACGTAGCGGCAAAGGCGGTTGGCGGCTGGTGGTGGCGATTGCCGATGTCGGACAGTATGTTCGCGCCGACAGCGCGCTTGACCACGAAGCATTGGAGCGCGGCAATTCGGTTTATTTTCCCAACCGCGTGGTGCCGATGTTGCCCGAAGAATTGTCCAACGGCATTTGTTCGTTGAAGCCCGATGAAGATCGATACTGCATGGTTTGCGATATGAAAATCGCACGCGATGGCGAACTAGTTGATTTTATTTTTTATCCCGCGCTGATGCGCTCGCATGCCCGATTAACCTATACGCAGGTGCATGCGATAGTGGTGGAAAAAAATCACGAGCAGCGGCGAACATCGGTGACACCACATCTCGATCATCTGTATGAAATGAGTTTGTGTCTACAGAAAAAACGAGCAGTGCGCGGTGCGATTGATTTTGAATTTCCGCAACCATACATAGAATTTGATAATAAAAAACGCATTCGCCGAATCTCCGCTCAACCAAGAAATGACGCGCATCGTCTGATCGAAGAATGTATGCTGGCGGCGAATGTGTGCGCCGCACAGTTTTTGCAAAAAAATCTCGGCGCGCGTGCAATTTATCGTAACCACCTGGGACCGACCGGCGAATCTTTAATTGAACTTCGTCGCTTTCTTGGCGGTATGGCACTGAAATTGGGCGGCGGTGATGCGCCCACGGCGGCCGATTACGCGCAATTGGTGCAATCGGTATCCACCCAGTCGGACATTGCGCCGCTGGTTCAGATGTTGTTGTTGCGAAGTTTGAGTCAGGCCGAGTATGGCACCGAACAAGCCGGACATTTTGCCTTGGCGTATCCGATTTACACGCACTTTACCTCGCCCATTCGTCGCTACAGCGACCTCGTGGTGCATCGCCGGATTCGCCAACTAATCGGTGGCAAAAAAGAAGTCCGATCCGCGGCGATTGATTCAGACGAAACCGGTTTGGAAAAAATTGCCAAGCAATGTTCCTTTACCGAACGCCGCGCCGATGACGCAAGCCGCGATGTGATTGCTTGGTTGAAAGCCGAGTTCATGCAGGACAAAGTCGGCGAGCAGTTCGCCGGTGTGGTTTCCGGGGTCAAGGAATTCGGTGTGTTCGTGCAACTGGATGACATTTTCATCGACGGTCTGGTGCATGTTACCGGGCTCGGCGATGATTATTATCATTACGACCCGCTGCACTTCCAACTGGTCGGCGAGCGCACTGGCCGGCGTTTTCGTCTCGGCGACCGATTGCGGGTAATCGTGGCACGCGTCAGTCTGGCAGACGCGAAAATTGACTTTGAATTGTGTGCCGATGACATCCACTCGAAGTCAAAGTCAAAGTCAAAACCAAAGTCAAAAAAGGCACACAGCAAAAAATCTAGTAACTCAAAATCTCGTGGTAAAAAAACCTCAAAGCGCAGAAAACAATTTGCCCGATGAAGAAATCCTGTGCGGGTTTCACGGGGTGCAATCGTCTGTAGCGCGAGCGCCGGCGAGTGTGGTGGAAGTGTTGCTGGATGAAAACCGCCGTGACCCGCGCATGCAGAAACTTCGACAACAATTGGCGCAGAGTGAAATCAATTTTCGTTCGGTGTCACAGGATGAATTGGAACAATGGTCGCGCGGGGTGCGACATCAGGGCGTCATCGCGCGGGTGTTGCCACAAACTTTTGCGGACATGGATCAGTTGCTGGATCAACTGGCGCACAACAATCGCCAGGCATTGCTGTTGATTCTCGATCAAGTTCAAGATCCGCATAATCTAGGTGCCTGCTTGCGCACCGCCGATGGTGCCGGCGTGGATGCGGTGATTTTGCCGAAGGACGGTGCTTGCCCGGTCAATGCGACGGTGGCGCGCGTGGCGGCCGGTGCGGTTGGTCGATTGCCGGTGTTTTATGTTCCCAATCTTGCGCGAACCATGGACAGTTTGCAAAAGCGCGGCATCTGGATTACCGGCGGCGACGATGCGGCACAACGCACATTGTATGAAATGGATTTCACCACCGACACCGCCATTGTCATGGGCGCGGAAGGTAAAGGTTTGCGACGCCTGACTGGCGAGTGCTGCGATCAACTGGCGCGGATTCCGATGTCGGGAAGCGTCTCCAGTCTGAATGTTTCGGTGGCTACCGGCTTGTTTCTGTTTGAAGTGGTACGGCAGCGGGCGCGTTGAAGATTGAATAATGACAAACTGACAGCGTAATAGTGGACATATACAAGAATGACGAATACTGATTCTTCGTTGTCATGCCCACTTACTCTATTCTCCCAATCACCAGAGCGTGCAGGGACGCACGCTGGCGCGTGGAAACAGGATGTTTCCCCCGCGCCAAAAGGGGGTGCGGGGGGCATCCCCCCGCAAAGCGCGAGCACGCGCAAGCGAACCTTTGCATATCAGCCACAGGTTACTCGGCGGCGTAAGCCGCCGCCGGTGCCCTTCGCACACCATTGCGGCAAAGCCGCCGCTCTATTTGTGCGCGGCTACGCATCCTCGCCGGTAGCAGCGTTATCGTCTTCGCTGGCGGCATCATATTCGGTGTGCAACTCCGCTCCCCAGATTTTTTTCAGAAACTGATCCCGTCCCGAACCGTATCGATAAAATTTATAATGCTTCGGATTGGTTTTGTAATAATCCTGATGATAATCCTCGGCTTTGTAAAACGTTTTTGCCGGCGTGATCTCAATGGTCAGCGGGCGGTCGTATCTTCCCGATGCTTCCAGTTCATCGCGCGTGGCGATGGCAAGCATTTTTTCCTGTTCATTGTGATAGAATATCGCCGGCCGATACATGTTGCCGCGGTCGACGAATTGTCCTTTTGAATCGGTCGGGTCAATATCCCGCCAGAAATAATGCAACACGCCGCGATAGGAAATTTTTTCCGGGTCGTAGTATACCTGCACCGCTTCGGTATGCCCGGTGCCGCCGGCACCGACTTGCGGGTAGGTGGGATTTTTGGTGTTCCCGCCGCTATATCCGGAGATTACTTCGTGGATGCCGTCGACTTTTTCCAGAGCCGACTCCACGCACCAGAAGCAACCACCGGCGAGGGTGGCTACCGCCAGTGACGCGGTTGGATTGGCCGCATCAACGCCGGTCTCGCTGACCGTGCCGGCTTGAGCGTTCTCCACCGGTTCCACCGGCTGCTCGCTCCTATTCCAAATGAAAACCAATGCGGTGGCGACCACCGCGATGCCGATAATAAAAGATCGTTTCATTTTGCTGTCTCGTTGCTGTCTCGTTGCTGTCTCGTTCAGGGATGAATGGATAATAGAGTTGGTAATCTGCCAGAAGTTCAATCATTTCAGCGGCACCATTATACCCAACAACCGGCATCAACCGGCAAGCAGCAGGAGCATAATGCCGCCGCTGAGCATCGCTATGCCAATCCATTCCGTTGAGTCGATTTTCTCTTTGAATATCAAAGTAGTGACGAGGAAAGTGAACACGAGTTCTATTTGTCCCAGCGCCCGCACAAATGCGGCATTGTGGAGGGTGAATGCGGTGAACCAGGCGATTGAGGCGAACCCTCCGGCGATGCCGACCGCACCGCCCCAGCGCCAGTTTCGCAAGACGCGGGTCAACTCGCCGGGTTCGCGGCGGGCGATGAAAACTCCCATCAGCACGGTTTGTATGAGCACGCTGATGAATAGCGTGTAGGCGGCGGCCATGAGGTAGTGGTCGTGCCCCAAAGACAGCGATGCTCCGCGAAAAAACACCGATGAACCGCCCAGCCACGCCGCGCTGGCGAGGCCAATCAAGGTTGGTTTTTGTGTGAGTGCACCGAGTAGCGTTGCCGGTGTCAGGTGGGCGCGCACCGCACTCAGCGCGATCACACCGAAGGCGCTGAGGGCGATGGCAAGCACTGCGATTAGGCTGAGGGAATCACCGAGCAACACCGCGCCGAGCAACGCCACCATGATCACTTCCAGTTTGGAGAAGGTGGTCCCCACCGCGAAACTGCGGAAGGAAAATAGCCATAATAAAAATGCGGTGAACATAATCTGGCAGATGCCACCGAGCAGGCAATAGATAAAAAATTGCAGGTTGGGAACCGGCAATGTCAGTGCGCCGATGTTGTGTAGCCCCAATAAATACAACGCCGAGACCGGCAGCGCATAGACAAAGCGGGAATATGCGGCGCCGGATACCGACAGACGGCCCTTGAGATGTTTTTGCAACGCCGAGCGAATGTTCTGAAAAAACGCCGCGACGATGGTGATGGGAATCCAGGCCTCTAACATGGGGTTTCGCAGTGGGCGGGTGAAGACAAAAGCGAAAGCGCGAGGGTGCAAAAGTCCAAGGGAAGTTTTTATTTTTCCACAAACGCGCGTTCAATTACATATTCGCGAAAGTCGCTTTTTTTGGTTTCGCGAAATCCTTTTTCTTTCAGAACCCCGGACAGACTATTCAGCATACTTGGGCTACCGCATAACATGAAACGATCTTGTTCTATATCAAACGGCGGCAGGTCAAGATCCCGCATGAGTTTGCCGCTTTGGATGAGTTCGGTGATTCGCCCGTAGTTGTGATACGGCTCGCGCGTTACCGCCGGATAATAAATCAATTTCTCGCGCACGGTGTCGCCGAAGTATTCGTTGTTTTGTAGTTCGTTGGTAATGAGTTTCTGGTAGGTCAATTCATTGATAAAGCGGCAGCCGTGCACCAGGATTACCGTTTGAAAATTTTCGTATACCTCCGGGTCTTTGATGACGGATAAAAAAGGCGCAAGACCGGTGCCGGTGCCCAACAGGTAAAGACGCTTGCCCGGGCGTAAATGATCCCACAGCAGTGTGCCGGTGGGTTTTTTGCTGACCAGCAGTTTGTCGCCCACCTGAATGTGCTGCAGTCGCGAAGTCAATTCGCCGTCCTGCACCTTGATGCTGTAAAACTCAAGATAATTTTCGTGATGGGAACTCGCCATGCTGTAGGCGCGCATCAGCGGTTTACCGTCCACCTCAATACCGACCATGGCAAACTCGCCGTTGCGGAACCGCAACGAAGGGTCGCGAGTGGTCTTGATGGTGAATAATTTATCCGACCAGTGGTGGACGTCGATAACGGTTTCGGTGTGTGCTTTGGTCATTTCGGTAATGAGCGGGGAGTAGAAAAATGTTTTGATGATTCTGCCTTACCCGGATGCATTTGACCACCTTATTGGTGGCAATCAGTGACAATTGATGGAGCGGTGGCCGGATGATTTTCCACAGATACCACCGCCGGTGAAAAAAATTTCATATACTTTCCGCTTCTCGTATAATCGTTTTCCAGAGTCGCCATGGCCACGCTACAATTACATTCCGAACCGTTGCAGGAAGACTGGCTGGATGCCTACGGTCATTTGAACGAAGCGTATTATCTGGTTCCGTTCAGCAACACCAGTTGGCTCATGCAGGATTATTTCGGCATCGGCGTCGACTATTTCAAGGACACCGGTTGTGCTTTGTATACCGTGGAAACGCATATCCGCTACCTCAAAGATGTGCGCGCTCCGGCGCAACTGGCGATTGAAACCATCCTCCTCGGCTCCGATGCCAAACGCATTTGGTTCGCGCATTTGATGTGGGTCGAGGGAGATTTGCGCGCCACCGGTGAATTCATGGGGTTGCATTATGACACGCGGGAAAATCGCACCGCGCCCATGCCCGAGTCGGTGCAAGCGGCGCTAAAAAAAGCGCAAATCGCCGAGCAACCCGAATGGGTCAGCAGGCGTATCAGTCTCAGGTAGTGCCAAAGGTGCCAAGCGCATGACCATGGACATGACCAGGGACATGATCAGGGAATTGAATTCACATCCGCCGCAACAGATACACTTTTTCATTCAGCGTGTCCAATCCGCGTTCGGCGAGATGGCCAACGATGTCGGGACCGGAGGATTGAGTGATGACATCCACGGAAAATTTCTTTTCAAACAAGTCGCGCACTTCATCCTCCGGCACGGAAAAGGGCGGCCCGTTCATCTTGCTTTCATCGTAGTCCATGCTGATCAGAAAAATCCGCGAGCCGGATGGTAAAAGCGTAGCCAGATGGGAAGCGTAGTCGTAGCGCATTGCTTCGGGCAACGCAATCAGAGATGCGCGATCATAAACCACACGAACATCGGTCAAGTCCGCGGGAGTTAAGTCAAAGAAATCGCCGCACCAAATTTCAATGTCCGCGCCGGCAAATTTAGAAAATTTACCAGCCGGCGCGTCTTCTTTGCGGGTGTATTGCAGTTGGTTTTCGACATAAAAATCACGACAGGCGACCTCGCTGACTTCAATGCCGATGACCGAATGTCCCATTTCCGCAAGCCACACCATATCCAGCGACTTGCCGCACAACGGCACGAAAACTCGTTCGCCTTTGTGCGGCGTGGTTGCGTTCCAGAATTTTCGCAGGCGCGAATTGATTTTTTGTTGATGAAACCCGAGTTTGCCTTCGGCCCACCGTATATGCCAAAAATCAGGTTGCATTGGTCATCAACACGCGCCCACCGCTAAGGTTTTTCGCCGCGTTTCAACCGCGCGTCGATGTCATCCAGACACGGCATCAAATATTCGATGCTGTCGACAACATAATGCGCGCCGCGTTGATACATGGTCGGATAAATCCGGTCGCGGTGTTTTTGTTTAACCGCTTCGGAGAACGCGTTCCATTCATCCAGTTGCACGCCGACCTCGTTGCCGGAAATTGCCAGACCGACCGCCCAAGTTCCGGCGTTCAAACCTTCTTCAATGCCGGTCAATGTGTCGTCGACTTTGACCACCGATTGCACCGGCGAGACGTCGAGTTCGAGGATATTGCGCAACACCATGTGTCCAAATGGACGACCACGTTTTACATCGCCGGCACCGAAGGTGGCATCGGGAACATAGCCTTGTTTTTTCGCATCGGCCTGGTTGATGGCTAACATGCCCGGCAGGTAGCCGGAAGTGGAGCCAATTTTATAACCGCGTTTTTGACATTCTTTAATCACATCAAGCGTGCCGGGGATGAGTTGCGAATATTCCGAAAGACAGGCTTCTTGCATCGGCACGAAATCTTCAAACATCCGACTGACATCGTCTTCGGTGGGTTCGGTGTTGTGCTTTTCAACCCAGCGTCGGCGCACGCTCGGTATTTCGCAGATCAAACCGATGTGGACTTTTTTGTGTGCGCCCATGGGAATGCGCGCTTCTTCCAGAGAGATCGGCACGCCGGCTTTCTCGAACACCTGACGGAACACTACGGCCGGTGCCATGCAACCGAAGTCCATGGTGGTGCCGGCCCAGTCGAGGATGACGCAACGGATCGGGCCGCGGTAACTGCGGGTGTAGGTAAATTCGCGTTCAAAAGTAAATTGCATAATAATGACCTAGTTTGTTCAAAAGAGTTTATGAAGTTTTCAATGAGAGCCGCAACCGCGATCGGCGACACTTCGCAGGATATTCGCAAACTTGCGGCGCGACAAATGGGTATCGCATATAGTTCTTATTGCCGTAACCGATAGGGAAACCAGCGGTTTGGAGAAATAATTGGCGCCCCAGAGAGGATTCGAACCTCCGACCTGCCGCTTAGGAGGCGGCTGCTCTATCCGACTGAGCTACCGGGGCAGCGATGGTTAGATGAGTTCAGGTCGCCGAAGCAGCGACAATGGCGTTGATGGAATTGCCCAGCGTGGCGGTGAATTCCGCAGCGGTTTGTTGCGCCGACAAACCTTCGGTCAGGGCGCGAGAAAAACTGGCGATCATGCCGCGGTTTTCACCAAGCATGCGGCAGGCATCTGCGCGAGAGTATCCGCCCGACAGCGCGGCAACCTTGAGACAATTCGGATGAGCAACATACTCTTCATAAAAATTTGCCGCCTGCGGCAGAGTTAGTTTCAGCATCACCGGCTTGCCTTCATCCAGATTATCCAGATGCGCGCTGATTTCATTTTTCAACAATGCTTCCGCTTCGGCTTTTTGCGGAGAATGAATATCCACTTCGGGCTCGATAATGGGAGTCAGGCCATGACCGAGGATGATCTTTGCGGTGTCAAACTGTTGCTTCACAACTGCCGCGATTCCTTCGGCATCGGCGCGTTTAATCACCGAGCGCATTTTGGTGCCGAAGATGCCGTTGGCGTTTGCCTTCGCCAGCAGGTCTTCGAGATGCGGCATGGGCTTCATCAACTGCACGCCGTTTGCCTCATCCGCCAAACCTTTGTCCACTTTGAGAATGGGGATGACATTCTTGTCTTCCCACAAATAACGTGCGGTCGGTTTGCCTTGCACTTCGCGATCCATGGTGTTTTCGAACAAAATGGCGGCGAGGATTTTGTCGCCGCCGAATGCGGCGTCGGTGATGATGCGCGTTCGCATTTCATGAACTTTGACAAACATTTCATCATCGCCGGAATACGCACTCGGCTCAATTCCATACAAACTCAAGGCTTTGGGCGTGCTTCCGCCGCTTTGGTCGAGGGCGGCGATGAAGCCGGCGGCGTGTTGGGCTTTTTCAAATTGACGGGCGGAAACGGTCATGGCAGTGGCACTGGGTGAGGTTGAAAGTGAGCCGTATTGTCGCGAAAAATCGGTGCCGTGACAAGTTGCCAATCCGTTTTATGGTGCGCTCAGGCGTGGTCTTGTCGGCGGAAATAATCGGCGAGAAAATCATCAAAACTCAACGCATCGCTGTCTTCGATTTGTTTTTGCCGCTGATGCGAATGGGTGGCTTCAGTTCGCATTTTTTCACTTTCTTTCTCGCCCATCCGCGTTTGTTTGAACAATTTTTCATGTTGTTCGGCCATGTCCATGGCGAACTCATAGAAACTGAGTTTCTGCGTCGACATTTCCTGAATGATTCGCGCCGAAGGGGTCAATTCCGGGGCTTCTATTTTGGCAAGTTGGGATTGTAAAGAAGAAACATAATTCTCGCCTCCGACCACTTCATCGAGCAACTGAGCAAGCGGCGTCATATGATTCAACAATTTTTGCGCGCACGCTTTAAATTCCGATTCACCGGCCGATGGACTGGCGCCGTTGCATAGTTTTAGTCCAACCTGACGACCATTCATTACCACGCGTTGACGGTTTTCTGCCGCGCAGTCCCATTCTTCTCGGTTGATGTCGGGACTTCGGGAAAACAAACAATACAACAACAGCAGATCAAAAAATCGAACGCATTCGGCGTCTATGCCGATCGGGACAAACGGATCCAGATCAACGCTGCGCACTTCGACATATTGAACGCCGCGTTGTTGAAGGGCACGAGACGGGCTTTCGCCGGAATTTGCCACGCGTTTTGGCCGGATTACCGAGTAGAATTCATTTTCAATTTGTAGCCAGTGGGTGTTGAGTTGTCGATACATGCCGTTGACTTTGACGCCGAATTTTTCGTATTCCATGCGAGGGGTTTGTATCGCCCGACGCAGTGACGCGACAAAATCTTCCACGCTGTTGTAATCCACCGCGATGTCGGCTTGCGAACTGCTGTTGTAGCCAAGCCCGCTCAGTCGTAGCGAAGTCGCCCAGGGCGCGTAAAAACTGGATGAGTCGAAATCTTCCAGCATGTGTTGCCGGTCTTGCAGGAACGATTTGCACACCGCCGGCGATGCGCCAAAAAGATAGCAGCCGAGCCAGGAATGGCGGTGAAAATTTCGAACCAAGGCAAAATAATAGGATGACTTTTGCGCTTGAATTGCGGCATGGTCATCGGTGTCGAGAAACTCGCCCCAGAATTCTTCCGGCAACGAAAAATTAAAATGAATACCGGCGATGGTTTGCATGAAACTTCCATAGCGAAGACTCAATCCGTTGCGATAGGCTTCTTTCATTTTCGCGATGTTGGAAGTGCCGTAGCGGGCGATGGGAATGTGTTGTTCTCCGCGCACGATGCACGGCATACTATTGACCCACAATTTTTCCCGATCAAGATTTTGATAGGTGAAGTGATGAATGTTAAAAAGATCCTGAAGCAGTTGGTTAACATCGGTGTGAATCGGCGTAACGAATTCGAGCAGAGACTCGGAGTAGTCGGTGGTGATGGAAGGGTGAGTCAGTGCCGAGCCCAACTCATGAGGATGCGGGGTCTGCGCCAGTAAGCCATCGGCATTGACGCGCAGGCTTTCCTTTTCGATTCCTCGGTTGAGATTGCCGAGATGATGTTGCAATCCGTTTTCGCACAGGCGAGTTAAGTTTTCCCGCAGGTTTTTCAAGGTCAGGGTCCGGTATTGGAGTGGGCGATAGAGTGTCCCGAACTGCGCGGAAAAGCAACCTTTGGTTGCCTGTTTCGTGGATTGAATGACGACAAATGATACAATCCCATTTGGCCATTTGACCATTTGACCATTTTGCCCTTTACCGGTTTTCTTGTTCGAAGTCATACCAATGTCCCTAACGTAATCCATGGTTGAAAAAATTTCCATTGCACCGATGATGAATGTGACCGACCGTCACTTCCGGGTGTTTTTGCGCGGGTTGTCCGGGCGCATGAAGTTGTATACCGAAATGAAAGTAAGCGGCGCAATTATTCACGGCGACCGTGCGAGATTCCTCGACTTCAACCAGTGCGAACGCCCGCTGGCTTTGCAACTGGCCGGCTCCGACCCGGCGCAGTTGGCATTGTGCGCGCGCCTCGCCAAACATGCCACATATGACGAAGTGAATCTCAATGTCGGTTGCCCCAGCGATCGGGTTCGAGATGGCCGCTTCGGTGCCTGCCTGATGGCAAGCCCGAAACTGGTTTCCCAATGCGTTGCGGCGATGCACGATGTGCTGAATAACGCGGCAACTCCCATACCGGTGACGGTGAAAACCAGAATCGGCATCGACCATCACGACAGTTACGAATATCTGGCGGAGTTTGTTGCCGGCGTTGCCGAGGGTGGTTGCGAACATTTTATTGTCCACGCACGCAAAGCCTGGCTGCGCGGACTCAGTGCCAAACAAAACCGACTGGTGCCGAAATTGAAATACGATCGTGTGTATCGCCTGAAGCGGGATTTTCCAACCATTGACTTCACCATCAACGGCGGAATCAAAACCCTGCAACAGGCGTTGCATCATTTGCGTTATGTCGACGGCGTGATGATCGGGCGCGAAGCGAGTCGTCATCCGTGGCTATTGAGCGCAGTGGATGAAGTAATTTTCAATCAAGCATCCACTATCGGCACGCGCTCGGAAATGGTGGATGCCTATTTGCCCTATATCGAACAACAACTGGCGCGCGGGCTACCTTTGCGACACATGATTCAACCCTTGCTGGGTTTGTTTCACGGGCAGCCGGGCGCGCGCAGTTGGCGGCGGCATCTTTCCGAGCGCGGATCCAATAAAGGCGCCGGCGTGGAAGTGATTCAACAAGCATTGCGAATGGTGGATGCCGAAGCCGACACCGACACTAATGGTCGGGAAATTCGCCGGCAGGAAGTTCGTCTTGCTTCCTGACCAAAAATAGTTTGGCAAGCAACCTGATATGAAAGCACTATCTATATTTTTGCGGATCCTTGGATTGCTGTTGGTATTGGCGGTCGGCGCGGTGATTGTTTTGATCACCGTGGTGGATCCCAATGATTACCAACCGAAAATCACAGCGCTGGTCAAACAGCACACTGGTCGCGAATTAATTTTGCACGGTGATTGGGAATTTGCGTTTTTTCCACGGCTGGGAGTGAAAACCGGAGCGGTTGAACTGTCCAACGCCGAGGGATTTGGCGATGCCGCGATGCTGGCGGCGGATGAAATTGCGATCAAAGTCAAACTGCTCCCGTTGCTGAAAAGTCGCGTGGAAGTGGACACCTTAATCTTAAACAAGCCGCGCATCCGTCTCGCACGCAAGGCGGACGGCACCACCAACTGGGATGACCTGTCGGCGAAAATCCGGCACGGTGAGGGCATTTCCGCCGGAAAAAAATCATCGCCGGATGATTTGCTGGTGGGGCTGGCGGGATTGACGGTGCAGGCGGTGCAGGGAATCTCCATTCAAGACGGGTCGGTGGATTGGGATGACCGTCTTGCCGACGAATCGTTCAGGTTGCGTACGTTGAACCTGAACACCGGAGCGCTGGTGCCCGGCAAGCCGATGGAGGTTGATGTGTCGATGGTAGTCGAGGGCAGTGGGCTGCCGGCGCGCGCCGCCATTACCCTGACGACCATCGTGTTGCCGGCGGAAAATTTTCAATCGGTTGCGTTGATTAACACCGACCTTCAAGTTGCCATGCAAGGCAACACCGCCGACCGCGACGAAGTTCACACCATTTTGGAAATCCCTTCGTTGATTTTCAATCGGCTCAATGAAAGTTTACAACTTCCGCAGGTCACGCTACAACAAGACGACTTTTTTCTTAGCGGCTCAATGCACGGCACCGGACTTCTGTCCGGTATCTCCAATATGAAGGCAAGCGGCGAACTGGATGCGCGCATCGAAGATGTCAAAGGATTTGTGATACGAAATCATTTCCTGCCAGTGTTCCCCTCCGGGCGAACCAACTCGATAATGATAGGATTTCAGTTCAACCTGGCGAACCGCCAACTGGTGCTGAGCGATTTTACGGTCGCGTCTATTGAGCAGACCGATGAATATCCGCAGGGAAAATTACTCATCAACGAAAAAGAAATCACCATTCCCATCAATGCCGATGGCACACTCGCCTATAGTTATGCACTTGCCGAATGGTTGCGGCGCGAGGCAAAGAAAAAATTTAATCAATGGCTTACCGAGCAAATCACTCGGTCCGATGATGCCAAACAACCTATCGAACAAAGTGAAACCCAACCATTCGATCTCAAAAAAATGCTAAAGGAAAAATTAAACCCAAAGTTGTTGAAGATGCTGGAGGGCAACTAATGGTGCAGTCTCGGGAGAGAAAATCATGGTGAAGCCAACCGGTTACATAGATGGCCGAATCGATGCCCTCGAGGAAATTCGCGTGCCGGTGCTCGATCGTGGATTTCTGTATGGGGATTCGATTTATGAAGTGATTCGAACTTATTCGGGCATTCCGTTTCTGTTTGATGAGCATCATGAGCGACTGATGAATTCAGCGCGACTGAGTCGGATGAATGTCAGCCAGAGCAAACAAGAGATTGTTGATGCCATCGTGGCGACCATCGCCGCCGCCGAAGCCGGGCGCGGGGATGATGTGTATGTGCGCTATCAAATTACGCGCGGGGAAGGGAAGGTGGATTTATATCCGGACCCGGAATTGCGCTCGCGGCTGATTGTCATCGTCAAGGAAGTTCCGAAATGGAATCCGGATTTTTATCAAACCGGCATGTCGCTGGCGATTTCCGATTTGCGGCGTAACGCGGTGAACACGCTTGACCCCAACATCAAAGGGGGCAACTATCTCAACAACATTCTGGGGCTGGCGGAGGCGCGGGCCATGGGTGCGGATGAATGTGTCATGCTCAATGCCGATGGCTTGGTGACCGAGTGTTCCAACAGCAATGTCTGGTTTGTGCTGGACGGCAGGGTCGTCACGCCGGCATCGGGCAATCTGAGCGGGCTGACGCGCAAGTCGCTGGTTGCTTTGCTTGAACATGCCGGACACAACGAAATCGAACGTCACATTCACAGTGAAGCATTGACCGGCGCCACGGAATGTTTTGTAACCAGTGCCACCCGCGAAGTGATGCCGGTGGTAAGTTTACGATTGCAGAACGGCACGGTGTTGCCATTTCCTCGAGGTGGCGGCGAGTTGACTCGCCTGGCGATGAAATTGTATGCTAATCGGTTGGTGGAGTTTGTAAAACAAAATCGCGAACAGACATGGTTTTAATTTTATGAGCGTAGAGACGCAACTGCGATTGTTTGTTTTCGTCGGCTTATTGGCTACCATGATGTTGTGGGAATGGTTTTCGCCGCGCCGAAAAAACCAGTACCGAAAACTTCGCTGGCCCTCCAATTTCGGCATCGTTGCGTTGAACGCACTGTTGCTGGCGCTGGTGCCAATCACCGCCGTCGGTGCTGCATTGTTTTCAATATTCAATCACTTCGGTTTGTTTTTATGGATTGAATTATCGTTGTGGCCAAGCATCATTTTGTCCCTGGTGTTGCTCGACCTGGCGATTTACTGGCAGCACCGGATGTTTCATGCCATTCCGCAACTCTGGCCCATTCACCGCATGCATCACACCGACACCGAGTTTGATGTAACCACCGCGCTTCGTTTTCATCCGCTCGAAATTCTTATCTCGATCGTCATCAAAGCCGCGGTTATCATCTTGATCGGTGCGCCGGTGCTGGCGGTAATCGCTTTTGAAATTATTCTGAACGGCACCGCGATGTTTAATCACGCCAACATTCAATTACCGGGGTTGGTGGATAAAGTTCTGCGGCTGGTAATCGTTACCCCGGACATGCATCGCGTTCATCATTCCATTCACGATGACGAATACAATACCAATTATGGATTCAACTTATCGCTGTGGGATCGATTGTTTTCGAGTTACACCGCGCAACCCGAAGACGGTCATATCGAAATGAAAATCGGCCAATTGGAATACCGCGACCCGGACGAAGCGCGGCTGGACAAACTGCTGACGCAACCGTTTCGCGGTGCTACACTCACGCAATGACCATCGACCGAAAACTGCTGGAGATTTTGGTTTGCCCGATTACCAAGCAACCGGTTTCCCTGCTCGGTCAAGCGCGACTGGATCAGGTCAATCAATTAATCGAACAGGGCAAACTGCATAATTTCGCCGGCGCGAAAATCGTCAAACCCATGAAGCAGGCGTTGATTACGCAAAACGGCAACACCTTATATCCGGTGGATGGCATGATTCCGGTGATGCTGGAAGAACAGAGTGTTCCATGCGAGCAGATACCGGATTGGTGATTGCGCTTGCTTATTTTCCGCCATGCGGTGTTGCGCTGCGGCGCACAATTTTGTGCTTGTCTGCTTCGCTAACTTCTCAAAAAAGACGAATTTTGAGGAGTTAGGGTACATTTCCACCTTTATCTTCTCAAAAATACCGTTTTTTGAGAAGATAAGCCACGACATTATTGTATAGGCTCACTTATTCGCTGACGGTTTTTCTCGGTTACTTTTGGCATCTCAAAGAAAGTCACACTTTGCGATTCACATTGTCTCCCCAACCCGTCATTCCCGCCGGCAGGCGAGAATGACGAATGATAGGTAATAGTGAACCGAGAGGACAAAGGCGCGTTGAGACGCCAAAAGTAAACGAGAAAAAAATGTCCGGCTACGCATCCCTCCTGCCATCATTCCCGCACACGATTAATTCCGCTTGCGCTGTGTACCGGTTCTCAGTAGTTTTTTGTGCTTTTTAGTCTTCAGGCGCGCTTGGGCGAATTCGATTTGTTGCCGTTGGCTTGCCCGGGCTTTTTCCGAGGCCGGGCGGCGTTTGATATAGGCGCCGTCGGGTTGCATTTCCCAGGCGTTTTCGTTGTCATCAAGCAAGGTGTTCAGTACCAGTCGCAATTCTTTTTGGAGCGACGGCGGAGTGATTTGGGTAACCACTTCCACGCGGCTTTCCAGATTGCGTTTCATCAGGTCAGCGGAGCCAATCAAATACTCTTCCTTGCCGCCGTTTTTGAAATAAAAAATGCGGCTGTGTTCGAGAAATCTGCCGACGATGCTGACCACGCTGATGTGCTCGGAAATGCCGGCAACGCCGGGCCGCAAACGGCAGGTGTCGCGGACGATGAGTTCAACCTTGACCCCGGCACGGGAGGCCCGATACAATGCCTTGATTAGGTCGCTGTCTTCCAGCGCATTGGTTTTAATTTGAATCAGCCCGGAGTCGTTGGTATTTTTCGCCGCGCGATGGGTTTCAATTTCCCGTTCGATGTTCGCCAGTAGCGTTTTTTTCAAGTGCTTGGGCGCCGGGATAATTTTTCGGTAGTTGCGCCGCGGCGCGTATCCGGTGGTCAGATAATTAAACAACTCGGTGACATCGTGGCCGATGTCGGCATCGCAGGTCAGCAAACCGATGTCGGTGTAAAGTCGTGCGGTGCCGCCGTGATAATTGCCGGTGCCGATGTGAACATATCGACGCAGGCCGCTGTAATCTTGCCGCACCACCATCAACACCTTGCAATGAGTTTTTAGCCCAACCACGCCGTAGGTGACGTGGATGCCGGCCTGCTCCATGCGCTCGGCCCATTCGATGTTGGCGGCTTCATCAAACTTCGCTTTCAACTCCACCACCACCGCCACTTGCTTGCCGTTGCGCGCCGCTTCGATGAGCAGGTCAACGATGCGAGTCTCGCGGTCGGTGCGGTATAGAGTCATCTTAATCGCTCGCACTTTGGGGTCGCGCGCCGCCTCCTCAAGAAACCGCACCACCGAAGTGGCGAATGATTCATATGGATGTTGCAGCAACATGGATTCGGCTTCGCGCACGATGTAAAAAATGCTGCGTTGTTGATCCTGCAAGCGGTGATGGTTGACCGGAATGTGGGTCGGGTAGTGCAACTCGGCGATCGGCAAGGACGCCAGTTGCATGAACTCGCGTTGCATCATCAAGCCGTCCTGCACGAACACATCCCGCTCCAGATCCAGCCCCAGTTCGGCCGCCAGCATACCCTTGCGGTCGTCGGCCATTTCGCGGTTCACCACCATGCGGACAATCGGCGCAATGCGGCGATCGCGCAGTTCCAATTCGATCATCTCCATTAAATCGTTGGCACCGGATTCCTGGCGTTCGGCCGCAGCGTTGCGCGCCACGAAATAAAAATCGCGGGCGATGATTTCCACGCCGGGGAACAATAAATCCAGATGATTCGCCATTACATCTTCCAGCGCGACAAAGTGATAACTGTCGCCCACTTGAATAAAACGCGGAATGCCGGTGCCGACCGGCACCTTGACCCGCGCCAGCATCGGTTCCTCATCGCCGTCCGAGCGAATGGTCACGAGAATATTCAGCGACAGGTTTGAAATAAACGGAAACGGATGCGCCGGGTCAATGACCTGCGGCGTGACCAGCGGAAAAACATTATCAATGTAATGCTGGCGAATTTCATTTTGCGCGGCTTGGTCGAGTTCGCGGTGTTTGACGATGCGAATGTCGTGCTCGCTGAGTTGGTCGAGCAGATGCGGCAGTTCGCGGTCGCGTTCACTTTCGATTTCCATCACCAGTTCGCGAGCCGCGATGAGTTGTTGCTGTGGAGTTTGCCCGTCAATGGATAACTCGGTTACACCGGCGATGGCTTGCAATTTGAGGCCGCCGATGCGTTTCATAAAAAACTCATCAATGTTGGAGGCGAAGATGGCGAAAAACTTCAGACGCTCCAGCAACGGATTTCGTCGCTCGGTGGCTTCGTGCAACACGCGGTGGTTGAAACGCAACCAGGTCAGTTCCCGATTGAGATATAACTGCGGGTCGTCCAAATCAAACTCATCGGGCGGCAATTCCGCTGCCGGAGCATCCCCGGGCGGCTGATGGTTTAGCGGGCGGATGGCAGTAACGTTTTTCGTCATTTTTACGAATGAGTCAAATGGATGTGCGGTTTGATGCCGGACACGGTTGGGAATAGTTAATCGCGTATTGTCCGCATTATATATTGAAATCAATCCCGTATTGGGCGATAGTAACGCTAATTCAACACCGAGGCGATCTTTGACCGGATGAACGCGCACCCCCCGTCGCCCCCGTCGACACATTCCAATGGAACAGATTCTGCTACTTGCCAGTCAGTATGGGCAGTCCGCTGTGGCGGCTGTCGTGTCCACTTTCGCCTTCGACACGGCGTTGCTTGCCACGCCGGATATGCTGTTGCGCCTCGCCTTGCAGGTGCTACTGCTGGTTTGTTCGGCGTTTTTCTCCAGTTCCGAGACCGCTTTGTTTTCGTTATCCCGACTGGATCTCCAGCAACTGCGCCGTGAACGAAACCCGCGCGCCGAATCCATCCATGAACTACTGGACCAGCCGCGCAAGTTAATCATCTCCATCCTGAGCGGCAACGAGTTGGTCAATGTCGCCGCCACCGCCAACATGGCTTCGATTCTGGTGACGCTATACGGCGGCGCCGATGCCGGTTGGATCAACCTGCTGGTGATGGTGCCGTTGCTATTGTTACTGGGGGAAGTTACGCCCAAGACCGTGGCGGTGCACAACCCGGTTCGTTACAGCACTCGCATCGTGGCCGTGCCCATGCGGTTTTGGGTGCGATTTATTACGCCGCTACGCTGGGCTATTCGTGGAATCTCTGATCGCATCACCATCTGGCTGGTGGGCGAAGCGAAGACCGCCGACAACATTTTGCAGGTGGATGAATTTTTGACTTTGGTCGAGCAGGTCGCCGAAGAGGGCGAGTTGGATGCCACCGAGCGCGCGCTGATTTACAACCTGCTGGAAGCATCCGATACCGAAATCGTTGAGATGATGACTCCGCGCACTCGCATGGCATTTCTCAATGTGGAAATGAGCGTGCCGGAGATGGTGGAGAAATTCATTTCCTATCGACATTCCCGCATACCGGTTTTCAAAACGCACCGCGACAATCTGGTGGGTTTCGTGCACGCCGAGGATATTTTGCGTCTGGTATTGGACGGCGAAGATCTGGAATCGCTTTCCCCCGAAGACATCATGCATGCGCCGGTGGTGGTGCCGCTGACCAAGAAAGTGGATGAGATGTTTGATTTTTTTCAGGGACATGAAGTGCGCGCCGCGGCCTGCCTTAACGAATTCGGCGGGGTCGAAGGTTTCATCACCATGCGCGGCGTGATCAACTTTATTTTTGGCGATGTCAGTGGCGGCACGCGCGCCACCGCCGGCCTCTATGCCGAGATGGACAACAATATTTACCAAGTGCCGGGCGATATGAAACTGAATGACTTCAACAATCTCGCCAACTTCGGCATTGAAGACCCGCGCATGACCACCATCGGCGGGGTCGCCTTTCGTCTGCTGGATCGCCTGCCACGCGAAGGCGACCAGGTGCGCATGGACGACATTTTGATTCAGGTGTTGGAAATGGATGCCCATCGCATCGCTACAGTGCGCGTGGCGCAAGGCGTTGATGATGAAGATTTTGCGCGCGCCGAAGAAGTGATGGTCGGCGAAGTTTCCGACGATGAGGAAAACGCGCACGACGAAGAGCAACGCGCCGTCGATGAAATGCCCGAAGACATCGATGAAAATCAGGTGGCGGAATCCGAACAGGAATACGGAACCGAAACCGACACCGGCGAAACCGGCACCGAAACCAAAGCCGGCGCCGGAGGTTCCTCATGACATTACTCGGCATGCTCTTGTTAATCGTCCTGCTGTTATTGCTCAAGGGGTTTTTCTCCGGCTCGGAAATTGCGTTGGTCAATTCCGACAAGATTAAACTTAACGCCCGCGCCAACCAGGGACATGACGGCGCTAAAAAAGTGCTGGAGTTATACAAGGAGCCGGATGTATTGCTCGGCACCACGCTGGTCGGTGCCAACATCGCCACCGTTGCCCTGACCACATTGGGGACGATTTTGTTCATTGACTTGTTTGGTGCGAATGGCGCATTGTATGCGTTCCTCGTGCTGACTCCGTTGCTATTAATTTTCGGCGAGATTGTTCCCAAAAGCGTGTATCAGCAAAAGTCCGACGAAATCGCGCCGATTGCGATCTATCCGTTGCGAATCTTTTCGTTTCTGTTTTATCCGATTATTTTTATTTTTTCCCGCATCGCCCGGCTGTGCGCGCGCCTGTTCGGCGGCGGCAAAGTCGAGCAGAACCTGTTCATGACTCGCGAACAAATTCGCTCAGTGGTAGACATGGCGGAGCGCACCTCGTCGGTGGATGCGTTTGATCGCGGACGCATTCGCCGTGTGATTCGTTTCGGCGAAACCACCATCGGCGAAGCGATGATTCCGATCGCCGAAGTCACCGCCATCAACCGCAACAGCCGCATTCTGCGCGCCATCGCGACGGTGCGGCGCAAGGGTTACAACCGACTACCGGTGTATGAGGGAAACATCAGCAACATTACCGGCATCGTCACGCTGACCACCTGGGACTTGCTGGACGCATCCCTGCCTGGCAAAAAACTGGAGGAATTGATCGAGCCGGCGCATTATGTATTGCAATTTCAAACCATCGACCAGTTGTTGCCGACCTTGCGCCAGCGTGCCGATCACATGGCAGTAGTGGTGGATGAATTCGGCTCAGCGATCGGCATCATCACCATGGAAGACATCGTCGAAGAAGTGGTGGGCGACATTGATGTCGGCTACGACTTTGATGAATATTTGCCGCGCCGCAAGCGAGTCATCGAATCCATCGGCGAAGGAAAATATTTAATGGATTCGCGATCGTCGGTGTCCGAAGTTAACGATGTGCTGGAAATTAATCTCAACAGTCGCATCTCGCACACCATCGGCGGGTTGGTCATGACGCAACTCGGACACATTCCGGTGCGCGGCGAAAGCATAGTGGAGATGGGATACCGCTTCACCGTGGAAGAAGTCACCGAGCGTGCCATCGTTAAACTGCGCGTTGACGCGATATGAATTCGTTTCAACTCGACCACGCATCCGGGCGAGTTACGCCGGCACGATTTGTAGCATCACCGAACTGCGACCAACGACCGGATGAAACGGAAATTGATGTGCTGGTACTTCACGCCATCAGTTTGCCGCCGCGGTGTTACGACGGCGATTTTATCGAGCAATTTTTCACCAACCGTTTGGATTGCAAAGCGCATCCTTATTTCGCGCAACTGCGGGATGTGAAAGTATCCGCGCATTTTCTGATTAAGCGCAGCGGCCAACTGCTTCAATTTGTTGCCACTCACCAGCGCGCATGGCATGCCGGCCAATCGAATTTTCACGGCAGGGAAGCGGTCAATGATTTCTCGTTGGGAATTGAGTTGGAAGGCAACGATGATGAGTCGTTTCAATCGGCACAATATGATGTGCTGACAAATCTGATTCGGTTGTTGACCGATGGCTATCCGGCAATCCGGCCGGATCATATCGTTGGCCACAATGACATCGCACCAAGCCGTAAAACCGACCCGGGTCCTTGCTTTGACTGGAAGCGACTGCGCGAGGGCATCGCTTGCGCATCTGCTTCCGCATAATTATGCGGCTGACACATGCCATGGTATAAGGTGGGCAAATCATTATTCATTGCCGGATAAAAATACCTTATTCATCGCCGCCCGCCGCCATGCCCTTGCACATCACCATGCGCCAACTTCAGGTGTTCGAAGCGGTCGCCCGCCACCTCAGCTTTACCCGGGCGGCGAAGGAACTTCACCTGACCCAGCCGGCGGTGTCCATGCAGGTCAAACAACTGGAATCCATGGTGGAATTGCCGTTGTTCGAAGTGCTGGGGAAAAAGATATACCTGACCGAAGCCGGCCGAACCATGCTGCGTCACAGCCGCGCCATGCTGTCCCAGTTGGTTGAAATCGAACACGACATCCACAGCCTGCGCGGCATTGACGGCGGCAACCTGAATCTCTGCATCGCCGCGACGGTCAACTACTTCGCCACGCGTCTGTTAGCCAAATTCTGCGAGGTGCATAAATCGGTGCAGATTAATCTGGACATCGCCAACCGCGAACAGTTGCTCAAGCGGCTGGCGGCAAATGAACCGGACCTGGTATTGATGGGGCAACCGCCGTCGGGGTTGGATGTGCGCGCCAGAGCCTTCATGGAAAACCCGTTGATTGTCATCGCCAATCCCCATCACCCGCTGGCCGGCGAGCAGAAAATCCCCATTGAAGCAGTGGAAAAAGAAACCTTCGTTATGCGCGAACCCGGCTCCGAAACGCGAACGGCAACGCAACAGATGTTCGACAAACACGGCGTAACCCTCAACCCCGGCTTGCAGATGTCTACCAACGAAGCCATCAAACAAAGCGTCGCCGCCGGTTTCGGTCTGGCAGTGGTGTCGGCCCACACCGTTGAACTGGAACTCAACGCCGGCCGGCTGGTCGCCCTTGACCTCAACCATTTTCCGATCATGCGCAAATGGTATGTGGTCCATCGAAAAGGCAAGCGACTTTCACAAACTGCCGCAGTGTTTATTCAATTCGTCATTGAAGAAGGCAGAAAAAATCGCCGCAACCGCGCCTCCGACTAACCGCCCGGGATTGTTTTTTGGCACTTCCCAAATATCGACGATGGCGATACAATCCCGCGATAAAGATTCACCCCGCAATCAACCCCAACCTGGCCAGGTAGCTCAGTCGGTAGAGCAGTGGACTGAAAATCCTCGTGTCGGCAGTTCGATTCTGTCCCTGGCCACCATTCATTTTCAGCAGGTAAAAGTAGGCGATTAATGATTATGGACTTTAAGGAAAAATTAGTTGATTACTGGAAGAAAACACTCATTGGCATGGTGGGGCTTGTTGTAATAACGGGACTTCTTTGGTGGCACTACGACGACCCAGAAACTGCAAAGTTCGTTGCCTACTTGCTCGGCGGTGGATTTTTACTGTGGCAGGTTCGGGCTTCTAGTAAGCGCGCTAAGGCGGCGGAAGATACCGCTAGTGCAATGCAACAAACGGCAAATTTGACCGAAAAGGGCAACATTGCCGAGCGGTTTAAAAATGCTATTGAACACTTGGGAGGTAAATCCGCATCCGTCCGTATGGGCGGTGTCTATGCGCTACATCATATTGCGCAAGATGTGGAAGAATACCGTGAGCGCGTATTTGAAATTCTATGTGCGCATATCAGAGAAACAACAACGCAGGATGGATATAAACCACAAGAAGTACTCGATTCAGAAACAGATGTCAGTGTTATTCGCCCGAGTGTTGAAATTGGAAGCATATTGAATTTATTGTTTCATTGGCTTCCAGATCGTAGAATTTACAAAAAATATCGAGCCAGTTTGGAACATGCAAATTTAATCGGAGCCATTTTAATAAATTCCGACTTACGGGAGGTTTTTTTGCCATTTGCTAATTTGGAAGGTGCTTTTTTAAGCGATGCTAACCTGCAAGATGCCATCCTGAGTTTTTCCAACTTACATGGTGCTCGGTTGAACAACACCAACTTACAAGGAGCAGATTTATCAAGCGCTAAAAATTTAACCGTTGAACAATTATTGAAAGCAAAAACTTTATATCAGGCAGAACTGCCCGATGGAATGGAAGCGGAGATTAAAAAATACAAACCAGAATTGCTTGAAAAACCGAAACCCGATAATGAACCGGAAGCATAAATTATACTGATGCTAACAATCACGTGCCCTCGACCACATAATAACTGGATGGCACTGACACAAAATAGGAGAATGTTGTGATACCTCAGAAAAAATACATAACCATTGATGATAACGAGAATAGAATTAAACTCTTGCTCAAAGAGTTAGTTTTAGAACCTCGTGTAAAAGCGCTGGTTTGGTCAAAAATCACCAAGCAAACACCGAACATGAAGGTTGGCTATCCTGGTCAACATTTGGCTTCACTCATTACTGGGATGGAAGGAGTAAGAACGGGTGCTCGTGGTGACGATCTCAAGGATGGAACGGAAATTAAATCTTGTAGCAGAGTCGACCAACTTGATAATTGCAAGGATTGTAAGAAAAAACTACTTCGCATTGAGGAAAAATGTCCGCATTGTGGATCAGAAAACATTAACCGAATGAACGATAGCAAATGGCTATTTGCTGTTAAGTCAGAAGAAGAACTAAAACTATTAACAAAGACCATTGACAGGATTTTCTTAACTATATCTGATTATCCAAACTACGATAGTAGCGACTTTGAGACCATAAGATTTCAGGCGTTTGAGATATGGATAAAGGAAGCAAGACACAGTAATTTTTCCATAATTATGGAAAAATATTATTACAAAATATTTTTAAAACATATACAAAGAAATCCCAGCAAAACCCCAGCACCGAAAAATTTTTGGCCTGACAGTTACCAATTCTATTTGTGTAATCCGGTTAAAGTATTTGAATCTATCGTAAAGAAAGCAAATAACAATCCAGAAATTCAAATTAAACTCCTGGTGAGACCGGATCAAAATCGAGGCACATTAACTCCTGAACCAATGCCAACATCATTGCTAAACTTAGATGAACTAAGAATATTGAGCGACCCGAAAAACTGGTATGCTATTGAGACGCAATTGCAAAATGGAAAATCGATGGATGATCTAATTGCAATCACATCAAAGAAGCCTATTAACAAAGAAATGTTAAGAAAAACTCTTCCATATATCAACGAAAGAACAAGAGACTTATTATCGTTACGCGATACGGACAAAATTGCAGAGGAAAAGCAAAAACACAAAAGGCGCTAGCCAACAGACCTTGCTGCCGTACTACCAAGTAGTTTGACTTGTTTCGCCATTAGGTTGCTCATTAATCCACTAAGATGATTTTGCTCCCTAATAACATCTGCTACCTTTTCATATTTGCTTCCGGCCTTGAATACATCCTTTGGAATCACTAATCGTGAAATATCACTAGGGTGCAGGTGAGCAGTTTGGCCTCGAACCATTTTTTGAATAGTGTTGATTGTCTCCTTTGAACGCAAAAACGATAATAGCAAATAGGGAGAAATTTTATTTTGATCAACCCGAATCAACATCACTTCGCCAACAAAAGATACGTGTTTTGTTTGGAGAAATTTTGGGATGTCTGTAAAAATGTCACTCTTTTTAGCGATATAAACTGGGCTATGGGCAGAAGAAGTTAAGAGAATATCGCCCCTCTGTAAAATTAAAGGTTTTTTGGCATTGACCCTCTTGGAAGTTTCTTCGTTGCTTATAAAATTCCTGTCCCTCGGTTCCCAGTTAATACCAGAACCAGTCAGGTTGCCAACTTTAATAAGAAAATTCCCCGCTTCTGAATAATATTTTCTGGCAGGTGTCCGACCAGTACCAATAAACTGGCAAATATCCCCTAAAAGCAAATCGTTCTTATTTTTTGATTTAGTAATAAAAGCATCTGAGAGTAGAGAAAATGTTGCCGATTTCTCGGGATAGGAAATCATCTCTACAAACTGATGCGATTTACCTTTGTCAATTGCAGTGTTCATTGCATCTGCGAAGTGTGGGAGTTTGCTACCTTCCCTATAACGCCCTGTCGAATCAAACCCAATATTGTCAACTGTGGCAAGAGCCAGTTTCATCGGTTCGTTTCTCTCTTTGATGTTTTTGTACTTTCTTGCAAATAGAACAAGTGTAGTAGTTTGTGTGCCAGTGAGTGCAAATGTTTCTGGTGGCAAACTCATAATTGCATAAATATAGCCATATTGACTTAATGCCGACCTTGCTACTTGCAGTGAATTATTGGTGGCAATGCTTTTCGGAATAACAATCCCCAATGTTCCGCCTGGCTTTAGTTGTTGCAAACAACGTTCGATAAATACAATTTCGCTATTTTGCTTTTTTAAAGGATACCCTTTGGAATCTTGACAACTTAAGTAACTATTAAAGTCATAGTCTCTTGCATCCAATGAAACCCCAAATGGGGGGTTGGTTAAAATAACATCGTATTTTCCATCTGATTGTGTTGTTTTTAATGAGTCAGATAGCTGTTTTGTGAACTTTACTTTAGGGAAGTGTCCTAAATTTAAGTCAGATAGCAACACCATCCGAGGGTTTTTATCTACTCCAAAAATTTCAGAGACACGAGTTGGATTAAGTTTTTTGAGATATTCAATCAAGAAAGTACCGGAGCCACAGGCAGGGTCTAGAACCTTTTGATTCTGACGGTTAGGGATGAAATCCACAATGGCAGAAACTACATCATCAGGTGTCAAGAACATCCCCAGTCCTTTTCTAATATCTGGCGTAAGAAACTCTTTTATGGCATGACTTCTTACGTCATAGTCAATCTTTGAAAAATTAACAGGAAACAATAGGCTGTGAATATCTGACAGGCATTCGTCGCTTAGAAATATTTCTTTTTCTCGCCATATTTCAGATGACCAAGAGTTTGTTTTTCCTAAATATTTTGAAAATAGACTTCTTACCAAATTACAGGAGAGCGACTTACTGCCCCCTGTAACTACTTCATAGTTTTGTTTGAAGAAAAGATATTTAAGAAGTTCGTCGAACGCTTCTTGTGGTTGAAGTCCGTCCACATTTCTCATAAAGTTGTGGGCTTCTTTGTAGATACGAGTTAATTCTCTGGTTGTGGGCATTGCGCGAGTCCTGAAGTCTGCTATGTGTGTAGTTTCGGAAATATTTCTAATCTTGTCAAGGAATTATTTCCTATATTTTCTAACTGTGGCAATATCATCCGTATAAGCACAGTAATTTACCGAATTGTGCCAGAATAATGTCAAACTCACACCTGACTACCCGATCACCGAAACCACCTAAACCGGAGGCATCCCATGAAAAAACTTTCTCTGCTAACTTGTGCGCTGGTTGTTACCGCGCTTTCTGTCGCATTGACTACCACACCTGCCGTCGCCGCTTGTAAGGTCGAAAAGAAACCGCAGGATTTGACCCATGCGGATATGCGGGTTTTTTATGACTGCATCCGTCCTGGCTTGCTCAAGGGCTATCAGAAGCGAGGCAAGAATCCGATTGCCATGGGTTATTCCGATTGGCAGGCGGCATCCACCGCACCGGCTGCGCCCGGTTTTCATAGCGGTCAATACTTGATGACTTACGTCAATCCGGTTGGTTACGCCGACTATGTTGCGTTTCAAACGACCGGGGCGAACATGCCGGTGGGGACGCTGATTGCCAAGGAAAATTTTTCCTTGAAGAAAAACGGTAAACTGAAAAAAGGTGCGTTGCTGATGATGGAGAAGGTCGGGTTGGACAAGGCAGCGGACACCGGCGGCTGGATTTACAGCGGGGTCAAACCCAACGGCAAAAAACTGAAAGTCGATCAAAAAGGATTTTGCCACGCCTGTCACTTGGCTTGGCCCGGGCAAGATTTTCTCGGCTATCCGATTCCGGCGGTTCGGGTTTCCGGTGGATAAGTAGCTCTATCCGCGTCCCGCTGATTACAAATACTCCCCGAACTTTGGCTATGGCAACCAACGCTCCGCGCGTTCAATTGATGGATGTCACCCTGCGCGATGGCGAGCAAACCCAGGGCGTGTCGTTTTCCCAGGCGGAGAAGGTCAGCATCGCCAAGGCATTGTTGCGCGCGCTCAAGGTCGACCGGATTGAAGTCGCTTCGGCCGGCGTTTCCTCCGGCGAGCAGGACGCGCTCAAACGAATCACCGATTGGGCGGCGATGGAAAATTTCCTTGAACGGGTGGAAGTGCTCGGATTTGTCGACCATCAACGCAGCGTCGACTGGATTCGAGGCGCTGGAGGCAAGGTGCTTAACCTGCTCGCCAAGGGCAGCGAAAAACATTGCCGGGAACAGTTGGGTCGAACGTTGGAGCAGCACCTTGAAGAAATTCGCCGCACGGTGGAGTATGCCGCCGAACAAGGTTTGCGCATCAATATTTATCTGGAAGACTGGTCCAACGGCTATGCCGACAGCCGCGGGTATGTTTATGACATGGTGGAGGGGTTGCAAGCCCTGCCCATCGCTCATTACATGTTGCCGGACACGCTTGGCGTAATGTCGCCGCATGAAGTGCGAAGCAGTTTTACCGACATGATCGAACGCTTTCCGCAATGTCAGTTTGATTTTCATCCGCACAACGATTATGGCCTCGCCACCGCCAACTGCATGGCCGCGGTCGAGTCCGGCGTATCCACCATCCACTGCACCGTGAACTGCCTCGGCGAACGCGCCGGCAATGCTTCGCTGGCGGAAGTTTGTTTGGTGCTTCGCGACAAATTGAACGCGCAATTAGCCATTGACGAAACCGAAATCTACACGCTGAGTCGCATGGTGGAAAATTTTTCCGGCAAGATGGTGGCCGACAACGCGCCCGTGGTCGGTGCCGATGTGTTCACCCAGACCGCCGGCATCCACGCCGATGGCGACCGCAAGGGCGGGCTATATCAATCCGTGTTGAGTCCGCAACGTTTCAACCGCTCGCGCTTATATGCGCTGGGAAAAATGAGCGGCAAGGCATCGCTGGAAAAAAATCTGGAAGTGCTGGGCATCAGTTTGTCCGAAGAAGACCGCGCAAAAGTGTTGAAGCGAATCGTCAAACTGGGCGACTCAAAAGCCATCATCACCCCGGAAGATTTGCCGTTTATCATCGCCGACATACTGGAGAGCAAAGGCGAACGCCACCTTGAACTGCTTAACTGCTCGATTACCAGTGGACTTGACCTCGAGTCCATCGTCAGCATTCGTGTGCGGCTATACGACAAAATTCACAAGTCAACCGGTGCCGGCAATGGCGGCTTCGATGCTTTTGTTATGGCGATGCAGAAAATTCTCGATGCGAAAAAAATCGACTTCCCGGAATTGCTCGACTATCAGGTGCGAATTCCCAAAGGCGGCACCGCCAGTGCGTTGGTGGAATGTTTGATTACCTGGCGGGATCAAGAGCGCAAAGTAAGAACTCGCGGGGTCAATGCCAATCAAGTGTTTGCCGGCATTGAAGCAACCTTGCGCATGCTCAATATGAAACTGAATCAGAATAACGTCAATTCCATTGAGCGGCGTGCTTGATGTTCGGTGACGACGAATACTGATTCTTTCGTTGTCATGCCCGCAGAAGTTTTGCTATTTACTCTATTCTCCCAATTACCAGAGCGTGCAGGGACGCACGCAGGCGCGTGGAAACTTACCCCCGCAAAGCGCGAGCACGCGCAAGCGAACCTTTGCCTATCAGCCACTTGCGGCGTAAGCTGCCGCCATCGCCCTTCGCACTTGCGGCGCAGCCGCCGGTTTGTGTCTGGCAAAGCCGGACGCTAAAAGGAGTCACGCTACGCGTGACACAATTTTATCTTGCATTGCCGCGCTCAATTGGGGCAAAGTCCCACCCCGCATTACTTCCAATTGGCACCACAGCACGAGGAAAAAATGAACTTCAACGCATTTATCACCTGCGCGGTGACCGGCTCCGGCAACTCGGTCGGCAAACACCCGGACATTCCGGTCACCCCGCAGCAGATTGCCACCGCGGCAATTGAAGCGGCAAAAGCCGGCGCCGCCATCGTGCATATTCATGTGCGCGACCCGCAAACCGGTGCGCCGTCTCGGGACCCGAAATTGTTCGCCGAAGTGGTACATCGAATCCGCGACAGCGATACCGATGTGGTAATCAACACCACCGCCGGTATGGGCGGCGATCTGGTGTTCGGTAGCGGTGAAAATCCGTTGCCGCTGGATGCCAAAGGCACCGACATGGCGGGCCCGCTGAAACGTCTCGCGCATGTCGAGCAACTGCTGCCGGAAATTTGCACGCTGGATTGCGGCACAATGAATTTCGCCGAAAGCAATTATGTCATGACCAACACGCCCGGCATGCTAAAGACCATGGCAAAGCGGGTGCGGGAGTTGGGCGTGCGCCCGGAACTGGAAGTGTTTGACACCGGGCATTTGGTGTTCGTCAAGGAGATGATTGGCGATGGACTGCTGGATAATCCGGTGATGATTCAGTTGTGCATGGGCATTCCCTACGGCGCACCGGATGACCCGACCACACTGCTGGCGATGGTCAACCAGTTGCCGGCCGGGTCGATATTTTCTGCATTCTCCATCGGGCGCAATCAACTTCCATTTGTAGCGATGGCGGTGCTCGCCGGCGGCAACGTGCGGGTCGGGCTGGAAGACAATCTATATCTTGAGAAGGGCGTGTTCGCCAGCAACGCGCAGTTGGTGGAACGCGCGGTTACGATTTTGTCGGCACTTAATGTCGCCATCATGGGGCCCGATGAAGTGCGTAAAACCCTGGAGTTGAAAAAACGTTGAAAAAAACACTGAGAAAAACACTGATAAAAAATCTGACGAAGAAGACACCCCAACCATGTCATCCGACCGCAAAATAAATCGCGTTGCCTTGATCGGCGGCGGCGTGATCGGTGCCGGATGGGCCGCACGACTGTTGATTAACGGCATCCATGTCAGCGTGTGTGATCCGTCCACGCAAGTGCAAAGGCGTGTTAATCAGGTAATCGAAAATGCGCTACGTGCCTATCGAAAAATGACGCTGGCACCGGTTGCGCGCAAGGGCGATTTGGTTTTCACTTCCTCGGTGGCCGAGGCGACGGGCAACGCGGATTTCGTTCAGGAAAGCGGGCCGGAACGCATCGACATCAAGAAGCAACTCATTGCCGAAGTATGCGAAAACAGCGACGCCGAGGTCGTGGTCGCTTCGTCTTCTTCGGGATTGTTGCCGAGCGAAATGCAGGACGGCGTGCGTTTTCCCGAACGCGTCATCGTCGGGCATCCGTTCAATCCGGTGTATCTGATGCCGCTGGTGGAAATTGTCGGCGGACAGCAGACCAACGATGCGGCGAAGCAGACGGCGGCGGATTTCTATCGTAGCATCGGTATGCATCCGTTGCTGGTTCGTAAAGAAATTGACGCATTCCTCGCCGACCGAATGATGGAAGCACTATGGCGTGAAGCGTTGCATCTGGTCAAAGACGGAGTCGCCACCACCGATGAAATCGATCAGGCGATTTGCTATGGGCCCGGGTTGCGCTGGTCGTTCATGGGGAGTTTTCTGGTGTATCGCGTGGCCGGCGGGGAAGGCGGGTTTCGTCATTTCATGGAGCAGTTTGGGCCAAGTTTGAAATGGCCATGGACGCGCTTTGACGGGCCCGACCTGAGCGATGAATTTCTCGATCAACTCACCGAACAATCCGACCGGCAAGCCGATGGTCGAAGCATCGTCGAGTTGGAAAGATTGCGGGATGACTGTCTGGTTTCGGTGATGCAGGGGCTGCGTTCTCATGAGTATGCCGCCGGCAATGTGTTGAAAAGTTATGAGGAAAAACTCTACGCCGCCGACCATCGCACGGTTATGGATGCCGCCGATGAGTTGAGCCAACCGCTTAAGTTGCACCACGACACGGTCAAACCGGAATGGGTGGATTACAACCACCACATGACCGAAAGTCGTTACTTGCAGGCATTCGGCGATGCCTCGGATGCGCTGTTTCGTTATATCGGCGTGGATGGTGATTACCGTGAGCGCGGTTACAGTTACTATACGGTTGAAACGCACATCAATTTTTATCGCGAGGCGACCGTGGATCAAGCGTTTCATGTCAGCACTCAGTTGCTGGGCGGCCAGAGTAGCGATTCCAAACGTATTCATCTTTTTCACACCATGTATGCCACCGATGATGACACCATACTCGCCACCACCGAACAAATGTTGTTGCACGTAAACACTGCCGAAGGTCGCACCTGCGCCGCCCAGCCGGAAGTTCTCGAGCGGTTGAATCGTATCCTCGCCGCGCATGCCGACCTCGCGCAACCCGAACAAGCCGGGCGTTCGGTGCAAACCAAAAAACCTTCCCGGAAAAACGCAAAATAAAAAAATGCCCTCTTTTGATCGACAACGCATACTCTTAACCGCCGGCGCGAGCGGTATTGGCCACGCCATCGCCACCCGATTTCACGCCGCCGGTGCCAGCGTGCATGTGGTGGATGTGGATGAGACAGCGGTGAAACAAATGAACGCCGAGCATCCGCCTATTCACACCAGCGTCGCCGATGTGGCGGACGAAAACTCGGTGGAGCGCGTGTTTGAAGATCACCGCGAACGCTTTGGTGGCATTGAAGTTATGATTAATTGCGCCGGCATCGCCGGACCCACCGCGTTTCTCGAACAAATCGAACTCGCCGACTGGCGGCGTTGCGTAGCGGTGTGTCTTGATGCTACTTTCTTGTGTTGTCGCAAAGCCATCCCGCTCATGCGCCATGCCGGCAGCGGTTGCATCATCAACATCGCATCCACCGCCGGCTGGCACGGCTTTGCGTTGCGAACGCCCTACGCCGCGGCCAAGTGGGCGGTGATAGGTTTGACCAAATCCATCGCTATGGAACTGGGACCGGCGGGTATCCGCGCCAATGTCATTTGTCCGGGCAGCGTTGACGGCGCACGCATGGACCGCGTGGTCGCTGCCGAGGCGGCGCACAAGAAATTAAGCGAACAGCAAGTTCGCGAAAGATACACCAGCAGTGCGTCCCTGCGTACTTTCATTGATGCCGATGACATCGCCGATGCGGCGTTGTTTCTGGCGTCAAATGCCGCGGCAAAAATCACCGGGCAGGTCATCAATGTCGATGGCAATCTTGAAAACTTCGGCGGACTCGATCAATAACCGACACATCTTGCGATAAACTTCCACGCTACTCTCATGATGAATTTTTCTTTAAGCGAAGAACAGCAAATGCTGGTGGCAACCGCCCGGCGTTTTGTCGAACAAGAGTTGTATCCGCACGAACAGCAAGTGGAACAAACCGATGCGGTGGATGAAAAACTGCGCCGGCATATCATTATTCGCTCGCAGGAAGTCGGATTGTATGCCGCCAACATGCCGGCGGAGTTGGGCGGCGGCGGGTTGGACACTTTGTCGATGTGTTTGCTCGACCGGGAATTGGGGCGCGCCAACATGGCGTTGCAATATACCGTCGGGCGACCCAGCAACATTCTACAAGCATGCGTTGGCGCGCAGCGGGAAACCTATTTATACCCGTGCATCCGTGGCGAAAAAATCGATTGCCTTGCCATGACCGAACCCGGTGCCGGCTCCGACATTCGCTCCATGGCATGCACCGCCAAAGCACAGGGCGATGAATTTGTCATCAACGGCACCAAACATTTCATCAGCCACGCCGATGTTGCCGACTTTGTTATTTTGTTTGCCGCCACCGGTGTTACGGACACGCCACGCGGCCCACGAAAAAAAATCACCGCGTTTTTGGTCGACAAAGGCACGAAGGGATTTACCGTGCGCGATGGATACCACAGCGTTTCGCATCGCGGTTATCATAATTTTATTCTTGAGTTTGACCGTTGCCGGATTTCCGCCGAGCAAGTGCTGGGCAAAGTAGATCAAGGTTTTGAAGTCGCCAACAGTTGGCTTGGCAACACCAGATTGCAAGTCGCCGCGATTTGTCTCGGACGTTGCGACCGTGCCTGGGAGTTGGCTTGCGAATACGCCGCCACTCGCAAACAATTCAATCAAACCATCGGCAAGTTCCAGGGTGTCGCATTCAAACTCGCGGACATGGAAATCAAACGCAGGTCGGCGGAATTGCTAACCTATTATGCGGCGTGGAAAGAAGACCACGACGGTATGTCGGATCAAGATGCCGCCACGGCAAAACTCGCCGCCACCGAAGCGCTCGCGTTTATCGCCGATGAAGCATTGCAAATTCACGGCGGCATGGGACTGATGTCCGACCTGCCGTTGGAACGCATTTGGCGCGATGCGCGGGTCGAACGAATCTGGGAAGGCACATCGGAAATCCAGCGCATGATTATCTCCCGTGCCATTCTGAGCCCGTTGGAAAAACAAGCCGACCGCAAGCGTTGACTCGCGTGGATAGTGCGCGTCTCAATCGTTGCCTGAATCCGCGTTCCATCGCGGTCATCGGCGGCACCGAGGCGGCGCAGGTAATTCGGCAGTGCCGCAAACTGGGTTTTGACGGCGACATCTGGCCGGTCAATCCAAAGCGCCATGCCGCTCAGGCAACCATGCAAGGGCTGGATTGTTATGCCGATGTGGATGCGTTGCCGGCTGCGCCGGACGCGGCGTTTATTGCCATTCCCGCGCAAGATAGCATCCAATTAGTCGCCGACCTGTCGCGCATCGGTGCGGGCGGTGCGGTGTGTTACGCCTCCGGATTTAAAGAAACCGGTGGCGAAGGAAACGTGCGCCAGCAAAGATTGATCGAAGCCGCCGGCGCGATGCCGGTCATCGGTCCCAACTGTTACGGCTTCATCAACCTCACCTGCGGCGCGGCATTGTGGCCCGATTATCACGGCGCCGCACGCGTGGAAAAAGGCGTGGCGATTTTTTCCCAAAGCGGCAATGTCAGTTTGAACATGAGTATGCAGCAACGACGATTGCCGCTGGCGTGGCTGGTCACTTTGGGCAATCAGGCGGTGGTCGGCATCGAACAGGGAATCGCGGCGGCACTGCAAAGCGATCGCATAACCGCCATCGGCATTCACATCGAAGGCTTGCAAAACTTACCGCGCTTCGCGCAACTTGCCGAACAAGCACGACAAAAAGGCATACCGATCGTGGCACTCAAAGTTGGCAGGTCGGCAATCGGCGCGCGCATTACCATGAGTCACACCGCGACTTTAGCCGGCGAGCGCGCGTTGTATGACGCGTTATTTGAACGCCTCGGCATCGGTTGCGTTGCGACGCCGGAAGAGTTTATCGAAGCATTGAAACTGGCATCCATCTGCGGCGCACTGCCCGGTAACCGCATCGCCTCGATGAGTTGTTCCGGCGGCGAAGCCACGCTGGTGGCGGATCTGTCCGGCGAACTCGAACTTGAATTTCCCGCACTTGATGATGCCCATCGGCAAAAAGTGCAAGCCACGCTCAACGCATATGTACGGGTGGACAATCCGCTGGATTATCACACTTTCATTTGGGCTGACCGCAAGCGCATGACCGACACCTTTACCGCCATGATGTCGGGCAATTATGATTTGACCTTGCTCATCCTCGACATTCCCGCGGCCGACCGCGAAGCCACGGACATTTGGTTGCGCGCGGTGCGCGCGTTCATCGCGGCTTGCCGCGCCACCGGCGGCAAAGGCGCGCTGGTATCGTCGCTGGGGGAAAGTATTCCCGACGAAGTGGCGCACTTGGTGATTGAAAATAACATTGCCCCGCTACAAGGTCTCGCGCAAGCACTAACCGCTGTGGATGTGGTCTGCCGCATTGGTCGACACTGGGCGCACGATGCCATGCCGCCGGCCTTCATGTGTTTTGCCGATGCTACGCCGGATGAAGAGACGCACAATCTGAATGAATACGACGCGAAAAAAATGCTGGCAACCGCCGGGCTTGCGATACCCGAGTCGGAAGTGGCGGATTCGGTGGAACAGGCGGTGGCATCCGCCGGCCGACTGGTAGCGCATGGCGGATGGCCGGTGGTAGTCAAAGCGTTGTCCAATCAGATTCTCCATAAAACGGAACTGAACGCGGTCGCGGTTAATCTGCGGGACGAACAACAAGTTCGCCAACACGCTGCGCAAATAATCGGCCATAGCGGTCGGTTGCTGGTGGAAAAAATGGTGGAAGGGGCGGTTGCCGAATTGCTGCTCGGTGTCGGCTATGACCGGCAATTCGGGTATTATCTGATGATCGGTTTTGGCGGCGCGTTGGTCGAATTGATTGGCGACCGTCAACTGCTGTTGCCACCGGTGGACGCACAAATGATTAAAACGGCACTCGCCAAATTGAAAACTGCGCCGTTGTTGCGTGGCTATCGTGGTCGGCAACTTGCCGATGTGGATGCGGTGGTGGAGTGCGCGCTTCGGTTATACCGTTTGCTTGAAAAAGAATCGGGCAAGGTGTGGGAAGTTGAAATTAATCCGTTGATGGTGAAGTCCGAAAACAACGGTGCTATGGTTGCCGATGCGTTCATCACCATGCGCGGCGCGTCAAAAAAATGAACCAAAAACTAAAGAGCCAAAAAACCGAGAGACTAAAAACATGAGCGATAAGGCGGTAATCACAAAAGTCAACGGCGCGGTATTGGAAGTAACCCTGAATCGCCCCAAAGCCAATGCCATTGATTCCCCCACCAGTCGGCAACTGGGGCGCGTGTTCGCCGACTTTCGAGACAATCCAGATTTGCGCGTGGCAATCATCACCGCCACCGGTGAGAAATTTTTCTGCGCCGGATGGGACTTGAAAGCGGTGGCCGCGGGGCAGGAAGACACCGCCACCGATTTTGGTGTCGGCGGTTTCGGTGGACTTCAGGAATTGCCGAATCTCAACAAGCCGGTTATCGCCGCGGTCAATGGCATCGCTTGCGGTGGCGGATTGGAATTGGCGATTTCCGCCGACCTGATTATCGCCGCCGAGCACGCCAGTTTTGCGTTGCCGGAAATCAACGCCGGCACCATCGCCGACGCCGCCACCATCAAACTTCTCAAACGTATTCCGTATCACATCGCCATGGAAATGTTGTTTACCGGTCGCTGGATGAACGCGGACGAGGCATACCGCCGAGGATTGGTTAATGAAGTCGTAACTACAAAGCAGTTGCTGACTCGGGCGCGGGAGTTGGCCGGATTGCTTGCCGAAGGTCCGCCGTTGGTGTTCGCGGCGATCAAAGAATGTATTCGACTGAACGAAAATTTAACCACGCAACAGTCATTTGATTTAATCAACAGCAAAACCCCGCCCAGCATCAAGGCATTGTATGAAAGCGAAGACATTCGTGAAGGCGCCAAAGCGTTTAGCGAAAAACGCAAACCGGCGTGGAAAGGGCGCTAACCGGTCACGCATTGCGGGAGAATAAAAAATGAAACTGTCAACGGCAAATATTCACGCGCGGCAGCACGGCGCCATGGAATACACAGAGCCGCCGGTGGATCTCGATGAAGTTCGGCGTTACCGACTCGCACGGCTGCGGGAAAAACTGGTGCGGTTGGATTATGCCGGCATTTTATTGTTCGACCCGGTGAATTGTCGTTACGCGTGCGATGTCACCAACATGCAGATTTGGTCTGCGCATTATGAAACCCGCTGCGTTTTCATCGCCACCGATGGACCGATGATTTTGTTTGATTACGGCAATTATCCGCATGTCGCCGAAGGCGTTCCGACCATCGACGAATATCGTGTGCACACTTCGTTCTATTATTTTGCCGCCGGTCCGCGTAGCGAAGAGAAAGCGACCAAGTTCGGTAACGTTATCGCTGACTTGGTTCGCACCCACGGCGCGGGAAATTCACGTCTGGCTGTGGATCGCTTGTCTCACCTCGGCTGCGATGCCCTCCGCAATCACGGCATTTCGCTTCACGATGGCCAGGAAGTTACCGAAACCGCCCGGGTGGTCAAGTCCGCGGGGGAATTGGCACTGATGCAAAAGTCCATTGATGTTTGCGAAATCGGTGTGCGCCGAATGCGCGATGCCACGCAACCGGGCATGACCGAAAACGCATTGTGGGCGATCTTGCATCACGCCAACATTGAACTCGGCGGGGAATGGATCGAAACCCGCTTGCTGTCATCGGGTGCGCGCACCTTTCCGTGGTTCCGCGAATCCTCCATGCGAAAAATCGAAGCCGGGGATATGATCAGCCTCGACACCGACCTGGTCGGTCCATATGGCTATTGCGCCGACATGTCGCGCTCGTGGATTTGCGGCGATGGCAAACCCAGCGATGAGCAAAAACGAATTTACGCGCTCGCCTTCGAGCAAATTCAATACAACAAATCCATCCTCAAAGCCGGAATGAGTTTCCGCGAGGTTGCCGAAAAAGCGTGGAAGATCCCCGATGAATTTGTCGACCACAGATACGGAGTGCTGATTCATGGGGTTGGCCTGGCCGACGAATATCCGAGCATCAGGCACATCCACAATTTCGACCAACAAGGATACGACGGCGTGCTGGAGGAAAACACGACCTTGTGCGTGGAGTCCTATATCGGCTCGGCAAGAAGCGGGGAAGGGGTGAAACTCGAAGAGCAAGTTCTGGTCGGCATTGATGGCATCCGCCAACTGACCTCCGACCCGCTGGAAACCGACTGGTTGTAACGGAAATCGGCAACACTAAAACATCATCGCCATGAATGCCATGAATAAAATTTTTGATTACCTCATCATCGGTGCCGGTTCCGCCGGTTGCGTGCTTGCCAATCGCTTGAGCGAAGACGCAAACTCCAAAGTTCTGTTGTTGGAATACGGCGGCAGCGACAACAGCATCTACATTCAGATGCCAACTGCGCTTTCGATTCCGATGAACACCAATCGTTTCGCCTGGCAATTTCATACCGAACCGGAGCCGGGGCTGAACAATCGTCAGATGCATTGCCCGCGCGGAAAAGTGCTCGGCGGGTCATCGTCCATCAACGGAATGGTGTATGTGCGCGGGCACGCCGAGGACTTTAATGCGTGGCAACGAAGCGGCGCCGCCGATTGGGATTACCGTCATTGTCTGCCGTATTTCAAAAAAGCCGATGACTGGAAATACGGCAGCGACGCGTATCGCGCGCAGGGCGGACCTTTGTCGGTTAACAACGGCAATGAAATGCAAAATCCGTTGTATCGTGCGTTCATCGAAGCCGGTGTTCAAGCCGGCTACATGAAAACCGATGATTACAACGGCTATTGTCAGGAGGGATTTGGCGCGATGCACATGACGGTGCGCGATGGAGTGCGATGGTCAACCGCGAACGCGTATCTCAAACCCGCGTTGACGCGACCCAATCTCAAAGTGGAAACCCGTGCATTGAGTCGGCGGATTTTGCTGGAGGGAAAAAAAGCGGTGGGCGTTGAATACGAACGCGGCGGGAAAATCGTGACCGCAAAGGCCAGTCGTGAAGTGCTATTGTGCGCCGGCCCGATTGGTTCGCCGCAGTTATTGCAAGGTTCGGGAATCGGCCCCGCCGCGGTGCTTAAAAACGCCGGTGTTGAAGTTCTCCATGACTTGCCCGGGGTTGGCGAAAACCTTCAAGATCATCTGGAATTTTATTTTCAGTTCCAGTGCAAGCAACCGATTACCTTGAACGCCAAGTTGAATTGGTGGAGCAAGTTTTGGATTGGCGCGCGATGGCATTTTTTCAAATCCGGACTCGGTGCCACCAACCATTTCGAATCCTGCGCGTTCATCCGCTCCCGCCCCGGCATTCCGGCGCCGGACATTCAATACCACTTCTTGCCCGGCGCCATGCGCTACGATGGTCAAGCGGCGTTTGACGGTCACGGTTTTCAAGTTCATGTGGGACACAACAAATCGGCAAGCCGCGGCCGGGTGCGGCTTACTTCCCCCGAGCCGCTTGCCAAGCCTTCCATTTTGTTCAACTATCTCGACAACGAGGAAGACATGGAAGGTTTCCGGCAATGCGTACGCTTGACGCGTGAGATTATCGCGCAACCGGCGATGGATGCCTATCGCGGCTACGAGATTCAACCCGGCGAGGCGGTGCAAAGCGACCGCGAAATCGACGCGTTCATCCGCACGTTCGCCGAGAGCGCGTATCATCCGGCGTGCACTTGCAAGATGGGCGTGGATGACATGGCGGTGGTGGACCCGTACACCCGAGTGCGCGGCATCGACCGGCTGCGGGTGGTGGATTCGTCGATTTTTCCGATCATCACCAATGGCAATCTCAACGCCCCCACCATCATGGTTGCCGAGCGCGCCGCCGACCTCATCAAAGACAAGGGCATGCTGGTGCCAAGCGACGCCGAGACCGGGCTGGCGCAGCACTGGCAACAGCAACAGCGGTAAGTCGCGCTCCTTCAAAAAAAACGAGGCGGCCCCCCCGGACCACCTCGTTTGTCAACCAATCCGTTCAGGATGTGGTTGGTGAAGCGTTGACTTTGTCGAAATACTCGCGCGTAACCTTGAATATCATCGGCGCCAGCAGCAATAAGCCGATCAAGTTCGGCACCGCCATCAAGCCGTTCAGCGTGTCCGACAGGTTCCAGACAAAATCGACTTTCTGGTTAGCGAACCAGAGCGCCGCCAATACCCACAGGATGCGGTAGATTATCACCGACTTCTCCTTGAACAGGAACTGCCAGCAACGTTCGCCGTAGTAACTCCAGCCGAGTATGGTGGTGAATGCGAACACTACCAGCGCCACGGTGACCACATAGTTGCCGCCGGTGAAAGTCGCGCCAAACGCATTGGAAGTCAACACCGCGCCGGTAGCACCGGAAGTCCACTCGCCGGAGGTGATGATGCAAAGCGCAGTGATGGTGCACACAATCAAGGTGTCGATGAAAGTGCCGAGCATGGCGATCAAGCCCTGGCGCACCGGGTTGTCGGTCTTTGCCGCAGCGTGTGCGATGGCGGCCGAACCCAGGCCGGATTCATTGGAGAACACGCCGCGCGCCACGCCGAAGCGAATCGCCGCGGCAACAGCGGCACCGGCAAAACCACCGGCCGCAGCCGCCGGATTGAAGGCGTGATAGAAAATCAAACTAATGGCGTCCGGTATCTCGTTGAAGTTGATAGCGAGAACCACCAAGCCCGCGCCGATATACAGCACGATCATGGTTGGCACCAACTTGCCGGCGACATCACCGATGCGGCGGATGCCGCCGAGAATGACGAAGCCCACCAAAGCGGCGACCACGACACCGGTAAGCCAGTTGGGCACGCTGAACGAGCCGCTGAGCGCCTGCGCCATGGAGTTGACTTGCACCGCGTTGCCGATGCCGAAAGCGGCGATGGCGCCGAAAATGGCGAAAGCATAGCCGAGGTATTTGCCCAGTTCCGGGGCAAACTCGCCGACGCCGTTACGCAGGTAATACATGGGCCCGCCGACATAATTGCCATTGGCGTCGATCTCACGGAATTGCACCGCGCACACCGCTTCGCCATATTTGGTCGCCATACCGAGCAACGCGATGACCCACATGTAGAAAATCGCGCCAGGCCCGCCGAGGAAAATAGCGGTGGCGACGCCGGCGATATTCCCGGTACCGACGGTTGCCGAAAGCGCGGTCATCAATGCATTAAACGGCTTGACCTCGCCTTCGCCCTTGCCGGTATCTTTGGCGAACAAAAGTTTGAAGCCGTAGGGGATTTTCCGCCACGGCATGAAAACCAAACCCAGCGTCAGCAGGAGACCGGTCACGCCCAAAATTCCGAGCATGGGCGGCCCCCACGCAAACGCATTGATTTGATTGATAATATCGTTTAACCGGTCCATAAAATTCACCTCGTTTGGTAGTGGATTTATGCGACCGCCAAATCAACAAAGCACAACGCTCAATACTGGTCGCGAGTTGAAGTGTTGTATATTTTGCGCAAAATTTCAAGCCCTATATCCATGGAAATGCTCAGGGAGTATGTGAAATTCAGTATATTCATTTTTATTTTAGTAAGTTGCGCGTAAGTTATTATAAATTGGTTTAAGTTTTGCGTGGAAAACAAGGCGTTGCACGGATGCGTGGATGTGAACTGCTCCGGTGCCGATTAATTACAGAAAATCAAGATGCTACCGCATCTCACCTTTCCTTCATCGGTGAAGTTGCACTTAAGAGTTGAATCCAAGGCATCATACACTTGCTGTTAGCAACAAATAGAAATGTCCGGTTTTAGAACACATGAGTTGTCCGCTTTTGGCGATGTCGGGAAGCCTGGCTGAGGCACCCGTTATTGATGGCGCAGCGGACATCAAGCAGCCACCGGTAAGTCAGTCTGGATGAGTTGGCCGGCCGCGTCATAACCGGCCAGTTTTCGGGGGCCGTGCCACAAAGACAAGGCGCCGTCGGTGTGCCGTAATACCTTCACTTTAGCTTTGATGTAGTGGTAACGGTGGCGGTCTGCCGGTATCTGCAGGGTCAGTCCCCCGAATTCAATGCAGTTGTCCTTGCGTACTTGGCGCTCGTAGCGTTCGCAGAAAATGTTGTCCAACTGCGCTCCCTCCGGCACCGGCACAAAGGCTGAGCCAGCTTCCCGCGGCGGTTGCTCAAACTCTTCGTTGAAAGCGGGCAGATACACCTGCCGGAGATACTCATTGGCAGTAGCCATATCGGTGATGCCAGCGGCGGCCAGTTCCTTGACCAAGCGCTCCTGGTGGGTGCGAAAGGCCCGCTCGGAGCGCCCTCGGGCTTGCGGCGAGTAGGCCGCGATCATCTCTATGCCCAGTTGCTGCAAGGCGCGCCGAAACTGCGTCGAGTTGCCCTTGTCCACCTTGCCGCCAGCCGTCGGCGTGTGCCAGTAATGGCTGCCCCGGTCGGTATACAGCGAGCAAAACAAGCCCTCGGCCTCAATCACCTCACGTACCCCCTGGAAACTGCTCCGGGTGCCTTCCTGGTCACAGAAGAACATGGAGTAATGCCGATTGCTGGCATCATCCATGGTGACTATCAAATCCCAGCTCTGTCCCGGCACCCAGGCATGGGTGCTGCCGTCCTGGTGCAGCAATACCCCCGGCACTGGCGCTCGCTCGCGCCGCTTGCGATGTTGCCCACGGCCCGATGCCTTCGCCACCGCTCCGGCAGCCTGCAAGGACTTGCGCACCCAGTTGTAGCTACGCCCACCACCGCCGCGCCGATACCAGGCGTAGTAGTGCCTGACACTCCAGCCCTCATGCCGGCTCCGGTACCGATCCACCATGCGCATAACCTCATCGACCGGGGCCCGCCGGTGCGATACCTGAGACAGGCGCTTGTCGATCAACCCATCCAGGCCTTCTTCCTCGTAACGATTGATGTAACGACGGAAGGTGCGCTCACACACACCCAGTAACTGCGCCGCTTCCTCCTGGCTCAGACGACCCTCGGTCCAGCCCCCATATGACTCTTCAAATCTCATCTGTCGTATCTCCTGTAACACTTCTGTCCGCCTCATAAACCGCCCCCCTCAAGAGCTGGCATAAACCGGACAGATTATGTGTTTTAACAGCGGACAGTTTATGTGTTCCTAACAGTTCCTAACACACTTGGTTGCCCGACTCCGGCCAATCGGCTACAATGCGCCCCCGTCCATTTTCAAGACCGGGCTGGATCAGGGGATTTTGAAAAAAAGCCCGCGATTCCACAAACCCAATAAATGAGATGGACGCTGACAATTACCAGCATGACTATCATCGTTATTTGAACCGTATACTTGAGGAATAATCGAGCAATATCATGGCTTTAACCGCCGCAGATAAATCTGCAATCGTACAGCAGCATCAACGCCAGCAAGGCGACACCGGCTCACCGGAAGTGCAAATCGCGCTGATGACTGCCCGCATTCAGGACCTCACCGGTCATTTTCAAACGCACAGCCACGACCATCATTCCCGTCAGGGGTTGTTGCGGCTGGTCAATCATCGGCGTAAATTATTGAGTTACCTGAAAAAATCCGACACTGAGCGTTATCGTGCGCTCATCAGCAAGCTCGGCTTGCGCAAATAACCGCGCATTCGCGCCGAGGAGAAAAGATTACCCATGAATAAGCCAGTGAAAAGTGTGGCTACCAAGACCTTCCCATTTGGTCAACATGAAATGCGCCTTGAGACCGGCGCCATCGCCCGCCAGGCCGACGGTGCGGTGATCGCCAGTATGGGCGACACCGTGGTGATGGTCACCGTGGTCGGACGCCGGGAAAAGGGCCACTTGGACTTTTTCCCGCTGACCGTGGATTTTGAAGAGCGAACCTACGCCGCCGGCAAAATACCCGGCGGTTTTTTCAAGCGCGAGGGGCGGCCATCGGAGAACGCGGTGCTTACCTGTCGACTCATCGACCGCCCGATTCGGCCACTGTTCCCGAAAGGTTATATGAACGAAGTGCAGGTCATCGTCACGGTGCTGTCCATTGACCCGCAGATCAACCCGGATATTCCGGCGCTGGTCGGCACTTCGGCGGCGCTCGAGATTTCCGGTCTTCCATTCAACGGGCCCATCGGCGCCACCCGGGTCGGGTTCATTGACGGCGAATATATCCTCAATCCCGACAGCGCCCAACTGGCGCAATCGTCTCTGGATCTGGTGGTAGCCGGAACCGAAACTGCGGTGCTGATGGTGGAATCCGAAGCGGATTCACTCAGCGAAGAGCAAATGCTCGGGGCGGTGATGTTCGGGCATGAACAAAGTCAGGTGGCGATTCGTGCGATCAAGGAACTGGGACAGGAAGTCGGCAAAGAGCGCCGGCAATGGCAAGCACCGGAGCGCGACACCACCCTGGCCGAGCGAGTTGCCGCGGAAGCGGGCGAGCGAATCGCCGAGGGCTATCGAATTTTCGACAAAACCGAGCGGCAAAATGCGCTGAGTGAGATTCGCCGAAGCATCATTGATACGCTGTGCCCGGAAGGAAGCGAAGCGGATGTCAAAGACGCGGTCAAAGATGAAATCAAGCGCATCGAGAAAGACGCGGTGCGTAGCCGGATTCTTGCCGGCGAGCCGCGCATTGACGGGCGCGACAGCAAAACCGTGCGCCCGATTCATATCGACACCGGCGTTTTGCCGCGCACGCACGGCTCGGCGATTTTCACGCGTGGCGAAACCCAGGCACTGGTGGTGGTTACCCTCGGCACCGACCGGGATTCGCAGATTATAGACGCGTTGCAGGGCGACTACCGCGACAGTTTCATGTTGCACTACAACTTTCCGCCGTATAGCGTCGGCGAGACCGGCCGGGTCGGTTCGCCGAAGCGCCGTGAAATCGGCCATGGTCGGCTGGCGCGGCGCGCCATCAAGGCGATTCTTCCCAGTAAGGAGGATTTTCCCTACACCATCCGCGTGGTATCGGAAATCACCGAGTCCAACGGTTCGAGTTCCATGGCCACGGTATGTGGCACTAGTTTGGCGTTGATGGATGCCGGCGTGCGCACTTCGGCAGCGGTTGCCGGGGTTGCCATGGGGCTGATTAAAGAGCAAGACCGCTTTGCCGTGTTGACCGATATTCTCGGCGATGAAGATCACCTCGGCGATATGGACTTCAAGGTGGCCGGTACCGCCGATGGCGTGACCGCCCTGCAAATGGACATCAAGATTGACGGAATCACCCGGGAAATTATGCAGCAGGCGTTGGCGCAGGCGAAGCAGGGGCGACTCCATATCCTTGAGGAAATGGCGCATGCGATCACCGAGCCGCGTGCGCAGATGTCCGATTACGCGCCGCGCATCCTGACCATCAAGATTAACCCGGAGAAAATCCGTGATGTGATTGGCAAGGGCGGGTCGGTGATTCGTGCGCTGTCCGAAGAGACCGGGGTCAGCATTGATATTGATGACGATGGCACGATAAAAATCGCATCCACCGACAATGCCGCGGCCCAGGAGGCGATTCGCCGTATCGAGCAGATTACCGCTGATGTGGAAGTGGACACGATTTATGACGGCAAGGTTGTGCGGCTGATGGACTTTGGTGCGTTCGTCAACATCCTGCCGGGGCGGGACGGATTGGTGCATATCTCCCAGATTTCCCGGGAGCGGGTCAATCAGGTCAGCGATGTGCTAAGCGAAGGCGATCTGGTCAAGGTCAAGGTGCTGGAAGTGGACAAGCAAGGGCGCGTTCGCTTGAGCATGAAAGCCGTGGATGGCGCCGGCGCCGCGTGATGAATAAAAATTCGGGAAGCGCAGACAAGTCAGGCAAGCCAAGTCAGGAACAATAATAACTTCCGGTCTTTTTCAGGGCACCGCTCCCCCGCAACGCTACTGGTTTGACATGAACGATCCCACCACCGAAGCCCCTCTGTCTTCCACCGATGCCGGGTTGCGCTTGGCATCGGCGCGAGAAAAATGGGGGCTGAGCGTGCAGGATGTGGCGCACTACCTAAACCTCACCCCCGACACCATCCGCGCGTTGGAGCAGGGCGAATATGCGCAGTTGCCCGGCAAGACATTTGCGCATGGCTACCTTCGCGCTTATGCCAAATTGCTGAAACTGGACTATCAAGCATTCGTCGTCGCCGACCTTGAAGCCGACCAGCCGAAGGAAATTATCTATGGCAAAGCACCGCTGAAGCGTGTGGCGTTTCGTTCGCACGCGCACAAACGCCACGGCAGGTTTTATGGGTTAGTGATTGTCGCAGTGCTGATCGGATTGGCGACAGTCACTTTGTTATCCAACACGGGCAACCTCGGCGTGAAAAAATTTCTCGATGCGTTTGGATTATCTCCACAGGTCAGTCACGAAGAAACAGCCATCGGTACATCCGTTCCCACGCAGAACGGCGCACTTTTGGATGACACCCAGAACTCGCAGAGACTGACAAACAAGACACGGTAACCCGGCCCGGGTCGGCGCGGGCAAGGCGGTGGTGCTTGTTGCTTACCGCTAATGTATGAGCGCGTCCCGGCGGCTACGCCACTTTAGGATCCCCGCCTGCCGGCGAGAATGACAGGTTGGGGAGACAATGGTAAATCGGGCGGGAATGATTTTTTTGAGACGCCAAAAGTAAACGAGAAAAAAAGTCCAGCGTAGTTGGATTTCTTATTCTCAATGTGCCATTGGCGTCTCAACGCGCCTTTGTCCTCTCGGTTCACTATTACCTATCATTTGTCATTGCTGTATATGTTCACTATTTTGCTGTCAGTTTCTTCCTCATTTCCAATAGAGATTTCATCGTTAAGGTGGTGGATAATGCTGTTGAACTGTTCAACGGATTAATCCCGCATTCACTTTAACACTTCCCAAGAAATCCCAAATGCTCGCTAATTTTCCAGAATTATCCGCTCTTGGGTTATTTGCGGTGGTAAGTTTTTTTGTTGTGGCAAATCCGGGACCAACTTGGGTTTATGTTTTAACCTGTGCGATGTCACATGGAAGACCGGCGGCGTGGTTTTGCGTGTTGGGTAATTTATTTGGTATCGGATTGCATGTTTTTGTATCAAGTATAGGATTGTCACTTTTGCTGGCATCCAGTGATAGTTTTTTATTTGTGCTGAGTGAGTTGGGCGGGTTGTATTTGATTTATCTCGGCACCTCGCGCTTTCGGGGATTAAATTTTTCCCTGCAAAAAGAAGAAAACGAACATCGTGCGTATAACAAATGGGAAGTCATGACAAAAACGGCGTTAATTAATATACTGAATCCTAAAGTTTTATTGCTGTTTTTAACATGGTTGCCTTAATTTGCCAATTCGGACAAATCATTTTTTCATCAGTCGCTTGTTTTTGGATTCTTACATGCATGCATTGCGAGTGTGATATTATTTTCAGTGATTGAAATTCTCTTTGTCGTCAGTAGCGGTAAAATGACTTCAAACTCAACGTTATGGGCCTGGTTTAATCGAATTGGCAGCGTGGTGATTCTCGCGTTTGGTGTGAATTTGTTGGTAACCCCGTGGTTGTGAAAAATCATGAGTGATACCGAAACCGAAGTAAAAACCAGCAGCTGGTTTGCCGGCAGATTCAGCAGGCGGATTGACCACCTTTGGTTGGGTGGTTTGTTGCTAATTAATATTGCAGTGTGGTTATTATTCGGTGCGAAATATATCGGACTTGCGTTGATTGCCTACTGTTTTATTTTCGTGATGGCTTTGCGCGAGCAAATCAAAGCGGCTTATCCCGCCACTATTTCAATGTATAGTTCATCGTTCCGTGCTTGACACGGAATCTCACTTTTTAAAATTGCATCAATCGGAGAAAATTATCATGAAGTTAATTCACAAGTTTTTAAGCGTTGTTTCAGTTGTCGCGCTTGTATTGCCAAGCGTTTCCCATTCCGGACCAACCGCTTGGAAGCAAGTCAAAAACAACAATCATTTAATCGCCAAGCAAAAGCATGGTCTTTCCGACCCGAACACTGCCGGCGAAGTGGTTGTTGACTTTTACGGTCACGCCGCTTTTAAAATAACCACGCCAAAGGGCTTGATCTTGCTATTTGACCCATGGCGTAACGACCCATCGGGCTATTGGGGCGTGTGGTTCCCGGAAGAATTCCCCGAAGTAGAAGTGGATACGATTCTGTCAACGCATGCCCACTTTGACCACGACGCCACCGAACGCCCGAATGGGCAGATGATTCTTGACCGCATGATCGGTGCTTATCGGTTTGCCGATGTGAAAATTACCGGGCTGGCGGACAAGCATCAATGCGAAGCACCGGGTTGGTATAAGTGGACGGATGCAATGCCGGAATTCGGACAGCCACAATGCCCACCGGACAACTTCCACCACTTGGATAACAACATCTACTTGTTGGAGACCGGCGGCATGCGAATTGTGATTTGGGGCGACAATCGAGAAAACCCCAACAAGCATGTTTGGAAAGCGTTGACGGACATTGATGTGCTGGTTTTGCCCGTCGATTCATCGCAACATATCTTGAGTTATGCGCAAGCCGATAGCATTGTTGAACGCATAAAACCGCATGTGATTATCCCCGAACACTATTTAACCAAAGGGGCATCCATTACGCTGACCACACTGGGCTCTGCCGAAGAGTGGACGAAGCGACAAAAGAATCACACGATGCTTGATTCGGCAACGCTGAAACTGACTCCGAGCAAAGTGCGGAAAATGGATCGCCATGTGTTGTATTTTGGCGACCATCATCTCAAGAAATGATTCACATGCAACAAAAGGCGGGGGCGAAAGTCCTCGTTTTTTATTAACGACGAGATTCCAGCCAAACAGATTGCTGGCATTGTGGCGAGTGGGTTTTTGCGCGAATGGCAAATTACGATTCAAACACCGTGCGGTGGGTTGGATTATTTATTGATTGCACTGGGTCGGGAGTTGCCGTTGAGGCAGAGTGTTTATGACAACTGTTCATACTGTGCGTAAGGCGGGAAGTCTACGGTTTGGTGCGTTGGAAGGATCGCATGCCAGCGTAGAAGACACCATCCAAACTACTGATGCCGCCGAAGTGGTTTTCTCCATTCCGGCGGACAAGGCGTTTGATGTAATTTTTGCCAATCATGTTAATGAAGAACCGACTATTCGAGTGCAGGAAGTATGGGGGAGTCGGTCCAAATACCTAAACGATAAAGATAACCCTAACCGCTATTGGAACCGCCCCGATGCGGAGCAAATACACGGCAAAGGAACGCCAGTGAAGGACACCGCGAAAAAACCGGCAACTCCGCCGCCGAAATGATAGCGGCTAACGCCGCTGGGTTTAATAACTGGATTGCCCGGCCAATAATAATATGGGCCGGGCAATGACAAATTATAGGCAATGGTGAATTGAGAGGACAAGGGCGAGTTGAAACGCCAAAGCACACGAGAGAAAAAGTCCGGCTACGCCAAAGCACGTTTTAGTGTCACGCTTTGCGTGACAATTATTCACCATTGGTCCCCCAGTTCGTCATTGCGCGCCGCATTTTGCGCGTATCATCCCTGATACGCGCCCTTCGGGCTCGCTTCGCTCGCGAAAAATCGCTCCCGGCGATTTTTTCGTTGTCAGGCAAGGCGCGCGACGAAGCGCAACACCGCATGGCGACGAAAAGGCAAGCGCAATCGGCACATGTGATGCCAGTTGACGCGTAGGTAGTGCGGAAATGGCGGACAAATGGGCCTGATAACGCTTTCACTGGAATAATTTTTGGCATTGCATCAGGCAAAACAATCGGGTACACTCGCCCTTTTGATGCGGGGTGGAGCAGTCTGGCAGCTCGTCGGGCTCATAACCCGAAGGTCGTAGGTTCAAATCCTGCCCCCGCTACCAATTTTGCCCACGGGCAAACTACGACCCCGCTACAAGCGGGGTTTTAATTTTGGGGATTAGCGCAATGGCACTAATCCGGTGACAATAAACGCCAAAGGTGAAGCGGCGGTTTGCATTGGGAAAATGGGCCATTGGCCCATTTTTTGTGTGCGGACGAAGCGTGACGGCGGGTGGCGAGCATCGGTATGGCGGAGAATACGCAGAATTTGTGGCACTTGCTCAAACCGCCGGTGGATGCGCTGGGCTACGAGTTGTTGCACTTGGAGTTTTCGTCCGGTGACGGGAACCGTGTCTTGCGGGTGTATATCGATGCGCCCGGCGGCATCCGGGTGGATGACTGCGCGGTCGTCAGCCGGCAACTGAGCGCGGTGTTGGATGTGGAAGATGCGTTGCCATCGTCCTATCTACTTGAGGTGTCGTCGCCGGGGCTTGACCGGCCACTGGTCAAACCGGAGCATTTTCGGCGGTTTGCCGGAAGTCGGGCGCGGGTTGTGTTACGCACGCCGATGGACGGTCGGCGGCGTTTCATCGGCGAGTTGCTGGAAGCCGGTGAGGGATGCGTGGTGATGGATGTTGATGGCGAGCGTTATGAACTGGCCTACGAGGATATGGATACGGCGCGACTTGAGCCGGTTCCTTTGAAGTGGGCGTGAAGTGAGCGTGATATGAGAACGTAACGAACGAGTAACGAACGAGTAACGAACGAGCAGTAACAGACATTCAGGCGCGGGAAAAGATATGACGATTACCAACAACGAAATTCTGCTGATGGCAGAAGTGGTTTCCCGCGAGAAAGATCTCGAGAAGGAAATCATTTTCAACGCCATTGAAGCGGCACTTGCCACCGCCACACGCAAGTGGCACAGCGGCGAGATTGACGCGCGGGTAAACATTCATCGCGACACCGGCGACTACGACAGTTTCCGCGTGTGGGAAGTGTTGGCCGATGACGCGGAAGTGGAATTTCCGGATCATCAGATTCCACTTGCCGAGGCGGTGCAGACTCATCCGGGCATCACCGTCGGCGAGATGATCGAAGAACGGATGGACAAGGTTGAGTTCGGTCGCATCGCGGCGCAGGCGGCAAAGCAAGTGATCATGCAGAAGGTGCGCGAAGCGGTGCGCCAGCAAACCGCCGAACGCTATCAGGATAAATTCGGCGTGTTGCTTGCCGGCACGGTGAAGCGATTGGAGCGCGGCAACGCCATCATCGACCTTGGCGACAGCGAAGCCATCCTGCCGAAAAACAACATGATTCCCCGCGAAGGGTTGCGTCCCGGGGATCGTATTCGTGCGTTGCTGCAGGAAATTGATGAAGAGGCGCGCGGACCTCAACTGGTGTTGACGCGACTGACACCGGAATTTTTGATCGAGTTATTTAAACTGGAAGTTCCGGAAGCGGGCGAAGGCATCATTGAGATTCTTGGTGCCGCCAGAGATCCCGGCTCACGCGCAAAAATTTCGGTGCGCACCAACGACTCCAACGTTGACCCGGTGGGTGCCTGTGTCGGTATCCGCGGTTCACGCGTGCAAAGCGTGTCCAATGAAATCGCCGACGAGCGCGTGGACATCATCGTGTGGTCCGATAACACCGCCGAATTTGTCATGCAAGCGTTGGCACCGGCGGAAGTTGAATTCATTTATGTGGACGAAGAATTGCAAGCGATGGATGTGGTGGTAACCGAGGAAAACTTGTCCCGCGCCATTGGCCGTGGTGGGCAGAACGTGCGGTTGGCTTCGGAATTGACCGGCTGGGAATTGAACCTGATGACGGATCAGGATGCCGCGGAAAAGCAGGAAACCGAGCAAAAAGCGTTGGTGGAAAACTTCATGAAACAGTTGGACATCGATGAAGATGTCGCCACCATTCTCGCGCAGGAAGGGTTTAATTCGCTCGAAGAAATCGCATATGTTCCGAAGCAGGAAATTCTCGACATCGAAGAATTCGACGAAGAACTGGTGGATGAATTGCGCAACCGCGCGCAGGATACGTTGCTGACCAGTGCCATCGCATCCCAGGAAGAGAAAGAGCCGGAGGAAGATTTGCTGACAATGGAAGGCATGGACGAGGCGACCGCCCGAGCGTTGGCCGGCGGCGGCGTACGCACCATGAGTGATCTGGCCGATTGCGCCGTGGACGAAGTGCTCGACATCGTTGACATGGATCGTGAACTCGCCAGTAAATTAATCATGACCGCGCGCGCGCCGTTGTTTGTGTGAAATCAACCGACGCCGGGAAATATCATGTCGCGCATCACCATCAACCATTTCGCCAAGCAGGTTGGCACCAACATCGACAAATTGCTGGGACAGTTGGAACAAGCCGGCATCCAAGGGAAGACTCGCGACGACTTGCTCGAAGACCATGAAAAAATAACCCTGTTGCAGTTTTTGCAGGGCGGCGAGGCGCAACGTGAAAGCGGGCGACAGCAGATTACGCTCAAACGTAAAACCACCAACGAAATTAAACAGACATCACGAACCGGCGCCGCGCGCACGGTTCAAGTGGAAGTTAAAAAACGTCGTACCTTCGTAAGGCGAAGCGTCATTGAAGCGCAGCAGGCGGAACAGGCAAACAAACGAAGAGTTCGCGACGAAGAAGAAAAACGTCGCCGCGAAGAGAGCCAGACCAACGCGGCGCGTCAGCCCGACCAAGACAATAAAGTTAAACAGGTGAAAGGGCAGGAAGCAGCGGATGCGCAAGTTGAAGAAAAACCGGAAACGCAAAAACAACCAATCCCAAAAGATGCAACCGCAGAGGCAGCGCAAGCCACGCAAGTGGCACCCGTCGAAGAACAAATAACGCCCGCGGTAACGCCATTGGTGGCGCCGGGCACACCGAAGCCACCGAAACCGGTGGAAGATACGGCTCCCAAAAAATCCCGTAAGCAAAAGAAAGGCAAAGCCGGTCGCGCCGAGTTGCATGTTGCCAAAGGGCACGGCGCAAAAAAAAGACGCAAACCAATTCGCAAGAGCAGCAAAATTTCGTCAACCATTTCCGATGCGCATGGATTTGCGATGCCCACCGAGCCGGTCATTCACGAAGTCAACATTCCCGAAAGCATCACCGTCGGCGAACTGGCGCAAGCGATGTCGATCAAAGCCGGCGAAGTCATCAAGTCGATGATGTCCATGGGATTCATGGTTACCATCAACCAGTTGCTCGATCAGGACACCGCCACTTTGCTGGTGGAAGAAATGGGGCATGTCGCCAAAGCCATGGCGCAGGAAGATCCCGAATCTTTGTTGCTTGCCCAGGCTAACGCGCATCAGGAACTGAAGCCGCGTCCGCCGGTGGTGACGGTGATGGGGCATGTCGACCACGGTAAAACTTCGTTGCTCGATTACATTCGCAAGACCAAGGTCGCCGATGGCGAAGCCGGCGGCATCACCCAGCACATTGGCGCTTACAAAGTGAAAATCAAGCAGGGCGAGATTTGTTTTCTCGACACGCCGGGCCACGAAGCCTTTTCGGCGATGCGCGTGCGCGGCGGTAAAGCCGCCGACCTGGTGATTCTGGTGGTGGCGGCGGATGACGGAGTGAAACCACAAACCATCGAAGCCATCAACCACGCGCGCGCCGCGGAAGTGCCGCTAATCGTCGCCATCAACAAGATCGACCGCCAACAAGCCGATGTGGAAAAGGTCAAGCAGGAGTTAACCAAACACGAAGTAATTTCCGAAGCGTTGGGCGGCGAGGTGTTGATGAACGAAGTGTCAGCGCTTAGCGGGCAGGGCGTGGAAGAGTTGCTCGAAGCGGTGTTGTTGCAAGCCGAAGTGTTGGATCTCAAGGCGCGCGAGGCCGGACCCGCCACCGGTCAGGTGGTGGAAGCGCGACTCGATAAAGGTCGCGGTTGCGTGGCCACGGTGCTGGTGCAGCAAGGCACACTACATAAAGGCGATGTGGTTCTCGCCGGACGCGAGTTTGGCCGCGTGCGGGTGCTGACCGACGAACAGGGCAGGCCGGTGAATCAGGCTGGTCCGTCCACGCCGGTGGAAATTCAAGGACTGTCTGGTGTGCCCGTGGCCGGCGACGATCTTTTTGTGGTAGCGGATGAACGCAAGGCACGGGAGATCGCGTTTCATCGCCAGAGTAAACACAAAGAAGCCAAACTCGCCAAGCAGCAAAAGGCCAAACTGGAAAGTATGTTCAGTCGCATGGACGAAGGCGAAACCCAATCCCTGAACTTGCTGGTCAAAGCCGATGTGCAAGGTTCGGTGGAAGCGCTTTCCGAAGCCATCCAAAAAATGTCCATGGAAAACGTCCATGTCAACGTGGTGCATGGAATGGTCGGTGGCATCACCGAATCCGATGTCAACCTCGCGGTGGCTTCCGGTGCAATTATCATCGGTTTTAATGTGCGCGCCGATGCCACCGCGCGAAAATTGATCGAGAACGAAGGCATCAAAGTGCATTATCACAATATAATTTACGATGTCATTGATTTGGTGAAATTGTCGGTGTCGGGAATGTTGTCGCCGATCATCAAAGAGCAACAAGTCGGTCTTGCCGAGGTGCGCGATGTGTTCAAGGCACCGAAGATCGGCGCCATCGCCGGCAGTTATGTTGTGGACGGCACGGTCAAACGCAACCTGCCGGTGCGTGTGTTGCGCGACAACATCGTGATTTTTGAAGGCGCGATCGATTCCCTGCGTAGATTTAAGGATGATGTCGCTGAGGTCAAAAGCGGAATTGAATGTGGCATCGGCATCCGCAATTACAACGATGTCAAAGTCGGCGACCAGATCGAAGTGTTTGAAATTTTCGAAACCGCCCAGCAGTTGTAATTTTTTTTTATGCCGAGGTCAGGGCAAACGGTCGGAAGCGTGCACGAAGTGGACAGACGCCGGCGCGTCTCCGAACTCATTCGCCGCGAATTGTCCACGCTGATTGCCCGCGAGGTCAGCGATCAGCGGGTAAAAATGGCATCCATTACCGCCGTTACCATCGGCAAGGATTTGAAACAGGCAACGGTTTATGTCTCCAGCGTGGATCAATCCGCGTCCCCCCAAGAAATCGAAAACGCCTTCAATAACGCGAGCAAATACCTGCGTGGTTTACTGGGCCGACAAGTCAACCTTCGCAACACTCCGGGCTTGTTGTTTAAATACGACCACAGCATTCGCCGCGGTATGGAAATGAGTTCGTTGATCGATTCCCTTAACAAAAAAAATGTCTCGCGCACAAGTTAAGCGCGAGCGCGGCGTTCCGGTGGATGGAATGTTGTTGTTGGATAAACCGGACGGCCTGTCATCCAACCAGGCGTTGCAACAAGCCAAACGATTATTGAACGCACGCAAAGCCGGACACACCGGCAGCCTTGACCCGATTGCCACCGGCTTGTTGCCGTTGTGTTTTGGCGAGACCACAAAGATTTCCAGTTTTTTTCTCGGTGCCGACAAAGGCTATTGGGTGAAAATCCGTTTTGGTGTTGCAACCGATACCGGCGACCGCGAAGGGCAGACCACATGCGAGGCATCAGTGGATTTCAGCGAACAACAGTTGCACGCCGCATTGGATAAATTTCGTGGCAATTTTGAACAGATTCCGCCGATGCACTCGGCGTTGAAACGCAACGGTCAGCCTTTGTATAAACTGGCGCGGCAAGGCATCACGGTCGAGCGCGCGCCGCGCGCGGTTACGGTTCACGCGTTGTCATTGGAGAAGTGGCACGACCATGAAATCGAGTTGACGTTGTCTTGTACGCACGGATTTTATGTGCGCACGCTGGCGAGCGACCTCGGCGATGCGCTCGGTTGCGGTGCTCATGTGCGCGAACTTCGGCGAACCTCGGTTGGCGATTTTTCCATTGAAAATGCGCATACGCTGGCGCAGGTCGAAGCACTTGCCTCGGCCGGCGAGCGGCGAAAATTTTTGCTGCCGACCGACCGCATGTTGGCGCATCTGCCGGAAGTGAGTTTGCCGGATAACATCGCTTTTTATTTGTGTCGCGGCCAGGCGGTGCGCGTGGCGGGCAAGGATAGCGAGCGCGGATTGGTGCGCGTGTATTCGGACAGTGCCGGGTTTCTCGGTATCGGCGAATTGAGCGGTGATGGAAAAGTTACGCCGAAACGTTTGTTTAATACGACGTGACTGGCGTCGTGACTGGGGGCGTGACTGGGGGCGTGACTGGGGAAGCGTCAGGCGAATTGGCTCCCCGGGACAGACTCGAACTGCCGACAAGGTGGTTAACAGCCACCTGCTCTACCAACTGAGCTACCGGGGAAGGGCGCGAATCGTATCGTATCGCAATGTATGATGCCACCACATACTGAACAAATCGGGCAACAGTTTGGCGATGGATGGTCGTTGTGGTCGTTATGGTCGTTGTGCTGTGTAGTGTAGTGAGACTTTTGCATAATCCATAATCATTTCTCATAACCCTGTTTCTGACATTTTTCAGGGTCTTGACTCGTTAACACCCTAAAGATATTTCCAAAAAGCCTCGTTTTTCTTGAAAAACGTTCACAAACCAACCCGATTTACTTGCTTTGGTTGGTTGGGTTGCTGTTTTGCCTTTCCCCCCGCCTTTTAGACGCAACACGCCGGTGAACTTCGCATTTGCTTGAAAATATTCATCCCGGTTTTAAGATTATGAGTCATCGCAATCAGTTGCGCTCTGCTTTTGTTTCTTTCCAGCCCAAGGTATCTTGCCTGACCTAATCCGTGATGTTGTTTTAATAGCCCAAAGGTGCGCTCGACGATATAACGGATGCCTGAACGTTGCCTGTTTTGCTGTTTTTGTTGGTCGGTCAACGGTTTGTTTCTATAAGCCCGGTGCAGAACTTTATTGTTTTGCCGGCCCAGTTTCTGGTCGTTTTCCTGATTGGCATATGCGCTGTCCGCGTAAACTTGCCCATGGGTTTTGACCAGCAGTTTGTCCATCTCTTGTGAGTCATGCACATTGCCTGGCGTGTAAGTCATCTTCTTGACAAAACCATGTCCATCCGTATTGGCGTGCATCTTGAAGCCGTAGGTGGTTTTGCGCTTGCCATCAGCGGCGACCTTGACGTGGTAACCGGCCTCCGGGTCTTGCGTGTTATTGCCATCCTTGCCCTTGCGTTTGCGTGATTGCTTGGCTTTTATCACCGTGGCATCAATGAGGTTGATTGAACCGACTGAGGCGATAATGCTGTTTTGCTCCAGATGCGTGTTAATTTGCTCTAATAGCGGCTCTAAAAGGTTCTCAGTGCTCAGCAGGTTCCTGAAACGCCGGATGGTCGTGTGGTCTGGCACCGCTTCACTCAAACTTAAGTCAATAAAGCGCCTGAACATCAAATCCCTGGCAATTTGTTTTTCCAAGGCTTCATCGCTTAGGTTATACCACGCTTGCAGGATTAGGATCTTGAACATCATCAGCGGCGGGTAGGCAGGCACGCCTCTTTTAGATGAATAAAGTCCCGCAAGGGTGGTCTCTATCTCTTTCCAGTTAATGATGCTGTGCACATCGTCAAGTTCGCTCAGGGATTTATGCTCGACCACAAGCATGTCTGCCATTGAGTGTTGGGCGGTTTGTTTCCAGGACATTTTGAGTTGGTTTTGGTGGTTGTTTAGAGGTCTTTTATTTTACCAGATCAAGTATGATTTAGGCTTGATTTATGCAAAGGTCTCGTAGTGTATGTCGTGTTTGTTCTGTTGCGCACAAAACCGGCAACTCCGCCGCAAATGACAGTGGTGTGTGACGGGCATTGGCGGCGGCTTACGCCGCCGAGTAACCTGTGGCTGATATGCAAAGGTTCGCTTGCGCGTGCTCGCGCTTTGCGGGGGGAATCCCCCCGCACCCCCCGCACCGCAGGGGGAAACATCCTGTTTCCACGCGCCAGTAGATTGGGAGAATAGAGTAAATAGCAAAACTTCTGTCGGCGTGACAACGAAAGAATTAGTATTCGTCATTCTTGCCGACAGGCGGGGATCCAGTTGAATATCTGTCACGCGTAGGGTGACTTCTTTTTCTTGTTTACTTTTGGCATCTCAAAAAAATCATTCCCGTCCGATTTACCATTGTCTCTCAACCGGTCATTGCCCGGCTTGTTCCGGGCAATCCAGTTATTAAACTCAGCGGCGTTAGCCGCTATCATTACCGACGGCAAAGCCGCGCTATTGCGCGGCTTCGTCGCGTCTGGATTCCCGCCTGTCGGCGAGAATGACGAAGTGTGCCATCTGTTTATGAGCTTATTCAGGCGCGTTATTTTTCAAATAAATACGCTACGCACAAAATCAACCCACTGATTAGCACCGTGGAGTTGAAAATCCAAAAGCCATAGCCCATTCCGCCGCTCGCTTTGAATACGAAGTTTTCCAGAATGATGGCGATGACAAGATACACTGCAATAATCATTGGCACCACGGCGATTTTTTGGTGCGTTGCCATCAACATTTTTGCCGCGATTAAAAACACGATGATTTCAAGGGAGTTCACCACCAGCCAGACGTTTTGATTCAGGTTGTCGATGATGGACAGTGCCGAAAGAAACAACGCGTTTTGAACGAGAATTAAAACGGCGGCGGTGCTTGCTACAAAATTTCGCGATAGTTGCATGGTAGTCACCTTTGATTGCGGTTTGGTTAGGGAGAAGTGTAGTTGAAGTGTGGTTGAACACGAATTGCGAACTGTAGCATTTTGGAGGTAACTTTCCAATGTGACGAACGCATGGTTATCGCGGCAAATCGACTACAATCAAGCCATGCCCGCGCAACTGAAATCCAACCACACAAACACCGCCGAGTATCGACTTGAAAGCACTTTTCAGCCGGCCGGCGATCAACCGGCGGCGATTCGTGCGTTGCTGGAGGGCCTGCGCAATGGTGAAGCGTTTCAGACTTTGCTCGGCGTAACCGGTTCGGGCAAAACTTTCACCATGGCAAATTTGATTGCCGCCACCGCTCGCCCGGCATTAATCCTTGCACACAATAAAACCTTGGCGGCGCAATTGTATTCGGAGATGCGCGATTTTTTTCCGCACAATGCGGTCGAGTATTTTGTTTCGTATTACGATTATTATCAGCCGGAAGCATATCTTCCGAGTTCCGACACATACATAGAGAAGGACGCTTCGGTCAACGATCACATCGATCAGATGAGATTGTCGGCGACCAAGGCGTTGTTGGAACGCTCGGACGTAATTATAGTCGCAACCGTCTCGGCGATTTACGGACTCGGCGATCCGAAAGCGTATCACGGCATGATTTTGCACTTGAAGCAGGGCGATCGCATCGAGCAACGTGCGGTGTTGCGGCGTCTTGCCGACATGCAATACACGCGCAACGATATTGAGTTGCGGCGCGCAACTTTTCGCGTGCGCGGCGATGTGATTGATGTATATCCGGCCGAGTCCGAGCGACTGGCGGTGCGCATCGGGTTGTTCGGCGACGAGGTGGAGAGCCTGGCGCGTTTTGATCCGCTTACCGGTGCCGTGGAAGCACAACTGAAACGAGCAACGGTCTATCCGAAGAGTCATTATGTCACCGCGCCGGAGGTGATTCGCGGCATTCTCACCGACATTCAAGGCGAGTTACATACACGACTTGCGCAATTGCGCGATGACGGCAAGTTGGTGGAAGCGCAACGCCTTGAGCAACGCGTTCAATACGATTTGGAAATGATGCGCGAACTCGGTTATTGCTCCGGTATTGAAAATTATTCACGTTATCTTTCCGGTCGTGAGCCGGGGCAACCACCGCCGACCTTGATGGATTATCTGCCGGACAACGCGTTGATTTTCATCGACGAAAGCCATGCCACCATTCCGCAACTCGGCGCGATGTATCTCGGCGATCGATCGCGCAAGGAAAATCTGGTGGAATACGGTTTTCGTTTGCCGTCGGCGTTAGATAATCGGCCGTTGCGTTTCGATGAATTCGAAAATTTGTTGCGACAAGCGATATTCGTTTCGGCAACGCCGGGCGGATATGAAGCACAGCGCGCACCGGAATCCGTCGATCAAGTAGTGCGACCAACCGGTTTGCTCGACCCGGAAATTGAAGTGCGGCCGGTGGAATCGCAAGTGGATGATTTGTTATCGGAAATCAATCTGCGCGTGGAGCGCAAAGAGCGGGTGCTGGTGACAACGCTGACCAAACGCATGTCGGAAGATTTGACCGAATACTTGCACGAACACGGCGTGCGCGTGCGTTATTTACATTCCGATATTGACACCGTTGAACGAGTCGAGATTATCCGCGATCTGCGTGCCGGCGTGTTTGATGTATTGGTCGGTATCAACTTGTTGCGTGAGGGACTTGATCTTCCCGAAGTATCGTTGGTGGCGATTTTAGACGCCGACAAGGAAGGTTTTTTACGCTCGGCGCGCTCGCTGATACAAACCATCGGTCGCGCCGCACGCAATGTTAATGGCCGCGTAATTTTATACGCCGACCGCGAGACCGACTCCATGCAACAAGCGATGCGCGAGACCGAACGCCGCCGTGTAAAACAACGCGACTACAATCAACGTCATGGCATACAGCCGAAGTCCATCATCAAGCCGGTCAAGGACATCATTGAAGGCGTGACCGTCAATGATATGGCGTGGGGCGATTTGCCGGACAACGCGGTGGCCGACGAAGGCGAGCAATACATCAACGCATCGCCGAAGGAACTCGGCAGACTACTCAAGCAATTGGAAAAAGAAATGTATGGACACGCAAAAAATCTGGAGTTTGAATCCGCCGCCGCGGTGCGCGACCGCATTAAACGAATTCGCGACGGCAGTTTTTTATCCGATGCCGTTTGACCAATCAGACCAACTCCACACCGACGTTTTTCAGCATATCGATTAAGCGAATCAGCGGTAGCCCGATGAGCGCATTCGGGTCATCACCGCGCAAGCGTTTCAACAACGCGATTCCCAACCCTTCCGCCTTGAGACTACCGCAACAGTGATAGGGTTGTTCGGCTTTGAGATAACGCTCGATGAGATCGTCATCCAGTTCCCGAAACTCCACCACGAACGGCTCCACCGCCGATTGAAAATCATCGCCGGCGGCATCGTATAACACCACGCCGGCATACAAAGTAACCACCGCGCCGGACATTTGTTGCAACTGTCGCACCGCCGCCGCATGCTCGCCCGGCTTGCCGATAATTTTCCCGTGAAGGTCTGCCACTTGGTCGGAGCCGATGATCAACGCATCCGGATAATGCGTCGCCACCGCTTTCGCTTTTGCCAGCGACAACCGAGCCACTAAATCCTGCGCCGTCTCGCCCGCCAACACCGACTCGTCGCTATTGGGCGCATGGCAAACAAACGACAACCCCGTGCGCTCAAGGATTTGTCGACGATACGGGGAGGACGATGCGAGAATAATTGGGCGATGCACCGGATTACTTTGAATTACTCCGGCTATTGTCGGTTTTTTTTTCTGTGGTAATATCAACGACGGCAAGGTATTTGTTAGCAATAAAACACACGTCATTGATTGATTGGAAAATTTTGCTGATCGAAGGAAAGCAAACAACATTGTAAAGAAAACGTAATTCCTGAACTATGTCTTCATACAAGTTAACCGCAAACAAAAAATTTACAACCTCTTCATGGGGTGATAGATGTACATTGGTTTTAAATTTACTCTCTTCTACCATTGCTAAATGAATGGTTATTTTTTGCATTGTTTCAACAAAAACATTCAGCGTATTTTCCTCAAGTTCATCCGACCCACCATAGAGAAAATCAAGAGAGTAAATCAGCCGAGCGAGTCCCAAAGAATTCAACTGATCAGAATAAAAACTTGCCCCAAACACCAACCATAGTGAATGGTTTTTTGGGTATTCTTTAATACTATCCATCAAGAAACATGCTTCGTAAAATCCGTCCAATGTTTCGGGAATGATATTGTATTCTTTTTTCTGGTCGACAATTTTTTGTAATTCATTGGAAAATTTGTCATTTTCTTTTTGAATAAAACTAGATTGCATTTCCAGTAACTGGTTTTTTATATTTATAGTTTCGATCACTTTTGACAACTCATTATCATATTCAAAAATTGTTTTGAATATATCGCCGGGTACTCTCAAAGCAGTTCTACTACCCCAAGCGGGAACACCTGCTTCTGTTCCATTTTCTGCGACCCATTGTGGTGAAAGAATAGCAAATTTGCAGATCGGTTTGATAATGTATAAAAAATCTCTATCCGTGTGCGGTATGCGCTTACCTTTGATTTTCCTTCCCACTTTGGACACCTTGAAATCATAAAACGGCAAGTCATCTTGATTGGCATATTGAAATTCATACCACTTCTTTTCGCCATTTATGCAAGCAACATAATCTGGCTCACCGGATATTTTCTTCCCGCTTCTCAAAAACCACATATGTGCATCCCCACCACTTTTTGATAGCATCACTTTATTGGTGTTGTGCAACCTTTTAAGTTTTTCCTCAAACCAATCTATTATTTCCAATTCGGCAATGGCCTTCTTTTTCATATCGCGACGATATTCAAGATAACTTCTGGATTTTATGTCGCTGGATTGCGCATATACGCCTTTGGAATCGCTAATTCTATTCATATTAATTTGTTATTTTTGAGTTCAAGTTGTTCTTTGGCATAGTGTAAAAAAGTTTTATTTAATTCATAGCCTATGCCATTTCGTTTTTCTTGCGCGGCTGCCATAAGTGTTGTTCCACTTCCGCAGAGCGGGTCCAAAACCGTCTCACCTATAAAACTATATGCTTTTATCAACCGCATCGGCAATTCGAATGGAAAAGGGGCTACATGAATGCGGTTATCACCGCTTTTTTCCGGTTTCATCAGCCATACATCGGAGTTTTTCAGTGACAACCAAAAATCTTTATCCAATTTCGATAGTTCTTTTGTTTCTTTGTCTACATGCGCGTATTTTTTGTATCCAGGTTTGTCCGGTTTATGAAATTCCAAAATAAACTCGTGCATGTTGTTGAGCAATATTCCACCCGGATATGGGTAAGTGCCGAAATGTGCGCGCACTCCATTTGTTTTGTGCCAGATAATATCTCGTTTAAAAATAAACCCAATTTGTTCACACAGATCAATTGATTTTCCAACCAGATTCAATGTTCTGTAACTGCCGTTATTTCTGATTGGCAGATTCATTATATTCAGAAAAAATTTTCTACCGCTTTGCAAAACACGAAATACTTCTGCCCACACCTTACCGATTTCCACAAACCACTCATCCAAATCGTGGATGTTCCCTAAATCCTTTGTTGCGTTTTCCGAATACATCTTTGCGTTGAAATAGGGTGGAGAAGTGATGCACAAGTGGACGCTTTCATTATCTAAACTGTTCATTTTGCGCGCATCAGCAAGATACAGTTTTTGTTCGGTGCCACAAACATTCAACACAGTTTCGGCTTTAATTTTTTTGTTTGTTTTTACGCATTTGGCCGGTTTAACTTTTTTAACTTCAACAAGCGAAAATCGATATTGTCCGCTAGTAGATTTATAACTTTTTATCTCGTTGTTGCGTGCGAGTATGTGAACATCCTTGACGGTAACTCCAAGGTATGCCGCCACTTCGCCCACTGATAAGTAGTTTCTGGATGCGTAATCTTTCATTGTTAGCCAGTTAGTGAATAGGTAAAACGATTCATAGATTGTGACAGTAACGCCAGTCTACCCGATTGGCGGCATCGGTTTGCCTCAAATATCAGGGCAAATACGCGAGCAAAAAACTGGCCGGCCTGGAGGGACTCGAACCCCCGACCACCTGATTCGAAGCCAGGTACTCTATCCGGCTGAGCTACAGACCCGCGGCTACGCTGGCCTTGATTGTCGCACAAAATTGCGCATTAGTCTGTATGATGCCACCACATACTGTATAGGTTCATTTATTCGCTGACAAAATCGGAAATATAATTGACTAACTGACACACCCAGGAGAATCCCATGAGAGATAACAGCAAAGACAGCACAATTGAGAGAAATTATATCCGCAACTGGCAACATTTGTGCGAGGAATACGAGACCGTCAAAGCCGGCCAATAACAACATCGGACATCATGGGATATGGAGCATACAAGATATTGACAAATTGCCATCTAGTCGTGTTTACTCCGACTTTTGCTTGTGGGGATTAACGGGTTGGTTATGGCTTTGGTTGCCGATTGCTTAACACGGGTTGTTGTTTTAAGCGGGCACCTTTCCAAGTTGCTATTTTGCGTTGTTTTTGATGCTGGTCATCAGAGGGTGAATCATGAAACAAAATGTATTATTTAGTGTTGCGAAGAAGTTAACCGTCCCGCCGATTGCATTGATATTTTTTTTTGCCATTGGTCTTTATGGATGCTCAACCACTAAAATTGGCAGTAGTGTCGCCGCCGATTACAACAAACATCCATTGACGGTGGTGATTCCTGCGGGTTTATCGCCAGAAATCATTCACAATGCGATGGTATCCACCGTTGTTCGGCGCAGGTGGGTGGTGCAAAGTCATTCGACAAATGAAGTTATCGCAAACTTAAAGCACCGTGCATTTGATGCCACTGTTACGTTGCAATCTGATGGCTCTATTATTAAAATACTAAATAGTGCCACACATAAAAATTCCCAATCGGGAGAAATTAAACCCGGCGTTCCTCTGGGGTGGCTGATAAATATACAAAACGATCTGCAATCAAAGTTGGTAACTGCTCAACTCAATGCGGGCTTTGCTCAATAGATCAAAAATTATTCTCCCGAAAAAAGAACAACAATCACTGATTGCAAACAAACCGAATACATAAATGGACGGGCATTACTACATGCCAAGCAGATGGCCAAGCCCCCGAACATATTTCTTACCGACTGTAACGTAATTTGCGCCGGTGGTGGTAAGGATGATTTGTTGCAGGGATTGCACCGGACCCCACAGCAGGTCATGCAGTTGAGCCAGACTCTGTTGCGGGAAAGGCAAGGGTATTTCGCTACGGTTAATCTGCCAAAAATCTATGAGGCCAAGAATTTAGCCCGAACCTGTGGAATTCTACGATACCTGGCGGACCAGATGGCCACGACCATAGAACGATTGAAATCCCGCTATCGATCAGACCGGGTCGCCGTGCTGATTGGTACCACCACTAGCGGTGTTCGGGAAGTGGAATCTCAACAATTGGTCAGTCAGGTTGACTATCATGGTCATCAGGAATTGGCGGCGGTGTCAGAAGATCTGGCAAATTACTGCGGCTTCTCGGGCCCAAACATGGTCGTATCCACGGCCTGCACCTCGGGCGCCAAGGCATTAGGCTTAGCGCGACGATTGATCGATGCAGGATGGTGTGATGCCGCTCTGGCCGGAGGAAGTGAGTCGTTGAATCGCTTGACCTGTCAAGGATTTGAGTCCCTTGAATCTTATTCCATGGGTTACTGCAAGCCATTTCAAGCGGATAGGGACGGCATTAATATAGGCGAAGGTGCTGCGCTGTTCGCCATGGAAAAGGGGAGCCGTGGGATTGCTCTGTCAGGTTTCTCCGAATCCAGCGATGCATGGCATGAAGCGGCTCCGGACCCGAAGGGCAGCATGGCGGCAGTGGCCATCAATTCAGCCTTGGCAGATGCCGGTATTGATTCCGGCGAACTCGATTACATCAATCTGCATGGTACCGGCACTCGTTTGAATGATGCAATGGAAGCGGGGGTTATCCACCGCATTTTTGGTGCTAAAATCCCCGCCAGTTCGACCAAATCAATAACCGGACACACCTTGGGTGCCGCCGGAGCGGTGGAAGCGGCTATTCTGTGGTTATTGCTTGATCGGTCATCACCGGTGCAGTTGCCGCCACATCATGGAGCAAACAATTATGACCAGGCGTTGCCACAGATTAATTTGGTCAAGGCGGATGACAACCCTCCGCGCACCATCAATGCCGCATTGTCGACCTCGTTTGCATTTGGCGGGCATAATACTGCGTTAGTATTGACGCGATTTAATGGCTGAGCAGATGATGTATTCACGCACCGAAATAGAGCCCTATATGCCCCATTCAGGAGCTATGTTACTGATCGACCGAGTCATTGATTATGGCCCTGAACATATTGTGGCGGAAGTTGATGTTGGTCCGCATCTGCCGTGTTATCTGGATGGTTGGGTGCCTGCCTATCTGGGCATTGAAGTAATGGCCCAATCCATTGCTGCATGGTCCGGGATACGCCGTGATGATCCAGATTCCCGGCCACCTATCGGGTTTTTGCTTGGAACGCGCCGATTTGAAAGCATGCTGGCGTTTTTTCAAGCGGGAAGCACCCTGAAAACTCATTCCCAGCAAGTGCATGAAAATGACGGGCTGGCCATGTTTGAATGCAAAATGGACTTAATAGATGCGGATGGCGTACGAGTAAATGTGGCAATGGCCAATATCAACGTCTATTCCGTACTTGAAAACTTGAATCCAAAACAGGAATAATCGGCGTATGCGGTCAGTGTTGATTACAGGTTCAGGTCGGGGCATCGGTAAAGCGATAGCGCTTGAGTTGTCTCGACACGGCTATTCGATTATTTTGCATGGTCGCAGCAACAGTGAACATCTTGTTTCCACCCACAAGCAAATTGAAGAAACAGGTGTGCCGGTACGGCAACTTATATTCGATGTCGGTGACCACAAACAAGCCAGGACTGTGCTGGAAAATGACCTGAGTAGCCATGGCATGTATTATGGTATAGTCCTGAACGCGGGAATTTCCAGGGACAATGCGTTTCCATTTATGCCGGATAAAGACTGGGATGACGTGCTATCAACTAATTTGGACGGCTTTTATAACGTACTGAAACCTCTGGTAGAACCGTTGATTATCGCGAAACAGGGAGGGCGCATTATTGTGATGACATCCATTGCCGGCATTCTGGGAAACCGGGGGCAAGTCAACTACAGCGCGGCAAAGGCCGGATTGATTGGAGCTGCCAAGGCGCTTGGATTGGAACTCGCCAGAAAAAGAATTACAGTGAACTGCATTGCTCCAGGGTTGATTGAAACTCATATGACCGCGCAAATAGATCAAAAACGCATTCTCCCACTCATACCCATGCGTCGCGCGGGTCGAGCCGAAGAAGTATGTGGCACAGCGTCTTTTCTAATGTCTGATCAGGCGGCCTATATAACCCGGCAAGTTATCGCTATAGACGGGGGATTGTCGTGACCAAGCGCGTGGTGGTAACCGGAATGTCAGGGATAACGTCACTCGGTTGCAGTTGGCGGCAAGTGGCAGCCAACATGAACAAGGGAGTTACCGGCACTCGGTCTATGCCGGAGTGGCAGGATATCGATGGTCTGAATACGAACCTGGGCGCGCCGGTGCATTCATTTGAAATACCCGAACGTTTCAAGCGCAAACAATTGCGTGGTGCTGGCAGGGTGTCAAGACTAGCTTTGTCTGCGACTGACAGTGCGCTGGCAGAAGCGGGGTTGCTTGGCAGCGAGGTGGTAGCAAGCGGCGATACCGGTGTGGCATATGGCTCGTCCACGGGAAGCGTGGATGCCGTGGCGGAGTTTGGCGTCTTGCTGAATTCAAGATCCACTCGTGCGCTCAATTCAACCAGTTATATCAGGATGATGGCACATACAACGGCGGTGAATATTTCCGTGGTCTACAAAACCAAGGGCAGGATTATTCCCACATCTTCCGCGTGTACTTCCGGAAGCCTTGCCATCGGCTACGCATATGAGTCAATCAAACACGGTTACCAAAAACTGATGCTGGCGGGTGGTGCTGAAGAGTTGGATGCAACTGAGGCCGCTGTCTTTGACACTTTGTATGCTACTTCACTGATGAATGATGAACCAGAAAAAACACCTCGACCCTTTGACAAGGACCGAGACGGTTTGGTCATTGGTGAAGGAGCGGCGACTTTGGTGCTGGAAGAGCTGGAGCACGCGCTGGAGCGCGGCGCAACGATTTTCACCGAAGTTATCGGTTTTGGAACCAATAGTGATGGCAATCATGTAACCCAGCCGACGCAGGCGACAATGGAAGTGGCAATGATGAAAGCATTGGATGATGCTGCTGTTTCCACATCTGACATTGGATACGTATCGGCCCATGCTGCGGCTACCCCTACGGGCGATGCAGCCGAATCCCATGCCACTGTAAATATTTTTGGCGAGAATATCCCGATCAGTTCTCTCAAAAGCTACTTTGGCCATTCATTGGGCGCATGTGGCGCGATTGAAGCCTGGCTGGGCATTTGTGGCCTCAACGAAGGCTGGTTCCCGCCCACTCGGAATCTGGTTGAGGTGGGTCAGGAATGCGCCACGTTGGATTACATAATGGGTAAGTCGAGGAAAATACAGTGCGACGCAATCATGAGTAACAATTTTGCCTTTGGCGGTATAAACACATCGTTGATATTTCGCAAATACCGCGACTATACTACCCGCGTGTAATTTTTAATCTATCAATAGTCTGTTCGATGACTTTATTCTCTGAAATACAAACCGGTGAGGAAAAATGAAAATAAATGAACTATCTATCCGTTTCGGTGCCAGCATTTTGCTGGTTATGCTCGTTGCACAATCTCCCGGAACCGCAATGGCGCGGGACAACGTACAGAATCACTCCATAATTGATGCCATGGAAACGGCCACTGCCATATCACTTACCGGTGTCAAATTCTATTTCGGAGATCAATCTCATCCTGCAGTCAAGCGATTGATTGGGACCTATCCCACCAAAAGGACGACCAACGCATTTGGCAAATCTGACCATAAAGCTTGTCAATGGGCATTTCTTTCGGCAATCAAGACACTTTACGAACGAACGCTGGCAGAGGGCGGCAATGCGGTGATCAATATCCAAAGCATTACCACAGGAACGCCCTTCAATAGCTCTGATGAATTCGTCTGTCGGGCGGGGAATGTGGTCGCCAAAGTATATCTTAAGGGCACCGTAGTCTCATTATAGGAATGGCGAATTGTATATTGATGTTGCAATCGGGTCCCTTGCCTGCGAACCGCCCGGCTGGCTAAAGGGGGGCATCACGGATGACGCGTCTATTATTGAATCTGCCTCCAATCCGCGGCGAAGACGTGAACTGTTATGGTCCAGGGGACTGAAAGCAAGTCTTGTGGCGCGCATACCCCGCCGGGTGGCAAGCGATCGTCCAATTCGGGTTTCCATAGCACATGACCGCTACTTTACGGCAGTCGCAACGTCACAATATGGCGATATTGGCATAGACCTGCAAACAGATTACCCTTTAGAGTCTTGCCATCAAATCGCCGAGACCTGGTTTCCCGACTTGGAATCCAAGGAAATTTTGGAGGCGGAGAATTGTGATCGCTTCTTGCTGTCTTGGGTTATAAAGGAGGCTTGGGCAAAATGCATGAATCGGACAATATTTGAAAGCTGCCAGACCATTGCTGTTTGGCAAGGCCAAGTGCATATAGCCGGGGTTGCGGCTGATATCCCCCATCTTCAATTTGCCTGGTCACGCCAACATTTTGGTGATAATAAACAGTTGGGCGATGAATTACGCTTGTCCGGGCCCGGCGTTACGAGCCCACGGGCTTGCGAAGCCGGGTTTGCCATGGGAATTTGCTTGAAGGGAAAAACCCCGGACACTCCAAACATTGAGTGCCTGATCCCCGGTTCCAATTCCAAGTTGCGTCATTTTTCGGTGAATTGGGAGTATATCCCGGTTGCCGATTGGGTCAAAAGTGAGTGATGCATAGCAGTGCCAATTACGCTATTGCCGGATGGTGTGGTGTCGCCGGAGGTATTGCCACGCAACAGGATTGGCTCATGTGGGCCCGGAACAAACTCACAATGCGTCCGGCACTGCCTGAACCACAACTTGAAACCATCCCGGGGCCAACCCGCCGCCTCGATATTCTTGGGCGGTGTGTGATGTTCGCGTGCGGGCAATGCATCCCGTTGGTCAAAACTGAACCGGCGGTTATTTCTGTGTCGAGACATGGTGATCTACCGTTGATGGACAAATTGATTCAATGTGCTCGCGATCATGTGGATATTCCGCCCACTACATTCACTTATTCGGTGCATAACCGATTTTCCAGCCTTGTCAGCATGTTTGCGGGTTATCACGGAGTTAACGGGGCATACAGTTCGGTGCGCGATGGATTCCCTTTGGCATTGTCAGAAGCCATCTCTCTGATAGCAGAGCGTCAGGCACTTCAGGTCTTGGTCGTAGCCTACGAACCTGAAATTCCGGAAGATTATCATCAGGTTATTTCCAGTTCATGGTCTCCCCATGTAGTTGCATTTGTACTGCAAGAATCCGATGACATCGGACCAAAGTATTCACTACTGCGGCATACAGCCAGCGTCCCTGACGCATTGGATTGTGGATCATGCCTGCCATTGATTAAAGCCATGCTGAACAAGATAAATTATCGTGATGGTTTTTGGGAGTATCGCTATGGTGGATGATGTGACCAGACGCGGACATCTACTGGACCGAAGCAGACGATTTTTTTTAACCGTGTTTTTATACTTCGTGTTTGGTGCTGGCGCACTGGTGATATCATGCTTGGTGATTTTACCCGTGGTAGTGGTTTCGAGGGACCGAGAGTGTCGTGTACGGCGTGTGCGATGGGTCAACCGTCTGGCTTTTAATACATTCATTGGCTCTGGCGTGACGCTCGGTGTATTCGACGTTTCTTTTGTCGATGACTGGCGATTGAATAAACCGGGGCAACTAATCATTGCCAACCACCCATCACTTCTTGATGTCGTGTTTTTGCTTGGGCGTATTCCCAATGCCAATTGTGTGGTGAAAAAGAAATTATTGAAAAATCCATTTTTGGCAATTCACGTATATTTTGCCGACTATATTTTTAATGATGATGGGGAGGCACTCCTGCAGAACTGCATCGTTAGTCTGGAAAAAGGTGATACAGTCATCATTTTTCCGGAGGGCACCCGCACGGTTAGGAATCAGACTCTTAATTTTAAACGCGGAGCGGCCTATCTGATGCTAATGTCGAATTGCCCGGTGCGACCGGTGTATATATCTTGTAAACCTTTCGCATTGAGCAAAAAAGATCCATGGTATGTGGTTCCTGAACGGAAAATAACCTACTGTCTCACTGTAATGGCCGAGTTGGATATGGCGGCAATCAGGCAAACCGAGAAAATCAGGCTGCCGTTTAAATCCAGAAGGCTGACCAAATGGTTGGTGGACTGGTACGAAACAATGGACCTTCGAGGACCATGCAGATCATTCGAAAAAATTACCATTCCCCCAATATTGCTCAAAAAGAGTGTTGGTTGAGAAGTCGGAAATTTTCATTGAAAGGATGATACACTCGCTCTGAAAATTTTCCGACGTAGTAGTTGAACTACAAACGGTTGCCCAAGATACCGTTATTTACGAACGCAAAGACTAGCAAGGAGTCCTCATGCATAGTTCATTAAATTTGTTGCAAAATGAAATCTCGAAATTGATTGTGGATTCGCTCAACCTTGAAGATGTGGACCCTGCCAGCATTGATCCTCAGGCGCCATTATTCGGCGAAGGTATGGGCCTTGATTCAATTGATGCACTCGAAATTGGCGCTGCAATAAGCAGACGCTACCGCATAAAGCTTAAATCCCAGAGCGAGGAAACCGAGCAACATTTCAGTTCAGTGGAATCTCTTGCGAGGTTTGTCAAGCAGTCGACCGAGGATTAAACCGTTTCCACGGGGGAGTAACAAAATGGACAAAAACGAGATGTTTGAAAAATTACAGGACTTATTGGAAAGCGAGTTCGATATTGAGCGGGATGACGTTAGCTACGAAGCACTACTGTATGATAATCTTGGCTTGGATAGTATTGATGCGGTGGATCTGATGGCATGGATAGTTAAGTTCACTGGTAAACGCATGAGCCCGGAAGATTTTAAGAATGTTCGCACTGTGAGTGATGTAATTGACGAATTGGAAAGACAGTTATCCTGAATATAAACTACTCTACAAGTTGGCTGATATTCTGGTAACAAGCCTGGCAATTTGCTTTCCTTTTTATCTGTGGCTTGCGGGCTGGGAACACCCGGTTGCGGTCGCAGTGTATCTGCTAACTGCCGGGAGCATCAGATTTATTGCAGGAGCAGCCAAGGCGGCATATTCTGCCGCGGATTGGCTCATGATACTGGTTCCCATAGCACTTGGCTTGCTGGCACTGGTTCTTGGGTCCCGGGCCGGACTGTATTATCCGGTGGTCATTAATATTGGATTTCTACTGATTTTTTACTCAAGTCTGTCAACACCGAGAAACTTCATTCAGCGCATCGCCGAAAAAATCGAAAAGCGGCCGTTAGATTCTGCCAGCATCAAGTATACAAGTTATGTAACTCAAATCTGGTGCGTGATGTTTTTGCTAAATGCCTTGATATCGTCGTTTCTTGCATGGCACCAAATGCTCGATAAGTGGACACTTTATAACGGGGTAATTGCCTATTTGTTAATGGCGGTTCTACTTTTAGGGGAGCGGTTGCTGCGCTCCCGGATCCAACAAAAGATGCGGTACGCGATCGGCGCGGCAGGCGGGCAATGTGACCGATAAGTGGCTCGCCATACTCAATGACGATAGCGACCGGTTAGTTGCCCGGGGCCCGGGCCGACGTTTTTTAATGGCGCAGTTACGGCAATCAATAAATAGTTTGCAGTCGGTTATTGCAAAAAAGAAATATCCGAAGTGGGTGTTGTATGACGATGACGGGTTTCAGTTCATCTGCGCTATGTTTGCGTTGTTGGCATCAGGACGGGATGTCTTGATTCCGCCCAATCGTAACAAGGCGGCCATTGAGTCCCTATTGGACTCCGGCACTGGGTTCATAGGGTCTCATCCGGAACTTCAAAAACATATCGATGTTAATGGCTCACAGGATGAGAAGGTTAACGATTCGGACGTTGATGCCTGTGTCACATCTACGGGAAGCTGGGGGCGAGTGGCCTTTTGCACTTCCGGCTCGTCAGGCCAACCTAAAGTGATCACCAAAAGTGCTGAGCAACTATATCTTGAAGTGGAAAGTTTTAATCTAAAATGGAAGCTAACAGCAAATACATTGTTTTTCCCCCTGGTGACGCATCTTCATATATATGGTTTGACTTTTGCGTTCTTGTTGCCATTGTTGGCTCGGGCCGCTTTTTATCTGCCTCGCAACGGTGGGTTGCTGGGAGTGGTGGAACCAATAACACTGGATTCCATGTACCCCATAGATGAATTGGTGGTGGTTACCAGCCCAACCATCGGGCGGCAGTCAGAGCAGATTCGGGTACTGGCTGAACATGATTCCGTAGCTAAAGACAACAGGCCAGCGCGGATTTCCAGGATTTTTTGTGCCGGCGGTAAATTAACCAGCGCCAATGCCAGCAAAATTATCGAACTGTTTGATTGTCCGGTCACGGAAATATTCGGCAGCACCGAAACAGGTGCGGTAGCGACCCGCGAGCACAACAAACAACAGCAATTAAGCCATGGCAACTTATGGCACCTGTTGCCCGGCCTGGATGCCATGATTGTCAAAAAAGGCGCTGAAACAGGATTAGGTTTAGCGGGAGAATTCTCGGTATGGGGCGGCCATGTAGGCGGTTCAAGGGAACAGCCTGTTGCGACCGGCGATGAGGTAAGTTTTTTTGATCATCATCGATTTGAACTGCTCGGTCGCAGCAACCAGATTTGTAAAATTGAAGGCAAACGTGTATCGTTAAATCATCTTGCCGAAATACTGGAGGAATGCGAACTGGTACTTGAGGCCACTGTATTGCCAGTTGAATCAAACCACAAAGAAGTTTTGCTGTGTGGGGTGGTATTATCGCAAAAAGGCAATTCTATCTATCGGAAATTTGGGAAATTTGCCGCGGACTTATCCATCAGAGAATATCTTCTTCGATTTCTGGATCCGGTGTTGGTGCCGCGAAACATTCGATATCTTGATCAGATGCCGCGCAACGAAATGGGAAAACTCATCCAACAGGAACTGAGTGAATTGCTGATAAATCCGGTGTTGCCGGAGTTGCCGTTGATTGAGAAAGTCAAAATTACTCAGGAAGAGTTAGTGTTTTCGCTGCGTATCCCCATGGAACTTCTATTTTTGCGGGGGCATTTTGAAAATAGGCCAATCGTACCGGGGGTAGTGTTGCTACATTGGGTCTATTGTTTGGTTGGGGAATACTGGAAATTGTCAATAAACCCCGCAATAGTTAATCGCCTTAAATTTTCCAAACCCGCAACACCAGGTGATCAGTTAACGCTTATTATTAGGCGCGTAGAAGACGGCGTGGATTTTTTATATCAAAGCGAGCAAAAAACAAAATTTTCATCAGGCAAAATTCCATTGAGAGCAGAAGCGAAAGATGTTTGATCTCGTTATTGTGATTCCGGTTTTTCAGCACGGGGAAGCCCTGAGTGATACCATCTGGCATCTTACTCCATCGGGTATTCCTTTAATCGTGGTGAATGACGGTAGTGATCCCAGCCAGAGTCTGCTGATTCGTCAAACATGCCAGAATGACCGAATTAAATTATTGGATCGAAACATAAATGGTGGCAAAGGGGCTGCGGTGGTCGATGGACTGCGGGAGGCAAAACGCCAGGGGTACACCCATGTGTGCCAAATTGATGCCGACGGGCAACATGATCTTTCCTGCCTGCCGGAATTTGTCCGGGTTGCCCGGCGGCACCCTGATGCCATGATACTCGGGTATCCTTGCTACGATGAATCTGTACCATTGGGTCGCCAACTTGGCCGTTGGCTCACGCATATGTGGGTCTGGATCAATACTTTGTCGTTGTGCATTCGCGATTCAATGTGCGGATTCAGAGTTTATCCTATTTTGCCCATCCTGAAAATTATTGACGATTCAAATATTGGACGGTATATGGATTTTGACCCGGAATTGTGTGTGCGTGTCTGCTGGAAAGGTTTGCCTATTATCAACTTGCCGGTCAGGGTGACTTATCCGGATGGTGGTCAGTCCAATTTTCGAATCAAACAAGACAATATTCTGATAACACTGATGCATGTACGCCTTTTTTCGGGATGTTACGGCGATCACCAATGCTGTTGGTTGCACGAATTCGCGCAATAATTTTTGTTAACCAAAAATAAAAAATGAACGTGACACACCGTGCCCCGAAACAGGAACGAGCCAGTACTTGGGGCATTGCTTTTCTTATTCACGTAATGAAGTTAAGCGGTCCGAAGTTTGTCAAATTGTTGGTTATACCGGTGGCTCTGTATTACTTTCTATCTTCACCAAACGCCCGCAAGGTCTCTGGTGACTACCTTTTGCGGTTGCAACGAATTGGTAAAATCAAAGGTACACCAGTTGATTTTTCTGGGAAATATCTAAACTGGTTGAGGTTTAGGCATATGTTATCGTTTTCAAGGTCAATAGTGGACCGTGTGCATGTCTGGTCTGCGGGGGCCGGAGCAGTTCGGTACCAGATTGAAGGGCGGGAATTGTTGGAAGACGTACTGTACAATGAGCGCCGCGGCGCGTTGTTTTTGGTGTCGCACCTTGGGAATTTTGATCTGGCAATTGCGCGTAGCGAAGTCACTTCCGATAACCGCTTCAATATTGTATTGGATACAAGCCAAACCAGAATCTACAACCAATTCCGTAACAAGATTTTTAAATCCGGGCAAGTTCGCTTTATTGAACCGGAAGCCCTTACTCCAATCGAAGCAATCTCGATGGCGGAGCGGGCAGATAATGGTGAGGTGATTGTTGTTGCTGCAGACCGGATCATGAACGCCAATAAAAAAAATAGCGTACTCGTGGATTTTCTTGGATGCCAAGCGGCTTTTCCATTGGGGCCTTACATTATGGCTCATTTCCTGAAAGTGCCTGTTTATTGCTTATTTGCATTGAAGAAACAAAATGACTGTTTGATTCGATTTGAAATATTTGAACAAAAAGTGATTATTCCTCGCAAACAGAGGCAACTTGCAATCAGGCAGTATGCGCAAAAATTTGCCTCTAGACTGGAGCGCGAGTGCTTCAATTTTCCGCTTCAGTGGTATAACTTCTACGATTTTTGGGCGAGACCGGAGCCGACGATGCAAAGCAGGCATGATGAAACATCCTGAACTCTCCCAGTATCACAAGGTACCGGTCAGTGTGGCGAATACTTCGGTGGCATATCATGATGTTGATGCCATGGATGTAGTCTGGCATGGCAATTATCTCAAGTATTTTGAGATTGCCCGCTGTTCAGTACTTCAAAAGATCGACTATGACTTTCCGCAAATGAAGGCTTCCGGCTATGCTTGGCCAATAGTGGATATACGTTCCCGTTTCATCTCTCCACTTACTTACGGTGATGAATTGGAAGTGGCGGCTATTATTGTGGAATGGGAATTTAGGTTGCGCATCAAGTACTTGGTAATTAACAAAATCAGCCAATGTGTGGCAGCCAGAGGGCAGAGCGTACAAGTGCCACTGGATATAAGAACGATGTCGATGACATTTGGGTGCCCCGATTTTCTGAAACAAAAAATTGAGGCTTGGAAAAAAACTTACACTACCGAGCAATGACAAGAATAAGCGTTTGGTTATGCCGATGTGGCATGATGGTACTGATTACACTGCAAAGCATGGCCATAGCCCAACCGTTATCGCTGTCGCAACTGCGTGATCAGGTACTACTACATGGCTCGTCATCCGGTTGGTTTGTGCAATGCACAATCCATGGAAGTGCCCGTATCGCCGGATCAGGCAGATTTATTTTCGAGCCCGGCAAACGGATCGAACTAAATTACAACCAGCCGAATCGGTATTCCCTTGTTTTTTTCAGAGATGGTACGCAAACCAAGACCGTTAATGGCATTGAGCAGAAAGCACATCGTCATAGTCCGTTGGGCAGTTTAATATTTTCTCTTATGAGTTTCCAAAAATCATTGCTGGAAAATCATTTTGAAACAACTGTATCCGGAACCATTGATCGGTTTAGTATAGCATTTGTTCCAAAGAAACGGATGTTGAAAATTCTCCAGTCGGTGGAAATAATGGGCACTAATGGATTGGTGGATACGGTTCGAATGCTAACTCGGGACAATCGTATTATTTCCATCCACCTGTTTCCGACGGAACAGTCTAATGAGAAAATCTGTGAATAACATGCTGTTGTCCAAAAATATGTGCTGGATAATGGCAGTGATATTGGTGCTCATAGTCGGGCGATTTGTATGGTTGGTTCAATCTGGTAATTTGGTGTTCGAATCCAATATTGCAGCGCTACTGCCAATAGGAAAGGACTCGCCGCTGGTGAAGAACATCCATGACCGGATGGCGGGTGAGAACAACAATCGGATTGCCATGATTATTCAAGGTTTGGACATTGCACAAGTAGATGCGGCAACTGATCGATTAACCGACTTGCTTGATCAAGGTATGGCACAAAATAAAATCGCGGCAGAGCAGGTTGATCAATTGGAATTCGATCTATTGTCGGCAAGAATCAAAGCGATGCTCGCGTATAAAGACCGGTTAATCGGAGATCGTTCGCGCCAGCGCATGCAAGAATCCATTGAATCGCAATTGAACTGGCGCATGGAGCAAGTTACCCGATTCCCGCCGTCAAATATTACCGATCCGGTGGCAGATCCACTCGGAACAATGGATGAATTCTTGCGAGAGCGACTGCCGAATTTACTGGGAGTACAATTTGATGGACTTTATCTCCGGGTGGATCATGATACTCCGGCCAATCTTATACTGCTAAAACTGACCGAAGGAGAACTTGGCAACGAGGACGCAAGCAATTCAGTGCGATGGATTCTCAGTGTCAGGGATACCGTTGTCAAAGAATTCGGTGTGAAATTTTACCTTTCGGGAATGCCAATTCACGCGACATCAATCAAAGAACAAACCATCAACGAAGTTCATTGGATGGTATTTTTGGCAGCGACCTTGACGCTAGGATTTTTTCTTTACATTACTCGATCTGTTCGGGCACTTTTGCTCTCCGCAACCATAATCCTGCTGGCTATTGCCGGCGGCCTGGTAATTTCGTTTGAGACTATCGGTTTACCTCATCTCATCGGCCTGACCATGGCGACCGCCGCCATCGGCATCTGTATTGATTATAGTTTTCATTTCTGGATTCATGTCAGGGCTGGCATGAGCGGTGGAACGGCCATCAGAACTATTCTTCCGGGGCTCCAGATGAGTTTCCTGACCACTACCGCCGGTTTGCTTGTGATTACATTCACATCTATTCCGATACTTGCACGTTCAGCGGTTTTTGTTAGTGGCGTGCTACTGGTCTGCTGGTTGATTACGTTGTTTATCGTTCCATACATGGTAGCGGCTAATGTTGATGAGCCCAAACTTCTTCGAATGCAACGCAGTACGCTACCGGGTAAATTTGCCGCCGTTTTGGTGCTGGCGATAACGCTCGCATCAGTGACTGGATTGATATTCAAATATTACACGGATGACGACCCAATCAGGCTTGGGCCGCAGATGGACAGTTTGATTCAGGACGACTTGGCGGTACGAGACCTGCTGGGTATCACCGACCAACCGAGTATCTATTTGGTGAAGGAAAACTCTGCCGATTCACTGATAGAAGCCGAGACAGCCTTGCTCGAACCACTGTCAGAAAACGAGCTTGCTCTGGTGGAAGCAATGAGCCGACTGGTTGTCAGCAAAGATCAGCAACGTCACAATCAGTCGTTATTTAAGCGGGCTATGAACGACCTCGACGCAGGATTATTGATGCGCTATCTGGAAACACTGCAGGTACCCGATCTGGATTGGAAGTCCAGTGCCGACAGGCAGTACGCCTTACCATGGGTGACGACTCAGCCGTGGGCGACGATTGAGCGTAACAACGTATTGGCTTGCGATCTTTCAGTCTGCGCCTCAATGATTCGTGCGCGGGGTGACGCGGCGGTCAAACTTGATGCTTCCTGCCAACGCACTCCCGAATGCAGCCGTATTTCATTGTCAGAGCGCCAGCTGTCTATTTTTCAAAACCTCCGAGGCAGCCTCATGTGGGCCTTGTTACTGGCAGCCGGTGCGGTTTTTATTGTCCTCTATTTTCGTTATCGAAACAAAGCGTTCATATTGATGACCGTACCACTGCTGGCATCATTTAGCGGGATCGCGGCGGTTGCCTGGGCCGGTATGCCAATTACCGTATTTACCCTGGCAGCGGTATTTCCGTTGCTTGGACTGTCAATAGACTACGTGGTATTCGCCAGCGAATCCGGCAATAACTCCACCCCAACGTTTTTGGCTATATTCGCATCAGCACTAACCACATCTTTTTCGTTCTGGGTTCTTTTCCTCAGCACTACGCCAGCAGTCCAGTATTTTGCCTTGCCCATTGCAGTAGGCATCCCGGTGGCATGGATTTCGGTGCAGATTGTGCAAACAAACCATGCTTGATTTGCTGCCCCAGCACAACGATGTAATCATAATAGGTGCCGGCCCGTCGGGAGCCGCCATGGCTTCAAGTTTGGCAGATCAAGGTATTGCAGGACTGATAATCGAAAAAGATCAATTTCCGCGCTTCACTATTGGCGAAAGTTTGTTGCCGGAAGCAATTAACTGCCTGGAAACAGCCGGTCTGTTGGGTGCCGTCGAATCGGCCGGATTTCAGTACAAAAACGGAGCATTGTTTGCCACCAATGAGGAGCAGTTTGCAGTCAACTTTGCAGACGGTTACTCTTCAGGAAGAAACTATGCTTATCAAGTGCCCAGAGCGAATTTTGACTTGCGATTGATTGATTGTTGCATTGCCAAGGGGGTGCAGGTTTGTTACCAAACCACTGTTGTAGACATCGCTCCCGTTGACCGGGGTTATTGCTTAACTTTGGAGTCCAATGGTGATAGACGAAAAATTACCAGCAACTTTTTGGTCGACGCGTCCGGTTTTGGCAGAGTTCTGGCTAAAAAATTTAAACTTGAAAGCCCTTCGCTCCTTGACAACAAAACAGCGTTGTTTTGTCATATAAAAATGGAGATTTGTGCCAGCCAGTTTGACCGAAACAAGATTTTAATTGCACAAACTCATGTGGATACGCCGACTTGGTATTGGCTGATTCCATTTTCCGGGGGATATTGTTCTGTGGGGGTAGTAACGGATCAAGATAAACCGATTTCCACACAGAAACAGGAACATGACTACCTGAAATATCTTGCTGAACAACATCTGGTGTCGAAACTGGTCGGCGATAGAGTGCTGCTTCGGCCAGTAGGTTGTATCAGCGCGTATAGTTCCAGTATTTGTGCGCTATACGGAGATCGTTATGTTATTCTCGGAAATGCCGGTGAGTTTATCGATCCTATTTTTTCTTCGGGCGTTACCATTGCACTCAAGTCGGCGGTATTGGCGGCGCCGCTTGTGCTGGAAACGATAAAGCATGGAACGCAACCGGACTGGAACAAGCATTTTCAAGCCCCCCTTGTAAAAGGTATTGATACTTTCAGAGAGTATGTATTGGCCTGGTATGCCGGGATATTGCCGAATCTGTTCTATTCATCAAAAAAGAGTGAAATTGCCTACCGCATGATCTGCAGCATCCTTGCTGGCTACGTGTGGGACCGGAGCAACCCTTTTACCAAGATGACGGCGTCCAGTCTGCGGTCGTTGCTTACGCTGAGTTAAGTCGCCGGGTAAGAATGCTGCCATTTATCTGGGGAACCGATTTGGTGGAAACCAAATTAATCAGTATTTCCATGCGCTCCAATGGTTTTTTTCATTTCCACAGACTTGCTGATATGACTGAAAGTCTTCAGGAATTCATTTTTGGAATTACTGCATGGAAAATCCGAATCAGGAATTGGGAGGCTCAGAAATTTGCACAGCGGCCCCCATCCATCAAGGACGTCGAAAATCAACAATCGTTCACCCGGAATGGCTTGCTTTACCTCGTCAATTCGTTTTTGAAACGCGAATAGTGCCGCGGTTTTATCATTCATGGCGCTCCCAAAAGTTTGCTCAGCAATGATTTTATGTGCCATGGCCGTAGCAGAACGAAAGTATTCATTAGAGACGGCACTCCTGATTTCAAGCATTGTTCCGATCGTGTTGGAAAAACTCTTCCACCAATGGTCGGCGGGTCGAACACTCAACAGTATCCTGGAATTTGGATACTTATTAGCAAGTTCGCGCCAATAGTGAGTACTTGGCCAACCGATGGCGGCGGCATAACCGGCGAACACTTCATCCCAGTCAACGGGCTGCCCGTCTGCCGCAGCCTGCCAATGAGGAAGCTGTTCGGGGTTGGCAAAAACATCCACCATGTGATGGCAGGGTCCAAGCCCCAAGTATTCCAGTGCTATTTTTATTGACAAGGTGCCGGTCCGACCAAACCCCGCACCGATTACCGAAAGCGCCATAGTTAATTCCTTTGCACGTTTTCCCTAACCGGACGGTCCGACCCGGGAGCGAAGCGCAGAAATCTATTCGCTTGGGGTGTTGAATCAGCCGTAACCAGCATGCACTTACTTTCACTTGGCGAAACCGACATATTCAGGGCTGGGCATCGAATATGTCGGAAAATCAAAAATATCATCAGGTATTGGACAAAATTGGCGGGCCTGGAGGGACTCGAACCCCCGACCACCTGGTTCGAAGCCAGGTACTCTATCCGGCTGAGCTACAGACCCGTTACCGTGCTGACCTTGATTGTCGCACAAAATTACGCATTAGTCGGAATGATCATCCAGTATCGTGCGTAATAGTTGATTGACTTGCGTAGGGTTGGCTTTGCCGCCGGTTTCTTTCATCACTTTGCCGACAAAAAAACCGAATACTTTTTCCTTGCCCTTGCGGTATTGCTTCACTTGTTCGGGGCTGTCTTGCACGATGCGTTGGATGACGGATTTGATCTCCGCGCTGTCGGTGATTTGTGTTAGTCCTTGAGATTCAATGATTTCATCCACGCTGCCTTGCCCGCGCCACAATGCCGCGAATACTTGCTTGGCGGTCTTGCCGGAAATGGTGCGGTCGGTGATGCGGTTTAGCAACAACGCCAGTTGCGCGCTGTCTACCGGTGATTCGCCAATCGGCAGGGCGTGTTTGTTTAGCGCGCTATTGAGTTCACCGAGCATCCAGTTGACGACGGTTTTGGCATCGGCATCGGTGCGCGTGGCAACCGCTTCAAAGTAGTCGGCGACCTCGCGCTCGCTGATTAACTGGTCGGCTAAATTTTCGGACAACCCAAGTTCATTCTGAAATCGCGCCTTGCGCGCATCGGGCAGTTCCGGCAAGGCAGCGCGCACTTCTTCGATCAACCTTTCATCCAGAACCATCTCCGGCAAGTCCGGGTCGGGGAAGTAACGGTAATCGTGGGCTTCTTCTTTGGAGCGCATGGCGCGCGTCTCATCGCACGTCTCGTCATACAGGCGCGTCTCCTGAATGATGGCACTGCCGCTTTCCAACACTTCAATTTGTCGCTCGATTTCGTAGTCAATGGCTTTTTCGACAAAACGAAAGGAGTTGATGTTCTTCAATTCGGTACGCGTTCCTAATTTTTCATCACCCTGCACGCGCACCGAAATATTGGCATCACAACGAAACGAGCCTTCCTGCATGTTGCCGTCGGAGATGTCGAGATACCGCACAAGTATATGCAGTTTTTTGAGATAGGCGACCGCCTCGGTAGCCGAACGCATGTCCGGCTCGGACACGATTTCCAGCAATGGTGTGCCGGCGCGATTTAAATCAATGCCGGTCAACCCGTGAAAATCTTCGTGTAATGATTTGCCGGCATCTTCTTCGAGATGTGCGCGGGTGATGCCGATGGTTTTGGCATCGTTGCCAACAATAATCGGCAAACTACCAGGTCCGACAATCGGCAACTCGTATTGACTGATCTGATAACCCTTCGGCAGGTCGGGGTAGAAATAATGTTTGCGCTCAAACACCGAGCGGCGATTGATTTGCGCGTTGATGGCGAGACCGAAACGTACTGCCAGGCGCGCCGCTTCGAAATTCATTACCGGTAGCGTGCCGGGCAGGGCGATGCTGAGATCACATGCCTGGGTGTTCGGTTCGGCACCGTAACGGGTTGAGGCGGCGGAGAAAATCTTGCTGATGGTTTTCAGTTGCACATGCACCTCAAGCCCAATCACCGACTCCCATTTTTTTTTGTTCGCGGTCATCGATAATCCACCGGCGTTTGCAAATGCCAATCGGTTTCGCGTTGATACTGATGCGCGACATTCAGCAAACTCGCCTCGTCCAGATACCGCCCGATGAGTTGCATTCCAATCGGTAAGCCGGCGCGGTCGAAGCCGACCGGTATGGACAACGCCGGCAGCCCGGCCAAGTTGGCGGCATTGGTGAAAATGTCGTTGAGATACATAGCCACCGGGTCGCCGCTCTTTGCGCCGATGTCAAACGCGGTCTCCGGCGTGGTTGGTCCGGCAATCAAATCACATTGTTCAAAGGCGCGGGTGAAGTCGTCGGCAATCAACCGGCGCAACTTCTGCGCCTTGAGGTAATAGGCGTCGTAATAGCCCGATGAAAGAACAAATGTGCCAATCATGATGCGACGTTTGACCTCGGCACCAAAACCTTCGGCGCGGGTCTTTTCATACATGTCGGTCAAGTCGGCGTAGTCGGCGGCGCGATAGCCATAGCGAACACCATCAAAGCGCGCCAGATTGGATGATGCTTCGGCCGGCGCCAGCACATAATAACAAGGGATACCGACTTCGCTATTCGGCAAATCCACCGCCACGGTTTTCGCGCCCATGGCGCGCAACTGCGCGAGTGCTTGCTCGACCGCCTGCGCGACATCGTCGTGTACGCCATCACCGGCACCATCAGCAAAAAATTGTTTCGGTAGTCCAATGGTTTTGCCGGCGATGGTTTTGCCGGCGATGGCGGTATCAAGCAGTGCCGGATAATTCGGTATGTCTTCTTGCAGCGAGGTGGAGTCTTTGGGGTCAAAACCGCTCATCGCTCGCAGCACCAGCGCGGCGTCCTCGGCATTGCGCGCTAACACGCCGCCTTGATCGAGAGATGACGCGAAGGCGATCATGCCGTATCTCGACACGCGACCATAACTGGGTTTGATGCCGGTCAGTCCGCAAAACGCCGCGGGTTGGCGAATTGAGCCGCCGGTGTCGGTGCCAGTTGCCACCGCCGCCAGTTGCGCCGCCATAGCCGCCGCCGCGCCGCCGGAACTGCCACCCGGCACGGTGCGCAAGTTCCACGGATTTTTTACCACGCCGTAATGACTGGTTTCGTTGGACGAGCCCATGGCGAATTCGTCCATGTTGGTTTTGCCGAGCATCACCATGCCGTGTTGTTTTAATTTTTGCACCACCGTGGCATCGTAGGGCGAGATGAAATTGGCGAGCATTTTTGAACCGCAACTGGTCAGCACGCCTTCGGTGCAAAACAAATCTTTATGCGCCAGTGGAATACCGAGCAGCGCGTGTTCGGCATTGCTTTCGGCATTCTCTTTGGCGATTCGTTGGTCGGCATGTCGCGCTTGCGCGAGTGCGATCTGGTCGTTAACGCTAATGAACGCGTTGAGTTCCGCCGCGTGATGAATGCGCTGCAGAAAATGTTGCGTCAACTCAACGCTGGAATACGCTCCGCTACGCAATGATCGCGCGTGGGCGGCGATGGTTTTTTGATGTAGGGGGGTATTCATTGGCCGAGCCGCCCACCGCCGGCGCGGTTTTAGGTAGCGTTATTCGATTACCCGGGGCACCAGATACAACCCCTGCTCGGTTGCCGGAGCGATGCGCTGATATGCCTCGCGCCGGTTTGCTTCATCGGGCGCATTAACTTTGTCCGGGCGCAATCGCAGAGCGGTCTGCCGGGGATGGGACATCGGCGTGATGTGGTCGGTGTCGATGCGGTTCATCTGCTCGACCAAATCCAGGATGCGGGATAACTGGCTGGCGTAGCGCTCCGCCTCATCGGCATCGGCATCGATGCGGGCGAGGCGGGCGATGTGAGTGAGTTGTTGGCTGGTGATCGACATGATATCCCTGATGATGTTGGTGGGGGCGTCCGTGGTCTCTTCCAGGGAATGGCGAACTTACCACACCAATCGGCGGTTGAATAGTGGCGGCGGCATTGGTAAAGTATCGGCGTTTTATTTTCGGCGGCACAGCCGCCTCGCCAGCCACCCAATTCGTCTACCCGCCCATCAGGAAATCCACCCATGCTGAAACGCATCGCCGGCTTCTTTTCCAACGACCTCGCCATTGATCTCGGCACCGCCAACACGCTGATTTACGTCCGGCACAAAGGCATCGTTCTCAACGAGCCATCGGTGGTCGCCATCAAAAACGACAGCGGACGAAAAACCGGCAAGCGCGTGTTGGCGGTCGGGCATGAAGCCAAGCGCATGATCGGTCGTACGCCCGGCTCCATTGAAGCCATTCGGCCAATGAAGGACGGCGTCATCGCCGACTTCAACATCACCGAGGACATGCTCAAATACTTTATCCGCAAGGTTCAGGAAAACCGGCTTTTCTCCAGTCCGCGGATCATCATCTGCGTGCCTTGCGGTTCCACCCAGGTGGAGCGTCGGGCGATTAGCGATTCCGCCACCAGCGCCGGCGCGCGGGATGTGTATCTCATCGAAGAGCCCATGGCGGTCGCCATCGGTGCCAATTTGCCGGTGGCCGAGCCTACTGGTTCCATGGTGGTGGACATCGGCGGCGGCACCACCGAGGTGGGCATTTTATCCCTCGGCGGCATGGTCTACTCGAGTTCGATTCGGGTCGCCGGAAACGCCTTTGACGAAGCCATAATCAACCATGTGCGCCGACGCCATGGGGTTCTGATTGGAGAGAGCACGGCCGAGCGCATCAAGCAGACCATCGCCACCGCGTGGTCGGAATCCGAACACATGGAAACCGAAATCAAGGGGCGCGACATATCTGAGGGGTTATCGCGCAGTTTGGTGGTTAGTAGCGAGGAAATTTACCGCGCCATCAACGACCATATTGAGAAAATCGTGCAGGCGGTGCGCCAGGCGTTGGAGAATACCCCGCCGGAACTGAGTGCCGACATCGGCGAACGCGGTCTGGTGGTGGCCGGTGGCGGCGCATTGTTGCGCGACATTGACCGTCGTTTTATGCAGGACACCGGCCTGCCGGTGGTGATTGTTGACGAGCCGATGACCTGCGTCGCCAGGGGCTGCGGCCGGGCTCTTGAAGAAATGGATGTACTCGGCGATATTTTTACCCAAAACTATTGACAGCAAGGGGGCAGGACGGCGGATGGCGACTGAATGGATACTGCCATTGCCACTGCATCTTTCATTGAATGGCATGGCTTTCATTGATGGCATGGAATGGCGTGCCGTGCAGGTCTGAAGCATGGCTGTTAATCGGGTCGCCTGGCCATACCGCTTCCTGTATTTGCTGGTGTTTTCGGTGGCATTGATGATCGTCGATCATCGCAGCCACCTGTTGCAACCGATGCGCACCGTGGCTTCGGTCATCAACCTGCCGTTCCAACTACTGGTACGCCTGCCGAGCGAGACGCACGCATGGGTTACCGCCTACTGGCCGGATGACAGCATGCACCGACAATACGCCCAACTCAAGTCGAAACAAACGTTTTTGGAAACCCGACTGCAACGCTATGACGAGTTGATGGTGGAAAACAGGCGGCTGGCGAAGTTGCTGGAGATGTCTCGCGAGTATGAAAACCAGGCATTGCTCGCGGATGTCGTGGAATTCGGGATAAGTCCCTATACCCGCCGAGTGGTGATTAATCGTGGCACCGAAGCCGGTGCGTATATGGGGCAGCCGGTTGCCACCACCGATGGCGTACTCGGGCAAATCTCCGGTCTTGGCTTGCATCGCAGCGTGGTTACGCTGATTACCGACTCATCCCACGCATTGCCGGTGCAGATACAACGCAACGGCTTGCGCACCATCGTGCGTGGACTGGGCGTGGCGGAACGGATTGAACTGCCGTTTCTGCCGGCTTCAACGGATATTCGGGTGGATGATGTGCTGGTTACTTCCGGCATCGGCGGCGGCTTCCCGCCCGGCTACCGGGTGGCGCAGGTGCGCGAGGTGGTGGTGGATGCCAACAAGCCCTTCATGAGCGTAGTCGCCGCGCCATTTGTGGGCATCAACCGCACCCGGGAAGTGTTGCTGTTGTGGGTTGACCGAGCCGCGGCGGTGGAAGGCAAGGGCGATGAATAAGCCTTTTCAGGGTAGGTGGCAGATCATTCCGGCGACCCTGCTGGTGGCGCTTTTTCTCAACCTCATTCCCTATCCTGACTGGGCAAGATTCGCTCGTCCGGACTGGGTGACGCTGGTGCTGTTCTACTGGTGCCTTGCCACGCCGCGCTGGGTCGGCGTCGGCTGGGGCTGGATCATGGGATTATTGCTGGACCTGATGCAATACACTTTGTTTGGCCATCAAGCCATCGGCAAGGCATTGGTGGCGCTGGTCGCGGTGGGTGCGCATCAACGCCTGCGTCTGTATCACCCGTGGCGGCAGTGCGTGGTGGTGCTGATAATTTCCTGCATAGACATAGCAATAGTGGTTTGGATTCATTATCTTACGAATAATATCGAGTTTCGACTTGAATACTGGCAAGCGGCCTTTAGCACCGCACTGCTGTGGCCACTGGTGTATTTGTTGCTACGCAAACTGCGTCAACGAAGCGGAATCGTGCGGCGATGATCCCGGCAAGCGACTATCAAAACGATGGACTCATCGTGCGCCGCCGGATGCTGTATGCGGTGGCGGTGGTGGTCGGGTTGACCTTGATACTGGTGGCGCGGCTGGCTTGGGTGCAGATTTTCCAGCACCAGCATTTTGCTACGCTGGCGCAGGAAAACCACATTCGTTTCGCTCCGCTGGCACCGGTGCGGGGCATCATATATGACCGCAACGGGGCACTTCTGGCGCAAAACTTGCACGCCTATAATCTGGAAGTTCTGCCCGATCAGGTTGCCGATATGGAGCATCTGCTGACGCAACTGGGGCGGCTGGTCACGCTGGACACCGAGCACATCAGCCGCTTTCAGGGATTGCTGAAACGCCGACCGCCATTTGAATGGCTGATCCTGCGTACCAATCTCAATGAGGCGGAAGCGGCGCGGGTCGCGCTTCATCAACACCGCTATCCCGGCGTTGCCGTGCAAGCGCGATTGTTGCGCCATTATCCCGAAGGCGAATTGACCGCTCATGTGGTGGGCTATGTCGGTCGCATCAATCCCGATAACCTGGAAAAAATCGACAAACGCGCCTATCGCGGGCTGGACTACATCGGGCGTAGCGGCATTGAAGAGCAATACGAATCGCACCTGCGCGGCTGGCCCGGCTATGAGCGCGTGGAAATCAACGCGCACGGCAAAGCAGTGCGAAGCATCAGCCAAACCGCACCGAATAGCGGACGCTCGGCGTATCTCAGCCTGGATATTGAACTTCAGCGCAAAAGCGTGGAAGCGTTGCAGGGATACGAAGGCGCAATCGTCGCGCTGGTTCCCGAAAGCGGTGAAGTGCTGGCATTCGTTGGTGCGCCGGGATTTGACCCCAATCCATTCGTTAACGGCATCAGCCACAATGCCTACGAGGATTTGCGCACCTCGCCGAACCGACCATTGCTGAATCGTGCGTTATACGGTCGCTACGCGCCAGGTTCCAGCATCAAAGGATTCCTACTACTGGTGGGAATGGAAAACGGAATTGACACTGAAAAGCGCATTTTCTGCCCCGGGTGGTATCGCCTGCCAAATAGCAGGCATCGTTATCGCGACTGGAAGCGGGAAGGCCATGGCAGCGTTGATGCCCACGACGGTATCGTGCAGTCCTGTGATGTGTATTTTTATCGTCTGGCGCATGAACTCGGCATTGAGCGCATGTATGAGGGCATGAGCCGCTTCGGTTTTGGCAAAACCACCGGTATCGACCTGCAAGGCGAGCCGAGCGGTTTGATGCCATCACCAGAGTGGAAACGTCGCGCCCGCGGGCAGGTGTGGTATCCCGGTGAGACCATCATCACCGGCATCGGGCAGGGGTATATGCTCGTCACGCCGTTGCAACTGGCAACCGCCACCGCCATCCTTGCCAATCGTGGCAAGCAGGTGACGCCGCAGTTTTTGCGCGAAGTGGAAAACCCGCAGACCGGTGCGCGCCATCTCATGACGACGCAGAGCGTGCGGCGGGTGGAGTGGAAGCGCGATGATGCCTATCGATATGTCATCAACAGCATGCACGATGTGGTGCACGGCAAACGCGGCACGGCACGCGGCATCAATCGCAACCTGCGTTATGAAATGGCCGGCAAAACCGGAACCGCTCAGGTCAAGAGCATTCCTCAGGATGAGTTCTATGATAAAGATACTGTGGAAAAACGCTTCGCCGACCATTCCCTGTTTATCGCCTTTGCGCCGCTTGACGATCCCAAAATCGCCATCGCCGTAATCGTGGAACACGCCGGCAGCGGCAGCCGCACGGCGGCGCCGATTGCCCGCAAGTTGATCGACTACTACCTGCTGGAACGGCTTGGCTTGTTCCAGAACACCGGCGAGGGCAACTGATAGCCATGCCCCGCAACCTGCCTCCGGCGGTGGATATGCCGTTGCTTACCGCAATCGTCATGCTGTGCGCCATCGGTCTGGCGGTGCTATACAGTGCCGGCGGGGAAGACCTCCAATTGCTGGAGCGGCAGGGTGCGCGCATCGGAATTGCGCTGGCGGTGATGTTGGTGATCGCGCACATTTCGCCGACCACACTCCTGCGCTGGTCGCCCATCCTGTACGGCATCGGTCTGTTGTTACTGGTGGTGGTGCTCGGCGTGGGCATCATCGGCAAGGGTGCGCAACGTTGGCTTGACCTGCTGGTGTTCCGCTTTCAGCCGGCCGAGCCGATGAAACTGTTCGTGCCGATGATGATAGCGTGGTTGATCAGCTGTTCGCCATTGCCGCCGCAGTGGCCGGCCATTTGCCTTTCGGCACTGGTGGTGCTGGTGCCGGTCGCGTTGGTCATCGCCCAGCCGGACCTCGGCACCGCGATTTTAATTTTCATCGCCGGAGCGCTGGTGATTTTCCTCGCCGGCATCAGTTGGAAACTGGTAACATCTGTATTGCTGGCGGTGGGCGCGGCGATTCCAGTGCTGTGGCTATTGGTGTTGCGCGACTACCAGCGAAGCCGTATCCTGACCTTATTCGACCCGTGGGCCGATCCCCTCGGTGCCGGCTATCACACCATCCAGTCGATCATCGCCGTCGGCGCCGGAGGGGTGTCAGGCAAGGGCTGGCTGGCCGGCACCCAGTCGCGCCTTGAGTTCATTCCGGAACGCAGCACCGACTTCATTTTTGCGGTGTATGCCGAGGAGTTTGGATTTCTCGGCGCATTGGTGTTGCTCGCCCTATATCTGTTTATCGGGCTGCGCGGACTGCAGATTGCCTTTTCCGCCCAGGACAGTTACTCGCGCCTGCTGGGCGGTTGCTTGTCGATGACCTTTCTGTTTTATGTGTTCGTCAACATCGGCATGGCGGTTGGCATCCTGCCGGTGGTGGGTGTGCCGTTGCCGTTGATCAGTCACGGCGGCTCCGCCATGGTTACTTTGCTCGCCGGGCTGGGCATCCTGATGAGCATCCGCCGTCACAAAACGATTGTGCAATAGTCGCATTAGTATGATGAAATATTTCTATAAAACAATAGTATGGAAAAGTATTCTCATCTTTAGTATGAGTGTTGGTTACAGCCATGCGCTGGAGATTCGTGACTACCCGGAACTGGTCAAACTGGTGGAGGTAATGGTGCGCGACGACGGCTATCCCAAGGCGCAACTGGAAGCCGTGCTCGGCGATTCGGCCATTGATCGCAGCGTCATTCGTGCCATGGACCGTCAGTATGAGGCATTGCCGTGGCATCAATACCGCGCACGCTTCATCAATGCCGAGCGCATCCGCAAAGGCGTGCTCTGGTGGAATCGCCACCAAGCCGCGCTGCAACAGGCGAGCCGGCAATTTGGCGTTCCGCCGTCCATTATCGTTGCCCTGATCGGCGTGGAAACCCATTTTGGCACCCGCATGGGCGGCCGGCGAGTGCTGGATTCGCTGGTCACCCTGACCGCCGCCTACCCGCGCCGCAGCGCGTATTTCAGCAAGGAATTGCGTGCTTTTTTGAACACCACCCGCGCCGAAGACATCGCGCCGGAGTCCATGCTCGGCTCGTTTGCCGGGGCGGTGGGCATCCCGCAGTTTATGCCCAGCAGTTATCAGGCCTACGCCGTTGACCTCAACCAAAACGGCAAGCGCGATCTGGTGTTTGAAACCGAAGACGCCATCGGCTCGGTGGGCAATTATCTCAAGCAGAACGGCTGGCGCGAAGGGCAGGCGATTTTTTCCGCGTTGCCGGACGGCATCCCGTCCGCCGCGACCAAACTGATCAGCAAGAAGAGCAAGCCCACCTTGACCGCCGAGCAACTGCGCGCCGCCGGAATAACCGTTGATGCCACCGCAGGTAGCAAGAAAAGAGCGTTGTTGCGGCTGAAAGAAGCGCAGGGCTACCGCTATATCATCGCCTACCACAATTTCCATGTCATCACCAGATACAACCCCAGCATCAACTACGCCATGGCGGTGAGCGAATTAGCCCAACGCATCCGCCGGCAACGTGCGCCATGAGTATCCGCCGGGCGCGCGCCCAATCAACCCGATCGCCCCGATTACTTGCGTTGCCAGCCCTGTTGACCCTGATAACCCTGATGACGTTACTCGTTGCCGGTTGTTCCATCCCCCTGACCAGAGAATCTCCTTCCGACGAGTCATCGGGGGGATATTATGGCGGCGACAGTGCGCCGCCGGAGTGGAGCGTGCACCCGGATTCCATTCCCGATGCCGTGCCGCGCCATGAACCGCTGAGTGCCACGGGCAACCAGCCGTATACCGCTCTTGGCAAGCATTATCGCCCGTTGGCATCTGCCAAAGGTTATGTACAGCGCGGAATCGCGTCTTGGTATGGCAGAAAATTCCATGGGCGACGCACCTCCAGCGGCGAGATGTATGACATGTTCGCCATGACCGCGGCGCATCCGGTGTTGCCGCTACCGTCGTTTGTACGCGTGACCAATCTGGATAACGGCCGCTCGGTGGTGCTCAAGGTCAACGACCGCGGGCCCTTCCTGCACGATCGCATTATCGACCTTTCCTATCTGGCGGCGCATAAACTCGACATTGCTCGCCACGGCACCGGTCGCGTGGAGGTGCGGACAGTGGAGCCGGACGGGCCCGCGACGCATAATGAACCCGCAACCGGGCATGGTGGTGAGATCCTGATTCAGGTGGGTGCCTATAAGTTGCGCGATAATGCGCGCTCCATGCGCCAATTGCTGGAACGCGCCGGTTATCAAGTGGTGCCGTTGGTGGATCATCTGCACGAGGACGGCGAGCAGTGGCTATACCGCGTGCGAGTGGGTCCCTTTGCGAATCGGGACGAGGCGCAGGTTGAGCGGCAAAAATTGGAATCTCTACTGGGACGACCAGTGGCGGTTGTGACGCAGTGAAAAGATACAATATAGATAATAAATCATTGGTAACTCCTTCATAAAACATTTTATATAACCATTCAATACTTTATATAACCATTCAATGAATAAAACTATCGTCTTTATCGCGCTGTTGTTGGGTGTCATGCCGGTTATGCCGGCGGCCTCGGTGCAGCCAACCGAGCCGCTGCTGCAGCCACTTCCGCAACCACTCCGGTCGCATCGCCCGCCGCCGCCCATCGAAGTCACATCCTGGGTGCTGGCGGATTTTGAAAGTGGCTGGATTATCGATAGCCAGAACGCCGATGTGCACATTGAGCCAGCCAGTTTGACCAAACTCATGACCGGCTATTTGGTGTTTGATGCCATTGAGCAGGGCGAAATCGGCTTGCAGGATTTGGTTCTTATCAGTAAAAAATCGTGGAAAACCGGTGGTTCACGAATGTTTATTGAAGTGGATACTCAAGTAGCGGTAGCGCAATTACTACACGGATTAATCATACAGTCGGGAAACGACGCGGCGGTGGCATTGGCCGAACATCTGGGCGGTTCTGAAGCCGGATTTGCCGCAAAAATGAACCAAACCGCCGCCGAACTGGGCATGCTGAATACCCATTTCGTTAACAGCAGTGGCTTGCCCGACCCGCAACATTACAGTTCCGCGCTGGACATGACTATTCTCACGCATTCGCTGATTCGGCGTTTTCCCGAACCCTATCGACTATATTCGGAGAAAACGTATACCTACAACGGCATCACCCAGCAAAACCGCAACCTGCTGCTGTGGCGGGATGCCAGCGTGGACGGCATCAAGACCGGTTATACCGAAAAAGCCGGCTATTGTCTGATTGGCACCGCCGAGCGCGATGGGCGGCGGTTGATCGCCACGGTGGTCGGCTCGAAAAGCGTGCAAACCCGCGCCAATGAGGTTCATTTGCTACTGAAATACGGCTACGCCGCCTATCAGGGTATGGTGGTTCATCGCCCCGGGCAGGCGGTCAAATCGTTGCCGTTGTGGATGGGGCGCACGCCCCGGGTCGCAGTCGGCGTGGCGCGCCCCCTCGCCATTTTGTATCCCAAGGGGGGCAAGGCTAAACTAACCGGACAGGTGAATCTGCCGAACAGCCTGGAAGCCCCGCTACGAGCCGGCCAGGCGGTGGGCTCTTTTGATGTGAGATATGACGGCGAGACCGTGCGCACGGTCGCCCTTCAGACCGACCAAGCATACCCCGAAGGCCCATGGACTTCGCAATTAACCGATTGGTTTAAACGTCTGCTTTTTTCGATCGGGTTGTGATGGTGAAAAGGTTTATTGACCCATCCCGAATGTGACCACACTTCACCACTTCGGTATCTGCCATTACCAAGCGGTGTGGCGGCAAATGCGCGAATTCACCGACACTCGCAGCCAGCAGCAGACCGCCGCCGCCGATCAAATCTGGCTGCTGCAGCATCATCCGGTGTTCACTCAAGGTACCAGTTGCCGCCTGTCACCACGCACATCACCGTCCGACCCCGAGCCAATCCCGCTGATTCACACCGATCGTGGCGGGCAGATTACCTATCATGGGCCTGGGCAGTTGGTCGCCTACCTGTTGCTCGACCTCAAACGCCGAGGGCAGGGGCCGAAATCGCTGGTGCAACAAATCGAAGCGGTGGTGCTCAATCTGTTGGCGGATTACGCAGTAGTGGCGACCCGCAGTCGCGGTGCACCCGGCGTGTATGTGAACGACGCCAAGATCGCGGCACTCGGTCTGCGCATCAAACGCGGTTGCTGTTTTCACGGGCTGAGTTTGAATGTGGCGATGGATTTGCGTCCGTATCAAGCCATCGACCCGTGCGGGTATCGCGGTCTGGCGGTTACGCAATTGAGTGAGCACGCCTGGCCGGTGGACATCGACACGGTCGAGACGCAACTGGCGCGGCGGTTGATGGATGCGTTTGGTTGATGCGTTTGGTTAACAGACGAATTGTTGCCGCGCCAGCGCGAGGCGTTGCGGCGTGCCGACATCCAACCACGCGCCGTCATGCACCACGCCACCGGCGCGACCGCCAGCCATGGCGCGTTCAATCACCATCCGTAGCGGAAACCGCTCCGGGCTGAATCCGTCAAACGCACGGCGACGAAAGCAGCCGGTGCCGGTATAGGTCCACTCCGGGGAATCCGCGGCTCTGCTGGCAGGAAGCAGCTGCAGGCGTCGGTCCACCAGCGTAAAATCGCCGCGTTGCCGATAGGCCGGGGTCGGCACCAGCACCAGTTGCATGTCAAGGGAGTCGGGCACCGCCAGTTCCGCGTAATTGAAATCGCACAGGACATCGGCGTTCAGGACGATGAAAGGGTCGCTTTTGATTTGCGCCAGCGCGTGGACGATGCCGCCGCCGGTATTCAGTGCGCCTTCGGGTTCATCGGAATAACGAATAGCCATGCCGAAACGCCGCGCGTCATCATCAAGATGTTGCCGGATTTGTTCGCCAAGCCACGCCAGGTTGATCACCGCGCTGGTAAAACCATGACTTGCCATCCGTTGCAGATGATGCCCCAGCAAAGTTTTCGAACCCACCCGCAACAGGGCTTTGGGCGTGGTGTCGGTAAGCGGTCGCAAACGCTGCCCGCGACCGGCCGCGAGAATCATAATATCCGGCAGAATGGTGTTTGTTAAAGACATGTTTTTTCGAACCAAACTAACCGACTCCGACCGACGATGTGGCGATTATACTTCCTGTTGGCGGTGAATCTGTTGGGTTATCCATTATAATCCACTTACCCCCAAACCTACCCCCGCCAATTCATGGCTCTTTTCCTTGCCTTCGCCATCCCCCATCGGTTTTTTCTTCGGTTGACCGTCGGTTGCGTCATCGGTGTTTTCGGTCTGTTTAGTTGCGGCGTGGTTGCGCAAAGTTTGAACTTTAACCAACCAGTTGCGTTTGCTGAAGCGGAAGTTTGCCAGCCGCACCGAATTCAAATTCCGGTTAAATTAGGCAACGAGGGCGAAGATAACTCGCTTCACATCGAAGCGGATTACATCGAAAGCGAAGGCGAGCATCGCGTGATTTTGCGCGGCAACGCCGAGTTGGTGCAGGGCAATCGTGGCGTATATGCCGAGCGCATCGTGTATCACCGCGCTAGCGAGCGCGTCACCGCCGAGGAGGATGTGATTTTCTACACCGCCAACGGCGATGAAATTCGCGCCGATGCACTGGATGTGGAAACCAACACATACATTGGCAGCGGTTCAAATGTTCGCATCCGCATCGCCGATGATGCCCGCGGGAGCGATGACAATCTCGTCAATCCAACGGTCCGGATGCGTGCCACAGCGCAACTCGTGGACTTTGAAGGAGACGATTTCCAGCGACTTCACGATGTCCGCATGACCACCTGCGCCGAAGGCAATCAGGATGTATTGTTGAGCGCGAAACAAATCGAATTGGACCACGCCGCTGGAATTGGCACCGCCCGGTCGATGAAAGTAACCTTCAAAAATGTTCCCATTTTTTATTTCCCGCGTGCGTCATTTCCGATCAACGAGCAACGCAAAACCGGATTTTTGTTTCCATCAATTGGTTACGATGGCGACTCCGGTGTAATCGTTGATGCGCCGTATTATTTTAACCTAGCGCCGCACTACGATGCCACCATAACCCCGCGCGTGCTGAGTAAACGCGGCATACAACTATTCGGCGAGTTTCGTTATCTAGATGAAAACGGCAGCGGAAAAATGCGCGGCGAAATTTTACCATCGGACAATGAATACGATGATCAAGATCGGTATGCATGGCGTTATCGCCACCGACATCAGTTTGGCGATGATTGGCGTGCACAAGTCAATGTGCAAAAAATTTCGGATACCTCTTATTTTAGTGACTTCGCCAATGAAACGGACCTCATCGCGGCGCGTTATGTTTCGCAAAATGCGACGCTCGATTATTTCGGCGATGATGTGCGTTTCAGTGCGCGCGCGGCAGGTTATGATTCGACCTATCAATCTGATACGAACGATAAGCCTCCCTATAACATTTTGCCGCAACTGGATTTACGCATAAAACCCTATCAACTGGGCGCGTTTGCAGTTGCCATGGATGCGCAATACGCCAACTTTTATCATGATGAACCGGCTACTACGCTCATTCAAAACCCGCGTCACACGCAACGCTTGCGCATCAAACCGTCCATCAGTTTGCCGCTGCGTCGAAGTTACGCAGAAATTATTCCGCGCGTGGCAGTGCAAAGCATCGGCTATACGCGGGACCAATCCAGCGGCGGCGATGAGGCGCGCTCGGTGGCGGTGCCGATGTTTAGTTTGGATGGTCGATTGTTTTTTGAACGAGAATTCCAGCGCGGCGCGCAAACTTATTCGCAAACATTGGAGCCGCGATTGTTTTATGTTTCCATTCCCGACAAAAAAAAGCAGCAAAATCAGTTTCCGATTATAGACAGCGGTCAAGGGAGTTACACAAGTTTCGCGCATTTTTTTCGCGAGAACCGTTTTTTTGGCGGCGACCGAGTCGGTGATACCGAACACATCGCGCTCGGCGTGACCAGCCGCATCATCAACCACCGCAGTGGACGGCAGCGATTAGCCATGAGTGCCGGACAAGTTTTTTATTTAGCGGATCGAGCGCTGGTTTTAGGCGAGTCCATGCCCGAAACCAACCATCGTTCCGGCATGTTCTTTGATGTGAGCACGGCACTTTCGGCAAAGTGGTCGATGACTACCTTCGCTCGATGGGATCAACGGAATAAAAACCAACTCGCTGCCTTTCGTCTGGCAACCGATTATGTGCGCGACAAACATCGCTATGCGAAATTCGCTTATACTTATGGAGAAGAGGATAGCGATGAAGAAGTGGAAAATTACGAAAGAATTAGTGTCGCGTTCACCGAGCAATTATCGGCGCGTTGGCAACTGCAAGCCGATGTCGCGTATTCGCTTGAGCGAGATGAAACCGAATCCTCGGCGGTCACGCTCGCTTATAACGGTTGTTGCTGGGCTACGCGGGTGACCGCACAGCGTTACCTTGACGGCGAAGGCGAGCACAAAAACCGGTTAATGTTTATGCTGGAACTGGATGATCTCGGCAAGATACGCTCACGATTATAACGATGAGAATTGATCAATGAGACGATTTATATTTTTGATGACCTTGCTCGGCTTTATCTGCGGGCTTGTGTTCGAAGTGGCAACCACCCCTCCGGCACATGCGCAGGCAATCGCCATTGACAAGGCGTTGGTGGTGGTCAACGAACAAGCGATTACGTTGAGCGAATACCGCGCACGCTATCGACAAGAAGTGTTGCAAAACACATCCAAACTCGCGCCCTTCGACGGTAGCATCAACCCGAGCATTTTGAATCGGATGATTGACGATCGTATTCAGGCGCAGACCGCGGCGCGTCGAGGCATCCGCGTGTTGTCGCAGGAAGTGGATCGAGCCGTGGCTTTCATCGCCAATCAAAATGACTTCACCGCCGAGGAACTTTATGCGCAACTCGCCGCGGATGGCGTTACTCCGGCGCAGTTTCGCGCCAGAGTGAAAGAACAACAATTAATCCGGCGGCTGGTGGATGGAATGGTGAGCAGCCGGGTAAAGGTCAGCGAGCAGGAAGTTACCAATTATTTGGCAAGCCATCGGGATCTCATCAAATCCAACGAGGAATATGAAATATCCCATCTGTTCGTTTCTTTGAGCGGAAAATCCGATGACGAAGCGCAAGCCGAACTGGAAAACCTCACGCACATCCGCAAGGCGGTGGTGGAAGGGCGCTCTTTCGCAAAATCCGCCGAAGAGTTTTCCGACGGGCCCGGACGCGACCAGGGCGGTTATCTCGGCTGGCGCAAGATAGGCAAACTGCAACCGTTGTTCGTGGATGCGTTACGCCAAACCGAAGTCGGCGGCGTTAGCAAAATCATACGCAGCGACAACGGCCTGCACCTGCTGAAAATGCACGACCGCAAAGGCGAAGGGCAAATGGTTGAGCAACAACTGCTTCGACACATTCTCATTCGACCCAACGCGGAATTGAACGACCAAGGTGCTGCGGAATTAGCCAACGCATTGTATGCGCGAATCATAGCCGGTGAAAATTTTGGAGAAATCGCCAAAGTTTATTCGGCGGATCAATCGACTGGCATCAACGGCGGATATCTCGGCTGGGTCAGTCCCGGTGATTTTCCTCCGCAACTCGAAAGCGCCGTGGTGCGCCTCGCGGCGAACGAACTCAGCAAACCGTTGCGTGGCCAGGCTGGCTATCATCTGGTGGAAATGCTTGACCGCCGCCGCGTGGATATCAGCATGCAGGTGGCATCGAAACGCGCCCGACAAATCATTTTTCAACGCAAAGCCGCTTCGTTCTACGATAACTGGTATGGTGCCATTCGCGATTCCGCGCACATCGAATATATTTCGGCTGTTGAGCAATAACATGATCGATAAATTAAGCGAAGCCATCGCCGCGTTGTTGCCGGCGGAATTGAGCGAGGAATTGCGCGGCAACATCAACGCCGTGGTTCGCAGCAACTTTGAAAAAATGAATCTGCTGACCCGCGAGCAGTTTGAAATTCAGGAAAAAATTCTGCATCGAACCGGCGCGCGCGTGCTGAATCTGGAACAGCAGGTAGCAGAATTGGAAAAACGACTCAATCGTGCGATGAGCAAGGAAAAGGATCATCCGGGGTAGCCGGAGATGAGTCACGCTGCGCGTGATGGCATTAATAGTCCGGCATGCGGGCTTTTTTTTCGTTTGCTTTTGTCTTCTCAAAGAAAGTCACACCTCCCGATTCACCATTACTCCCCAACCCGTCATCCTCGCCGACAGCGAGAATCTATTATAGTTAGCCACTATCATTTCGCGGCGAAGCCGCGGTTTTGTGCGCAACGCTACACTACACGACACAACGACCAAAACGACCATGGCGGAAAATAAGCAAGTGAATGGCAAGCAAATTCGTGTATACTCCCGCCAGCGGACGGATTCTGCGTCATCAACCAACCACAGGAGAACAAGGAATGTCACTTGCCATCGTTCACAGCCGTGCCGAATCCGGCGCGGATGCCCCCGAAGTTACCGTTGAGGTTCATCTGGCCCGAGGATTACCGAAATTTTCCATCGTTGGCTTGCCGGAAACCGCGGTAAAAGAAAGCCGCGACCGAGTGCGTGGCGCCATCCTCAACTCAAACTTCGAATTTCCGCGCCAGCGCATCATCGTCAGCCTCGCGCCGGCAGACCTGCCCAAAGAGGGTGGGCGCTTTGACCTGCCCATCGCCATCGGTCTATTGGCCGCCAGCCGTCAGGTACGCGCCGATGACATCCCGCTTTATGTGTTTCTCGGCGAACTCGCCCTCAGTGGGGAGTTGCGCGACATCCGTGGCTCGCTGGTGGCGGCGTTATCGTTGCGCAACAGCGAAAAGAAACTTGTGCTGCCTGCGCACAGCGCACGACAGGCGGCGTTGGTCAACGGCGTGGAAGTGCTCAGCGCGGGTTCGCTGTTGCAAATCTGCGCCGCGCTCAACCGGCACGAACCACTTCCAGTGCAACCCGCCGAACAGCCGTCTGAGCCCGCCGTAGCGGCCGACATGAAAGAAGTAATCGGACAACCCTTCGCCAAACGCGCCCTGGAAATCGCCGCGGCCGGTGCCCATAGCGTGCTTATGTCGGGCCCGCCGGGAACCGGCAAAACCATGCTTGCCAACCGCTTGCCGGACATTCTGCCGGGCATGACCGAGGACGAAGCACTGGAATCCGCGGCAATGGAATCGCTTGGCCAGAGCGGCTTCAATCCGGACAACTGGATGCGACGACCATTCCGCTCTCCGCACCACAGCGCATCCGCTGCCGCGTTGATCGGTGGCGGTGGTGTGCCGAAGCCCGGGGAAATTTCCCTTGCCCACAACGGCGTGCTGTTTTTGGATGAGTTGCCCGAATTCGACCGCAAAGTGCTGGAGGCGTTGCGCGAGCCGCTGGAATCCGGCGTCATTCACATTGCCCGGGTGGCACGGCAAACCCGCTATCTGGCGAACTTTCTGCTGGTGGCGACCGCCAACCCATGCCCGTGCGGTTACTTGAACGATGAATCCGGGCGTTGCCGATGCACACCGGATCAGGTGATGCGCTATCGCGGACGGCTGTCGGGACCGTTGCTGGATCGCATTGATATTCAGGTGGACGTACCGCGCTTGCACTATCGCGTGCTCAGTCGAGCCGGCCAGGCGGATGGCAAAACAAAACCGGAAGAAGAAAGCAAAGTCATTCGGCTGCGGGTGATGGAAGCGCGAGAACGGCAACTGCGGCGGCAGGGTAAAACCAATCACCTGTTGCAAGGCGGGGAATTGACGCGGCTGTGCGCGCTGGATTCATCCGGCAGCGGTTTGCTGGAAGCCGCGGTGAATCGGCTGGGATTGTCGGCGCGAGCGTATCATCGCATCCTCAAGGTCGCACGCACCGTTGCTGACCTCGACCGACGCGAGCGGATTGAATCGGAACATCTTTCCATGGCGATACAGTTACGGTGTTTTGATCGGGCGGCGGTGATGTAGTAATTGCGCTTGCCTTTTGCGCGTATCATCCCTGATACGCGCCTTTCGGGCTCGCTTCGCTCGCGCCCAGCCGATTCATGGCGCTCCCGGCGATTTTTTCTCAATGTGCCATTGGCTTCTCAACGCGCTTTTGTCTTTTCAATTCACTATTGCCCTTTCATTCGTCATTCTCGCCGGCAGGCGGGAATCCAGACGCGCGGCGTAGCCGCGGCTGGCGGCGAAGCCGCTGGCACTTTAAGCCACACTACGGCGTAACGGCATTAATAGTCTGGCTACGCGGACAAAAAGCCGGCGGCTTTGCCGCCGGTAAGGATAGCGGCTAACGCCGCTGGAGGTTTAATAGATTCACGCCTGCCGGCGAGAATCACGGTCTGGGGATGTGGTTTGGATTATGACGGTATTAGTTACTCTCATCGTTTTTTAGTTCTGGGTTCTCGCCTTTGGCGAGAACAACAGACTGGATTCCCGCCTGCCGGCGAGAATGACGAATGGTAGGTAATGATGAATTGAGAGGTGTGACTTTCTTTGAGAAGCCAAAGCACATTGAGAAAAAAGCCGGCGTAGCCACGGCTGGTCAACTGCGCCACAAAAAGGCCGACGAACTGCGCCCAACGCGACGCGACACGGAACGAGCGGCCATATGATGCCGTTTGGCGAGGCTCTCGAATTCATGTCTCGGCACCCATTTGAGGAATTGCGATAAAACTGTGTTACAATGCGCCGTAGTCTGATTCTCCTATTTGATTCAACAAGTTGTATGTCATCTCATTGTGTCAATTCAGAGCGAATCAGAGCATCTTTTTTGCCTGTTAATGGGACAGCAGTGAATCACAATAGGTATTTTCAGTCGCATAGCCATAATACTAACAAGCAACTTAATTCAGCGCTATGCTCTACAAAAACTGAGGATAAATTACAAAATGTTTGGGTTATTTGATAAGCCAGCCACGAAAATACGCAAGCAACTACCTCAAGAAATACTCCGTGAGTTTGATGAGTTGCGTGAGGCATTGGAAAGTTCTAGTGATGTTTCATATCTTACACCCGAAATTCGAGTTCATTACTCCGTAGGCTTCATTCTATCTGTATGGGTTAATAACTCAGTAGTAGCAGGGCACTTTCAATTATCCTATTCTGATTTACAAGATATAGTAAATAGGGGAGAATTTTGTCATAAAATGCTTGGCAATGGGTCTGGTACTGCCGAGAACTTACTAGAACGTTTAATTGAAAATGGAGTGGTTCCTAAGCAAAATAGTGACATCGGTAACCAACAAACGAAAATGGAAGAAATGGAAAAATTCGTAAGGTCTCAAGGAGATGCAGTGGGAGATAAACGTCTAGGAGAGGCAATGGCCGGAGCATTGAATGATATGACGGCATCATGTCCAAAGTGTGGTGGTCCAGTTTGGAATGAAGCGGGTAAATGTGGTCACTGTGGCGAAAAACTATAGAAATTATTAAAGATAAGGGGACACAAACATTAATTATTTAAAAACACCTAACAATTCATTCCAGCCGACCGCTGACGCGTCGGCTGAATTCAAGCGTTAGGCTATGGTGTACTAAGCATATGAACTGGAAAATTATATGAGTAAATATACAAAGCTTTTAACTCAGATTCTTATAGGTCAATCCGATTCTGATATATCATTTTCTGATTTATGTCATACCCTTGATAAGATGGGTTTTATTATGAGAGTTCATGGTAGCCATCATATTTTTAGAAAAGAAGGGGTTACAGAAAAAATCAATTTACAAAAAGACGGTAGCAAAGCCAAGCCTTATCAGGTTGCACAAGTTCGTAATGTTATTCTCAAATATAAATTAGGAGGCAGTGAAAATGTATAAATATGAAACCATTGTATATTGGAGTAATGAAGATGATGTTTTTATTGCAGAAGTGCCTGAGTTATCAGGCTGTATCGCCCATGGCAATTCTCAACAAGAAGCACTATTTAATGTCAACGAAGCAATAAAATTATGGATAGATACTGCTAATGAGTTTGGCGATTACATTCCCGAATCTAAAGGTCATAAATTAATGTTTGCCTAACAAATCATTCCACCTGACCGCTTACGTGGCAGGTGAATTCAAGCGTTATGTTTTGAAATCCTTTCTTGCATATGCGCACGTATTATCATACATTCAGGCAAGGAGATTACAAAAATGACAATTCTTAACGCAACAGAAGCAAGAGCCAAACTGTATAATCTAATTGATGAAACATCAGAAACATACAAGCCTATCGTAATTACAGGAAAGAGGCATAATGCTGTTTTAGTTTCTGAAGAAGATTGGAACTCCATATCAGAAACACTCCATTTATTGTCAATGCCTGGGATGCGTGAATCTATTCTGGCCGGAATGAAAGAACCAGTTTCGGAATGTCATATGGAGTTGGATTGGTGACTTGGCAAATTGTTTATACCAAACAAGCACAGAAAGATGCCAGGAGGATAGCAGAAGCCGGACTAAAGAAAAAAACACAGAAATTACTTGATATTATAAGAATAAATACATTTCAAAGTCATCCGCCACATGAAAAGCTTGTTGGTGATCTTGTTGGGGCATATTCTCGTCGAATCAATATTCAACATCGATTGGTGTATCAAGTGTTTAAGGATGAAAAGGTTCTTCAGTTATGGACACATTATGAATAAAACATCTTGGCTTGCCTAGCAACAAAAATTCGGCGCACAACGAATGATAGGTAACAGTGAACTGAAAGGACAAAGGCACATTGAGAATAAGACGAATACTAATTCTTTCGTTGTCGCGCCCGCACTTAAAATATCCCGGACTCTAAACCGGCCGCCATGATTGTTCCCAATTCCTCGCAAGGTGGCAAAAAATCATCGTTGTATTCGCCCTTGAGCACCAGCGTCGGTTGCACCAGTTTCCATTTCAATCCGCTCAGGATGCGCTCCACGCTGGTTTTAGCCCCCGTGCCATCCAGCCCGCCCTTGACATACACCGCCGCCGGCAACCCTTCGGTTTTTTCCAGGCAGGGATAGTAAATTCGTTCCAGGAAATCTTTAATCAAGCCGCTCATGTAGCCGAAGTTTTCGGTGGTGCCGAGTATTAATCCGTTTGCCCACAGCACTTCTTTGGCACTCGCTTGCAGTGGTTCATAAACTCGCGTCTCCACGCCGGCGATGTCTTGGTGACAGGCACCGGCATAAACCGCTTGCTGCAGTTTGCGCGTGTTTTCCGATGGGCAGTTGGCGACGATCAGCAGGTTTGGCATGGCTGCCTCAATAGAAGGGGAAGACGCGAGCGACCACCAACTACTTGCGCCGGAGTCCGTCGTCGTGCATGGCGATGAATAACAAATCGCCTTGTTGTTGCAACTGCCCGCTGATTTGCACTGTCTCGGCGACATGGCGTGCCAGCAACGTTGATGCGCTCGAGCCGTCGGCGCGGGCAATTAAATACCCGAACTTTTGTTGGCGGGCATCTTTAGCCACCAGCATCGGCGGAATGCCACCGCGCAAACAAACTTCGGCGCATGCTTTGTGAATGGGACCGGCGCCGGGTTTCATTACGCCGAGGTAGCATTTGCTGTCGGCAATTTCGCCGCTGATGACTACTTCTTCCAACGCTTTAATTTTCAGCAACGGAATAATCTCATCGGCATTGATGCCGGTTGCCGGGCGAAGTGCGTGTGCGCCGCTCACTTCCAGCATGCGCCAATTGCCGCGCCGAATTTCAAAGCCGTCCACCGCCACCGCCTGGTCGGCAAAAGTCGCCGAGAATGAATGCGCGGAATGTTTGCCCTGAGCGACCAGCAACACCGATTCCACCTTGCCCGGGTTGTCCGCATGCAACCGATGCAGCACGGGGTAGGGGGTCAGGGTCAAAACGCCTTCCAGCGTGGTAACGGCGGCGGTGTTCCAGGTCGCCGGGCCGGTGGATTTTTGCTGGGATGCCAGCCAATACCCGGCAAAGGCACTGGCGGCAATCAGCAACACCGCCAACGGCAAGTAAAACTTTTTCAACGCGCTCGGCATCGGCAGATAGCCGACAAAAAACGGCGGCGAATTTTGTGTGACTGGCTGCTCGGCCGGGTCAACTTTTTTATCGGTGTCGTTATCAGTCATTGTCAACTCCGGTTAATGAGTGTTGATGACAGTAATGGCGCGGGGACTTCCGGCCGGCAGGGGAGAGGGGTTGAGCAAAACCCGCTCGCCCTCCAACGCAAGGCGATAGGTTTTAATTTTCTCGGTGAACGGCGGCGGCGAACAGCCGTCTTCGGGTTGGTATTGATAGCCGTGCCACGGGCAAGTAATCAAGCCGTCCACCACGCAACCTTCGCCCAGCGGCCCGTTCTGATGCTGGCAAACATTAGAGACCGCGGCCAGTTTGGTTTCATCATAACGAAACACGGCGATGCGTTCGTGGTCGTTGATCGACACGGTGAGGGCGCGATTGTTGGGGATGTCCTTCCAGTTGCCGACCATGACCCACTCGGTTTCAGTGTTGAATTGCCGATCCACATTCGAGCGCGTCAACGCCGTACTAATGTGTAGCCCGCCCACCAGCAGCACGCTTGCCGCCACCATCCACGGCAGCAATCCGGTGTTGTCCTGTTGCAGCGCACCGAAAATAATGTGGACGACGATCAAGCCGTAGCCGAGATACACCAGCATGTGAATCGCTTTCCATAACGGCGCGCCGAGGTTTGCGTTCCAGTAATCGTGGCTGGTGGATGCCAACAAAAATAAAATGAGTAGAGCGATGGCACCGAAAACCTGAAAGGGAAAATCGCCGAGGGACTGGTAGTCGCCGCCGGAGGTGAACAGGGAAACGATCGGATTGAGCACACCGAAACTGTGATACCAATAGACCGCCACGGCGGCGTGCAATAACGCAATGACAAACAGCGATACACCGAGATGGCGGCGGTTGTATAACAGCGGCAGGAAACGGCGGTCAATACGCGTCAGCGGGCCAATGCTTAACAGCAAAGTCAGTAGCAAAAACCCGCAGGTGGAAAACGCGCGCATCAGCAGGATTGGTGTGGAGATGGCTTCGGCGTCGTGGTGGAGGGCGTTGCTGATGCCGAGAAACAAAGCGACATAAACCGCGATGCCGACCCACACGCACAGGTCGTAAATTTGCTTGCGCCGATTCCATTTCACCGGCTGGTAGCCGTGGCTCATGGCAGGGCTCCTTTGCCGGAACTGTTATCCGATACCATGCCGGGCAATTCCGCGATGTGCGCATTGATGGGCGAGTAATCGGTGTGCGGGCGACTGAATGCGAAAATCAACCCCAGCAACAACGGTGCTAACAGCAACCAGATGATGCGATGAATTTTGCGGTGTTGGCGAATCATCAGCCGGGGCTCCGTTGCCGGTTGGCTTGCCATTTGCGCGCCAGCAATGGCCATAGCGCGATGGCTGCCGGTATCCATATCAGCCGAGTCGCAATCGATGCGCCGCGGGCTTCCGGCGCAATGACCGCGTAGCCGCGCAAAAAGAACGCTACGCCGAAGGCGCAACCGATCAGCAGATAATAGGCAACGATGGTCAAAACGAACACGAGAGGTAATTTCCTAAGTTCAAGAGGGTGTATTGTATACAATCGGATTGGCATTACGCTTGCCTTTTCGTCGCCATGGTTTATTACGCTGTATAGTGTTGTGGTGCGCCGCTCAATCGGTATCATTTATGCGCTCCCTCATTCGCAGCTTCCACGCCTTGCCTGACAACGAAAATGCGACGCGCAATGGTGAATTTGGGGCGAATTGGATAATCGCCGGAATGGAATGGATTATAATCGACCAGCCAATCACAAATCGCATGAACACTAACCCAACCAATACCAACCAAGACCGAATGACCGTTGCGGAATTTAACCGCATCGCCGATGAACGCCTTCCATTCGCCGCGCTGTTCGGTCTTCAACTCGAATCGCTTTCCCGCGAGCGGGCGGTGATGCGTTCGTTGTATCGCGATGAGTTTTTGCGCCCGGGGGGTAGCGTGGCCGGACCCATTATGACCGGATTGGCAGACGCGGCTTTTTACGCCGTGATTCTGGCAAACCTCGGGCCAGTGGAATTGGCGGTGACCACCAATCTGTCGATTAATTTTTTACGCAAGCCGCCACCGGGAGACATCATAGCCACCGCCGGTTTGCTGAAACTGGGCAAACGTCTGGTGGTATGCGAAGCCAGTTTGCATAGCGAATCGTTGGGCGAGGGGAAACCGGTTGCTCATGCTACTGGTACTTATTCGATTCCGGTGTGAACGTTGCCGGCGGCTTCGCCGCAAATGAGTCACGCGTAGCGTGACTCATTCTGCTGCCGGCGATGCTTTTTGCACATGCTCGCGTTGCCGGTCCAAGACATATTTCATCAAACTCGGAATGCCCGCCTCATATAATATTGAATCTGGTGGATTCCAAATAAACTCATGGCGAATAAGCGTTTGCAGATGTTCATTAACTGACTGTGTAGTATGTGAATCGACAGGTGAATTATCTGCAATAATCTCTTTGAGATAATCCCTTGTGGTTGTTTCCGTGTCTTGGAATAGTGCCGCAATAGCAACAGCCGCCGGCAGCAGTCCAAGTTCGTCTAATGTTGCTCTGCGTTGTTCATAAAAGTTTAACCGGCGGTTCTCAATCTTTGTTTCTACTTCGGTAATTTCTTCAGAAGTCAGTTTTTGCAGATCTTTTTCCTTTGCCACATCCCAAAGGGCCTCGCCCCAGAGTTGAATGAAATAAGGATAATGCTGGCTGTCTTCCACTACATGTTCCAAAGCATCGGCGTCTACTGTTATGCCGTCTTCCTGCAACGGCTTTACAATAGCATCCGCAGTAGCCTGCGCATCTAATCGTGCAATGCCCATTTTCTTGGAACGTTCAACAAAACTAGCCCCCACTGTCGTCAAGAAATGTGATAAACCGGGAGTGCCCGCGAGAACCAGCAAAAAAGGTGCTTCCTCTCGTATCTCTTGACTCAGGTTTAGCAAACTACGACACAGACCCGGTTCCATGGTATGTGCTTCATCCACCAGAGCCACCAAGGGATTTTTTTTGCATTGAGAAATCAAAGCGTTTAATAAAACGCCATCAGTAGGCTCTTTTTCCTTCCATGTCTTAGCAATAAACGCCTCAGCCGAAACTATATCAGCAGCAGACGCCCCGGCCTTAACACCTGCTGTTGTTTCGCCGCCCAATACCTTTTCTGCCAAAGTTTCCTCAGACAATAAAAACGTCCACATTTTTGCTGGCGTTGCTAATTTATTAGCGGTGGTCGAACATGTGCATACCTGATTGCTTTTCATATGAAAAATTCGTGGTTTTTTATATCCCCTAATTTCATCTTTTAACCAATGCAATAGCACGGTTTTGCCCATGCCCCGGGGTCCATACATAACCATGTTGGCAGCAGGTGGTCGTCCGGCAGATATTTCTGCCAATATTTTTCTAAGCCGACCCTGCTCGCTTTCCCGTCCGGCCAGATAAGGCGGGCGTTGCCCATCACCTGGCCTAAACGGATTCAAACCTTCAATCTGTGTCATAACCAACGCCTCATTCGTAATACTCAGTCAGAACAACCAACTAACGTCTTGCAGTGTATACTCTTTTTTATGGAATTTCGGCGATTTTTCCCGCCTACCGGCGAGGATGACGAATGATAGGTAACAGTGAATCGAGAAGACAAAAGCGCGTTGAGATGCCAAGGTACATTGAGAATAAAAAGTCCGGCGGAGTTGGACTATTAATGTCGTCACGCGTAGCGTGACTCATTCTGCTGCCGGCGATGCTTTTTGCACATGCTCGCGTTGCCGGTCCAGGACATATCTCATCAAACTCGGGATGCCTGCCTCATATAAATTTGTGTCCGGCGGATTCCAAATAAATTCATGGCGAATAAACGTTTGCAGATGCTCATTAACTGACTGTGTAGTATGTGAATCGACAGGTGAATTATCTGCAATAACATCTATGAGATAATCCATTGTGGTTGTTTCCGCGTCTTGGAATAGTGTTGCAATAGCAACAGCCGCCGGCAGCAGTCCAAGTTCGTCTAATGTATTTCTGCGCTCTCCATAAAAGTTTAACCGGCGGTTCTCAATCTTTGTTTCTACTTCGGCAATTTCTTGAGCAGTCAGTTTTTGCAGGTCTTTTTCCTTTGCCACATCCCAAAGGGCCTCGCCCCAGAGTTGAATGAAGTAAGGATAATGCTGGCTGTCTTCCACTACATGTTCCAAAGCATCGGCGTCTACTGTTATGCCGTCTTCCTGCAACGGCTTTACAATAGCGTCCGCAGTGGCCTGCGCATCTAATCGTGCAATGCCCATTTTCGTGGAACGTTCAACAAAACTAGCGCCCACTGTGGTCAACAAATGTGTCAAGCCGGGGGTGCCGGCGAGAACCAGTAAAAAAGGTGCTTCCTCTCGTATCTCTTGACTCAGGTTTAGCAAACTACGACACAGACCCGGTTCCATGGTATGTGCTTCATCCACCAGAGCCACCAAGGGATTTTTTTTGCATTGAGAAATCAAAGCGTTTAATAAAACGCCATCAGTAGGCTCTTTTTCCTTCCATGTCTTAGCAATAAACGCCTCAGCCGAAACTATATCAGCAGCAGACGCCCCGGCCTTAACACCTGCTGTTGTTTCGCCGCCCAATACCTTTTCTGCCAAAGTTTCCTCAGACAATAAAAACGTCCACATTTTTGCTGGCGTTGCTAATTTATTAGCGGTGGTCGAACATGTGCATACCTGATTGCTTTTCATATGAAAAATTCGTGGTTTTTTATATCCCCTAATTTCATCTTTTAACCAATGCAATAACACGGTTTTGCCCATACCCCTGGGCCCATACATAACCATGTTGGCAGCAGGCGAATCCCCATCAGCCATGTCTGCCAATATCTGTCTGAGCCGACCCTGCTCATTTTCCCGACCGGCCAGATAAGGCGGGCGTTGCCCATCACCTGGCTTGAACGGATTTCGTGTTCTTGTGGGTATCATGATGGACTCCTCATTCGCCATCCAATGCTCAACCGAGCAACTGGCTCTTCTGCGTAGTATACTCTCTTTATGGAATTTCGGCGATTTTTCCCGCCTACCGGCGAGGATGACGAATGATAGGTAACAGTGAATCGAGAAGACAAAAGCGCGTTGAGATGCCAAGGTACATTGAGAATAAAAAGTCCGGCGGAGTTGGACTATTAATGTCGTCACGCGTAGCGTGACTCATTCTGCTGCCGGCGATGCTTTTTGCACATGCTCGCGCTGCCGGTCCAAGACATATCTCATCAAACTCGGGATGCCCGCCTCGTATAAATCTGTGTCCGGCGGATTCCAAATAAACTCATGGCGAGCAAGCGTTTGCAGATGTTCATTAACCGACTGTGTAGCATGTGAATCGGCAGGTAAATTATCTGCAATAACATCTATGAGCGTGGCCCTTGTGGTTGTTTCCGTGTCTTGGAATACTGTTGCAATAGCAACAGCCGCCGGCAGCAGTTCAAGTTCGTCTAATGTATTTCTGCGTTCTCCATAAAAGTTTGATCGGCGGTTCTCAATCTTTGTTTCTACTTCGGCAATTTCTTGAGAGGTCAGTTTTTGCAGGTCTTTTTCCTTTGCCACATCCCAAAGGGCCTCGCCCCAGAGTTGAATGAAGTAAGGATAATGCTGGCTGTCTTCCACTACATGTTCCAAAGCATCGGCGGCGATGTGTACGCCATCGGCATCCAACGGCTTTACAATGGCATCAGCAGTAGCCTGCGCTTCTAATCGTGCAATGCCCATTTTCTTGGAACGTTCAACAAAACTAGCGTTCACTGTAGTCAGAAAGTGTGATAGCCCAGGAGTGCCGGCGAGAACCAGCAAAAAGGGTGCATTTTGCCGCGCTTGTTGGCTTATATTCAACAAGCCCTGACAAAAACGAGAATCCATAGTGTGTGCTTCATCCATCAACAGCACCACTGGGCGCTCTTTACATTCTTCAATCAAGGCACTGACTAAATCGTCGTCGTCGGGAGCTTTGGAATTCCACACAATTTTGTTTCCACCTGCCCCTAATTCGATTTGATTGGGCCAGAGTTTCTTCTTCCAGTCATCAGAGATCAATTTGTTCCAGAGAGACTTTAAAGATGGAAAAATTGTCGGGGTAGATTGGACTGTCCGCAAGGGACGATTGTCCTGCGCGGTCTTTTCAACCTCATTTTCTAGCCAGTTTAATAGTACTGTTTTGCCCATACCCCGGGGGCCATACATGATTATTTCTGTACCAGGTGACCTTCCGGCAGACATTCTTGCCAATCTCTGTTTGAATTGCTCCTTTTCATTTTCCCGCCCGGCGAGATGGGGCGGGGATTCTCCCGGACCCGGATTAAACGGATTAAAATCACCAATCTGTGTCATAACCAACGCCTCATTCGCTATTTAATAGGTTATCAGAACAACCAACTAACTCTTGTAGTGTATACTCTTTTTATGGAATTTCGGCGATTTACTACCCAATCCCCTTGGGGTAAACATGGGTATAATTCCCAATTTTTCATTCATTCCCAGTGGTGTTTTTGGTCTATAATACCCCGATTGCTGGTCACGCCACCCCGGGTGCGGCTCGCCCAAAACTAACTTTATTCGGATCTCTGAGGAGCAAGACACATGCATAGAATAATCACTACCATTCGTTTTTGCATCCGCATTGCTGCCAGGATGCGTATCACCCCCCCCCCCCCCCCCCAGCACACCGCAGGGGGTAAGTGCTATGAATAAAACAGTCACTCCATTCGTTTTCGCCGCGGCGTTGCTGGTGGCGATGCTGGCAGCAACCGGCATCGCCCAGGCGCAAGAAGCAGTCAACTTTCAGGGAGTACCTGGCAATAATGACATCCGCATAAGTTGGATGAAACCCGCCACTGGTGGGACAACATTTAGCTATTTTGTAACGGCTAAACCTGAAGATGGAACGACCGTCAATGCCACTATCTCGGCCACCAACGCCGGGTCATTCGACTATAGTGTTAACGATTTACTACCACTAACAGTGACCAACGGAAAAACGTACCGTATTACTGTAAGACCCAAGCCCGCGGGTGATGGCAATAGGATTACAAGCTTTATAAGGGTAACCGCAGGCGCGCCTCTCGCGCCAACCAACTTTACCTCGACCGGCTTTGCCGATGCAGTGGTGCTAACCTGGACTGCCCCAGCGAGTGATAATGGCGCCGCAATAACCGAATATCAGATACATCATTATGATACTGGCGATAAGGACGATGCTGTCAGGGTAAACTTGGGAGGTAACGCAAGAACCCACACACTTAGCAACCGCATACCCGGTAGGGAGATCATACTTACCCTGACTGCGAAAAATTCTCGTGGCAGGAGCGCTGAAGCCACCTACGAAGTGACTCCCCGAGGAGCGCCGGTTGCTCGGCCGAGCATCGTCCTGGCGGGTCCGGACTCGGGTAGCTCAGATTCGGACCGCATCACCAGCAATAGAGGGATACTCATTACTCTGGCGAGTAATTTTGATTTTGACCGGGACTCCTGGGAAATATCCATCAATGGCGGTGCTAATTACAATCATACTTCGGCAGTCGAAGCGCGCTCCACCAACATGCTTCGTTTCGAATTGCCCGACGGCGAATACACCGACAATCAGATTCGAGTGCGCCAGACCGTGAATACCGTTACTTCCGAATATGCCGGTCTTGACGCATTTATCTTTGATGCCACGCCGCCAGTCGTCACCGTGACTAGTCTCGCCAGCATTACCCTGGATGTGGGCGGCACCTACAACGAGGTGGGCGCCACCGCCACGGATAATCTGGATGACAACGTGCCGAAGCCCACCACGACGGACACTGTGGATACCGGCACCATCGGCACCTACACGATTACCTACCGTGCGACCGACCACGCCGGTAATACTGGCCGGGCGAAGCGCACCGTGATCGTTCTGTCGCCCGTCATCGGTCTTGCGACCCTGCCAATTCCCGAAAACACCGCCGTCCACTCTGTTATAGGCACCTACGCCAGCGCCGGCACGGTGATTCCTGACACCTGGGGGGTACTAAAAAGCAGTGACAGCCCGGATTGGCGATTATTCCTCATTGGCTCGAACGGCGAATTGGATATTCAGTTCTCGCCGGACTATGAGGCGCCGCAGGATGTGGGCGCGGACAACCTCTATAACATCACTATACACGCCGTAGATTTGATAGATGGCAGGTTTCAGCCCGTGACCCAAGACCTGGCAATCGAGATTACCGTTACCAATGTGGATGAGCCGGGCGTCATCAGCGCCATTACCGGCGACGCGCAGGTTGGCGCGACGCTAACCGCCGGCAGCGTTGCAAGCGACCCGGATGCCGTCACCGCGATCAACACGGCTGGCACGGTTAGTGTCGCCCCCACCCACCAGTGGCAAAGCGCCGCGGACGGCACCGCCGCCGACTCCGACGACTGGGCAGCCATCAGCGGTGCCACCGGTGCGACCTACGAGCCGGTGGTCGGTGATGTCGGCAGGATTATTCGAGTGGTGGCTACTTACACCGGCGTCCCGGGATTCGCCAGCCAGACCGCCACCAGCGCGGCGACCGCCGCGGTGATTGCCATGCCCAACACGCCGCCGGTGGCAAACGCCGGAAGCGACCAAACTGTGTTTGTCGGCACGGCCATCACCGTGAACGGCTCCGCCAGCAGCGACCCCGATGATGATACGTTGACATACTCCTGGGTGCAGACCGGCGGCACGACTGTCGCCTTGTCCGGCGCCGCCACCTCCAGACTGGTCTTCACCGCGCCGGCCACGACTGGGAGATTGACCTTCACCCTGACCGTCACCGATGATGGCACGCCCCCGGCAAGCCACACCGACACGGTAATCATCACCGTAACAGAGGCGGTAAACCACCCGCCGATGGCAAATGCCGGCGACAATCAAGAAGTGGCTACCGGCGCGCTGGTCATCCTGGACGGCTCTGGCAGCCGCGACCCCGATGGGGATGACAATGCGCTGACATACTCATGGGAGCATACTCGAACCGATGGCATCCCGACCACGCCGGCCACGGCAATCGCCCTGACCAATGCCGACACCGTCAGCCCGACCTTCCCCACGACGACTGCCGGGGTGTTGACCTTTACCCTGACCGTTACCGATACTGGCTCTCCCCAGGCCAGCCGCGCCAGCACGGTAACCATCACCGTGACCGGCGACGTCGCGTCCACGGAGGCGACTCTGTCGGCTCTGGCTATCTCGCCGGGCGGCTTGACGCCCGAATTTGATTCTGCCCGCGAGGACACCGACTACACCGTCACCGTGCTGAATAGTGTGGCAAGCGTCAGGATTACGCCGACCGTGAATGGCGACGGCGCGAGCGTGACTGTGAACGGTGCCAGGGTTGCCAGCGGCCAAGCCAGTCAAGCGATTAACCTGCAGGGTGGCATAAACGCCCCCATCAACATTGTCGTCACCGCCGAGGCCGGCAACACCCGCACCTATCGCATCACCGTGACCCGCATCGACAGGAGCACCGATACGCGTCTGGCGGAACTGGCTATCAGGGGCGACGTCGGCCAGGCTATCAGAGTGCCGGTGACCAACATCAATGCAGTGCCGGGGAGCAACCGCCTGGATTACACCGTGCGCGTGGATAATGATGTGCAAAGGGTTAGGGTAGCGTATTTCACTGACAACAACGACGCGAGCGCGACTGTGGACGGCATGGTGGTTCAGGCGCGCCAACTCTCCGCTGCGATTGCACTGCCGGCGGTGGGTGAATCCCGCGCCATTCCCATCGTGGTTACCGCCGCGCGCGGCGGCGCCGAAGCAACCTATACCCTCACCGTGCGCCATGTGGTCAACGCCGCGCCGATAATTCAGGGCAATACAGCACCGAATTATAACGAGCATGACACCATGCCGGTGGCGACCTACACCGCGACCGATGGCAACCCGCGCAACACCATCGCCTGGTCACTCGAAGGCGCGGATGCGGATTTCTTTGCGATGGATGCCGGCGTATTGAGTTTCAACGATTCGCCGAACTTTGCCGAGCGGGCGGATGAAGACAAAAACGACTATCAAGTCACTATTGCGGCCACCGATAACGGCTTGCCGCCGCAGAAAGGCACCCGCAATGTCACGGTGACGCTCATCAATTTGGAAGATGCGGGCGCCATGGGTGCCATCGCCGGCGCCGCCCAGATTGGGCGGACCCTGACGGCCGGCACGGTAACCGACCCGGATGCCGTCAGCGCGGACAACCTGGCCGGCACGATTGCTGTGGGTGACATCACCTATCAATGGCAAAGCGCGGGCGCGGACAATGTCTATACCCCCATCACCGGCGCCACCGATTCAACCTACCTGCTGCCGGCAACCGATGCCGGCAGGACCCTTCGAGTCGTTGCCACTTACACCGATGGTTTTGGCACCGAAGCCGAAACCGTCACCAGCGCGCCGACCAGCGCCATAGTTGCCGGCACCGCACCCGCGCCACCGACCATCGCGCTGACTCAGGACACCGGCATTGATGACGATGGCATCACCCGCAATGGCGCGGTGGTTGTGACTCTGGCAAGTAATTTTGATATCAACTTTGACACCTGGAAATACTCCATCAATGGCGGCACCGGTTTCAGCGCCCCCAGCAACGGCTTCAGACGCACTTTCACTCTGGGAGCAGGCGTGTATGCCCTGGGCCGGGTGCTGGTCGTGCAGACCGTGGACGGTGTGGACTCGGCCCCGGCCAGCATTGCGGTTACCGTGGACCAAACCGCACCGACGGCGACCTTTGCCGCCCTCGCCGATGATTATGTGCTTAACCGGCAGCGCTCCATTGATGTCACCTTCTCTGATCCGGTGACGGGTTTTGAAGCGGGTGATATATTGGTCGGGAGCGAGCCCGGTATCTCCTTGGTCGGTATCATGTTGAAGGGCACTGGGCGCAACGACCGCCCCACCTACACCATCGACTTCACCCCGATTGACGCATTCTTCCATGTGGCAATTAAACCCAACAGCGTGGCCGACCTGGCCGGCAATAGGGGTCCCGCTGCCAGCGCAAGCACGTCGTTCGGCACGGCGCGACCGGTGCCACCGGGCATCGCCCTGAGTGCGGACACGGGTCGCTCAGATACCGACCGCATCACCATGAATAGAGGGATAATTGTTACTCTGATGGATGATTTTGGCGCCGCTGGGGGCTTCTGGGAATACTCCACCGATAGCGGCAAGACTTACACGCGCGGCAGCAGGCGTCATCTTGAATTGCCCGAAGGCGAATATACCGACGATCAGGTGCGAGTGCGCCAGAGCGCGTTTAGGACTACTTCCCGATTTGCCGGTCTTGCCGCATTTACCATTGATACCACGCCGCCAAGCATCGCCCGCACTGGTCACGCGGAGATTACCCTGACTACGGACGATCCTCCCTACACTGATGAAGGTGCCGAGGTCTCGGATAATCTGGACACCACCATCAGGCTGGACGTGGCCGGCGATACGGTGGGCGCCAACTTCGCCGGCATCTACACCATTGCCTACGATGCGCAGGACGCCGCCGGTAACAACGCCGTGCAGGTTACTCGCCTCGTCGAGGTGCGAGGGCTTGGCTTTAGCGCGGCACCCGTGCTCACTAGCAGCAACGATGGTAATTACGCCATAGCCGGCGACATCCTGACCCTGACCTTCACCGTCAATCAGGCATTGGAGGGCGACCCAGCCGTGACCGTGACCATCGCCGGGCAAGCCGTCAGGGTGGAAAACACCGACAATATGTATACCGCAACCTACCGGGTGGACGCGACGCATGCGGGTGTTGCGGGAGGCAACGGCGTACCGGTGGAGTATGACATTGGCGCAATGACAGCCGTTAATACCGCCGACACGCTTGACCCGCCCGCGGCCACCAGCACGATTGAAATTGATGTAGTCGCGCCGACTGTGGTTTTCGGCGCCATTGCCGAAGGTGTGCCGAACACACCGCAGATGCACGACATCACCTTCTCCGAAGCGGTGACCGGCTTTGATAGCAGCGACATCGCCGCCACTGGCGCCACGGTGAATAGCGTAGCCCCGGTCAGCGGCTCCGACCTCGTCTATACCATCGACTTCACCCCGACTGCGGCAGCCTTCACCCTGACCCTTAACGCGGCCACCCTGACCGACCCGGTAACCGACCGCGCCGGCAACGCCGTCCCCGAGACCGCCGCGAGCGGCACCGCCCCCGAACCCGTGTCCACGGATGCGACTCTGTCGGGTTTGTCTATTGCCGATAGCGATGACAACCAGGTTGCTCTGGTGCCGCCGACCTTCGATTCTGCCAGGGAGACCTATACCGCCGGCGTGGACAATGGTGTGGCAAGCGTTACGGTAACGCCGACCACGACTAACGATGGCGCGAGCGTGAACGTGGTGGTGAATGACGCGCCGCCGGTCAGCGACCAAGCCAGTGTATCGGCTGCTCTGAATGTTGGTGTGAACAACATCGCCATTGAAGTCACCGCCGAGGACGGCTCCCAGAAAACCTACACCCTCACGGTCACCCGCGCCGACAACATCGCGCCGGTTGCCAATGCTGGGAACGATCGAACTGTGAATCCCGGCGGTAGGGTGTTCCTGAATGGCAGGGCTAGCAACGACCCTGATGGTAATAACTTGAATCTGAGATATGTCTGGGTGCATACCTTGACCGATGGCACCCCGCCCGCGTCGCCCATCGACTTGACTCATATCACCGACAGAGGGACCTTCGACGCGCCCACTGCGACAGGGGTTTTGACCTTTGAACTAACCGTTACCGATGCTGGCACTCCCCCGGCGACAAGCACCGCCGACACGATAGACATCAACGTGATCATCGCCCCCCTTGCCTTTACCGTGGCACCCGTGCTCACTGGCAATAACGCCGCCAACTCCGGTTACGCTAAATTCGGCGACGAGTTGAGCCTGACCTTCACCACCAATGTGCCAATAATCACCGAGGGAGACGCAAAGAACGGCATTAGCATCGCCAAGCATTTCGCCCAGCAGTTGACAAAAGGCACTGGCAATGAATACACCGCGACCTACGAGGTGGACGCGCTACATGCGCCTTTTAGGGATCTGGACGGTGAGTTGGTGCCGTTTACGATTCACCGATTGACCGCCACCGATAGCGCCCACGGTACCATTCAAGACCGGCCCACGGAAACCAGTACGATTCGAGTGGATATAACCGCGCCGAGGGTGACGACCTTTGAGGCCCCGGCCGCTGCTGCGATGGGCACCGTGCACACGCCCACCATCACCTTCTCCGAGCCGGTAACCGGTTTGGCAGTGAGTGATTTCTCCACTTCCGAGGGCGCCATGGTGACTGGTGTGGAAGACACCGGCGACGCAACCACCTATACCATCACCTTCACGCAGACCGCCGCGACATTCACCCTGACCCTTGCCCCTGACGAGGTTGCCGACCCCGCCGGCAACACCGGTCCTCCCTTGGTGCCGATTAGCGCGGGTGGCGTTCCGGCGGCGGGCAACATGCCGCCGACTGTCGATGCGGGCACCGATCAAACTGTGAATGTCGGCGCATCCGTAACCTTGAGCGGCACCGCCACCGACCCTGAAAACGGCGCTCTGCACTATGCCTGGAGGCAATCCCGCCTCGGTGACGCACCTGCGCTCGTCGGCTTGACCAATGCCAACCGCGCGACCGCGACCTTCACCGCGCCGGATACGCCGGGGGTCTATCAATTCACCCTGGTGGTCACCGATGCTGCCACCAATCAAGTCGGCGACAGTGTGGTCATCACCGTGGTGGATGCGACTCTGTCGGCTTTGGCTATTACCCATAGCGGTAGCACCGTGGTTGAACTGATGCCGACCTTCGCGTCTGGCATCGTGGACTACACCGCCAGCCTGGGCAATGATGTGGCAAGCGTTAAAATTAGGCCAACCCTGAGTGACACCGCCGCCGGCGTGACCGTGGCCGGCACTGTGGTTACCAGCGGCACAGAAAGTGGAGATATTTCGCTGAATCCTGGTGCCAACACCATCCGCATCGTGGTCACCGCCGCGGGCAGCAGCGTCATGCACGAATATGAGGTAGTCGTCACCCGCGCCGACAACACCGCGCCGGAAATCACCAGAACCGCTGACGATGATGCGATAATGGTTGGCGAGAATGTTGCGGCGGTGCATACCTACGTCGCGACCGATGCCGATGCCGCGGATACCGACATCACCTGGTCGCTTGGTGGCACGGATTCGAGTTTCTTCACGATTGGTGCCACAAGCGGCGTATTGACTTTCAATGCCTCGCCGAACTTTGAAGACGCGGCGGATGACGACGGCGGCAACGATTATGAAATCACCATCAGCGCCACCGATGACGGCACGCCGCCGATGGAAGACACACTGGCGATAACGGTAACGGTTACCAATGTGGATGAGCCGGGTGCCATCGGCGACATTACCGACACCGCTCAGGTTGGCGTGGAATTGACCGCCGGCACGGTAACCGACCCGGATGGCACGGTTACTGGCATCACCTATCAATGGCAAAGCGTGGAGTCTGGCACCACCACCGACATCGGCACCGACATGACCTACACGCCGGGAGTTGATGATGTCGGCAGGACCATTCAAGTAGTTGCTACTTACACCGATGGTCATGCTGGCGGCAAAGAAGTCACCAGCGCGGCAACCGCCGCCGTGATTGCCGCGGACGACACCACTGCAACACCTACACTACCTGAAACTCCGGCACTTGTTCTCGGCGCAGTTACTGATACAAGTATAGAGATTACATGGGGTGCAGTGACAAATGCCTTCAGTTATACGCTGCGCAGAATTGTTGCAGGCGTCACTGATAACGAAGAAGTGCTACCAGGCCGTCTATTGACTTTCACTGATACTGACGTGACTCCTGACACAGAGTACAAGTATGTCATTACCGCAACAAATTCTGCTGGTCTATCAAGTAATCCTTCTGCCGAGTTTACTGTAAGGACTGATGCCACGGACACCACCGCGCCGACGGTGACCCTCGGTAGCATAATCGCAGGTGTGATTGGCACGGCGCAGGATCACGACATCACCTTCGACGAGGCGGTTACCGGTTTGGCGGTGGATGATTTCTCCGTTTCCAACAACATTGTGGCGTCCGGCGACCTCGTGGTGAATAGTGTGACCCCGACCAGCGGCCCCAGCACCACCTACACCATCAGCATCACCCCGCAAGCGACCGCCTTCATCCTGACCCTTGCCGCCGACAGCGTGATGGACACCGCCTCGAACACGGGACCCGCGACCGCGGCGAGCGCGATCGGCAGTGCCACCGCCGACCTGGCGCTGAATGCCGGCGCGGATCAACCTGATGTGCTGGAAAACACGGCTGTGAATCTGGAGGGCACCATCACCAATCCTGGCACCGACCCGGTCATTTTATGGACGCACACCCTGACCAATGGCTTACTGCCGTCCACCCCGCTGACCATCACCGGTTCGGACACGGAGGATGCGAGTTTCACCACGCCTTATGTAACCGTCGACACCACCTTGACTTTTGAGTTGAGCGTGACCCTGTCCGGCGGCGGCAACCCGCCCGTTACCGACACGGTGGACATCATCATCCCCAATGTGGCGCAACCGCGCGTCATTGCCAGCGTTACCGTCAACGTGGGCTCGCCCGCCCAGAGCGCCCTCGCGGTGTCCTGGACGCAAGGATCCGGCACCGACAAAGACCCGACCACCGGCTTTGATGTGGAATATAAAGTGACCGGCGCGGACGACAACACCTACACGGATACGAATGTCGTGGTGACTGCCGAGACCGCCGCCATCACCGGCTTGACGGCAGACACCGGCTACACTGTGCGTGTGCGCGCCAAAGCCGGCAGCGGCACCACCGCCGAAGTGGCAGGCGATTATGTGACCAACACGAGAACGACCGCCGCTGACACCACCGCGCCGTCCGCCCCCCCGATGTTCTTTGGTCGAGTGGAAATCGGTACGGTGGCCAACGCAGACTACATCGACCTGTATTTCCAGTTGAGGGTGGCTACCGATAACATCGTCTTTCCGGAAGCCATCGGCGGCACCGGCGACCTGACCTACTCTCTGGCCGGAGAAGACCATTCACTGGAATCACTGGGGCTTAGCTTTGATCCGGCCACCCGCACCCTCTCGGGCACACCGACGCTTGCGGGCGCGGGTGAAACAGAGAGTGATGGCTTTGAACTCGTCTACGCGGTGGACGACACGGCCAGTGGCCGCGACACCATCACCGTCTTTGTCACGGTATGCGAGGGGCGCGGGAGCCCAGATGGCGCATCGGCCTGCTCACCCCCGCCGTTCGCCGCGCTGGGGTTTGCCGCCGAACCGGACGACCAGGACTACACGGTTGGCACGGCGGTCGACCTGACCCTGCCGGCAGCCACCGGCGGCACCGGCACGACCCCCCGGTTGCTTTACACCCTGACCGGGCCGGCGGACGCCGCCCTGCCGGCGGGTCTGAGCTTCGATGAGGACAGCCGCACGCTGTCCGGCACGCCGACCGCAGTAGTCGCGGAATCCATCATCACCTACCGTGTCCAAGACGCCGCGAGTGGGAAAGAATTCGATCAGGAATTCAAGCTCACCGTGGCCGCGCCCCCGGCGCTGACCGCGCCGGACGACCAGGGCTATACCATGGACACCGAGATCACCGACTTGGTCCTGCCGGAAGCCAGCGGTGGCACCGGCACCCTGACCTACACCCTGACCGGCCCGAACGGCACCGATTTGAGCGAAGTGCCCGGGCTGGCCTTTACCGCCGGCACCCGCACGCTGTCGGGTACGCCGAGCGCGGCGGGGATCACCGTGCTGACCTACACGGTGACCGACGCCAATGACGCCACCGCCACGGCCGACTTCACCGTCACCGTCACCCGCTTACCCAACACCGCGCCGGTAGTCAGTGGCGAGGCAGCACCGAATTATGCCGAGAACGACAGCACGCCGGTGGCGACCTACACCGCGACCGATGCCGAGAGCAACGCCATCGCCTGGTCAGTCGCTGGCACGGATGCGAGTTTCTTTGCGATTGATCCCACAAGCGGCGCATTGATTTTCAACGCTTCGCCGGACTTTGAAGACGCGCGCGGCGCGACCTACTCGATCACCATTACCGCCATTGATGACGGCTCCCCGCCGATGACCGGCACACGGGCGGTAACGGTGACGGTTACTAATGTGGATGAGCCGGGACGCATAAGCGACATCACCGGCACCGCTCAGGTCGGCATGGAATTGACCGCCGGCAGCGTAACCGACCCGGATGGCGCGGTTACTGGCATCACCTATCAATGGCAAAGCGCGGCGTCCGGCGGCACCTACACCGCCATCAGCGGCGCGGGCGCCGATGCAACCTACACGCCGGTGGCAACCGATGAAGACAAGACCATTCAAGTCATCGCCACTTACACCGATGGAGAGGGTAGCGGCAAAACCGCCACCAGCGCGGCGACCGCCCCCGTAGTGTCCGAGGACGCACCCGATGCACCGACTATCGCCCTGGCTATGGACACCGGCACTGATACCAGCGATGGCATCACCATGAATGGCTTGGTGAATGTGACTCTGGCGAGCGATTTCGGCACGGACAGGGGCAGTAATCCGGCTGATTCCTGGGATTACTCTACTAACGGCGGCACGAGTTACACGGGCGGCACCAACCCAGATTCCGGCACCACCGCCAGTTTTGATTTGAGCGCCGACGGCACCTATCAATTGCGCGTCCGCCAGACCATCGATGGTACCAGGTCTGCTCCCGCTCCTTTGCAAGTAACGCTGGACCGCATCGCGCCGACCGTTGCGATCTTTAGCACCACCCCCGCCGTTGGTATGATTGACAAGGCGCAGATGCACCCCATCATCTTCTCCGAAGCGGTGACTGGTTTTGATGACAGCGACATCACCGCCACTGGCGCCACGGTGAATAGCGTAGCCCTGGTCAGCAGCGCCACCCGCAGCATCTATACCATCGACTTCACCCCGACTGCGGCAACCTTCAGCCTGACCCTTGCCGCCAACAGCGTGGCCGACCTGGCCGGCAACACTGGACCCGCGGTAGAAGCGATCGCGAACGGCACTGCGACGGCGGACATCACCGCGCCGACGGTGACCCTCGGTAGCATTACCGAAGGTGTGATTGGCACCGAACAGATGCACGACATCACCTTCTCCGAGGCGGTAACCGGTTTGACGGTGGATGACTTCTCCACTTCCACCGATGTCACGGTGACTAACGTGAGCGGTAGCGGTGCTGCCTACACCATCACCTTCACCCCGACCGCGGCAACCTTCAGCCTAATCCTTGCCGCCAATAGCGTGATGGACACCGCCGCCAGCCCGAACCCAGGCCCCGCGACAGCGGCGACCGCGAACGGCACGGCGACGCTGGCTGATAAGGTTGTCGAAGTGATTTTGTCGGAAGTCGCGCGCGCAATAGCCGACCAGAACATCAGCGCCATCGCCGGGCGGGTCGAACGCGCACGAACACAACAAAACGGCGGCAGCAGTTTCAACTTCGCCGGGCAACAAATGCCATTTAATGGGAATGGAGGTGGAAATGGCAATGACAACCAGTCCATGTCCTCCACCCTGGCCAGCCTGATGAACACCCACGCGTCGTCAATGGAGGATGGCACGCTGGATATGAAAACCCTGCTCGGCAACTCGGCGTTTGCGCTGCCGTTGAACGCTACCGATGGCGATGCCGCAGGGGGCATAACCTTCTGGGGCTCCGGCGACTACCGCAACTTCGGTGGCGAGGATGAAGACTTGGCACTGGATTGGGACGGCGACATGTTCAGCATACATCTCGGTCTGGACACGCGCATCACCGCCGAAGCGATTGGCGGCGTGGCGCTATCGCGGAACGAAGGCGAACTGGAAACCGACGACACCACCAAAAAAACCTACGACATCAGCATGACCAGCATCAATCCCTACCTCGGCTGGAGCAATGCGCGCGGCGAAGTGTGGATGACCGCCGGTTACGGCAAAGGCGAACTGGATTCGGATGACGGCGCCGGCAACACATTCAGCGACGACCTGTCCATGAATACCTTTGCCATTGGCGGTAACGGCATCGTATTGCAACGCGGCGCCAACACCCTGCGATTGAAAGGCGAAGTCACGCAAAGCACGCTGGAAGTGGACGAAAGCAATAGCAGTTTTAGTGGACGGCAAGTGGATGTCAACCGTGCGCGCGTGAGTTTGGAAGCCACCAACAGCATCGCACTGGTCAACGGCGCGCGCACCGAACGAAGCATGGAATTGGGCATACGCCATGACGGCGGCGATGGCGCCACCGGCACCGGCGCCGAACTCGGCTTCGGCATATCCCTTGTCAATGCCAGCGGCTTCAGCGTCGAAGGCAAAGCCCGCGTGCTGCTGCTCGGACACGATGGCGATGCCAATGAATGGGGTGTCAGCGGCACCATCAAACAGAGCGCCGGCGCCGACGGTCAAGGCTGGTCATTCGCCCTCAGCCCCGGTTACGGCGATGACGCCGGCGACATCCAGCACCTGTGGGAAGATGGCTTACGCGATGCCAACGGTAATGGCAATGGCACTGCCAATGGCAATGCCACCGACACCGACACCGACTACACCGCAGATGCCACCCGCGACTACGCCGCACGACTGGACGCACGGATCGGTTTCGGCATCTCCGCTGGCACGGCACCCTGGCTCGGCAGCGGCACCACCCCCGGCCTGCTAACGCCATACACCGCAATGACCCTAAGCAACGACAGCAACCGCTACCGCCTAGGCATCCAATGGAAACTCGGCAACCGCCTCGACCTGGACCTCGTCGGCGAACACCGTGATGCGGACGATGATGACGATACTATTCTGCTGAAAGGCGAGTTGAGGTTTTAAGGCGACCACGCCGCAAATGAGTCACGCTACGCGTGACAAAAAACCGACGGCTTCGCCGCGATATTCTATGCAGGAATGACGAGGCGGGAAGCGTGTTGTTCGGCTCTCGCGTCCTGCTCCGCCGAACTACCCGCCGTCCCTGGCGATAAACTGGATTGCCCGGCCAATAATCATATGGGCTGGGATTGTATATGCCATTTATTTGCTGACAGTTTTTCCTCATCCTCGCTGCAAGCGGGCATCTATTTGAATAAACAAAGCCGGCGCGCAATGTTTGTTGGTAATTAATGAGTCCGGTCAAACCGGGCTTTTTTGCGCGTATCATCCCTGATATGCGCCCTTCGGGCTCGCTTCGCTCGCGTCCAGTCGATTCATGGTGCTCCCGGCGATTTTTTCTCAATGTGCTTTTGGCTTCTCAACGCGCCTTTATCCTCTCAATTCATCATCACCTTTCATTCGTCATTCTCGCCGGCAGGCGGGAATCCAGAGCGGCGGCGCAAGCCGCCCGGTGCGTCACGCTTGCGTAATGATACTAATAGTTCGGCATACCAAGTTTTTTTCGTGTGCTTTTGTCTTCTCAAGAGGAATCACGGTCTGGAGATATGGTTTGGATTATGACGGTATTAGTTACTCTCATGGTTTTTTAGTTCTGGGTTCTCGCCGTTGGCGAGAACAACTTGCCTGCCGGCGAGAATGACGGGTTGGGGAGACAATGTGAATCGCAAAGTGTGACTTTCTTTGAGACGCCAAAAGTAACCGAGGAAAAGCCAACTATGCCGGGCTATTAATATTGTCACGCGTTGCGAGACTCACCGGGCGGCTAACGCCGCCACCCTGGATCCCCGCCTACCGGCGAGGATGACGAATGATAGGTAACAGTGAATCGAGAAGACAAAAGCGCGTTGAGAAGCCAAAGTAACCGAGGAAAAGCCAACTATGCCGGACTATTAGTATTGTCACGCGTTGCGAGACTCACCGGGCGGCTAACGCCGCCGCTCTGGATTCCCGCCTACCGGCGAGAATGACGAATGATAGGTAACAAGTGAATCAAGAGACAAAAGCGCGTTGAGAAGCCAAAGGCACATTGAGAATAAGAAGTCCGGGTTTGCCGGACTATTAATGCCGTCACGCGTAGTGTGACTCCTTGCCTGCCGGCGAGGATGACAGGGTAGGGGGCTATAGTGAATCGCGTAGCGTGACTCTTTTTGAGACGCCAAGGTAACCGAGAAAAAGTCCGGCGAAGCCGGGCTATTTATGCCATACTCGCGAACCATGTTTCCCTCTCACGATGCCGTGCCGACCGCCGCCAGTTTTTTTCACGACCCCAAACTCCACCCCAAACTCCACTGGTCCGTAGCGCGCCTTGAAAAATAAATCCGGCTCCAAGTGGGTGGTGCTGGCCGCCTTGTTCGGAAACGGCCTGATCGCCTGCACCAAATTTATCGCCGCCGGCATCACCGGCAGTTCGGCGATGTTGAGCGAGGCAATCCACTCGGTGGTGGACACCGGCAATCAGGGCTTGCTGTTGTGGGGCATGAAGCGCGCCTCCAGACCGGCCGACGAACAGCATCCCTTCGGCTACGGCATGGAGTTGTATTTCTGGACTTTCGTGGTGGCGATTCTGGTGTTCGCCATCGGCGCCGGGGTGTCTTTGTATGAGGGCATCAGCAAACTGATTACGCCGACGCCAATCTACCGACCCATGGTGAACTATGTGGTGCTGGGTTTCGCCATGGTCTTTGAAGCGGTGGCGTGGACCGTGGCGTTCCGCGAATTTCGTCGCCGCAAAGGCAAACTCGGCTACTTCAAGGCGGTGCAACTCAGCAAAGACCCGACCGTATTCACCGTGTTGTTTGAAGACAGTGCTGCGATGTTGGGGCTGGTCGCTGCCATGGTCGGGTTGTTGCTTGCCGAGCACTACGCCGACCCGGTTTATGATGCGCTGGCATCCATCACCATCAGTGTCATCCTGGCGTGCACCGCTACGGTGCTCGCCTACGAGAGCAAGGGGTTGCTGATTGGCGAAGCCGCCAGTAAGGAAGTGCGCACCGGCATCCGCCGCATCCTCGGTCAGGAACGCAACATCCTCAGCATCAACGAAATTCTTACCATGCACCTGGGGCCCGAGGATGTGCTGTTGACCATCAGCCTGGATTTCGCCGATTCGATGTCATCACGGGATGTGGAGGATGTTATCAGTATGCTGGAGACTCGCATCAAGGAGAAATACCCGGAGATTGCGCGGATATTTATCGAGGCGCAGAGCAAGACCGGGCATTTGCGCAATATCAAGCGGTCGCGGTGACTTTGTGGCGGGGGGTTGGGTTGACGGCTCGGAATACCCCTGACCATAACTTCGCATAATGTATATTATGTAAAGTAACAGATTCGCCGAGCAACTTGGGCACGCCGCTTCTTTCAGCCTTCCCCCGCTCCTGGCAACTGCGTCAAAATGCCCTCTACGCCCTCATGTCGCACATCGATTCCGTGCTTGATGAACACCAGATGGCCGGCGATATTTTTGGCGTGCCCACCAAACCGCTCAAGCGCACGCAGGCCCAGCACGATGTCTACGAAATGCCCGACATTGCGCGAATCCTCGCGCACGAAATCGCTTAACCGATGCAAGATGGATTGCAATTGATTATCCAGTTCCAGCCCCTTTTCCAGCACCGCCACCGCCTCGCCCAGGTCCATATCATCGAACGCCGCGATTACCACCGTGAGCATATCCTCGACATAACTCGCCAGTTGGTAAATATCCTGCAAAATACGCTCGGCCGGTGCCTTTTCAGCCTCGCCATAAAAGTGGATGGTCAGCCCGGCGATTTTGCGTGCCTCGTCCCCGGCACGCTCCAGTTCGGCGATAATCTTGCTAACCGCGATAATTTCGCGTAAATCTCGCGCCATAGGCTGCCGCAGAGCAACAATCCGCACGATTTCATCATCTGCCTGAATGTCCAGATCATTGATTTTCTTATCATTTTCGATAACCCGCCGCGCCCGCTCCACATCCTGCTGCTGCAACGTGGCAACCGCATCCTGCAACTGCGACACCGCCAGTTGAGCCATTTGCATCACCAGCGAATGTAGATGATGCATTTCGCTATCAAAACGCCTGAAAATATGCCCGTTGCCGTGCGTAGTCATCGTGAATTTCAACCTCTTAATTAGATTAAATAAATTAAATAAGGATATGTTTTCTAACCAAATCTACCGGTGATATATCCTTCTGTCAACTGATGCACCGGGTTGGTGAATATCGCCTCGGTCGAGCCGATTTCCACCAGATAACCCAGATGAAAATAAGCGGTGCGTTGGGACACCCGCGCCGCCTGTTGCATGGAATGGGTAACGATGCCGATGGAGTATTGCTGTTTCAACTCGTCAATCAACTCTTCGATGCGCGCGGTGGCGATGGGATCCAGTGCCGAACACGGCTCGTCCATCAAAATCACCTCCGGTGAAATGGCGATGGCACGGGCGATGCACAGCCGCTGCTGCTGGCCGCCGGATAGCCCGGTGCCGGGCTGATTGAGGCGATCCTTGACCTCCTCCCACAAGCCGGCACGCCGCAAACTGGATTCGACGATTTCATCAAGATCGGTGCGGTCGCGGTTGAGGCCATGCAGTTTGGGCCCATAGGCAACATTTTCATACACCGATTTGGGGAATGGATTGGGGGTTTGAAAAACCATACCGACGCGGGTGCGCAAATACACCACATCCATCGCCCGGGCGTGGATGTCATCGCCGTGCAGGGTAATCTCGCCAGTGACCTGACAGCCGTCGATGGTGTCATTCATGCGATTGAAGCAGCGTAGCAGCGTGGATTTCCCGCAACCGGATGGCCCAATCATTGCCAATACCTGGTTTTTCGCCAAATCCAGGGACACATCAAAAATCGCCTGTTTGTCGCCGTAGGATACATTGACATGGCGACAGCCCATCGCCGCGTCCTCCACGAAAGCGTTGCCGACGGTCTGCTCCACTGCCGCCGATGACACGATTGCCGCTTGGCTCGTAGTTTGAGAATTGTTATTTTTATTCAACATATTACCATCTCTTCTCCACCTTGTTTCGTAGCAATGCAATCAAGCCGTTGATGACCGCCAGCGCCGCCAGCAACACCAGAATCGCCGCCGAAGTACGCTCGACAAAAGCCCGCTCCGGGCTATCCGCCCACAAGTATATCTGCACCGGCAACGCGGTGGCCGGGTCGGTGGGTGTGCCGGGAACATCCACCACAAAAGCCACCATACCAATCACCAGCAGCGGCGCGGTTTCTCCCAATGCCCGTGCCAGACCGATGATGGCACCGGTCAACATTCCCGGCAATGCCAGCGGCAGGATGTGATGCACCACGGTTTGCACGTTTGATGCGCCTACCCCCAGTGCCGCCTGACGGATACGCGGTGGCACCGCCGCCAATGCCGCACGGCTGGAAATGATAATAGTGGGCAGGGTCATCAGCGCCAGCACCATCCCCCCTACCAACGGCGCCGAGCGCGGCATTCCGAAAAAATTGATGAGCACCGCCAGCCCCAGTAGCCCGAAGATGATGGACGGCACCGCGGCCAGGTTGTTGATGTTCACTTCCACCAGATCCACGAGTTTGCCGAATTTGTTTCTTGGTGGCGCGAACTCCTCGAGATAGATCGCCGCTGCGACACCCACCGGCAACGCCAGTAGCATGGTAACGATCAGCGTGAATACCGAGCCCATAACCGCACCGAGAATGCCCGCTTCTTCGGCATTGCGCGAATCCCCGGCGGTGAAAAACGGCTGGTTGAAGCGTTTTTCGATGCGCCCGTCGGCGGTTAGTTGATCGACCCAGGCGATGGACTGGTCGGATAATCGGCGGCGGTTTTCGGGTTGCTCGCGGTCAATGTAGCCTTTCATGAGCATGTCCACCTCATCGTCCGCAGGCAACCACAATCGCTGAGTCGTGCCGATTAGTTCGGGCGCATCCAGCACCGAGTCGCGCAACACGTATTCGGCGCCGTCGCTAATCAATCGATACAAGCGTTTTTTGTCCTTACGGCTGGTCACTTCCACGCCATTCGCCCCAATGGCCCCAATTGCCTGGTGCAACGCCGCTTTGATTAGCCTGCGATAAGGCGCACTAGAGATTGCCTGCCGCTCAAGCGGTTGAGTAGTGCCACCAAACATCTCCGCATCCAAGACGATATCAAGGGCGATGTAGGTCTGGGAAAACGCGCCGGATGCCTTATACACGGCCACCCCCAGCAACCACACCAAAAACAGCACGCCCACGATAATCGCCGCCGCGCCCATTCGGCGAAAGCGTCGTTCGCGACGATAGCGCACGCGAATGCCCTCGCGCAGTCGTTGTTGTGGCGCGTGGTTCATTGGGCCAGTCTCATCGGCAGGCATCATTCGTATTGCTCGCGATACTTGCGTGCCACGCGCAGGGCAATGATGTTCAGAATTAAGGTAATCACGAACAGCATCAAACCGAGCGCAAACGCGGCCAATGTTTTGGGGCTGTCAAAAGCCTGATCGCCCACCAGCAGGGTCACGATTTGCACCGTAACCGTGGTCACCGATTGCAATGGATTGGCGGTCAGGTTGGCCGCCAGCCCGGCCGCCATCACCACGATCATGGTCTCGCCGATGGCGCGCGAAGTGGCAAGCAAAATACTGCCGATGATGCCCGGCAAAGCCGCCGGCAACACCACGCGGCGGATGGTCTCTGAGCGCGTTGCGCCCAGCCCCAACGAGCCATCGCGCAGGGATTGCGGCACCGCGTTGATTACATCATCGGACAACGATGACACGAACGGCAAAATCATGATGCCCATTACCAGCCCGGCCGCCAGCGCGCTTTCCGCGGCCGCTTCCAGCCCTAAAACCGCGGCACCATCGCGTACCAGCGGTGCTACGGTCAGTGCGGCGAAAAATCCATACACCACGGTGGGGATGCCGGCAAGCATTTCCAGCACCGGCTTGCCCACGGCACGGATGCGGCGGGTTGCATATTCCGACAGGTAAATCGCCGACAGCAAACCGAGCGGCACCGCAATCAGCATGGCGATGGCGGTAATCAGCAAGGTGCCGGCGAACAAAGGCACAGCACCAAACGCGCCGCTGGAACCCACTTGATCTTCGCGAATGGCGGTTTGCGGCGACCATTCCAGACCAAACAGAAACTCCCACAGCGGCACGATATTGAAAAAACGAATGGCTTCAAAAAGAACCGATAGAACGATGCCGACCGTGGTGAAAATCGCCAGGCATGCGCATAGCAACAGGAAACCTTTGAACGCCCTTTCGATTCGATGGCGTGCCGTGCGCCGATGCCGTACCATGTGCATGGCTGCGAGCAACGCGGCCGGCAAGCCGATGAAAAACAGGCAGAGGATTGCGAGGGTGTTCATGTGGGGCGGTATTATGCTTGATGTGGTTGCCGCTTGTGCTTGCCTATTTGCCGCCATTCGTTGTGGTCGTTGTGGTCGTTGTGGTCGTTGTGCTGTGTAGTGTAGTGTTGCGCTGCGTCGCGTTGCTGCTTATCCGCTTAATGTAGGCGCGCTCCACCGCTCCTTGCGCGCCTTGCCTGACGAAACATAAACGGCGCACAATGTTTGTTCGTAATTAATGAGTCCGGTCAAATCAGACTTTTTATTCTCGTTTACTTTTGTCCTCTCAATTCACCATTACCTATCATTCGTCATCCTCGCCGGCAGGCGGGGATCCTAAAGTGGCGGCGCAAGCCGCCTGGTGAGTCTCGCTACGCGTGACAATACTAAGAGCCCGGCATAGTTGGACTTTTTCTCGGTTACTTTGGCGTTTCAAAAGGACTCATCGCCTTCCGATTCACCACCGCATCACGGAACAACACGCGTTCTGCTTCGGGCATGGGAATCAACCCGCGGTCGGTGAGATAACCTTCATCCCCCCAGGTGTCCTGGTCGGTCAATTCATCCATAAACTCCGCCATGCCGGGAATCACACCGATGTGCGCGGCTTTGGCATACAGGTAAAGCGGTCGCGAGATCGGATAGGAACCATCCGAGATGTTGTCGAATTCCGGTGCCACATTTTCCACCAGCGAGCCTTGCACCACATCGCCGTTCTGGTCGAGGAAACTGAACCCGAAAATGCCCAGCGCGTTGGGATTGTTGACGAGTTTCTGCACAATCAAGTTGTCGTTCTCGCCAGTCTCTATGAACGCGCCGTCCTCGCGGATGTGATGACAGAGCACCTGGTAGGCATGTTTGTCGATTTTTTTCAACGCCGCAATCCGGGGAATCTGCTGGCACCCCCCTTCCATCGCCAACTCCACAAACGCATCCCGCGTACCCGAAGTCGGCGGCGGACCAAACACTTCAATCTTGACCGCCGGCAACGCCGGATTAACCTCGGCCCAGATGCGATACGGATTTGCCACCATGCTCTCGCCGCCGTTGGGGTCGGGAACATCTTTTGCCAGCGCCAGAAAAATATCTTTGCGCGTCAGTGCTATGCGGGACGCGTCCCGACTGTTGGCAAGCACGATGCCGTCATAACCGATTTTGATCTCGATGATGTCGGTTACGCCGTTCTCCAGACAACGTTTGAACTCGGATTTTTTCATGCGCCGCGAGGAGTTGGTGAAGTCGGGATGGGCCGCGCCGACGCCGGCGCAAAACAATTTCATGCCGCCGCCGGAACCGGTGGATTCGATAATCGGCGTTTTGAAATTCGTCGACTTGCCGAATTTTTCGGCGGCCACCGTGGTAAAAGGATAGACCGTGGACGAGCCGACAATGTGGATGTTATTGCGCGCTTGCGCGGCGGCGGCGAATAGCAACGATGCGATTGCTGCGGCAAGGGTGATTCGTCGGGAGGCGGAGAAACAAGCAACCATTGCAGACATCTGCGGGTAAGTTTTGGGCATGAAAAATAGGGGCGCGAGTGTAGCAGTAACCGCGAGTTTGCCGTTAACTTCCAGTGCGTCGCCGAACAATCAGGATGCCGGCCGCGGCAATCATCGCCATACCTGCGATGGATTGCAGGTCGGGGATTTCGGCGAACAGCAAAAATCCCCACAGCAGGCTGAACACCAAATAGGTGTAATCGAAGGCGGCGATAATCGCCGAGGGTCCGCGCTGATAGGCGAAGGCACCGCAGATGTTGCCGATGACCACGGTGGCGGCGAGAGCGGCTATCACCAGCCATTGCGTGGTGCCGAGCAGCGTCCAGTTGCCGAATAAAAACGGGTTGGCTGCCGCCAGTTGATGCGGTTGCCAAATCAGCAACGCGACGCTGATGAGGGTGCCGACGAGGATGAACGACGCATTTTGCATCAACGCCAGAATTTTCGGATCTTCATTGCGGCACTTGGTGCGCGTCATGATCATCGCGCAAGCGAACATAATCGCCGAGAGTAGCGGCAACAGCGCATACAAGTTGAAGTCCTCGGCCGCCGGACGGACGATGACCAAAACACCGGCGAATCCGAAACCGACCGCCAGCCAGGATTTCGCGCCGACTCGGTCGCCGGTGAACAGCGCGGAAAACAGCGTGATGAACAGCGGAATCGTATACAACACCGACGCCGCCACGGAAAACGTGACATGCGGCAACGCAGTGTAATAGATCGCCCACATCACCACCATCAAAAAACTCCGCAACAGCGTCCAGCCGATGGCAACCGGAATAAATGAACTCCTGCCGGCGGATAATTTGACCAGCACCACCAATGCCGGTATCGCCAGCAGCGAGCGTAATACATAGATTTGCCACAGGGAAAAGTCGGCACTGACAAATTTCACCACGGCATCCCCGAACGACAGCACCAGCACTGTCAGGACAATGGAGTAACAGGCAAGATGCAGGTTGTCGGCACGATGCGGATGCGGGCGCGCAAGTCGGTCGGCTTGGTTGTGGTTGGTAATATCCGTTTTCCGATTCAGGTTTGGGTGGCACGACGCAGTGTATCGGAAAAGTCGGCCCATCGCCCTCCCTGCCGTCATTCTCGCATCGAACGGCGCGGCTTCGCCGCCGCGATATTCTATACAGGAATGACGAGGCGGGAAGCGTGTTGTTCGGCTCTCGCATCCTGCACCGCCGAACTACCCACCGTCCCTGGCGATAAACTGGATTGCCCGGCCAATAATAATATGGGCCGGGCAATGACAAATGATAGGTAACAGTGAACCGAGAGGACAAAGGCGCGTTGAGATGCCAATGGCACATTGAGAATAAGAAGTCCAACTACGCTGGACTTTTTCTCGGTTGCTTTTGGCGTCTCAAAAAAATCAATCCTGCCCGATTTACCATTGACCCCCAACCCGTCATCCTCGCCGGCAGGCGGGGATCCAGACGCGGCGTAGCCGCGAGCGGCGGCAAAGCCGCCGCTTTGAGCCACACTAAGGCGTACGACATTAAAACTTTTTCTCGGTTGCTTTTGGTGTCTCAAAAGGAATCACGGCCTGGAGATGTGGCTTGGATTATGACGGTATTAGTTACTCTCATCGTTTTTTAGTTCTGGGTTCTCGCCTTTGGCGAGAACAACTTGCCTGCCGGCGAGAATGACAATGAAAGGTAATGATGAATTGAGAGGGGTGACTTTCTTTGAGAAGCCAAAGGCACATTGAGAAAAAATCGCCGGGAGCGCCATGAATCGACTGGGCGCGAGCGAAGCGAGCCCGAAGGGCGCGTATCAGGGATGATACGCGCAAAAAAGCCCGGTTTGACCGGACTCATTAATTACCAACAAACATTGCGCGCCGTATTTTCGTTGTCAAGCAAGGCGCGCGAGGAGCGAGGGAGTGAGCAATACATTAAGTATGTGAACGACCGAGTGACGATGCGCAACACCGCATGGCGACGAAAAGACAAGCGCAACATTGCGCGCCGTATTTTCGTTGTCAAGCAAGGCGCGCGAGGAGCGCGGGAGTGAGCAATACATTAAGTATGTGAACGACCGAGTGACGATGCGCAACACCGCATGGCGACGAAAAGACAAGCGCAAAATTGCGCGTCGGCTTTATTTATTCAAATAGATGCCCGCTTGCGGCGAGGATGAGGAAAAACTGTCAGCGAATAAGTGAGCCTATACAATTGCCCGGCCCATATTATTATTGGCCGGGCAATCCAGTTATTAAACCGTTCGGCGTAGATAACTCCTTATAATCCAGACAACATTGTGCGTCGTTTATGTTTCGTCAGGCAAGGCGCGCAAGGAGCGCGCCTACATTAAGTAGGTAAGCGACAACGCGACGCAGCGCAACAAAGCACGGCGGAAAATAGGCAAGCGCAATGAAATGACTATAGCATTACATTTTCATCAATACGGCGACTCCGCCGGCAAAGACGCTTCGCCACTGCTGATTCTGCATGGCCTGTTCGGTTCCGCTGCCAACTGGCGCAGCATCGCCAAACAACTTTCGGCATCTCGTGAAGTATTTTGTCTTGATTTGCGCAATCACGGCCGCTCGCCGTGGCATGACGAGATGGATTATTCCGCCATGGCCGCCGATGTGGCGCACTTCATCGCCAACCGGCAATTGCATCGCCCTGCTCTGCTCGGTCACAGCATGGGTGGAAAAATCGCCATGATGCTGGCGCAGAACCGCCTGCACGAATTATCGAAACTCATAGTGGTGGACATCGCGCCTTGCTCTTACGACCCGAAGCGTCATGTGGCATTGATTGAAGCCATGCGTGCGCTTGACCTCACCGCCACCGACCGCCGGCAAATAGACGCGGCGTTGGCAAGGCAAATCCCCGACCCGGCTACGCGCCAATTCCTCGCGCAAAACCTGACGCGGGAGCGAGATGCCGGCTATCGCTGGCGGCTGAATCTGGCATCCATCCGCCGCAATATTGAAGGCCTGTCGGGCTATGAAAACGCGCAGGTGGCGATGCTCGATGTGCTATTTATCGCCGGTGCCGATTCCGATTATGTCCCGCTTGCCGCCCACGGCGCGGTTGTTGCTCGCTTTCCCAACGCGCGCATTGAGACCATGGAAAATGCCGGACATTGGTTGCATGCGCAGCACCCGACGCGATTGGTTTCCCTGTGCCACGCATTTCTCGCCGACTGACTTGATTGAATTAATGTCGGGTTTTTGCCAGTGAGTTTTGCATTATGATGCAACCAGATTGAGTAGCATCACATGTGATTCACCGACGATGCATTCCCACTTTTACCAACCAGTGGCACAAAAAATGACCAACCAAATGAAACGCGAAACCCAATGCGTACATGCCGGGCAGACGCCCGACCCCACCACCGGCGCGATCATCCCGCCGATTTATCAAACCGCGACATTTGTTTTGCCGGAAGTCGGCAGAGACCTGGGGTTTGATTACACCCGCTCGTCCAACCCGACGCGGCAGGTGCTGGAAGAAAATCTCGCCGTGCTTGAAGGCGGCAAATACGGAGTCTGTTACGCCAGCGGCATGTCGGCGGTGGATGCGGTAATGAAACTGCTCCAAGCCGGCGACCATGTGATTTGCTCGGACGATGTCTACGGCGGCGTCTCCCGACATTTCAACCAGGTATTAACCAGTTACGGGCTGAAGTTCACCTACGTTGACAGCACCAACCCGTCAAATATCGCCCACGCTCTTCGTCCGGAAACCAAACTAATCTGGCTGGAGACGCCGTCCAATCCGCTGATCAAAATTACCGACCTTGCCGCGGTCGTCACAATCGGCAAGGAAACTGGCATCCCGGTGGGGGTGGATTCGACTTTCGCCACGCCGATATTTTTACGCCCGCTGGAATTGGGCGCGGACATCGTTATGCACTCCACCACCAAATACCTGAGCGGGCACAATCAGATTATCGGCGGCGCGGTGGTGGTCAACGACCGTGCGATTTATGACCGCCTCAAGTTCATCCAAAAAACCATCGGCGCGGTCAACAGCCCGTTTGATGCGTGGCTGACCTTGCTCGGCATCAAAACCCTGCACCTGCGCATGTATCGCCATGACCAAACCGGTCTGCGCATCGCCCGCTTTCTGGAAGACCATCCGAAAATTGCGCGGGTCAGTTATCCCGGGCTCGAATCCCACCCCCAGCACGAAATCGCCAAACGGGAAATGAGCGGTTACGGCGGCATGTTGTCATTTGAATTGGAAGGCGGCATTCCGGCCGGCAAAGCGTTGATGAACAACGTCAAACTGTGCGCGCTGGCGGAAAGCCTCGGCTCGGTGGAAACCATGATCACCCACCCGGCTACGATGACCCATGCCGATGTTCCGGCCAAAAAACGTAAAGCCCGTGGACTGACCGATGGCCTGGTGCGGTTGTCGGTGGGTATCGAAGACGCGGATGACATTGAACAGGACCTGGCGCAGGCATTGGATAAGGGGTGAGCAGGGGGAAATAAAGCATGACGCGCAACACCAACGATGTGATGCCCTCGGCGCGCGATGGATGCAAGGAGTCCGGCTACGCCGGAGTAACGCTGTTTTAGTGTAACGCTTTGCGTGACACTTATTTACCTTTAGTCTTCTCAAAAAAATCATTCCGCACGATTTACCATTGCCCCCCAAACCGTCAGCGAAACAGTGAGCTTATACAGCAATGACAAATGATAGGTAATGGTGAATTGAGAGGACAAAGGCGAGTTGAGATGCCAAAAGTAAACGAGAAAAAAGTCCGGTTTCACCAGACTCATTAATTACGAACAAACATTTGCGCGCCGTATTTTCGTTGTCAGGCAAGGCGCGCGAGAAGCGAGGGAGGGAGCATACATTAAGTATGTGAGCGACCGAGTGACGAAGCGCAACGTAGCATGGCGACGAAAAGGCAAGCGCAAAGAAGTCATGTGGTCATTCCCCCCGACCTTTGATCAACTCATCCACCACGCTCGGGTCAGCGAGGGTGCTGGTGTCGCCCAGGTCGTTAAGTTCGTTTGCTGCAATTTTACGCAAGATTCTGCGCATGATTTTTCCGGATCGGGTTTTTGGCAAGTCCGGCGCCCATTGAATCACATCGGGCTTGGCGATTGCGCCGATTTCTTTTTTGACCGATGCGAGTAACGCGGCGCGCAATTTACCGCTCGGTTCGGCATCGACCATCAACGTGACGTAGGCGTAAATGCCCTGCCCTTTGATGGCGTGCGGATAGCCGACCACCGCGGCTTCAGCGACTTGTTCGTGCAGCACCAGTGCGCTTTCCACTTCGGCGGTGCCGAGACGATGCCCCGAAACATTGATGACATCGTCGACACGTCCGGTGATCCAGTAATAGCCGTCCTGGTCGCGGCGTGCGCCATCGCCGGTGGTATAACAACCCGGATGCGCGGCGAAATAGGTTTCAACGAACCGGGCATGGTCGCCGTAGATGGTGCGCATTTGCCCGGGCCAGGATTGCTTGATGACCAGATTGCCGGCCGCCGCGCCGTCCAGTTCGTTGCCGTCAGCGTCCAGCAATGCCGGTTGCACGCCAAAAAACGGCAGCGTTGCCGAACCCGGTTTTAGGTCGGTGGCTCCCGGCAACGGCGTAATCAAAATACCGCCGGTTTCGGTTTGCCACCAGGTATCGACGACCGGGCAACGTGCATCGCCGACCACATGGTAATACCATTCCCACGCTTCGGGATTGATCGGTTCGCCGACGGTGCCGAGGATTCGCAAACTTTTGCGGCTGTGGCGTTGAACCGGCGCATCGCCCTGCCCCATCAGCGCGCGCAACGCGGTCGGTGCGGTGTAAAAAATATTCACCTGATGCTTGTCGACTACTTGCCAAAATCGCCCGGCATCGGGGTAGGTCGGGACGCCCTCAAACATCATGGTGGTTGCGCCGTTGGCGAGCGGACCATAGACGATATATGAATGTCCGGTCACCCAGCCGACATCGGCGGTGCACCAATACACATCGCCGTCGTGATAATCGAACACATATCTATGCGTCATCGCGGTATACAACAGATAGCCGCCGGTGGTGTGCAAAACGCCTTTGGGTTTGCCGGTGGAGCCGGAGGTGTAAAGAATAAACAGCGGGTCTTCGGCATCCATCTGTTCGGGCGGACAATCCGCCGACGCATCAAGCATGGCCTCGTGATACCACACATCGCGCTTGGTGCTTGCCGTCACCGCATTGCCGGTGCGCTGCACCACGATGGTGGTATGTACCTCGGGGCATCCTGCCAAAGCCCGCTCGACGTTTTCCTTGAGTGGCACATTCTTGCCGCCACGCGGACCTTCATCGGCGGTGATGACCACGCGACAATCGGAATCAAGAATGCGGTCGCGCAATGCATCCGGTGAAAATCCGCCAAACACGACCGAGTGGACCGCACCGATTCGTGTGCAGGCAAGCATCGCCACCGCGGCCTCGACAATCATCGGCATATAGATAGCGACGCGGTCGCCTTTTTTCACGCCGCGCGATTTAAGCACATTGCCGAATTTGCTGACTAACTCGAAGAGTTCATCATAACTGACTGATTTATCAACATTCGGATCATCGCCTTCCCACAGAATCGCCACCTGTTCGCCGCGCTCGGCGAGATGGCGGTCAACGCAGTTGTAGCAAACATTCAACTTGCCGCCGATGAACCAGTTGATGTCGGCGGTATGGAAATCGACCTCGCTGACTTTGTCCCACGGCGCAAACCAACTCACCAATTCATTCGCTTGCTCAGCCCAGAATCCATCGGGGTCGTCCACCGAATGCTGATACATCGCCCGGTATTGCTCGCGGTTCAAATGCGCGTACGTGGCGACTTCATCGGCAACCGGATACTTTTTATCTTGCGACATTCAGGATTTCCTCATATTGGTAGGTTAGCCGAAAATGGTAAGCGGTTGAACATCCGTTGGCAAGGGAATGCGGGGCTTGTTCTTTGTATGTGTTCACTTATTCGCTGACGGTTTTTCTCGTTCACTTTTGGTGTCTCAAAGAAAGTCACACTTTGCGATTCACATTGTCTCCCCAACCCGTCATCCTCGCCGGCAGGCGGGGATCCAGCGCGCGGCGCAGCCGCGGCCGGCGGCGTTAGCCGCCGCTTTGAGCGCACTAAAGCGTAACGACATTAAACTTTTTCTCGGTTGCTTTTGGCGTCTCAAAAGGAATCACGGTCTGGGGATGTGGTTTGGATTATGACGGTATTAGTTACTCTCATCGTTTTTTAGTTCTGGGTTCTCGCCTTTGGCGAGAACAACTTGCCTGCCGGCGAGAATGACGAATGAAAGGGCAATAGTAAATTGAAAAGACAAAAGCGCGTTGAGAAGCCAAAGCACATTGAAAAAAAAGCCCGGTTTGACCGGACTCATTAATTACGAACAAACATTGAGCGCAGGATTTTTCTGCAAATAAGCACGCGCCGCATCAACCGCGGCGCCGCGTGAACATTCATAACCTTGATCAGCCAACGCTTGCTCAAGGGCGGCCAAACACAAAAATATGTTCTGTTCGCTGCATGCGTAACCCATCAGGCCAATGCGCCAGATTTTCCCACTCAACACGCCGAGTCCGGCGCCGATTTCGAGGTTGTGTTCGCGCAATAATTGTTCGCGCACACGTGCCTCATCAATTCCGTCCGGCACCTTGACCGCGTTTAACTGCGGCAGGCGACTGGATTCTTCGACCAGGTATTCAAGGCGCAAAGATTTCAAACCACAACCGAGCGCGTGATGAAGACGCCAATGACGCGCCCAGCGATTTTCCAATCCTTCGTGTTGCACCTCAAGCAACGCCTGGTGCAACGCATAAATCGAATTGACCGGTGCGGTGTGATGATAACTTCGTCCGCCGTTATCGTTCCAGTAATTCATTACCAAACTCAAATCGAGAAACCAACTCGGCACTTTGCTCTTGCGATCGGCAATCGCGTTGAGCGCACGCGAACTGAAACTAACCGGTGAAAGTCCCGGCGGCGCCGACAAACATTTTTGTGTGCCGGAGTAAATCGCGTCAATGCCCCATTGATCTACTTCCAACTTGATGCCGGCCAGACTGGTAACCGCGTCTACGATACTCAACGCATCGTGCTCACGCGCCAACGCGCACAATGCTTGTGCGTCCGAACGGGCACCGGTTGATGTTTCGGCGTGAACGAAAGCCAACGCTTTGGCGGATGGATTTGCCGCGAGGGCTTGCGTTACTTTATTGATGCTTACCGGTGCGCCCCATTCATCTTCCACCAGCACGCACGCCGCGCCAACGCGCTCGACATTTTCTTTCATGCGTCCGCCGAACACGCCATTCTGGCAGACAATCACGGTGTCGCCCGGCTCGATTAGATTAACGAAACAAGTTTCCATTCCGGCCGAACCCGGCGCCGACACCGGCATGGTGAGTTGGTTTTTGGTTTTGAACGCGTATTGCAACAACCTTTTTACTTCTTCCATCAACCCGATAAAATGCGGGTCAAGGTGGCCGATGGTCGGGCGTGCCATCGCGGCCAACACCGACGGGCTGACATCCGACGGACCGGGGCCCATCAGCGTGCGTGGTGGCGGTTGAAATGGCGAATTCATCATCAGGGAAAAGCGGAAGGCGCGCGATTATGGTGTTTTTTCATTTATGATACAAGGCTGGCGAATTTATCCGTCATTCACAAAACGCCAAGCCCAATGTCAAGCCCAACCAAAACTCGATTTGACACCCTCGCACTGCACGCCGGTCAACGCCCGGATCCGTCGACCGGTGCGCGCGCCACACCGATTTATCAGACCGCCAGTTATGTGTTTCACGACAGCGACCACGCCGCGTCTCTGTTTAATATGGAACGGCCCGGGCATGCGTATTCGCGGCTTTCCAACCCCACCAACGCGGTGTTGGAAGAACGAATCGCCGCGCTTGAAGACGGGGTCGGCGGCATCGCCACCGCCAGCGGGCAAGCGGCCTTGCATCTCGCTATCGCCACGCTCATGGATGCCAACTCGCACATCGTCGCATCCAGCGCGCTATACGGCGGCTCGCATAATATTTTGCAATACACCCTGCCCCGCTTCGGCATCGACACCACTTTCGTATCACCGCGCGACATTGACGGCATCAAGCGCGCCATCCGCGATGACACCCGTTTGATTTTCGGCGAGGTGGTCGGCAATCCGGGCGGCGATGTGATGAATGTTCCGCTGGTGGCTGAACTCGCGCACGCGCATGGCATCCCATTGCTGATCGATTCCACTTTCACCACGCCTTATTTGTTCCAACCGTTTCACCACGGCGCCGACATCATCATGCATTCGGCCACCAAATTTCTCAGCGGACACGGCACGGTCATCGGCGGCGTATTGACCGAGCATGGTCAATTCGATTGGCAGCAAAGCGGCCGCTTCGACACCCTTGCCGCGCCTTATCACGGCTTTCACGGTATGCGTTTTGACGAAGAGGCATCGCAAAGCGCGTTCTTGTTGCGCGCGCGCCGCGAAGGGTTGCGCGATTTCGGCGCCTGCATGAGTCCGACCACTGCGTTTTATATTCTGCAAGGTTTGGAGACGCTACCGATTCGAATGCAGCGGCACATGCAAAACACGCGCAAGGTGGTGGAGTTTTTGCAAGCGTCGGATGCGGTGGAAGACATCAGTTACCCGGAACTGGAACAACATCCCGATTATGCGCTGGCGCAAAAGTTGCTGCCCAAAGGCGCCGGCGCGGTGTTCTGCTTCACTCTGCGCGGCGGACGCGAAGCCGGCCGCGCCTTCACCGAAGGGTTGGAAATTTTCTCGCACCTGGCCAACGTCGGCGATGCCAAGTCACTGGTCATCCATCCCGCCAGCACCACGCATTATCGAATGAGCGATGACGACTTGCGCGCCGCCGGCATCAATCAAGGCACCATCCGCTTGTCGATTGGACTCGAAGATGTGGATGATCTGCTGGAAGATTTATCGCGCGGCATTCACTTGTCAAAGAAAATCGCAAAATAACATCGCAAAATAACCTCCGGATTATGTTGATTAAGCAGGACAACACCGACTACTACGCTTACACCGCCAACCACGCGCCCGCCGACGACCGCGATACCATCGTGTTGGTTCACGGCGCGGCGATGGACCACAGCGTGTGGGCGCATCAAAGTCGCTACTTCGCCTATCACAACTACAACGCGCTGGCGGTGGATTTGCCCGGGCATAACCGCAGCGGCGGTGCATTGCTCGACGACATCGTTGCCATGGGCGCGTGGTTGAGCGACCTCATCGCCAACCGCATCGGTCGTGCGTTTCATATCGTTGGACACAGCATGGGCGCGTTGATTGCGCTGGAAGCGGCGGCGGGTTTTTCGAATAAACATTCGTTGCTGAAATCATTAACACTGGTGGGCTTCAGTTATCCGATGGGGGTGACGCCGCAGTTGCTCGACGCGGCGCAGAATAATCCATCCGCCGCGTATACGATGATGACGCAGTGGAGTCACGCTTCAAAAATCGGCGGCGAGCCGCTGCCGGGGTTTTGGTCGCCGGGGATGCAGATGAGTATGATGAAAAACAGCAAGCTGGGGGCGGTATTCGCCGACTTGCGCGCCTGCAATCAATACATCGGCGGCGAACAGGCTTTTGCCGCGTTGGGTGGCGACAACGCCTGCCCGACCTTGTTCCTCTGCGGCGAACTGGACAAGATGGCGCCGGCCAAACTCGCCAAAATCCACGCCGACAAAAATGACCATGCCGAAATCGTTTTCATTCCCGGTTGCGGTCACAGCCTCATGGCGGAATCACCAGACGGCGTGTTGCACGAACTCAAACGCTTCATCGGACAACATCAAACCGCCCCAATCACCTGAACCGCAAACCGAGTTCGCCCTCACTATCATGCAAGAAGAAGTCGATCAAATTCTGATTCCGCGTTGGTTGATTCCGGTGGACGAAGCGCAGTCGGTGTGGGAGGGACACGCGCTGGCGGTCGCCGACGACCGCATCGTGGCATTGGATTCTCTCGCTGCCATCCGCGCCCGCTACCGGGCAAAGAGCGAAGTCACATTGAGCGAGCACGCGCTACTGCCGGGGCTGGTCAATGCACATACCCACGCTGCCATGACGCTACTGCGCGGTTACGCCGATGACTTGCCGTTGATGGAATGGCTGACGCAACACATCTGGCCAACCGAAGCCGCGTGGGTGGATGCGCAGTATGTTGCGGTTGGCACCAATCTTGCGCTGGCGGAGATGATTCGCGGCGGCACCACCTGCTTCAACGATATGTATTTTTTCCCCGAAGTGGCGGCGGCGTGCGCCGAAGCCGCCGGTATGCGTGCGTGCATCGGTATGATCGTCATTGACCTGCCCTCGGCGTGGTCGAAGAACGCCGAGGAATGCATCAACAAAGGGCTGGAATTGCGAGACCAAATGCGACATTCGGCGCTGGTCAGCACCGCATTCGCGCCCCACGCGCCGTATACCGTGGACGACACCGCGCTCGAAAAAATCCGCATGCTGGCGGACGAAATGGACTGCCGAATCCACATGCACGTCCACGAAACCCGCCAGGAAATCGAGGAATCCAACGCCCGGTACGGAATGCGCCCGCTGCAACGATTGGAGCAACTGGAACTGGTGGGTCCGCGATTGGCCGCGGTGCACATGGTTCAACTACTGCCGGGGGAAATTGAAACCATCGCCGAACGCGGCGTTCATGTGGTGCATTGCCCGCAATCCAATTTGAAACTCGCCAGCGGCTTTTGCCCGGTCGCAAAACTGCGGGAAAGCGGCGTCTCCGTCGCCATCGGCACCGACGGCGCATCCAGCAACAACGATCTGGATATGCTGGGTGAAATGCAGACCGCCTCACTGCTGGCAAAAGGTGTCAGCGAAAATCCGGCGGCACTGCCGGCTCACGACGCGCTCGAAGCCGCCACTCTGGGCGGTGCCAAAGCGCTCGGTCTCGACCATCTCATCGGCTCCCTCGCCCCCGGAAAACAAGCCGACCTCATCGCCATTGACCTTTGCGCCCCGGCCACTCAACCGGTCTATCATCCGCTCAGCCAAATCGTCTATGCCACCAGCCGCAGCCAAGTCAGCGATGTCTGGGTCGCCGGCAAACGCCTGCTGGAAAACCGTCAATTAACCACTCTGGATGAAACCGAAATCCTGCAAAAAGCGACGGAATTGGGACGCAAAATAAACGGCGGCTGATTTTTTTGTAGCAAAGCAAGCAGCCTTTTACTCCATATCGGCAATGGCAGACTGTATTGCGTCGTTAATCTCATCGACTTTGAAAACCATTCGATACTGCCATTGCCCGTGCGCGTTATCAGCGTTGACCGCGTTGACCCAACGCATAGCGGCGCTTTTCTTGACATCTTTCAACGGGTCGTAGCCCTTGGTTTCCAATATCAGATAGTGCTGTTTTTCCTTGTGCAGACAGATAAGGAAATCTGGCATGTAGTCATGTAGCTCACCGTTATTTAGATACGGAATACCAAAACCCATGCCTTCATTTTTAGCAAAAGCAATCACTTGCGGATGATTATCCAGATGATAGGTGGTCAACTGCTCTAATCGTTTGGTATCCGGAACGACTGCGTTGATATGACTTTTTTGCACCGGATAGGGTTCTCGCCGAGTGAAAAAATCCACATCGGCGGTTGAACCACTGCCGCGCGAACGCTCGTAACGAGGCAGTTCCGGGGTTTCGTCGGCGGATTGGTCGGGGCGAATATTTTGCCGCAGGTTTTCGATTACCCATCCATAATAAGGTGCTAAAAAAGCATCTTTCTTGTCGGCGGGTGCGGTGGCAGAAACCTTTTCGGTAATGTAAGCGTGCACGATTTTATATAACTGCGAAAACAGAACGTTCACCGGCAACTCACACTTGTCATCCTCAGCATAGTCACGGGTTAACGAGTTTGTCATATTATATATTTCTGCTTGCAGGCGAAATTGTTCTCGAAATTTCTGCAAAGATGCTTTGCTGGTTTTTCCGGGTCCGTGCAAAGATGGGCGCCCCTGGTTGTTTAGTAATCCCGCCTTCATTTTAACTTCCGGCGGAATGTTTGCGTGATCGATAGACAAAGATGGGATATTTTCCATGTCGCAAATAATGCGACGGCGGACGGATTGCCGGTAGCCCTCCACACGCGGGAAATGAATTTCGTACTTCACCTTGTCGGGAAGTGCGTAAATGTGGTGAAGCGTTCGTGTTTTCGGTTTCCCGCCGTTACCTGCCTTGACCGTAAAGGACGACAGCGGCACCCCTAACACGGTGGCAATTTCCTCGCTCATCAATCCGTCTTCGCCGACATGATATGATGCGCGCCGCAACCCACGCCCGATCACCTGCTCGCACAGCAGTTGCGACATGAAAGGACGCAGACCGATGATGTGCGTAACCGTGCTGCAATCCCATCCTTCGGTGAGCATTCCAACGCTGACGATGCAACGCACATCGCGCCCTGGCGGGTGTTTCTCGCGCCCTGATTTTTCCGCCAAATCCTCAAAGCCTTCCGGATATTGCGGGCGTTGTTGGCTGTCCCGAATCCAGTCTATTTTGCCGATGGTATCAAGTGTGTGGCGCATCCATCGGGTTTCGTCGCTCTTGGTGTTACCGCTTTCTATATCCCTCTGCACATCTGAATAAACGCAGATGGTGTTCTGCTTGTCCTCGGTGTTGCGCAGTTCGGGCAGACCCGCCCGCGGAATAGTTGCGCTCGGTGGCTTGTCATCGGCAAGCCATTCATAAACCACTTTCGCCAGTTTCTTGGTCTTGCAAACCAGAATAAACACCGGCGGTCGCGGGTCAGCGGAAACCGCCCATTCCTGACGCGTTTTTTCCCACATGCCACCCAGCATGGCAATCGGCGTATGTGCGTATTTGACGATCGCTTCCGGCTTGGCACCGCTTTTTTTACCACCACGTTCCGTTGGTGTCAGTTGCGGCAATATCCATTTCCAAATATTAAAATATCCCGGAACCGATTTGCCGGAAGAGTCCTGCGCCGCCAGTTGTGGAATTTTAACCAACCCGGATTCAATCGCATCTTGCAAACCGAAGTTGCTCACCGTCCAGGGGAATATACGGTTTGTATTGTCGCCCGCCTTGCCCAGAAAATAAGGTGTTGCCGAAAAATCGGCGCAGAAATTAATGCCGCGAAGTTTATGCACCTTGTCCAGTCCGTCCACCCAAACTGTGGCTTCCTTGTAATAATTGGCGGTCATCTCATCATCGCCAAGCATCTCGTTATCACTATCATTGCCTTTGTCGTCATCGGTGGTATGCAGACGGTAGGCGTGGTGCGCTTCGTCATTGAAGACAAGGATATTGCGGCGCGTTCCCAGTTCGCCATCCAGTATGCGCCGCAATATGGCGGCATCGGTTTCAATATATTTTTCCGATTTTATCATTGCTCTTTTTAGTGTTCCGCTTTTGTCGCGAATCTCTTCAATGACTTCTATAAGCCCCATACCATGTTGTTGGCGCAACGTATCCTCGGTGATATACCGCCGGCCACGCGCAGTGGTATTTTTGTCACCGATAAAAATGGTTTCACGCACAAGAGTACGTTTTCCTGTTTTGACTACCTTGTTGGCAGATTGCGAGGTATGCGGCTCAAATACATGCCAGTTGACGGTGAGAACCCGCCCTTGAGATAACTGCGGCATCATGGGTTGTGGTATCAGATCGCGGGTGCGATAAATGCTGGCTTCGCCTTTTTTTGGGTCCAACTCCATCAGTCGGTCACGAATGGTCACATTGGGACAGACAATCAAAATGGCATCGGAAAAACGCCGGTCGTTCTTGTTGTTCACCTTGTTCAGCACACTCCATGCCGCCAGCATCGCCATCACCGTGGTCTTGCCCGCGCCGGTTGCCATCCTGCAACAACGGCGACGAAAAGCAGCAAATCCATCCCGTTGTTTTTCTTCCCCCGGTTCATCCAATGGAATAGCAATGCCCTGTAAAAAATCAGCGCGCGCTTCGGTGAGAAAAATAATCGTCTCAGCCGCTTCCAACTGAGCGAAAAACAGCGGCTGCTCCCGCCCATCCCGCCGCCAGTAATTCAGCAACTCCATGGTCACACGGCTGACACCCCCTTCGCCGCGTAAAGCCAGAGGTCGCCATTCAGCAAGTCGTTGCCGAATCAGCGACACCGTTTGTAACTCTATCTCATAGCCGACATCCCGATCGTTGCCGCCATCGGTTTTTGCCCCCGGCGGCAGATATAAATAGACCGGTTTACTGCGGCCATTAATTTTCTCCGCCGGCTCATGTTCATGGATTTTCCAATGCGCCTGCGGCTCCTTGTAGGGAGAGTTAATAATCGGGTTTTCGACTTCTGATGCGGGCATTACAAATTAAAATGGTCGGCGATGGCATCCAGTTTTTGCGTTATTTCAGGATGAATTTCATCGGCTTGCATGACGGCGGCGATTTCAAAGTATCGGCTGGCAGGAAAGCCCTGCAGACCAGTTTCTTCAAGAATAGCGGACAAAACAGTTTTTGCTTTTGTGCCTAAAAGATATGAGTGATCGTTGCTCGCATCGTCCACAACTGCCCCGGGTAAATGTTTCTTCATGATTTCTTTCATGGCATCAATGTTTGCCTCGGGTGCATTACTACCAACAATTTTTTCGACAAATCGAGCAAGAGCAGCGGGTTGTATCAGGTAACTTTCAATTTCGTAACGCGCCCAACACAATTTAAGCAGTTTTCCCTCCACCGCTTCTTGACTTTCAGGTATGTTTTCATTGCCGTCCCGGTCGGAAATTTGCACACCTCGTATATCCACCTGCGCCAACAGAAGCGATTCAAAGTGATCCTGTGCTTTTATACCTTTGGCTTGGTGTCGCGTTTCCGACACGGTGGGTTTCCAAAACGGTTTTTCCATAAATTTTGTTATCGGATGGTTCAGTATCTTTGCCCATGCTCGCAGAATGTCCATGTCGGTGTGTCCTTCCACATAAAGAATGTTCTTCTTTTCCACTGCCAACATAATGTCCAGGTTGGAAAGGATGGAAAGAGATTGAATCAACGACGCTTTTTCTTCGTCATTTGCTATTTTTCTTGGCGTGTCCAACAAAGCACACAATTCTCTGGGGTCAACCGCATTGATAACCACTTCAGAATGTGTGGCAATAATTAGTTGCGAGTTGCTTGCTTGCGCGGCGGCTCTTAGTTCACTGTAAATGCGGTCTTGTAAAATCACATGTAGATGCGCGTCCGGCTCATCCAACAACAGCACTGTTCCCTGCCGGGAATGTAAAAAAGTCAGCAGCATCAGCACCTGCAAAAAGCCACTGCCAGCACTGGCGATATCAAACTTCGCCTGTTTCTGTTTTTGCGAATGTTGGTATTCGGCGATGATGTGTGGCCCATCAGCGTTTGGCGGTAGCAATTCATAGCCAAACATATCGCGAATAGACTGGACTAACCTCTCCCATGCGTCTTGATTTTGATGAGTTTCATCCAGTAAGTTTCGTAACACATCGCCGGGCTTGCCCTGCCCTAATAATTGTTTGACTTTCGGTTGCTGATACACCGGTTCTTCAATACTTAGCCCGGTCATGGCGGGAACAAAAACTGGCTTGATAGAATGATCAAGATTTCGCAACCATTTTGGATCCACATCCTTACGTGGACGAACATAAACTTGCTCGGTGCTATCGTGGTTGACTTCCATTGCAACGGATTCACCGTCAATGGTTAGTTCAATTTCAATGCCACTATCCAAAGTACGCTCACTCCATAGCAAATCAAAAGCACGCAACGGCACGGAATAAAATGCTTGTCGTGCGATAGGTGCTTTCCTGTAAACACCACGGTATAACCGGTAATTATTCAATTCACGCCAACGCTCCAGTGCCAACGACCAGATGGCAATAGCCTGCAGCAACGTTGTCTTGCCAGAGTTATTTGGTCCGGCAAGCACAACGTTGCCGTCAAGGTTGAAAGTCTCTTCCTTGAACCGTTTGAAATTTCGGATGGTGGCTTTACTGATTTTCATTGATTTTCTTAAATATATTTTCGAAACGGTCGAGTGTTTTACTCACTTGTTTAGTATCTTTCCTCAACACATCGCTATTTCTCATTAGCCAATCAGCAGGGGTATAGTGAGAAAAGTTATGACCTTTAGACTCAACTTCTTTTATTATTCTGTTTTCAGTACAAATATCATTCAAATCAATGTCAATATCACAAGATTGTTTTAGGACTTTGAGATACAGTGTGTCTTCAAATATATCTTCTACATCAGCTTCTTCTTTATCGCAAAAATCAGAATAGAGCAGAAGCGATACTTTCATATCGGAATCTCGTATTTTTCGTACTTTGGCTTTGTGTCCCTTCTGGTAATCGGTGAGGGCTACGATGTTTCTTTCTTCACCGTGCGATAAATACAAATTGATGAAAGGGACAATCTTATCAATTGATCCAGCGGGACATATTACCCATTTGTCTATATGGTTTTTGCCTTTTTCCTTAAGAATATTTGATACTGTTTTTAAATATAAAACATCTGAAGCCCCCTCCACGAGAACAACTCGTTTTCCGATAAATAAAGTTTGCGATATTTCATAGCCGAGAGCGCTTTGGAGCGGAAAAATAGTATCTCGTGTTGTTTTGAGGAAGTCAGAACTGACTTTAGTTCCTAATATCTTTGGTCGTTCATTTGATTTCCTCGTTACGACATCTTCCACAGTTCGAATTGACTCAAATTGCTCTGGAATAATCATAAAAGGTGAGTGAGTGGTGTATATAACTTGATGGTTCGGAGCAAGTTTCTCTTGAATGTAATTGAGCAAATCATACTGAGCTTTAGCGTGCAGAGTTAACCCTGGTTCATCCAGCAATACTATTACATTTGCATCATCCTCAGCGTAATGTTTTTTTACCTGCGAAAAATGCACCAAAAAAGAAAAAAACCAAATAAAGCCCGCACTTCTTTCTGAAAATAGCACGGAGGCTCGATGAAGAGTATTCTTTACACGTGCTTGCATAACGGTTCCGCTATTAAAGGGCGGCTGGTCACCCGACTTTCCTCGACCTACTTCAAACTCAATTTCCAAATTTGTGTTTTGTGTCCAATACTCAAATATCTGATCGGTAATTCTGTTAGAAGCAGATTCGATTTTTGCCTTAAATTCTTCATACTTATCAGCATCTTCTATTTCATCTATGCTTGTTCCTGCAAAACTTAAAAAGTCTGAAAATATCTTATCGCCTTCTTTAATATCACTGTTGTCTTCATCCGCTTTATACTGGTCAATAGAAATCGCTCCGCTCATGCGGGAGTAATGCGAAAAGTAGACAAAGGAAGGCATCATTTCGAACAATATATCAATTGCACCAAGGTCTGCTCTCTTATCCGGGTATCCCTCAATACGTTCCTTTAGGGTATTCAATTTCTCTGAATCAGATGAGGAAGCCTCGATTTTTTTATAGAGTTCCTGTGTAGTGTTGCAACTTCCAACAATAGATTTCTCACCCGCTTCTAAATTATGGCTATCGCAAAGATGATCAACAATATTTTTTTCGTTTAATTTAATAAACCACGTCGAATGATTTCCATATCCGCATGTAACTTCAATGGTATTTTCGGCCAAGCAATTATTTCCAAATTCTTCCTCTAGTGCTTCTTTATCTTGCTCATCCAATTCCCACTCAGAAACGCAAACCTCGGCTGAACGACCACTATGTCTTGTGTCATAATCATTTAAATATCTCCTGGGATAATCGGTAGTTTTGTCATATTTCATTTTTTTGTCGAACGGCTTTATTCCTTGGATGGCATTCAAAATTGCCGTTTTTCCAGACTCATTCTTTCCAACAAGACAAGTAATGTTATCAATAGTGAATTTCTCACTATCGTCAACACTACGATAATTTTTCACTTGAACAGATTTAAGTTTCATTTCCTCACCTCTTTCGTTTGTTTAACCACCATTAACTCATTACCGCGGTCGTCTATGACTTTCACGGCGATTTGCTCGCCGGCGATAAAGGGTGCGCTGGTGTCGCCGCTCAGGTGTTCCCAGACACTGTCATCAAAATCCGCCTTTATTGCCTTGCGTATTTTGTCCCAGGCCTGGGTGCGAGGGAAAAATACTTGCCCGGCGCGGAAGCATTGGCCGTCGTAGTCGATGTCCAGCATCCAGCAAGGCACATCATCGCCCCGGCGGGATTCGGTTTCCATGTCGACCGGGTTGAAGACATCCAGGCCGAGCAAAGTTACCTGCCACAGGTCGCCACCGTCTTCGGCCTTCTCGGTTGCTTTGTTCAGTTCCACCTCGGGCAGTCCGACGACTGAAAAAATCTGGCTGGAGCGCATGTTTTTAAGCAGGTCGGACATCACCAGATCGGTGCTTGCCTGAGCGTAGATGGCGGGCAACCTGAAAGTCGCTTCGCCCTTCTCTATGGTTTGACGTGCGGCCGGTTCAATGGCAAAGGCAATCACTAACAGGCGGGCATAATTTTTGTGGTATGCCTCTTTGCCCGCTTCAATCACCGCACGTTCTGAGATGGCACCATTGGCCGGACCAAAGACGATGGCGATGGTTTCTTCGTTGTCGGCATCTTTGTCGTCACCGTGCACTCCCTCGGCGTGGAGGTTCAGGGATTTGGCAGGCGGGCGGACGTTACTTAAATTAAATGTTTCGTTCCCTGGCAAATGCAATACCGGCGACAACTGCAAAATCCGAATCATGCGCGGGATATGATCTTCTTCCTCGGCAAGCGGTTGCCCCGCTTCTGGCTCTTTTACCTCCGCCGTATCCGCTTCCGGCGACAAGGGCGTTGGCAACACCGCTTCCACGCAAAAGGGTCCACTGATGCGAGTGGTATTGCTTTCCACCTCGGGCTTATCCACCAGCACTTCTTCCGCCGGTGGTGCGTCATTGGCGATGGACTTCAAGGTGATATGCGGCACGATGCCGCCGACTTCCGCGCCTTTCTTGTTTTGTTTGCGCGTATAGACAAAGCCACCACCAGGGCCCCGCGTTTCATCTTTCAGTTGATAGTAGGGATAGGTGCTGGTGAGCAAGCGTTGCCGGGCAAGTGCCAAAGGCACACGCGATACATCGGTGGTAATCCATCGCCGCCCCCACTGCTCGGCGACCACGGCAGTGGTGCCGGAACCGCAGGTTGGGTCAAAGACCAGGTCACCCGGGTCGGTGGTCATTAGCATGCAGCGTTGGATTGGTTTTTCGGAAGTTTGGACAACATAACTTTTGCTTTGCTCCGAAAGTTGGTCAGTCCACATATTAGTTATCATTTGATACGGGAAGTCGTTCGCGTAACGGACATATCGCAAATTATTGCCCACACGCACCAAACGATTGCTTTGTTCCAACCGTTGCATACCGTCTGGATAATTTGCTTTCCAGTGACTGTTAATGTGCGGGCGGTAAACTTGCCCATGAAATTCAAAAGGGGTGTCTTTTCTCGCAGAGCCTTGTGCTTGTGCATCACCATAACTGCATACTTTACTGTTTTGGGTAAGGCGACAAGTCCACTTCGCTCGTCTTGCGTCTGAGGGCGGTGAGTGCCATTTCCCAATTTTAAGAAACGGTAAGCGGTATCATTTGGGTTTACTGTTTTAAGCGTGAACAAAGGATGGCATTTAACGCTGTCCAAATTTTTCGCGTACCAAAGTAAGTAATCACCAGATCGACTGATTGTTGTGGAAGGAAAACCGCTTGTTGTTACATAACTAATCAAACTAACAAAATTCTCCCGCCCAAAAACTTCATCCATCACGCACCGAACCAGATGCACATTCTCATCCGAAATCTGCACGAAGCAGGAACCGGAATCAGTCAGCAACTCCCGCGCCAACAACAAACGGTCGCGCATATAGGTCAGCCATGAATGAACGCCCAACTCCCAGGTGTCGCGATAGGCGCGCACCATCTCCGGCTCGCGGCTGATGCTGTCGTCCTCGCCGTCCTTGACATCGCGCTTGCGCACAAAGGGCTGAAAATTGCCACCGAACTTCACCCCGTAAGGCGGATCCATATAAACCATCTGCACCTGCCTGCCCAGACTTTCATATTCCAGTAGTGAGTTCATCACTTGCAGCGAGTCGCCGAGAATCAAACGGTTCTGCCAACCATTCAAATGTTGATAGGCACCGCGAATCTTCTCGCCGATGCTTTTGCTTCCTTCGCCGAATAAATCAAGAGTTCCCTTGCGGTCGCGCCGGTGCCGCTTCAATGTCTCCAGCACCGCCGCGGTAGACAGCCGCTCGTGCACGAACAGCGGCAGGGTTGGCACTTGAATGTGTTCGCGCTCGGCTTTGCCGGCCCAGTTGAGAAAGGGTTGCGATAAACGCCTTAACTTTTCCGCCGCCGTTTTCGCCGTGGTGAGGTTAGCACTGTTGATAATCTCGTTAATCAGCCGCTCGCCTTCGCCTCGGGTTTCAGCCTCATCCCAGGCCAGTTCCGGCGATAGCGATGAATCGTAGCGGTAGGTTTTATGCGGCTTCCTTTTGGCCGGCGGGAACACATCCTGAGCACCGCTTTCCGGGCGCAGTAACTGCTCGTCATCGTGGCGATAATCGCGCGCCGATTTTTTAGTTGTTGGTGGCATTGGGCGATTTTACGATAATTTTCCGGCAAACGTGGCATTTTGGCGGAGGCCATGGCGTTGCGAGGCACCGAGGTGACCGGCATTGATATGGGCGAAGCACCACTCGCCGTGGCTGCTCGCAGGGATAATTGATAATCGAGTTTTCGACTTCTGCTGCGGGTATTACATGGATTTAATCTTTGAGTAAAGTCACCTTAAAATAATCCTCAGTAGCTTCAAATAATGGCTCTTTACCATTTTTTTTCAAAGTTAATGGAATAACTTTTCGTCGAATACCCATACCGCGGGCCTCAATAAAGCCATAATCCCTTAATATGTCGGAAATTTTGGTGTTGCGTGGCGCTCTTTCTCCCGCTATAACTTTTTTAATTGTCATGCCATTAGGTAAAGATCCTGGACTTTTTACTTCCATTCGATTGTCATACACAACCACCCACACCATATCTTGCCGGGTCCAGTCCCGATGAGCGAAAGCATTAATGATTAATTCGCGGATAGCATCTGGCGCGTAATCCCAGTGTCGTTTACGTTGCATGTGTTGCGAAGCATCCACAATATCTCGGCTAATATGTGGTTGCAGATATTTCATAACATGGTCGGGCAATGAGTAGTCAGAATGGTTGCTGTCACCATTCTCTCCCAAGCCAATAAATGGCAAGTTAAGAATCTCATCCATTTTAGCGTTGTAATCCATCTCTTCACCGTCAAAAACCATCAACCGGATGCCTGATTGTGGCAATCGCAGACGTGGCGAATAAGCAAACAGGGCACAAGCAAAGTAGGAACAAAATATCGAATCGGTTCCATCGGGGGAGTTCAAAAAACTGTGGTCCAGCAAAATGTTTTGTATGTTTTCATGCCAAACGTTTTCGTCATACTCTAATATCTCGAGAAAATACTGCCGCAATTTTCTTTCATCCAATTCCTCAATAGAGCTACCCGGTATGGGAAGTTTCTCCATGAAAAGCATACCGCCAGATTCAAAGAGGCGCTGTATTTGTTCGCGCGATGCCAATTGGCAAGTGTCGCCAACGCGAATATATACATCTTCCCTGTTGTTGTGCCGCACTGCATATGGTTTAGATACTCCCACATGCACTTTAATAACAGCAATTGTCCTTTCGTCTATCGTAACTTCATCATATTCTGGGATAATTGTTGGATGCACATACCGCATGATAACAGTATCCATTAGCCAACTTTGCGTATTTTCATTTTGTATACCGACAATATCTTTAAAATCGGACACACCGACAAGAATGTATCCGCCATGCATATTGGCAAAACCAACAATTTCGCGTGCTATCCTCTCAGGATGATTTCTTTCAAGTTGCTCCTTGAATTCCGCTTGAGAATTTTCACCGTTAGTAATCAGTGTCAATATGTCAGTTTCAGTCATCATGATCAAATCCATATTTGTGTTGTCTCATATAGAAAGCTTCCCGACCTCCGTCCAAAATTCTGGCAGCCGCTTCTCTTACCGCAGGCTTGTCAACTGACCCGATTCTTTCTTTCAATATTTTTTCTTTAGTGGTATCAGATTCGATCACCAGTATCAGTTCTGCATCGCCAAATATTGGGATATTTGCGTTGTGCGTTGCAAAAATGAACTGCCTGTTGTCTTTACAATTACGCAAGTCTTTAACAATTCGTTCAGCGATGAATGAATTGTCAAGATTGTCTTCCGGCTGGTCCATAATTAGAGGATCCTTATTTTCCAATAAAATGATATTAAGTATCGCGGTACACTGTTGCCCAGTGGATAATCCCTCTAATGAATGGTAATTCGGTTGTTCTTTATCATGGGCGGTGTTTAGTTGAATATCTATTTTATCCGTAATTTCCACTTCTTCCAATTTGAGAAGCATTTCACTGCCTTCATGGCATGCGGTGGCAATTTTTTCAGCACTGTTATCCGTTAACCCGAATGCTTTGTATCGTTCGAGGAGTCCTTCTTTTCCCTTTTTTTTGATAATACTTGCCAGATCTGTTGGAAACACGCTTTTTGAATGATCAACCCACTTGATTGCGTGCTTACCAATATTTTCAATAGTCATCAAAAAATCTTTCAACGCACTCTTTTCATGTGCATCAACTAAATTGATTTTAACCTTTCCATTAAGATCTCCATTATTTATTTTTTCAATAGCATCTTTTAGTTTTTGTGTGTTGTCATATGCCGTGTCTGTATATTCTTTTAAAATATTTCGGCGCTCCTGTTTAATTTTTTCAATTAAAGTGGTTATAGATTTTACTTCGGGTTTCTTATTTTCAATTATCGATATTCTGGTTACCAATTTTTTCGCCTCTCCGGAGATTTCTCTCCCATCGCGTCCTGCATGGCTTTGCAATTTAGCCAATGCGTTTTGCACTTCATCTGTCGCCATATTGTGTTGTTTCCGTATGGCAACCTTACTTTCATTCACTTCTTCACGGCAAAGACTAATGTTTTCTTTAATTTTCAATATGCTGCTGTCGCATGTTTGCTGTAATTTTTGCAAAGCAGTCGACATGGATTGTATAAAATCTTCATTCGGCAGATCTTTTATGGTGTTTGCACTGATAAAATTCATATCAAAAATATCGTCATAATTATTTACCCATTCAGCAACTTCTTGAATTTGTTTATCAACCCCTCCCGTAATAATTTTTTCTTTGTCTAATACTTCCAATTTTTTCAATTTTTCTTCGATGCCTATTTTTTCATAGACTTTGATTTTCTCTTTTAACGCTGCCAGTTGATTCAATTCTGATTCTAAAATATCTCTTTTCGTAGTTATTTTCATTAATTTTTCTCGGTTTTCTGCCAATCGTTTTTTCAATTCATTTATTTTTGAATGATAATCATTTTGATCTGGCAAAAATCGATCCAACAGATGGTATTGCGCTTGCTCGTCTTCTGCAATTCTAAGAATTTCGCTTTGACTATAAATCTCAATTTTCGGTAGAATGTCCGTAGGTAGAAATGGTGTAACTTCTCCAGTATCATCCTTAACAACTTCGGGCGACATGCCAAAGCGTCGACTAATGGTAAAAATGTTACCTAATTGTGCCGCCGACCGAATTTTTATTGTTACCTTTGCTCCATGAAGATTAGAATCACATAATCTTTCATATTTCTTTTTTACTTCATTTTGTTTAGGTGGCATATTCAACACATAACGTATGCTTTCAAGCAAAGTTGACTTACCCGCACCATGCCCACCAATCACTGCATTCAAGTTTTCAGAAAAAGTTAAATTTGTTTCTTTAAAAAAACTCCCTCCTTCCCACGAGATTGAAAGTATTTTGCTGTGATGGGACTCTTTCATGTCGTAATTCAAGCGCACCCGGGATTTTGGGTCATAGAAGGCATCCAAGAATGATTCCATCCCAGGCGTTGTCATTTTGATTTGAACCGAGGCTGATTTTTCTTCCAACGTACTCGGAACAGAAACGTCCTTTGCATTGATAATAACAATCGCCCTATCTCTTTTATAATCAGGATTTTTGTTTTCAATTATTTTTTTATACTCAGCGGTTTTATTCTTTCCATCTTGCGGAATGTCCATATCCGCTACTGTACCTGGAATCTGACCGACAATAAGAAGAGCACTATTCTGCCACAGTTCTTTGTGGTTATTTCCGCCCTCGGCTAAACGCAAAATACCATTTTTTCCGGTCATGTGAGCCGCATACCAAAATCCCTTTTGTTTGTTTAATACTTTGCCGGCAATGTCATGGCAACTCATTGATGACGCTATGTTGTGATTCGATTGTAATTTTTCATAATTATTACTCAGCAACTCTCGCAAATAATGCTGTAAATCATTTAGTTGTGTCTTCTCGTGATACAGACATACCATGTGAATACCTTCGCTACTTTCAATCTCAAATCCGGGGAATACGGTTATATCGTTACTTTCAAGCAGTTTACGCAATTCTGCTGAAGAATTGACATCATTGTGATCGGCCAACCCGACAACTTTAATTTTATTTTTCTGGCATTGATTCAAAATATCGGTATTGTATTCTCCTTCACCACTGCATTCCTGATTTGCTTTGTGGTGGCGTTGCGAATACACCCACGGATTAACTTGCAACGCGCACTTGTAAAATTTTGCGCCGAGATACTCGAAGTTGTTTTTCGTCGTCATTTTTTCACCTATTTTGTCTGCTTAACCACCCTCAACTCATTGTCGCGGTCGTCTATGACCTTCACGGCAATTTGCTCACCGCCGATAAGCGGTGCGCTGATGTTGCCGCGCAGGTGTCCCCATATCGTGTCATTAAAACAGGCGGGGACACATCCTGGGCACCACTTTCCGAGCACAACAGGACATGTTTGTCGTTGTGGCGGTAATCCCGTGCGCTGTGGGGGTTTTTGGTTTTGCGTGGCATCGGGCGATTTTACGATACTTTTCCGGCAAACGCGGCATTTTGGCCGAGGCCATGTGCGAGGTGCCCGGCATTGATATGGCGAAGCACCGTTCGCCGACTGCTCGCAGGGATAATTGATAATCGGGTTTTCGACTTCTGCTGCGAGTGTTGTCAGTTAGTTCCCTTGTGCATCCCTTGTGCAGTTTCCACTAAATTTTTAACGCCGACTACAAAGCACTGAAAACTGGGGGATTTGTTGTCGTTGATATTCATATATTCTGGTATCGTTTTTGCCGCCTGTCTTTTGAGAAAACCTTTCACAATTTTCTTCAATTCTTTGCTTGGTTTAACAATCGAATCCGGGTGTCGATATCTGGTTCTATTCACATATTGATTGGCATTAAATCGAGGAAATGCCATTTCAACCGCATCAAGATCGCCACAATACCAGGCTTCCAATTCCTGACAGGCAATACGAATTAAAGGGGTATGCTGTCTTGTTTGTGCACATAATTGTTGCAACTGATTTTTAAGTGTCAGGCAATCATGGCTGTCTTGATCGGGGAGAATAACGAAATAACTATTTGGAGTCAGCCAACTTTTTAGTTTGATAGGTATAGAATTTTGTAAATCACTTTTCCCTTGATGCGGGATACATTGAAAAGTTACACTGGAAGGAATTATCTGAGGCAATAATTTTTCAAGAAAGTATTCAGCGGATGATTCTTCAAGCATAAATACCAGATTTATCGGAGTGGTGTTTGTCATTAGGACTTTTCAATTCCAAGAGATCCTGTCCCCACAGCCAGCCTAATTTATCTCCGGCATCTATTAATGCCTTGATTTGTTTATTTTCGAGCAGCGGATAAATTGTTGTTACGCCTTCTTTTTTATTCAGCAAAAACGCTTCTTCAATTTCCACATGATTCAAAATATCGGGGGAATGGGTGGAAACAAAAACCTGCCCTCCACGTTCTGCATAATCGCGCAATTCTTCGACAAGAACGCCGAGCAGTTTCGGGAACAATTGATTTTCTGGTTCTTCAATACATAAAAATGGATGAGGTTTTGGGTCGTGTAATAAGACTAAATACGCAAACATTTTGATAGTGCCGTCCGACACATAGCGGGCAATGAACGGATCCTTAAAGTCACCATCTTTAAAGCGCAACAGTACATGTCCATCTTCGGTAATACTGTGCGAAACATCCGACATTCCAGGAATTCTGTCCGTGAATTTTTTCAGGATTTTATCGAAAGCCGGGCGGTCGTTCTCGTATAAGTGTTGCACAACCAAGGGTAGATTATCGCCGCTTTCCGACAGGTGTTCGGCAGCAGCAACTTCCGCCCGTTGACGCGCTGCCATGATGTGAAAATCAGAAACATGCCAATTCTCAATTAAATTACGGAAAGCACTGGCCGCCTTAAAACGCTGAAATTGCCCCAACCCCTTAATCGCGAGTATGTTGCTTGAACCCAATGATTGATATTCCTTATCCAACTCTGAATCTGGCTTACTAAAGTCTTCCTCATTGCTAATGGCATACCCTTCTCCTTTCTTGAAATCCAGAAAATGACAAGGTGAACCGTAACGACCTCTCTTGTATCGTAATATTTCTCGTTGTATCACTGGGGAACCATGGTCGTCGGTAGCAATTTCCAAATGGTAGGTAACCAATCGCTCTACTTTTGCTATTTGAATTCTAAATTGAATTTCAATAATGATCGGGGCATTTACATGGCCGCGCGTTACTACTTCTTTGTAGCCTCCCATTCTTTGAAGGGCTATATCGACATTGTGCTGTAGTGCATCTTTCAAGAAACCAAAAACTTGGAAAAGTGTGGATTTTCCACTACCGTTTTCACCCATAAAAACAGCAAGAGGTGGAATATCGCGCAAGTCAATATCGTGTAATGCGCGAAAGTTTTTTAGACGGATTGTTTGAATTTTCATCGGGTTTCTCTATATCGTGGCGATAATCACGTGCGCTGTGGGGGGTTGGTTTTGCGTGGCATCGGGCGATTTTACGATAATTTTCCGGCAAACGCGGCCTTTTCAAAATAGAGTAAACTACCGACACACTGAATTACCCGACAGTACAACTGAAATGACCGGTAAACAAACCGCCGAACCAAACGTAGACCCGGCCGAGATTGAAAAATTCGCGGAACTGGCATCGCGCTGGTGGGATCCGGAGAGCGAGTTCAAGCCGTTGCATCAGATTAATCCGTTGCGGCTGGATTTCATCGACCGGCACACGCCACTGCACGGAAAGACCGCGCTGGATGTCGGCTGCGGCGGCGGCATTTTGGCCGAGGCCATGGCGTTGCGGGGGGCCGAGGTGACCGGTATTGATATGGGTGAAGCGGCACTTGCCGTGGCGCGGCTGCACGCGTTGGAAAGCGGCGCCGTGGTTGAATATCGGCAGATGACCGCCGAGGCACTGGCGGCTGAGTTGGGCGGTGCCGGCGAACCAACGTCAACGCAAACTCAAGCGAAATCACAATCCGAAACACAAGAAAAATCGCAGACGCAAACTCAAACTCAATGGGACTTGGTTTGTTGTCTGGAATTGCTCGAACATGTGCCCGACCCGGCAAGCGTAGTGTCGGCCTGCGCCGATCTGGTGAAGCCCGGCGGCGCGGTTTATTTTTCCACCATCAATCGCAACCCGAAATCTTTTTTGATGGCAATCGTCGGCGCCGAGTATGTGCTAAACCTGCTACCCAAAGGAACGCATCAATACGAAAAATTAATTCGCCCGCGTGAACTTTGTAGTTGGTGCGAACGCGCCGGCTTGCGCGTCACGGAAATCACCGGCATGCACTACAACCCGTTCACGCAAACTTATTCCATGGGACCCGGTGTGGATGTGAATTACATGATGCTCAGCACCAAACCGTAATCGTGGGCGGCGCCATTGATACCGTTTTGTTCGATTTGGACGGCACCCTGCTGGACACCGCGCTCGACTTTGCCAACGCGCTCAACATCGTCCTCGCTCGCTATGATCGCAAACCGTTGTCGCCGGAGGCGGTTCGGCCGCATGTTTCCAAAGGCGGCATGGTGTTGGTGTGTTTGGGATTTGAAATGACCGCCGACGATCAATCGGCGTCGCACATTCATCGCGAGTTGCTTGAGGAATATCAAAAAAACATCTGCGTTCACACCTGCTTGTTCCCCGGCATCAAATCATTGCTCGCGCAACTTGAAAACGATGGCCGCGATTGGGGAATCGTTACCAACAAACCCGCGTTCTTGACCGAGCCGTTGCTGGTTGACATGAATCTCGCCGCACGCGCCGGATGCGTGGTCAGCGGCGACACCTTGGCAACGCGAAAACCATCGCCGGAGCCGTTGTTGCATGCGTGCGAAGTAATCGGTAGCAGTGCGGCGCGGGCCGTGTATATCGGCGATGATGAGCGCGACATCATAGCCGGTCGCGCCGCCGCTATGCGCACCGTCGCCGCGAGTTATGGCTATATTCTTGCGGGCGATAATCCACACAAGTGGGGAGCGGATGCCGTGGTCAATCATCCCGATGCCATTCACCCATGGCTGGCAAGCGCATCGGCAACGCATCATCCGGATTGAAATTGTTGTCGCAATGATTCAATCGTTGCCCGACCCGCAAGCCGCGGCGCGTTGGTGCGCCGAACAACGGGCGCGCGGTCACAGCATCGGTTATGTTCCCACCATGGGCGCGTTGCATCGCGGTCATTTGTCATTGGTCGAACGCGCAGTGCGCGAAAACCGCGTCACCTGCGTCAGCATCTTTGTCAATCCGCTGCAATTCAATAATCACAACGACCTGGAAAAATATCCCGCGGACAAACAACGCGACCTCGCCCTTTTGCAACGCGCCGGTTGCAATATGGTATACGGCGGAACGCTTGCCGAATTTTTTCCGGAAGTCGCTGATGTGAATGACATCCGCGGCGGCGATGCCGGTGCCGCCGCGTGCGGCTTGGAAGGCGTGTTTCGTCCGGGTTACTTGCAAGGCGTATATGCCATCGTCGAGCGCTTGTTCGCCACGGTCGGTCGGTGCAACGCCTACTTCGGTGAAAAAGATTTTCAGCAGACCTTGGTAATCCGCGACCTGGTGCAACCACTGGACGGCATCAACCTCGTCATCTGCCCGACCGTGCGCGATGTATCCGGTCTCGCCTTGTCGTCGCGCAACCAACGATTGGATAACGAACAACGCGCCGTTGCAATAAAAATATATTCGGCATTACAGGCGGCAAAAAAAACATGGCGTGATGGCGTGCGCACCGCCGGCGAATTGGAATCGGTGATGCAAACCGAGTTGAACGATGCGCGCCTGCGGGTTGAGTATGCCGCGATTCGCGACCCAGAAAACTGGAGCAAAGATTCACCCGGTGGCGAGTTGCAACACGCCAGAGCATTGATTGCGGTTTATATTGGCGATGTGCGATTGATTGATACGTTGCTTCTTTCAAATGATGAGCACCGCCAATAGTTATCAAGATTGAATTGATTTCCCGCGACGTATAGTCCCTTTCCCATAGCGTCTTTTAATTTCATCGGTAAGTTCATCCAACACCTTCTTCTTGTCATCGCCATCGGATTTAAACAAATCAACCTGCTCGCTTCCAACCAAAGCGAAGTTGCTCACGCCGACACCGATCAGTCGCACCGAAAATTTCCTGCCGGCGAGTTCCTGTTTCAATAACGCGGCAACGAGATGCCAGATGTCATCGGTGGCATTGCTCGCCTCTGCCAGACTGCGGGCGCGGGTGATGGTGGAAAAATCTTCAAAACGAATTTTGATGGTAATGGTTTTGCCGTTGAGTTCGGCTTGGCGCAGTCGATAACAAACGCCTTCGGTCAAATCCAGAGCGGTGGATTGAAGATTATCGAACTTGGTTACATCCACGGCAAAAGTAGTTTCATGAGAAATGGATTTGACCTCGCTGTCGGGGGTTACCTTTCGCTCGTCGCGACCGTGAGCCAGTTGCCATAGTCGCTCACCCGGTTGTCCGAATTCATTTTTCAGCCAGGCCGCCGAGCGTTGCCGCAACTGCAACACCGTGTGGATGCCGGCGCGATTGAGTCGAGTTTTGGCGGCGGCACCGACACCCCAGATTCGTTCCACCGGCAAGTCATCGAGAAAGGATTGCACGCGCTCGGAGTGGATGACGGTGAAGCCGTCGGGCTTGTCAGCATCACTCGCCAGTTTCGCTAAAAATTTGTTGGGCGCGACACCAACCGACGCCACCAGTTTGAGTTGGTCGAGAATGTCGCTCTTGATGGCGCGGCCGATTTGCTCGGCGTCTCCATGCAATCGTTCGCTGCCAGTTGGGTCGAGAAACGCTTCATCCAAAGACAACGGTTCGACCATGGGCGTATAGCGGTGGAAGATCGCGCGGATTTGCGTAGCCACTGCGGCATACAATTCTCCTCGCGGCGGAATGATTAACAACTGCGGACACAATCGAATCGCCGTGGCGGTTGGCATGGCGCTATGAACGCCGAATTTTCTCGCCGCATAATTGGCCGCGGCAACCACGCCGCGCGCTTCGGGGCGACGGCCAACCACCAGCGGTCGCCCGCGCAGGTCGGGTTGTTCGCGTTCTTCCACCGAAGCGTAAAACGCATCCATGTCCACATGTAAAATCACTGGGCAAACCTCACTCGGCCTCCGCGGCGGCATCCGGGTTGAATTTAAGGTTAATCGGTTGAGACCAAACAACGAAAACCATACACTGTGCCGATTGTGAGTATTACTTGTTGAGCCAAGGTCCGTTGCCCGGCGCGTCTAAAATCCGCTCTACTTCCGCCACCGGCGCCACTTTCGAAGTTTCCGGCCTCGAATGTATACGCGGTCGCCGTCGTCTTTTTCACGACTTGCATTTTAGATTGGATGCCGGGTCAATGCTACAAGTTCGCGGGCACAACGGTGCCGGAAAAACTTCGTTGCTGCGATTGTTGTGCGGCCTCAGTCTGCCCGAATCCGGTGAAATACGCTGGAACGGCGCGCCGATTTTGCCACACCGTCAGGACTACTATCGCGCCCTCGCTTATCTCGCTCATCACTGCGCGCTGAACGGCGAATTGACGCCGCCGGAAAATCTGGATGTTGCCCGCGCTTTGTGCGGTCGCGCCGCCGACCTTTCGGTGGACGATGCGCTACATCAACTGGGGTTGGATGACTGCGCGCACCTGCCCTGCGGCGTGCTGTCTGCCGGGCAACTTCAACGCGTAGCCCTGGCCGGCATCTTGTTGCGCCGCGGCGGTCTTTGGATTCTCGACGAACCGGCAAGCGCGCTGGACCAAACCGCGTTGCGATGGTTGGAACAAATGCTCGGCGCGCAAATCGCAAGCGGCGGCATGGTGATTTTCACCAGTCATCGGAAACTGACCCCGCACGACCTGCGCCCGCAGGAACTTAATCTGGAGTTGTTTGCATGAACACGCCAACTTCCCTGTCCGGCGCTTTTATCGCATTGTTGCGCCGGGATTTTTGCATCGCTTATCGACGGCGCGGCGAATGGCTTCATCCCCTGTTATTTTTTGTGATTACCGTAGCACTATTTCCATTGGCGTTAAGCCCCGACCCGACATTCCTCGGCAAGATCGCGCCGGCGGTTCTGTGGGTGACGGCGCTACTCGCCACCCTGCTGGCTTTGCCCGGCATTTTCACCGGCGATTATGAAGACGGTTCTCTCGAGCAACTGCTGCTTGCTCCGCATCCAACCACGCTGCTGATGTCGGCCAAGGTGCTGGTTCATTGGTTGGTGAGCGGTGTGCCGTTGCTGATTGTCGCGCCGTTGCTGGCCGAGATGTTGTATCTGCCGCGACACGCTCTGCCGGTTTTGTTGTGGAGTCTGTTGCTGGGCACTCCGGCCATGAGTTTGGTGGGCGCCATCGGTGCCGCGTTGACGCTGGCGACTCGGCGCAGCGGGATGTTGCTGGCATTGCTGGTCCTGCCGTTGTATGTCCCGATTCTCATTTTCGGCGCCAGTGCGGTGCGCAATGCGACCCTCGGCATTGACCCGACCGGGGCTCTGTTGCTGCTCGGCGCGATGTCGCTGCTTGCCCTTGCCCTCGCGCCCATTACTATTGTTTTGGCTTTGCGGGCGAGTTTGAATTAAGTGATAGAATGACAACGCTTTTCCCACGCCGCTGAGTCGGTTTCCCCACTACCACGAGGACACGATCATGGTTACACTTTTCCTGAAGTTCGCGATTTCCGGCATCGCGGCTACCGTCGCCGGGCTAGCCCTGCGGTATCTTTGGAAGCACCTCAAAGATCAGCGAGTTCGCCTGCTGGACGCATATTGGCGCCCTGCGAAGGTCGGGTTGTTGGTTTTCTTGGTCTGGATTTTGTTGGAACTGTTCGGGGATTACATGCTGGATACTACTGACAGCAAAACCTGGTCGGATGACTTGAAAAAATGCGGCCCTCCTTTTTTAGAGTCGTTAAAATTGGATGGATGCAGACTCGATGCTCACTTGGCTTATTTTTTTCCATTTTTATTGCCAGTGTTGCTTCTGAAAGCAGCCGTGGCAGGAATGATTGCGGCATTCCTTTTGAAAATAGATCCGGTTGTGAATAGGATTCTCACCGATGCGCGTGCTGATACTGGCAAGAAAAAACCAAAACAGACTCTCAAGGAAAGGATTGCGAACACCGCAAAATCTACCCGGGATTCAGTATCAAACAAGAGAAAGAAGTTGCTTGGTTTCCGTCCCTGGAAAATATTCGGTAGATGGAAAAAAGACGCTCAATCTGCTCCGATGGATCCGGTCGTGAGGAGGGGTATTGCCCGTGAGAATGGCAAGCCACCCATAACTCCTGTACCAGGTAGCAGGGGAAAAAAGAAAAAACCACCACGAAAACCGATTATCAGGCCGGCGATTGGGCGCGTCGTAACATCTGTCCGAGATTCAGTATCAAACACGGGAAAGAAGTTGGTTGGTTTCCGTCCCTGGAAAATATTCGGTAGACGGAAAAAAGACGATCAGGCTGCTCCGAGTGCGAATCAGACTGCCCCGAGTGCGAATCAGCCTGCCCCGAGTGCGAAGCAGGCTGCTCCGAGTGCGAATCAGCCTGCTCCGAGTGCGGATCAGACTGCTCCGAGTACGAAGGAAAAGAAACCTACACATGAAAACAAGCCTACACCTGACAAGCCGGAGCATTAGATCGCCCTCTATTCCGGCTCATGAGGCGCATCATTTTGCCAATCCGCCATGCCCGATTCCAATGATTCCAACCCCGCGCCGACCCGCGCCGACCCCGGCGGTTGGGTTTGGTTTCATCGGCTGGGCTCGCCGGCGTATTTTTACCGATTCGCCGGGCGTTGGTCGCGATGGCTCGGCGGCTTGGCGTTGTTGTTATTCGCCGCCGGCGGTTACGGCGGTCTGGTGCTGGCACCGCCGGATTATCAAATGGGTGACAGTTATCGCATCGTCTATATCCATGCGCCATCGGCCTGGATGTCGATGTTCGTTTATGCGGTGATGGCAACGGCGGCGGCAAGCGGATTAATCTGGCATATCAAACTCGGCGATGCCGTGGCGCGCGCATGCGCCCCGCTGGGTGCGGCTTTTACTTTCTGCGCGCTGGTGAGCGGCTCGTTGTGGGGTAAACCGACCTGGGGCACCTATTGGGTGTGGGACGCGCGCCTGACTTCCGAGTTGGTGTTGCTGTTTTTATTTCTCGGTTACATCGCATTGTCCAACGCCATGGACGACCGACGTTCGGCGTCGCGTGCGGCCGCGGTGCTGGCGTTGGTTGGCATAGTGAATTTGCCCATCATTCATTTTTCGGTGGAATGGTGGAACACCCTGCACCAGGGCGCGAGCGTCAGCAAACTTGGGCGACCGAGCATGGACACCAGCATGCTGATTCCGCTGTTACTCATGTTCGCCGCTTTTCAAACTTATTTTTTCTCGGTGTTGCTGAGTCGCACGCGTTGCGAAATCCTCGACCACGAGCGTCGAGCAAAGTGGGTTGCCGATGTAATTCATGAGGTGAAGCGTGATTGAGTTTTTGCACATGGGCGGATACGGGTTTTATGTGTGGTGCAGTTACGGCGTGGTAGTCGCGGTGTTGCTCTATCATTATTTTTTTCCGCTGGTGAAAAGAAAAAAACTGCTGAAGGAATTATCTGGCGAAGCGTCTGCCAAACCCGGTTCATAAATCGTTTCATTTAATCTGAGCACAAAACCATGAAGCCGCAGCGTCGACAACGGCTAATCCTGATAGTTTTGCTGGTGGCTGTGGTCGGCGGTGCGCTCACGCTTGCGTTGATCGCCCTTGAAAAAAATATCAACCTGTTTTTCAGTCCAACTCAAGTGCATAGCGGCGAAGCGCCGAGCGACGACACATTTCGGCTCGGCGGTATGGTGGTTCGAGGTAGCGTCATTCGCAGCGACACCGACCTCTCGGTGCGCTTCGCGTTGACCGATACCATGAACACCGTGCAGGTCGTCTATACCGGCATCCTGCCGGATTTGTTTCGCGAGGGTCAGGGCATCGTAACGCTGGGTGCCATGCGCGATGGCATGTTTGTGGCGCAACAGGTGCTGGCAAAGCATGATGAAAATTACATGCCGCCGGAAGTGAACTCTGCGCTGATAGATGCCAATCAAAATCGCTATGACGCGCAATAGTTGTTGAACCTTATATAATGATTCCCGAACTCGGTCACTTCGCGCTGATTCTATCTCTGGTGATGGCACTGTTGCAGGCGGCCCTTCCGTTATACGGCTCGCTGGCAAATGTTCCGGCATGGATCGCGCTGGCGCGACCGGCGGCGCACAGCCAGTTGTTGTTAGTCGCGGTGGCGTTCGCCTGCCTGACCGGCTCTTTCATCGCCGACGACTTCTCGGTGGCATACATTGCCAACCACTCCAACAGCCATCTGCCGCTTTTGTATCGTATCGCCGGCGTGTGGGGTGGTCACGAAGGCTCGTTGTTGTTGTGGAGTTTAATTCTCGCGTTGTGGAGTGCTGCGGTGGCGAAGTTCACGCGCGCACTGCCGGACATCGTCATCGCGCGCGTGCTGTCGGTCATGGCGCTAATCAGCATCGGCTTTTTGTTATTCATGCTACTGACTTCCAATCCGTTTGCGCGATTGTTTCCCACGCCGCTTGAGGGCCGCGATCTCAATCCGTTGCTACAAGACATCGGGCTGGCGATTCATCCGCCCATGTTGTATGTCGGCTATGTCGGTTTCTCGGTCGCGTTCGCGTTCGCCATCGCCGCGTTAATCGGCGGGCGACTGGACGGTGCGTGGGCACGTTGGGCGCGTCCATGGACCACCATCGCCTGGGTATTTCTAACCATCGGCATTGCACTCGGTTCGTGGTGGGCCTATTACGAACTCGGCTGGGGCGGCTGGTGGTTTTGGGACCCGGTGGAAAACGCATCGTTCATGCCGTGGTTGGTCGGCACCGCGCTGATCCATTCGCTGGCGGCAACCGCAAGTCGCGGCGTGTTCAAAGCGTGGACGGTATTGCTCGCGGTGTTTGCGTTTTCATTGTCGTTGCTCGGCACTTTTTTAGTGCGCTCCGGCGTATTGACTTCGGTGCATGCGTTCGCCACCGACCCGGCGCGCGGTCTTTTCATTCTGGTATTTCTCGGCATCGTCATCGGCGGCTCGCTGGTGTTGTATGCGTGGCGCGCACCGATGATCGTCAGCCGCGTGCGTTTTTCGCTGGTCTCGCGGGAAACCGCAATTCTGATCAACAATGTTTTTCTCGGCGCATTGTGCTTTGCCGTGTTGACTGGAACCCTGTATCCATTAATTCTGGATGCCATCGGCGGCGCGAAAATTTCCGTCGGTGCGCCGTATTTTAATTTTTTGTTCGCGGTAATCGGAACGCCGCTGGCGTTGTTTGTCGGCGCCGGTGCGTTGTTGCGATGGAAAAAAGATCATGCCGCGCGCTTGAGCGTTAAATTGGCCGCACCGGCGTTGCTCAGCATGAGCATCGGACTGCTGCTTCCCTGGCAGATGCCGCACTACTCGGTTAACGCCGCGTTGGGCATCGCGCTCGGTAGTTGGATTATTCTGACCGCGCTGCTGACTTTGTATCAGCGAAGCGGCACGAAAAAGAGTTTGCGGAAAATCTTGCGCGGCATTCCGCAATCTGTGTATGGCATGACGCTGGCGCATATCGGCGTCGGCGTGTTCATTATCGGCGTCACTTACACCAACGCTTACAGCATCGAAAAAGATCTTCGCATGGCAACCGGCGAAACCTTTGTCGTGGCCGGTTATGAATTTCAATTCAACGGCGTGGCGGATGGCCGCGGCGCAAACTATGACACGGCGCGCGGCGAGTTTTTGGTGACCCGCAACCGGCAACCGGTGGTCACTTTGTATCCGGAGAAGCGAACCTATTGGGTGCAAAAAAATCCCATGACCGAAGCCGCCATTGATGCCGGATTCACCCGCGACTTGTATGTCGCTCTGGGCCAGCCGCTGGGTGATGATGCCTGGGCGGTTCGAATTTATTACAAACCTTTTATTCGATGGATTTGGCTTGGCGCGTTGGTCATGGCACTGGGCGGGTTGGTGGCGGTCACCGACAAACGTTATCGACGGCAACGGGCTACTGCTGTATGTGTTCACTAATTCACAGCCCTGTTTTGTTCCTTTCCAGTGGTATTTTAACACCGCCCTCTCGGCCGTCATTCTCGCCGGCAGGCGGGAATCCAGACGCGGCGAAGCCGCGCAATAGCGGCGGCTTTGCCGCCGGTAATGATAGCGGCTAACGCCGCTGAGTTTAATAACTGGATTGCCCGGCCAATAATAATAAGGGCCGGGCAATGACGAGTTGGGATACAATGGTGAATCGGAAGGCGATGATTCCTTTTGAGACGCCAATGGTAAACGAAAAAAAAACTGTCAGCGAAATAGTGAACATATACAATCGTTTCGTCAATCGTTTTACCGTTCCGTTGCTGGTGTTCATCATCCTGATCGGTTTCCTCGGCGTCGGCTTGCGACTGAAACCACGCGAATTGCCCTCGCCCTTGATCGATAAACCGGCGCCGGTTTTCGCTTTGCCGGAGTTGTCATCGCCACACAAATTCAGCAACGCACAGATGAGGGGAAAAGTGTGGCTGCTTAATGTGTGGGCATCGTGGTGCGTTGCCTGTCGCGCCGAACATCCGTTGTTCAATCGCATAGCCGCCGCTGACATCGTGCCCATAGTCGGCTTGAATTACAAAGACAACGCCGATGATGCCGCCGCCTGGTTGCAACGACTAGGCAATCCCTATTCTCATATCCCGTTCGACCCAAGCGGTGCGGTCGGCATCGAATACGGCGTTTATGGTGTGCCCGAAACCTATCTCATCGACCAGGCCGGCATCATTCGCTTCAAGCAAGTCGGCGCGGTTACGCCGGAAATTTTGCAACGCACACTGTTGCCGCTGATGGAAAAATTGCGCGAGGTGTCGCCGTGATTGCCGTGATTAATTTCATTCGCTTTGCCGTTGTGATTTTCATGGCAACACTCGGCGCGCCGGCTCCCGCCCCGGCTCAGGTGGAAGCAATGCAGTTTGAATCCGCGCAACAGGAATTCTTATACAACGATTTGATCGGCGAGTTGCGCTGTCTGGTATGCGCCAATCAAAGTTTGTCCGATTCCAATTCCGATTTGGCAAAAGATCTGCGTGGCAAAGTTCACGACATGGTGCGCGGCGGACGCAGTCGCGATCAAATCATCGACTATATGATGGCACGCTACGGCGAATATGTGTTGTATCGCCCGCTATTCTCCCGGGCAAACTTTTTTCTGTGGTTCGCGCCGTTCATCACGGTGCTTGCCGGGCTTGCATTTATATTCGTCATGGCCGCAGGAAAATCCCGACGGCAACCTGCGCCCTATTCCACCGAACAATTGCAAAAAGCGCGCGCGTTGCTCAAGGACAAGAGCATAGACGAAGACGACAGATAATGATGATTCTGTTCAGTCTGAGTGTCATCGCCCTCATCGTTGCGGCAACCGCCATCATTGTTCCGGCCCTGCGCAACCGTCGACCGATCAATCGGGATGACCGTGCGCGGCAAAACATTCGTATCGCCCAACAACGTCTTGAGCAAACCAACGACGACGATACCGATGACGATACCACGTTGAGGCAAACCCGCGGGGAAATCGAAACGGCATTGCTGGATGATTTGCCGCAACATGAAATCAAACAAACAAAGCCGCCGAAAAAAATAAGTGGTGCATGGACGGTGTTGATTCTGATAATGATTCCGTTTGTTAGCATCGGCATTTATCTCAACCTGGGTATGCCAACTGCGCTGATGCACGACGCATTGACCGCCGCCGTGCATCCCATCCCGGAAAAAGCGCCGTCGATAGAAGTGATGGTGGAACAACTCGAACAAAAACTGGCGGCCAATCCGGGCAATGCCGAGGGCTGGGCGCTGGCAGGTCAAACGTATATGAGCCTCGGACGTTTCAGGCAAGCCGAGCAGGCGTATCAAACGTTGCATCAACTGGTCGGCGACGATGCGCATGTGCTTACCGCCTGGGCCGACGCTGCGCTCATGGCGAATAACGGTGCTTTTTCCCCGCAGATACGGGCGCGCATTGAGCGAGCGTTGGAGATTCGCCCGACCCATGACAACGCCCTGTGGATAGCCGCTTTGGGTGCCGAATCCCACGGCGAACATCAACAAGCCCTTGACTATTTGGAGCGGCTACTGCCACTGCTGGAAGGTCGCCCGGGTGAAGCGGAAGTAACTCAATTCATCATGCGGATGCGGGAGTTGATGCAATGATTGGGGCTTGTCCCATTTTTATTGAGGGTCGCCCTGCTGTTTGGTCCCTTGCCCGTTATACCGGCGTAGAATATCGCGGCGTAGTCGCAACAACACCGTTTTAGTGTCCGGCTACGCCGGACTTTTTTTCTCGTTTACTTTTGGCGTCTCAAAAAAATCATTCCCGACCGATTCACCATTGTCCCCCCAACCCGTCATTCCCGCCGAAGGCGGTGTATGTGTTCACTTATTTGATGACGGTTTGGGAGGGGGGGGGGGGGGGGGTAATAGTGAATCGAGAATACAAAAGCGAGTTGAAATGCCAATGGCACATTGAGAAAAAAAGTCCAGATTGATCGGACTCATTAATTACGAACAAACATTGCGCGCCGAATTTTCGTTGTCAGGCAAGGCGCGCAAGGAGCGAGGGAGTGAGCAATACATCTAGTATGTGAACGACCGAGTGACGATGCGCAACACTACACTACACGGCACAACGACCACAACGGCCATGGCGACGAAAAGGCAAGCGCAAAATTGTGCTAAAACCGCTTGAATTCCCCATAAAACAGTGTTTTACTTACCACTCATTTTTTTCAATAGGGAGATTAAGAACATGTCATCATTCGTATTTGACACTCACCAAGCCGTCAAAAACCTTCAGGACGCCGGAGCCGCAGAGAAACTGGCCGAAGCCATGGTAACCACCATCGGCAGCGCTATTACCGATCAGGTAGCCACCAAGACTGATATAGAACACCTTAAAACTGACATAGAACACCTTAAAAAGGACTTGACTATCCGCCTCGGGTTTATGCTTTTCGCTGGTCTCGCTGCCATGGCCACCATCCTCGAACTACTCAAGTGACTCATCGGCGGCGAAGCCGCCGGCTTTGTGTCCGGCTATGCCGGGCTCTTAGTGTCGTCACGCGTAGCGTGACTCGTTTGCGGCGTAGCCGCGATAATAAGGAGTTCGGCTTTGCCGAACGGTTTAATGACTGGATTGCCCGGCCAATAATAATATGGGCCGGGCAATGACGACTCTTTAATTCGTCATTCTCGCCGCAGGCGGGAATCCAGCCTGTTGTTCTCGCCAACGGCGAGAACCCAGAACTAAAAAACAGATGAGAGTAACTAATACCGTCATAATCCAAACCATATCTCCAGACCGTGATTCCTTTTGAGAAGACAAAAGCACACGAAAAAAACTTGGTATGCCGAACTATTAGTATCATTACGCAAGCGTGACGCACCGGGCGGCTTGCGCCGCCGCTTTAGGATTCCCGCCTGCCGGCGAGAATGACGGGTTGGGAGGTAATGGTGAATTGTAAAGTTGTGACTTTCTTTGAGAAGCCAAAGCAACCGAGAAAAAGTCCGGCGGAGCCGGACTATTAATTTTGTATATGTTCTCGTTGTTTATCGAGTACATATCTCATCAAACGTGGATTTCTCGATTTCTCAAATCAATACTTATAAGCGACGATTATAATCCAATATCATTATCCTGATTGCCCCCCGCAGATCTAAGTTTATCAACTTTTTGGTTTGATTTTGTCTCGACAAGCAACGCCTGCTGATTGATTACATGAGTCATAAAATTGGGAATACCAGGTTCATATAAAACCGACCCCCGTGATCGCCAAATGAAATCTTGTTCAACAAACGTTTGTAGGCGTTCAATAACTGACTGTGTATTTAGTGAATCGGCCGACAAATTATCTGTAATAACCTCCTTAATCCGATCTTTTGTCATTGTTTTCGTTTCTTGAAATACTTCTGCAATAGCAACAGCCGTTGACTGCAACCCAAGTTCGTCTAATGTATCTCTACGTTCTTCATAAAAGTCTTGTTTTATAATTGCAATATTCGGTTTTACAACAGCAACCTGTTCATCAGTCAAACATGTCAAACTTGCTTTCTTTGCTTCCTTCCAAAGAGAATCACCCCATTCTTGTATAAAGTAAGGGTAGCATTGACTATCTTCAACAACCAGGGACAAAGCATCATCAGTTATTTGTATGCCATGTTTCTCTAACGGTTTAATAATGGCATCCGCGGAAGCCTGTACATCCAAGCACCCAATACTAATCTTATTGGAACGCTCAACAAAGGTGGCGTTTACTGTCGACAGCAAATGTCGCAGCCCAGGAGTACCAGCCAAAACCAACATAAAAGGCATTTCCGTACTAACCTCTTGATAGAGGTTTAATAAATCATTGCATAAACCTGCATCCATCTTATGCGCTTCATCCATTAAAAATATCAACGGACGTTCTTTACACTCACTAACCAAAGTATTATGCAATACTTCTTTAGCCGAACCATGTAACCTAAAAGTAACAGTGGCAGTTAATATTGCATTAAAACCAGCAGTCACCGCTTTAGGTATAAAATTGTGTTTCCAAGCCTTCGGGGGCAACAAACACTTCCACAAATCCGTTGTCGATTTTAGTTTATTCGGAGTCATCCAAATTATACGTATTGAATCATCCTTTGCGCCGCCCTTCTCGACTTCATTTTCAAACCAGCGCAATAACACTGTTTTACCCATCCCTCGCGGGCCATACAAAACTGTTGCACCAGCAGGCGATCTACTGGCAGATATATCCGCTAATTTATTTCGAAACTGATCTTGTTCATCTTCCCGACCGGCCAGATAAGGCGGAAGATGTCCAAAACCCGGTCTAAACGGATTCAAATCTTTGATTGATGTCATAATGGATTTCTCGATTTCTCAAATCAATACTTATAAGCGACGATTATAATCCAATATCATTATTCTGATTACCCCCGCAGTTTTAAGTTTATCAACTTTTCTGCGGATATTGTTAGCGTAATGTTTCAAATGATAGGCAATAGTAAATCAGGCGGGAATGATTTTTTTTTTGAGACGACAAAAGTAAACGGGAATAAGGAGTCACGCTGCGCATGACAATTATCTACTGGATTGCCCGGCCAATAATAATATGGGCCGGGCAATGACGAATTGCGGGCAATAGTGAATCAAGAGGACAAAGGTGCGTTGAGATGTCAAAGTAACCGAGAATAAGGAGTTCGGCTGCGCATCATCCCTGCCGTCATTCTCGCGGCAGCGGGAATCCAGACGCGGCGTAGCCGCCGGTTTTATGCGCAACGCAACACTACACTACACGGCACAACGACCACAACGGCCATGGCGACGAAAAGGCAAGCGCAAAATTGTGCTAAAACCGCTTGAATTCCCCATAAAACAGTGTTTTACTTACCACTCATTTTTTTCAATAGGGAGATTAAGAACATGTCATCATTCGTATTTGACACTCACCAAGCCGTCAAAAACCTCAGAGGCGCCGGAGCCGATGAAAAACTGGCCGAAGCCATGGTAACCACCATCGGCAGCGCTATTACCGATCAGGTAGCCACCAAGACTGACATAGAACACCTTAAAAAGGACTTGACTAACCGCCTCGGGTTTATGCTTTTCGCTGGTCTCGCTGCCATGGCCACCATTCTCGAACTACTCAAGTGACTCATCGGCGGCGAAGCCGCCGGCTTTGTGTCCGGCTTTGACGGTCTCGTATTCCTCGCACAAATGTTGCCAGTTGCGGATATAATTTCTTTCAATTGTGCTGTCTTTGCTGTTATCTCTCATGGGATTCTCCTGGGTGTGTCAGTTAGTCAATTATATTTCCGATTTTGTCAGCGAATTACTGAGCTTAAACAGCAATGACGGGTTGGGGGGTAATGGTGAATTGTAAAGTTGTGACTTTCTTTGAGAAGCCAAAGCAACCGAGAAAAAGTCCGGCGGAGTTGGGCTATTAATGTCGTCACGCGTAGCGTGACTCATTCTGCTGCCGGCGATGCTTTTTGCACATGCTCGCGTTGTTTATCGAGTACATAAGTTATCAGACTCGGGATGCCTGGTTCGTATAAATCTGTACCAGGCGGAGCCCAGACAAACTCATGGCGAATAAGCGTAAATAGATGATCATTGGCCAAATCTCTCGCAATAGGATCGTCAGAAAAATTATCTACGATAATATCTATGAGTGTATCCTTTGTGATTGTTTCCGTTTGTTGGAATAATGTTGCTATAGCAACAGAAACGGGCAATAGTTTCTTTTTTTCTAATGTGTCTCTGCGTTCTTTATAAAAGGTTATCCTGTGACTTTCAATCACTAGCTTTGCTTCAACAACTCCTTCAGAAGTCAGTTTTTGCAGTTCTTTTTGCTTTGCCAGATCCCAAAGGGCCTCGCCCCAAAGTTGAATGAAATACGGATAATGCTGGCTGTCTTCCACTACATGTTCCAAAGCATCGGCGTCCACTGTTATGCCGTCTTCCTGCAACGGCTTTACCATGGCGTCCGCAGTGGCCTGCGCATCTAATCGTGCAATGCCCATTTTCTCGGAGCGGCCAACAAAACTAGCCCCTACTGTGGTCAAGAAATGTGATAAACCGGGAGTGCCCGCGAGAACCAGCAAAAAAGGTGCTTCCTCTCGTATCTCTTGACTCAGGTTTAGCAAACTACGACACAGACCCGGTTCCATGGTATGTGCTTCATCCACCAGAGCCACCAAGGGATTTTTTTTGCATTGAGAAATCAAAGCGTTTAATAAAACGCCATCAGTAGGCTCTTTTTCCTTCCATGTCTTAGCAATAAACGCCTCAGCCGAAACTATATCAGCAGCAGACGCCCCGGCCTTAACACCTGCTGTTGTTTCGCCACCCAATACCTTTTCTGCCAAAGTTGCCTCAGACAATAAAAACGTCCACATTTTTGCTGGCGTTGCTAATTTATTAGCGGTGGTCGAACATGTGCATACCTGATTGCTTTTCATATGAAAAATTTGTGGTTTTTTATATCCCCTAATTTCATCTTTTAACCAATGCAATAACACGGTTTTGCCCATGCCCCTGGGCCCATACATAACCATGTCGGCGGCAGGCGGCCTTCCGGCAGATATTTCTGCCAATATTTTTCTAAGCCGACCCTGCTCGCTTTCCCGACCGGCCAGATAAGGCGGGGTTGCTCCGCTACCGGGCCTAAACGGATTCAAACCTTCCATCTGTGTCATAACCAACGCCTCATTCGCTATTTAATGGGTTATCAGAACAACCAACTAACTCTTGCAGTATACTCTTTTTTTTTATGGAATTTCGGCGATTTTTGCGCCTACCGGCGAGAATGACGAATGATAGGTAACAAGTGAATCGAGAGGACAAAAGCGCGTTGAGAAGCCAAAGCAACCGAGAAAAAGTCCGGCGGAGCCGGACTATTAATTTTGTATATGTTCTCGTTGTTTATCGAGTACATATCTCATCAAACTCGGAATGCCCGCCTCATATAAATCAATCTGCGGCGGTTTCCAAATGAAATCATGTCGAATAAACGTCCGCAGATGTTCGTTCACTGGCAGTGTAGTAAGTGAATCGGCAGGTAAATTATCTGCAATGACCTTCTTCAGCACATCCCTCGTAGTTGTTTCCGTGTCTTGAAATACTTTTGCAATAGCAATAGCCGCTGGCAACAGTCCAAGGTCGTCTAATTTATCTTTGCGTTCTCCATAAAAGTTTATGCGGCGATTATCAACTCTTGTCTTTGCCGCCGTGACTTCCTGAGAAGTCAATTTTTGCAGTTCTTTTTCCTTTGCCAAGTCCCAAAGGGCCTCGCCCCAAAGTTGAATGAAATACGGATAATGCTGGCTGTCTTCCACCACATATTCCAAAGCATCGGCGTCCACTGTTATGCCGTGTTCATTAAGCGGTTTTACGATGGCGTCCGCAGTAGCCTGCGCATCTAATCGTGCAATGCCCATTTTCGTGGAACGTTCAACAAAACTAGCGCCCACTGTGGTCAATAAATGTGCCAAGCCAGGAGTGCCGGCGAGAACCAGTAAAAAAGGTGCTTCCTCTCGTATCTCCTGACTCAGGTTTAGCAAACTACGACACAGACCCGGTTCCATGGTATGTGCTTCATCCACCAGAGCCACCAAGGGATTTTTTTTGCATTGAGAAATCAAAGCGTTTAATAAAACGCCATCAGTAGGCTCTTTTTCCTTCCATGTCTTAGCAATAAACGCCTCAGCCGAAACTATGTCAGTAGCAGACGCCCCGGCCTTGACACCTGCTGTTGTTGCGCCACCCAATACCTTTTCTGCCAAAGTTGCCTCAGACAATAAAAACGTCCACATTTTTGCTGGTGTTGCTAATTTATTAGCGGTGGTCGAACATGCGCGTACCGAATTTCTTTTTTTATAAAAATGTATCAGCTTTTTATTTCCCCCAATTTCCACTTTTAACCAACGCAATAACACGGTTTTGCCCATACCCCTGGGCCCATACATAACCATGTCGGCGGCAGGCGAATCCCCATCAGCCATATCTGCTAATATCTCTCTAAGCCGATTCTGCTCATTTTCCCGACCGGCCAGATAAGGCGGGCTTTTCCCGCTACCCGGTGTAAACGGATTTCGTGTTCTTGTAGGTGTCATGATGGCCTCCTCATTCGCCATCCAATGCTCAATCGAGCAACTGGCTCTTCTGCATAGTATACTCTATTTTTATGGAATTTCGGCGATTTTTTGCGCGTAGCGTGACTCGTTTGCGGCGAAGCCGCGGGAATGAGGAGTTCGGCTTTGCCGAACGGTTTAATGACTGGATTGCCCGGAACAAGCCGGGCAATGACGGTCCCACCCCCTTGCTTTTTCCTAAATTTTCCATAATATCCTCCCTTGACACTATCCGCATGTTCCTATAGTTTGTCGCAAACACGGTGCGGAATCAAAATTCAACACAAAACTTGAAATTATCAACACAAACCTTGAAATTTTTGTATAATACGACGCTGGTCGCGCATATTCCGTAATTCAACTTGTCCGGTTAAAGGTAATACCCAATGAGCAGAATCCTAATCAAATCGCCCCCCCCCCCCCCCCTTATTTCTCGCATCTCGCGGGGCAGGGGGTCATCTCATGAAGCAGTGGAGCAACCCAATGACTAATTTCCTTTCGCGTAGCAGCCGGCTCATCTCGCGGGCGTTCATCGCCCCGCGTAGGCTTCCCAGACTAACCAGGCCATCCCGGCTCATCTCGCGGGCGTTTATCGCCGGCGTCCTTCTGTTGTGCCTGGCCGCGCAGGCGCAGGCGCAGGGTCAACTTGCGTTTACCGAGGACGGACAACCCGCGCTCACCAGCGATGGCGAGAGCGAGGGCGAGACGGTGGGTAGCGTAACCTACGCCAACGCAGGCGACACCCTGACCCTTGCCTTCACGCTCAATCAGGCATTGGCAAGCCCCCCGGAAGTGACCATCGCCGGGCAGGCTGTCACGGCGGCAAAAGGCACTGGCAATGATTACACCGCGACCTACACGGTGGGCGCGGCGGATGTTGCGGCGGCAAGCGACGGCGTGCCGGTGGTATATGACATTGGCGCAATGGTAGCCGCCAGCAATTCCGCCCTTACCCTTAACCCGCCCGCGGCTACCGAAAGCGGGCATCTAATTGATGTGGTCGCGCCAACGGTTGAGTCCTTTGTTGCCGTCGATCCCACAGTCAGCGTGATTGATGCGCGGCAGAATTACGTCATTGACTTCTCCGAGCCGGTGACTGGCTCTTTTGATAAGACCGACATCACCGCCATGGGTGCCGTTGTGCATCGCGTTACCCCGAGCCCCAGAACATTCGACCGCTCCTATACCATCAACCTCACCGCGAAAGCGGCAGACTTCACCCTGACCCTTGGCGCAAATCAGGTTGCCGACCTGGCCGGCAACACCGGTCCCGGCGTGGATGCGGTCGCAACCGGCACCGCCATCGCCGCGTCCGCGGATGCGTCTCTGAACACCTTGTCGCCTGTGGAAGGCGGCCCTTTGCTCCCCGCCTTCGTGCCTATCCTCCATGATTACAAAATGAGCGTCGCGAATGAAGTGGCAAGCATTAGGTTTGTGCTTGAGACGGCTCAACCCGCCGCGCGCGCGACTGTGGGCAAGTCGGGCTTGGACCCGGTCGCGCTTGCCAACAATCTAATCTCCGCTGGGATTGACCTGGAGGTGGGTGAAAACGACCCCATCGAGATCATCGTTACCGCCTCGAACGGCAGCGACACCCAAACCTACCGCGTCGTCGTCACCCGTGCACCGGCAACATTGGCAGGAGTCATTACCAGTCTGGTCGTCAATACGCGGACGACGCCCGGCAGTACCACCCTGACCTGGGATGCCTACAAATACACTGTTGGCGATACCGAGATGACCTACGACGGGGTATATGTCATTGAAAGTGCCACCAACGAAACAAATGAAGCGGTTCTGGCGGCCGATCCCGATCCCGATCCCTCGCCATATACTTGGAGCGATGCTGAAACCACTGCCGCCGGTGCCATTACCCATACCTGGAATGCCGGCAGTATACCTAAAGTCCATAGAGTCAGAATTGACGACCCGGCTGACGCTACCGGCGACACCAAAATATACAGCGCCTTCCGGCCGGGCGCCGGGTGGTTTGCGCTAACCAGTAGCGGCAGCACCGAGCCGGCGAATCCGAAGTATGCCTACGATGTGGCGGCAACGGGTGCCACCACCATAGACTTCCGATACATCCCGCCTGGTGTTATCAACCAGCCTAATTCCGACGACATCATCGCGGCTTCCCATGTTGCCGCGTCCGGTGTCGTGACCTCATTGGCTGGCGCCGCCACCGACAACAACGGCACGGTGAGGGTGCGCTCAACCGACCGACTATACCGACAATCTCTGAGCAATCCGAGCAGGATAAACCTCTACCGATGTCACGCGCACGGCGATATAACCGAAACCGACGGAACAATAGTGCGTCAAGTCACCTACACCCCGCCTGCCGCCGGCACCGAAGACACCTTTGATGTGCAGGTGCAGAAGGTCTTTCTCCAACTCAGGCCGGAAACCAGAGTAGCCCAGCCAGGTCAGGCCCTTAGGGTGAACTGTTACCCTGACGGCGAGCCGCAGCCGCGAACCATCACCCTGACCCGCCCGGCCAACCTGCCGCCGACTGCCACACATCCCTACAGCGACACATTGGAAAGACCAGCCGGCAATCTCGTCACTCTGCAAGGCAGCGGCGCTGACCCGGAAGGTAACGCACTGACCACGCTGGCTTGGTCACAAGCAGATTGCGGCGCGGTGGCGGTTGGCGAAGCGGGTTGCCCTGCGGTTACTCTGGAGAATACTCGCACTGACGGCGGCACCGGCAACCAGGTCACTGCCACTTTCACGGCGCCGGCTACCGCCGCTACCTTGACCTTTACCCTGACCGCGACCGATGACCGCGCAGCGACCGATACCGCACAGGTGACCGTCAAGGTGACCAACGCCCGCCTGAGCGGTGTGGTGTTCACGCCGGCACTTGACGCCCCGGGCCTGTCCCCCTCATTCAGACCCGAATTATTCAAATACAACGGCTCGGTGGCGAGCGATGTGGCAAGTATCACGGTCACGCCGACTGCGCGTGACGCCGCGGCAATCATTGAAGTGAATGGAGTGGCGGTTGCCAGTGGCGCAGCCAGTCAGTCGATTGCTCTGGCGCCGAACCTAAACACGATTACCATTGTTACGCTAACCGCCGATGCAGCCACCGAAACCTATGCCTTCACAATCATCCGTAGCGTCGTGCGCTCCGCTAATGCGGACCTGGGCGGTGTGAGCATAAGGGATAACAGCGGCAACGAGGTCGCGCTGAATGAAACCATCACATCCGCGGTAACCACCTATAGCGCGACTGTGGCGTTTGAAGCGACCGACTTCACGCTCACGGCGACGCCTGCTGATAATGCGGCTAATGCGGATGTTGACGGGCTCGGTACGCCTTCCGAGAATTTTGGTTTTAGCGGCGACACGAGATCGATTGATGTTGATATTGAAGCCGAGGACGGCACCTTGAAAAGCTACATCATCGACGTCAACCGCGCAACGGCGGAGACACCCGCGGCACCGACCATCGCCCTGGCTGAGGACACCGGTGCTGAAGACAGCGATGGCGTCACCCGCAATGGCATGGTGAATGTGACTCTGGCGAGTGGTTTCGGCGCGGAGCGGGGCGAAGATCCGCCTGATTTGTGGGAGTTCTCCACTGCCAGCGCCACGGATTACACCCGCGGCGACAACCCTGCTACCGGCACCGCCGCCAGTTTTGATTTGAGCGGCTTGGGCTTGGCCGATGCCACCTATCAGTTGCGCGTCCGCCAGCGCGTCAATAATGTATTGTCCGGTGTCGCACTTTTGCAAGTAACGCTGGACACCACCGCGCCGACCGTGGACTTCGGCGACATTGCCGAAGGCGTGGCTGACATGTCACAAGAACACATCATCACCTTCTCCGAGCCGGTGAGCGATTTGGCGGTGGATGATTTCTCCACTTCCACCAAGGTCACGGTGAATAGCATAGTCGTGGTCGACAGGTTCGCCCGCGCCGCCTACACCATTGATTTCACCCCGAGCGCGGCCGCCTTCCGCCTGACCCTTGCCGCGGACAGCGTGATGGACCTGGCCGGCAACACCGCTCCCGCGAACGCGGTGACGGCGACCCCGCCGTCGACCAAACCGGTTGTTACGGTTACGCCGGCATCGCCGATAACATTTGCCGAGAATGCCACGGGCACTGTGGCGACTTTCACTGCGGCCGCGACTAGTGGCAGGATGATTACCGGTTACGCCCTCGGCGGGACCGATGCGGATGACTTCGCCATCACTAACGCCGGCGTCTTGACCTTCTTTGCCACGCCGGACTATGAGGCAGCGACCGACGCCAACACCGACAACGATTATGCAATCACCATCACCGCCACCGACGACGCGAGCGAGTCCAGCGACGAGATTGCGGTCACGGTGACGGTTACCAATGTGGATGAATTCGGCGCGGTCACCCTCGTTGGCACGCCGCCTCAGGTTGAGCGGGTATTGACCGCCACAGTAACCGACCCGGATGGCGCGGTTACCGATGCAGTGTATACATGGTCAAGCGCGACCCCCCCAAGCGTCAGCCACGAAACCGTGCTCAGCAAAGGAAGCAGCCCGGACTACACGCCGACGGAAGATGATATCGGCAAGACTCTGTTTGTCGTCGTCGACTATACCGACCCGCAGGGCCCCGGGAAATTCGCCCTCCACGTCCCGACCGCCGCGGTGATTGCCGTGCCCAACACCGAGCCGGTGATTACCAGAACCGATGGCGATGATGCGATAACGGTTGACGAGAATGTTGCGGCGGTGCATACCTACGCCGCGACCGATGCCGATGCCGATGCCGCGGATACCGACATCACCTGGTCAGTCGGTGGCACGGATTCGAGTTTCTTCACGATTGATTCCACAAGCGGCGTATTGACCTTCAACGCACCGCTGCCGAACTATGAAGTGCCGACCGATGACGGTGGCAACCGTGTTTATGACATCATCATTACCGCCACCGATGGCGATAGTGGGGCAAGCGAATTGGCAGTAGCGGTAACGGTTACCGATGTGGAAGAGACGGGCGCGGTCACCATCACCGGCATCGCTCGGGTTACCGAGGCATTGATCGCCCAGGTCACCGACCCGGATTCTGTCAGCGCGAGCAACCCGTCTGGCGATATTAACCGTAACATTGAAAGTTTTTGGGAACGTGCGCCGTCCGGCACCCTTGCCGACTCCGCCGCCTGGGAAGCCATCAGCGGCTCCGAAGCCACAACCTACAGGCCGGTGGGAGATGATGTCGGCAATATCCTTCGAATCATTGTCAGTTATGACGACAGACGGGGTTCCTCTAAAGAAGCCACCAGCGCATCGACCGCAGTGGTTACGGCGGCAGAGGACACCACGCCGCCAGTGCTTACCCTGGTCAGTGTTGTCGCCCCCGACGGTGTAGAGGTAGGGGGCGATGTTATGCGCTGGCTGAATGAAGGCGATGTGGTCACGATAACCCTGCAGTCAACCGAACCACTGACATCTCTTACGCGCGCCGCCAGAATCGTCCACTCCGGCGATAATCAGCTGGTTAGAACGGGTCTGGTGCCCACCGCCAACGCCAACGAATATTCGGTGACCTTTACGGTGCCTGATGTTAATACGGGCGGACTCCCCATAGCCCTAACGATTACCGGTGCCGAAGATGCCGCTGGCAACGAGGCTGTGTTGACTTCTACTCCTCTGAACATAGGGAGCATTGATACCCAAGCGCCGGGGACGACGTTGGTGGGAGATGCTGTCATTACCCTTACCCACGGCGAAACTTACAACGACCAGAGCATACTCATAGAGGGCAAACGCCCAAGTCAGGTTCGCCGCGACAACACTCTGGTGACGACCTTTACCCGTGACGGCATAACGTTGGACGTGGACGCAGTGGACACCAACACCGCCGGCACCTACATCATCACCTACACGGTAACCGACCGTGCCGGCAATGTCGCTGACCCGCTGACCCGCACCGTCACCGTTGGCGAACCGACCACGAGCGTAGCCCTTGCCATTAGCGCAGGACCCGCGCTCACCAGCGATAACGCCGTCAATAGTGGTTACGCCAGAGGCGGCGACACCCTGACCCTGACCTTCACGCTCAATCAGGCATTGGCAAGCCCCCCGGAAGTGACCATCGCCGGGCAGACCGCCACGGTGGAAAACACGGGCAATGATTACACCGCAACCTACGAGGTGGTCGCGGATGATGTTACCGACGGCGCGGTGATGTATGACATTGGCGCAATGGTAGCCGCCGGTGATGACACCAATGCCCTTGACCCGACTGCTGTTACCAGTGCGATTACAATGGATGTAACCGCGCCGACCGTGACCCTCGGCGCCATTGCCGCAGGTGTGGTTGGCACGGCGCAGGATCACGCCATCACCTTCTCCGAGGAGGTGACCGGTTTGGCAGCGAGTGATTTCAGCGCCGACGAGGGTGTCGATGTGGTGGTGAGCGGTGACGGCAATGCCTACACCCTCGCCCTCACCCCGACCGATGAGTCCTACACCCTGATCCTTGCCGCGGGCGCAGTAACCGACCGGGCAGGCAATCCCGGTCCCGCCGCCATAGCGCGTGCAAATGGCACGGCAAACTATGCGCCGTCTGCCAATGCCGGAGCCGATGCTACTGCAGTTGCCGACACCGAAGTGACGCTGGACGGCTCTGCTACCAGCGATTCCAATGACAATATGCTGACTTACGCTTGGGTGCATACCTTGACCGATGACAGCGCGCCTGCGCCGGCAGCGGTAATCGTCTTGACCGATGCCGACACCGACGCCCCGACCTTCACGCCTACCGCGGCCGGGGCTTATACCTTTGAACTGACCGTCACCGATGATGGCACGCCCCCGGCAAGCGGCACCGACACGGTAGTCATCACCGTGACCGCCCCGACCGTGACCAACACCGCGCCGGTTGCCAATGCCGGGTCCGAGCAAGATGTGGAGACCAACGAGGAAGTAACCCTGGACGGCTCCGGCAGCAGCGACCCCGATGCGGGCGATACGCTGACTTACGCCTGGACGCACACCATGACCGATGGCAACCCGCCCGCGCCTGAAGCGGTAATCGCCTTGACCAATGCCAACACGCTCACCCCGACCTTCACACCTACCGCGGCTGGGGCTTATACCTTTGAACTGACCGTCACCGATGATTTCAACCCGCCGGCAAGCCGCGCCGACACGGTAGTCATCACCGTCACCGCGCCGGCCGTGACCCTGCCGGCGACGCCGAGCATCGCCCTGGCTGTGGACACCGGTGCTGATACCAGCGATGGCGTCACCGGCAATGGCTTGGTGAATGTGACTCTGGCGAGCGATTTTGATCCCAGCAGGGACACCTGGCATTACTCCATCGATGGCAGTGACCCCGGCACCGCCGGCACCAACCCCGCCACCGGCACCGACGCCAGTTTCACCCTGGATGAGGGCGTGTATGACGCTGATGATGTGCAGGTGCGCCAGACCGTGAACAGTGTCCCATCTGCCGTTGCCAGACTCAGCGCGGTTACCATCGACACCACCGCACCGGTCATCACCGTGGACCCGGATGCCGTAGATGTTACCCACGGCAGCGGCACTTACAACGATCAGGGCGTGACTGTGGATACCGGCGAGACCCTGGTAACGACTATTGCCGGACCCGACGGTTCGGCAGTGGACAGGGTGGACACCAACACCGCCGGGGAATACACCCTTACCTACGATGCGCAGGACGCCGCCGGTAATAATGCCGTGCAGGTAACCCGCACCGTCACCGTGAGCGAGCCGCCCACAAACATTGCGCCGATTGCCCGCGCCGGAGACGATGCTAATGCAGTTGCCGGCATGGAAGTCACCCTGAACGGCTCTAATAGCAGCGATGGCGATGGTCACCCGCTGACATATTCATGGACGCATACCTCAACCGATAGCAGCACGCCCGACCCGGTAATCACCTTGACTGATGACGACACTGCCGCCCCGACCTTCATCGCGCCTGCCGCGCCCGGGGCTTATGCCTTCACCCTGACCGTCACCGATACTTTCGACCCCCCGGCAAGCGACAGCGACACGGTAGTCATCACCGTGACGACCCCACCTGCTACTCCCGCACTTACACTGGGAGCAGTTACTGATACCAGCATAATGCTCTCATGGGCTGCGGTGGATAATGCCGCCAGTTACACCCTGACCAGAATTGTTGATGGCGGTGCTAATGTTGAAGTGGCAACAACAACCCCTGAACTGACTGCCACCGATACTGGCTTGACTGCTGCAACCGATTACAAATATGTCATCACAGCAACAAATTCTGCCGGGACAAGTGCTGCTTCTGCCGAGTTTACTGCAAGGACTGAGGCTGCCCCAACTCCACCTGCTACTCCCACACTTACACTGGGAGCAGTCACTGATACCAGCATAACGCTCTCATGGGCTGCGGTGGATAATGCCGCCAGTTATACCCTGACCAGAGTTGTTGATGGCGGTGCTAATGTACCAGTGGCAACAGCAACCAATGAACTGACTGCCACTGATACTGGCTTAACTCCTGAGACAGCATACAAGTATGTCGTTACCGCAACAAACTCTGCCGGGACAAGTGCTGCTTCTAACGAGGTTGATGCAAGGACCGCACCGGGCACAACCCCCCTGGTGCTGAGCGGCGAGGTGCCTGACCAACACTACATCGTGGGCACCGTGAGCACCCCCCTGTTTCTGCCGGAAGCCAGCGGCGGCACCAGGTTTCTGCCGGAACCCAGCGGCGACAACAGCCCATACGAGTACACCCTGACCGGGCCGGCCGGCGCCGCCCTGCCGGCGGGTCTGAGATTTACCAAAACCGTCCGCAGGCTGACCAGCGAGCCGACCGTGCCGAGCCTGCCGGGGGGGAGCATCGTGCTGACCTACACGGCGACCGACGCCAACGGCGAAACCGTCCGCCAGACCTTCACCGTGACCGTGACCGAGCCGGTGGCAATCGCCCTGGTGCTACCGCCGCCGCCGCCCCTGCAGGTCTATGGCCTGAACACGATGATTATCCCCCTAATCCTGCCGGAAGCGACCGGCGGCACCGCGCCCCTGGCCTACACCATGACCGGCCCGCTCGATGTCCTGGGTCTGACCTTTAATGGGGCAAGCCGCACGCTGTCCGGCACGCCGATCGCGGTGGCGAGGTTCGCCACCCTGTTCTACACGGTGACCGACGCCAACGGCGTCATCGTCAATCAGCGCATTCGTCTCGCCGTGACCGCCGGCTTGGCACTGAACGCGCCGCCCTTCCAGACCTATACCGTGAACACGCCGATCACCGACCTGGTCCTGCCGGAAGCGGCCGGCGGCCTCGGCGCACTGACCTACTCCCTGACCGGGCCGGAGGACGCCACCCTCCCGACGGGCTCCGGTCCCCTGCCGGCGGGCCTGAGCTTTAACGACGAGACCCGCACGCTGTTCGGCACACCGACCGAGGAGGTGGAGGGCTTCACCCTGATCTACACGGTGACCGACGCCGGGAGAGCTGGGGCCGAGGCCGAATTCAGTCGGGTATTTGGGGTCGACGTGATGGCCGCCGTACTGTCCACGGATGCGACCTTGTCGGGTTTGACAATTTCGCAAGGCGCTTTGATGCCCGCCTTTACTGCGAACAACTTGCCTTACACCGCCACCGTGCCGAATAATGTGGATAGCATTACGGTGACGCTGACCGCGACTGACTCCGCCGCGAGAGTGGAGGTGGTTGTGGAAGGTGTGCAAATTGCCCAAGGCACAGGAGGGGTAACGGCTAATCTGAGTCTGGCTACAGTGGGTGCCGCCGGCAACGGCATCGACATTGAGGTCACCGCCGAGGACGGCAGCACCAGACAAAACTACACCCTCGCCGTGACTCGCTCCGACAACATCGCGCCGACCGCCAATGCCGGGCAAGCACAAACTGATGCGGTTGCTGGCACGTTCGTGACGCTGGACGGCTCCGCCAGCGACGACCCCGATGGGATGAACGATGCGCTGACTTACGCCTGGACGCATACCCTGACCGGTAGCAGCGCGCCCGGCACGCCCATCGTCCTGGCAGCCACCGCCACCCCGACCTTCACGCCCACCACGGTGGGGGTTTATACCTTTGCACTGATCGTCACCGATGCCGGCACGCCCCCGGTGCCAAGCACCAACGCCGCCACGGTAGTCATCACCGCAACCGGGGCGGACGTGACCCTGCCGGCGACGCCGACCATTGCCCTGGCTGCGGACACCGGTGCCGATAGCGATGGCATCACCAGCAATGGCGTGGTCAATGTGATTGGTCTGGCCACTGGCGCCACCTGGAAATACATCATCAACGGCACACCCAGCGCAGTCTTTGATTCCACCACCACCACCACCTTCACCCTGGATGAAGGCGTGTATGCCGTTGACGAGGTGCAGGTCGTGCAGACCGTGAGCGGTGTGGACTCCGCGCCCGCCACCTTTGCCAGGCAGATTACCGTGGACATCACCGCGCCGACCGTGGCGACCTTTGACACCATTGACGTCCAAGGCACGGTTGGCACGCCGCAGACGCACCCCATCACCTTCTCCGAAGCGGTAACTGGTTTGGACGCGACTGATTTCATCGTTTCCAGCCTCATTGCGCCGTCCGGTGACATCGTGGTGGATAGTGTGGCCGACTCCGGCGACCAGACCACCTACACCATTACCTTCACCCCGGCCGTGCCCACGGTAGCCTTCAGCCTGACCCTTCCCATAGACAGCGTGGCCGACCTCGCCGGCAACACCGGTCCCGCCATGGTAGCGATGGTAACTGGCTCCGCCGTCGCACCTGCGTCCACGGATGCGACCTTGTCGGGTTTGACCATTGCCGAGGGCGGTAACGACGTGCCTCTGGATCAGGCCTTCGTGTCTGGCACCCTGACCGGCTACACCGCCACCGTGCCGAATAATGTGGCAAGCGTTACGGTAACGCCGACCACGACTGACGACAACGCAACCGTGACTGTGAACGGCACGGCGGTCACCGGCGAAGCCCCCGGTGTTTCGGTTGCCCTGAATGTTGATGCAAACGACATCACCATCGTGGTCACCGCCGAGGACGGCACTGCCACCCAAACCTACACCGTCGCCGTGACCCGCACCGCCAACACCGCGCCGAGAATCACCAGAACCGCTGGCGATGATACAGTGAGTTATGCCGAGGACCGCACCAATGCAGTGTGGGACTACGACGCGACCGATGCCGATGCCGCGGATACCGACATCATCTGGTCGTATGGTGGCGCGGATGGGGATTTGCTTGCGGTTGATAGGGATGGCGTATTGACTTTCAACACCCCGCCGAACTTTGAAGTGCCAACCGATAACGGTGGCAACCATGTTTATGACCTCACCATTACCGCCAGCGATAGGGGCACGCCGCCGATGACAGACAGACTGACGGTAACGGTGACGGTTACCAATGTGGCAGAGGAGGGCACGGCAACCATCGCCGGCATCGTTCAGGTCAGGCAGGAATTGACCGCCGCCGCGACCGACCCGGATGCCGTCACCCCGAGCAACCCGAATGGCGATGTTACCGGCACCAATTATCGTTGGGAAAGCGAGCCAACGGAATTAGGCAGTACCGCCACCGAGATCGCCAATGGCCCATCCGCTACCTATGTACTGAAGCCAGCCGATAGCGGCAAGACCATTAGAGTCGGGGTCACCTATGCCGAGGAAGGCCGCACCCAAAATGCCAGGAGCGACAAGACCACCCCCGTGATTGCCGCGCCCGACACCACCGCGCCGACCGTGACCCTCGGCGACATTGACCCAGGTGTGGTTGGCACGGCGCAGGATTACGCCATCACCTTCTCCGAGGAGGTGACCGGTTTGGCAGCGAGTGATTTCGGTGCTTCCGATGATGTTACGGTGAATAGCGTGACCCCGGCAAGCGGCCCCAGCACCACCTACACCATCAGCATCACCCCGAACGGGATAGCCTTCGACCTGATCCTTGCCGCCGACAGCGTGATGGACACCGCCGCCACCCCGAATATGGGCCCCGCGACCGCGGCGACCGCGACCGGCACCGCCGCCGTTGCCCTTATCTTTGCCACAGCGCCCGCGTTCACCACCAACAACGCCGACACACAACGCGCCAAAGCCGGCGACATCCTGACCCTTGCTTTCACGGTCAATGTGGCATTGGCAAGCGACCCGGTTGTCACCATCGCCGGGCAGTCCATCACCGCGACAAAAGGCAGTGGCAATGATTACACCGCGACCTACACGGTGCTCGTGGATGATGTTACTGACGGCGCGGCGGTGAGATATAGCACTGGCATACTGACCGCCGCCGCTGGACCCGACAGTAATACCCAACAGGTAGATGGCCAGAGTGTGATTCTAATTGATTTGACCGCGCCAGCCATCACCCTGACTGGTGGCGACGCGCCTGACGCGCCTGTCGTTCTGACTGTGGGCGAGGCATACACAGAGCTGGGTGCCACCGCCACGGATAATGTGGATGCCGATGTCGCCACGCCCACCCCGAGTGGCACAGTGGACACCGCCGCCGCCGCGGAATACACCGTCACCTACACCGCCACCGACCGCGCCGGCAATGTCGCCACGCGCACCCGCACCGTCACCGTGCGCGAGCCGACCGCGAGCGTAGCCCTTGCCATTAGCGGGGGACCCACGCTCACCAGCGATAACGCCGTCAATAGTGATTACGCCAGAGACGGCGACACCCTGACCCTGACCTTCACGCTCAATCAGGCATTGGAAAGCACCCCGGAAGTGACCATCGCCGGGCAGACCGCCACGGTGGTAAACACGGGCAATGATTACACCGCAACCTACACGGTGGTCGCGGCAGATGTTACCGACGGCGCGGCGGTGTATGACATTGGCGCAATGGCCGCCGCCGGTGATGACACCAATACCCTTAACCCGGACCAGGCTACCAGTACGATTCTAATGGATGTGACCGTGCCAACCGTAACCGACTTCGGCGACATTGACCGCGGTTTGGCTAACGTCGTGCGGATGGGCGACCTCACCTTCTCCGAACCGGTGACCGATTTGGTAGCGGGTGATTTCAACCCTGCCAACGATTTCAGGGTGAGCGACGTTACCCCGAACAGCGGCTTCAACACCGTCTATACCATCACCTTCACCGCGGTAGATACACCCTACCGCCTGCGCCTTAACGCCGACGCAGTAACCGATCGGGCAGGTAACGCTTCGGCAGAGGTGAGAGAAGGTGGCACGGCAAACTTTGCGCCGTCTGCCAATGCCGGAGCGGATGCTAATGCAGTTGCCGGCACCCTGGTAACCCTGAACGGCTCTGCCAGCGATGGCGATGGTCACGTGCTGACATACAGATGGGAGCATACCTTGACCAATGGCGGCACGCCCGCGCCTGTAGCGGTAATCACCTTGAGCAATGCCGGCACCCGCAGCCCGACCTTCACCGCGCCTACCGCGGCCGGGACCTATACCTTCACCCTGACCGCTACGGATACTTTCGACCCCCCGGCAAGCGGCACCGACACGGTAGTCATCACCGTGACGCCAGCCCCAACTCCACTGGCTACTCCGGCACTTGTTCTCGGCGCAGTCACTGATACCAGCATAGAGATTACCTGGGGTGCGGTGGATAATGCCGACAGTTATACCCTGACCCGAATTGTTGTAGGCGAAGATGATGTTGAAGTGGCAACAGGCAATGTATTGACTGCCATTGATGAGAACTTGGAACCTGCAACCGATTACCAATATGTCATTACCGCAACAAATTCTGATGGGACAAGTGACCCTTCCGCCGAGTTTGCTGCCAGGACTGATGCAACACCAACTGCACCGGCTACTCCGGTACTTGTTTTCGGAGAAGTCACTGATACCAGCATAGAGATTACATGGGGTGCGGTGGATAATGCCGACAGTTATACCCTGACCAGAATTGTTGCAGGCGAGGGTAATAATGTAGTAGTGGCAACAGGCAATGTATTGACTGCCACGGATACTGGCTTGACTGCTGACACAGAGTATAAGTATGTCATTGTCGCAACAAATTCTGTTGGGACAGGTACTCCTTCCGCCGAGTTTACTGCCAGGACCTCAGTACCTGTCGTGACCGACACCACCCCGCCGATGGTGGAGACCTTTGACAACATCACCGACGTCGGTGTGATTGGCACCGAACAGACGCACACTATCACCTTCGACGAGGCGGTTACCGGTTTGGAAGTGAGTGATTTCGGCACTTCCAGTGAGGTCACGGTGAATAGCGTGACCCCGGACAGCGGCCCCAGCACCACCTACACCATCGCCTTCACCCCGAACGCGGCAGACTTTACCCTGATTCTTGCCGCGAATAGCGTGGACGACACCGCCACCAGCCCGAACACGGGCCCCGCGACCGCGGAGAGCGCGACCGGCACGGCGACACCGGCACCGGACACCACCGCGCCGATGGTGGAGACCTTTGACAACATCACCGACGTCGGTGTGATTGGCACCGAACAGACGCACACTATCACCTTCGACGAGGCGGTTACCGGTTTGGAAGTGAGTGATTTCGGCACTTCCAGTGAGGTCACGGTGAATAGCGTGACCCCGGACAGCGGCCCCAGCACCACCTACACCATCGCCTTCACCCCGAACGCGGCAGACTTTACCCTGATTCTTGCCGCGAATAGCGTGGACGACACCGCCACCAGCCCGAACACGGGCCCCGCGACCGCGGAGAGCGCGACCGGCACGGCGACACCGGCACCGGACACCACCGCGCCGATGGTGGAGACCTTTGACAACATCACCGACGTCGGTGTGATTGGCACCGAACAGACGCACACTATCACCTTCGACGAGGCGGTTACCGGTTTGGAAGTGAGTGATTTCGGCACTTCCAGTGAGGTCACGGTGAATAGCGTGACCCCGGACAGCGGCCCCAGCACCACCTACACCATCGCCTTCACCCCGAACGCGGCAGACTTTACCCTGATTCTTGCCGCGAATAGCGTGGACGACACCGCCACCAGCCCGAACACGGGCCCCGCGACCGCGGAGAGCGCGACCGGCACGGCGACACCGGCACCGGACACCACCGCGCCGATGGTGGAGACCTTTGACAACATCACCGACGTCGGTGTGATTGGCACCGAACAGACGCACACTATCACCTTCGACGAGGCGGTTACCGGTTTGGAAGTGAGTGATTTCGGCACTTCCAGTGAGGTCACGGTGAATAGCGTGACCCCGGACAGCGGCCCCAGCACCACCTACACCATCGCCTTCACCCCGAACGCGGCAGACTTTACCCTGACCCTTGCCGCAGACAGCGTGGACGACACCGCCACCAGCCCGAACACGGGCCCCGCGACCGCGGAGAGCGCGACCGGCACGGCGACACCGGCACCGGACACCACCGCGCCGATGGTGGAGACCTTTGACAACATCACCGACGTCGGTGTGATTGGCACCGAACAGACGCACACTATCACCTTCGACGAGGCGGTTACCGGTTTGGAAGTGAGTGATTTCGGCACTTCCAGTGAGGTCACGGTGAATAGCGTGACCCCGGACAGCGGCCCCAGCACCACCTACACCATCGCCTTCACCCCGAACGCGGCAGACTTTACCCTGACCCTTGCCGCAGACAGCGTGGACGACACCGCCACCAGCCCGAACACGGGCCCCGCGAACGCGGAGAGCGCGACCGGCACGGCGACACCGGCACCGGACACCACCGCGCCGATGGTGGAGACCTTTGACAACATCACCGACGTCGGTGTGATTGGCACCGAACAGACGCACACTATCACCTTCGACGAGGCGGTTACCGGTTTGGAAGTGAGTGATTTCGGCACTTCCAGTGAGGTCACGGTGAATAGCGTGACCCCGGACAGCGGCCCCAGCACCACCTACACCATCGCCTTCACCCCGAACGCGGCAGACTTTACCCTGACCCTTGCCGCAGACAGCGTGGACGACACCGCCACCAGCCCGAACACGGGCCCCGCGAACGCGGAGAACGCGACCGGCAGTGCCACCACCGTGACCGTGGAAACCCCGGTAATCACCGGGCTGAGAGCCGATGTGCTGACGGACAAAGAAATGACCATCCTGAACTGGGATGCCTACCAGTATGATGCTGCCGGCACCGAGACGACCTATACCGGGGAATACGTCATTGAGGGGTACCTCTCCCGTGAGCCGGGGGATACCCCGCCTTTGGATGCTGTTTTTACCGCAAGCGGACAAACCACTAGCGGTGGTGACACCGACCACACCTGGCAGGCTGGCTTCGGGGCTAGATTCTATCGGATCAGTATTACCGACCCGACTGACAGCGCCCAAAAACTATACAGTAATATCGTGAAAGCCTCCGAGTTGCGCACGATAACCAATGACCGCAGCCTGGCACCGTTGAATCCGCAATTTTCTTACCATGTGGCGGCAACGGGTGCCACCACCCTGGACTTCCAATACTTCCCGCCCGGTGGCGGCCGCGGGGCCCTACCGGCTAACTATGTTGCCGCGCCCGGTGTCTTGACCTCGTTGGCGAGCGGCACCACCGCCGACGGCGGCAGGCTGGAGGTGCGCTCAACCGACCGTCTATACCGACAATCTCCGGGCAATCCTGGCAGGGTAGCACTCTACCGATGTAGCACTGGCGGCGATATAAGAGGCGCTATATTGCGTGAAGTCATCTACACCCCGCCTGCCAGTGTGACCCCTGACGACACCGAAGACTCCTTTAAGGTGTCGGTGCAGAGGGTCTTTATCCAAGCCAGGTCGGAATCCAGAGGGGTCTCGGGAGGAGGCGCGGGAACGGGAGCGAGTGTGAACTGTTACGTCGACGGCGCGGCGGAGACGCAAACCATCACCCTGAGGCGCCCCATCACGCCGGTAGCCAGTGGCGCGGCAGCACCGAGTTATGCCGAGAACACCCCCGTCACCACGCCAGTGGCGACCTACACCACGGACGACACCAACAGCATCGCCTGGTCAGTCGGTGGCACGGATATGGATTTCTTCTCGATTGACGACGACGGCGAATTGAGATTCATAAACCCGCCGGACTTTGAAGCACTAGCGAATGTCGACGGCGACAATGTGTATGACATCACCATCACCGCTACCGAAACCGATGGTGTCCCAAGCAACCTGGCAAGCGCACCGCTGGCGGTTACGGTGAGGGTTACCAATGTGGATGAGGCGGGCGCCATCGGCGACATCGGCGGCAGCGCGCAGGTCGGCGTGGAATTGACCGCCGGCACAGTAACCGACCCGGATTCTGTCAGCGAGACGAGCGACCCGCCCAACTTGACCGGCGAGATTGCGACCAGCGCCATAGCAAGTTACGAATGGCAAAGCGCGCCGGGCGACACCACCAACCACGCCATTGACAGCGCCGCCTACGCTGCCATTGCCAGTGCCACCGATTCAACCTACACTCCGGCACCCGCCGATGAAGGCAGGCTTATTCGAGTCGTTGCCACTTACACCGATGGTGAGGGTAGCGGTAAAGAAGTCACCAGCAACCCGACCGCCGCCGTGCAGGCCGCGCCGGTGACCAAACCGGTTGTTACGGTTACGCCAGCATCGCCGATAGCATTTGCCGAAAATGCTACGGGCACTGTGGCGACTTTCACTGCGACCCCAACTGGCACCAGAACCATTGCCAGTTACGCCCTCGGCGGGGACGATGTGGATGACTTCGCCATCACTGACGCCGGCGTCTTGACCTTCAGCGCCACGCCGGACTTTGAGGCGCCGACCGATGAGGGCACCAATAACGTTTATGCAATCACCATCACCGCCACCGACAGCGCGGGCGAGACCAGCGACGAGATTGCGGTCACGGTGAGGGTTACCGATGTGGATGAAGACGGCACAAACCGGGCACCAGTGGTGACCATTACCACCACCGACCTAAGTGAGGCGCGGTATAACGAGGCCTTTACCTTGATCGGTGAAGGTACCGACCCGGACGGTTCCGACACAGCCCTCTTCTTTACTTGGGAGCAGATAAATTGCGGCGCGCGCGACGCGCCCGGATCCGTCACAATCGGTAAAATCGGTACACTGGTACCCGGCACAACGCATGGCGCTGCGGATTGCCCGAGGGTCACCTTGGATGTCGACCGCGACAAGCCCAGAACCGTATCCTTCACCGCGCCGGATGTCGCGGCCGACACCACGCTTACCTTCCGATTCACGGCGCGAGATAAAATCGGCGACAACGATAGTAAGAGCGATAGCAAGACTGTGGACATCCGCCTTATCGCGCCGCTTTCCAGCATCGCTGGCGCCGCGGCGGTAGATTTTGCCGAGAATGAGTCGGATCTTGAGGTGGCAACCTACACCGCCAACCTTGCCGCCGCAAGAACCCTCGACGATAACGATAAAGTGCTGAGCGGTGCGGATGCGGCATGGTTTGATTTGACCGGCGCTGGCGACGCTCTCATCTTGAGTTTCAAGGCTTCGCCGAACTATGAAGCCCCAACCGACGCCGACGCCGACACCAACGCAGACGGCGTCTATGAGGTCTCGCTGACCATCACCGACAGCGCAGGGGCGTCGTCAACCCGCGATGATATCCGCATCACGGTTACCGATGTGGCAGAGACGGGCAGCATCGGGCCCATCGCCGGCACCGTTCAGGTCGGGCAGGTATTGGCCGCCGGCGCGGTGACCGACCCGGATGCCGTCACCCAGAGCAACCAGGCTGGCACGGTTGCGGTTGCCGACATCACCTACGAATGGCAAAGTTCGCCGTCCGACAGTAACACCTACACCGCTATCAGCGGCGCGACCGATTCAACCTACCGACTGATAGACGCGGATGCAGGCAGGACCATTCAAGTCATCGCCACTTACGCTGACGCGCATGGCAGCCAATCTGTCACCAGCGCGCCGACCACCGACGCCGTGGCCACGGCCTCCGCTAATACGGCTCTGGCTACTTTGACCCTAATGGATAGTAACGGCGACACTGTGGCGTTGAATGAAACCGTCGCGCCCGCGACACTCGGTTATACCGCGACTGTGCCAAGTGATACGACCGTGTTCACGGTCACCGCGACTGCTGCTGACGCCAATGCGGAAGTGGATGTTGACGGTTCAGGTGCCAATTCCAAGGCAATTACATTCAGCGCATCACTCGGAACTTATACTCTTCGCATCAAAATTACCGCCGAGGACACAACAACCGAAGCAACCTATACCCTCCACATCACCCGCGCCAAAGTCACCGTGAATGCCGGCGCGGATCAACCTGATGTGCTGGAAAACACGACTGTGAATCTGGATGGCACCATCACCAATCCTGGCACCGACCCGGTCATTTTATGGACGCACACCGGGACCAATGGCTCACTGCCGTCCACCCCGCTGACCATCACCGGTTCGGACACGGAGGATGCGAGTTTCACCACGCCATATGTAACCGTCGACACCACCTTGACTTTTGAGTTGAGCGTGACCCTGTCCGGCGGCGAGCCCGTTACCGACACGGTGGACATCTTCATCCCCAATGTGGCGCAACCGCGCGCCATTGCCAGCGTTGCCGTCAACGTGGGCTCGCCCGCCCATAGCGCCTTCGCGGTGTCCTGGACGCAAGGACCCGGCACCGACAAAGACCCGACCACCGGCTTTGATGTGGAATATAAAGTGACCGGCGCGGACGACAACACCTACACGGCTACGGTTGTCGTGGTGACTGACGAGACCGCCGCCATCACCGGCTTGACGGCAGACACCGGCTACACTGTGCGCGTGCGCGCCAAAGCCGGCAGCGGCGCCACCGAAGAAGTGGCAGGCGATTATGTGACCAACACGGCAACGACCGCCGCTGACACAACAACAGCACCCGCCGCGCCGACCGGTTTGACGGCGGATGCGGGCGATACCACGGTCACGCTGACCTGGACGGCACCGAGCGCAACCGGCGGCGCGGCAATCACCGGCTATGAGGTTCGCCAAAGCACAACATCTGGAACTTATGACGATACCAATCCGTGGACAGCAATTCCAAACAGTGCCACCGCGACCGAATACACCGTGACCGGCTTGACCAACGACGACACCTACTATTTTGAGGTGCGCGCGGTGAACTCGGTGGGCGCGGGCGAAGCGTCAAGCGAAGCCACCGCCACGCCGACACCACCGACCAAACCGACTGTTGTGGCACCAACACCGCCGATAACGTTCGCCGAAAATGATACGGCAGAAGTGCACGCCTTCACTGCGACCGCGCTTGACGGCAACACCATTACCGGCTTCGCCCTCGGCGGAACCGGAGTGGATGAGAATCTCTTCGATCTTACCAGTGGCGGCGTCTTGACCTTCAAGATCCCGCCGAACTATGAGATGCCGACCGATGCCGGCGGCGACAATGGGTATGACATCACCATCACCGCCACCGACAGCGCGAGCCAGACCAGCGACCCGCTGGCGGTAACGGTAACGGTTACCAATGTGGAAGAGGGCAGCGGCACGGTAACCATCAGCGGCGTTGCTCAGGTAGGGAAGGTATTGACCGCCGGCAGAGTAACCGATGACCCGGATGGCTTCGTTTCTGTTCAGAAGCACCAATGGCAGAGGGTGGACAGCGACGGCACCACCGACATCGGCACTGACCAAGACACCTACACGCCGGTGGCAGCCGATGAAGGCAGGAACATTCAAGTCCATGTCACCTACACCGACGAGGAAGGCAGCGGTAAAGAAGCCACCAGCGCGCGCACCGTCGCCGTGATTTCCGAGGCGGCACGCCCCCCATTTACACTCACCGCAGGCGCAATCACTTCTACCAGCGTTGTGATTAACTGGAATCGTGAACCAGGGGGCACCGACCGCTATGAAGTGTATAGAGAGGATGTTAGACACGAAACTGTAAGCAACGAACGAGCCAGAACACACACTGATGTGCTGAGAGTGGAACCTGGAACAACCTACACTTATCGTATCGAAGCAGTTAACTCATTTTTTGACCGTATTGCCACATCTAATGATCTGACTATCACTACCCAGGCAGCGGATGCGACTCTGTCGGCTTTGACTCTTGCCGATAACAATGGTGCCGCGGTTGCTCTGGTGCCGGCGACCTTCGCGCCCGAAACCACGACTTACACCGCCAGCGTGGCGACTGAGGTGATCAGCATCAGGATTAGGCCGACCGTGACTGACTTCCCGACCAACCCGGATGACCCCGCCGCCACCGTGACTGTGGACGACACAGCGGTTGTCAGCGGCGCACTCAGTGACGCGATTGCCCTGGTTCCTGGCGATAACACCATCCTCATCAAGGTCGCCGCCGAGGACACCAGCGTTACAAAAACCTACACCCTCATCGTCACCCGCGCCGAACCGCCGACCAAACCGACTGTTGTGGCGCCAACACCACCGATAGAATTTGCCGAGAATGGCGAGGGAGAAGTGCACCCTTTCACCACGACCTTAACTGGCACCAGAACCATTGCCAGTTTCGCCCTCGGCGGAACCGATGCGACTGCCTTTTCCATCACTAACGCCGGCGTCTTGACCTTCAAGACCCCGCCGAACTTTGAGGCGCCGACCGATGACGACACCGGCAACAATTATGAAATCACCGTCACCGCCACCGACAGCGAGGGCGAGACCAGCGACGAGATTGCGGTAACGGTGACGGTTGCCAATGCGGAAGATGCCGGCAGCGTCAGTGCCATCAGCGGCACCGCGCAGGTCGGGCAGACCCTGACTGCCGGCACCGTGGTAACCGATGAGGATAGCGCGGGCACGATTGCCATCACCGGCCATCAATGGCAACGCGGGGATGCGGTGGGTGAAAACAATACCGACATAGGAGGCGAAACCAATTCAACCTACGATGTGGTGGTTGCTGATGAAGGCAACACCCTGCGCGTGGTGGTCTCTTATACCGATGATTTTGGCGGCAACGCCGACACCGCCACCAGCGCATCGACCGCAGTGGTTACGGCGGCACCGGACACCACGCCGCCGACCGTGGCAACCTTTGTCAACATCACCGACGTCGGTGTGATTGGCGCCGAACAGACGCACGACATCACCTTCTCCGAGGAAGTAACCGGTTTGGAAGTGGATGATTTCTCCGTTTCCACCAACATTGTGGCGTCCGGCGACCTCGTGGTGAATAGTGTGACCCCGGCCAGCGGCCCCAGCACCACCTACACCATCAGCATCACCCCGCGAGCGACAGCCTTCACCCTGACCCTTGCCGCCAATAGCGTGATGGACACCGCCGCCAGCCCGAATGATGGTCCCGCCAGCCCGGCGACCGCAACCGGCACGGCGACCGCGGACACCACGCCGCCAGTGCTTACCCTGCTCAGTGTTGTCGCCCCCGACGGGGTAAGATTTAGGGGTAATCTCTTGCTGAATAATGGCGATGAGGTCACGGTAACCCTGCAGTCAACCGAACCACTGGTGGAGGCATCTCTTGAGGACGCCGCCGAAATCTTCCACTCCAGCAATAGTAGGCTGTTTGAGGGGGATTTGGTGCTCGTCCCCAACTCCGACAACGAATATACGGTGACCTTTACGGTGGGTAGGACTAAAGCGGGCGCACTCCCCATAAGACTAACGATTACCGGCGCCCAAGATGCCGCTGGCAACGAGGCTGCGTTTGATCCTAATACCGACGATCCTCTGGTCATAGGGACCATTGATAACTTCGCGCCGAATCTGATACTGGTGGGAAATGCTGTCATTGACGTTGCCCACGGCGAAACTTACGACGACCGGGGCTTTACCATAGAGGGCAGTCAACCAGGGTCGACTAGCGACACTGTTCATCCGACGACCTTTACCCGTGACGGCATAGCGGTGGACGCAGTGGACACCAACACCGCCGGCACCTACCTCATCACCTACACCGTGACCGACAAAGCCGGCAATGCCGCTGACCCGCTGACCCGCACCGTCACCGTTGGCGAACCGACCACGAGCGTAACCCTTGCCTTTAGCGGGGTGCCCGCGCTCACCAGCGATAACTCGGTCGATAGTAGTTACGCCAGAGGCGGCGACACCCTGACCCTGGCTTTCGCGCTCAATCAGGCATTGGCAGCCACCCCAGCCGTTACCGTGACCATCGCCGGGCAGGATGCCACGGTGGCAAAAGGCGCGGGCAATGATTACACCGCAACCTACGAGGTGGTCGCGGATGATGTTGCCGACGGCGCGGTGATGTATGACATTGGCGCAATGGCAGCCGCCGGTGATGACACCAATATCCTTAACCCGGACCAGGCCACCAGTGCGATTACAATGGATGTAACCGCGCCGACCGTGACCCTCGGCCCCATTGCCGCAGGTGTGGTTGGCACGGCGGAGGATCACGCCATCACCTTCTCCGAGGAGGTGACCGGTTTGGCAGCGAGTGATTTCAGCGCCGACGATGGTGTCGATGTGGTGGTGAGCGGTGACGGCAATGCTTACACCCTCGCCCTCACCCCGACCGATGAGTCCTACACCCTGATCCTCTTCGCGGGCACAGTCACCGACCGGGCAGGCAATCCCGGTCCGGCCGCCATAGCGCGTGCAAATGGCACGGCAAACTATGCGCCGTCTGCCAATGCCGGAGCCGATGCTGATGCAGTTGCCGGCGCCGAAGTGACCCTGGACGGCTCTGCTACCAGCGATTCCAATGACAATATGCTGACTTACGCCTGGGTGCATACCTTGACCGATGACAGCGCGCCTGCGCCGACAGCGGTAATCGCCGTGACTAATGCGGATACCGCCACCCCGACCGCGACCTTCATCGCGCCGGCCACGGCTGGGGCTTATACCTTTGAACTGACCGTCACCGATGATGGCACGCCCCCGGCAAGCGACACCGACACGGTAACCATCACCGTGACCGCCCCGACCGTGACCAACACCGCGCCGGTGATTACCAGAACCAATGGCGATGATGCGATAACGGTTGACGAGAATGTTGCGGCGGTGCATACCTACGCCGCGACCGATGCCGATGCCGCGGATACCGACATCACCTGGTCAGTCGGTGGCACGGATTCGAGTTTCTTCACGATTGATCCCACAAGCGGCGTATTGACCTTCAACGCACCGCTGCCGAACTATGAAGTGCCGACCGATGACGGTGGCAACCGTGTTTATGACATCATTATTATCGCCACCGATGGCGATAGTGGGGCAAGCGAATTGGCAGTAGCGGTAACGGTTACCAATGTGGCAGAGGAGGGCACGGCAACCATCGACGGCACCGTTCAGGTCGGGCAGACCCTGACCGCCAGCGCGACCGACCCGGATTTCGTCACCCAGGACAACATGGATGGCGATGTTACCGGCACCAATTATCGTTGGGAAAGCGCGCCAACGGAATTAGGCAGTACCGCCACCAACATCGCCAGTGGCCCATCCGATACCTACATGCTGAAGCCAGCCGATAGCGGCAAGACCATTAGAGTCGAGGTCACCTATGCCGAGGAAGCCGCACCCAAAATGCCAGGAGCGACAAGACCACCCCCGTGCGTGCCGCGGACGCACCCGCGGTACCCGCCGCACCTGTACTTGTCGCGGGCACAACTACTGATACAAGCGTAGTGATTAGATGGACTGCAGTGGATGGCGCCACAGGATACGAGTTGTTTAGAGATGGCGTTTCCATAACAACTACTACCACTGAAACATCCTACCCTGATACTGGATTGACTCCTGAAACAGAGTATACATATCATGCCACAGCAACTAACGCTGCCGGGGCAAGTGAAGACTCTGCTGATCTGCCTGTAACTACAACTACTACGGCTGATGATGTTACCCCGCCAGTAATCGCAGTTGTTGAAGATTCATTCTCTGTTGAACTTGGAGCGGAATACACGCCATTTACCTATTCTGCCACTGATGATACTGATGGAGATGTCACAAGTGGGGTAGTTGTTGGCGGAGATACGGTTGATACCAGTGCGGTTGGAGCCTATGATGTTACCTTTGATGTGGATGATGCGACTGGAAATTCTGCAGTAACAGTAACCAGAACAGTTACCGTTACAGATACTACCCCACCAGTTATCGCAGTAGCAGGATCTAGTGAAACAATTGAGTTAACTGCAACCAACACCTACACTATACCTGGCGCTACGGTAACTGATAATGACCCGGCTTACTCTGGAGCAGTAGCAATTACAGGCGATACACCTGACACCAGTGTTATAGGAGTTTACACCGTATTATATAATGCACCGGCTGATGCGGCAGGTAACACACCTGATGAACAATCAATTGTAATTACTGTATCTGACACCACAGCGCCAACCTTTGATGTTGATGGCAACACGGATGACTATGCAACTACCGTAGCCTTTGGCGGAACATACACCCCAGGTGTAATTGCCAATGAATCTGACATCTCGGGAATTGCGTCCAGTGTAGTTGGCGGTCAAACAGTCAATGTCAACGCTCCTGGAGACTATGCCGTAACTTACACGGTAACTGACAGCAATGGACAAGTCGCAACAATCACTGAGACGGTAACAGTAGGACCTGACACCACCGCACCGACCGTGACCCTCGGTAGCATTGCCGAAGGTGTGATTGGCACGGCGCAGGATTTACGACATCACCTTCTCCGAGGATGTAACCGGTTTGGAAGTGGGTGATTTCGGCGCTTCCGATGATGTTACGGTGAATAGCGTGACCCCGGCCAGCGGCCCCAGCACCACCTACACCATCAGCATCACCCCGAACGGGATAGCCTTCGACCTGATCCTTGCCGCCGACAGCGTGATGGACACCGCCGCCAGCCCGAACTCAGGCCCCGCGAACCCGGCGAGCGCGACCGGCACTGCGACGGTGGCAGCGACCAACACCGCACCGGTAGTCAGTGGCAATGCAACACCGAATTATGCCGAGAACGCCCGACGCAGCAGTGGAGACCTACACCGCGACCGATGCCGAGAGCAACGCCTTCACCCTGGTCAGTCACTGGCGCGGATGCGAGTTTCTTTGCGATTGATGCGGATGGCGCATTGACTTTCAACACTTCGCCGGACTTTGAAGACGCGCGCGGCACCACCTACTCGATCACCATTACCGCCACCGAAACCGATGGTGCCCCAAACAACCTGACAGGCGAATTGGCGATAACGGTAACGGTTACCAATGTGGAGGAAGAGGGAAGCATCAGTGCCATCACCGGCACCGCCCAGGTTGGCGTGGAATTGACCCGCCGGCATGGTAACCGACCCGGATGACGCGGTTAGGGTCATCAGTGATGGTTATACCTGGCAAAGCGCAGGCGGAGACGGCGCCTACACCCCCATCAGCGGCGCGGGCACCACTTCAACCTACACGCCGGATGCCGATGATGTCGGCAGGACCATTCGAGTCGTTGCCACTTACACCGATGGAGAGGGTAGCAACAAAACTGCCACCAGCGCGGCAACCGATACCGTGACGGTCACGCCGCCTACCGTATCCGCCGCGCCGACCGGTTTGACGGCGGATGCGGGCGATACCACGGTCACGCTGGCATGGACGGCACCGAGCGCAACCGCGGCGCGGACATCACCGGCTATGAGTATCGCCAAAGCGACGCCACGGGCGACTATGACACCACCGGCTCCGCCGCCGTCGTCGATTGGACAGCAATTCCAAACAGCGCCACCGCGAGCGAATACACCGTGACCGGCTTGACCAACGACACCGCATACTTCTTCCAAGTGCGCGCGGTGAACTCGGTGGGCGGGGGCGAAGCGTCAAGCGAAGTCGCCGCCACGCCGACCGCCACCGTGGATACCGCCCTGACGGTGAGTGCCGGCGCGGATCAACCTGGCGTGCTGGAAAACATGGCTGTGAATCTGGAGGGCACCATCACCAATTCTGGCACCGACCCGGTCATTTTATGGACGCACACCCTGATCAATGGCTCACTGCCGTCCACCCCGCTGACCATCATCAACCCGGCCATGGCGGATGCGAGTTTCACCGCGCCTTATGTAACCGCCGACACCACCTTGACTTTTTGAGTTGAGCGTGACCCGGTCCGGCGGCGGCAACTCGCCCGTTACCGACTCGGTGGACATCGTCATCCCCAATGTGGCGCAACCGCGCGCCATTGCCAGCGTCACCGTCAACGTGGGCTCGCCCGCCCAGAGCGCCTTCGCGGTGTCCTGGACGCAAGGATCCGACACCGACAAAGACCCGACCACCGGCTTTGATGTGGAATATAAAGTGACCAGCGCGGACGACAGCACCTACACGGCTGCGAATGTCGCGGTGACTGCCGAGACCGCCGCCATCACCGGCTTGACGGCAGACACCGGCTACACTGTGCGCGTGCGCGCCAAAGCCGGCAGCGGCGCCACCGAAGAAGTGGCAGGCGCTTATGTGACCAACACGGGAACGACCGCCGCTGACACAACAACAGCACCCGCCGCGCCGACCGGTTTGACGGCGGATGCGGGCGATACCACGGTCACGCTGACCTGGACGGCACCGAGCGCAACCGGCGGCGCGGCAATCACCGGCTATGAGTATCGCCAAAGCGACGCCACGGGCGACTATGACACCACCGGCTCCGCCGCCGTCGTCGATTGGACAGCAATTCCAAGCAGTGCCACCCTGACCCAATACACCGTGACCGGCTTGACCAACGACACCGCATACTTCTTCCAAGTGCGCGCGGTGAACTCGGTGGGCGAGAGCGAAGCGTCAAACGAAGCCGGTGCCACGCCGACCGCTGCACCGGCTACTCCCACACTTGTTCTCGGAGAAGTTACTCCGACAACGATAACGCTCTCATGGGGTGCAGTGGATAATGCCGACAGTTATACCCTGACCCGAATTGTTGATGGCATTAATGATATTGAAGTGGCAACAGGCAATGTATTGACTGCCACTGATGCTGGCCTGACTCCTGAGACACCGTACAAGTATGTCGTTA
>CBDFMY010000004.1:0-131163 GCA_965249835.1 Candidatus Poriferihabitaceae bacterium
CGACGGCAAAATATTTCTGTTGTTCATGGTGGCGTTCGCCATCATGGTAATTTCCGCGCGCACCGGCGCCACCGGCACGCAACTATCCAAAATACACGCGGCACATTCGCTGGGTGCCAGCAAAAAACAAATCGTCTGGCAAGTCATCCTACCCAACTCCCTGCCGGAAATTTTAACCGGCATCCGTATCGCCATCGGCGTGTGCTGGGGCACGCTGGTTGCGGCGGAAATGCTGGCCGGCACAACCGGCATCGGCTTCGTAGAAAATGTCGCACGCAAACAATCCGACTACGAAATCATCTGGATGACCATTTTGCTTCTGGGCCTGCTTGGCTTAATGTTTGATTTGGTCATGCGGCGCATTATCCATCGTTCCATTCCCTGGCGCGGCAAAGGCTGATTCCACGCTTATCTATTTTGCGCTTGCCTTTTGCGCGTATCATCCTTGATACGCGCCCTTCGGGCTCGCTTCGCTCGCGCCAATCAATTCATGGCGCTCCCGGCGATTTTTTCGTCGCCATGGTTTATTACGCCGTATAGTGTTGCGCATCGTCGCTCGGTCGATTACATACTTAATGAGACCTTTGCATAAATCAAGCCTAAATCATACTTAATCTGGTAAAATCAAAGCCCTCTAAACAACCACCAAAACCAACTCAAAATGTCCTGGAAACAAACCGCCCAACACTCAATGGCAGACATGCTTGTGGTCGAGCATAAATCCCTGAGCGAACTTGACGATGTGCACAGCATCATTAACTGGAAAGAGATAGAGACCACCCTGTCCAATCTATACTCATCTAAAAGAGGCGTGCCTGCCTACCCGCCGCTGATGATGTTCAAGATCCTAATCCTGCAAGCGTGGTATAACCTAAGCGATGAAGCATTGGAAAAACAAATTGCCAGGGATTTGATGTTCAGGCGCTTTATTGACTTAAGTTTGAGTGAAGCGGTGCCAGACCACACGACCATCTGGCGTTTCAGAAACCTGCTGAACACTGAGAACCTTTTAGAGCCGCTATTAGAGCAAATTAACACGCACCTGGAGCAAAACAGCATTATCGTCTCAGTCGGTTCAATCAACCTCATTGATGCCACGGTGATAAAAGCCAAGCAATCACGCAAACGCAAGGGCAAGGATGGCAATAACACGCAAGACCCGGAGGCCGGTTACAACGTCAAGGTCGCCGCTGATGGCAAGCGCAAAACCACCTACGGCTTCAAGATGCACGCCAATACGGATGGACATGGTTTTGTCAAGAAGATGACTTACACGCCAGGCAATGTGCATGACTCACAAGAGATGGACAAACTGCTAGTCAAAACCCATGGGCAAGTTTACGCGGACAGCGCATATGCCAATCAGGAAAACGACCAGAAACTGGGCCGGCAAAACAATAAAGTTCTGCACCGGGCTTATAGAAACAAACCGTTAACCGACCAACAAAAACAGCAAAACAGGCAACGTTCAGGCATCCGTTATATCGTCGAGCGCACCTTTGGGCTATTAAAACAACATCACGGATTAGGTCGGGCAAGATACCTTGGGCTGGAAAGAAACAAAAGCAGAGCGCAACTGATTGCGATGACTCATAATCTTAAAACCGGGATGAATATTTTCAAGCAAATGCGAAGTTCACCGGCGTGTTGCGTCTAAAAGGCGGGGGGGGAAGGCAAAACAGCAAACCCAACCAACCAAAGCTAAGTAAATCGGGTTGGTTTGTGAGAGTTTTTCAAGAAAAACGAGGCTTTTTGGAAATATCTTTAGGGTGTTAACGAGTCAAGACCCTGAAAAATGTCAGAAGTGAGATTATGAGAAATGATTATGGATTATGCAAAAGTCTCTTAATGTATTGCTCACTCCCTCGCTCCTCGCGCGCCTTGCCTGACAACGAAAATGCGGCGCGCAATGTTTGTTCGTAATTAATGAGTCTGGTGAAACCGGACTTTTTTCTAGTTTACTTTTGGCGTCTCAAAAAAATCATTCCCGTTCGATTCGCCATTGTCGCCCCAACTCGTCATTGCCCGGCCTATATTATTGTTGGCCGGGCGATCCAGTTTATCGCCAGGGATGGCGGGTAGTTCGGCGGAGCAGGACGCGAGAGCCGAACAACACGCTTCCTGCCTCGTCATTCCTGCATAGAATATCGCGGCTTCGCCGCGTCTGGATTCCCGCCTGCCGGCGAGAATGACGGCAGGGAGGGCGATGGTCATTACCAGCGGCGTTAGCCGCTATCATTATGTCGGCTTCCTTTTTTCGTCATGCCACGAATCCAGAATGTTTCTGGCATTATTCAATGTATTGCTCTCTCCCTCGCTCCTTGCACGCCTCGCCTGACAACGAAAATACGGCGCGCAATGTTTGTTCGTAATTAATGAGTCTGGTGAAACCGGGCTTTTTCGGTTTACTTTTGGCTTCTCAACGCGCTTTTGTCTTTTCAATTTACTATTGCCCTATCATTTCGTCATTCTCGCCGCTCCTGTTTCGTCATTTCCGCCGTAGGCGGATGTGACGAATAAATGGAGCGAAGCGGGAATCCAGTTAAAAAACTAAGCGGCGTTAGCCGCTATCATGTCGGCGGCGAAGCCGCCGGTTTTTCGAGCCAGAATAACGAGACGAAAAGCGTATTGTCCATCTCTGCCGGACTATTAGTGTCGTCACGCGTAGCGTGACTCATTTGCTTTGATGCCGCGCAACTCGCGTCAATTTCGCACCCGGTCGATCTGTTCGCACAGTCCGCGGATGCCGAGAATCATGCGTGCGGTGTGGCGGTGCATCACATTGCCGTCGATGAATATAAAACCGTTGCGCGCGACCGCGCTCAGCGAGGCCCATTTTTTCCACATCGACACGTCGCCGCGTCCGAAAATGATGATATCGGGGTCGGCTTGAAGTACCGCTTCAACGCTGACTCGCGGCGCGATGATGGAAAGATCGGCGAACACATTGCGTGCGCCACATAATTCCAACGCCCGGCTGAGGTAGTGCTCGCCGTTCAAGGTAATCAGCGGCTCGTGCCAGATCTGATAGAAAACCGTTAGCACGGATTTTTCGCTGAATCGCGCGCGCACCTGCGCCAACTCGGTGCGCAATTTCGCCGGCAACGAACCCATGCGTGTGTGCGAGCCGGCAAGCAACGCCAACTCTTCGATGTTTTCGATGATGTCCTCAAAGGTTCGCGGCTCGGAGTAATACACCGGCATACCGAGTTCCTCAATTTTTTTGATGGACTCTTTGTTACCCGCGGTCTGCCATGCCACCACCAGATCGGGCGCAAGGGCGATGACCGCTTCCAGACTAATCTGCGCGTAGCCATTGCCCACGGATCGGATGCGCCGCGCCTGCGGCGGGTAATCGCTGAACTCCACCACCCCCGCCACTTGCTCCCCGGCACCCGCGGAAAATAAGTTCTCGGTGATGTGCGGTCCCAGGCTGAGAATGCGCATCGCCGGAGCCGGCAGGGTGACGGTGCGATTGAAGTCATCAATGACGGTGATTTGTGCGTTGGCGAAAGACCAACACACCAAAGTCGCACATGACAAAAAACGCAGCAAAAAATGCAACGCCGTTCGCGGGAAAATCATTGGCACTCAGTCGGGAACATAACGCAGCGTTGCCATCAAATTGGTGCCATCCTGCGGGTAGAAGGCGGCGGTTTCAAAATCGGTGTCGGTGACATTATTGATTTTGATTTCCGCGTCCCAGTTTTTATGCCACCGCGCCTCGGCGCGCAAATTCAAAGTAGCGAAGCCGTCTATGTCGGCATTACCGGTATCTTTGCTATCGCTTTGCGAATACAGGTTTGCGCCGATACGATATTTTCCGAAGCGATGACTGACATCCAAATCCAGTTTTCGGTTCGGACGTTTGAGCAAGTCCGCTTTGGTTTCGGCGTTGATGGATTTTTGAAAGGTCGCGCTCGCGGAAAGATCCCATGCGCCGGCGCGCAAGTCGCCGGAGATTTCTACGCCGGTGATTTCGGCTTTGACGATGTTGATACTTTTACCCACGGGGAGCATTGCATTGGGCTTGTTAAAGCATTTCACTTTCCTGTATTCAACTTCACGATCGTAGGCAATCAAATCTTTGATTTCTGTTCTAAATAGATTGATCGCCATCCTGCTATTCAGTCCGGTTTGTGCCATGCCCAGATTGAAACTTTTGGATTGTTCCGGGTCAAGATTTGGATTGTTGGAAGAAATAGAAGCGTTTTCTGGGTCATACATGTCCCTGCCGCAGTAAATGGATTCCGGATAATACAAATCATCAAAAGTCGGTGCGGCGAATGCGGTGCCGTAGGACGCGGTGATGCGCGCACCGTCATCCAAATTCCGACCCCAGGCGATGCCGCCGGTCATGTGATTACCGAATTGCTGGTTGTCATCATTGCGCAACGACAATTCCAAATCGTTGGCGCGAACTTCGGTTCGCCACAACGCGAACACGCCGATGTTATCGCGCCTGTCCTCGTCATATTTCGTGTCGCTATCGATCGCATCGTTGAGATAATCGGTGCCGACAATCAAGCGGCTACGGTCGCTGATGACCACATCGCCTTGCCAACGAATCTGGTCGCGTGTGGTGTCAAAAGTTGAAGCGGGTGTGCCGTCCTTGAAATTATCGGATTGGTCTTGCGAACGCGCCAGCGATAACGATGATTGAAGTTTTTCATTTCCTCGGAAAGTTAATTTCACGCCGGCGATGCGGGTCACGGTTTCCGATTCATTTTGATAACTACCATCAAACTCCGTTTCACTTTCTGATTCCAGGAAGTTGCCTTCAATGGAAACCGCATCCGACAACACCACGCCGCCGCGCAACGAAGTGGAAATATTTTTATAGCCGTCGTCGTCAGTTTCATCATCAACACCGCAACCGGCAGCACCACTACAAGCATCATAACCATCGGTGGTCTCGGTCGAGATGCCGAGGTTAAACCACGCAGCGCGCTCGCCGTGACTTACGCCGAAGTTGGTTTTGCGCGCATCGTGGCTGCCGGCGCTTACCGAAAACTGCGCACGACTGCCACGACCTTTGCGCGTGAAAATTTGTATCACCCCGCCGATGGCTTCGGAGCCGTATAAACTGGAACGTGGCCCGCGCACCACTTCGATTTTTTCTATTTGATCGAGCGGCAGATGTTCAAATGGCGTGGTGCCGCTGGTGGCGTTGCCGACTTTCACGCCGTCGATCAACACCAGCACATGGTTGGATTCGGTGCCGCGCAAAAACACGCTGGTTTGTTTACCAACGCCGCCGCTGTTGCCGAGCGTAATCCCCGGCACCGTGCGCAACACCTCCTCCACCGTGCTAACTTGTTTTTGCTCGATGTCCTGACGCGTGATTACCGTGACCGGTGCCAGCGTTTCATCCACGGTTTCGGCGAAACGCGAAGCGGTGATGAGAATGGTAAGGGGATTGTCGTCGGCTGAGACAACCGAAGACCAAGCAAAGAAGAAAGATACAATCAATACAACCAGTGCATCGGCGCAAGCCGACCAAATAGACGTTTTCATTTTCAACTCCACGCGCACCCGCGCACAATAGAGTCAAGCGGCCCACCCTACGGGTCGCACGAAATTTCAGGCCGGTCTCCGGACTCATGAGCGGTATCGCTTGTTTGCGCCTTCCCATATCCGAAGATACAGTGGCGCGTGCAAACAGCGTCTCATTTACCGTTGCGGGGGCAGTGCCGGGTTTGCGCGCTTTGCTTTACCTTGTTTTGCGCCACGCACCGGCTTCCCGTTTCACTCCCAAAAGGGAACACCTGAACTCAAGTGCGTTGTCCGCCTCTCGGCGACAACCCACGGATTTGACTATGGCTTGCAGAGTGTGTCAAGTCTGTTTGCTCCAATTCGCGGCATCAAAGCGGCACGTTTTAGTGTCACGCTACGCGTGACGAAGCGCAACGAAGCATGGCGGCGCCATAATAAAATGGGCAAGCGCAAGGCGAGAATGATAAGATAACCAACCCAAATGAAACACCTGCCCCTACATCATAACTTCATCGGCCGGCGGTGCCTGATCATCGGTGGCGGGGCTGTTGCCGCCAAACGTGCGCAACGAGTTATGGATGCCGGCGGACGGGTCGACTTAATCGCCACCGAAGTTGGCGACGACTTCAATCATCGCCTCATCAATAGAATTACCGCGGGCGGCGGCGCGGTGACACTTCGTCCCTTCGCGTCGGGAGACATCGGCGATGGCTACGAGTTGGTGGTGGCGGCAACGGACGACCACGAAGTGAATCGGCAAATCGCCGCCGAGGCAAAAGAAAAGAAAGTTCCGGTGAACGTGGCAAGCGATATATCGTTGTGCGATGTGGTGTTTCCGCTGACCATTGACCGCGACCCGCTCACCATCACCGTGGCGAGCGGTGCCGCTTCGCCGACCTTGACCCGCTTGCTCGGCAATCGAATTAACTCGCTGGTTCCGGACGGCTATGGTGAACTCGCGCGGCTGGTCGGGCGGTTTCGCAAACAGGCGCAGGAAAAAATTCCGGATACCAACCTGCGCATTCGTTTTTGGGAAAACATCCTGCAAGGCGTGGTCGCGGAAAGTGTTTTCTCCGGCAAGATGGCGGAAGCATCAAAGTTGTTGGAGCGGGCGTTGGAATCCGCCGCGAAATCGGTTGGAGCGACTGAGGAAGTCGGCGAGGTGTATTTGATCGGTGCCGGTCCCGGCGACCCGGATCTTTTGACTTTGCGCGCACACCGATTGCTGCAACAAGCCGATGTAGTGTTATACGATCGATTGGTCTCCGCGGAAATACTGGCGCGACTCGACGCCGACACCGAACAGATTTATGTCGGCAAACAACGCGGCGACATGACAATGCCGCAACGCAACATCAACCGGATGTTGATCGACTACGCACGTCGGGGTCGGCGCGTGGCGCGACTCAAGGGCGGCGACCCGTTTATTTTTGGTCGCGGCGGCGAGGAGATCGCGCAACTGGCGAACGAGGGAATTCCGTTTCAGGTGATTCCCGGAATCACCGCCGCCAGCGGCTGCGCCAGTTACGCCGGCATCCCGCTGACCCACCGCGACCACGCGCAATCGGTGCGCTTCGTCACCGGCCAACTGCAGGACGGTAGCGTCAACCTTGACTGGAAATCACTGGTGGCGCCCGGGCAGACCCTGGTGTTTTACATGAGCCTGAACGGCCTGCCGATGATCTGCGAAAACTTGCTCGCGTTCGGGCTGGAAGCGCGTCTGCCGGTCGCGCTCATTGAAAAAGGAACCACCTTGCAACAGAAAGTGTATGTCAGCACTCTGGGCGAAATGCAGGATGTGCTGGCGCGCAACGAGATTCACGCGCCGACCATTTTTATCGTCGGCGAAGTGGTGTCGTTGCATCACACGCTTGATTGGTTTAAAACGCCATGATATTGTTGTGAGATAAGCCGCTGGTTTTTTTGGTAACCCACCCCCGGCTTTACAAACATCAGCATAACCAGACAAAGAGGTTGCAAGTTGAGCAAGAAACTAACAGTAACAGATAACGATGTCATCGGTTCCGGGTACAGAATCTACCATGGAGATTGTGTGGAGATATTAAAAAAAATACCGGAAAAATCAGCAACCTTGATTTTTGCCGACCCGCCCTACAATCTGCAACTTAAACAGGAATTGTATCGCCCGAATCAAACAAAAGTGGATGGCGTTGATGATGATTGGGATAAATTTTTATCCGTTTCCGACTACGACGCATTTACCACAGACTGGCTTGTTGCTTGTCGCCGTGTGCTAGCTGATGATGGAACTATTTGGGTAATTGGTTCTTACCACAATATTTTCAGAGTGGGGAAAATCATGATGGACTTGGGGTTCTGGATTCTGAACGATGTTCAATGGTATAAAACAAATCCAATGCCTAATTTTAGAGGTGTAAGATTCACCAATGCAACAGAAACACTCATATGGGCGAAAAAATCAGAAAAACAAAAAAAGTATACTTTTAACCATCAAGTAATGAAGCAGTTGAACGGCGGCAAACAAATGACATCAGTTTGGCAAATACCGCTTTGCACAGGCAATGAGAGAATAAAGGATGAAAGTGGGAAAAAAGCCCATTCAACACAAAAGCCGGAAGAATTATTGAAACGAGTTATTTTATCCAGTAGCAGCGAAAGAGATTTAGTGTTAGACCCGTTTTCAGGAAGTGGCACTACTTGCGCTGTTGCCAGGAAATTAAATAGAAAAAGCGTAGGCATAGAAAAAGAGATTAAATATATTGAAATTTCAAAAAAAAGAATTGAGAGCATAGACAAAAATATTTTCAAATATTTAAGAATAGTTGAACCGGAAAAGAAAAAAGAGAATCGGGTGAGTATGGCGCAGTTAGTGCAATCTAATTACATAAAAGAAAGTCAAACTATTTATACCAAAAACAAAAAACATTCTGCTGTTGTTCTGGCAGATGGGAGCATAAAAAATACTGTGGGGACAGGGTCGATACATAAAGTAGGTGCCATCATAAAGAAAGCTACAAGTTGTAATGGTTGGATGCTATGGCATTACGAAGAATCGGGAAAATTAAAATCAATAGATGAGCAACGCAAGAGTTACAGAGAAAATCATGGAATATAGGGAATTTCAAAATGTTTTTAACAAAGCTATTTTTGAGAAATCAAAACCAGATTTAATAGGGAAAATAGCCACTTACCCAGAAAGATATGCTGGTTTATTCAGACCAACCAAACCAAAAGCTAAAATTATTCAAAATTTGTTGCAATCCCATGAAATTAGATTTGGTGATGCCTTTGAAATTGTAATTACACAATACTTAGGACAATCGGGCTTCTCCATTTTAGATGGAGAATTTTTAGATGGCGATGGTAATGCTTTAGAGTTAGATCAAATTTTCTCTAATGATGACCATGTATTTTTCGTCGAACAAAAAATTAGAGATGATCACGATTCAAGCAAGAAAAGAGGGCAAGTTGACAATTTTGAAAAGAAAATAATAGCGATTCTTGAAGAACATGAAGAATCAAATGTGGAGGGTTTTTTCTACTTCATTGACGATAGTTTCCAAAAAAACAGAAATTATTACACATCCAAAATTAAAGAATTGTCCAACTCATATGGAATTCCTTTGCATTTGTCATATGGGCCCGAGTTGTTCATGCAAATTGGAAGAAGTTGCGTGTGGGAAGAGATATTAAGTCACTTGCAATTATGGAAAAACACCATTCCAGACCTGCCAGAAATAAATTTTGATAAAAATCCAGAAGATAGTTTTGATGACATAAAGGAGTTATCGCCTCAAATATACAGAAAATTATTGTCTAATCCTGACTTGGATGAAGTTCTTTGCGCTTTGTTTCCTGAAAGAAAAACATTGACGTTGCTTTTCGAATACTTTGAGCACAAACATAAAAATGGCGATGGAAAAATATATGAAAGGTTGAAAGCTTTATGTGGCGGTACAATAAATCGTTTGGGGCAATAGATTGAGTTTCGTTAGATCTAACTGTAAGAATCGACAATACGCCTTTGCTGACATACACCGCAACCACGACCAATGCGGTTTATCATAACCATTGATTTGCCAACACAAATTTCCATGTAGGTTGTGTCTGTTAGAACGGCAAACCCAAATCCTTACCCCGAACCGACCGTAGCAACTCGCGAAACCGGGATTGAATGGTCTCCAGTTGTCGTTGGGTGTCGGCTTCAAAGCGCATAATTACCGCCGGCGTGGTGTTGGATGCGCGTATCAAACCGAAACCGTTTTGGAAATCCACGCGCAAGCCATCCAGGTGGCTGACAACGGCATCATCGAAACGACCATCACGACCAACCGCGGCGACCAACTCCGCCACCAACGCATGCGGTTCCCCCTCTTTCATTTCCAATCGCAACTCCGGCGTGTTGACGGTGTCGGGTAGCGCGGCGAACACCACGCCGGGCGTGCGATGGTCGGCGGCAAGCAATTCGCACAGTCGTGCGCCGGCGTATATTCCATCGTCGAATCCGCCCCAACGGTCGTTGAAAAACAAATGCCCGCTCATCTCTCCGGCGAACACCGCGCCGCTGTCGCGGAGTTTGTTTTTGATGAAGGAATGGCCGGTCTTGCACATGGTGGCGATGCCACCGCCGGCTTTGATGGCGCGCGGTAGCATGCGCGAGCATTTCACATCAAAAATAATTTCCGCACCGGGATGTTGCGCCAATATATCTTCCACGAACAACAACATCAGCCGGTCGGCCCAGATGATATCGCCGTTGTCGGAGACCACCCCGAGGCGGTCGCCATCGCCATCAAACGCCATGCCGAAATCGGCGTTGTGCGTACGCACCGCGTCGATCAAGTCGTGCAGATTTTCCGGACGGCTCGGGTCGGGATGATGATTGGGAAAGGTGCCGTCCACTTCACAGAACAATTCAATCACATCGCAACCGATGGCGCGAAACACCTCCGGCGCGACCACGCCGGCGGCACCGTTGCCGCAGTCAATGACCACTTTCAAGGGCTTCGCCAACCGAATATCCCCGGCGAGTTTTTGTTGATACGCCAACAACGCATCGTGATGATGTGGTTTGCCGACGGCGGCATCGTCGTCGCTGTCATCGTCTGGCACGGTTTCAATCACCCGTTGCTTAAGCGTCTGAATCCTGTCACCGGACAAGGCAACCCCGCCGATCATCATTTTCAGTCCATTGTATTGCGCCGGATTGTGGCTGGCGGTAACCATCACGCCACTTCCGCTGCGGCATTGCATCGCGGCAAAATACAACACCGGTGTCGGCACCAGACCAATGTCCACAACATCGCAACCGCTTTTCAGGAGGCCGCGAATCAGCGCATCGGCAAGTTGTGGTCCGCTTACGCGCCCGTCCCGCCCGACCACGAATTCACCGATGTCCCGCGCCCGCGCCTCGGCACCGAGTGCGCGCCCAATTCGCTCCGCCATAGTCGGCGTCAACGCGGTTTTGACGATGCCGCGGATGTCGTATAACTTGAAGATATGATCAGGGAATTTCATTGTGCTTGCCATTCGCTTGCTTATTTTCCGCCATGGTTTATTACGCCGTATAGTGTTGCGTTGCGTTGCGTTGTCGCTTACTTACTTAATGTAAGCGCGCTCCACCGCTCCTTGCGCGCCTTGCCTGACGAAAAATAATCTGCGCTCAATGTTGCGTGCGCCTTGCCTGACAACGAAAATACTGCGCACAATGTTTGTTCGTAATTAATGAGTCCAATCAAACCGGGCTTTTTGCGCGTATCATCCCTGATACGCGCCCTTCGGGCTCGTTTCGCTCGCGCCAATCAATTCATAGCGCTCCCGGCGATTTTTTCCGCCATGGTTTATTACGCCGTATAGTGTTGCGCTGCGTTGCGTTGTCGCTTACTTACTTAATGTAAGCGCGCTCCACCGCTCCTTGCGCGCCTTGCCTGACGAAAAATAATCTGCGCTCAATGTTGCGCGCGCCTTGCCTGACAACGAAAATTCGGCGCGCAATTTTGCGTTTCCCCCGCGCTGGTTTCAATTCGCTTTGTGAATCGCGCGTTTGTCCAGCGCCAGCGCAGCTTCATGCACTGCTTCCGACAGAGTCGGGTGGGCGTGAATGGTGCGCGCCAGATCTTCGGAACTGGCACGGTATTCCATTGCCAACACGCACTCGGCGATTAACTCGGAGACATGCGGTCCCACCATGTGCACCCCAAGCAGTCGGTCGGTTTTTTCGTGGGCGATCATCTTCACCAGACCCGCGGGTTCCTCCATCGCCAACGCACGACCGATTGCGGCGAATGGAAACGATCCGGTTCGATACGCCACGCCTTGTTCTTTCAATTGCTGTTCGGTTTGCCCGACCCAGGCGATTTCCGGCGCGGTATAAATCACCCAAGGCACGGTGTTGAAATCAACATGCCCGACTCGGTCGGAGCCGGCGGCGATGCGCTCGGCAACCGCCACGCCTTCTTCCGAACTCTTATGCGCCAGCATCGGTCCCCGCACCGCATCGCCGATTGCCCACACATCGCACGCCTCGGTGCGGCAGTTGTCATCCACCGGTATGAACCCCCGCGCATCCGGCGCAACGCCGCAATCATCGGAAAGCAACCCGTCGGTGGCCGCTCGCCGACCCACCGCCACGATCACGCGCTCCACTTCAATGCTATGCGTCGCTTCTTTTTGCCGATACTCCATGATTGTCGCGCTGCTTGTCGCCGCGGCAGTTTGCACACTGCGCACGGTGGCGCCGAGACGAATATCCAGCCCCTGGCGTTTGAATTGACGGGCCGCTTCGCGCGCAATGTGACGATCGGCGACGCCGAGAAACTCATCCATCGCTTCCAGAATGACCACTTGCGAACCGAGTCGATTCCACACGCTGCCGAGTTCAAGTCCGATGGCACCGGCGCCGATGACGCCCAGTCGCGGCGGCACATGATCAAAGGCGAGCGCGGCGGTGGAATCCACCACCGTCTCGCCATCAAACGGAATGTCGGGCAATGCAATAGGCGCGCTACCCGGTGCAAGGATAATGTGCCTTGCGTGCAAGGTGCGGGATGGTTTGCGTGATGCGTCGCCGGGGTCACTCACCGCCACCGTGCGGTCTTTGCAAAGTTGTCCGTAGCCATGGAAGGATTCGATTTTATTATCTCTGAACAATGTCGAAATACCGCCGGTCAATTTGCCAACGATGTTATTTTTGCGCGTCAGCATTGTGCCGACATCCACCGCGGCATTTTCCACCGTGATGCCGTGCGCGGCGAATTGATGGTTGATGCGATCAAACAACTCGGAAGAATCCAGCAACGCCTTGGAAGGAATGCAGCCGACATTCAGGCAGGTGCCGCCCAAACACGGCTTGCCCTGAGCGTCGGCGCGGTCGTCAACACAGGCAACGCGCAAGCCCAGTTGCGCGCAACGAATGGCCGCCACATAGCCACCCGGTCCGCCGCCGATGACGATGACATCCCAGTCAGACATGGCATCAGACATGACGAATCGTGTCGGTTGGTAAAGTTAACGCATCCAACCTTTCGAATAGTTTGCCGCTCACCAATCCAGCAACATCCGCGCCGGATCTTCCAGCGATTCTTTTATGGCAACCAGAAACCGTACCGCTTCCTGGCCATCAATGATGCGATGGTCGTAGGTCAGCGCGAGATACATCATCGGGCGGATGACCACTTGCCCGTCTTCCGCCACCGGTCGCTGCTGGATTTTATGCATTCCGAGGATGGCGCTTTGCGGTGGATTGACGATGGGCGTGGACAGCAACGAGCCGAAAACGCCGCCGTTGGTGAGGGTGAAAGTTCCGCCGATGAGATCGTCCAGGTCGATTTTTCCGTCCTGTGCGCGGCTGCCAAACGCGCGGATTTGGGTTTCAATGTCGGCGAAATTTAATCGTTCGCAGTTGCGCAGAATGGGAACCACCAGCCCGCGGTTGGATGCCACCGCGATACCGATGTCGCAGTAGTTGTGTCGCACGATGTCGGTGCCATCAATGTGTGCGTTCACCAGCGGAAATTTTAGCAGTGCCGCCACGCTCGCCTTGACGAAAAACGACATGAAGCCGAGACGCACGCCGTGGGTTTTTTCGAACTCCTCTTTATAACGCGCACGCAATTCCACCACTGGTTTCATATGCACTTCATTAAATGTGGTCAGCAACGCCGAACTTTGTTGCGATTGAATCAAGCGCGTGGCAATGGTTTGGCGCAATCTACTCATGGGCTCGCGGGTTTCCTCGCGCGCGCTTTCGGGTTTTTTCGCGGACGCATCATCAAACGACGACTTGGCCGGCGATGTGGTCGCAGGTGGTATTTCCGGCACGGAGGTCGCAGGTGGTATTTCCGGCACGGAGGTCGCAGCAGTTGCAGGCGGTTCAGTTGTCGCAGGTGGCGCTTCAGAGCGCACCAATGGTTCCGCCGGCACTTCGTCCGGCGTCACTTGATTGCCAATGAAATCCAGAATGTCCTCTTTGGTCACGCGTCCATCGCGCCCGCTGCCGGTAATCTCCGCCGGATTCAAGCCATGCGATTCCACCAGATTGCGCACTGCCGGACTCATCGGTTGGTCGTCGTTATCGTTATTGTCCTCATGCGCAGGCGCGACATCTGGCTCCTGCGCCGTGCTTTGTTGCGGTGCGGCAACCTTCGCAGCACCGGGTTGCATTCGCGCCAGCACTTCACCGGAGAGAACCATGTCACCCGGCTCATGAAGTATTTCGGTAAGCACGCCGTCCTGCGTTGCCGGAACTTCCAGCACGACTTTGTCGGTCTCCACTTCCACCAGAATTTCATCGCGGCTAACCGAATCGCCGACTTGTTTTTTCCATTCCAGCAACAACCCATCGGCGACGGATTCGGGCAAAACGGGTACGGTAATTTCTATGGACATGGCAATGTTGAAGTGATGGTCAGGTGATAGTCAGGGCTTGGTCAATGAGTCGCCGCTGTTGCTCCAGATGCAACCGATAGTAGCCCACAGCCGGAGACGGAGATGCTTCCCGCCCAATATAACGCAATTTTTGATGCGCGTGCAAAAGTCCGACCAGATAGTGATCAATCTGATACCACGCCCCCTGATTTTTCGGCTCTTCCTGACACCACACCACCTCGCTCACGTGCGGATAGTCGGCCATCACTTTTTTCAAATCCAAAGTCGGGAACGGGCGCAGTTGCTCAATGCGCACGATGGCGATGCTGGCGTGCTCGGTCTCAAATCGCTGTCGTCGCTGTTCCAGCAAGTCGTAGTATACCTTGCCGCCGCACAATACCAGACGCGTGACTTTTTTCGGGTCAATGGAATCCAGTTCGCCGAGTACCGTGTGAAATTTTCCGCCGCTCAATTGTTGCGGCGTGGACACCGCCAATTTGTGGCGCAACAAACTTTTGGGTGTCATCACAATCAACGGGCGACGCAGCGGACGAATAATCTGTCGGCGCAACATGTGAAACATCTGCGCCGGCGTGGTCGGCGTGCATACCTGCATATTCGTTTCCGTGCAAAGTTGCAGGAAACGCTCAACACGCGCCGAGGAATGTTCGGGACCTTGACCTTCCATACCGTGCGGCAAAAACAAAGTCAGACCACAAACCCGTTTCCACTTGGCTTGCCCGCTGCTGATGAATTGGTCAATGACCACTTGCGCGCCGTTGACAAAATCGCCGAACTGCGCTTCCCAAATCACCAGCGTGCGCGGTTCGGTTGTGGCGTAGCCGTATTCAAACGCCAGCACCGCTTCCTCGGACAAAAACGAGTTGATGACCAGATACTTGCCGGCGTTGGTTAAGTGTTGCATCGGAATGTGCGTGCGCGCCTTTGATTGGTCGTGCAAAGTTACATGACGATGAGAAAAAGTTCCGCGACCGGCATCCTGACCGGACAGACGAATATCGTAACCATCTTTCAAAATGGTGGCGTAAGCCAGCAGTTCGGCGCAACCCCAATCCATCGGCACTTCGCCGCTCGCCATCGCCACGCGCTCATCCAACACTTTTTTCACGCGCGGATGCACCACGAAATCATCCGGCACCTCGGTGAGTTTCTGCGCCAACTTCGGTAGCGAACCCGGCTCCACCGTGGTCGCGGTTCCATCATCCCAATCATTCCCAAGATACGGAGTCCAATCCACCATAATCAACGCCTTGTTCGGATCTATCACCTGCCCGGCGACCACATGACCATCGTCCAGTTGATTGCGATAGGTGTCAATCATCGCCTGCGCTTGCTCGGTGCTGATGATGCCCTTTTGCGTCAACAATTCGGCGTAGATTTGTCGCGGCGTTTTTTTCGCTTTGATTTTTCCATACATAATCGGCTGCGTAATGCTCGGCTCGTCGGCTTCGTTGTGACCGTGGCGGCGATAGCAAACGATGTCAATGATCGCATCGCCGCCGAATTTCATTCGATATTGCAACGCCAGTTGCGCGGTCTGACGCACCGCCTCCGGGTCATCGCCGTTGACATGAAAAATCGGCGCCTGCACCATTTTCGCCACCTCGGTGCAATACAAGGTGGAGCGCGCATCCAGCGTGTTGGTGGTGAAACCGATCTGATTGTTGATGATGATGTGAATGGTGCCGCCGACCGAATAGCCGCGCGTGCGCGCCATGTTCAACGTTTCCATCACCACGCCCTGACCGGCGAATGCGGCATCGCCGTGAATCAAAATCGGCACCACCTGTTTGCGCACGCTATCGCCGCGCCGTTCTTGTCGTGCGCGCACCGAACCTTCCACCACCGGATCGATAATCTCCAGATGCGATGGATTGAACGAGAGCGCAACATGAGCGATGCCGCCGGGGGTTTCGATATCCGTCGACACGCCCTGATGATATTTCACATCGCCGGTCTGAATATCGCCATTTTGATTGGCGGCATGTTGAATTTCATACACGCCTTCAAATTCGCTGAACAATTCTTTGGGTGCTTTGCCGAGAATGTTAACCAGCACATTGAGACGACCGCGATGCGCCATGCCGATAACGATTTCGCTAACGCCGAGCGCGCCGAATTGTTGAATCATGTCCGACAATGTCGGGATCAACACATCGCCGCCTTCCAGCGAAAATCGTTTTTGCCCGACATATTTGGTATGTAAATATTTTTCCAAGCCCTCGGCGGCGGTTAATTTTTGTAACAGATTAATGCGTTCGTCATCGCTGATGTAGGGCTGCACCGGATTCGACTCCACGCGTCCGCGCAACCATTCGCGTTGCTCCATGGAAGTCAGGTGGCTGACCTCGTAGCCGACCGAGCCGCAATACACCGCGCGCAGGTAGGCGAGGATTCCGCGCAAGGATTTGCGTCCGCCGCCGCCGAGATTGCCGACATCAAACTCGGTATCCAGATCGCTCGGTCCCAAATCAAAGCGATCCAGTTCGATTTCTCCGGCATCGCCACGCGGCATAACGCCGATGGGGTCAATGTCTGCGAGCAAATGCCCAAGCGCGCGATACGCGGAAATCATCCGCGACACCTGCGCCTGCTTGTGAAACGAACGTTTAAACCAGGCTTCGGTGTCGACATCGGCAGTCGTGGCATCGGCGATGCCGGGCGCGCCGGACAAATTGCCGTCCGACAACGCGGCAAGCAAATCGTCCCACCGGGCATCCCGCTTGCCGCCGCTGTTCCGGTCGAGGGATTCGGCATCCCGGTAAAGGGATTCAAGATAGGTCATGTTCCCGCCATGCAAAAAGGCGAGATTGGTAGAGGGATTTTTCATAGTCACTTTGTGATTTGAACAAGTGCCGAGTCTACCAAATACCAGCGTCATTATTCGCAACTATGCCGGACGACATATTTAACTGGATTATCCGGCCAAGCCGGACTTCCTCTCGTGTGCTTTCGCGTCTCAAAGAGAGTCACACTTTGCGATTCACTACTACCTATCATTTGTCATCCTCGCCAGCAGGCGGGGCGGCTTCGCCGCGGAGTCACGCTACGCGTGACGACATTAATAGTCCGGCTACGCAGGACTCATTAATCACGAACAAACATTGCGCGCCTATTTTGCGCGTATCATCCCTGATACGCGCCCTTCGGGCTCGCTTCGCTCGCGCCAATCAATTCATGGCGCTCCCGGCGATTTTTTCGTTGTCAGGCAAGGCGCACGAGGAGCGAGGGAGTGAGCAATACATTAAGTATGTGAACGACCAAGTGACGATGCGCAACAAAGCATGGCGGTGCCATAATAAAATGGGCAAGCGCAATGATAAATTGGACTAACTCTGGTTAGTCAGGGAGCATGGTAATGCGTAGACCAACTGTCGATTCAGTGGTTTGACGATTCATCCTGGTATGGGAATGGTATAGTTCGATGTTTGGATTTTAACCAACGTTATTACAATGAACGCCGATTACACCGTTCCGGTATTGAGTTACTGAAGTTTTTACAATTATCGGGCTTGGCGGATAATCTGGTAGATATGCGTCTGGCGAGGACATCATTAATAAGATGCGGCAACTGCCACAACACGCTTACAAATAAATCAACGAATCAAAACACGCAACCCAACCCAACCGGAGATAAGCAAATGACCCCCGAACAAATCGAAGCGGCTCTGGCGGAAATCCAGAGTTCCATCACTTGGACCACAAATATAAATCTTGAGATTTATTATTTCTGGGCGACGGCAATCATGCTTTTGATTCACGCCGGCTTCCTGATGTATGAAATGGGCGCCTCGCGGGTCAAACATACCCTCGCTTCCGGCACCAAAAACATCCTCGCTTTTGCTTTCGTAATCCCGACTTTTTACATGTTCGGGTGGTGGATTTATCTGACGATGTATAGCGGCTTCGTGCCGGATTTTGCCGCCGGTGCCGGCGGTGTGCCGTGGGGCGATTCCATGGGACCGAATCTTGCGGATAACGCCAGCGGCGTATTCTGGGGTGCGTTCACGCTGTTCGCCTGCACCACCGCGTCCATCATGTCCGGTGCGGTAATCGAGCGCATCCGCATGGCGGCGTTCATCGTGCTGGCGGTGGTGCTCGGCTCGGGGGCGTGGATATTGTCCGCCGCCTGGGGCTGGCATCCGGACGGCTGGATGGTGACCAAATGGGGCTATCACGATGTCGGTGCCTCCGGCGTGGTGCACATTATTTCCGGCTTCTTCGCCCTCGGCGTGTTGATCAACCTCGGGCCGCGCATCGGCAAATACAACGCCGACGGCTCCACCAACCGCATCCAGGGCCACAGCCTGCCGATGACCATGGCCGGATTGATGCTAATCGTAACCGGCTTCTTCGGGTTCTTCGCCGGCTGCCTGCTGTATAACGGCACCGGCCAGTGGGTCAACATCTACGGCGGCGCCACCACCCTGTCGGCGTTCTGCTTTAATATCTTAATGGGCGTGGCCGGCGGTATCATCGGCAGTTACTTCAAAACCCGCGATCCGTTCTGGATGATGTCCGGCGCGTTGTGCGGAGTCATCTCCGCCGCCGCCGGTCTCGATATTTGGGATCCGAGCCTCGCGTTCGTTGTCGGTTTTGCTGGCGGTGTCATTGGCCCCATCGCCGCCAACTTCCTGGATAAACTGAAAATTGACGATGCCGTGGGCGCGGTTTCGGTGCATGGCATTTGCGGCATGTGGGGTCTGCTCGCCGTGGGTATCTTCATGGGCGGCTATCCGACCCACGCCGAAGGCATTCCGCCCATCAGTTTCTACGGTCAGTTCATGGGCATGATCGTGATGATTCTGATAGGTTTTGTGCCGGGCTATGTGCTGTCGCTCATTTTCAAGATTTGCGGGGTGTTGCGTGCGAGCGATGGCGTGCAAATCGCCGGTATGGACGTTGAAGTTCAAAACGACGCCTATCCCGAACACATCAAAAGTTAAGCAATCGGAGAAATTATTATGTTTAATTCCAGTCCTATTACTTCCTGGGAAGGGGCCGCCGCGTTTTTCAACTGGGCCGGCACCGACGGTGCGATCGTGTCGTTTTGGGTGATGGTGTTTCTGTGCATCATCCCGATACTGACTACCCTCGTAGCCGAAAACAAAGCCGAACAAGAGAACAAGCATCACGCCGAGTAAAGGCGGGGCAAGGAGTTCGGCGTAGCCGAACTCCTTGCGCTTGCTTTTTCGTCTCGTTATTCTGGCTGGCGGCTTCGCCGCAAATGAGTCACGCTTCGCGTGACGACATTAATAGTCCGGCAAAGCCGGACTTTTTCTCTCGTGTGCTTTGGCATCTCAACGCGCTTTTGTCCTTTCAGTTCACCATTACCCATCATTGCGCGCCGAATTTTCGTTGTCAGGCAAGGCGCGCGAGGGAGCATACATTAAGTATGTGGCCGACCGAGCGACGAAGCGCAACACCGCATGGCGACGAAAAGGCAAGCGCAATTTGTCATTGCCTGGCTTGACCGGCTAATCCAGTTAAAAAACTAAGCGGCGTTAGCCGCTATCATTTCGGCGGCGAAGCCGCCGGTTGTTGTCCGGCGTAGCCGAACTCATTAATTACGAATAAACATCCCCCTTTACCGCTCGCATGGCAATATCAGCGTAGGCGGCAGCATCAAAGGGAATCGGGTTGGTGGCGGCGGACGGATCCGCTATTGCCATTTCACTAATCTCGCCCACGCGTGCGTCGTCAATTCCGATTTGCGATAAATCGTTGGGGATGCCGATTTGTTGCCTGAGGCCCAACACCCACTCCAAAAAGCCATCAAAGTCCGTCGCCAACTCAAGGCACTGGGCAAGCCGTGCGATGCGCGCTTCAATGGCCGGGCGGTTGGCGGTCAGCACAAACGGCATGAGGATGGCGTTCAAGGTGCCGTGGTGGGCGTCATACACCGCACCCAGCGGATGGGCGAGGGCGTGCATCGCCCCCAGACCGCGTTGAAACGCCGTGGCACCCATGGTGGAAGCGACCAGCATCCCAGTGCGCGCTCCAATGTCCGCACCGTTTGCGACCGCAACCGACAGGTGGTTTTTGACCAGGCGCATGCCTTCAACGGCGATGCCTTCGGCCATGGGATGAAACAACGGCGAGCAATAGGCTTCCAGATTATGCGACAGCGCATCCATTCCAGTGGCTGCGGTTAGCGCGGGCGGCAATCCCACGGTTAGTTCGGGGTCGAGGATGACGCAGCCGGGCAACATATTCGGATGAAAAATAATCACCTTGCGGTGCTCGGTCGGGTGAACGATGAGCGACGCCCGGCTCACTTCGGAGCCGGTTCCGGCGGTGGTGGGAACGGCGATGATCGGAGCGATGCGCGCCGCGTCCGCCTGCCGCCAGTGGTCGCCGATGTCTTCCAAATCCCAAAGCGAACAAACCTGCCCGGCCATCACCGCCACGGTTTTGCCGACATCGAGACCGCTGCCGCCACCGAAAGCGATGACGCCGTCGTGCTCGCCACTTCGATACGCCGCAATGCCGTCGCTGACATTTTCGCCGGTGGGATTGGCTTTGATGGCGCTGAACACCGATACGGCAAGGCCCGCGTTGGCACATGCCGCCACCGCTTCGCTCACCATCGGTAATTGCGCCAGCGCCGGGTCGGTTACCAACAGCGGCGCGCAAATACCAAACTCCTCGCACACCGCCGGCAACTCGCCGATGCGTCCGCGCCCGACGCGAACTGAGGTGGGATAATTCCAGTTTGCGTTCATGGACAAATCGGAGGGCACCGATTAACTTCCGCGATAGGTGGAATATCCGAACGGGTTTAGCAGTAGCGGGACATGATAGTGCTGGCCGTCGCCGGCGATGCGGAACTGGATTTCCACCTGCGGATAAAAGCACGGCGTGTCGGCGTAGTAGTTGCCGATGTCGAAGATCAGTTTGCAGTGACCCGCCGGCAGAGTTACGCCGGAGTCGAGCAGGTCGGAGACGCGCCCGTCATCGTCGGTAACACCGACGCCGAGTTCAATCCATTTGCCTTCGGCTTGTCGGGACAGGGACACGCGCACCCCCGCCGCCGGTTTGCCGCGGGAAGTGTCGAGGATGTGGGTGGTGATTTGGCTCATGGTTATTCGCGGTTTATCAATTTTACGCCGCTATAACATTAATGCAGTGTCCGGTTCACGTTTAATTCACGCTAAACCTAACAAAAGGTAAAAATATTTTCAATATGCGAGGGGCAGATTTTCATTTAGTAAGTGGATACTATCGTATTGGACAACGGCACCGTTTATCTCATTACCATGCAGAGGTCACATGACTGAACTAAAAAAAACACTGGGCGCGGTCAGCGGCACGGCGATGATGCTGAATGTAGTGCTGGGGGCAGGGTTGTTAATCTTGCCGGGGTTGGCGGCGAAGACGGTGGGTGCCGCTTCTTTCTGGGTCTGGGTCGTGGCGATTGCGGCGGCATTGCCGTTGTTGTGGGTGTTTGCGATGCTCAGCGCAAAATTCCCGAGTGCCGGCGGCATCGCACATTTAGTAGAACAAGCGTTTGGGCGCATCGGGTCAGTGGTGGCGTCTTTTATTTTCTTGGGCGCAGTGTTATTCGGGTTGCCTTCGGTCGCGTTGACTGGTGGCTATTATTATGAGTCGCTGGTTTCGAATCTGCTCGGCACATCCGAACACGCCGAATTTGCATGGAATGTTTTTGGTGATGCAAACTCAATGGCGATGTGGCTACTTTTTATATCTTGCGGTTTGAATCTTTACGCGCCCGACACAGCGAAAAAATTTGGTGCAATGGCGGCGGTGTTGATGAGCACGTTTATCATCTGCGTCATCGCGTTAGCAGTTTATTCGTTGCACACGAAGATGCCGTTTTCAGTCATGCAAATAAACCTGGGGGAAATTATCTCGCTCGGAAATCTGGAGTGGTCGGCGGTAACAGCGATTTTCTTCATGGTGTTTTTTGCCTTCACCGGTTGGGAGGTATCTATCGGCATGGGCGGGGAGTTCAAAAAACCGGCGCGCAACATTCCCATTGCCATTTTCGCTTCGTTTGTATTGGCGGCGTTGCTGAGTTTGGGGTGTGTGTTGGTGGTGCTGTTAGCCGGGCCGGAAGCCTGGCACGAGGCGGCGTTTGCATCGATACTGCCGGCAGAGTTCAGCGTGGTGGTTGCGTTGGGGGCGGTGCTTTTAATTGCGGTGAATTTGTTTGCCGCAATTTGGGGCGTGTCAAGATTGATTTACTCGTTGGCATTACAAGGCGCACTACCATCGAGAATTGGCAAACTGACTCGCAACCAGGTGCCACGAAATGCAGTATTGTTGTTTTTCGCCATCGGTTGGTCGATGTTATTGGTAGACCGGTTTAGCACTTTGACAGTGAATGATTTTTTGTCCTGGGCCGGGCTCAACTTTTTTGTTCTATATGGTTTGGCAACGGCCGTAGCGGTGCTCAAACTGCGCGGCATTTGGCATCGATGCACGGCACTTGCGGTAGTTTTTCTAGTGACCGCACTGTTGGTTGTATCGGTGGATTGGCAAAGCGTGATTTACCCGTTGGGGTTGGCCGGCTTGGGAGTGTTGGTTGGATTAAGCACCCGCAAAAATGCCAGTGCCACCAAATGATAGCGGCGTTAGCCGAACTCCTTTTATCGCGGCAACGCCGTTTTAGTGTCACGCTACGAGTGACGAAGCGCAACACTACACTACACAGCACAACGACCAAAACGACCATGGCGACGCCATAATAAAATGGGCAAGCACAACGAATTACCCAAAAATTTTCCCGATTCTTAATTGAGTAATTTTCCGTTGCTCTTCGACGGCGTTGACGATTTCTTGTTCGCGGGTATTACTCAACCGCGTCTGTAGCAAGTCAAGTATTTCTTCGGCGGATTTGCCACTGGCGCAGACGATGAAAATGAAACCGAATTTTTTTTCGTAGTCGTGGTTGTGTTTTGTCAGCGATGCGCGCACGCGGTCGGATGCGTTTGCGGTGCCGGATTGTTCTGCTTCGGCCATGGCTTGAGTATCATTATGCCCATCATCGGCGGGCTTGGAGTTACCGATTTTCGGATGACCGCGAAAGGCTTCGAGAAAATCGTGTTGTTTCATTTCTTGCCAATGCGCATCGGCGGCATCGCAGAGTTGCGTGATGGAATGATAGGGGCGCGATGCCACCATGTGTTTTGCCCAGCGCGTGCTGGCGCAACATTGCAACATTAATTGCTGCGCGGACGCGGTGTCCAATTGGTTGAAGTGGTCGATGGTGGTCATGGCTGAATTGTTAATAATCCCAACACGGCAGTCAAGGGCGACTTTATTTTCTGCAACGACAAGTCCACAATGTACCGTCACCGAAAAAAAAACATTATGACTACAATCAATCACGCAGTCGCGCACACAACTGCGCACAAGGGAGAAATCCTGCATTTTGTTGATGACCCGGCCGAACAGGGCGAGGCGGCGTGGCAGTATTTTGCCAACGGCGCGCTGATTGTTCAACAAGGTTGCGTTGCTGATTGCGGTAATGCCGCTGAAATTATGCCGCGCTGGAAAGATGCCGAGGTGGTCGAGCATCCGCATTGTTTGATTGTTCCCGGTTTGATCGATGCGCATGTGCATTATCCGCAGTGCGAGGTGGTCGCGGCTTACGGCGCGCAGTTGCTGGACTGGTTGGAGCGGCACACTTTTCCGGCGGAATCTCGTTTCGGCGACCGCGCTCACGCCGACAAAATCGCCACGGTTTTTCTCGATGAACTTGTGCGCAACGGCACTACCACCGCGCTGGTGTTCGGCACCGTGCATCCGCAATCGGTGGATTCGTTTTTCACCGAAGCCGCGGCGCGAAACTTGCGCATGATTTGCGGCAAGGTGATGATGGATCGCAACGCGCCGGATGAGTTGTGCGACACGCCGCAATCCGCGTTCGATGATAGTCAACAATTAATCGCGCGCTGGCACGGCAAGGGGCGGTTGGGCTATGCCGTGACTCCGCGTTTCGCTCCGACTTCATCGGATCAACAGTTACAACTCGCCGGAAAACTTCTCACGGAAAATCCCGGCGTGCATTTGCACACGCATCTCGCCGAGAATGAACACGAATGTGAATGGGTGCGTGAGTTGTTTCCAAAATGTCGCGACTATCTTGATGTGTATGATCAACACGGCTTGCTCGGCAGGCGTTCGGTGTTCGCTCACGGCATCCACTTGAACGAACGCGAATGGACGCGGTTGTCGGCGAGCGATTCCAATTTGGCTTTTTGCCCGACTTCTAATTTGTTTATCGGCAGCGGTTTGTTTAACTTGCGACAGGCCGATGAGTATGGCGTGCGCGTGGGGCTCGGTACCGACATCGGCGGTGGCGACAGTTTTTCGTTGTTGCGCACCATCAACGAAGCCTACAAGGTGCAGCAGTTACAGCAAAACAATTTGCCGCCGATGCGCGCGCTATACCTTGCCACCCTCGGCGGCGCCCGCGCGCTGGATTTGCAACAGTGCATCGGAAACTTTGAAATCGGTAAGGAAGCGGACTTTATAACGCTGGACTACCACGCGACTCCGTTGATTAAATTTCGGATTGCGACTTGTAAAAACCTCGCGGAAAAGTTGTTCGTGATGCAGATGCTCGGCGATGATCGAGCGATTGGCGGGGTTTGGGTTATGGGGGATGATAAGTTCGCGCGATGTGATTAGCGCGAAACTTGAAAATATTATTATTTTTTATTTTTAGGTTCAAGATACTTTAAGCGGTCGATTTCGGATAGATTTTAACAAATATTGATACATATTTTCGTGGCGAGTATGGAAGCGAAACTCGCACTCTTTCAGATTGCATGTGTTCACTAATTCATTGCACATTTTGTTCCTTTACAGCGGTGTTTTAGCACCGTTCTCTCGATCGTCATCCTCGCCGCAGGCGGGAATCCAGTTAAATATCTGTCACGCGCAGTGACTCCTTTTTCTCGTTTACTTTTGGCTTCTCAAAGAAAGTCACACTTTGCGATTCACATTGTCTCCCCAACCCGTCATTCTCGCCGGCAGGCGGGAATCCAGTTAAATATCTGTCACGCGTAGTGACTCCTTTTTCTCGTTTACTTTTGGCTTCTCAAAGAAAGTCACACTTTGCGATTCACATTGTCTCCCCAGCCCGTCATTCTCGCCGGCAGGCGGGAATCCAGACGCGGCGCAGCCGCGAGCGGCGGCAAAGCCGCCGCTTTGAGCCACACTAAGGGTAACGACATTAAAACTTTTTCTCGGTTGCTTTTGGCATCTCAAAGGAATCACGGTCTGGGGATATGGTTTGGATTATGACGGTATTAGTTACTCTCATCGTTTTTAGTTCTGGGTTCTCGCCTTTGGCGAGAACAACTTGCCTGCCGGCGAGAATGACGAATGAAAGGTAATGATGAATTGAGAGGGGTGACTTTCTTTGAGAAGCCAAAGGCACATTGAGAAAAAATCGCCGGGAGCGCCATGAATCGACTGGGCGCGAGCGAAGCGAGCCCGAAGGGCGCGTATTAGGAATGATACGCGCAAAAAAGCCCGGTTTGACCGGACTCATTAATTACCAACAAACATTGCGCGCCGTATTTTCGTTGTCAAGCAAGGCGCGCGAGGAGCGAGGGAGTGAGCAATACATTAAGTATGTGAACGACCGAGTGACGATGCGCAACACCGCATGGCGACGAAAAGACAAGCGCAAAATTGCGCGTCGGCTTTATTTATTCAAATAGATGCCCGCTTGCGGCGAGGATGAGGAAAAACTGTCAGCGAATAAGTGGCCTATACAATTGCCCGGCCCATATTATTATTGGCCGGGCAATCCAGTTAAAAAACCCAGCGGCGTTAGCCGCTATCATTCCGGCGGCTGCGCCGCGAATGGTGGGTTTTTGAATAATGTCGTGGCTTATCTTCTCAAAAAACAGTATTTTTGAGAAGATAAATGTGGGAATGTACCCTAATTTCTCAAAATTCGTCTTTTTTGAGAAGTTAGCGAAAAAGCAGACAAGCAGTATGTGGGTGGCAACGCGACGCAGCGCAACAAAGCATGGCGACGAAAAAATCGCCGGGAGCGCCATGAATTGATTGGCGCGAGCGAAGCGAGCCCGAAGGGCGCGTATCAGGGATGATACGCGCAAAAAATCGCCGGGAGCGCCATGAATTGATTGGCGCGAGCGAAGCGAGCCCGAAAGGTGCGTATCAGGGATGATACACGCAAAAAAGCCCGGTTTGACCGGACTCAATTAATTACAAATAAACATTGCGCGCCGTATTTTCGTTGTCAGGCAAGGCGTGCGAGGAGCGAGGGAGAAAGCAATACATTAAGTATGTGAACGACCGAGCTTTGAGGCGCAACAAAGCATGGCGACGAAAAGACAAGCGCAATCTTATTCTCCCAACCCCAGCAACTGCCCGGCCACCGACACTGCGACTTCCATGGGGGTTTTGCCGGGGATGGATTCGAGGCCGATGGGGCAGGTGAGGCCGGCAAGTTCGTGCTCGGTGAATCCTTTTTTCTTCAGGCGGCTACGGAATTTCGCGCCTTTGGATTGGGAGCCGATGAGTCCGCAGTAGCGGGCATCAACGCGGGCGAGGACGGCTTCGCAAAGTTCCATGTCAATTTCGTGGCTGTGGGTCATAATCAAATAGCAGGCACCTTCGGCACAACTTTCCACCGCCGCGAACGGATTTTGCATGGACACGGTTTCGATGTTTGACGCAACCGATTGCGGAAAAATATTTTCTCTTTCATCCATCCATCGCACCCGGCACGGCAATTCCGACAAAATGGTTACCAGTGCTTTGCCGACATGCCCGGCGCCGAACAAAACGACATTGAATTGACACGCCGGAAAACATTCGAACAGCAACGTGACTTTTCCGCCGCAACATTGGGTCAAGTCTTTGCCGAGGGAAAAGTCGTGGCTTTGGGTCGCGGGTTTGCCTTTGTCCAGCAACGCCCGTGCGATGTCCATGGCTTCGAATTCGAGGTTGCCGCCGCCGATGGAGTCGTGAATTTGCGCATCGGTAACCACCATTTTTGATTGGCAGTCACGCGGCGCGGAGCCTTCGGTGGCGACCACGGTGACCAATACGAAACCAACATTTTCGCCGGACAATCTGGTGATGGCATCAATCCAGATCATTGCGCTTCTCTCACCGAATTCACCGCTTTCAAAATTTCTTCGGGCGTCGCCGGCGCATTCAGTTGCGGGAAAATACCATGATTCGCGCTTGCGGCAACCGCATCGCGGATGGCGCACCACGCGGAAATTGCCAGCATCAACGGCGGCTCGCCCACCGCCTTGGAGTGAAAAATTGTGGCTTCGGTGTTGGGCGAGTTTTCCAGCAGGCGCACGTTGAACACCGGCGGCGCATCGGCGATGGCGGGAATCTTGTAGGTGGCCGGGCTATCGCTCAGCAAGCGACCGCTCTCGTCCCACTTCAATTCCTCGCAGGTCAACCAGCCGACCCCTTGCAAATAGCCGCCTTCAATTTGCCCGATGTCCATTGCCGGATTGATGGAGTTGCCGACATCGTGAACGATGTCCGCGCGCAAGAGTTTGTATTCGCCGGTCAGGGTGTCAATGATGACTTCGGAGACCGCCGCGCCGTTGGCGAAATAATAAAACGGTCGCCCCGAGGCGGTTTCGCGGTCGTAATGAATTTTCGGCGTTTTGTAAAACCCGGCGGCGGAGAGTTGCACGCGCGCCAGCCACGCCGACTTCGCCACTTGCGCAAACGACAACGACTCACCGGCCACGGTCACGCAGTCGTCGGCGAACACGACTTGCTGTTCGGTAACTTTATGTTGTTCGCTGAGATGCGCAATCAATCGTTGTTTGATGGTGCGTGCGGCGTTGCGCGCCGCCATGCCGTTGATGTCGGTGCCGGATGAGGCGGCGGTCGGCGCGGTGTTGGGAACCTTGTCGGTGCGAGTTGCCGACACGCTGATGCGTTGCGGGTCGGCGCCGAATTCCCGCGCCACGATTTGTACGATTTTTATCATCAGTCCCTGACCCATTTCGGTGCCGCCGTGATTGACCAAAACGCTACCATCGGTATACAAGTGAACCAGCGCGCCGGCTTGGTTGAGATGCGACACGGTGAAAGAAATGCCGAACTTGACCGGCGTCAGCGCCATGCCTTTTTTGAGTATCGGGCTTGCGGCGTTGAACGCCTTGATTTGTTTGCGTCGTTTTTGGTAATCCGATTCGCTTTCCAGTTGCTCAATGATTTGCGGCACGGTGAAGGTGGTCATCTGCTGATGATAGGGCGTTACATTGCGCGGCGCGTCTGCGTATAGATTGGTTTTGCGAATCTCCAGCGGGTCTTTGCCGAGTGCAAAAGCGATTTCGTCGATTACCGATTCCATAACCATCATTCCCTGCGGACCGCCGAAGCCGCGAAACGCGGTGTTGGAAACCACATGACTTTTGCAACGCAAGCCGTCTATGATTACATCGGGCAGGTAATAACAGTTGTCGCAATGAAACATCGCGCGGTCGACGATGGCATCGGACAAGTCCGGCGAATTGCCGCACTGCCCGGCGAGCATATAGTTGACCGCGGTGATGCTGCCGTGGTTGTCAAAGCCGACATCAAAGCGATTCAAAAAACCGTGACGTTTGCCGGTCATCACCATGTCATCCCGCCGCGCCAGTTTGCACACCACCACGCGCTGATTGCGCAACGCGAACAACGCCGCCAGACAGGCCCACGCGCCGGCGTGGGTTTCCTTGCCGCCGAAGCCGCCGCCCATGCGTCTGGTCACCACCGTCACCTGATTCATTGACAACCCCATTACTTCGGCGACCAGTTTTTGGGTTTCGGTGGGGTTCTGGGTTGAACTGTGGATGGTCACGCCGCCGTCCTCTTCGGGGATGGCGGTGGATGCCTGCCCCTCCAAATAAAAATGTTCCTGACCACCGACCTGCATTTCGCCGCTGATGCGATGGGCGGATGTTTCGATCGCCGCTGCAAAGTCGCCGCGCTTCATTCGGTGGGGCGGGCGCACATAAAAAGATTTCTCAATGGCCTCGGCGAGGTCGAGTAGCGGTGTTTGTTGTTGGTATTCAATGCGCGCATGCGCGACCGCTTTTCTGGCGCTGGGGAAATCTATGGCGGCCACGGCGAATAGCGGTTGCCCGACATATTCAATGGTATCCGCCACCAACAACGGGTCGCCGGGAAAGATGGGCCCAATATCCAGTTGCCCGGGAACTTCCTCAAAGGTGACAACATCCACCACGCCCGGCGCCTTTCGCACCCGCGACAAGTCCATGGACTTGACCCGGCCATGGGCGATAGTGCTGCCGCCGACGCAGGCGAACAGTTGACCGCTGACGCGTGCGCGGTCATCGACATACAACGCCTCGCCGGTTACATGCAGCCGCGCGCTGTCGTGAGCCAGGGGCTTGCCGGTCTCAGGCAGCGTGGGCGCTAACGCGGGTCGGGATTTTGGGCTCGAGTCGTTCACTGGGAAGGTCGGTGGAAAGGTCGCTGGAAAGGTCGCCGGACAGTTCTATAAACAGGCGTTGCAATAAATTTTGCGCCACCGTCATTCGATAGGCAGCACTGGCGCGAACATCGCTAATCGGTTGAAAGTCTTTTGCCAATGCTCGTTGCCCTGTTTCCAGGGTTTTGTCATTGAGGGGTTTGCCGAGCAGGGCTTGTTCGCAATGATGCGCACGTTTGGGGATTGCCGCCATGCCGCCGAAACCGCTGCGGATGGTTTCAACGACTTTGTTTTTTCCATTGTCTTTTAATGACACGAAAAACACCGCGCACAATGCGGAAATGTCGTCATCAAGACGCTTGCTGATTTTATAACATTTCAAAATGCCGCCCGGTTTGGCGCGAGGCAATCGGATGCTGCGGATGAATTCACCTTTCGCCAACTCGGTTTTTTTGTAACCGATAAAATAATTTTCAACGGCGAGGGAGCGGAGTTGTTCGCCGCGTTGCAACACCAGGTCGGCACCGAGCGCGATCAACACCGGCGGCAGGTCGGCGATGGGCGAGGCGTTGGCGATGTTGCCGCCGAGGGTGGCTTGATTTCGCACTTGAGTGGAGCCGAAGCGGTGCAACAATTCGGCAAGGTCGGGGTATTCGGCGCGAAGCAAATCGCCACATTGCGAAAGTGGCACCGCCGCGCCGATTTCGTGGCAGGCATCATTGCCGTCTGCATCGGCGCGTATTTGCTGAAGTTCGGATACATTGCCAAGAAAAATAAGGTGGTCAAAAGATTTCAATTGCTGGGTAACTTCCAGTGCCAGATCGGTTCCGCCGGCAAGCAGCCGCGTATCGGGATGCTGTTGTAGCAGTTCGGCAAGTTGTTGCGCGGAATCGGGCAGGTCAAAGCCGTGCGCACCCGGCTTCTTTTTTTGGATGGCACGCAAGCGTTTGACGCACTCGGTAGCGTGGTCGCTGAATTGGTCTGGTTTGACATCGTGCGTTGCTTGCGCGGCGGCATCAATGATCGGACGATAGCCGGTGCAGCGACACAGGTTGCCACCGAGATATTCTTCCATGGTGTGCCGCGAAACTTTTTTTTGCGATGGGTTTTTTTGTGATGCGGCGGGCTGGTTTTTATACAACGCGAACAGCGACATGATGAAGCCGGGCGTGCAAAATCCGCATTGCGAACCATGCTGATCCACCATCGCTTGTTGCACCGGATGCAACACGGAATTATTTTTCAAATGTTCAACGGTGATGAGTTGCTTGCCGTGAATCGCGCCGAGAAAAGTGATGCAACTGTTGATGGAGCGGTATGCGAGAGAATTGGTTTCCACCTCCGCCACCACCACCGTGCAGGCACCGCAATCCCCCGAAGCGCAGCCCTCTTTGGTGCCGCACATTTGCCGATGCTCACGCAAATATTCCAGCACGGTCAAATCGGCTTGCGCCGATTCAATTTGCACGAGTTCAGTGTTCAATAAAAATTCGATCATCAGCCACGGCGGTTTTGGTTTATCGCGGAAGGGAGTTAGCCATGCGTTGAGTAGTTTAGCACATGGAACGAATAAGGAATGTCCGGCGTAGCCGGACCCCTTTGCTTTGATGCCGCGCCGTTTGATGCAGAATGACGAATACTGATTCTTTCGTTGTCACGCTCACAGCCAGAGCGTGCAGGGACGCACGCTGGCACCATTGCCCTTCGCACACCACTGTCATTTGCGGCGTAGCCGCAGGCGGCGACTTTGCCGCCGAAATGTCAGCGGCGTTAGCCGCTATCATTTTGCTGCAACACCCTCGCCAGTTGTCGATGGGTTTGTTTCAACGCTTCCAAATCAAAGTCCAGCAATTGTCGATCTTTGATTTTCCATTGCCCGGCGACCATCACGCGGTCGGCCGCATCGGCATCGCATAGTATCAATGCGGCAAGCGCGTCGCCGGCACCGCAAAATTTCGTGTCGTCCAACTTGAACAAAGCCAGGTCGGCTTGTTTGCCAACGGCAATTGCGCCGAGTTGCTCTCGTCCCAAACATCGCGCCGAACCTTCGGTTGCCATGCCGAGCACTCGTTGATGGCTGATTCGTTCGGCACCGTAGTGCAGGCGTTGCAACAAAAACGCCTGACGCACTTCGCGCATCATGTTGGAGCAATCGTTGGACGCGGAACCGTCCACGCCGATGCCGACCGCGCCGCCGCTTGCTTGCAATTCCAACACGCGGCAATGTCCCGAGCCGAGCATCATGTTGGAAGTGGGGCAGTGCGCGATGCCGATGCCGGTGTCGCCCAACTTTTGGATTTCGTCATGGTTGAAATGAATACCATGCGCCAACCACACATCGGCCGACAACCAACCGGTTTCTTCCAAATAATCCAGTGGCCGACAGTTAAATTTTGCCATGCAATAATCAGTTTCGTCGTGCGTCTCGGCAAGATGGGTGTGCAATTTAACTTTGTGCGCACGCGCCAACGCGGCAACATTGGTCATCAACTCGGCCGACACGCTAAACGGCGAACATGGCGCCAGCGCAATTTGCAACATACTTTGCGGCGACGAGTCATGATAGGTGCGGATTACGCGTTCGCAATCGTGCAAGATTTCGTCTTCGTCCTGCACGGTGTTTTCAGGTGGCAAGCCGCCGTGATTTTGTCCGACACTCATGGCACCGCGCGTTACCACCGCACGTATACCGACCTCCCGCACCGCTTCGACCTGCGCGTCAATGGCGTGTGCCGATTGGTCGGTGAATAAATAATGATGGTCGGCGCTGGTGGTGCAACCGGACAACAACAATTCCGCGCAAGCGAGTTGCGTGGAAACATAAACCATTTCATCGGTGAGTCCGGCCCAAATCGGATATAAACTTTTCAGCCACGGAAATAATTCTTTGTTCAACGCGCACCGGGTAGCGCGAGTTAGCGTTTGATAATAGTGATGATGCGTGCTGATTAACCCGGGCAGGACGACATGCTGCGATGCATCAAAAACTTCATCCACGGTTTCGCCTGGTTCGCACCCGGCGCCGACCAATTCAGAGATAGTGTCGTCATTGATGACGAAACCGTTTTGCATGTCATCATGAGGGTCGGCGTGATTATTGGCGTGATTATTGGTAAAAGCCGCCAACGGTGATTTGATCCAGATTCGCATTGGGATAAATTTTCTCCGTGGCACTCGGTGTGCGCATGGCGGTTTATGTTGTCTGTTTGGGCCGTTTCAAATGGCCGGTTTGTAATTATCTCGGACTATGGCGTAAAATTACCAATTCCCGGCCGGTTGGTCAAACACATTGTTGCCATCGTTGTCCCCATCATTCATGAATAACCCGCACCCCCCATCGCTTCTGCAACTGACGGGAATGACCAAAACTTTCCCCGGGGTCAAAGCGAATGATAATGTGAACCTGACCGTTAACGCCGGACAAGTGCATGCGTTGCTCGGCGAAAACGGTGCCGGAAAATCAACCCTGGTGAAAATGATTTATGGCATTTTGCGACCCGACAGCGGCCAGATTCGGATGCGCGGCACGCCGGTGGACATCAACAATCCCGCTACCGCCCGCAGTTTGGGAATCGCCATGGTGTTTCAGCATTTTTCATTATTTGACTCGATGTCGGTGTTGGAAAATATCGCTTTGGGTGTCGGCAAAGAAACAAACCATATACCGCAATCAACTTCGCAATCAACTTCGAAACAAACATTAGAGCAAAAAATTATTGATATTTCCCATCGCTATGGATTGCCGCTGGATCCGTCTCGTCATGTGTATACGCTGTCGGTTGGCGAGTGTCAGCGCATAGAAATCATTCGTTGTTTATTGCAAAATCCAAAACTTCTGGTCATGGACGAACCGACTTCGGTGTTGACGCCACAGGAAGTGGAAAAACTTTTTGAGACTTTGCGACGACTTGCCGATGAAGGTGTCGCCATACTTTACATCAGTCACAAATTAGCGGAGATTAAATCTCTTTGCGAGAAGGCGACTATCTTGCGCGCCGGCAAAGTGGTTGCGTGCGTGGATGTCGCGAATGAAAGCCCGCGCAGCCTTGCCGCCAAAATGATGGGCGAGGAGTTGGCGACCAGCACGAATAATGCGCATCGTCAGGTCGGTGACATTCGTCTTGATATTCGCAACTTAAATCAGCCGCCACGCGATCAATTCGGCATCCGTTTGAAAGACATCAACATGCAAGTGCGAAGTGGCGAGATTGTCGGCATCGCCGGTGTCGCCGGCAATGGTCAAGATGAATTGTTGCAATCTCTGAACGGCGAAATGCGATCAGCCCCGTCGAACGCGATCAGTATCGACAACCAACCGTGCGCGCATGTTGGCACCAACAAACGCCGCGCGTTGGGCATGGCATCCATCCCCGAAGAGCGATTGGGACACGGCGCGGTCGCGGGCATGAGTTTGGTTGACAACACTTTTTTGACCGCGTTCCAACGTTTGAACTTGCTTAACTTCGGATTCATCAACTACCGGCAAAGCCGTAAATATTGCGCCTCGGTGGTAGCGGGTTTTAATGTCAAGGCGAATGGAGTTTCCGCCGAAGCCGGCAGTTTATCCGGCGGCAATTTGCAAAAGTTCATCGTCGGCAGAGAGATTAAACAAAACCCGACCATCTTGATTGTGTCGCAACCGACCTGGGGCGTGGATGCCGGTGCCGCGCAAACCATCCATCGTGCGTTGCGCGAACTGGCAGACAACGGCACCGCGATTTTGGTCATCTCGCAAGACCTGGACGAATTGATGGCGGTCTCGGATCGCATCGCCGCGATTTGCGCCGGCGTGTTGTCGCCGACCAAAAAGACCTCGGAGGTGACCATTGAGCAAATTGGTTTGATGATGGCCGGCCTGACCGATGGCATGACCGGTAGCATGGCCGATAGCATGACCAGTGCCGGTGCGAATTGATGATCGCGCTAATCAAACGACCCGAACATTCTCAGGCGATGGTGTATCTTTCGCCGTTGATCGCGTTAGTGCTGACTTTGTTGTCCGGGGTATTTTTATTTCGCATCATGGGTGTGGCGCCGTTGGATGCGTTGTATGCGTTTTTCGTCGACCCCATCACCACCAAATACGGCTGGGCGGAATTGGGCGTCAAAGCCACGCCGCTGATTTTAATCGGTGTGGCGTTATCGGTCGGGTTTCGCGCCGGCGTGTGGAACATCGGCGCCGAAGGGCAACTGACCCTGGGTGCAATTTGCGGCGGTGGCGTCGCCTTGTGGTTGTATCAAGTGGATTCGGTGTTTGTTCTGCCGCTAATGATCGTGTGCGGCACCCTCGGCGGCATGGCGTGGGCGGCAATCCCCGCGTTCCTCAAAACCAAATTCAACGCCAACGAAATCTTAACCAGTTTGATGCTGACATATGTAGCCATATTGTTGTTAAGTTTTCTGATTCACGGCGCGTGGCGCGACCCCGACGGCTTCAACTTTCCCGAGTCGCGCATCTTCCACGACGCCGCAACCTTGCCGGTGATTTGGCAAGGCACGCGATTGCACCTCGGCTGGATTTTTACCATCGCCGCGGTAATCGCAGTATGGGTATTGATGTCAAAAACCATTATTGGTTTTCAAATAAAAGTGATCGGACAGGCGCCGCGAGCGGGACGCCATGCCGGCTTCAGCGTCAATCGCATGATCTGGTTTAGCTTAATGTTGGGCGGCGGCATGGCCGGCATGGCCGGTTTGTTCGAAGTCGCCGGGCCAATCGGGCAACTCCTGCCGAGCATTTCACCGGGCTACGGCTTCACCGCCATCATCGTTGCTTTCGTCGGACGCTTGCATCCGTTCGGCGTGTTTTGCGCCGGGCTGGTGATAGCGTTGTCGTATTTGGGCGGCGAGTCGGCGCAGATTACGATGAATTTGCCACTCGCCGTCACCGGCGTGTTCCAGGGAATGTTGTTGTTCTTTTTGTTGGCGTGTGATGTATTGATTGGTTATCGCTTGCGTTTCAAATGATTATTTGCGCTTGTCTTTTCGTCGCCATGGTTTATTACGCTGTGTAGTGTTGCGCATCGTCGCGTTGCGCGCCTTGCCAACGAAAAATATCCTGCGCTCAATGTTGTTAGCAATTGTATATGTTCACTGTTTCGATGACAGTTTTTCCCTCATTCTCGTCGCAGGCGGAAAAATCGCCCTCCCTCTGCCGTCATTCTCGCCGTAGGCGGGAATCCAGACGCTTTGATGCCGCGATAAAAGGAGTTCGGCTACGCCGAACGGTTTAATAACTGGATTGCCCGGCCAATAATAATATGGGCCGGGCAATGACAAATTATAGGTAACGGTGAATCGAGAGGACAAAGGCGAGTTGAGACGCCAAAAGTAACCGAGAAAAAAAGTCCGGCTACGCCAGAGCACGTTTTAGTGTCACGCTTCGCGTGACAATTATTTACCGTTGTCTTCTCAAAAGGACTCATTGCCTCTCAATTCACCATTGTCTCCCCAACCCGTCATTGCCCGGCTTGTTCCGGGCAATCCAGTGGAATATGCCGTCCGGCGTAGCCGGACTCCTTTGCTTTGATACCGCGCCGTTCGATGCGAAAATGACGGCAAGGATGATGCGAAGCCGGACTCCTTAAAGCGAAATACCGATAGTTTTTCAACCGTATTTCTGATTAAATTGCCTTTACCATTCATCCAACCGCACAAGCAACGCCCCAAACAATGCTGCCCATCATCCAATCGCTGTGGATCGGCGACGACCTCACCAATCTGGAAAAACTCTGTGTCCAGTCGTTCATCGACCATGGGCATGAGTTTCATCTTTACACCTACGCCGACATCGGCGGCATTCCCGATGGTGCGGTGGTGAAGGATGGTAACGAAGTTTTGCCGGCGAGCAAAATCTTTCGTTGTCGCGATGGACGGCTCGGTACGTTCAGCGATTGGTTTCGTTATGAGTTGCTCGCCGGGAAGGGCGGCTTTTGGGTGGACATGGATTATATCTGTTTGCGTCCGTTTGATTTTTCCGCGGACATCGTGTTTGCTCCCGATGATGACACCGGTTACTTTAATGGCGTGGTCAAGTTTCCCGTCGGACATGAATGTATGACCAGTCTGGCGGCGGCGTGCGCGAAAACGAAAAGTAAGGAAAAACTTCGCTACTCCGCTTTCTACCGCTTGCTGACAGCGGAAATTCGCCGCTTGAAATTGGAGAGCCATGCCGTGCCGATTTCCACCTTCTTTCCGTTGGAGACCGATCCGGTGTCGCTGATATTCGAATCTGGGGGGGGGGATTTGGCAAGCGCACCTACGGCATGCACATCGCCGGCGGCAAGTTGCTTCGGCTGCCCGGGTTTTCCAAGAACGCCAACTTCCCGCCCGACTCGGTATTTGAGCAGTTAAAACGCAAGCACGGAATCCCCTCGGTCACGGATGCACCGACTTACACCCACGATGAAATCAGCGCGCTGTTTGTGCGCTACCGCGCAGATGGCATTACGCGCAAAGAAGCGAAAAAGTCACGTCTGAAAAAGCTAGCCGCGGCGTTGTTAGCGACGGTGCTGCTGTTTGGTTTTTTGCTTGGGGTGATGGTTTGATGTTGCCTGTCACCGCTACCTTGATTCACGTTTATTCAAGTCTGCATTTGCACGGCGGAATGGCTGATATAGAGAATTATCTGCGAAGCATCGGCGTGGACGTTCACATGATGCCACTGCGCTCTTATCCGAAGTTTTTAAGTCGCACTCTTCGCGGTAAGAGTAATAAGTTTGACGGCATCGCTAAATCGTGGATGAGAAAAGAAGTATTAAAAGTGGACCATGTTTTTCTTTGGAATGGAGAAAGCATTTATACTGAAACTATTCGATGGGCTTGCTGGAAAGAGGAAGTGCCATGTTCCATCGTAGAAGTTGGTTACTTTCCACAAAAACATTTTTTTGTTTTGGATTCTCAAGGCATTAACGCGACATCAAGTTTGATGCATGATTCTTTGGATTGGGTAGAAACCAAACACCACAACAAAGTTAAAAGCATTCGCGAATCACATCTTCGCGGGCGACAATGGAAAGGTGGCGGTGGATACATTTTGATTCCTTTGCAACTCGCAAGTGATACTAACATCGTAAACAATTCTGACTTTTCCACTATGACGGAATTTGTTCGTCATTGCGAAGCGACTTTCCCAAATAAAAAACTAAGATTCAAAAGACACCCGCTTGACACGGAAAACTATAACTCCGCTCATCCCATTCACACCGATGGCGATTTTTTAGACTTGGCGGTTGATGCAGATTTGGTTTATGGAATTAACTCAACTTGCCTTTTGGAATCGTTACTTCTTGGCGCGCCAACCGAATCTATCGGCAAGGGTTTCATCGCCGCGCATAAACATCAACCGGATAAATTGTTAGCCGCGTTGGTGGACAAGCAAATCCCTGTTGGCGAAAAGAACATAAGTTATTGGCTTAAAAAATATTGCGCCAAATAAAGTGACCGCCGAAAACAACCTCCACCGTCATTCCCGCTTTCGCGGAAATGACGGTGGAGCGGCAAGCCTACGACAACACGTATGACAACAACGAAAACAATGACCGATTTCGCCGAATTCAAGTTTAACCCCGTCACGTTATCCGCGCCGCGGCCGCCGGGCATCAGTGCTTATATGCGCATCAAAAACGAACAGCAATTTGTTCGTCTTGCCATTGAATCACATCTGCCATTCTATGACGAAATCATCGCGGTCTATAACGACTGCACCGATGCCACGCCGCAAATACTGCACGACCTCGCAGCAAAGTATCCGCAGAAAATAAAGGTGTTTCACTATCTGCCAAAGGTGGTTCCGGTGGCAACAAAAGAGCATGACCAAACGCCGACCGCCTCGGTGCATAGCATGGCGAATTATTCTAACTACGCGTTATCCAAAACCACTTACCGCGTTGCCGCGAAACTGGACGCCGACCACCTCGCCATTCCGTGCAAACTCGCGCCGTTGATTAAAACTATTCGCGCCGACATGGCAGCGGACAAACTAAAAGTTTATACCTTCTCCGGCATCAATCTTATTCGAGATCAAACAGACAACCTTACGGTTTGCCCCGACCCGCGCCGCGTATACTCTGGCAACGGTGACATTTTTTATCACCAAGTTCACACCGGCGGGATGTTTTATCAACGCCGGCGTGTCGAGCATTTTGAAGTGCCTGATAAAAAACCGCCGCACCGAGAATATCGTTATATGGGTATTGTGTATTTTCATTTGAAGTTGTTGAAAAAAGAATTCATTGAACCGCGCTATGAAAAAGGAATTTCGTTTGCCGAGTTCGCCACGCCGGATTATCAACGCTACCTTCGCCAGCAACTTCCGCGCAAAGACAGATTGCTTTGCGCGTTGTATGACTTTGCTGTGATGCAGCGCGTCAAATACAAATTAATCGGCAAGCCGCCGCAAGTGCGGCATGTATGGCTGACTCGTTTGGCAGACGACTTGCGCGGAATAGATTTCGAGCGAGATGCGTTGCAATGGTTGGCGTGAATCGCACCGAACCAATTTCGCACTTTGATGATTGGCAACTGCCGGTGGAATTACATCTTGTCAATGGCGAGACCGTCACCTGTTTGCGATGGATACAAAAAAAATCCAACCAATCGCGGGTATTTGAAGGTCAATGGCAGTCCAAATCGGTATTGGTAAAACTGCTGTTGGGTAATTACCGAAGTGCATACCGCGCGTGGCGCGAGCAAGACGGACACCGCATCTTGACCGCGTTGAATATAAAAACTCCGCAGTTGTATTTTTGCGGTCGTTGCGACGGCGGACATGCCGTGGTGTTTGAATTTCTGCAGGCGCAAACACTGCATGAACTTTGGCAAAAGCAACCGTCATGCCGTACACAAATCGCTGAATGGGGTGTGAATTTGTTTGTGAAATTGCATCGCAATGGCTATCGGCATATTGATTTTCATCTCAACAATTTTTTGGCGGTGGATGATGTTTTTTATGTGGTGGATACGCGTTCAATCCGCAAAGTGTCACACTCGTTGCGAACGGGAACTTTGTTGCGCGTGTCAAAAAAATATGGACGCTGGCAACGGCACAATCTCGTACAATGTTTCGCACGATTTGATTCAGCGATGGGTGAAGTGATGATGGATGCGCTCCGGCGTGGTTATCCCGAAGCGGCAAACGACCCCGAACTCGCACCCGCAATTATTCACGCGGCAAAACGCCGTGCCGCTCGTCACGCGAGGCGAAACTGATTGATGACGCGGATGAGGCGGGAATAATGCCGTTGTGTCCGGCTTTCAAACCGGCGGCTTCGCCGCCGAAATAAGGAGTTCGGCTACGCCGAACGGTTTAATAACTGGATTGCCCGGCCCCTATTATTATTGGCCGGGCAATGACGAGTTGGGGGGACAATGGTGAATCGGGAGGCGATGAGTCCTTTTGAGAGGAAAATGGTAAATAGTTGTCATGCAAAGCGTGACACTAAAACGTGCTCTGGCGTAGCCAGACATTCTCTCTCGTGTGCTTTGGCGTCTCAACTCGTCTTTGCCCTCTCAATTCACTATTGCCTATCATTTGTCATTGCCCGGCCCCTATTATTATTGGCCGGGCAATCCAGTGGAATATGTCGTCCGGCGTAGCCGGACTCCTTTGCTTTGATGCCGCGCCGTTTGATGCGAGAATGACGGCAAGGCGATGTTGCTTACCGCTAATGTATGAGCGCGTCCCGGCGGCTACGCCACTCCGGATCCCCGCTTGCCGGCGAGAATGACGAGTTGGGAAGTAATGGTGAACCGGGAGGGAATGAGTCCTTTTGAGATGCCAATGGTAAACGAAAAAAACTGACAGCGAAATAGTGAGCCTATACAAGAATGACGGGTTAGGGGCTAAAGCATGTATTGGGCCAGGTACCGTGTCGGCGGTGATTGAGAAAATTGTCTTGACAATGGCAATCGCTTTGTGTCATAAAGCATCCAGCGTCTGGGAGGAGTCGCCAAGCGACTTGTATTGCGGTTTAAAACCGCAAAAGCCCAGTCGCTATTTTTTTGCCATTATGCTATCTGCCCGAAATGTATCTTTGCTATATTGATGAATCTGGCCAACCAGATATTTCGGGAAATAGCCGACACTTTGTGTTATCTGGATTGGCTATCCCTGTTTGGCATTGGAACTCCTGTGATGCCGAAATCAGGAAAATAAAACAGCGCCATAATCTAGAAAACCAGGAAATTCATACCGCATGGATTTTGCGAAAATATCTTGAACAATCAAAAATTTCAAACTTCGATTCTTTGACTCCGAATGAACGGCGAAGCGTGGTTAGTCGACATCGTCGTGAACATTTATTGCGATTGCAAAAATCGAATCCTAATAAGAGTTATCGTCAGGTAAAGAAAAACTACGACAAAACCAATGCATACATTCATCTAACGCTTGCGCAACGTCGCCAATTTATTAATGATGTTGCTGAGTGTATTGCAAATTGGGGATTTGCACGCCTGTTTGCTGAATGTATAGACAAAATATATTACGATCCTGACCGTGCGCACCACAGCATTGACAAGCAAGCGTTCGAGCAGGTTGTATCGCGCTTTGACCGCTATCTCAAGTCAACTGAGTCAACTGACAGTAGGCAACGAAACTACGGATTGCTTGTCCATGACAATAACGAAACTATTGCCAAAAAACATACGCAACTGGTGAGGCAATTCCATCGCCGCGGAACTCTGTGGACAGACGACACAAGGATTATAGAAACTCCTTTATTTGTTGACAGCGCATTGACGGAAATGGTGCAGATTGCCGACCTATGTAGTTATGCATTGCGACGATATCTTGACAATCAAGAGTCTGAGTTATTCGCTAAAATATTTTTGCGCGCAGACCGAACCAAGTACGCCGTTGTCGGCATCCGGCATTTCACAGACAAAGATTGCAAGTGTAATATTTGTCAGAAGCATGGATGAGAGTCACAGCTAGTTTCCCCCACGTCGGACTACCCGCCATCCATCTATGCGGGAAGCGTGTTGTTCGGCTTTTCCAGACTATTAGTGACGCCACGCGAAGCATGACACTAAAACAGCGTTGCCACTTTGATGCCACGCCATTCGATGCGAGAATGACAGGTTGGGGAGACAATGGTAAATCGGTCGGGAATGATTTCTTTTGAGATGTCAAAGCAACCGAGAAAAAAGCCCAACTATGCCGAACTATTAGTATTGTCACGCGTAACGAGACTCACCAGGCAGCTAACGCCGCCACTTTAGGATCCCCGCCTGCCGACGAGAATGACGAGTTGAAATGGTAATGGTGAATCGTAAGGCGATGATTCCTTTTGAGACGCCAATAGAAATGAGGAAAAACTTGTCAGCGAAATAGTGAACATATACATTGTTGTGTGGTGTAGTATTACGCTTGGTCGCGTTGTCCAACGGAAAACAGGCAAGTGCCATAGAGAGCAAAAAAAAAAATGTATGAAATACTAATCGCCGCAATCCTGACCATCATCACCGCCGCCACGCCGTTGGTGTATGCCACCATCGGCGAAATGATTACGGAAAAATCCGGCGTATTGAATCTCGGTGTGGAAGGCATGATTCTGGTCGGTGCGGTGTGCGGTTTCGGCGCGGTGCATTTCACTGGCAGTGCGACTCTGGCGGTGCTGGTGGGCTGTGGCGCGGGTGCTGTGTTGTCGCTGATTTTTGCGGTGTTGGTGCTGGGCTTTCAGGCGACTCAGGTCGCCACTGGCTTGGCCTTGACCATTTTCGGCGTCGGCATGAGCGCGTTGCTGGGTCAGGACCTGGTCGGCATCGCCTACGACGGACTGCCAAAAGTAGCCATCCCGTTGTTGTCGTCGCTGCCGTTGATTGGTCCGTTGTTATTCAATCACGATGTGATGGTGTATGGCTCGTTCATTCTGGTGTTCGCGGTAGCGTGGTTGTTGAAACACAGCCGCGCCGGTTTGATATTGCGCGCGGTCGGCGATTCCCACGATGCCGCGCATGCCATCGGCTATCCGGTCATCCGCATTCGCTACTTCGCGATCTTGTTCGGTGGCGGCATGGCCGGGTTGGCCGGCGCGTATTTGTCGCTGGCGTATTCGCCGTTGTGGATTGAAAACATGAGCGCCGGGCGCGGCTGGATCGCGCTGGCGTTGGTTGTGTTCGCCACCTGGCGACCGTGGCGCGTGCTCATCGGCGCCTATCTGTTCGGCGGCTTGACCATATTGCAGTTGCATGCCCAAGCCTTAGGGGTCGGCGTGCCGTCCCAGGTCATGTCCATGTTGCCTTATATTGCTACCATTGTCGTGCTGGTATTAATTTCCCGGGACATCAACAAAATAAAACTGAACTCCCCGGCCTGCATCGGCAAGCCGTTTCATCCGACCTCGTGAATGCGCCCGCCGCCGCGCCGGCATGTGATAGACGGCATGCGATAGACGACATGCGATAGACGACATGTGATAGACTTTGGCCCGAACTTTTAACTGAGGATATGAGATGCAATTGACCGCGATATTGACGCCCGCCGTTGAGGGCGGATTCGTCGCGCTGAATCCAGAGACCGGCACCTGCTCGCAAGGCGAGTCGGTCGACCATGCATTGTCGAACTTGCAAGAGGCGATAGAGCTTTATCTGGAGGAGTTCCCGGATGAAATCCCCCCGGCGATTGCCGGCAAATCACTTCTCACCACCATTGAAGTGTTGGAGCATGCCGCCTAAATTGCCGCGCCTTTCGGGGCCGGAAATTACTCGCACGCTTGAAACTCTTGGCTTTGAAGTGTCCCGCCAAAAAGGAAGTCATATCATCATCGCGGCTCTTCTGGATGTGTTATTCCCAATCATCGAGAAGTCAAAATAGGCGCCTTAGCGAGTTTGCTGAGACAGGCGGGCGTCACCAACGATGAATTTGTGGCAGCCTGCAAATAACCCCGGGTTTTGAATGTCCGTTCGCCCGCGCCCTCATCAAAGGGGCTGACGAGTTCGCATTGCTCGGCGATGTGGTGTCTGATTTGAGTATACAATCGGTTGGTCGCTGGGCCAGAGATGCCGGTGATTTGAGCGACTTTGCAAGCCTTGATATCAAGGCAAAACAGCCGCAGAATCGCCCTGAATTTCTTCTCGGAAATTCGGCAACGAATGACATACTTGTTTTTCATATATAGAACAATTAGTTATGAGCATTCTACTATACCTTAAAGTATCTTGAACCATAAAAATAGTCACAGGTCATTCCCATATTGCCTTGATTTTTGTTAGAATGTAGCGTGATGTCAAATCAATTGACCATAAAATTCACTATAAAACTTAACTCAGAGGAGAAAAATATCATGAAAAAATATGCCATCAGAAATAGGGTTTCCGCGGTCGTGACCGCGCTGGCGACCGCGGCGATGTTATTCGCCAGTGTCGGCGCGAGCGCGCAGACCAAGGTAGGATTTGTGTATGTCGGTCCAATCGGCGATCATGGCTGGACTTATCGTCACGATCTTGGTCGTTTGGCAGTGGAGAACGAACTCGGCGTTAAAACCACTTTTGTTGAAAGCGTGCCGGAAGGCGCTGACGCAGAGCGCGTCATCCGTAAACTGGCGACCAGCGGCAACGACATCATATTCACCACATCATTTGGATATATGAATCCCACCAACAAAGTTGCCAAGCAATTCCCCGATGTTAAATTCGAGCATGCCACGGGTTACATCCGGGCGGACAATGTCAGCACCTATTCGGCAAGATTTTATGAAGGCCGCGCGGTGCTCGGCACGATTGCCGGTCATATGAGCAAATCCGGGGTGGTCGGCTATATCGCTTCGTTTCCGATTCCCGAAGTGGTGCGCGGCATCAATGCGTTTGTTCTGGCGATGCAAAAAGTCAATCCCGATGCCGTTGTGAAAGTGATTTGGGTGAATACATGGTATGACCCCGGCAAGGAAGGCGATGCGGCAAAAGCGCTGATCGATCAGGGCGCCGACATCATCACCCAGCACACCGATTCGCCGGCCCCGCTGCAAGTCGCCGAGCAACGCGGCGTGCATGGTTTCGGGCAAGCCTCCGACATGAGCGCGTTCGCCCCCACCGCCCAATTGACCGCGATCATCGATGACTGGAATGCTTACTATGTCGCGCGCGTCAAAGCGGCGATGGACGGCACCTGGAAATCCATCGACACCTGGGATGGCATCAAATCCGGCATGGTCGGCATCGCGCCTTACGGTCCGGCGGTGCCGGCGAAAGTGCGCGCCGCCGCCGATGCGGTCAAGCAATCCATTATTGACGGCTCATTCCATCCGTTCCAGGGTCCAATCAACGACCAGTCCGGCAAACCAATCGTCGCCGAAGGCGAGCATCTTGACGATGGCGTGTTGTTGGGCATGGACTATTATGTGGAAGGTGTGCAGGGCGAGTTGGCGAAGTAGGTTTTATTAATAAAAAAAAAGAAAAAAACCCAACCAATCGCCACAGCGATGATAGCGGGGTGTCGGTGAATTCATCGGCGACCCCCCGCTAATCACCCGCCAATCACCCGCTAATCACCCGCCAATCACCCGCCAATCACCCGCTAATCACCCGCCAATCACATGGGCACACCGATGGATGCTTTTGTTGCGGGCTTGCCCAAAGCAGAACTTCATTGCCATGTGGAAGGCGCGCTGGAGCCGGAGTTGATGTTCGACCTGGCGTTGCGCAACCACATGTCGCCACCCCGCGAGTCGGTGGAAACTTTGCGGCAAGCCTATCAGTTCAGTAGATTGCAGGATTTTCTCGATCTCTACTATCAGGGCATGCAAGTGTTACGCACCGAGCAGGATTTTTATGACCTGACCTGGGCGTATCTGCAAAAAGCCGTGGTGCAGAACATCCGTCATGTGGAATTGTTTTTTGATCCGCAGGGACACACTTGCCGGGGCGTGCCGTTTGACGCGGTGGTGGGTGGCATCAGCGCGGCGTTGCAAGCGGCCGAGCGCGAACACGATCTCAGTTCACGGTTGATCATGTGTTTTTTGCGCCATCTCGACCAGCGCGCTGCTTTCGATGCGCTGGAGGCAGCCGGCCCGCATCGGGATAAAATTATCGGGGTCGGGTTGGACTCCGGCGAACTTGGTAATCCACCGGAGAAGTTTGCGGAAGTTTTTGCCGCGGCACGCGAACAGGGTTACCGTTGTGTCGCCCACGCCGGCGAGGAAGGTCCGCCGCAATACATTTGGGGCGCGCTGGATGCGCTCAAGGTCGAGCGTATTGACCACGGCAACACTGCTCTTGCCGATGAGCGACTGGTGCGGCGGTTGGTTGCCGAGTCGATTCCGTTGACGCTGTGTCCGCTTTCCAATCTGAAACTGTGTGTGATTGAAACCATGACCGAGCATCCGCTCAAGAAAATGCTGGAACTGGGTTTGCGGGTTACCGTGAACTCGGATGACCCGGCGTATTTCGGCGGCTATGTCAACGAAAACTATCGGGCGGTGAGCGAAGCGTTGGATCTTGACCGCGCAACCCTCGGTCAACTTGCGCGCAACAGCATCACTGCATCGTTCGCCGAACCGCAGCGACAACAGCAATTGCTGGCGGAGATCGATGGTTACGAAGTGGCGCACTGATTCGCCGCACTGAGTAGGCGAGGTTTCGCTGAATGGAAAGCCATCTTCACGAATGGGTTAACCTGCTGCTGCGATGGATTCATTTCATCGTCGGCGTGGCATGGATTGGCGCGTCTTTTTATTTCAACTGGTTGGAAAATCGTCTGCAACGCGAAGCGCCGCAGGACGAGGGCATCGCCGGCAATCTTTGGGCGATTCACGGCGGCGGTTTTTATCATCTGAAAAAATTGAAGACCGGACCGAAGCAATTACCGGCGCAACTGCATTGGTTCAAGTGGGAGGCCTATACCACCTGGCTAAGTGGTTTTGCGTTGCTGGTGGTGGTGTATTATTTCAACGCGCAGTTGTTTTTGATGGAAGCGGATGCGTCCGGATTGAGTGTGCCACAGGCGATCGCGCTCGGCGTGACCGCGGTGCTTGGTTCGTGGTTTGTGTATGACGGGTTGTGTCGCTCGCCCCTCCGGCGCGCGCCGGTATGGCTTGCCGCTTGCGTGTTTGTTTTTCTAGTGGTTCTGGCATGGGCGTTGTGCGAGGTTTTCAGCGGTCGCGCCGCCTACATCCACATCGGCGCGGCAATCGGCACGATGATGGTCGGCAATGTTTTTTTTGTAATCATTCCGGCGCAAAAAGAAATGGTCGCGGCACTGGTTGATAAGCGTCCGCTTGATCCTGCGCACGGTGCAAACGGATTGTTGCGTTCGCGTCATAACAATTATCTCACCCTGCCGGTGTTGTTCATTATGATCAGCGTGCATTTTCCGAGCACATACAGCAATGAGTGGAATTGGGTTGCGCTTGCGTTGATTTCCGTCGCCGGGTGGCTGGCACGACATTATTTTAATGTGCGACATTTACCGCACGCGCACGCCGTGGTGTTGTTGCCGCTGGCGTTTTTGATTTTGGTGGCGGTGGCGTGGATGACCGCGCCGCCCAGGCCACCCGGGCCGCCCACATCCAGTAGTGAGTCATCGACAAACAGCACAACCGTCGACATCACGCAGGTTGCGCCGATTATTCAACTCCGTTGCGTCGGTTGCCACGCACGCACGCCGACCCAACCCGGCTTCGCCGCGCCACCAGCCGGATTGACTCTGGAGACGCACCAGGAAATCATCGCCAACGCGGCGCGAATTATCAGCGCGAGTGTGACCACGCGCACTATGCCCATCGGCAACCTGACCGGCATGACCGATGTCGAGCGCGAGATTATTGCGGCGTGGTATCGTGGGCTTGGAGAATGAATGAGCGGCGCACCACAACGCAACCTAATGAAAAACGACCAGCAAAAAGATGACTTATCCTCGTGACATGATCGGTTATGCCGATGCGCCGCCGTTGGCAAATTGGCACGGCAACGCGCGCGTCGCGGTGCAGTTCGTTGTCAACTACGAGGAGGGCGGCGAGAATAATATTTTGCACGGCGACGATGCGTCGGAAGCGTTTTTATCTGAGATTGTCGGTGCCGCGTCGTATCCCAACGCGCGTCACATGAATATGGAATCGATTTACGAATACGGTTCGCGCGCCGGGTTTTGGCGATTGCATATGCTGTTCACCGAGCGCGAAATTCCGGTGACGGTGTTCGCGGTGGCGATGGCGATGGAAAGAAATCCGCAAGTGGTGGAGGCAATGTTGAAAGCCGAATGGGAAATTGCCAGCCACGGTTATCGCTGGATTGACTATCAGTTTGCGCCGGAAGCGATGGAAATTGAACATCTGGAAAAAGCCATCGCCATTCATCGCGACTTGACCGGCGACCGCCCGCACGGATTTTATCTTGGACGCACCAGCCCGGCCACGCATCGCATTACCGCTGAGCGCGGCGGCTTCGTCTATAGCGCGGACAGTTACGCCGATGATTTGCCGTATTGGATTAGCGCGTATAACAATCCGTTGTTGATGGTGCCGTATACTTTGGACGCCAACGACATGAGATTCGCCACCGCGCAGGGATTTAACAGCGGCGAGCAGTTTTTCAGTTACTTGAAGGATACGTTTGATTGCTTGTATGCTGAGGGCGAACGCGAACCGAAAATGATGTCGGTTGGACTGCATTGTCGTCTGGCCGGACGTCCCGGTCGCGCCGCCGCGCTTGCGCGATTTTTGGATTATGTGCAGACAAAAGATCGCGTGTGGCTGACGCGGAGAATTGACATTGCCAACCATTGGAGAACACACTTCCCCGCATGAGTAAACGCATGAAAAAATTTGCGCCCGACAAATTCGCGCGAAGTTGGGTTAATCTGGCATCGGCAAAACTCGGCGCTACCGCGATTTCCTGTAGCGATGATTTTTTCGCACCGATGGCGCGTATGTTAAAAGACCAAGCGCCGATTTTTATCGACGGCAAATACGACGACCACGGCAAGTGGATGGACGGCTGGGAGTCGCGCAGAAAACGCACCGCCGGGCACGATTGGTGCATCGTCAAACTGGCCAAGCCGGGCGTGATTCACGGCATTGAAATCGATACCACGCATTTCACCGGCAATTATCCGCCGGCGGCGTCCATTGATGTCTGTTCAACATCGGATGCGCCGAATGAAAAAACCAAATGGCGCGAGTTGGTCGCGCAAAACGCATTGTCCGGCGACAGTCAGCATCAATACGCCATCGACGACGCTGAAACTTGCACGCATGTTCGGGTCAACATTTATCCCGACGGTGGCATCGCGCGGTTGCGCGTGTATGCCGAGCCGAAAGTGCAATGGGATGACATTGCACCGGGCGAATTGGTCGACCTCGCCGCGGCATTGAATGGCGGCGTGGCGCTGGCGTGCAACAACGAACACTTCGGCACGATGAGCAACTTGCTTACCCCGGGACGCGGCATGAACATGGGCGACGGCTGGGAGACGCGGCGGCGGCGCGAGCCGGGCAACGATTGGGTGGTAATCGCGTTGGCGCATGCCGGAAAAATCAAGCGCATTGAAATCGACACCGCGCACTTCAAGGGAAATTATCCCGACCGATGCAGTATTCAAGCCGCGCATCTTGAGTTGGTGAACTTGAACTCAATTGATGCCGACAGCCAAACCTGGCGCGAGTTGCTACCGCAAGTAAAACTGGAAGCCGACCACGAACATGTGTTTGTCGACGAGATTACCGGCAGCGACCTGGTCACGCACTTCCGCTTGAACATCTACCCGGACGGCGGCATCAGTCGGTTGCGTCTGTTTGCCGAATTGCCGGCGCGTTAAGTGGCATCGTCACGCGGTAATTAGTCGTGACCGACATGAACCTCACGCCGATTCCTTTGACCGTGGACCGCTTTGCCGAATTCGGTGAAGTCGTGGAGTTGGAGCACGCACGACAAATTTCCATCAACCACGGACTGACAACGCGCTTTCATGATTTGCTGACCATTGATACCAGTGACCGTGGTGGCCGCCCGATTGTCAACGTATTTCGCACCGCACCGCTGCCGCTACCGCACCCGGTTAAAATCATGGAACGCCACCCGTTGGGCAGTCAAGGATTCATCCCGATGAGCCAACAACCGTTTTTAGTTTTGGTCGCCAACCCATCTACGTGCTTGTCCACCAACCCGCCGACGAAATTACCATTCGACGACCTGACATTATTCATCACCAACGGTCGCCAGGGTGTCAACCTCAAGAAAAATACCTGGCATCATTTCCAAATTGTACTCGGTGGCGTTCAGGATTTTATCGTCATCGACCGCGGCGGCGCAGGCAACACCAATGCCGACAATCTGGAAGAAATTGAGGTGGAAGAGGAGGTTTGGATTACATCGATGTAACATTGCGCTTGTATTTTCGCTGCCATGGTCGTTGTGCTGTGTCGAGAATAAAAAGCCCAACTTGACCGGCAAGCCAGACAAACATTGTGCGCCGCATATTTTTCGTCAGGCAAGGCGCGCGAGGAGCGAGGGAGTGAGCAATACATTAAGAGACTTTTGCATAATCCATAATCATTTCTCATAATCTCACTTCTGACATTTTTCAGGGTCTTGACTCGTTAACACCCTAAAGATATTTCCAAAAAGCCTCGTTTTTCTTGAAAAACGTTCACAAACCAACCCGATTTACTTGCTTTGGTTGGTTGGGTTGCTGTTTTGCCTTTCCCCCCGCCTTTTAGGCGCAACACGCCGGTGAACTTCGCATTTGCTTGAAAATATTCATCCCGGTTTTAAGATGATGAGTCATCGCAATCAGTTGCGCTCTGCTTTTGTTTCTTTCCAGCCCAAGGCGTCTTGCCTGACCTAATCCGTGATGTTGTTTTAATAGCCCAAAGGTGCGCTCGACGATATAACGGATGCCTGAACGTTGCCTGTTTTGCTGTTTTTGTTGGTCGGTTAACGGTTTGTTTCTATAAGCCCGGTGCAGAACTTTATTGTTTTGCCGGCCCAGTTTCCTGTCGTTTTCCTGATTGGCATATGCGCTGTCCGCGTAAACTTGCCCATGGGTTTTGACCAGCAGTTTGTCCATCTCTTGTGAGTCATGCACATTGCCTGGCGTGTAAGTCATCTTCTTGACAAAACCATGTCCATCCGTATTGGCGTGCATCTTGAAGCCGTAGGTGGTTTTGCGCTTGCCATCAGCGGCGACCTTGACGTTGTAACCGGCCTCCGGGTCTTGCGTGTTATTGCCATCCTTGCCCTTGCGTTTGCGTGATTGCTTGGCTTTTATCACCGTGGCATCAATGATGTTGATTGAACCGACTGAGACGATAATGCTGTTTTGCTCTAGGTGCGTGTTAATTTGCTCTAATAGCGGCTCTAAAAGGTTCTCAGTGTTCAGCAGGTTTCTGAAACGCCAGATGGTCGTGTGGTCTGGCACCGCTTCACTCAAACTTAAGTCAATAAAGCGCCTGAACATCAAATCCCTGGCAATTTGTTTTTCCAATGCTTCATCGCTTAGGTTATACCACGCTTGCAGGATTAGGATCTTGAACATCATCAGCGGCGGGTAGGCAGGCACGCCTCTTTTAGATGAGTATAGATTGGACAGGGTGGTCTCTATCTCTTTCCAGTTAATGATGCTGTGCACATCGTCAAGTTCGCTCAGGGATTTATGCTCGACCACAAGCATGTCTGCCATTGAGTGTTGGGCGGTTTGTTTCCAGGACATTTTGAGTTGGTTTTGGTGGTTGTTTAGAGGTCTTTTATTTTACCGGATCAAGTATGATTTAGGCTTGATTTATGCAAAGGTCTCAGGACAGATAATTTACTCCTAACATTCCATGTTTTTCGCATTGCCCCGAGGGCAATTTTCAGGGTATGTTATCAGCAATTTTTGCTTGCATCCGATTGGTATGCCGAAATGACCCATCACGAAGCCGCGGCCGAGCCGATCATCGGTCTGCCGGGGAAATACTTCACCGACCACGAGATTTTCCGGCGCGCAAAGGAAAATATATTTTTCCGCACCTGGCAGTATGTCTGTCACACCAGTCAAGTGCCCGGTGCCGGTGATTATTTTAGTGTATCAATTTTTGATCAGGATATATTTGTGGTGCGTGGTCGCGATGGTGTGCTGCGCGCTTTTTATAACGTATGCCGGCATCGCGGACACAAACTGCTGGAAGGTAGCGGTAATCTCAGCACCATCGTCTGTCCATACCACGCTTGGAGTTATGAGTTGAACGGCAATTTGCGCGCCGCCCCGAACGCTCACAATGTCGCCGGCTTCAATCGCGATGAAATTCATTTAAGTGCCGTTGCGCTGGAACAGTTTCTCGGTTTTGTTTTCGTCAACCTCGACGCCGAAGCGTCGCCCATGGATCAATGCTATCCCGACGTGCGCGAAGCGGCGGTGGAATTGTGTCCGAACATTGAGACGCTATCCTTCGCTTCGGAACATTCCGTCAGAGAAGGTTGCAACTGGCTGATTGCGGTAGAAAACTACAACGAGTGTTATCACTGCAAAAACGCCCATCCCGGATTCATCTCCGGTGTCGTTGACCCCGAGACCTATAACATCGCGCCTTTCGGCGAAGGGCGGTGTCTGCGTCACACCGCTCAAGCAACCGCTGGTGCGCAGGCATGGTATGACATGTCCGATTCGCGTTACGCGGCCTTTTATCTGTGGCCGGCCTGTACCGTGCAGGTGTATCCCGGCGCAGTGGTCAACAGTCATCACTGGCGGCCACTTGCCATCGACGATACCGAAGTGCATCGCAGTTGGTATTCGGTCAACGGCGAAGTGGATGCGCAATTGCAAACCATCATCAATCTTGATCGAGATACGACTTTTGCCGAGGATTTGAAATTGGTAAAAAATGTGCAACGCGGAGTTAACAGTCGCGGCTTTGTCCCGGGTCCCCTGATGATCGACCCGAAAGGCGGCGCAAACAACGAACTTTCCATCGCTATTTTGCACCGCTGGGTGCGCGAAATGGTGGAGTAGTGGTCGTCATAAAACCACCCGCGGAAACCATGCGCGCGATGGTGCTGAGCGGTCACGGCGGCTTCGATAAACTCGAATACCGCGAGGATTGGCCGAAGCCTGAACCGCAGGCCGATGAGGTGCTGATTCGGGTGCGTGCTTGCGGACTCAACAATACCGATGTCAACACCCGCACCGGCTGGTATGCCCAAAGCAAATCCGCAAACGATAACGATGTGACGCGTGGCGCATGGGGTGGTGCGGCTATTACTTTTCCGTTGATTCAAGGCGCCGATGCGGTCGGCGTGGTGGAGGCGGTGGGTGGCAAGGTTGATTCCCAACTGCTTGGTCGGCGCGTGATGATTGATACCTGGTTGCGGGATTGGAATGACCCGCTGAATCTGGACAAGAGCGGTTATTTCGGCAGCGAATGTGACGGCGGTTTCGCCGAGTATGCCAGCGTGCACCATCGCAATGTGCATCCGGTTGAATCCGCACTCAGCGATGCCGAACTCGCCACTTTCGCCACTTCATCCCTCACCGCCGAGCACATGCTCGTGCGTGCACAAGTGGGAGAGGACGATGAAGTGTTGATTACCGGCGCGTCCGGCGGTGTCGGTTCGGCGCTGATTCAACTTTGCAAACTTCGCGGCGCAACCAGCATCGCGTTGTGCGCCGAAGCCAAAGCCGAACGCGTGCGCCAACTCGGTGCGGATGTGGTGCTGACCTACGCATCGCTCTCGGACTTTGACCTGCGCGCCGCACTGCGTCAGAGCCACAGTCGCGAACAAGTCAGCGTAGTGGCCGACCTAATCGGTGGCGAACTTTGGCAGCAACTCATCAAGGTGCTGGTGCGCGGCGGTCGGTATACCTGCGCCGGCGCGATTGCCGGGCCAATGGTGACGCTGGATTTGCGGGATTTTTATTTGAACAACCTCAGTTTTACCGGTGCCACGGTCACCCCGCCGACGCTATTCGCCGATCTGGTGGGTTACATTGAACGCGGGGAGATTTGCCCGACCCTCGCCGCCACCTATCCGCTGGCGCAACTGCGCGAAGCCCAGCAGGCGTTTATGGATAAGCGGCAGGTCGGCAATATCGTGGTGAGCATGGACGATGCCGCATGAAAATCACGTGCGTATCGGTATACCAAAAAACCCTGGCACTGGAAAAACCCTACCGGCTTTGCGGCGGCCGGCTGTTATTCGAGAATCTGGATTCCACTTTTATCCGGCTGGAGACCGATGCCGGCATCACCGGCTGGGGCGAGGGCTGTCCGTGGGGGCACACCTATCTGCCGGCGCACGGTGCCGGGCTTCGCGCGGCGGCGGAGTTGCTGGCACCGGCATTGGCGGGCCTCGACCCGCGCCGGCTGGATCAGGTGAATCGTTGCATGGATATAACTTTGCCCGGCCACTTGTATGCCAAATCGCCCTTTGACATCGCCTGCTGGGATATTTTAAAAGGATTAGGGTCAGAGTAGAAATTATTTGTTAAGCAAATTAAGCAATTCGTTGAAAATGTAATGTTTGTATAGAGATTGAGTAAACCGCTTAACAGCTAACGTCAGAAGATCAAGGAGGGTCAAATGGCAAGACTACCAAGGTTGTGTCCGCAGGGCATGCCGCTTCATATTATTCAGAGAGGCAATAATCGTCAGATAAGTTTCATATGTAATGAAGACTATCGTAACTATCTTGGCTTTCTATTAGATGGGGCAATGGCATACGGCGTGGATGTCCATGCGTGGGTTTTGATGACAAAGCATGTACATCTCCTTGCGACATCGCACTACGATGGCAGTATTTCGAAAATGGTGCAATATGTTGGGAGATATTATGTTCGCTATTTTAACCAACAGTATAGGCGGACTGGCACTTTGTGGGAGGGCAGGTTTAAGTCGTGCTTGATCGATAGCGATCAATGCTTTCTAACTTGTCAGCGCTATATAGAGCTCAATCCGGTACGGGCTGGAATTGTAAATGACCCTGGAAAGTACCCTTGGTCTAGTTATCAAAGTAATGCTTTGGGGTTGAAGAACGAGCTGTTATCGAAGCATGAGATATATTTGTCTTTGGGTTGGGATGAATACCAAAGAAGACAGCGTTATCGGGATTTGTTTGAAGATATTTTGAATGTTGAACTAGTTGATGATTTGAGAAATGCAACAAATAGCTGTATGGCATTTGGGAGTGCAGGGTTTAAGGAGCAAGTTGAACAACTTTATCAACGAAGAGTGAAGCCAGAAAAACCTGGTCCCAAGCCCCAATAATTTCTACTCTGACCCTGATCTCCGGATCTCCGTGGATTTCCCGCCGCGTATTGACCGTGGTCTCCACCGCCTTTCCGGTCACCGGAATCCGCGCAATCAACTCATCCGGGTTGATTACATGGTCGATACTGGTGATGCGTAAATCGTCGGTTTTGGTGATGCTCACAGCAATTCCTTGAAAGTCAGAAAAGTGGCGGATTGTATAGTAATTTTGGTGTTTGGCAGGAGATTTTTAATTTTTCCTCATGTGCATTCCCATAAAAAAAGTGACGTGATTAATCCGAATCAGTGGTCTCGTTTTCCAAGGCATTTTCCAAAAATTGTAAGGCGGTGGTGCGTTGCAAGTATGGATGGGCAAATTGATTACGATAACTGCGAATGCAGCCATAGCAACTTTCGGAGCAACCACAATCGCCGACCACTCGTTTTTTTGCCTCCGCAAGGGCAATTTTTAATAGTTTAGTTTTTTCCAGACTGGCAACCAGCCCTGCGCCACCGGGGACATTGTCATACAACACAATCGCGATTTCGTTGTGAGAGTCTCCGGCAGTGATGGTGGTGTTTATATCAGTGTCCGGCACGTTCAAAGTTTGCGATATGCCCAACAATATGGCATATGCTAATGAGTATGCTTCCCATTGGTCGTTAAGGTTCGGGAATTGCAAACGCACAACATCGGTTTCAAATTCATGGCCGAGAGAAAGGAGTTCCAGCATACCACTGCATTGATTGCCTTCAGGACTTTTATGCGAAGACTTTCTTTCAACAGAGCCAGAACCACAGCGGCGACAAATATAAAATCCGCCGCCGTTTTTTCCTTCACACAACACCACCATACGACCCCGCTGTGCGGGGGTGATTTTAATTCCAAAGGAATTTCGTGATTCTCGTTGTTTTTGAACAAATTCTTCAAAAAATGGGCGTGTTGTATACATACGACGCGCTCTTCCTCTAGGATCTTTTGGTTGTTTAAATAATTCGGTAACGAAACCAAATTGCGGCCACAGATACTTTTTAGGTGAATGAATATCAGTCGGAGATGGGTCATCTTCACCCCATTTCGTAAAGTCTCGCGCCTGGCTATAAACATAATTTTTGACTTCAAGCTCTTTGCCTTGCACAACTCTAACGCCACAGGATTCCCATTCTTTTTTATTGGCAACGACTTTTGCGCCCGGCGCATATTCAGCGATGGCTTGTGATAAATCGCGCTGTAAGGAAATCTTGTACGCTTCTTTGGTGGTGGATGGGCGGGTGTCCAGTTCAACCACATCCACCGGAAAACCATATTTAGGGATAATTGCTTTTCGAGAAAGAAAATTCAATGATTTTTCTTCGGCGATGGTTTTCATGCGGTCATTTATTCGGCTTGCAGGCTTTAACTTGTTTAGTGTTTTATATTCTTCTAGCTTTGTATACATGCGATTGTAGTCTTCACAGACTTCCTGTTCGGCTTTGGCATATTGACTATTGCTGCCGGCAATTTTCTCTATCCATTCGTTATTGTGTAATCCAACCTTTTTGTGCATCTCTTCTGGCACAACTGCATGTAATGAGTCATGTATAACGGTGTTGTTTTCAAGAAATTTTCGAACATCACTGGTAGCCCTTGAGTTTTTCCAATCCTGGCCAATCAAAGATTGAACATTCTCAAATCGTTCTTTATTTGCCTTAAAGAAGGCCGACAATGCCATGGCAGCGATATGCCGGATGATAATTTTTTCGTTGTACAGGCGCAGTTGCGGCGGATGAATTTCACCTTCTAAAATTCGCTCTTCCGGGTCAGCGAAATGATATAAATCATGTGGATTTCGGCGACAGTAAGTCACAGCAAGTCCGGGTGTTTCGCTACGACCGACTCGCCCGACACGTTGTGTGTAATTAAATGTTTCTGGCGGCACGTTACGCAAAAATGCAACTTCCAGATCACCCAAATCCACGCCAACCTCAAAAGTGGTTGATGAACTGAGCAAGTCAATTTTTCCTTCAATAAATTCTCGTTGCCGAATTTGTGCTTCTTCACTATGCACTTGTGCAGTGTGTTCCTCGGCACGCAATTTTGGCGGCATATCTTTATCCATATACAAAAAATGATAATGATTTTGTTTGAGTTTCTCCCAATCCGCATTGACAAGGTGTCCCGGACACTCGTTTCGCGGACAAACTGTGCGAATGTTGTAGAAACTCAAACGTGCGCAAGTATCACATTCAAAACATTCGCCCGGCGATGGAAGATTCGCACGAAGCCAAGCAGAATTCAGACGAAAAGCACCATTGGTGTTTGCTCTTACCAGAAGGTTGTGTTCATCTGTAACGATACTTCTGTGAGCAACGATCGAATCCCATAGATGATCCAGCAGTTTCTTTCCGTGACTACGCTTTTCTTGGGGAGACAAGGGGTAATCTGCAAGTAAGTTAAAAAGAAAGTGTTTGACGATACCGGTTTGTGTGCTACTCCAAGCGAAGGTATATGCTCCCCCGCCTGTGCCAGTGGTAACCGCTTGTTGTCGCCACTGGAATACCTCGGCGGATGGCGGACTACCATCAGGCAATTCCATTGCTTGCTTGTAACGCAAGCGGTTTAATAGAAAATTCAACAACTCCCGTCCTTCTTCCACCGTAAAATTCCATGGATATTGGAACAAGGTTTTCGGTAATTCAAAATCTTCCGGGATTCGAATCGACCATCTTACCAAGCCAACACCTTCTAATGAGTTGCGTTGTTCATCAGTTACCAACTCGCGACAAATTATTCGTAATGAATGCTGTCTTTGAGTTTCCCTCGAGTCGGTTGGTTTAAATAGCCCTTCTTCCTCAAGAATTTTTTGCAGTCTACTTTTTAAGTCATTCAAAGATAAACCATCTTCGTAAATTACCGACTTTTTTAATGCCCGCAGAATAAAATTACGATCGCGGATTTCTTCATAAGAATGTTGCGCATACCATGCAAAAAACGCCGCCTCCTGCCGACTGTCGGTGAAAGACAATATTTTGTTGTTTTTGTTTTTTGACAACAACGTATGCAATGCGGTGGCGATAACCGAGTTTGGGCCATCCGAGCCATGCACAATTTCTTGAACCGGGTCGCCACCACCTCGGTAATTACATGTCTCGCACTGTTTTATCTGGTCGAGATGATCGGCATGGTTTTCACATTTTCTAACCGCAATACTTGCATTGCATTCACAAGTGGGATTTCCTGTTGATAATTTCCCACATTGACGACACAGGGAGCAGGTGTTTTCGAGATCTGCGTCCTCACCCAAAGGCAGATAAAACATCACACCAAAATCACTCTGGCTGGGGTCGCGTATTGCTTCAATTAGGTAGCCATCGTCCTCACGTCCCACATAATAATGCTGACCACATTCACGGCATAACGCAATTTCCAATACCACGTGTTTTGGTTCAGATCCATCGTCACCGCTCTCTGTTTTTCGATTTAAGATGATACGGTCTTCGCCATCTTTGTGAGACAAAAATGCGCCTTCCAGTGCGCTCAAAAATAAATGAAAGCGTTGTGGGCGGGAGTTGTCGAGTTTTTCTTTTTGTCCGAAAATAACATTGTCAGCGGTAAATTTTTCACCGAACAATGTGTCGGCAAATTCCGCAACCGTTTTTTTGTCTTCTTCACCTTCGCTGGATGAGATGGTCGCACTGGTTGCAATACAGCGAAACGGTTGTTCCCCGCGTCCGCCATCTCGCAAACGTTGTTTAAGTCGCCGCACCAGCATTCCCATTTCCATGCCTTTAGCACCGCGATATTGGTGCGCTTCGTCCAACACGATAAACTGCCAATGACTTCCACGACCATCGTCAAATAGTTTGCTATCTTCGGGGCGGATTAGTAAGTATTCAAGCATTGAATAGTTGGTCATTAGAATGTGCGGCGGGGTTTCTCGCATTTCCTCACGAAAGATTAATTCTCCGGAAAGTCGGCTTTCTTTATGAGCTTTAGCATTGCGCCATCTGTCGCGCTCATCTTCTGGTGTTGCACCGATGTACTGACCAAAAGTAGGCTTAAAATCGGAATCCGAATTCTCCAAATCTTGACAAATTTCGCCCAATCTTCTCCGTTGATCATTGGCAAGCGCATTCATCGGATACAAAATCAATGAGCGAACGCCAGGATCATTGAGTGTGCCGTTCAAATGTTGCCGATATAACTCAAATAGAATCGGATAGAGAAAACCTTCCGTTTTTCCGCTGGCGGTTCCGGTGGCAACGACAACATTTCTTTTGTCGTTATGAATTTGTTGAATCGCCCGTTCCTGATGGTCGTATAATTGACTATCAAGCAACGCTGGCAAAATGTCGTTGTATTTCCCCGGGAAATACTTTTGCGCTAATGTGCGTGCATTAATTCCCTTGCGAAAGTCATGCGCCGGTTCGGGGAAAGCCCCTTTTATTAACTTGCATTCTTGCAGTGCGGCATCAAAAGTTGTGCGCAGGCCAGCGTTCTTAAAATAGAAGGATGTTTTTAGATAGTTCAAGTAGCGGGTATGAATTTCGGTTTTCCACTCTTCGATATTTTCTTTATGTGGCATGATTTCCCCCTTGCAAATTTCTCAAAAGACTTACATTGTAATCGTGTTTTGTTCCTCGGCGAGAATCAATAGAAATTTTCAACCGTTTCACATCGTCATCAGTTAGTCCGGCTTTATCACATTCGGCACGACTAAATCTTTTGTTTCCGGTAGCTGGATATGCAAATCCCTTTTTTGAATACCGAATATTGTTTGCGGGAGGTTTGTGTTCTGGCGGTTGTGCCGGTTTATTGGCAAGTATGCGAACAATCGGAAAATTCACACTACCGCACTGTATTGACAAATTCGATTCTTCTGAGGAAGTTTCCATAATTTCCCTATGAGCACAAAAATCATGCAGGACAAATTTGGACTCATTGGTTTTCCTGTCTTTGTCGTATTTTCGGACACCCTCGTGTTGATGAAATCCGCCAAAACTCACTCGCATCCCCCTTTGCGCAGGCGGCAAACGGACAATCATTACATCATATTGATTAGCGATAAACACACCTTGCGACATTTCAAAAGGAGTGTCTTTCCACTCGGCAGATATAGTGTCGCTGTTGACTAACTGCCACCAAATCCGTGGCAGATGAATGATTATCGTTACCTGTTCGTTTCTTCCGATCAATGTCCATTGTGTTTTATCGAGATTTGGAAGCGGATCGATGGTTGCAATGTTGTCTTTGTTTATGGCTATATCTTTGTTTTCGCTTTCCGCTTTGATTTCTCCGACAAACTGAATCACTGTGCCAGTATATCCGTTATCCTTAGGGGTGATGATGTTGTCTGAGTGATGTGGCTCTCCATTAACCAAAATTTTCTCCAAACCTGCCAGATAGCGAAAATCCATGCTGTGAATAAGTTTTACATCGTCATCGTAAATGCGAATAAAAAACCATCCTTCGCGACCTTGTAGAACATTCGCTAGAGTCGATTCATTTGGTTTGAAATTTTCTGCCCATTTGTCATCGCCTTCCTTGCCGACCCGTATCCATGAAACTCCCGCCCAGTTTTCGCTATCACCTAATTTCGGGACATCGCCAACATACAACTCACCCATATTCGCATCATCCGCAACTGTAGTTCCATCTAACGAAAAACGCTCTCGTTTAATGAACGAGTCGCATTCTTTGAATCCATCTGTTGTGCCCGTGCCATCCGAATAAAAATAATGAGCTAAAAAATCTCTATCGGTGCATGCTGACTCACTAACTGAGGCTTCGTTGATTCTACGCCAGTCACGCGGTGTAAAAACAAGGTAATGGCCGCTACTAATACGAGGGACATGACGTCCGTTACCATTCCAATTTTTTCCCAGTTTAAAAACTAACGGCATGTTATTGCTAAATAATTCAATTTCTTCACTGCTATTGCTATTATTGATATCTGTCCAATGAATCCTTTCCTTAAAATTCGTTGGCAGATATCACCATTATCACTCACCGACAATTCAGCTCCGTTCTGCGACACCTCAAATTTTTTGCTCCGCGGAACTCTGAGAAAAATTTGCCATTGGCGGTCATGAGTTTCCTGGCAAATTAATTCCGGTTTCTCTTCGGACGATGGTCTTTTGGGTTGCGGAGGTTTTTGAGTGTCATGTTTTTTGCGCTTACCAGGTCTTGAGGGAGGTGGTCCCGGTGTTTCTCCCTGACCTTCTAATGACGGTATATTCTCATCAGGAATACCGTTGTCAGAATTCGGGCTTTCAGGGTTTTTCGAACTTGTCGATGATTCCGGGTTGGAAGGTTCCACACCAGGCGGATTTTGATCGGATTTCGGCGACTGGCCTTGATCAAGTGGCTTGCTGCCATTGACAGGAGTGTTGTCAGTGGCGGATACCCGCAATCTAAAAAACCGCCGTATCACGTCACCAATCTGTTCAAAAGTATTTCTTAATTTCTCTAAAATCATCAATTCCAACCGGTTTTAGTATTTGCCGAAATACTAACAAAATCGAGCCTGTGGCGTGTAGATTCTTGCAGGGCGGGCCGAGAAGGGTTTGCATAAGCTCAGATACATATGGCACTCCTCAACCCAAGAGGAGATGCCATGCAAATCCAGCATATTGGCTACCAAATAAGAGGGTTTTACCGCGTTGCCAAAATAGGGCATCGTTGGCCGATGAACCCTCATGCCCAAAAACGAATCGACATCCTGCGCTTCTGGGAAGCGCACGGTACCGCCGCCACCGGCGATGCCTTTGCAGTCAGCCGCCGCACCCTCTACCGCTGGCAGCAAACACTCGCCCAAGCCGGCGGCGACCCGGCAGCCCTGACGCCGCGCTCACGAGCACCAAAACGCCGCCGCCAAGCGGTCTTCCGGCGTGAAGTGGTGAACGAAATCCGCCGCCTGCGTAAGGTCCGTCCGAACATCGGAAAACTCCCCCTGTCGGTGTTCATCAACACCTGGTGCCAGACCCATAAATGTCCCCGCCCCAGTGTCTCCACCATCGGACGCATCATCGACCGTGAGCCCGATAAAATGCGCCACGCCCCGCTGCGCCTGGATCGCCGCGGACGGCACAAGCCACTGCGCCAAACCCGCAAAACACGCCGCCCCAAGGGCATCTCCACCGCCCCCATGGAGCAGTTCGCCTGCGACACCGTGGAGCGCGTCCGTGATGGCATCCGACGCTACATCTTCACCTTCATCGACCCCCGCTCGCGCTTCGCCTTCGCCTGGGCGTCTACCTCCCGCAGCAGCCGCCGCGCCGCACATGCCCTGCGCTCCCTCATCGCCCTGACCCCAACCACCATCCGATATATCCTCTCCGACAACGGCTCGGAGTTTATGAAAGACTTCGAAAGCGAACTCAAACGCCATCACATCACCCACTGGTGGACCTATCCGAGATCGCCGAAAATGAACGCCCATTGTGAACGCTTCAACCGCACCATTCAGGAGAGTTTCATCGACTACCACGAGGATTTACTGTTCACCGACCTGGATGCTTTTAACCGAGAACTGGCCGACTGGCTGGTGTTTTACAACACCGAACGACCTCACCAGGCATTGGCCCTGCTTTCTCCTATACAATCCCTGATCATCAACCAACCGGAGTGCCATATGTTATGGACCTATACATTGATTTATGCAAAGGTCTCTGAGTATGTGAGCGACCGAGCTTTGAGGCGCAACACTACACAGCACAACGACCATGGCGGAAAATAGGCAAGCACAATTTACATCCACTTAATCGAACACCCCACACTCGCCACTTGCCGCGCAGGTCCCTTGCCGGTTTTGGCGACCAGTCGCATGGCGTCAAGCAGTTCGGGTTTGCGGTCGCTGGGGTCGTCCATTTTGGCATCGTCCAGGCGGCCGCGGTATTGCAGTTCACCGGTGCCATTGAAACCAAAAAAGTCCGGCGTGCAAATGGCGCCGTAAGCGTGTGCCGTTGCCTGGTCTTCATCCAGCAAATAGGGGAACGGGAACTTGTGCTGCGCGGAAAATTCTTTCATTTTCTGCGGACCGTCGTCCGGGTAGGCGTGAAAATCGTTGGGCATTACCGCCAGCACATTGACTCCCTCGGCAATCAACACGCTCGCATCATCCACCAGGCGGTCGATGATTGCTTTGACAAATGGGCAATGATTGCAAATAAACACCACCAACAAACCGTTGGCTGCGTAACTTTGCGCTATTGAAACCGCGCGGCCATCAAGGTCCGGCAAAATAAAGTCCGGCGCCTTCCAGCCAAAGTCGCACACGGGACTGTCAAGCAACATGGTAATTGAGTAATGAGAAGTGGAAGCCCATTGTAATCGCAATTCAAAATTCGCCGGAGAATTTTTCCGCGGTATGCCATTCAAAAATATTTTTTCTTGCACGGAATAACCGCAGGACTTATAGTTCGCGTTGATTGTTAATCAATCGCCAATATAATTTCTCACATAACCGCTCAGTAGCATGTCCCAAAGAATTGAAATAAACGGCCTCAGCATCGACCGGGCATTGCACGATCTGATTGCCGAAGAAATCGCGCCGGGCAGCGGCATTGATGCGGCGAAGTTCTGGCATGGTCTGGCGGCCATCGTCGCGGATCTGGGTGGCAAGAACCGTGCATTGCTGGAAAAACGCGATGCGTTGCAACAGCAGATTGACGCATGGCATCGGGCGCATCCGGGGCGGCCGTCAATCAAGGAATATAAATCTTTTCTCACCGACATCGGCTACTTGCTTGCGGAGCCCGATGATTTCACCGCGTGTACCGAGAATGTCGATGAAGAGATTGCCACCATCGCCGGACCGCAACTGGTGGTGCCGATGGACAATGCGCGCTATGCGTTGAACGCCGCCAACGCGCGCTGGGGCAGTTTATACGATGCGTTGTATGCAACCGATGTAATTCCCGAAGTGGAAGGATGCAAGCGCACCGCAAAATATAATCCGGTGCGAGGCGCACGAGTCATTCAGTATGTGCGGGATTTTCTTGATCACGCGGTGCCGCTGGCGGTGGGCAGTCACAGTTACGCGGTCAAATACAAAGTCCGGTCGGGCAAGTTGATCGTGGTTATGGGCGACGGCTCGGAGACCGAACTCGGCTGGCGCGAATGTTTCATCGGTTACACCGGAGACGCGGAATCGCCGTCCAACATTTTGTTGCGGCACAACCATTTGCACATCGAGATTCTAATCGGCGAAGGATATTATATTGGTCGCGGCGATCTTGCCGGCATCTACGATGTCCGATTGGAGTCGGCCATTACCACCATCATGGATTGCGAGGATTCGGTGGCGGCGGTGGATGCCGCAGACAAAGTTCGGGTATACCGCAACTGGGTCGGATTGATGAAGGGCGACCTGCGCGTTGAATTAAATCCGGACACAGCAAAAAAGAACGACCAGCCCATCGAGCGCGCATTGCTACCCGACCTCGAATACATTGGCACCGACGGCGCGGCGCACCGCCTGCGCGGACGCAGTTTGATGTTCATTCGAAACACCGGCGCGCACATGTATACCGATGCGGTTACTATGGGCGGCGAGGAAATCCCCGAAACCTTTCTCGATGCGATGGTGACCGTGTTGGCGGCGAAGCACGACTTGCTTGGCAACGGACGCTTCCGCAACAGCGAGACCGGCAGCGTCTACATCGTCAAGCCGAAGATGCACGGCGCGGAAGAAGTGGAAGCGGCGGTGGAGTTGTTTGCGCGGATCGAGGACGCGCTGGAACTTGCGCGCAACACCATCAAAATCGGCATCATGGATGAAGAGCGGCGCACCACGGTTAATCTAAAGGCATGCATCAAAGCCGCGGCCGAGCGCGTGGTCTTCATCAACACCGGTTTTCTCGACCGCACCGGCGATGAAATTCACACCGCCATGGAAGCCGGCGCGATGTTACCGAAAAACGACATCAAAACCACGCCGTGGCTACTCGGATATGAAGATTGGAATGTGGACATCGGTCTTGCGGCCGGGTTGCCCGGGCGTGCGCAAATCGGCAAAGGAATGTGGGCGGCGCCGGACAACATGGCTTTGATGATGGAGCAGAAATTCGCGCATCCGCGTGCCGGCGCGAATACCGCCTGGGTGCCGTCGCCGACCGCGGCGACTTTGCATGCGTTGCATTATCACCATGTCAATGTTCCGGTGCGACAGCGCGCGCTGGCGGTTGCCGCACGCGCCAGTCTTGATGACATTTTGACCATTCCCTTGCTCGAGCGCACGCTCAGCGACGGTGAACTGGCGCGCGAATTGGAGAATAATGCGCAGAGCATTCTCGGTTATGTGGTGCGCTGGATTAACCACGGAATCGGTTGCTCCAAAGTGCCGGACATTTCCGACACGGCGTTGATGGAAGATCGCGCCACGCTGCGCATTTCCAGTCAGCACATCGCCAACTGGTTGCATCACGGATTAATCAGCAACGATCGGGTGATTTCGACATTTGAAAAAATGGCGGCGGTAGTGGACCGGCAGAACAACAACGACCCTCGCTATCAAAACATGGCACCGGATTGTAACGGGGTGGCTTTTCAAGCCGCTCTGGATTTGGTGTTCAAGGGCCGGGAAGCCGCCAATGGGTATACCGAAGCGGTTTTGCATGGGCGACGACGAGAGGTAAAGAATTAATTGAGTCACGCTGGGCGTGACAGATAGGTAACTGGACTTGCGCCTGCGTTTTCGTTTTTTCCTCGTTTGCTTTTGGCATCTCAAAAAAAATCATTCCCGCCCAATTCACCACTTCCTTATCGATTCGTCATCCTCGCCGGCAGGGATGATGCGTAGCCGTGCTTTTTTCCTCGTTTGCTTTTGGCATCTCAAAAAAAATCATTCCCGCCCAATTCACCACTTCCTTATCGATTCGTCATCCTCGCCGGCAGGCGGGGATCCAGAGTGGCGTAGCCGCCGGGACGCGCTCATACTTGCCGTCATTCTCGCATCAGGGAATCGGTGCTAAAATACCGCTGGAAATGAGGAAAAATCTGTCAGCGAAATAGTGAACCTATACAATTGTCCGGCTTGACCGGATAATCCAGTTGTTAAAACACAGCGGCGAAGCCGCTGACATCATTGTATAATCTGCCGTCAGACGCCGAGACAGCGTTGTCGGGCGTCATCAATAATCTGTGCGATTCGCATCCATTAAGAGGATTACCAACATGTTCACAAATCTGAAAAAAATCGTAAACATTATCGTTGCGGTTGTCGTTATCGCCGTGTCATCGCAAACCGTGGCGGGCGAGGATATCAAAATCGGCATCATTCTTGGCTTCACCGGGCCGATTGAATCACTGACCCCCGGCATGGCCGACAGCGCCGAGTTGGCGTTGAAAGAGGCTTCGGATTCCGGCTTGCTACTCGGCGGTAGTACTGTGGTCCCGGTGCGCGCCGATTCCACCTGCGTGGATTCGGCCGCGGCCACCGCCGCCGCGGAACGGCTGATTACCGCCGACCGCGTTGCCGCGATCATGGGCGCCGATTGCTCCGGCGTTACCACCGCCATCGCCAACAATGTCGCCATCCCGAACGGGGTGGTCATGGTCTCGCCGTCCGCCACATCGCCGGCACTGTCGTCCATCAACGACAACGGCTTATTCCATCGCACCGCGCCATCGGATGCGCGTCAGGGGCAAGTGCTCGCCGCGGTATTAAGTGAGCGCGGAATCAAAAATGTCGCGGTCACCTACACCAACAATGACTACGGCAAGGGCCTGGCGGAATCGTTCAGCACGGCCTTCGCCGCGGTCGGCGGCACGGTCGCCATCAGCGCGGCGCACGAAGACGGCAAAGCCGATTATTCCGCCGAAGTCGGCGCGTTGGCAGCATCCGGCGCCAAACATTTGGCAGTGTTCGGTTATGTTGATCAGGGCGGCAAAGGCATCATCCAGGCCGCGCTTGATGTCGATGCGTATCGCAACTTCATCCTCGCCGACGGCATGATTGGCGATTCGTTAATTCAAGCCATCGGTAGCGACCTGAACGGCACCATCGGCACCTTGCCCGGCGGTGGCGATGAAGCAGCCGCGAAGTTCATTGACCTTGCAAAAGCAAACGGCTTTGACGGCGATGGCCCGTTCCGCGGCGAATCATATGATGCCGCCGCGTTATTGGTGTTGGCGATGCAAGCCGCCGGCTCCGCCGAGCGCGCCGCGATTCAATCCAAGATGTTGGAAGTGGCGAACGCGCCGGGCGTGGAAATCGGTGTCGGCGAGTTGGCAAACGGCCTGAAAATTCTCGCCGATGGCGGCGCGGTAAATTATGTCGGCGCCACCAATGTTGAGTTCAACGAAATCGGCGAAGTACTCGGCACATACAAAGAACTGGAAGTGCGAAACGGTAAATTCGAAACCGTGCGAGTGCGATGATGAAATGATGAAGCAACGCAGGATGCGCGTTTAATCAAACCCCGGTAACGTTAAATGTTGCCGGGGTTTTTTGTTGTGCGGTGGTCGACGATAATTCGTCAACCACCTTACTCGTTGTTTTCAGATTGTTTAAAACTTTCCGCCAGCGCGACAAAGTTCCGTAGTTTATATTTTTTAAACCCCGCCTCATCCACATACAAAAAACGATATGTGGTCGTTGACTGCAATCTATTCACATCCTCGCACCACTGTTTCATGCGTGCTTTTTTGTTAGTAACATCTAATTCTTCACGACCTTTGGTTTCTACGATAAAGACATCGTTCTCGGATGCCTTTACCAGGAAATCAGGATAATAGTTGGCAATGTTGCCATCAGATTTTACATAGTCCACCCGGAAACCCACGGCGAAATAATTTTTCGCATAACAAATAATATCGTCGCACTCCTCCAGAAATTTTGCGAATGCTAATTCCAGAGAACTGTCGCCGATAATTTTATTAAAGATGCTTTTTTTCGGAATGATACATTCTTGCTTTTTAACAATAAAAGGGCGAGTTGCTGAAAGATCGATCTGCTTGCTAATTTCGGTGCTGCCCTTATCTTGCAAAGTGATGTTGTTGATATTTTTCTTGAAGGTTTCTATGATGATTTTAGTGACTCCAGGTTCGGAAAGATTGCGCAGTGTGTTTTGATCTTCAAGGTTAACCGGATTCACAAACAAATCTTCACTGATGAAAGTTTTCATTTTTTCATACACCAGATCATAAACACTGGCCAGTTTTAATTCTTTCATAATGATGCGACTGAAAAAACTCACAACCAACCGATAATCGGAAACTCCGGCATCGCCCAGTTCGGTCTCATGGCTGCTTTCGTCTTTCGCCAAGTAGCGAAAAATAATGTTCCGTTTTTGCTGTTCGTCGAATTGTTTAACGAGCGGCTTTTCGTGAGTGAATTTTTTGCTGTCCAGCATGTCCAGACGGCCGTGTTCTCGGTAGGTTCTGGGCACCAGTATCGGAATCTCAATATTCAGTTCGCCAATATTTTTTCTCGGATTATCTTTGTCTACCTCAATCACCAAGGGCCCGGTTGGATCAGAATTCGTATCCATGCGCTCCCGTTCCAGTGTTATGCCCTCTTTTTCTATCGACTCGACAAAATTCATAAACGCATCGGTGCCGATTACGCTCAGCTTTTCCTCGGCATCGGCATCAGGATACATGCGCCGCAATCCGCGTCCCAGGGTTTGTTCGGGCAGGATATTGCTTGTTGCCGAATAGGCGCGTAGCCCGACGATGGTGGTTACATTGCGCACATCCCAGCCTTCTTTCAGCACCAGCACCGAGACGATGGCTTTGTATGGACTGTCTATGTTGTCTATGTCGTTGGCTTGTTTGCGTAGTTTTTCCAGTTCTTCCTTTCCTTTGCCAGTGGTAGTTTCAGCAATGTCGCCATTCTTTTTGGTGTGAATTACCAGCACAGCATCTTTCAGTTCGAGATAAGTGTCTTCCAGATACTTGGCAACTTCATCGCAATTTTTTGTATCATCAGTCATCACGAATAGCACCGCTTTTTTGTTCATTTTTTGATGTTCTTCGTGTACCTTGCGCCATTCCACAACACCGAGATTTAGATAATCGGCGTATCTTTCCGAAAACTTGCTACTGCTTTTTTCTTCCAGTTTGTTGCGGCTGGCGACATCGGGAATCACCGGATGCTTGACCACATTTTGCGCAATGGCCTCCACCAGCGGATAGTCCGTCACCGTCTGCACGAATATCGCGCCGTTGTTGTGTTTGGGCGTGGCGCTGGTGTCCACCTGTAACGCAAGTTCGCCTCCCTTTTGTTTCAGACGGTTGTGGATGTCTTCAATCGACTTAAACCACGCCATCCGGGGGGCGTGGATATGATGCGCCTCATCGTTAAACACAACCAGTTCATCAATGTCGCGTACGATCATGCCCAGATCCACTTTCGAATCAGTAGTCGCACCGGTCGGACGCTTTCCCAGAAAATAACCCATGGTATTTTCATCGTCCGGTGAAGGCGGAATATCGTCACCGGCATACACGCGGTGGATGTTGGTAAGAAAAATATTGCCGGTTTTTCTAACCACCGTCACATCATCCTGAATATGCAGAGTTAGTTGAAAGTCATCCCGCCAGTTACGTCCTTCGTATCCACTATCCGGCAGCACCGGATCAGCATAAAAAATTTTCAGACCATCAAAATCCTTTTTCAAACGGTCTAACACAATAATATTCGGCGCGATGATCAAAAAGTTGCGCGCAAGTTTTGAATCGGGTTCGTAGAGTTTGTGAAAATAACACCAAGCCAGGGCGAGGCTCAGCACCTTGGTCTTACCGCTACCGGTTGCCATTTTGATAACAAAACGCAACCAATCTTCGTCAAATAGATTGCGCGAAACCTCTCCGCTTGAATCAAAACGTATCAGATCAAACTTGTCCTTGACTGCGGCAACTTCATATAAATAAACAATCGTCTCAATCGCCTCTCGTTGCGCGAAGTAATAGCGGAATTCCCGCGCTATCCCGCCCGCTCCGGTCAGCAGATGATCTCCACCAAACCACCAGCGCAACAAACTGCGACCGGTGTCCGTGGCGCCCTCGTAGTCTTTATCGCGCCAAGTTTTGACCTGCTCGCGCAACTTCTGCACCAGCGGCGGCAGTTTATCCATGCGCTGGTCGGGTTCGCCCGGTAGCCAGCGCGTGTTGGGATGTAGAATATCGTGGGGCGAGACGGGGAAATCAGGAGGAAGGGGCATGATGCAACGCTACTGTGACAAGGCGAGCAAGATGCCAGCGAATGTAATCAAATCGTCGGCATGCTTTTTGACTACATCTTCCACCAGGTGGTAGTTAATCTTTTGATATTCGTGGATAACAATGTTTCTGAAGCCCACCATGCCGGTCAACTTCCTTTCCAGTTCGGCATCTATGATTCCCGCCTTCCCCAGTAGCCTAAAGCTGTCGGCTGTTTCAGCAGGCAATCCCAGTTTTTTCACGCGAATCAAATGGTTTGCCATATCAATGCACTGCTCGCAGGCTCTGTGCAAATTGGCAACAATCGCGTCCTGTCTAAGAAAATCTTCGGAGAAAGGTTTTTCCGATGGTATTGCATAATAATCCCGCGCCTGTTTGATGCATCGCTCAATGCTGGCTTTTTTCTGCATGAGAATGTCAGACATCGTAAAACCTCCCCCTACTCAATCCGCTGGCAATTATTTCCCGCCTCTCTCTATTCAATTGTTGATAAAAAGACAGTGTCAGCATTTCAAATTCATCGGCCGCATTTTCATCAGCACAATAAATACGCCGCTCGGCGACGATGATTTCCTTGCGCAGGATTACCGAAACCGCATGCAGGTTAATCAAATCAGCACGCTCCACTTTCGCAGCCGATGCCACTTCCGCCGAAAGGCGACACCATTCCCAAAAATCAACCGACCGAGCCGTCGCATGGGGCAATAGCACAGCAACATCCACATCGCTGCCCGTTCGCTGATATTCCGTTCCCCAGGTGCCGTAGAGGTAGATGGCCTGGGTGTCAGGGTGGGCGGCAAGGATGGGGGCGGTGATCTTGGGGTGGTTCATAGCAATCATGCCTACCAAAAGTTACGAGCAATGTTCATTGTTGCAATGACTTTGCAGCGTAGATCGTTAACTTTAATTCTTCACCAATCAATTCATAGACCGGCCGTTTGCCGCTGAGTTGTTCAGTGTCGTTGAATATGATGCCAACGCCTTCGCCCCGACGTTCCAAAAAATACTTTCTATTAACGGAATCATTCATCCCATCATCAATTTTTAATTCAGACAAAAGACGCGATAGTAGTTCATTGCGTGTAAATTGATTATCAATCATGTTTTCAACAGTTAAAGTATTCGCCAGTGCTCCGGGAGAATATATTTCCAGTCGATCGGAAAACATAAATAGACGGATTTTTGATCCATGTTTAGCGTAGTCACGGTGCACTACCGCATTGACTAATGCTTCAAATACAGCTCGCATGCTGTACTGTGGTCTCTCTTCTCTGCCAACCTCTTTTTTTGCGGAAATATGGTTGTATTGATTAACAAAATTATACGCGCCTATTATCTGTTTATCTAAGGGGCCATGATAATCTTTTGCATCGTTTTGATAGTTAGCATCTTTGGTTTCGCCTCGATAAAAAACGGCTTGGATATAACTGTTGTAGATGTGGTCATCAGGTGTAGGGCTGCACATCAAAATCCCGGAAACTGTTGCATTCAAAGTATCGTTGTTTGATACCAGCAGTCTGCGCTTGCGCAATAGTTGTGTGTCGTCATCACTGATAAACCGCATGTATAATTCTTTTTGTAATGTGTCCTGGTTGGTCCTGGGGACAGCCTGTTCATCAAAGTTGATGACACGCGCTTGGGAACGGCTTTGACCTATCCGCAAAACGTGCTCTGTGCTCATTTCTCTTTTGCTATTGCCATGCCGGTAAAAATACCCGTTCTTGCTGTTATGGAGCCAAAGGCTGCGCCCAATCTCCACATAAACCAGATGCTTTTTTTCATTTTCATCATTCGGTTCAGGGATTTGTATACTATCCACATAAAAATTGACGATAGGGGGCTCAACAGAATCGTGACAAATTTCGCTGATATGTGTAATCAGAGCCGATATATCTACGGCATCAATGCCCTTAATTTGATGGGTGCCATCTACAATGCCGAAAATCACTACGCCACCTGACTGATTGGCAAAAGCGGCAAATTCGTCAGATAAATGGTCTCTGTGCGTGGTTTTTATTTTCCCACCACTAATCACCACCTCTTTGAACTCTACCCCCGAGCTTTCACCGGCATTGATCTTGTCGAGCATGTCATGAGATGTCAGCATTATTAATCCTCAAGGTGAATTGTTTTATAGCGGTGTTCAAAAGAATCTTCGTTGCCTTCCATTGTATCAACATAGTAACGTTGTACCCGCTCGTTTCTCGAGCCCAGAGAAGCATCTTTGGATTGACTGGTATTTTCTCGCTCATACCCCACCTCCACAATATTCATTATTCATTGCCAAAAATATCGTTTTTCAATTCTTGGTAGATTTCTGTATGGGGTGTAATCAGCGGCACCATGAATTCAAAGACAAACTCTTGCCAATTTTCCCCAAGTTGCGAAATACCAAATTGGTCTCTTGCCGCTATACGGATTTCTTCTGCGGCATCCTTGACCTTTCCACTGTGTATGTCTCCGTTTTGAATTTTACCATCACGTAGTTGAATTAAATCGCTTGCCTTTTCTATTTCCACATATTTTTCACACCAACGATGAATAACTTCATCGTCAATGAGATAATTCTCCAAGGCACGCCGATTTAAAACTAACACTCCATTTTGCCTTTCTCGATCTCGCTCACTATCAGTCTTGTCATCCAGGTCAATTAAAGGAATCACTTCCGCATTTTCTGCTATGGCCTGGATAACTGATGTAAGATTTTTGACATTTCCACTACCTTTAGCGGATACGAACAGTGTGTCAGGAAATTTACCTCCAAATATTTGGTTATAGCAACGCGCATCAAAACCGTCTTTGCTCGGCTCTCCTTCACAAAGAATTATCCGTTTCGGCACAACCAATTTAGCCAGATCATCAAGCGCGATTTCATATGTTTTTTGCCAGAATGTGCGAGTAGGAACAACCGGAGTGATAGTTTCGGACTTATCAAAATCCCTATCATCAAAATCCAAAAACGCTACTGCCGAAGGATTTTCTTTCTGAAATTCCCGCGCCTTGCGTATCATCCCGATGGAATGTGTAGCAATCCAGAGTTGGCAATTTTCAGGGATGAGTTCGTAAAGACAAGCCAACAAATCTTTTTGCAGGCGGGTACTCATGTGCGCTTCTGGTTCATCAATGCAATACACGGTATTGTTAAATGCAGTTCGTTTAACAACTAAATCAAGAATTAAGTCAAATGCCGCCTTTTCCCCGCCTGATAGATTCTCATACGAAAATCCCTGTGAGACTCCCTTATCAAATCTAAAAGTGTTGGCACTTTCAAGCGGATTCCCTAAACTATTGAGGACTAAATCCGGGAACATTTTTTTCAGATTGTCCGCTATTTCTCCTATGACGTTGCGCCGAAATTCTCCAATTGTTGTTTCGGAATCCTCTTCTTCAAAGGCATCTTGCAATCCTTTAGAAATAAGCCGGATATAGTTACTGTCTGTCGCCTTATCATCTTGAGAGAAACGAGAAAACCTATGTTCTAGCAGGGCATCAGGAAGTAGGGAAAATTGTTGCTGATCAAAAGAGGAAACATGTCGATAAGCGGTTCGCGGATAAACGGCTCTCCGCCATTCCTCTGGACCCGTGGGAGCTTCTTCGTGAAATTCAACGTTCGTCCGTTCATTTATTTCTCCCCCACTTTGCATGCTGCCAGCACCCAGAATGCTTTCTTTTCCATAATAATCCCGCCATTGATTTCCTAACGCACGATAGTTCTTATATGCGAAAGCATAAATCGCGTCAAACACGGAAGATTTCCCGCAACCATTCGGGCCGAGCAGAACAACAAGTTTAGCAGTGTCAGGCAGGTCGGTGATTTCCAGGTCAGTGAATCGCTTGAATTCTTTAAGATGGGTTCTTTTGATTTTCATACTCTCACCTCCACAATTTTCATCGTGTCATTGCCAAAAATATCCACCACTTTTACTGCGATTTTGCGACGTCCTGGGCTACATTCGTGCGTTGCGCTTTTAAGTTCCAGGCTACGGTCTTTTTTGGTGCGAAAACTTTGCCATTCGTTTTCAAAGATGTAGTCGCCGCTCCACCGTTCTTCGGTCTCGCCGCTTTCTTCATCCCGCACACGGATAATTTCGCGTTTGTTTTCAAAGTCAAAATCCACCGCCCAGTAATCTATCCAGTCGGTCCACTCGCGGGTTAATACCTCGCGGGAGATGTTACCAGTTTTGTCTTTGCTGATGCGCAAGATCTGTCCTTGCTCGACGACAACTTTGTGCTTGCCGTTTTTAAGCGTTGCCGCGGTTGGGTCTTGAGAATAATGCACCGAGAAGTCGGTCAACTCCACGGTCACGGTGGCGGGCGTCTTGCTCTTTCCCTTGCCTTTGCCCTTGACGACATGCGCCTTGACTTCAACGAACGACACATCGTGAAACACCACCTGCTCCCGCTCCACCGCACGTTTATCAAACACCTCTGCGGGGATGTATTTCATCGCCAGGTTGATGCCTTTGTTTTTCGCTTCGTCCATGATTTGCGGGAACAACCCCATTTCAAATTCAAAGGCAAGGATGTCGGCACGGGTGATGCGTTGCTTGCGACATTCCAAAATAATCTCTTCCACGAACAGGCGTGTTACTGGCAGGTTGATGGGTCCGATAGCGACCATGCGTCCGGCTTTTTTGCCGTGGAACACGCCGGACTGGGCTACCGGTTGTGCGGCGTAGGCTTTCAGAATCAATGCCTGATATTCCCGCGACTTGGCGGCGATTTGTGCTTGTTGCTGTTCGGGACGCAGCCCGGGATTGACGCCGATGTAATGTTGGCGTTCGTATTTGCCGAGGTTGAGAATTTCAAAGGCGCGGTAATCCTGCTTTGCTTCTTTGCGTTGTCGTTGCACGCCGATCATGCGTTTGCGGGTGGTGTGGATGGCGAACTTGCCGAGGTCGGAGACGATCCATTTGCGCCCGAGTTTTTCCGCCACGGCCGCAGTGGTGCCGGAACCGCAAAAGAAATCGGCAACGATGTCGTTTTCGTTGGAGGATGCTTTGATGATGCGTTGCAGCAGGGCTTCGGGTTTTTGGGTTGGATAATTAACTCGTTCGTGTGCTACCGGTGCTATTATTGAGATGTCCCATACATCATCTAGCGGAGCTCCTGCCGATTCTACTTTGTCGTAATCGGACGGAATCCGATTCCCTGACTCATCATGCGATGCGACAATCTTGCTTCTACCCCAACGTTTTTGTGTCTCTTCGGTTCTTTCTCCATAAGCTCTGTTAAATATGTGGCTACCTTTTGATTTGGTATACGCAAATATTGTGTTGTGCATCTTCTGCCACTCCTTCGCAGGAGTTGGCCACCTTTTGAAGTGCCATTGAATCTGATTGAGCTGGTTCTCCCGTCCAAACACCTCATCCATCACCAACCGAATATAACTATTCACTCGCCAATCACAATGCACATAAATGCTACCGTCCTCGGCGAGCAGGTCGCGCATCAACACCAGCCGCTCGTGAATCATGGCGATGAACGAATCCGCGCCCTTGCCCCAGGTGTCGCGGTAGGCGAGTTCCTCCAATACATTCGGCTTCTTGGTGAAGGTGTCGTTGCCGATGGCGATGTCCATGGAAAAATCCGCGCCGACATCAAAAGGCGGATCAATGTAAATCAATTTGATGCCACCCTGGGCTTCAATTTCCTCGCGCAGGGGACCGTTTTTCAAGGACGATAGGATCAACTTGTTGTCGCCCCAGATGAGTTTGTTGCTCCAGCCGGTCAGTTGCCGCCCGCGTGCATCGGTGTCGAACATATCCTGTTGCAATGCCGCATCCTCCGGCTTCTCCGCACGCGGCTCGTCCACCTGCTCAATCACCTGAAACGGCAACACCACATTGCACACCTCGTTGCTCTTGCCGTTCCACACCAGTTCCACCTCGCGCTTGTCATCAAACAGCAGGAAGCGATACTTATCCGGCAGCGGCTTGCCCGATTCAATAAGTTTTATCGCGTCACGCTTTTCGTTGTCGGTGAGATTCACAGGGAGAGATCCATGGTGGCGTGGCGACCGACCATATAACAATACAAACTTGTGGGAAAGTAGCGCATTTCACGATTTGATATGTCAAACCGTCCGGTTTTGGTGCGTGTAGTAAAAGAACAAGTATGCATGTTTGGATGTTTCCTGAGAAATACCCGCAAGGGTCCGCGCTTTTGCCATTGCTCGATATTATTGTCAGACCATTTGACTTCCAAACATCCCTCGGGATGCCCGCGCTCATTAAGGAACACCATGTCTACTTCGCCGCCCTTCCATCTCGCATAGTGAAGCACTTGGTTTTTTAAATGAAACAACTGAGCGAATACCGCGGTTTCAACCAGTGCTCCCGATGGTTCCTGGTTTGTTGATGACCCAAAGAGGGCGCAATGGATGGAAGGATTGGTTAGATACACCTTGAAGAAATTGACGCGCTTGAAGCGTTTGGCATTTTGATCTATTCGGTGAACGGTTTTGATTAGAAACGCGGCTTCCAGATATTCCATGTAACGTTTGAGCGTGGGTTTGGTAACACCAGAATTTTGCGAAAGTTTGTCCAGTGATACTTCCTGAGCGGTGTTCCAGGCAAGCGACATGAACAGCGAGTTGAGCTCTTGAATGTCTTGAATACCATAAAGGCTCGGCAGGTCGCGTAGCAATACCTTGTCGATGATGTCGCTTCGAACATAACGGCCCATGTCCTGCTGGATGGTCTCGGAAAAAACAATTTCCGGGTAACCACCGATTTGGATGTAGCGGACGAAGTGCTCGTTGAGTTTCTCAATATAGTCTTCCGCAACAAACCACCGGCCTTTTTTTAGTCCAATCGGCACATTGATTTCTTGTAAATCCAGATACTCATAGAATGTCAGTGGTGGCAGAAAAAAATCGGTGAAGCGACCGGCGCCAGACTCAATGCTCTTGAGTCGCAAGGCTGCCGCCGCCGAACCGGATACTACGCATTTGATGTGCGGATGTGTGTCCACAAACGCTTTCAGGTGACGCTCCCAATCTCGCAGGTATTGGATTTCATCGAGGAAGAGAAAAACGCGCACTGTTTTTTCCAGTAGGCTGGCTCCCAGGACTTTGCCAGCGAGTTCTTCGATGGAAAGATTGGAATAGAGCGGCTGGTCAAGGGATAGATAGGCAACGGAACGCGCAGGGATGCCTGTGTCCAGCAGTTTTTGGATGATGTGTTGTAGCAACACGGTTTTGCCTACGCGCCGCGGACCCATCAACACGACCGCACGGCGCACATCCACCGCTTCCACGAGTTCGGCAAGGGGCTCAAAGTAGGCACGGGGGCGCATGCGGCGGTACATCTGGTCGGTCTGTGACGGCATCTCACTCCACCACGGATTTTCAATGCGCATGCGCTCCAGGAGTTGTTCGTTGGGGATAGGTTGCATAATGCCGGAGTTTAGCGGGGCTGGGATGAAAAGTCAGTATAAGGAAAGTTGACTTATCATACGATGATTTTCTTTGTATTCTCTTTATTTATCATAGGGTTAGGTATTCACCACGCATCACCGCCGCACTGCTTCCGGTAAAATTCCGCCGGGGCTGAAGCGCATTACCAGTAGCAACACCAAACCCATCAGAAATAATCGCATGTGTCGTGCGCTGTTGATGTGCGATGAAACCCTATTTCGGCATAGCCGCGGCGACAACAATGCCGGCAAACTCAATCAGGTCATCGGCATGCTTTTTGGCTACAGCCTCTACTCTTTTATAGTCGATCTCCTGATATTTGTGGACAACAATATTTCTGAAACCCACCATGCCGATAAGTTTCTTTTCCAGTTTGGTGCTGATGATGTCGGCTTTTCTAAGCAAGGTAAAACTCTCGGCACTATCTTTTGGCCAACCTAATTTTTTCATGCGTATCGTGTGGTTCGCCATATCCAACACCTGTTCACATGCACGCTGCAGATTCAAAACGATAATGTCTTGCTTGTCGTAATCTTTTTCAAACGGCAATTCTGTTTCTCTTTTCCATGTGCTTCGGGCGCGCTGTACGCTAAGTTCAACGCTCTGTTGTTTTGTAATTAGAATATCGTTCATTGTGCAAACACCCTCCCGCTTGTGATGATTTCTTCGCGAATTCCCGCGCGTTCCTGATTTAGTTTCTGGTGCTTCGAAAGAACAATAACCTCAAAGCGAATGCGTTCATTCTCGTCAGCGCAATGTATCAACCTTCCGCTACTCAAAATTTCCGCTTGAAAACTCGTGTCAACATCACGCAAATTAATCAAGTCGGCGCGTTCCACTTTCGCAGCCGACGCAACTTCCACCGAAAGATGGCACCAGTCCCAAAAATCGACCGCACACGCTACCGTGTTTGGCAACAACACGGCAACATCCACATCGCTGTTCGGTCGCTGGTATTCGGTTCCCCATGTGCCATAAAGATAAATGGCTTGGGTGTCAGGGTGGGCGGCGAGGATGGGAGCGGTGATGTCGAGGTGGGTCATAGCAATTTTGCCGTTCCTTAACTTTTCAGATTAGCCTGGCAAACTGTGTAAAATTACCCGGATGCTGCAATTTAAGCATATTCTCTGGTCTATCGTGTACTTTACCAGGTGGCCGATTACGAGTTGGGTGCTTATTCATGTTTACTTTTACGATGCCGATGAAACGATTTTCGTATTTTTCATTATCAAGAAATGATTCCACATTCCAAAATTTTTGTGCAACCGCACGGCAATGCGCGACTACACATTCCGCGCCTTTTAGTTGCTTGACTATATCTCTGTTTTCATAATTCTTGCTACTTTTTACTTCAATAAAGAGTATCCACTTCTTCTTGCCGGCATCAGCGACAATAACGTAATCCGCTCTCTTATTTTCACCACGAGTGCCTTGATAAAAAGGCACGGCTTCAGGGAACTTATCTGCTCTGAAAATGATGCTATCTTGCGGGAGCCCAGAAATCTTAAAAGCATAGAGTATTTTGTTCTCTTCATCTTTTTCAGATAACATCACGCTACATTTATTCTTGCCGCTACTGCTATGGAGCACAATCGCACTGTCTACAATCATTTTACGCAACAAATCAATATCCGACACTATTCATCCCCTCCCCAGAGTATCTCCTCTTGGATGTCATTCATTTCGTTTATTGATTTGTCGAAACTAACGACTTCAATGCCCTGTTTTTGACTGATGTCGGCAGATGTCAAGGTCTGACAACGGCTTCTTCTTACATTTCCATCTTGTTTCACGAGACTTTCTTCGGCGACATACAATCGTATTTTTTGGTGGTCAAGCAATTCTTCATGTTTATATTTCCGTTTTTTTGCAGTCCGATTCAAGTGAGAATTGTCTTGCTTCAGCATAATCAAAGTGTTCAATTCTTTGACGATATAATCACTATGCGTAGTAATAAATACTTTCATACCCACATTAACCAGACGCGAAAAAAGCCGCGCAATACGGCGCTGATTTTCAGGATGTAAGTTTAGCTCCGGCTCGTCGACTATCAGCAAATCTCTTGGTTTGGCCTCATGAGCAAGATAAAAACCAATATCCAGTAAAGAACGCACTGCACTAGAGCTTTCATCCATTGTTAATTTGATAGATCTATTTTTGTTAGGTCTAAAAAATACCCCGTCATTTTTGACAATGTATTTACCACCGATAATATTGGAAAAATCTGTCAATATATCCGGGTGTTTTTGAGCAAGAAAACTCTTATTTTTTTCCATTTTTTCAATTCGACGAGTGAAATCTACATTTACTGTTACTGGTAATGCATAGTCCGGATAAGCATCAAACAGCAACTTTAATGGGTCTACTTTTTCATCATGTTTCATCTGATCAAGTAATCGATTTCTGGCAAAATCCAGTTCCTTCCTAAAAATAGTAGCCCCGGTTCTCTCGGTGCTGGAAATGAAAACATTGGGAAGCACCGATGAAAAAATTAATTCAGCTATTCTTTCTGAAATAATTTTTTTAATTAAGCCTCGAGGAATGTCTGGCTCACCTTCTTGTACCACCGATATATTAAGGTGCTCACATTCCAAATTTTTAACGATGGAAATGCGGAGTGATTCTCCGATGCGAATATGTTGTTCAAATTTCTTCGGTATAGAGATGTCGTTTTTACCTATCAATATCTCAAATGTGGTGTTTGCAAATCTCTCTTCTGACGATGCGAAAATTCTTGGTAGATGTTTCGTATACGATACACATCCTTTTTTTAATATATTTGCATGCTGTTTTAAATATTTATCTATGCTGACTTTGCTTTCTGATTTTTGAATAAAAGCATCAACCTCATCATTACTAATTGGCACTTTCAGCATCTCTCTCCAATTCCACAAAAACCCAAATAACGCATATGCGGCATATGTTTTGCCACTGTTATTCTCACCACAGATAATTGTCAAATCGCCCAATTCAAATTCGGCTTGTTTGAGTACGCCAAGATTTTTAACTTTGATTTTCATATGGTCACCTCCAAAATCATCATCGCGTCATTATAAGGTATTGTCGGCGGCGTGCATCACCGCCGCACTGCTTCCGGTAAAATTCCGCCGGGGCTGAAGCGCATTACCAGCAGCAACACCAAGCCCATCAGGAATAATCGCATGTGTTGCGCGCTGTTCATTAAGTGTATGCGGATTGCGTTGTTGTCGCCGAGCCAGCCGGTGGCGTTGTCGATCAGCCACAGCCCGATCGGCTCGGCCTCTATCCAAACGAACCACACCAAAAATCCGCCCAATACCGCGCCGAGATTGTTGCCCGAGCCACCGACGATGACCATGACCCAGATCAGGAAGGTGAAGCGCAATGGGTTGTAGGTGCCGGGGGTGAATTGCCCGTCCAATGTGGTCAGCATGGCGCCGCCGATGCCGACCACGGCGGAGCCGAGGATGAACACCTGGCGATGGCGTGCGACGATGTCTTTTCCCATGGCGTTTGCCGACACTTCATTGTCGCGGATCGCTCGCATCATTCTTCCCCAGGGTGAATACAATGCGGTGCTGCTTAGCAACAGGATGATCGCCAGCACGCCGGCGAACAACCCGGTGTAACATAATTTCACGAACAAACTTGAATAGTCGATCACCAAAATTTGTAACGCCTGGTGTTTTGCATCCAACGACAATGTGGACAACTCGGCGGCGTTGACTTTTTCCACCAGGGCGATAAACCACTGTGTTTGTTGCAACTCAATTTCATATGGCACCGGGCGCGCCAAGCCGGTAACATTTTTTACGCCGCGCGTGAGCCAGTCTTCGTTTTTCAAAACCGCGATGATGATTTCCGAGATGCCGAGCGTGGCGATGGCGAGATAGTCGGAGCGCAAGCCGAGTGCGACTCTGCCGACGACCCAGGCCGCGCCGGCGGCGAACACGCCGCCCACCGCCCAGGACAAAATCACCGGCAAGCCGAGCCCGCCGAGGTATCCATACTTGGCCGGATTGACCGCTTCGATGGCTGCCACCGCCGGGTCGTAGAAGTGGCGCAAGGCGAAGTAGCCGAACACGATGACCGCGGCCATGCTGACCAGTCGCAAGCGACCTTTGGGCAGGCGGCGGTGCAATAAAACCGCGCCGATGATTGTGGCAACGCCGAGCAACGCGGCGAGGATTAAATTAACCCCGCCGGCGGCCCAGGCACCCGGCACTGGCGGTTTGGAAACCAACACCGCGGCGAGGCCGCCGAGTGCCGCGAAGCCCATGATGCCGACGTTGAACAGGCCGGCGTAGCCCCACTGGATATTGACCCCCAATGCCATGATCGCGGAGATCAGGCACAGATTCAGAATCGCCAGCCCCAGCGACCACGATTGCCCGATGCCCACCAGCGCGAGCAGTGCGGCCATAATCGCGAAGACGACCGCGGTTCGTGCGCGCTGACTCACAACGCTCTGCCGCGGAATATGCCGGTGGGTCGCACCACCAACACCACCACCAGGATGACGAACGACACCGCGAACTTGTAGTCGGTGGATAGCAATTGCATCAATCCATCGGGCTCCCATTGCGCGGGCAGCAGGTAGGCGAGAAATTTTTTGTAGGCGTAGGTAAGCGTCACTTCGGAAAATGCGATGACGAAGCCGCCGATGATCGCGCCCACCGGCGAGCCGATGCCGCCGACTATGGAGGCCGCGAAAATCGGCAACAGTAAATGAAAGTAAGTGAACGGTTTGAAACTTTTATCCAGCCCATACAAAGTGCCGGCCACGGTGGCAAATGCGGCGACTAACACCCAGGTAACCAATACCACGCGGTCGGGGTCTATGCCAGACAACAACGACAAGTCGCGGTTATCCGAAAACGCGCGCATCGCTTTGCCGGTGCGGGTTTTTTGCAAGAACCAAAACAACGCGGCGACCAACAACACCGCGATGACGATGGTCAGCCCTTGCGACACTTTGATGCTCAAACCTTCGGCGAGTCCGCTCATCTGTTTGAAGTCGCGCGCATGAATGATGAATCGTTCACCATCGGCAAATTGCTGGTCGTTGGGACCGATGATAAAGCGCACGATGCCGTTGACCATAAACATCACGCCGACCGAAGCGATGACGAACACCACCGACACACTTTTGATGCGGCGGTAATGTCGATACACGGTTTTGTCGACGATCACACAAAGCACGGCGGTGGCGGCGATACCAATCGGCAAGCCGAGCAACGCGGTCGGCAATGGCGCGATGCTGATGCCGACCGATTGCAGCCACCAGGTGACGAGGATGACTATCATGGTGCCGAACGCCATGGTGTCGCCATGCGCGAAGTTGGAGAAGCGCAACACCGCATAAACCAGCGTTACGCCGAGCGCGCCGAGTGCGAGTTGCGAACCATATGACAACGCCGGAATCAGCACGAAGTTGGCGAGTAGCACCAGCGCGTTTAATAAATCAAGCATGGGGGTTCATGGGTTGGGCGTTTGTTTGGTTGCGCGTGTCATTGTTGTATAGGCTCACTATTTCGCTGTCAGTTTTTTTTTTCGTTTACCATTGGCGTCTCACAAAGGAATCATCGCCTTCCGATTCACCATTGTATCCCAACCCGTCATTGCCCGGCCCTTATTATCATTGGCCGGGCAATCCAGTTATTAAACTCAGCGGCGTAGCCGCTATCATTACCGGCGGCAAAGCCGCCGCTATTGCGCGGCTACGCCGCGTCTGGATTCCCGCCTGCCGGCGAGAATGACGGCCAAGAGGGCGGTGCTAAAACACCACTGGAAAGGAACAAAACAGGGCAGTGAATTAGTGAACACATACAATTGTTCTCTCTCGCACAAGCATCATCCGCCCAAAAAAGATTTGCGTACTTCAGGGTTGGCGAGTAGGGCGGCGCCGGTGTCGGTGTGGCGGTTTTCGCCGATGACCAACACATACCCGCGGTCGGCGATGCCAAGTGCCTGACGCGCGTTTTGTTCCACCATCAAAATCGCGACACCACTTTTACGCACTTCCAAAATGCGATCGAACAATTCATCCATCACGATCGGCGACACGCCGGCGGTTGGCTCGTCGAGCATCAACACCGACGGCTCGGTCATCAGCGCGCGCCCGACCGCGACTTGTTGCCGTTGACCGCCGGACAACTCGCCCGTGGCTTGTCGACGTTTTTGCGCCAGCACGGGAAAAAGTTCGAACACCTGCTCCATGGTTTCGGTGAAATCATCGTGCCGCAAATACGCGCCCATCTCCAAGTTCTCCTGCACCGTCATGCTCACGAAAACATTGTCGGTCTGCGGCACGAAGGCCATGCCGCGCGCCACCCGCGCCTGGGGGGTGAGCGCGGTGATGTCGTCGCCGTCCAGCATGACATGCCCTTCGCGCAATTTGAGCATGCCGAGCATGGCCTTCATCGCGGTTGATTTGCCGGCGCCGTTGGGCCCGACAATGACCGCGATTTCGCCCTTGTCCACGCCCACCGTGCAGCCCTTGAGAATGTCCGCGCCGCCGTAGCCGCCGGTCATGTTCTCGCCGCTGAGAAAATTCATGCCGGCTGTTCCGGTGTCGGCGCCGGTTTGTTCTGCGGTTTATTCTTCAGGCCGCGGCCAAGATAGGCTTCGATGACCTGTTCGTTGGATTTCACCTCGTCGGCGCTGCCTTCGGTCAGCACCGCACCTTCGGCCATTACGATTACCGGGTCGCACAGACGCGAGATAAAATCCATGTCGTGTTCGATCATGCAGAAGGTGTAACCGCGTTCCCGGTTGAGGCGGAGAATGGCGTCGCCGATGTCGTTCAGCAAGGTGCGGTTGACCCCGGCTCCGACTTCATCCAGCAACACCACCTTGGCGTCCACCATCATGGTGCGGCCGAGTTCCAGCAGTTTTTTCTGCCCGCCGGACAGGTTGCCCGCCAGTTCGTCGGCGACCTGGGACAGTTGCAAAAATTCGATCACCGATTCCGCCTTCTTATAAATCCGCCCTTCCTGCCGAAAGACCCGGCGCCGCTGTAGCCAGGCGCGGGGCAACTGCTCGCCGGCCTGGGCCGCGGGCACCATCATGAAATTCTCCCGCACCGTCAAACTTGAGAATTCGTGGGCGATCTGGAAGGTTCTGAGCAGCCCCCGGGCGAATAACTGGTGTGGTTTAAGGCCGGTGATGTCTTCCCCATCGAGATGGATATGGCCAGATGTCGGCGCGTAAACCCCGGCGATTACATTAAACAAAGTGGTTTTGCCGGCGCCGTTGGGTCCGATCAAGCCGGTGATCGTCCCCTGCTGTATCTCAAGAGTGGCGTTATCCACGGCCTTCAAGCCGCCGAAATGCTTATGGATAGAATCAATTTGAATCATGGGTTGGTGGTTTCGGCCTGAGGCCGGTTTTTATGGTGGGTTTTATAATAGCGGAATTATTCCGGTTGTTGCGAATTGAGCGCATTGATTATTTGGTCAGTATCAAGAATTCCATTTGCCATTGCTTTACCATTGTCCAGCATTTTATAAGCTCGATCAATATTGGGATCAATGCCGAATTCAGACAATAAGCGTTGAGTTTTATTCGCAGATTCAACTAAACGTTTGTAGCGAACCAGAACTTTAATGTCGTTGTTTGATCGCGCAGCAATCTCTTCTATTTTGGGGCGTAAATGCCAATCTATAGTCTTTTCCATAAGAAGATTTGCTCGAATTGAAGTGGAAAGTCCGCTATATTGAACAGCAGTATTCTCATTAAAATGCGAATGGAAATAGATTTAGAACAACAATGCCCAAATTTAACATCTCGGCAAGCATTTCATCTTTAGAGATTAAGGGTATTTCAGATTCCTTCACGCCACAGCAAATTTTTTCGATATTTTTACAGTTTAAAAACGGAGTGGGCTTAGTTTCGGGATTATAAATATAGCTTTCCTTGCAACCAAAAAGCGGGGCTTCTCCGAGTATGATTATTTTAACAGACGTGCATTTCTTAAAATTCTCCCGCCAAAACTTTTCTGTTTTGCTATATGTATCGACAAGATACTCTACATCATCCTTGAGACATTTTCCTTTTTTCTCATATAACCGCATTAAGGAATCAGTAAATAGAGATTTGGTATTATTCATTTGATTAAAAATTCAGCGATGCTGGTTGCGCGCTTCGCACTGGTCACGTATGGATTGTCGGGTCAAGCCCGATAATGACGAGAAAAGAAAGGTTTGTCATTCTCGCGAAAGCGGGAATCCAGTAAAATTCTGCGCGAAGTGCACGACCTTCTTGTCTATGTCTTGTCAACGAATTAGTGAACACATACAAAAATATGAGTATAACAAATAAACCCCCAACGCTTGTCGGCTATCCGGCGTGACCAGCCCCTCATCAAGCCCGAGGCGCCCACCGGCATAAATTCTACCGAAACCACTTTGGACGCTTGCAACGAAAATGGCCCGTCGTGTACGCACGAGACCCCCGTTGCGCTTCGCCGCGTGTGTTTCACTGGATTATCGGGTTAAGCCCTATATGACGAGGAAAGAACACCGCCCCGCAGGCAATGGTCCGCACTCAGGGGTTGCACAGACGCATATAACGATACTCAAAAACGGCTCCAAATTTGCCGCTTGCAATCAACCTGTTACAAAATCTGGTTTAGCCATGTGGCAGGTTCTGGTACTATAACCATCAGACTGGAATTGCTATTTTTCCGTCTCGACAAATTCACTGCTATTTGTTACTAAGTGCCGATTCGAAATGATCGAGGAAATGACATGCTAGTAGGTATCCCAAAAGAAATCAAAAACCATGAATATCGGGTTGGTATGACGCCAACCAGTGTTCGTGAAATTGTCAAACATGGCCATCAGGTCGTGGTTGAAACCAAGGCGGGTGTCGGCATCGGTGGGGCCGATAGCGACTATTCCACTGCGGGTGCGACCATCCTTGATAGTGCAGCGGAAATTTTTGCCAAAGCGGATATGATTATCAAGGTCAAGGAGCCTCAGGCCGTAGAGCGCGCGATGTTGCGCGAGGGTCAAATACTCTATGCCTATCTGCATCTGGCGCCAGATCCAGCACAAACCAAAGACCTGGTGGAGAGCGGCGCAACCTGCGTGGCTTATGAAACGGTGACTTCCGCATATGGCGGCCTGCCCCTGCTGGCGCCGATGTCCAAGGTGGCCGGGCGCATGTCGATTCAAGCCGGCGCCTATTGTCTGGAGCAGCCGCACGGCGGATTGGGCATGTTGCTGGGCGGCGTGCCCGGCGTTGATCCGGCCAAAGTGGTTGTTCTGGGTGCTGGCGTGGTCGGCACCCATGCTTGTCATATCGCGGTCGGCATGGGCGCAGATGTGTGGGTGTTGGATAACAACGCGAATTCAATCGAAAAACATTGGCAGCAGTTTGGGCGTTCAACCAATTCGGTATTTTCGACCGTCGATGCGCTCGAGCAACATGTGTTAAGCGCCGATCTGGTCATCGGCGGCGTGCTGATCCCCGGCGCCGAGGCGCCGAAGTTGGTGAGCGCCGAGATGGTTGCCAGCATGAAGCCCGGCTCGGTCATCGTCGATGTCGCCATCGACCAGGGCGGCTGCTGCAAGACCTCGCACGCCACCACCCATGCCGACCCAACCTATGTTGTGGATGATGTCGTACACTATTGCGTTGCCAACATGCCGGGCGGCGTGCCGCGCACCTCCACATATGCGCTCAACAATGTCACCCTGCCGTTCGCGATTGCATTGGCAAACAAAGGCGCAAAACAGGCGATGCTGGACGACCTTCATTTGCGTAACGGCTTGAACGTGTATGCGGGCAAGGTTACGCACCGGGAGGTGGCAGAGGATTTGGGCTATGAATTTGTGGATGCGGAAACGGCGTTGCAGCAATAGTTTTGCCGCTGCGAAAATTAAATATTTTGAATCAGGAGCAGAAAATGTCAAAATTTGTTTATGTTGATAACTCAAATGTTTTTATTGAAGGGCAACGCGTAGCGGCGGTGAAAAATGGTAACGCGTTGAGCATACAGGATGCGATCAGCCGTCAGATTTTCGACTCAAGTTATCGCCTCGACTTCGGTAAATTATATAGTTTGGTTGCCGGCAATGGAAGCTCAAACGCGGAACGCGCCATGTTGTTCGGTTCGCGTCCGCCACCAAATGATTCGTTGTGGGCGGTCGCAGAATCCGCTGGATTTGAGTTGGTCATTGTAGACCGCAACTTGAGTAACAAAGAAAAGAAAATCGATACCGGCATTGTCACGGCAATGCTCATACACGCCTTCACTGAAGCAGATGCATCAAAAGACCAATTTGTTTTGGTTGTCGGCGATGGCGACTATGTGCCCGTAGTTCAAGGCTTGATTGAGAACGGCTTTACCATCAATGTCGTGTTTTGGGATCACGCATCGCGCGAGTTGCAAAATGTTTGTTCCAACTTTATATCGATGAACTCGCACTTTGAAAAACTTGCCCGTTGATCGCCACCGACACGACGCACTTTTTTATTTAATGAGGAAAAAAATGAAAACAGACAGTGATAATTGCCGGGTTACCGAAGATGATTTTTGCAAAGCATGGTGCGCCGTGTGGGAGAAAAAAGACAAAAATAAATGCCTTTCAAACCAATTTAGCGGCGAAGGATCTTGGGGAGACTGGACTGAGGCCATGTTGACTGATAAAAAAGAGGCATTTTTGAAACAGGTCAAATGCAAACTCGCGGGCACCCTTTCGCGCGAAATGTATTATTGGGATGAAGAACTGTTTCGCGTGGATGTCGGTTTTGTGTCCGAGTGCAACGACTACATGAACACAGACGGTAAATATACTTATCCGCTTTTTTTCGATGTGTTAATCGAACATGAAAACAACATGCACAAAATTCACGAAGAGATGTGGAAACTGATTTTCGTCCGCTCGCCGTTAAAAGTCATTGTTTCATATGGTCACCTGAAAGATGGAGTGCAAGAAAAGATAAATGAGTGCATCGGATATTTGCAGAACGCCAACGCCGCTTTCCCGGAAAATGAAGATACGCGCTACTTGTTTATCATAGGAAACCATGTTGATGGGAAAATACGCTGGCGGTGGGCATCTAACAAACAATCATCTCTACGAAATTTATGCTGATTGGAATCAATTTAAATCTAAACTTATTTTATTAACCAAACCATTCAAGAGAACTTAACCCATGACAAAAATGACCACTTCCGAAGCCTTCGTGGAAACCATGGCGGCGCACGGCGTAACCGATATATTTGGAATCATGGGCTCGGCTTTTATGGATGCGATGGATATATTCGCACCCGCCGGTATCCGCCTGGTGTCGGTGGTGCATGAACAGGGCGCGGGACACATGGCCGACGGCTATTCCCGGGTCAGCGGACGCCATGGCGTGGTCATCGGGCAAAACGGTCCGGGCATCAGTAACTGCGTTACCGCTATCGCCGCGGCCTATTGGGCGCACTCTCCGGTGGTCATGATTACCCCGGAAACCGGCACTATGGGTCAGGGCTTGGGCGGCTTCCAGGAAGCCAATCAGTTACCGATGTTTGAGGAATTTGTCAAGTATCAGGGTCATGTCAATAATCCGAATCGAATGGCTGAATATACCTCCCGGTGTTTTGACCGCGCTCATTCCGAACTGGGACCGACGCAACTTAATATTCCGCGCGATTATTTTTATGGCGATGTGGATATTGATATTCCACAACCCATGCGCCTCGACCGCGGGCCCGGCGGCGATGCGACCTTGAACGAGGCCGCACAAATGCTGACCGAGGCGAAATTTCCAGTGATTATTTCCGGCGGCGGCGTGGTCATGGCTGATGCCGTTGAGGACTGCAAGGCGTTGGCAGAGCGTCTTGGTGCGCCAGTGGTCAACAGCTACCTGCATAATGATTCATTCCCGGCAAGTCACCCACTCTGGTGCGGCCCGCTCGGCTACCACGGTTCCAAAGCGGCCATGTCGCTAATCAGCAAGGCCGATGTGGTGGTGGCGTTGGGCAGCCGGCTTGGACCTTTCGGCACCCTTCCCCAGTACGGCATAGACTACTGGCCGACGGATGCAAAAATTATTCAGATCGATGCCGATCACAAAATGCTGGGGTTGGTTAAGAAAATTTCAGTCGGCATTTGTGGCGACGCCGGTGCGGCGGCGAAGGCGTTGCTTGCGCGAATCAATGAGCGAACGCTGACCTGCGATGCCAGCAAAGATGCCCGCGCCATTGAGATCGATACCGATAAGGCAGATTGGGAAGCCGAGTTGAATGAATGGATTCACGAAAAAGACGGCTATAGTCTGGACATGATCAAAGAGCAAAGCGGTGAAGCGGGCAACTGGCTGCATCCTCGCCAAGTGTTGCGTGAACTTGAAAATGCCATGCCTGCCAATGCTATGGTTTCCACTGACATTGGCAATATCAACGCCATCGCCAACAGCTATCTTCGGTTTGAAGAGCCGCGCAGTTTCCTCGCGCCGATGAGTTTTGGCAACTGCGGCTACGCGCTGCCGACCGTGATTGGCGCCAAGTGCGCGGCCCCTGATCGCCCGGCCATCGCCTACTCCGGCGACGGTGCCTGGACCATGAGCATGACGGAGATTATCACCGCGGTGCGCCACAACATGCCGGTGACTGGCGTGGTCTTCAATAACCGCCAATGGGGCGCCGAGAAAAAGAACCAGGTGGATTTCTATGGTCGCCGCTTTGTCGCCGACGATTTGAAAAATCACAGTTTCTCCGGAATCGGGCGCGCCATGGGCGCCGAAGGCATCACCGTCGATCAACTGGAAGAGGTCGGCCCGGCCTTGACCAAAGCCGTTGACCTGCAAATGAACCACGGAAAAACCACGGTCATCGAAATCATGTGCACGCGGGAGCTGGGCGATCCGTTCAGACGCGATGCGCTGAGCAAACCGATTCGACATTTGGCGAAGTATAAAAAGTTCGTTTGAGTGTGCTTGTCTTTTTCGCCGCCATGCTACGTTGCGCATCGTCGCTCGGTCGCTCACATACTTAATGTATGCTCACTCCCTCGCTCCTCGCGCGCCTTGCCTGACAACGAAAAAATCGCCGGGCGCGCCATGAATTGATTGGCGCGAGCAAAGCGAGCCCGAAGGGCGCGTATCAGGGATGATACGCGCAAAATACTGCGCACAATGTTTGTCTGGATTATAAGGTCCGGGCAATGACGGGTTGGGATACAATGGTGAATTGGAAGGCGATGATTCCTTTTGAGACGCCAATGGTAAACGAGAAAAAACTTGTCAGCGAAATAGTGAACCTATACATCGCCTGCGGCGGGAATGACGGCGATCGGTATGTTTGAAACCCCGCAATAACAAACCATGGTAATGCCAACAAAAAACTCATCCGCAGGCGGCGGCGCACTCGCGTCGTTGGCGATGTTGGTCATCCTCATCGGCGGCATGAAAATCGCGGCGCCATTGCTGGTGCCGTTGTTGCTCGCGTTGTTCATCGCCATTTTGATCGCATCGCCCTATTCGTGGCTGCACGGCAAAGGCGTCCCGCGCTGGCTGGCATTGCTCACCGTGTTACTGGTTTTTTTCGGCGCGGTTTTCTTGCTCGGCTCGTTGGTCGGCTCATCGGCGCAGGAATTCTCGGCGCGCTTCCCGCTATATCAACAACGCTTGCACGACATGACCGCCGAATTGTTCGCGTATCTCGCGCAAGTCGGTATGCCCTTCTCCGACGCGCAAGTCACCGAATATTTCGACCCCGGCAAAGTAATGGCACTCGCCGCATCATTGTTTAGCGGAATACAAAACCTGCTCGCCAACAGCGTTCTGATTATGATCACCGTGGTTTTGATTCTGCTCGAAGCGCCAAACATTCCCGACAAGTGGCGCGCCGCGCATCACGATGCGCACAACGCCGAGCAAACGCTTGAGCGCTTCCGCGCCGCGGCGCACAATGTCAATCGCTACATGGCAATCAAGACCATGACCAGCGCTCTGACCGGCGCATTAATCGCGTTATCTTTGTGGCGGATTGGCGTCGACTATCCGCTGCTGTGGGGCGTGATGGCGTTCTTGCTGAACTTCATTCCCAACATCGGTTCGGTAATCGCGGCGATTCCGGTGGTACTGCTCGCGCTGGTGCAAATCGGTTTCGGCGCCGCCACGATGACCGCGCTTGCGTATCTCGTGGTCAATATGATCATCGGTAGCGCGCTTGAGCCGCGTATGATGGGCAAAGGACTCGGCTTGTCCACGCTGGTGGTTTTCGTCTCGCTAATTTTGTGGGGCTGGGTGCTCGGCGTGGTCGGCATGTTGCTCTCGGTGCCACTCACCCTCGCCATGAAAATCGCCCTGGACAGCAATCAAAACACAAAATGGATGGCGATTATGCTGGGCCCGCGCATTGACGCTGAGCAATGAAACCATGCATCGCATTATCACGCAAGCAAAACTAACCCCGAAAACAATTGTCTTGCCGGAATCCGGCGACTTAAGAGTTGTTGAAGCCGCGTCATTAATATCGCAACTCGAGTTGGCGAAAGTCGTGTTGATTGGCGAGCGTAGCGAAGTTTTGTCATTGGCGAAGGCGAATGACATTGACCTTGCCGATGTGGCAATAGAGAATCATCGCGAATCCGAATGTGCGTATAGCGAAAAATATATGGACGCACTGATGGCACGCCATGAAAAAAAACCAAAAAAAAAACATGACCACCTCACTCGCGAGAAAGCGCGACAACAACTTGTCAATCCGCTGATTTTTGCCATGCTTAAAGTCGCGTGCGGGGATGCGGACGGTTGCGTCGCCGGCGCGGCACATACCACTTCCGATGTGTTGCGCGCGGCGTTGCAAATCATTGGCGTGAAGTCGCATAGCGGCGAAAATAGTCTGGTCTCGAGTTTTTTCATCATGCAACACGACATGCCGCATCAAGCACTTCGCGGCGTAGCGTTGTTCGCCGATTGCGCGATGGTGATCGAACCGAACGCCGCGCAGTTGGCGCGCATCGCGATGGATACATCAGATAGCGCGGTCGCGTTGTTGGGGATGACGCCGCGCATCGCGCTGTTGTCGTTTTCCACCGCCGGCAGCGCGTGTCATGCGCAGGTCGACAAAGTGCGCGAGGCGGGCGATCTCATCGCGCGCCAACGCCCCGACCTTGAATTGATGACCGAAGTGCAATTTGATGCCGCGGTCATTCCCGAAATTTTGCGGCGCAAAGCCCCCGACATTGCCGTCGAAGCCCCCGCCAATCTATTTATCTTTCCGGATTTGCAGTCGGCCAACATCGGTTACAAAATCGCCGAACGCATCGGCGGCGCGCGCGCAATCGGCCCAATCCTGCAAGGACTCAAGCGACCGGTCAACGATCTTTCGCGCGGTTGCAGCGTGGACGACATCGTGCAACTGGTTGCGGTAACCGCGCTTCAATCCGGCATTTGATTCGTCGCCATCATGGACATCGCCTTTCGCACCATTCACCTGCGCAAACGTTTCCCGCTTGCGATTAGTCGCGGGGTAAGCGTTAGCGGCGACAATCTTTTTGTCGCCATCACCCGTGACCACATCACCGGCTGGGGGGAAATGGCACCCGGCATTCGCCAGGGCGCAACGGATGTCGCGAGCAGTCAGGCCGCGCTAACCGAATTTTTCGCAAGCGGGTTGAATGGGCTTGGCGTTACCGAAATTTATGATCGCGGGCGTCAAAGCAATGTGCCGGCTAGCGCGCTGGCGGCGCTGGACGTTGCGTTGTGGGACTGGTCGGCGCGCAAAGCCAACATGCCGCTCTACCGACTGCTGGGGATGGGCAAGCCACGCACGCCGACCTCGGTTACCATCGGCATCAGCCCCCCGCAAGTCGTGCGCGAACGCGTCCCGCTGTTGCTCGACGGTGGCGGCATCCGTGCGCTCAAAGTAAAACTCGGTTCCACTGACGGCATTGAAGCCGATCAGGCGATGTTCGCCCAGGTGATGGAAAGCATCCGCGACTATCCGCTCAGTTTGCGGGTGGATGCCAACGGCGGCTGGAGCGTGAAACAGGCGCAGGTGATGATGAAGTGGCTTGCCGCGCGCGAGGTTGCATATATCGAGCAACCGCTCGCCGATGGGCAAGAAAGCGAGTTGCCGGCGTTGTTCAAAAATCGTCCGTTGCCGATTTTTCTGGACGAATCCTGCCGCTTCGCCGACGACTTGCCGAAGTGGGCGCACACCGTTGACGGCGTCAACATCAAACTGATGAAATGCGGTGGCATTTCGGGCGCGTTGCGCATCATCACCGCGGCGCGCGAGTTCGGACTGAAAACCATGATCGGATGCATGAGCGAATCGTCCATGGCAATCTCGGCCGCTGCCGCGATTAGTGGCGCGATGGATTATATTGACCTCGACTCGCATTTGAACCTCGACCCGGACCCGTGCGTCGGTGCGCAATTGATCGATGGCATCATCACGCCGAACGACACGCCCGGTCACGGCGCGGCATTAACAAACAACACATCAGCGGCAACGAAAAATAATCATGCTTGACCCCAATCAAAAAATTGCCATTTACATGGAGGGACAACTCGACAGCGACCACGGCAAAATGGGTTTTGGCGTGATGCGTTATAGCCGCAATCCGGTTGGCTGCGTGGTTGATTCGACGCATGCCGGCAAAGTGGTTTCGCAAGTGTGCGAGTTGCCATTTGACTATCCGGTGGTCGCCGGCGTGGCCGACGCGGCGAAGTTGGGCGCGGAAGTTTTGGTGCTCGGCACCGCGCCGTCCGGCGGTATGGTGCCGCCGGAATGGGACGCACCATTGCGCGAATCTTTACGCCTCGGTATGTGCATCGTCAACGGACTGCACGACAACTTGAACGGTCGATTTGGAAACTTGCTGCAAAGCGGACAATGGATTTGGGATGTGCGCCAACCAACGCATCTGCCACCGATCGCCACCGCGCGCGCGGCAAAACTCAACAACAAACGCGTGTTGTTGGTCGGCACCGACATGACGGTGGGAAAAATGACCGCGGGTCTGGAGATTCATCGCTGGATTCGCGCCCGCGGACACGACGCTGCGTTTCTCGCCACCGGACAAATCGGCATCACCATCACCGGCCGCGGCATTCCGCTGGACGCGTTCAAATTGGATTACGCTTGCGGGGCGGTGGAGCGCATGGTGATGGAGGCGGCCAATCACGACATCGTGTTCATTGAAGGCCAGGGTTCGCTGTTGCATCCCGGTAGCAGTGCCACGCTTTCACTGCTACGCGGCAGTTGCGCCACGCATCTGATTATGTGCCACCGCGCGCGCATGAAGCAGTTGCGTGCGCCGGTTTCGGTGCGTATTCCGCCGCTCAAAGAGTTTATTCGGTTGAATGAAGAAGTGGCGTGCGTCTGCGGCTCGCTGACTTCGGCGACCACCATCGGCATCGCGCTCAATACCGCGTTGCTGGATGATGCGGACGCCCGCGCCGAGATTGAAAAACTCGAACAGGAAGTGCAACTTCCAGTGACCGATGTGGTGCGTTATGACCCGGCAAAACTCGGCGGCTTGTTGATTGACGATGTAATGCAATGAAAAAAACCACGCGCAAACGCAGCATTGGAATCACCACGCTGCTGTCCGCCATCATCGCCGGTTTGGTGTTGTTGTCGACCGGCCTGGTGCTGGCGTTGTCATCACAGACGGCGTGGCGAAGCACCATCGAACTGTTGACCGCCCAAGCCGAACTGGCGGTGACGCTTATCGAACAAGAGATTCGCAACCACGTTAATCCGGGGCTGGAAATTTCTCGTTACATTCACGAACAAGTCGCCACCGGACAACTGCATCCGGAAAACCCCGAGGAATTGGTCGCCGCGTTCAAGGGCGCGCTGGCCGCCGCTCCGCAAATCGCCGGCGTGGTGTTGTGGGATCACAACCTCACCAAGATGGAAATACGCCGCTCCGAAAGCGGGTTTGTGTCGGTGCGCCGCGAACAAGAGACGGTAACGCCGGAATTGCTTGCGATGATCGACGGTGCCCGTGCCAAAGGCGAACCGTCGTGGGCGCCGCCGAACGATGGTGATGCCGAAGCGAACTATGTCTACACGCTCACGCCGCTCAACTACCGGGGTCAATATTGGGGCGTGATGGCGACCGGCGTGACCATCAACAACTTATCTTCCATTCTGAAACGCATCGGCGACCGGCGTGGCATGACTCCGTTCATTCTGTACGGCGATGATGTGCTGGCGCATCCCGCGCTTGACCAACAGTTATTGAAGTTCGGGGATAACAACGCGCCGAGATTGCTGAAAATCTCGGAACTGGATGATCCCATAGTCGCGCAATTTTACCAAACCGAATCTTTTACTCCGCCGGATGCAAACTTTGAAATTCGCACCATAAACAATGCCGCGGATGAAGAGTATCTGGTGCTGTCCAGAGCCACCAGCGAGTTTGGCGATACCCCATGGCAGATTGGCATCTACGGTCCGGCCGAATCATGGGGCAAACAAATCGAGCGTCTGATTGGTTCGATGATCGCCGGCATCATCGTGCTTGCGCTGGCGATTGTGTGTGCGTTGTGGGTCGCGCGCAAAATTTCTCGTCCGATTCGCGGTCTGGCTGCTTCCGCCGAAAAAATCGGAATGCTTGAGTTGGCCGATGTCGCCGACATCACTCATTCGGGAATCAAAGAACTGGACGATCAGGCGAACGCGTTCAACCGCATGGTGGACGGTTTGCGTTGGTTCGAAACATATATACCCAAACAGTTGGTGCGCAAACTCATCCGCGGAAGCGGCGACGGGAATGCCGTGGTTGAATCGCGGGAAACAGAATTGAGCGTGATGTTCACCGACATCATCGGCTTCACCGTGCTATCGGAAACCATGCCGCCGAGCGAAGTCGGCGACCTGCTCAACAACCATTTCGAGATTGTCGCACGCTGCATCGAAGCCGAGGGTGGCACGTTGGATAAATACATCGGCGATGCGGTGATGGCTTTTTGGGGCGCGCCCGAAGAACAACCGGACCACGCCCAACGCGCCTGTCGCGCCGCGCTCGCTATTGCCGATGCACTCAACGCCGCCGCCGGCGAACACGCGCCAACGGTGCGAATCAAGATGGCAATTCACAGCGGACCGCTACTGGTCGGTAATATCGGCGCCAGTTCGCGCATGAACTATACGGTCATCGGCGACACTGTGAACACCTGCAGCCGTATCGAATCGCTGTGCGGAAAATTCGACGACGGCGCGCCGGCCATCATTCTGGCGAGTTCGGACACCGCCAAACTCGCGCGATCGGATTCAACGCTGCAGTTCGAAGAAGTCGGCGGGCATGAAGTAAAGGGACGTAGCGGGGAAGTGCATGTTTGTCGGCTTCGGCGCAAATGACAGTGGTGTGCGAAGGGCAATGGCGGCGGCTTACGCCGCCGAGTAACCTGTGGCTGATATGCAAAGGTTCGCTTGCGCGTGCTCGCGCTTTGCGGGGGTAAGTTTCCACGCGCCAGTTGATTGGGAGAATAGAGTAAGTGGGCGTGACAACGAGAGAATCAGTATTCGTCATTCTTGTATGTGTTCACTAATTAACTGCCCGTTTTGTTCCTTTCCAGTGGTATTTTAGCACCGCCCTCTTGGCCGTCATTCTCGCCGGCAGGCGGGAATCCAGACGCGGCGGAGTTGCGCAATAGCGGCGGCGGAGCCGCGCCGTTCAATGCGCAATGACGGCAAAGCGGTGATACAATGCCGACTCAAACACGCGTATCCAAAAAATCACCCAAAAATTCGCCAAAAAACTTTAACCACCCAACATCAACCCCCAAACACCGCCCTCAAATGCCCATGATCCCGAACTGGCCGGCCCGCTTGTCGTTGTTGCTTTATTTCATCCTGCTGGTGCTGGTCGCCGTCAATCTGGCACTGGTGCTGGAATTGCCGGTGCTGTGGGCGGCGATTCCGCTGGGCGTTGCGCTGATGGTGGTGGTCGCCACCTGGCTTTCCCGCGGCACCGCGCGCACGCTGTTCGGCTGTTTACTCGCTTTCGGCATCATCGGTCTGGCAGCGGTGGCGGTGGTGCTGGCGGTGCCGGCCTGGCAGGTGATTGCCGATGGTGCCAGCCGCTCCTGGGCCGGGCGCATGGCGCCGCTGTTTGTCGCCGCGCTCGCGCTTCACGCCTGCAATCTGTGGGTCTCAACGATAATCTCCGGCGAGCACGACGAAGCCCTCGAGCGTCTGGCGCGCCTGTTTTATGGGCCCGGCATCCTGCCATCTTTGATCACCGCGTTGATTTTGTGCGCCGGCCTGATTCTCGGGCTGGAACTGCTGGCGCGTAGCGGCGACGAGGCGCAGGCGGTGACGCGGCGCTTTCTTGAGCGCGGCGTAATCCCGCCGATTACCGTGCTGCTGTTTTTCTGGGGCGTGCTGTTGTTGCTCGGCAAGTGGTGGAATGGCTGGTATCTGCGCCGCGTGCTGGCGCGCTGGCACACCCGTCTCGGGGCATCACCGAGCGCGACCACGCGGGTTGAAGCGAGTTTTGATGCGTTGCGCGAACACCCCGACCAAATGGACGAGGGGTTACAACTGCTGTGGCGGCGACACGAAGAATCGTGGCTGCTACCGCGCTACCTCAGTTGGGCGGTGCCAATTCTCGGCTTCATCGGCACCGTGCTCGGCATCTCGCTGGCCGCCGAAGGCATCCGCCGCATCATCGCCTCGGACGCCGGGCTGACGAGTCTGTCGAGCGATCTCGACGGCGCCATCGCCCCGCTCGGCATCGCCTTTGACACCACCTTGATCGCGCTCTCGCTGAGCGTGGTGCTGACTTTGGTGCTGGTGCTGGTGCAGCGTTTTGAAGTGCGCCTGCTCACCACGCTGGAGCGGCGGGTGCGCGAGGCGGCAAGTGTAGCGCGTGAGATCTGATTCCGCGTCATCGCGATCAACCTCCTCCGGAGACATCCTGCAGGAGGAAAACAATGCGCCGATGATGGCGATCTTCGGCGGCGTGTTCGGTTTGCTGTTGGTTTTTCTGGTGGTGGTCAATTTATATTCGGACGCGGCTCAGCGCGAACGGCTGGAGCGCGGCGGCGAGGACGGCTTGTATCGCATCGAGCGGCTGGATGGCGGCAGCGGTTTCGTGGTGATTACCTTCCCCGGTGAATTGCGCATCATCGAAACCGGTGCCAGCATCAACCCGGCCACGGTGTGCGACGATGGTGGCGCGTTTCCCGATTACGCCCGTCGCGTGTATGAAAACGACGGCGACCAGTTGGTGTTCTTCATGCTCGAAGGCAGCGTACCGACTATGGCCGCGGCGCGTGAATGTCTGCGCCAGATGTGGCCCGGGCAAATCCTGACCATCGGCTGGGTAATCGCCGACAACGAATTGCTGAAGTCGGTGACGCTGGGCGACATCCCCGGCTACATCCGCGACTACGCCGAGGAGCGGCCATGAAGAGCGGCACCCGTCTGCCCGATTTCGCCGGGGTGGCACTGGTGGACATCCTCGCCAATGGCCTGGCGATGCTGATTATCGTCATCGTGCTGAGCATCGCTGCGCGCACCGAGCACGAGGAACGCACCAGCGCGCAAGTGGAAGAAGTGGAAACCATGATGAGTCGTCGTTTCAGCACCTCGCTGGTGCTGAACAGCCTGGCCGCCAGTCCGCCGGCGCAACTGCACGATTACGACACCTCGCCCCTCGATCAGGAACCGGACCCGTATTTGCTACCGATTATTGAATTGCATCGCAAGTTCGTACGCAATCTTCACACCGGCAGGATATGGAGCCGCGAAGAACTGCTGCGCGAACCGAACGCGATGGATGTGTGGCTGGAGAGTTTTGATGCGGATCGAAAATTGCGACTGCGCACCGATGTGTATGATGTCGCGCAGTTCTATCTGGTGATGTCGATTCTGCGCGACCACGGCATCTCGGTGCGCCACTGGCATTTTCTTGACGGCGGCGGGATGGATTTTGCCCGGATGGGTAATTGTCCGCCCGGTGTCGCCGCGCAGGATTGCCATGGTATGGGTGGCGGTCAAGGCAACGGGCACGGCGACGGGTCATCGACATTGCCGATGCTGACATCCGGCTCCGGCGCGGGCGGCGGCGAAGCCTGGCCACCGTTGGGGCTACTCAACGACGGCAAGGGCGGCGGTGCGGGGTCGGGAGCTGCACCGTTCCCCGGCGGTGCGGCACTCGGCGGAGTCGGGGAATTTGCCGGCGGTTTGCCGGGTGCGGGTGGTGAGTTCGCGGGCAGTTTTCCCAATGCGCGCCCGGGGCTTGGCGGCAAATCCCGCGGCTTGCTCGGTGCCAATGCCGGGCAAGGGTTGGGGCAAGAGGGTGCGCAGACCCGCTTCCGGCTGTCCAGCCCGGAGTCGTTGCGCCCGGATCAGGGGCAGTCACTGGATTGGGGCGCGCACGCGCCGACCGCCGAACAGATACTGGCGATGCTGCTGGACTTTATCGGCGAGTTGCAAGCGACCCTTGACGCGGGTGCTTCCCCCAGCGCGCAACTGGCTAACTTTGAGCAGTTCATCCGCCGGCGACTCATGGCACCGTTGACTCCCGACCAAGCCACGCGTGATTTGATTGGCGCCTTGGTGGCGGAGATTGCTCGACCGTTTGCGGATGTGAATAACGGGCAATTGCTGGAGGTCATTTCGCTGGCGAATAACGCACGCAATGACACCGCGCTCATCGTCCAGACCAATCGGCGGTTGCGGAGCGTGGCGGTGGAGCGGGCCGGGCTCGACCTGATGCCATTGCCCGATGCGGCGCGACCGATGTTGCGGTTGAACGCGCATCCCGATATTTGGCGCGGTCTGTCGTTGCCGCTGGAGCCGAACGCGATTTTGCTGATGCCGCCCGAACAACGCGACCCCGAGCAGTTGCGCTGGCGCGCCGTGGCTTATATCGCCCCCGAATTTGATGACTTCATCATCGGCTTCGCCTACGCTGCGGTTGACCCCGGCGGGCGACTGGTGGTGCGCGCCGAGGACAATCGCGTGCGCCTCGGTGGCAGTTCGTTGCAAACGCAATACCGCGAGGCGTTGTTCGGCGCGCGCAGTTGGTTGGTGGCGCTTTACGCCGGACTGGTATTGGGATTACTCGGTCTGCTGTTGGCATGGCGGCTGACGGTGCGGCCGACGATGCGGCGTCGTGCCTGAGTCGCGCAGGAAGCAAACATGAAACCATACATCGCGGCGTTCGGGCTCGGCGTGTTGCTGGTGTTGCTCGCGCTGCTAACGCGCTTTGGCTCCCACGCCTTGCGCGGCGACACGGTGATGGTGCAGTTGGGTTTTACCAACTCATCCAGCACCCGCGCCCGGGCACTGGATGAAGAACTATTGAAAACGCTGGAGCGCGGGCATTTCGGTGCCGAATTGCGACAGCGTCTGCACCGTCCGGCGCACAAGGTGCAACTCAATGGTTTTTATGCCGACATCTGCGAGGTGCGGCAGATTGACTTCGAACGTTTCGCCAGTTGGCGTCGGCGCATTGGCGGCGACACCGACTTCGGCGCGGGTGCGTTACACAGTTCGTCTAGCGGACATCGCATCGCCGGCTTGTTGCAATCGCCGGCGAGCGGCGTCAATTACACCGGTGCCGCCGCCTATTGCGAAGCCGCCGGCGGTCGCTTGCCGTGGGCCGAGGAATGGGAGGCGCTGGCGGTCGGTGGTGGCGGGCGTTTATATCCGTGGGGCGACACTTTCGACGAAAGTTCGTGGCCCTATCAGGCCGCCCACCGCAACGCCTCGCAACCTTGCGGCATGCACCCGTCGGCGGCAACCCCCGAAGGCATACACGACCTGGCCGGCAATGTAATGGAGTGGAGTCGCGGTCAGCGCGTGGCGTATCCACCGCAGCCGGGCGCACACGGCGCACCGGCGGTGCGCACCAGCGGTCGGGCACTCTATGCGTTGTCTGCCGCCTGGCTTGGCATCAAGCCGGAAACGCGCAGTCATCATCTGGGCTTTCGTTGCGTCTATGACCAGCCGCCGCCGAAGTCGTTGCCGTGGGGTGCGGTGCCGGCACAGGTCACGGTGGCGGGTGGCGAGTATCCGCTCGGTGTGCCGCGAGACTTGCGGCTTGCGCGGATTGCGGTGTTGCTACCGGTGGCTCAACAGCGGGAGGCGCGCGCTCTGGTGGATACGCCGCAAAAAAAGCCGCGCTCGCTGGAGGTGTCGCGGTGTGAGGTCAGCCGCAACGACTACCGCACGTTTTTGCGCCATCCGCTGGTGCAACTCGGGCTATTCGCCAACGAACACGAACCGCACGGGCAGGACTACACGCCGCGCAACTGGCAACGACAAATGGAACAACCCGAACTGCCGGTGAGCGGGATCAACTGGTGGGCAGCTGATGCGTTCGCACGCTGGGCCGGCGGGCGGTTGCCGCGCATCGAGGAATGGCAGTTGCTGGCGGCGGGAGCAAATGCCAACCCGTATCCGTGGGGCGATGACTATACGGCCGGCGATGCCGCCACCGGCGACCAGCCGCAACCGGGCACGCATCGCTGCGGACAGGCGGCGCGTGATCGCAGTGCCGACGGCGTGCGCGACCTGTCCGGCAATGTTTCAGAGTGGACCATGTCGGTCACCGCGGAACGGGGCGACTACGCCGCCTGGGTGCAAGGTGGCAACTGGCTGTTACCCGGCAGGATAACGGCGCGTAGCGTGTTTGGAAGGCCGGTGCCGTTGAATCATCGGTCGGAAAGCATTGGTTTCCGGGTGGTGTATGATTAGAATAAGGTTCAAGATACTCTAAGTTTGTAGAAAATGATGTCAACCCAAAGCTAAAATGTCCACTTTTCTCCAAAGCTAAAATGTCCCCTTTTCTTCATTTATTAAGGTTCAAGATACTTTAAGCGGTCGATTTCGGATAGATGTTAGCAGATATTTATACATGTTTTCGTGGCGTGTATGGAAGCGAAACTCGCACTCTTTCAGATGGTAGTAAAAGGTCTGTTTATGAATGCCCCTGAAGCGGGTAAGGCGCACTTTGCACAGCCCCCAAAAGTTCTCAATGCCGTTGATGTGATTGCTGCCTCGTGCAAACTCGTTGTGCCCATGTCTGATGCGGTAATGTCGTTTATATCCAAAGTCGGCGAGCCCATTATTATTCGCGGCATCAAAGCGTCTGAATCCCCGCTGCGGCGAGAATGACGGCCGAGAGGGCGGTGCTAAAACACCACTGGAAATGAGGAAGAAACTGTCAGCGGAATAGTGAACTTATACAACTAATGACGAGTGAGAGGGCATATTTGCCCTTGCAAACCGGTACGCATTATTGATAATCTACCATCCCCCACCTTACGATTTGGAGAATTCAACCATGAAAAAGCGAAAAGATTCCATCAATCAAACTCGGCGGAAAGTGCTGAAAGGCACGACGCTCGCAGCCGGTGCGGCAACGGTCGGCCCGTGGGTAATCAGTGCTGAGACCCTTGCCGCTTCCGGCGAACTGAATGTTTTGATGTGGTCCGAATATTTGACCGCCGGATTTTTCAAGGCGTTTGAAGAAGAGACCGGCATCAAAATCAACTTCACCGGCATCGGTTCCAACGAAGAGATCATCAACAAGATGAAGGCATCCAAGGGGCGCGGTATTGACATCTGTAGCCCGACCAACATGCGTTCGCCGCAATGGGCTGAACTTGATTTGTTGTCGCCGTGGAATATCAACCGCATCGACGGCATTAAAAATGTCAACCCGGCCATGTTGCGGGTCGGCAACGAAGAGTGGAATTTCGACGGCAAGGGCTCGCACTGGCTGCCGATGATCTGGGGCACCGAAGGCGTTGCCTGGCGCACCGACCAATGGGCACCGCCACGCGCCGATGAAGTGCCGAGTTACGGCGATTTGTGGCAACCGGATGTGCGCGGTAAAACCATGATGCGCGTTCACTCCGGCATGTTGGGTGCCGGTTTGTATCTGGAGACCATCGACAAACTGGATCCGGGTGCCATGAAAAGTGGTTATAACGACGAAGCCACCATGCGCAAAATCTGGCAGGTGGTTACCGACTTTTGCGTTGCCAACAAGGCGCAAGTCAAGTTGTTCTGGAATGATGCGGACTCGCAAACCAACGGCTTTTTGAACGACGGCGTTGTGGTCGGTCAAACCTGGGATGGTCCGCCGATTTCGCTGATGAACAACAACGACCCGGTGCAATATCGTGCGCCCATTGAAGGCTCGTTGGCGTGGGTTGACGGCATGGCGTTGTCAAAGCAAGCCGAAGATCTGGATGCCGTGTATCAATTCATCAACTACTGCTTCGAGCCGGAAGTCGGCGGTCGTTCCATCGACGGCGGCAAGGACGACAGTTGGGGCGGCAAAGGGCATGGCTATAACTCCGCCGTGCTGGGTGCTGACCAATACGCGAGTGCCAGTTACGCGGATGTTTTTGCCAGCGTCTATCCGGGCGATTCCCTCGCCAACCTGTGGCCGTGGCCACGCGAGCCGCAGTGGTATGCGGATGTTCGAACCGAGTTCGTCAACAAGTTTCAAGCGGCGTAACTCACGCTCGGCGAAGCCCCTGGTCACTCAGGGGCTTTGTCGTATTAATTTCCCCAATCAAATTGATATCGCAAATTAATATCGGTATTATTAAGGAGGTCCCGATTATGAGTTCCGATGTGCAACTTGACAATGTGTGGATCAAGTTCGGCGATTTTGTTGCCGCCCGTGAAGTAAATATTCACATACAAAAGAGCGAATTTTTTAGTTTTCTCGGTTCGTCAGGTTGTGGCAAGACAACCATTTTGCGAGCGGTTTCGGGATTTCTTGACCCGTCCGAAGGGCGCGTGTTGATCGGCGGCAAGGACATGAAGGGCATCGGTCCGAACAAACGCCCGACCGCGCTCATCTTCCAAAACTTGGCGTTGTTCCCGTTGATGACGGTGTGGGAAAACATCACCTTCGCGCTTGAAGTCAAAGGCGCAGGCAAGCAGGAACGCCGCAAAAAAGCGGATGAACTGCTGGAATTAATTGCGTTGTCCGGGCAGGGCGACAAAACCCCGAATGAATTATCCGGCGGACAAAAACAACGCGTCGCCATCGCCCGTGCGTTGTGCGCCGAGCCGGATGTGTTGTTGCTGGACGAGCCGTTGTCCGCGCTTGATTTGAAATTGCGCCAGCACATGCGCACCGAATTGCGCGCCATTCAGCAACGAGTCGGCATCACCTTCATCTACATCACCCACGACCAGGGCGAGGCATTGACCATGTCCGACAATGTCGCGGTCATGAGTCAGGGCGTGATCGAGCAGGTGGCGGACGGCAACACGATTTACGATTTACCCGAAACTTCTTTTGTCGCCTCGTTTGTCGGTGAAAATAATTTGTTCGTCGGCAAAGTAGTCGAAGCGTCGGAAGGGTATGCGGTTGTGGACACGTCATCGGGACGCATTCGCGCACGCAACGCAAAACGCAACGGTGTCGCTCAACTCGCCATCGGCGATGAGGCATACCTTTTCGTGCGTCCGGAGTCGTTGAAGTTTGTCAATGGGAAAACTTTTGATAATCAATTCACCGCAAAAGTAAAACAACTTGAGTTTGAAGGAAGTTTTTGGAAAGTGTTTTTTGATGTGGAAGGCGCGCAGCGCACCATCACACTTTCCATGGTGAATGACGGCGGCGACATTGGTCACAACGCCGGCGAGCAAGTGCAACTCGGTTTCCATGCCGACACCGCGATTGCGACTCCGGTGGGAGATTTGGCCGACGAGACCTAATTTTATTTGCGCTATTGGGGGCAAGCGGTGACGCAATACTGGAAAAGATTTTTTCTTAAGAACGGGACCGCGATATCGGCTTTCCTGTTGGTGGCGGTCGTGGTGTGGCTCGGCATGTTGATTCTGTTGCCGCAACTATTCATGTTTGATTTCTCGTTCCGCTTCAATCTCCCGCCGGCGCAGACCGGCGGCCCTGCGGATGTGTATACGCTATCCCACTACCAGTTCATGGTGTTCGGCAGCGAGCAGGCTTCGGATACCTACAACGTGATTGATGTGCAGGTTTTCGTGCGCACCATCGTCACCGCACTGTTCGTTACCATCTTTGATGTACTGTTGTGTTACCCGATCGCCTACTACCTTGCGCATGTCGCACACGGTGGCTGGGCGCGCCTGATGGTGATTGCGCTCATCATTCCGTATTGGGTCAATGAATTGTTGCGAGCGTTTGCGTTCAAAATCATGTTGGGCTCAGCCGGCATCATCAACGAATTTTTAATCTGGCTCGGCATTCTCGATCAGCCGATTGATTTTATTTTTGAAAACTATGCGTTATACGCCGGTCTTGGTTATGCGTTTATATTGTTGATGATTTTCCCGATTTATAACTCCATCGAAAGCCTCGACAAAAATCAAATTGAAGCGGCGCGGGATTTGGGTGCGCCATGGTGGCGCATTCACAAGCGCGTGGTTATACCTTACGCCAAACCCGGCATCACTTCGGGTTGCACAATGGTATTCATGCTGACCGCCGGCGCGTTGGCGGCACCGCAGATTCTCGGCGGCCCCAGCAGTTTGTGGTTCACCCAGATTATTTACCAGTGGTTTAATCAGGGTAACAACTGGCAGCGTGGTTCCGCATATGCCGTGGTGTTGCTTGCCTCCACCATCGTTCTGGTGTTGGTGGCGATGAAATTGTTCAAGGTAAAACTGGGCGAAGTAACGCGATGATGTCAGCGGCAACTTCTGCGAGACTCGCCCGGAGTTTCGCCATCCTTTTTGTGGTGGGGTTTTTCGCCTACTTGTTCGGTCCCTTGATCGTGATGGGATTGTCGGCATTCAACAGTTCCTCATTTCCGCGTGTCTCGCCGTGGGATTGTTTCACCGTTGAATGGTTTGATGTGCTCGCCAACGATCCCGATTTAATGACCGGACTGAAAAACAGCGTCATCATCGCGTTCGGCGTGGTGATTGTCGCGGTGCCACTCGGGCTTGCCGGCGCATTGATGCTAACGCAGGTAAGCAACCGCTTTCGCCCGTGGTATTACACCGTGGTTATCTCGCCGATTTTGATACCGGGCGTGGTGCTGGGCATATCCACGCTGGTTTTTTGGGATCGGATGGGGCGGATGTTCAACGCCAGTTATGATTCATTTTTTTACGACGGCATTTTTCTTACCATCATCGGCCAGTCCACTTTCGTCGCGGCATATGCGATGCTGGTATTTATATCCAGACTACAACGATTTGATTCCGTTCAAGAAGAAGCCGCGCTGGATTTGGGCGCGACTCAAGTGCAGACTTTCCGCAAAATTTTATTGCCGTTTCTTGCACCGGCAATCGCATCCGCCGCCGTGATCGGATTTCTCGCGTCGTTTGAAAATTACAACACGACGATTTTCACCATCGTCTCCCAATCCACCCTGACCACGGTTCTTGCCAGCAAGGTGCGTTACGGTATCAATCCATCCATCAGCGCACTCGCCGTTGTGATTATCGGCTTGACCTTGATTGGTGCGGTGTATTTCGAAATCTTGAAACGTCGCGAGGAAAAATATCAACGCGATATGGACCGCGTGGCAAAGGCCGCCGGTAGCACCCGCGCAAGCAGAGCCAGCCTCATCACCAATCCGGCGATGCTCATCGTTACTCTGATATTTATCGCCGGTTTGGGAACGCTTTACTTTGCTGGAACGGTCGGCGTTGACGAGTGTAAAACCATATTTCAACAACAAAAAGCAGAAGAGACGCGGCGCAAGGTGGATGAATTCAAATCAAAACAGATGTTCAAACGGGCGGCACCGAGCAAGGAGGCATCGAGCGAGGCGGATGCCGCCACCGTGACCCAACCGAAAATACCAGCCAAAGGCACCGAAGGTTACCAAAGCGTTTTTGCGCCAATCAATCTTGGCGGACAAGCAGATTCAAGCAAGACGGAAGAAGAACAAGCCAAAGGCACGGAGAATTACCAAAACATTTTCGCCCCGCCGCAAAAGCAAACCGACTCCGAATAACTGCCACCACACGACTGATTCATATGAGCATCACTACCACTTGCCTCGGTGCATATCCGAAACCCGACTACGTGAAACTACCGGATTGGTTTAACATTCCCGCGGGTCCGGACACCGCTGACCCGACCATGCTCTGGATTGATGCCATGGCCAAGATGGGCGACGATGCCGATGCCATCATCGCCCGCGGTGTGGAACAGGTGGTCAAGGAGCAAGTCGAAGCCGGCATTGACATTCCGACCGATGGCGAAGTTTCCAGAGAAAACTACATTCACTATCATTGCCGGCATCTGCACGGTTTTGACTTTAACCACCTGACGGAAAAAGAAGTGCGCGGCGGGGCTTATTCGGCGCATTTACCGACCATTCGCGGGCCGATTCGAGCCAAAGGCAATTTTCTGGATGCGGATTGGCGACGCGCTCAAGCATTTTGCGCGCAGCCGGTGAAGATCACCATGCCGGGACCGATGACCATTTCCGACACCAACTGCGACGCGTATTACCATGACCCGAAAAAACTTAACGCCGATTTGGCGGCGGCTTTAAATACGGAAGTGTTGGCATTGGCGGAAGCTGGCTGTCGTTATATTCAGATCGATGAACCGGTGTTCGCACGTCGTCCCGATGATGCGCTTGCCTACGGCGTGGAAAATCTGCAGCGCGTGTTTCACGGTTGTCCGGCGCATGTGACGCGCACCATGCACATGTGTTGCGGTTATCCCGACCGCCTTGACCGTGACGATTATCCGAAAGCGGAGCCGAGTGCCTATTTTCAAATTGCCGATGCGCTGGAGGATTCATCGGTGCAATGGGTATCCATTGAAGACGCGCATCGTCACAATGATCTCACTTTGCTCGAGCGTTTCAAAACTACCACCATTGTTTTCGGCGTGGTGGCAATCGCCAAAAGTCGAGTCGAGGCGGTGGATGAAATTCGCGCGCGCCTGTGCGCCGCCCTCAATCACATCGACAAAGAGCGGTTGGTGGCGGCACCGGACTGTGGTCTGGGCTTGCTGGGCGGAGCGTTGGCGTTGCAAAAAATACGCAACTTGTGCGTTGCGGCGAAAAGTATGTGATAGCGGCGCGATTGCCTGAACACGAATCCATAAACACGCGCGAAGTTAATTTGCATACCATCATTTACCAGCCATCAAAGAGGCAAGCATGAACTCAGCAGCGAACACCGGCAACGACGATATTCCACACTTCATCGGCGGGCAACGCGTGGCCGGCGCGAGCGGTCGCTTCGGCGATGTCTACAACCCGGCTCTGGGCGTGGTGGCGAAGCGCGTGGCGTTGGCGAGCAAAGCCGAAGTGGAAACCGCCATTGCCGCCGCCTTTGAAGCATTTCCGGCGTGGTCGGCGCTGGCGGCCGGGCGACGTGCGCAGGTAATGTTCGCCTTCCGCAATTTAATCCGCGAACACATGGACGAGTTGGCGCAGTTGCTCTCCGCTGAGCACGGCAAAACCCTCGACGACGCCAAAGGATCGATCACCCGTGGCCTGGAAGTGGTGGAATACGCCTGCGGCATACCGCAAGTGCTCAAAGGCGAATACTCCGAAAATGTAGCCGGCGGCGTGGACAGTTGGAACGTGCGGCAGCCGCTGGGCGTTTGCGCCGGCATCACGCCGTTCAACTTTCCGGCGATGGTGCCGATGTGGATGTTTCCCATGGCAATCGCCTGCGGTAACACGTTCGTGTTGAAACCGTCCGAGCGGGATCCGTCCTGCGCGTTGCGGTTGGCGGAGTTGATGCAGGAGGCCGGCTTGCCGGACGGCGTGTTGAATGTGGTCAACGGCGACAAGGAAGCGGTGGATACGTTATTGATGGACGCGCGCGTGCAGGGCATCAGTTTTGTCGGCTCCACCGCCATCGGCGAGTATATCTATCAGACCGGCAACGCGCACAACAAACGGGTGCAGGCATTGTGCGGCGCGAAAAATCACATGGTGGTGATGCCCGACGCCGATATAGATCAGGCGGTGGATGCCATTATGGGCGCGGCTTACGGCTCCGCCGGCGAACGCTGCATGGCGATTTCGGTGGTGGTTGCGGTGGGCGATGAACCGGCCGATGCCATCATCGAAAAACTGCTGCCGAAACTGGATGCACTCAAAGTGGGTCCGTTCACCGATGCATCCAGCGAAATGGGACCGGTGATTAATCCCGATGCCAAAACGCGCATCGAAAGTTACATCGACAATGGCGTGAAAGAAGGCGCGGAATTGTTGCGAGACGGACGCGGCACGGTGGTTGAAGGTGCCGAAAACGGATGCTTCGTCGGCGCCACCATCTTCGACAAAGTCAAAACCAACATGCGCATCTACACCGATGAAATATTCGGCCCGGTTTTGAGCATCGTCCGCGCCGGCAGTTATGAAGAAGCGGTGAAGATGGTCAACGAACACGAATACGGCAATGGAACTGCGATTTTCACCCGAGACGGCGACGCCGCCCGCGACTTCGCCAACCGCATCCAAATCGGCATGGTGGGCATCAATGTGCCGATTCCGGTGCCGCTGGCGTTCCACAGTTTCGGCGGCTGGAAACGCTCCCTGTTCGGCGACCACGCCATCCATGGACCCGAAGGCGTGCGCTTCTACACGCGATTAAAAACCATTACTTCGCGCTGGCCCTCCGGCATTCGCTCCGGCGCGGTGTTTAACTTCAAGGCCGGGGGGGAGCATTGAGCGAGGTTAAAATGCAGCAAGTGATGTGATAGACTGATTATTCTAATCGTGTCATCGACAATAGAGGAATATAGTGAAGTGAATTTACAAGAATTTAAACAAAAATTTGGCGCATTAAAGAATCAAGGATTTGTGAAATCCATGAGAGGTGGACCAACTGGGGTAGGGTACACTTTTGAAACATTACTTGGGCTGAAAGAGAATAATTTGGCCGTTCCTGACATAGATAATATTGAAATTAAAACCCATAGGGACAATTCACAGTCCCCGATAACTCTTTTCACATTTAATAAAAAAGTGTGGCAAGTTGATCCGCTATATGCCGTACAAAAATATGGCAGCTATGATATAAATGAACGTTTAGGAATGTATTACACAATGTCATTAACTCCAAATAGTGCAGGGCTATTCCTAACAGTTGCGCAGGACGAAATATCAATTCAGCATATTTCAGGAGAAATTATAGCTATTTGGAAACTGTCCGATCTTGCAGAAAGGTTTACCGAGAAAATTCCGGCATTGTTGCTGATTTCAGCGCATGTTGAAGAAAGAGGGGGCTCTGAATACTTCCATTTTTACCGAGGGCAAATGATGAATGGGACTTCTCCAGATTTATTAGCAGAGTTATTTAAGACAACAAATCTTCTGGTTGATTTAAGGTTGCATGAAAAAGAGACAGCTGCAAGAAACCATGGGACGGGATTTAGAGTCTATGAAGATAAACTACCACTACTTTTTCAAAAAATAGAGGATATATGATTATGGGCGCGATAAATGGTAAAAAACATATTGATTTGGATTGGGACTTCAAAACAGCAGACACCAAGGAAGACACTCATTGCTATCATAATTATCCTGCAATGATGATACCGCAAATTGCAAGTCGATTAATTGCCGAATACGGGCAAAAATCGAGAAAACTTTTTGACCCCTATTGCGGAACAGGAACGTCTCTTGTCGAAGCCAATCTAAAAAACATCGATGCTTTTGGAACCGACTTAAACCCATTGGCTCGCCTGATAGCTGAAGCCAAAACAGTAAAAATCAAACTGAAAACATTGGATGCATATCTAAATGAATTCAATGATTATTATTTTTCCTTTAACTTTGGGATAAGTAAATCAAATTGCGCTCCCCCTAGTTTTAAAAATATAGATTTTTGGTTCACAAAAGAAACGAAAAATCGATTGGGTATTATAAAAAAATTTATCGACTCTATTGAATATGAGAAAGTAAAAAAATTCTTCTTGATCGCTTTTAGCGAAACGGTCAGAGAATCAAGCCTAACTAGAAATAGTGAATTCAAATTATACAGAATGTCTGGAGAACAACGAGAGATTTTCAATCCTGATGTTTTTTCTTTAATGGATTCTAAATTAGCGAGAAACCGCAGGGGATTAAAAAATTATCTCGATAAAATTAAAAATAGCCGTGTTAAAACAAAGGTGTATGATTTCAATTCATCAGAAACCATCAAAGAAATTGAAAAAGAATCTATTGATTTGGTTGTGACATCTCCTCCCTATGGAGACAGCAGGACTACTGTAGCCTATGGCCAATTTTCACGATTGGCAAATGAGTGGCTTGGGGTGGAAAATGCAAACCAAGTTGACAATCAGTTGATGGGAGGGCGAACGAAGGATATATCTGAAACAGGAATTAGTCTTATTGACAATGCTGTCGAAAGAATTGCTTTCATCGATGTAAAAAGAGCGAAAGAAGTCTACAGCTTTTATGCGGATTATGGCAAATCCATAGCCAATGTTGCCACGACCCTAAAAAAGGGTGCCCACGCTTGCTATGTCGTCGGAAACCGAAGAGTGAAGGATATAACGTTGCCGACAGATGCTATAACAAAATCTTTATTTGAAAAACATGGGTTTCAACACAAAAATACATTTATCAGGAACATACCCAATAAAAGAATGCCCAGTAAAAATAGCCCGACAAACATAGTCGGCAAAAAATCTACCACAATGAATAATGAATATATTGTGATAATGCAGAAATATTAAAGATTTTTCCTGTTCGTTGTCGCAGTAGATCTTGTGTGTTTAGGAGTTATCTTGACACGTTTATATATTGTTTCTTTCTTCTGATTATGCTGAACTCCGACATATAAATACTTGCAGGATATTTCTTCTTCAAAATTCTCTTGTTTTACTAAATTTCCCCACTCCTCTCCGGGTTTTAATACATAAGGAATTATATTTCCACAGATTTCATACGCAGGAATAACGAAATGTTGTCTCTTTTGCTTCCTAATCGAATCTAAAACAGTCGGAGCATAGTAACCTAACAAATGAGTAATAGTTGTTGGAGACGTTCCGCGGTTAACCGCTTTGACCGATATATACAAACTCTCTCCGGTGGTAGGTTGTGTTGGATAAATCCTCATATTTGGGGTCGCTGTAACATACACACGAGCACCTGATCTTATGGTCACAATGACACCCCAAACAAGTGTAAGTGTTGCAATTATTGCACCCCACCAAGCCGCATACTCACTCGCAGATAATTGTGAAAAATCTATAATCATGTTGATTTGTCTATGCTTTGGATTTTATTAACAGATACTAGCACTCAATAAAAACTTTGGTCAATGACATACCACTGCTGTCCCATTAACAAGCAAAAAAGATGGTCTGATTCGCTCTGAATTGATACAATGAGATGACGTACAACTTATTGAATCAAATAGGAGAATCAGACCATGGCGCATTGTAACACAGTTTTATCGCAACTCCTCAAATGGGTGCCGAGACTGTTAGGAGTAAATTATCTGTCCTAATAATTAACACGTGAACTGTCCGGATTTATTCTATCCTATTTGGGGGTGGCAAATGAACCGGACAGCCTTTGTTGAGGAATTAAAACAGATGAGATTTGAAGATGCATATGAGGGTTATCAATGCAAACGATTAAGCCAAGAGGAGGCGGCCAGTTTGTTAGGAGTCTGCAGTCGTAGTTTTCGCAGGTATATCAACCGTTATGAAGAGTCAGGGCTGGAAGGCTTGTGTGACAAAAGACTGCACACCCTATCAGTACGGTGCGCTCCGGTTGATGAGGCGATGGCATTAACCGGTTTATATTCCAGTCGATATAATGGCTGGAATGTCAGGCATTTTCATCGTTGGCGTCAACGAAAACACCAGGGGGCACGTAGCTATAGTTGGGTTAAAAACCAACTTCAAACAGCTGATTTGGTGGCAAAAGGTCAATCACCTGGACCTCATCGCATTAAACGGCTCCCCAGTGCATTGCCCGGCATGATGATCCATCAAGATGGCAGTACTCATTTATGGGTGCCCGGGGTGTATTGGGATTTAATTGTGACTATGGATGATGCCACTAACGAGCATTATTCCATGCGCTTTGTTGAACAGGAAGGCACGGTCAGTTCGTTGCTGGGTGTCAAAGATGTACTCAAGGCTAAAGGTATTTTCTGTACTTTCTATTCCGACAGGGACCGCCATTACTGGCATACACCAGAGGTAGGTGGCAAGGTGGATAAAAACAATCCGACTCAATTTGGCATTGCCCTTAAAACGGTTAGGCATTGATATGATTGCTGCCTATTCGCCTGAGGCTCGCGGGCGATCTGAACGTGCCTTTGGTACTCACCAAGGGCGATTACCTCAAGAATTGGCGCTCAACGGCATCACCGATATAACAGCCGCTAATGCATACCTTAACAATCATTACATGCCGGCTTATAACGAGGAGTTTGCACGTCCTGCAAGAGAACAAGGCAATGCATTTGTCCGGCTTGCCGGTGTTAATCTGGATGATTACCTTTGTCAGCGTTATGAGCGCAGGGTGAGGAAAGACAATTGCGTGCAATTTAACAACCTCAATTTACAGCTGCCGAAAGACAAACATCGCTATCATTACATCAAAGCCAAAGTAAAGGTTGTAATCCATTTAGATGGCTTAATTTCAATTTTTCATGGTCCTAGACGACTGGGATGATATTCAAAAGATGGCTGTTTATTGAATGAGGAACAAATACAGGCTGACGTTGCGTAAATCCGCTTCACAATGTCAGGAGTATAAACCAATTAAAAGCGGACAGATGTCGTGCTAATTATTAGGACAGTTCTATTTACTCCTAACAAAATGGGCGCCGAGACGCTCCCAAGGGTTCGTCAGTATAACCGACCAAGGCCTACCTGCAATTCACAACCCACAGGACAGCGACCTGCTACCATGGATGAGTATAACCGACCAAGGCCTACCTGCAATTCACAACGTGGAGCGCGACATCAAAGCGAATGAGCCGCACTACGGCGTAGCCGCCGAAATGATAGCGGCTAACGCCGCTGAGGGTTATAAGATTCTCGCCTGCCGGCGAGAATCACGAATGATAGGTTTTTGAATAATGTGTGGTAACTGCTCAAAAAACGGTGTTTTTGAGAAGATAACCATGGAAAAGTGCTTTGCTTCTCAAAAAACGGTGTTTTTGAGAAGTAACCATGGAAAAGTGCCATTGCTTCTCAAAAATCGGTGTTTTTGAGAAGATAGCGAAAAAGCAGACAAGCGGTATGTGACCGACCGAGCACGACGCGCAACAAAGCATGGCGACAAAAAGACAGGCGCAAAGGCAAGCGCAATTCCATAAAAAGAGTATACTCAACAACTAGTATTAACTAGCGAATGAGGCGTTGGTTATGGCACAGATTGGTGATTTTAATCCGTTCAAGCCGGGTGATGGGCAACTCCCGCCTTATCTGGCTGGCCGGGAAAGCGAGCAGGGTCGGCTCAAGAAGATATTGGCAGAAATATCTGCCGGACGACCACCTGCCGCCAATATCGTTATGTATGGTCCGAGAGGCATGGGCAAAACAGTGCTGTTGCGTTGGTTAAAAGTGGAAATTGGGGAATATAAAAAACCGCAATTTTTTGATAAGAAAAGCAAGCAGATACGCGCATGTTCGACCACCGCTAATAAATTAGCAACGCCGGCAAAAATGTGGACGTTTTTATTGTCAGAGGAAACTTTGGCAAAAAAAGTATTGGGTGGCGAAACACAAGCGGGGCTTAAGGCCGGGGCGTCTGCTGCTGATATAGTTTCGGCTGAAGCGTTTATTGCTAAGACATGGAAGGGAAAAGAGCCTACTGATGGCGTTTTATTAAACGCGTTGATTGCTCAATGCCAAAAAAATCCCTTGGTGGCTCTGGTGGATGAAGCACATACCATGGAACCGGGCTTGTGCAATGCTTTGCTAAACCTGAGTCAAGATGTACGAGAGGAAGCACCTTTTTTGCTAGTACTCGCCGGCACGCCCGGTCTATCGCATTTGTTGACCACAGTGGGGGCTAGTTTTGTTGAACGCTCCACGAAAATTGGCATTGCACGATTAAATGCGCAGGCTACTGCGGATGCTATGGTAAAACCGTTGGAAGAAGACGGCATAACAGTAGCCGCCGATGCTTTGGAACATGTGATCGAAGACAGCCAGCACTATCCTTACTTCATTCAACTTTGGGGCGAAGCCCTTTGGGATTTTGCAAAGGAAAAAGAACTGCAAAAACTGACTTCTGAAGACATTACCGAAGTAGAAACAAAGATTGAAAACCGCCGATCACACTTTTATGGAGAACGCAGAAAAGCATTACGAGATTGTGGATTGTTACCGGCGGCTATTGCTATTGCAACAATATTCCAAGACGTGGAAACGGTCACAGATGATACGCTCATAAATGTTATTGCAGATAATCCACCGGTCGATTCACATACTGCACAGTCATCTAGTGAACATCTGCAAACACTTATTCGCCATGAGTTTATTTGGAATCCGCCGGACACAAATTTATATGAGGCGGGTATTCCGAGTTTGATGAGATATGTCTTGGACCAGCAGCGCGAGCATGTGCAAAAAAGATCGCCGGCGAAATGATAGCGGCTAACGCCGTTTAGTTTTTGTCACGCTTCGCGTGACTCCTTATTTCCAATGTGCTTTCGCTTCTCGACGCGCTTTTGTCTTTTCAATTTACCATTGCCCTTCATTCGTCATTGCGCGCCGTATTTTCGTTGTCAGGCAAGGCGCGCGAGGAGCGAGGGAGGGAGCATACATTAAGTGAGACCTTTGCATAAATCAAGCCTAAATCATACTTAATCCAGTAAAATAAGAAACCTCTAAACAACCACCAAAACCAACTCAAAATGTCCTGGAAACAAACCGCCCAACACTCAATGGCAGACATGCTTGTGGTCGAGCATAAATCCCTGAGCGAACTTGACGATGTGCACAGCATCATTAACTGGAAAGAGATAGAGACCACCCTTGCGGGACTTTATTCATCTAAAAGAGGCGTGCCTGCCTACCCGCCGCTGATGATGTTCAAGATCCTAATCCTGCAAGCGTGGTATAACCTAAGCGATGAAGCCTTGGAAAAACAAATTGCCAGGGATTTGATGTTCAGGCGCTTTATTGACTTAAGTTTGAGTGAAGCGGTGCCAGACCACACGACCATCTGGCGTTTCAGAAACCTGCTGAACACTGAGAACCTTTTAGAGCCGCTATTAGAGCAAATTAACACGCACCTGGAGCAAAACAGCATTATCGTCTCAGTCGGTTCAATCAACCTCATTGATGCCACGGTGATAAAAGCCAAGCAATCACGCAAACGCAAGGGCAAGGATGGCAATAACACGCAAGACCCGGAGGCCGGTTACCACGTCAAGGTCGCCGCTGATGGCAAGCGCAAAACCACCTACGGCTTCAAGATGCACGCCAATACGGATGGACATGGTTTTGTCAAGAAGATGACTTACACGCCAGGCAATGTGCATGACTCACAAGAGATGGACAAACTGCTGGTCAAAACCCATGGGCAAGTTTACGCGGACAGCGCATATGCCAATCAGGAAAACGACAGGAAACTGGGCCGGCAAAACAATAAAGTTCTGCACCGGGCTTATAGAAACAAACCGTTGACCGACCAACAAAAACAGCAAAACAGGCAACGTTCAGGCATCCGTTATATCGTCGAGCGCACCTTTGGGCTATTAAAACAACATCACGGATTAGGTCAGGCAAGATACCTTGGGCTGGAAAGAAACAAAAGCAGAGCGCAACTGATTGCGATGACTCATAATCTTAAAACCGGGATGAATATTTTCAAGCAAATGCGAAGTTCACCGGCGTGTTGCGTCTAAAAGGCGGGGGGAAAGGAAAAACAGCAACCCAACCAACCAAAGCAAGTAAATCGGGTTGGTTTGTGAAAGTTTTTCAAGAAAAACGAGGCTTTTTGGAAATATCTTTAGGGTGTTAACGAGTCAAGACCCTGAAAAATCTCAGAAGTGAGATTATGAGAAATGATTATGGATTATGCAAAAGTCTCTAAGTATGTGACCGACCGAGCGACGACGCGCAACACAGCATGGCGACGAAAAGGCAAGCGCAATGTCATTGCCCGGCTTGTTCCGGATAATCCAGTTAAATATGTCGTCCGGCGTAGCCGGACTCATTTGCGGCGGAGCCGCTGCCGTTCGATGCAAGAAAGACGATCTGGAGATGTAGTTTAGATTATGACAGTATTAGTTACTCTCATCGTTTTTTAGTTCGAGGTTCTCGCCTTTGGCGAGAACAACAGACTGGATTTGCGCGTATCATCCCTGATACGCGCCCTTCGGGCTCGCTTCGCTCGCGAAAAATCGCTCCCGGCGATTTTTTCCGCCTGCCGGCGAGAATGACGAATGGTAGGTAATAGCAAATTGGGATGTAATAATTTCTTTGAGAAGACAAAGGCACATTGAGACTAAAGTATGCCGAACTATTAGTATCATTACGCAAGCGTGACTCACGGGGCGGCTTGCGCCGCCATCTGGATCCCCGCCTGCCGGCGAGGATGACGGGTTGGGGGATCAGGGTGAATTGGGAGGCATGGTTTCTTTGAGAAGACAAAGCACACGAATAAAAAGCACGGCAAGGTGATGGTTCCTTTTGAGAAGACAAAGTAACCGAGGATAAGGAGTCCGGCGTTAGCCGCTATCATTTTCCATAAAGCAACGCCCGGCAACTTTCGGGGTAGTCGGTGATAATTACCTCCACGCCCCACTCGGCCATTCGCTCCATATCCCGGGTTTCGTTGACCGTCCACGCATAGACTTCCAGGCAAAGGTCATGGGCGGCACGGACCAACGGTTCGGTCAAACCACGATGCTTGCATGAAAATACATCGCCGTCTTTGTTTTTTACTTCTTGCAGATCGGCGGTTCCATATCGCCGCTTTGTTGTAAATCCGGTTTTGAAATTCAGTTTTCGTGTCGTCAATTCTTTTTTCAGCAACGCCATCAATTCCCAATCAAAACTTTGCAGGAAAACTTGCTCCGGCAAGCGAAGCGATTCGAGTTTGCCCGCCACCAGCGCGGCATAATAATCAGGTTCCGGGGTCAACTCCGGCTGGCGCGGGTCGTTTTTCATTTCCAAGTTGAGGACAACGTTGTTGTCGGCGTGCCGGCCCGCCAACTCCACGAACTCATCCAAAGTCGGAATCCGCGCGCCATCCATGGCAACTTGTTCAGGAAATTCTTTCGCATAATCGCTGCCCGGCCGCATGCGTCCGACATCGTATTGACCGAGCGCATCCAGCGGCAAATCACGAATGGGAATGCGCTGCGTAATCCACTCCCCGTGCGCGTCTCTGGTGGTGTCGGGGTTGAGGCACAGGTCGTGGTGCAACACGATGACGTCATCGGCGGTAACGCATAAATCCACCTCAACGCCATCGGCGGCGTGTTGCAGCGCGTATTCGACCGCTGGCAGGGTATTTTCGGGCCGACGCCCGCGGGCGCCGCGGTGGCCGTGGATGGCTGGATTCATGGAAAGTTATGGCTGTTGCGCAACCGGCATTGTATGGCTATTGTATGAACACGGGACACCCCGGGACTCGCCGCAAACAATAATTCCCGGTGCGGTATACTTCCACGTTTCATCCCTCCACCAAGCGAAATTGGCAAAACCAGCATGACTATGGACTACACCGCCCCGATACGCGACCTGACATTTGCCGCCACCGAATTGGCTGACCTCAACCGCGTCAACCAGTTGCCCGGCCATGAAGAAGCCACTGCGGATTTATTGCAAACCATTCTTGAGGAAGCCGGCAAATTCGCCAGCGAAGTGTTGGCACCGATCAACTGGAGCGGCGATCAACAAGGCGTGCGATTGGAAAACGGCAAGGCGATTACCGCCGACGGCTGGGTTGAAGCCTATCAGCAGTTCATTGCAGGCGGCTGGAACGGTTTGCCGTTCGACCCGGAAGTGGGCGGGCAAGGGTTGCCGTGGCTGGTGTCCACCGCCGTGGCGGAAATCTGGCACGCCGCCAACATGTCATTTTCACTGTGCCCGTTGCTGACCCAAAGCGCCATTGAAGCCATCCAATCCCACGGTTCCACGCAACAAAAAGCGACCTACTTGCCGAAACTGGTGTCGGGGCAATGGTCGGGCACGATGAACCTGACCGAACCGCAAGCCGGTTCCGATTTGAGTGCGGTGCGCACGCGTGCGGTTGCCGAAGGCGATCATTATCTGATCAGCGGGCAGAAGATTTTCATTACTTACGGCGACCACGACATGAGCGAAAACATTATTCATCTGGTACTGGCGCGCACGCCGGACGCGCCGCAAGGGGTCAAGGGCATATCGCTTTTTATCGTGCCTAAGTTCCTGCCCGATGACGACGGCAACTGGAGCATACGCAACGATGTCGAGACGCTTTCGCTGGAACACAAGTTGGGAATCCACGCCAGCCCCACGGCGGCGTTGGGATATGGCACCGGCGCGTACCGAAAGGGCGGCGCCGTCGGCTATCTGGTCGGCGAAGAAAACCACGGCCTGAGGTATATGTTCACGATGATGAATGTGGCGCGCCACGCGGTCGGCGTGGAAGGCAACGGTGTTGCCGAGCGCGCCTACCAGCAGGCGGCGAGATTCGCCGGCGAGCGAATTCAGGGCAGCGCCGTGGAAGCCCCGGATGGCGAGCGCGTGGCGATCATCAATCATCCGGATGTCAAGCGATTGCTGTGGTTGCAAAAGTGTCGCATCGAAGCGTTGCGTTCCCTTTGCCTGGTGGTGGCCGGGTGCATGGACCACAGTCGTCGTCAGCCGGATGCGGAATGGCAAACCCGCGCCCGCGAGATGGTGGAAATCATGACGCCCATTGTCAAAGGCTATACCACCGAGATCGGTCTGGAAAATGTCTCGCTGGCGTTGCAGGTGCACGGCGGTATGGGATTCATTGAAGAAACCGGCGCCGCCCAGCATTATCGAGACCAGCGCATCACGTCGATTTACGAAGGCACCACCGGCATTCAGGCGGCGGATTTGGTTGGTCGCAAGTTAACCCGGGACGGCGGCGCAATGAATGCCAGAGTGATCGAGGAAATTCGTCGGGAGTGCAACGCGCTTGCCACTTCGGGCAAAGTTGGTGACATGGCAAAAAGGTTATCCGTAGCCATCGACACCGTGGAGCGTTCGGCGCAGTTCATTGTTGAATCTGCGGCGAAAGATGTTCGATTGTCAATGTCGGTTGCCGAACCGTATCTGCGATTGTGGGGCGTGGTGGCGTGTGGCTGGCAGATGGCAAAAGCCGCGGATGTCAGCATGAAAAAATTACAGCAGGAAGATGATTCGTTTTATCGCGACAAAATACGTACCGCGCAATTTTATTTCAGCACCGAAATGCCCAAGGTCGGGTATCTGGCGGAACTCATCCGCACCAGCGCGCCCATTGTCGTCGATGCCGATGCGCGATTATTTCAGGTTGCCTGATGTATCCTGATTGCCTCCGATTGCCGCCGATAGATGGCACCTTTTGATGGCGCGTTGCCGGCACCCGTCTGATTATTATTTCGCTGATTACTCCACTCTTTGTTTGGCTGCGAGATTGACCAGATAGTCGATTACTTTCAGCAATTTTTCGTGGCTACCGGCCAAGGATACCGAAGTGCGGTATTTGCCGTCAACGATAATCGCGGGCACGCCGGAGATGCCGTATTTGCGGGACATCACCGTGGCGAAACTGACTTTGGTTTCCACCGTGAAAGAATCAAACGTGGCGATTAGCGTTTGCCGGTCGACGCGTTTTTCGATTTGGCGCGCGGCTTGCGCGGCAACCGCCCAGTCGGCGAATTGATCTGCGGAGCCGAACGGCAGGCGCGTCTCGTGTATGGCTTTGAATAAGTCGGCGTGTAATAGCAGGTCAAGGTCGAGAGATTCCAGGGTGTAATACATCCGCGCATCGAACGCCCACCGTGCGTTCAAGACCGCCGGTATCGGAACGAATTCGGCATTGTCCGGTTTGTTTCCCCGCCACCGGGTGATGAATGGTTCCAGTCGATAGCAGTGTGGGCAGTGATACCAGAACATTTCCACCACTTCGATCTTGTCGCCGGTCTGAATCGGTTGTGCCTCGTTCAGCAATTCGTAGTGGCCGCCCTCGACAAATGGCCTGTTCTGCTCGATACGCGTAACGACTTTATCTTTTTTCTCTTCTTTATCGTCTTTATCGTCTTTATCGTCTTTATCGTCTTTATCGTATTCATCATCGGTTTCGGCCGGTTGCGCTTCGCTCGGCGGTTCGTATTGGCGGCTTTCGGCGAGCGGCTTGTCCTGTTCGACAGGTGCCAATCGTTCGTATAAAACTGCGGTGACCAGCAACAACACACCGGCCAACAACAAGATGATTTGATATTTTTTCATTGAGTCAGTGCCTGATTTTGGATGATAAGACCGATGGATGAGAATAAGGTTGCAAGGATTTTTTTTTATTTAAGTGACTTTGCGATTTTCTGCGGGAGTTGGTCAAAACCGCCGTTGCTCATGGTGATGATAATATCATTTCCGCTGAGTCGCAATTTCACCGCCGAAATAATTTGGTCGGTGTGCGCAAGGTGCAGGATTTCGCCATTGCCTTGTTGCGCCGCGGATAGCCCGGCTTGCGAGAACCCGGTCGCGCCGCTGACAATGGCGCAGTCGGCTCGTTGCAGAGCATCGGTCAATTCCTTGCCGTGACCGCCGCCTTTCATCGACATGCGCATGGTGTTGGAGCGCAACTCCACGATTGCGATGACCCGGCTGCCGGGATGTTTTGCGCGCACCGCGGCGATGGTGTGGCGGATTGCCGTTGGATGATGGGCGAAGTCGTCGTATAAACAAACTTCGTCGGATTGGAAAAGTAATTGCAGGCGTCGTTCAGCGGGGCGGTAGTCGCGCAGGAATTCCCCGGCGGTAGCCGGTTGCACGCCCGCCAGTTGCGCCGCCGCCAGCGCCGCCAGAGCGTTTTGCAGGTTGTGTCTGCCGATGCATTGCCAGTGCACTTGGGTGACCGATTGTCCGTGATGAATCACCTCGAAACGAGAACAATCTTGATTGATGGGCACGGCGCGCCACTCGACTTCGGTATCTATTTCATCGCCGCCCACGGAAAAACGTACCACTTTGCTCCAGCACCCCATGTCCATGACCTGCGTGAGGCGCGGGTCATCGGCGTTCACTACCACGTAGCCATTGCCCGGTACGATTCGGACCAGATGATGAAATTGTTTTTGAATTTGCGCAATGTCGTCGTAGATGTCGGCGTGGTCGAATTCCAAATTACCCAGCACCGCGATGTGCGGGCGGTAGTGAACGAACTTGGCGCGCTTGTCGAAAAATGCGGTGTCGTATTCGTCCGCCTCAATGATGAAATGGTTTCCTGGTTGGTCATCGCCGAGGTCGGCGGAGTGCGTGAAGTTGCCGGGCTTGCCGCCAATCAAATAGCCCGGCACCTTGCCCGCACATTCCAGCAACCAGGCGAGGATGGACGATGTGGTGGTTTTGCCGTGGGTGCCGGCGACGGCAATCACGGTGCGCCGCTGCAGCACTTGTTCGCGCAACCATTCGGGAGCGGAACAAAACGCTAGTTTTTCATTCAGCACATGTTCCACCAGCGGGTTGCCGCGGGATAGCGCGTTGCCAATGAGTACGGTGCCGGGATCATGGCCGAGATGTTCGGGCAGATAGCCTTCCGCGACTTCCATGTTTTGCGCGCGCAACAAAGTGCTCATCGGCGGATAAACCTGCTCGTCGCAACCGCGCACGGTGTAACCACGCGCTCGTGCCAGTTGGGCGATGCCCGCCATGAATGTGCCGCAAATTCCGGCAATGAAAATTTTCCCAGCCACTGAGTTTTATGCTGTTCGCACAAACGACAAAGGTTTAAGCAGCACCGGCAACGTTTTTAAGGCACAAGTCGTAATAGGTCTTGTTGTTTTCGCAACCGATAAAGTCTCTTTTCAGTTTGCGGCATGCAACGGCGACAGTGCCGCTTCCCATAAAGCAATCGAGAATTAAATCGCCCTCGTTGGAACTCGCCAGAATCATGCGCTTAATCATATCCAACGGCTTTGGCGTTGAATGCGGCATTTTTCGCGTTTTCCCATTTTCTTTTTGCATATGTCGCTCGCTACTAAAATGCCAAATTTCTGTGCACAACCTTCCCTTTTTGTTGGGATACCATCGCTTGCCATTTTTTAGAATTCCTTTGTTTGTAGCGTGTCGCATGCGATCGGTGGAATAGTATGGAACTCGTATATCATCGTAATTGAATACATGCCGGTTGCTTTTGGTGAAGAACAAAATCGCCTCTTGACTGTTGGCATATTTTCTTTTCGGCGCACTTATACCGTCGCGTTTGTCCCACACAATCCAGTTTTGAAATAACATTTTCCGCTCAAGTAGAAAACGCAAAATATAAGCGGCGTTAAACGGCGTGTTAAAAACATACAGGCTACCCGTTTCCTTCAGTTTTGGAATTAGCAAGTCCAGCCAGTTAAAAGTAAACGCTAAAAAATCGTCGTGCCCGTCAAAGCAATCCCAATCGGCCTTTTGCAGGTTGTATGGCGGGTCAATTACCGCCAGATCGATGGAGTCGCCATCCACTTGTTGGTTCAAAAAATCCATCGCATCCATGAGATAGATTTTATTGGTTTTCATCTCTACTTAGTGTAATGACGAAATCGTCTGACATGGAAAAACCATTGCACCACGCGATTACGCTCATGGTGTGTTTGACATTCTTGACATAATTTCCGCGAACGTTTTTAGCGGTTTTTTCCTTGATTTTTTCAAAATAATTCGTTATCTGATCATGCAGGTGTTTTTTGTAATGTGCGTCCCGCATGGGTCGGTCAATTGCCACGCCATCCCCAATAACTCGCATATAAATAGTCAAACTTTCCGCCAAATAGTCATCAACATAGCCTTGGTCTGGAATAATATACCAACCCCTCCATAGAGAACTGATACCTTGCTGTTCCGACTTTGAGATGTCAATCCAATCGGTAACAAATGAGAATAATTTTTGTATTTTCTCACTTTCGTTTTCTGTAGTTAACGGCAGCGAGGCTCCGATTCTCCTGATAGACTGTCTTTTCCGTAATTGTTCTTCGAGTTGTGAGATATCTTCCAGCGTTACATCATTGGAATTTTTTGCTTCCCACAGATAATTAAAAAACATGACGGCGCTGAATGTGATATTGATGTCATCAATAAACACACTTGCCTCCACATTGTCCACGAGTGCTGCCGCTGTCAGATTCGCCGAACCAACAAGCACTTTCCATTGATCATTGTTCTTAAACAGCCATACTTTGGGGTGAAATGTTCCTTCGTTGCTTTTATATATGCGAACCTCCACATCATTTTCAAGCAACTTGCGGATTCCCGAAAGTTGGGTGATGCCCATATCCAAACTGCACAGTAATTTCACCGGTTTGCCTCGGATGTCATCCAAAATCATGTCAACGCCGTTTTCCCTGACATATGCGACAATAAGACGTGCCTCGCCGGCCCGGTCAAAAGCGTCCGAAATGGCGGCTTTATGGTTGGTCAGGTCTTGGATTTGGTTTTGGACAAACATAATGTTTCCTGCTTGGGCTGAGATGCGGCGGCTAATTTCTTGGATATGATATTTTTATAACTATCCATAATTTCATAACCAATATACTTTCTTTTCAATTCACATGCCACTTTTAGAGTCGTGCCGCTACCCGAGAAAGGGTCCAAGACCAAATCACCGACAAATGTAAAAAGTCGAATGCAACGGCGTGCAATTTCTTCCGGCATAATCGCCGAATGTTTTCCAAAAGCCAAATCTTTTTTATTCGGCACCGGGATGTCCCAAATTTGCTTTGTGTAAAGTCGCCACTCTTCTTCCGTTAGTTTACTTTTTTGCTTGTCGGGTTCTGAAATGTCGTTAATCAGTTTACCGTCTTTAACATAAACAGAAATAAATTCGCTGGTATTTTGAGCATAAAAATTTCTTGGATACGGGTAACTGCCAAACATTAAACCCTTTCTGGCGTTCGTTCTATTCCAAATATACACATCATATAAAAACATTTCTGTGTCCTTTTTACTGAGGATGGAATGTTGAATGTCTGCGTTTAGATCAAAAATATGCCGGTTGTAATGCGTACAATAGTCTTTTTTTGGCATGGGCATAAGCGGTGAATTAACGGCTAATTTACCGTTCGGTTTTAACACTCGCTCGCACTCCGCCCATACTTTTGCCAATTCTGAGATAAAAACCGCATAGTCAGCAACATCACCAATCTGTCCATTTTTGCGGGTGGAGTGCACGGTTTACTGGTAGCCGTCTTTGGCATAATCTTTGACATTAAAGTAGGGCGGTGAAGTCAGTATAAAGTCAACACACGCATCGGGTATTTCGCACATGTTTTGGGCGTTCTTAAAATACACATAGTTTTCCCTCACCGTTGCCGTCTCTTTTTCGCGTGGTTGAGCCGATGTTCCGGAATATCCGTTTCTCATGTTTTATGTCTCCTTTCTCGTCAATTGCAATTTTTTCCAACTTTGTCGCTTTGAAGTTTCGTATAACAGACGTTTGCACGCCCAGTTTGTTGGCGCATGTGCTGTTGCAAAATCCCCGCATCATGAGGAGTTTTCTGCAGTCCGACCATTTGCGGCAATCATACCACCCACCCGGCACCCTGTAAATATCCGCAATGTCACAGTGTTTGTGCGGTGGCGTGCGGGAGCCGACGGGATGATACCATTGCCGCGATGATCTCGATAAACATAATCCGCAGCAACGATGAGTTAATCTCGTGTATTGATGTCGCCGTGCGCGCCGGCTGGCTGGCGATGGACACCGAGTTTTTGCGCGAGCGCACATATACGCCGGAACTGTGTCTGATACAAGTGAGCGGCGAAGAGTCGGCGGCGTGCATTGATCCACTGGCAGTGGAAGATCTTTCGCCGCTCGGTGTGTTGCTGGGCAATCCTGATGTGGTCAAGATTTTTCATTCCTGCCGACAGGATCTGGAAGCACTTGATACCCGCGCCGACATTCGTGCGCGCAACTTGTATGACACGCAGTTGGCGGCGGCTTTTTGCGGATACGGCGACCAGGTAAGTTATGCGGCGTTGGTGGAAGCGGTGTGCGCAGTGCATTTACCGAAGTCGCACACTCGCACCGATTGGAGTCGCCGGCCGCTGTCGCGCGCGCAACTGGACTATGCGCTGGATGATGTCAAATACCTGCCGGCGTTGCGTTGCGAACTGGATCGTCTGCTCGAACAAAAGGGGCGCATGCAATGGCATCGGGATGAATGTGTTCGCGCTGCGGCTCCGGCAAACTACCGCATTGACCCGAACCATGCGTGGCAGCGACTCAAGGGCTTTGAGCGGCTGGATGCCGCCGCCCAGGAGTGCGTGCGCAAACTGGCGGTATGGCGGGAGCGAAAAGCGCAGCGGCGCAACTTGCCTCGCGGCTGGGTTTTGCCGACGCCGGTGTTGTTGCAAATCTGCCGCCAACGTCCCGACACGCTTTCCCGTCTGGCGCAGATTAAGGAAATCGCCCCGAACACGGTCAAACACGCGGGTCCTGAAATTATTGCGTTGATAGCGCAAAATGAACACAACGATGACAAGGGCGATGATGCCGAAGTTGCCGAAACACGCGCTTGCCCGCTGCCATTATTAACCCCCGAACAAAAACGTCAGGTGCGAGCAATTATGCAGTTACTCGAACAGCGGGCGATGCAGGAGGAACTCAGTAGATCGTTGCTTGCCAACCGACAGGAAGTGGAAAGTTTTGTCCGCGGTCAAACCGATTTACCGTTGTTTGCGGGTTGGCGCGCGCAATTGATTGGAGATGAAATTCTCGCCCGTTATTCATGAGTCGTCACTTTGCCATTTTGGGCAGCAACACAATAAGCGTGCCACTCTCCTTCATGGTTCCGGCGGCGCGTTCCGCTGCTTCGCCATGCCCCCAAAACAAATCGGCACGCAACGCTCCCTTGATGGCACCGCCGGTGTCCTGAGCAAAAACAAGTCGTCGATACGGACGCTTTGCATCGCCGGGAAAATTGGTTGACAACCACAAAGGCGTGCCGAGATTCACCACGGCGGGATCAACGGCGATGCTACGTTGCGGGGTAAGCGGGATGTTGAGCGTGCCGAGCGGCGCATCGTCGGAGCCATCATTGGGGTCATCATTGGCATTGGCGCGCAACACAAAAAACACATAACTGGGATTGCGGAAAAGCAATTCCTCGGCGCGGTTCGGATGCTCTCGCAACCACTGGCGAATGGTAAACAGCGAAATTTCCTCCCGAGTCAGTTCATTGAGTTGAAACAAAACGTTTCCGATGGAGCGATACGGATGCCCGTTCTGATTTGCGTAACCGATGCCGATTAATTTCCCATCGGGCAAGCGGACGCGCCCCGAACCTTGAATATGAAGAAAGAACACCGCATCGCGGTCATCAATCCAGATTAATTCATTGCCGGCCAGCAGCGTGCGGTTGGAATCAATTTCTTTGCGCGAATAAAACGGCAACACCTTGTCGCCCTGAATGCGCCCGCGAACACGTTTGTTTTTCAATTCGGGATACACATCGCCGAGTTTAATCGACAACAACGTTTTCGGTGGCGCATACAATGGATAGCGGTAGCGGTGGTCGGGCGTGAAACTGCCGAACAATAGCGGCTCGTAGTAACCGGTAATCAAACCTTGCGTTTCACCGCCGCGACCATGGAGTCGATGGGGGGTGAACCAGCGTTCAAAAAATTGCCGGGCAGCGTGGTCGTTCGGCGCCGGATGATTTTGTGCCGCCGCGCATAAATTTTTCCAGTTCAACCGGGTCGCCATCGCCTGGCAATTGTGCAACAAGGCGAGCCAGGCTTCGGCGTGATTATCCTGCCGCCAGCCGTCAATTTGTTGCCATTCCAGTGCTTTGCCGAGGCCGGGCGCGCGCGGTTTGACCACCGCGCAGGAAGCGATGCCGATGCACAGGCAAACGATCAGGAAAAGTCGAAGGTAGACAGGGTTAGCGGAAATCAACGAGACGGGCGGGGCGAGCGGGGGGAGTTATTGTTTGGCGGCGGCCAGTTTCACGCAAACTGCAAGCACTTCGGTTGCTTGCCGGATGTCGCTCAACGACGGGAAAGTCGGCGCAATCCGCACGTTGCGGTCGCGCGGGTCTTTGCCGTAGGGGAAGGGTGCGCCGGCGGCGGTGAGTTTGACTCCGGCATCCAATGCCAATTGCACCACTTGCGTGGCGCTACCGTCAACGCCGTCAAGGCTGATGAAATAACCGCCTTTCGGTCGACTCCATTGGGCGATATTGAGGTCGCCGAGTTCTCGTTCGAGAATCTCCAGCACCAGATCAAATTTTGGTTTGACCAGAGCCGCGTGTTTTTTCATGTGTGCACGAAGCCCTTCCCTATCGCCGAACAATTTCAACATTCGGAATTGATTGACCTTGTCGGGCCCGATGCTTTGTACGGCGATGTGCGCTTTGGCATCGGCGACATTGGCATCGCTGGCGGCCATGGCGGCGATGCCGGAACCGGGGTGGCTGATTTTTGAAGTAGAGGCAAACAGGATGACTCGGTGCGGGTTACCCGCCGCCTCGCAGTGCTGCATGATATTTTCCAGCGCCAGGCGTTCATCGCTGAAATGATGTTCGGCGTAGGCGTTGTCCCAGAGTATCCTGAAATCCGCCGCCGCGGTTTTCATTGCGGCGAGCCGCGCAACCGTATCGGCATCGTAACAGGCGCCGGTCGGGTTGCTGTATTTCGGCACGCACCAGATGCCCTTGATGGTGTCGTCTTCGGCAACCAGCGATTCCACTTGAGCCATGTCGGGTCCGTGGTCGGTCATCCCCACCGCGAGCAATTCAAAGCCGAGGTGTTCGGTAATCTGGAAGTGGCGGTCGTAGCCGGGCGTCGGGCAGATAAACTTTCGTTTGGTGATGTGATTCCACGGGCTGCCATCGACCACACCGAACTGGCAGGCGCGGGCGAGCGTTTCATACATCAAGGTCAAACTCGAATTGCCGCCGATGATGACCCGTTGCGGCGCGACCTCGAGCAGGTCGCCGAACAACCGCTTCGCCGCCGGCAGCCCGTCCAGCCCGCCGTAGTTGCGGAGGTCGGTGCCGTCATCATCCCGATACTCATCGCCCGGAAGCGTGAGAATCCGGTTGGATAAATCCAGTTGCTGCGGGGATGGTTTGCCGCGAGTCATGTCGAGCGACAGCGACCGGCCCTTCAAGCGGGCGTATTCATCGCGCCATTGCGGATGGAGTGCGTGCCAATCCGCGGGCAAATTAGTATTCGGTGCGGAAGCGGGCATTTCAATGACGAACGATGGTGTGGGAGGCGGATTTTATCAGTTTCCGCTGGTGTCGAGCGTTGTGCTTGCCTTTTCGTCGCCATGCGGTGTTGCGCATCGTCGCTCGGTCGATTACATACTTAATGTATGCTCACTTTTTCGCTCCTCGCGCGCCTTGCCTGACAACGAAAATACGGCGCACAATTTTGCGCTTGCCTTTTCGTCGTCATGCGGTGTTGCGCATCGTCGCTCGGTCGATTACATACTTAATGTATGCTCACTTTTTCGCTCCTCGCGCGCCTTGCCTGACAACGAAAATACGGCGTGCAATGTTTGTTCTTAATTAATGAGTTCGGTCAAACCGGGCTTTTTTGCGCGTATCATCCCTGATACGCGCCCTTCGGGCTCGCTTCGCTCGCGCCAGTCGATTCATGGCGCTCCCGGCGATCTTTTCTCAATGTGCTTTGGCTTCTCAACGCGCTTTTGTCTTTTCAATTTACTATTGCCCTTTCATTCGTCATTCTCGCCGGCAGGCGGGAATCCAGACGCGCGGCGTAGCCGCGGCTGGCGGCGAAGCCGCCGGCGCTTTAAGCCACACTACGGCGTAACGGCATTAATAGTCCGGCTACGCCGGACAAAAAGCCGGCGGCTTTGCCGCCGGTAAGGATAGCGGCTAACGCCGCTGGGGGTTTAACAGATTCACGCCTGCCGGCGAGAATCACGGTCTGGGGATGTGGTTTGGATTATGACGGTATTAGTTACTCTCGTCGTTTTTTAGTTTTGGGTTCTCGCCTTTGGCGAGAACAACAGACTGGATTCCCGCCTGCCGGCGAGGATGACGGATTGGGGAGACAATGTGAATCGCAAAGTGTGACTTTCTTTGAGACGCCAAAAGTAACCGAGAAAAACCGTCAGCGAAATAGTGAACACATACAATTGCCCGGCGCATATTATTATTGGCCGGGCAATCCAGTATTAAACTCAGCGGCGTTAGCCGCTATTGCGCGGCTACGCCGGGACGACATATTCCACTGGGTCCCCGCCTGCCGGCGAGGATGACGGCAGGGAGGGCGATGGTCTCCCCGCATGGGTGGGAATGATGAGTGTGGTATACTCCCACTGTTTTTTACTCAGGACCCCCTTGAAGGAGTTGAATATGCCATCCGTACAAGTCCGGCAGAACGAATCGTTCGATGTGATATTGCGGCGGTTTCGCCGTGCCTGCGAGCGCGCTGGTGTGTTCACCGAATCGCGCCGTCGTCAGTCATATGAAAAACCCACCACCATCCGCAAGCGCGACGGTGATGCCGCAGTTCGTCGGGAAATGAAACGCGTCTCCCGGCAAAAAGCGCGGCGCCAGCGAAAATACTAAAAGACACGCCTGCCCGCCGCCGGGCTTTTTACCCTTCTCTGATTAACCTCCCTGCTCCAAACCGAGCAACCTGAACAGTGC